>CAVTEM010000007.1:0-1268714 GCA_963733845.1 uncultured Actinomycetes bacterium
CTCGTCGTTGACGATCTGCTTCGGCTCGAGCTCGCGGAAGAGCTGCCACGTGTCGGCGAGCCGGCGCTTGGAGTCCTCCGCCGCCTCGCGCGCATCCACGCGCCGGGCCTCGATGTCCTGGTACATCTCGCGGACCTTCAGCGCCCACTGCATCAGGGCGTCCCAGTCCTCCTTCTGGATCAGGCCGTCAGTGCGCAGACAGAGGTTGCCCGCGAGCTCGCGAAGCTCCTCGACGGGTGCACCGGCCTCGGCCTTCTCGAGCGTCTCGCGCAGGAGGCCGTTGCCGGCCACGCGAGCCTTCTCGAGGTTCTTCTGGTCGACGCCCTTGGCGATCTCGGCGTCGTCGCCCTCGAGCGCCTCGCCGCCGAGCAGCGCGTCCTGGATCTTGTTGATGTGCTTGGTGACCGCGCCCTTCTTGGATCCGGACGCCTTGTCCGCCTCCTTGTGCAGCGCGGCCAGCGCGTCGCGGATCTGGGCGGCCGCGTTCGCGACCTGGTCGAGCTCGCGCGGGGTCAGGTCGCGGTCCTCGCGGATCGCGGTCTGACGGACGAGCTCGCGCAGCTTCTTCGAGTCCTCGGTCGAGATCTTCGGCGCGACCTCGACGAAGAGGCCGCCGACCAGGCTGCGCGCCTCGTCGAGCGGCGGCAGGCCCTGCTCCTCGGCCCAGTTGTTCAGGCCGCGGACCCAGAACTCGTCGTCCTCGTCGAAGTTGCGCTCCTTGCCGGCCGTGAAGAACTCGCGGCGGCGGGCGAGGCGATCCTCGAGCGCGGCGAGCGCCTCGTCGCGGTCGACATCGATCTTGCCGTCCTCGGCGGTGACCTTCTCCTCGAGGTCGTTGACGTCGGCCTCGCGCTTCTCCGTGTCGACCGTCGTGACGATCGAGGCGGCGAAGTAGAGCACCTTCTCGAGCTCGCGCGGGGCGATGTCGAGCAGGTAGCCGATCCGGCTGGGGACGCCCTTGAAGAACCAGATGTGCGAGACCGGAGCGGCGAGGTCGATGTGGCCCATGCGCTCGCGGCGCACCTTCTGCCGCGTCACCTCGACGCCGCAGCGCTCGCAGATGATGCCCTTGTAACGGACGCGCTTGTACTTGCCGCAGTAGCACTCCCAGTCCTTGGTCGGACCGAAGATGCGCTCGCAGAAGAGGCCGTCCCGCTCGGGCTTCAGGGTGCGGTAGTTGATCGTCTCGGGCTTGGTGACCTCGCCGGACGACCAGTCGCGAATCTGCTTGCTCGACGCGAGCCCGATGCGGATCGCGTCGAAATCATTGATGTCGATCAAGTGCGCGTCATTCCTGTCTGTTCTTCAATTGATTCGCGTCATTTCCGGGGCCGTAGGCTTCGCCTTCCTAATCCTCGATCTCTAGGTCGACGACTTCCTCTGCTATTGGTCCGACCTGGTCGTCGGCCTCCTCCTGGGAGGCTTCCGCCGGTGAGAGCTCCACGTCCGCGAGGTCGCCCAGCACCTCGTCGGCGGGCAGGGCTAGTCTCGCCCGACTCGTCGACGGCCTCGGCGCCCTCCTCGACCTCCTCGGCGCTCGGCTCGCGTGCCGCCGCCCGCAGGTTGCCCGGCGAGAGGTCGATCCCGAGCTCCTCGGCCGCGCGAAGGAGCTCGTCGTCCTCCTCGCGGACCTCGACCTCGGTGCCCTCGTCGGAGAGCACGTCCACGTCGAGCGCGAGGGACTGCATCTCCTTCAGCAGCACCTTGAACGACTCGGGGATGGACGGCTCGGCGATGTTCTCGCCCTTGACGATCGCCTCGTAGGCCTTGACCCGTCCGACGGTGTCGTCGGACTTGATCGTGAGCATCTCCTGCAGCGTGTACGCGGCGCCGTACGCCTCGAGCGCCCAGACCTCCATCTCGCCGAAGCGCTGCCCGCCGAACTGGGCCTTGCCGCCCAGCGGCTGCTGCGTCACGAGCGAGTACGGGCCGGTGCTCCGCGCGTGGATCTTGTCGTCCACGAGGTGGAGCAGCTTGAGGATGTACATGTAGCCGACGGTGACCTTGCTCTCGTACGGCTCGCCGGTCTTGCCGTTGAAGAGCCGCACCTTGCCCGAGGTCCGTCGCTTCGCCTTGTTGACGGACATCTTGATCGGCGAGTCCGGGTTCTGCTCCGTCCACTTGATCAGTGCCTCGTCGACGTCCTCGATCTTGGCGCCGTCGAAGACGGGGCTCGCG
Organism: uncultured Actinomycetes bacterium; assembly: GCA_963733845.1. GTDB lineage: Bacteria > Actinomycetota > Thermoleophilia > Gaiellales > Gaiellaceae > DATFQE01. Next base: position 2,179 of record CAVTEM010000007.1, read on the forward strand.
ACCGGAGTCGGTCCGTTGGGCGACTCGCCGTCCTCGACGAAGACGCCGTGCGCGGCGGCCCAGCCGAGGTGGGTCTCGAGGATCTGGCCGATGTTCATCCGGCTCGGGACGCCCAGCGGGTTGAGGACGACGTCCACGGGACGGCCGTCCTCCAGGAACGGCATGTCCTCCTGCGGCACGATCTTCGAGATCACGCCCTTGTTGCCGTGGCGGCCGGCGAGCTTGTCGCCCTCGGCGATCTTGCGCTTCTTCGCCACGTAGACGCGGACGAGCTCGTTCACGCCCGGCGACAGGTCGTCGCCCTGGTCACGCGCGAAGGTCTTGACGTCGATGACGACGCCGCCCTCGCCGTGCGGCACCTTGAGCGAGGTGTCGCGGACCTCGCGCGCCTTCTCCTTGAAGATCGCGCGGATCAGCTTCTCCTCCGCGGTCAGCTCGGTCTCGCCCTTCGGCGTGACCTTGCCGACCAGCAGGTCGCCCGAGCCGACCTCGGCGCCGATGCGCACGACGCCGCGCTCGTCGAGGTTGCGCAGCGACTCTTCCGAGCGGTTGGGGATGTCGCGCGTGATCTCCTCGTCGCCCAGCTTCGTCGAGCGGGCGTCGATCTCGTACTCGTGAATGTGGATCGAGGACAGCACGTCCTCCTTCACGAGCCGCTCCGAGATCACGATCGCGTCCTCGAAGTTGTAGCCCTCGAACGGCATGAAGGCGACGCAGAGGTTGGCGCCGAGCGCGAGCTCTCCCTCCCTGGTGGACGAGCCGTCCGCCAGCACCTGGCCGGCACTCACCTTGTCGCCGAGGCCGATGACCGGCTTCTGGTGGATCAGCGTGCCCTGGTTCGAGCGCATGAACTTCGTCAGGTCGTAGGTGTCCTTGCCGTCCTTGGTCTCGACGGTGATGCGCTCGGCGTCGATGTCGGCGACCTTGCCCGCATGGTCGGCGAGCACGACGTCGCCCGTGTCGATGGCGGCGCGGTACTCGACGCCGGTGCCGACGAATGGCGCCTGGCGGATCATCAGCGGCACTGCCTGCCGCTGCATGTTCGCGCCCATCAGCGCGCGGTTGGCGTCGTTGTGCTCGAGGAACGGGATCAGCGCGGTCCCGACCGACACGATCTGCGCCGGCGCGACGTCCATGTACTGGATCTCCTTCGGCGGCGCGGTGACCGCCTCGCCCTCGCGCGAGCGGCAAAGCACCTGGTCGTGCAGGAACTTGCCGGTCTTGTCGTCGACCGGCTCCGAGGCCTGCGCAATCGTGTACTGCGCCTCCTCGGCTGCGTCCAGGTAGATGATCTCGTCGGTCACCTTGCCGTTCTTGACCACCCGGTACGGCGTCTGGATGAAGCCGAACTCGGACACGGTCGCGAAGGACGCGAGCGATCCGATCAGGCCGATGTTCGGGCCCTCGGGGGTCTCGATCGGGCACATGCGCCCGTAGTGCGTCGGGTGCACGTCGCGCACCTCGATCGGCGCGCGCTCGCGGGTGAGGCCGCCGGCGCCGAGCGCCGACAGGCGGCGCCGGTGCGTGAGCCCGGCCAGCGAGTTGGTCTGGTCCATGAACTGCGACAGCTGTGAGGAGCCGAAGAACTCCTTCAGCGCGGCGACGACCGGGCGGATGTTGATGATCGTCTGCGGCGTGATCGTGTCGACGTCCTCCGTCGTCATCCGCTCGCGGACGACGCGCTCCATCCGGTAGAGGCCGACCCGGAACGCCTCCTGGATCAGCTCGCCGACCGTGCGCAGCCGCCGGTTGCCGAAGTGCTCGTACTCGTCGAGCTCACCGCGGATCGGATCGCGCGAGAGCACGATCGAGTCGGCCGCGTAGTCCTTCGAGTCCTCGGGCGTGCCGAGGGTCTTGGGCAGGTCGACGAGCCTCTTGACGAGCGCGACGATGTCCCGCGTCGTGAGAACGCGCGTGTCCTCGGGGACGTCGACCTCGAGCCGCTGGTTGAGCTTGTAGCGGCCGACCTTCGTCAGGTCGTAGCGCTTGGGGTCGAAGAAGAGGGCGTTGAGCAGGTTGCGGGCGTTGTCCACCGTCGGCGGCTCGCCCGGGCGCTGCTTCTTGAAGACCTCGATCAGCGCCTCTTCCTCGCGTGTGGTCGTGTCCTTCTCGATCGTGTTCGCGATGTAGATCGAGTTGTCGAAGAGGCTCATGATCGCCTCGTTCGTGCTCGTGTCCAGCGCCCAGCCCGTGGTGGGATCCTCGGCCGGCAGCGCGCGGAGCAGCGTCGTGATCGGCAGCTTGCGCTTGCGGTCGATCCGGGCGTAGACGATGCCCTTCTTGTCGATCTCGAGCTCGAGCCAGGACCCGCGCGAGGGCATCAGGTTCGCGGTGAAGACCTGCTTCGTCGCGTCCTTGGGCTCCATCAGGTAGGCGCCCGGGCTGCGGACGAGCTGCGTCACGATCACGCGCTCGGTGCCGTTGATGATGAAGGTGCCCCACTCCGTCATCATCGGGAAGTCCCCCATGAAGACGGTCTGCTCGCGGATCTCGCCGGTCTCCTTGTTGACGAAGCGAACCGTCATCGAGAGCGGCGCCTGGTAGGTCAGGTCCTTTTCGCGGCACTCCTGGATCGAGAACTGCGGGTCACCGAACTTGTGCTCGGCGAACTCCACGGCGAGCGTGCCGGTGTAATCCTCGATCGGCGAGATGTCGTCGATCGTCTCGCGGAGGCCCTCCTCCTTGAACCACTGGAACGAGGCCTTCTGGATATCGATGAGGTTGGGGAGGTCGAGAACGTGCTTGAGACGTGAAAAACTCTTGCGCGCGCGAGGCGCAGCGACCTTGGTGGTCAAATGTGAAGCCTCCCTTGGAACAGCGGTGGTGGGGCGTGCGGACGGACGTCGGCCGGAACCGCACAGCGTAGCGAATGAGGTCTCCCCTGCGCAAGCCAAAGCGCGGCGGCGCCGGGAGGTGCCCCCCACTATAGCGGATGGGCGTGAAAAAGGGCCGCCCAAGCTGGACGGCCCTTTGACACTACTTTGGCTTGGTTAGGCGCGTGCGAGCTTCGACACGCACTTGCCGAAGGCGTTGGCCTTCGTCGCTCCCGTGCCGTACTTCGCCTTGAAGGCAGCGTCGCCCATCGCCTTCCGCTCGGTCTTGCAGGTCTTGGCGGCCTTGATCGTCGCCGCCTGCTCGACCGCGGTCTCGGCCTGAGCCTTCATCGAGACGCACTTGCCGAAGGCATTCGCCTTGTTGTCGTTCTTGCCGTACTTGTCACGGAACGCCTGCTCGCCGAGCGTCTTGCGCTCATCGGCGCAGGTCTTCGCCGCGTTCTTGCCGTTCTCTGCACTCTTCGCGTTCTGCTTCGAGACGCACTTGCCGAACGCGTTCGATTTGTTGGCGTTCGTGCCGTGCAGCAGCTTGAAGGCGGCATCACCCATCGCCTTTTTCTGCTCCTGGCAGAGCTGCGAGGCGCTCTTCGGCTCCGGAGCCCCCTGCGCGAAGGCCGCGGCCGGGAGGGCGAGGAGCGCGAGCACCGCAGTGAGACCGATCAGCTTGCGCATTGTGTAGGACACCTCTTTCGTCAGTTCGATTGTTCGAAGGTTCCACCGAGAAAGACCCGCGCGCATCCCCCAATCGGCGCTGCCTCACAGAAGCCTTACAAAGCCCGAAAGGCCGCCTTACGGCGGCCTTTCGAGTCCGAGCTCTCGGAGTGGGCTACTTCACCTCTACGGAGGCGCCGGCTTCCTCGAGCTGTGACTTGATCGAGTCGGCCTCCTCCTGGGCGACGGCCTCCTTGACCGGCTTCGGAGCCGAGTCGACGAGGTCCTTCGCCTCCTTCAGGCCCAGGCCGGTGATGGCGCGGACGACCTTGATCACCTGGATCTTCTTGTCGCCCGCACCCGTGAGGACGACGTCGAACTCGGTCTTCTCCTCGGCTGCGGCGGCGCCGTCGCCACCGGCGACCGGGGGCCCCACCTGCGGCGACCGCGACCGGAGCGGCGGCGGTGACGCCCCACTCCTCCTCGATCGCCTTCTTCAGCTCGACGAGCTCGAGCACGGTCATCTTGCCGAGCGTGTCGAGCACCTTCGCGGTATCAGTTGCCATCTCTAGTTCTCCTCCTGCTCTGCTGTTGGTTCGCTGGACTCTTCGGGTTCGGTTGCCTCGGCGGTCGGCTCCTCCGCGGTCGGCTCCTCGGCGGGCGTCTCCTCCGCGGTCGGCTCCTCGGCGGGCGTCTCCTCCGCGGTCGGTTCCTCGTGGTTCCTCGGCGGGCGTCTCCTCCGCGGTGGGCTCCTCGGCCGCCGGCTCGGCCGGCGCCTCGGCCTCCTCCGGGCTGCTCTCCTCGAGCTGCCGGATCCGCGCGTCGATCAGCCCCACGAGATCGTGGAGCGGTGCGGACAGCAGCATCACGACCGTCGTCAGCGGGGACAGGATCGCCCCGGCCACCTGCGCGCGCAACGTGTCGACCGGCGGGAGCGACGCAAGCTCCTTGACCGCCTCGGCGGTCATCGTCGTGCCCTCGAGCACGCCGCCCTTGATCGACAGGATCTCGGCCTTGGCGGCGTCGTTCAGCGCCTTCGCCACGGCGACCGGGTCGCCCTCGCTCTCGAGGAACGCGATCGCGGTCGGCCCCTCGAGCAGCGCAAGCAGCTCGGTCGTGCCGGCCGCCTCGGCCGCGCGCCTCGTCAGTGTGTTCTTGACGACGGTGAAGCGGGCCCCGTGCCCGATCAGGTCGGTCCGCAGCTTGTCGATGTCGGTGACCGTCAGGCCGCGGTAGTCGGCGACGATCAACGTCTCCGTGCTCTTCAGCCGGTCGGTCAGCTCGGCGACGAGCCGTTCCTTCTCTTCTCTCAGCATCGAATCACCTCCTCGAAACACTCAGGCCCGCCGGTGGGCGGGCCAAGGCGACGAGCAGGTGTCTCGTCGAAGGCCGCGCCTCGGCTGGACTTCCGCTCCCCGCGGGGAGCAGCCAACTGTCTCTGGCAGCGGGCAGTTCTGGACTAGGCCGTTACGGCTTCTTTCTCCTCCTCGAGCTCCTCGATGATGCCCCGCGTCCGCGCCGGATCGACGTGGATTCCGGGCCCCATCGTGCTCGTCAGCGTGATCGTGCGGATGTAGCGCCCCTTGGCCGCGGCCGGCTTCGCCCGCACGACCTCGTCCAGGATCGCCGCGTAGTTCTCCACCAGCTGCCGCTCGTCGAAGCTCTTGCGACCGATCGCGACGTGGACGTTCGCGCCCCGGTCCGTGCGGTACTCGAGCTTGCCGCCCTTCGAGTCCTGCACGGCCTTGGCGACGTCCATCGTCACCGTGCCCGTCTTGGGGTTCGGCATCTTCCCGCGCGGGCCGAGGATGCGGCCGAGGCGTCCGACGACGCTCATCTGGTCCGGCGTGGCGACGGCCACGTCGAAGTCGTCGAAGCCCTCCTCGATCTGCTTGGCCAGGTCGGCGCTGCCGACGACGTCCGCGCCGGCCTCCTCCGCCTCGCGCGCCTTCTCGCCCTCGGCGAAGACGGCGACGCGCACCTCCTTGCCGGTGCCGTGCGGGAGCATCAGCGTCCCGCGCAGCTGCTGGTCGGCGTGGCGGACGTTGAGCCCGAGGTGGAAGTGCACCTCGACGGTCTCGTCGAACTTCGCGGTCTGGAACTCCTTGAGCAAGCGCACGGCCGCGACCGGCGAGTACGTCTCCTCGCGGTCGATGCGCTCGCGCGCGTTGCGGTAGTTCTTCCCGTGCGCCGGCATCAGAGATCCGTCTCCACGCCCATCGAGCGGGCCGTGCCGGCGACGACCTTCATCGCCTGCTCGACGTCGCGGGCGTTCAGGTCCTCGAGCTTCGTCTCGGCGATCTGGCGCACCTGGTCGCGCGTGAGGCGCCCGACCTTGTCGCGATTCGGCTCGGACGAGCCCTTCTCCAGGTTCAGCGCCTCCTTGATCAGGACAGCGGCCGGCGGCGTCTTCGTGATGAAGGTGAACGAACGGTCCTCGAAGACCGTGATCTCCACCGGCGTGATCCGCCCGTTCGCCTGTGTGGTCTGGGCGTTGAACGCCTTGCAGAACTCCATGATGTTGACGCCGTGCTGGCCCAGCGCGGGGCCGACCGGCGGGGCCGGGTTGGCCTGGCCGCCCGGGATCTGGAGCTTGATGAGGGTGAGAACTTTCTTGGCCACGCTATGCGTCCTGGTTTCTAGTCAAGTTTTTTCACCTGGTCGAAGCCCAACTCGACGGGAACCTGGCGCTCGAAGATGTCCACGAGCACCTTCAGCTTCTGCTGGTCGGGATTGACGTCGACGATCTCGCCGTCGAAGTCCGAGAGCGGGCCGGAGGTTACCTTGACCGACTCGCCGAGGGAGAACTCGACCTGGGCGCGCGGGCGCTCGGCGGTGGCCGTGCCCGTGTGCAGCAGCCGGTCGACGTCGCCCTGTGAGAGCGGAACGGGCTTGCCGGCGGGGCCGGCGAATCCGGTGACGCCTGGGGTGTTCTTCACGACCGTCCAGGAGTCGTCGGTCATGTTCATGTTCACGAGCACGTAGCCGGGCAGGATCCGCTTCTCTGCCTGCACCTTCTGGCCGTCCTTGGTCTCGATCACCTGCTCCGTCGGGACGACCACGCGGCGGAACGACTGGGTCTGGCCCATCGAGTCGATGCGGTGCTCGAGGTTGGCCTTCACCTTGTTCTCGTGCCCGGAGTAGGTGTTGATGACGTACCAGCGGAACATCCGTCGACTCCTACTGACCTGTGAGGATCTGCTGGACCAGCGGCTTGAGTGCCTGGTCCACGACGTACAGGTACAAGCCGACGATCGCGCAGGCCATGATTACGACGACCGTCCCCTGGAAGACCTGGCGCTGGTTCGGCCATTCGACCTTCTTGAGCTCACCCCAGCACTCGACGACAAAGCGACGGAAGCCGCCGCCCGGGACGCGCCGGCCGCCGGTCTGCGTCTTCTGCGGCTGCGCGGAGGGGCGGACCTGCGCCTGGCGCGTGCGCGCGCGCTGCGAGACGCCGCTCTCGGCGCGCTGCTCCTGACGGGCCTTGCGACGCTGGTTCCTGGTCTGACGGGCCATCTACCGGGTCTCCCGGTGCGCCGTATGACTGCCGCACCAGCGGCAGTACTTCTTCAGCTCGAACCGGTCCGGCGTGTTCCGCTTGGACTTGTTCGTCTGGTAGTTCCGCCGCTTGCACTCGGTGCAGGCGAGCGTGATCGCAACTCTGACTCCGCTCTTGGCCATCTCTCTCTCAGTGTTCGGGCATGCGCAGGATAGCGGCGGGTGGATTCGAACCACCGACCTGCGGGTTATGAGTCCGCCGCTCTAACCGCTGAGCTACGCCGCCGAGCGGGCCGCAGTGTAGCAAGCGATTTTCACACCAACGCCCTCGCCAAGGCGGTTGCAGCGGCCGCCACGACGATGACCGCGAGGATCGGAAGTCGCAGTGCGAGGGCGGCCCCCGCCGCGGCGATCCCGACCGCGCGCGCGTCCAGCACGAGCTCCTCGTCGGCGGCGAACACCTGCGTCACCACGAGCGCTGCGAGCAGCGCCGGCGCGAGCAGCTCGATGACGCCGCGCAGGCGCGGAGGCAGGCTCCGGCCGCCCATGGCAACCGGCCCGGCGGCCTTGAAGGCGATCGTCAGCACGCCGACGACCGCGACGGTGACCCAGACGGCCGTCAAGGCCGCCTCCAGCCCAGCAAGCAGACGGCCGCCGCGGCGACGATCGGTACCCCGGGCGGCGCGACCGGGACCAGCGCCAGCGCGACCGCAGCCCCTCCGAGGGCAGCCGCGACCGTCGTCCGGCTGCGCAGCTGCGGGACGAGCAGCGCGAGGAAGAGGGCGGGAAACGCTGCGTCGAGACCGAGCTGCTCGGGGTCGCCGAGGAGATCGCCGGCGAGCGCCCCGAGCGCCGTACTGAGCACCCAGCACGGGTAGAGCACGAGCCCCGCGCCGAGCAGCAGTCCCCGGTCGAAGCGGCCGCCGCCGCGGTTGGAGATCGCCCACGACTCGTCCACGATCAGCTGCGCCTCGACGAGCCGCCTCGCGGGCCGGCCGTGGAAGAGCGGCGCGACCGAGATCCCGATCGGCGCGTAGCGGCTGTTCAGCAGGACCGCGGCCGCGATCGCCGCGGCGACGGCGCCGCCCTCGTCCAGGATGGACGCGGCCGCGAACTGCCCGGAGCCGGCGAAGGTCGTCGCCGACATGACGATCGGTGCCAGCTTGCCCATCCCGGCCGCCGCCGGCGAGGACGCCGAAGGAGGCGCCGAACGCGGCTGCCGGGATCACGAGCGGAGCGACGCGTCTGGCGCCGGCCCGCAGCGACGACGGCTCTGCGACTACGGCACCCAATCGCGTGTGAGGTAGAGCCAGAAGGCGAGGCCGGCGAAGCGGCCGTACGGCTCGAAACGGGCCACGATCTCCGCGTCGGGCACGGGATCGCCGCCGTTCAGCTTCGCGTACTTGGGCCGTGTCCAGGAGTCGAGGATCAGCCGGGAATAGCGGCCGATCAGCGTCATGACGTGGGCGGCCGCGTATGGGCCGACACCCGGGAGCTCGAGCAATCGGCGCTCGACGTCGTCGTCCGAGATGTCTTCGGCGTTCAACGCCTCGAGGTCGAGCTCGCCGGCGGCCACCGAGGCGGCGAGCGCCCGGAGATAGGCGCCCCGGTAGCCGGTGCGGGCGACGTCGCGGTACCAGTCCTCCGGAGCCTCGGCCATCGCCTCCGGGGTCGGGAAGGCGCGGGCGGCGGGGCTTTCCGCGGGCGCGCCGGGCGCGGGCGTGCCGAGGTGCTCCACGAGGGCGCTGACCATCCGCACCGTCGCGGACCACGTGCAGTTCGTGGTGCAGACCGTCTTCACCACCTCCTCGAACACGGTCGCGCTCCGCACCATGCGGCCCGCGCCCGCACCCACCCAGGAGAGGTCCGGGTCGTTGGTGGCGAGCGCGTAGAACCCGGAGAGATCCTCGTCCAGGCGGAGCACGTGGCGGACCGTCTCGGCCAGGTGCTCGGCCTGCCGCGAGCCCACACGGCCCAGGAGCTCGAGGCTCGCGTGGCCCGGCCGACCCTGGGAGACGAGCACCGTGCGTGCGCCGCCGGCCACCGGGAGCGTGATCGCCATCGTCCGCGCCTCCTCGTCGACGTGCGCCGGCGGAAGCTCAGCGACCCCGTGCGACACGATCGTCCGCCAGAGGTCGACCGGCTCACCGCCGGCGCCCACGAGCGCGAGGTCCAGGGTGGTGGCCATCCCGGAACTAGTAACGGCTCGGCGCAGAGGAGTAGTCCGGGCTCGTAGAGTCGGCGCGTGGCCATCCTCGGCGTCGACGTCGGCGGAACCTTCACCGACGCCGTCCTCGTCGCAGACGGCCGCGTCCGCACCGCCAAGGTGCCGACCGCGGAGCGCCAGGAGGAGTCGGTGCTCGAGGCGGCCCGCGCGGTCGGTGCCGGCCGGCTCGAGCGCTTCACGCACGGGACGACTGTGGCGACGAACGCGCTGCTCGAGCGGAAGGGAGCCCGCACGGCTCTCGTGACCACGGCCGGGTTCGAGCACCTCCTTCACCTCAGGCGCCAGGATCGAGCGCACCTCTACCGCCTCTGCGCGCGCCATCCCGAGCCGCTCGTGCCGGTCGAGCGCTGCTTCGGCGTGCGCGAGCGCGTCGGCCCGGACGGCGTCCTCGAGCCGCTCGACCTCGAGTCGCTGCCCGAGATCGAGGCGGAGGCCGTAGCCGTGTGCCTGCTCTTCTCGTTCGGCCGGCCCGACCACGAGCGGGCGGTCGCGGCGGAGCTGCGGCGCCGGATGCCGACCGCGCACGTCGTCGCCTCGCACGAGGTCGCACCGGAGTTCCGCGAGTACGAGCGCGCCTCGACTGCCGCGGTGGACGCGTACCTCGGCCCGGTGCTCTCCCGCTACTTGCGAGGCCTCGCGCGCGCGTGCGCGAGAACACATATGCCCGAGCCGCTGGTGATGCGCTCCTCGGGCGGCGTGGCCACCCTGGCCGAGACGGCCGCCCACCCGGCGTTCGCGCTGCTCTCGGGACCGGCAGCCGGCGTGGTCGGGGCGGCGCGAGCGGCGGCGGTCGCGGGCTTCGACCAGGCGATCTCGTTCGACATGGGCGGCACCTCGACGGACGTGTGCCTGATCTCAGCCGGCGAGGGCGAACGTACGGGCGAGCGCTCGGTGGACGGCCTACCCGTGCGGCTTGCCGACCCTCGACGTGCACACGGTCGGCGCCGGTGGCGGCTCGATCGCCCGGCGCGACGAGGGCGGCGCCCTGCTCGTGGGGCCCGAGAGCGCCGGCGCGCGGCCGGGCCCCGCCTGCTACGGCCACGGCGGCTCGCTGCCGACGGTGACCGACGCGAACCTCTTGCTCGGCCGGCTGCCCAAGCGGCTGGCCGGGGGACTCGTGCTCGACGTGGACGCCGCACGCACCGCGCTCGGCGACCTCGACCCGGCGGAGGTTGTGCGTGCCGTGGACGCGGAGATGCTCCGGGCCCTCCGTGTCGTGTCGGTCGAGCGGGGGCGCGATCCGCGCGACGGCGTCCTCGTCGCGTTCGGCGGCGCCGGACCGTTGCATGCGTGCGCGCTCGCCGAGGAGCTCGGGATCGAGGCGGTGCTCGTGCCGGAGGCTGCGGGCGTGCTGTCGGCGCTCGGGCTGGCAGTGGCCGACGAGCGGCGGGACGAGGTGCGCACCGTGCTGGCTCCGCTCGCCGAGGCGGGCGAGCTCCCGGCGGAGGGCGAAGCCGACCTTCGCTACCGAGGGCAGTCGTTCGAGCTCGCCGTGCCGCTCGGCGAGGGGTTGGCCGAGCGTTTCCACGCGGCGCACGAGGAGCGGTACGGGTACGCCGACCGCGAGCGCCCGATCGAGCTCGTCGCCGTCCGGACCGCCGAGCTCCGCCCAGGCCCCGACCTGGAGCTCGTGCCCGCCGAACCCCTGCGCGTGTCGGGCCCGGCCGTGGTCGAACTGGACGGGTCCACCTGCTGGATCGCCCCGGGGTGGGTGGGGGTTAGGGATGGGTCGAGTCATGGTGGCGGCCTGCTGCTCGCGAGGGTGTGACGGGAGCGTGAAAAGAGCGTGAACATCGAGCTGCAGGTGATCGGCTCGGCCCTGCGCGCGGTCTGCGAGGAGATGGGGGCCGTGCTCGTGCGCTCGGCGTTCTCGGCGAACATCAAGGAGCGGCGCGACTGCTCGACGGCGCTCTTCGGTCCGGACGGGCGGATGGTCGCGCAGGCCGAGCACATTCCGGTCCACCTCGGCGCGATGCCCGACGCCGTCGCCGCCGTGGCCGCTCGCGAGCCCGGGCTCGACGAGGTCTACGTCCTCAACGACCCGTTCGCCGGCGGGACGCACCTGCCCGACATCACGCTCGTCTCGCGCACCGCGCTCGGCTACGCGGTGACGCGAGCGCACCACGCCGACGTCGGCGGCTCCGAGCCGGGGAGCATGCCCGCAGGGTCGCGCACGCTCGCCGAGGAGGGCGTCGTGATCCCGCCGACACCGCTCGACCCGCAGACCCTCGACACGCTGGTGGCCCGGATGCGGAACCCGGACGAGCGCCGCGGTGACCTGCGCGCGCAGCTTGCGTCCCAGGCCCTGGCGAGCCGACGTGTGGACGAGCTGTGCGAGCGCTACGGCGCCGATCGCGTCCGCGCCGCGATGGACGAGCTCTACGCCTACTCCGAGCGCGTCGTCCGCGCCGGCGTCGCTCGCATTCCCGACGGCGTCCACGAGGCCGAGGACGTCGTCGAGGCGCAGGAGGGCGAGCTCACGATCCGGGCCCGGGTCACGGTCGCGGGCGACCGGATCGACGTCGACTTCGCCGGCACCGACCAGCAGCACGACGGCAACCTCAACTGCCCGCTCTCGGTCACGCGCTCGGCTTGCTACTTCGTCGTGCGCTGCCTGACCGCGCCGGACGTCCCGGCCTCCGGGGGCGCCTTCGCTCCGGTGACGGTCCGCGCTCCCGAGGGATCGCTCGTGAACGCCCGCGCGCCCGCGGCGGTGGCCGCCGGGAACGTCGAGACCTCGTCGCGCATCGTCGACGTCGTCTTCGCGGCCTTCGCCCACGCCCTGCCCGTCCCGGCGGCCGGGCAGGGGACGATGAACAACGTCACGCTCGGCAACGACCGCTTCACGTACTACGAGACGATCGGCGGCGGCCAGGGCGCCTGCCCCTCGGCGGACGGGCCGTCCGGGATCCACGTGGCGATGTCGAACACGCTCTCGACACCCGCCGAGGCGCTCGAGCTCGCCTACCCGCTCCGCGTCGAGCGCCACGAGCTCCGCCTCGGCTCGGGCGGCGGCGGGACGCTTCCGCGGCGGCGACGGGGTCGTGCGCGAGCTGCGCGTGCTCGAGGCGTGCCGCCTCTCTCTCCTGAGCGAGCGCCGGGATCGTGCGCCCACGGGCGCCGCCGGCGGCGAACCCGGCCTTCCGGGCCGCAACCTCGTCAACGGCCGGGAGGTCCCCGCCAAGGCGACGCTCGACCTCGAGGCAGGCGACGTCGTCCGCGATCGAGACCCCGGGCGGCGGCGGCTTCGGTCCGCCTACGCCGGCGTGAGCCGCAGCTCCCGCGGCACACGGTGCTCGAGCAGGGTGGCGCCGACCCCCGCCACCAGGCACGCCGTTGCCGCCAGGAGCCAGAGCGCGTTCGGCGAGCGGTGGAGCACGAAGCCGCCGATCGCCGGACCGATGGCGAAGCCGATCTCCCACGAGAGCGTCGAGAACGCCATGTAGCGCCCGCGCACGCGCTCGGGGGCGAGATCGGCGACGAGTGCGCCCTGGGTCGGCCCGTGGAAGCACTCCCCCAGACCGAAAATGACCGCGCCGATGCCGAACACGGCCGCGGCCGCCGCCGCCTCGAACCAGAGGCCGCCGGCCAGCACGACGAGCCAGGCGCAGGCCCAGATCAGCGTCATCGCCGCCAGCGCGCGCATCCGGCGCCTCCCCTCGAGCACCTTCACGAGCGGCAGCTGGGCGAGCACGATCACCAGCGTGTTGACGAAGAAGATCACGCCGATCGCCTTCTCGGAGACCCCCGCCTCGTTCTTCGCGTACACGGGCAGCAGCTCGAACATGGCGTAGCCCGCCGCCACGAACAGCGCGTTCAGGCCGACCACGCCGAGGAACACCCGGTCGCGCACGACCTCGAGGTAGCGGCCGGCCGGCGCCCCGTCGTGCGCCGGCACCGGCGGGTCCGGCACGAACGCCAGCAGCACCACCACGAAGACGAGGAACGTGACCGCGTCGAGCGTGAAGAGGACGGTGTAGCTCGACGAGCTCTCGGTCGTCGCGATCAGGCCGCCGCTGAGGCCGCCGAGCCCGATCCCGAGGTTGCGCGAAACGCGCTGGAGGCCGTAGGCCGCGTGCCGGCGGTCGGGCGGGGTCAGCCCGGCGAGCAGGGTCGACTGGCTGGGCCAGAACGCACCGTTTCCCACGCCGCCGACCGCCATCAGCACGACGGCCTGCCAGGGCTCGCGGACGAGCGGCAGCAGCCCGAACCCGATCGCGAGCAGGACGAGCGAGCCGGCGAGCACGGGCCGCCCGCCCAGCCGGTCGACGATCACGCCGCTGATCGGGATGGTCGCGATGCCGGCCAGCGCGCTCGAGGCAACGATCAGGCCGACGGTGTCGAGTGGGAACCCGCGGACGTTGTGCAGGTAGATGAAGAGGAACGGGAACGCGAGCCCGTTCCCGAACGCGTTGGCCAGGCCGCCCGCCTCCATGATCCAGACGGGCCGCGGCAAGCGCGGGTCGAGGCTTCTCAGATAAGCGAGCACCCGCGGCCAGGCTAGTCTCAGGGCCATGGCCGTGATCGAGGCACGCGACCTCCACCGCACCTACAGGACCACCACCGGCACCATCCGGCGGCGATCGCTCGACGTCGAGGCCGTGCGCGGCGTGACGTTCGCCGTCGAGAAGGGCGAGCTCTTCGGCCTGCTCGGTCCCAACGGCGCAGGCAAGACCACGACCATCAAGATGCTGATCACGCTGCTGATCCCGACGAGCGGCAGCGCGCACGTGCTCGGCTACGACGTCGTCAAGGACGCCCGCGAGGTGCGGAAGCGGATCGGATACGTCTTCGGCGGCGACCGCGGCGTCTACGAGCGGCTCTCCGGCCTCGACAACCTGCGCTACTTCGCCGAGCTCTACGGCGTTCCGGGCAAGCGGATCCGGCCGCGGATCGAGGAGCTGCTCGAGCTCGTCGGCCTGAAGGGGCGCGAGGACGAGCGCGTCGAGGGCTACTCGCGCGGGATGAAGCAGCGCCTGCACGTGGCCCGCGGCCTGCTGCACGACCCGCCCGTCGTCTTCCTCGACGAGCCGACGATCGGGCTCGACCCGGTCGGCGCGCGCGAGCTCCGCGCCACGATCGCATCGCTCACCGAGGCGGGGAAGACCGTCCTTTTGACCACGCACTACATGTTCGAGGCCGACGCGCTCTGCGACCGCATCGCCGTGATCGCCGAAGGCGAAATCGTCGCGCACGGCACGCCCGCCGACCTCAAGGCCGGGGTCGAGGAGGGCGCCGTCGTCGAGGTGGAGGTGTTCGGGATCCCGGACGGGACCGTCGAACGCGTCCGCGAGCTGGACGGCGTCCGCTCGGTCGGCGTCGAGGAGCGCGACCAGGCGCAGGTGCTCGTCGTGCAGACGCCCGCCGACGTCGAGCTGACGAGCGCGATCCTCGGCCGCATCGACGGTGCCAGCGTCGGGCGCATCTCACGGCGCGAGCCGACGCTCGAGGACGCCTACGTGGCGCTGGTGGGCCACACCGAGTGAGGGCGGGCGTCCGGCTGCTGGCCGTCGGCTGGCTGTTCCACTTCAAGATGCTCACGCGGTCGGCCTTCGACGGGCTGCTCGGCGTGGTCTGGCCGCTGTTCTTCGCGACCGTCGCCTTCTTCATGTTCGAGGCCGGCGCCGGCGAGCAGACGCTGCTCTACGCCTCGCTCGGCGCGTCCGTGATGGGCATCTGGTCGGTCACGAGCACCTCCGCCGGGGCTGCGATGCAGCGCGAGCGCTGGCACGGGACGCTGGAGGTGCTGGTCGCGTCGCCCGCGCCCTTCGCGCTCGTGCTGCTGCCCGTCACGATCGCGATGACGACGATCGGCCTCTACTGCATGGTCGCCACGCTCCTGTGGGGACGGCTGCTGTTCGGAATCGAGCTGACCGTCGACCAGCCGCTTTTCTTCGCGCTCTCGATCCCGGTCGCGATCGTCTCGATCGGAACCTTCGGCTTCCTGCTCGCGGTCGCCTTCGTCCGCTATCGCTTCGCCTGGGCGCTCGGCAACCTGCTCGAGTACCCCGTCTGGCTGATCTGCGGGTTCCTCGTGCCGCTGACGCTCCTGCCCGAGTGGGTGCGGCCGATCTCGTGGCTCCTGGCGCCGACATGGGGCATGCGCGCGATCCGCGAGTCCGCGCTCGGCGGCTCGCCGCTGCCCGACCTGCTCGCCTGCCTGGCGCTCGCGACGGTCTACACGGCTGTCGGCGTGCTCGTCCTCGATCGAGCTCTCCGCGCCGCACGGGCGCGCGCCGCGCTGTCCCTGACGTGACGGGGCTGCGGGTCTTCTTCGTCGGCGGGCTGACGACTTACCGCGCGACCTTCTACTGGCTGACGCCCTCGATCTACATCCCCAGTCTGCTCGTCGCTCCCATCTTCCAGATCCTGTTGTTCGTCTACATCGGACGGAATGCCGGGCTCGAATCGGACGAGTTCTACGTCATCGGCAACGCGCTCCAGTACGCAGCGATTCCGTGCGTGTTCGCAATGGGCTTCGCGATCAGCGGCGAGCGCTTCCAGCAGACGCTCGGGCCGATCCTGGTCTCGCCCGCCCCGCGCCTGCCGCTCTTTCTGGGCCGGGCGGTGCCCGTGATGCTGAACGGCGCCTTCGTCGCGGCCTTCTCGCTCGCCGTGGGCAGCCTCGTCGTGGGGATCGACATTCCCGCCTCGGCGTGGGCCCCCCTCGCGCTCGTCGTGCTCGTCTGCGCGGTCTCCTGCACAGGTCTCGGCCTGATCAACGGCGCAATCGGACTGCGCGTGCGCGAGATCTCCGTGCTCGCGAACATCATGTTCGGCCTGTTGCTGATCTTCACCGGCGCGAACGTTCCCATCGCCGACCTGCCCGGCTGGATGCAGTCGATCTCGAACGTGATCCCGCTCACGCACGGGATCGAGGCGGCGCGCATCCTCGCCGACGGCGGCTCGCTCGGGTCGATCGACCATCTGCTCGCCGACGAGCTGCTGATCGGACTCGTCTACGGGCTGGCCGGCTATGGCCTGATCCGCTTCTTCGAATGGCAGAGCCGCGTCCACGGGACGCTGGAGGTCGCATGAGCGCCCTCGTACGCCTGGTCTGGGCGGGGTGGAAGTTCCACGCGAAGAACCTGACCATGTCCGGGTTCTTCCTGCTGACCTCGGCGATCCAGCCGGTCATCTTCGCCACGATCGCGTTCTTCATGTTCAAGGCGGGCGCCCGCGAGGGGACGCTCCTGTACGTCTCGCTGGGTGCCGGCCTGATGGGGATCTGGTCGGCGACGCTGTTCGCATCCGGCGGCGCGATCCAGTGGCAGCGCTGGCAGGGCACACTCGAGCTCTCGATCGCCGCACCGGCGCCGTTCCTGCTCGTGCTGCTGCCGATGACGCTCGCTTCGGCGACGATCGGCCTCTACTCGCTGACAGGGACGCTGCTCTGGGGTCGGCTGCTCTTCGGCGTCCCGCTCGACATCGCGGAGCCGTTCGTCTTCCTGCTCGCCGTCCCCGCAACCGTGATCGGGCTGGGACTGCTGGGCCTGGTGATGGCCTCGACGTTCATCCTCTGGCGGAACGCGAACGCGCTCTCGAACCTGCTCGAGTACCCGATCTGGCTCATCACCGGCCTGCTGGTGCCGATCTCGCTGCTGCCCGGCTGGGTGAGCCCGCTCGCGTGGGTGCTCGCGCCGACCTGGGGCGTGCGCGCGATCCGGGACTCCGCGCTCGGGACGGGCGAGCCGCTCGCCGCGGTCGGGATGTGCCTCGCGCTCGGGGCGGCCTACCTCGTGATCGGGGCGTTCACCGTGCGCTACTTCGAGAACCTCGCCCGCGACCGCGCGACCCTCTCGCTGACGTGAACAACCTGCGGGTGTTCTTCATCGGCGGCTACCTGGCCTACCGCGCGCTCTTCAACTGGATTCACTGGAGCATCTACCTGCCGACGATGCTCGGCAGCCCGCTCTTCCAGATCCTCTTCTTCGCCTACATCGGGCGGTACGCGGGGCTGCAGGACGATGCGTTCTTCGTGGTCGGCAACGCGGTGCAGGTCGCCGCCATGGCCGGGGTCTACGGGATGGCGCTGACGATCGGCGGCGAGCGCTGGACGCAGACGTTGTCGCCGCTCCTGGCCACGCCCGCCAACCGATTCGCGCTCTTCATGGGCCGGGCCCTGCCGAACTTCGTCAACGGCCTGATCGTCTCGACGTTCGGCTTCCTCGTCGGCTGGGCGCTGCTCGACTTCGACCCGCCGCTCTCGGCCGTACCGGGCCTCGCGCTCTGTGTTCTCGTCTCGGCGGCCTCCTGCACCGCGCTCGGGATGGTCATCGGCGCGATCGGCCTGCGCGCGCGCGACGTGATGTTCCTCGCCAACCTCGTCTACTTCCTGCTCCTGCTCTTCTGTGGCGTGAACGTCCCGCTCGACGAGCTGCCCGGCTGGATGCAGGCCGTCGGCAACTCGCTACCCCTCACGCACGGGATCGAGGCCGCGCGCGAGGTGGCCGCGGGTGCGCCGCTCTCGTCGGTCGACGACCTCCTGTTCACCGAGGCCGCGATCGGCGTCGCCTACGCGCTCGTCGCCTACGGGCTCTTTCGGTACCTCGAGAGCGCCAGCCGACGGCGCGCCGCGCTCGAGACCATCTAGGTTCCCCCCGTGTTCGATCACGTGACGATCCGGGTCGCCGACCGGGAGGCGTCCGAGCGCTTCTACGCGACGGTGCTCGAGACGCTCGGGATCGCGCAGACCTACAGCGGCGACGACCTCGCCGAGTGGGACGACTTCTCGCTCGTCGCGGCGGAGGACGAGGACCGGATCACGAAGCGCCTCCACGTCGGCTTCGGCGCTCCCTCGCAGGAGCACGTCGACGCGTTCTGGCAGGCGGGGACCGCCGCCGGCTACAGCGACGACGGCCCACCCGGGCCGCGGCCGCAGTACCGGCACGACTACTACGGCGCCTTCCTGCTCGACCCGGACGACAACAGCATCGAGGCCGTCCACCACGGCGCAGTTCGCGCCCCGGGGAACATCGACCACGTCTGGATCCGGGTGGCGAACGTCGCGGCCGCGCGGCGCTTCTACGAGACGATCGCGCCCCACGCCGGCTTCCGGCTCGAGGCGGAGCAGTCCGACCGCGCACACTTCGTGGGCGCGGGCGGCTCGCTGACGCTACGCCAGGGCCGGCCGAGCGAGAACGTCCACTTCGCGTTTCCCGCGTCGGACGACGCCACGGTCGACGCCTTTCACCGCGCGGGGACCGGCGCGGGCTGCAGGGACAACGGCCCTCCGGGCGAGCGGCCCGTCTACCACAAGGGCTACTACGCCGCCTTCGTGCTCGACCGCGACGGCAACAACGTCGAGGTCGTGAACCACAATCGGAGCTAGACCTCGCGCTGCACGCGTGCGGGGTTGCCGTGGGCGACAACGCCCGCCGGCAGGTCGCGCGTGACGACTGCGCCCGCGCCGACGACGGTGTCGTCGCCGATCGTGACGCCCGGGCAGACGATCGCGCCACCGCCGAGCCAGACGTTGTCGCCGAGCGTGATCGGCGCTCCGTATTCCCAACCGTCGCGACGCGGGCCGGGCTCGACCGGATGCGCGGCCGTGAGCAGCTGGACGCGCGTTGCGACCTGGCAAGCCTCGCCGATCCGGATCGGCGCCACGTCGAGGAACACGCAGTCGTAATTGACGAAGGTGCCTGCCCCGATCGAGATGTGCGACCCGTAGTCGCAGCGGAAGGTGGGGTTGATCACGACGCCCTCCCCCACCTCGCCCAGCAGCTCGCGGAGGAGCCGGTCGCGCTCCTCCCGCTCGGCGTGGGACGTGGCGTTGTAGCGCTCGAGCAGCTCCTGGGCGCGCGCGAGGCCCGCCTGCAGCTCGGGGTCGTCGGCCTTGTAGAGCTCGCCGGCGAGCATCCGCTCCTTCATGCTCTTCACCAGCTCATTCTCCCTGCCTGGACTGCAGCAGAATGGAGTGGATGAGGGAGAACGTCCTCGGCGACAGCGGTCTCTCGGTCTCGCGGATCGGCCTCGGCTGCAACAACTTCGGGCGAGTCACCGATCTGGCCGGCACGCGGGCGATCGTCGACGCGGCCCTTGACGCCGGCATGACCTTCCTCGACACGGCCGAGAGCTACGGAGGCGGGGACAGCGAGCGCTTCATCGGCGAGGCGCTGCTCGGCCGCAGGGAGCGCGTCGTGCTCGCGACCAAGTTCGGCGGCGGGCCGCCCGGCGGGCACGCGCCCGCGGCACCGCGGCCTACATCCGCCGCGCGGTCGAGGCGTCGCTGGCGCGGCTGCAGACCGATTACGTCGACCTGCTCTACTACCACGCGCCCGACGGCGTCACACCGGTCGCCGAGACCCTCGTCGCCCTGGAGCTAGCTCGTTGCGCGCGGAACCGTGCGCGCCGTCGGCTGCTCCAACTTCGACGCCGGGCAGCTCGAGGAGGCGGACGCGGTCAGCGCGCGCGAACGGCACGAGCCGGTTCGTGGCGCTGCAGAACCAGTTCTCGCTGCTCGAGCGGGACGCGGAGCGCGACGTGCTCCCGCTCTGTCGCTCGCTCGAGGTCGGCTTCGTGGCGTACTTCCCGCTCGCGAGCGGCCTGCTGACCGGGCAAGTACGAGCGCGGACGGCCGCCGCCGGCCTCCACCCGGCTGTCGCGGTGGGGCGGCGAGCCTCCTCACCGAGGAGACGTTCGACGAGCTCGACCGGCTCGCGTCGTTCGCCGCGGAGCACGGCCGCTCGCTCCACGAGCTGGCGCTCGCGGCGGCCTACTCGACGCCCGGGATCGCGTCCGTGTTGGTGGGCGCGACCACGCCCGAGCAGGCTCGGGCGAACGCCGCCGTGGAGTGGGAGCTCACGCCGGAGATCCTCGCGGCCGTCCCGCGGATCGAAGGCCGAGGCGTGCATTCCGGGCCTGCCCGGCCGCCGGCTCGTGGCTAGCCGGGCTCGAAGGTCGATCTCACGTCTCGCTCGTGCCGGGCGTTTCTCCATGTGCAAAGGGGTTACGAGAGGAGCCGAGATGACCACGATCACCACCAATCGCTTTGCCGTGCATGCGCTGCCGCAGGACGTCGCGACGCACGTGCGTGACCATGGCCGCGACCCGGTCTGGGGGCACGCCGCCGTCACCGAGCCGGCGACCGGGTTCGGGCCTTGCCGCCTGTGTCTGCGCACGTTCCGCGAAGGCGAGGAAATGCGCATCCTCTTCACCCACGACACGTACGCCGGCGTGTCCGAGTTCGCCCAGCCGGGCCCCGTCTTCATCCACGCCGACGACTGCGGCCGCTACGACGGGGACGGATTCCCGCCGGAGCTGCGTGCACTCGAGCTGACGTTCGAGGGAGTCGCCGCGGGACCGCGAGTCGTCGCCCTCGAGCGAACGACGGGCGACGACGCCGTACGCGCGATCGGGAACCTCCTCCGAATGCCCGACGTCGACTACGTCAACGTGCGCAACACCGAGGCCGGCTGCTTCGTGGCGCGCGTGGACCGCAGTCGGTGAGTCGGATCGAGGCTCTCGTCTCGAAGGCGAGGGCCGATCTGGCCCGCCGCCTGGACGTCGATCCGGGCGAGATCGAGCTCGTCAGCGCGGAGGAGGTCTCCTGGCGCGACGCGAGCGTCGGCTGTCCGCAGCCGGGCATGGCCTACGCGCAGGTGGTGACAAGCGGTAGCCGGATCGTCCTCGAGTCGGGCGCCAAGCGCTACGAGTACCACTCGGACAACCGGCGTGA
Source organism: uncultured Actinomycetes bacterium (assembly GCA_963733845.1). Lineage (GTDB taxonomy): Bacteria > Actinomycetota > Thermoleophilia > Gaiellales > Gaiellaceae > DATFQE01. The sequence continues at coordinate 23,072 of CAVTEM010000007.1, forward strand.
TCCGTTTCTGTGCGAGAACCCAGAGCCTCCGCTCACGAGCTGAGGGGTCGGGGCGGACTCGGATGTCGGGTGGTCGCTCTACTCCGATGCTCCTTCGAGTTCGAGGCAGGCCAGGATGTCCGGCCACGCCGCGCGTCCGAGCCGCGCGTCGGCAGCGGCGTTCCCACCGCGCGCGAGTGTGGTCGAAGGCTCCGGCGGCGGCTCGCCCGGCAAGATCGGTCGGTGCCCGGCCTGCGGCTCGATCACGACCCGTGTGGCACGACCCGACCCGTGACGCCGCGCCGCGAGCTCTTCCGCAAACGCCACGGACGGCCACACCGCGTCGTCTCCGCCGGCGACGAGCAGGATGTCCGCTTCGCACTCCTCGAGCGGAATCGCGGCGGTCGTTCGAGCTTCCGGGAAGGCGCGCAGGCTTTGCTCGTAGAGCGAGCGGTACGAAATCGGCCGCTCCTCGTCCGGCTTCCAGGACTCGTCATACGGGACGAACGGAAGCGGTGCGCCCCGCCACGTCCACGACGAGCGATACGGGTAGGCGCGGCCGTCGAGGCCCGGCCCGACGTTCGCCCACGCGACCGAGGACGGCGAGATCGCGACGACGGCTCGGACGCGCGGGTCACGACAGGCGAGGAGCAACGCTCCCTCGGCGCCCTTCGAGATCGCGATGACACCGATCCGGCGGGCCCCCTTGTCTTCGAGCCAGTCGGCCGCCGAGCCGAACGTCTCCAGCGGCACCTCGCAGATCCCGGACGGCTGGCCCTCTCCGCCGAACCAGCGCAGGGCCACGGCGAGCGCGCCGTGGCGCGCGAGAAGGCGCGCTCGGTCGACGTCGACGCGCCCGCTCGAGCCACTCAGGACGACCACGCCGACACCGCTCTCTCGAACCGCACCGACCGCTGTTCCCTGCAAGCCGCCTTGGAGGGGCTCCTCGCGCGTGGGGTCAGGTCTTGCGTTCATGCATCGAGGGGCCGGGGGAGCCCGCGCGTTCGTACATCATCGGTCGCCCGCGGAGCGAATCTGCAGCGGCGGCCGCCTCAGGTGGACCGACAGGTAGCGGACGCCGCCGCGCCCGGCCATGATCCTCCGCCGTTTGCCCTTCGAGACGATGACAGCTTCGCCGGGGACAAGCTCGCGCTCATCGCCGTCGACCTCCAGCCTGGCGGAGCCGTCGACGACGAAAACGAGAACGTCGCGCTCATCGTTCACGTGCTCGGCCGGCCCGGCGCCCGCGCTCCATTCGAGCAGCGTTGCGTTCAGGTCGTCCGACGCGTCGCCCCACACGGGGCCGCCTCCCCTCGGCGTCTTCATCGCTCCATCGAGTGCTGCGGCCGCAACACGCTCGATCAGCGGGAAGAGCTGCCGCTCCTCCAGGCGGACATGCGCTTCGAGCCGCTCGCCGAGCTCGCGCATCGTCGCGCGGACGTCACCGCCGGCCTCGAGTGCGGCAACGAGTGAGTGAATGTGCTGGTGGTCGAGCAGTGCTTGGACGAGCAATGCGCGCGCCTCCTCGACGTCGATCACCAACGGGAAGAGCGCTTCTTCCTCCTCACGGAAATGCGGCACGCTCGACGTCCGAAAGAAGCGGACAAACGCCATGGCGGCGTCGCTGGGATCGTCGTTTCGGTCTGCGGCTTGGCGCAGCCGTCGTGCCTCGACGAGGGCGTGGTGGTGGTCGTGCGAGAGCGGGATCAGCGCCTGAAGCCGTTTCATCCTTGGAACCTAGCGGCGCGCGTCCGCGATGCACGGTGACTGAACGCTGGCCCACCGGACGAGTCTGTGCCATCCTCGCCAGGCGGTCATGAGTGAACCTGGCGCACCGCTCGTAGTTCGCACGGCGCTCGTTAGCGACGCACCCTCGATCGCTGCAATCGGCAGCGTGGCGTTCCCGGCGATACACGGCGCCATCGTTGGTGCAGAGTTCGCCGCCGCGGTGGTCGAGCAGACCTACTCGGTCGTGGCACTGACCAACTGCATCACGCACTGCGCCAACGCGGACGACGCAGAGTTTCTCGTCGCTGAACGAGACGGCGAGGTGATCGGCTACCTGCACTACGACTCCGAAGGCGTCGAGCCCGAACTCCACCGCATCTATGTCGACCCTGGACAGAAGCGAGGCGGTGTCGGCAGCGCCTTGATGCGAGAGTTGCACGCGCGCCTACCGCCCCGCGGGCAGTACATCCTCCTCGTCGCGGAATCGAACGAGGACGCACAGGCCTTCTACGAACGTCACGGACTGGTCATCGATAGCCGCGTCGACGGCCCCAGCCACTACATCGACACGATGGCCGTTGAGACCGACGAACCGCCACCACAAGCGGCGGGCATCCTCATGCGCTACACGGCCGTCGGTTCCTGATACTCGACCCGACCGATCGAGCACTCAGGGAACCTCCTGGCCGTCCGGCGACAAGCCTCTCGCCCATGGAGCTAGCCGCGTATGGCCGGGCAAACGCGCCTCTGCCGACTGCTGTGTACCGGACCTCGGTTTGAAGGAAGCGAAGCCGGAAACCACCGAAGAAACCCCGAAAGGAGCCCAATGGGCACGAAAGTTGCAGATGTCATGACTCAGAGACCGCGTGCCGTGACGCCTCAGACGCCTCTGAACAAGGTCGCCGAGGTGATGGCCAGCGAAGATGTGGGAGCGGTTCCGCTCGTCGAAGGCGATCGGCTTGTGGGGATCGTCACAGATCGGGACATCGTGGTACGCGCCATCGCCAAGGGCAAAGACCCGAGCGGGATGCCGGCTTCCGAGGTCTCCTCGCGCGAGCTTCTCACGGTGAGTCCCGACGACGATCTCTCGGACGCGCTCAAGCTCATGGCACACCACCAGGTGAGGCGTCTGGCCGTGACCGCCGAGGACGATCGCCTCGTCGGCGTGGTTTCGCAGGCCGACGTCGCCCTTGAAGGGAAGGACAAGGACACGGGCCAGGTGGTCGAGGGCATTTCGCGACAGCCGCAAGGCCCGCGCACACCCTGATCTACGTGCTCGAGTAGCTGTTGAGCGAGGCGCCCTCAGGCGCCTCGCTCGCGCTACTGCGTTCGGGAGGCCCGGCAGACGACGTAGGAGGAGCCCGATGCCCAAGCACGCGGTCGGAACGCGAGATCAATGGCTGTCGGCCCGCAGGGAGCTGCTCGTTGCCGAGAAGGAGCACATGTGCCGCGGCGATGAGCTCGCCCGCCGGCGCCAGGAGCTCCCTTGGGTTCCGGTCGAGAAGGAGTACAGCTTCGAGACAGACGAGGGGAGGAAGACGCTCGCCGACCTCTTCGAGGGTCGCTCACAACTGCTCGTCTATCACTTCATGTTCGGCTCCGGGTTCCGCGTCGACGAGCGGAGCCCCGGCTGCACCGGCTGCTCGTTCGTCGCCGACCACTTCGACGCCGTCATCCCCCACCTCAACGGCCACGACGTGACCCTGGTCAGCGAGTCGATCGCCCCACTGGAGAACCTCCAAGCCTACGCAGCCCGGATGGGTTGGGAGTTCCCGTGGGTGTCGTCGCTCGGCAGCGAATTCAAGTACGACTTCGGGGCGGCGTTCACCGAGGAGCAGCAGCGCAGCGGAGCCGAATACAACTTCGAGCACGTCGACCAGGTGTCGCCGCAGCGCGAGGGGATGAGCGCGTTCGCCCTGCAGGACGGAGTGGTCCATCACACCTACTCGAGCTATGCGCGCGGCGTGGAGCAACTGATGGGGACCTTCGGGTACCTGGACGTGGCGCCGTTGGGCCGCAACGAGGACCCCCAGGACCCGGCGGCCTGGTGGCGCCGTCACGATGAGTACGAGACTCGAGAGCAGGAAGCGCGCCAGTGACCGCGTTACGGATTTGGCACCCTGCAGCGGCGGCAAATTCGGGCAGAGATCAGAGGGGTGTCAGACAGTGGGCGAATCGCTGAAGAGCGTCGGCGCGATCACGATGTTCATCGACGACACGCAGCGATCGAAGGCCTTCTACGAACAGGTCTTCGGCGCGAAGGTGGTCTACGAGGACGAGGACGCGGTGGCGTTCGAGTTCGAGAACATGGTCGTAAACATGCTTCGCGTGCGGGCGGCGCACGAGTTGATCGGGCCAGCGCGCGTCGGCGACGCCGACGCGCCCAAGCGGTTTCAGCTGACGATCTGGGTTCAGGACACGGATGCGGTCTGCGAGCAGCTGGCGGCACGCGGGGTCGAGTTGTTGAACGGTCCGATGGATCGCGAGTGGGGTATGCGCACCGCTGCGTTCACCGACCCCGACGGCCATGTCTGGGAGGTCGCCGCAAAGATCCCATCGTGAGCCGGGTCGAGTAGAACAGCAGGGCGTGATCGAGACACCGACACGTGCGCTGCGCGCGCAGGCACCGGAGGTCCTTCGGGACGGTCTGCTGCGCGTGCTCATCGAGGGTGAAGACGAGTGGGTGAAGGACTGGCGCGACCTCCTTGTTGGGCTCGCCCCTTGCCACGACTGTGCGAGACGGCTCGGCCTGGATCCCGTCGTTCTCTTCGATGCGGTAGCGGAGGAAGGACCGGCGTCGCTGCGGGAGATCGTCCGTGATTTTGGTCGACGTACCGACGTCACGCCGGAGGCGTTCGGCTATGTCGTCACCGAGACGAGTGACGGCCCGCGCTACGACTGGGCGCCTTCCCCGTCACCTTGACCGTAACCGGCGCCTCGGGCTGGTCCACTGGCGGGCTAGAGCGACGCCTCGTCCACCCGCGACCGCGCGCCGTAGGCGCGGATCACCGGATGATCCTCGAGGGTCGTGGGCGCGAGGCCGTGCTTCTCGAACAACCCGCTCGCGGGACCCTCTGGGGCGACGAATGCGCGGTACGCCTCTTCCGAAGGGCACGTGTCGAAGATCAGCAGTCCGTCAGGCGTCTTGGCGGCGGCGTGGAGCACGTGATTCGACTCCGGAACCTCGACGATCATCGCGAGATAACGCTGCTCCAAGTCGTCCGGATCACCCACGAAGCGCCAGACCGAGCAGTGCATTCGGGCACCGTCCCACACGAGGACTCCGAGCGTCAACCTTCCCGGAGGGAGTCATCATCGAGCTAGCGGAACGGATCGGCTAACGGGTCGAGTCCGTTGCCGATTCTCAGAGCTAAGCGGTCGAAGTCAGGCGACGTGCTTGACGGCGGTTACGATCGCCGATTCGCACCAACGGCCCCATACGGAGGTGATCGGATGAACGACAAGCGGAACTGGCAGACCGCGCACCTCGACGACATCGAGCGGCGCGGCAGAGACATTCCGGTGCGCGAGCACCTCGGGATCCACGCATTCGGCATCAACGCCTACACGCCCGGCGAGGACGGCACGCTGATCAATGAGCACGACGAGGCCGGGACGGGCCAGGAGGAGCTGTACATCGTGCTCGACGGGAAGGCGACCTTCGAGGTCGACGGCGAGACGGTCGACGCGTCGCCAGGAACAGTCGTGTTCGTCGGGCCGGAGTCGCGGCGGAAGGCGACCGGGGACGGAACCGTCCTCGCTGTCGGCGCCACACCCGGCGAGGCGTACCAGGCGATCGACTGGGGTGAGGCGTGGCCGTTCCACAGCGACTCCATGACGGCCTACGGCGAACAGCGGTACGCCGACGCGCTCGAAGCGGTCCGCGGCGCCCTCGAGCGCATGCCGGACCACGCGGGCTTGAATTACAACTACGCGTGCTTCGCAACGCTCGCGGGCGACACCGGCGACGACACGTTCGCCCACCTCCGACGGTCCGTCGAGCTGTTCCCACGGTTCCGCGAGGACGCCCGCAGAGACGACGACTTCGCCGCCGTACGCGACGACCCGCGGTTCGAGCAGGCTCTTCGCTGAGAGCGCAGGTCTTCCGTACGTCTACCGGTCACATGAGAGTCAGCCCGCCGTCGACAACGACGATCTGGCCGGTCGCAAACGGCGTGCGAGCGAGTGAGACGATCGCGTCCGCGATGTCCTCGGGCGTCGCGGCGCGACCAAGGGGTGTCCGGGCGACGATCGCCTCGTTCGCCTCCCATCCCGCTGTCCAGGGCGTCTCTACCAGCCCCGGCGCGACCGCGTTCACGCGCACGTCGGGAGCCAGCGCCTGCGCAAGGGTGCGTGTGAGGTGATGCAGCGCCGCCTTCGAGACGGCGTACGGGAGCGAGCTCCCGCCCGCGATGATCCCCGCGACCGATCCCACGTTGATGATCGCCCCCTTCGCCTCGCGCAACGCGGGCACCGCCGCACGGCTGAGGTACCAGGGACCCATCAGGTTCACGCCCAGGATCCGCCGCCACAGCTCCTCGTCCGCACCCTCGAGATCCGCGAACGGGACGCGCCTGGTCGTGCCCGCGTTGTTGACGACGACATCGAGCTGTCCGAACCGCTCCAGCGCGGTCGCGACCAGCCGTCGCGCGTCCTCCTCGCGGGAGACGTCGCCTTGCACGTACACGGCCTCCGGGAGCGAACGCGCGAGCAGCTCGCCCTCCTCGACCGAGCGCGACGAGTTGACGATCACCCGGGCGCCATCGCCGGCGAACCGCTCCGCGACCGCCCGGCCGATACCGCTCGACGACCCCGTGACTACGACGACGTCGCTCACGCCGGCCGATCCTACTGCCGAGCCGTCAAGGCCACTCGCGGGGACGAGCCGACCTCGACCGCTTACGTCACTGCTGGAGCTCCCAATGCTGACTTCGTTCTCTGGCGTTCACGGAGGACTCCAGCGAGGAAGAGCGCGACAAATCCAATCGCCGCCGGGGCGGAGTGCGCAGCTACTACAACCGACAGGGAGGCGGCCACGACAACAGCCTTCCCGGCGCCGGCCTTGTGCAGGGCTACAGCCGCCCCGATCGCGACGATCAGCCAAGCTGCGCCGGCGACGAGCGCAATCGCGGAAATGTTTCCGGCGAGCTGGCTGTCCTCGACGACGAACTCGATTGCCCGCGCAATGACGGCCTGCTCCGCGCCCGCGAGGTCGTTGGCCCAGCGAGTGAGGATGCCGGTAGCGATGCCTTGAATGGAGTCATACGCGCTGAAGAACACCGTCCAGACGACTAGGGCGGCCCGGCTGATCGTCGCCGCCGCCGAGGAGAGGCCGTCGAGGAGTCTCCAGACAGCCAGAAACAGAAACGGTGTCAATATGAGCTGTCCGACGTGGACGACAAGCCAGCGGTTGACAACGTCGGTGATTCCTTCGTATGGACTGTCTCCGCCGGGGTTCGGGTGGAAGACGATCAGTACTGCCCAGACAAGTGGCCCGGCGTAGACGAGATAGCGGCCGATGCTTGTCTCCGAGAGTGCTCGTGGGTCAGCCATGTGGCCTCCTTTCGAGTCGCCCCCACTCTAGGTCGTCATCCTCAACAGGTGCCCTGAAGGCGCCCGCTCCGCGCCTTTCTTGATCAAGGCGTAGAGCCGGGCACGAACTCGCGAACCTCCTGCGCACAACGGCAGGCGACAGCGATCCTGCCAGCCCACTCCAGCGCCTCCTCGCGTGAGGGGACGTCGACAACCGAGAATCCGCCGACGTACGCCTTGCTCTCAGGGTATGGGCCGTCGGTGACCGTCCCGTCGGTGGCCACCACGCTCACCTCTTCGTGGGAATGCAGCCCGCCGCCGAACACCCAAACGCCGGCGTCCTTTGCCTCTTCCACCACCGCGTGCGCTGCCTCGGCCACGTCGGGGAGATCCTCCTCGGGAAACGTCATTGCCCCGTCATCGAACGAGATCAGATACCGCGTCATCTCACGACTCCTTTTCTCGGCGGCCTGCTCCGGCCGCATCTCACCCTGCTGCGCACACGCGCAATGGAGACCGACAAACCACCGAGAACTCATCGGTCCGGCCAGATCCAGCCTCATTTCTTCGGGCGTCATCGCGGCACACTGGCGCAGGTGAGCGTAAGTACGCTCGGCAGGTGGGTGATCCTGTGCAGCTTCCGTGGGACTTGCCGATCATGCAGGCGCCGATTGGCCCTGCAACAACTCCAGAACTCGTCGCCTCGGTGTCCGTTGTTGGAGCGCTCGGAACGGTAGCCGCCTCCTGGACCAAACCAGCGAAGCTGCGCGATCAAATCAGGGCGATTCGGTCGGCGACGTCTAACCCATTCTGCGTCAACCTCGTGCTTGCCTTCGATCAGCGCGAGCGCCTCGAACTAGTGCTCGCGGAGCGCGTTCCCGTCGTCTCCTTCTCATGGGGAACCGACGCGGAGCTCATTGGACGGGCACGCGCGGCCGGCGCCTTCGTTCTCGTGCAGGTAAGTGACTCGGAAGAGGCGAGGGCTGCTGCCGCCGCCGGCGCGAGCGGCGTGATTGCCCAGGGAGTGGAGGCGGGAGGCCACGTGCAGGGAACGACGCCTCTCCTGACGCTGGTCCGGGAGGTCTGCGCCGCGCTTGTGCTGCCGGTCGTCGCCGCAGGCGGGATCGCTGACTCCGCTGGCGCACAAGACGCGTTGAATGCCGGCGCGCAAGCAGTGGCGTGCGGCACGGCCTTCCTGGTTGCGTCCGAGGCGGACGTCCATGGGCACTATCGCGATCGTCTCCTTGCTGCAGGCGCCTGACGAAACAGAGCTCACCGACCTCTTCGACGTCGGCTGGCCGAACGCACCGCATCGCGTCATTCGGAACCGGACGATGACCGACTGGGAAGCGGCCGGCCGGCCGCCGGCAGGGCGCAGGCCAGGCGAAGGTGACGTCGTCGCGAAGCGCGGCCGCAGTCAGGTAGTGCGCTACAGCGATGCCCAGCCGACGACGTCCACCGACGGCGACATCGAATCGATGGCCATGTATGCCGGCACTGGTGTCGGCGACATGCGCCGTGTTGCGTCGTCGGCCGCGATCGTCGAGGCCATCGCTCACGGCATCCGCCGCCGTTGATCACGCTCCGCGGACCCGCATCGCTTCGGGTGACATTCCCCAACGCTGGCCCAGCGCGACGTTCTCGCCCTAGACGATGTCGAGGATCGGATAGCGCGCGTCGAGGTCGAGGCAAGCCGCGGCGAAGAGGGCGGTACCGACATCGCCGGTCCAGAGCGAGTAACGGCCGCGGCCGTTCGCAGCGCGGAGCCGCTCGGCCTGGCCGAGCGCGTGGACGGCGAACCGGCGCGCGCGCTCGAGCCAGCGCTCGTCGCCCGTGCGCGCGAACGCCTTGAGGAGCGCGAAGCCGTTGCCCGAGGTGCCGTGGCAGATGCCGTGGCCCTTCTCGTCGCCGTGGGCGCCCGCCCGCCAGATCAACTCGGCGCCGGCGAGCAGCAGGTCCTCGTCGAGGTACTCCCAGGCGCCGGCGAGGACACCGGGAGCGCCGGTGCACCACTGGAGACAGATCCGACCATCTCGCGGCCGCGCGAGCTGCGGCACGCGGTGAGCCGGGCCAGTTGGCGAGGCCGTCCTCGCGGAACGCGTGCCGGGTGAGCACGGCCGCCGTCTCAGCGGCGAGCGCATCGTCTGGCTCGAGCCGGAGCAGGACGAGCGTGTTGCCTGCGGCGCCGTGCAGGGTGCCGAGTCCGCGGTAGTCGTCGTCCTGTCTCCAGAGCCCGTCGTCGCCCCGGCGAGCGCGCAGCGCGGCGGCCGACTCGCGCGCCGCCTCCTCCCAACGCGGCTCGCCGGTCCATTCGCCCATCGCGAGGGCGGCGAGCAGCGTCCCAGGTGCGCCCCAGTTCACGTCGTCGGTCGGGTTCGCGACGTTCGCGCGGACGAGCACATGGAGGTCGTCCGCGAGCGCCGGATCGGAGGCGAGCCGGAAGGCGACGAGCAGCGGTCCTGTCTCGCCGCAGAGCAGCGATGCCGGGTGGTAATGCTCATCCGCCGTGAAGTCCGGCGCCGCCCGCTTGAGCTCGAGCGTGCGCAACGCGGCCGCGGCGAGGTCGAGCGAGGTTTCGGCGTGGCCGCGTCGCCGCAGCGCGTCGAGCGCCCAGATCACGCCGGCCGCACCGACGTAGAGCGTCTTCAGCGGCAGCGGCTCCTCCCACCCGTCCCATTCGTGGGCGGGCCAGAGCGCCGCGGGATCGAACGCTGCATCGGCGTCGGCGACGATCGTGGCGATCGCGTCCTCGACGCGCGCCGGATCCCACGGCTCGTCGGTCAGCGGCTCGAATTGCGCTGGTTCGTAGAGCACCGCGCGAGACTACGCAAAGGGCGCCGGATCGCCGACCTGGCGCCGCTACCCCTTGGCCGAGTAGCCTGCGACGGCCAGGTTGACGCTCGGGTAGAAGCGCTCGCGCCCGATCTCGTCGACCACCCCGGCCGTCTCGAAGTCGGGTAGCAGGCGTGAGCGCAGGCGCGCGACGACGAGCGTCACCTGTTCGTCGCGGAGCTCACGCGCGAGCTCGCCGAGCGCCTCGATCCCGGTCGAGTCGACGTGGTTGACCGCCTCGGCGTCGAACACGAGCCAGGAGGTCTCGGTCGGGGCGGCGCGGATCGCCTCGCGCACGCGGCCCTTGACGTAGCCGGCGTTGGCGAAGAAGAGCCGGTCGTCGAGCCGGTAGACGACGACGCCCGGCGTCACTCCGCCGAGGGGTGCAGGGCGACGTCGCGGTAGCCCTCGAGCCTCGGCACCCAGCCGAGCACCGCGTCGTAGGGGCGGGCGCTGCGGCGCACCGTGTCGATGATCGAGAGCCCGACCGCGACGACGAGCGCCTCGAGCACGCCGAAGACGACGACGCAGGTGACCGTGACAGCGGCGATCGCGACTTCGACCCGGTCGATCGCGGCCAGCGTCCGCCAGGCGGCCGGGTCGACGATGTTGATCGCGGCCGAGACGAGCACCGCGCCGAGCACCGCGCTCGGCAGGTACTGCACCGGCTCGGTCAGGAAGAGCAGGACGACGACGACCGTGCCGGCGGCGAACAGCCCCGCGATCTGCGTGCGGGCGCCCATCGTCTCGTTCACCGCCGTGCGGGCGCCGCTGGCGCCGACCGAGAACGCCTGCGTGAAACCGGCGGCCGCGTTCGCCGCGCCCATCACGAACAGCTCCTGCGAAGCGCGCACGTGCTCGCCGCGCCTGCCGGCGAAGGCACGCGCCGTCAGGATCTCGTCGGCGAAGGAGACGAGGAAGACGCCGAGCGCCGCCGGGAGCAGCTGGAGGACGTCGGCGAGCGGCGGGGTCGGGAGGCTCGGGCGTGGCAGGCCGCCGGGAACCGGGCCGACCGTCGCGATTCCGTGCTCGGCGAAGTCGAATGCCCACGAGGCGGCGATCGCCCCCACGACCACGAGCAGCGCCCCGGGGAGCGCAGGCAAGAAGCGGCGTAGGGAGAGCAGGGCGGCGAGCGAGACGGCGCTGAGCGCGAGCCGTGGCGCCGCTCACGTCGCCCAGCTCCCGCGCCACCTCCCACAGCCGCTGCAGCGGCTCGGTCGCCTCGACCGGGAGCCCGAGCAGCTTGCCGAGCTGCGAGATCACGAGCACCACCGCGATCCCGTGCAGGTAGCCGATCAGCACCGGGCGCGAGAAGTAGTCGGCGAGCCAGCCGAGCCGAAGCGCCCGCGCGAGCAGGAAGCAGACGGCGACGAGCAGCGCGAGCATCGACGCCAGCTCGGCCGCATCGTCGCTCCCGACGACGGCGAGCGGAAGCACTGCGGCCGCCACCAGCGTCGAGACCGAGCCCTCCGGCCCGATCACCAACCGCCGGGAGGAGCCGAGCAGCACGTAGGCGAGCGTCGGGCAGAGCAGCGCGTACAGGCCGTTGACCGGCGAGAGCCCGGCCAGCTCGCCGTATGCCATCGCCGAAGGAAGCGCCAGCGCCGTCACCGTCACCCCGGCCAGCAGGTCGCGGCGCGCGCTCACCCAGCCGGTAGCGCGGCACCTCCTCGGCAACCGGGATCGTCCGCACGAGCAGCGGCTCGCGCTTCGCCGGCCGGAAGGCCGACGCCGTGCCGTACGCCGTCTCGGCCTCCCGCGGCGTCGACCGTCGCGGTTGTTCGTCGTCGATCGTCATCGTCGTGCGCGCGGGATCGCGCCGCCAGAATCTACGAACTTCCCGCTACGGTCGTCGTCTCGCGAACCGGGGTCGACCTCAATCATGAGCGACCAGCAACATCATCGTCCGCGCACCTGGACGCGGAGGGGCCGAGCAGGTGGCACCGGGGAAGCAGAGGGAGAGGCACCGCCCTGAGTCCTCGTGTTTGGGACCGCGATACCCCGGTTAACGCGGAGCTAGGCAACCGAGGAGGGGTGGGATGGACGCCGACCAGAGGGATGCGCGGATCTTCGGAGTGCTCTTCCTGATCACGTTCGTCACGTCGATCGGCGCATTGGCTCTCTTCCAGCCCGTTCTCGACGACCCGGCCGGATACATCGCCGGTGGCGGCAAGGACAACCAGATCTACCTGGGCGCCTTTCTGGAGTTGCTGCTGATCCTCGCGAACGTCGGAACGGCCGTTGTGCTCTACCCGATCGTGAGGCGACAGAACGAGCTCCTGGCCATCGGCTACGTCGCTGCTCGAATCATCGAGTGCGTCTTCATCGCGGGCGGGATCATTCTCGTGCTCGGCGTCGTCAGCCTGCGCCAGGACTCCCCGGACGCGGCCGACCTTGCCGTCTCGCTCGCCGCGCTCAAGGACTGGACGTTCCTGTTCGGCCCTGGGCTCATCGTCCCATTCGGGAACGGGCTGATCCTCGGCTACCTGATGTACAGCTCCGGCCTCGTCCCGCGGCGCATGGCCTGGCTCGGACTGATCGGAGGGCCGCTCCTCCTGATCGGGAACTTCGGCGTGCTCTTCGACTGGTGGGAGCCAACCACCGTGGCGTTCCTGGTCGTTCCCGAGTTCCTCTGGGAGTTGTTCCTCGGGATCTATGCGGCGGTCTGGGGGTTCCGGAAGGATGCGCCGATCCTGTCGGGGCGCAGCACGATGGCTCCGCAGACCGAAGCCGCGTAGGCGAAACCGCTATCCCTTGGAGCGGACACCCTGATGAGAGGGCGCTCGCGCATCGGGCTGCGCCGCTCCGTGACGTTGGGACGCTCGGTTCGCCGGCTCGAGCGACACGCAGACGAGCTTCTGTGGCTCGTCGGGGCCGCGTCGAGCTAGCCGGTGAAGACACTGGCCTCCCGGGGGAAGCAGTCGGGCTCGGACGGTCTGTTCGTAGGGACACGAGCGTCCGCAGACGCCTTCGTGGCTCGTCGGGGCCGCGTCGATGCGCTGACCGCTGAGGAACTAGCGCCCTCTCGGATCAGCTGGGAACGCTGGACGCCGGTTCTCGGAGGCGCCCGCAGCGCTCGCCCGCGGTGGCCACGCTTGACGCCGTCCCCGGCGCGAGTGATCTTCGGCGCCGGTCTCGCGGGTCGACGAGGACAGTACGGCAGCTTGGCGAGCCAACGATCCGGTCGTTCTGCCGAGCGCCAGGACGAGGGCCTGGACCTGCTGCGCGCTACGGTCGGCGAGCCGGTGAACAATGACGGGAAGTACTACCAGGCCCACGACGTGAGATTGCTGCCGACCACGCTGCAACGCCGGCGTTCGACGGTCTGATCAGCAGACACTCGCCGCAAGCCGAGGAATCCCCCTGAGCCTCCCGCTGATACGGCACGGACCCGCTGTTCGCGGCGCCAGGACGGACATGTTCCGTTCGTGGAAAGGTTCGCGACCTGGTCGCCTACGACCGCCAGCCCCGAGAGCGATATGCCGCACACCGCACGTGCGAGATCGTGTGGCGGCGTAAGTTCAGGCGACGCAGCAAGGTTCGGACCTCATCGGGTCGATAGTCAACGCGGGCGCGAATCCTGTGACGAACGCCAGATCCGAGCAGCGACTAAGAGCCGCACGCACCGGCGCCGCGTCGAACGGTAAGGGAAGTGACAGATCGACCACTGTCCTCGCGACCGGACGGGGGCGAAGGCCGGGCGGCTCGCCCCCAGTGAGAGTCCGCCCGGCCTCCGAGTTCCCCGTCGGAGATGGTTGCCGTTGCGGGCAGATTCATGCTTTCGGACGGGTATCCGAACAGAACGCTTACAGCGAAGCATGTCGCAGCCTGTTGCAACGTCTCGAAACTCGCTGCCTAGCGGTTGAGGCGGGACGCCCAGTTGGAGCGGACGGTCGAGCCGGGCCAGCGATCGGGCTCGCCGACCGGGACGATGTCGACCGACAGGATCGTGTCCGGGCGCATGAAACGACCGCTGAAGAACGGCCAGCCCTCGTTGTCTCTCGGACAGGTGCCGGACGACCTCGCGGGCGTACTCGCGCGCCTTCTGCGGCTCGCCGAACGAGCCGATCCGGAACACGTTCCCCGTCGGTGAGGCGCAACGAGACGTCGTAGGAGAGCGCCGTCGGGAACTCCGGCTCGGCGCCCTGCGCCGGGCTCGTCCGCGATCCCGCTGAACGTCGTCTCGTCCTCCGTCGTCACGGACGCCACGGGCTCGCGGCTGGACTCGACGGCCCGGCGGGCTCGGAAGCTCGACCGGCGACAGGCTCGGGCTCGAGCGCCACCGGAGCTCGGCTCCGGCGTCACAGGGCAGGCTCGGGCGACACGCGGGCGTCGTGTAGCCGTTGGTCTCCGGCTGAGCCACCGCGACGTGCGCGACCTGGACCGGCGACAGCGCGGGCGCGACGGGCTCGGCGACGGGCTACCGCGACAGCGAGCTCCGGCTGGGGCTCCGCGGCCGGCTCCTCGCCGGGAGTCGCATGCAGGCGGTCGATCGTGGCGTGCAGGTCGCTCCGCGAGGCCACGACCAGGCGCGGCTCCTGGCCGAGAGCTCGACGCAGGTTCTCGGTGACGAGCTCGTTCGAGGGGTCGGCGATCGCGACGAGCGGTACGCCATCCTCGAAGCCGACGGGTAGCGCGGCGAACATGTGCGCCTTCTCGCGCGGAGAGCAGGGACGTGGCGCTTGGATCGTGCGCGAAGCCCGAGAGCTCCACGAAGCGCAGGCCCTTCTGGTCGGCGAGCAAGCCGACCGAGGTCGTGCTCGTCGAGCAGGCCGCTCTCGAGCAGGACCTCTCCGAGACGCTTGCCCGAGCGCACGCCTGCCTGGAGCGCGTCCTCGAGCTGCTCCTCGGTCAGCAGGCCGGCGCGGAAAATCAGCGTGCCGAGCGGGACGCCGAGGTTGGCGACCTCCTCGGGCGTCGGAACGGGTGGCGCAGACACAGGCGGCGCCGACTCGAGCGGCTGCAGTGGCCGGAACGGCTCCTGCGCAGGCTCGACCGGCAGAGGCTGGACCTCGTCGAAGGGCTGCATGGGCGCCAGCGGCGAGACCGACTCGGGAGCCGCAGACTGCTCCTCGCCCGGGTGTGCGAACGGGGACGGGAAACCATTGGATTTGAGCCAGGACATCTCTCCCTTTCTCTCTTGTTGCGGGGTCAATTCATCGGGGACGCCAAGCTCCCGCTACTGGGAGCATCGGCAGGGTCGCGCGACGAGCCATCGCCCATTAGAGGGAAGACGGCTACCGCCCAGCTTCAGGGCTGGAAGAGGCTCAGGTAGCCGTCGAGCAGTCGCTCGCCCCAGAACAGCGCCACGAGCGAGCCGAGCGCGAGGAACGGAGCGAAGGGGATTCCCATCTTGCGAGCCTTCGAGCCGTGCCGGGCCAGCAGGAACAGCGAAGGCACGAGCGCCGCGACCATCCCGACCAGGAACGCCACCGCAACGGACTTGCCGAGCATTGCGCCCATGAACAGCGCCAGCTTCACGTCGCCCATGCCCATCCCCGCCGGATAGGCGAGCACGGCGAGGAAGAGGAACAGCGAGGCGCCGAGGGCCGCGAGCGCCCACTCCGGGCTGGGGTCGACGAGCGTGTGCGCCGGAAGGAGCACCGCCGTCGCCGGCAGGACGATGCGGTTGGGGACGATCCGATGCTCGATGTCGACAGCCGAGATCGCGACGAGCACGGCGCAGAAGAACGCCGCGAGCAATGCGTACCACGTCAGGCCGAACGCGAACACGCACGCCGCCATCAGCAGCGCCGTCGTCAACTCGACGGCGGGGTAGCGGAACGGGATCCGCGCGGAGCAATGGCGACAGCGCCCGCGCAGGAGCGCCCAGGAGACGAGCGGGATGTTGTCGCGCGCCGCGATCTCGGTGCCGCAGCTCATGCAGGCAGAGGCCGGCCGGACGACCGAGCGGCGCAGGGGCACCCGCGCCGCGACGACGTTCAGGAAGCTGCCCAGCGCGAGGCCGGGAGCGAAGGCGAAAGCAGCGACCGCAAGCTCCATCCAGGCTCCTATCGGCCTGGACTCGTGCGGGGTTTAGGAGCTGGGCCTGGCTCCAATCGGCAGGTGCTTGGCGGCTCTTAGGGAGTCTGCGTGACTTCGAGGCGGTACGGGCGTCCGGGGTCGCCGGCGGCGCGTCCGAGTCCGTCGACGACGCGGAGGGTCAGGCCGACGAGGCCGTTCAGCCCCTCCCTGTTGCCTTCCCGCGACCGCAGCTGCGACTCGATCGCACGCCAGGTGAATGGAAAGCGCGCGATCGCGAAGGTCAGGCGGGGAAAGCGCTCCAGCGCGAGCTTGGCGCCCCAGGACGCTGCCGCGTGCGGGCCGAGCGCATGTGCGAGAGCGGGAGCGTAGGCGCCCGGGTCGTCCGCGAGAACGGCCTCGGCCGCGAGCCGCCCTGAGACGAAGGCCTCGAACATCCCGTCGCCGGAGAGCGGGTCGACGAGCCCCGCCGCGTCGCCGACGAGCAAGGTGCGCCCGCGCGCCGGGGAGGCGCCGGCACGGCGCATCGGAAGCCTGTACCCGCGCGTTCCCTCGAGGCGCTCTGCCGGGATCCCGTACTCACGACAGACGCGCGCGAGGTGGGACCGCAACCTCGGCCCCTCGCGGAGCCAGCCTCCCACGCCGACGTTGACGTGATCGCCCTTCGGGAACACCCAGGCGTAGCCGCCCGGGACGGTGCCGAGCTCCACCAATACGCGCCCACGGAAACGGGCCTCGACGAGCGCCTCGAATGGGACGTTGCCCTCCAGCGCGACCGCGTGCTCGTACTCGGTCCGCAGGCCGACCGAGCGCGCGGTCGTACCGTTCACACCGTCGGCCCCGACCAGCACGCCGGCCCGGATGCGCCGGCCGTCGACCGTGAGCGTCCCATCGCCGGAGACCGTGTCGACGCGCGCGCCCTGGCGGAAGTCTGCACCCGCGTCCGCGGCCCGCTCGGCGAGGAACGAGTCGAGCCGTCGTCGCTGGGTCATGAGGATGAGCGGGCGGGCGCTCTTCCGCTCGAACCGACGCCGGTAGAGCAGTCCCAGCTCGAAGGTCGAGATCGCGTCCTCGACGACCGGCGAGACGTCGAAGGGGATCTGCGCGACGGCCCGGTCGGTGAGGCCGCCGCCGCAGGGCTTATCGCGGGGGAAGCGCGACCGGTCGACGAGCAGCGTCGAGGCGCCCGCGCGCGCGAGACGGTAGGCGGTCGTCGAGCCCGCCGGCCCTGCCCCGATCACCACGGCGTCGAACCGCTCCACGCGCCGTGAGTCTACGTCCGTGCGGCTACAATCCGCGGCCGCCGGGGGAGTACCCAAGTGGCCAAAGGGGACCGGCTGTAAACCGGTTGGCTCCGCCTTCAGAGGTTCGAATCCTCTCTCCCCCATAGCGAGGCTGTTCGGGCCAGGCTGGGCCAGATGAGTCCAGAGGAGGCCACGACCCCGCTCTAGCACAGGAGTTGCGCAAGGTTCCAGCACGGCAAGTCCTGGAACCTCGCGGCCGCGGAGACGGACCGTTTCGCGGCCTCTGTGCCACGAATCCGTGCCACGCCGGGTCCGTGGCACGCGACTGCGGCACGACCTCGCAGGCACGGGCAGGATGCCCCGGTGGCGGGGCTACTCCCCCGCTGCCACGCCCCCGGGCGTTTACGGCGCCGCGGGGGCATGTCTCTCTCGGGAGAGGGAGGTCTTCGATGCCCGACCAGCCTGCGGCGCAGTAGCCGACCGCGTCCGACCTGCTCCAGACACGCGGCGCTCTCCTGACGCGCACACACTTGCGCGAGCTCGCTGGCCGGCTGCACGACGCCGCCCCGGGGCTAGCCGCCGGCTCGGAGTCTACGGGTCGACCGGGTGAGTCACGTCGAACCAGCCGGTCCTCGGCGTCACCTGAACCGCGCGCAGCTCCCACGTTCGTTTCCCGTTCGCGCTCGTGTGTGGACGTGGCCGAGCGATCCTTGAACGCACGCGATGACGTAGCCCATATGGGTCAAGCGACCAAGCATCGGACCCAGCGACCCTTAGGCGATGAAGATCCTCGCCGCCGTCGCCGCTCTCATGTTCGTGCTCGCGTTCGCCGCGACGACGATCCTGTACTTCACGGGCCCCACGACCGTAACCGTCACGAATCGACACTGGCGGACTTCGTACTGTGCGAACCAGGGCTACGTCCCCAGGTACGACGCCTACGGCATCGTCAAGGTCAAGAACGGCGTTATCCAGAAACGCACTGTTTGCGTTCAGAGGGTGCCTGCGGGGTTCACGAATGATTCGGAGACGGTCCGAGCTAACGCTTGGGAGCGGATCTCCGGGCGATCACCGGAAGCGGCGACCTCGACTAAGACGCGTCGGGGTCGCTCCTCGCGTTGACGTGCGCGACCTGGGCGACGACGAGCCCGTGGTGCTGGTCGTCGAGGACACGTGAAGCCTGAGCAGCTGAGTGCGGCCGCGAGCAGCTCAACCGGGAGCGTGGCTGGCGCGCATACTTGACCGACGATCAGGAGGAGCTAGTGGAGCGATCGTCTACTGCCCCGACTGCGACGAGCGCGAGTTCGGTTAGGGCGCGGTGGGTATACGGTCGGCTGGTTGTGTTCCGATGGATGCTGGTAGTCGTGGTCGCGTTCGTTGTGGCGGGCGGCGCGGCGTCGACCAGCCGCCGATAGGGATCCAATCCATCGCCGGACGCGAAGACCGCAGCGAACGGCTCGCGCTCGAGCTCCGGGTGATCGGCCACGGTGGCCGCGGCGACGTACGGCAGATTGGCGACGATCACGTCGAGCAAGCCGGGCACAGGGCCGAGGAGGTCGCCCCGGCGCACGACGACGCGGCCTTCGAGTCGATGGCGGCGGACGTTCTCGCGAGCGAGGGCGACGGCACGGCGGCTCGCGTCCGTCGCCCAAACCTCGGCCCGAGGGCAAAGGGTGGCGATCGCGATCGCCCCCGAGCCGGTACCAACGTCGGCGATACGGGCCGGGCTGGCGCCGACGCGCGCCCCGCGGCGGCCGCGACACGCTGCTCGCTGGTCGACCGCGGCGTCATCACGTGTCCGGGCGCGCTCAGCAGCCGGAGACCGTTGAAGCGGACGTGCACCTCTCGTCTGTGTCGTAAGGAAGGCGCCACTTACCCGCCCGACCTCTAGTTCGCGTAGATCGCGGCCATGAACCAGTACGCGGCCAGAGGCACGGCTAGGAGAGCGGCCGCGCACCAAAGCGTCGCCGTCAGCTCGTCCAGCGGCCGAGGCGGCTCGAAGCGTTCGTCGCCGCGCTGACCTTGCATCGCGCTCAGACCGCCACGCCCAGCCGCCGCTCCGCGGCGACTCGGGAGACAAGCTCGATCCAGTGGTCGAGCAGCCGGCGCGCCAGCCTGTCCAGCTCAGGCGTCGCCCGAGCAAGCTCTCTGGCGAGCTGATCGACGGTGACGTCAGCCGCTTCCAACAAACTCCGATAGCCAGGTACCCGAGCCCAGCTGGCCAGGTCGGTCGCGCGAACCTCGGGATGAAACTGCAATCCGTAGGCGGCGGCGCCGAAGCGAAAAGCCTGGTGTGTGCAGGCGATCGAACCGGCCAGCGGAACGGCGCCCCGAGCCAGCTCGAAGCGATCCCTGTGCCACCCGAACACAGCCAGCCGCCCGGGGAAGGCGGAGAAGAGTGGGTCGCGACGGGCCGTGTCAGTAAGGTAGACGTCATGGACACCGAGCTCGGGCTGCGCTTGACGCTCGATGGCCGCGCCGAGGGCGCTCGCTAGCAGCTGCGCGCCGAGGCAGATGCCGAGGAAGGGCAGGCCGGCCAACACACGGTCACGGATCCACCGGCGCGTCTCAAGGAGCCGCGCATCGGAGGCGCTGAGGCTGCCGCCGAGGGCGATTGCGCCGTCGAACGCAGGGTGATCCGGCAACGGGCCGAGGAGCGTCTCGACGATCTCATAGTCGACGCCAGCCTGATCGAGCACGGCGGCAAACGCGCCGAGGCCGGTTTCCGGCTCGTGCTGGAGAACGACGATGCGCAGGCTCACAGGCGACCTCACGCGGCCTCGCGCGCCACACGCTCAGCTTCGGTGACGCTGATCACCTCGAGCCGAAGCTCACCACGCGGGCAGGCGACTGTGACGATGTCCCCTGCGGCAGCGCCAAGAAGCGCGCGTCCAACCGGTGCCTCGACCGACACACGTCCCTGCTGGATGTCCCCTTCGATTGCGCCGACCAGCTCATGCTCGACCAACTCACTCGTGTCGAGGTCGCGCAGCCGGACGAAGCTGCCAATGCCCGCAGTGCCGTCATCGTTCGGTTCTGCGATCCGCGCGGCCGCCAGTTGCGCCTCGAGAGTCGCGATCCGCCGCTCGAGTTGGGCCTGCTCCTCGAGTACGTCGAAGAGCGCCGGGTTGTCTTCGAGGTGGCCGTCCGCACGCGCTTCCAGTAGCCGCTCGCTCATCGCCCTGCGGCCCTCGGTGCGAATCGAATCGAGGTCCGCACAAAGCCGTTCGTAGCCCTCGGCGGTGACCAACAGGTCATCAACGGCAGGCCTGGCGCTCACTGTGCACTCCCCTCTCTCGTGGACGCGACGGATTTCGTCACAAGACGATCGTGGCCTTGGCCTTGCGATATCGCTATCGGGCGAAGGCCCCATTCCGATCCGCTGTGGCCTGTAACAAGACCTGGAAATCG
This sequence comes from uncultured Actinomycetes bacterium, assembly GCA_963733845.1. Classification (GTDB taxonomy): domain Bacteria; phylum Actinomycetota; class Thermoleophilia; order Gaiellales; family Gaiellaceae; genus DATFQE01. The sequence goes on from CAVTEM010000007.1 coordinate 43,780, forward strand.
GGTGTGCGCCCAGTGGCCGGCGCACACGGATGTAGTGACACTGCAGTACCAACCGCCAAGGAGGAACGGAATGCGAGGAACGGTTGTCTGCGGGGTCACGGACGTTGACGAGGGACGCGGCGCGCTCGCCGTCGCCGCCGAGCTCAGTGAGAGGCTCGGTCTGCGTCTCGTGCTCGTGCATGTCGTCGACAGCAACCCGCGACTCGACGTCAGCGGCAACGGTAGTGACAGCCTGGCGATGCGCGCCGGCCGCGAAAGAGCTGTGCGCGTGCTTGCGCACCTGGCGGCCGAGCACGGAGTCGCCGGCAGCGCGGAGCAGCGTTCGGTCGTCGGCGACCCGGCGACGCTGCTCGGTCAGATCGCTGCCGAGGAGGCCGCCGACCTGATCGTCGTGGGGTCTCGCGCGCGCGGGCGGCTGCGCCGCGGTCTTGAAAGCCAACTCGCCCGCCGACTCGAGGCCGAGACGCCCGTCCCGGTTGTGATCGCGCCGCCGCGAACGCCGCCCGTCGGCAAGGCCGCGTCATATTCGCAGGACCGGCGCTAACGTCGCACCATGGTCCGCCGCCATTCGCTCTTCTGGCGCGTCTTCGCCGTCAATGCCGGGCTGCTCGGTGCGATCGCCGTGCTGCTGCTGTTGAGCCCGGTCGAGATCGACGCGCCGATCAAGCCGACGCAGGCGCTGATCATCGTGGGCGGCCTCGTGATCACGATGATCGCGAACGCGCTGCTGTTGCGGCGCGTGGTCGCGCCCCTGGAGCGACTTGGTCAGCGGATGGAGATGGTCGACCTCCTGCGGCCGGGTCAACGCCTGCCCGTCGGCCGCAGCGACGAGATCGGCCGCCTGCTCACCGCCTTCAACCGTATGCTCGACCGGCTCGAGCGAGAGCGTCGGCAGAGCGGTCGCCGCGTGCTGGCCGCCCAGGAGGCCGAACGCATCGGGATCGCTCGTGACCTTCACGATGAAGTCGGCCAGCTCCTGACCGGTGCGCTCCTGCAGCTGAATTCGGTCGCCGAGGTGGCACCGACGCAGCGCCAGGAGCTCGACGAGGCCAAGCAGGCCGTCCGTCGGGCGCTCGACGAGGTACGTCGCATCTCGAGCGAGCTGCGGCCCGAGATGCTTGAGCATCTCGGCCTGATCAGCGCGCTGACGGAACTGTCGACGACTTTCGCGCGCGTCTCGGGCATCCGGGTCGAGCGCCAATTCGACCCGTCCATACCGAAGCTGGCACCCGACACGGAGCTCGTCGTCTACCGCATCGCCCAGGAAAGCCTGACGAACGTCGCCCGCCATGCACAGGCAAAGCAGGTCACGATCACGCTCGAGAGCGGGCACGACAGCGTCGTCCTCCGGGTGGTCGACGACGGCCGCGGTTTCGATGGAGCGCCCGAGGAACACGGAGGCCTGCGCAGCATGCGCGAGCGCGCCCTCCTCGTCGAAGGCGCGCTGGCGATCAAGGATGGCGCTCAAGGCGGCGTCGACGTACGGCTCGAAGTTCCGGCGGCGCGCGCGGTACAAACCGTCGGGGTCGACTGATGCCGATCCCGCTCGTGACCCGCATCTTGATCGCCGACGACTTCGCGATCGTCCGCGAAGGCCTCAAGAAGGTGCTGAACTCCAAGCCCGACCTCGAGGTCGTCGCCGAGGCCGAAGACGGGCGCGAGGCGGTCGACAAAGCCCTCAAAGAGGACGTTCACCTGGCCATCCTCGACGTGTCGATGCCGCGCATGACCGGCATCCAGGCGGCGGCGGAGCTGCACAAGCGCAAGCCGGAGCTCAAGACCCTGATGCTGTCGATGCATGACAGCGAGCAGTTCCTGTTCGAGGCGCTGAAGGCCGGCGCGTCGGGATACGTGCTCAAGTCAGGCGCCGACACCGACATCGTCGACGCCTCCCGAGCAGCGATGCGCGGCGACTCGTATCTCTACCCTTCCGCGGTTACCACGCTCGTCCGCGACTACGTCGAGCGCGGCGGCCGCGGCGAGGAGCGGTTCGACGTCCTGACGCCGCGCGAGCTCGAGGTGCTGAAGCTGATCGCCGAGGCCTACACCAACAAGCAGATCGCCGATGCCCTCTTCATCAGCATCAAGACCGTCGAGCGGCACCGCCAGAACATCCTCGACAAGCTCGGCATGCGCGACCGCGTCGAGCTGACGCGCTACGCGATTCGCCGCGGGCTGATCCAGGCGTAGTTGGTCTAGCCCTTCGGGTCGGCCGGGCTGAGCTCTTCGACGGGCACAGCCAGTCCAACCAGGTCACCAGTCGCCCGAAATGGGGTCGTCGCCCGAGCGACGTCTGCGCGGGGCGAGGCTACGTTCAGGGCATGGTCGAGATCTGCCAGCATGCTCGTTTCGACGCAGGTCGCCTCGATGGACGCTGACGTCATGATCACCGTCGCCTTCTGCCTCGAGGTCTTTCTGTTCGGTCTCACGGCCGCCATATTCATCGTGCGTGAGGGCCGCACAGCCCACACGGAAGCCGGGCCTGCAAGCGCGAACGTCAGCGCCGCGAAAACAGGCCCGCACGCGACCGCCCATGCGCACCGCGCAGTTGGAGGAGCGCACTCGTGAACGTAGGCCCACGCGTACGCAACTGGGGCGCCAAGGCGAACGTCGCGCTCACCTTCGCGTCGATCGCCGTCGTCCTTGCCGTCGCCGCGCTCGTCACCGCCTTCGTCATTGCTCCGCCGGCGCTGGGATGGGTCGGATTCGCGATCGCGTCCGCGGTCGCTGTTGGCTTGGGCGCCGCGGCAACGGTGTTGGTCCCGCGTATGCGCGTCAGCGCTCCGCGTCCAGCGGTGTCCGGCGACGCGGAGCGGCGGCTTCTGGTCGTTGCCGACGCGTTTTGCGACGAGGACGCGCTCTGCAACGAGATCCAGGAGCGCCTCGACGGCCGTGTCGCGGTCCACCTCGTCGTTCCCGTTCGCGTCTCCCATCTCCACTTCCTGGCGAACGACGAGGCCGAGGAGCGGCGAGTCGCACAAGAGACCATGCTGATCACCGTTACGCTGCTGCAACGGCGGGCGATCTCCACGACCGGCAACGTCGGCAGCGACAAGCCGCTCGAGTCGATGACCGACGCGCTCGGAGCCTTCCCGGCCACCCACGTCCTCCTGGCGGCTCCGCCGGAGGAAGAGTCGTACTGGCTGGAACGCGACCTGCTGGCGAAAGCGCGGGCGCTGACCAAGCTTCCAGTCACACAAGCGACCGTCGCCTCCGCTCAGCCGCCGGGCCCAACAGGTCGGCAGCTGGCACTGGCAGCAGCCAAACGATCCACCTCGGCCGCGCGGCCGAGGCCCGCACACCGGAAGGAGAGAACCTCATGACCACGACGGCGACCTCATTTGAGGAGCCCCGGATGAAGATCGGCCGCGCCGCGCCGCGTCTCTACCGGGCGCTCGTCTCGCTCGGGAGCGAAGTCGAGCTCGACCCGCGCCTACGGGAACTGGTCAACCTGCGCGCCTCGATCTTGAACGGCTGCGCGTACTGCATCGACAAGCATACGAAGATCGCGCGCCGGGCCGGCGAGAGCGAGCAACGCCTCCACGCTGTCGCCGCCTGGCACGACGCGCCCTTCTTCGACGGCAAGGAACGCGCGGCGCTCGCACTCACCGACGCGGTCACTTCGATTAGCGATCAACACGTCCCACGCGAGGTCTGGAAGGATGCGAGCACGCACTTCGAGCCGGACGAACTCGCTCAGCTGGTGTGGGCGATCACGGTGATCAACGCGTGGAACCGAATCGCGATCGCGACGCGGATGCTGCCCGCGGCGTAGCTTCCGATGATCGTGAGCAGTCAAGGCGACGCTCGTGCGCCGGCGGCCGCGCGCGCTCTGACACAGCCCGATGAGCGGCGCACCGCCGCCACCGTGCTGGTCATCGGCACTGGGGCCGCGGGCCTGCGCGCCGCGATCGAGCTGGCCGAGCGCGGTGTGCAGGTGCTGTGCGTCGGTAAGCGCCGGCGCGACGACGCGCATACCGTGCTCGCCTCCGGTGGTATCAACGCTGCGCTGGCGACGATGGATCCCGAGGATAGTTGGGAGCAGCACGCGGCCGACACGCTGCGCGAGTCCTACTGGCTCGCCGACCCGCGGGCGGTGGAGCTGCTCTGCCGCGAGGCGCCGGATGCGATCGAGGATCTCGTGCGCTATGGCGCGCAGTTCGCGCGCGAGGACGACGGCCGGCTAGCGCAGCGCTACTTCGGTGCGCACCGCTGGCGACGTACCTGCTTCGCAGGCGACTACACCGGCCGCGAGATCCAGCGGGCGCTGGTCCGTCGCGCCGCCGAGATGGGCGTCGCGATCCGCGACGACGTCTACGTCACTCGTCTGCTCGTGCACGAGGGCCGCGTGTTCGGCGCCTACGGCTTCGACGTCGAGGACGGCAGCCGCTGGGTGATCGTCGCCGATGCGGTCGTCCTCGCCGCCGGCGGCCACACGCGCATCTGGCGCCGCTCGTCCTCGCGGCGTGATGAGAACACCGGCGACGCGATGCGCTTGGCCGCCGAGGCGGGCTGCCGGTTGCGCGACATGGAGTTCGTCCAGTTCCACCCGACCGGGATGGTCTTCCCCGAGCAGTCGGCGGGGATGCTGGTAACCGAAGCGGTGCGCGGCGAGGGCGGCATCCTGCGCAACGCAGCGGGTGAGCGCTTCATGGAGCGCTACGACCCGGAGCGGCTCGAACTCTCCACCCGCGACCGCGTCGCCCTGGCCATCTACACCGAGATCGCCGAGGGCCGCGGAACCGAGCACGGCGGCGTGCTGCTCGACATCTCTCACCTCGACCGCGAGCTGGTGCTGCGCCGCTTGCCGCGCATGTACCGGCAGTTCCTCGACCTGGCCATGCTCGACATCACCAGCACCCCGATGGAGGTCGCCCCGACCGCGCACTACTCGATGGGCGGCGTGTGGGTCGACGCCGAGACCCACGCGACCGACGTCGAGGGGCTCTATGCGGTCGGCGAGTGCGCGAGCGGGGTGCACGGCGCCAACCGCTTAGGTGGCAACTCGCTGGCTGAAGCCGTCGTCTTCGGCCGGATCGTCGGCGCCGAGGCAGCACGCTGGTCGGCGCAGCTCGACGTGCAGGCCCGCGACCATGTCGCGATCGCCGCCGCCCGCCAAGAGGTCGACGAGTTGCTCGCCCGCCGCGGCGAGGAGTTCGCGCGGCCACTCCAGCGGGCGGTGCGCGACCTCATGTCCGAGTGCGGTGGCGTGGTGCGCTCCGAGGACGGCCTCCGTGACGGGTTAACGCGCCTGGACGAGGTCGCCGCGCGAGCGCGCGACCTGGAGGTGCGGCCGGACATCGCCGGCTACGATGACCTCGCCCACGCCCTCGACCTGCAGGGCTCGCTCCTGGCCGCGCGGGCCACGCTTGAGTGCGCTCGCGAGCGCCGCGAGACGCGCGGCGCACACAACCGTGTGGACTTCCCTGAGCAAGATCCCACCCTGCAAATGAACCTCCTCTGGGACCCCGACGGCAACATCGCCGGCGAGCCGATCCCACAGCCCTCGCCAGCGGTCGCCGCCCTCGCCGGCGGGCCGGATCTCGACGTACGAGGCCGCCTGCTCGAGTAGCTGCGCATCCAGCTAGCTGCGCCGGATCCGCCGCCTGTCAGACGTCGACCCGGAGCGCGCCAGCTTCGAGCCGAACGGGGTAGCTCGGCACCGGCTCGCGAGCGGGGCCGCGTACAACCTCTCCGGTCGTCACGTCGAACTGGCTGCCATGGCACGGGCAGGTGACCGTCGTTCCTGCGAGGTTCCCGTCGGCGAGCGAGCACCCCAGATGTGTGCAGGTGTCCCCGAACGCGTAGAAGGCGTCGCCGACGGTGGCGATCGCGACCCGGTCGCCGCTCACGTCGAACGCCGCGAGCTCATGGTTCCCCAGCTGCTCGAGAGCCGTAACGGTGAACTCGGCCATCGCTTCACATCATCCCGAGGCTAGCCGTCACCCGGCGCCTGCCCGGTGCGAAGCTGATAGCGGGCGAAGAGGTGTGATCCGGCGCGCCTGAGCGTGAGCAGCTTCGCTTCGACTGTCGTGGCCGGTAGGAACTCGGCCCGCTCGACGAGCGCCGGCCGGAGGCTGCGTGGCGAGCGGCCGGCCAGAAGCGGCGACGTGGTCAGGAAGAGCTCGTCGACGAGCCCGGCGGCCACCAGCGCGCCGAACGCGGTCGGTCCACCCTCGGAGAGGATCAGCTCGTGGCCGCGCCGACGCAGAGCGTCGACGGCGGCCACCGGATTGACGGGCGCCTCGGCGCCGACGGCCAGGATGGTCGCTGCACGGGGAACACGGCCGCGCAGCCGAGCCGCCCCGCGCTCACTGGTCAGTACGAGCGCACCTTCCTCGAGCGCCGGATGCCGAGGGTCCACCGAACCGCTGCCGCTTAGTACCGCCAGCGTTGGTCGCGGCGACCGCCGGCGCCCTCGGCGGAGCTCGGCATAAAGCCGGGCGGCCGGCGGGTAGGCGTGTTCTGCCGTCCACAGCGTCCGCGGCGAGGCGAGCATCGTCCCCGCACCGACGAGGACGGCGTCCGCGCACGCGCGCAAGAGTCCCATTACGAACCGGTCGGCCTCGCTCTGCGCGCTGATCATCCGGTTCGAATGGATCTCGTCGGGAATGGCAACCACGCCGTCAAGGCTGGCGACGAAGTTGGCGTACAGCCGCGGCTCCGAGAACCCAAGCGGACCGCCGTAGGTCTCCGCCAGCCCGGCCGGCAGATCGAACTCGGTCAGCTCCGCCGCTTGGAAGAGCGGCTCGAGCGGCGGGAGAGCGAGCATGCTGCGGGTGACCGTGACCGAGCTCACCCGACCAGCTCCAGGAGCGCTCCCGGCTCGACGGGATCGCCGGCGCGGATCAGTTCGCGCGCGGCGTCGACGCGCCCGAAGAGGTTCCAGAGCAGGACGCCTCGCGGCCGCCTCTCGTCGTCGAGGTAGTAGACGGTGCCCTGCCCGCCCATTTCACTCACATCGGTGATCGTCTGCAGGCGGCTGTCGAGCTCGCCGACAGCCTCGTAGCCGAGGTCGAAGAGGTCGGAGTAGAAGAAGGGCAGGTGGTCGTACGGCTCGTCGGCGCCGGCCATGTTCGCGCCGACCCGCCGGCCGTGGCTCTTCGCGTGATCCTCGTGCTCGACGCGCCTCGCGCCGCCGAGCGCCGCTTCTGGGAAGCGGGCGACGTCGCCGGCGGCGAAGACCCGGTCGTGACCGTCGACACGGCCGCGGTCGTCGACTAGGACGCCGTCGGCGACCGGCAAGCCGGCGGCGGCGGCGAGCTCCACCCTCGGCTCGATCCCGAGTCCGGCGACGACCGCGTCCGCCTCGAGGGTGCGACCGTCTCCTGTCGCCAGCCGTACCTTGTCGCCGTCCCGCTCGATCGCGGTCACCGACGCGCCCGCGAGCACGTCGACGCCGCGCTCGCGGTAGTAGTCGGTCACGAACGCAGACAGATCGACCGGGAAGATGCGCGCGCCGATTCCCGGCTCGGGAAAGACCATCGTGACCGAGCGTGCGTTCATCGCCAGCGCAGCCGCGATCTCGGAGCCGATGAAACCGCCGCCGATCACGACGAAGCGTGCCTCCTCGTCGGCGAGCGCACGCAGGCGCCGGTAGTCGTCGAGCGTCCGGAAGTAGATGACCTCGTCGCCGCCAAAGGGGAGGCGGCGCGGGCGGCCGCCGGTGGCAAGCAGCAGCCGCTCGTACGCGTAGGTCTCGCCCCGGTCGTCGGTCGCTCGGCGCGCCTCGAGGTCGAGCGCGGCGATGGTGCGCTCGAGCCGCAGCTCGACCCCGAGATCGACGGTGCCGCGCCAGATCGTGCTCTCCTCGTCTCCCTTCCAGAGCGCCTTGGAGAGCGGCGGGCGGGCGTAGGGCGGGTGGGGCTCATCAGCAACGATCGTGATCGCCCCGTCGGGGTCGAAGTCACGAATGCCCTTGCAGGCCGCGTCGGCAGTCATGCCGCCGCCGGCGATCAGGTATTGGGTCGTGCGCATTTGCTCTCCTCGCTTTCTCAGCTCAGGTCAGGGTTTGCGGTTGCCTATCTCGGCGAGGAACTCGCGTCGCATCTCGGGGTCATCCGTGTAGCGACCGCGCCAGAAGGTCGTCACGGTCTTCGAGTGCTCCTCGCGAACGCCGCGCATCTGCGTGCAGAGGTGGACCGCCTGCAGATGAACGGCGACGCCGTGCGGCTCCATCAGCTCAACGAGGGCGTCGGCGATCTGCTCGCCGAGGCGCTCCTGCACGGTGAAGCGGCGCGCGAACAGGCGCACCAGCCGGGTCAGCTTCGAGATGCCAATGATCCGCTCGTGCGCGATGTAGCCGACGTGTGCGAAGCCGTGGAAAGGCAGCGAGTGGTGCTCGCAGAGCGAGTAAAACGGGATTGGCCCCTCGATGATCTGGCTGACGAGGCAGTCGTCGTCGCAGCGGCACTCGGTCGGGAACGCGGTCAACAGCTTGTGGTCGCCTTCGTAGCCGTCGGTGGCGTCGTAGAGCGCCTTCAGGAAGCGCTCTGGCGTTCTCTCGGTGGCCGGCGTCTCTAGGTTCATCCCGAAAGCGGCGAGGATCTCGGCCATCGACTGCTCGAACCGCAGCCAATCCTGCGGCGTTACTTGCCGCGGCGAGAGCCGATCCAAGGGGATCGGGCCGATCGGGAAGTCGGCAGGCCGCGCTCCGGCGTGCTGCGCCTGGGCCATTCGTCTGCTCCCTTCCTCCGTGATCCGGGCGTCGCCGTTCGCTGTTGTAGGCGGACCGGCCCGTATGCCTGCGCCAAGCTTGCCTCCGCGTGACGCGCCGGCCTATCCGGCCAAGGCCCCATCTGCTCCGAGGCTCGCCTCCATGCGACGAGCGCGCCTACGGTTCGAGGGCGGGTGACCAGGCCACCCGCGCACCCGTCCTAGCTAGCCGCGCGGGCGAGTCCATGACCTGCTCTCTCGATCGAGCCCTTCTTGCGCGCCTTGGGCTTGGCGTCGCTTCGCTTCTTCCGCCAGCGACCGTCGTTGTTTCGGCCTACGGGCCGGCCGCTGCCCGGCGAGCTAGTAGCGTCGCCAGTCCCTCTCGGGGTTATCCGAGCAGCCCTGAAATCGCTGATCGCCGCAATGAAGACATGCGACAGCGTCCGCCATCTCGCAGTTGTTACCGCCGGACCGTCCTAGTTGCCGGGCAGCCAAGCCGGATCGCGCACGACCAGCACTGACGAGTGGGCCTGGTGGGCAACCTGCTCGGATACCGAGCCGAGCTCCTTCAGCCCGTGGAGGCCACGGTTGCCGACGACAAGCAGGTCGGCGTCTGCTGCCGCGGCGACGAGCCCAGCGACCGGTTCATCCGGCGATTCCTCACGCCGGCCGTTGATGATCAGATCAACCAGCCGCCGGTCGACCGACTTTCCGCCGGCGGCGACGACAGGCCATAGCTCAGCGTCGAAGCGCTCCGAGAGTCGACGTGCCACGGCGTACGCCGCGCCTGACTCAGGCGACCCATCGACCCCGACCACGACCTTGTTCGGGAATCCATCGCTCTTGCTCCCGTTCCGGGTGACCAGCACCGAACCGGGGGCCTTGTGGATGATGTCGGTCGCTGTCGAGCCGATGACGAAGCCGGCGAGCCGGCCGAGCCCGTGCGAGCCGACGACGAGCAACGTGTCTTGCTCGCGCTCGGCCTCGGAGATGAGCGCGTCGGCGGCGCGGCTGCGCACGATCTTGCCCGTTGGCGAAGCCGTCGCGACGTCGTTGCGAGCGCGTCGGAGCGACCCCGTGGCGGCCTCGCGCTGTAGGTCTTCATCGAGGTAGGCCGGGACGCCGGTGCCCGTTCCGCCGATCGCCGGGGGGACGTCGTAGGCCGCGAGCAGTGTCAGCTCGCCGTCGACGAGAAGCGCCGCCTGGCGTGCCGCCTCGCGGCTCTCTTCGGAACCGTCGATACCAACCAAGAGGCGACTGAACACGGAACGTCCCTGGGCGTTCGTCGTTTCGGTGACGGCGTCATGGGGCAGCTCCATTCCTTCGAGGTACCTCTAGGCTCACCGTTCTCGCTCTCGGCGGCCATCGGCACGCCGCCCCATCTCTTAAGGTGTCGGCCCCATTGCTCCGGCTGAGGCCGGAGACGAACAGAGTCATGTCCGCCGCGTCGAGTGCTGCTCGCGCTCCGATCAGTCGCGGTAGGAGAGCATCCGTCCCCAGGTGTCCTGGGTGCCCCAGAGGCCGGCGCGAAGGCCTTCGAGCTGGATGATCTGGCTGTGGTCCACGAACAGGTTGACGTCGATGCCGTAGTTCTTGATGTACCAGGAGAAGACGTCGGGCTCGGCGGCCTCGAACATCACCTGGTCGAGCCCGAGCTCCGCCACGATCCGGGCGACGACGTCGGTGCGCCACTCGCGCACCTGCTCGGTGATCCCCTCCGATTCGATCATGATCATGTGCGCTCCGGCGTCGAGATGGCGCTTGGCGAGCTCGATCGCGTAGCCGACGTCGCGCGTTCCCTCGGCTTCGAGCGCCTCGACGCTGGAGGTGCCCCCGGCCCCGAACTGGATCCCGACCTCGGGCTTCGGCTTCAGGCCCGCATGGCGTACGGCCTTGGTCAGGCGGATGAGGTCGTCCACGGGGAGGGTGACGAACCCGCTCGAGATTTCGACGATGTCGAAGCCGAGCTCTCGGCATTCCGCCAGGTACTGCTGTACGGCGTCGCCGCGCTGGGTGAGCACGTATTCGAGGAAGCCGCCGGTGGAGACCTCGACCTCGTGCTCGTGGCAGACCTCGTTCAGCGCGCGTACCGCCTCGCGTGGCATCAGCGCGAACGAGCCGCCGGCGTACTTGAGCGTGTCGACGTAGCCGCCCATCGTCTCGAGCAGGTCCTCGAGGTAGCGGCGCCCGACGGGCGTGTAGTACGGGCCGCGGATCTCGGTCACGCCGCGGCTGCGCGGCTTCGGCGGACGCTCGTTCAGGCGCAGGAACGCGAAGGCGCGCTCCCCGATCTCCGGATTGATGTTCGTGTCTGTCATCGAAGGGCTCCCTCTGTTGTCGTGCGCGCGCCCGCGCGCGCGAGGATCGCGGTCAGGTCGCGCGTCTTGAGCTCTTCGAGCTCCCAGACCGCCTCGGCCAGCTCGGCCGCGAGCTCGGACTCAACCGCATCAGCGGCGAGGGCATCGAACTTCTGCCGCGCGCCCTCCCAGGTCATCGGGCGCGTGAGGAAGCCATGGTAGTCGAACTTCTCGGCGGCGAGCGTGACGCCGCCGGCGAGGTGGAGGCGCAAGCGGCAGGCGTGCTCGGCCGGGAAGCGCGCCGTCAGGTCGGCGGCGGGACGCACCTCGACGCGCCGCAGCATCTCCTGCACGTCCGGCCGCAGGATCCGCTCGTGCGCGAACTGCGCGGGCATCACCTGCCCGTCGAGCAGCGCGACTGCGAGCAGGTAGGGCAGCGAGTGGTCCGCTTGCTCCTTGCTCTGGATCTCTTTCTTGCCGCCTTCCTCGCCGCCGCCGATGATGTCGTAGGCGACCTGGAAGGTCTCGAGCTCGATCCTCTCCACCGCTGTCGGGTCGATCGAATGCTCCTCGCGCAACTCAAGCAGCGCCTCGAGCGCTGACTGGGAGTGAATCTCGGCGTTGTAGCGCTTGAGGAAGGTGCGCCGGACGCGCTCGAGGTCCTCGTCTTCCCAGTCGATCTCGAAGCGGCCGGCAATCGAGTCCATGAAGCCCTTGTTCCCTTCGAACACCTCCGCCGGGCCGCTGATGCCATGCGCGGCGAGAAAGACGGCCTCGACGGCGCCGGAGGCGGTGAAGGGGTAGGCGAGCCCCTTCCACTGCGACAGCTCGCCGGTGCGGGTCACCCGCAGCGCGTTCAGGGCCGTGCCGGCGATCGCAACCGCGTTCGCCGTCTCCGGCTCGCCGAGGCGAAGCGCCTTCGCGGCGCCAGCCGCCGCGGCGTAGGAGCCCTGCGTCGTGTGGTCGAACCCCTTCGCCCGCACGGGCGCCTCGTCCGAGAGCCGGCACTGCACCTGGTAGGCGACGGCGAGCGCGGTCAGCAGCTCCCCGCCGGAGGCATCCGCATACTCGGCCGCGGCGAGTACGGCAGCGAGGTTGTCGCTCGGGTGGCAGGTCTCGCCGGGGGCGAAGTAGGAGTCGTTGAAATCGAGGTAGCGGACGAGCGCCCCGTTGTAGAGCGCGGCACGGTCGGGGGCAGTCCGGCCGCCGCCGATGAGGGCGCAGAGCGGCCGGCCACCGAAATCTGCGAGCTGGGCGCGGATCGCGCGAGTGGGCGGCGCGTGTAGCGCACCAAGGGCGCAGCCGAGCGCGTCGAGGATGCGGATCTTCAACTGTTCGCGCGCGACGCCCGAGAGGTCGTTCCACGAGCAGGTGGCGACGAAGCGCGCCAGCCGCGCGGCAGCGGTCACGAGCGCCTGCCGCGCCGGAGGATGTCCGCGAGCACGACAGCATCGTTGTGCTCGACATCGCGGGCCGCGAAGACGAGCGTCACCGCCCCCGCGCGTGCGCGTCGGCGCAGCTCGCGCAGCTTGCCCTCCTGCGCAGCCAGCTCGGCGGTATAGCGGCGGCGGAACTCGTCGAAGCGGGCGGGGTCGTGTGCGAACCAGCGCCGCAACTCCGTACTCGGCGCCAGCTCACGCGCCCACTCGTCCAGTTGCGCCTCTTCGCGGGTGATCCCTCGCGGCCAGATCCGGTCGATCAGGATCCGCTCGCCGTCGGACGCGAAGGCCGGTTCATAGGCGCGCTTGAGACGAACGTCCATTGTCAGTTTGATCTCGCGGTCCCCGCCACCGCTTCAGTTGTGGCCGGCACGGCCTCGTGTGCTTCCCAGCCGAACCGTTCACGGGCGATGCGCGGTGAACCCTCAACGATCGACCGCCAGCTGTCGAGCGCGCTCTGCAGCCCTGGCCGGAACGGGTCATCGATCAGATCGTCGACGATCCACTCGACCTCGTGGCCTTCGAACACGAACACCACCTCGCCCGCCGACAGGTAGACGCTGTGGCAGATGATGCCGGTCTCGGCGAGGTCGAACGGCGGGCCGGCTGAGATCAGCTCAGCGGCACGAGGTCCACTTCCTTCTTTCAAGCGCACGACGATCGCCACACGTTCCATCGCGTCCTCCTTTCGGCCACGGCCACCGTCGGCGCGCCGCACCTCTCTGACGTTGGCCGCGGCGTCATCGCTTCTCCGCGTACACGTACTTGAGCGCGTCGCTCGGCTCTGGGTCGGTGCCCGCGAGCGCGAACTCGAGCGCCACGTCGACGACACTCTGCGCCCGGGCGTGGAGCCCGGCCCACTCCTGCTCGCTGACGGCGAGCTGAGCGCGTAGATTCTCGATCGGGTCACGTGTCTCTTGCAGTTTCCGTAGCTCGTCCTTGTCGCGGTAGACCTGTGGGTCTCCGATGTAGTGGCCGGTCAGGCGCTCGGTCTCGCAGACGAGGAGGACAGGGCCCTGGCCGGCGCGGGCGTGCTGAAGCGCTTCGAGAGCGGCCAAATGCACGGCCTCCACGTCTTGCCCATCGACGCGCAGCGCGCGCATGCCGAAGGCAGCGGCGCGCTGGGTCAGGTCCTGGATCGGCTGGTGTTGCGACTGCGGCGTCGACTCCGACCAGCGGTTGTTCTCGCAAACGAAGACGACCGGGACCTGCCAAAGCTGGGCCAGGTTCAGCGACTCGTGGAAGACTCCCGTGTTGGTCGCGCCGTCGCCGAAGAAGGCGAGCGCGACGTGCGCCTGGCCGCGTAGCTTGAACGCGAGCGCGGCACCGACCGTCGCGGGCAGTCCGCCGCCAACGACGGCGTTCGCGCCCATGTTGCCGCGCTCAACGTCGTAGAGGTGCATCGAGCCGCCGTAGCCGTGCGAGCAGCCCTCGAGCTTGCCGTACAACTCCGCCATCACTTCGTTCGCCGGCGTCCCATTCGCGAGCACGTGTCCGTGCGCGCGGTGGGTCGAGGCCATCAGATCGCCGTCTTCGAGGGCCCGGCAGACCCCGACTGCAACCGCTTCCTGCCCGATCGCAGCGTGGAGGAATCCGGGCAGCTCGCCGGCGCGGAAGCGTTCCGTCACCGTCTCCTCAAAGCGCCGGATCAGCAGCATCTCGCCCAGGAAGGCGAGCAGCTGCTCGCGCGGCAGGCCGTTCGCGGCGCTCATCTCGACGATCCGACGCGCTCGACGAGGTCGACGAGGCGGCAGCTGTAGCCCCACTCGTTGTCGTACCAGCCGAACACCTTGACGAGAGAATCCTGCGCCATCGTCAGCTGGCTGTCGAAGACGCACGAGTAGGGCGAGCGGACGATGTCCGTGGAGACAAGTGGCTCATCGGCGTACCGGAGGATCCCGCTCAACGGGCCGTCGGCGGCGCTGCGAAAGGCTGCGTTGACTTCGTCGCGGTCGGCGGGGCGGCCGAGTTGGACCACGAGGTCGACGATCGAGCCGACCGGGATCGGCGCTCGGATCGCAAGCGCGTCGATCCTGCCGGCGAGCTCCGGCAGGACAGTGCCGAGGGCGCGGGTGGCGCCGGTCGTCGTCGGGATCAGGTTGATCGCGGCCGCGCGCGCCCGGCGCAGATCCTTGTGCGGCGCGTCCAGCACCGGCTGCGACGCCGTGTAGGCGTGGACGGTGGTCATGAAGCCGCGCTCGATCGTGAACGCATCGTGGAGAACTTTGGCCAGCGGCGTGATGCAGTTGGTGGTGCACGAGGCGTTCGAGACGACCCGGTGGCGCCCGGGGTCGTAGGCGTCATCGTTGACGCCCAGTACGACCATCACGTCGGCGTCGTTCGCCACCGCCGAAATGATCACGCTGCCGGCGCCGGCGTCGAGGTGCGCCTGCGCCTGGTCGCGCTTGGTGAAGCGGCCGGTCGACTCGACGACGACGTCGATGTCGAGTTCTCGCCAGGGCAGGTCCTTCGGCTCCGGGATCGAGAACGCCTGCAGTTCCCGTCCGTCGACAGTCATCGTCTGTGCGTTCACCGCCACCTCTTCGTTCAAACGGCCGAGCAGCGAGTCGAACTCGAGCAGGTGCGCCATCGTCCGCACGTCACCGAGGTCATTGACGGCCACCACTTCGTAGTCGGGTCGGCGTTCGAGATAGGCGCGGAGGAAATTGCGCCCAATTCGGCCGAGTCCATTGATCGCAACCCTTTTCACGGCATTCCTTTCGTTGCTCTGGTGCATCGTCGCTTCAGTACGTCCTCTCAGACATGGAGTGAGCGCCCCATTCACGTGCCTCGGGCGGCCTCATTTCGGTGGCGACAGCGCGACCGGATCGCTACGCGCCTGCCGCCTCAACGTCGAGCCGGCCGGCTCGACGCCCACGGTGATCGCCTAGGCTGGATCGCGCATGGGCCCCGACGCAGCACATGCGGTCTTCCTTCGGCCTGGCGAGGGCGAAACGATCTTCGACGGGCCGGAGCGGACGATCCGGATCCTGGCCGACCGTGATGAGCTGGCGCTGACGTGGTTTCGCTACGAGCCCGGTCAAGAAGGGCCCGAGCCACACGTGCACAGGCGGCACACGGATGCGTTCTACGTGCTCGACGGGGAACTCGAGCTTGGACTCGGCCCGGAGGTCGCGCAGACGACAGCGGCGGCGGGAACACTCGCGGCCGCGCCTCCGAACGTCGTTCACACCTTTCGCAACGCGAGTGAGGCGACGGTTGTGTTCCTCAACATCCACGCTCCGAGCAAGGGTTTCGCCAAGATGCTCCGTGCCGCTCGAGACGGGCGGGAGGAGAAGGCCGAGGAGTTCGACCAGTTCGATCCGCCTGCCGACGGTGGCCGCCCGCTGTCCGACGCCGTCTTCCATGGCCCGGGCGAGGGCGAGACGATCGCGATCGGCGAGAGCAGCGACGTCTTGAAGGCCGACGGCCCCGCCGTCGGCGGCTTCTTCTGCCTGACGGAGACGACTCTCGCGCCCGGCTTTCAAGGCCCGGCCCTGAACCGCGATCGCGCCGCTGTCGCGAGTTTCTACGTCCTCGAGGGCACGCTCTCCTTCCACCTCGGCGACGAGCAGGTCGAGGCCGGCCGTGGCGCGTTCGCGCTCCTCGCGCCGGGAGACGTCACGTTCGCCAACCGATCAGCGCAGGACGTCCGTGTGGTCAATCTGATCGCGCCAGCCTAAGCGCTCGGCACGAGGAAGGGACCCACGCACGCGCTCTTGACGCAGTAGGGCTCGGCCGACCCCGCCGCGAGTGCGCCAGCACCTGCCGCTACGGCCCCGCCGGGCAGGGGGTGACAACCGCCCATGCAAGGAGTGAGAATGTCCGCGCGATGAAGATCGCAGACGCCATGTCCGCGGATGTGGTCACAGTGAGTCCGGAGACGCCGCTCAAGGATGCGGCTGCTCTACTCGCCCGACATCGCGTGTCAGGTCTCCCCGTGGTCGAGGCCGGGGCGGTAGTGGGGGTGATCTCAGAAGCCGACATCGTTGCCCGATCGACCGGGAGGCGGGAGTCTCGGAGTCTTCTCGAAACGTTGTTCGGCGGTGATCGGGACGAGGAGAGGATCGCGGGTACGAACGTGAGGGACGCGATGAGCTCACCTGCTGTCACCGTCGCTCCGGGGCGACAGGTCGCTGAAGCCGCGCGCGTCATGGTCGAGCGTGGAGTGAACCGACTCCCGGTCGTGGACGACTCGCAGCTAGTCGGGATCGTGACCCGCGCCGACCTCGTCCGCGCATTCGTCCGATCCGACGAAGAGCTCGAGCGCGAGATCCGTATGGACGTCGCCGAGACCGCGCTCTGGATCGACAGCGAGAGGCTCGACGTCACCGTCGACCGAGGAGTCGTGAAGCTGGCGGGCGAGGTGGATCGTCGCGCGGACGCCGAGCTTCTCGAACGTTTCACGGCTGCCGTGCCCGGCGTCGTCTCGGTGAATTCGGAGCTTCGGTGGAAGTTCGGCGAGGCGAAGCTGCCCGCGAGCGATCCGCGCGTCCCGCTGCCGCCGCGCTAGCCGGGTCTGCCGGTCGGGCGAGAGGATTCTCGGGAGTCGTCGGAGCCGTCAGAGTGCGCGGCGGTCGCCCGGACTTCCCACGTCCACGTCGCCGGCGGGTCGCTTGCCGGAAACGACGCTTCGCTCATCTCGTCGACGGTCACGTCGCCGCCCGGCAAGGCGCACTTACTCGGGTCGGCCGCGCGTCTGGAGGCCCGCTCGTCGCCGTCGGTCACCGGGTTAGGCCCCGAGAGTCGTCATTCGACGCGGTCGAGGACCGGGTCGGGCTGCTCGCCCAGATACTCCACCCAGGCGCGCTTGATGCACGGGTAGTGCTTGGATGCCTCGACTAGATCCATGAAGTTCGCCACGTTGGCTTCGAAGCGCTCCTGCAGCTGCTCGTTCGCGATCCGCCCCTCCGTATTGAACGCCTTGTGAGCCTGCGCGAGCGAAAACATGTCCGGATAGAGCCGAGCGCCAAGATGCTCGAAAGGTATGCGCAACGCCCAGAGTCCCCGGTTGCCGCCAACCATCGACGGCGACGCGGACACGAGCAGCCCGTGGCGCTCGTTGAACGGCTGCGGCCGGAACCGCGAGACCCAATCGATCGCGTTCTTGAGAGCACCTGGGATCGACGCGTTGTACTCCGGCGACGCCACAACGAAGGCGTCGGCAAGCTCTAAGCGACGACGGAATTCCTCGGCAGCATCGGGAAAACCATCCGACGCCTGGACGTCGCCGTCGTACGAGGGAACGTCGAACTCCGCCATCGAAGCGAAGTCGACGTCGCCGCCGTTCGCCTCAACCGTCGCGGCTGCGAGCCGGGCGAGCCGCGAGTTCAGAGACTCGGTCCGGAGCGATGCCGACAAGACCAGGACGCAAAGCGGCTCGCGAGTCGCGCCGTCGCTCATCGGCCAGTCCGCCCGTCGATGAGCATGCTCTCGCCGGTTACCGGGACCGCCTCGTCAGTAGAGCCCAGGGGGTGTTCGGCTATGGGCGCGCCCTCCTTGCTTTCGGTGGATCCTAGGCGGTCGGCGGTTCTGGCAACGCCGGCGTTTCAGCGGACGGGCGATCCTCCTCTGGGCGCTGCTCTACGCAGCGGTCGCAAACGACGCGAGCGGCGAGGCGAGAAAGAGGACCATGCCTGGCAATCTCCTCGGGCTGGGGGGCGCGTCCCAGTAACGACGATCACCGGGGCAGGCGCAGGATCGGTTTGATCACTTCGCCGGACTTCGAGTCGGCAAGGGCCTGCTCGATGTCGTCCAGTTCGTAGTACCGCACGAGTTGGTCGAAGGGGAAACGTCCCTGCTGATAGAGCTCCACAAGGGCAGGGATGAGCTGCCCCGAGCGCCCACCGCCGCCGAGCACGCCGATCACCCGTTTGCCCCAGAGCGTATCCAGGTGGTCGAGCGAGAAGCGAGCGTTGGCGGGCGCGCCGCCGACAAGGACGAGCGTCCCCAGCATGCCCACCGTCTCGGCTAGTTGCTCAATCACCGGGATCACACCCGTGCAGTCAACGGCGAAGTCCACGGTCGATCCGGTGATCTTCCGGATCTCCTCGACGAGATCCGTCGAGCCCGAGTTGATCGCGTGCGTCGCGCCGAACTCCTGCGCGAGCTGCAGACGATTATCGTGGACGTCGGCGGCGATGATCTTCGTGACGCCGGAGTTGCGGGCTGCCAGGATCGCCGCGAGCCCGACTGCCCCGACGCCGACGATGAGCACCGCATCGCCGAGTCGCGGCCGCGCCTCGTTGAGCACCGCCCCGGCGCCGGTGGCCAGACCGCAGGCGAGGGGTCCGAGGAGTTCTAGCGGAGCCTCACCGGGCACCTTCACGAGTGCGTCGGCCGTCGTGATGGAGTGGGTGGCGAAAGACGACTGGCCGAAGAAGTGTCCATTGATGGGCTGGCCCTTCCGCGTGTATGCGGTGGTGCCGGCTCGGTCGCCCTTGAACCGCCGGCCCGAAACCAGCGCTTCGCCCGTGCGTAGGCAGTAGCGAGGTTGCCCGTCGAGGCAGTTGCGACACTCCCCGCACGATGGCCATCCGATGATCACTTTGTCGCCGGGGGTGACCTGCGTCACGCCTTCGCCGACCCGCTCCACGATGCCAGCGCCCTCGTGTCCGAGCACGGCCGGGAACGGCATCGGCATGTCCCCGTGGCGCGTGATCTGGTCCGTGTGGCAGACGCCCGCGGCGACGATGCGCACCAGCGCCTCCCCACGAGCGGGCTCCTCGATCTCCAGCTCCTGCTGTACGAACCGCGCGTCCTTCTCTTCCACTACGAGAGCCCGGATCGGCATCGTGTGCATCGTCACGGCTCTCGATCAGCGGTACTCGAACATCGTCCACGCGACCATCTCCGCGTTGGGCGGCGTCGCATGCTCGAAGCCGTAGAGCTGTCCGTATTTCGGTCGTAGGGCGACAGTGGCCTCGCGCGAGATGGTCTCGAAGAAGTTGGCCAGGAAACTGGTGTGCGCGTCGGCCGATGGGTCGACGAAGTCGGAGAACGGATGCTCACCCATGGCCTTGCCGATGGCGGCCTTGAGATCGGCGACGAAAGCGAGTTCGAAGTCGATGTCGGCCCGCGAGCCGATATTGCCGTGACTGCCGGAGAGGTAGTCCCACCCGAGGTCGTACACCTGCTTCAGGTTGTCCTCGTGGAAGCGGAAGCGCTCATTGCCCGCGAAACGCCAGAACGGCGGCTGGTCCGGGTTGATCAGGTCGGGCGAGTGGAGGATCCGCTCCTCCTTCAGCAGCCACGCCGAATGGTCATCGGAGTGCGCGGCCCACTCGAAGCCATGCAGCTCGACCGTCAATCCATCGAAGTCGAAGCTGTCGTGCGGCCAGGTCAGCTCCTGCGTCGGCCGCGGAAAAGCGCTGTTCGCGAGATCCATCGACTCTCGGGACTTGGCGCTCGCGTAGATCTCCAAGTCGATTCCATGCCCCCGGGCCGCATCGACGTACTGGGCGATGTCGCCGATGTGGTCCGCGTGGTAATGCGGATACACGGCCGCGACTATGGGCTTGTCGGTGACCGAGGCGACGGCGCTGCTGATGTTGTCGTACACGCCCTCGAGCGTGTCGAAGATCAGAACGCCACGCTCGCCGACATATAACACCGTGCCGTAGTTGGACGACTGCACCCACCACGCGCGCTCGGTCAGCCGTTGCAGGACATAGGGGTGCGTCATGTTGCGCCGGTACAGGTCGCCGATCTTGGTTCCGGGCTTGAGGACGACCTCGGCCGACGGCTCGACGTAGGCGTCACCGGTCAGGGACGAAACGCTTGAAGCCCCCCCACCTGATGTCTCGTTCATGGCCAAACCTCCCCAGGTCGGCTGGCGCACGGGTGAACCAACATAGGACATTTCACCCAGCCATGTCGGCGGTCGGGTCGGTGCCGTTCGGCGGACGCAGTCCGAAGTAATCGTCCGGCAGCGCGCCCAGTGATGTGACTATGCAAGAGCGGCTCGGCGGAGAGGGCATCCGGGCCAGCCGCTGCCCCTGAATCACTCAAGAGTGGGTAGCCCCCGGCGGCACGATCAGGACCGGGCAGCGGGCGATCCCGACGAGGCTGCTCGAGACGCTGCCGAGGAAAGCGGCCTTGAAAGCTCCGCGCCCGCGCGACCCGACAACGATCAGCTCAGCGCCCTCGTCATCCGCGATGTCGGCCAGCCGCTCAGCCGGAAGCCCGGCCTCGACGCGGAGCTCGGCGGCGACGTCGGCTTCCCTGGCGGCCTGCTCCAGCAGGCGCACGCCGTTCTCCTCCTGCGCGGCCGTCTGCTCGTACGCAACCACAGGGCCGGCCATGCTCATACCGCCAAAGCGGCCCGCGTGCGCGGTCTCCATCGGCACCGGCGCTGCGACATGCGCCAAAACCAGCTTGGCGCCGAGCCTGTCGGCCATCCGAGCGGCGACGGCGAGCGCAGCGTCCGAGTCGGGTGAGCCGTCGACGCCGCAAACAATAGAGGTGTCCATGTTTCTCCTTTCGCTCAGACACAGGGTCTTCGCTCGTCTGCTGAACGGCTATCGGTGGAGCACCCCATCTCGGCTCGCCAGCGGCGCCTCTTCGGTCGCATGACCCCGGAACCCGTGTAAGAGGAGGTGTCGACGCCTCCTCCTAGCTAGGCGGGCGCTATCCCTTGCCCCCGCCGATGCCGAGGCGGGCGATCCCGCCGGCGAAGTTGCGCGCGTCGGGGTCTTCTGGGTCGCCGTATCTGTCGTCGAAAAGGTCGGGAAAGCCCTGCCGTGCCCTGACTCTCGTCCTGCCGTTCTCATTCCTGACGGATGTGTCGGCGCCGGGCGCGACGACCACGACCGGGCAGGGAGCGCGACGCGAGACGTCCGCCGAGATGCTGCCCAGCAGAGATGAGCGTGGGCCGGTCGACCCCACGACGATCAAGCTCGCGGCTTCCTGCTTCGCCACGGCCACGAGGCGGTCGGCCGGATGACCGACCTCGACGATCCAGTGGGCGCCACAGTCGACCTCGGTCGCGCTCTCGGCAAGCTGGTGCAGGCGCGCAGCGACCGCACTGACCTCCCCGTCGGGCGCGCCGTCGTCGACAACGCGCACGAAGACGAGTCCCGAGCCGAGTTCTGCGCTCAGCGCGCGTGCTACGCGCGCTGCCCCTTTGGCCGACTCCGAGTCGTCGACACCACAGATGATCGAGCCGTTCATCAGATCCTCCTCCGATTCGCTTGCTCGAAGGCTCGCGCGGCGCGGCGGGGACCGCCATCGGGTCTGCAACCCATCTCGCGGCAGCCGCGTCGCCATCCGGCGCTCGACCCGCACGAGAGCCGCTGTCCCCGGGTTGGTGATGGGCTCGCGCCTCGCGCGGAATGGGCTCCGGGCCCGATGTCCGCAGCGACGGATCGGCGGCACACTCGGAGGAGACCAAGGAGGACTCTCGTGAATGCAGTTGCGACCCGTGATTACCAGACGGCAGCGTATGACGATCACCCCTCCGCCGAGCAGGGCGTCGCGCCGATCGTGGCCGCCGTCGACGGCTCGGAGGCCAGTCGGGCGGCAATGGTCGAGGCGGTCCGCCTCACGGGCGAGCTCGGCGCGCCGATCGTGTTCGTCTATGTCCGGCGCGGGCCTGCCGGCTTCTTCGGCGCGCCGGTCTACCAGCGTCGGCTGACTAGGGAGATGGCCCGCGCTGGGCGGGTGCTCGACCGTGCGCTCGCGTTCGCCAGCGGCGCAGGCGTTCAGGCGGAGGCTGCGATCCTCGAGGGCTCGCCGAGGCGGCGGATCACCGAATTCGCGCGCGATCGCGGCGCACGGCTCATCGTCGTCGGCTCACGCGGCCGCAAGCTCCGCCATAGCGTGTCGACCGCGGTGATACGCGCCGCAGAACGCCCGGTCATCGTCGCTCGGTCCGGTCCGGGCTTGACTGCGGTGGCGTAGCTCAAGACAAGGAGGTGCAAGATGGAAGCTCTCGAGACCTATACGTCCACTCTCGCCGTACTCAGCGCCGCGCTCTTGCTCGTCGCCGCCGGACTCGCGAAGAAGCAGCTTGTCTGGAAGCGAGCCAAGCCTGCCCCGGCGCGACGTCGCTGGCGCAGATCCTAGAAGCTCATGTCGTTGGTGCCCTTTCAGCGGAACCACGTCGATGGGAGGTCGCAATGAGCTCTCGTTTGCATCAGCTGTCGGTGCTCGGCCAGAGCATCTGGATCGACTACCTCTCGCGCGAGCTGATCGAATCCGGCGCCCTCGCCAGGGCTGTTGATGTGGACGCCGTCGTCGGCGTCACCTCGAACCCAACCATCTTCGCCAACGCCCTCTCGGGCGGCGATGCCTACAACGAGCAGATCGCCGCTTCAGGCGGCGACGCCAAGAGCGTCTTCCTCGAGCTCGCGATGCGCGACGTCGCAACAGCCTGCGATGTCCTTCGACCCGTTTGGGATCGAATGGAAGGCGACGACGGCTACGTCTCGATCGAAGTCGATCCGAACCTCGCCTACGACACCGCGGCCACGATCACGCAAGCGACGCATTTCCACGAGGCGATCGCCCGCCCGAACCTGCTGGTCAAGATTCCGGCCACCGACGCCGGCGTACCGGCGATCGAGGAGATGATCGTCCGCGGCTACGGGATCAACGTGACCCTGATCTTCTCGCTCAGCCGTCACCGCCAGGTGGCCGAGGCCTACCTGCGCGGGCTCGAGCGGCTCGTCGCCTCGGGGGGCGACCCGAGTCGTGTCCACTCCGTCGCCAGCTTCTTCGTCTCACGGGTCGACACCGAGACAGATCGCCGCCTCGCCGAACTCGGCCGCAACGACCTCAGCAGCCGCCTCGGCATCGCCAACGCGAAACTCTCCTACCAGCAGTACAAGGCGCTGTTCCACGGCGAGCGCTGGGACGATCTCGCCGCGCGCGGCGCGACTCCGCAACGCTGCCTCTGGGCATCGACGTCGGTCAAAGATCCAAGCTTGCGCGACACGCTCTACGTCGAGGAGCTGATCGGGCCGGAAACGATCTCGACCATGCCCGAGGAGACGATTCGCGCCTTCCAGGACCATGGCCGCGTCGCGCTTCGGCTGGAGTCCGATCTCGAGGAGGCGCAGTTCCTGTTCAACAAACTCTACGCGGCCGGCGTCGACTACGACGACGTTGTCACGACGCTCGAGCGGGAGGGCATCGAGAAGTTCGTTGCCTCCTTCGATCAGCTACTGAACGACGTCGCCGACAAGCGACACAAGTTGGACGACGCCGCGTAGGATCGGCCTTCCGCGAGGTCACGATCGCACCGAGGCGACCGCGATCAACGGCACCTCTCGCCCGGCTAGGGGTTCGCGAGCCGCTCGCCACGGTGCGCGAAGGGCGGGGCGGCTGCGGCGAAGGTCGCAAGCTGTATGGGCACCCCGACGCGGCCCGCGCCCGGGAGCGAGTCCGGGAGGCGTTCCGGCGGGCGCCGGCCGCCCCCGTACCGCTCGTTCGTGCCACGAACTGAGCCACGACACGCCCGTTTCCAGGGAACCTTGCCTATCTCCCCCATAGCGAGGCTGAGTCACGAACCGTTTCTGTCTCGCGTGTGGATCGGACCGGCCGACCCCTTCTCCTCGCGATCCAACAACGCGCCGGCCTTCGTCAGGTCTGGAAGCCGATAGTGCGGTGCGTCCCATCGCAGAAGGGCTTGTTGCCTGACCCACCGCAACGGCAGAGAGCGACGCGCGTGTCCTCGCGCACGACGTTGCCGTCGGCGTCGACGATGCGGACCCGGCGGCGACTGTGTCGTCGTCACAGCACGAGGTCGGCGTACGTCGGGTGCCGGCGGAGATAATCCGAGACGAAGGGGCAGACAGGTACCAGCTTGAGCCCGTGGGCCCGGACGTCGTCCAACGCGCTCTCGACAAGCTGTGCGCCGAAGCCACGGCCTTCAAGCTCGTCGGAGATCTCGGTGTGGAGAAAGACGCGCGCCTCGGGTCGCTGTCGGTAGACGAGCTCGCCGACGACGCCGCCGTCCCGCACGAGCTCGTACCGACCCGCCTGCGGGTTGTCTCGGACGGTGACCCCCGCTTCGATCACCGTCCGAGAGTACCCCCGACGATCTACCGACGATCTACCCCCGTCCTGATCGTTGAGGACCTGTCCTAAGGTTGTGGCGAATGCCCGAGGTCGAGAGCGGCGGTGTGAGGATCAGCTACGACGCGGTCGGCGAGGGTCGGCCGCTCGTGTTGCTGCACGGCTGGTGCTGCGATCGATCGTGGTGGACCGAGCCGGGGTACGTCGACGAACTCAGGAGCGATCACCGCCTCCTCAACGTCGACATTCGCGGCAGCGGCGCGAGCGACAAGCCGCACGAAGCCGTCGCCTACACCGCGGATGCCCTCACCGGCGACGTGCTCGCGGTCGCCGACGCCGAAGGTCTGGATCGCTTCGCGATCTGGGGGCAGTCCTACGGCGGGCGGATCGCGTGGATGACTGCGGCTGCCGCCCCGGAGCGGGTCCCGGCGATGGTGACTTCGGGATTCTGGGATCCGCGACCCGAGCCCGAAGAGCCGACGGAGATCGACGGGTGGGCCGAGGCCCTCAGGCACGGCGGGACGAGCGAGCTCGTCGACCGGTTCAAGACCGACATGGGTGAGACGTTCGACCGCGAGTTCCCGTCCTGGGCGCAGGCCGTCATCCGCCGAGCCGATCCAGAGGCGCTGATCGCCTCCCGTTCTGTGCGTCATACGTGGAAGGGGATCCCGGATGAGGACCTCACGTCGTTCCCCGTCCCGGCGTTACTCATCGCCGGAGAGTTGGAGGATGAGGACGACGACGCCGCGAAAGTGGCGGCGCTGATCCCCAACGGTCGGAGTTTGCGGTTGCCGGGCCTCAGACACGGAGGGGCGTGCGCCGCGAGCGCGCTCACGGTCCCCGCCGCCCGGGCGTTCCTCGACCGCTGGTTTGCGTGATGATCTGACCGTGTCCGGGGTCAGACCCCGGGCGCGTCGCGCTGAGGCGTGTCCAGGCCGGCGGCGAACGCGCGCACGAGGTCGCTCGTGTCCTCGTCGGGGTCGTCACCGAGCGCGGCGGCGATCGCCTCGCCGTCGGCGCCAACTCGCCCCGCGAGCGACGCGGCCGAGCGGACCTTGCGCACCCAGTCCTCGAACTCCGTCCGGCTGAACACCGTCTCGTTGTGCCCTTCGACCACCTGCGCCGGGTCGAGCTCGAGCAGAGCGTCGTACAGCGGTAGGGCGCGCTCCATGGTCAGGACGCCGGCCGGGGAGTCGTAGGTCGTGTCTCCCACGAACAGCACGCGGTCGGGCTCCACAAAGGCGATACAGCCGTCGTCGGAGTGGTCGTTGGCGACGTGCTGGACACGGACCCTCACGCCCCCTCCGAGGTCGAACGCAAGCGAGTCCTCGAAGACGACGTCGGCGCGCGCGACGCGAACCTCTCGGGGTGCGGGCAGCTCGTGCTTCACGTTGTCGACGTGGCCCTGCGAGACCTCCCCGGCGGCCAGCCTCCCGTCGAGCGCCTCGTCGCTCCAGTCGAGGCGAGCGAGCTCGTCCAGGTACGCGGCCGTGCGCGTGTGAGCGACGACGGGCACGCCGAGCTCGTCGGCGCCCAGGACGTGGTCCCAGTGCGAATGGGTGAAGACCACGAGGCTCGGCGGGGCGACGCCGGCGGCCGCAAGCTCGTCCAGGAAGCCCCGGGTGTGAGCGGCGGACGAGCCGGCGTCGAGCATCAGCGTCCTCCGCGTCCCGGCGACCGCGCAGAGCGACGGCCGGTCCGGCGGCGCCGGCGGCGACCAGTGGACGTGCTCGCTGATTGCGCGCGCCGCTACAGCCAGCCCACCTTGTGGAAGTACCTGTAGAGCCCGACGCAGACGAGGGCCATCAGCACGAGCGCGCCCGGGTAGCCGATCGTCCACGACAGTTCCGGCATGCGCTCGAAGTTCATCCCGTAGACCCCTGTGATCAGCGTCGGCACCGCGATGATCGCTGCCCAGGCCGAGATCCTCCGAACGTCCTCGTTCTGCCCGAGGCTCACCTGGGTCAGGTTGGCGGTGAGCACGTTGGTCAACAGCTCCCGGAAGCCCTCCACGTGGCCGGCCATGCGCGCGAGGTGGTCGTAGACGTCGCGGAAGTACGTGCGCAGGTCCTCGTGGACCTGCTCGTACCGGTCGCTGGCGAGCGCTGCGACGGGCTCCACGAGCGGGGCGATGGCGCCGTCGAGCGCGAGTGCCTGACGCTTGAGCCTGTAGATGCGCTCGGCCTCGTTCGTGCGGGCCGGCGAGAAGACCTGCTCCTCGGCGTCGCGGATCGCCGCGTCGAGGCGCTGGATGACGGGCTCGTAGTCGTCGACGACGCGGTCGACGATCGCATGGAGCGACGCCCCAGGCCCGCAGCGCAGCAGGTCCGGACGCTCCTCCATCCGCATGCGCACCTCGTGCAGGTCGGTCTCGCCGTGGCGGACTGTGATCAGGAACTCGTCGCTGACGAAGACGAGGATCTCGCCGAAGGTGATCTCGTCCCGGTCGTCGTCCCAGCGCGCGGTCTTCAGGACGAGGAAGAGCGAATCGCCGTAGACCTCGAGCTTCGGACGCTGATGCGCGTCGATCGCGTCCTCGACCGCCAGCTCGTGCAGCTCGAACTCGCGGCGCACGGCGTCGAACTCCTCGACCGTCGGCTCGAAGAGGCCGATCCAGACGAAGGCGTTGGGGTCGCCCGCCGCGTCGTAGGCGTCCTCGAGAGCGAGCTCGCCCTCCCGGCGGCGTCCGTCCTGGTACACGGCGCAGTCGACGATCATCCGCTGATTATCTCGTCCGCTGCGGCCGTGGCCGGGGTCAGCCCCTGGACCGCCCGCGCCCGGGACGCGGGCGCGGACGGTCGCGTCGGTGACGTCTAGGCCGTCGCCGCGGCGCTCTCCTGCTGCTCGGCGTCGGGCGCCGGGACGAAGCCCGGGCCGGGGCCGTGCATCGGCCGGGCCGGCCGCGTGCTTCTGACCTGCTCCGCGATCCGGGCCTCGAGGCCGGACTGGATCGCCTTGCTCTGTGCCTGGGTCAGGCGGCCGTCCTTGACCGCCTCGGCGAGCCGGGCCTTGGCGTCGGCCACGAGCGCCTTGACGAGCCCGTCGACCGACTTGCCCTTGCTCTTCGCGACCTGGGCCAGCGTCTTGCCGCCGTCGAGCGCCGTGCGCAGCTGCGTCTCGGTCATCCCGAGGTAGTCCGCGGCCGCGTCGAGCCCTCCGAACAGGCCATGGTGATGGTGGCCGTGGCCCGGGCCGGGCCCGAACCCGACGAGCGGAACCTCGCCGGCGTCGATCCGCTCCTTCATCGCCTGGCCCTGAGCCTCGGTCAGGCGCCCTGCGGCGACCGCCGCATCGACCCGGTTCTTCAGCGCCTTCTTCAGCGCCGCCGTCAGCTCGCTCGGCTCGACACCGAGCTCCTCGGCCGCGTCGTTCACGACCGCCTCGCTCTCCTGCTTGGGTGAGAGCGCACCCGTCGCGCCGACCGCCGCCCCGGCGCCGACCACGACGACCAGCGCTGCGACGACTGCGACGACTTTGTGCTTCGAGAGCATGCCTGCCTCCTTTGTCGGGGACGTGGTTGCCACATCTCCCAGGAGAACAGCGGGCTCTAAGGCGCCTCTAAGTCGCCTCTGAAAAGGCTCTAAGAACCGGCGGCTCCCTCGACACGACGAGCCTGAGGGTCATGCGGGTGCCCCCGTCCTCAGCGCGTTCGGCCGTGACCGTGCCGCCGTGCGTCTCGGCCACCTGCCTGACGATCGCGAGCCCGAGGCCTGAGCCCGGGAGCGTCCGCGCCGCCCGCGAGCGGTAGAAGCGGTCGAAGACGAACGGCAAATCCTCGTCGGCGATCCCCGGCCCGTGGTCGCGCACGGTGACGGCGCCCCCCTCGACAGAGACCTCGACCGCGCCGCCCGGCGGGCTCCACTTGGCCGCGTTGTCGAGCAGGTTGCCGATCGCGCGCTCGAGCGAGGCGGGCACACCGCGGACTACGGACTCGTGTAGGTCGGCGGCGAACTCGACACCGGGCCGGTCGCGCCGCGCGCGCTCGACCGCGTCCGCCGTGAGCAGGTCGAGCCTGACGTCCTCGGGCTCGCTCGGATGCTCCGCACCGCGCGCGAGCTCGATCAGCCCGGCGATCAGGGTCGTCATCTCGGCGATCTGCTCCACGACGTCGTCGAGCAGCCGGCGCCGCTCGTCCGGTGCGAGCTCGCGCTCGCTCATCAGCACCTCGAAGTTCGTGCGCAGGCTCGTCAGCGGCGTCCGCAGCTCGTGGGAGGCATCGGCCACCAGCTGCCGCTGCGAGCGGGCCGACTCCTCGAGCGCGGCGAGCATCGTGTTGAAGCTCCCGGCGAGGCGGCTGAGCTCGTCTTGCCCGGAGGCGTCGATCCGCTCCGAGAGGTCGCCGGTCTCCGTCACGCGCTCCGTTGCCTCGGTCAGGCGCGACACGGGTGCCATGGCGGCCCGGGAGACGATCAGCCCGAGCCCGACGGCGACGGCGATCCCGGCGAGCGCGATCACGATCAGGAACGTGGTGATTCGGTCGAGCGCGTCGTCCACCTCGGTCAGCGGCCGCGCGACCTGGATCGCGTACCCCTCGCGGCCCGGGAAGGTCAGCACTCGCACGTGCGTGCCCGCGACGTCGGTGTCGTAGTAGTAGGAACCCTTCTCGCCCGCCGCCACCTCCTCCACCTCGTCGTCGACGGGAATCGGCACCCTCGCGCCGCGAGGCCTGATCGTCGTCCCGTCCTGCTCGACCACCTGGACGTACCCCGCCGCGCCGCCGAGCACCGGCCCCGGGATGCGCAGGAAGAACTCGCCGCCGATGCTCGGCACGGCCTCGAGCGGGCCTCGCGAGATCGCGGCAGCGCGATCGCGGAGCCCCTCGTCGACCTCGGCGCGGAGCTGGTCCCGAACGACGACGAAGACGACTGCAGACGCGAGCACGACGGCGAGGGCGACCGCCGCGGCGGCCACCAGGGTCAGCCTGACCCGAAAGCTCATGGCTCCCGGAGCGCGTAGCCGACGCCGCGAACCGTCTGGATCAGGCGCGGCCGGCCGCCCTCCTCCGTCTTGCGGCGGAGGTAGCCGATGTAGACGTCGAGCGAGTTGGACGCGAACCCGAAGTCGTAGCCCCACACCCGCTCGAAGATGACCGAGCGTGTCAGCACCTGGCGCGGGTTGCGCAGGAACAGCTCCAACAGGTTGAACTCTGTGCGGGTGAGCTCGACCGGCAAGCCGGCTCTGGTCACCTCCCGCCGGGACGGGCTCAGCTCGAGGTCGGTGAAGCGCAGTACCTCGTCGGGGGCGGGGTTGACGCGGCGTAGCAACGCGCGCACGCGCGCGAGCAGCTCCTCGAGCGCGAAGGGCTTGACGACGTAGTCGTCCGCGCCGGCGTCGAGGCCGGCGACGCGGTCGCCGACGGCGTCGCGCGCGGTCAGCATCAGCACGGGCAGGCTGCTGCCGGTGCGCCGGATGTGCCTGCAGACGTCGAGCCCGTCCATCCCGGGCATGAGGACGTCGAGCACCAGCGCGTCCGGCTGGCCGTTCGCGCCGAGCCGTTCGATCGCCTCCAGCCCGTCGGCCGCAAGCTCGACCTGGTAGCCCTCGAGCTCGAGAGCCCGCCGCAGGGACTCGCGTACCGCCCGCTCGTCGTCGACGACCATGATCTTCACGGCCTCCATTGTGCCCATGCGCCCCACGATCACGGCTCGGGCTGAGGCGCGCATGAGAGCCGGCTAAGAATTGCGTGAGAACGATTCTTAGGCGCTTTTCAAGCCCGTCTCAGCATCCGCTGCTGGCATGGATCCCGACAGGAATCCGGGTGAAGGAGCAGATGATGAAACGCACCTACTTTCGAATCGTCTCGTTGATCGGCGCCCTCGTGGTCGCCGTCGGCATCGGTGCAGGCGGCGGCGCCGCGGTGTACTCACAGGTGGCGCCGCAGCAGACGCAGACGGTCGTCCACGAGGTCTCCACGTCGGCGACTCCGATCGCCGCAACCTCGACCTCCGACGGCTCGGTCGCCCAGGTGGCTGCCTCGTCACTCGAGAGCGTCGTCGAGATCTCGACGAACGGCGGCCAGGGGTCCGGCTTCGTCTACGACGACGAAGGGCACATCGTCACGAACGATCACGTCGTCGACGGCGCGACCTCCGTGCGCGTGAAGCTCTCGAACGGCAAGAGCTACGACGCACGCGTCGTGGGTGCCGACCCCTCGACCGACCTCGCGGTCATCGACGTCGACGCTCCCGCGTCGGCGCTCCACCCGCTCGAGCTCGCCGACTCCGACTCACTGGTGGTCGGGAACGAGGTCGTGGCGATCGGCAGCCCGCTCGGCCTCGAGCAGACGGTGACGAGCGGCATCGTCAGCGCCCTGCACAGGCAGATGGAGGCGCCGAACGGCTTCACGATCAACGACTCGATCCAGACCGACGCGGCCATCAACCACGGCAACTCGGGCGGCCCGCTGCTCGATCTCGACGGCAAGGTGATCGGCGTGAACGCGCAGATCGCGAGCGAAGGCGGCGGCAACGACGGCATCGGCTTCGCGATCCCCTCGAACACGGTCGCCAAGATCGTGTCGCAGCTGATCGGCGGCGGCTCCGTGGAGCACGCCTACCTGGGCGTTGCAGCCGAGGCCGCGGACGTCGGCGTCGTCCGTGACGCAGGTGCGCGCCGGCGCGCCCGCGGACGACGCAGGCATTACGGTCGGCGACGTGATCACTTCGGCAGCCGGCTCTTCCGTGTCGACGACCGCCGACCTTCAGAAGGCGATCGACGCCACGGCAGCCGGGCGACAAGGTCGAGATCACGCTCCTGCGAAACGGCAAGACCCAGACCGTGAGCGTCGAGCTGCAGGAGCGCCCTGCTTGACGGGTTTGACCCGCAAGCGGCTCCTCCAGCTGGGCGCAGCCATCCCCGCAGTCGGGCTGGCCGGCTACCTCCTCGACGCCGAGGAGGTGGCCGCCGGCCCGCTGCAGGCGACGCCCATGTGCGACGACGGCGACGACACGACACCGGAGCTGACGGAGGGCCCGTACTTCTCCACCGGCTCGCCTCGGCGCCGGTCGCTGCTCACCAAGGGGATGCGCGGAACGCGGCTGACGATCACCGGCTACGTCCTGACGACGGCCTGCAAGCCGGTGACGCCGTGCCAAGCTCGACTTCTGGCAGGCCGACGCGGCGGGTGAGTACGACAACGACGGCTATCGGCTCCGCGGGCATCAGTTCACCGACGCGGCCGGCCGCTACCGCCTCGACACGATCGTCCCCGCCCTCTACACGGGCCGCACGAAACACATCCACGTCAAGGTGCAGGCCCCCGGGCGCGACGTGCTCACCACGCAACTGTTCTTCCCGGGTGTGTCGGCCAACCGCGGCGACCGCCTGTTCGACAGCGACCTGCTCCTCCGCCGCTGGCGCCGGGTGGGCGCCCGGCGCACCGGGCGCTTCGACTTCGTGCTCGAGCCGTAAGCGCAGATTAGTCTGGTATCGTACTAATTAGTCCGATATCAGACTAAGGAGGAGCAGTGATCACTCACACCGTCACCGCAGTCCTGGACGCGCCGAGGGACGACGTCTTCGACTACCTGTCGAAGACCGACAACCTGCCCGACTGGGCGACCGACTTCGCCCGCGAGCTGAAGTACGTCGACGGCAAAGCGAAGGTCGTGAACGGCCTCGGCGAGTTCTACTTCACGATCGATGCCGATCCCGACACCGGAGTCATCGACATGTTCACCGGCCCGACCGAGGAAGAGCTTGCCCTCTTCCCCACGCGCGTCGTCGCGCTCGGCAAGGACAGGTGCGCCTACTCGTTCACGATGTTCAAGGCGCCCGACATGTCCGACGAGCTGTTCGAGTCGCAATACGAATCCCTCCGCCGGGAGTTCGGCAACATCCGCCGACGCTTCGCCGGCGAGCGAGCGACTCACGCGCAGTGATGACGGGCGGGGACCACGTCGTCAGCCGCAGCGACGTCGGTTTCCTGCTCGCCAAGGCAACGCAGCGCTGGAACGAGCTCCTGGCGGAGCGCTTCGCCGCCGCCGGCTATGCCGACATCCGCCCGTCCTACGGCTCGGTGCTCTTGCCGCTGTACGAGGAGGACGGGCTGCGGATGGGCGAACTGGCCCGGCGCGCGCGCCTGAGTAAGCAGACGATGACCGACATGGTCCGACGGCTCGAAAGCGAGGGCCTCGTCGAGCGCCGCTCCGACCCGACCGACGCCCGCGCTTCCTTGATCTTCCTGAACGCGCGCAGCCGGCGCTTCGAGCCCGTCGCCGCGGCGACGCTGGGCCAGCTCGATCAGCTCGTCCGCGGACGGCTCAGCGCGAGCCGCGTTGCCGAGCTGAAGAGCGCGCTCCGCGAGTTGTCGGAGCTCGAGTAAACGTCGGCGGCAGCCGGGCCCACAGCTCAGTGGGCCCGGCTGACGAGTTGGGGGCGGCTGAGCCCAACCCGTATGCGCGGACGATCTCCTGCTCCACCCGGTTGCCCGCGTCGTCCCAGGCCGTCGCCCGCAGGGAG
Organism: uncultured Actinomycetes bacterium; assembly: GCA_963733845.1. GTDB lineage: Bacteria > Actinomycetota > Thermoleophilia > Gaiellales > Gaiellaceae > DATFQE01. Next base: position 76,649 of record CAVTEM010000007.1, read on the forward strand.
ACGTAGCCGCCGCGGGCGGCCCGCGGGTAGGCGACCGTCGCCTTCCAGCCTCCGGACGAGGCACGGCTGAGCCCGAGCGGCCGCCAGGTGGCGCCGTCGTCGTAGGACAGCGCCAGCGTCACACCGCGGACTGCGCCGCCGCCGACGGCCCCGGGCTCGTGCTTCGCAGAGATCCCGATCACGCCGGTCCGCCCCGCCTCGACGTTGCTCTCGAGGTCGGTGTCGACCGCGTAGTCGAGCTGGAGCAGCGGCAGCGGATCCAGCACCAGCGGGGCCGTCTGCTTCGACCGGAAGGTCCAGGCCGTGTGCGTCTCGATCGCCGTCCTCCACGGGTCGGCCGGCCGGGTCGTGTCCTGCACGAACCGGTACTCGGCGAGCTCGGGCGTCGGCGCTTAGACGAAGACCGCCTGGTACGGCTGCTCGGCGAGCAGCTCGCCGCCGTGGTAGAGACGCGACATCACGGTGCCCTGCCCGTCCCACATGTGGCCGGTGACGTTGTTGCCGCCGCTCACGAAGGGCACGTTCACGGACATGAAGTCGCCGTCCCGCGTGGGGCCCCAGTAGCCGGGGCCGAGCCTCGGCCGGGTGATCGGTGCGAACCAGTCGAAGCTGTACCGCTTGCCCGCGTCGTACGTGACCTGGTCGTGCCGCTGCTCCCAGCCCGCGCTGTGCAGGACGCCCTGGTACCAGCGGGCACCCTCGGTGGAGACGTAGTCGGTTCGCGTCGACTGGCCCCGGACCGGCTCGAAGTAGCCCCAGCACGGCGGGAAGCTGTAGGCATGGCAGTCGGCGCGGCTCTCGTAGACGAGGCCCGGCGCCCCGAGGAAACGATGGTCGATCTGCGCCAGGTCGCGAGTGCGCGGCGACAACGACAGCTCGCTCGGAATGCCCCGGTCCTCGTTCAGCGTCAGGTCGTACATGTACGGCGAGAACGCGATTGCCTCGCCGCGGAAGCTGAGCTTCCCGGCGCCGGCGGCCGCGATCAGCCGGTCACCCTGAGCCTTCGTGACCGAGACGACCGGAAGCTCGCCCGACACGAACTCGAAGAGCTTGCCGGGACGATCGTTCGCCACGATCAGCAGCTCGGCCCCTGCGGCTTGCGCGGGTGCAATCCAGTCCCACGACTGCACCGCGTCGCTGCGGCGGATCACCACGGCCTTGCCGCTCGCGTCCACGCCCTCGTAGTCGGCCGCGGTTCCTGTGCCCGCGTAGACCCCGCCGAGACTCACCTTGCCGTCGAGCCGGCTCGACCCGCCCTGGTACAGGAAGTCGACATCCGTCTTCGCGGGGAGGTAGGCGGACACGTCCAGCAGCGGCGCGCTGCGGCGCCACCGGGTGGTGAAGTCGAACCCCGCGCCCGGTACCGCGCCGCCGTCGGGAGGGCATACATGTCGTCGACGTTCTCCGGCACGAAGTAGAGATCCATGAGCGAGAACCCGTCGGGGATGCCCGCGTCGTGGAAGTACTGCATCCGCCGGTGCCGGTTCTCGCTCGGCCGCGGAGTCGTGACGGTGATTCGCTTCGCCTTCCGAGCGTCGAGCACGACCTCCTGATCGCGGTCGAGCACGAAGTGCGGCTTGGCCAGGAGCGCGATGCCCTCGGAATCGGGGCCGCCCGAGCCGCGCACGTCCATCCAGGTCGAGATGTTGTAGGGCCCCGGCGCGAGCCGCTGGGTCGGCGCAGCGCCGGTCTCCGGGTCGAGCTGGACGATCGTCGCCCACGGCGAACGGAAGTCGAAGAGGACGACGTACCCGGATCCCGCTGCCCCGTCCCGATCGACGGCGCGGACGCTCAGGTCGTAGCGCTCCTCCTCCTTCACGAGGCCGATCGCGCTCCGGGCCATGACGGTGCCCGAGGCGTCGGTCGCGACGACGAAGCCCGTGAAGCGGCCGACGCCGGGTGCGTCGTCCGCGTCGGCGGTGACGTTCACGTCGACGCTTCCGCCCGCCGGCACCGTGACCGAGTTCTGCGAGAGCTTGAAGAGACCCGGTACGTCTGCGCTCAGGTCGAGGACGACCGGCGTACCACCGTCGTTCGTGTACGTGATCGTCTTCGAGACCGGAGCGTCGCCGTCGTGCGGCCACTTGTAGAAGCCGAGGAAGGCCGAGCCGGTGGCGTGCACGGGCGCGAGGGCCGCGGGGATGTCGAGCCGGCCGGTTCCGACCTCGTACGGCGTCGTCCCTGGAAGCGCCTTCGCCGACGACATCAGGGCGTCCTTGAGGCGTCGCGGGGACCAGGCGGGATGTGCGGCGGCCAGGATGGCCGCAGCGCCGGCGACGTGCGGCGTGGCCATCGAGGTGCCGTCCATCGTCTGGTACATGCCCTCGCCGAACTCCAGCAGCTGCGACCGCGCCGCCGTGACCTCGACGCCGGGCGCCGCGATGTCGGGCTTGAGCGCGTGGTCGCCGCTTCGCGGGCCCATGCTCGAGAACCACGCCCGCTGGTCGAGACCGTCGACCGCGGCCACCGTGAGCGCCTCGTCCGCGGCGCCTGGAGCACTGACTGCGAACTCCGAGCCACTGTTCCCCGCGGCGATCACGAACAGCACGCCCTCGTCGCGGGTCAGCTCGTTGACCGCCTGCGACAGCGGGTCGAGCCCGTCGGTCAAGGCGGCATCGCCCAGGCTCATGCTGACGACCTTGGCCCTGTCGGCAGCCCACTCCATGCCGTCGATGATCCACGAGTCTTGCCCGAAGCCGTCGTCGCCGAGCACCTTGCCGACGACGAGCTCGGCGCCCGGGGCGACGCCCTTGTTGAGCCCCGCCGACGCGGCGCCCGAGCCGGCGATGGTGGAGGCGACGTGGGTGCCGTGGCCGTTGCGGTCACCGACGTCCTGGCCTGGGACGAACGTCTGCGTCTCGGAGATCTGGCCGGAGAGGTCGGGGTGGCTCGCGTCGACACCGGTGTCGAGCACCGCGACGGTCGCGCCCGTTCCGTCGAACCCGGCCGCCCAGGCCTGCGGCGCGCCGACCTGCGGAACGCTGTCGGCGAGGTCGGCCTCGACCTTGCCGTCAAGCCAGAGCTTCGTGATCCCGCCCGTGAAGCGCGCCGCGAGCGGCTGCGCCGGCCGGCGCGGAGCGGTGACCGTGGCCCAGAAGAGATCCCGCTTCCGGCGGCTCGTGGAGATCGCGGCGCCGTCGATGCTGGCCAGGTCGCGCTTCTTCGCCGAGCCGGGCGGAGGCGTGCGCTCTGCGGGTGTCTTGTCGGGCGCGTACTGCGCGATCAGCGGCAGGAAGTCGGTGCTCTTGTCGTCGTAGCCCTGCTCGATCAGCCCCGTGACGTTCAGCAGCTCGCGGTCGAGCCGGCCGGCTGCGAGGTAGGGCAGCGCCTCCTCCGGCAGGACGTACAGGTCGTCGCCGATCGTCAGCGCCCGGATGCCGCCGTGGGAGCCCACCGCCTGCTCGAGCGACGCCGTCGTCCGCCCTCCGGCCTCGGTGACCCGGACGACGTCACCGGTGATCAGGGTGACCACGTGGGACGTCGCCGCGGTCTTCGGCTCGGGACCGCTCTGCCCGGGATCCCCGCCGGCCGCCGAGAGCGCGGGCGACAGCAGGAGGGCAACGAGCGCAGCGCCGAGGATGAGCACGCGCGGTGAGAACACGGAGACTCCTTTCGGGCGAATGACCGCGGCGGACGGCGGCGGCTACATTTCACGTCAGCGCGGCGCCACATGGTGCGGCGGTTTTACGACAAGGCGGCTATCCGCCAGATTCGACACGGAGGACCTCGCGTGGCGGTGAATGCGTTTCTGTTGGACGGGCTCGGGCTCACACCCGACCAGTCGCGGGCGTACGGCGAGCTCGTCACGATGCCCTCGGCAACGGCCGCGGAGCTCGCCGAGCGCCTCGGATGCGAGGCGACCGAGGCGACCCGGGCCCTCGCGGCCCTCGAGCACGAGGGGCTCGTCGACCGCAGCGGGGAAGACACGACCAGGTACGTGGCGTCGCCGCCCGGCGTCACCCTCGGGGCGCGACTCATCCGTCGTCAGAACGAGATCCGGCTCGCCGAGGTCGAGCTCGCCGCCCTCGACGAGCTCTACCGCACCGGGGTCGCCGATCGCGCGACGGCCGACGTCGTGGACGTCGTCCGTGGGGCAGAGGCGATCCGGCAGCGCTTCGAGCAACTCCAGCTCGCCGCCCGCGAGGAGGTGATGGCCTTCGTCAAGGCGCCGACCGCGCTCGTCAGCACCGCCGAGAACACGGCCGAGGACGAGGCCGTGGCGCGCGGGGTTCGCTACCGCGTCTTGATGGAGCGCGAGATGCTGGACGACGAGCCGGGCCTGTTCGACCACCTCGTGGGAGCCGTCGCCGCGGGCGAGGAGGTGCGCATGACGGACACGCTTCCGATCAAGCTCCTCATCGTCGACCACGAGTTCGCGCTCGTGCCCATGGGCACGGCCGAAGCCCCGGTGCACGGCGCGCTCCTCGTCCGGCGGAGCGGGCTCCTCGATGCGCTCTGCGCGCTCTACGAGTCCGAGTGGAGCAAGGCCACGGAGCTCAATGTCACGGCCCCTGCCCACGCCGAGCTCGAGCTCGGGCCGCTCGACGACCTCGACGCCCAGGTCTTCAGCCTCCTGCTCGTCGGCCTCAACGACAAGGCGATCGCGTACCACCTCGGGGCCTCGCTGCGCACGGTCCAGCGACGCGTCCGGCACCTGATGGACCTCGCCGGCGCCCAGACACGCACGCAGCTCGGCTGGAAGGCCGCGCGGCTGGGATGGTCTCCTCCGAGCCGAGACCTCGCAACCTGAGAGGCGACCCGGCGGAATGCGCCTCGCGATCCAGCTCTACACGCTTCGCACGATCGACGCCGCCGCGGCGTTGCCGGTGCTCGCCGCGCAGGGTTACGAAGCGGTCGAGCTCTACGCGCGACCGGATGACGCGGGTGAGCTCCGCCGACGACTGGACGACGCCGGGCTCGAGGTCTGCGGCTGGCATGTCGGGCTCGAGCGCTTCGACGGCGCGTTCGGCGAGGTGGTCGAGCAGGCTCGCATCCTGAGCGTGCCGCGTCTTGTCGTCCCGTGGGCGGAGCGACCTCCCGACCGCGCGGGCGCAGAGGCATTGGCGGAGCGACTGGGGGCGTTGCGGGAGCGCGTCGCGGCCGCGGGGTTCCCGCTCGGCTACCACAACCATGACCACGAGCTCGAGCCGCTCGCGGACGGGACGGTGACACTGGATGTGCTCGCCGAGGTCGACGGGCTCGAGCTGGAGCTCGACCTCGGCTGGCTGTGGGTCGCCGGCTCGGATCCCGTCGCGCGGCTCGTGAAGCATGCGGGCCGGGTCCCGCTCGCTCACGCGAAGGACTTCGCCGACCGCGAGACAGGCGTGCCGGTCGGCGACGGCGCGGTCGGCTACGACCGAATCGTCCCTGCCGCGCGCGACGCGGGTGTCGAGTGGTTGATCGTCGAGCAGGAGGAGCACGCGGGCGACCCCCTCGCTTCGACGTCCCGGTCAGTAGAGGCTCTGCGCCGCCTGCTGTAGCTCGACCGGCCGACCTTGCTCGGCCGACTCGCGGATCGCGCACATCACCTCGACGACGTGCGCGGCACGCTCGGCACTCGCCAAGTGAGGCCGATCCTCGCGGATCGCAGCGTCGAGCTCGCGCAGCGCGAGGCCCCAGTCGATGCCATGCTCGGCCGGCCTGTCGTACGCGATCGACTCGGGCGCGCCGCCGTGGGGCGCAAAGCCGACGTCGGCGTCGAAGTCCTGCCATGTCGACAGCAGCACAGAGCCGCGGTCGCCGTGGAACTGCATCCCGTGCTGCTTCTCCTCGTGCTGGACGTAGAAGTTCGCCGTGAGCCGCGCGACCGGCCCGGTCTGGAGCTCGACGACCGCGACGATGCAGTCGGGGGCGCCGGCCTCGAACGACGCGGCGTCGAGCGTCACTCGTCTTGGCAGCAGGCTCCCGCCCCAAGCTGTGACGCGCCGCGCGGGCCCGAAGAACGCGACCAGGATCGTCAGTGGGTAGACGCCGACGTCGAACAGCGGCCCGATCGCGTAGAAGGGCTCCGGACGCGGGTGCCAGGTCTCGATCCGCCCGTGATTCACGTCTGCGTACACGAGCCGGATCTCGCCCGCACGCCCTTCCTGGATCGTTCGGTACGCGGCCTGCTGCCCCTGGCCCATGAACGTGATCGGCGCGCAGCTGAGCCTGAGCCCGGTGCGGTCGGCGAGGTCGACGAGCGCCTGTGCAGCGGCGGTGTCGAGGGCGACCGGCTTCTCCGTGTGCACGTGCTTCCCGGCCTCGAGCGCCCGCCTCGTCACCTCGGCGTGGAACTCGAACGGCGTCAGGTTGACGACGCAGTCCACCCGACCGTCCGCGAGCAGGTCGTCGAGCGTCGGCAGCACCTCCCCGCCCCATTCCCGGGCCAACGCTCTCGCGCGCCCGGGGTCGGTGTCGGTCACCGCCACGATCGGCACGTCCGGATACGGCTCGAGCGACCGCCCGTACCGCTGCGCCACGTCGCCGCACCCAACAATCCCGAGCCTGAGCACACCGCTAGTCTCGCCTGAAGCGGGGCTACACTGTCGAACTCCGCCCTCTTAGCTCAGTTGGTAGAGCACCTCCATGGTAAGGAGGGGGTCGACGGTTCGAGTCCGTCAGAGGGCTTCAGGAAGTTCCTGCTAATCAGCCCCTTTTGACAGCGCTGGTCGTGATGGCTTCTGACCGCGATGTCCACCGAGCGTCCACCGCCCGCTGGGAACGCCTCCCGCGAGCCCTGGAAACCGTGTCGTGGTGCGGCTTTACGGCCTTGTGGGCTGACGTCCACCCAGCGTCCACGGCCCGTTCGAGCGCGAGCGCGTCGAGGAGCGAGACGGCGTGCTGGTAGCTGTCGACTGCAAGGTGGCCGTAGTGGAGGTCGATCATCGCGATGCTCGTGCCCATGAAGCGCGAGAGCGCGAACACCGGCACACCGGCGCGGAGCGCGAAGGTGGCGTAACTTCAACCGACGGCACTGGAAGCCGGTCCAGAAGCGAGTCGGGATCGAGCCGCTGCGCGACGTCTACGACCTGCGCCACACCTACAGCAGCTGGCTGTCGTCCCGCGGCCGAAGGTGATCGAGCGCCTCGAGCGCGATCGCCTGCAGCGGAACGGCGCGTCTGCTCAGCCGCGTCTTGGTCTGCTTGACCCGTCCGTTTGCATAAGCGCGTCGGATCTGGACAACACTGGCGGCACGGTCGATGTCGCCGTGCTCGAGCGCGCGACACCTCAACTGCAACCGTCGTCTCCATTAGCTTCCTCGAACGATGACCGCCGACGCGGAAACCGTTCGAGGCGAAACCACAGGACCCTCTAGCGAGCTAACAAAGTCCTGCTACTAGGCTTTCCGCATGAAAATCTTCAATCTCAACGCAGACGAGTGGGATCGCACGGAAGAGCGCGAGGGCTGGCGCTTCAAGGACGCCTGGGTCGGCGCGCACACCGACGCCGAGCTGATCGGCGCGAGCATGTACGAGGTCGAGCCGGGTAACAAGCAGGGGCCATTTCACACCCACCACGCGAACGAGGAATGGGCGATCGTCCTCCGCGGCGAGCCGACGCTCCGTACGCACGAGGGCGAGCAGCAGCTGCGCGAGGGCGACGTCGTCGCGTTCCCGCGCGGCAAGGAGGGCGCGCACCAGATCCGCAACGACACGGACGCGCCCGTCCGCGTCCTCATGCTCTCCACGCTGATCGCGCCGGACATCGTCGAGTACCTCGACACGGGCAAGATCGGCGCGCGGAGCGTCGCCGGCGAGCGGATCATCTTCGCTCGCCCCGGGCCTGAGCTCGAATACTGGGAAGGCGAGGACTAAAGCAACTTCCGGCGTACCATCACCGCGATCCGTCGACGCCGACCGAAGCACGCTGCATGCTCTGACTGCCCCGGCGCGCGTGCTCGCGTTGTAGGAGATCTATAGGCAGGTTCCGTCTGTTTTGAGAACTGACAACGCCCCGCGGGTACGAGACGGGTGTATCTCGCGCCGCGCCCAAGATCTGGCGAGTGGCGGCTGGCTAAGCCACAAGATCTCGTGGCCAGCGACCTACGCGTCGGCACGTCCGGTTAACTGCAAACCCCAAGCCTCCTTATCGGTTTCGCCCGGGCGGCGCCGTGGGCGGCACCGCGTGCATGACGGTCAGCGTCACGCGATCGTCCCGATACGACACCCTGAACAGGTGGCCTCCCGTCAGCCACGCGCGATTTTCGGGCAGCTTGTCGAATCTGCCCCTGACGGACCCGCCCTTCATGATCGTCAGCACGGTGCCCTGGGTCAGGGCTCCTCGCACATCCAGGGCAAGTTCTCCGTCCAACACGAGGCCGCCCTCAGCGTCGACACTCGTGTATTCGCTATCGCTCCAGACGGTCACGGCGAGGCGACCCTCGCGGCCGATGCGCACATCCCCACCGACGTTCAGCACGTTGCCGGGGACGCTGGTGAAGAGCGCCGCGGATTCGGCCGGCGTGAGACCGGGCTGCAGCACGCCGCTGTCGACGTCGATGCTGCCTCCCACGAAACCGCTGCCGCCGAGTGTGCCGCCTTCGACGTCGATCGAGCTTGCGTGCGAGCCGGTGATCGAAAGCTTGCCGCCTTCAACCGCCGTGCCGCCCTCGTAGGTGGCGTCGCCCGTCATGATCAGCGTCCCGGGGCCTTGCTTGGTCAGAGAAGCCGTGTAGAGGTTGTTGTCGATCTTGTGCTGAATGTCGGCCGCGCGCGCATCCATCCATTCCTTGCGCCAGTTGACGGCGTCCGCATAGGTGATCTTGTCGTACAACTCGGGATGGCCGTTAGTAATAGCTTGGATGTAAGGATCACCCAGAATGCCCTGAAGCATGAAGGCCTGGTCGCTAAGCGTGCCGTCTTGCTTCAGCACGTTGGGGCTGAATTCACCAGCGTAGGCAATGCCTTGCTGCTTGTAGCCCGCCAGCCACGCCAGATCTTGCCTTTCCCGTTCCTTGATCGCGATCTGGCTGATGTCGTTCGACCAGACGTCCAGGGGCGTTTTGTTCATGCTGTAGGTCATGGGGCTCAGGAACTGGCCGGGGCCGTGCATGCCCTTGGCGAGATCGGGGATACCCCAGCCCCAGCGTTCGTCCGGAAGACCATCGGGCGCGGTCCAGGCGGTGGATGCCCCGGTGGGGGAGGTTTGCCCGGTGCCGAGGAACCTCACGCCGTCCGACATCTTGTTGTTCGCCGTGGTCAACATCAGCTCACGCACCTGCATGGCGTTCATGTCCGGATAGCGGGAGAGCAGCACCCCCATCGCCGCTGTAGCAACGGGCGTTGCCGGCGACGTGCCGCTTGAATTTGCATAGTTCGTATCACCGGCGCTGCTCGTGGTCCGAACATTGTTTGAAGGGGTCGACACGGTAAACCATTTGGCGAGCCCCGCCTCGTTAAACCCGAACTGCTTTGAGTATTCGGGGTTGGTCGCAGTGGGCGGTTGCACCCCGCCGACGGCTACCCACTGTTTTTCCGCCCAGGGATTGAAGACGGGATACGCCGGGCGATAATACGGGTTGCTCCAGTCGTTGTTGCCGGACGACCTTACGTTGACCGTACCGCTGTCCTTGATCGCATCCCAGATGGCTTCCATAAAGGACCGCCCGGGATAGCTCGGATTGTATTGAATGCCGCCTGCCGAATAGCTCTTCTTGAAGAAGAAATACTGGTACTCCAGGTCCTTCAGGTACTCGTTGGGAATGATAGTCGCCATGGCCGTGGCGCTGGCGCTGTCCTTGCCAGGCAGCTGATAGGCGTTGGCGAGATTGCCGTCGGCTCCAAGATCGTTTCCGAGACCGTCGAAGCGGGTTCTGTTGAGAGTCTGGACGAAAGAGCCCCAACTGCTGTTGATGACCTGGGCGCCTGCGTCGACCAGGGCCTTATTGGCTGTATGCCAGTACACGTAATCGTGGAAAGGACCGTGGGACTGGGTATCGGAACCGCCGGTCTTGGCGACCTGCATCTTCGATCCAAAGGCGATGCCGTGCTGGTCCTTACCATCGCGTATGCCGGAGGTAACCCCAAGCATGCCGGTCCCATGCGAGTAATCACTTGTTCTCGCCTGATCACCGGCCACAGTGAACGGCTCGCCCGCAGTGAACGGGTTCGTCGGGGTCGCGCCGCGATACCCGAAGCCGGACGTGCCGTAGACACCCTCCGCTTGCACCGAATCGATCAGCTCGGTCTGAAATGCTTCGTGTGTAGCCCTGTAGCCCGAGTCCATCATGCCCAGCGTGACACCCTGCCCGCAGTACCCCAGAGCGAAGGCGGTGGACGCATTTACCGCGTCGAGCTGCCATGGAGCATTGACCGCGGTGCCAGGAGTGGAAGGATTGTGGCCGGTGTAAAAGCCATACTCCGGCGTTTCCCAGCTGGCTTTTGCAGCATCCAGTTCCGATGGACTCGTGGCGACAAAGCCAGGGTCTCCCGGATACGACCACTGCGCGCACGACGACTGAGTCGCGCCGACCGCAGAACCGGCAAAGACCAGTGAGGACAGGCAAACACTAAGTGCAAGGAAAACGACGCCCGTTCTCTGTTGCCACTTTGTCACAATGACATTTGGCCGAATTGGTTGATGCCTTGCTTCCATTTCTGAGCCCCCATTCGCAATTTTGAAATTGGCGCCGTTAGAGCGCTCAAGCATGCCTCCACCGACGGAACCGGACGGTTGGAATGCGGCGCACCGGTCCCGCGCCGGTCAACGCGCGCAGGACGTCATACACCGCCTGGTGGGACACCGTAGGGAGCCAGGTGAGACCGATGGCAGGCCCAACCCCACTATCGCTGGTCATCAGATCGGCCGTCGCCGCCACCCTCCTGGATCGGTCTTCGCGATATTTTCATAAATGGGGAACAACTGCAGTGGGAACACTGAGGGAACACCAGTGCGGGCACGCGCGTCAACTCGCGGTCACTCGTTCGGTGGCGAATGCTCGGGTTTCCGGGGCTTTCGTGGTCGCCGTGACCCGCGCTTGCCCTCGCTTCCCTCCTCGTCGCTGAATGGTAAGGAGGGGGTCTCCGGTTCGAGTCCGGAAGAGGGCTTGAAGTTCCTGCAAACGCGCCTTCTGTTGTCTTGCCAGGCACAGCGCCGGAGTTCAGTATGGAGGGGGTCAGCGAGGGGTCGCGGTGACGCCAGTTCTCTGTCGAGCGTGCTGGTCACTGCTGCATCCTTGGATCGTGCGTAGGGTCGGCGTACATGGAAGGGCAGCCGTGATCGATGGCTTCGGGGCGCAGTTCGTAGTGCCAGGGTTCGTTGCCGTAGATCTGGCACAGCCCGTACTCGGCGCCGTGCTCGGACAGCCACGCCGTGGCATCGAAGTCCCCAATGTCGACCGCCTCGCCCGACACGTGAGCAGACGTCTCCGCGGTGGCCACCCACCGGGCGGCTTCCTCTTCGGATCCGTACTCCGAGACCGCCTCACGGAGAAGCTGATTCTGGTACTCCGGGGAACGCCAGCCACTATCGACGAAGAACTCGACCCGGTCGTCCGCGGCATCAGTTGCAGCCTGGCGGAGGGCACCGAGGAGAGCTGGATCAAGGTTGGCTACAGCCGGAATCTCGTCAGCAAAGACCGTCGTGCCGTCGGGGACGGCACCGTCAGCCTCGCCAAGCGCACCACGGTGCTCACTGCGAAGACCACGGTGCTCACTGCGAAGGACATCGATGGGTGATGCGGCCGACGAGGACGAGGACGCCAGCAACTGGTAGCCGAGGGCTGCGGCGATCGCCGCGACGACGGCTAGCAGGCCGGCGACACGGATCCTGCGAATCCGAATCCGACGGGTCGTTCGTGCTGGTTCGCGGTAGGTCATGCCGCCATTCAAGGCAGCGTGGTGTTGCCAGCACGTATGTGATTTTCGATATGCCGACGACATGCGCCAGCTCGTAGCATCGGAGCATGCGTGTGTTGATCGTTGAGGACGAGCCCTATCTGGCAGAAGCCATCCGCGCTGGCCTGCGCCTGGAAGCGATCGCGGCCGACATCGCAGGCGACGGCGACACCGCTCTGGAGCGGCTGGGCCTCAACGCCTACGACATCGCCGTCCTCGACCGAGACATCCCCGGCCCTACCGGCGACGAGATTGCCAAACGCATCGTCGCCTCCGGCAGCGGCATGCCGATCCTCATGCTCACCGCTGCCGACCGTCTCGACGACAAGGCCACCGGGTTCGAGCTCGGCGCCGACGACTACCTCACCAAGCCGTTCGAGCTGCAAGAGCTCGTGCTCCGTCTCAGAGCACTCGACCGCAGGCGCGCCCACAACAGGCCACCCGTGCGAGAGATCGCAGGTCTCCGGCTGGATCCGTTCCGCCGAGAGGTCTACCGCGACGGCCGCTACGTCGCGCTGACCAGGAAGCAGTTCGCAGTGCTCGAAGTCCTCGTCGCCGCCGAAGGCGGCGTCGTCAGCGCCGAAGAACTCCTAGCGCGAGCATGGGATGAGAACGCGGACCCGTTCACCAACGCCGTGCGCATCACCGTCTCGGCACTGCGCAAACGCCTCGGCGAACCCTGGATCATCGCCACCGTGCCCGGCGTCGGCTACCGCATCGACACGCAACCAGAACACCAGGCGTGAGGGAGAAGAGCGTGGATAGAGCCCCTGGTCTGAGCGTTCGCCTCAAACTCACCCTCAGCTACGCCGGGTTCCTCATGCTTGCGGGTGCCTTGATGCTCGCCGCCGCGTGGCTCGCCGGCCAGCCCGGGCAATCGTTCGAGTCCCTCCTGCGATACGTACCCGACGGTGTGATCAGCACCATCGGTGAATTGGTGCCCGGGAACAACTCCTTCCTCCTGCGCGCTTTCGCTCCGGCCGCGGCCATCGTGCTGGCGTTTCTGCTGGTATTCGGTCTTCTGGGAGGATGGCTTCTCGCCGGCCGGATGCTCGCCCCCCTGACTCGCATCACAGATGCCACACGCATGGCAGCGACCGGATCGCTCTCCCATCGAATCCGGCTTCCGGGCCGCAGAGACGAGTTCCGCGAACTCGCCGATGCCTTCGACACCATGCTCACACGGCTCGAAGCACACGTCACCGAACAGCAGAGATTCGCAGCCAACGCTTCCCACGAACTACGCACCCCACTGGCGATCACTCAGACTCTGCTCGACGTCGCCAGCAACGATCCGAACCGTGACACCGGCGAGCTCGTCGAACGCCTCCACGCCGTCAACACCCGAGCGATCGACCTCACTGAAGCATTGCTCCTGCTCAGCCGCGCCGACCAACGGTCCTTCACCCGAGAACACGTCGACCTGTCCCTCATAGCGGAAGAAGCCACTGAAACGCTCCTCCCCCTCGCAGAAAAACGCGGCATCACCATCGAGACCTCCGGCGACCTGACCCCCACCATCGGCTCACACGCGCTCCTGCTGCAGTTGAGCACGAACCTCGTGCACAACGCGATCGTCCACAACCTGCCTGAACAGGGCACCGTGTGGGTCACGACCAGCGTTCACCCCAAGAGTGTGGTGCTCACCGTCGAGAACACCGGCGAGAAGCTCAACCCACAGTTAGTTGCCACGCTTGCCGAGCCGTTTCTTCGCGGCACCAAACGCATACGCACCGACCACGCAGGTGTCGGCCTCGGCCTGGCAATCGTCAAGAGCATCACCCAGGCACACGACGGAACCCTCACCCTCACCCCCCGGGCCGCTGGCGGGCTCCGCGCCACGGTGCAACTAGCCGCCGCGCCACGTTATGGAGCCCAGCGGTCGCAAACGATCGTGGCAAGAGTTGGGCGGTCCGAAATCGGTTTCGGGACGCTCAACTGGCCGTCTTCGGTCACGCCCTCGCTGCCAGCCCGGGTCGCGCTGCCCACACGGCGGCCTGTTCCGTCGCCCACGACAGGGCGTGGTCGGCGATCTCCTCCCAGCCGGTCTGCGAGGGCATGAGGTGCGCTCGGCCCTCGTACTCGACGACCTCGGTGATCGTGCCCTCCGCCTTGTAGTGCTTCGCGTTCGAGCGCTGGATCGACGGGGGCATGAGGTGATCCTCGCCGCCAGAGATGAAGAGCAGCGGCGCCCGGTCGGGGTTCTTGTAGTCCACGTGCGTGTCGTCGGGCCCCGGATGGATGTTCGCGAGCGCACTGCTCCAGAACACGCGGCCCGACGCGGGGATGTGGTAGCGGTCGTAGAGCCTTCGCGCCTCCTCCTCGCTGAACGTGTTCGTGAACACGTAGCGCCATTGCTCGAAGGTGAACCCGACGGCCTTGTGCCGGTTGGCGGGGTTCTTGAGGACGGGGAAGCTCGACCTGATCTGTGACAGCGGCAGGCGCTTGACGCCCTCGGTCGGCGCCGAGTTGATCGCGACGCCGGCGGCGCCGTAGCCCCGATCCATCAGCAGCTGCATGAAGACGCCACCGGCCGAATGACCCATCAGGATCGGCGCCGGCTCGATCTGCGAGACGACAGACTCCAGATGCTCGACGACCGCCGGCACCGTGAGGTCCACGATGGGCGTCGGGTCCGCATTCAGCGCCTCGACCTCCACCTCGAAGCCGGGGTATGCCGGAGTCAGGACGCGGTAGCCGCGGCTCTCGTAGCGAGCCTTCCAGTCCTCCCAGCTTCGCGGCGTCACCCAGAAGCCATGGATCAGCACAATCGTGTCGGGGGTCGTCGCGTCAGTGCTCATGCGTCGTCCTTTCGGGTCGAGGAGCCAACGGGCTCAAGAAACGTCAGCCGTTGAGTTTAGGAATGCGAGCAGATCGTTGCCGGGCTGCTCCTTGTGTGTGTCGGTGATGCCGTTGTTCCAGCTCTAATGTGAAGGTTCGGCTCGACGTGACGTACGCTCGCTGCTAACCGAACGGGAGGCTGTGATGGTTCGCTTGTTTGTGCGCATCAACGTCGCCGATTACGAGGCTTGGAGGAAGGTGTACGACCAGTTCTATGGGGAGCGCAGCGCCATGGGTGTCATGGGCGCCGCCGCGTTTCAGTTAGTCGACGACCCGAACGACGTCACCGTATGGCACGACTTCGAGACTGCCGAAGTGGCGAGCGCTTTCGTCTCGTCGGATGCCCTACGGAACGTCATGCAGCGTGCAGGCGTCCAAGGCGAGCCCCAGTTCTGGTTCACCACTGAGAGCTGGCGGCCAGCACCGAGTTTCGCGTCGAGGCTCTAGCTGAAAGCAGAGCTCCTCTGTGGTTGTGGTCAGGCGGCTGCCGGTAACGTCGCGGCCCTCGACGATCAGGTCAACCGTCGCCTGCGGCACGACTCGTACGACATCGAGTGGTTGCTCCATGCGTTGGAGCAGCCGAACTAGGTTGCTTCGACGAACGCGGGCGGCGATTCTCCTGGCCATTGCTGTCTGCGTGGCCGCACTTCTGACTGCTGCGGCTCCGGCTGCCGACAGCGCGCCGGCACCGACGCAGGTCTACTTCCTGCAAGGCGAGCAGCTCGTCCCCGTCCCTCGGCCGGGATCCACACTTCGAGCAGCCGTGACTGCGCTCCTCGCCGGCCCGAGCAAGGCGGAATCTGCGCGGCAATTCCGCACGCTCGTGCCGGCCGGGACGCGCCTACGTTCCGTCCGCGTCGCGAACGGCGTCGCGACCGTCGACCTCGGCGAGGGGTTCGCGGCCGGCCGGAACGGCGAATCGCTCAGCGCGCGGATCGCGCAACTCGTCTTCACGGCGACGGCCGTGCGGGGAGTCAAGTCCGTCCGAGTGCTGATCGCGGGCGGCGTGCCGCTCGGGCTGTTCCCCGGAATCGCCCTCTCGAGGCCGATCACCCGTAAGCAGGCCGCGCAGCCGGTCGTCCCGCCTCCGAAGCCGCCGCCGGACGCCTCGGGCCCCTCGCAGCCGGACGTACGGGCGCTGCAACAACGCCTCGCGGATCTCGGCTATCTCGCCGCGGACGGCGTCGACGGCGTGGCCGGCGATCAGACACGGTTCGCAGTGATCGCCTTCCAGAAATGGCAACGCGCCCGGGCCGATGGAATCGTCGGGCCCCAGACAAGGGCGGCGCTCGAGCAGGCGGTCAGGCCGACACCGATCCGGTCGGGGCCGGGCGGACACCGGATCGAGGTCCTGCTCGACCGCCAGCTTACGTTGGCGATCGACGACAACGTGGTCGTCCGGGTGATCCACATGTCGTCCGGCAAGCCGGGCTTCGCGACGCCCACAGGCTCGTACGCGGTGTTCCGGAAAGAGGCTCGTTCCTGGTCGGTGCCGTACAAGGTGTGGCTGCCCTGGGCCACCTACTTCGTCGGAGGCGTCGCCTTCCACGAGTATCCCGACGTTCCCGTCGTTCCAGCCTCGCACGGCTGCGTCAGGACCCCGCGCTATGACGCCAGGTGGCTGTACGAGTTCACGCCGAACGGCACGCCGGTCGTCGTGTTCGGACGCTCATGAGGATCGTGGCCGCGATAGCGGTCGCACTGGCCCTCGTCGCAGGAGCGTCGGGTGCCGAGCCGCCGGAGCCGATCGTGCCCGGCGTCCTCACCATCGGGCTGAACCTTCCAAGCCCCGGCTTCCAGGTCGGCGCCGTCCTGCCGAACAAGAGAGTCGTTGCGGCGCGCGGGCTCGAAATCGACCTTGCCCGCTCGCTCGCCGGGCGCCTCGGCATCGCGCGGGTCACGTTCGTGAACGAGCCCTCATTCAATCGCCTCCTTGCCCGTGGTGACAAGCCCTGGGACATCGCACTCGGCGAGGTCACGATCACTCCTTCCAGACGCCACAGCGTCGACCTCTCGGCGCCGTATCTGCGCGTCGATCAAGGCGTCCTGGTGCGGAAGACCATCGCCGTGCCGAGAACCCTTGCCGCCCTCGCGCGGCTGCGCATCTGCGTCCAGCGAGGCACGACCAGCGTCGACGTCGTCCGCGAACGAGTGAGGCCGACCCGTCCACCGTTCCTCTTCGCCGGCCTCGAGCTCCTGTTCGACGCGCTACGCGTCGGACGCTGCGACGCCGCCGTGTTGGACGCCCCGATCCTTGCCGCCGAGCGAGCCTTCGCGCCGGACCGCTACGGGCCGCTCGCGGGCGTGCTCCGGACGAACGAGCGCTACGGGGTCGTAATTCGCAAGGGCTCGCCGCTGACAGGCCAGGTCGACGCGGCCGTGCGAGCGCTCGTGAGCAACGGAACGTTGTCACGACTCGAGCGACGCTGGCTGCTGACCGACCTCGGCCGCCTCCCGGTCCTGCGCTAGCAGGGTGCTCTCGGCGTGCCAACGCAAGCGGACTACTAGACGCTGAGCATTGTGATCACGCCCACGACCAACACGACGTACAGAAGGAGACCGATCACGGTCACGGCGTAGTTCGGATCGCGGTTCTGCGTGGCTGCGTCTCTCACGAGCGGCGGCAGCACACGAAGCAAGATTGGGAGTATCGACACGGCCAGCCCAACGGTGACGCCGATCGCGGCGAACGTGTTTTCCTCGTTTGCCATCGCCCATAGCGAGCCGAAAAGGGTCGCTCCCAGCACAAGGGCGAGCGCGAGGCGCAGTCGTGGATCGGGCAGATGTTCCTGCTCACGCGTAGTTGCACTCGATTCGAAGAAGCGGACCTGCCACAACAACGCACCGGCGACTGCGAGCTCGATCGCGATGACTGATTGGAAGTACTGAACCGGGACTTCCACGAGTGGCCGAGTATTGCCGAGGTGGACACCGCATCGTGAGATCCGAGAAGCTGTCTCGATGGCTCAGTTGGATGCGGAGAGAACTTCGCCTCCAAGGGTCGGCCGCTCCTGGAATCTGGCTCTCCTAACGGCCGCTGAGCCTGGAAGACGAAACCGTCGGACGATCGATGCGAGCTTCCTGGGGCTGGCGTCCCTCGTCACTGGCCTCGCAGCAGTCGTCGCGCGGCCGGCGCGCGGTGTCGACGCAGAAGTCGCGCAAGGACTCGAGGCGGTTCTCGGTTGGCTGCCGAATCTCTGGCGCGCGGCATTCGTGCTCGCGCTCGCCATCGCGCTCCTGATCGTCGTCGACGTCGTCTTTCGGCGGAGGTGGATTCTCGCGCGCGACCTTGCCGTGGCCGTTCTGACGGTTGCGGTCGTGGGAACAATTCTCGGCCGCGTCGTCGACTCGGGGTGGTCTCAAGCCGAGGCGCATCTGTTCTCGAACTGGGGCTTCCCCGAGCTTCGGCTGGCGACCGCGGTCGCGATCTTCGGGGTCGCCGGTCCCGAGCTCGTGAGACCGGCCCGTCTGCTCGCGATCTGGCTCGTCGGAGGTGCAGGACTCGGCGCTGTCGTGCTTGGCACCGGCTTGCCGTCACAGGTGCTCGGCGCCGTCGCGCTCGGGCTCGGTGCGGGTGCTCTTGTCCGGTTCGGGCTCGGTTCGGCGGCAGGTGTGCCGGCGACTGACCGCGTGCGCATCGCACTCGGGTCTCTCGGAATCGCCGTCGATGACCTTCGGATCTCCGAGCGCCAGCGGATCGGCTCCGCCGAGTACCACGGCACCCTGGACGGTCGACCCGTCAAGGTGCGCGTTCTCGGGCGTGATGCGCAGGGCACCCAAAGGGTGGCTCGCCGGTGGCAACTCCTCGCCTACCGCGATCCGCCCCGCAGCGCACCCGTCGGTCGCCTCGAGCAGGTCGAGCACGAGGCGGTTGCAACGCTGCTCGCGTCGCAGGCCGGCGTCCTCGTGCCCGAGGTCGTGACGGTCGGACTCGGCCCCGACAAAGACGCGATTCTGGTTACGCGCCAGCCCGACATCGGGCCGCTCGAGAGGGAGAACGCCGACAATGTGAGCGACGCCACGCTTGACGAGCTGTGGCAGCAGGTCGCGCTGCTCCACGCTGGCGGCATCTCCCACGGGCGGCTGAACGCAAGCAACGTACTCCTCACCGAGAAGGGGCCCATGTTGGTCGACTTCTCTGCAGCGACCGTCGGAGCGCCACAGTCGATGCTCGATATCGACGTCGCCGAGCTCATCGTTGCGTGCACCATCCTCGTCGGACCAGAACGCGCGCTCCAGAGAGCCCTCGACGCGGGCTGGGACCACTCCATCGTTCGCGTCCTTCCCTACCTGCAGCGCGCCGCGCTCACGCCGCACCTGCGAGATCTCGCGCGCGCGCATGAGATCGGCCTGAAGGACTTGCGGACGGCGGCCGCATCCGCGGCTGGTACGGAGGCGGCTGAGATCGTTCCCCTCCGACGTATTCGGCCGCAGGACCTCCTGCTAACGGCCGCCCTGATCCTCGCTGCCTATCTCCTGATCACTCAGCTCGCCGAGATCGGCTTCGGGACGATCGCAGACGAGCTCCGTGGCGCCGAGCTGGCATGGGTCGTGGTGGCATTGGTCCTCGCGCAAACCACCTTCATCCCGTCAGGGATTTCGGTGCGAGGTGGAGTGGCAACTCCCCTTCCCCTCCTGCCGTGCATCGTGCTTCAGGCCGCACTCAAGTTCATCAGCCTGACCGTGCCGAGCTCGGCTGGTCGCGTCGCTACAAACCTCCACTGCCTGCAGAGGATGGGCGCACCTCGTGCGGAGGCAATCGCCGGTGGAGCGATCGACGACCTCTCGAACACGATCATCCAGGCATGCCTCTTCCTGCTGGTTCTCCCATTCGTGGGCGTCGATCTCGACACGAGCCAGTTCGAGGCAGCAGGGCCGGACCGCCGTCTCCTCACCGCGATCGCTCTGGTGCTCGTCCTCAGTGTCGTCCTGATCCTTGCAGCGCCGAGAGTCCGGGCACGTGTCCTCCCAGGTGTCCGTGACGCGCTCGGCGGGCTATGGAGGGTCGCCCGCGTTCGGGGAAAGAGACTGGAGGTGTTCGGAGGCGGTGTTGCATCCGAGTTGCTCTACGCGCTCGCGCTCGGTGCCACGTGCCTCGCCTACGGTGTGGACCTCAACGTCGCGGAGCTCATCTTCATCAACACATCAGCGGCGGTCTTGTCGGGCCTGGTTCCGGTGCCCGGAGGCATCGGGGCGGCCGAAGCAGCATTGTCCGCAGGTCTCATCGCTGTGGGTGTGGACGAATCCACCGCGTTCGCGGTTGCGATCACTCAGCGCCTCTGCACCTTCTATCTGCCCCCGATCTGGGGCTACTTCGCACTTCGGTGGCTGGGTCGGAAGGGATACGTCTGAGCTGACGCACCGGGTGGGGTCGGCGTGATGCCGAAGCGGTTCCGGGTGGGTGGTAACGGGCGCCGCTGCCGCGTTGGCTGCTCGGGTTCTTGCCGCGAATGCGAGCGGCGCCCCGCGCAGAGCACAATGGTTCGTGACCAAGGAGGAGGCCCAAATGAACGATGCCGAGATTCACGGAACGATCGAACGACTGGTGGCAGAAGAGCATGAGCTCTGGGAGCGTGAGTCGGCCGGGAATTCCACCGACTCCGATACGAGACGCCTGCAGCAGCTGACGGTCTCTCTCGACCAGTGCTGGGACCTGCTGCGCCAGCGACGCGCACTACGAGAAGCTGGGCGTGATCCGGACGAGGCTGAGGTCAGGCTGCCGGACATCGTCGAGCGCTACCAGCAGTAACGGCGCACGAGGGAGCCCTCGTGGCCACCGGTACCCAGTCGCCGCCCTTCTCAGGTCGGACGGCCTGGGCGCGAAATCTGCAGACGCCCCTGCGGGAGTTCCTCCGCACCGAGACCGGAGGTGCGGCAGTCCTTCTCGCTGCCACGGCCGCGGCGCTTACGTGGGTGAATGTCCACGCATCGTCCTACGACTCGTTCTGGGAGACCACGCTCTCGATCGAAGTCGGCGGCAGGGGCATCTCGCTCGGGCTGCGCGAATGGGTGAACAGCGGCCTGATGACGTTCTTCTTCTTCGTGGTCGGGCTGGAGGCACGGCGCGAGTTCGACCTGGGCGAGCTACGTGAGCGCCGGCGCTTCGCGCTGCCGCTGCTGGCTGCGGTCGGCGGGGTGGCGGTGGCGGTCACGATCTATCTGCTCTTCAACGCCGGCGACTCCTCGGCGCGCGGTTGGGGTATCGCGATGTCGACCGATACGGCCTTCGCGCTGGGTCTGCTCGCGCTCGTGGGGCCGCGCTTTCCCGATCGGCTGCGCGCGTTCATGCTCACGGTCGTCGTCGTTGATGATCTCGTCGCGCTCGTCGTGATCGCGACCGTCTACACCGAGACGCTGCGTGTCGTGCCGCTGCTCGTTGCCGTCGCCCTGTTCGTCGCCTTACTCGTCGCGCGCAGGACTCGGCGCCACCCTGGTCTCGTCTGCACGGTCCTCGGGCTGGCCGCCTGGGTTGCGTTGCTGGAGTCCGGAGTGGAGCCGGTCGTGATCGGGCTCGCGATGGGCCTGCTGGTCTACGCGTCCCCGGCGTCTAGGTCGAGCCTCGAAAGCGCCACCGAGCGGTTCCGCGAGTTCCGCGAGCAGCCGACCGCCGAGCTGGCGCGCATCGCCGGGGTCGAGCTCAGATCGGCGACGTCGGTCAACGAGCGACTGCAGCGGCTCTTTCACCCGTGGACGAGCTATGTGATCGTCCCGGTGTTCGCGCTGGCGAACGCTGGGATCGCGGTCGACAGCGGCTTCCTGGCGCGCGCGTTCAGCTCGCCGATCACGCTCGGGATTTTGGTCGGCTATGTCGTCGGAAAGCCGGTGGGCATTTTCGGCAGCGCCTGGCTGCTGACGCGGGTCAGCCGCGGACGGCTGCGGCCGCCGGTCGGCTGGGCGGCGATCGCCGGCGGTGGAACGATCGCCGGCATCGGCTTCACGGTCGCGCTGCTGATCGCGACCCTAGCCTTCGACGGAGCCGAGCTCGAGGAGGCGAAGCTCGGCATCCTCAGCGCCGCGCTCGGCGCGGCGCTCCTGACATGGCTGCTGTTCCGAGCCACGGCGCTCCTGCCGCGAAGCACGCGGATCCGGGCCTTGGTTGGTACCAGCGAGCCGCTCGTCGATCTCTACGTCGACGTCGACTCGGAACGCGACCACGTGCGTGGGCCGATGGATGCGCCCGTCGCGGTCGTTGAATACGGCGACTTCCAGTGCCCGTATTGCGGGCAAGCCGAGCCGGTCGTCCGCGAACTCCTCCGGGACTTCGGCGACGTCCGCTACGTCTGGCGGCACCTGCCGCTCAACGACGTCCACCCGAATGCACAGCTCGCTGCCGAAGCCGCCGAAGCTGCCGCCGATCAGGGCAGCTTCTGGGAGATGCACGACCTCCTGCTCACACACCAGGACGCGCTTCGGCCCGACGAGCTGATCGGCTATGCCGATCAGCTCGGGCTCGACCTCGAGCGTTTCACAACCGCCCTGCGTGAGCACGCCGGCGCCGCTCGGGTGGCCGAGGACGTCGACGGCGCCGACCTGAGCGGCGTCTCGGGCACGCCGACCTTCTTCGTCAACGGCCGGCGCCATTACGGCGCCTACGACATCGCCACCCTCTCGGCCGCGGTACGCGCCGCTCGCGTGCGGGCGGCGCTGACAACCGAAACTGACGGTTGACCGCGGCCATGGAGCTTGCCTTCGCGCCCGTCGCGGCCGGAGCCACCAACCGACCGGTGGCGCGATGCCCCGAGGGAGAGCGATCGTGTCGCGGCGGTCTGGTGACAGTTGTTGCTCATCCAGACCGGCAGGCGTAGTCTCACGCCCGAGTCCCCTACCCAGGGAGGTCCTTATGACCACCACCAGCCTGCTTCCTGACGTCGGGATCGAGCTACGGGAGGGTTACGCCGAGGTTGGCGATCAGACCTTGCACTACGTCGAGGCCGGTGACGGCCCGCTGATCGTTCTACTGCACGGCTTCCCGGAGTTCTGGTTCGGTTGGCGGCTACAGATCGCGCCGCTCGCGGCGGCGGGTTTTCGCGTCGTCGCGCCAGATACACGTGGCTACAACCTGTCATCGAAGCCAGAGGACTTCGAGGACTACGCTGTCGACCTGCTCGCCGCCGACATCCGCGGCCTCATCGGAGAACTCGGTGCCGAGTCCGCGCTGTTGGTCGGTCACGACTGGGGCGGATCCATCGCCTGGATCACCGCGATGAACCACCCCGAAGTGGTCGACCGACTCGCCATCCTCAACGCGGCCCATCCGCGGAAGCTCTCGGAGGGGCTGCACCACCCGAGCCAGCTCCGGAAGTCCTGGTACTTCTTCTTCTTTGCGGTGCCTGGGCTGCCCGAGAACGTGGTGCACGCCAGAGACTGGCATTTCTTCCGCCACTTCCTGGAAGAGGCACGCCCGCCTTACACCGACCAGGAACTCGAACGCTACGTCGAGGCGTGGTCGCAACCGGGGGCAGCGGCCGGGATGATCAACTACTACCGGGCCTCGGTGAGACAGTCCCAGAAGGAAGCCGCAGGGAAGCTTCGCCCGATCTCGGCGCCGACACTGGTCATCTGGGGAGAGGGCGATTCCTACCTCGGCTCCGACCTCGCCGAGCCCGACCGCGAAGACGTACCCAACCTCGACCGCGTGGAACGCCTGGCCGATGCGTCGCACTGGGTGCATCACGACGAGGCTGAACGCGTCAACCAACTGCTGATCGACTTCTTCACCGAGGCCACGGCATAGGGGAGGTCATCCGGAACCACACCGACCAACCACGGAGGTTGTGATGAGCACCACCGCCCAGACCGTCACCGACATCCGTTCCTTCCACGTCGACACTCCCGAAGAGGAGCTCGCCGAGCTGCGCCGCCGGATCGCGGCCACGCGCTTGCCCACCAAGGAGCTCGTCGAGGACCGGTCGCAAGGCGTCCAGCAGGCGACGATCCGGGAGCTCGCGCGCTACTGGGTGACCGACTATGACTGGCGCAAGGCCGAGACGAAGCTCAACGCCTTGCCGCAATTCACGACCGAGATCGACGGCGTGGACATCCACTTCATCCACGTCGAGTCGTCGCACGAGAACGCGCTACCGCTGATCATGACCCACGGCTGGCCCGGCTCGGTCATGGAGATGATCGACTCCGTCGGCCCGCTGACGGACCCGACCGCGCACGGCGGCAACGCTGAGGATGCCTTCGACCTCGTGCTGCCCTCCTTGCCCGGGTACGGCTTCTCGGGCGAGCCGGCCGAGGTCGGCTGGGACCTGGGCCGGACCGCACGGGCCTGGGCCGAGCTCATGCGCCGTCTCGACTACACCCGCTACGTGGCCCAGGGCGGCGACGTGGGCGCCGGCGTCACCGACGTGATGGGCCGCCAGGCACCCGAGGGGCTGATCGGCATCCACACGAACCTGCTCGTGCCGGCACTGAGCGGCACCATGCCGGCGGACACCGACGAGGAACGCGCCGCGGCCGCCCAGATCGCCACCTTCGGGCAGTCCGGAAACGGCTACTACATCGAGATGGCCACGCGCCCGCAGACGATCGGCTACGCGCTGCTCGACTCCCCCATCGCCCTGGCCGCCTGGATGATCGACCACGACACCGACGCCTACTACAAGATCGCCCGCGCCTTCGTCGACGGGCAGCCCTCGGGCAACCTCACCCGGGACAACGTCCTGGACAACATCACGGCGTACTGGCTGACCGGCACCGGCGCCTCCGCGGCCCGGTCGTACTGGGAGGCCTACGGGCCGGACGCGCCGGCCGCGGGCAGCCAGCCACTGCCGCCGCCGCCGATCCCGGTCGGCTTTACGACGTTCCCCGGCGAGATCTGGCGGACTCCCCGCAGCTGGGTCGAGAAGTCGTACCCCAACGTCATCTACTTCAACGAAGCCGAGCGGGGCGGCCACTTCGCCGCGTGGGAGGAGCCCGAGCTCTTCGCAACCGAGCTGCGGGCGGCTTTCAGGTCATTGCGTTGATCGGCGCACGCGAGCGGCGCACGAAAAGGTGCGCCGCTCGCGGCTTGTTTTCCGGACCGTCTAACGCTCTCTCGCCGACCGCTGCCCGCGAGCCGTCTCCACCGCAGCCATCATGTCTGCGAAACGCGCCGAGGCATCCCGCAGCCCCGGTGGATGATCTCGCGCCTACGTCCTGGAGCGTGCCGCCGCGGCGAGCTCTCCGGCCGGGGTCGCCTGGGGTCGCGTCACGCCGGCAGCCGCGTAGGCGTCGTCCTCGTCCAGCGTCTCGTGCTCGAGCAGTGCACTCGCGAGGGCGTCGAGCCGCGCCCGATTCTCCGTCAGCAGGGTGACGACCTCGTCGTGTGCCTCGGCGACGATGCGCCGCACTTCGTCGTCGACGAGCTTCCGGGTCTCCGGTGCCACCTCGGCTGCGCCGGGGAGGAACGGCCCCGACCCGTCACGGGGGAGCACGGAGATCGGCCCGAGCGCGTCGCTCATGCCCCAGCGGCCAACCATCTGCCGCGCGAGCGCGGTCAGCTGCTCGAGGTCGGACTCCGCGCCCGTGCTGATCTCACCGAAGACGATCTCCTCGGCCGCGCGACCGCCGAGGGCCCCCTTGATCTTTGCGAGGATCTCCGGCTCCAGGTAGCTGAAGCGGTCGGCGTCGGGGGCGGAGAACGTCACTCCCAGCGCCATCCCGCGCGGGATGATCGAGACCTTGCGCACCGGATCGGCGCCGGGCGTCAGCATCCCGACGATCGCGTGCCCACCCTCGTGGTAGGCCGTCCGGCGACGATCCTCGTAGCTCATCATCACCTGGCGCTCCGCGCCGAGGACGATCCGCTCGAGCGCGTCGGTGAAGTCGGCTTCCTCGACCACGTCGTGCCCGCGGCGGGCGGCGGTGAGCGCCGCCTCGTTCACCAGGTTGGCGAGGTCGGCTCCGACCATTCCCGGCGTCGTCGCGGCGATGCGTGCGAGGTCGACGTCGGGGGCGAGCGGGATGCCGCGGATGTGCACCCGCAGGATCGCTTCGCGCCCGTCACGGTCCGGCGGCTGGACTGCGACCCGGCGATCGAACCGCCCCGGCCGAAGGAGTGCCTGGTCGAGCACGTCAGGACGGTTCGTCGCCGCGAGGACGATCACGCTCGTCGCCGGGTCGAACCCGTCCATCTCGGTCAGGATCTGGTTCAGCGTCTGCTCGCGCTCGTCGTTGCCGCCGCTGAAGCCGGCCACGCCGCTCGTGCGCGAGCGGCCGATTGCGTCCAGCTCGTCGATGAAGACGATTGCCGGCGCGTTCTCCTCCGCCTCTTTGAACAGGTCGCGCACGCGCGCCGCTCCGACTCCCACGATCGCCTCGACGAACTCGGACGCCGCTAGCGAGAAGAACGGCACGTCGGCCTCCCCTGCAACCGCTCGCGCGAGCAGCGTCTTGCCCGTCCCGGGACGCCCGGAGAGCAGGACGCCGTGCGGGATCCGGGCGCCCAGCTTGCGGTACTTGTCCGGGTTACGCAGGAAGTCGACGACCTCGCTCAGCTCGTCCTTGGCCTCCTCGATCCCGGCGACGTCCGCGAAGGTGACCTTGTCTCCAGAAGCCTCGTAGCGGCGGGCGCGCGACCGTCCGAAGGAGCCGAGGGCGTTCTGCACGTTGCCGGCCCTCCGGAACAGCCAGAAGAGCAGGAAGACGAACAGGATCGTCGGCCCGAAGCCGACCAGCAGCGTCTGCCACCATGGCCCACCGGTATCGAGCGGGTCGGCGTTGACCGTGACGTCGTTCTCCTGGAGCAGCCGGGAGAGCTCGTCGGTATTGGCGAACGCGGGAATCTCCGTTCGGAATCGTGTCGTCGGCTCCGAGTCCTCGAAGGTCACCT
The DNA here is from genome assembly GCA_963733845.1 of uncultured Actinomycetes bacterium. Classification (GTDB taxonomy): domain Bacteria; phylum Actinomycetota; class Thermoleophilia; order Gaiellales; family Gaiellaceae; genus DATFQE01. The sequence continues at coordinate 103,124 of CAVTEM010000007.1, forward strand.
CTTTCCTGAAGGCGCCCTGGATGTCCGTCCCCTTGGACGTGATCTCCTCGACGTTGCGCGCCTGCACCTGCTGCAGGAAGAACGGGCTGTACGGAACACGCACCCGCGATTCGGGCCCCATCGCCCGGCCGGCGATGAACAGGTTGAGTACGAGCACCGCGAGGAAGAAGACGATCCAGCGGGGAGAGAGCCGAAACCCGGGACGCTGAGGCGGCGTCGGCGACGAACCTCGTGCGCCGGCGGCGGCGTCTCGGCCGCGCGGTCGTCGGCCTGCTGGGCCATAGCTCTAGGCTACTCCTCGCGGATAGCCGTTCCGGCTCGCCCGACTCTACGCGCCTCGAGCGAGCTCACGAGCCGCCTCGAGGTCCTCCGCGCGGACGACGACCTCGTAGGGGCCTGCAACAGTCAAGCCGTCAGACGCGCCGGCGCCCACGTTCGTCTGGCGCGTCTGGCACGCGATACCTGCGCTGCGAAGCAGGCCGCAGATGATGTCGGCTTCCTGCTCCGTCGCCACCACGTCGAGCACCACGAATCCGTCACGAGCCATGGCTAGCCGAACGTTAACGCGTAGGCCTCGACGCCTGGGGCGTCGAAGGTGATCTCGAACGTGCGGTCGCTGATCGATCCCGGCTGACGGATCAGCTGGTAGAGCCGGGGTTCGACAAGGGTTCCGCGGCCCTGTTCGTCGACGTCCAGCCCGTGGGCTGCGCCGGGCGCTTCGCCGTCGACCAGCACGTGGAACGGGACGGCCGTGCCCGTTCGCGAGCGCAGGACGAGATGGACGTCGCGGGCATGGAAGCGGAAGACGATTCGCCCGCCGGCTTCGTTCAGCACGCTCGCCCGCCCCTCGATCGTCCAGTTTCCGGCCAGCGCCCAGTTGTTGAGCTGCAGCGACTCGGGCGCGACGTAGCCGCGAGGCTCGTCGTACGCGACACCGTCGGGAGAGTCGGGGTTCTGCCCCTGCTGGTAACCGAGGTAGGTCTCGGGCGAGCCCAGGTTCGTCCAGTCGGCTTGCGCCTCCAAACCCTCCGCCGTGACGGAGACGAGCTCTTCGTCGATGCCCTCGCTTCGGCCCTCGCGCAGCAGGTGCTGGATCATCCACTCGCCGTCGTCGTACTCGCCCTCGCCGAAGTGGTGGTACCGGATCCGGCCCTCTGCATCTGCGAGGTAGACGGCCGGCCAGTACCGGTTCCCGAAGGCGCTCCAGACCCCGTAGTCGCTGTCGAGAGCGATCGGGTACTCGACCCGCATGGCCTGCGCGGCCTCGCGGACGTTTTCGACTTCGCGCTCGAACGGGAACTCCGGCGTGTGGACGCCGATGACGACCAGGCCTCGATCGCGGTACTTCTCGGACCACGCGCGAACGAAGGCCAGCGTGCGGAGCCAGTTGATGCAGGTGTACGTCCAGAAGTCGACGAGAACGGCCTTTCCAGCCAGACCCTCAGGAGTGAGCGGGGACGAGTTCAGCCAGCCGGTTGCCCCTTCGAAGCCGGGCAGGCGACCCTCGACGGGCAACGGGGCCGTGCGCGGGTGGCGGCGCGCGCCGAAGAGACTCACGTCCTGCGACCTCCGACCTCGCGAGCGACGCCGGCGAGGTTGCCTCAGGACCGCCTGTCGGCGGCCCTGAGGTAGCTCCTTTCGAAGCGAGGCCACTCTCGGATCAGCGCAGTGAGCTGAATGCAGCCCGCATCTCCGTGGCGAAGAGGTCGGGCTCTTCCCACGCGGCGAAGTGGCCGCCCTTGTCGACCTCGTTGAAGTACGCGAGGTCGGGGTAGACCGCCTCGACCCAGCTCCGGGGCGACGCCCAGATCTCGCCGGGGAACGTGGTGAAGCCGACCGGCACGGTGACCGCCGGAGGAGGCTCGCCGCTCGCAAGCGCCGCGGCGAGCGCTCGCCCGTCCTCCCAGTACGACCGGGCCGCCGACGCTGCGGTGCCGGTCAGCCAGTACAGCGTGATGTTGTCGAGGATGGTGTCCCGGGTGAGATTGCCCGTGGGTTTTCCCGTCGACGAATGCGCGGGAGATCTTGTAGTAGCTGTCCGTGTCGTGGTCGAGCAACCAGGCCGCAAGCGCGACGGGTGAATCCAGCAGCGCGTAGCCGATCGTCTGTGGCCGCGTTGCCATCTCGAGGAAGTAGCCGAAGCCGTCCTGCTTGAACGTCGCAACCGCCTCGGCCGCTGCGCGTTCCTGTTCGGATTCCTTGGGCAGGTGATCGCCGATTGCGAGCACCGCCGTGAGCAGGTTCAGGTGGTAACCGACCAAACCCTCGACTGCCTGGCGGCCCATCAGATCCGTGACGAGGGCGCCCACGTCGCCGCCCTGGGCGACGTAGCGCGTGTAGCCGAGGCCGTGCATCAGCTCCGCCCACGCGCGTGCGGTGCGGCCGGCGTCCCAGCCGAGCTCGGCCGGCTCGCCGGAGAACCCGTAACCGGGCAGTGACGGCAGCACCAGATGGAATGCGTCCTCGGCGGCGCCACCGTGAGCGGTCGGGTCGGTCAGCGGGCCGACGGTCTCCAGCAGCTCGATGACCGAGCCGGGCCAGCCGTGCGTCATGATCAGCGGCAACGCGTCCTCGTGCTGCGAGCGGACGTGGATGAAGTGGATCTCGACTCCGTCGATCTCGGTCGTGAACTGCGGGAGCGCGTTCAGTTTCGCCTCGGCCTTGCGCCAGTCGTAGTCGGTCGTCCAGTAGCGGGCGAGCTCCTTCAGCGTCGCCAGCTGGACGCCCTGCGACCGGTCTTCTACGAGCTCCTTGCTCGGCCAGCGCGTCGCCTCGATCCGGCGTCGCAGCTCGGCGAGCTCGTCTTCGGGGATATCGACCTGGAAGGAACGTATGTCAATTGCGGCGGCTGTACTCATGCGACCTCCGTTTTGGAAGGGCTGGGGGCGACGACCTCCTCTCTGGTAGGGGACCTCGCCACACTACCCTCGCCAGTGGGGCATAGCAACGAATGTCACCAGACCGACACGCGCCTGCTCCGCCGTTCCTTCCATGCCCGGGTGAACGCATCGCGTGCCAGGTCAGAGGTGCGCCTACTCATGCCGCAAGCGGGCGCACCCGTGGGTCTCCTGGCCCCATCCGCGGGTAGCACGGGCTCGCGCCGCGCGGGCACGCTTCCGTTCGCTTGCTAGTTCCAGCGGAGGCCGCGAAGCTGATCGAGGTTGATGTTGCCTCCGCTCAGGACGCACACGACCGTCTCACCTGGCTCGGCCTCGACGAGCCCGTTCAGCACCGCTGCGACCGGGGCGGCGGCGGCGCCTTCCACCACGATCTTGGTGCGGGCCATGGTCCAGAGCAGCGCCTCGAAAATCTTCTCGTCCGGCAATGTGACGATCTCGTCGACATTCCGCCGGACGAAGTCCAGGGTGAGCTCGCCGACACGCTTGACGGTCAACCCGTCGATCACGCAGTCGACCTCGTCGAGCTGCACCCGGCGGCCCTCCTCCACGCTTCGCTTCATCGCCGGGGCACCGGATGACTCGACTCCGATGACCCGGATCTTCGGATCGAGCGACTTCAGCGCCGTCGAGACCCCGGAGATCAGTCCGCCGCCCCCGATCGGGACGACCACCGTGCCGACCGACTGGAGGTCGTCGTAGATCTCGAGACCAAGCGTTCCCTGACCCGTGATCAGGTCGAGGTCGTCAAACGGATGGATATAGGTCAGGCCCTCCTCATCGACGAGCTCGATCGCCTTCTCGTTCGCCTCGTCCCAGATCGACCCGTGCAGCACGACCTCGGCGCCGTATGCGCGCGTCGCCTCGATCTTTGACGGCGTTGCGTTCTCGGCCATGACGACTACGGCGCGAACCCCGTGGATCGCAGCGGCCAGCGCAACTCCTTGCGCGTGGTTACCGGCCGAGGAGCAGATGACCCCGGCCTCCTTCGCGCTGTCGTCGAGCTGGGCGAGCTTGTTCAGCGGGCCGCGGATCTTGTAGGAGCCGGTCCGCTGGAACGACTCCGCCTTCAGCATGACCCGAAGCCCACTGGCCTCGCTCAGCGACCTCGAGGCGACGAGCGGCGTGTGATGCGCGTGCTCCCTTCACGTGCTCGTGTGCTCGGCGGAACGCGTCGGTCGATAGGTCGGTGGTGATCATCGGCTCCTCTCCTGTCGTCTGCGGCAGGCCGTGCTCATCGAACCAGTAAACATCGCGCTCGTCTCGAGGAACGTTGGCAGTCGTTCGCACCGGTCGCGGTCACTTCGACTGGCGGACCGGGGAGGGGCGTCCAGCGACGCCCCTCCCCGACCGGCTACGCGTTCGCGAGCGCGAGAAGCGCTTCGCGCAGGTCTCGTACTGCTCGCCCTCGAGCTGGTTCGCGAGGGCGCGCAGCCGGGCCCTCGCGGCCTGTTCCTGCCGGCCGCGTCCTGAACCGCTCGGCCCGGTCGATGGCATTCGTGATCCGGTCGAGGGTCTTACGCGTCGATGTCGTCGGCCCGCACGAGCTGGTCGACGTACGAGCGTGCCACGGCGAAGCTCGGCAGCTGTTGACGAGCTGCGGCTGGTGCTGCGGCGTCAGCCGGTTCATCTCCACCTCGGCCGCGGCGTCGATCTCGTTCTGCGAGAGCTCGTCGTTCGGGATGAGCCTCCAGGCGTCGAAGCCGCGGGCGATCTCGGAGCCGTACACGGCGCCGTCGTAGTAATAGGCCGACCAGAGACCGCCGAGCACGAGCGACGTCCCGCTGATCGGGCCGCGGTCGTAGTACGCGATCTCCTTCGGGTTGGACGAGTCGGTGAAGTCCATCACCGAGGCCCCGGCCTGGTACCAGGCCTGCACCAGGATGTCGCGGCCGGGCACCGGGATCAGCGACGGCAGATGCGCGACGCAGTTCTCCTGGTTCACCTGGACCGCCGGCATCTTGTAGTAGCTCCGGAACACCAGCTTGCGGTCGACGATGTCGAAGATCGCGTTGGCGCCCCAGTTGAGCTGGTCGGCCTGACGGCCGGTGACCGGGTCGACCCCGCGGCAACGCGCCGCCGTACCGCCGCCCCACTCGTCGGTGAAGACGACCTTCGTCCCGTCGTTCGAGAAGGTCGCGCCGTGCCAGTACGCGTAGTTCGGGTCGGCTGCGGCGTCGATCCGGACCGGGTTTGCCGGATCGCGGATGTCGAGCAGCAGTCCGTTCCCCTCACACGCCCCGGCCGCGAGCCCGATCGCGGGATAGGTCGTGATGTCGTGGCAGGCGTCGGTGATCGGCGTCGGCCCCCAGTTCATCCCCGACGGGTGCTGCGGCGTCGGCGGCGCGTTCTGGAGCCCGTTGTACGCGCCGGTAACCGGATCGGCGAAGAGCCGCGGCCCGTTCACGACGGCTGCGTTCTGCGGCGCGGCGAGCGGAACCCTGATCACCTCGATGCGCCAGAACGAGCTGTTCGGGTCGGTCGGCGCGGGCGTCCCGCAGCTCGGCATCTCGAGGGTCGAGCGCACGCCGCCGGTCCCCGACACGTAGACGTAGAGGTTCGCGTCGTCGCTCGGGCTCTTCAGCAGCGTGTGCGTGTGCGAGCCGCGGCAGGTCTGGACGGTCGCAACTTGCTGCGGCGAGTCGAGGTTCGAGATGTCGAAGATCCGCACGCCGCGGAACCGCAGCGGGTCGCCCGTCGGCACGGCCGGCGAGCCGCAGTCGGTGCGAGAGCGCGTCTCCTCCGCCGACATGAACAGCAGATTCCCGTACACCGAGACCTCGCCCTGGCCGCCCGGGCAGACGACGGCGGTCCGAAGCGTCGGGTTCGCGCGATCGGAGATGTCGTAGATCTGGAACCCGTTGAAGTTCCCGACGAACGCGAAGTTCCCCTGGAACGCGAGGTCGGAGTTGACGAAGCCGAAGTCGCCCGGATTGGCCGGATTGAAGAAACCGGCCGGCTTGTTCCGGTGGGCGAGCAGCTCGAGTCCGGTCGCGGCAACGCCCGGGTTGTCGAGACCCGGCGCCAGGCCGACGCGCGGGTCAGTCGTCGATGGTTGCTGCGTGGCCGCCGTCGTCGCCAGGACGCCGGCGAGCACGATCGTGACACCGGCAAAGGCAACGAGCCTCCGTGCCGGTCTCGCGAGAAATCCCCCCATATGTTCACACCTCCAGGTGTAGGACGGCACCTGCCTGGAATACGTGATCCTATACCCGGTGATAGCCACGGCTAACCGCAAGCGCATCTGGATCCTGGCCGCCTTCGCCGCGTTGCCGATCATGGTCGCCGTCGCCGGCTGGCTGGCGTGGAACGGCGGCGCAGAGGCGACGGGCGAGATCCCGCCGAACATCGTCCAGCCGGGCAATCCCGGCCAGCCGTCGCGAACACTGTCGGCCGACGAGCTCCGGGAGCTGGAGACGCCCGCGCACACGGTCGCGGACGTCGACTTCATGCAGGGCATGATCCACCACCACGCGCAGGCACTCCTGATGACGAGCTACGTGCCGCAGCGAAGCAACCGCCGGGACGTCGCCCTGCTCGCCAGGCGCATGGACATCTCCCAGCGGGGCGAGATCGAGCTGATGCAGGACTGGCTCGAGGAGCGCGGCGAGGTCGCGCCCAGCGCGCACATCCCGCACGGGCACGCTCACGGGCCGGGCGGGCGCATCATGCCGGGCATGCTCACGGTCGCCCAGCTCGCCCGGCTCCGGGCGGCGAACGGCCCAGCGTTCGACCGTCTCTTCGTCCGCTCGATGATCCGCCACCACCAGGGCGCGCTGACGATGGTCGCGCAGCTCTACGAGGCGAACGGCGGTGTGGAGCCGGCCGTCGACGCCTTCGCCCGCCATGTGCAGGCCGACCAGGAGATCGAGATCGGCCGGATGCACGCACTGCTCGCGAAGCTCAGCTGACCCCGCGTGCGGCCCTGTGAGCTCCGTGACACACGACACGCGATACGCGAAGACGGCTGACGGCATACTATCTCGCGTATCAGGTCGTCGTGGTCGCCGGGCCAGGTGGACGTCGCGATAGGACTTCCGAGCGCTCCCGGTCGTCGCCGACGTCAGCTGAACGGCTAGCGGGCGGACGCTGCCTCCGGGACGTGTGCCGCAAAGAGACGCCATTGCTCCGGAACCACCATGAGCGAGCGAGCGCCTCGATCCTCGAAGCGAATGTCGGATCCGGCGACGAGGTCGACGACGGTTCGCGATACGAGGATCTCACCGGGATCGGCCTCGGCCTGCACACGCTGGCCGACGTGCACGGCGATGCCGGCGATGCCGTCGCCGCGCCGCTCGACCTCGCCGGTGTGCAGCCCGGCCCGAATGTCGACTCCGAGCGACCGCACGGCGTCCCGGATTCGGCCGCGCAACGGATGCCCCGAGCCGGGCCATCGAATGTGGCCAGCAGCCCGTCCCCAGCGTGTCCACCTCGCGGCCCCGGAACCGGCCGGAGCTCCCGGCGGACGAGCAGCCGATAGTCGGCCGAGGAGTCGTGTCCAGCGGTTGTCGCCCAGCCGCGCCGCGGTCGCGGTCGAGCCGACGATGTCGGTGAAGAGCACGGTCGCAAGCACGCGTCGACGGCGCTACGACGGGTCGGAGTGCCTGTAAGAAACTGCTGGATCTCCGCCAGATCGGGTCGGAGTCGCCGGACCAGAACGCGTGGCCCTCGCCTGGCAGCTCGATGTACTGAGCGCCCGGAACGTGCTCGGCCAGATACCGGCCGTGCTCCACCCGGACGATCGCGTCGCCCGGCGCGATGCAGGATCAGGACGGGGCACTGGATCGCGGGCAGCACGTGCCGGACGTCAGGTCGTGCACCATCCGCAGGACGTGCCAGCGCCGTCCCCGGACTTGCGCCGTAGCGCTCGAAGCGCCCGTACCAGTCACGGAACCGATCGTCCCCCGCCAGCTCCGGCGCCTGCAGCTGCAGGATCGCCGCCTGACCCCACGCCTGACGCATCGCTCGCTCTTTGCTCGCGCCACTCCCGGTCGATGCCGAATGGGTAGTCGGGCGCTGCCGAGCTGCGCGCCGTCGAGTTCAGCAGGACGAGCGCGCTCGTCCGCTCGGTAGGTGGCGGCGAAAACCATGGCGAGGCTGCCCCCGATCCCCGTTACGAACAGCGCGACGCGCTTCGATCGCCAGCTTCGTCGAGGCCGGCGGTGATGTCGTCCATCCACTGCTCGATCGTGGTCGCTTCATCGTCGCGCAAAGGGTCGGAGAGCCCGATCCCTCGCATGTTCAGCATGAGCACACGGCTGAACGCGGAAAGCCCCGTCGGGAACCGCGCCAGCCTGGGATCGTCCCACTGCATCTCCAGGTTGTTCATCCATTCGGGAAGGAAGACGAGATCGAGCGACTCGTCGCCGACGATCTGGTAGGCGACTGCGCCGCCCTCGCTCTTCGCGTACCGAACCTCTGGCCGCTGCTCGCCGGGCGGAGTGGACGAGCCAGCCCCGGGCCCTGTCCGACTCATGGAACCATTTTGGCGTCCGCGAGGGAACATCGGTCGAGGTCGAAGGCTGTGCCGCTGAGGACCGCATCTGGCGGCATGTCGCTCGAGCCAACCGCTGCGGGACCTCTGGGCCTCCCGCTCGACCGGCAAGCTCACCGGCGGCCGCCGAACTCCCAGTCGTGCACCTCGACAGCAGGGAACGCGCCAAGCGCAGCAGCCTCGTCCCCTAGGAGCTCCTCGACCGCGTCCCTGCCGGGAGCCTGCAGCGCGAGAGCGACGCCGATCATCTCCCCACTCTCGGGCTCCGTCAGCGCGCCGTAGAGGATCAGCCGTTCGCGCAGCTCCGCTCCGAGTGCCGCGGACGGCACCGGGCGCGCCGAGACGGCGCGTGCTCCGATCGTGACCTGAGTGCGCGATGACGAGGAAGCGAGGCTCGTCGGCCTCACCGGTGAACTCCCACATCGTGCGACCGAGCAGGTCTTGAAAGGCCCAGATCCGATGCTCGCCGTACACGCCCGCGCGATTGTTCGGTTCGAGCTCCGCGAACTCGATCGCTGCCGCCGGGCTCGGGAGGTCGAGAACGTGGAGGCTCCCCGTCGGCGTCTGACGATCGGGAGCCAGAGTTGGCCCGCGAGCGATCATCGCGTCCGCAAACCCGTCCATGTACGACCAATGCTCCTCGAGCAGATCGTCGTCAGCGCGCAGCGCTTCGGTGCCCGGAGCGTCTCGGCTGTAGACGAAGAAGACCACCCGGAGGAGGCCTTCAGCTCCCGTCGACGTAGGCCGCGAGGTGCTCGCCGGTAAGGGTGGAACGGTCGGCGACGAGGTCGGCGGGGGTTCCCTCGAAGACGATCCGGCCGCCGTCCTGGCCGGCGCCGGGACCGACGTCGATGATCCAGTCGGCGTGCGCCATGACCGCCTGGTGGTGCGAGATGACGATGACCGACTTGCCCGAGTCGACGAGCCGGTCGAACAGGCCGAGCAGCTGCTCGACGTCGGCGAGGTGCAGGCCGGTGGTCGGCTCGTCGAGGACGTAGGCGCTTCCCTTCTCGCCCATGTGGGTGGCCAGCTTGAGCCGCTGCCGCTCGCCGCCGGACAGCGTCGTGAGCGGCTGGCCGAGCATGAGGTAGCCGAGCCCGACGTCGGCGAGCCGGTCGAGGACGGTGTGCGCCGCCGGCGTGCGCGCCTCGCCGGCGCCGAAGAACTCCTCGGCCTCGCGTCACCGACATCGCGAGCACCTCGCTGATGTCGCGGCCGCCGAGGTGGTACTCCAGCACCGAGGCGTCGAACCGCTTCCCTTCGCACGACTCGCAGGTCGTGGCGTAGCTCTCCATGAACCCCAGCTCGGTGTAGATGACGCCGGCGCCGTTGCAGTTGGGGCAGGCGCCCTCGGAGTTGGCGCTGAACAGCGCAGGCTTCACGCCGTTGGCCTTCGCGAACGCCTTGCGGATCGGGTCGAGCAGCCCGGTGTACGTCGCCGGGTTGCTCCGCCGCGAGCCGCGGATCGGGGTCTGGTCGACCGACACGACCCCGTCGCGCCCGGAGACCGAGCCGCGAATCAATGAGCTCTTGCCGGCGCCGGCGACTCCGGTCACCACGACCAGCACGCCGAGCGGGATGTCGACGTCGACGTCCTGCAGGTTGTGGGTGCCGGCGCCGCGCACCTCCAGCGCTCCCGACGACGTCCGCACCGACGGCTTCAAGGAGGCGCGGTCGTCCAGGTGCCGTCCGGTGAGCGTGCCGCTGGCCCGCAGCGCCTCGACGGCGCCCTCGAAGGTCACCTCGCCGCCGGCGGTACCGGCGCCGGGGCCGAGGTCGACGGCGTGGTCGGCGATCGCGATCGTCTCGGGCTTGTGCTCCACGACGAGCACCGTGTTGCCCTTGTCCCGCAGCTGCAGCAGCAGGTCGTTCATCCGCTGGATGTCGTGGGGATGGAGCCCGATCGTCGGCTCGTCGAAGACGTAGGTGACGTCGGTGAGCGACGACCCGAGGTGGCGGATCATCTTGGTGCGCTGCGCCTCGCCGCCCGACAGCGTGCCCGACGGCCGGTCGAGGGAGAGGTAGCCCAGCCCGATCTCCACGAACGAGTCGAGGGTCTCGTGCAGCGCCTCGAGCAGCGGCGCCACCGTCGGCTCGTCGAGGCCGCCCACCCACGCGGCGAGGTCGCTGATCTGCATCGCGCAGGCGTCGGCGATGTTGATCCCCTCGATCTTCGACGACCGGGCCGCTTCGCTGAGCCGGGTGCCGTCGCAGTCGGGGCAGACGGTGAAGGTGGCCGCCCGCTCCACGAAGGCGCGAACGTGCGGCTGCAGTGAGTCGACGTCCTTGGACAGCATCGACTTCTCGATCCTCGGGACCAGACCCTCGTACGTCAGGTTGATGCCGTCGACCTTGATCTTGGTCGGCTCCTTGTAGAGCAGGTCGCGGAGCTCTTTCTTGGTGAACTTGCGGATCGGCTTGTCCGGGTCGAAGAAGCCGCAGCCCCTGAAGATGCGGCCGTACCAGCCGTCCATGCTGTAGCCGGGGATCGTGAGCGCACCCTCGTTGAGCGACTTGCTGTCGTCGTACAGCTGCGTCAGGTCGATGTCGTTGACGGAGCCCCGGCCCTCGCAGCGCGGACACATGCCGCCGTGGTAGACGGCCTTGCGCACCACGATCCGCTCGCCCCTGCCCTTGTCGACGGTCATCGCCCCGCTCGCCGTCCGCGTCGGGACGTTGAACGCGAAGGCGGTGGGCGGGCCGATCTGCGGCTGCCCGAGCCGGCTGAAGAGGATGCGCAGCATCGCGTTGGCGTCGGTGGCGGTGCCGACCGTGGAGCGGGGGTCGCCGCCCATCCGCTCCTGGTCGACGCTGATCGCGGTCGTCAGCCCTTCGAGCACGTCGACCTCCGGCCGGGCCAGCGTCGGCATGAAGCCCTGCACGAAGGCGCTGTAGGTCTCGTTGATCAGCCGCTGCGACTCCGCGGCGATCGTGCCGAACACCAGCGAGCTCTTGCCCGAGCCGGAGACGCCCGTGAACACCGTCAGCCGGCGCTTCGGCAGCTCGAGGCTGAGGTCCTTGAGGTTGTTCACGCGCGCGCCGTGCACGCGGATCAGGTCGTGGGTGTCGGCTGCGTGCGACGCGGACGGCCGCGGGGCCTTCGTCGCCATGCCCCTCAGCGCACCGCTTTCTTCACGAGCGCGACGATCTTCTTCTCCTCGGCGGCGGTCAGCTCCTCGAGCGCCCAGGAGGTCGGCCACATGGCCCCCTGGTCGATGTTCGCCTCGTCGCTGAACCCGAACGTGGCGTACCTCGAGTTGAACTTCGCCGCGCTCTGGAAGAAGCAGAGGATCTTGCCGTCCTTGGCGTACGCGGGCATGCCGTACCAGGTCTTCGGCGTGAGGGCCGGCGCGGCGGCCGTGATCAGCGCGTGGAGCCGCGTGGCCAGGGCGCGATCCGTCCCCTTCATCTCGGCGACCTTCTCGAGCAGGGCATTCTCCCCGTCCGCCTTGGCCGCCTCCGCCTTCAGCTCCTTGGCGCGCTCCTTCATCGCCGCCCGTTCCTCGGCCGTGAATCCCTTGGCCGAGCCGGTGCGCTTTGTCGTGGCGCGCTTCGTCGCGGTCTTGTTCTCAGCCACTACGAGTCCCTCCTCAGGCCTAGATGGAGATTTCCACGGCGTCCATGCTAGGCGCGTAAGTCGCGGACGCGACGCAGCAACGTGAGGTCGTGCCACGTCGCGTCCGGACCCGCTCACGAGTCAGCGTTCGACAGCTGCCACCTCGGGCGGCGAGCCCGCCAGGGGAGTGGTGTCGACGTACCTGATCTCGTAGAGGCGCTCCGCGAACTTCCAGCCCTCCGCGTGCGCTCGTACCGGTCGTGGTACACGGAGTAGTTCAGGTACGAGCTGCCGTCGGCGCAGGTGCCCGATGCCGTCGCGCAGCCGCCCGAACTCGTTGACGAAGGAACGGCCGACCGCGGTGTCGCCGTCGACCTCGGTCATACCCGGGTGCACGGTTTGCACGAAGTAGTCCCAGCGACCCTGCAACCGCTCGATCGCGGCGCGGATCTCCGCCCGGCCGACGAGCTCCTCGTCGATGTGGGGCATCCGCCAGGCGCCGTCCTCAGTGAACAGCGACGCGAAGCGGTCGTAGTCGCGCATCATCCCCGCGTCGGTGAACTCGGCGCGCAGCGCCTCGATCTCGACGCGGTCGGCGATGGTCTGAAGGTCGCTCATCGGTTCGCCCCGACCCGTTCGGCATCGGCGTGGACCGATCGCGAGCTCACCGACGAGCTGCGGCGGTCGACTCCGCATACTCGGCGAAGCCCTGGCGCCAGCTCGGGTAGCGCAGGGTCCAGCCGAGCTCGCGCTTGGCCTTGGCGTTGGACGCACCGCGCGACTCGGTCGCCATCACGACCGGCGCCTCGCCCGCGAAGAGCCGGGCGAGCAGGCGCGGGAAACGTTGGGGCGGCTTGGCCCCGACGATCCTCGCGAGCTCCGGCAGCCACTCGCGGGTTGGGGAGGGCTCGTCGTCGACGATGTTGAAGACGGCGGGGCCGTCGTGCTCGAGCGCGAGCACGGTCGCCGCGGCGGCGTCGTCGAGGTGGATGAACGACCAGACGCCGCCACCGTCGCCCACGATCGGGAACTTGCGGGCACGCACGGCCTCGACCATCCCGTCGCCGGGGTCGCCGTAGAAGATGCCGTAGCGGAGCGCAATCCCACCCGCACCCGTGACGGCCTTGTCGAGATGATCCATCGCCGCCACGGACTCGCGCGCCGCCGCGACCGGGTTCGAATCGAGCGGGTCGCCCTCGCTCTTGACCGGGCCGCCCTCGCGGGCGTAGCGGTGGTTCGCGTTGCTCTGGGCGACGAACTTGCCGACCCCCGCTTCGCGTGCGGCCGCGAGCAGGTTGTCCGTGCCCTCGGTGCGGAGCCGGTTCGTCTGGGCGAAGGTCCGATCGAAGTGCTTGAAGTCGCTGATGCCCGTCAGCGCGGTCGCCTGGTGGACGATCGCGTCGGGCTCGGCGGCTGCGACCGCCTCGCGTACTGCCCGGGCGTCGAGCGCGTCGAGCACGACCGCCTCGGCTCCGAGCCTGCGCAGCCGTTCTGCCTTCTCGGGTGAGCGGGCGCTGCCGATCACCTCGTGGCCGCGCTCCAGCAGCTGAGGGACGAGCCGGCTGCCGATCGCACCGCTTGCTCCTACGACGAAGACTCGCATTTTGTTCTCCTTTCGGTCACATCGGGGCTGTTTCGTTCGTCTCCCCTACGACGGAACGCGACGAAGGAATGTGACCGGTGAACGAGCAGGACTGGCTGGCAGAGCGATTCGAGACCAACAGGCCGCAGCTGCGCGCGGTGGCCTACCGGATGCTCGGCTCGATCACCGAGGCCGACGACGCCGTCCAGGAAGCCTGGCTTCGCCTCAGCCGCTCCGACGTCAGGGGTATCGAGAACCTCAGCGCCTGGCTGACGACCGTCGTCGGGCGGGTGTGCCTGGACATGCTGCGCTCGCGCCGGTCACGCGGCGAGGAGCCGCTCCCCGGGCGGCTCCCCGATCCGCTCGTCGACCGGGCGGACGGGATCGATCCCGAGCACGAAGCGCTGCTGGCCGATTCCGTCGGCCTGGCGCTGCTCGTCGTGCTCGAGGCGCTGCCTCCGGCGGAGCGGCTCGCGTTCGTGCTGCACGACATCTTCGCCGTCCCCTTCGACGAGATCGCACCGATCGTCGATCGCTCTCCCGAGGCGGCGCGCCAGCTCGCCAGCCGGGCGCGCAGGCGCGTGCGCGCGGAGAGAACCGTTCCCGACACCGACCTCGAGACGCAGCGCGAGGTCGTCGACGCGTTTCTCGCGGCTGCGCGTGACGGCGACTTCGATCGGCTCCTCACCGTGCTCGACCCGGACGTCGTCCTGCGGGCCGATTTCGGGCCGGACGGCGGCTCGCAGGTGCTGCGCGGCGCCGCGGCAGTCGCGGGCCAGGCGCTCGGCTACGCCCAGCTCGGGCTGGACATCAGGCCGGCGCTGATCAACGGCGTTGCCGGGGCGGTCGCCTTCCTCCACGGGGAACCGTTCTCGATCGGCGCGGTGACCGTCCGGAACGGCAAGATCGTCGAGCTCGACTTCCTCACCGACCCGGAGCGCCTCCGCCGACTCGACCTGACGATTCTCGACGACTGAGGAAGACGATCGCGACCGAGCTGAGCGCGCGGCGGCGGACGAAGCGCCCCCGGGAGGGCCTGTCGCAGACTGGAGTCAGTTGTCGAAGACCGTCAAGTCGAGCCGGCTGAGCCGCTCGGGGTCGGCGAGGATGTCGAGCTCGACGATCTTCCCGCCCCGCACAGTCAACGCCGCGACCGCAAACGGCTCGCCATCGACGATTGCGACGGCCCCAACGGCGCCGTTGACGAGGGCGGGCTGCATGAACATGCCAAACCGCGAGTAGGCGAGCGCCTGACCGGCGACCGCCCTCGCCCCACGGACCTCGCCCGGTCCGCCGAGCGGAGCGACGTCCCTGCGCAGGACGACGTCTGGATCGAGCACTTCGAGCAGCCCTTCGAAGTCGCCTTCGCGCGCGGCGGCGAGGAAGGCGTCGACGACCCTGCGCTGACTTTCGAGATCCGCATCGGGAACCGTTTCTCGCCCTGGACCCGGCGGCGCGCGCGACTGGCGAGCTGGCGTGCCGCTTCCGGCGAGCGGTCGACGATCGGCGCGATCTCGTCGAAGGGCACGGCAAAGATGTCGTGCAGCACGAACGCGACGCGCTCGGGCGGCGACAGCGTCTCGAGCACGACGAGCAGCGCCAGGCCGACCGAGTCCGCCAGCAGCGCCTCGTGCTCGGGGTCGACGCCGTCGGCGCGGTCGATGATCGGCTCGGGCATGTGGATGCCGAGCGGCTCCTCGCGCCGCACTCTGCGCGAGCGGAGCATGTTCAGCGAGACGCGCGCGACGACCGTCGTCAGCCAGCCGCCGAGGTTCTCGACCTCGCTCGCGTCGGTGCGATTGAGCCGCAGCCAGGCCTCCTGCACCGCGTCGTCCGCCTCGCTCACCGAGCCGAGCATCCGATACGCGACCGCCCGCAGGTGAGCTCGGTGCTCCTCGAATCGCTCCGCCAGAAACTCGCGCTCGTCCATCGGTCACATCTCTCCGTCGCATGGGGTCATACCCGTAGACCCGCGAAGACCCGCCGATGTGACGGGATGACCGAAGGAGAAGACGATGCGAGTTCTTGTTGCAGGCGCGGGCGGTGCGATCGGCACCCGCCTCGTTCCACAGTTGATCGACCGGGGACACGAGGTGATCGGCACCTCGAGGTCGCCCGGAAACACGGAGCGTCTTCGGGCGCTCGGCGCAGAGCCGATGGTGCTCGATCTGCTCGACCCGCGGTCCGTGCGGCAAAGCGGTCATCGAGGCCAAGCCCGACGCGATCGTCCACCAGGCCACCGCGCTTGCGAACGTGCGCTTCTCGAAGGATCTGGATCGCACCTTCGCCGAGACGAACCGGCTGCGGAGGGAGGGCACCGACGCGCTCCTCGCCGCCGCACGCGAGGCGGGCGTCGCGCGCTTCGTCGCCCAGAGCTTCGCCAGCATGCGCTACGCCCGCGAGGGCGGGCCCGTGAAGACCGAGGACGATCCGCTCGACCCCACGCCGGTGGCCGGGATGGCCGAGACCGCCGCGGCCATGACCTACCTCGACGAGGCGGTCACGAAGGCCGGCGGCATCGCCCTTCGCTATGGAAACTTCTACGGCGCCCACAACGACGGCCTGCTCGAGCCCGTGCGCAAGCGGCAGTTCCCGATCGTCGGCGAGGGCTCCGGCGTCTCCTCGTTCATCCACCTCGAGGACGCCGCAGCTGCCACGGTGCTCGCACTCGAGCACGACGGCCCGGCGCTCTACAACATCGTCGACGACGAGCCCGCCGCCGTGCGCGACTGGCTGCCGGTGCTCGCGAACGCGCTCGGAGCCAAGCCGCCCCGTCACTTCCCGGTCTGGCTCGCGCGGCTGTTCGCGGGCGACACCGGCGGTCATGCTCGGAACCGACTGCGCGCGGCGCCTCGAACGCCAAGGCCAAGCGTGAGCTCGGCTGGACGCTGCGCTACCCGAGCTGGCGGCAGGGCTTCCTCGCCGCTTACTCGACGGCGCCGGACTCGACGCCATCGCGCGACGTCGGGCAAGGTGCTCTGGCGCCTTGAATCGATAGCGCGGCTACCCGACTGAACGGAGAGCGCATGAGGAGAAAGACGCACAGCGAGCTGCCGTCGTCGGCGGGCCGCAGCTCGATCGCGTTCGTCACCGCCGAGGAAGCGTCGATGGACACATTCCTGTCCGTCTCCGCTGCGTCGCCGTACCAGCAGCAGCTGCAGGACTACGCGGAGTCGCTCGTGCGGCAGGAGTGCACGACACACGAGTGGTGCATTCTCGCCTTGCAAGCGGGGGCGCCGGTTGCACGGGCGGCCTTGTGGGCCCTGCCGGGCCAGCCGGTGCCCACGGACGTCGTCCTGATCGACACCGACTGGAGCGAGGAGGATCTCTCCACCGGGCAGGCGCTGCTAACGAGGGTGCACGAGGTGGCAGCCGACCTCGGCGCCGACGGCTTGAGTCACTCGGTCGACAGTCCGCCGGGAGCGCCCCAGTACCAGGACAACGCGGAGGCCCGGATTCGCCTTCTCGAGAGGGCCGGCTATGAGCTCCTTCGAGACGGGCTGCGCTGGACATACTCGGGCTCGGCCCCGCAAGGCCCAGGGCCGGGGCACTCGCTCGACTTTCGCCCGTTGCAGGAGGTCGGGGAAGACGCGTTCGTCAATGCGATCGCCGCGACCTACGAGGGGACGCGGGACTCCTGGATCACCCGCAGCATCGAGGAGAACGGGACGCTCGAGGCAGCGCGAGCGGACTTCCTCGACTACCAGGCCATGGAGCACCTGCCCGAGTGGTGGGAGCTGGCGTACGCGGGCGACGGCGCGCTCGCCGGGGTCATCATGGCGGCGCGAAATCCGAGTACGGCCGTCATTGCGTACGTCGGCGTGGTTCCCGATCAGCGTGGCCGTGGCCTCGCGCCGGAGCTCACACGGCGGGGCACGGAACGGCTCCTCGAAGCCGGGGCGACCGAGATTCGCGGTGACTGCGACCGAGACAACGTCGGCATGGTCAAGGCCTTCGAGCGGTCGGGCTATCGGCAGTTCGCCCGTCGACGCACGTACCACCGGGCCTGAACGAGGCGCCCCACCGGCCGCCGCAGATGCCGACCGGCCACGAGTAACGTCTCCCGCGATGCACCTCCTGCACCGCACCCGTGCGGCGGCGGATCGCGTCAAGGCGCGCCTGACGCTCGTCGGCGCAGATCCCCACGACGACGAGGACCTGCGTGCTCGCAAGGCGCTGCTGGTCCTGATCTCGGTGTTGATCCTGCCGGTCGCGGCCCTGTGGGGGACGCTGTATCTCGCGTTCGGATCGCCGGTCGGCGTGGTGCCGCTCGTCTACTTCGGCGTCCTGCTCGGTGCGATCGCCGTGTTCTCGCGCACGCGCGACTTCCCGTGGCTGCTCCGGGTGGGCCAGGTCGACATCCTGCTCGCGCCGACGCTGTCGATGATCCCCCTCGGCGGATTCCTCGCCGCCGGCGGCGTCGGCCTGTGGGGGATCCTCGCCCCGCTCGGGGCGCTCGTCTTCAGCGACGTCCGGTCGGCGATCCGCTGGTACGTCGCGTTCGTGGTCGTGTTCCTCGGATCGGGGATCGCGGGCGAGGTCATCGGCCCGATCTGGGAGCCGCTGCCCGACTGGTTCACGAGCACGATGCTGGCCCTGAACATCGCGGTCGGCGGCGCCATCGTGTTCACGCTGCTCGCCGTCTTCGCCAGCCAGCGCAGCGAGGCGCTGGCAGCGCTCCGACTGGAACAGGCGAAATCCGAGAACCTGCTGCTCAACATCCTGCCGCGCTCGATCGCCGACAAGCTGAAGGCCCAGACCCAACCGATCGCGGATCAGCACGAGTCGGCCTCGATCCTGTTCGCCGACGTGGCCGACTTCACGCCCTGGTCGGAGCGGCTCCCGCCCGCCGAGGTGGTCGGCTACCTCGACCACCTGTTCAGCCACTTCGACGAGTTGGCGGAGCGGCACGGGCTCGAGAAGATCAAGACGATCGGGGACTGCTACATGGTCGCCGCGGGCGTGCCGACACCACGCCCCGACCACGCTCGCGCGCTGGCGCTGATGGCGCTCGACATGCTCGAGGCGATGCGCTCGGACGACGGCGTCGGGCACCTCGGACTCGAGCTGCGAGTCGGGATCAGCTCGGGCCCGGTGGTGGCCGGCGTGATCGGCCGGAAACGCTTTCTCTACGACCTCTGGGGCGACGCCGTGAACACGGCCAGCCGCATGGAGTCCCATGGGACGCCGGGGCGGATCCAGATCACTCGCGCGACGTACGAGTTGCTCACAGACGAGTTCGACTGCGAGCCGCGGGGGACGATCGCGGTCAAAGGGAAGGGCGAGGTCGAGGCGTGGTACCTGACGAGGACGAGGACGGCAAGAGCCTCATGACGCTGGTCGAGAGGGGATGAATTGCCGAGGGCCCCGCGATGCGGGGCCCTCGGTTCGTAGCGGTTGGTTCCGCCGGCTCAGGCCGGCGGCCGGTAGGTGATCGTGTTGACCGCCGGCTCGACGCCGAGGACGGCCTGGTTGAGGGAGAACTGCAGCGCGACGTTCCCCGCCGCGTTCTCGATGCCGAGCGTGGCGGAGTTGCCCCGCTCACGCCCGTCGTTTGCGAGGTTGCGTGTCTGCGTCAGGATCTGGCCGCTCTCGTCGAGCACGATACTGACGTCGATCCGACGCGTGGTGTCGCCGAGGTAGCGCACGTTGCGGTACTCGATCACGAAGCGTCGGTTCGGGGCCGTGCCCTTGAGCTGGGTGCGCACCGACGCCTCCGCGTCGACGAAGAGGTCGTCCCAGTAGGCGTAGATCGCGCCGTTGGGCCGAGCCGTCGTCGGGATCGCGGTGTTCGTGAACGTGCAGAGGTCGTGGTCGGCGTCCCCAGCTCGATGCAGCCGTTCGTGCAGACACGAGCGTCCGTGTACGTCGTGCCGTAGAGCGTGAACGGGAACGGCAGCGCGATCAGGGTCGACGCGTCGTCGCCGGTGAGCGCGAGGACCGTGTCGGCCTCTTCGAAGGGCACGTTCGTCGCGACGCCGCAGGAGTACCCGAAGCTGTCGGTCGCCTCCTGGAGCGTGAAGTCGAGCGTCGTCGGGCCGGACACGACGAGCGCCCTCGTCTGGGTGGTCTCGCACCCGGTTGCCGAGGCCGTCGCGTTGAACGTGCCTTCCGGCACCAGCGGGAACGAGTAGAGGCCGTTCTCGTCCGTCGTAGCCGGCGTGATCGGCGTGTCTTCGATCGTCACCGTCGCGTTCGCGATCGGCTGGTTTTCGCTGTCGCGGACCTGCCCCGACACCGTGTGTGACGGCGGCAGCGGCGGCGGCCGGTACCGGATCGAGGTGACCGCCGGCTCCGGAGCGAGCACCGATTCGTCGAACGAGAACCGGAGCGCGTCCTGGCCGAAGTGGTTCTCGATGCCGATCGTGGCCTGGTTGCCCGTCTCGCGGCCGTCGTTGGCCAGATTGCGGTACTGCGTGACGATCTCACCGTTCTCGTGCAGAACGATGTTGAAGTCGACACGCCGGGTCGTGTCCTGGAAGAAGTGGAGGTTTCTGAACTCGATCACGAAGCGCCGATTCGGCGAGGCGCCCTTTGCCTCCGTGCGGATCGACGCCTGAGCGTCGACGAACGTGTCGTCCCAGAACGAGTAGATCGCGCCGTTGGGCCGACCCGTCGTCGGGATCGCGGCGTTCGCCGCCGAGCAGTTGGTGGTCGCCGGGCCCACGAACTCGATGAAGCCGTTCGTGCAGACGTGCGCCCGCGTGTACGCGAACCCGTAGAACGTGAACGGGAACGGGAGGTCGATCGTGCCGGCGACGTCGTCCCCGGTGATCGGGACGACCGTTTCGGCCTGCTCGAACGCTGCGGCCTCGAGCCCGCAGGTATACCCGTACGCGTCGCTGCGCTTCGGGAGCGTGAAGTCGACTGTCCTCGGCCGGGACAGATCGACCGTCCGCGTCTGCGGCTCGTAGCAGCCGCCTGACGAGGCCGTTGCCTCGTACGTGCCCCTCGGCAGCGCCCCGAACGAGTACGGGCCGTTGGCGTCGCTCGTCGTCGTCGCGAAGATCGGCCCACGCGCCGTGACCGTGGCGTTCGCGACGGGCCGGCCGGCGTCGTCGAGGACGCGCCCCGAGAGCAGGTAGGCCGGGTTCGCCTGGAAGCGGAAGAAGGCGCGGTGCTGAACACCGTCGTCCCGAGTGAGGACGAACTCGCGGCACGTGCCTCCCCAGTCCTGCTGGGTCTTCCACGGGAACGTGTAGCGGCCCGTTGCCGGGTCGTAGGAGAGCCGGGAACCGCCCGGTGTCTCCGCCGGGATCGGCAGCGGCCGCGGGGTGATGAACTCCGCCCCCGGCGTTTCCGTGCGCAGGGTCGTGCAGTCGACCTGCCTCGAGTAGGGGGAGTCGCTGGCGAGGATGTCGAGGCCTCGATCACCCCCGGCGTCGAACTCCATCTCCACCGCCTCGCCCCGGTTGACCGTGTTGAGCTCCGGCGGGTCCGAGATCCCGACGAAGCCGCGCCGGCAGTTCGGATGCGTGTCGAAGGCCTCGCTGTTGTCGTCGCGGCCGGTGGTCCCCTGGACGGCGCTGAAGCCGAGGCCGCGGCGGGCGAACGTCGCCCAGGCCGTGCACGTGTCCTCGCCGCCCAGCGCCTGAGTGGCCGCCACGATCGCACCTCGCGCGACCACGAGCCCCGGGCCACAGCCCTGGAGCTTGAGCCCGTCGATCACGTACTGCAGCGCGCGGTTGTTGCCGCCGGAGTTCCAGGCGCCGTAGATGTTGGGATTGAAGCCGTGCTTGTCGATCAGGTTCCAATCCAGGTCCCAGAGCACGGCCGCCCACCCGTGGCCGAGGCCGTGCGGAAGCGCGAGCGACGTTCCGTTCAGCCAGCCGCCCGTCTTGATGCTGTCGTAGGTGAAGGGCTGGATCGCCATGTCGCGCGAGTAGGGCCGCGGCCGGATGCCGGCCCCGTGGCGGTCGCCCTGGAAGAGCGCGTACGGGCCCATCCCACGCGGCTGGTTGGGGTCGTCGAGCGCCGGGTCGAGCAGCAGCGTGATCGCGAGGTAGTCGCTCCAACCCTCGCCCGCCTGCTCGTTGCCGGACAGGCAGTTGACCGCAGGGCCGCCCGTCAGGCGGTTGGAGACGCCATGGCCGTACTCGTGGATGATGATCCCGTTCTCCAGGTCGCCGTCCCGGATCCCGGGGTGATTCGGATGCTTGCGAACGGTTCCGGACGTCGGCCCTGCTGCGATGGCGGCGCGGATCGCGTTCCCGTCGGCCTGCGTGATGCTCGCGACCGGGATCGTCGGCGGGGCTGTCGTCATCGAGCCTGTCAGGATCGGGGCGGCGCCGCCGCTGTTGAGGGCGACGATGAGCGCTTCCGCTCCGGCCGTGCTCGCCTGCCGTGCCTTCTCCACGTTCTGACAGCCGAGGTTGCTGCCGGTCACGATCGCGATCCAGTCGCCGGCCGGAGCTCCGGCGTAGTCCGCGGCCGCGCAGCCGTTGCCGGCGTTCACGAGCTGACCGGATCGTCCCGTCGGGCTGGGAGCCGGCGAGAAGCGTGCCCACGACGAGTCGAACGAGCCCAGGCCGTCCACGACGACCTGGTTCTGGGCGCCGAACTGGTTGCCGGGCCACAGGTACATCTGCATCCGCGGCGTTCCGCCCGACGTCGAGGTCTCGATCGGCGTGGAGAAGTTCGCGTTGTTCACATCGCCGGCGTCCGCCGCCTCGGCGCGGACGTAGTCGCCCTGCGTGCCTCCGCGGCCGTAGTTGTTGGCCTGGAAGTTCCCGGACGCCTCGTTGAACCCGTACCGGTACGTGACGTCGTGGAAGACGTTGTTCCAGTAGAAGAGGTTGGAGACGGCCGCACTGCGGTAGTTCTGTGCGTGCTCGTTCAGGTCGAGCGGGAAGTCGAAGTCGAGCAGCGGGCCGCCGTCCGGCTCGCCGAAGTCGGCCGCGTCGTTGTCGTCCTGGTCGAGGTAGGCGTGCGCGTTCGTGCCCCGCGCGGTGGTGAACTCCGGCCCCGCGACGGCGTTGGTGTCGTGCCAGCCGAAGGGCGAGGCGATCGCGTCTGCCGGGTTCTCGACGAGCGTCCGCGGCCCGTCGTTCGGGCTCTCCTTCGGAAGCTCGAAGACCCGGTAGCTCGAGCCGTCGATCACCGGGTTCGGCGTGACCAGGCTCGACGCGGTCGTCTGGGTGGCAGACGGCCCGGGCCGCGTCAGTGTGCCGACGAGGTCGTCGACGTTGTCGTGGGATGTCCAGTCGTCTGCGTCGAGCAGCGCGCCGGTCTCCGCATCGACCGTCGCGTTCCAAAGGTGTTCGCTGGACGAGTGATCGATCACGAGCTGCCAGGCTTTCCGCAGACCGCCGCCCGCGGGCTGCCAGCCAAGGCGAAGCGGGATCGGGGCGTCGGAGATCCCACCGTCCGAAACGAGGGCCTTGGTCCCGCTGCTGCTGATCACCTGCAGATCGGTCGGCCGGCCGAGCTTGAGCTCGTCGGCTGCAGCCTCGACCGCCTCGGTCGCCTTCAGGTCGGCAGAGCCTGTAGGTGCAGCGGCCAGTTTCGCCGCGAGGCTGCCGCCCGCGAAGACGACGCTGCCGTCGACGGCGACGTTCACGGTCACGTGTCCGCCGAAGACCTCGAGGCCCTGGAAGTGCTGGTTGAGGTTGACGTGTGTGACGCCGTTGTGCGAGCTGCGATACCTGCTGGTCACGACGAGGTCCGTGACATCGGCGCGTGTGACGCCGAGTTGCGCCGCGTTCTCGTCGACGTACGTCAGAGCGACGTCGAGTGCGTCGGCGGTGCTCTGCGCCGACAGAGAGCCCGGTGCGGCCGCAAGGAGTACGACGACGAGCACCAAGCTTGCCCACAAGGGCTTGTACGGCATGTCCCCCCCTTTTGTCTGCGACGGCGCCGCGGGCCGTCGGTCCTATCCAGCCGCAGACGGCGGGGAAGATGACACATCAGAAGATGGTCTGCGGCACCAAGTATCGTCCTCGCTCGGATGGCCAGCGAAGAGTCGGTGATCGACTGGCTTCTCGCCGGTGACGCTGCGGTCCGGTGGCAGGTGATGCGCGACCTGCTCGACGAGCCGACCGAGACCTGGGAGCGAGAGCGACGTCGCGCAGTCGAGAGCGGCTGGGTGGCCGAGCTACTCGACGGCCGGGGGCCTGACGGCGAGTGGCCCAAGGGACGTTGGACGGCCTCCACCTGGGTGCTCCTGTTGCTCGTCGCGTGCGGCCTCCCCGAAGGCCATCGGGCCGGACGTGGGCCGATCGAGCGCCTGCTCGGTCGATTCATGCCCGCGGGAGAGGACGTCGACGGCGCGTTCGTGCTGAAGCGCATGGATCTCTGTCACCTCGGATTCTGGCTGGGGCTCGGCGCGCACTTCCTCGGATCGGATCCGCGGCTTCCTGCTGTCGGTGGCGGCGTGCTCGAGAACTTCGCATCGCAAACGAGCGAGGCGTCCCCCTTCCTTCCCCCCAACCCGGTCGATTCATCTCTCCCCCTCCTCCCCCCGGGCATCTCAACCCCTCCCCCCCCCTCCCCCCCGCCCCCCCCCCCCTCCCCCAACCCGGTTCGTGAGGCGCTCAGTACTCGTCGTGCCGGCGGAGCCAGACCTGAAACGCCTCGCCCTCACCGCGGCCATTCGGTGCGCGGTCGAGGATCGGGTAATAGCCCATCAGAAACTCCAGCCCGCGGGCGGTCGTCGAGTAGGCGTGGTAGACGGTGTCGTCGTCGCGCGTGAACGTGCTGAAGCCGGGGCCCTCCGTCAGGTAACCGACGACGTCGGTGCCCGTCGAGCCCGCGTTGTGCTCGACGATCGGCGGCATCGCGGCCAGCATCGGCGCGAAGGCCTCGCGGGTTTGCTCCTCCGTGCGTGAGAAGCCCAGGTCGAAATTGAAGTCGCTGCGTGCGGACGAGACCCACGGAAACCTCCAGCCCATCCGGCGCTTGTAGGCCTGCAGCCGTTCCAGCGGTGCCTGGGAGACATAGACGAACGTCACGTCGCGGGCGTTCAGGTGTGGGAGAACGGCGTCGACGGCATCGGCGCTCGACGAACACGTCGGGCAGCCGAGGTCGTAGCTCGGGCCGAACATGAAGTGGTAGACGAGCAGCTGCGATCGCCCCTCGAACAGCTCGACAAGCGCCTCTCGCCCTCGTCGGTGTCGAAGCGGTACTCCTTCTCGACCTGCACCCACGGCAGCTCGCGTCGCTGCCGGGCGAGGTCGTCGCCGAGCCTGGTGTGCTCCTTCTCGCGGGCGAGCAGCTGCTCGCGTGCGGCGAGCCACTCCTCTCGGCTTGCGACCTTGTGATCGGTCATGGGACTCCTTCCCGTTCAGGTGGCGATGTCTCGAGACGGCCGGTGCGGATCGCACCGGGAGGTCGTGGTACCGCCGAACGCTCGACCCGATTCGCGAGACATCCGTACCGTAGATGTGGATCGAGATCGCGGTCTCTGCGCCCACGGTGCGGACGCGGTGGATGTCCCCCGGTGGTGCGAACCGCTGACCTGCCCGGCCGCATTGGCGCCGCCTCAGCGGCGACCCGCGTTAGGACGGCTCGGCGCCGGCTCCGAACTCGAGTCCGCTACCTGGATCACCAGGGCGGCGAAGGCGAGACGTCGAGGCGCGCCTGGTGCCCAGCCGCTTCCGCCGCGTGCTCGGGGCAGTAGATCGCCGCGAGCCCTCCGCTCCGCTTCCGCGCTAGCGTCCAGCCTTGATCTGACAGCGGTGTTCCTACGGTCGGCAGCCGCCCACAGCTCGCACACATCCGCAGGTGAGCATGATGCTTCCGCGGGTCAAAGGCTTTGCTTCCCGGCGTCACGAGGCGTATTCGGTCTTGGCGCTGCCGCAGATCACGACCGCGTAAGCGCCTTCCGCCGCGAAGAGTAGGCTCCGCGAATGGCGGCCGCTCTCGCTCTTGTCGCGGCGTTGCTGTTCGCCGTCGCGGCGACGCTCCAGCAGAAAGGCGCCCTCAACCTCCCGGCGGTCTCTCTGGCCAAGCCGTCGTCGCTCCTGCGACTGGCCGGGCAGGGAGCCTGGCTCGCCGGGACGCTGGCGCTTCTGTGCGGCTACGTCTTCCAGGCGGCGGCGCTCGACCGTGGACGCCTCGCGATCATCCAGCCGCTGCTCGTCACGACAGTCGTGTTCGCCCTGCCGCTCGGCTACTTCTTGACGAGCCAGCACGTCGGTCGGCGCCAGGTGGCCGGCGCAGTGGTGATCGTGCTCGGGTTGGCGCTCTTCGCCATCTTCGGGGATCCGGCGGGAGGCCTCGAGAACGCGCCGGGGAACGAGTGGGCGATCGCAATCGCTCTCCTGGCGGCCGTGTCGGTCGCGCTGCTCCTGTTCGGCGGGCGAGGAGGCCTCACGATGAAGGCCGCCGTCTACGGAACGGTCGCCGGCATCCTGTTCGGCCTCTCCGCTGCTCTGACCAAGCCGACGCTCGACTACCTGCACGCCGGCGTCAGCGAGCTCTTCACTCACTGGGAGCCGTACGCGCTCGCGATCGCGGGCGTGCTCGGCTTCGTGCTGCAGCAGGTCTCCCTCGGGACGGGACGGCTGGCGCCCTCTGTCGCCACCGTCTCGGTGGCGAACCCGGTAGTCGGCATCCTGCTCGGCGTCCTCCTATTCGACGAGCGCCTCAGCAGGCCCGCGTGGCACGTCGGCGTCGCCTGTGTCGGTCTCGGCATCGCTCTTGCGGGCGCGGTCCTCATCTCGCTGGCTCGGCGAATCGCGCAAACCCGAGAAACACGGTGTGATCGTCGCCGACGCAGCGACCGTCTAGCGTCAGGAGGCGGGAACGGCGGGACCGAGTTGCTCGACCAGACGCTCGAGCTGCCACGCGCGCTCCGCAGCGAACCCGGCCTCGTACCCCTCCGGGTGGAGGCCCGCCGTCGAGTGCGCGGCGACGAAGGCGACATTCGCAGCGATTGCGCCAGGCGTCCCGCCGCCGGCAGCGACCGCCTCGAGGTGCGAGCGGAGCCGCGGCTCACGGGCCTCGAGGCGACGACCCTCGGCGAGCGCTGTGGTGTCGGCGGCTATGAGTACGAGACCCGCGATCTCGGTCGGCAGCCGCGCTGCAAGGCCTGGTGCGGTCGTCACGAAGCGTTCGGCGTCGAGACTCTCGAGCTCCCGTGCCTCGTCGTCGTGGCCCTCCGCGCGCAGCGCCTCGACAACGTGCTCGCGCCCTCTCGCCGCGCACGTGCGTGCGAAGTCGCGCGCCGCGCTCTCGTTCCAGGCCGCGACGCGCTCGAGGAGCCGGCCGCGCTCGGCGACGAGCACCTGACCGTCATCGTCCACGATGCCGGCGAGCTCGCAGGTCCACAGCTCGTCGTCGATCCAATCGAGGAGCCCCGCGTCGGAGAGCGCGTGCACACCCGATGCGCACCGCTCAACCTCCGCGCCCGCCTCGAGCCAGGTTCCAGGCTCCGGCCAGCTGATCCCGCTGAAGAGCCCGACGCGACCGGGCGAGAGGAACTTGTACGCGGTCACGCTTCCCGCTTCCAGTCGCGGAACGCCGTGAGGAGGTGCTGCTCCATGGCGGGCGGGACATCCTCCTCGCGCAGTTCGCCGAGCAACTCGACCGTCGTCCTCATCTGCGCGAGGAATGAACGACACGGCGGGCAGATCGAGACGTGTTGCTCGAAGCGGCGACGCTCCGCCGGCGTGAGACGGCCTTCGTTGTAGTCCGTGATGAGCTTGACGACGTCGGCGCAGGTCAGCATCACTCCGCTCCTTCCTCGAGGTATCGCTCGATCGACGCGCGTGCAGCGGTTCGCGCACGGTGCAAAAGGACTCGCTGGTTGCCGTCCGCGACGCCAAGGTACTCGCACACCTCTTCCGGGGGCCAACCCTCGACATCGCGAAGCGTGATCACCGCTCTCTGCATTCGCGGCAGCGCATCGATCGCTTCGAGCAGCGCGGTGCGCAGCTCACTCGACAGCAGCCGTTCCTCGGGAAGATCCTGCCAGGGCGCCACTGCGCTCGACCACATGCCGGCCCACCGACCTTCTTCGAAGAACCGGTCGCCACTCACGCCGAAGTCGTCGCCTGCCGTCTCGTCGGCCGCGAGCTCCGACAGCGGCACGACCCGTTGCTCCTGCTCCGCCCGTCTTCTCGCACAGTTGCCGAGAATCGTGTAGATCCACGTCCGCAGCGAGGATTTCGCCTCGAACCCGTCGAGGCCCTGGACGACGTTCAGCCACGTCTCCTGAACCACCTCTTCGGCGAGCGCGCGGCGCGAGACGAACGCGGTCGCGACCCGCGTCATCGACGGCGAGTGCCTGCGAACGAGCGCGGAGAAGGCCTCCTCGTTTCCGTCCCGCAGCTGGGCGAGGATCTGCTCCTGGGTCCGTTCGGCCGCGACGGTGCGCGTCCCGACCACGGGGCAACGGTAGCGCGTAACACCGGGGCGGGTCGCGTCTCTACCGTTGGTATGCCCGGTTCGATCCCCGACGATCACGATCTGCTCGCGGCGTGCGCAGCGGGTGACGAGCAGGCGCTGGGTTCGCTCTACGACCGGTTCGGGACGGTCGCCTACCGCCTCGCGCTGCGTGTCCTGCGCGACCCGGTCCTCGCCGAAGACGCTGTCCAGGAGGCGTTCCTCGCCGTGTGGCGGCAGGCCGCGAGCTTCGACCGCTCTCGCGGAAAGCCGTCGACCTGGATTCTCACCCTCGTGCACCGGCGGGCTGTCGATCTCGTGCGCCGCCAGACGCGCTTCAATGCGCTTCCCGACCAGCTGGAGGCGCTGGAACCTGCCGCCGCCGTCACCGAGAGCGCCGACGACGATGTCGCTCTTCGTGAGGCGCGACGCGAGGTTCGGGCAGCACTGGCGACGCTTTCGAGGGCCGAGCGCGACGTCCTCAGCCTCGCCTACTGGGGCGGCCTGACCCAGTCGGAGGTCGCGACCGCACTCGGCATCCCGCCCGGGACGGTGAAGAGCCGGACCTTCAGCGCTCTGGCGCGTCTGCGCGAGGCGCTGAGACAAGGAATCGAGCCGACGGCTGTCTCCTAGCGAGGACCCGACGGCCCCAGCTCTGAGGGACCTGCGATCACGTTCGCCCACCAGACGGGGTCCGGACGGAACGGCTCCGCCGGCCGGCCTGTCGCATCCGTGTCGAGGCGATACACGAGCCCGGCGGCGGGCTCGGCACGGCGCTGCTCATCGCTCCACTCCTCGGTGGCGGTCGTGACGTAGAGGTGGTTCAGCCCGGTGCCGGCGAACGCGCAGGACGTGGTCTCCACGGCCGGCACGAGCCGCGCCTCGCGCAGCTCGCCGTCAGGGGAGTAACGGTGGACTCGCCCGCCTCCGTAGATCGCCACCCAGAGGTCTCCCTCGGCATCGATCGTCAGGCCATCCGGCGCGCCGACCTCTTCGGCCACCGTGACCAGGACCCGGCCGTCCGAGATCGTTCCCCGTTCGCCGTCGAACGAGAAGGCATGGACGACACGCGGGCCGCTGTCCGCCAGGTACATCGTGCTGCCGTCGGGACTCCAGCCGAGTCCGTTGGAGATCGTCAGCTCGCCGAGCACCAACTCGGTCTGCCCGTTTCGATCCAGGCGGTAGAGGGCTCCGCCTCCGATGCGAAAGTCGTCGGCCAGCGTTCCGGCCCAGAACCGCCCCTGTGGATCGCACGCGGCGTCGTTCATCCGCGTCCCGGGCGCGGTGACTTCAACCAGCGTCCGCAGCGAGCCATCCGGGAAGAGGTGGACGAAGCCCAGGCCCGCAGCCAGCAGCCAACCGTCGTCGCCGTGGATGGGTGCGATCGCGCCCACGGTCCCAGGCACCCGGTACTCGCGAATGAGGCTGAGACCGCCGTCGTCAGCGACCCGACGGCGGTAGACCCGGCCGGCCACGATGTCCACCCCCAGTAGCTCGCCGCGGTGTGCATCCCACCGAAGACCTTCTTCGAGCAGCGATTGCTCGGTCGTGACCGCAACCGCCTCGGCGGTCACATCAGATCCTCGGACAATGGGCCCTCCCCGGCGCCAACGACGCGTCTCACAACCGCGGCGATCATCCCATTTCGCTGCTCGCCATCACCGGCCGAGAAGCACCCCGCGCGACACGCAGTGCAAAATCCGACGCGTGACGGAGCGCCTCCGCGAGCTGGCTCTTCGAGGACTGAGCATGTCGACCGAGCGCCTGCGCGAGCGTGTGCCCGCCGCCCATGGCTGACACTGGGCGCTTGGGTGCTCGCGCTCGTCGTCGGAATGGGGATGATCGTCGCGCTGCTCGACTGACGAGCGAGGGCGAGCTCACTCGAACCCGGAGTCCGAGCGGGGCTACGAGGCAATCGGCAGCCACTCCCCGCCAGATCCAAACGAGGAGTACGTCAACGAGCTGATCCTCGTACGTTCGCGGACCTCGACCGTGGACGACCGGCCTTTCGGGACAAGGTGGGCGCGCTCTCGCGCGAGGTCGAGTCGAGCGGGGTCGCGCACAACGCGGAGAGCTTCTACGAGTTGGGCGAGGCCTCGCTCGTCTCGACGAATCGCCGCGCGACGCTGATCCCGGTGGGGCTCCGCGGCGATTGCGAGGCGGGCGCGGCCACGCTCGCCGGAATCGTCGAAGCCGCCGACGGAGGCGGTTCGAGGTCTTCCTGTCGGGTGAGTGCAGCGCCGACAACGACCTCAACGAGATCCTGGACGAGGACCTGAAGGCGGGCGAGCTCTACTTCGGCCTGCCCGCCGCGCTCATCATCCTCGTGCTCGTCTTCGGCGCAGTCGTCGCGGCGATCGTGCCGCTGCTGGTGGCGCTTCTTCTCGATCGGGGTCGCGCTCGGGCTCGCCGCGATCTTCAGCCAGGGGTTCGACCTCTCGGTGTTCCTGTTCCAGATGACGACCGTGATGGGGCTCGCGATCGCCGCCGACTACGGCCTCTTCATCGTCTCGCGCTACCGGGAGGAGCGCGTGGCCGGCCGCAGCGAACTGGACGCGATCGCCGGTGCCGGAGCGACCGCCAATCGCGCGGTGCTGTTCAGCGGCCTGGCATTCGTGCTCGCGATGTCCGGGATGCTGCTCGTTCCCGACTCCGTGCTGCGCAGCCTGGGCGTGGGCGCGCTCACGGTCGGTCTGGTCGCCGTCTTCGCGGCGCTGACTCTGGTGCCGGCGCTGCTCGGGCTCCTGGGCGATCGCGTGAACGCGCTCCGCATCCCGATCGTCGGCCGCGTCGTGGAGTCGGCTGGCCGCGAGGGGCGCTTCTGGTCCCGGATCGCGCGGGCGGTGATGCGGCGCCCGGTCGTCAGCGTCGTGCTCTCGGCGGGACTGCTCCTCGCTGCCGCGGTGCCCGCCCTCGACCTGCGGCTCTCGCAGCCGGGCCTGAGGTCGTTCCCGGAGAGCGCACCGGCGCGCCAGGGCTTCGCCGCGCTCGAGGAGGAGTTCGGCGTCGGCACGGTGGACTCGGCAATCGTTGTCGTCGAGGGCGACTTCGGCGGCTCCCCGGAACTCCGCGACGGCGGTTCGGGGGCTCGTAGACCACGATCGGCGCGAACCCGTCGTTCCGGAACCCGGAGCTCGAGGTCAGCCCGGACGAGCAGCTGGCAGTGGTCGAGGCGCTGGTCGACGGGCGACAGTCGCGACCAGCGCGCGATCGACGCCGTGCAGCGGTTGCGTGACCGTGACGTCCCGGCGGCGCTTCGACGACCTCGACGCGTCGGTCTACGTGACGGGCGAGACGGCCGAGGAGATCGACTACACGGAGCTCATGGAGACCTGGCTTCCGCGGATCATCGCGTTCGTCCTCCTGCTCAGCTTCGTCCTGCTGACGATCGCGTTCCGCTCGATCGTGCTCGCCGTTCAAGGCGATCGTCCTCAACCTGCTCTCGGTGGGCGCGGCGTACGGCCTGATGGTGCTCGTCTTCCAGAAGGGGATCGGCAACGAGCTCTTCGGGCTCCGGGAGACCGAGCTCGTTGAGCACCTGGGTGCCGCTCTTCCTCTTCTCGGTCCTGTTCGGACTCTCAATGGACTACCACGTCTTCCTGCTCTCGCCGGATCCGCGAGCGCTACCTGCAGACCGGCGATACCGAGGAGGCGGTGGCGCACGCGCATCGGAACGACCGCGAGGGTGATCACGGGCGCCGCCCTGATCATCATCGTCGTGTTCGCCGGCTTTGCCAGCGGCGACCTCTCGGAGACGCAGCAGGTCGGCTTCGGAGTCGGGGCCGCCCTCTTGATCGACGCGACGATCGTTCGGTGCGTCCTCGTCCCGGCGAGCATGAAGCTGCTCGGCGACTGGAACTGGTACCTGCCGACTTGGCTGAAGTGGCTGCCCGACCCCCACGTCGAGCACGAAGCGTCTACCTAGCGAAATCGGTTAGCTAGCCGCCGTGCTCCGCAGCCGACGTTGCCTGCGAGTCGCCACTTCGACCGCCGCGACCAGCGCGATCAGAAGGATGACACTCAACTCGATCTCGCCGACCCCTCCCACCAGTGACGCGAGCAGCACGAGCACGACCACAACTCCGATGAATGTCAGGACTGTCCTCACGAGGCTCCTTTTGTCCGCTCCAAGCGCCGTTGCCGTTGATCCAGCACCAAGGGAACCTCTCCGGACCGATGAGTTCTCGCCGGCTGATAGGTCTTACGCGCATGAGACTCACACTGACCCAATTCGTGACGCTCGACGGCGTCTACCAGGGGCCGGGAGGCCCGACCGAGGACACCAGCGGCGACTTCAAGCACGGCGGCTGGCTGGTGCCGTTCTTCGACGAGGCTCTCGGCGTGTACATGACCCGGATCTTCGACGACGTGGATGCGTTCCTGCTCGGCCGCAAGACCTACGAGATCTTCGCGGGGAGCTGGCCGAAGAACACCGATCCGAACGACCCGGTCGCGAGCCGGCTCAACACGCTGCCGAAGTACGTCGCCTCCCGGAGCCTGGAGCAGGCGGACTGGCAGAACAGCAAGATCCTCGACGGCGACGTCGTGGCCGAGGTAGCCAAGCTGAAGGAGCAGCCCGGCCGGGAGCTGCAGATGCACGGCAGCGGCTCGCTCAGCCAAACGATGCTCGACGCCGGCCTGCTCGACACGATCCGGCTGATCGTCTTCCCCGTGGTGCTCGGGACCGGCAAGCGCCTCTTCGGCGAGGGCCGGACGCCTTCGAGCTTCCGGCTCGCCGACGTCACCTCGACGCCGAGCGGCGTGACGATGCAGACCCTCGAGCTGGCCGGCGCGCCCGAGTACGGCGAGGTCGAGATCGAGTAGGGCGCTAGATGTACTGACCACAGATTTGAGACGCGCTGATGGTGGGTGGCCGCCGAGCGAGATGTGCGGTCGTCGTTGGTTGTACCAGCGGATGAAGCGGGGAGAGCTCGGCTGCGGTGCTGGCTTGTTGGGTAGGCGAAGCGATAAGCTCACTCGCGCAGGAGTGTCTTGATCAGGGCTCTGCTTTGCCGTTGTCTGTGGCCGGTAGGGTCGGGTGAAGCGACGTCGTTACGTGAGTTGCGCGCGCAGACGAGCCGCCAAGGGCGAGAGCGGTAGGCGTTGGCATTGTCGCTGAGCACGCGTTCAACGACGATCCTGTTCGCGGTATCAGGGGAGTGTGCGTGCGAGGAAGGCGGCGCATTGCTTCGCTGTCTTCGCTCGGCGAGCATTTCGGCGTAGGCGAGGCGTGAGTGATGTCGATCGCGACGTGGAGAAAGTGCCAGCCTGCGCTGGTTGCTGAGCCGCTGTTCGCGCAGGATGCGCTTGCCTATCGTGTCAGAAGCGGTTGAGCTGCTTGGTGTCGACGTGGAGGAGCTCGACAGGCGCGCTCGCGTTCGTAGCGGATGACGGGATCGCGCTCGGCCTTGGGCAGGCGCGAGAGGCTATAGTCGACGGAGCACCTTGCCAGATCTGTTGATGGCGGTCGCCCAGGATCGCGGCGAACACGAGCGGTCCGGCGTGCGTGCGTGCCCGTATAGCGGCGATCTCGATCTCGTATCTCGAGCGTTAGCCGTCGCG
Source organism: uncultured Actinomycetes bacterium (assembly GCA_963733845.1). Lineage (GTDB taxonomy): Bacteria > Actinomycetota > Thermoleophilia > Gaiellales > Gaiellaceae > DATFQE01. Next base: position 136,540 of record CAVTEM010000007.1, read on the forward strand.
GCTGCCGTACGGTGTCGAGTGGACGATCGCGCAGCGCTTCTCAACCGCTCTTTTTGTAGTGTTTTTAGAGTTGATATTTGTTTGTTTGATTTGTTTTGTATTTGTTTGTGTTTGTTTGTTGATTTATGTTATTAATGATTATTTTTAAGATTTGTTAGTGGATTTGAATGATAAGTGTATTTGTTAGTGGTGGTTATGTTGTATTAGTTATTTGGGTTTTTTTGTTGAAGTTTTGGTTTTGTTAGATTATAAGTTTTGTTGTAGTTTTGGATGTGATTAGTTGTTTTGTAGGTGTGTAGTAGTTTACCTAGACCGTAGGAACCGCCAACAGCGGGATCGCAGGCAGCCCCGGATCCGGCGCCGCTTCGGGGTGGAGCAGATGGGCGAGCTGGCTGACGCCGTCGGCCAGGCGCGGCGCGGGGCGCGAGTAGTAGGCGTCGCCGTCGACGGCGACCGCAGGACAGGGGAGGTCGAGGCCGGCCGCTCGCGCCGCCGCTTCCTCGACCCCGAAGCCGCACGGCCCCACGATCACCAGCTCCGGCTCGAGGGCCAGCACCTCCTCCCAGCTCGTCGAGAAGGACGGTTGCCCGTGCCGGCCGAGGACGTCCTCGCCGCCGGCGAGCTCGATCATCTCGGGCAGCCAGTGTCCCGCCGAGAACGGCGGGTCGATCCACTCGGCGAAGAACACGCGCCGGCGGGGCAGGCCGCGAACCGACGCAGCCGCGCGGTCGATCTCGTCGAGCATCCGCGTCGCCACCTCGTGCCCGCGCTCCGGCGCGCCGAGGCGGGTCGCCAGGACCCGGACCGACTCCGCGACCTCCTCGAGGGTGCGCGGGTCGAGCGAGAGCACCTCGGCCCCGACCGGGCACGCCGACTCGAGCTGCCCGCTCGAGACCGCGCAGACGGTGCAGAGATCCTGGGTCACGATCAGGTCCGGAGCGAGCGCGTCGATCGTGTCCGCGTCGACCGTGTACAGCGAGCGGCCCTCGAGCACCGAGGAGCGCACCGCCTCGTCGATGTCGAGGCTCGACATCGACGTCGGGTCGATTCGCGCGGCCGTCACGACAGGCTTCCCCACCACCTCGGGCGGCCAGCGGCACTCGTCCGAGACGCCCACGATCGAGTCGATGAACCCCAGCTCGGCGACGATCTCCGTGGCGCTCGGGAGGAACGAGCAGACGCGCATCGTCCGGGACTCTAGCCCCGGCGCACATTAGCCCTTGACAGCCGCAGCGATATTTAGTCAAATGACTTAGCTGAACGTATTAGGCGATTGCTAAGGAGGTCGGCCATGTCCCACAGCGCAGCGCCCTCGCTCTACGAGTCACCGCAGGCGGCGATGCAGGCTCCGCCCGAGGAGTTCCTCTACCTCGCCTGCCTGCACGAAGGCACAGGTGTGGAGAAGCCCGACTTCCTGGCCGTCGTCGACGCCGAGACCGGGCGGATCGTGCACGAGCTGCCGATGCCGAACGTGGGCGACGAGCTGCACCACTTCGGCTGGAACCGGTGCTCCTCGGCCTGCCACGGCCCAGATCGATCGCACCTGATCGTGCCGGGGTTCCGCTCGTCGCGCTTCCACTTCGTCAACGTCGCGGACGACCCGCGGAAGCCGTTCATCGAGAAGGTGATCGAGCCCGAAGAAGTCGTTGCTAAGACAGGCTACACACGGCCCCACACGGTCCACTGCATGCCAGGCGACAACATCGTCGTCTCGATGCTCGGCGACGCCGACGGCAACGCCTCAGGCGGGTTCGCCGTCATCGACGCGCAGACGTTCGAGATCAAGGGGCGCTGGGAGAACGGCGACGAGCGGCCGCCGATGAACTACGACTTCTGGTACCAGCCGCGCAAGAACGTGCTCGTCTCCTCGGAGTTCGGCGAGCCGAACGCCTACGAGAAGGGGTTCGACCTAGCTGATGTCGAGCGCGGTCGTTATGGCCAGCGGATCCACTTCTGGGATCTCGAGCGGCGAACGCTCGAGCAGACGCTGGATCTTGGCGAGAAGGGCCTCCTCCCGTTTGAGGTGCGCTGGCTCCACGACCCCGACTCCGATGAGGGCTTCGTCGGGGCGGCGTTGTCGAGCGTGTTGTGGCACTTCCACCGGGGTAACGGCGGCTGGAGCGCCGACCCGGTGATCGAGGTGGAGAGCGTCCCGCTCGAGGGCTGGCCCTTCCCGGTGCCGGGGGTCATGAGTGACCTCGTTCTCTCGATGAACGACCGCTTCCTCTACTTCGCCAACTGGCTCCACGGCGACGTGCGCCAGTACGACGTCTCGAACCCGGCTGAGCCGAAGCTGACCGGGCAGGTCAGGCTCGGCGGCGTGCTCGGCAAGCCGAGCGACGGGCCGCGCGACCTCGACGGCGGCGCGGGGCCGAACATGGTTCAGCTCTCGTTCGACGGACGGCGCTTGTATGTATCGAACTCGCTGTACTCGTCCTGGGACAACCAGTTCTATCCGGAGATGCGCTCATGGCTGCTCCGGATCAACTGCGACCCAAACGGCGGGATGGAGCTCGACCCGGACTTCTTCGTCGACTTTCACGACCGCCCCGGCGGCCCGGCGCGCGCACACGAGATGCGGCTCCAGGGCGGCGACTGCACGACGGAGATCTTCCAGTGATCGTCGCGCACGTCATCGGGCTGCCGATCGAGGAGAGCGTGTTCCAGCTGGCGCCGGCCGGTGCGGCGACGGTCACGATGGTCGTGCTGGCCGGCCGTGCGACACTCGGTCGGCTCTGGACTCGGGTCAGGGGGCTCGACTCGCCTTGGCGTACCAGGTGACGAAGACCGAAGCACGCTCGGCGGCGGAAGAGGCGCTCCTCGATGCCGCCGAGCGGCTGCTCGTCGACGTCGGGCACGCGGGAATCACGACGCGGCGGCTCGCCGAGGAGGCGGGCGTCAACCACGGTCTCGTCCACTACTACTTCGGGTCGATCGAGAACCTGGAGGTGCGCACGCTCGAGCGCTTCACCGAGCGGCTGACGCAGCGGCAGCGAGAGCTCTACGCAGCCGACGTGCCGTTCATCGAGAAGTGGCGCACGGCGATGCACTATCTGATCAGCGAGGACGTCACCTACGAAAAGGTCTGGCTCGAGCTCCACGCGCTCGCGTGGAACCGGCCGGACCTTCAGGAATCCCTGGCGCACGTGAACGCCGAGTGGCGGGCCGTCCTCACCGAGGCGTTCGAGGCGCCGCACCGCGAGCTCGGGATCGAGACTGCCGCTCGAGGCGCTCGTGTCCCTCGTGATGACCTTCAACATCGGGATCATCGTCGAGCGTCTCAGCGGGATCGAGGCCGGCCACGCCGAGCTCCTGGACTGGATCGACGGATGGCTGTCGAGCTGACCACGACCTCCCGCGAGCAGACCCGCGCCCGCTATCCGGACGAGTCCGGCTACGTCGAGCGCGACGGCGTGAACGTCTATTACGAGTCCTACGGATCGGGCGACCCGACCGTGCTCTTCTTGCCGACGTGGTCGCTCATCCACTCGCGTCACTGGAAGATGCAGATCCCCTACCTCGCGCGCCACTGCCGTGTGCTCACCTTCGACGGGCGAGGCAACGGTCGCTCCGACCGGCCGCAGGAGACCGAGGCCTACGACGAGCGCGAATTCGTCGCCGACACGCTGGCTGTGATGGACGCCCTGGGGTGCGAGCGCGCGATCATCGTCTGCCTCTCCCTCGGCGCCCAACGAGGGCTCATCCTCGCTGCCGAGCATCCGGAGCGGGTCGAGGCGGCGGTCTTCATCGGGCCTACATACCCAGGCGGCGGGAAGCCGGTCGCCGACCGCGCGGCCTTCGGGTGGGAGGATGAGCTCGATACTGACGAGGGTTGGGCGAAGTACAACAAGCACTACTGGCTGCGCGACTACAAGGGCTTCCTCGACTTCTTCTTCTCGCGTTTTTTCACCGAGCCGCACTCGACGAAGCCGATGGAGGACTGCATCGCCTGGGCGCTCGAGACAACACCCGAGACGCTCGTCACGGCGCAGTACGGGGAGAAGCTCTCGCCGGAGGAGGCGCTCGAGCTGGCGGGGCGTCGTGCGCTGCCCGGTGCTCGTCATTCACGGAGACGAGGACGCGATCAGCTCGATGACGCGCGGCGCTGCGCTCGCGGAGCATGCGGGCGGGGCGCTGGTGGTGCTCGAAGGCTCCGGGCACGGTCCCCACGTGCGCGACCCGGTCAAGGTGAACCTGCTCCTGCGCGACTTCGTCAAGCCGGCGCCGGCGCCCCGCAGCTGGGCGCGCGGTCGGTCCCGCCGCAAGCGCGCCCTCTTCGTCTCCTCGCCGATCGGGCTCGGCCACTCCCAGCGCGACGTGGCGATCGCAGACGAGCTGCGCAAGCTCCACCCCGACCTGGAGATCGACTGGCTGGCCCAGCACCCGGTGACCGCGGTGCTCGAGGCGCGCGGCGAGCGGATCCATCCCGGCAGCGCGTTCCTGGCGAACGAATCGCACCACATCGAGAGCGAGTCCGCCGAGCACGACCTGCACTGCTTCCAGGCGATCAGGCGGATGGACGAGATCCTGCTCGCGAACTTCATGGTCTTCCACGACCTCGTCCGCGACCAGCAGTACGACCTCTGGATCGGCGACGAGGCGTGGGAGCTCGACTACTACCTGCACGAGAACCCGGAGGAGAAGCGGGCGCCGTACGTCTGGCTGACCGACTTCGTCGGCTGGCTACCGATGCCCGACGGCGGCGACCACGAGGCGTTCCTGACGGGCGACTACAACGAGGAGATGATCGAGCACATCGCGCGCTTCCCGAGCGTTCGCGACCGGGCCGTCTTCGTCGGCAACCCGGAGGAGATCGTGCCGGCGCGGTTCGCACCGCACTTGCCGTGGATCCGGGAGTGGACGGAGGAGCACTACTCGTTCTCGGGCTACGTCACGGGCTTCGATCCCGCCGAGTTCGCGGACCGGGCGGCGCTGAGAGACGAGCTGGGCTACCGCGACGACGAGCAGGTCTGCATCGTCACGGTGGGCGGCTCCGGGGTGGGCGGCGATCTCCTGCGCCGCGTGATCGCCGCATTTCCCGAGGCCAAGCGGCGGGTGCCGGCGCTGCGGATGATCGTGGTTGCCGGGCCTCGGATCGACCCGGAGTCACTGCCCCGCCACGACGGGCTCGAGGTGCGTGCCTACGTGCACCAGCTCTACCGCCACCTCGCGGCCTGCGACCTCGCCGTGGTCCAGGGCGGCCTGACGACCTCGATGGAGCTGACGGCGAACCGGCGTCCGTTCCTCTACTTCCCGCTCCGTCACCACTTCGAGCAGAACTTCCACGTCCGCCACCGGCTCGAGCGCTACGGCGCCGGGCGCTGCATGGACTTCGAGCACGAGACGCCCGAGACGATCGCGGCCGCCATCGCCGAGCAGATCGGGCGAGAGGTGGACTACCGGCCGGTCGAGTCGGACGGTGCCGCGCGGGCGGCCGCCTTGATCGCGCCTCTGCTCGGCTAGGGCCGGCCTCCGCGAGTGCGCCTGGGTATCCGGTCGTACACACGCTTGGCAGCGGGCGAGCGCTTCAGACGCCTGCGCATCGCGATCGCGCCGGTGAGGGCCTGCACGGCCGCCGCGCCCCGAGTCGTCCGGGCTAGCCCGACGCCCTGGTAGACCGGCTCGAAGCGGTCGGTGAGGCGGTGCTTGTGCGGAGCGTCGGCGCCCAGGAGCTCGGCCCGCCGAACCCCCTCGGCGGCCGCGGCCTCGATGGACGTGAGCTTGGCCTCCATGCCCGGCCCGAACCGTGCGTAGGCCGGGTCGAACGCCATCGTGACTCCGTACGTCCGCCTCTCCAGCTGCAGGGAGAGCGCGAAGGCGATCGGTCGGCCGCAGGAGCGGAGGATCGTCAACCTCGGCACGTCCAGGTCCGCCAGCCCGTGCAGAGCCGCTCGATGGAAGCGCACGCCGGTCGGGGTGACGAAGCCCGACGGGTCGTGGCGGCCCTGCCAGCGCAAAGTGTGGACGTGAAACGCGTCCTCGAGCGCCTGCTCGAGTTCCTCGCGTGTGCGCGCGACCGACACGTCGACGGGCCCGAGCTCGGTGAGCTTGCGCATCCGCCTCCGCCGCTCGCTCCGCGCCTTGGGCGGGAACTTCGCGCGATAGAGCTCGCCCCAGTCGGCTTCGAGATCCAGCACGGGAGCTTCGAGCCGCTCGATCAGCGTCAGCGCGCCCGACGGCAGCACGGAGGCAAGCCGGCTCGACCCCGGCAGGCCGAAGAGATCCGCGAAGTCGTTGCCGGCGGAGGCCGCGTGCTCCACCAGGGCGGCAGTGGTGTCGGCGCCTTCCTCCGGCGCGAGCAGAACGTCGCCGAGGAGCGCCCAGGTCCCGCCGACGAACTGCGTGATGCGAAGGCCGAAGGCGCGCCGCGTGCAGAGCGGGAGCGCACCGACCAGCCGGTCACCCCGCCACGCCACGTGGACGGCGAGCTCGCCGCCGTCGCCGTAATGGCGCCACCACTCCAGCAGCCACACGTGCAGGAGGAACGGGCTCGGCCGAGGCATGACGCGAACGAGCTCGTCCCAGCTGCCGGACAGTCGGGCGAAGTCGTCCTCCGACGAGATCGTCTCGACACGCAGGCCGTGCGCGGCGACCCGGGTCACTTGCTGGAGTGTGGCGGCTCCGGGCACGCCGGCCCCTAGAGGAGCCCCAGCGCCACGCCGAGCCCGACCCACGCTGCGAGCAGCAGCACGAGCACCCAGAGCAGGAACGCGACCTCGCCGACCGGGAGCCACCTGATCTCGACTTCCTCGATGCGGAACGAGACGTGCCGGGGCGGGGCGGGCGCCTCTGCCGCACGCTCGATGGTCGTATCGGTGGGTTCCAAGCGGGTCACCTCCCTGGCCTGAGCAGGATGGAAGAGAAGGTCTTCACGCAGATCGCAAGATCGACGAGCACGTTCCTGTGACGCAGATACCAGAGGTCGTAGGAGAGCTTCTCGGCCGCACCGTCGGCGTCCGAGGCGTAATCGCGGCGCAGCTGGGCCCAGCCGGTGATCCCAGGCTTCACGAGCAGGCGCCTGGTGAAGAACGGAACGGCCTGTTCGAGCATCGGGATGAACTCCGGCCGTTCGGGTCGCGGGCCCACGATCGACATCTCGCCGCGGAGCACGTTCCAGAGCTGCGGCAGCTCGTCGAGATGCGTCCGGCGCAGTCCTCTGCCCACGCGCGTCACGCGGGGGTCGCGTAGCTGGGCGAACGCTGCACCCGGCGCCTCCGCGTCCGCCCGCATCGTCCGGAACTTGAGCATCGTGAACGGCTTGCCGCCCTCGCCGACGCGTGTCTGCCGGTAGACGACCGGGCCCGGCGTGAAGCGAACGAGGCCGGCCACGACGAGCATCACCGGGGCCGCGACGAGGAGGAAGATCGACGCGCAGACGACGTCGAACGTGCGCTTTGCGAAGCGCGTGTAGGGCCGCTGCCAGAGGTGGAGGATGCTCATGAACCACGTCGGCTTCAGGTCGGCGAGCGGAATCCGCCCGAAGGCGTGGTCGAAGAACTGAGCGTGCCCGACGACCTTGAGGCCAGAGGCCGGGGCGTCGAGCAGCCGGTCGAGGGCCTTTGCAGAGCTTTCGCCGTCGGTCAGCACGACGAGGTCGGGCCGTTCCTCCTCGATGATTCGCGAGAGCTCCGCAACCGATCCGAGCCTCATCGGGTCCTCGTCCTCATCGTCGACGGCGCCGACGACGGCGAACGCCGGCCGCCCTTCGAACGCGATCGCGTCCGCGACCGCCTCGGCGCACGTCGTCGTGCCGATGACGAGCACGCGCCGCTTGCCGAGCACTCGCTCGGTGACCGATTCCCAGATCGTGGTCAGTGCGAAGACCGAGAGCGCGAGCGCGGCAATCGTGGATGCCGACATGCCGAGGCCCGGCACCCACAGGGCGACCGCGGAGACCCCGACCATGCCGGTCGCCGTGCCGACGGCCGTGCGGAACGCCGTACCGAGCGTGAAGTGGACCGCGGTGAACGCGCTCCGAAGGGACACGAGCCACACCGCGGCCAGGAGCGAAGACGCGGCGAGGGCCGCTGCGGACGGCCCGAAGCGATAGGCCATCAGCGTGTAACACGGCACCCAGACGAGAACGACGCGACCGGCCGCGGCCACGCGGCGGGCGTCGCCGAGTTTGCCTGCCGACGTAACCTGTCCGGCCCACGAATGGGCCCGTGCCTCCGCCTCCACGTCTACAAAGGTTCCCCCGCTCGGGCCAGGCAAGTCCCCAAGGCACGATTCGCGATAGAAGAACAAGCAGCGTGAAGTCGGATCGTCGTCACCGGTCCGGCGGGCGCCGGCAAGTCGGAGCTCGCCGCGGCGCTCGGTCGGGCGCTGGGAGTCCGCGTCCTCCATCTGGACGCGCTGTTCTGGAAGCCCGGCTGGGTGGCGACACCGCCCGCCGAGTGGGAGGCGCTGCAACGGCGCGAGCTGGCGGCTGGGGACTGGATCGTCGACAGCCAGGCCGACGACATGCTGCCCGACTGGCTCCACGCCGCCGACACCGTCGTCTTCGTCGACACCTCGCCGCTTCGGTGCCTGTGGCAGGTCGCGCGCCGCCGCTCCAATCGTGAGGCCGGCGTCGGCACTCCGGCTCAAACTCGGCCGTCGCCCGTACACCGGGCCTTGCTCAAGTTCGTGCGGAACCAGTGGCGCTACCGGCGGGGCGTGCGCGCCGACCTCCTCGCCGAGCTCGGCCGCGAGCGCGGCGAGCGGCGCGTCGTGGTCCTGCGGCGACGGAGCGACGCGGCGGCGTTCCTGGAGAGCGTGGACTCACCGCCACGGACGGGGGGAACCATGTAGACGTGGTTGCAATCGGCGCTCGTACGGGCCTGAAGGTGGACACGCTGTCGAGCGAGACTGCGCTCGCGGGGCTGGCCGACCAGTGGGATTCGCTCGTCCGGGCGAGCCCGCGCCCGAGCCCATTCCTGCTGAACGCCTGGCTCTGCGAGTGGTGGCGGCACCATGGGGACGGCGCCGAGCTGGCCGTGCACGTGGCCTTCCGCGACGGCAAGCTCGTCGGAGCCCTGCCACTGTGCACGACGACGACTCGCGGCTTCCGCGTGACGTCCTTCGTCGGCCGTGACCCAGGGCTAGCCGACCTGCTGCTGGCCGAGCCGGAAGGCGCCTCGACGGCCGAGGCACTCGCCACCCGTGCGGCCGAAGCGGATCACGACCTGGGCGAGTTCTCCGGGCTCCCCGCGGACAGCCTGCTGGTTTCCGCGTTGGCGCCAACCAGCATGTCGCTCGTCGAGCGCTCGGAGGCACCCGTCCTCGACCTCAGCCCGGGCTGGGACGCCGTCTATGCGTCCAAGTTCTCCTCGAAGCATCGCAATCACCACCGGCGCCGCCGGCGGCAGCTGAGCGAGGTCGGCGCTCTGAGCGTCCACGTGGCCCGGACGGCCGAAGAGCTGTCCGCCGCGCTCGAGGACGCGTTCACGCTGCACGACCTGCGCTGGGACGGTCGCCCTGACGGCTCGGGTTTCAGCACACCCGCCGGCCGCCGCTTCAACCACGCGGCGATCGCGGCCCTGGCGTCCCTGGGCGTCCCGCGGATCGTGACGCTGAAGATCGACGGACGCGCGATCGCGTTCCATTACTACCTCGCGCTCGAGGGCCGGATCTACGTCAACCGCATCGCCTTCGACCCGGCTTTCGGCCGCTTCTCGCCGGGCGTGATCAACACTCTCGACGCGCTCGAGGCGGCTGCCGCCGAGGGCGCCACCACCGTCGAGTTCCTCGGCGGCGCCGAGCGCTACAAGGTCGAGCTCGCCGACCGGCTCGAGCCGCTCTACCAGGGCTTCGGGCTCGCCGGGGGAGTCAAAGGGAGAGCCGCCGTCGCCGGCTGGCTCGCGGCGATCCGCGTTCGCAAGCGATTGAAGCGGTCGCCGGCGCTGCGGAGGTTCTACTTCGAAGGCCTCGCCCCCGCGCGCAGACTGCTGGGGAGGCACGCGTGAGCCGCTACTGGCTCAAGGCCGCGGCGACGCGTGCGCGTTCGACCGCCTGGTCGCTGCGCACCGCCGAACCCTCGAACGGCGACGGGCTTCGGATCCTCTTCTACCACCGGGTCGCGGACGATCGCGACGAGCTCGCCGTCAGCCCACAAGCGTTCAGGCGGCAGATGGACTACCTCGCGACCGAGTCCTACCGGGTGGTGGACGTGGTCGAGGCGGCGAGGCTTCTGGAATCGGGCGATCCCTTGCGGCACACGGTCGGGCTCAGCTTCGACGACGGGTTCCTGGACGTCGCCGAGCAGGCTCTGCCGATCCTTGCCGAGCGAGGCTTCCGTGCGACGGTGTTCGTCGCGCCGGGCGTCGTCGACGGCTGGACGACGTTCCACTGGTACCGGCGAGCGCAGCCGCCGCTGCTCGCCTGGGAGGAGATCGTCGACCTCGACCGTGAGGGAACGCTCCGGTTCGAGGCGCACTCGCTGACGCACCCCAATTTGCCGTCGTTACGCGAAACCGCTGCCTGGGAGGAGATCTACGGCTCGAAGGTCGCGCTCGAGCAGCGCCTCGGCCGTCCCGTGGTCGCATTTTCGTACCCATCCGGGCTCTACGGTGCCCGTGAGCGTGGGCTCGTCGCCGCAGCCGAGTACCACGTCGCGGTCTCCTGCGAGCCCGGTCTCAATTCGAGCGGTACCGACCGTCTCGCCCTGCGCCGCCGCCAGATCGACCGGCGCGACGGCCTGCTCGACTTCCGCGCGAAGGTCGAGGGCGGGCACGACTCGCCGCTACCGCTCCGCGGCATCTACCGCCGCCGCCGTTACGGCGTAGGCGCGGGAAGCCTCCATCTGGCGAGCTCACGGGAGTAGAGCTCGAGATGGGCGCGCCTGAACCGCGTGAGGTCGAAGGCCTCCTCGGCGCGCAGGCGGCCCGCCTGTCCGAGCCGGCGGCGGAGGTCCGGGTCGGCGAGGAGGCCGTCGAGCGCCGCGGCGAGCTCGTCCGCGTCGCCGGGACCGACGAGCACGCCGGTCTTGCCGTCGGCCACCTGCTCGGGCACCCCGCCGACGCGGGACGCGACGACCGGGAGCCCGGCGGCCATGGCCTCGAGCACCGAGACGGGCATGCCCTCGGAGGAGCTCGGCAGCACGAAGACGTCTGCGGTCGCGAGCAGCTCGGGCACGTCGTGACGCTCGCCGACCAGCCGCACGCCGTCCGCCCAGGTCGAGGGACTCGATCTCCCGTTCGAGTCGGGCCCGGTCGGGCCCCTCGCCGACGACCACCGCCTCGAACGAGTCCGCCCGGAGCTTGGCGAGCGCACGCACGAACGTGAGGAAGTCCTTGGGCGCCTTCAGCCGCCCGACGGAGACGATGAGCGGTCGCTCGCGGCGGGCAGGCTCCGCACGGGGAGCGCCGGCGACGTCGACGGCGTTGGGGATCACGATCGTCCGCTCGGCGTCGCAGGTGTGGGCAAGGAGCCCGGCCTCCCGCTCGCGCTCGGACACGCAGATGGTGACGGTCGTCAGCGGCCGCACGAGCTGGTCGGCCCAACGGTAGGCCCGTCCGGCCGACCCGGAGTAGGCGGCGAACGCCCAGCCGTGCACGGTGAAGATGCGGATCGGAACGCCGGCGAGGAAGCCGGCAAGACGGCCGAGGACACCGGCCTTCGAGCTGCTCGCGTGGAGGATGTCCGGGCGGTGCCGTCGCAGCAGCCGGACGAGCTCGGCGAGGCCGACCACGTCACGCGGGCCGACCGCCCGCCGCACGTGCCTCAGCGGCACGAACCGTGCGCCCGCCGCCTCGGTCGCGTCACGAAGTGGGCCTGCTCCGTGCGCGGCGACGATCACCTCGAAGCGGTCGACCAGCGCGGGCACGAGCGAGGCGACGTAGGTCTGGGCACCGCCGACCTCGGCGAGCGTGATCAGCAAGAGGATCCGCGGCCGCCGCGGGGCGGGAGCTGACGCCGCCCGGTGCAGGTCGCCCACGCCATCGGCACGCGACAGCGGATCGCGCCTGGCCGGGCGCTCTTCTGGACGGCCGGCGCCGGGGCGCTGCTCGTCCTCTTCCTCGCCGTGGGGTTGGCGCTCAGCCGTGCCCCGCTGCCGTTGCCGCTCGTCCTGGCGTTCGGCTTCGGGTTGCTCGGGACGCTCGCCCTCACGCTCGGGCGCTTCGACGCCGCGGTCGCCGTCGGCGTGCTGCTCCTCGCCGTCGTCCGCCTCGAGCCCGCTCCCCCGGACCTCGTCTTCGCGGTCGTCATCGCCGTCGCCCTGGTGACCGGGCGGTTCCACCTGGAGCGCGTGCCGCTGAGCGTCACGCTGCTCGTCAGCGCGTTCCTCGCCGTGAACCTGCTCGCCGCCACGGCTGCCACGGACGCGGCCCGGGCGGTCACGTTCTTCTCGATCACCTTCTACCTCGGCGTCTTCGCCATCTGGCTCGCCGCCTACGTGTGCTCGGTTCGCCGCGCGCGGCTCGTCCTGCTCGCCTACGTCGTGGCTGCGGCCGCCTCGGCCGCGGTCGCCTGTCTCGCGCTCGTCGTCCCGTTCCCCGGCGCCCACCTGCTGGTCGACGGCCCGCGGGCGCAGGCGCTGTTCAAGGATCCGAACGTCTTCGGGCCGTTCCTCGTGCCCGCGGCGCTGATGCTGATGGAGGAGACGGTCGCGCCGCGGCTCCTCCGCTTCCGCCTCGTCACGAAGCTCGCTCTGCTCTCCCTGCTGACCGTCGGCGTCGTGTTCTCCTTCTCGCGAGCCGCGTGGCTCAACCTCGTGCTCGGCATGGTCGTGCTCGTGGCGATCCTCGCGCTCCGTCGCGGAGGCGCCCGCCGCGTGCTGGCCCTGGTCGCGGCGGCGCTCATCGCCGGCGCGGCGCTCGTCGGCGTGCTCACCCTCACCTCGAGCACCTCCTTCCTGAGCGAGCGCGCCGCCCTCCAGGATTACGACGCGCAGCGGTTCGGCGCCCAGGCCTCCGGGATCGAGCTCGCCGAGCAGCATCCCCTCGGCCTCGGCCCCGGCCAGTTCGAGCGGGTGTCCGACCTCTCCGCACACAGCACGTACGTTCGGGCGATCGCCGAGGAGGGCATCGCGGGCGCCCTGCTGATCCTGGGCCTCGCCCTCCTGACCCTCGGCTTCGCCGCGCGGAACGTCGCGGCCGGCGTCGACACGTACGGGATCGGGTCGGCCGGGCTGATGGCCGCCTGGTGCGGCCTGCTCGCCAACAGCTTCTTCGTCGACACGTTGCACTGGCGCCACCTCTGGCTCGTCGCGGCGTTGATCTGGGCCGGAACCGCGCTGCGTGAGGGCTACCCGGGCAGGTAGGTGTGAGCGGACCCTCGCGAACCGACGATCACCAGGCCGAGCGGCTCGATCTCGAGCCGATCGATGAGCTCGCGCAGGGCGAGCGCGGTCTGCGGCGTGTGCCGGTCCGGCCGGCAGACGATCAGCACGCCGTCGACCCGCTGCGCCAGCACCTGGCTGTCGACCAGGCCCAGGAGCGGCGGCCCGTCGAGCAGGACGTAGTCGTACTCGGACTCCTTGATCTCGCCGAAGAAGCCGTCGAGTGCGTCGCTCGCGAGCAGCTGGGCCGGGTCGGGCGGGATCTGGCCGCTGGCGAGCACGTGCAGGTTTCCCGAGCCCGTGCGCGCCGCGCTGAGCTGGAAGATGCTGTCGCTGCCGCCGTTCCTCGCCCCCACGAGCACCTCGGACAGGCCGGGTGTCTGCTCGACGTCGAAGAGCTCGTGGAGCCGTGGCCACCGCATGTCCGCGGAGACGAGCCACGTGCGGTGCATCGCCTGCGACAGGACGAGGCCGAGCGCGGCCGTGACCTCGGTCTTGCCCTCGCCGTGGAGCGCGCTGGTCACCAGCACGGTGCGCTGGTGGGTCGCGGGCAGCCTGCGCCGGACGGCCGCCTGCAGCGTCTGGTACGCCTCGTACTCGGTGGCGCTGAGCGTCGTGGCCCGGTGGCCGATCGGCCGGCGGACGTGGGGCACCTCAGCCAGCACGGGCAGCTCGAGCCGCCGGCTCAGCTCCCTCGTTCCGCTGACCCGCGGCTTCAGCTGCGCTCGGGCCAGCACGACGAGCGCGGCGACGAAGAGGGCGGCGAAGAACGCGAACAGGGCGTTCCGCGCGGGGCGCGGGGAGAACGGCGCCTCCGGCGGCTGAGCCGCCTCGGCCAGCGAGAGCTCGGAGCGGAAGCCGGCCGCGTTGAGGTCGAGGTCGGTCAGCCGCTCGCGGAGCGCCACCCGCTCGTTCGCCGCCTGGATCCCTCGCCGGCCTTCGAGCTCCTGAAGCGCGCGCTCGATCGTCGCCCTCGCGCGCCGCAGGCGCTGCTCCTCGCCCCGACGCTGGCGCGTGAGGAAGGACGCGGCGATCGCGTTCGCGATCCGAGCCGCCCCCTGGGCTGTGTCGTCGGTGGCGACGATCGAGATGATGTCTGCGCGCGGGTCGACCGAGGACGAGAGCTTGCTCTCCAAGGTCGCGGCCGTCTCCCCGGGGACCATGCGCGCCGCGCGGCGCCTGGTCTGCCGCGTGGTCAGGAGCGTCTCGATCGTGGCCAGGCGGCGCTCGACGGAGTCGACACCCTGCTGCTCGAGCGGGTCGCTCGAGCTCTCGAGGACGATCTTCGCGGTCGCGCGGTACGTCTCCGGGAGCAGCGTGGAGAGCGCGTAGACGGCCAGCGTCAGCGGCACGACGATCAGCGCGATCAGCAGCTTGCTACGGCGGAGCGCGTCGAAGTACCGGCCCGTGTCGACGGGCTGGTCGGGAGGGAGCCCAGGTGCCGGGATAGCGCCCCAGTGCGTCGACGCGATCGACCATCTGCCTGTAGCTACCGTCGCGCCGCTCCGTCGAACCCTCCTGGCGCTCGTCGCGGCCTTCGCGCTCGCGGGCTGCAGCTCCGAGACGACGACCTCGACGACCGCCGACCCGACTGCGGTGGGACGGCCGAACGTCGAGTTCCTCGGCCCCGAGCGCCTGACCCGGCCCGCCGAGCTCCGGGCGAGCGCGCGGGCGGTCGGAAAAAGCCGCGTGGTGGCGGTCACCTTCTTCCTCGGCCGGCGTCCGCTCGGCACGGACACGACCCGGCCGTTCGGGCTCGACGTCGAGCCCGCGCTGCTCCCGCGGGGCACGCACACGCTGCGCGTCGAGGCCGTGGACAACCTCGGGCGCCGCTCCTTCACCCGGCCGAGCGACGTCACGATCGAGCCGTCCGGCTCGAAGATCCTCGCCGCGGCACCCGGAGCGTCCTTCGCGCGTGCTCGGAACGCACTCGAGCGCGGCGGGGTGACGGTGCGCCTCGCCCCCGGTCGCTACGACGTCGACGAGCTCATGCTACGCAGCGGAACGCGCCTCGTCGGCTCGGGGCCCCGGACCGTCCTGCGCGCACGTCCAGGGCGGCGGTACTGGGCCCTGCTCGTCGCGAAGGGCCAGCACATCCGCGTCTCCGACCTCACCTTGGACGGCGGAGGCGCGGTGCCGAAAGACGACGACGGCGGCATCGGGGTCGCGATCTTCGACGGCTCGAGCGACGTCCGGCTGCAGCGCCTGCACTTCACCCGGGTCCGCACCGACGCGGTCAACACCTGGGGCGCACACTCGGAGGTCTCGATTCAGGACTCCCGGCTCGACGGGGGCGGCACGGCGGAGGCAGGTGTCGTCGCGCTCGGCTCGGACGAGTCGCGGGACACGAGCGCGATCCGAAACCGGGTCCGCGGCTTCACATCGTTCGGGATCCTGCTCCAGCAGCAGGAGCATGGGCGCCCGGCGGCCGACCTCCACGGCCTCGTGCTCGACAACGTCGTCAGCGACATCCGCGATCCCGCACGGGACGGCTGCTGGACGGCGGCGAAGTACAGGACGCCTGGCTGCGGGACGGACGAAGGAGGGATCTGGACGGGCGGAGTGGAGGCCGCCGTGATCGGCAACGTCGTCCGCCGCGCCAGGTGGGACGGAATCGAGACCGTCGGCTCCTCGACCCGCACGACGATCGTCGACAACGAGATCTACCGCACCCGGACGGGCATCTACCTCGAGCACTCGACCAACAGCTCGCTGATCGCACGCAACCTGATCGTCGACGCCCTGACCGGGATCAACGTGGAGTGGCGGCACGAGGGCGGCGGGTCCAGCAGGAACACGTTCGCCGACAACCGCATCGTCCGCGCCGAGACCGGGATCTTCGTGGACGTCGGCGGCGACCATCACCGCATCCTCAGGAACGTCTTCGTACGCGGGGGCGGCCCGGCGATCGTGCTCCAGGGCTCGTCGCACAACCTCGTGCGCCGAAACCGCTCGTGCGGCGGGCGCGGGGAGCCGCTGATCGAGTTCTCGGAGGCCCGGTTCGACGACGGCAGCCGGGCCGTGCCCCGAAACAATCGCGTTCACGCGAACGCGCACAGGCCCTCGCCGTGCTGAGCGCGCGCCCGCGGGCCGACCCGGATCCGGTCGCGGGCGGGTCGGCACTGCTCTTCTGGTCGAAGCTCGCGGGCAACGCGGGCTTCTTCGTCGCGGTGCTGATCCTGGCGCGGCAGCTCGGCCCCACAGGCCGGGGCACGATCGCGTTCATCACGGTCACGGCGCTGGTGGCGGCGCGCCTGGCCGGCCTCGGCATGCAGGAGGCGACGTCTGTCTTCGTCGCCCGCCGGCCCGAAGCCCGCAGCGCACTGCTCGCCAACGTCGTCGCGTTCATGACCGTGAGCGCTCTGCTCGCGGGTGGGATCGCCTGCGCGATCCTCGTCGCCCTCGGGGACGACCGGCCCGCCGGCCTCACTGCCGCGGAGGTCGCCACGATCGCCGCGGCGACAGTCGTCTCGGCCCTGGGCGACGCGGGCCACTGCTTCGTGCTCGGGTGCGGCCGCTTCCGCCGCGTGGCCGTGGTCACGGCGACCGCCTCCTGGGTCTACCCGGTGTTCCTCCTGGCCCTCGTGAGCACCGTGGGCCTGACGGTCGTCGCGGCCGCGCTGGCGTGGACGGCAGCCGAGAGCCTCCGCGCGCTCGCCTACCTCAGCCAGGCGCTCAGGGACGCGGCGCCCGGCCGCCCGAGCGGCCGCCTGCTCAGGGAGGCCGTCCACTTCGGGATCCGCGCGTGGGTCGGCAGCCTGGCTCGCTTCCTGAACTTCCGCGTCGACCAGCTCCTGCTCGGGATCCTGGCCTCCGAAGCCGCGCTCGGCATCTACGCCGTCGCGGTCAACGCGTCGGAGGTGCTGCTCTACCTGCCGGCGGCGACCGCGACCGCGCTGCTGCCGCTCGCCGCCCGGGTGGAAGGGGAGCTACGTGCCGACCAGGCATTGCGCGCCTTCCGCGGCGTGGCCCTCGTCACGGGCGGCGCGGCACTCGTCGCCGCGGTCGTCGGCCCGATCCTCCTCCCGCTTGCCTTCGGCGCGCCGTTCGAGGCTTCCGTCACGCCGTTCCTGTTGCTGCTTCCCGGGGCGCTCGGCTTCGCCGCGATCGCGGTCTTCTCGAACGCGCTCATGGCGGCGTCGTCACCCGGGCTCTCCTCGTTCGGGGCCATCGTCGCGCTGGTCGTCGGCGTCACGCTCGACCTGGTGCTGATCCCCTCGTACGGCGCCTCGGGCGCAGCGGGCGCGTCGAGCGCGGCCTTCCTCGCGGGCGGAGGCGTGGCGCTCCTCGTCTTCCGCCGGCGGGCACCGTTCGCGTGGGCCGCGCTCGTGCGGCCGCGCCGGGAGGACCTGGGCATGTTCCGCGCCCTTGCGCGCCCGCTCGGCGCCGCCCGCTCCTCTTAGACGGACCCGACTCGCCTGAGCAGCGCTTCACCGCCCGGCAGGCGCCACGCGGCCACCAGACCAGCCCCCGCTGCGCGACCGCGCGAGGTCGCGCCGACGACGACGGTCTCCAGCCGCGGATCCCGCGTCGGGAAGCGGTACTTGTAGGCCTCCTCGCCGCCGAGGAAGCGATACTCGGACGCGCCCTCCTCCAGCGCGCGGCGGATGGTCTCCACCTCGAGGACGAACCCGAGTGACTCCTTCTCCCAGGCCGGGTCGCGGCCGCCCTGGTAGGCGAAGTGCGCGTTTCCGAACCGGAAGCCGAAATCCACGGCAACAGCCTGCTCGTCGACCTCCAGCACCACCAGCCGTAGCCAGCCGCGCTCGAGCGCCAGCGCCGCGAACTCGCGCTGGAAAGGCTCGTACTCGCGGCAGAAGTGGCACCCCTGATGCTTGCCGAAGCGGGCTCGGTGGAGACGAAAGACGGAGTCGAGGTCGGCCTCGAGCGTCGTTTCGTCGGTCGAGCGGAAGCGCAGGTCGTGGTCGCGCTCCAGGCGGTTTCGCGAGTGCCGGATCGTCTTGCGCAGCCGCACGCTCGCCCCGGCGAGGAGCCCCTCCCAGGACCGGTCGCCGAGCTCGAGGATGGGGTAGCCGGTGGTGCGCAGCACCCGGCCTCCAAGCGCCTGCGCCCAGTGCCGATCGCCGGCGACCCAGTCCGCGACGAAGACGTCGTGCCTCGTCGTCGCCAGCGCCGCGCGCAGCGCCCTCGCGGCAGTCGCGGGGTCGTCGTCCTCGCAGATCGGGCCCAGGAGGTCCCCGTGTCCGTGCCCGAGCAGTCGCAGCACGCGCAGAGGCCGCTCCGACCAGACGAACAGCGGGACGATCGCCTCGACGCGGTCGCCGCTTCTGTAGACGGCGAGGCGCAGCTCGCGCCCGCGGCCGTAGTGCCTCCACCACAGCTCGTTCCACTCGAGCGTCGCGAAGATGTTCGTAGCGTCCTCGGTCAGCCGCGCCCAGTGCTCGCGGAGGGGCTCGATCCGGTCGACCACTTCGGCGGCCGGACGGCCGCGTTGCGCAAGCACGGGCCCGTCTACTGCCAGGCGGCGATCAGCACGACGATTGCGACGATCCCGGCAAGCGCCACGATCACGAGGTTGGCGATCAGCGCAGCCGTGATCATGTTCGTACGGCGAACACGCTTGCGCTGCGCTGTATGTGATTCGGTCGTGAGGCCCTCCGCGCCGGGCGCCTGCTGCAAGGGCGACGCGGGCGTAAGGTCGGCGGCATGTGAGGCGTTCGACGTGCCACGCCAGACGATGGCACCGGCAAGGACGTCGGTGATGAACTGGTTGAGGCTGATGCCCTCCTGCTCGGAGACACGCGTCAGCTCGGCGTGCAGCGTCTTCGGCATCCGCAGCAGAAGCCGGCCGCTGTGACTGGCTGCCGACCTAGGCTCGGGGACGTCCCGCCCTTCCTCCAGTGCGACTCCGATCCACTTCGCCATCGCCGCCTCGATCCCGTCCAGCGCCTCGTCGGACGTCTTGCCGTGGCTCGTGCACCCGGGCAGCTCCTCCACGGACGCGGTCCACGGCTTCGCCTTGTCCTCGGCGTCCCGGACGAGGACGAGGTGGTACGCAAGTCGGGTGTAGTCCTCGACCGCGCTGGGAGCCTGCTTCCGGACGCCGGCCAAGCCGTTTTCCTCCGCAGTCGATTGACGAAGCGTATCCGGCATTGTAGGGGCCCCTTGAGCAGGCTGCGGGGCATCTTGAGCAGGCTGCGAAGCGGGTGTCACGCCGCGGTTTGACCGATTTCGTCACGCAGCTTCGCCAGCGCGCGCCGGGTCAGGCGGGAGACGTGGATCTGCGAGATCCCGACCTGGTCGGCGATCCGCGCCTGGCTCAGCCCCTCGAAGTAGGCCAGGCGCAGGAGCAGGCGCTCGCGCTCGTCGAGAACGTGGAAGCCTCGCCGGAGCAGGATGCGGTCCTCCCCCAGCTCATAGCCATGCTCCACCGTGCTGTCACGGTCGAACTCGCCGTTCGTGCCGTCCACGACCTCCGCGACGCGAGTCCGCAAGGCCGGGTCATCCTCCTGTAGCCGGCGCGGCACGCGAATCGGCCACGCTCGGTCACGGAGGTGACGTTTGATCTCCCCGTCGATGGTGGGGATCGCGTACGTCGCCAGGTCGACGCCGCGGTCGAGCTGGAAGCGGTCGATCGCCTTGATCAACCCGATCGAGCCCACCTGGACGAGATCCTCGAGCTGCTCGCCCTGGCCGAGGTGCTTGCGAGCGAGGCGACGGACGAGCGGCAGGTACTGCTGGATCAGACGGGCCCGCGCGCCGAGGTCGCCGTGGCGGTGGTAGTCCCGCAGTAACCGGCGGACGGCTGCGTGGCGCCACGGCGCCGTTCGGGCGGTTCTGGTCGCCGGCCTCGATGCCGGGTGTGTTGCGGCAGTGACAGACATTGGTTCCCCCAGGACGTGAACTGCTCTCCCGTCCTCGACCATAGCGTCCCGATTCGCAAAATTCAACCGGGTAATGACGACTCAACAATCTCTCAAGGTGGGATATCAGAATTATCGATCTCATCTTCATCATCACGAACACGGTGCTGCGGCTCTCGCTGGTCGCGGTTTTGTCCGCGGCCGCGGCGCTTCCTGGGGACGTGCCCGTTGCCCGAGTGGCAGCGAAAGGCATAGATTTGGCTCCATTACTGGTGATACCGCCGCAGTATCATCTTCGGACGGCGGTGGTATCACCCGGTCGATTTGCCGCAGTATCACGTCATATCGAAGGATCAATCGGCGATCCAGCGACACCGCAAGGGAAGGCGCTTTACCAGCTGGATACCGCTTTGCACTCTCCGCTGATTCTGTCGGTAGAAATCGCCGGAGCGCAGTATCAGCGCGCATCGGTCGCATCGGACCGCCGGCTGATGCTTCGAGTCGGGCTCGGACTCGGGGCCGTCTACCTCGTCTTCGTCGGCGCGTGGATCTGGGCGACCCGATTCAGATCGCGACGGCCCGGCCATTGACAGGCCAGCCATTGACACGGCGGGCGAAGTAGACTAGACACAGGAGTTGGGAGAAGAGCCGGGGGAGGCTCCATGAGACGCTTAGCTGCACTGCGGCAGCCGGGAGCGGTGTTCGTCGCCGTTTGTTGCACCCTGGCCGTGCTCGCCCCGACCGTCGCCGCACAGCCCGCTCCCGACCCCCCGCCGAAGAAGAAGTCAGGCGGGCTGGGCCCCGAGCCCGTTCCCAAGCCGAAGAAGAGTCAGACCGCGCCTGCCCCGCCACCACCGCCGCCCGCCGCGACGCCGCCCGCGGCCCCACCGCCCGCCGCGCCGCCGCCGGCCGCCGTGTCGCCGCCGCCGGCCGTGATCGTGCCGCCGGCCCCTCAGGGCGTGGTTTCGATCCCGCGTCGGGTCTCTCCACCCGCGGCACCGGCGCGCCAAGAGCGGCGGGCCGCTCCGAAGCACCCACGAAGAGCGTGAAGCAGAGCGCACCGAAGACTGCTGTCCAGGCCCTGCCCCGGCTGACGCGCGAGCAGGTCACCTCCACGAACGGGATGCTCCTCGCCGGCGGCGTGGCGTTGTTCGTGTTCGTGCTCGCCGACACGATCCTGCTGGCGATGTCCAGCCGCTTCCTGCGCGAGCTCAGCTAGGAGAGCTTCTCTAGCGCACGGTGAACGAGCTCGAGCCGAGCAGCTTGCCGAAGCGCGACTGGGCCCGCTTCCCGTAGCCCGGCCAGACGTACCAGCGGTAGACACCCGGCGTGAGCCGGTAGCGGCGTCCCTTGTACGTCCAGCTACGCGGCAGCTGCAGTGACGTCCCGCGCGGCCAGAGGCTCAGGATCCTGCCTCTGCGCGACAGCTGGACGTTGTAGTAGGTGGCCTTCGGCACCGCTGCCCAGGCGAGTCTCGGCGGCTTCGACACGACCGCGCCGGCTGCCGGCGAGACCAGCGGACCGCTCGGCCTGGCCGCGACCGAGCTCGTTGCGGCATTGGTGGCCTCGTCGTACGCGGAGACGGCGTAGCGGTAGACCACGCCGTTCTTGAGGCCCCGGTCCGTGAAGCTCGTGCCGCCGCCCGTGTAGACGACCGCCTCTCCACGCTTGACCTCGACGAGCGCGGTGTCGCTGGAAGCCGTCCAGGTGACGGTAGCGCATCCCGTTGCCGGCCTTCACGCGCACGCCGCCGAGCGAGGGAGCCGTGCCGTCGTAGCGCAGCGGGAACGTCGACTCGCTCCGATTGCCCGCCCGGTCGCTACAGCTTCCCGACACGGCCGTGGAGGCCGCGTCTGGCCCAGCGTAGGAAGCCCTCGTGCAGCCCGCGATCTGCGACATGCCGTCCGACCCTTGGAAGCCGACCTCGAGCGGCCGCCTGTACCAGCCGTTGGCATCGGGAGGCCGGTCGGCCTGGGGACTGGTCAGCACCGGCGGCGTCGCGTCGTAGCCGGCAGCGACGGACGCGAGGCCGACGTTTCCGGCGCGGTCGGTGCAGATGCCCCCGACGACGACGTGCTCGCTGTCGGGCCCCTCGTACCGCTCCGGCGCGCTGCACGACTCCAGACCGGAGACGCCGTCCGCCCCGGCGAAGCCAACGGTCAGCGGATGGTTGTACCAGCCGTTGCTGTCCGGGGCACGCTCGGTCATGGCCGTCGTCGTCGGGCCGGTCGCGTCGTAGCGCAGCGGGAACGGCTTGGAGCCGCGGTTGCCCGCGCGGTCGGCGCACGACGCGTCGAACAATGCATCGCCATCGTCCGGCCCCGTGTAGGAGACGGGCGGGCAGCTCGCAACTCCCGACGTCGCGTCCTGCGCCTGCACGGCGAACGCGATCGGCCGGTTGTACCAGCCCGCCCGGTCCGGAGGCCGCACGGCCTGAGCGTCGAGCACCAGCGGGGCCGTGGCGTCGTACTTGACCGCGAGCGCGGCTGACGCGCTGTCGTTCCCGGCCCGGTCGCGGCAGGAGCCGCTGAGCGAGACCGACTGCGTGTCGGGCCCGCCGTAGCTCTTGGCAGCGGTGCACGAGTCGATGCCCGAGGTGGCGTCGGCGCCGGCGAACGCCACCTCCAGCGCATGGTTGTACCACCCGTTCGCGTCGGGC
Source organism: uncultured Actinomycetes bacterium (assembly GCA_963733845.1). Taxonomy (GTDB): domain Bacteria; phylum Actinomycetota; class Thermoleophilia; order Gaiellales; family Gaiellaceae; genus DATFQE01. Next base: position 159,284 of record CAVTEM010000007.1, read on the forward strand.
TCCCGGGCAGGAACGGCCGACGCGGTCGGCACCGTGGCGTCGTACTTGACGGTGAGCGACGCGGTGCGCGAGTTCCCCGCCTTGTCCCTGCAGGCTCCGCTGACCGCTCCGGCCGGGCTGTCGGGGCCGTTGTAGGCCTTGGGCGCGTCGCAGGAGTCGAGCCCGGAGAGCGTATCGCCGCCCGAGAACGACACCGTCAACGACGCCGCATACCAGCCGTTCGCGTTCGCCGGCCTGGACGGCGCAGCGGTCGCGCTCGGCTTCGTCGAGTCGTACTTCAGCGTCACCGCGCCCGAACCCGAGTTGCCGGCCCTGTCGCGGCACGCACCCGCAACCGAGGTCGAGGCCGCATCGGGGCCGGAGAAGGTCACCGGAGCGTCGCAAGTGTCGACCCCGGAGGTCGCGTCGGTACCAGCAAAGGAGACGGAGAGCGAATGGTTGTGCCACCCGTTCGAGTCCGCGGGCCGGTCCGGGGTCGCCGTGACGCCCGGCACCGTCGCGTCGTACTTGAAGCCGAACGGGCTCGACCCGCTGTTGTTACCCGCCTTATCCCGGCACGACCCCGAGACGGAAGCCGTCGCGCTGTCCGGGCCCGCGTAACCCACCTTCGTACAGCTATCCAGGCCCGACATGGCATCGGCGCCCTGGAACTGCACGTCCAGGGCGTGGTTGTGCCAGCCGCCCGCGTCCGGCGGACGAGAGGGCGTCGCCCCCGTCACCCCGGGAGCCGTCGCGTCGTACTTCACCGTCACCGCGGCGCTCGCCGAGTTTCCGGCCTTGTCGCGGCAACTGCCGCTCACCGGAGCACCACTGCTGTCGGGGCCGTTGTAGGCCTTGGGCGCGTCGCAGGAGTCGAGCCCGGAGAGCGTATCGCCGCCCGAGAACGACACCGTCAACGACGCCGCATACCAGCCGTTCGCGTTCGCCGGCCTGGACGGCGCAGCGGTCGCGCTCGGCTTCGTCGAGTCGTACTTCAGCGTCACCGCGCCCGAACCCGAGTTGCCGGCCCGGTCGCGGCACGCACCCGCAACCGGGACCGAGGCCGCATCGGGGCCGGAGAAGGTCACCGGAGCGTCACAAGTGTCGACACCCGGAGGTCGCGTCGGTACCAGCAAAAGAGACGGAGAGCGAATGGTTGTGCCACCCGTTCGAGTCCGCAGGCCGGCCGGGGGTAGCCGTGACGCCCGGCACCGTCGCGTCGTACTTGAAGCCGAACGGGCTCGACCCGCTGTTGTTACCCGCCTTATCCGAGCACGACCCCGAGACGGAAGCCGTCGCGCTGTCCGGGCCCCCGTAACCCACCTTCGTACAGCTATCCAGGCCCGACATGGCATCGGCGCCCTGGAACTGCACGTCCAGGGCGTGGTTGTGCCAGCCGCCCGCGTCCGGCGGACGAGAGGGCGTCGCCCCCGTCACCCCGGGAGCCGTCGCGTCGTACTTCACCGTCACCGCGGCGCTCGCCGAGTTTCCGGCCCTGTCGCGGCAACTGCCGCTCACCGGAGCACCACTGCTGTCCGGGCCCGAATAGGACTTGGCGGGGTCGCACGTATCGACGCCGGCCGTCGCGTCGGAGCCCTGGAAGGAGACGGACAGCGCATGGTTGTACCAGCCGGTGGAATCGGCGCCCCTCGACGGGGAGGCAGTCACCTGCGGAGCGGTGGCGTCGTACTTGAGCCCGAGCGAGCCCGTCGCGGCGTTGCCTGCCCGGTCGCGGCACGTTCCGCCGACCGTCGCGTTGGCGTTGTCGGGCCCGGAGTACGTCTTGGCGGCGTCACACGTGTCCACTCCGGACGTGTTGTCCTCGCCGGTGAAGCCGACTGTCACAGGCGCGCTGTACCAGCCGCCCGTCCCCGGGGGCCGACCGGCGGCCGCAGTGACGCCCGGAACGGTCGCGTCGTACTTCAGCGGCAGCGAGGCAGAGCCGCTGTTCCCGGCCTTGTCGCGGCACGATCCGGCCACCGAAGCGGAGCCCGAGTCGGGGCCGGAGTAGGTCTTGGCCGGATCGCAAGTATCGAGGCCCGACGTGGCGTCGGTGCCCGCGAAGTCGACGCCGATCGACGCGTTGTACCACCCGTTCGCGTTCGCAGACCGCCTCGGCGTGGCGGTCGCGGACGGCGCGGTCGCGTCGTACTTCAAGGCGAAGGCCTTCGTGCCCACGTTCCCGGCCAGGTCGGTACAGCTGCCGCTGACCTCGGCCGACCCGCTGTCAGGCCCCGAGTAGGTCTGGTTCGGCGAGCACGATGCGACACCGGCCATCGGGTCGATACCCGAGAAGCCGACCCCGATCGAAGCGCTGTACCAGCCGTTCGCGTTCGGAGACCGCCCCGGCGTCGCGGTCACGGCCGGCGCGGAGGCGTCGTACTTGAAGGCGTACGAGCGCGGAGAGACGTTGCCGGCACGGTCGCGGCAGGAGCCAGACACGGTCGCGGTCGAGTCGTCGGGCCCCGAATAGGCCTTCGGCGGGTCGCAGGAGTCGAGGCCGGAGGTGGCGTCGCTGCCCGAGAACGTCACGGTCAGGGGGTGGTTGTGCCATCCGTTCACATCCGCGCCGCGAGAAGGCGCGGCGGTTGCGGCAGGCGCCGTCTCGTCGTACTTGAGCGTGAACGAGCCGGTCGCGCTCACGTTGCCGGCGCGGTCGCGGCAGGTTCCGGGGATCGCCTCCGAGGGGTCGTCCGGGCCGGAGTACGTCGTCTCGGTGCAGGTGTCGACGCCCGAGGTGCCGTCCGCCCCCTGGAAGGTCACGGTGACGGCATGGTTGAACCAGCCGTTCGCGTCGGGCGGGCGCGCGGAGGGGACTGCCGAGGGTGCCGTCGCGTCGTACTTCACGGAGAACGAGGCCTGCGACGTGTTCCCCGCCACGTCCCTGCACGTCCCCGCGACCGGAGTACCCGCCGTGTCCGGCCCTGCGTAGTTGGACGTCGGTGAGCACGACTGGACTCCGGATGTTCCATCCGTCCCGTCGAACGAGACGCTGAGCGCGTGGTTGTACCAGCCGTTCACATCCGCGCTTCTGGACGGATCCGCGTCGGCTGCGGGCGCGGTCTTGTCGACCTTGAAGGTCTTCGCAACCCTCGTCTCGCCACCGTCGCTCTCGGCCGTGCACTCGAGCCGGGTGGCGGCCGTGTCGGCCGTCAGCGTGACGGTGTCGCAGCCGCTCGTCGAGAGGATGACCGACTCCGGGTCGGTGATCGACCAGTTCACGGTGACGTTGGTCGTGTACCAGCCGGCGTCTCCCAAAGTCCCGGTGATGTTGGGCGTGACCACCGGCGGGGTCGGGTCGCCCGGCACGTCGGGCAGGCCGGGCGCCAGCGGTGCGAGCACCAGCGCGCCGGCGATCAGCGTGAACAGCGCGGCGCGGCGGCGGCGCACGCGCGGCCTACTTCTTGACGACGAACGTGCTGCCCCCAAGCAGGCGGCCGTACTTGCCGGCGGAGATCTTGCCGTAGCCCGGCCACACGTACCAGCGGTACAGGCCGGGACGCAGCTTGTAGCGGCGGCCCTTGTAGGTCCACGTTCTAGGCAGTTTGAGGCTCGTGCGTGCCGGCCAGGCACTGAAGACCTTGCGTCCTCGCACGAGCAGGACGTTGTAGTAGGAAGCCTTCGCCACCTTCGTCCAGGTGAGCGTCGGGGCCCCGGCCACGGTCGCGCCCGGCAGCGGGCTGAGGAGCGCTCCGGTCGCCGTCACCTCCACGCGGCTCGCAACCTGGTTCGCAGCGGCATCGGTGCCGATGACGCGGTACTCGTACTTGCGCCCGACGGCGAGCCCCGTGTCGCGGAACCCGGTCCCCAACCCCGAGTAGACGACGCTCTCGCCCTGGCCGTTCTGGCCCGGCGCCCGCACGACGTCGACGCGCGCCGTGTCGGAGGACATGCGCCACGCGATATCCGCGCTGCGGTTGCCGCCCTTTCCCGTTACGGCGAAGACTGCTTGGCCCGGTGGCGTCGTACTTGAACCCGACCGAGCCGCCCGCGGTGTTACCGGCGATATCGCTACACGACCCGCTGACCGACGCGTCGGGGTTGTCGGGACCCGCGTACCGAACGGTTGTGCACCCCTGGATCCCCGACGTCGCATCCGTCCCGGTGAAGACGATCGTGAACGGCCGGTTGTACCACCCGTTCGCGTCGGGCGCACGTTCGAGCGCCGTGGCTAGTGCCGGTGGTGTCCTGTCGATCTTGATCGTGACGCTCTTCGACGTCTCGCCGCCGTCGCTCTCGGCCCAGCAGGTGAGCTTCGTGCCGGGCGTGTCGGCAGTCAGGCGTCTTCGCGAGGTCGCAGTCGGAGTCGAGGATGATCGACTCCGGGTCCGTCGATCGACCAGTTGACCGTCACGTTGCTTCGGTACCAGCCTGCCGCACCGATAGTCCCCACGATCGTCGGCGTGATCTCGGGTGGAGTCGCGTCCCCCGGGACGCCGCCCGCGTTGGGAGCGGCGAGCAGAAGGCCACAAAGAGCACACGTCAGGGCAAGCAGGCGCCGAGGTTGCCCCCAAAAACAGCGCCGCAGCAACATGGGATGGACGCCACCCATCTGAACTCCCCCCAGTTGCCTACCGGTTCCGACGCTACTCCACGTCGCGAGACGTGTCAACAAGGGTGTGGGCCGTTCCTGGCCCCGCTCGATCATGCTCGCCGGCCGGCCCGGGTAAGAACCGCGAGAGCTGCGGCACCAACTCCTCCGAGAGTTGACCGACAGAGAGGAGCACATTCACATGAACACGACCCGGGTCTCGCGCCCGATCCCAATCGCGCTGGCAGCGCTGGTTGCGCTCGTCTGCGCCTTCGCCGCGGTCGCCGTGTCAAACGGCCGCGATGCCCAAGCCTCCCCCAACACGCACCAGCACGCGACTGCGCCGGCAACCGGCGCGCACTCGCGGGCGGCGATCACCCACAGGGAGCTCGCGTTGCGCAACGGCATGCGCATGCTGTGGGAGGACCACATCGTCTGGACACGCCTCGCGATCATCAGCCTGACGACCGGCTCTCCCGACACGGAGGCGAGCGTGGGCCGCCTGCTCCGAAACCAGGACGACATCGGCAACGCCGTGAAGCCCTTCTACGGCGACGCGGCCGGCGACAAGCTGACCGCCGAGCTCCGCCGTCACATCCTGATCGCCGCCGAGGTGATCGCGGCGGCCAAGGCCGGCGACGAGGCAAAGCTCGCCGACGCCCAGGCCCGGTGGGAGCGAAACGCCGACGACATCGCCGCGGTGCTGGCGAGCGTCAACCCGCGCCACTTCAAGCTGCGCGAGCTCGAAGCCGAGATGCACATGCATCTGAAGCTGACGACCGACGAGGTCGTGGCGAGGCTCACGGGCGACTGGAACGGCGACGTCGCCGCCTACGACGAGATCCATCGCCACATCCTGCACATGTCCGACTACTTGGCGACGGGCATCGTCAAGCAGTTTCCGAAGCGGTTCCGCTAGCCCGGCACCGCCGTACGTCCTTTCGTCCCGGGGCGGCTTCGAGTCGCCTCGGGACGAACTCGCCGCGAGATGAGGACGCGCTTCTAGGGGAGCCGTCGCGCTATGGCGCCGGCGCTCGCACGAACGAGGCGACGTACGTCCCGTCCGCGGTCAGGAGCGCCAGCGAGTCGCCGTCGACGCGGTAGCTGACCGCCGCCGGGAGGGCGGCGAGGTACGCCGCCTCTTGCTCCATCACGCCCTCCGGCTCGGCGCAGGCCTTCCTGGTCGCCGCCGGAGGATCGATCTCGATGTCACCCCGATCGGTCGTGAACGCCGCCGTGTACGTGTTGCAGCCGCCTGAGCCCGTGAGCGTGCCGTCGGCCCCGAAGCTCGCAGTGAGCTCGGTGCCGGGGAGTGGGCTCGAGACCGCGTCCCCGTCAGGAACGCCGTCACTTCCCAGTCACCCACGGGCGTCGCCTCGGCAAACCGGAGCAGCTCTGAGCCGCCGTCGTCGAGAAGGACCAGCTCCGCGTCCTCCTGGCGCCACTCCGCCACCCGCCCGAGCGCGTCGACGTAGGCCCGCTCGACGCTGTCGGCCGGCGGCGGGCAGGCCATCTGCGTGGACGCGACGACCCCGATCTCCATGGTGTCGCTGCCGGCGCTGTACGGGGCCGTGAACCGGTTGCAGCCGGTGGAACCACCGACGGTGTCGTCGGAGAAGGTCGCGCTCGGGCGAACCGTCTCCCAGCCCTGGACGTCGAGCCCCGAGGAGAGGACCCAGGGAACGCCCACGAACGACGGCGGGCCTGCCTCGCTCTCGTCGTCGCCCCCGCACCCGGCCAGCGCGACCGCCAGCAGGAGCGCAAGCGAGGCTGCAGCATGCTGCATACGCGTCAACCTAGCGGCGGCACCGGATCCTCAAGTGGGGGACTCGAAGGCCAGAGCACTGACGATCGGCCGTGACGCGGGCGCCGGCTGATCATGGGTGGAGTAGGGGCGGTTGAGCAGGTGGCCGCGGTGCACGAGCGTGGTGGAGCCGCCGCCGTCGAGGTTGATCGCGCTCTCGGCGCCGAGCTCGACCATCGCCTGGGCGAGCTCGAGCATCGACAGGCCGCCATCGACGTTGGAGCGACGCCCATCGCATGCGAGCGCGACGAGCGAGTCGTCCGAGATCCCGAGGGCGGCCCGCGGGTAGCGCCCGTCGGTGATGTCGGAGTCGAACTGACCCGCCCCGGCCGAGAAGCCTTCGCGATCGTCGTCTCCGTCCACGACGACTGCCCCGTCGACCACGAGCAGCGGCCCGGCCTGAAGCAGATCGCCGGCCGGTTGCGACGGTGCCGCGGCTCGCTCCACCAGGCGCGCCGACCCGTCGTCGATCACGACGCTGCCTCGGCGCCCTGCGTACGGGGCGGCGATGGGCTCGTGACGTGCCGGCCGCCCGTCGATCCAGACCTCGCCGAGAGGCCGGTACGGGTCCCGCACGAAGAAGCCGCCAACGACAGCCTCCTCGACGCCGTTCCTGCGACACCAAACGTCCAGGTGCTCCGGCCGGGGAAAGAAGACCACACGAGCACGGGTGGACCGCCTCGGGTAGCGCACCGCGTACACCGTCGTCACCTCGCCGTCCGCGAGCGCGTGCCGCCAGAGCAGGTACTCGATCCCGTCCTTCGTCCGGGGAGCGTCGCCCACGTCCAAGCCGACGTCGCTAGAGCCGGCCGAGCAGCTCGCGCTTCTTCTCGTCGAACTCCTCGGGCGTGATCAGCCCGCGGTCGCGCATGTCGGCGAGGCGGCTGAGCGACGAGTCGATGTCCGCCGCGGACACCGGTGCAGAAGCGGCCGCGGGCCGGGCGGCGGCCGACTCGGCGACCTCCTGCAGGACCCGGCCTCCGCCGACCTCGAGCTCGTACTCGTGCTTGGCGTCGAGCATGGTCTTCTTGAAGCCGTCGGCGTCGGGCAGGAAGCGGATCTTGCTCCTGCCCGCCTCGGAGCCCGTAAGCAGGTCGAGCTCGCCGTAGCCGACGATTCGACCCAGCCACGGGTGTCCGACGATCATGTCCGTGATCATCGGTAGCGAGGTGTCGGTCGTGTACTTGTTGATCACGCCGCCCGTCTCGATCACGCGACGCGTCGTCACGAGGTAGCGCTCGACGCGCCACACGAGGACGTACCAGCCGACGCCGATCACCCCGATCGCCAGGAAGAGCCAGAAGCCCCAGCTCAGAATCGTGCCGAGGAACCCGAAGGTGCCGTCGTCGGGAACCACCTGGTCGAGCAGGAGCGTCAGGGCGCCGGCGGCCAACGCGAGCACGAACCAGCGCCCGGCCTCGAGGAACGTCAACCAGTGACGCTGGCGCACGAGCAGCACCCGCTCGCCGGTGGCGAGCAGCGAGTCGAACCGCGCAGTTACGTCGGCACTCACGGAGACCCGGATACTGACACCTGGGGGTGATCTCGTCAGCAGAGGCAAATCGATGGAGGACGTGTCGGCGCACACGGTCGTGCTCGTGGAAGGGCTCAGCGACCGCTGCGCACTCGAGGCGCTCGCCGAACGCCGCGGGCGCGACCTCGCGAGCGAGGGCGTCTCGATCGTCCCGATCGGCGGCGCACAGGCGGTCGGGAGGTTCCTCGAGCGGTACGGCCCGCGAGGGCTCGGCCTACGGGTGGCCGGCCTCTGCGATGCGGGCGAAGAGCCCCACTTCAGGCGCGCCCTCGAGCGGGCCGGGTTCGGCTCGGAGCTCAGCCGCGCGGACATGGAGCGTCTCGGCTTCTACGTCTGCGTCGCCGACCTCGAGGACGAGCTGATCCGTTCGCTCGGGGCTTCGACCGTCGAGCAGCTGATCGACGCCGACGGCGAGCTCGAAGCCTTTCGGACGTTCCAGAGGCAGCCTGCCTGGCGGGGACGGGCGACCGAGGAGCAGCTCAGGCGCTTCCTCGGGACGCACAGCGGCCGGAAGATCCGGTCTGCCGCCACCCTCGCAGGCGCACTGGACCCCGGCCGGGTGCCTCGGCCGCTCGACCGCCTTCTGGCTCACGTCGCCTGATCTACACGCAGCTCGTGAAGCGGGTCTAGGCGACCTCGTCCAGGCGCCCCGTCTCCACGTCGTAGACGAAGGCCCTGATTGCGTCCTTGTGCGGGATGAACGGGCTCGCCTTGATCCGGGCAACGGACTGGCGCACGTCCTCCTCGACGTCGTCGAAGGACTCGCAAGGCCACGTGGGCTTGATCCCCGTCTCGCGCTGGACCTCCGCCCGGAACTCGTCGTCGCGGAAGGTGAGCATCCCGCAGTCCGTGTGGTGGATGAGGATGATCTCCTTCGTTCCGAGCAGGCGCTGCGAGATCGCGAGCGAGCGAATTTCGTCGTCGGTGACGACGCCACCGGCATTCCTGATCACGTGCGCATCGCCCTCCTCGAGCCCGAGCAGCCCATCGACGTTCAGGCGGGCGTCCATGCAAGCGACGATGGCGACGCCCTTGGCGGGAGGCATCGGCAGGTTGCCGCGGTCGAACTCGGCCGCGTAGTTGGTGGCGTTGGACAGCAGCTCGTCGGTAACGCTCACGAGATCTCCTCTCTGGCGGGCTGTGGAACGATCCGGATGTACGGCTTGGGCGATTCCCAGCCGTCGGGGTAGGTCTCCCTCGCCTCTTCGTCCGAAACCGAGCCGGCGATGATCACGTCCTCGCCGTTCTTCCAGTTGACCGGGGTCGCGACCTTGCGCGTCGCGGTCAGCTGGAGCGAGTCGATCACGCGCAGGACCTCGTCGAAGTTGCGGCCCGTCGTCATCGGATAGACGAGGATCAGCTTGATCTTCTTGTCGGGGCCGACGACGAAGACGTTGCGAACGGTCTGGTTGTCGGCGGGGGTGCGCTGGGTCGGGTCGCCCGACGTGTCCGCCGGCAGCATCCCGTACAGCTTCGAGACGCTGAAGTCGGCGTCGGCGATCAGGGGGTAGTTCGGAGCGACGCCCTGCGTCTCCTCGATGTCCTTCGCCCACTCGTCGTGGTTGTCGACCGGGTCGACGGAGAGGCCGATGACCTTCACGTCGCGCCGGTCGAACTCAGGCTTGATGCGGGCCATGTAGCCGAGCTCGGTCGTGCAGACCGGCGTGAAGTCGCGGGGATGCGAGAAGAGCACCGCCCACGAGTCGCCGACCCAGTCGTGGAACTGGATCGTGCCCTCGGTGGTACTGGCCTGGAAGTCCGGTGCCTCGTCGCCTAGCTGCAGCGCCATGCCTACCTCCTCGTATGCGTTGTAGAGCGATTCCTTATCACACGGATAATGCTGACTGCTCCGCTCGCCGTACGAGCTCCTCCTCCACGTCGGCGGGGTCGAGGCCGCGCGCGGCGAGGAGGACGTAGGAGTGGAACCAGAGGTCGGCGAGCTCGGAGACGAGCCGCTCGTCGCTCTCGGCCACCCCGGCCAGCGCCGCCTCGACACCCTCCTCGCCCACCTTGCGCGCGCAGGCCCCGCTGCCCTCGTCCAGGAGGGCGGCGACGTAGGAGCCCTCCGGGCGCTCGAGGGCGCGCTCGGCGACGCGGCGCCACAGCCACGGCGCGAAGCACGAGACCGAACCGGTATGGCACGCCGGCCCGTCGGCACGTACCCGCAGCAGGACGGCGTCGCCGTCGCAGTCGTCGCGCACCTCCTCCACCCGAAGCGTGTTGCCCGAGGTCTCGCCTTTGCGCCAGAGCCGCCCTCGCGAGCGGCTGAAGAAGTGCGCCTCTCCGGTCTCGCGGGTCAGGGCCAGCGCCCGTTCGTCCATCCACGCGAGCATGAGCACGCGACCGCTGTCGGCGTCCTGAACGACTGCAGGCAGGAGCTCAGGCGGCATCGCGCAGCCTCACTCCCAGCCCTCGCAGCTCTGTGCGAAGGAGCGTGAGGCGAGCGGGGTTCTCGTGGACGATCGAGGCGAGCAGGGCGGCCTGGGCCACTCCGAGCGCCTCGGCGACGTGACGGGCGCTGCCGGCCCCACCGGAGGCGATCACCGGAGTGGAGACGGCCTCGGCGACGGAGCGCGTGAGACCCAGGTCGTAGCCGGCGCGCGTGCCGTCGGCGTCGATCGACGTGACCAGGATCTCCCCCGCTCCGCGCTGCTCCGCCTCCCGCGCCCAGGAGACGGCGCTGCGCCCGCTGGCGAGTGTTCCCGCGCGCGCGTACGCCTCCCCCGCCCTGGCGTCGACGGCGACGACGACCGCCTGGGAGCCGAGCCGGGCAGCGAGCTCGCCGATCAGCTCCGGGCGCTCGAGAGCGGCGGTGTTGACCGTGACCTTGTCGGCGCCGGCGCGGAGCAGGGCCTCGGCGTCGTCGACCGTGCGCACGCCGCCGCCGACGGTGAACGGAATCGAGAGGCGCTCGGCGATGCGGGCGACCAGCTCGAGGAGAGCCGGGCGCGCCTTGGCGGTCGCCTCGACGTCGAGGTACACGAGCTCGTCCGCGCCAGCCGCCGAGTACGCGGCCCCGAGCTCGACCGGGTCGCCCGTATCGCGGAGCGCCCGAAAGCGCACGCCCTTGACGACGCGTCCACCCGCGACATCGAGGCAGGGGATCAGGCGCGGGAGAGGCATCGGGTCAGATAGCGCGCTCCGGCGTCGCCGCTCTTCTCGGGGTGGAACTGGACGCCGAGGAAGCTTCCCGCGCGGGCCTCGGCGACCACGCCCTCCGACCAGGCGCACGCGGCAGACGTCTCCGCCGCGTAGGAGTGCGCGAAGTAGAAGTCGCCGGCGTGCGGCTCGACCGGGGCCCAGCCAATCCGGGGCACACGGCCTTCGGTGAGCCGGACCGCCCGTCCCGGGAGGACTCGGAGCCCATCGACGCCGCCGTCCTCCTCGGTTTCCTCGAGAGCGAGCTGGAGGCCGAGGCAGATCCCCAGAGTCGGCCGGTCGGCGGCCACTCGGGCTCGCAAGACCTCGTCGAGCCCGCGGTCGTGCAGTGCCGCCATCGCGCTCCGGGCCGAGCCGACGCCCGGGAGCACGGCGAGGTCGGCGGCGAACACGCGCTCGGGGTCGACGGCCGTCGAGGCATCCGCGCCCAGGCGCTCGAACGCCAGCTCGAGCGAGCGCGTGTTTCCCGCGCCGTAGTCGCAGACGACCACCGTGCTCACAAACGCCCCTTCGTCGACGGTATTCCCGCCTGATCGGCCCGGACCGCCTCCCGCAGCGCTCGCCCCACGGCCTTGAAGGCGGCCTCCGCCACGTGGTGCTCGTCCGCCCCCTCCGACTCGACGTGGAGCCCGAGCCGAGCCGCGGTGGCAAAGCTCCGGAGGGCGTGTGCGGCCAGCCCGGGATCGCGCTCGAGGCGCAGCTCCGCCCACGGCCGGCCGCCGAGGTCCACGACGGCCCGGGCGAGCGCGTCGTCCATCGGCACGACCGCGTTGCCGTAACGGGCCACGCCGCGCCGCTCGCCGAGCGCCCGGTCGAGCGCCTCGCCGAGGGCGAGTGCCGCGTCCTCGGCGGTGTGGTGAGGGCCCGTTTCGAGGTCGCCGACGCCCTCGAGCACGAGGTCGAGCCCGCCGTGGAAGGCGAGCTGCTCGAGCAGGTGGTCGTACAAGCCGGCGCCCGTCGCGACCCGTACGCGGCCCTCGCCGTCGAGCGCCAGGCGCACGCGGATCCGCGTCTCGCCCGTGGCACGTAGGTGCCGCACCCTGCGGCCCTCGCGCGCGGACGGAACGGGCCGATCGAGGCTTTCGGCGAGCGCCCGCACGAACAGATCGTCGTCCTCGCGGTCGCGCACGCTCACGCGGATCCCCTGCGGAAAGACCCGCACGACGACCCCGTGCCGGAGCAGCCTCTCGGCCACGTCCGAAGCGCCAGAGAGCGGCACGAAGAGGAAGTTCGTCCACGAGGGCAAGGGAGCGAGGCCGAGCTCGCGCAGGGCACCGGCCAGCCGCTCGCGCTCCTCGAGCTGGGGCGCCACATCCGAAGGCTCCGCGAGCGCGGCGGCCGCCAGCTCCGCGGACAGGCTCGAGACCGCCAGCGGAGCCTGCAGGCGCTTCAGCTCCGCGGCGGTTTCCGCGTCGGCGAGCGCGTAGCCGACGCGCGCCCCCGCCAGGCCGAAAGCCTTGGAGAAAGTGCGCAGGACGACGACGCCGTCGTCGAGCAGGCCGGCCGCGGTCTCGCCGGCGTACTCGAAGTAGGCCTCGTCCACGACGAGCGGCCGGGCGTCCGGGAGCGGGCCGAGGTCGCCGGAGGGGTTGTTCGGACGACAGCAGTAGGTGAGCGCCGGCTCGAAGCCGGCGTCGACCTCCGCCCCGGCAAGCGCCGCGGCCACCCGGTAGAGCGGGTAGGTGGGCTCCGGTGTGATCGCGACCCGGTCGCCGGGCCCGGCGAAGGCCCTGGCGCAGAGCAGGATGAGATCGTCGGCCCCCGCACCGAGGACGACGTTCTCCGGCTCGACCCCGCAGTAGCCCGCGATCGCGGTCAGCAGGGACGGGTAGCCGCCGTGCGCGTAGGTGTTCACGTCGGCCAGCGCTCCGGCGAGCGTCGCCGGGCGCGCCGATGCGGGCGGCTGCGCGGGCACGTTGGCATCGAAGCGGACGATCTCCAGCGGGTCCAGGCCCGTCCTCCGCGCCAGCTCGGCGGTCGAGGGCGCCCACTCGTACGGTTTGAACGCGGGAGCGAGCGACCTCATCGGCGCACCGCCTCGGCGTGCGACGGCAGCCGCTCGACGGCGGCAAGAGCCTCGACGACCGGCCGCAAGCGCGCGAGCCCTTCGGCCGTCAGGCGCTGCACCGTTACCGGCTTCAGGAACGCCTCGAGGCCGAGGCCGCCGACCGCGCGGGCCCACCCCGAGGTCGGCAGCACGTGGTTCCCGCCGGTGGCGTAGTCGCCGGCCGCGACCGAGGAGTACGGGCCGACAAAGACGGCGCCCGCGTTGCGGACGCGGGGCGCGAGCGCCTCGGCCTCCTCGCCGAGCAGCAGGAGGTGCTCGGGCGCGAGCGCCTCGACCTCTGCGAGCGCCGCCTGGACGTCGCCGTTCACCTCGACGAGCCGGCAGACGGTGTCCGGGCCGTGCTCCCGTTGAGCCGCCAGCTCGAGCTCGGCGACCCGGCGGTCGGCGCCGCGGCCGGCGAGGACGACGAGCTCGGAGGGGCCGGCCGGGAGGTCGACGGCGACGTCGCGCGCAACCTCGAGCTTGGCGGCGTTCACGAAGGCGTTCCCCGGCCCGACGATCTTGTCCACGCGCGCAAGAGACTCGGTCCCGTAGGCGAACGCGGCGATTGCCGGCGGCCCGCCGAGCGCCCAGACGTCGTCGAGCCCGAGCAGCTCTGCCGCACGCGCCACCAACCCCGCACCGGAGGGCGGGGTTGCGACCACGATCCGCCTCACCCCCGCCACCTGCGCCGGCACCGCGCACATCACGAGCGTCGAAACGAGCCCGCGGGGCACGTAGACGCCCACCGAGCCGATCGGCTCCCAGCGCCGCTCCAGCTCGACGCCCGGAGCGGTCTCCGCGCGAACGTGTGCGGGACGCTGGAGCACGTGCCAGCGCCGGACCGCGCCGGCGAGCGCGCGCAGGGCGCTCTCGGGCACGTCTCCTGCCGGCTTCGCACGCGCGGGCTCGGCACCGTCCAGGCGCAGCGCCCACTCGCGCAGGGCCGCGTCCCCGCGCTCGCGGACGTCCGCGACGATGCTCCGCACGTCGCTCATGCGAGCATCCGCTCCACGGGGAGGAGCAGGATCGAGGAGCCGCCGGCCGCCGCGAGGCGCGGCAGGAGGCGCCACACGTCGGCCGCGGGAACGAGCGCGTGGACGGCGACCATGCCCGGCTCGGCGAGCGGCACGATGCTCGGCGAGCGAGAGCCGGGGACGAGCTCGCAGATCCCCTCGAGCGCGCTCTCGGGCGCATTCAGCATCAGGTATCGCGTCGCGCGGCCGTCCACCACGCTTCGGAGCAGCCCCACGAGCTGGCTGGCGCCGGAGTCGGCGTCGTCCCGGCCGACGAGGACGGCCTCGGAGGAGAAGAGCGAGCCGAGCGAGCGGAGGCCGTTCGTCCGCAGCGTGTTCCCGCTCGAGACGAGGTCGACGATCGCGTCCGCGAGCCCGAGCCGGGGAGCAACCTCGACCGAGCCCGTGACCTCGACGAGCTCCGCCTCGAGCCCTCGCTCGGCGAGACATGCGGCAACGAGCCGCGGGTACACGGTGGCGATCCGCTGTCCGTCGAGGTCGGCGAGCCGCTCGGCTGGGGACTCCTGAGGAACCGCGGCGTCCAGCGTGCACGAGCCGAAGCCGAGCCGGAGCAGCTCGACGACGGTCACTCCCCGCTCGCGCACGAGATCTGCGCCGGTGATGCCGAAGTCGACCGCCCCGTCGCGTACGTACTCGGGCACGTCCGCCGCGCGGACGAGCAGGACGTCGAGCGGTGCGTTGCGGCACGGGAAGGCGAGCGCGCGCTCGCCGGGCTCCTCGGGGCCGAGGCCCGCGTCCTCGAGCAGCGTGACGGCCGGCTCACGTAGCCGGCCCTTCGCGGGAACGGCGATCCTCAGCCGGTCTTGACCGGGCTCCTGCGATCCAGGGCGCGCCGGTAGCCGCCCTCCCCATGGCGAAGCCAGTGTGCTACCCGTGTCACGGTCGTCGTCGAAGCGCCCGCGCGGCGGGCCACCTCGTGGTAGGGCAGCCCCTGGTCGATCAGCTGTGCCGCCTGCCAGCGGTGAGTCATCGCCTCCAGCTCCGAGAGCGTGCAGAGGTCGCGGAAGAAACGCTCCGCCTCGTCGAGATCGCGCAGGCTCAGGATCGCCTCGAAGAGGTCTCGGGTCTCGCTGGTCTGCCATTCGTGTCGCGGTTCCTCGGGCATGACGTATTAGCATATTAACATGGCATCGCAGTTCGAGGTGATCCCTGCGGTCGACCTGCTCGCGGACGAGGCGGTCACGCTGGAGCAGGGCGACTTCGAGCGAGTGCGGGAGCGCGCCGACCGCTTCGAGCTGGTCGAGCGCTTCGCCGCCGCCGGCGCCACCCTGATCCACCTGGTCGATCTGGACGGAGCCCGCAGCGGGCGGCTACGCCCTCGTCTGATCAGCCGGCTGGTGGAGGCGGCCAGGCCCGCAAGGGTCCAGGCCTCGGGCGGAATTCGATCGCTCGAGGACGCCGAGAGCCTGCTGGCTGCAGGCTCCGACCGCGTCGTCGTCGGCACAGCAGCGTTCGCCGCGCCCGGAGCGCTGGAGCGCTACGCGACCGCGCTGGGCGACCGGCTCGTCGTCGCGATCGACGCCCGCGACGGCCGCCTCGCACTCGACGGCTGGAAGCGCGTGACCGGGCTGACGGCGGCGGATGCGGCCGGACGCTGCGCCGAGGCCGGCGTGGCGCGCATCCTCTGCACCTCGATCGCGCGGGACGGCACCCTCGCCGGCCCGGATCTCGAGCTCCTCACCGCGGTGCTCGAGCGGTCGGGGCTTCCCGTGATCGCGGCCGGAGGCATCGGCTCGGAGGCGGATCTCGATGCGGCCCGCCTGGCGGGTTGCGAGGCCGCGATCGTGGGCCGCGCCCTGCTCGACGGAACGCTCGGGCTCTCGGTCCTCGCGCCGGCCTGAAGACAGGGTGTCCTCTTCCGGCTGCGCCGTTCGTCTTTGAAGACGACCATGCTGTACGACGAGGAGGAATCCATGAAGTACATGCTGCTGATTCACCAGGGCGACGCCCCGACACCGCGGTCGCCCGAGGACTGGGCGCGGCTCTCCGAGGACGAGCAGAAGGCCATCTACGTCGACTACCAGGCGATCAACCAGACCCCCGGCGTGACCTCGGGCCTCGGGCTCGACGATCCCGGAACGGCGACGACGGTGCGCGTCCAGGACGGCAAGACGCTCACCACCGACGGGCCGTTCGTCGCCGTCAAGGAGGCGCTGAACGGCTATCTCGTGTTCGAGGCCGACGACCTCGACGCCGCCATCCAGCTGGCCGCCCGCATCCCGGCGGCCCGCCTCGGTGGCGCGGTCGAGGTCCGCCCGGTCGTGGAGTACTAGGGGCACCGATTCTCGATCAGGTCTTCCGCGACGAGTGGGGACGTGTCCTCGCCGCCCTGATCGGCTTCCTCGGCGACTTCGACCTCGCCGAGGAAGCCGCCCAGGAGGCGTTCGCGGTCGCCGCGGCTCGCTGGCCACGCGAGGGGACGCCCGTCAGCCCGTGCCTGGCTGGTGGCCACCGCACGGAACCGGGCGATCGACCGCATCCGCCGGGACCGCACGCTCGCCGCCAAGACCCGCCTGCTGGACGTGCCGGAGGCCGTTGAGGACGACATGGACGAAGCGACGATCCCCGATGAGCGGCTCGAGCTGCTGTTCACCTGCTGCCACCCGGCGCTGTCGCTCGAGGCGCAGGTCGCACTCACGCTGCGGACGCTGGGCGGGTTGAGGACCGAGGAGATCGCCCGCGCCTTCCTCGTTCCCGAGGAGACCATGGCCAAGCGGCTCGTGCGGGCCAAGCGCAAGATCAAGGCCGCCGGGATCCCGTTTCGCGTGCCCCCGGCCCACCTGCTTCCGGACCGCCTCGACGCCGTTCTGGCGGTCATCTACTTGATCTTCAACGAGGGCTACGGCGGCCGCGGCGACCTTGCCGCCGAGGCGCTCAGGCTCGGCCGCGTGCTCGCGGAATTGATGCCCGACGAGCCCGAGGTGCACGGGCTCCTGGGGCTGATGCTCGTGAACGACGCCCGTCGCGACGCCCGCTTCGCCGACGGCACGGTCGTGCTCCTGCGCGACCAGGACCGCTCGCTGTGGGACCTGGCACAGATCGCGAACGGGCGGACTGCCCTCGACCGTGCTCTGGCCCTCGGCGGACGCGGTCCCTACGTGCTCCAGGCGGCGATCGCAGCACTCCACGTCGAAGAACCGGAGGACTGGCCGCAGCTCGCGGCCCTCTACGGCGAGCTCGCCCGACGGACCGGCTCGCCGGTCGCCGAGCTGAACCGGGCCGCCGCCATGGCCGAGGCGGGTGAGCTCAAGCCCGCTCTCGTGATCGTCGACGGCCTCGACCTGGATGGCTATCACTACCTGCACGCGACGCGCGCGGAGCTGCTGCGCCGGCTCGACCGCATGGACGAGGCTCGCGCCGCCTACCTGCGCGCCCTCGAGCTCGTGCACTCGGACCCCGAGCGCCGCTTCCTGGAGCGGCGGCTGCGCGAGCTCGCTACCTAGGAGAGGCTCAAGCACGGATTCGCGTTGGGTTGCCCGTCGGCTACGCCTGCGGGTGCGGGTTCCAGGCGAGCTGTGCGCCAGAGGCGTCGTGGATCTCGGCGAGTCGGCGGATCTTGCCGGTTGCGACGTCGAGGGCGTAGACGCGGAGGAGCATGTCGGAGGTCGGGGAGGCCAGGTCGGCGCCTCCGACCGAGAAGGCGACCTCGCGGCCGTCAGGCGACCAGCTGAAGCCGTCGTACTCGACCACTGCGGAATAGCGCTTCGGGATCAGGCCGCGCAGCGGGTAGATCTCCTCGCCTCCGCCTCGTTTCGCCACGACCAGCGTGTGGCCCCGCAGGTAGACGAGCGAGCGGAGCCGTCACGCGACAGAGTCAACTCCGGGCTTGCTCGAGGGCGGCGGAGGACGCGACTGAGGCCGTCGACCCGCACGAGCGCGATCGCCCAAGCTACCTCCTCCGGCAGATCCGTCGAGCGATCACGACAGCGGTCCCATCGGGGAGCCACTGCGGGCGCGACTCGAACGGCGCCGGCGGCCCGGCTGCACGATGGAGTGGCTGACCGAACCGCCTCGCGAGGCCGGCTACTGGCGATCGGCGTCGCCCCCCGTGGGAGGAACCAGTCGACGGCTACCTGGCGGAGGGTTTCGCACGCTGGTAGGATCGACCCAACGAGCTGGCCGTCGTCCTCGACCAGCTCCGCGAGCGCGAAGGCACGGCGCTGCCGGCGCCGCCGGGTTCTCCGTCCGGCGACACGGCGGCGACGCTGCTCGGCGCGCGGATCGACGCCGCCCGCTACGAGGCGCTGTCTCAGGGGCGATGCTGGAGGCCCGCCGCCCGAGTGACCCGACTGTCGCCGACGAGCTCCAGGAGCGCCTGTCCGAGACCGAGGTCGCCGCCTGGGTCGCGGACTCGGCCTCGACTACTCGCACGAGCTCGTCCGGGCGGGATTCCTGGTCTGCCCGGGATCGGCCGCATGCTGGACGAGGCGAATGCCTGTTCCCCTCGAACAGCAACGACGGCCGTCCGGCGTCCACTGCGACACCTCGCCTCCAATGCCAACGTTGAGCAGAAGGGGCTGGTCTCGACCCCGACAGATCCTGCCGTCGAAGTCGCCCTTGTAGGCCAATCGTTTCCCGTCCGGCGACCACGCGGGCCCGACACCCGATCTGCGCTCCTCGACCTCGAGCCGTTCTCCACCACATAGAGCGCAATCGGATCTGTCGAAACGGCCAGCTCCCAGCGGCTCTCACCCTGAAAGGAGCGAGACACGAGCACGAAAGCGAACGCGAGCACGCCCACGAGCACCAACGCGAGCAACGCTGCACGCGAGAACGACACCCTCCTCGACCACGCCATCCCGCCACCCGCTCGCACACCACTCATCTACCCCCACAGGGGCGCCACGCAACGCAACCCCAACGCGAATCCGTGCTCTAGGTAGAGGCTAGGTAGGCAGCGGCCGCAAGATCGGTACCCGCCCCCGATGACGGCGGGGTAGGCCGGCTCCTACTGTCGATCTCCGATGGTCAAGTCCAACCGATCCGGAGGTCACGTGCAAAACACACTCAAGCCGTCCGAGCTGCCGCAGGCGGACGCCTCGACTCTCGTCGATCGCGCCGAGCTCGAGCGGCAGGTTCAGGAGGTCTACCGGGGCGTCGCACGCAATCCGCACGCGTCGCGCCACTTCGAGACCGGCGCCGGCCTGGCACTTCGCCTCGGCTATCCGAAGGAGCTCGTCGCGGCCGTCCCGGCTCAGGCCGTCGCGTCGTTCGCCGGTGTGGGCTACCACCTCGACCTCGCCGCGCTCAGGCCCGGGGACCGGGTGCTCGATCTCGGCTCCGGCTCCGGCACCGACGCCTTCTGCGCGTCGGTCCGTGTGGGCGCGAGGGGACGGGTCGTCGGCGTCGACTTCACCGACGCCCAGGTCGACCGGGCGACGCGACTCGCGAGGCAGCGAGGGCATCGACAACGTCGAGTTCGTTCAGGCGAGCATCGACGACCTGCCGTTCGAGGACGGGAGCTTCGACGTCGTGATCTCGAACGGGGTCGTCAACCTTTCGCCCGTCAAGGACCGCGTCTTCGCCGAGGCCGCCCGCGTGCTGCGCCCCGAGGGCCGGCTCGCGATCGCCGACATCGTCAGCGCGAGCCCGCTGAAGGAGTCCACCCGTCGCAACACCGAGCTCTGGGCCGCCTGCATCGCCGGCGCGATCCCGACGGCGGACTACCTGGAGGCGCTCGCCGCGGCGGGTTTCGCGATCACCGCGACGCGCCGCAACGACTACCGCTTCCTCAGCGACCGGGCCCGAGAGGCCTGTCAGACCTACGGCGTCGAGAGCATGAGCATCGCCGCCACTCACACACCCTGACCCGAGAAGGAGACACCCGATGACAGACACCCTGCAACCGATCTCACTCGACTTCGGCGCGATCAAGCAGCGCCAGCAGCAGACCTGGGCGAGCGGCGATTACGCTGCGGTCGGCGCGCGCATCGTGCTCGTGGCCGAGCAGCTCTGCGACACGGCCGACCTGCGCGCCGGCTGGCGCGTGCTCGACGTCGCAACCGGCAGCGGCAACGCGGCGATCGCCGCCGCGCGCCACGGCTGCACCGTGGTCGGGGTGGACTACGTGCCCGCCCTGCTCGAGCGCGGACGCGCACGCGCGGCCGCCGAAGGGCTCGACGTCGAGCTTCTGGAGGGCGACGCCGAGTCGCTGCCCTTCGCCGACGGCTCGTTCGACGCCGTAACGTCGGTCTTCGGCTCCATGTTCGCGCCCGACCACGACCGGGCCGCCGCCGAGCTGCTCCGCGTCTGCCCGGCCGGGGGGCACCATCGCCCTCGCCAGCTGGACACCGGACAGCTTCATCGGCGAGCTCTTCCGCACGGTCGGCGCGCACGTTCCGCCTCCCGCAGGGCTGCGGTCGCCGCTGCTCTGGGGCACCGAGGGCCACCTCCGCGAGCTCTTCGGCGACGGCATCGCCTCGCTCGAGGTCGCGGAGCGCACCTTCACCTTCAGGTTCCGGTCGGCAGAGGAGTTCGTCGCATTCTTCGGGCGCTGGTACGGGCCGACGCTGAAGGCATTCGCGGCGCTCGAAGGAGACGCCCGCGAGGCGCTCGAGCACGATCTCGTCGCGCTCGCGCGGCGATTCGACCGGCTGGGATGCGACAACGCCGTCGCCATCCCGTCGACGTACATCGAGGCGGTGGCGATCGCGCGCTGATCTCTCGCTGCCCCCGCGAGGGCCTAGGCCCTCGCCTCCTCCCCACAGCTCTCGAAAGGAGCTCCCCTCATGAAGTCACCAACCGTAATCCTGCGGTCACGACGACGCACGCGCCGGCTGCTCGCCGGCATCGTGATCGGTGCCGCGTTCTTCGGCGCTGCAAGCCAGCCGGCGAACGCGGCGGTCACCGCGTCGTTCAGCAACGGCGGCGCTCACCGTCTTCGGTGACACCCTCGACAACACGATCACGATCAGCCGCAACGCGGCCGGCAGCGATCCTGGTCAACGGCGGCGCGGTCGCCGTCGCCGGCGGCACGCCGACGGTCGCCAACACCGCGCTGATCCAGGTCTTCGGCCAGGGCGGCAACGACACGATCACCCTCAACGAGGCCAACGGCGCGCTGCCGCGGGCGAACCTGTTCGGCGGCGCCGGCAACGACACGCTCACCGGCGGCTCCGGCGGCGACCAGCTCTTCGGCCAGGCCGGCAACGACACCCTGCTCGGCAAGGGCGGCTTCGACTTCCTGTTCGGCGGCGCCGAGAACGACACCCTCACCGGCGGCGACGCCGACGACCAGGTCTTCGGCGAGAGCGGCAACGACCGGATGATCTGGAACCCCGGCGACGACACCGACCTGAACGAGGGCGGCGCCGGCACCGACACCGTCGAGGTCAACGGCGGCAACGGCGCCGAGGCAGTTCACCGACCACGGCCAACGGCACGCGCGTCCGCTTCGACCGCCTCGACCCGGCGCCGTTCTCGATCGACATCGGCACCTCCGAGAAGCTGGTCCTCAACGCCAACGGCGGCGACGACAGCTTCTCCGCCACCGGCAACCTCGCCGCGCTGATCGCGATCACCGTCGACGGCGGCGCCGGCAACGACACGATCCTCGGCAGCAACGGCGTCGACCTCCTGCTCGGCGGCGACGGCAACGACTTCGTCGACGGCCAGCAGGGCAACGACGTCGCCTTCCTCGGCGCCGGCGACGACGTCTTCCAGTGGGATCCCGGCGACGGCAGCGACACGGTCGAGGGCCAGGACGGCACCGACACGATGCTGTTCAACGGCAGCGGCGGCGAGCGAGATCTTCGACGGCGTCGGCCAACGGCGGCCGCGCTGCGCTTCACCCGCAACCTCGGCACCATCGTCGATGGACGTCGACGACGTCGAGGTGGTCGACCTCAACGCCCTCGGCGGCACCGACACGATCACCGTCAACGACCTGACCGGCACCGACGTCGTCGAGATCAACGTCGACCTCGCCGGCACGATCGGCGGCACGGCCGGCGACGGCCAGGCCGACACCGTCATCGTCAACGGCACCAACGGCGACGACATCATCGACGTCTTCGGCGCGGGCACCTCCGCGTCCGTGCTCGGCCTCGCGGCCCGGGTGAACATCGCCAACTCCGAGGGCGCCAACGACTCGCTCGTCGTCAACGCGCTCGGCGGCGACGACGGCGTCACGGCGACGACGCTGCCGGCCGGCGTGATCAAGCTGACGATCGACGGCGGCGCCGGCGAGGACGACGCTCCTCGGCTCGCAGGGCGCCGACGTGTTCCTCGGCGGCGACCGGCAACGACTTCGCTCTTCGGCGACAACGGCAACGACCTCGCCCTGATGGGCGCCGGCGACGACGTCGTTCCAGTGGGACCCGGGCGACGGCAACGACACGCTCGAGGGCCAGGACGGCGCCGACACGATGCTGTTCTTCGGCGCCAACGTCGCCGAGAACATCGACATCGTCGCCAACGGCGGCCGCGTCCTGTTCCTCCGCGAACATCGCCACCGTGACGATGGACCTCGACGACGTCGAGAGCATCGACTTCCGGGCCCTGGGCGGCGCCGACAACATCGTCGTCGGCGACCTGAGCGGCACCGACGTGACGCGCGAACGGCCTCGACCTGCGCGGGCCGAACGGCGGCGGCGACGGCGCGGCCGACACGATCACCGTCAACGGCACCCAGGGCGACGACGTGTTCGGCGCCGCGGGCGACGCCGGCGGCGTCAACGTCTTCGGGCTGTCACGCCGCGGTCAACATCTCCTTCCCGGAGCAGGCGAACGACCGGCTGACGCTCAACGCACTGGGCGGCGACGACGTCGTCGACGCCACGCTCGCTGGAGGCCGACGGCATCCAGCTGACGATGAACGGCGGCCTCGGCGCCGACGTGTTCCTCGGCAGCGAGGGCGACGACCTGATCAACGGCGGCGACGGCGACGACACCGCCCTCATGGGCGCCGGCGACGACACGTTCGTCTGGAACCCGGGCGACGACAACGACACGCTCGAGGGCCAGGACGGCTTCGACACGATGCTGTTCAACGGCGCCAACGTCGCCGAGAACATCGACATCTCCGCCAACGGCGGGCGCGTGCGGTTCTTCCGCAACATCGCCAACGTGATGATGGACCTCAACGACGTCGAGGCGATCGACTTCCAACGCCCTCGGCGGCGCCGACACGATCGTCGTCAACGACCTCAGCGGCACCGACGTGACCGAGGTGAACACCGACCTGGCCGTCGTCGGCGGCGCCGGCGACGCCCAGCCGGACAACGTGATCGTCCAGCGGCACCAACGGCGACGACGTCGCCATCGTCGCTCGGCGACGCGTCCGAGCGTGGCCGTGATCGGCCTGGCCGCGCAGGTGAACATCACCGGCGCCGAGGCCGCCAACGACCGGCTGACGATCAACACGCTGGCCGGCGACGACGTGGTCGACGCCTCCGGCCTGGCGGCCGCGGCGATCCAGCTCACGGCCGACGGCGGCGACGGACAACGACGTCCTCATCGGCGGCGACGGCAACGACGTGCTGCTCGGCGGCGCCGGCGACGACGTGCTCATCGGCGGCGGCGGCATCGACGTCCTCGACGGCGGCGACGGCGACGACATCGAGATCCAGCTCGTCGACCGTCGACACCGTCACCTCGGCGACCGCGGCCGGCAAGCAGTGGCTGGCGAGCACGTCCGCATCGTCGGCGGCAAGACCGTGCTCGACGTCGGCGGCGAGAAGCGGACGCTTCCCCGCGCCGACCTGTCTCAACTCGTTCGGGCCGCCGCGTCGGCCTGAGCCCCCCAACGAGCAAGGAGCGACATGCACACACAGCACAGCCACAAGCCGGCCTCGTTCCACCTCTCGCCGCAGGACGCGATGGGTGCCCCGCGTGAGGACTTCCTCTACGTCGTCTGCACGCGGGCCGGGACCGACGTCGACGCGCCGGACTTCCTCGCCGTCGTCGACACGAACCCGGCGTCCGAGAGCTACGGCCGGATCGTGCACGAGCTGCCGATGCCGTACGTCGGCGACGAGCTGCACCACTTCGGCTGGAACCGCTGCTCGGGCGCCTGCCACGGCGCCCGACCGCTCGCACCTGATCATCCCGGGCTTCCGCTCGTCGCGCGTCTACGTCGTCGACGTGGGCAGCGACCCGCGGCAGCCGAGGATCGAGCGGGTGATCGAGCCGGAGGAGCTGGTCGAGGCGACCGGCTACACCGCGCCCGCACACCGACGCACTGCATGCCGGGCGAGAACGTCGTCCTCTCGATGCTCGGCGACGCGGACGGGCAACGCGGCCGGCGGCTTCGCGGTGATCGACGGCCAGACGTTCGAGGTCGAAGGGCCGCTGGGAGAACGGCGGCCCGAGGCCATCGATGCAACTACGACTTCTGGTACCAGCCGCGCCAGAACGTCATCGTGTCGAGCGAGTTCGGCGTCCCGAACGCGTACGAGCCGGGCTTCGACCTGGACGACGTGGCAGGCCGGCACGCTACGGCCGGCAGCTCCACTTCTGGAACCTCGAGAAGCGCGAGCTGCGAGCAGACGATCGACCTCGGCGAGAACGGCCTCGATGCCGCTCGAGATCCGCTGGAGGCACGACCCGGAGGCGACGGAGGGCTTCGTCGGCGCGGCGCTGTCGAGCACGATGTGGCGCTTCGCCCGCGAGAACGGCGGCTACGAGGCCGAGCAGGTGATCGCTGTCGAGCCGGTCGAGCTCGAAGGCTGGCCCTTCCCGGTGCCCGGGCTGATCACCGATCTCGTCCTCTCGCTGGACGACAAGTGCGCTCTACTTCTCCAACTGGCTCCACGGCGACCTGCGCCAGCTACGACGTGTCCGACCCCGCCAACCCCCGCCTCACCGGACAGGTCTGGCTGGGCGGGCTGCTCGGACACGAGAGCGACGCGGGCCGGCCGCTCAGCGGCGGGCCGCAGATGCTGCAGCTCTCGTACGACGGGCGGCGGCTCTACGTGACGAACTCGTTGTTCTCCACCTGGGACAACCAGTTCTATCCCGAGCTGCGCTCGTGGATGCTGAAGATCGACGTCGCCGAGGACGGGTCGATGAGCGTCGACCCCGACTTCTTCGTCGACTTCCACAATCGGCCGGATGGTCCCGCCAGGGCCCACGAGGTACGCCTCCAGGGTGGCGACTCGACCTCGGAGGTGTTCGCATGATCCTCGCGCACCACGGCGGCGAGCTGCCGCTCGTCGTCGCCACGCTCGCCGGGGCCGGCACCGTGGCTCCGCTGGCGGTGCTCGTGCGTGCACGACTCGCGGCCGCCGGCGACTGGCTCAGGCGGCGGACGCCCCGGAGCTAGGCACTGCGAGGCCCGCGCGGACACATCGTCCGTGCGGGCCTCTCTCACGTGTCGGCGGCGAGCTGGAGCTCGGCCGCGCGTTGCGCCGCCTCTCTGCGGGTCGTCGCGCCGAGCTTCGTCAGCACCGCCGCGACGTGGTGCTCCGCGGTCCGTTGGGACACCACCAGGCGTTCGGCGATCTCCGCGTTGGTGAGCCCCTCGGTCAGCAGGGCCAGCACCTCGAGCTGGCGTGCGGTCAGGCCCGGCCGGATTCGCTCGCGTCGTCTCTCGCGGCCCCGCGGGAACTCGCAGGCCAAGCTCGCGCATGCGCTCGGCCACCCGCCTGGTCAGCGGCTCGGCCCCGAGGCTACGAGCGAGCTCGATCGACTCGGACAGCGCCACCTCGTCGTCCAGCAGCGACAGCATCAGCGCGCGGTCGTAGCTCCAGCCCACTGCGCCGAAGGCGTCCGCCGCCCCGCGCCAGTCGCGGCGGGCCATCGCGGCGTGCGGAGGCGAGAGCGGCTCCTCGACCTCGAGCTCGACCCCGGCGACTGCCGCCCACGCGGCGGCCCGCATCGCGAAGCGGCCGGCGCGAATGCCTCCCACCGGCATCGCGGCGAGCTTCTCGAACCGCTCGACGGGCATGGGCGCGCCCGCGATCAGCGCCCGCTCGGTGGCGAGCTCGAGGAGCGGCACGATCCTCTGCAGCTCGCCTGTGCGGTCGGCTTCGGGCAGCAGCTCGTCGACCCTCTCCGCGCCGTCCGGGTCGCCGCGACGGACTGCGAGCTCGGCAAGAACCGTCTTCGTGAGCAGGCGCACGACTCTGCCGCTCTCCACCTCGCGCCGCGTCAGGCGCTCGGCCTCGTCCCACTCGCCGGCACGGAGGCGCAGCCACGCGACCACGGTGGTCGAGTACGAGGCCAGGATCAGCTGTTCGTACTCCTGGGCGTAGGCGGCCGCCCGGCTCGCGTACCGGAGCGCCTCTTCGGGACGCACCCAGATCAGCAGGGTGATCCCGAGGTTTTCGAGCGCACGGGCGGCCTCGTGACGGTCCCCCGCCGCATCCGCGACCGCGTGCGCCTCGAGCAGCGGCTCGACCTCGTCGACGTTCCGGTTGATCCTGGCGGTGCCGATGTTGACGAGGGCGTGCGCACGCGTGCGCTCGTCGCCGAGGCGGGTGGCTAGAGCCAGCGCCCGCTCGCCCCAGGCGAGCGCCGGCTCCACGTCCTCCGCGAGCATCGCCAGCTGGGAGACCACGCTGTAGGCGCGCGCGAGCTCCGCCGACGGGCCGAGCGGCTCCAGGATCGAGATCGCCTCGAGCGCCGCCGTGTGGGCGGCCTGGCCGTCGCCTGCGACCCAGTGGTAGCGCGACATCGTCCGGAGGCACCGACCCACGCCCTCCTGGTCGCCCAGGCTTCGGTAGAAGCCGATCGCGCGATCGATGCCCACGAACGCGCCGTCGAGACGGCCGATCGCGTACGCGACCCCGGCGAGCTCCTCCAGCACGGCCGCTCGCTCGGCGGGAGGCAGCCGGTCGACGAAGTGCGAGGCGCGCCGGTAGTGGGAGTACGCCTCGCGGTTCGAGGCCAACGCCGCCGCCCGCCGCGCGGCGACGAGCGCGTACTCGGCGACCACGTCCTCTGCACCCGCAGCCTCGGCGTGGTGGACGATGTGCGCTGGATCGGCGTCCGCCGCGAGCAGGGCAGCGAGGATCTCGGCGTGCAGCCGCCGTCGCGCTGCGATCGGGAGACTCGACCTGATCGCGTTTCGGGCCAGCTCGTGGCGGAAGTGGACGTGAGTCGCGTCGACCTCGAGCAGCCGCCGCCGCTCGGGCTCCTCCGCAGCGGCCGGCCAGTCGGGCATGACCGCATCGAGCAGGGACGTGCCGACGCGGTTCGGGACGACCGAGGCCAGCTCCACGAGGCGGCGGGACGGCTCGTCGAGCCGTGCGGCGCGGCCCAGCACCGCGTTGGCGATCGAGGGGGGAAGGTCGGCGTCGCCGGGAGAGGTCAGCAGCTCGGTGACGTAGAACGGGTTGCCCCCGGTCGTGGCGTACAGCTCGGCCGCTTGCTCGCCGGCGAGCGATGCGACTGCGTTCTGCGAGAGCGGCGACAGCTCGACCACGACCGAGTCGTCGGCCCGGATCGCCCCGATCGTCGCGTACAACGGATGCCCCGGCGGCGCCTCGCCGGCGCGGAAGGTGAGGACGAGCAGCGCGGGCAGCGAGCCGATCCTCCGTCCGACGACGGTGATCGAGTCGAAGGTCGCGTCGTCGGCCCAGTGGATGTCTTCGAGCACCAGGATGGTCGGGTGCGGCGGCAGCTCGAGCTCCGCGATCAGCAGTGTCTGGAGATCGTGCGGCGCGGCATCCGACGAGAGCGCGTCCTCGAACGAAGGCGACACACTCCCCACCAGGTCGCGGATCGGGCCCAGCGGCCTCGGGATCAGCAGGTCGTCGCAGTTCCCGAACAGGACTCTCGCGCCGGAGCCGAGATCGCGCAGGAACCGGCTCACGAGCGAGGTCTTGCCGATCCCCGGCTCTCCCGTGACGAAGACGGCACGGCCCTGGCCCTGCGCCGCCGCCTCGTACGCCGCGACGAGCGCCGACAACGCCTCATCGCGCTCGAGCAGCTCCACGGGTCAACGATAGACCCGGCCTGCCCCTGCGAACACGGCAATATCCCCCGGCGTGGATCACCGCCCGCCGCCGGAGGACGAAACCACGCCCGCCGAAGCGGCGGGGCCGCTACGCGGGATTCGCGTCGTCGAGCTGGCCGGGATCGGGCCCGGGCCCTTCGCGGCGATGCTGCTCGCCGATCTCGGCGCCGAGGTCGTCCGCGTCGAGCGCCGCGAGCCGGCCGGCCGGCTGGGCGACGATCCTGCGCTCGAGCTGCTCTACCGCGGCCGCCGCTCGATCGCGCTCGACCTCAAGCAGCCCGACGGCCTCGAGGCCGCCCTACGCCTGGTCGAACGGGCGGACGCGCTGATCGAGGGCTTCCGGCCGGGCGTGACCGAGCGGCTCGGCCTCGGGCCGTCCGACTGCCTCGAGCGCAACCCGCGCCTCGTCTACGGGCGGATGACCGGCTGGGGCCAGGAGGGACCGCTCGCCTCGACCGCCGGGCACGACGTCGCCTACATCGCCCTCGCCGGCGCGCTGGGGCACATCGGAACCGAGGGGGAGCCGCCGGTCCCGCCGATCAATCTGCTCGGCGACTTCGGCGGCGGGGGCGCGTTTCTGGCGCTCGGCGTCGTCGCGGCCCTGGTCGAGGCGGCGAGCAGCGGCGCCGGCCAGGTCGTCGACGCGGCCATCGTCGACGGGGCCGCGAGCATGATGACGCCCTTCCACGGCCTGGCCGCGGCCGGCCTGCTCGGGCCGCGGGGAACGAACCTGCTCGACGGCGGCGCACCGTTCTACGGCGTCTACGAGTGCGCCGACGGCGGGTACCTAGCGGTCGGGCCGCTCGAGCCCAAGTTCTACGCCGAGCTCGTCCAGTTGCTGGGGCTCGCGGAAGAGCTACCGCTCGGAAGCCAGTACGACCGCAGCACGTGGCCGCAGGCGAGGGAGGTGCTCGCCGCGCGGTTCCGCGAGCGCACGCGTGACGAGTGGGCCGCCGTGTTCGAGGGGACGGACGCGTGCGTCGCTCCGGTTCTGACGCTCGACGAAGCCGTGGAGCACGAGCACCATCGGGCGCGCGGCACGTTCGTCGACGTGGCGGGAGTCGTCCAGCCCGGCCCGGCCCCGCGCTTCTCGCGTACGCCCGGACGCGTCCAGCGCCCGCCGGCGATCCCCGGCGAGCACACGGACGAGGTGCTCGTCGACTGGGGCTTCGAGCCGGACGAGGTCGAGCGCCTGCGACGCGCCGGCGTCGCCGGCCCCGCGTCCTAGGCGCCGCAGGACGCGCGGACGACCAGCTCGACCGGGAGCATCAGCACGGGCGGGGAGGCCTGCGGGTCGTCGATCATCTGCACGAGCGAGCGTGCGGCCGCGGCCCCGACCCCGCGCTTGTCCTGACGGATCGTCGTCAGCGGCGGCGTCAGATTCTCGGCGAGCTGGATGTCGTCGAAGCCGACGATCGCGACGTCCCCGGGGCAGCGCAGGCCCGCTGCCTCGACGGCCTTCAACGCTCCGACGGCCATCAGGTCCGAGGCCGCGAAGACGGCGGTCGGCGGCTCCGGGAGCGCGAGCAGCGCTCGCATCGCCGTCTCGCCGCTCCGCATGTAGAAGTCGCCCTGCGCCTCGTATTCGGCCCGGCGCTCGAGGCCGAGCTCCTGAAGCTCCGCGCGGTAGCCGAGCAGGCGGTCGGCGGCCGGCTTCGTGTGCGAGAGGCCGGCGATCGTCGCGATCCGCGTGTGCCCGAGTTCGTGCAGGTGCCGGACCGCGAGTCTCGCGCCCGCGAGGTTGTCCGAAACGACGTAGCTCGCGTGTTCCCCCGCGACGACGAGATCGACCGCGACGACCGGCGTCCCGGAAGCGAGCAGCTTCCTCAGCTCCGGGTCCTCGGCGTCGTCGACGGCGAGCACCACGACGCCGTCGACCCGGTGGTGCCGGGCCCTGCGCGCGTATGCGTGCGGTCCGCGCCCCACTCCCGGTTGCTCGCGCGCGAACAGCATCAGGTCGTAGCCCTCGGCGCCGAGCGAATGCTTGAGGCCGACCAGCACCTCGAGAAAGAACGGGTGCTGCAGATCGGGGTGCTCCTCGCCGGTGAAGAGGATCACGCCGATCAGCTGCGAGCGCTGCTTCACGAGCGTGCGCGCGGCCGCGCTCGGCGCGTAGTCGAGCTTCCTGGCGGTGGCGAGCACCCGCTGCCGGGTCTCCTCCCTGACGTGGTCGTGGCCGTTGAGGACGCGCGACACGGTGGCGACCGAGACCCCGCTCAGCTTCGCGACCTCATGGATGGTCGTCATTCCACGCCTCCTCGTTGACGTACCCGGAAACGTTTCCGAGAACGTCACCTTGCATCTCCTCGCGCCTCCGAGTCGGCTAGGGGTCGCCGCGTACGCGGAACTGGAAACGTTTCCTGAAACGCCCAGCACGGAGGAGGGAACATGACTAGGAGAACGCTGCGGGCCGCGGGCGTCGGGCTTGCGCTCGCCGCCGCCCTGGCAACGCCGTTCGCGTCGGCGGGCGGGGCACAGACCGGCGTCGACCGAACGCTCGCCGCCCAACACGCGGTTCATGGTGCCGTTGCCGCAGGACGGGGTGGTCGAGCAGATCCTCGACCTGCTCCGCCACGGCAAGTTTCGCGACGCCGGCCTGATCGCCAAGCTGGCGGCCACGCCCCAGGCGGTGTGGCTCGACAAGGGCACGCCGAAGGAGGTGCGCAGGGTCGTCCAGCAGACGCTCCTGCTGGCCAAGCTCCAGCGCGCCGTCCCGGTCCTCGTCGCCTACAACGTCCCGAGCCGCGACTGCTCGAGCCTCTCGGCGGGCGGGGCGCCGTCCGAGGCCGCCTACAAGGCGTGGATCGACGCGGTGGCCGCCGGAATCGGCAACGAGAAGGCGGTGGTGATCGTCGAGCCCGACGGCCTCGGCCTCCTGCCCGACAGCTGCCCGGTGGACGTGCCCGCCACGGACGCCGAGCGCTACCGGGAGATCAACTACGCGGTCGACGCGCTCGCGGCCAAGCCGAGGACGATCGTCTATCTCGACGCGACCCACTCGGCCTGGCTCAACGTCCACGACGCCGCCTCGCGGCTGCTCCAGGCCGGCGTCCAGCGCGCTCAGGGCTTCTACCTGAACGCGTCCAACTACCAGTACTCCGGCAACCTCGTCCAGTACGGGACCTGGATCTCCAAGTGCATCGCGCGGCTCAGCGCCAACCCGGGCGCCGAGTGCCCCGACCAGTACTGGAACGGCGGGCCGCTTCCGGCTCATATCGCCGAGTTGCTCGGTGAGTGGACCGGCGTCGCGCTCAGCCCCTACGGGGTCTGGAGCGACGAGACGGACACTCCGGAGCTGAACGTGTCCGGCGAGAACATCCGCTACGCCGACACGAGCGGGGCGACGCACTTCGTGGTCGACACGAGCCGGAACGGCCAGGGCCCGTGGCAGTTCCCCACGAGCACGTGGCCGGACGGCAACGCCGCTCAGGACTGGTGCAACCCACCCGGCCGCGGTGTCGGCCTGCGCCCCACCGCGAACACCGGCAACACGCTGGTCGACGCCTACCTGTGGATCAAGATCCCGGGCGCGTCCGACGGCCAGTGCACGCGCAGCACGCCCGGGCCGGCCGACCCCGTCCGCGGCCAGGTGGATCCCGCCGCCGGCCTCTGGTTCCCGGAGATGGCGCTGGAGCTCGTGCACAACGCCAACCCGGGTTTCTAGTCTACCCCCGTCCCCAAGCCGAGCGGCGGGCCCCGGCTCGCCGCTCGGCGCCTCTGCGTCAGCCTTTCGCGCTCCGGGCTGGACGGTCGGGACGCGCTGCGCGAAGAAGAGGGCGATCAGCGTCAGCAGAGCCAGGATCGCGAGCGCGGAGCGCAGGCCGTCGATCCGCGCGTTGGCGTACGCCTCCAGCGCCTCGTCCGTCGTCCTGCCGCTCGCGCCTGCCTCGTCGAGCGCGGTCTTCAGGTCCGCGTCCGAGACGAAAGGCACGCCGCCCGCGAGCTCGACCTGCGCCTCCTCCTTCACGCGCGCCGGGATCGCCGGGTTCTGCTGGATATTCGCCAGGAACGCGGTCGCGACGGTCGCGATCATGACCGAGCCGGCAAGCGCCGTGCCCATCGACGCACCGAGGTTCGTCATCGTGTTCTGGACGCCGCCCACCTCGGGGCTGTCCTCGTCCGGCACCGCGGAGACGGTCACGCTCCCGAGCTGCGAGGCAAGCGCACCGATCCCGAGCCCGACCAGCAGCATCGGCACGAAGACGACCTCGGGACCGGCGTCCTCGTCGAGCAACGCCAGCAGGACGATGGTGCCGGCCAGGAGCGAGAAGAGGCCGAGGCGGACGACAAGGCGCGGCGAGACGTTCGGGAACAGGCGCGGGATCCCGATCGCCGCGATCAGCAGCGTGATCGAGAGCGGCAGCAGGCGCGCGCCGGTCGCGAGCGCCGAGAGGCCGAGGCAGACCGACAGGAAGAGCGGCACGACGAAGAAGAGCCCCGCCTGCACGAGGTACTGGAAGAAGAACATCAGCAGGCCGCCGCTCAGCTGCGGGTTCTTCAGGAAGCCGGGACGGACGAGGGGCTCCTTCCCCCGGGACACACGCCGAACCTCCCAGCGCGAGAAGACCCAGATCACGAAGATCCCGCCCAGGATCAGCCAGACGGTCGGCGAGAGCCCGGCCCACGAAGGCCCGTCCGGCTTGGGATGGATCCAGCCCCACTCGCTCGAGCGGAGCACGCCGAAGACGAGCATCCCCAGCCCGGCCGCGGAGAGCACCGTGCCGACCAGGTCGAGGCTCGGCCGCTCCTCGACCGGCGCGTCGGCGATCCGGCGCGTGAGGAGCAGGATGGCGAGCACGACCAGGACCTCGCCGGCGAAGACCCAGCGCCACGAGAAGTAGGTCGTGAAGAAGCCGCCGATCAGCGGCCCGACCGCGACCGCGATCGCACCGGCGGCGGCGACCAGGCCGTAGGCGGCGGGCCGGCGCTCGATCGGGAAGTTCCCGGCCACGAGCGCGACGATCGCGGGCAGGATCAGCGCTGCGCCGACGCCCTCGAGGAACGACCAGCCGAAGAGCAGGACCGGCAGGCTCGGCGCGAGCGCGGTCGTGAACGAACCGCACCCGTAGATGACGCAGCCGATCGCGAACGCCCGCTTGCGGCCGATCAGCCCGCCGATCTTGGCGCCGGTGATCATCAGGCAGGCCATCACGAGCGTGTAGGCGGTGATCGCGCCCTGGATCCCGGTCACCGTGGTCCCGACGTCCTCCGCCACCGTGGCGATCGAGACGTTCATCACCGAGCTGTCCAGCGTCATCAGGAACTGGCCGG
The DNA here is from genome assembly GCA_963733845.1 of uncultured Actinomycetes bacterium. Lineage (GTDB taxonomy): Bacteria > Actinomycetota > Thermoleophilia > Gaiellales > Gaiellaceae > DATFQE01. Next base: position 192,546 of record CAVTEM010000007.1, read on the forward strand.
CCGCGAGCGTCAGCAGGACGAGCGTCGCACCGCTCGCGGCGGCGGAGCTTCTGGCAGCCACGCTCGTCACAGGTGCGATTCTCTAGTAGCGCCCGGACTTCACCCGCGCGGGATGATGCGCTCGCGGGCCAAGAGGCGTGGAATCGCCGTACCGTGAGCGACCACGAGGCGATACTGCTCAAGCTCGCCGTTCGGGACGACACTTTCGTCGAGCAGATTCTCGGCGACGAGGCGAACCAGGAGGCCTCGCACCTGGATGCCAAGACGCGGGCGCTCGTCAGGGTCGCCGCGATGATCGCAGTCGACGCCGCGCCCCCTTCCTACATGCAGGCGATCGAGGCCGCCCGCGCATCGTTCGCCTCGAACGAGGAGATCGTCGGCTGCCTGGTCGCGTTGCTGCCGGTCGTCGGCGTCGCCCGGGTCGTCTCGGCCGCCCCGAAGGTCGGGCTTGCTCTCGGATACGACGTCGAGGCTGCACTCGAGTCGCACGTGACCGGCCGCCAGGCGGACGGCTGAGCGGCGACCTGGCGCGGGCAGGCAGTATCAACGGGTCACGCCAAGCCCAGGGCACGACCGATGAGTTTTGCGACCCTGGGGTGTCGTTAGTGAAAACCGAACGCGACGAGGGGGCCGCCTCATGACCGACGACGACAGGGGAACAGTGGAACGCCGCTTGGCGCACGAGCGGTTGTCGACGGGAGCGCTCGCGCGCTGGATGCGCGCCTGCGCGACGCATCCGTGGCGGGTCGTGCTCGCCTGGGTCGTCATCATCGCCACGCTGATCTTCGTCGTCGGGGCCTTCGGCGGCAGCCTCGAGGACGAGTTCGACATCCCCGGCTCGGACACGCAGAAGGCGACCGACCTGATCGAGTCCGAGTTCGTCGAGGAGCAGGGGGGCATCCTGAACCTCGTCTTCGCGGCGCCCGAGGGTGAGCGGCTCGACACGCCCGAGCGGAAGGCGGCGATCGAGGGCGCGGTCGCCGAGCTCAAGACCGACGAGTTCGCCCCGACCGGGACCGATCCCGACGGCGAGGCGGGCATCACGAGCGTCGGCGACCCGTTCAGCGAGAACACCTTCTCGGACGACGGCCGCATCGCGTACGCCGAGGCGCAGTTCGACCGCATCATCTTCGAGGAGGACCGCGAACGGGTCCTGGCGGTGCAGGACGCCGTACGCGAGGCCGTCGAGCCGGCCGGCGTCGAGGCGGAGTTCAACGGCGACGCGGAGTTCCCGCCGATCGAGCAGGGCACGCAGGAGCTGCTCGGCCTGCTCGCGGCGCTGATCGTGCTGCTGCTCGTGTTCCGGACCTTCACCGCCGCCGCGATCCCGATCTTCCTGGCGCTGACCGCGCTCGCGACCGCGTTCCTCCTGCTCTTCATCCTGGCGGGGCTGACGAAGATCAACACGATCACGCCGCTGCTCGTCTCGATGATCGGGCTCGGCGTCGGGATCGACTACTCGCTCTTCATCGTCACCCGCTTCCGCCAACTTCTGCACGAGGGGCTCGCCCCTGCGGACGCCGCGGCCGAGGCCGGCGCGTCCGCCGGCCGCGCGACCCTCTTCGCCGGGCTCACGGTCGCGATCTCCGTGACGGGGCTCGCGTTCTTCGGGCTGGACTTCGTCACGAAGCTCGGCATCGGCTCCGCGCTCGGTGTCCTGACGACCGTGCTGATCGCGAACTCGCTGCTGATCGCCGTGCTGGCGAAGCTCGGGCACAAGGTCGACCGCCTGAAGGTCCCGTTCCTACGCCAGATCGACGACTCCGACGCCGCCCGGGAGAAGACGCCCATCGCCCGCTGGGGCCGCTTCGTGACGCGGAACCACAAGCCCGTGTTCGTCGTCCTCCTGCTCGCCGGGGTGGTGCTGGCAGGGACCTCCGCGCTCGTCCGGCTCGGTGCGTCCGACCAGGGAACGCAGCCTACGAAGCAGACCGCACGACGGGCGTACGACCTGCTCCAGGAGGGCTTCGGCGCGGGCTTCAACGGGCCGATCCCGATCGTCGTCGACGTCAACGGCGACGAGCAGGCGCCGCAGCGCGTCTACGACGGCGTGCGGAACCTCGACGGCGTCGCGTCGGCCGGCGAGCCCCAGTTCAACGACGAGAAGACCGTCGCGCTCGTCTTCGTGACCCCCGACTCGGCCCCGCAGGACGAGCAGACCGAGGAGCTCGTCGAGCGGCTGCGCAGCGACGTCGTGCCCGCGGCGACCGAGGGCAGCGACGCGGCGGTGTACGTCTCCGGCCTGAACGCGGCGTTCATCGACATCGGCAACCGGATCATGGAGCGGCTGCCGCTGTTCCTGCTCTACATCATCGGCGTCACGTTCATCGTGCTGGCGATGGCGTTCCGCTCGATCGTGATCTCCCTGACCGCCGCGGTGACGACGATCCTCTCGGCCTTCATCGGGTTCGGCGTGCTGACGCTCGTCTTCCAGGAGGGCTACCTGCTCGACTTCGTCGGGCTCGACAAGACCGGCCCGATCGAGACGTTCGTGCCGCCGATCGCCTTCGCGATCCTCTTCGGCCTTTCGATGGACTACATGGTCTTCCTGATGAGCCGCATCCGGGAGGAGCACGTCCACGGCCTGCGGACGCGGGAGGCGGTCGAGCACGGGATCGCCGCGATCGGACGCGTCGTCGTGGCGGCGGCGCTGATCATGGGCACCGTCTTCGCGGCCTTCATCCTCACGTCCGACCGGATCTCGAAGGAGTTCGGGCTGCTGCTCGCGGTCGCGATCCTCACCGACGCGCTGGTCGTGCGCATGACGCTCGTGCCCGCGTTCCTGACGTGGCTGGGCGAGAAGTCCTGGTACATCCCGCGCTGGCTCGACCGGCTCCTCCCGAACATCACGATCGAGTCGCCGCACGAGGGCGGGAACGGCGAGCCTGTCGAAACAGAGACCCCGGCCGAGGCAGCGTTGAGATCGTGAGCGGCCTCGAGGTCGAGCGGGTCGACTTCATCGGCGTGCCGGTTCAGGACCTCGCGCGCGCCGACGAGTTCTACGGGAAGACGCTCGGGCTCCGCCGCAACCCGAACTCGGGCAAGCGCTGGGTCGAATACGAGACGGGCAACGTCACGCTCGCCCTGATCTCGCCCGAGGCCCTGGGCCCCGAGTACTTCGAGAACTTCAGCGCGAACTGGATGCCGATCGCGTTCCGCGTCCCGGATGTCGAGGAAGCACGCCGGCGGCTCGAGGCCGCCGGCGTGGAGTTCGAGACCGAGATCATCGACTCGGGCGTCTGCCACATCGCCGGCTTCCACGACCCCGACGGGAACGCGCTCCAGCTTCACCGCCGGTACGCGCCCTTCGCGGACGGCACGACTCCCTAGCGAGCGCGTGGCATGCTGGCGTCGCCATGCCCGACGCCAGGGACGAGCTGCGGGCCGCGCAGCCGGCGCTGCTGGCGCTGCACAAGGCGCTGCTCGACGCCGAGCGCGCGCAGGTCGAGAGCGTGCACGGCGCGCTGAGCGGCGCCGAGTTCCTGCAGCTGGTGTCGGACCCGGTTCGCTACGGCTGGCTGAAGCCGTTCTCGACTCCTGCTCGTTGCGATCGATGACACGCTCAATCCGCGGGAGGGCGAGGAGCTGAAGGAGCCGGCCGAGCTGCTGGACGAGGCGCGGGACTTGATGCTCCCGCCCAAGGACGACACGCCGTTCGGGCAGCGCTACAAGGCGCTGATGCAGCTCGACCCCGACGTCGTGCTCGCGCACCGCGGAGTCTCGAGGCTGCTCACTCCGCGCTAGAGCTCGACCAGAGGTTGAGGTCGCTCTCGGTGGCGTAGCGGTCGATCTCCTCCAGCTCGTCCTCGGTGAAGCTCGAGCCGGTCGAGCGCGCCGACGCTGTCCTCCAGCTGCTCGACGCTGCTCGCGCCGACGAGCGCGGAGGTGACGCGCTCGTCGCGGAGCACCCAGGCGAGCGCGAGCTGCGCGAGCGTCTGGCCACGGCCGCGCGCGAGCTCGTTCAGCGCCCTGATCTTCTCGAGCGCCTCGTCCGTCAGCAGGTCCGGGGAGAGCGAGCTGTCACGCGCTGCTCGCGAGCCCTCCGGGATCCCGTCGAGGTACTTGTCGGTCAGCATCCCCTGCGCCAGCGGCGAGAAGACGATGCACCCGATCTCGAGCTCCCCGAGCGTGTCGAGCAGCTCCGGCTCGATCCAGCGGTTCAGCAGCGAGTACGACGGCTGGTGGATCACGAACGGCGTTCGCAGCTCGCGCAGGATCGCGGCCGCCTCCGCGGTCTTCGCCGCCGAGTACGAGGAGACGCCGACGTAGATCGCCTTGCCCGCGCGCACGGCCGAGTCGAGCGCGCCCATCGTCTCCTCGAGCGGCGTGTCCGGGTCGAAGCGATGCGAGTAGAAGATGTCGACGTAGTCCAGGCCCATCCGGGCGAGGCTCTGGTCGAGGCTTGCAAGCAGGTACTTGCGCGAGCCCCACTCGCCGTAGGGACCCGGCCACATGTCGTAGCCGGCCTTGGTGGAGACGATCAGCTCGTCGCGGTAGGGCCCCAGGTCGGCGGCCAGGATGCGGCCGAAGTTCTCCTCGGCCGATCCGTACGGCGGGCCGTAGTTGTTGGCGAGGTCGAAGTGGAGGATGCCGAGGTCGAAGGCGCGCCGGGCGATCGCGCGGCCGATCTCGAACGGCCGGTCGTGGCCGAAGTTGTGCCAGAGCCCGAGCGAGACCGCCGGCAGCTGCAGGCCGCTCCGGCCCGAGCGCCGATACAGCATCCGCTCGTAGCGGTCCTCCGCGGCGACGTAGGTCACTCCGCTATCGAAGCAAGAAGCGGAGCGCAGCGCAGCGGGAGGCGAGCTCGGCCATCAGTCCGCGACCGCCTCGCGAGCCAGCTGGTGCCGCACGCGGTCGCGCGCATCGGCGAACCGCAGAGCTTCGTAGGCGATCAACCCGGTAAGGACACTCGCGACCAGGACGACGCTGCCGAGCGCCGGCAGTTCGACGGCTACGGGGATCAGCACGAGCAGGAGGACCGCCGTGAGCAACCGCTGCCTGTTCAGCGTGTGCACGTTTCGTAGGCGGAAGGCGACGTGGGCGAGCAGATACAGCGCCGTTCCGCCGAGGAGCGCCGCCGCGGGGACGAGCTTCAGCGGCTCGCCCACGTCGCCGAGCGTCTTCTTCATCCCGAGGGCGACCAGGACGATGCCCGCCACCATCGGAAAGTGGAGGTAGGAGTACGAGTCCCGAGCCATCGAGTTCTGCTCGCGGCCGGGCTTCGCCTGGGCGAGCCGCCGCTGTGCGACCAGCGCGACCACGTCGAAGTAGAGCCACCAGAGGCAGGCCGCGACGGCGGTGCCGACCACGGCGGCCGCGACGACGCCCGCGTCTATCTCGCCGACCACGCCGATCCCGATCGCCACGATCGATTCGCCGAGGGCGATGATGACGATCAAGCCGTGCCGCTCGGCGAAATGGCCGGGAACCAGCTTCCAGCCCTCCACTCCGAGGATGGCCGGACCGCCGATGTCGATCAGGACAGCGACGACCCAGAGCGAACCTTGCACCCAACCGTCGGCGAACGCGGCCGCGGTGAGGAGCCCGACGGCGAGGGTGGTGCTCGCGGCAAGCGTCGAGACGGAGTAGCGGAGTCCGGGATCGTCACGGCTCGCGAGCACGAAGAGCGCAATGTGTGCGACCCGGACGACGCCGTAGGCGCAGGCGAAGATCAGCGCCGAGTCGTCGAAGGCCCCCGGCACGCAGAGCGCCGCCACGAGCAGGCCGGCCATTGCGCCGAACATGGCCAGCCGGACCGCGCCCTCTTCCGGGTCGACCACGCTTGTCAGCCAGGCGTAGCCGCCCCAGCACCACCAGAGGACGGCGAGCACGGCCAGGCTCCTCAGCAGCCCGGCCCAGGTGGGGTCCGCGGCCATCAACGCCGTGCACTGCGTGATCGCGAGCACGAAGACGAGGTCGAAGAAGAGCTCGAGCGGCGTGACCCGCTCCTCCTCCCGCAGGACGGCGGTGAGGCGCCGGGGACGCGCAGGGCCCTCGCTCATGCGGCGATTGTCGCAGCCGGGCTACGTGGCTAGGCGACCGAGCGGGCCGGCTCGACGAGCGAGTCGCCGGCTTCCACGGCGATCGAGATCAGCGCCCTCGCCGAGTCGGTCGGTGTCCGCTCCGAGTGCCAGGCGATCGCGATCTGACGAGGCGGTACGAGCTCGCCGAGCTCGATCGCGACGGTGCGCTCGTCCTCGTAGTTCACCGCCAGGCGCGGCATCAGCGCGATCCCGAGGCCCGCCGCCGCGTAACCCTGCACGGCCTCGTTGTAGTCCGAGCGCAGCACGACGCTCGCCTCGAGCCCGTTCGCACGGAACTGGCCCGCGAGCGACTCGATCCGCTTGCACGCGCGGAAGACGATCAGCGGCAGGCGGGCGAGCTCCGCGAGCGTCCGCGGCGGACAGGCGCGCGCCTGCTCGGAGCCGGCCTGCGCGACGAGCACGTACGGGTCGGTCAGGACCGGCGTGGTCGCGAACGGCCCAGTCGGGAGCGGCAGGTCGAGGAAGGCGAGGTCGAGGTCACCGCGCTCGAGCGCGCGCAGGAAGTCGAGATCGTGGAGCGCCTCGCCGAGCTGTACGTCGATATCGGGAAAGGCAGTCACGAAGCGCCGCAGGATCCCGGGCAGCAAGCGCGTGCTGACGCTCTCGTAGGCGCCGATGCGCAGCGGGCCGGCGGTGCCGCGGGCCAGGGCGTCGATGTCGGTCTTCGCCGCACCGAGCCGGGCCTGAATCGCTTCGGCGTGGGCGAGCAGCGTCGTGCCGGCCACCGAGAGGCCGAGCGTCTTCTTGCCGTGCACACGCTCCACCACTCGCATGCCGACGATCCGCTCGAGGCTCGCGATCTGCTGGCTGATCGCCGACTGCGTGTAGCCGAGCCGCCGGGCCGCACCGTTGAACGACCCCTCGTCGGCTACCGCCTGGAGCGCCGCGAGATGGCGAAATTCGAGGCCGAGCCAAGCCTCGGTGCCTTCGTGGGTGTCGCCTGCCTCACGGACGAACACGCTGAGTAAGACGCCTGGACTTGTTCGAAGATTGTTAAGGCCAGGTTGGGCTGCGCGAGGCGCCCACTTCCTTCCCTCGCCTTGTGCGTCGTCGGCCCACGACGCACAAGGCGATACGGAAGGAGTCTCGCTGGCCAGTGTGGAGATAAGTACCCCGCGGCGCAAGCGAAACTACTACTGAACCAATCACATTGAGTAATAGAGGGCCTGTAAAAAGGCGCGCCCGAAGGACGTTGTTATTTCACGAAAGTTAGTTCTGAATTTCCGGTGATTCGTAACTCTGTTCAGCACTCAACGATTCCTTACGTAGCCTCACCGATGCGGGAGCACGCCGTCTAAGTCCTCGACGCGAAAGGCACGCGTCACGGCCAGCAATGGTCACTGGCCGAAACTCGGAAAGGAGCAGCATGCAAAGACGGCTGATGCTCTCCATCGCCATGCTGGTGATTGGAGCGAGCCTGCTAACCGCTACGGCCACTGCTGGGTCGTCGGCGTCGAGCGGGCCCGAGGCATCGAGCGGGCCGGCGCAGAGGGGCGGCACCTTTAGGTACAGCCTCGACACCGACATCGACTATGTCGATACGGCCCTGTCGTACTACTCGATCTCGTGGCAGATCATGTACGCGGCGCACTCGATGCTCTTGAACTATCCGGACGCCCCGGCACCGCGCGGGTCGCGGCTCGTCCCCGAGGTCTCCCAGGGCATGCCCCGGATCTCCAAGGACGGCAAGACGTACACGTTCACGCTGAAGAACACGTATCGCTTCAGCAACGGCAAGCGCGTGACGGCCGCGAACTACGCGGCGGCGATCAACCGCAACCTCAACCCGCGGATGGCCTCGCCGGCGCAACCGTTCATCCAGGACATCGTCGGAGCCCAGGCCGTCATCGACGGTCGCGGGAGGACGGCGTCGGGCGTCAAGGTGCTCTCGCCGACGCGCCTGCAGATCCGGCTGACGAAGCGGGCTCCTGACCTGCTCTCGCGGCTTGCGATGCCGTTCTTCGCCCCGATCCCGACGAACATGCCGATCAACCCCGACGGGGTGCAGGCGCCGATCGTCGGCTCGGGCCCGTACTACATCGCCAAGTGGGAGCCGAAGCGCGCGATCACGCTGCTGCGGAACAAGTTCTACAAGGGCCCGCGGCCGCACAACGTCAACCGGATCGACTTCGACATCGGTCTGCCTCTGCAGACGATCCGCCTGAACATCGAGTCCAATTCGACCGACTTCGGGCCGGTCCCGCCGGCAGCTCATGCCGAGCTGGGTCAGAAGTACGGCGTCCGGAAGGGTTCTCCGGGCCAGTACTTCGTCAACCCGTCGGCCGCGTTCCGCTACCTGGCGCTGAACCACGACCGGCCGCTCTTCGGCGGCTCGGGCCTGGGCAACGTCGGCCTGAAGAAGGCCGTCAACAACGCCATCGACCGGATCGCGATGATCAACCAGCGCGGCGCGTACGCGGGCGTGATCAACGACCAGTACATGCCGCCGACGATGCGTGGGTTCCAGAACGCGGCGATCTACCCCTCCCGGCCGAACGTCAGCCGGGCGCGGTCGCTCGCTCAGGGCAACCTCCGCAGCGGTAACGCGGTGTTCTACACCTGCAACACGGGCCCGTGCATCCCGACGGCCCAGGTCGTGCAGGACAACCTGAAGGCGATCGGTCTCGACACCGAGATCAAGCCCTTCCCGCGTGCCGTTCAGTTCACGAAGAGCGGAACCCGTGGCGAGCCCTTCGACATCTCGCTCGAGGGCTGGCACATGGACTACTTCGATCCGTACGACTTCATGTTCCTGCTCGACGGAACGACGATCCGGGCTGCGAACAACAACAACTACTCGTACTTCAACAACCCGCAGTACAACCGCAAGATCGCGGCTGCAGCCTCCATGGTCGGGCAGGCTCGCTACCGCGCCTTCGGTCAGCTCGATGTCGACCTGGCGAAGAACGCTGCACCGCTGGCGTCGTACATCACCGACAACACCCGGCACCTCGTCTCGAGGTCGACCGGCTGCTACTTCTACCAGCCCGTGTACGAGCTCGACATCGCGGCGATCTGCAAGAAGTAGCGACCGAACACTTCGGTCAAACGCAAGCGGGGCGCCCATCGGGCGCCCCGCTTCGTTTCGTATGACCTCGGTCTCTAGGCGGCGCCGGCGAGATCGCCGCGCAGCGAGAGAGGCCGGGTCCCGAGCACCGAGCCGAGGCGGGACAGAGCGCTTGCCTCCAGCTGGCGGATGCGCTCGCGCGTCAGGCCGAGCTCACGGCCGATCTGGTCGAGGCTGACACCCTCCATGCCTTCCCCGAAGCCGAAGCGCAGCTCGATCACGCGCCGCTCTCGCTCGGGCAGCGACTCGAGCGCGTCGCGCACGCGGTCCTGCTCCAGCCTGGACTCGACGGTGTCGAGCGGATCGTCGGCGCTGCGGTCGGCGTGCAGGTCGCCGAGCTCCGCGTCGCCGTCGCCGACCGTCTGGTTCAGCGAGACCGACGCCTCGACGGCCTCGAGCGCCTCCTCGACGTGCTTCAGCGGCAGCTGCGTCGCCTCCGCGAGCTCCTCCGTCGTCGGCGTGCGACCGTGCGCGGTCTCGAACCGCTGGCGCGCGCGGCGAAGCTTCTGGCGCCGCTCGACGACGTGCACGGGCACGCGGATCGTGACCGCCTGGTTGGCGACTGCGCGCTGGCAGGCCTGGCGGATCCACCAGGTGGCGTACGTGGAGAACTTGTAGCCCTTGCGCCAGTCGAACTTCTCGACGGCGCGGTTCAGGCCGATCGTGCCCTCCTGGATCAGGTCGAGCAGAGGCAGGTCGTGACCGCGGTAGCGCTTGGCGATCGAGACGACGAGGCGCAGGTTGGAGTTGACCATCCGCTCCTTGGCGACGAGATCGCCGCGCTCCACGCGCTTCGCGAGCGCGACCTCCTCGGAGGCGGTCAGGAGCGGGTAGCGGCCGATCCCGTTCAGAAACAGCTGCAGGCTCTCGACGGTGCCGTGGCTGGACGGAGTCAGGTCGAGCTCGGGCTCCGAGATCGCCTCGGCTTCGGCCTCGATCTCGACGTCGGCCTCGGCGAGCGCCGTGCGCACGGCCTCGAGGGCGTCGTCGTGCAGCTCGAGCTCCAGGCGAAGCTCCTCGAGCTCGGCGGCGCGCACGACGCCGCGCTCCTGCGCGCCCTGGAGAAAGCCGTCCAGTGCGTGGAGATCGAATTCGTGCCGGTTCAGCGCAAGATCGTTCAGCATTCGGTCCTTCCGTGGTGTCTGGGTTCGGCGCGCAACTCGGCGGGCGGGGCCGCGGTCGCGCCTCCTTCAATGAGAGATAACGGGCCGGGCACCCAGTTGGACAACTTTCCGGCCCGATTCGTACCGAACCTTTACTTCTCCTTTACGACTTCACCCTAACGCAATCTCCGCGGCCTGTCTGCGGTCGGACGAGCCGTCTTTCGCGGCGTCCGCGGTGGGGTCCTGCCGGTCCGCCCTTCGACGGTGGCAGGCTCTGCATCGTCATTCGTTCCGCACCGCCGAGTGGTTTCGCGTTCCTACGGCAGGGAGAAGCTTCCTCACACTTTCGTAATCAGTGACGCCAACACTTTGCCCGCCTGAAGTAAGCGAACGAAGGGAGAAAGAGGCATGAAGAGGCTCGTGTTCGTTTCGGCCCTCGCCGGCGCGCTCCTCGTCGCTGTGGCCGCCACGGCTGCCGTGGTACACAACGACAACGGTAGGAGCGGCAAGGCAAAGCTCGACAGCTATCAGGAAGCCCCGCTGACCCTCTCCACGACGGGGACCGGCTCGTTCAAGATCCGCGTGCGCTCGGACGGGCTCCACTACAAGCTTAGGTACTCGGGCGTATCGGCGCCCGTAACGCAGGCGCACATCCACTTGGGCCGCACCGGCCTCGCAGGCGGCATCATGGCGTTCCTCTGCGGGCCTCAGCCGTCGGCGGGCGACAAGCCCGTCTGCCCGGCTACCGAGGGCACCGTCGAAGGCGTGATCGACGCGGCGGACATCACGTCGGCCCGGCGAGCCAGGGGATCGCGGCCGGCGAGCTCACCGAGACGATCCGGGCGCTGCGCAAGGGCGCGGTCTACGCGAACGTGCACACGACCGCCTTCCCCGGCGGCGAGATCCGCGGCCAGATCAACGACGACGGCCACAAGGGGAAGGGGAAGGGCAAGGACAGGGACAAGAAGCGCTAGAGCGCTCACGTCGCACGTCCTCCGAGGGCCCGCCTTGCGCGGGCCCTCGGCGTTTCGGCTAGGCGAGCCGGCGTTCGAGGTACGCGGCCAGGCGCGTGAGAGGGAACGAGATCAGGAAGAAGATCACGAGCAGGGTCGCGTAGATCTCGAACGCGTAGATCTGGCCTTCGCCGACCGGCGGCGGGGCTGCGAGGCGCTCGACCTGGCGCTTGCCGGCCTCGAGCAGCTCCAGCGCGCCGATCAGCGCGGCGAGCGTCGAGTTCTGGAGCACGTTCACGAGCAGGCTGACCATGGGCGGAAGCAGGCGCCTGAGGGCCTGCGGGACGATCACGTGTCTGTGCCGGCCGAGCCAGCCGAACCCGAGCGCGGCGGACGCCTCGTGCTGCTCGCGCGGGATCGACTGGACCGCTCCCCGCGTCGCCTCGGCCACCTGGGCGCTGCCCCAGAGCGACAGCCCGATCGCCGCCGCCTGGATGGCGCTGAAGCGGATGTCCAGCGAGGGCAGCGCGAAGAAGATCAGGAAGATGGTCACGATGATCGGCAGGCCGCGCCAGATCTCGATGTACAGGCGGATCAGCGCGCGCAGCGGCCGGAAGTGGATCGTCATCAGCGTCCCGAGCAGCACCCCCACGATCGCGCTCGCGGCCACCGACTCTCCCGCGATGATCAGCGTCCCGCGCAGCCCTTCGGTGAGGATGTAGTCGAGAGCCTCGCGATACCACTCGGGCAGCTCGTACGCCAGCAGGTTCATCGGGCCTCCTCCGGAAGCCGAAGCCGCGCCTCGATCATGCGGATCCCGATCGAGATCATCCAGACGATCGCCAGATACGTCAGCGCGAGCACCGTGTAGATCTCGAGCGGCTGGAAGAGGGTGCTCTCGAGGTTGTAGGCGGTGTTCGTGAGCTCGTCGAAGCCGATCGCCGGGCCCGAGGATGGCCGTGTTCTTGAGCACGGACACGTAGGTGTTGATCGAGGACGGGAGCGCGATCCGGCCGCCGATCGGCAGCGTCACGTTGGAGAAGGTGGCGAGCCGGCCGAAGCCCAGGGCGAAGCCGGCCTCCCGGTAGCGGAAGGGCACCGCCTGGAACCCGGCACGGAAGTTCTCGGTGTTGAAGGCCCCGCCCCAGATCAGCACGGAGACCCAGGCGGCGGTGAACGGCTCCAGCCGGATGTCGAGCTGCGGCAGGCCGAAGAAGATGAAGAACACCTGCACGAGCAGCGGCGTGTTCCGGATCACCTCGACGTAGACCGCCGCCACCTGGCTGAGCACGGGGATCCGGTGCGCGCGTGCCGCGCCCAGGACCAGCCCGACCACGAAGGAGCCGGCGATCGCGATCGCCGACACCTTGAGCGTGTTCTTGAGGCCCTCGAGCCACAGCTCGCGGTTGTCGAGGACGACGCCCCAGTCGAATTCGAGCGCGAGGGGGATCACGGAGAAGTGCGAGGGGCGGCCCGAAGCGACCGCCCCTCGCTCAGTCGGTTACGGGCAGAGAGCCGCCGGGTCGCTGACCGTCGGGTACACGATCTTCTTGCCCTTGGGGCGCGGCACATTGGCCAGGAACTCCTTCCAGAACCGCCGCGGGGCGTTCTTCTTCAGGATCGTGGCGAACTCGTCGTTCTTGGTCATCAGCCGGATCGCGGCGTCGACCCACCGCTTCATGTCCGTCTCGCCCTGCCTGATCCCGATCCCCCAGGGGAGGTTCAGGAACTTCTGCGTCGTCAGCTTCAGCTGGGAGTCGTTGGCGGCGATTCCGAGCAGGAGCGCGTCGTCGAACATGAACGTGTCCGCACGACGGTCCTTGAGCGCGAGCGTCGACGACGTCGTCGAGTCGAGCACGAGCAGGTTCGAGTTCTTGAAGCAGTTACGCACCCAGCGGTCGTAGATCGAGCCGCGGGTCGTCACGACCGTCTTGCCAGAGAGCGCGGCCAGGTTCGCGATGTTGGTGTCGTTGCGGACCATGAGCCGCCCGGTCGCGTCGTAGTACGGCAGCGAGAAGTCGATCTGCTCGTCGCGCTGCGCGGTGTACGTGAGTGTCGAGATGATGATGTCCACGCGCTCCGACATCAGGGCCGGGATGCGGCTCGGCGTCGTCACGCACTCCATCGAGACACGGGTGGACTTGCCGAAGGCGATCTGCGCGAAGCGCTTCGCCACGTCCACGTCGTACCCGCCCTTCTTGCCGTCCGCGCCGATGTAGCCGAACGGCGGGAAGTCGCACTTGACCCCGATCTTCCAGCGCTTGCGGGCCTTCACGTCGGCCGGCAGCGGCGGCAGCTTGTCCGCCATCGAGGCGGTCTCTCGTGCCTCCCCACTCCACGGCGCGGCGGCTCCCCAGGCCGCGAACGCCGCTGCGGCGACGCCTATGACGGCGATCACCAGCATGAAACGTTTCATTCGGTGCCTCCCTCTTCGTCGATGTTCCTCTCGTCGAGCGACTGCAACTCCTCCAGCGAATCGGCCAGGGTGAGCGTGCGGCGCAGGAAGCGGCGGGTGCGCTCCTCCCTGGGATCCGACAGTACCTCCGCCGGCTTGCCCTGCTCCACGATCCGGCCCTCGTCCATGAAGACGAGCCAATCGCCCACCTCGCGGGCGAACTGCATCTCGTGCGTGACCACGAGCATCGTCATGCCGTCACGGGCCAGGTCGCGCATCACGACCAGCACCTCACCCACGAGCTCCGGGTCGAGGGCCGACGTGACCTCGTCGAACAGCATCACGTGCGGATTCATCATCAGCGCGCGCGCAATCGCGACGCGCTGCTGCTGGCCGCCCGAGAGCTGGTGCGGGTAGCTCTTCGCCTTCTCCGGCAGCCCGACCCGCTCCAGCAGCTCGTGCGCGCGGGCGTTCGCCTCCTTGCGAGGCATGTGGCGGACCCGGCGCGCGGCAATCGTCAGGTTGTCCATCACCTTCAAGTGGGGGAACAGGTTGAACTGCTGGAATACGATTCCTATTCGCTGCCGGATGGCGTTCCGGTTCACTCCCTTGCGCGTGATCTCCTCGCCCTCGAGGAAGATCCGACCGCTGTCGACCGGCTCGAGCAGGTTGACCGTGCGCAGGAGCGTGCTCTTGCCGCTCCCGCTCGGCCCGATCACGGTCAGCACCTGACCCGCGGTGACGGTGACGTCGATCCCGTCGAGCACGAGGTTGTCACCGAAGCTCTTGCGCACACCCTCGAGCCGGACGAGAGGCTCGTCGGTCCGCGCGGGAACGGCAGCGGCGCTCATATGTTGCTTATACGGCTTTTCCGCATTGCGTTCAACGGAGAAGCGTCTGATTCACGGCCAGGGCGTTGCCGGTGCTAGCGTGACCCGCGTGGTCGAGAAGCACGATGTCGTCTGCCCGCATTGCAAAAAGCCTTTCACGGGCGAGCTGATCGAGGGTCAGACCCCGGCAAACCGCGGCTTCAAGTGCCCCCACTGCCGCCTCTTTGCCCCGTACGAGCGTGTGCTGCCACAGCCTCCCGAGACGGGCGCCGCGCCGATCACGGGCTGAACTCCTAGCCGGTTCCGCGGAGACCTTGGGCCTCGGGCAGCGACTCGAGCCGCTTCAGCGTGTTGTTCTCGATCTGCCGGATCCGCTCGCGGGTCACCCCGAAGGCGCGGCCGACCTCCTCGAGCGTGCACGGCTGGTCGCCGAGCAGCCCGAAGCGCAGCTCGATCACCTTGCGCTCGCGGTCGGGAAGCGAGTCGAGGGCCTTCTTGATGTCCTCCCGGCGCAGCGAGAGCGACGCCGTGTCGAACGGCGACTCGGCCTGCTCGTCCTGGACGAAGTCGCCCAGCTCGGACTCCTCCTCCTCGCCGATCGGCTTCTCGAGCGAGACGGGGAGCTGCGCCATGCGCAGGATCTCGCGCACCTCTTCGGTGGTCATCTCGAGCTCGGTCGCGATCTCGTCCGGCCGCGGCTCGCGCCCGAGCCGCTGGACGAGCTGGCGCTCGATGTGGACGACCTTGTTCAGCTTCTCGACCATGTGCACCGGAATCCGGATCGTGCGTGCCTTGTCCGCGATCGCGCGCGTCACGGCCTGGCGGATCCACCAGGTGGCGTAGGTCGAGAACTTGTAGCCCTTGCGGTAGTCGAACTTCTCCACGGCGCGGATCAGCCCGAGGGAGCCCTCCTGGATCAGGTCGAGGAACGAGAGGCCGCGGCCGAGGTAGCTCTTGGCGATCGAGACGACGAGGCGCAGGTTCGCCTCGATCATCTGCGTCTTCGCACTCATGTCCCCGCGCTCGATCCGCTTGGCCAGGTAGACCTCCTGGTCGGCGGTGAGCAGCTGCACCTTGCCGATCTCCCGTAGGTAGAGCCGGAGCGAGTCCAGCGAGGGCTCGACCGTGAGGTCCAGCTTCGGTCCCTTCTGAGTCTCCTCCTCGGCCAGCGCAGGCTGCTCGTGAGGCGGATGCTTGAACTTCTCGCCCTCCATCAGCTCGATGGAGTGGTCGACCAAGTAGGTGTAGAAATCCTCGATCTGCTCTTTGGTTAGCTCGACTTCCTCGAGGCCTGCGACGATCTCGTCGTAGGTGAGGAAACCCTTCTCTTGTCCGTCTTGGACGAGCTTGTGAAGCTCTTCAACGTCTGGAAGAGAGATGTCGACGGTGAGCATTTACCTCGGCTTTCCTCGGCGCTGGTGGACTAGGAGAGCTACCTGAGACGCACAAAGAGCCGGTCCTGACCGCCCCCGGCTCACCTTCGCGGAGCGGATATTAGCGGCGTTCTTCACAGATCGGAAACAAATCTTCATCACGCGGCAACGATCTCCCCGACGGCTTCCCCCAGCGAGTTCTCGATGCGGACAACCCCGAACTCCGGCGGCAGGTCGTGTCCGAGCCGGCCGAGCACGACGGCGAGCGCCGGCCGCATGGCCCGCGCGGAGCCGTCTTCTGCCTTCAGTGCGACCCCGAGACCGTCCCCCGCGGCGCACATCAGACCCTCGGCGCCGCCCTTTGCGATCCAGCCCGGGAGCGCGAGCATCAGCATCGTGTCGGCCGCGCGCTCGCCCCGGATCAGCCGGGGATGCGCGCGCATCGCCGCAGCGACGCGGTCGCCCGCCTCCCGCGTCTCGAGACGGCCGAAGGCGCGCGCCATGGTCGCGAGCGTCGTGGCGAAGGTGACGACGCCGCAGCCGTCGACGCCGGTGGTGCGCACGTGCGCGCCGGCCGTCGCCTCGACCTCCTCGAGCAGCTCGCGCTGGAGCGGGTGCCCGGGGAGGCGATAGCCCTCGCTTTCCCAACCGCGCGCAGCGCAGACGGCGAGCATGCCGGCGTGTTTGCCCGAGCAGTTGTGGTTGATCCGCCGCGGCGGCTCGCCTTCCGCGCCGCACTCCAGATCGTCCTCGCGCGCGTGCGCGCGCGCGAGAAGCGATTGAGCGGCGGCGAGCTGGTCGGGGTCGGCGAGGTGGGAGGCACATGCGATCGCGAGCTCGACGTCGGGGAGGTCCGGGTAGGCGCGTGCCAGCGGCAGAGCCTGCAGTGGCTTCGCCGAGGAGCGCATGAAGGTGACCAGGTCGGGGTCGCCGGCGCCGGCGACGACCTCGCCGTCGTGGACCGCGGCTGCATGCACCCTGTGGACGGACTCGACGGCGTCCCCGCGGCGGACGAGTACGCTGATCGGCGGCTCCATCCGGGTGAGGAGGTTACGTGCCGGAGCTTCCCGAGGTCGAAGCACTCAGGCGGTCGCTGGACGACCCGGTCTCGGCGTTCCCGGTCGCGAAGGCCGGGCCCGCCCACATCGCGACGCTGAAGACGTTCGACCCGCCGTTGCGAGCGCTCGAAGGCCGGCGGTTCTCCGGTGCGGTACGCCGGGGCAAGCGGCTGCTCTTCCCGACCGACGACGGCGAGCTCGTCCTGCTCCTGCACATGATGAGCGCGGGCCGGATCAAGTTCCTCGCCGCGGGCGCGAAGGGGCCGAAGTCGCCGGCCTTCCAGCTCGAGTTCCAGGGCGGCGGGCGGCTCGTGATGACCGAGGGCGGGGCGAAGAAGCGCGCCGGCGCGTGGCTGCTCTCGCCGGAGCAGGCGGAGGCCGAGGTCGAGCACCTGGGGCCAGAGGCGCTCGGGCTCGGCCCTGAACAGCTCGGAGAGATCCTGGCCGGCGAGTCCCGTCGCCTGCATTCGCTGCTCCGCGACCAGCGGATCCTCGCCGGGATCGGCCGCGCCTGGGCCAACGAGATCCTCAACGTCGCGGGGCTCTCGCCCTTCGCCCTCTCGACCCAGCTTTCGCAGGAGGAGGTCGAACGGCTGGCGGCGGCGATCGACTCGGAGTTGGCGCGGGGGCTGGAGGCGCGCGAGCGCGGGGCGGGCGACACCGCGGTCTATCGCGTCCACAGACGCCTGGGCGAGCCGTGCCCGCGCTGCGGCGAGGCGATCGCACAGGTCGACTACGACGAGCACACGGTCTTCTACTGCCCGAAGTGCCAGACGGGCGGCCGGATCCTGAAAGACCGGCGCCTGTCGCGCCTGCTCCGCTGACGCCGCCCGTGCGCCTTTCGTGACGAAGGCGTGACGCTCTCTTGCGGGTGCCTGGCACCGCGAAAGCCGCTCGGGCCACGCCGCGTTCGGACGAGCGGGGACATGGCTCCGCGGATGTCTCCCGCTCTCGTAGCGGGCTCCGCCTGCGGGCAACTCGTGACGCTTTCGTGACGGTGCCTGGCACCGCCAAGACGTTCACCCGGCCGGTTGCACTACGGCGTTTCCGTACGTGTACACCGCAGGGCGCGCGTCACGGCTGAACGTGCTGAACGCGCTCCAGTACGAGTAGGCCTTTACGATCAAGGCGCATGGCGGCCACGGACCAGCCCTTCCTCACCAGGTCCTGGCTCGCCGTGCGCCTCGGCACCCAGCCGGCGAAGATCGACGCGATGCGCCGGGCCGGTGAGCTGATCGGCGTGCAGGGCGAGCAGGGCGTCGTCTACCCGAGCTGGCAGTTCGGGGCCGACGGGAAGCCGCTGCCCGTCCTCCCGCGGCTCAAGGCCGCGGCGGCGCGGAAAGGGATCGATGAGCGCCGCCTCAACGAGCTCCTCACCATGCGTTCGGGACTGACGAGCGGCCGCCGCCTCGTGGACGCCCTCGGCGGCCCGTCCGAGGACGAGGTCGTCGCGGCGATCGAGCGCTCTGCCTAGCCAGCCGCGGAGCGCGGCAGCCGGACGACGAGCGTCTCGCCGTCGAGGTCGGCCGAGCCGCCCAGCGCACGCACGACGCTGAGCCCGACGGCGGCTCCGAGATCCCTGATCTCCTCGGCCATGACGACCGGGGCGGCCGCCGGCGTCACGGGCGCGACCCGGAGCTCCGCACCGTCGGCCGAGATCGTCAGGCGCTCGACCGGACCGTGCCGCACGGCGCAGCGCGCGAGCCCGTAGAGGGCATTCTCTGCCGCCATGGGGTCGACGGCGACCGCGCCCCCCGCCCCCTGCACCTCGACCTTGTCGGCCCCGATCCGCGCTCCGGCCCGCTGTGCGAGCTCGAGCGAGTCGGTCTCGACGGGGGCGGGGTCGTAGCGGCCGCCCTCGATCCGGGCGAGCAGCCCGAGGGCGTCGAGCAGCTGAGACATCTCGCCGGAGGCCGCGATCATCATCTCCACGAAGCGGTCCGCCGGAGGTGCCAGCTCGTCCAGGCGCGCGAGCGTGTGCGCGAAGCCGGCGATCGTCGCGAGCGGAGTACGCAGGTCGTGGCACGCGAGCGAGACCAGCCGCGGGAAGGTGGCGTCCTCGGCTTTCACCGGCCTGCCACACTATCCGCCGTATGGACAGAACGAAGCCGGTACTCGAGCACGACCTCCAGGCCTCCGAGCCGGAGGTGCGGCTCGGCCTCTCCCGCGCGGGCGTCACCGGCGTCAGCACGGCGATCCGGATTCGCTACGGCGACACCGAGAAGCTGATCGCAGCTGACATCGACTGCACGGTCGACCTCGAGGCAACGCAGAAGGGCGTCCACATGTCCCGCTTCCCGGAGCTCTTCGCCGAGGCGATCGAGGAGGTGGTGATCGGCGAGGCGTTCCTCGTCGAGACGCTCGCCGACCACATCGCGCGCCACATCGTCGACCGGCAGCGTGCGCTGCGGGCTGAGGTGAAGATCACGGCCCGGTACCCGCTCGAGCGCACCACTCCGGTGACGCAGTTGCCGACTCAGGAGATGGTCGGGCTGATCGGGATCGCCGCCGCCTCGGAGCGCAGCGTTCGCCGGGTCGTCGGCGTGGAGGCGATCGGAATCAACGCCTGCCCGTGCGCTCAGGGCCTCGTGCGCGGCCGCGCGAGCGAGCGCCTGCTCGAGGCCGGCTTCGACGACGGCGACGTCGAGCGCATCCTCGAGCTCGTCCCGCTCGCCACCCACAACCAGCGCGGCCGCGGGACGCTGTACGTCGGCAGCGAGCTGCCGGTCAACGCCGAACAGCTGGTCGGGATCGTGGAGAGCTCGATGAGCTCGCCCGTCTACGAGCTGCTCAAGCGGCCGGACGAGCTCTTCGTCGTCGAGCACGCCCATCTGCAACCTCGCTTCGTGGAGGACTCCGTCCGCCTCGCCCTCAAGGGCGTGATCGACCGCTATCCGAGCCTCGACGACGCCGACTTCCTCTTCTCCCGTCAGGTGAACCTGGAGACGATCCACGCCCACGACGTGCTCGCCGAGCGGCACGGGACGGTCGGCGAGATCCGCGGCGAGCTCGAGGCCGGCGAGCCCCAAGCCCGCCACACGGATCTAGCGAGCTGGCTGGCCGCGTAGCCGCCGCAGGTCGAAGCGGCTCTCGGTACCGGAGCGCAGCCGCGAGATGTTCGCGCGGTGCAACAGGAGCACGCCGACGGCGGCAGCCGTGACGAAGACGACGACAGGCCACGGCTCGCCCAGCGCCAGGGCGACGAACGGCATGGCGACCGCTGCGCCGATCGAGGCCAGGGACGCGTAGCGCGACAGCGCAAAGAGGACGAGCCAGACGACCGCGGCCGCGACGCCGACGAGCGGCGCCAGCCCGAGCAGCGCCCCGCCGCAGGTGGCAACCATCTTCCCGCCGCGCTGGAAGCGCATGAAGAGCGGCCGCCAGTGCCCGAGCATCGCCGCCCCGCCGACGAGCGCTCCGACGAGCGCGCCCTCGAGCTGCGTGGCGACCAGGGTCGGGACGAACCCCTTCGCAACGTCGAGCAGGATCACCGGCGCGCCGAGCCCGGGGCCGAAGCTCCGCCAGACGTTGGTGGCGCCGATGTTGCCGCTGCCGAACTTGCGGATGTCCTGCCGCTTCAGCAGGGCGACCAGCCAGTACCCGAACGGGAGGCTGCCGGCCAGGTAGCCGGCGACGATGAGCAGAGTTTCGCTCACGGTGATTCGTCTGGTGTTATCTCGGGTCGATCTGGTACTTCGCGACCCAGTCGTTCACGGTCGCCCAGTCCATGTTGTCGAAGAACGTATCGATGTAGGCGCCGCGGTCGGTCTGGAAGTCGAGGAAGTACGCGTGCTCGTACACGTCCAGGGCCACGAGCGGCGTGGCGTTCCAGATCGGGTACGTGTTCTGCGTGTCACCTGCGTAGTTGAACAGGCGGCCCTCGTCCCAGTCGTACGCGGTCCACGCCCAGCCGCGGCCCGCCATTCCGGTCGCCTTGAGGTCCGCGCGCCAGTCCGCGGCCGAGCCGAAATCGCGTTCGACGAGCCGGCCGAAGAGCCCGTCCGGATCGCCGCCGTCGCCGCCGAGGTGCTCGAAGTAGACCTCGTGGTTCTTGATCCCACCGAGGGCGAACGACAGCTCGACCTTGAGCGCGCGGTACTCGGAATACACCTGGTTGGCGGCAGAGAGGTCGACGCCGGCCAGCTTCTGCAGGATCTCGTTCCGCTTCGCCACGTAGCCCTGATAGAGCTTGTAGTGCGCCTCGACGGCCTCCCTCGAGATGCCGTCGAGCTCCAGCAGCTCGGGCTTGAGCTCACGAGCGGTGATCTCCTCGAGCTTGTGCACCAGCGTCGCCAAGTCGTCTCCCTTCGTGGACCAGAAAAAGGCCGGAGGAGCATAACGAGGCTCCTCCGGCCTGGTCAGGCGGCGCGGTTGCGAGCGCTACCTGTTCCGGTACTGGATCGTCTTGCTGAACGCGCCGAGATAG
This sequence comes from uncultured Actinomycetes bacterium, assembly GCA_963733845.1. Classification (GTDB taxonomy): domain Bacteria; phylum Actinomycetota; class Thermoleophilia; order Gaiellales; family Gaiellaceae; genus DATFQE01. The sequence continues at coordinate 213,795 of CAVTEM010000007.1, forward strand.
CCGGCACCCGCCTGGTTGATCGACATCGCGATCCGCAGGCGGTTGAGGCCCTTCGGCAGCTTCACCTTGAAGCGCTGCGCGCCGGACGAGTTGAGCGTCACCTTCCTGAGGCTCACCCACTGGCCGAAGGCGTTCAGCCGCTGGAGCGTGACCGCCCGGCGGGAGAACTTGCGCGCACCGACCGTCTTGACGACCCACCACGGGCCGATCTTGCGCAGGCTGATGCTGGGCGCGACGCCGATCGTCGCCACGGCCGACTCGCGGTTCCCCCAGCGAGCCTTGTACAGCGTCAGCGCGTCGGGCTTGGTGGCATAGCTCCAGGCACCGCCGGCGCCGGTCAGGATGGTCGCCGCGAGCGCGAACGATGCCTGGCCGAACGGCTGGGCGTAGATCTGGACGGTCTCGTTCGGGAGCCCCGTCGAGACGACACCCGCCAGCGTGATGCCGCTGCCGTACGTGACAATGGGCGCCGACGCACCGATGCTCACGGACGGCGGCGGCCCTTTGACCACGATGGCGCCCTTCTCGGCGGGCTCGAGGCCGTCGTGGTAGCGGAAGGTCCCGCCCTGGTTGAACGTCCGGGTGTACGTCTGGCCCGGCCGCAGGATGGCCGAGGCGAACAGTCCGTTGTCAGATACCACTTGGTGGTTGACGGTATCGACGTTGGTCCAGCGAACGGCGTCAGCGCTGGCGATGTCCACCCTCGTCGGCGCGAAGCCGCCGGCCTTGATCTGCACAGTCTTCGTCGCGGCGAGGGCCGGCCCCGCCACGGCAAGAGCAAGAGCCGCTGGTACGAGTGCAATGAGTCTTCGCATAGCTGGTGTTACCCCCTTGGTGAGATCCGCGACGCCGGGAGGATTCCCGCTCGAAGCGCTTTGCACTACCCAAAAGCCCAGCTATTTACGGAAGACTTACTGCGCGCATACATTGCCCCCATGCAATCCGCGTCGAGGCGCCGTGCGTAGAGACGAGGGAGTGGAATATGTAGCTCGCCTTCCCGCCTTGCGCCCGGCGGCCGAAGCGGCAACCATGCCTTCAGTGTCGGAAAGGGTCAGCGACGGGGACCTGATCCAGCGGATCGGCATCGGGGATCGCAACGCGTTCGAGGCGCTCTACCGGCGCTTTGCGCGCCCGGTCTTCGGGCTGGCCTTGCGCAGGCTCGGCGACCGTGGGCGCGCAGAGGACGCCCTCCAGGAGACCTTCACCTCGGTCTGGCGCTCGGCGGCCACCTACAGCCCGGAGCGCGGGCCGGGCGCGCCCTGGCTCTACGCGGTTGCACGGAACGCGATCGTCGACCGCAGCCGCGGCCGCGCCGAGATCCCGGCGGACCCGCCCGAGGAGGAGACCCCCGAGCCGGGCCCGCCCGAGCAGGCGGAGGCCTCGTGGCTCTCCTGGCGCGTGCACCTCGCGCTCCAGGAGCTGCCCGAGCACGAGCGGACCGTGCTCGAGCTCGCCTACTGGAGCGGCCTCTCGCAGAGCGAGGTGGCGCGCTTCCTGAACATCCCGCTCGGTACCGTCAAGACGCGAACCCGTAGCGCGCTCATGCGGCTCGCCGACCTTCTGGACGAGGAGCTCCGATGAGCAAGCCGCACGATCCTCCCGAGCTGCGCGAGCTGGTGGGCGACGACCTCCCGCAGACCGAGCTCGAGCGGCTCGGACGAGTGCACGAGCTGCTCGTCCGCGCAGGACCGCCGCCCGACCTTCCGGGTGAGCTGGCGAAGCCGCCCGAGCCGGACGGGACGATCGCCCTCCTGCCGAGGCGCCACTGGCGGCCGCTGGCGCTGCTCGCCGCCGCGCTCGCGCTGGCCGCATTCGGGGCCGGCTGGCTGGCCTCCTCCGCGGGCGACTCCGCCGAGACGACGTTCCCGGCGATCGACTTCAACGTCCCCATGTACGGCACCGAGGCGGCGCCGAACGCCGTCGCGTCGATCGCGGTGGGCGAGATCGACGACGCGGGCAACTGGCCGATGGCGATGACGGTCCGCGGCCTGCGCGCGCTCCCGGCCGGCCAGCACTACGAGCTGTGGCTGACGAAGAAGGGCAAGCTCGTTGCGTCCTGCGGCTCGTTCAACACGGACGACGACACGGTCACGTATCTGAACGCGCCCTACAAGCTGCGCCAGTACGACGGCTGGGTCGTCACCCGTTCGGGCGACGAGCGCTTGCTGCTCAGGACGACTGCGATCTAAGGCGCTACGCGGCCGCTGGCGACGAACGCCTGGTACGTGATCGGCATGCGCTCCTCGAAGAAGCGCTCGACCGCGTCGGCGTAGCGCCTGATCTCCCGCTGGGCGGTCTCGGCGGCCCGCAGAGAGACGAAGTTCATCAGCGAGCGGGCGTTCACGGTCCAGAAGAACTCCGTGTACGCGCCGACCGGCAGCGCCGCGCGGGCCAGCTCGCGCGCGACGCCCTGTTCGACCAGCCGCTCGTAGGTCTCGAAGGCGTGCTCGTAGACCGCGCGCAGCTCCTCTCGCGTGGCCTCCGCCAACTCGTCGGAGACGGGCTCGAACGAGTAGGCGCCGGGCTTGCCGACCTGGGAGCGGACGTCCTCGGGCTCAGGGATGTAGAAGTCGTCGGTCGCGCGCGCGTAGCGCATCGAGAACTCGTTGAACGAGCCCATCCGGTGCCTGAACCACTCGCGCGCGACGAAGATCGGACAGCGGATATGGAAGCGGAACGCGTTGTGCTCGAACGGCGTCCCGTGGCGGTCGCGCATCAGGAAGCGGATCAGGCCGGCGTCGGCGTCGTCCAACTCGGTCTTTCGCCGAGCGAAGCTGACGCGCGCGCCGTTGACCACTGAGAGGTCGTCGGCCATGGCGCCGTCGAGGCGCACGAACCCGTGATCGAGCACCTGGATCGTGTCTTGCGGTATCACCTGCTCCGTGACTGCCATCTCGCCGAGTGTAACCAGGGCACATGTCGGCGCTTCCGGCTTCTCCTACCCCGAGTGGCGAGGCTCGTTCTACCCGGCGGACGCCAGGCCCGAGGAGTTCCTCGGGCACTACGCCGAGCGGCTCGGCACGGTGGAGCTGAACAACACCTTCTACCGCCTGCCGGCGGAGGAGCAGTTCCAGCGCTGGGCCGACGCGACGCCCGCGGACTTTCGCTTCTCGGTCAAGGCGCCGAAGGCGATCTCGTTCTTCGGCAGGCTCGACCGCGTCGACGTGCTCGCTGAACGGCTCGCCGTGCTCGGTCCGCGGCTCGGCCCCCTGCTCGTGCGCGCCCGGGACGACCGCCCGCGGGACGACGGCTTCCTCCAGCTCCTGCTCGAGTCGCTCGACCCGTCCTTCCTGGTCGCGCTCGACCTCCGCCACCCGTCGTGGCAGGGCGTCGAGTCGATGCTCCCGGACAACGCCGTCCGGGTGAACCAGCTCGAGGGCGGCGCACGCTTTCGCTACCTGCGGTTCTCCGAGCACCCCTACGACGACGAGGCGCTCGGGCGCGCTGCTGAGACGGTCGCCGGACTCGGCGTCGAGACCTACTGCCTCTTCGCGCGGGGCGAGGCGAGCGACCACTCGCCGGCGGGCGAGCCGACCGCGGCAACCGCCGTGCGCTTCGCGGCCGCCCTAGCCGAGGTGCAGGCGCCAGACTGACGTGCCGCGCAGGATGCAGGACCTGACCTCGATCGACGACCCGGCTCGTGCAGCCGCGCGCGTGCGCGACAGCGGCGGCGAGATCTTCGCGGGCTAGGCCGCCGCGTCGTCGAGCGCGCGCCGAGCGAGGTCGTCGGCTTGGTGAAGCTCGGCCGCGAAGCGGTTGACCTCGTCGTGCGTGAGCGCCCGCTCTCGGCGGAGGAGCCGGGCGATCGGCACGCCCTCGGCATAGAGCCGGAGCGCCTCCTCGCGCCCGATCGGGCCGCTCGCCCGGGTACGGCAGTGCGGGCAGACGAACGAGCGCCGGTAGGCGCTGCCCTCGCGGATCAGCGTCACCTTGTCCCGCGGCACCCGGTCGATCGGATGCGGGCAGCGCCGGCACGACACGCGGCCGAGGCCGACGAGCGGCTTCGGGCGGAGGTCGCCGGAGGTCCAGTAGTCGAGATCGCGCACGTCCTCCATGTATGGGCCGAGCGGCCGAGTTGGATCAGCGGTTGCGCTCAGGACGCGCGGAGTACGAGCCGCGTGTCGCGCGAGAGCGGGTCGCCGGCGAAGGTCCCGAAGCACTCCACCTCTGCGAACCCGGCCTCCGAGACGAGGCGCACGAGCTCGGTCGCGGTGTAGAGGCGGATGCGGTAGGTGACGGAGTGCCTACTGCCGTCGGCGCCGATCAGGATCAGGTCGGACTCGATCTCGCCGGCCACCGGGTCGAACCTGCGGACGTCGAGGCGGAGGTCGTCACCACGGGCCTCCCAGTCGCTCTCCTGGTAGATCGACATCACGCGGTCGCGATGCTGCGTCTCGAGCACGAGCCGGCCGCCCGGCCGTAGGACGCGTCTCGCCTCGCGCAGGGTCTGCAGGTCCCCTTCCTCGCCGCGGTAGCCGATCGAGGAGAACAGGTTGAGCACGCAGTCGAAGGAGTCGTCCTCGAAAGGAAGCTCGCGATGGTCGGCCTGCACCCAGCTCGGCCACTCGGCGTCACCGGAGCGCCGCCGGGCCTCCTCGAGCAGGACCGGCGAGCGGTCGGCGCCGGTGACGCGGAAGCCGGCCTCGGCGAGCGCGCGCGAGTGGCGGCCGTAGCCGCAGGGTGCGTCGAGCACCTCGCCGGGCGGCTCGACGCCCGCCAGCCGCGCCGCGCCGAGCGCCTCCTCCCGCGGGTCGCCCGGCTCGTGGTCGGCGTACGTGCGCAGGTAGAGCTCGTCGAAGAGCTCGTCCCAGTCCGTGCTCGTCGCTCAACTGACCCGCTTCAACAGGCCGAGCGCCCGCTGGTCCCAGGCCACCCGGTGCGTCACACCCGCGCCGTTCACCGCGCGGCCGCGGTTGGCGAGATACCAGTCGTAGGTCTCGATCAGGGCCTCGGCGTTCGACAGCCGCGGGCTCCAGCCGAGCAGCCGTTCCGCCTTCGAGACGTCGACGTACGAGTCGCGGTGAGCCGTGCTTGTAGTGCCACTCGGCGAGCGGTGAGAGGCGCGCGAGCTCCAGCCCGCGCAGGACCAGCTCGGCCGGCCTCGCCGGGACGGGCGTCACGCGGCTGCGCGAGCCCGCGTGGGCGATCAGCGCCTCCAGGTCCTCGCGGACCGTCCCGAACTCGCGCGCTCCCACGTTCACGGTCTCGCCCGCGACCGGCGCCGCGGCAGTGCGCACGATCGCGTCCACGAGGTCCTCGACGGCGAGCAGCTGGTAGCGGTTGCTGCCGTCGCCGAGCACGTAGATGCGGCGGCCCTCGCGGATCCAGTCGAACAGGATCTCGAACACGCCCAGGCGCTCCGGGCCGATGAACGTCTTCGGCCGCACGACCACGACCTCGAGGCCGCGGCGGCCGAACTCGCGCGGCGACCTGCTCGGCTTCGATCTTCGACTCGCCGTAGTGGCCCGACGCCGACGAGCGGGTCGTCCTCCTCGATCGGGTGCTTCTCCGGGATGCCGTAGACCGCCGTCGACGAGACGAGGATCGCCCGCCGCACGCCCGCCTCGAGCGCGGCCGCGAGCAGCGTCGCCGTGCCGCCGACGTTCACCGAGCGGATCGCGTCCCGCGAGCCCAGGATCGGAAGCGCCGCCGCCGCGTGGACGAGCACGTCGGCCCCGTCCACGAGGCGGGCGCAGGAGGCCGGGTCGCGGACGTCGCCGCGCAACTCCTCGACCGACGACTCGAGGTCGGGCTCGGCGAGCGGCACGGTGTCGAGCGTGCGCACCTCGCCGCCGTCTGCGAGGAGACGGCGGGCGAGGTGCAGACCCAGAAAGCCCGCGCCGCCGGAGATCGCCCAGCGCACGGGCGAGGACGTTACGTTCAGCGCTCGGGCCAGGGACTCGAGCTACTCGTACTGGAGGGCTTCGAGGACGTTGAGACGCGAAGCGCGACGGGCAGGCAGGATCGCGGCGATCACACCCACGATCACCGAGACGATCGCGAAGACGAACAGCGGCGTCAGCGGGACCGCGTACTCGACCTCGAACTGCGAGAGCGCCTTCGTCACGAGCGCCGCGAGGAACATCCCCAGCGGCAGCCCCAGTGCAGCACCGATGAGCGCGGTGATCACGCTCTCGTGCCGCACCATGCGTCGAACCTGGAGCCGGGTCATCCCGACTGCGCGAAGCATTCCGAGCTCGCGGGTCCGCTCGAAGACACTCAGGACGAGCGTATTGACCATTCCGAAGATGCTCACGATCACGGAGAGGGCGAGCAGCACGTAGAGCGAAAGTGAGGAACTCGTTGAACTCCTCGTCCTGCGCGGTGATCCATTCCCCGCGCGTCTGCAGTTTCGCGTCCGGGAACGCAGCGAGCGCCGACTCCAGCTCACCGCGATCGCCGCCGTTGACGAACGTGAACTGGTTCCGCGGTCGTTCGTAGAGCGTGTCGAAGGTCGATTTCGGAATCGAGACCGTGCCGAGGATCGGGTAGAACGGCGGCGGCTTGTAGACCCCGGCGACCCGGAGCGGCACCTCCTTGCCGCTGGGCACCCGCAGCGAGAACGCGTCACCGACCGAGAGGCCCTTGTCCTCGGCGAAGTCCTTCTCGATGATCGCGCCGCTGTCGCCCATCGTCCCGAGCACGGCATCAGAGCCCTCGACCCACTCGAACGTGTAGGCCTGCGTGATCGTGCCCGGCTCGATCCCGGTGAGGTAGCGATCGGAGCCGGCGACGGTCGCCAGGTCCGACCGGACGTCGCTCACGAGCGGGAGATCGACCTCGTCGAGGGAGTCGCCCGCAGCGGCAACGAAGGGTGTGAAGCCGTCCTGGGAGGTGACGATCCACTCTGCCTTCACCTGATCCTCGATCGCGCCCCGGTTCGACTGCTTCATCCCTTCGGCCAGGACGGCGACGAAGCTGACGAGCGCGATCCCGATCATCAGCGCGGCGGCGGTTGCAGCCGTGCGGCCGGGGTTCCGCCGCGAGTTCTCACGCGAGAGGCCGGACGTCGCCCGGTCCGGGCGGATGCTCGGGAACTCCTTCGCCTCGGCTCCGCGCCGGACCGCACGGACGATCACGAAGATCGCGACCGCGAGCACGATGCCCGCGACGACGAGCGCGACGGCGGGTGGCAGGGCGGCCAGCGCCAAGACGCCGAGGCCGACCCAGAAGATCGCTCCGCCGACTCCGGCCGCAATGCGGCGCGCGGCTGGAGCTCGGCGGGCCAGGAGCGCGTACGAGACCAGCCACGCTGCCAGCGCGAGCGGATAGAGCACGACGGACAGCAAGACCAGGAGCCACTTCGCAAGCGGCGAGAGGACCGAGGCGAGCGGCGGGACGGCCTTCGGCGAGATCATCGCGACGCCCACGAAGAGCGTCAGCACGCCGCCCGCGATCGCGAGCAGGCGCGTGACCGTGTCGACGTCGTCGACGAACATCGAATATCCAAGCAGCGCGACGGATACCGCGATCACCACCAGAGCGATGTACGGGACGAACGGCGCGAGCCGACCGCGCGGAAGCGTCGCTCCCTCGCGTACAGCCGCGATGGGCGGCACGCGCGTCGCGCGGAGGGCTGGAAAGAGCCCGGCGAGCACGGTGATCACGATCCCGACGAGCAGGCTCACCACGACTGTCCGCATCGAGAAGACGAGGCTCGAGGTCGGCAGCCCGCCGCCCAGAGCTTCGAACAACGCGTTGAGCCCTTTTGCAAGCAACACACCGAGTGCGAGGCCCACGAGTGAGGCCACAACGCCAATAACAAGCGCCTCCAAGAGGACCGAAACGCGAACCTGGCGTCGGGACGCTCCGAGCGTGCGCAGCGTCGCGAGCTCACGCGTCCGCTGCGCGACGGTGATCGACATCGTGTTGAAGATCACGAAGGCGCCGACGAACAGCGCAATCGCCGCGAACGAGAGCAGGAAGTACTTGATGATCTTCACGAACTGGTTGACCTCGCCGCTGTCCTCGTCCGCCTGCTCGGTGCCACTTCGGACGGTCACGTCGGTGGAGACCTCCTCGTCGATCCGGTCGACGAGCGTTGCGGGATTCACCCCATCGGCAGCCGCAGCCTGGATCGCATCGAACGAGTCCTTGCGGTCGAAGAGGCGCTGCGCCGTCGGAATGTCGAAGACCGCGAACGTGGCCGTACCGAGCGACTCGACGTCGCCGTACCGGGCGAGCCCGACGACCTTGAAGGCTTCGACGGGGCCGAGCGACGCGACCTTGACCGTGTCGCCAATGCCGTAGTCCTGGTCGTCGGCGGTGTTGACGTCGATGACGACCTCGTTCGGCGCTGCGGCCCAGCGGCCCTCGAGGAGGTTGAGCGGGTTGAAGCGGGCCGCCTCCGGGCTCGTGTCGAGGCCGAAGCCGAAAGTCGGCGCGCCGTCGCCGCTGATCGCCTTGCCCTTGCGGTCGAGGATCTTCGCGGAGGACTCGTCGATTACGAAGCCCGCTGCGGCGTCGACCCCGTCGACCTCGCGGACCTGATCGAGGACGCTCGCCGGGACGGGCGGCGTCTCTGTCGAGTCTCCCTGGAAGCTGATCCCGGTCTCCGGGCCGGTGACCACGGCATCGGTATCAGCGTACGACTCCTCGAAGATCTGGTTGAACGCGGCGTCGATCGTGTCCGTGAGGACGAACGTGCCGCTCACCATCGCGACGCCGAGCACGATCGCGAGCGCCGTCAGCGCTGCGCGGAGCTTCCTGCCCAGGAGTCCCCTGAGCGCCACGCGCGTCAATCGCGGACCTCCTCGAGCGTCGTGATGATGTCGTGCTCGGTGGAGCGGCCCAGCTCCTTGACGATCAGGCCGTCGGCGAGGAACAGCACGCGGTCGGCGATCGCCGCGGCCCGGGCTTCGTGCGTGACCATCACCATCGTCTGACCGAAGTCACGCACCGACTCCTGCAGCAGCTCGAGGATCTCGCCACCGGTCCTGGAGTCGAGGTTGCCGGTCGGCTCGTCCGCGAAGACCACGGTCGGCTTGGAGGCGAGCGCGCGGGCGATCGCGACGCGTTGCTGCTGGCCGCCCGACAGCTCGGAAGGGCGGTGAGTCAGACGGTCGTCGAGGCCGACGCGCTTCATCAGCTCGTTGAAGTCGTCCCGGTTCGGCTTCTCGCCGGCGATCGACAGCGGCAGGAGGACGTTCTCCTCCGCGGTCAGCATCGGAAGCAGGTTGAAGAACTGGAAGACGAAGCCGATGTGCTTGCGCCGGATGCGGGTGACCTCGTTGTCCGAGAGCTGGCCCAGACGCGTACCGGCGATCGTCACGAAGCCGGCCGTCGGCCGGTCGAGCGCCGCCAGGATGTGCATCAGCGTCGACTTGCCCGAGCCCGACGGGCCCATGATCGCCGTCAGCTGGCCGGGCTCGATCTCGAGCGAGACGCCGCGCAATGCGTCGACCGCGGTCTCGCCCTCGCCGTAGCGGCGCGCGACCTCGCTGGCGGTCACGACCGCGCCGTTCGCCTCGGCCGCCGCCCTCTCCGTGGCGGAAGCTCCGTTCTCCATTGACTCTTCCTCTCTCTTCGCCAAAGTTAGTGCCTACTAAGCTTCCGGCCAAGGTAGAGGAAGTCACCCCCGCGCGTCAAGGGAGCGCCGGGGGCCGGGCTGAGGTCGAGGAGGGTCTAGGCGAAGCGGACGAGATCGCCGACGGCGAGGCCGCGGCGCGCGCACTCGCCGGCAGGGAGCTCGAGCACGGCGCTGGCGCCGCGCTTCGCCGCCGCACGCCACGGGCGTAGGTCGGGCGAGATCGCCACGACGCGCAGCTCGTCGTCGAGAAAGACCGCGTCGATCGAGAAGCGCATGAAGAACGTGTGGATCGACGCGGCCGGCCGGAGCAGGATGCCCTCCCCGCTCGGCAACGAGCGGCGGCCCAGCAGGCCACGCATGCGCGCGAACGGCGTGGCCGCTACGAGGCATTCCTCGCAGACAACCACGCCGTTGAGCTTGGTCACAGTGAGTTCCGTTCCGATCCTGGAGTCCTAGTAGCCGACGTGGATGTGGTCGTAGTGGTTCGCCATCGGGAACGAGGGGCCTCCGAGCCCGAGCAGTGAGATCACCTGCAGCGGGCGCAGCTCGGCCGGCAGAAGCAGGATGTCGCGGACTGCCTGCTCGGTGATGCTGCCCGGCTGCTGGTTTCCGGTCATCGACACGTTGCCGAGCGCCGCGACGTCCACGGCGAGCCCGTACATGTGCGCGGAGACGACACCCGGGCGGGAGAAGTAGCCGTGCCCGCTCGTCAGGCTCGACACCGTCACCTGGCCGTGGGCCTCGGCGAGGTAGGCGAGCAGGACGAGGACGCGGACGTCGGTCTTGTCCGAGCGGATGTCCTCGCGGCCGCCCCCGTAGACCTGGATCCGCTCGTCCTTCAGGACCCGCTTCTGCAGGCCGGGCTTCGCCCATTCGAGCCCGCGCACGAGCGCGGACAGCCCGACGGCGCGGTGGTAGCGCGAGAGCGCGAGCGCGCGGTCGGCGAACGAGGTGGTGCCCTGCAGGGCGAGGAACGCGCCCCAGGAGTCGCGGCGCGCGCCGAGCTCCGAGAGCCGCGAGGCGAGCGTGTTCAGGCCCGCACGTCCCGCGGGAGCCTGGCTGCGGTCGCCGCGGGCGCGCAGGACTGCGAGCACGTCGGTCCAGCGCACCTTGGCGGCCCTTGAAGCGGCCTTCAGATCACGTGCGAACTTGCGCGTGAGCCGGCGCGACGGCGGCGTCGGATCCGGGAGGTCGCGGTCGAGCCACATCGTCCCGAACTCGGGCCGGCCGCTCGCGGCCTCGTGGCCCGAGGCCTTGCGCTCGCGGTGCCGCTTGAGCGTTAGCACCGGCTTGCCCGCCGGCGCCTTCGCACCTGCATTCGCGTTCGGCTTCACGCGCGCGAGAGCGGGGTTCGGCGCCTTGGGTGCGACCGGGCGGAGACCTTTCGGCCGGCCGAGGTCGTCCTCGAGCGCCTCGTCGGCGGGAGCCGCCTCCGAAGGCGCCGCCGCGGGCTGGTCGGCCGCGGGCGCGGCCGCCTCGGGCGTCGTCGCCGCCGGATCAGGCTGGGTCGGAGCGGGCTCGGCGGGCGCGGGGGCGGCCGGGTCGGTCGGCCCTGCGCACTCCTCGCGGTCGAACTCCTTCAGGCGCTTGTCGCACTCCGGATCCTCGCCTGCGGCCGGCGCCTCGGGAGCTGCGGCCCCGGGAGCCGCGGTCTCGGAAGCGGTGGCCGGCACGACGGCCTCGGTGGCGGTGTCGACTGCTTCGCCGGCGATGTCGCCCGCGCCGGCCGTGAAGGCCGCGCCCGCGAAGAAGAGCACGGCGAAGGTCAGGCTCGCCGCCATGCGGTGACCGCCGAAGCGGCGGTGGCTCGCGAGCGAATCCCGCTCGGCCGACTCGGGAGCCTCCGAGACCAGCAGGTCGCCGGTCCGGAAGCGAGAGAGCAGTCGCTTGAGGCGATGTCTCCGGTGAGGCATTCGGTTCTCCGTTCTCTCTTGGGTCTTGCGCCGAATGCCGCCACTCGGCCTGGACTCACTTGACTCTTTTGAATCCGCAGCCGCGAGCGGAGTTGCCTCAGCTATCGGAACTGCTCTCTACCCCGGTCTCACTCCAACGGGGGAACGGGTCGACGAATCCCTAGCGCGAGGGATCACCCGGAGACCCGGAAGCGGCGATGAGTTTTCCCGACTGAGCCAACAAAGCAAGGCGGCGCGGCCACGCCGATACGTACCGGAGGTTCCACCTAGCGTGGTCACTCTCGCCCCGAGCTTTCGCAGCTCACGAACTCAGAAGCACTCCCCCCGCTCGCTCGAAGAGTGCGCGAATCCGGCGGGCCCCCAGGCGCGCCGCCCGAAGAATCGAAGGGAGGTGAATCAAGTGCTGAAGATTTACGAGAAGCTCGCCTCGTACCACGTTGACGAGGAGGGGCAGACCATGGCCGAGTACGGTGTCGTCCTGGCCGTGATTACGATCGCCGTGTTTGGCGCGCTCGGTCTCCTCTCGGGCAACATCGTCGGTGCCGTGAACCGGGTCGCCGGGTACATCACCTAGGCATCTCGCTCGGTATGGCTCAGAGGCGGGTCCTTTTTCCGCAGAGAAAGGACCCGCCTCTCCCTCATGAACCGCAGACAAGGAAGAACCGAAAGCCGCAAATGTCAAAGAGATTTCACTTCAAGAATGAGCGTGGGCAGACGCTGACGGAGTTCGCAATCGTGCTCCCGATCCTCGCCCTGCTGCTCTTCGGCGTGATCCAGTTCGGGATCGCGTTCAACAACTACATCACGTTGACCGACGCGGTTCGCGCCGGCGCTCGCAAGGGTGCCGTCGGCCGCCATCTACAGAACCCGCAGGCGGCCGTCCAGCAGTCGGTCCGCAACGCGTCGACGGATCTCAAGCTTTCGGATCTCCAGGTCTCCGTGACCTCGCCCTGGACGCAGGGGTCCGACGTCACCGTCACGGCGACCTACCCGTACTCGATCAACCTGCTCGGCCTCGTCGTCAAGTCGGGACGCCTGTCGAGCTCGACGACGGAGCGTGTGGAATGAGGCCTCTTCGCAACGAGCGCGGCCAGGCGGTCGTCCTGGTGGTGCTCTTCATGGGCGTTTTCTTCGGGCTGGCCGCCGCCGTCCTGGACGTCGGTGCCTGGTACCGCGAGGACCGCAAGCTGCAGGCGACCGCGGACGCGGCCGCGCTCGCCGGCGCCCAGGGACTGCCGAGCAACCAGGCCGAGGCGGCCTCGCTGGCGCTCGACTACGCCGGCAAGAACGGCGGCGGGGTCATCCCCGGCGACGTGACGTTCTCCGCCGGTGTGGTCCCCGGCGACACGATCAGCGTGCACGCGCAGAAGCCGATGCCGGGCTTCTTCTCCAAGGCGTTCGGAATCAACTCCGTGACCATCGGCGCGGACGCGAGCGCCCGCACGGGCGTCATGGGTGAGGCGAAGTGGGCCGGGCCGGTCGCCGTCGACGAGCTGCACGAAAAACTCCAGTGCCAGCCGACGCCGTGCTTCGGCGAGCCGACGACGCTCGACTTCTTCAAGGTCGGCCCCGGTGCATTCCGCCTGATCAATATCGACCAATCACACGGTGGAACGGGTTCGCAAACCGTGGGCGATTGGATCCGTAACGGCCTCGACTCCTACATGCCGCTGGGGTGGTACTACTCGGATTCGGGCATGAAGCCCAGCTCGGCGAACATCAGGACCGCGTTCGACGCCCGCATCGGAGACGTCCTCCTGTTTCCGATTTACCGCGCGACGCGCGCGCAGGGATCCAACTTCGAGTACGAGGTGGTCGGCTGGGCCGGATTTCGACTCACCGGATACGACATCCACGGCTCGCAGGACTCGAGGCTGTTCGGCTGGTTCGAGGAAGTCATCTGGCAAGGAATTCAGAGCGAGTCTGCGGGCGATCCGGACTTCGGCGCACGCGCAGTCACGTTGCTCGAGTAAGCGAACAAATAGAGGAGAAAGCAAGCCGCCATGACATATCGCGTGAGAAACATCGCAATCGCGGTCGCACTTGCCGTCGTCGCTGCACTGCTCACGACGTTCTACGTCACGAACTACAAGAAGAGCGTGCAGAGCGGCGAGGCATCGGTGACCGTCTACGTCGCCGCGCGCGACATCCCGATCGGCACGGCCGGCTCGGACGTGGTCGATCGGAAGTGGATCCGGAGTGAGCAGATCGACCGGAGGAACGTCGTCCCGGGCGCGATCTCCGATCCGACGCAGATCGAGGACTTCTCTGCCGCCCAGGCTCTGTACGCGGGCGAGCAGGTGAGCACGAGCCGTTTCCGCCCGCTCCAGGAGCAGGGGATTCACGGACAGCTGAAGGGCAACGTCCGCGCCCTGCAGCTGCCCGGTGACGAGCACCAGCTGCTCGTCGGCACCCTGAAGCGCGGCGACCGCGTCGACGTCCTCGGCTCGTGGGAGTTTCCCGAGGGCACGCAGATCCACGTGAGCCGCGTCGTCCTGCGGGATGTCCTCGTCCTGCGCGCCGCCAACGAGGGCAAGGTCCAGAGCAAGATCGCCAGCGGCGCCAACCTGCCGTACAACGCGATCCTCGCCGTCACCGACCGCCAGGCGCACAAGCTGTTCTGGCTGTCGCAGAACGGCGACTGGACCCTTCAGCTGCGCGGCGTGGCCGATGTGGCGGACAGCCCTGACGGCCTCGACACCTCGGCCTCCCTCCTGCAGGACGGCCTCAACCAGGCCCAGTTCCGCAAGGGCATGGCCCAGATCAAAAGGAGCAGCCGGCGATGAGCGAACACCTCCACGACAACAACGGCCGCGACCGCACCCGCGTCTTCATCACCGGGTGGTGCGAGGGGCTTCCCGAGCTCCACGAAACGCTCGCGCGTCATCAAGAGATCGACCTCGTCGGCCACTCCGAGGCCGTAACGGAGGGCGCCGCGGCGCTCGCCGGCGGGCACCTCGGCGCCGTGCTGCACGCAACCCGCAGCTCGGAGCTGCCGGCCGACGAGCTCGCGACCATCCGCGAGCACACGCAGGCACCCGTCGTCCTGCTCGCCTCGGGCGAGGCGACCGCCCTGCTCGAGGCCGCGCTCGACGCCGACGTCGCCGACGTCCTGCTGCTTCCGCAGCTGACGGAGAACGTCGTCTTCGCGATCCGCAAGGCCGCCCACGCCGGCCGCCGCGCCAAGGCCCGCTCCGGCCGTGAAGGCCGGATCGTCACCGTGTTCTGCCCCAAGGGCGGCACCGGCAAGACCGTGATGGCCACCAACCTTTCGACCGCGCTGGCGAAGTACCACGGCAAGCGCACGCTGCTGCTCGACCTCGACCTGCAGTTCGGGGACGCGGCGATCATGCTCGGAATCGAGCCCGACAAGACGATCCAGGACCTGGTCACCGCGCCGGGCGAGCTGGATCCGGAGAAGCTGGCCGGCTACACGACCCGGCACGCATCGGGCCTCGACGTCCTCCCCGCCCCGGTGCGGCCCGAGGATGCCGAGCTCGTCACCGAGCAGAAGCTCACGCGGCTGCTCGAGGTCGCCAAGCAGAGCTACGACGTGATCGTCGTCGACACCTCGCCCTTCTTCCACGGGCCCATGCTCGCGACGCTCGACCGCACGGACGAGCTGCTGCTCCTGTGCGGCCTCGACGTCCCGACGATCAAGAACGTCCGGCTCTCGATCCAGACCCTCGAGCTGCTCTCGTTCCCGCCCGAGCGGATCAAGGTCGTGCTGAACCGCGCCAACTCGAACGTCGGCATGAAGCGGAGCGAGGTCGAGGCGGCGCTCGAGGCGAAGGTCCGCTTCGAGATCCCGAGCGACCGGGCAGTCCCGCTGGCCGTGAACCGTGGCAACCCCGCCGTCCTGTCCGACGCCAACTGCGATTTCTCGCGCGGCGTTCGCGACATGGCGAAGGGCCTCCTCGTCCCCGACAAGGCCAAGTCGAAGAAGCGCTGGCTCGGCCTGCCGGCGAGGGCCTAGGCATGGGGCTCCACGACCGCATCAAGGGGCAGCCGGCCAACGGCACCGCCCAGCTGCAGCCCGACGGCGCCTTGACGGTTGTCGAGGCGCCCGTCCAGCAGCTGACGGTCCTCGACCCGTACGCCGAGCTGAAGACGCGCATTCACCACGCGTGTATCTCGAAGCTCGGACCGCAGCTCTTCACGACGCAGACGACAGAAGAGCTGGCCGAGCAGGTGACGCGGACGGTCACGGAGGAGCTCACGCTCGACAAGACGCCGCTCAGCCGCGAGGAGCGGCGGGAGCTCGTCCGCCAGATCACCGACGACATCCTGGGCTACGGGCCGCTCGAGCCGTTCCTCCGCGACGACAGCATCACGGAGATCATGGTCAACAACTTCGACCGGATCTACATCGAGCGGAGCGGCAAGCTCGAGCGGACGGCGACGACGTTCGCGGACAACGCGCACCTGCTGCGCATCATCGACAAGATCGTCTCGCAGGTCGGCCGGCGCGTCGACGAGGCCTCGCCGATGGTGGACGCCCGTCTCCCTGACGGCAGCCGCGTCAACGCGATCATTCCGCCGCTCGCCCTCAGGGGCCCGACACTCACGATCCGGAAGTTCGCGCGCGACCCCTACACGATGGACGACCTGATCAACTTCGGGTCGGTCTCGGCCAAGTGCGCCCAGTTCCTGGCGCAGTGCGTGCGCGGCAAGCTCAACATGCTCATCGCCGGAGGAACCGGCACGGGTAAGACGACGACGCTCAACGCACTCTCGGCCTTCGTGCCGGGCGACGAGCGCATCGTCACGATCGAGGACGCGGCCGAGCTTCAGCTCCAGCAGGACCACTGCATCACGCTCGAGGCCCGGCCGCCGAACATCGAAGGCCAGGGCGAGGTGCGGATCCGCGAGCTCGTGCGGAACGCCCTGCGCATGCGCCCCGACCGCATCATCGTCGGCGAGGTCCGCGGCCCGGAGACGCTGGACATGCTCCAGGCGATGAACACGGGCCACGAGGGCTCCCTCACGACGATCCACGCCAACTCTCCGCGTGACGCCCTCTCCCGCCTGGAGACACTCGTGATGACCGCCGGCGTCGAGCTGCCCCACCGGGCGATCCGCGAGCAGATAACGAGCGCGTTCGACCTGCTCGTGCAGATCTCGCGTCTCGTCGACGGCACCCGCAAGATCACCCACGTGACCGAGGTGCTCCGCATGGAGTCCGACGTGGTCACGCTGCAGGACATCTTCGTCGCGAAGCCGCCGGACGAGGACGCTCCTGCCGCCCAGCGGGGCAAGCTGCTCACTCAACTGGGGTGCACAGGCCTCAAGCCGCACTTCCTGGAGAAGCTGGCGACGAACGGGGTCGTCCTCCCGACGAACTTCTTCGAACGCGACGAAGGCGAGTTCCGCTCCACGATGGCTGCCCAGAGCTACCGGAACTTCGCATGAGGCGCCACTCGATCATCGCTCCGGCGCTCGCTGCGGCCTTCCTCTTCGCCGGCTCGGCGAGCGCCGGCGTCCAGCTGAAGGGCGTCGACTCGAGCGCATACCCCACGATCCGCGCAAGCGTCGTGACGCCCTCGCCGACCTCGAAGCCCCCGCAGCTGCTCGAGAACGGCCGGCCCGTCAACGCGCTGCTCGCGGAAAACCTCGGCCGCGCCAAGAGCGTCGTCCTCGCGGTCGACCGCTCGCAGTCGATGAAGGGCAAGCCCTTCGGTGACGCGGTCGCCGCCGCGCAGGCATTCCTACGGGCGAAGCAGCGAAACGACCGCGTGGCCGCGGCCACGTTCGCGACCACGCCGGTGCTCCTGACCGGGTTCTCGACCTCGGCCGCCGACGCGCAAGCCGCGCTGGCGGGCCTCGCGGTCGACCCGAAGGAGGGCACGACTCTCTACGACAGCCTCGTGCAGTCGGCCCGGGCGCTCGGCGACGAGACCAATGCCGGTCGCGTGCTGATCGCGGTCACCGATGGCAACGAGACCCGAAGCGCCGCGACGCTCGAGAATGCGATCGCGGTCGCGCGCGAGTCGGGCGTGTCCGTCTACGTGGTGGCGATCGAGAGCGCGCGGTTCAACCCCGCTCCGCTGAAGACGCTCGCCCGCGCCACGGGCGGCTCCTACCGCGGGGCCGGCTCGAGCCGGGAGCTGGGCGCGATCTACGCCAGCATCGCGCGGGAGCTCCAGCGCACGTGGCGCGTCGAGTACCCGACCGCGGCGCGTCCCGGCGAGCAGCTTCAGCTCACGGCGCTGACCTCGGCGGGCAAGGCGAGCTCGGCGCTCGCGATCCCCGGAGTCGGCGGCGCCGCGAAGGGCACCCTGCTCCCCGAGAGCTTCTACCGCGCCGGTACGCCCGTGATGGCGCTGCTCGTCGGCCTGATCGTGCTCCTCGCCGGGACGTTCGCCTTCGCGGCGGCGCGCGGCGAGCGGCTGCGCAAGCGGCTTGCACCGCACATCAACCAGGCGAACGCACGGGTCAAGCGCAAGCAGGACCGCGAGCGCCTCGCGCTGCTCGCGAGCCTCTTCCGCGCGACCGAGGAGGCGTTCTCGCACTTGCAAGCACTGGCGGACGCTCCAACGAATGCTCGAGCGGGCCGACCTGCCGCTCCGCACGGTCGAGTTCGTCTACCTGATCGGCGGCGGCGCGCTCGTGTTCGGGCTCTTCGCAGCGATCGCGACCCGGTCGACGTTCATGATCCTGCTGGCGTTCCTCGCGGGCGGCGCGACTCCGTTCGCGTTCGTCTGGTTCAAGGGCAACAAGCGCATCTCCGCCTTCGAGAACCAGTTGCCGGACCTGCTGATCACGCTGGCCGCGTCGCTGAAGGCCGGCCACAGCTTCAAGCAGGGCCTGCAGAGCGTCGTCGACGAAGGCCGCGAGCCCGCCAGCAAGGAGCTCAAGCGGGTGCTCACGGAGGCACGCCTCGGACGCCCGATGGACGAGGCCCTCCAGGAGATGGCCGCACGCGTCCAGTCGAAGAACTTCGACTTCGTCATCACCGCCGTGACCATCCAGCGCCAGGTCGGGGGCTCGCTCGCCGGGCTGATCGACATGGTCGCCGACACCGTTCGGCAGCGGCAGCAGTTCGCCCGCAAGATCCAGGGCCTGACGGCGATGGGCCGCGCGTCGGCCTACGTCCTGCTGGGCCTGCCGTTCTTCATCGCGCTGATCATCACGATCATGAACCCGCGCTACATGGACCCGCTCTACAACACGTCCACCGGCCACAAGCTCATCGCCACGGGTCTCGCGGCCATGTGCTTCGGCGCCGTCGTCCTCCGCAAAATCGTCTCTTTCAAGGGGTAATCAATGCTGCTGCTCCTCCTTGCTCTCGGCTGTCTCGCGGGCGCCGCCTACTTCCTGGGTGAGCTCGCGACGCTCCCCGCCCGCCAACGGGCGACGTCGGTACGGCGTGCCGCGACCTACGGCCGCTTCCGCGTCCGCACGGGCCTCGAACGCGAGAGCCTGCGCAACCGGGCGCTCGTGCCGCTGTCCCAATCGCTCGCCGGCATGGTGCTCAGGCTCAATCCCCGCACGACCTCGGAGTCCGTGGGGCTGAAGCTGCAGGCCGCCGGACTCGGCAAGAAGATCTCCCCGACCAGCTTCCTCGCCGTCAAGGGCATCTGCGCCCTCGCGGCTGCGGGACTCGCGCTGGTGCTCATCGGCTCCGCCGGCAGCATGGGGCTGCTGTTCGGGCTCTTCCTCGTGCTCGTCGGCTTCTTCGGCCCCGACTACTTCGTGAACATCTACGCCCGCCGGCGCCGCGAGCGGCTCCGCGCCGCGCTGCCGGATGCGCTCGACCTGCTCGCCGTCAGCGTCGAGGCCGGACTGGGCCTCGACGGGGCGGTCGCCAAGCTGACCGAGCACATGGAGGGCCCGCTCGCGGACGAGTTCGGGCTGACGCTCTCGGAGATGCGAATCGGCGAGACCCGCAGCGAGGCGCTCAGGCGCCTCGGCGAGCGTGCCGACACGCCTGAGGTCTCCTCGTTCACCCGCGCGATCATCCAGGCCGACCAGCTTGGAACCTCGCTCGGGCGGATCCTGCGCGTGCAGGCTGCGGACACCCGTTTGCGGCGACAGGCGGCCGCGGAGGAGCGGGCCATGAAGGCCCCGATCAAGATGCTCTTCCCGACCGTCCTCTTCATCTTTCCGGCCATGTTCCTCGTGATCCTCGGGCCGGCGATCCTCAACATCGACCAGATCTTCTAAGAAGGAGAGCGAGTCATGGCCGCAGACGAGCTGCCGCAGAGCGACGACCAGACGGCCGAAGCCAAGGGGCCGAAAGCCGCCGCCAAGGAGACCGAGACAGAGACCGAGCATGGTTTCGGGACGGGCCTCCGCGCCCAGCTGAAGCGCCGCCGCGAGCCGAGCGCCGACACCGGGGCAGCGGACGCTGCGCACACCGAGGCTCCGATCGTGCGCGTCGACCTCTATGCGTCCGTGCCGCCCTCGATCTCGACCAACGAGAACGGCAACCGCGCCGATGTCGACCAGCTTCGGTCCGAGCTCTCGGCCGCCCTTGCCCGCGAGGTCGATCTGAAGCAGGCTCTGGCCGAGCAGGTCGAGGCGTACGAGCGCAAGCTCGGCGACGATCACGACGCCGCACGCCAGGCAGCCGAGCTCGACGACCACGGCGCCCGGCTCTCGCAGATCGAAGCCGACGTCGCCCAACGCGAGCGCGCGCTCGCGGCCGAGCGCAAGGCCCTCGAGGACGAGCGGAAGCGCGTCGCGCAGCTCGAAGCCGAGCTTGCCGAGGAGCAGGCAGCGGCCGCCGGCCGCAAGCAGGAGCTGGCCGGGCTGGAGCAGCGGCTCGCCGATGCCGAGCACCGCGTGCATCAGAGCGCGAGCGAGCGCGAGAGCGAGCTCGAGGCCCGCGAGCGCGGGCTTCGCGATGCCGAGCGCCGGGTGGCGAAGTCGCTCGCCGACGCCGAGAACAAGGCGGCGAAGGCGGTCTCCGCTGCAGAGAACAAGGCAGCCAAGGCGCTCGCCGATGCACAGAGCCGCCAGTCCGCCCTCGAGAAGCGTGAGCAGAAGGCGTCACGGCTCGAGCAGGAGCTGGCCCAGCGCGAGCGTGACCTCCGAGGCCGCGAGGAGGAGCGCAGCCGCGCCTTCTCCGAGCGCGACGAGGAAGGGCGCCGGCGCACGAAGGAGCTCGCGCAGCGCGAGCAGAAGCTCTCCGAGCGCGAGGGCCGGCTCACCAAGACCGAGGAGCGCCTGCTCGCCAAGGAGCGCGACCTCGACACGCGCGACTCCGAGCTTGCCACCTGGCAGTCACAGATCCACGAGGACGCCGACCGGATGAAGCGTCAGATCTCCGAGCAGAGCGCAGACGTCCGGGAGGCGCATGCTCGTCTCTCCGAAGCCGACGCGCGCGAGCTCGAGCTGGCCGCCCGCGAGGCCGAGATCAACCGGCGCGAGTCGGCGCTGGCCGGCGTCGAGAAGAACGAGAACCGCGGCCGCGAGCTCGAGGAGATGGCAAAGCTCCAGGCCGGGCGCGAGGCCGAGCTGGCCGAGCGCGAGGCGGCTGTCGCCGAGGAGGAGAGCCTCGCCGAGTCGCTGAAGAGCCAGATCGAGCGGCGCGAGAAGCGCATCGCCGCCTCCGAGGCTCAGACGCGCGACCGGATCCGCGACCTCGACGAACGCGAGGTCGAGCTCGAGCGCCGCGAGGCGGTGCACGAGGCCGACCTGGAGATCCGGACGGACAAGCTGGAGAAGCGCGAGAAGGCTCTGGCCGAGCTCGAGGCGAGGCTCGGCGCGAAGGAGAGCGAGCTGGCCTCCTACGTCGCGAAGGCGCAGCACGAGCTGCAGCGTCGCGAGTCGGAGTGGTGGGCCAAGAACCTCGGGCACGAGCCCGAGGACGCCGCGACCTCGAACGCGGCGTAGACCCCAAGCCTGCGGTAACCAGCCGGCGGCGGGAGCCTGGGTCCCGTCGCCGGCCTTTCTTCCGACGCCGGACCAGGACCGACCGAACCGCGTCGAAGGCCCGAGGTGGCTCTCTCAGCAGTCGTTCCACCACGAGCATGGCCGACACCGCCCACCGAACGAGGTCGGGTGGACAGATCGTCACACTCTCGTCACAGGCCCCATGGCCGCAACGGCCATGTCCAGGGGCCAGACCCCTGGACACGTCGAATTGGGCCATGCCTGAGGGCGTCGTGGCCTTGAGGTTCGCCCCGGTTGGGGGATAATCGACGTGAGGCGATGGTGCGCGACTCCCTACGGAGATCGAGCAGCCTCCGGGTCGTGGGGGCTCTGCTGGTGACCACGTTCGCCGCGGCGGCGCTGCTGGCCGGGCCGACCAGCGGAGGTGCAAGTGCGGGCGTGTCGTTCGCGCCGTGCAAGAACGTTCATCCGAAGGCGCGGACTCAGCCTGGCGGACAGGCTCTGGAGGGTTTCGCGCCTCAGGGTCAGCGGGATGTCCTGCCGGACTGCTGCCGCAGCCGTGCGGGCCGGCGCCTTCGAGCTGGTTCCAGCCGGCCCCAACTTCCGCACCCCCGGCTTCCGCTGCAGCTCGCCTGTCGGCCCGCCGCCGGCCGAAGCGACGCGGCGCTACTTCAACTGCCGGCGCGCGCAGCAGCGCTTCAAGTTCACCGTTCCCGGCCTCGACTAGGCGGCCGCGGATACTCGCGCTGCTAGTCGAGGAAGACGGCGGCGGTGGCCGTGAAGCCGTGCAGGAAGGCCCGGCCGCCCACCGGGCCGATCTCGCCCCCGCAGAAGAAGCCGGCCAGGGCCGGCGATCCGACCGCCTCGGCCAGCGCGCGGGCGTCGTGGTCCGGCTCGGCGAACATGTGCGTGCCGCGCCCGTTGCAGGTGAAGAGCAGCGCGCCGGCGGCCGTCTCGCCCTCGAGCCCGTCCGCGAGCGACTCGCGGAAGTCCTCGTCGGCCGAGGCGGCATCGCGCACGTGGAAGCGCAGGGTCTGGCCGACCCGGACCTCGTCGCCGACCGCGATCGCGCCGGTGTCCTCGTCCGCGCCGAGG
The DNA here is from genome assembly GCA_963733845.1 of uncultured Actinomycetes bacterium. Lineage (GTDB taxonomy): Bacteria > Actinomycetota > Thermoleophilia > Gaiellales > Gaiellaceae > DATFQE01. The sequence continues at coordinate 236,172 of CAVTEM010000007.1, forward strand.
AGCGCCCTGATCAGGTAGTCGCCGCGGCCGTACTGGGCGCGGTTCTCGTCGATCACGAGCCCGACGAGCAAGCCGCTCGCAGCCAGCCGCAGCCGCTCCGGCGGCAGCGAGGCGAGATCCGCCTTCAGCCGCTCGAGCGCCGGCTCGCCGGCGAGCTCGAAGACGACGTTGTCCTCTGCCTCGGTCACGACCGCGTCGCGACCGATCGGCGCACAGCCCTGGGAGACGATCGTCCGCACGGGGACGCCGGCGACAGCGGCGCCCACCACGCCGCTCGCGTGGGCGGTGTCGTCGAGGAGCAGCACCTGCGCGCCCGGAGCGCCGGCGCCCGCCGCGATGCCGCCGACGACCGGCAAGCCCGCGTGCTCCTGGTTCAGGAGCCGGAGGAACGAGCCGGCCGGGAACGAGAACGGGTCGACGAGCATCGTCACCAACGTGGGGTCGTCGTCGAACTCGGGGACGCCCGCGACAGCGAGGCCGTCGTCGGCCGGAATCGCCTCGAGGTGAAACGTGCTCACGCGCGCGCCGGGGAGCGACCCGGCCCAGAGAGCGAGGCCGGATCCACCCTCGAGCTCGCGCCTGCCCCCGACGACGCCCTCGGCCACGCAGCCGAGCAGGTGGGTCGGCCGGAGCCGCTCGCGAACGACGGCCGCGGCCACATCGACCTCCGCAAGATGAGCGGGCGAGACGAACAGATAGGCGAGGTCCGGCGGGGCGCCGTCGAGCGCTGCGCTGACCTGGCCGACCGCGTCGACGGACGCATCCTCCGCGGCCGGGGCGGTCGACAAACCGGTCCCGATTCGCATTCGCAGCAGTGTACGGGCGGTAAGAAGTTCGTAAGCAGGCCTATTTCGCTCAAGGAAAGCGCCGTACCATCCGAAGCCAGACCTGAATGTCACTACTGCGCATCGCCCTCCTCCTGGCCGTCGTCGCCGCTCTGGCGGCGCTGTCCGCCGGCGCGGCCTCGGGGTCGCGCCACCTGATGGTCGGCCTGACCGACCACGCTGCGGCGCTGAATGCCGATCCGCGCTTCTTCACGAACGTCGGCGCGCTGCACGCGGAGGTCCTGCGCGTGAACCTCTCCTGGGGCGGCCCGCTGGGTGTCGCGCGGCGCAAGCCGGCGAACGGCGCTGACCCCGACGACCCGGCCTACGACTGGCGCCGGTACGACCGCGTCGTCCTGAGCGCGGCCCGCCAACGCGTGCGGATCGCCTTCTCGATCTTCGCCACGCCCTCGTGGGCGAACCGCGGCCGCGGGCGCAACCGGCCGCCGGACAACCTGGTCCACCTGGAGAAGTTCGCCTACGCGGCGGCGGCGCGCTACAGCGGCACCTGGCAGCGGCGGGAGGACGACGTGCGGCTGCCGCCGGTGCGGCTGTGGATCGCCTGGAACGAGCCGAACCTCAATCTCGGGCTCGTGCCGCAGTTCCGCAAGGTGCGGGGCAAGTGGGTGATCCAGAGCGCCCGCGACTACGCCGGCATCTGCAACGCGATCTACGACGGCGTCCACGTGACCGGGTTCACGGGCCAGCGGGTCGCGTGCGGGGTGACCGCGCCCCGCGGCAACAATGCGCCGGCCCAGCGCCGCCCCTCGGTCTCGCCACTCGCGTTCCTCCGGGCGATGAAGCGCTACGGGGTGCGTACGTTCGACGCCTACGCGCACCAGCCCTACTACGGCGCGCCGCGGGAGACGCCCAGCACACCTCCGCGCGCCCGGACGGCGGTCACGCTCGGCAACATCGACGTGCTCGTGAAGGAAGTGACGCGGCTCTTCGGCCAGAAGCGGATCTGGCTGACCGAGTACGGGTACCAGACCCGCCCGCCCGACCTGACCTTCGGCGTCTCCTGGGCACAGCAGGCCCGCTACCTCGCCCAGGCCTACGCGATCGCGCGGCAGCATCCCCGCATCGACATGCTCCTCTGGTTCCTGGTCCGCGACGAGGAGCGGATCGACGGCTGGCAGTCCGGGCTCGTGAGCGCGAACGGGAAGCGCAAGCCGGCCTTCGAGGCATTCCGGCGGATGCCGCGCCTCGCGGAGCAGTTCGTCTTCGAGTTCGACGACGACGGCTTCGGCTACAGCTCGCTGCCGCTGGCGTTCCCCGGCGTCCTAGTCCGGTTCGGCGGCATCGTGGCTCGCGCGACGCTCCTGGTCGTCGTCGCTACACTTTTTGTAGTTACTACGACTTCTGAACGGAGAGTGAGACCTTGAGCAAACTGCTGCTCGTGCCCCTCGACGACCTGGTGGTCTTCCCCGCCATGGACGTCACTCTCACCGTCGATACCGGCGGTGAGGAGCGCGTGCTGCTCGTGCCGCGGCACGAGGGCGCGTACGCGAAGGTCGGAACCGTCGCCGAGGTCGGCGAGCGGATCCGGCTTCCCGGCGGTGGGCGCGCCGTCACCCTGTCCGGCCTGCACCGCGCCGTGATCGGCGCGGCCGAGACCGACTCCTCCGGCCGCCTCCGCGTCGAGGTGGACGAGCGGCCCGACGAGGCGCCGCCGCCCTCGAAGACACGCGAGCTCGAGCGCGAGTACCGCGCGGTGGTCGAGGAGATCCTCGAGCTGCGCGGCGACGACGGCCGCGTGTCGGCGTTCGTGCGCGCGATCGCAGAGCCGGGCGCGCTGGCCGATACCTCGGGCTACGCGCCCGACCTGACCTTCGAGCAGAAGGTCGAGCTGCTCGAGACCGTCGACGTGGTCGAGCGGCTCGAGCTGGCGCTCCGGCTGCAGCGCGAGCGGCTCGCCGAGCTGCAGGTGCGCAAGCGGATCCGCGACGACGTAGAGGACGATGCCCAGCGCCAGCAGCGCGAGTACGTCCTGCGCAAGCAGCTCGAGTCGATCCGCAAGGAGCTCGGGGACGACGACGCGTCGGTCGCCGAGGAGTACCGGACGAAGATCGACGAGGCCGGCATGCCCGACGCCGTCCGCGAGCAGGCCGAGCGCGAGCTCTCCCGGCTCGAGCGGATGGGCGACGCCAGTGGCGAGGCCTCGATGATCCGGTCCTACCTCGACTGGCTCGTCGCGGTGCCGTGGTCGAAGCGCTCCGAGGAGCGGCTCGACCCCGCGCACGCGCGCGAGGTCCTCGACATCGACCACGCCGGCCTCGAGGACGTCAAGGACCGCATCGTCGAGTACCTGGCCGTGCGCAAGCTGCGCACCGAGCGCGGAATCGAGCCTGACAAGAAGTCGGGCGCGATCCTGACGCTGGTCGGCCCGCCCGGGACCGGCAAGACCTCGATCGGCGAGTCCGTCGCCCGAGCGCTCGGCCGCGAGTTCGTGCGCATGTCGCTGGGCGGCATCCGCGACGAGGCCGAGGTCCGGGGCCACAGGCGCACGTACATCGGCGCGCTCCCCGGCCGGCTCGTCCGGGCGCTGCGGGACGCCGGGACGATGAACCCGGTGATCATGCTCGACGAGGTCGACAAGGTCGGCGCCGACTGGCGGGGCGACCCCTCGGCCGCGCTGCTGGAGGTGCTCGACCCGGCGCAGAACCACTCGTTCCGCGACCACTACCTCGACGTCGAGCTCGATCTGTCGGAGGTCTTCTTCATCGCGACGGCCAACGTCGCCGAGATGATCCCCGGCCCGCTGCTCGACCGGATGGAGGTGATCCGCTTCGACGGCTACACGGTCGACGAGAAGGTCGCGATCGCCCGCGGCTACCTCTGGCCGCGGCAGCGGGAGCGGAACGGTCTGCTCGAGGAGGAGGTCGAGGTCGCCGACGACGTGCTCTCGACCGTGGTGACCGAGTACACGCGCGAGGCCGGCGTCCGCCAGCTCGAGCGCGAGCTCGGGAAGACGCTCCGCAAGACCGCCACGCGGATCGCGGCCAGTCAGGTCGAGGCGCCGGTCACGGTCGACCTCGAGGTCGTCCGTGACGCGCTCGGGCGGCAGAAGTTCTTCCAGGAGGCTGCCGAGAGGACGGCGATCCCGGGCGTGGCCACGGGCCTCGCGGTCACCGGCACGGGCGGCGACGTCCTCTTCGTCGAGGCGACCTCCATGGCAGGTGAGCGGGACGGCCTCGTGCTGACGGGCCAGCTCGGGGACGTGATGAAGGAGTCGGCGCGTATCGCGCTCTCCTACGTCCGCGCCCACGCCGAGCAGCTCGGCATCGACGAGTCCGCGTTCGAGGGCCGCTCGTTCCACCTGCACGTGCCGGCCGGCGCCATCCCCAAGGACGGGCCCAGCGCGGGCATCACGATGACGACCGCGCTGGCGTCGCTCCTGTCCGGCCGCCCCGTGCGGCACACGGTCGGGATGACCGGCGAGGTGACTCTGCAGGGACGCGTGCTTCCGATCGGCGGGCTCAAGCAGAAGGTGCTGGCCGCGCACGCTGCCGGACTGACCGACGTGATCCTGCCCGAGCGGAACCGAGCCGACCTCGACGACGTGCCCGCCGACGTGCGGGAGGCGATGAGCTTCCATCCGGTCATGAGCCTCGGCGAGGTGCTCGACCGCGCCCTCGAGCCGAGCGGACAGGGCCTTGCGGCAGTGTCGTAACTGCGAACCGATGCCCGAGGGGGTCCGCCGGGCGGCGGACCTCCTCGAGCGACGCTGGCTGCTGTCGGTCCTCTACGCGGCCCACTCCGGGGCTCTGCGCTTCAACGAGTTCAAGCAGGTGCTCGGAAGCGTGCCGCCGCGAACGCTTGCTCTGCGCCTGACCGAGCTCGAGGAAGCCGGCTTGCTCGAACGTCAGATCGTGGACGCTCGGCCGCCGCGCGCCGAGTACCGGCTGACGGAAACTGGCGAGCAGTTCGCCGAGATCGTCGGCTCGTTCCCGCGGCTGGCCTGAGCTCTGCCCACGCTCCTGTGCCGCCCGGCACATTGACACGGCTCGCAGGGCGGATAAACATGCTCGCCTGCCCTCGTGTTGCGGCCCGGTCTGCACGAGGGCGACCGCGGTATCGACAAGGAGGCAACCATGCGGCTCGACCGGGCTCTCCGGATCATCGTCGCGACGGCACTCGGCGCCGTCGTCTACCTCGCTCTCGCTCTACCCGCCGGGGCCAACCCGCCGGCACACGAACCGTTCGTGAACGTCGGCGGCACGATTCCGGCCGGCGTGGGCTGTGCAGGCTTCGCGATCACGGTCACGATCGAGGTCGACGACCAGCGCATCACGACGTTCTTCGACCAGGCCGGTAACCCGATCCGGCAGACCGTCACGGGCCGCCTCGTCCTCACGGTGACCAACGACTCGACCGGCGAATCGCGCACCTACAGGCTGGGCGGCGCCTCACACCTGAGCTTCGGCGCAGATGGCTCGCTCACGATCACCCTGACGGGGAACAGTCTCGTCGTGCTCTTCCCGAACGACGTGCCGCCCGGCCCGAGCACGACGCAGGGCTCCGGTCGCGCCGTCATTCGGATCGATGCGCTCTTCACGCTCGTGTCCCGCACGGGCAGCGTCGAGGACGTCTGCGCGGCGCTCGCGCCCTAGGACTGCGCCGGCCCGGCGCCCTCGGAGGCGCCGGGCCGGCCGTTCCGTACTCGCGTGACGCCGATCCCCGCGTCCTCGCAGGCCGTGTCTAGGGTCTGTCCCCGGGGTCTGGCCGAAAGGGTCAGGCGGCGAGCATCTTGCGCAGCACGAACGGGAGGATCCCGCCGTGGCGGAGGTACTCGCGCTCGCGCGGGAGTGTCGAGCCGCAGGCGGGCGCGGAACTCCTTGTCGTCCGCCCGCACGGTCACCTCCGAGGCCTCGCCGTTCTCGACGCCCGGCGATCGAGAACTCCTCGCGGCCGGTCAGGCCGAGCGCCTCGCGCCCCTCGCCGTCCATGAACTGGAGCGGCAGGATGCCCATCATCAACAGGTTGGAGCGGTGGATCCGCTCGTAGCTCTCGGCGATCGCGGCCCGGACGCCGAGCAGGTTCGGCCCCTTGGCCGCCCAGTCGCGCGAGGAGCCGGAGCCGTACTCCTGGCCGGCGATCACGACGAGCGGCGTCCCCTCGGCCAGGTACCGCAGCGACGCGTCGTAGATGGTCAGCTCCTCACCGCTCGGCACGTGCACGGTCCAGGTGCCCTCGCTGTCGGGCACCATCAAATTCCGCAGCCGCACGTTCGCGAAGGTGCCTCGCACCATCACCTCGTGGTTGCCGCGCCGCGCGCCGTAGGAGTTGAACTGCGAGCGGTCGACCCCGTGCTCGATCAGGTAGCGGCCCGCCGGTGACTCGGGCTTGATCGAGCCGGCCGGCGAGATGTGGTCGGTCGTGACCGAGTCGCCGAGCACGACCAGGCAGCGTGCGCCGGCCACGTCCTCGACGACCCCGGGCTCGCGGGACATGCCCTCGAAGTACGGCGGCAGCCGCACGTACGTCGAGGCCTCGTCCCACTCGTACAGGTCGCCCTCGGGCACGGGCAGCGCGCGCCAGCGCTCGTCGCCGGTGAAGACGTCCGCGTAAGTGCGCTTGAACATCTCGTCCTGGACGGCGCTGACGATCGTGTCCTGGACCTCCTTCGCACTCGGCCAGAGGTCGCGCAGGTAGACGTCTTCGCCGTCCGAGCTCTGTCCGATCGGCTCGTTGATCAGGTCGATGTCCATCCTGCCCGCCAGCGAGTAGGCGACGACGAGCGGCGGCGACGCCAGGTAGTTGGCCTTTACTTCGGGATGGATCCGCGCCTCGAAGTTGCGGTTGCCGGAGAGCACCGAGCAGGCAACGAGATCGCCCTCCACGATCGCGGCGGAGATCTCCTCGGGCAGCGGCCCCGAGTTCCCGATGCAGGTCGTGCAGCCGTAGCCGACGGTGTGGAAGCCGAGCTGTTCCAGGTACTGCGTCAGCCCGGCCCGCTCGAAGTACTCGGTCACCACCTTCGACCCCGGCGCGAGCGACGACTTCACCCATGGCTTCCGCTCCAGCCCCCGCTCGACGGCGTTCCTGGCGACGATGCCGGCGGCGAGCATCACGGCCGGGTTGGACGTGTTCGTGCAGCTCGTGATGGCCGCGATCACGACGGCTCCGTGCTCCAGGTCGAACTCGCGGCCGTCGTAGACGACGCGCACCGGCTCGGCGCGCTCGGCGACGACCGTGGCCGGCGAGGCCGGCACCGTCTCGTGCAGCCGGCCCTCGTCGCGAGGCGTTCCCGGATGCTGGTCGACGGTGGGATCGCTCGCGGGGAACGTGTCGGCGAGCGCCTCGTCGTGTCCGGAGTCGTTGTAGTCGACCCCGAAGCTGCCCAGCGAGGCGATGAACGAGTTCTTCGCGTCCGACAGCGGCACCCGGTCCTGCGGCCGCCGCGGCCCGGCGAGCGAGGGCTCGACGTCGCCCAGGTCGAGCTCCAGGACCTGCGAGTAGGTGGGCTCCTCGTCTGGATCGTGGAACAGGCCCTGCTCCTTGCAGTACGCCTCCACGAGCGCGATCCGCTCGGGCGGCCTGCCGGTCATGCGCAGGTAGTCGAGCGTGGCTTCGTCCACGGGGAAGAACCCGCAGGTCGCGCCGTACTCGGGAGACATGTTCCCGAGAGTCGCCCGGTCGGCCAGCGGCAGGCCGGCAAGCCCCTGGCCGAAGTACTCGACGAACATCCCCACCACCCCGGTCGAGCGCAGGATCTGCGTCACGGTCAGGACGAGGTCGGTCGCCGTGGCGCCTTCGCGCAGCTGGCCGGTGAAGCGGAAGCCGACCACCTGCGGGACCAGCATCGAGATCGCCTCTCCGAGCATCGCGGCCTCGGCCTCGATCCCGCCGACGCCCCAGCCGAGGACTCCGAGGCCGTTGACCATCGTCGTGTGCGAGTCAGTCCCCACGAGCGTGTCGGGGAACGCACGTCCGTCGCGCGACTCGATCACGCGCGCGAGGAACTCGAGGTTGACCTGGTGGACGATGCCCGTGTTCGGCGGGACGACCTTGAAGTTGTCGAATGCCTGCTGGCCCCAGCGCAGGAAGGCGTAGCGCTCGCCGTTGCGGGCGTAGTCCTGCTCGACGTTCTTCGGCAGGGCCGCACGGCTCGCGAAGGCGTCGACCTGCACCGAGTGGTCGATGACGAGCTCGGCCGGCAAGAGGGGGTTGATGAGCGCGGCATCGCCCCCGAGGTTGCGCATGGCATCCCGCATGGCAGCGAGGTCGACCACGGCCGGAACGCCGGTGAAGTCCTGCAGGAGCACGCGGGCCGGGGTGAACGAGATCTCGTCGGACGGATCGGCCTTCGCATTCCAATGCGCGACGGCCTCGACCTCCTCCGGGCTCGACCTGCCCTCCGCCTCGGCGCGCAGGACGTTCTCGAGCAGGATCCGCAGCGTGTACGGCAGCCGGAACACGTCGTACTGCGACTGGAGCGCGTCGAGCCTGACGATCTCGAAGCTCGCGTCGCCCACCGTGAGTGTGGAGCGTGCTCCGAAGCTGTCCTGGGCGACGGCCATCACGTGCAGGCTAACGGTTGACAGCTATAGCACGGGTGCTATAAATAGCAGGTATGAGATACCAAGACCGGAGTGCATTCGAACGCCTCCGTGAACGGATCGCAGGAGCCGAGAACGGCTGGTTCTTTTCTCAGATCGCCGAGCGCGTCGCGACCCGGCGCCAGGAGCTCGGCCTCTCCCAGAACCAGCTCGCACAGCTGACCGGCACGACCCAGTCGGCGATCGCCAGGCTCGAAGCCGGCGGACGGCCGCCGCGGATCGACACCTTGCTCAAGATCGCCGAGGCCCTCCAGTGCGACCTCGTGGTCGACCTGAAGCCCCGGCCCGGAGGAGGAACCTGACGTGCAAGTGCTCGCCCAACTAGACGACATCGAGCGCCGCCTCAGTTCTCTTCAGACCGAAGTTCAGGAGCTCCGCGCCACGCTGCTCGCGCCGGAGCGCCCCGCTCCCGAGCCCCCTCCTACCCCGCCGGTGGCTGCGGCAGCCAGCCAGCGGGCCGCCCGGCCGGCGGCCGAGCCTTCGCCTCCACCTCCGTCCACCCCGCGTGAGCCCCGCCCATGGGAACGCGAGCTGACGCTGCCGCAGGTCGAGCTCGCCGACGTGCTGGGCGCCCGCGCGCTCGCCTGGGCCGGTGGGATCGTGACGCTGCTCGGCGTCGTCTTCTTCTTCGTCCTCGCGGTCAACCGGGGCTGGATCGGCCCCGCCGAACGCGTCGGCCTCGGCGCGCTCGCCTCGCTGCTCCTGTTCGGCGGCGGCCTGCTCGTGCGGCACCGCTACGGGCAGCTTCACTCGGCGGTGGCCGCGGTCGGCGCGGGGATCGCGGGCGGCTACGCGACGCTGCTCGCCGCCGCGGCCATGTACGGCCTCGTCCCCGACCTGGCCGCGCTCGCGATCGCCGCAGGGATCGCGGCCCTCGGCACGGCGGTCGCCCTCTACTGGAACTCCGAGACCGTCGCCTCGCTCGGGCTCGTGGGTGCAACGCTCGTTCCGGTTGCGTACGCCTTCGACGCCGGGATCGACACGCTCGGGACCGCGTTCGCCGGAGTGATGTTCGCGGCCACGGCCGTGGTGGCCGTTCGCCGCCGCTGGGACGTCCTGCTCGCGATCGGAGCCGTGGCCGCGATCCCGCAGGTGCTCTGGCTCGCCGCCGACCTCGGCGGGGATGCGTCTGCGACCGACGTCGCCCTGGTCGGCGCCTTCTGGCTGCTCGTGCTCGCGGCCGGGCTCGCCCGGCGGGAGGCACGGGAAGGCAAGCCGGAGTCGCTCTCGACCAGCCTGATCCTCGCCTCGCTGCTCGTGGCCGGGATCTCCTCGCGTGCGCTCTTCGAGGGGGATGTCTCCGGTCTCGACCGCGAAGGGGTCGCCTTCGCGGGCGTCGGCCTGACCTACCTCGTGCTCGCGGCCGCCTGGTTCAGGCGCGACCGCGACCTCTCGGCCCTCCTCGGCGCGATCGGGCTCGCGGCCGGTGCGGTCGCCACGGGCCAGCTGCTCGACCAGGGCACGCTCGCGATCGCCTTCGCGGCGGAAGCGGCGCTGCTGGCGTGGGTCGCCTACCGACTCGTCGAGGCGCGCTACGGCTTCCTCTCCCTCGGTTACCTCACATTGGCCGTCGGCCACGTGCTCTACCTGGACGCACCGCCGCGCGAGCTGTTCGTCGCCACCGACCGGCTCGGCGCCGACGCGGCCGTAGCGGCGGTCGCAGGCCTGGCGAGCCTGGTCGTCGCCTACTACGCGCCACGCTGGAAGCGGGCGAGCGAGGCCGACCCGGACGGGTTCATGGACGACCTCGTGACCGACCTCGTCGGCGCCGGCCGCTCGATCGCTCTCGTCGGCATCGGCGTGGGCGCCACACTGCTCGTGCACGCGGCGTCGCTGGCCCTGCTTCGTGTCGGTGTCGCCGCCGGCTCGTTCGACTGGGCCGAAGTGGCCGTCACCGCACTGTGGGGCGTCGTCGCCGCGGCCGCGCTCGTCGCGGGCCGCCGCTGGAACGCGGCGGAGGTGTACGGGCTCGCGTGGGCTCTCGCGGCGGTCACGAAGCTGGTCGTCCACGACACGACGCAACTGACCGACCAGCAGGCCGGCGTCGCCGCGCTCGCGCTCGCCTCCGCGCTGGTCTTCGCGGCCGTTCTCGGGCGGGCCCCGCTCGCGATCGGCCTCCCGCCCGTCGCGGCCGTGATCGGCGGAGGCGGAGCGGTCGCCGTCGGCTCTTCGGCCACGATCGACGGCTTCTTCCTGCTGGCCGTCGCCGCCCCGTTCGCGGGCCTCGCCGCCCTGCGTTGGAACGATCGCTCGCTCTCGACGTCGCTCTGGGCCTCCTCACTCGCCCTCGGCCTGGTCGCGTCCGAGCGCCTGCTCGACCACACCGCGCTCGTGGCGGCGTGGGCCGTCGCCGCGGCGGTGCTCGCCCTGCTCGCCGAGCTCGAAAGGGAGCGGCGCCTCCAGCTCGCGTCGTATGCGTTCGCCGGCCTCTCGCTCTGGTACGCCCTCACCGTCCTCGCGCCCCCGGCCGAGCTGTTCGAGAAGTTCGAATCGCCCGCCGACGGCGTTCCCGCAGTGCTGCTCGCCCTCGCCGCGCTCGTGGCCGTGACCAGGCGCGTCTGGGACGCTCCGGCGCGCGACGGGCTCGACGAGGCGCTCGCGGAAGCGCAGGAGAGGGCGCTGAGGCCCGCAATGTGGGCCGGAGCGCTCCTCGCTCTCTACGCCGCCTCGCTGGCGCTGCTCGGCTTCTCACAGGAGCTCGGTTCAGACGTCGACGCGGCGTTCCAGCGCGGGCACACGGCGATCAGCGCACTCTGGGGGACGATCGGGCTGGTCGCGCTCTACCTCGGCCTCAAGCGCGGATCGTCTTCACTCCGCCTGGCCGGGTTCGTGCTCTTCGGCGTCAGCCTCGTCAAGATCTTCCTGTACGACCTGAGCCGGCTGAGCTCCGTGACCAGGGCGCTCTCGTTCCTCGCGGTCGGCGCCGTGCTCCTTCTGGCCGGCTTCTTCTACCAGCGGCTTGCGGACGTCTCCGCACCGCAGCGGCAGGTGGGCGCTCCCGACGGAAACTAGTGGACGAGGTAGGGGGCGCAGCTGCGCGCTGCGTTCCCTGCCCGGTCCCAGGCGGTGAAGCACAGGCGGTAGGCGCCGGCTCTGAGGCCGCGCGGGAGCGGACGGTTGCTGGAGAGCGTCTGCCGGCGCTCCCAGACGACGGGCCGAAACGGCGAGGAAGCGCGGGTCACCTCGCGCCCGCGTCGCAGGAGGGTGGCTCGCAGGCGCGCGACCCCTCCGTTGTCGCTGACCCTGGCTGAGAAGAACGCGGTCTTGCCCCGCTGCGCGACGCCCGCGAGGGCCCGCACGTGCGGCTTCACGCGGTCGGTGAGCTCGGGCCCGCCGCGCCTGATCGCGACGAACGACCACGTTGCGCTCGTCGCCTGAGCGGCGCCCGTCATGCTGACGCGCCAGTAGTAGCGGCCCGCGTACAGGCGGTTCGCCCGGAAGCTGCTCTTGCAGCCGGGGCTCCGGACCTTGCACGAGAACGTGTTCTCGGAAGCGTTCTGCGTCAGCTCGGGATCCGTGGCAACGCGGACCGTCAGCAGGACGGTGCCGCGGGAGGGAGCGTCGCCCCAGTCGGTCCTCCAGCCGAAGGCGACGCCGGCGCCGGCGGCACCCGAGTAGACCACGGTCGCCCCGTCGACCGGCGTGACCAGGCTGATCTGAGGTGCTGTGCCTGCACGACGCGGCCGGCGGCGGCGGCCGAGAGGACGAGCGCGACGAGCGCGACGACGAAGACGAGGGCAGCGGAACGCAAGACCCTCGTTGAATCGGCGCGAGGTGCCGCGCCGCTTGATCCCCCGTTCGCGGACGAGACGAGTAGAAGGAGGGAGCGGCGCCGCACGTCCTCACAGTAGACGCGGCGCGGCTCCTTTCGATCCCCGTGAAGGGTGAGTTCAGGCGGTGGCCGCCTCCGGCGCCTCGGGCTCCGGAGCCGCCGAGCCGACGGCCTTCCAGGTGCTGTTGAGCCCGCTCTGCATGTAGGCGTAGAACGCGGGCGAGAAGACGATGATCAGGACGAGCCCGATCCAGCCGTTGATCGGGTCCTGGCCGGCAAGCCGCTGTGAGGCCTGAACGCGCTTGAAGCCGCGCACAATCGAGATGATCGCCGGGACGATGATCAGCGCGCCGAGCGTGATCGCGAGCACCGAGGTGCCCGGGCTCGTGCCGAGCTCGTCGGTGTTCTTCGACTTGCCGTAGTCCCGCAACTCGCGGTGGATGAAGTACCACCAGAACCACAGGTAGATGCCGAGCGTGATGATCGCGAACACCGGGACGGCAATGATGTTCCGGATCTTCGCGGTCGAGCCGACGCTGGGAATCTGGATCTCCTGAGCCATCGCGCCTCCTCCGAAGTGAACTCGTCGGGCGATCGTCCTACGGCAGGGTGTCGAACGCAAGAGCGCCTTGCGGCGATCATGCCGCAAGTCATAGGCTCGGAGACGTGCACGGCCGCCAGCACGACGCCGAGCAGGCCGAGGTGACCGCGAAGAAGCAGCCGCGTCCGGGCCGCGCGGACCACGCCGTCCTGGCGCTGCAGCGGGATGCCGGGAACGCCGCCGTCACACGGATGCTCCAGCGCGACGACGTGCCCTTCAGCCAAGTGCGGCCCGGCTCGCAGCTCGGTATGCGGCCTACCCCACCGAGCGTCCTGGACTACGCGCCCGCCAGTGCGCCCGAGCACGGCGCGGCCGTCACGGCCGTCGTCGACTGGTTCCGCGCCGCGGCCGCGGAGATCACGAGCGGCCGCTCCGTCGGCTTCTTCCAGTCCGTCCCCGAGCTCGTGAAGGCGGCGCGCGAGCTGACGTGGAAGGTCGACGGGAAGACCGGAAAGGTCGGCGACCAGATGAACGCCGGCGCGGTCGAGACGTTGCTCCGCGAGGAGGCCAAGACGAGGGGCGTCCGCCTGCTCGAGCACCGGTCGCTGACCGACAAGGCCGGGGCGCGCTCGGAGGCGCTGGCGCTCATGGAGTTGCTCGGACGCATCCCGACCGAGGTCGAGTTCGGAGGCCAGGGCGCGAAGCTCGTCGTCTCGATCGCCGGCAAGGTCACCGGCGAGGTCGGCGGTGGCAGCGGCGGCGCCAAGCTGAAGGTCGAGGGCTCGGCGGAGGGCGGCGAGGCGACCTACACGCCGCCCGGCAGCACGACGAAGGTCGGCGTGAAGGGCGGGCCCGAAGGCGCCGGCGCGTCGATCATGTACGGCGGCAACAAGGTCAGCATCGACGTCACCGACAAGCAGGTGAAGGCCGAGGTGAAGGCGGGCGACCTGCTGACCGTCAAGGGCAGCGCGGGCACGAACAAGGACGGCGCCTTCGCGTGGCGGGCGGACATCCAGATCGGCACGCTCGGCAAGATCGCGACGGTCGAGGACATCGTCAAGCTGATGGTCGGCGCGCAGGACACGTTCGGGAAGGCGGCCGGCGACCTCTCCAAGGGCCTGGGCGTGGACAAGGCGAAGGAGCACGGCAGCGCGGTGAAGGAGGCGGTCACCAAGGTGGTCGACGCCGCGGAGAAGAGCGCCAAGCAGGCCAAGAAGAGCGGCGGCTGGGGCGTCGGTCTGTCCGCCGGCGGCGACGACAAGGGCGGCTGGAGCGCCGGCATCACCTTCACGTGGAACTGGTGACCGGCTAGGCGGCGAGCTCTTGCGGCACGACGTCGATCTCGAGCAGCCGCTCGTGTCGCGCCACGGTGAAGGTGACCGGTGAGCCGATCCGCTCGCTCACCATCACGCCCTGCAGCTCGCTCATCCCTTCGACGGGCGAGCCGTCGACGGCGAGGATCACGTCGCCCGGCCGCAACCCCGCAGCGGCCGCCGGCGCGTCCTCGACCACCTCGCTCACCTCGATGCCTCTCGTCCTCCCGACCCTCTTCGCGATCCGCGGCGGCAGCGGACGCTCCTGCCCGCCGATCCCGAGATACGCCCTGCGGAACCGGCCCGCGGTCATCAATGCGGCGACGATCCTCCGCGTGGCGTCGTTGATCGGCACGGCGAGGCCCAGACCGACCCCGGCGACTGCGGTGTTGATGCCCACGACGCGGCCGCGTCCGTCCGCGAGCGCGCCGCCGGAGTTGCCCGGGTTGAGGGCCGCGTCGGTCTGGATCACGTTGTCGACGACCCGGACGTTCGCGCCCGAGCGGGTCGGCAGCGAGCGACCGAGCGCGGAGACGACCCCTGCCGTGACCGAGCCGGCGAAGCCGTTCGGATTGCCGATGGCAACCACGAGCTGGCCGACGCGCAGCTCCTCTGCGTCGCCGAGCTGGGCTGCGCTGAGCGACGCGCCTTCGGTACGGAGGACGGCGAGGTCGGAGAGCGCGTCGGCGCCGACGACTTCGAAGGCGAGATCGCGGCCGTCCGCGAACGACGCCTGCCCTCCGGAGCGCGAACGGGCGACCACATGCGCCGAGGTGAGGAGGAAGCCGTCGGGCGTGATCACCACGCCGCTCCCGCCGCCCTCGAGCATCCGGCCGCCCCGAACGCGCCGAGAGATGCGCAGGTTTGCGACCGACGGCGTCAGCAGCTCTGCGACGCCGGTGACGACGCGCGAGTACGCGTCGAGCGCTTCGTCGTCGCTGGGTCCGCGTCCGGCCGGTACGCCGTCCCCGCTCGGTCCATCACGACGATCGATGAAGAGCAGGTCGGCCATTGGCCCAAAGTAGCCGCGGGGCTCCGGTCTGTGCGGAGCAACGTCGCAGGATGCTTCGCGACACGATCGCATGCGGAGGGAGTCGGACATCGCACTCGTCGACCCGAAGGATCGGACCGACCGGAACTGCGAACTCGTAGTCCGGTCGACGCTGCGCTGCTCGAAGCTCGGCACGATCCGCGCCGACGAGATCGTCGGGACCGACCGCGGCGACTCGATCTGCTCGCTCGCGGGCAACGACACCGTGAGAGCGGACAAGGGCCCCGACTCGGTCGACGGTGGCGGCGGCAACGACACGATCATCGGAGGCCCCGGGCGCGACCTGCTCCTCGGCGGCGCCGGCTACGACACGATCCAAGCCCGAGACGGCGCGCGAGACCGCGTTCGCTGCGGCCCGAACTTCGACGTCGTGCTCGCCGACAAGGGCGACGACGTCGGGCGCGACTGCGAACGCGTGACCCGATGAGTCGCTAGGACGAGAGCGTCGAGAGGAAGGCCTCGAGCTCGTCGAGCTCGGCTCGGCTCAGCCCGAGCCGGTGTAGCTCGGTCTGACCGACCACCGCCGGCGGCGCTCGGTTGTAGTGGTCGAGAACGTCGTCGACGGTGCGAAGCTGTCCAGCGTGCATGTACGGCGGCCGCTCCGCGACGTTCCGCAGCGAGGGCGGCTTGAAGGCCCCGCGGAGCCTGCGGCCCGGACGGACGAGGAAACGCAGAGCACACTGGGACGGTTGCGCGTCGCTGAACGGCCCCAGGCAGTTGAACTCATCGGCCTGGAGCTTCCGGATTGCCGCCAACCGGCCGACATCCCGACCGGCGGCCGGATTCGGCGGGACGCCGGTGTTGTGGAACTCGCCGTTTGTGAACAGCGGCCCGCTGTGGCAGTCGACGCACCCGGCGCGGCCGATGAAGAGCCGCAGCCCGCGAAGTTCCGGCTCGCTGAGTACGTCCTCGCCTGCGACGTAGCGGTCGAAGCGCGCGCGCTCGGGCCGAAGGGTCCGCTCGAAGGCGGCGATCGCCTTGCCGAGGTTCGCGAACACCCGGCTCGCCGCGCGCCGGTCGAGCACCCTCGGGAGCGACCCGAACACGGCCTCGTAGTCGGCGCGGTAGTGGCGCGCGATCAGCCTCGCGTACTGCACTCGCGTGCCGCCGTGCTCGACCCGGCTCTCGAGCGGCTCGAGCGCCTGCGACCAGAGGCTGTCCTTGCGTCCGTCCCAGAAGAACCACGTCAGCTGGGCGACCCCGGCGAGCGGCATCGTCCGCCGCTTCGTCCGGCCGATCCCCTCGGCGAGCGGTTTGCCGTCCTGGAAGCCGCGCTTCGGCATGTGGCAGCTCGAGCACGACACCGAGCCGTCCCGGCTGAAGCGCTTGTCGGAGAACACTCGCTTCCCCAGCGCCGCGGCCTCGGGGTCGGTGTCGTAGCGGTTCGACGGGTCGTCCGGCGCGGGAGGCAGCGCGTCGAGCGAGAGCGAGTCGAGCACCTGCTGCTCCGCGTCCGTCCATGCTCCGCCGCCGGAGGGCCCGAGCACGAGGATCGCGGCGGTCAGCCCCGCGCCCAGGACGACGAGCAGCGCGGCGAGCCGACGGATCATTCGGCCAGGTCGAACTCCACGCGGGCGGAGTCGGACCCCGGCGCGCCGTCGATGCGCAGCTCGACGTACCAGTGTCCGCCCATCTGGAACTTCATCCCCTCGATCACGTAGCTGCCGCCGCCGAGCTCGCGGACGAGCGGCCTGGTCGGCAGCCCGTGGCCGTGGGCGGGCATGTCCCCGTCGACCGCCACCCGCGCTCCGCCCACCGCAGAGCCGTCGCCGTCGAGCAGGTCGAACTCCCACTCGTGCAGGCTGTTGACCGGAGACGAGCCGGGATCGCCCGCGAAGTCGACCCGGTACAGGCCCGCCCTCGACTCGATTCCGCGCGGTTCCGGATCGTCGTCCTTGCCCATGGCCGCCGCGACGCCCAGCGCCACGAGGACGAAAGCCGCCACGATCAGTCCGACCCGCCGGCGGCTCAGACCGGCGGCTCCGGGTCGTACTGGATGTAGCGGCGCACCTCACGCGCCCGCTCCTTGGAGTCGAGGCGCATGACCAGGTAGAGGGCCATGTCGATCCCGGCGGAGACGCCCTGTGACGTGATCACGTCGCCCGTGTCGACGTAACGCTCGTCGGCGCGGACCTCGACGTCCTTGCCGTACTGCGCAAGAGCCTCGGTCGAGCCCCAGTGGGTCGTCGCCGGCAGCCCGTCGAGCAGGCCCGCGGCCGCGAACACGACGCCGCCCGTGCAGACGCTCGCCAGGAGCGTCCCGGACGAGCGCAGGTCGCGCAGCCGCTGCAGGAACGCTTCGTCGGTGAGCTGCGGCCCCGACCTCCCGCCCGGCAGCACGAACACGTCGAGGCCGTCGACGTCGGCCCACGACCGGTCGGGAATCATCCTCAGGCCGTGCGAGCCGCGCAGCTCCGCGGTGCCCTCGCCGACCGTGAAGACCTCGACCTCGCGCTCGGTGAACTGCCCCCAGGAGGTGAGCACCTCGTACGGGCCCGCCAGGTCGAGCTCCTCGACCCCTTCGAAGATGCCGACCCCGATCCGCGTCATCGCCATGTCGCTCCTCCAGTCCGCTCGTAGACCGGCCGCCCCGAAGACGGCCAACCCGACCGTTCCAGCCAGAAACGCGCGCCGGTGCATTGCTCTCGATAGTGCGCTCGCGGCTCACGTGTCCTTCAGACGACTTTCGCTAGATTCCGGACAGTGAGGACGGTCGCGGCAGTGATCGACCAGGGGGCGCTGACGTTCGACCTCGCCATTCCCTGCGAGGTCTTCGGCTTCGACCGCAGCGACATCGTCGATCCCTGGTACGCGTTCAGGCTGGTCGCGGCCGGCGAGACGCCGGTGCGGACGCAGACCGGCTTCCTGATCGACACGCCGTACGGCCTGTCCGCGCTCGAGCAGGCCGACACGGTCATCGTTCCGGGCTGGTCCGATCCGGACGAAACACCCTCTGCCGAGCTCTGCGCCGCCCTGGTCGCCGCGCACGACCGCGGGGCGCGAGTCGTGTCGCTGTGCACGGGCGCGTTCGTGCTCGCCCACGCGGGCCTCCTCGACGGCCGCCGCGCGACGACGCACTGGATGTACGCCGACCGGCTCCGCGAGCGCTTCCCCGCGATCGACCTCGACCCGCACGTGCTCTACGTCGCCGACGGACGCGTCCTGACCTCCGCCGGGACCGCGGCCGGGATCGATCTCTGCCTGCATCTCGTCTCGCTCGATCACGGGCTGGAGGTGGCGGCGACCGTGGCGAGGCGCATCGTGATGCCGGTCTTCCGTGCGGGCGGACAGGCGCAGTACGTGGACGAGCCGATCGGCAGCGAGGCGGGCCGCCACGGCCTGAGCGAGCTGCTCGACTGGGCCCGTAGCCGCATCTCCGAGGGTGTGTCGGTCGACGAGCTCGCCACCGAGGGCGCGATGAGCACGCGCACGCTCAACCGCCGCTTCCAGGGCGCGCTCGGGCTGCCGCCGGGCGAATGGCTCCAGCGCGAGCGGCTGCGCCTGGCCCAGCGGCTGCTCGAGACGACCGACGCGCCGCTGACCGCGGTCGCCCGCAGGGCAGGCTACGACTCCGCGACCACGATGCGGGCGCAGTTCGCCGGCCGACTGAGCACGTCGCCGCGCGCGTACCGCCAGACCTTTCGCGGCCGCTAGAGCCACCGACACAGGCGATCGCCCCGGCACCGACACCAGGAGCAGCAGCAGAGGCCGGTGCACAACTCGATTACACCTCCGGGGCCTGGACCGTTTCGTCGGGTCCCGTACGCTGACTCGCCTGACCCGCCCTGGATGGCCTGCCGCCTCGGAGCTCCGCATCGGCCTCGGCTGCATGCGGCTGTCGACCGACGAGGACCGCGACGAGGAGCGCGCCCTCGAGACGATCGCGGCGGCAGCCGGCGAGGGCGTGACCGTGTTCGACACCGCACGCTCCTACGGCGACAACGAGCGGCTGCTGGCCCGGGCTCTGCGCGCCTGCGGCGCGGAGGCGACCGCGCGGATCGTGACCAAGGGCGGCATGACCCGCGAGGGCGGCGGGTGGATTCCCGACGGCCGCGCCAAGGCGATCCGCGCCGACTGTGAGGCGAGCCTCGAAGCGCTGGACGGCCTCCCGATCGACCTCTACCTGCTCCACGTACCCGATCCGCGCACGCCGTGGCGCACCTCGGTGCGCGCGCTGAGCCGGCTCCTCGACGACGGCCTGGTGAGGCACGTCGGGATCTCGAACGTCAATCGCCGCCTGCTCGACGAGGCGCTGGAGCTCGCGCCCCTCACCGCCGTCCAGGTCGCGCTCAGCCCGTACGACGTCGGAGCCCTTCGGGGCGGAGTCGTCGAGCGCTGCGCCGAGGCGGGGATCGCGGTCCTCGCCCACTCTCCGCTCGGGGGCCCGAAGCGGGCCGGCCGGCTCGATCGCCGGGACGCACTCGCGCGCGTCGCGGCCGCCCGAGGTGCGAGCCCCGCCGAGGTCGCCCTCGCGTGGCTGCTCGACCTCTCCCCCGTCGTCGTGCCGATCCCCGGCGCCCGCCGGCCCGAGACCGCGCGCTCGGCGGCTCGCGCTGCGGCGCTCCACCTCGACGACGAGGAGCAGGCCGTGCTCGGCGCCCTCGGCCCGCCGCCGGCCGCCCGCGCGCCCGCGCGGGAAGGCGACGTCGTCCTCGTGATGGGCATCCCGGGGGCCGGCAAGAGCCGCGTCGCCGAGGGCTACGCCGCCCGCGGCTACCTCCGCCTCAACCGCGACGAGCGCGGCGGAACCCTGCGCGAGCTGGCGTCCGCGCTCGACGAGGAGCTGGCCGCCGGAGCGCGGCGCGTCGTGCTCGACAACACCTATCTCTCGCGCGCGTCACGAAGCTACGTGCTCGAGGCGGCGGCCCGGCACGGCCTGCCGGTGCGCTGCGTCTGGCTCGACACGCCCCTCGCGCAGGCGCAGGTGAACCTCGTCACCCGGCTGCTCGAGCGCTTCGGCTCGCTGCCGTCTCCCGAGGAGCTGCGAGCGCACGCCCGCAAGGATCCGACCGTCCACGCACCGACGTCACAGATGCGCACGTATCGCGAACTGGAGCCCCCCGCGGAGGACGAAGGCTTCGCGCGGGTCGAGCAGGTGTCGTTCGAGCGCACGATCGCAGGAGGCGGTCCCGGCGTGTTCGTCGCCGCCGGGGCCTCACCGAGCCCGGACTGGAACCGCACTGTTCCGCACCTCGTCTTCGACTGGAATCCGGAAGGCCGCCACGAGACGGCTTGCCCAGACCGCAGCGCGCCTCTCCGCGGAGGTCTCGGGGCCGGTGGAAACAGCACTCTGTCCCCATCCGGCCGGCCCACCCACGTGCTGGTGCCGCCCGCCTCTGCCGGGGCTGCTGCTCGCCTTCGCCCGGGCGCACGGAGTCGACCCGGCCCGCTCGCTGCTCGTCGGAACCGGATCGGCACACCGAACGCTCGCGACCACCCTGGGCGCGCGCTACGTCGAGGCGTAGGGTTGAGGCAACCCAACGAGGAGGATCCAATGGCGCTTGCACGTGTCGTCACGTTCGATGGAGTCAGCAAGGAGCGGGTCGAGGAGATCAAGGGCGAGATGCAGTCGGGCGACCGGCCCGAAGGGCTCCCCGCGAGTGAGATGATCATGCTCCACGACCCGGAGGCCGACAGCTCGCTCGTGATCGTCTTCTTCGAGAACGAGGACGACTACCGCAAGGGCGACGAGACGCTCAGCGCGATGCCGGCCGGCGACACACCTGGTCGACGCAGCTCGGTGAAGAAGTACGACGTCGCGGTGCGCATGAGCGAGTGACGCCCGGCTAGCCATTTCTCTGTGATCGAGCCGCTCCCGGTGGCGGCACCTGCGAGCGCACGAACGACGACGTCTGGCGCGGCGTCCGCGTAGAAGGCCGACCCTGATGGCCGGAGACGCTGCGCGGATCGCGCTAGAGCACAAGTGCGGTTACCGCGCGCTCGAACTGGTCCTCTCGCACATAGACGACGTAGCCGAATGAGCCGCGCCCGTCGGTCACGCCGGAGGAGGCGAAGATGTCTACGCCTGCGTCGACGAGCCGCCGGTGAACACCTGCCAATGCACCGAGTTCGTCATCGCCTTGCACTAGGAGTGCGTGGTACGGGCCGTCGAGCGTGAGGCCGGCGTTGCGCCCCGCCGCGACGAGCTTGCGCGGGTCCTGCGGGAAGAGTGTGAACTGGGCAAGCGCCGGCCCGCTGGGCACAACGGTGAAGGCGAGCAGGTTGACGCCGAGCTCGGCGAGTTGTGACAGGACGCGGTAGGCCGCCCCGAGCTCGTCCCGGACGTTGGCGTAGTAGTACTCGACGCTGCTGATAGTGAACGCCATCAATCTGCCGCCCGCCTTAGCTTGATCGATGCGAGGGCACGGCGCTGACCGACCATTTGCACGTTCGGCGCGAAGTGAACGCTAAGGGGCAGGAAGGTCGGTCCGGGCATCGGCGTGGAGCTGCGTCTGGAGCTCTCGCATCTCGTCGCCAATGTCCTCATCGATCGCCCACTGCCGCAGCACTTCGAGAACCTGACGCTTCCACCACTCAGAGAGGACGCGGTGATTGCGGAGGTCCTCGGCGGCACCGTGAGCCCCTGCGTCTTCAAGCCGACGGAGAAGCTCCTGACGCTTCTCGTACGGAACTGAGACGACGGCCTTTGACGTGCGAATCTTGTCGAGCCGACTCAATCGCCTTGAGGATAACGCCGGACTCGGGGCAGCCAGGGACCCGCGCGCTCCGGCCCCTATGAGCAGGTGCGTGATGTCCGTGCGTGAGCGCATGGCTCCAGACCCGGCGACTCCGCCTGTCAGGCGCCGAGGTCGGGCTGAATGGCGTCCGGCGGGGCGAGGCGGTGCGCGATGGCGGCCGCCTCGCGCCTGTTCGGTGCGTCGAGCTTCCGCAGGATGTGCGAGACGTGGACACTGGCGGTCTTGACGCTGATGACGAGTGCCGCGGCGATCTCGCGGTTCGTGTAGCCACGGGCGACGAGGGTCAGAACCTCCGCCTCGCGCGGTGTCAGGCCGAGAGTCGTCTCCAAACCGCGAGGAGTTGACTCGCTCTCCGGCGGCGCGAGATCGAGCCGCGAGCGCAGGGCGAGCAGTTCGAGCTCCTGCAGGAGGGGCCTTGCTCCGATGCGAGCGGCGACGGCGTATGCCTCCCGTAACGGCGCTTCCGCCTCGGTGCGGGAAGCACCGGCCGCGACGAGCGCCTCGGCTTCGCGCCAGCGGCAGTAGGCCGCAAGAGGCGGGCGCTCGAGTTGCTCCCAGGTATCCGCGGCGTCCGACCAGAGCTCGGGCCGGGCGACGCCGCGGGCACGCTCGTACTCGGCCTCGGCCAAGGCACGCCAGCCTGCGGTGTTCGGTGTGACCGCCGAGGCCTCGGCGGCGGCGTCGCGAGCAGCGGTGAGCAG
Source organism: uncultured Actinomycetes bacterium (assembly GCA_963733845.1). GTDB lineage: Bacteria > Actinomycetota > Thermoleophilia > Gaiellales > Gaiellaceae > DATFQE01. Next base: position 258,634 of record CAVTEM010000007.1, read on the forward strand.
TTTCCGCGCGCGACCGAGCCGGTCGCGGGCGGCGTCGGCGTCTCGGCGGGCGCGTGCGAGCGCTGCCAGCTCCGCCTGCGCGCGAAGTCCTTTGGCGCACAGCTGAACGTGGATCTGCGCAGCCTCGCGCCGGCGCGCCCGAGCCAGACCGTCGTGGATGGCCGCTTCCGCATCGGTCCAGCGGCGCTCCCAGAGGGCGAGCTCGGCGAGGTAGCTGTCGTAGAGGCCGAGTACTCGGTCCTCGCGCAGCGTGGCGCGCGCGGCCTCGAGGTGCGCTCGCGCGGCGTCGAGCTCGCCGCGGCCGATCTCGACGCCGGCGCGGATGGTGAGCAGCCAGTACGGGAAGCTCGAGGTGATGCCGCGGAGCGCGGCGGCGCTGAGCCTGTCGGCCTCGTCCCAGTCGCCGATCGCGACCAGCGCCTCGATCTGGTTCGCCACGAGCAGGGGGCTGTCGATCCCGTACCGGCGCATCACCTCGAGCCCCTCCTGCCCCAGTCGCGCCGACTCTCGGAGCCGTCCCAGCATCATCAGCACATCGGTGAGCCAGCCGTACGCTCGTTCCAGGCCGATGTGATCGCCAATCTCCTCGGCGAGCTGCAGGGCCTGACGAAGATCGGCGACACCCTCGTCACCGCGGCCGAGGTAGGCGAGGTCGCCGCCGCGGACGGTGAGCGCTCGGACCTCTGCCTCGCGTGCGCCGACATCCCTCGCGAGCGCGAGCGCCTGCTCGCAGATCGGCAACGACTCCGCGTGGCGCCAGACCACCCCCAACACCCCCGCGAGCGATCCCAGCGAATATGCGCGCTCCGGCGAGGGCGGCTCCGCCGGCGCGAGCTCGACCGCACGCTCGACTGCGGCGAGGCAAGCGTCTTCACGGCCGGTCTGCGAGAGGTACTCGCCGAGACGCACATGGAGGAGGGCCGCACGGTGCCGGTCGCCCTGCCCGACGACCTCGATCGCTCGCCGGCCCAGCTCGACCGCGCGCGCGGCGGCACCGATTTGGCTGGCGAGCTCGGCCGTCCGGGTGCAGAGCTCGGCGAGGTCGAGCCCGGCGAGCTCTGCCGCGTCCGGCACCGCGTGCCAGAGCGCGAGCGCGCGCTCGAGGTGCCCGAGAGCCTCCGACAGCCCGAACACGGCCTCTGCCTGGCGCGCCGCTTCGACCGAGGCGGCGAGCGCCTCGGTCGTCCGACCCGCGGCCGCCCAGTGGGGCGCGAGTTCTGCGGGTGTCGCGGCTTCGCTCCGCGCCAGCTCTTCGGCAAGCCGCGCGTGCAGTTCCTCGCGCTCACCGGGCAGGATCGTCGCGTAGATCGCCTCCGCAAGAAGCGCGTGCCGGAAGCGGAAGACCCGTGTCCCCGGCTCGGCTACGAGGACGCCGTGCGCGACCGCCTGGCGTAGCGAGTCGCGCACCTGCGGCTCCGGCAGCGCCGCCGCTGCGCAGAGCAGCGAGTACTCGACGTCGCGTCCGGCGGCAGCCGCCACGCGTAACAGGCTCTCCGTCGGACGGTCGAGCCCGGCCACGCGCTGCAGCAGCACGTCGCGCAGACCCTCGGGAAGCTCCACGCTTCCCTCGCCGGCCGCTGCGAGAAGCTCTTCGGCGAAGAACGGGTTGCCCTCGGAGCGTGCGACGATCGCGTCCGTCAGCGCCGCCGGCAGGGAGCCGTCCGCGCGAGCCGTCAGCAGCTCCGCCAACTCCTCGTGCTCGAGCGGCTCGAGCTCGAGCAGGAGCGCCGAGCCTGAGCGGCGGACGCCGTTTGCAAGACGGCGCATCCGCTCGGTCGACGAGGGCTCGTCAGCGCGGAAGGTCGCGAGCAGCAGAACCGGCCGGTCGTCGAGGTTGTGCGCGAGAAAGACGACGAGATCGAGCGTCGAGGTATCGGCCCAGTGCAGGTCCTCGAGCACGAGCAGCACGGGTGCGGAAGCGGCGCGCTCGGTGAGCAGGGCCAGCGTCTCCTCGAACACCTGCAACTGCGAGCCAGGTGTCTGACCGTCGACGCGCCAAGGTTCGCCTAGCGGACGCAGGGCCTCGGCGATCGGCTGGTACGGCAGCTCCGTCCCGACGAGATCGATCGAGCGCCCGAGGAGCACCTCGAACCCGGCGTGGCGGGCACGACTCGCGAGCTCGAAGGCGAGCCGCGTCTTGCCAATGCCGGCTTCTCCGGCGACGAGGACGGTCGTACCGCTTCCCGCCTCCGCCGCGGCAAGCGCGCGCTCGAGCTCCCCGAGCTCGCGTCCGCGTCCGACGAACACCTCGCTCGCGCGAGCCTCCATTTCGCCCAGTATCGCAGGGGTCGGTAAGCGCCCTGCCGACGAAGATACGCAGGCCGAGGGCGAAGGATAAGGCTCTCCGCCCGATGCGCTCGCGCTCCCCGACGGCCACGCTCCGATCGGAACTTCGGCGCCGGCTTCGCGCCGGCCATCCAGGACTGAACACGACTCCCACGGAGGTTCACGATGACGAGCAAGCACTCGACGAACCACATCCTCGCGATGCCGCGGATCATGGCGTTGGTCGCCGTGCTCGCGTTCCTCGCCTTCTCGCCGGCCGTCGGCGCTTCTCCGGCCGAGCGGAGCGGCAACTTCCCGCACCGCATCGACCTGCCCAACGGGTTCTTTCCGGAGGGCATCGAGCACGCGCGGGGCACGTCATTCTTCGTCGGATCCCTGCTGGACGGCACGATCTTGCGGGGAGACCTTCGAACCGGTTCGAGCTCGGTGTTCGTGGCCGGCACTCCGGGGAGCGCTGCAGCCGGCATCGCGTACGAGGCGCGTCACGACCGGATCTGGGTCGCAGGCGGCGGGCCACAGCTCGTCGGCAGCGGTGACGTGCGCGTGTACGACGCATCGAGCGGGGCGCTGCTCGCGACGTATCAGCCGCCCGGAGTAGGGCTGCTGAACGACGTCGCGGTCACCCGTAACGCGGTTTACGTGACCGACTCGGGCTTTCCGCAGCTGGTCGTAATCCCTCTTGGAGCGCATGGCTCGCTCCCGCCGCCCTCGGCGGCGACGTTCCTGCCGGTCGGCGGCGACATGCTCCAGGCCCCGGGCATCAACCTGAACGGGATCGTGGCCAAGAACGGCGTCCTGCTCGTGGCGAACTCCACGACGGGCAAGCTCTTCCGGGTCGACCCGGCCACCGGTGTCGCCGACAAGCTCGACCTCGGCGGAGCCGACCTCAGTTACCCGGACGGGCTCGAGCTGCTCGGGCACAAGCTCTACGTGGTCCGCCCCTTCGACAACCGGGTCACCGTGATCTCGCTCCGAGCGCCACTGACGAGCGGTGTTGTCCTCGGCGACTTGACCGACCCGAGCCTGGATATCCCCACAACCGCGACCGTCGCCGCGGGCCGGCTGTGGGCCGTCAACCTGCGTTTCACGACGCCGCCCACTCCGACCACGCCCTACTGGATCACACAGCTTCCACTCCGCCCGTGAGGGATGCTTGCCGCTCGTTGCGGGTGTCCGGCCTGGATCACGCCGGATACCCTGGTGGCGTTAGGCTCGGCGCCAGAAGGCTGCATGACCGCACTCGTCGATGAGATTGTCGCCGCTCGAAGCGAGCTCGAGGGTGTCTCGCCGGATGCGTGGTACGACCGACTCGCCGCCGAGCACGACCAGCTAGCCGCCGACCTGGCGGATCCTGCGCGACCGCGATGCCGAGCGTGGTCTTCTCGTCGCCGGAATCGTCTGGCCGTACTGGGTCGCGCGCGGCCATCTCGCCGAGGGCCGCGCCTGGCTGAACGAGCTGCTCGCCCGCACGCCCGATCGGCCTCCGACCTCCGAGCGCACCAAGGCGCTCTACGGCGCCGGACTGCTCGCCTTCCTCCAGGGAGACGCCGACGAGCGCACGCCCGCTGCTGGAAGCCAGCCTCGGCGGAGCGCGTGAGCTGGGCGACCATCGGCTCGAAGCGGACGCGCTGATCGGGTTGGCGCGAGTGGCGATCGTCGAGCGGGACCCGGTGCGGATGGAAGAGCGAGCCCGCGAGAGTGCCCACGCCGCGAAGTTGGGGTCGGACGAGCGTCGTCTGGCGACGGCGGTTCACCACGTCGCCGAGGGTCTGCGGCGCCAGGGGAGGTTCGACGAGTCGCTGCCCGTCTATCGCGAAGCCATCGGGCGCCATCGCTCGCTCGGCGATCGGCGCAGCGTCGCGCTCGAACTGCACAACCTCGGTCACGCCGCGAGGCAGATGGGGGACTCAGCAACCGCCGCCGAGCGCTTCCGCGAAAGCCTGTCGCTCGCAGTCGACGTCAAGCACGAGCGGCTGGTCGGCTACTGCGTGCTCGACTTCGCCGGCCTGGCCGTCGATGACGGACGAGCCGATCGCGCGGCCTGGCTCATCGGCGCCTCCGACGCGCTGTTCGCGGCCATCGGCGCGGCGCACGACCCCGAGTACGAAGAGGAGCGCGAGGCTGTGCGCGACGCCGCCGAGCGAGCGCTCGGCAAGGAGGCCTTCGAGCGCGAGTACGACGCGGGCACCGCGGTCGCACGCGAACCCGATCGGCTCGGCCGCATCAGCGACGCCGTCAGCTGACGGCCGAGCTCACCCGCAGCGGTGTGGCGTCGACGTTGAGCGGGTGGTGGCACGCGGCGAAGTGGCCGTTGCCGTACGAGACGAGCGGCGGCTCGACGCGGGAGCAGATCTCGGTCGCGTACTGGCAGCGCGGGTGGAACGGGCAGCCCGAGGGCGGATTGGCCGGGATTGCCCACATCGCCGCGGAGCAGGATCCGCTCCCGCTTCTCGGCGACGTCGGGATTGGGGATCGGAACCGCGGAGAGCAGCGCCTCCGTGTACGGCATGATCGGCCGCGTGTAGAGCTCCTCCGCCGGCGAGAGCTCCACGATGCGCCCGAGGTACATGACCGCGATCCGGTCGGAGACGTGCCGGACCAGCCCGAGGTCGTGCGCGATCACGATGTACGTCAGTGAGAACTCGTCCTGGAGCTCCTCGAGCAGGTTGACGATCTGCGCCTGGATCGAGACGTCGAGCGCGGACACAGGCTCGTCGGCCACGATCAGCTTCGGGCGCAGAGCGAGCGCACGGGCGATCCCGATTCGCTGGCGCTGGCCGCCGGAGAACTGGTGCGGGAAGCGGTTCGCGTGCTCGGGAGACAAGCCGACGGACTCCAGCAGCTCGCTCACCCGACGGCGCCGCTCGCGCCGGTTGCCGACCCCGTGGATCTTCAGCGGCGCGCCGACGATGTTCCGCACGCGCTTGCGCGGGTTCAGGCTCGAGTACGGATCCTGGAAGACCATCTGGAGCTCGCGGCGGAACGGCCGCAGCGCGCGCTTGCCGAGCTTGCCGATGGGCTTGCCGTCGAAGAGGATCTCGCCCTCGGTGGGCTCGAGAAGCCGCACGATCGTCCGACCCAGCGTCGTCTTGCCGCAGCCGGACTCGCCGACGAGGCCCAGGGTCTCGCCCGGATAGACCACGAACGAGACGTCGTCGACGGCGCGGACGGCGCCGACCTGGCGCCGGAAGACGCCCTTCTTGATCGGGAAGTGGGTCTTCAGATTGCGGACTTCGAGCAGCGGGGCCGGCTCGCTCATGCGACCGCCGCACCGCCTTCCACGGCCTCGGATCGGCGCGCGCGCTTCTGCTCGACGCTCAGCCAGCAGCGGTCGAGATGGGCGGGCTCGCCGGAGCGCGCCTCGAGCGGCGGCTCCTCGGAGCAGCGCTCGAATGCGTGCGGACAGCGCGGGCGGAAGGTGCAGCCGTCGGGAAGCGCGATCAGCGACGGCGGCGCGCCGCGGATCGGCTGCAGCCGCTCCTCCTTGGGTCGGTCGAGCCGTGGGATCGCCGCCAGCAGCCCCCAGGTGTACGGGTGCTGCGGGTCGTAGAACACCGCGCGCTTGCGAGCCCGCTCGACCACGCGTCCCGCGTACATGACGACGACATCGTCAGCGACGCCCGCGACGACGCCGAGGTCGTGGGTGATGAGGATCACGGCCGAGTCGAAGCGATCCTTGAGCTCGACGATCAGGTCAAGGATCTGCGCCTGGATCGTCACGTCGAGCGCCGTCGTCGGCTCGTCGGCGATCAGCACGTCCGGGTTGCAGGACAACGCCATCGCGATCATCGCGCGCTGGCGCATCCCGCCGGAAAATTGGTGCGGATAGTCGTCGATCCTCTGGTCCGCGTTCGGGATGCCGACCTGGCGCAGCAGATCGAGCGCCTGGCGTCGCGCGGCGCCGCGGGATCCGCCCTGGTGGATCCGGATCGCCTCGACGATCTGGTCGCCGATCCGCCGGACGGGGTTGAGCGACGTCATCGGGTCCTGGAAGATCATCGCCAGCTCGCTGCCGCGGTAGGCGCGCAGCTGCGACTCCGAGAGCGCGAGCAGGTCGGTGCCCTTGTAGAGCACTTCGCCTTCGAAGCTCGCGTTCTTCGCCCGCGTCAGTCCGAGGAGGGTCATCGCGGTCACGCTCTTGCCCGAGCCCGACTCGCCGACGATGCCCAGGATCTTGCCGCGATCGAGCGTGAAGTCGATCCCGTCCACAGCACGCACGACGCCGTCGTCCGTGCGAAAGCGCACCTTGAGGCCGCGGACGTCCAGCAGGCGCTCGGCCGGCACGGTGTTCACGCTAAGGGTCGAGGGCCTCGACCAGGGTCCGCACCGCAGCACCGGGCTCGGAGACGCGATGGCCCTCGGCGGCGAGGAGCACCTCCAGGACCGAGACGAGCTGCACCAGGTACGACGGCTGCGCGGAGTGGCTCTGGATCCCCACGCGCCAGACCTCGCCCGCCCAGCGGCCGACTCCGGCGGCGATGTCGATCCGGTAGAGGCGGCGGAGGTCGGCGCGGATCTGTTCGGCGTCGATCCCCGCCGGCACCTCGACGACGATGACCGACGGCAGGCGGTGCTCGGCGCTCGAGCGCACCCGCAGGCCGAGCACCTCGAACGCGGCGATCAGCGCCGCCTGGCGGTTGTGGTGCCGGGACTTCGCGGTAGTCCATGCCCTGCTCGTAGGCGAGCTCGAGCATCTCCGTGAGCGCGTAGACGAGCGGTGCGGGCAGGGTCTGGTGGCGTCGGTCGTCGCCCTCGAAGCTGCGGAGGCCCTCCAGGTCGAGGTACCAGCTGAAGGGTGGTTGTCCACGGCTCTCGACCCGCTCCACCGCCTCGGCCCCGAACGAGACGAGGGCGAGGCCGGGATACGCGCTCAGCCCCTTCTGGCTTCCGGTCCACACGGCGTCGAGCCCGAGGTCGTCGACCGGAACGTCGACCACCGCGGTCGTGGACGACAGGTCGGCGGCGACGAGCGCTCCCGCGTCGTGGGCGAGCTCGACCAGGCTGGAAAGGGGCTGGAGGACGCCCGTGGACGGATCGCCGTGCGCGAGCACGACGAGGCGCGGCACGTTGCTCCGTGAGCGCCCGCTCGAGCGCCTCCGGCTCCAACGGCGAGCCCCAGTCCGCCTCGACGCGGACCACATCGGCGCCGAGCCGGCCCACGGCCTCGGCCAGCCGCTCGCCCGCGAAGCCGATCACACCCACGATGACGGCGTCGCCCGGCTCGATCAGGTTGGCGAGCACGGCCTCGGCGCCCGCCTCCTCGCTTCCGGGGAAGATGAAGGTGTCGGGGTTGTCGGTGCGCCAGAGGTCGCGGAGCAGGTCGCGCGCGTGCTCGAGCACGCCGAGGAACTCCGGGTCGTTCGCTCCCTGGAGCGTGGCGATCAGGCCCTGGCGCGCCCGCGGCGAAGGGTTGCTCAGGTCCGGCCCGAGCAGCGTCCGCTCGCTCGGGTTCAGACGGCGGTACGTGATCTCCGCGCGGGCCACCGCCTCACGCCGCCTTCGCTCGGTCGTGGCGCAGCTCCGGCAGGACGAACTCACCGTCCTCGATCACGGGCTTGCCGTCAGCCGCGACGTTGTTGTGCAGGCAGTCGAAGTCCATGTGCGCCGGGACGTCGTTGGTGCCGCCGAGGAACGAGGTATCGCGTCCGAACGCGATCTGCATCACGCCGTAGAAGGCCTCCGCGTCGCCCGTGCCGCCGTGCGCCTTCTTGCCCAGCCGGTCCCAGAGCGCCCGATGCTCGCAGCCCCAGCCCACGTGCGAGATGTGGTACGCGCGCGGGTCGCGCCAGGCCTCGAACCACTGGCGCAGGAGGGCCGCGTCGACGCCGCCCTCGATCGCGGTGATCACGCCCTCCTCGACCGTCAGCGTCACGGGCGTCGAGACGTAGCGCTGCATCGAGAGCATGATGTCGCCCGGCTGCACGACGAGCCGGCCGTTCGTGCCGGCGCGGTTCGCGCCGACGACGACGAGGCCCATCGGCCAGTGGTCCCACATGCCCGGCTGGTCGACCGCGCCCCAGAGCCCGAACGCCTTGCGCCCTTCCTTGTTCACGACGATGTCGGTGCCGCCCTCGGAGGTGATCTGGAAGGAGGTCGCGTCGTCGGCCAGCCGCTCAGAGCGCTTCGCGCGGTCCCGGACGACCGGATCGGGCGGCATCCGGAAGAGCACGTCCTCGGGCTCGGTCACGCGCAGGATCCGGGTGCCGGCCTTCAGCGCCTCGGTCCGCAGCGGCCGGTAGATGCTCGTGCCGTAGGAGGCGAGGTCGATCACGAGGTCGGAGCCCTTGAACGCGTCCAGGATCACGCCGGTCTCGACCGGGTCGGAGTTCGCCGGGACGGTCAGCTCGAACGAGATCGCCCCGAGCTCCTGGGCGGCGGAGACAAACGCGGCGCCGTAGTGCGGCGGCGTATGCGGGTCGCTGTAGACCAGCACTGTCTCACTGGGCTTGACGGCACAGGCGTCGAGCACCGACCGGAAGAGCGGCAACAGCTCGGTCGCGGCACCCGTGGACGGTCTGTATTCCCACACGATCTAACCTCCTGCTCCGGGGGGTTCGTAGCCGCGTCCGGGAGGGGCGCCGACGCAGATGAAGCTCACGCCGTTCTCACCGGCGCGAACCTGCCGCATCGTTCCGGGCGGCACGAACACGTACGTGTTCGGCCTGAGCTCGACGACGTCGCCGTCGACCGCCATCGTCCCGTCGCCCTCCAGGACGAAGTAGACCTCCTCCTGTCCCGTCGCCGACTCGTCGTGCTCCTTCCCGTGCCCGTCCGGCGGCAGGTGAATGTGGTTGAGGCCGAACGCGCTCAGGCCGAGGGCGATGCGTACGCGTCTGATCCGGCCCTCCCGTTCGGCCTCGATCTCGCTGGCGTCGAGGGCGCGGTACGGCATCGGCTAGCGGAAGGCCGGGATGACGGTCTCGGCGAGCCGGTTGATGAGCGGTGAGTAGCCGTCTACCGCGCCGGGGGGCATCAGGAAGATGAACTGGGTCGCCCCTGCCTCCTCGAGCGCCTGGATCCGGTCGATGCAGAGGGCCGCGTCGCCGACGATCGTGAACGCGTCGAGGCACTCCTCCGTGACGTGTACGGCAGCTGCGGTCTTGCCGTCGCGCCGGTAGTCCGCCTTGAGCCGCGCGACCAGGTCGGCCGGCAGCCCGATCGCCTCGAGCACCGAGTCGGGCGCGCCGCCGATGATGTGCGCCACCGACGGCCGCAGTCGGTCGAGGTCGCGCTCGCGGTCGTCGGTGAGGTAGACGGTGACCCAGCTGCCGATGTCGAGCTCGCCGACGTCGCGGTTCCGTGCCGCCGCGCCGGCGCGGACGCGGTCGACCGCGTACGCGATTCCCGCGGGGGAGCACAGGCCCCCGACGAGCACGCCGTCGGCGACCTCGCCCGCGGCCTCGAGCACGCGCGGCCCGCGCCCCGCGAGGTAGACGGGGATCGGCTCGTCGACCGTGAACTCGAGGCGCGCGCCGTCCATCCGGTAGACGTCGCCGACGTAGCCGGTCCCGTTGGTCGAGGGCTCGAGCGCGCGCTTGACGAGCTCGACCATCTCGCGACATCGGGCGGCGGGCCGGTCGAAGTCGAGCCCGAGCGGCGAGAGCAGCTCGCGGACGTTGCCCGCGCCGACCCCGAGCGAGACGCGCCCGGCCGCGACCTCGGCGACGCTGGCGATGGCGCGGCCGGCCATCGCGGGATGCCGCGTGTAGGGGTTGGTCACCCCGACCCCGAGGCGGATCCGCTCGGTCGAGAGCGCGAGCGCGGTGAGGATCACGTAGGGGTCGCGGTAGAACGTCTGGTCGGGGATCCACGCGTAGTCGAAGCCGAGCCGCTCCGCCTCCTGAACCAGTTCGACGTGCCGGCGCCAGTGGTCGGAGGGGACGTGCGCGAAGCCGAAGGCGAGCGCCATGCCCTAGTGACCCTTCCAGTGATGCTGCCCCGCTTCTGGGTCGCGAGCACCAAGCCAGGGGCCGCACTCGCCCGCGTCAAAGGCTCTCTGCAGCCTTTGCAAGGGCGAGGGTGGTTCCTGGCGCCGCGTGATCGCGGGCCAGAAGCAGGCGTGTATTGCTGGAAGGGGCACTAAGACGCCTCGAACCGCTCGACGTCTGCCGTCGCGGTACGCCTCGAGCTTCTCCTCGTCCACGGTGATCCCGAGCCCCGGCTCCCGCGGGACGAGCAGCGCCCCGTCCTCCATCGGCAGCGGCTCGGCGGAGAAGTCGTCGCTGAGCAGGTACTGGCCGCTCATCTCACAGCCGAGGTCGATCGCCGGGCTCGATGCGGCGAGGTGCAGGCCCGCACTCGCCCCGATCACGCTCTCGAGCGCGCCGCCGACGTAGCCGTGGAGACGGCAGGCCTCTGCGATCGAGGCCATGCGCTTGGAGCGGTCGAGCCCACCCGGGCCGACGACGTAGATGCTGACCGAGTCGGCCGCACGTGCCCGCGAGATCGCGACGACGTCCTCGGGCGTCTCGGCGGCCTCGTCGGCCATGATCGGCACGCCGACCCGCGAGCGCACCTCGGCCATCCCCTCCAGGTCGTCGCGGTGCACGGGCTGCTCGACGAAGCCCGGGCTCGCCTCCTCCATCCGCCGGATCACCTTGACCGCGGTCGTGACGTCGTAGGCCTGGTTCGCGTCGGCTCGGATCTCGATCTCGTCGCCGATCTCCTTGCGGAGCGCGAGCACGACGGCCGCGTCGTCGAGCGGCTCGGGACGGCCGATCTTGACTTTGAGGATCCGCCAGCCGCGCTCAACCATGCGGCCCGCTTCCTCGAGCACGGCCGCCTCGTCCACGATCGGGAGCGACCAGCTGAGTGGGACGCGGTCGCGGACGAGGCCGCCGAGCAGGTTGTGAACGGGGGTTCCGAGCGTCCGGCCCGCGAGGTCGTAGGCCGCCATGATCAGCGCGCCTTTCGCGCGCAGGTTCCCGGGCACCGCGCGCGCCAGCGCCAGCGTCAACGCCTCGGGGCTGAGCGCGTCCAGCCCGAGCGCCGCCGGGATCAACTTGTGTCGCAGCACGACGCGGACCGTCTGCGGCGTCTCGCCGCGCTGCGAGTGCCCGACCATGTGCGGCGCCTCGCCGTAGCCGACGACGCCGTCCTCGGAGACGAGCCTGACCACGACGTTCTCCTGGACCGTCGTCGTCCCGATCGCCATCTGGTGCGGCCGCGTGACCGGTATCCGCGTCGACTGGACCTCGACCGACGCGATCCGCGCCTCGGTTGCGGCGGCGACGATGGCGGCGCTGCCGTCGACGCTGCTCGACTGTTCCCGGAGCTCGCTCATGCGACCGGCGCGATCCACAGCTCGTCGGTGAAGGGCGTCAGGAGCTCGGTGCCCGTCTCCGTCACGAGCAGGATCTGCTCCATCGCGAAGTTGCCGATCGAGAAGTTGGGCAGGTCCGAGAAGATCGGCTCGACCGTGAGCACCATGCCCGGCTCGATCACGGTCGTGCCGCCGAGCCCCAGCGAGGGCGGCTCGTGGACCTCCAGCCCGAGCCCATGGCCGACGCGCTCGAGCGAGGGCACGTGCTCGCCGAGCCCTTCCTCGCGGATCACGTCGAGCGCCGCCTGGCACGGCTCGCTCACGAGTGCTCCGGGCTTCACCGCTGCCATGCCGGCGCGCTGCGCTGCGAGATCGACGTCGAAGAAACGGCGCTGCTCGGCGGTCGGTTCGCCGATCGAGGCCATCCGCATCATGTCGCACCAGTAGTCCTTGACGATCGCCCCGCCGTCGACGACCACGAGATCGCCCGGCTCGAGCCGCTTGTCGAAGGGCGGCACGTTCATCATCGTGTACTTGAGCTTTCCGGAGCGAATGCCGAGGAAGCCGGGCCGGAACCCGGTTCTCACGGCCATCTCGGCAAACATGATCCCGGCGAGCTCGCGCTCGGTCATCCCGCCGCGCATCGCCTCGAAGCCGACCGTGAAGGCCTGGCACGTGTGCTCGCAGACCTCGCGCATCACCTCGATCTCGGCCGGCGACTTGACCATCCTCAGCGCCCAGACCGCGTCGGCGTTGTCGACCAGCTCGGCGCCGTCCAGCAGCCCCGCCAGCTGCAGGTAGTCGGCCTGCGACATCGCCATCCGCGTGCCGTAGCCGAGCTCGAGCCCCAATCGACCGGAACCGAGGCCGAGATCCTTGATCGCGTCGGCGATCGCGGAGACGGGATCGGTCGGGATACCGCGCCGCTTGAACCCGCCCCAGAGGCGAACGTCCGCCACCCAGGAGGTGGCCTCCGCGACGTAAGCGAGGGACTCGGGGATGACTAGGACCGGGTCGCCGTCGCGGGGCAGGATGACTCCCAGCGGCCGGTGCTTCGAGTCCCACCCGACCGTCTCGAGCCCCGTGAAGTAGACGACGTTCTCCTTGCCGGTGACGAGGATGGCGTCGAGGTCTCGATCGCCCATCTCGTCGCGCACGCGCTGGTTGCGCGCCTCGTACTCGGCGCGCGGGAACGCGGAATAGAGAACCGCCTCGGCCTGTGTCACCATCGAGCCTCCTCCTTAGGTCGATCCCTTGGCCGCGCTGAGCCGATCCCGCTGCAGGGTTGGCGAGCCCTCGGCAAGGAAGTGCGTGATCTCGGGCGCCGACATCCCGGCGAGCCCGAGCGTCTCGGCCGTCCTCCCGGCCGCGACGAAGTCGGTCGTCTCCACGACGGACAGCAGCGTGTTGATCGCGTCGCTCACCGGCATCGGCACGCCGAGCTGCCGGCCGAGCGACGAGAGCATCACCGTGCCGTACGGGGTGTCCTCCTCGATGTACCGGGGCCAGATCCGGTCGCGCAAGCCGAACGGCTCGCCGCGCCGGCGGTAGACCTCCGGGCCGCTGCCCGTCTCCCGATAGAGGTCGTCGATCGAGATCGGCTCGAGCCCGAGGGCCTCGGCGAGGGCCATCTTCTCGCCGTCGAGCGCGTCCATGCAGCGCAGGACGCCGTCGGTCATGCCCTCGTTCATGATCGAGAGGAAGCCGTCGGCCCGTTCGACGGCGGCGTAGTTCAGCAGCATCGGCGCGGGATGGATGATGAAGTTGACGTTGTTGATCCCGGTGTCGAGGACGTTCGGGGACGGTCGAAACCGGATCACCCCGCTCAACCGCTCGTAGAGACGTTCGTTGTTCCGGGCGGGAAACGCGGCCAGCCGCACCGTCGACGGGAGCCGGATCTTGATCCGGTCGCGGGCCGTCATCCGCGCCGACTGAGGCAGGGTCAGTGTCTCGCCGAGCAGGATGTCGTCGACGACGTCGAGCCCGTGCTCCGCGAAGACCTGCGCCACCTCGAGCGAGCCGGCCGAGCCCGAGGCGAGCACGAACGCCGCGCTCGTGTCCAGGTGCGGCGCCGCCTGCTCGGCGAGCGGGCGTTGCCCATACGCGGGCGCGAAGCAGAAGACCAGCCCCCGGTCGGTGACCGCCTCGGCGATGTCGGTTGTGATCGTCGGGATGCGGATGAACTCCTCGCCGAGATCGCCCTCGATCCCGACCCCGCCCGCCTCCACGAGGGGCGCGAGACGCTCAGCCGACCGATTGAAGAGCGCGACGTCGTGGCCGGCACGCGCGAAGACCGCGGCGGCCGCGATCCCGCCCGGCCCGGCGCCGAGGATCGCGATCCGCTCACCGGTCGCCCGCGTCACGGGGCGGCCGTTGCCGTCAGGTCGTCGGCGTCCGGGGGCGGAGGCCCATCGCCGGCCTTCGCGAGCCGGGAGATCGTCTCTCTCGTGCTGGCGATGTGGTCCGCCACCGCCTGCATCGCGCGATCGGCGTCGCGGCTCTCGACCGCCTCGATGATGCGACGGTGCTGCTCGAGCGACCGCCGAGCGACGGCGGGGTCGGCCAACGTCGAGCGCCGGAGCGACATGACGACGTCGTTGGCGTTCTGCACGAACGACGCCAGCACCTCGTTGCGCGAGCAGGCCGCGAGTGCGTAGTGGAACATCTTGTCCCAGTGGCTCATGTCGGCGAGGCTGCCGCGGGCGCACTGCTGCTCGAAGTTCAGGTGCGCGAGGCGGAGCTCGGCGAGGTCGTGGTCCGTGGCGCGCTCGGTCGCCAGCGCCGCCGCCCGGATCTCGAGGCACTCGCGCACCTCGAGCAAAGCCAGGATCTTGTCGGAGTCCCGAGCGATCCAGGACTGCCATTGCGCCTTCACTCCCCACTCCGGGGTGCCCGTCACGAACGTCCCGCGGCTCGGGTAGACGCGCAGGAGCCCGCGGCTCTCGAGCCGGCTGATCGCCTCGCGGATCACGGTCCGACTCACCGAGAAGCGCTGGAGCAGCCCCCGCTCGCCGGGCAGCCGGGTCCCGACCCCGAACTCGCCCTTGACGATCAGGTCCTCGATCTGCGTCTCGACCTGGTCCGTCAGACGCGCCGGTTCAGGCGGCGGGACGGCAGGGGTCGGGGACGTCTCGGTTCGAGTCCGCATCGGGAGCGAACCCTAAGCCGGTCGGACCAGATCGTCAAGTAGGCTCTCGCGGGCCACGTAGCGCTCTGGAGGGCGTCAATACCTCTAGGACCGCTTAGATAAGCCCTTCAAGACAGGTGCCAGACCCTTGATGCGGGTGGCAGATCGAGGTGCTGACGCACGAATTTGACAGACCGGTCTGACCGGTTTAGCATCGCGACTCCTGGAGGCATGCACGGGATCTGCGGGGCAGCCTCAGTCCGTCCCGTCTCGACCCAGAAAGGGGCAGGCACGTGCCAGCACAGAAACATCGACACACCTCGAACCTCGCAACGGCGGAGCTGGTCGACCTCTTCACGGAGCACCTTCGCCTCTGTCAGGTGAACGAGGACGAACACGTCCTCATCTACAGCGACAGCGGCACGTACCCCCACTACCCGCCCGCGTTCATGGCGGCTGCCGCGAACCTCGGCGCCGACGTCTTCCAGGTCGTGCACCCGAACGCGCAGGAGAAGGCCGTGGTAGACGCCTGGGTGCGCGCCGACCTCGTGATCGACGCGGCCTCCGGCCAGCACGCGTACGGGAACATCATGCGAGAGGCTCTCGACTCGGGCACCCGCATCCTCCGGATGGCGGTCGACGAGGACACGATCCGCCGCCTCACGCCCACCCGCGAGCTCCGCGAACGCGTCGAGGCCGGCCAGAAGATCATGGACGCCGGCACCACGATGCGGGTCACGTCCCCGGCCGGCACCGACTTGACGCTGAACAAGGAAGGCCGGGGCGCGAACGGGATCTACAGCATCTCCGACCAGCCCGGGCGTTGGGACATCTGGCCGAGCGGGATGGTCTGCTGCGCACCCCACGAGGACAAGGGCGACGGCGTCCTCGTCCTGGACGTCGGCGACATGATGCTCGTCCTCCTGCAGTACGTGCGCGAGCGCGTCTACATGGAGATCGAGGACGGGGCGATCAAGTCGATCAAGGGTGGGCTCGAAGCCGAGCTCCTGCGGGAGTGGTTCGGGAAGTTCAAGGACCCGAACGCGTACACGTTCGCGCACGTCGGCTGGGGCTGCGAGCGGCGCGCCGACTGGCTCAAGCCCGGTCAGGACAACGAGTGCTACTACGCGAACATGCAGATCGCGTTCGGCGCGAACGTGGGCATCTTCCCGGGCGCGCAAACGATCAGCCGCGCGCACCACGACTTTCCCTGTCGCAACAACTCGTACTGGGTCGACGACATCCAGATCATGGAGAACGGCGAGTTCGTCATCGACGAGCTCAAGTACAAGGAAGACGAGGCCGCAGTTCTCGAGCAGGCCGAGCAGTTCCCGCGCGGGGCAATCGCGTGACGGAGCTTCGTCTGGCCGAACCGAGATGAGCAGCCTGGCCGAGGCGTCTCGAAGAAGAAGGGAGTGACCCACATGTCACGTAGCAGGTCGCTTCACGCGGCCGTCGTCGTGGTCGTTTCTCTGACCTTGCTCGTCGCCGCGTCCGCGTCTGCACGACCCACCGGTCAGCCGACCGCGGCCAAGGCCGGCGCGCAGACTCCGCGGCAAGGCGGCACGCTCACGATCGGGCTCAGCGCGGGCTTCGACCCGCTCGATCCCGCGACGACGTCGAGCACGCTCGCACGACTCGTCATGAAGTTCATCTACGACACCCTTCTCTACCGCGACCCGAAGACGAACAGCATCGTCCCGGGCCTCGCCAGCTCGTACAACGTGACCAAGGACGGGAAGATCATCACGCTGCGGCTCCGGCGAAACGTCCGCTTCCACGACGGAACGCGCTTCAACGCCCAAGCGGTGGTCTTCTCGCTCAACCGGATCCTCGACCTGAAGACGCGGTCCCCCCACCGCGCGAGCGTCGTCGGCCCCGTGCGGCGGATCCGGGCGCTCAACCCGTACACGATCAGGATCGTCATGAACTACCCGTTCTCTCCGTTCCTCGACACGCTGACCCAGGTCGGCTTCGCGCCGGTCTCGCCCACGGCTGTCCGGGCGTCGGGCAACAACTTCAGCGTGCGGCCGGTCGGGACAGGCCCGTTCATGGTCACCAACGTCAGCCCCGGCAACGAGGTGACGATGGTTCGCAACCCGAACTACAACTGGGCGCCGTCCTTCTTCAAGCGGAACGGGCGCGCGTATCTCAACCGGGTCGTCGTCAGGGTGATCCCGGAGGACGCGACGAGGATGGCCCTCGGGCGCTCGGAGTCGATCGACCTCGTGTACGCGCCGATCTTCAGCCAGCTACCGAGCTTCAGCGGCAACCGGCAGTTCAAGGTCCGCCCGGCGCCGAGGTCCGGCGTCCCTCGGTCGTTCATCTTCAACACGTCACGGTGGCCGTTCAACGACGCGCGTGTCCGGCAGGCGGTCGCGCACGCGATCAACAAGCGCCAGATCCTGGCGGCGGCCTACGGCGGCAACGGCTCGGTGGCGTCGAACGTGCTCTCGCCCGGGCTCTTCGGCTACTCGAAGGCAGCGGCGAAGCTCGCTCCGCCGTTCAACCCAGCTCGGGCGCGCACGCTCCTGACGCAGGCGGGGTGGCGACGCGGAAACGATGGAATCCTCGTCAAGGACGGCCAGAAGTTCTCGATCACGTACGGCGTCAGCACGCCGGGGACCAGCTTCCAGATCACGTCCCAGATCGTGCAGTCGAACCTCAAGGACATCGGGATCGAGGTGGACATCCAGACGGAAGCGGTCGCTGCGTACTTGGCGGACATCCGCGCCGGCAAGTGGCACCTCGCCGACTTCCTGTTCGCGGCGAGCGACCCCGACGTCCTGTACACGGTCCTCCACTCGAGCTCCATCAACGCCGCCTGGAACACGTCGCGGTACCAGAACGCCAGGCTCGACCGGCTACTGCTCCAGGCCCGGCAGGCGATGGCTCCAGGCCGGCGTGCCGCGTTCTACGACCAGATCCAGCAGCTCGTCATGCGCGAGCTCCCGTACGTCCCGTACTACAACATCACTCAGCCCTTCATCCTCAACTCCCGCGTGAAGGGGCTGACCATCGACGGCCAAGGCTTCTACGACATCTACAACGCGTGGGTGTCGCAATAGGTCCCCAGCCGGCGGTAGCGCCAGCGCGAGCGTTCTCGTTCGCGCTGGCGTCCGCACCTTCCCGGTCCCCGTAGGGCGGGAGGGCCACGCTGTTCGCCTACGTGGTCCACCGGCTCGGCCTCTCGGCCTTCATCGTCGTCGGCGTCTCGTTCCTCGTCTTCATGATGCTCCACCTCGTTCCGGGTGATCCGGTCCTGGTGATGTTGGCGGAGAGCCCGAGCGTGGAGGACCGCGCCAACCTGGAGCACCAGCTCGGGCTCGACGAGCCGCTGCACGTGCAGTACTGGAACTACGTCGACCGCGCAGCGCAGGGCGACCTGGGGCGGTCGATCCGACTGCAGGTGCCGGTCGCGACGCTGATCAAGGACCGCTTTCCGAACACGCTCGTGCTCACGGTCGCCGCTCTCTCGATCGCGCTGATCTTCGGCGTGCTGTTCGGGACGATCTCGGCGGTGTACCACCGAACGCCGGGCGACTACGCGGTGACAATGGGTGCGCTGGTCGGCGTCTCGCTGCCCAGTTTCTTCCTGGGGATCATGCTGCTGCTCTTCTTCGGGCTGAAGCTGGGCTGGCTGCCGATTGCCGGGAACGACGAGGGGGCGAAGAGCCTGGTCCTACCCGCAATCACGCTGGCCGTCGTGCCCCTGGCGACGATCGCCCGGCTCACGCGCTCGAGCCTGCTGAACGTGCTCGGCGAGGACTACGTCCGGGTCGCCCGGGCGAAGGGCCTCCCGCGCCGCAAGGTCGTACTCCGCCACGGGCTGCGGAACAGCTTGATCCCGGTCGTCACGGTGGTCGGCGTCCAGTTCGGCACGCTGCTCGCGGGCGCCGTCATCGTCGAGACCGTCTTCGCGTGGCCCGGGATCGGGCGGTTGCTCGTAAACGCGGTCAACGACCGCGACTTCCCACTTGTCCAGGGGATAGTCCTCGTCGTCGCGATCGGGTTCGTGCTCGTGAACCTGATCGTCGACGTCCTCTATCCGGCCATCGACCCGCGTGTCCGCCATGGCTAGCGGCCCCGAGCCGACGGGCACCGTCGCGGTCGGCGGGCTCGACTACGAGGCGGTCGGCGCCTGGCGGTCGGCCGGTTTCTGGCGCCAGCTGCGCCGCTTCGCGAAACACAAGGGCGCGGTCGTCGGCGTCTTCGTCGTGGCGGTGGTCGCCGCCGCCGCGCTCCTCGCCCCGGTCATCGCGCCCTACAGCCCGACCGAGCTGACCGTGGACATCCTGCAGGGCCCGAGCCGTGAGCACCTGTTCGGAACGGACGAGCTGGGCCGCGACGTCTTCTCACGTGTGCTGTACGGAGCCCGCATCTCGCCGGGGATCGGCGTCGTCGCGATCCTGCTGGCGGGCGTCGTCGGGACAGCGCTGGGACTGATCTCCGGCTATGCCGGCGGCTTCAGTGACAACGTGATCATGCGCGGGATGGACATCCTGCTCGCCTTCCCGGGGATCCTGCTGGCGATCGTCGTGGTGGCGACGCTCGGGCCCGGCCTCCGCAACGCCATGCTCGCGGTCGGGATCGCCTTCATCCCGACCTTCGCCCGCGTCGTCCGCGGCGAGGTGCTCGTCGAGCGCGAAAAGGAGTACGTGGCTGCCGCGAGGGGCCTCGGCGCCTCCGGCGCGCGGATCGCGTTCGGCGAGATCCTCCCGAGCGTCTGGGGGCCGATCACCGTGTTGGCGACGCTCGGCGTCGCCGGCGCGATCCTGGCCGCGGCCGGGTTGAGCTTCCTCGGCCTCGGCGCCGCGCCGCCCACGCCCGAGTGGGGCGCGATGCTGGCCGAGGGACGCAACTACCTGCCCGACCAGTGGTGGATCGCCACGTTCCCGGGCTGTGCGATCGCCATCACCGTCCTCGGGATCAACCTGATCGGCGACGGCCTGCGCGACACCCTCGACCCCCGCCTCTAGAGCCATGACAACCACCGAGACAAAAAGGACGGCCGAGCCCATGAACGCACCCGCACCGCACTCCGAGTTTGCCGACCGGTTCGACCGCGTTCGCGCGGCCATGGGCGAGCTCGACATCGACTGTCTGCTCGTCGGGCCCTCGACGGACATGGTCTACCTGATCGACTTCGCGGTTCGGCAGTCGGAGCGGATGACGATCCTGGTCCTGCCGCGCGAGGGCGAGCCGCGGCTGGTGATGCCCGGGTTCGAGCTCGACCGGATCGCCTCGACGCCGCCCCTGTTCCAGCCGGCTCCTCTGGGAGGACGGCGACGACCCGGCCCCGCTCCTCGCCTCGCTGCTACCCAACGGAGGCGACGGCGTCACCGTGGCGGTCGGCGGCCAGATGTTCACCCACTTCTTCCTGCGCATCCGCGACGCAGCTCCGAGCGCCCTGTTCGTCAGCGGCGACGACGTCCTGGAGCCGGCCCGCATGCGCAAGACGCCGTACGAGGTCGCTGCCCTCAAGGCCGCGAGCGAGGCGGCGGACGCGGTCTTCGAGGAGGTCTTGGCGCTCCCGCTCGCCGGCATGAGCGAGCGCGAGCTGCTCGCGGACATCCATCGCCTGCTACTCGAGAAGGGGCACGACACGATCGGCGGCGGCATCGTCGGCGCCGGGCCGAACGGCGCCGCCCCACATCACCACGTCTCGGAACGGCCGATCGATCAGGGCGACGCTGTCGTGGTCGATTTCGGCGGCGTGCGCGCGAACTACCGCTCCGACATCACGCGCACGTTTCACGTCGGCGAACCGAACGGTGACTTTCGCGCGGTCTACGACCTGGTCAACGAAGCGAACGACGCCGGCTTCGATGCGGTCAAGCCGGGCGTCACCGCCGCCGAGATCGACGCGCGAACGCGCAGTCACATCGCCGACGCGGGCTACGGCCCGAACTTCCTCCACCGCACCGGTCACGGGATCGGACTCGACGGGCACGAGGCGCCCTACCTCGTCCGGGGCGACGAGACCGTGCTCGAAGAGGGCATGACGTTCAGCATCGAGCCGGGCATCTACCTCGAGGGTCGCTTCGGCGTCCGCATCGAGGACATCGTGGTTGTGACCGCGACCGGCGCCGAACGGCTCAATCGCTCCACGCACGCGCTGCAGGTCGTGTGATGCCCGGTCGGATCGCGCTCACGTTCGAGGCCGGAGGAGAGGCGGCCCCGGCACCCGCGATCCTGGCCGCACTGGACTCGGCCGAGGCTCGGGCGACGTTCTTCCTCGACGGCCGCTGGGCGGAGACGAACGAGGGGTTGGTGCGGTCGATCGCAGAGCGCGGCCACGAGCTGGGCAATCACGGCTACAGCCACCCCGACTGGACGACGATGAGCTCGGCGGAGATCGAGGCCGACCTGACCGCGACCGAGCGCGTTGCCGAGCGCTTGACCGGCCGCAGTGTCAAGCCGTGGGCGCGCCCCCCGTACGGTGCCGTCGACAACCGTGTCCTCGGCGTCCTGCGAGACGCCGGCTACCACGCGATCTACCGCGACGCCGTCGACGGAGCCCATTGGCCCGGTGAAACGACGGCGGCGACGGTTCGCGACCGGGCGCTCCGCGGCGCTCACGACGGAGGCGTGATCGTCTTCCACACCAACCGGGCGGAGACACCCGAGGCGCTCCCCGAGGTCATCGACGACCTCCGAGCCGCCGGGTTCCAGCCGGGGACACTATCCGAGCTCGACGGCATTCCCACCCCCAGGCTCGAGCGGCATGCGGACTTCTCCGACGTCGACTTTCGGCCCGGCTACGTCCGCCCCGCCCGTTCCGGCCGCTGGCAGAGCATTCCCGTCCTGGAGTTGGGGGCCGCGGCGACGCAAGCGGGCAACTCGATCGAGCCGCTCGCGACGCTCGCCGGCGCGTCCCTCGAGCTGATGACAGGCGACGCCGTCGAGCCGCTCGAGTGGCTGGCGGACGACGACGACCGCTACGTGCTCGTGCTTGCGGGGAACGTGAGCTGCGAGCTCCGGCGTGGCGACGACGTCCTCGGTCTGCTCCTCGCGCGTACCGGCGAGCTCTTCCTGTGTCCGGCGTCCGCCGAGGCGCGGCTCGGCCCTGTGGACAGTCGCCGCTGGATCGCACTCGCCTGGCGGGCCGAAGGCCGGTGAGCTCACCCGACCTGATCTTCGTAGGGAACGCGATCTACACGGCCGACCCTGCCCAACCACGCGCGGAGGCCGTCGCCGTCGCGGGCAATCGGCTCGCCGCGGTCGGGCGACGTGATGACATTCTCGCCCTTCGCACCCCAGGGACGGAAGTCGTCGAACTGGGCAAGCGTGCGCTCGTACCCGGGTTCTACGACGCGCACCAGCATCAGCTGTACGCCGGCCTCGCCGAGGCGCAGGTCGACGCGCGGACGGCGAGCATCGAGGAGCTCGTCGAGCGACTGCGTCGCCGCGCCGGCACCCTGCCCTCGGGGAGCTGGGTCGAGGCGGCCGGCTACGACGAGACGCGCTTCGCCGAACGCCGAAACCCGACCCGCGACGACCTCGATCGCGCCTCCATGCAGCACCCGATCCTCGTCACGAGGACCTGCGGCCATGTGATGGTCCTGAACAGCGCTGCGCTGGCCGAGGCCGGGGTCGACGGCACGACCCCCGACCCAGACGGCGGCAGCCTCGAACGCACGGCGGACGGCGACGAGCCGACCGGCCTCCTCCGTGAACGGGCCATGGAGCTCGCACGCCGCGTCGTCCAGCAGCCGGGCCCGGACGCCCTCGAGCGTGCGATCCTCGACGCCGGCGCCGCGAACCTCCGCCTTGGCATCACCAGCCTGTGGGAGCCGAGCGTCGAGCCGCCGCACATCGACACGTACGAGCGCCTCGAGGCGGAGAACCGACTGCCCGTCCGCGTCACGATGGCGCAGAAGAAGGTGCTCCGTTCCGGTGAGGCGGTGGAGTTGGCACGCCCGTTCCGACGCCCGTGGCTGAGCCTAGTCGGCGTGAAACTGTTCCAAGACGGTGCGATCGCGCCGAGGACGGCGGCGCTAAGCGAGCCGTACCCAGGCGAGCCCGAGAATCGGGGGCTCCTCATCTGGCCCCAGGAGAACCTGGACGCGCTCGTGGAAGAGGCGCATCGCGGAGGCTTCCAGGTGAGCATCCACGCAATCGGCGACGCCGCGATTTCCTCCGCGCTCGAGGCGATTCAGCGCGCGCTCGCACGTCAGCCTGACGACCAGCGTCGGCACCGGATCGAGCACTGCGGGCTTCCGCTTCCCCGTGTGCACGACCTGCTGCGGCGTGCGCGGATCGTCGCCGTCGTCCAGCCCGGCTTCCTGCACTTCCACGGCGACGTCTACGCGGAGAACGTCGCCGCGGACAGGGCTCGATGGCTCTATCCGATCCGGACGCTACGGGGTCTCTGCCGCGGCGTCGCGGGGAGCTCCGACGGACCCGTCATCCCGGATCGCAGCCCGCTGTTCGGCATGGCCGTCGCCATGACCCGTCGCACGGCCGGCGGAACGGTTCTCGGCACTGACGAGCAGATCGGGTTCGCCGAGGCACTCGGCCTCTACACACACGCGGCCGCATTCGCGGCCGAGGAGGAGCAGCAGAAAGGAAGCCTTGCGCCGGGAAAGCTGGCCGACCTCGTGGTTCTCGCCGAGGACCCGGGCCGGATGTCCGGCGACGAGCTGGCGGGTCTGCAAGTCGAGACGACCGTCCTAGACGGAAGCGTCGCTTGGACGTCGGGAGGGTGAGGCGCGCATGACCGTCTGGACGATCTCTGCGCAGGCCGGCAGCGGCGGCGACCAGATCGCGCGTCTGCTCTCACAGCGGGCCGGCGTGCCTCTGGTCGATTCGGTGACGATTGGGAACGACACGACGCATTGGGCAAGGTTGGGTATCGGCCGGGTCGCCTCCTGGTTTTCCGAAGTCGGGGCCTGCGCCGGGGTGATGTTCGTCGCCTCGGCTGACCTGCGGGTTACCCAGGCTCAAGTTCCTACGGAGCGCGAGCTCAGCGAGTCGCTGATCTGCGAGGCCGCACGATTACCTGTCGTCATTGACGACTGGTCCGCCTTCGCGATCCTCGCTGAGCATCCAGGCGCCTGTCATGTACGCCTTCGGGCCCCCCTCGAGTGGCGGATCGCCCGCTATGCACGGGAGAACTGTGTTCCTGGCCGCGTGGCCGAACAGGCGGTGAGGACGTTGGAACGCAGGCGATGTGCGTACGTGCGGCGACGGCACGGGCGCAGACTGGACGCGCCCGAGAACTTCACGCTCGTGTGCGACGCGAGTCGCCTGCCTTTCCTCGATCTCGTCGAGGTGCTGCTGACCGCGGCTACGGTTGAGCTAGCCAATTAACCGTGGGTCGCCGCGCTTCGTCACGAGGAGCGCGCGTCGCTGTCGGGCTTCTCTCGGTTGTGCTGGGCTAGTACTCGCGGGCGGTCTGATAGCGCGAGGTTGCCGCGCGACTGGAGTACGTCGCCAGGTCGAGCGCGAAGCCGAGCGCGACGATGATCCACTCCCAGCTGTCGACGCCGACGATGGGCGACCAGACGATGAGGTAGGCGAGCGTTGTCCAGGGGAGGAGGAGCACCCCGAGCACCGGCCAGATCCACGAGTCGAACGCCGCGTCCACTCGGTCGTTGTCCACGAGCCACCAGATGAGGAGGGCAACGCGGGGACCGAGGAACCCCGCGGTCAGCGCCAGGCAGCACATCGCCGCGGACTATGACACTGGACGACTCTTGGGAGCTTGGCTACTGCGTCCTCCGCTCGGATCGCGCGGGGAGAACGGTGAGCGTAATCAGGGCGTATGGGCACGAATCGGACACCGCCGACTAGCGACCTCGTAGCTATCTGCAGAACGAAAAAGGCCTCCGAGCAGGGCCTTTTCTGTTAGCCGACGCCCGGACTCGAACCGGGACCCCTTCATTACGAGTTTCTTGTCTCCTCTGGAACCGCAGGGCGCCAGCAGAGCGCGAGGACTTGAGATGGAGCAAGGCGGTTCACAGAGCTGCGAGTCAGTCGGCCCGGGCGAGCGGTGGGCGCCGACGGCGGATAGTGCATGATTTGTGAAACAGCGTGACTGCGACTGTCCCCGACCTCGTCGGCAGGGACGAGGAGCTGGCCGCCGTCGTCGCCTTCCTCGAGTCGACGGCATCGCTCCCCGGAGCGCTACTGCTGGAAGGCGAGGCCGGGATCGGCAAGACGACCCTCCTGAGCGCGGGGATCATGGCGGCTTCCCAGTCGGGGTTCTGTGTTGTCTCGACACGCCCAGTAGAGGCTGAGTCGGGTCTCTCCTTCGTCGCGCTCGGCGATCTTCTCGAGGAGCAGCTTGGGAAGGTCGAGGACGCCCTGCCCGACCCGCAGAGACGGGCGCTGCGGGTCGCTCTTCTCCTGAGCGAGCCCGAGGGCCGGCCGCCCGATCGGCGGGCCGTCGGGATCGGCGTTCTCAACACTCTGCGCGCGCTTGCTGGGGCGGCGCCCCTGCTCGTTGCTATCGACGACTTGCAATGGCTCGACCGAGGTTCCGCGACGGTGCTGCAGTTCGGGCTGCGGCGCCTCGATGACGAGCCGATCGCATTGTTGGCTGCATGCCGGAGTGGGCAAGAGCAAAGCCCGCTCGAACTCGAGGCAACTTTTCCCGAGAAGCGAGTGCACCGCGTCCGGGTGGGCCCACTCAGCCTCGGGGCGCTGAGCCGACTCCTCCGCGACCGCCTCGACACCACCTTCGCACGACCGACGCTCCGGCGGATCCACGAAGGCTCGGGCGGCAACCCCTTCTTCGCGCTCGAGCTTGCCCGAGCCCTCGAGCGTCACGGGCGACCGCTCGATCCCGGCGAGCCCTTGCCGGTATCCGCGCGTGTGCATGAGCTCGCCCGCGGCAGGCTCGCGCCGTTGCCTGCGGATACTGCCGCCGCGCTCCAGGCTGCCGCAGCACTTTCCCAGCCAACCGTCGCGCTCGTGTCGGCGGTCGCCGGCGGCGATCGTGACGTGCTCGAGCCGGCCATCGAGGCCCAGATCGTCGTGTTGGACGGCGATCGCATTCGCTTTACTCATCCGCTCCTCTCCGCAGCCGCTTACGAAGACGCCGACAGCCGAGAGGAGCTCCACGCCCGCCTCGCCGAAGTCGTGGTCGATCCCGAGGAGCGGGCACGCCACCTCGCGCATGCCGCGCCCGGCCCCGATTCCTCCGTGGCCGCGGCGCTGGAAGAGGCAGCGCGCGGAGCCGCCGCGCGCGGCTCCCCCGGGTCAGCAGCCGAGCTCAGCGAGCGGGCTGCCCGCTTGACGCCGCGAGCTCGCGCGGAAGACGCCCGCCGTCGAACCGCGGATGCCGCCTACTACCACTTCGAGTCAGGAGACAGCCGTCGCGCGCGGGCGATGCTCGAGGATCTCGCCGCAGAGCTGCCCGCCGGCTCAGAGCGCGCACGCGTCCTCGTCCGACTCGCATTCACACGCGCCTACGACGACGACGTCCACGCAGCAACCGAGCTCAACCGTCAGGCACTCGAGGAAGCCGACGACGACTTGCTCACCCGAGCTCAGGCCCTCACCGGCCTTGCGGCTACCCTCTTTCGGCGACGGGAGCAGCTCGCGGAGGCGGTCGGACACGCGCGAGCCGCCGTTGAGCTCGCCGCCGGCCTCGGTGATCTTGCGCTCATCGGCGACGCTCTGGGCGTGCAGCTCATGGCCGAAGCGGCGCTGGGTCGTCGAGAGGCGCGCGGCACGCTCGAGCGGTTGCTCCAACACCAACCGGCGGGCGGGCACGTCAGACTTCAGGCTGAGCCGACATGGCACGCCGCCATTGCCTGGATGTGGTGGGAAGAGCTCGAACGGGCCCGAAGCGCGTTCGGCGAGCTCATCGAGCGCGGCTATGAAAGCGGCGACGAGTCGTTCCTTCCGTACGTCTACGTCCTCGCCGCGCAGAACGAGTGCCTCCGGGGTGATTTCGAGCGTGCCGTTTCGCATGCCGATGCGGGGCAGGAGATCGCGGAGCAGGTAGGCCAGGAGACACTGGTCGGCTATGCGCAGGCGGTGCGCGCGCTGGTAGATGCCCATCGCGGCCGGGCCAACGAGGCGCGGCAGGAAGGAGAGCGCGCCCTGGCGCTCGCGCGTCGGACCCGCAGCGCGCCGACGACGCACTTCGCGACCTCGGCGTTCGGCCTGCTCGAGCTCTCACTTGGTCGGCCCGCGGAGGCGGCCGAACAGCTCGCGCCGCTCGTCGAGTTCGCACGTGCGCAGGAGATGACGGAGCCGACCTTGACACGGTTCACCGTCGACTACGTCCAGGCGTTGATCGAGCTCGGGAGGCTCGAGGACGCCACGGCGGTCTGCGGCGGGTACGAGGCTCACGCGGCCAGGCTCGGCCGGCGCGGCGCCCTCGCCTCGGCGTGGCGCTGCCAAGGTCTTCTCGCCGCCGCTCTCGGCGACCTCGACGAGGGGCACGCGATCCTCAAGCGGGCGCTCGCCGAGCATGACTGCGTACCGATGCCGTTCGAGCGTGCCCGGACGCTGCTCGCGCTCGGCTCGGTGCTGCGACGAGCGAGGCAGAGACGGGCCGCGCGAGAGTCCCTCCAGCAAGCCCACGCGATCTTCGAGGAGCTTGGCGCTGCGCTCTGGGCAGAGAAGGCGCATGTGGAGCTCACACGGATCGGCGGGCGCTTAGCGAGGCCCGGCGAGCTGACTCCCGCCGAGCAGCGGGTCGCCGAGCTCGTCGGCCGGGGACTTTCGAACAAGGAGGTCGCGGCAGAGCTCGTCGTCACCGTTCGCACCGTCGAGTCGAACCTGACACAGATCTACCGCAAGCTCGGCGTGCGCTCGCGCGCGGAGCTCGCGCACCGCCTGAGCGCAGGACGTCCCGCGAGAACCGAATAGCGCCGGGCAAACCTTGTGGGTTTCCACGTTTCCGCGGAACGCCGCGCGGCGTAGCGTCGATCTCTATGCAACACCCACGATAGGAGGAGCTATGACCAGGAAGCGCATCACGATCGCCTGCCTTCTCGCGGCCATCGTCGCGGCGCTCTCGATCGTCCCGCTCGCAGGCTCGCACAACCGCGAGCAGCAGCTGGCCATCGGCGTCCGGGTTGACTTCACGAGCTCGACGCACGCAGCCGGCACCTTCGCAGCCTGCTGTGTCGTCACCGACAGCGGCTCCGCGCAGGCGGACGTCATCTCGTTCACCCCGAAGCCGAACAACACGGCGACCTTCAAGGCGACGCAGACCCTCGCCGGCTCGAAAGGCGACATCACCATGGCCCTCCGCGGCACGACGGGGCCGCTGGACAGCGCTGTTCACATCGCGCGAGGCGAGTGGAAGATCGTCGGCGGCACGGGAGCGTACGCGGACATGAGAGGACGCGGGAGCTTCACCGCCGTGACCAACCAGGCCACGGGCGCCCTCACCGCAATCAACGAGGGCAAAGCCCGCGGAGCGCACGGCTAGCCACGTTATGGGCGAGTCAGCGAGCGCGTCGACGGGCGCGCTCGCTGCGCCCAGCCTCGGTGTGATGGCCGGCTACGTCGTCGAGCTCTACATGTCCAGGCTCGGCGCGTCGGCGCTCGACGACCTCACCGTCCGAGCCCACCGTGTAGCCGAAGAGCTGTCGCGGGCCGGAACCCCCGTCATCTACGTGCGCTCGGTCTTCCTCCCCGAGGACGAGACGTGCTTCCACTTCTTCGACGCGCCGTCGCTCGAGGCGATCCAGGAAACCTGTTCTCGTCTCGGCCTGACGCACGAACGAATCGCGAAGGCGAGGAGTTTCGAACTCAGAGGTCGGCGAGCAGCGGACACCTCGTGTCGGACGCCGGCCCTCCGGGGGCTGAAAGAGCCGCTCCCCGCACGCGGGCCGCCCCCGGCAATCGAGATCGATTGATCCCGGGTGAAGCCGCCGCAGTCACTGGGAGGCGAGGTAGAACAAAGCCGAAAACCGCCCCTCACAGAAGAGCAGTTCGTCTTGGAGCACTTCACGTGTCACCAAGACAGAAAACGCAAGTGGCCGATTTACAGGCCTTTTAGAGCCGACGCCCGGACTCGAACCGGGGACCCCTTCATTACGAGTGAAGTGCTCTACCAGCTGAGCTACGTCGGCAAGGGGAGTCGAATAGTAGCGCCGTCAAACCTCATCGGCCCTTAACGCCCTGGGTGCTCGCGCGGCGCGATCCTCACGCTGACAGCCGCCGTGACCGGCCGGCCGGGATCCTCCCGTGGCAGGACCTCGCGCTCGCGGCAGGGCTGTTCGCGGTCGCGATGCTTGCCTCGCTCCTCGCCGCGGGCTTAACATGAATTACGACGCTTTGCATAGAAAAAACTTCGTGAACCTCTTGAAGTCTTCGGCGCGTCGTGGCACCCTGGGAGACGAGGGATTCGAGGGGGAGGGGTTCACAACTCATGCGGCGCAGTTCCCGGATCGTCGGCATTCTCGTGATCGCACTGATGGGCGTCGGCCTGGCTTCGAGCGCCGGCACGGCTCCGATGAACGCGATCTACGGCACGGGCGGCAACGACAAGATCGTCGCCACTCCCGCCGCGGACGTCATCTACGCGAAGAGCGGCAACGACACGATCACGAACGTGGGCGACGGTGACGTCGTCTACGCGAGCTCCGGCAACGACAAGGTGTCCTTCCTCCCGCTCGCGACCGTGAGCAACGTCCTGATCGACACCAACGTCGGCCACGACACGATCGAGTCGACGGGCGTGGTCAACAACGCCTACGTCAACGCGGGCAGCGGCAACGACGTGATCAAGCTGAACGGCTGCGCCCACATCGTCGCCGGCGAGAGCGGCAACGACAAGTACACGAATCTCGCCACCTGCCTCGTCTCCCCGAGCAGCGCCAACGTCGGGAACGGCAACGACGAGGTCGTCCTCCTGAACGCGACCAACATCCACCTCGGGAACGGCAACGACAAGCTGACGACCTCGACCCCCGGCGCGGTCGGGGCGAGCGACGGCAACGACAAGATCACCTTCGAGGGCGGTGGCTACGCGCTCGTCACGCTCGGCGTCGGCCGCGACGAGCTCACCCTGATCGGCGCACGCGCCGTCAGTGTCGTCGCGTCGAACGGCGACGACAAGGTCTTCATCCGGGGCGGAGGCGACCACGTGGTGGACGGCCAGTCCGGGAACGACACGATCGAGATCAGCGAGCACGGAGCCGACAACGAGCTCCACGGCGGCATGGGCCGCGACAAGGCCCGGCTCGCCGGGGACAGCTCAGGAACGACGTGCGACTCGATCGAGAACGTCGTCGACTGGGGCATGCACCACCGCCTCTGCTCGTAGGCGGCCGCTAGGCGACAGCAACGGGCGACGCCAGCTCGCGCCTGACCCGCACGAACAGCGCCTCGAGCGCAAGACCCGCCTGGAGCTGCAGCTCCTCGAACAAGCGCCACGTCTCGCGCACGTGCTCGGCCGCGGCCTCGGCACCGAGCATTCGCTCGCGCGTTCCGTCCTCGCGCAGCTCGTCCAGCCGGTCCGCATGGACGGCCACCTGGGGCGCGCCCGCAGCGACGACAACGAGGTCGCGGTACCAGGCGGCGAGCTCGTCGAGCGAGAGCAGGATCTCCTCGCGCTCCGCACCGCGCGCCGCCCGGCGGACGCGCTGCTCCGCCTCTCGCTGAGGCAGGTCGAGGCTCTCCAGCTCCTCCTCCGCGGCCTTCCTGGCCGAGCCGGCCCGCGCCTTCGCGCCGTCGAGCACCACCCTTGCCGCCTCCGCCGGCTGGAAAGCTGGATCCGTGTAGACCGAGCGCGCTACCTCGAGCAGGGCCGACCTCCGCGCCGCAGCCTCGGGGTCGAGCAGCCGCTCGACGCGGTCGAGCCGGCCCGAGGCGATGCGCGCGTACGCCGTCGCCTCCTCCGCCGAGAGGCCCGGCTCGCGTGTCTGGATCTCGTCGCGGACCGCGCGCTCGGACAACCGCCGGAACGGGATCAGCTGGCAGCGGGAGTGGATCGTCTCGGGCAGCGGCCCGAGCTCGTCGGCGACGAGGACGATGACCGCGTACGACGGCGGCTCCTCGAGATCCTTGAGCAGGGCGTCGGCGGCCTCCTCGTTCATCAGGTGCGCGCTGAGGATCAGGTACACGCGGTGATCGCCCTCGAACGGGCGCATGTGCAGGTCACGGCGAAGCTCGCGGATCGGGTCGATCCGGATCTGGTCGCCGAGGGGCTCGAGCACGTAGAGGTCGGGATGGGATCGCCGCATCACGCGGCCGGGATCGCCCAGCACGGCGGCCGCCAGGTCGTACGCAGCCAGGCGCTTCCCCACCCCGGGCGGCCCGTGGAAGAGGTACGCGTGCGCGACCCCGTCCGCCAGCCCCGCGCGCAGCAGGCGCTTGGCCTCCTCCTGCTCAGGGAACGAGCTGAAGCTCTCCGCGGACGAGCTCGAACACCTCCTCCGCCGATCCGGTCGCATCGATCGCGACGATTCGCTCCGGGAACCGCCCCGCCAGCTCGCGGTAAGCGGCGTCGACACGCTCGCGGAAGGCGTCGTCTTCGCGCTCGATCCGGTCGCGCTCGCGGCCGGTCCTGCGCTTCGCGACGCTCGGGTCGGCCAGCAGCAGGAACGTCCGGTCGGGCAGGACGCCCTGCACGGCCGCCAGGTTGAGCTCGAGCACGGCCTCCAGGCCGAGCCCGCGCGCGATCCCCTGGTAGGCGAGCGAGGAGTCGACGTAACGGTCACAGAGCACGTCCGCGCCGCGCTCGCGCGCAGGCAGGATCACGCGCTCGACCAGCTCCGCCCGCGCGGCGGCGAAGAGCGTCGCCTCCGCCCACGCAGACATGTCCGGCCCGTGCAGCAGGAGCTCCCGGATCCGCTCGCCGAGGTCGGTGCCGCCCGGCTCACGGGTGACGACGACCTCGCGCCCGGCCTCCTCGAGGTGGCGCGTGAGCAGCTCGACCTGCGTCGTCTTGCCGGAGCCGTCGAGCCCCTCGAAGGTCAGGAACATCCAGGCCGAGGATACGCCAGGAGGGCTTGGCGTAATGCCGCTCGTCGTCCGGGCGTGCTGGTCGTTCCGAGGCAAGGACGCAGGGAGCGTTCGTATGCGGAGCTATACGGGCGCGACTGAGGACGCCGTCCTCGGGGCGAGCAGCGCGGCCGGACGGCACAGCTGTATTGCGCCAAGTCCTCCTCTTAGCCCACGCCAGGAGCGGGCGCATACTCGCCCAGGAAGTCCGGGCCGATGATCTGCTGCTCGACCGCCGCCTGACCGATGTAGCACTGCCACGTCCGGCCGTCCGAGTCGAGCGAGCGGCAGCCGCCGTTGACGTGTTTCGTGGCGTCGACGGTCGGCTCGACTGTCCCCTTCAAGTCGGCCACCTCGGGGTTCTCGATCGGCTTCGTCAGCACGCAGTGGAACTCGACGTCCTGCCGGACCACCGTGCACTGCGGCTCGGTGCCCTGGAGCATCCTCGTGCCGGCCGGGAGGCTCGCAGCCACCTCGTCCGTGCTGATCAGCGCCGAGGCGGCCAGGGCGAGGCCCGGGACCGCGACGGCGAGCGCCGCCGCGACCAGCAGCAGCCGGCGCGTGCGCGTTCGCTTCCGCTGCGCCAGGTCCCGCCCGACTGCGCCCTCGAGCGTGTCTCCCAGGGTCGAAAGCTCCGCGTTCATCGTGTCGCCTCCTTCGTCCTCAGCAGCCGGGCGCGCAGGGCGGCCAGGCCTCGGTGAACCCGCACGCGGGCCGCGCCGGGCGTCGTCCCCACCGCCTCGGCGAGCTCCGCGTACGACAGGTCGTGGACGACGCGGAGGCCGACCGCCTCCTTCAGCTCGGGCGCGAGCTCGGCCAGCGCCTCGTCGAGGCCGTCGAGCCAGACCTCGCTCGGCTCGGCGCGATCGGCCTCGGCCAGGATCCCGAGCCGGTCGCGGGCGCTCTGCTCGAGCCGGTGCCGGCGGACGGAGCCGACGAGGAGATGCCTCGCGATCCCGTACAACCACGGGGCCGCCGAGCCGTCGGCGAGATCCCGGAAGCGGCCGCGCGAGAGCCACGCCTGCGCAAACGTCTCGGCAGTCAGGTCGAGCGCGGCCTCCGCGGTCGCGCGTCCGCCCGAGGTGGAAGCGGTGGATGCGATCGGCGTGGCGGTCGTACAGCACACGGAACGCATTCGCGTCCTCGGCCGCGATCAGCTCGGCGTCGGTCTGCGTCATCTACCAGGTAGATGGCGCGGGGCGCCAGAATCGTTACGGCTCACCCGCGCGTAGGATACGGCGCTCGTGCGAGCGGTCGTGACAGGGGGAGCGGGCTTCGTCGGCTCGCACGTGGCGGAGGCGCTGCTCGCGCGCGGCGACGAGGTGCACGTCCTCGACAACCTGTCGACCGGCAGCCGCGAGAAGGTGCCCGACGGCGCGGAGCTCCACGTCGGCGACATCCGCTCGGACGCCGCCTCGGTCTTCGAGCGCGTGCGGCCCGAAGTGTGCTTCCACCTGGCTGCCCAGGCCGACGTGAACACCTCGGTGGCGAAGCCCGACTTCGACGCGGAGGTGAACGTCGTCGGCACGGTCCGCCTGCTGGAAGCGGCGCGAGCCGCCGACGCGAAGATGGTGTTCACCTCGACGGGCGGTGCGATCTACGGCGAGTGCGCTGCGCCCGCCCGCGAGGACCGGGAGCGCCTGCCGATCTCGCCGTACGGGGTCTCGAAGCTCGCCGGCGAGGAGTACCTGGCCGGCTGGAACCGGCTGCACGGGACGAGTCACGTCGCCTTGCGGCTCGCGAACGTCTACGGGCCCCGGCAGGAGGCGACGCTCGAGGGCGGCGTGGTCGCGATCTTCTTCGACCGCATGGCCGCGGAAGAGCCGGTGCGGATCTTCGGCGACGGCGAACAGACTCGCGACTTCGTCTACGTGCGCGACGTCGTGGACGCCGCGCTCGCCGCGGTCGACCACGCGGGCGGCGTGCTCAACGTCGGGACCGGCGTCGAGACCTCGATCAACGAGCTCTTCGCCACGTGCGCGCGGGTCACCGGCTACGCGCGCGAGGCGGAGCACGAGCCGGCGCGGCGCGGGCGACATCCTGCGCAGCGTGATCGACCCCGGGCGCGCTCGGGCGGAGCTCGGCTGGGCTCCGCGACGGACGCTCGAGGACGGCCTGCGCGAGACCTGGGCGTCGAGCTCGGGCGACTGACGTTGTCGCGGCTGCGCGCGGCGCTCGGCAGCCTCGTCTTCCTCGTGGTCGCGCCGGGCGTCGTCGGGGTCCTCTTCCCGTGGCTGCTCACCGGTTGGGATGCCGAGTCGTTCCCCTGGCCGCTGCGCGTCGTCGGGATCGGGCTGATCGTCGCCGGCGCGGCCGCGCTGCTCGAGGCCTTCGGCCGCTTCGTCGTCGAGGGCCTCGGGACGCCGGCGCCGGTCGCGCCGCCTGACAGGCTCGTCGTCGGCGGCCTCTACCGCTACGTCCGCAATCCGATGTACCTCGCGGTCGCCGCCGTGATCGTCGGACAGGCGCTCCTGCTCGGCCGCCCCGTGCTGCTCCTCTACGCGGCCGCGTTCGGCGCCTGCGTCGTCGCGTTCGTGCGCTGGTACGAGGAGCCCACGCTGCTCCGGGAATTCGCCGAGGAGTACGAGACCTACCGGCGGGCGGTGCCTGCCTGGCTGCCACGGCGAACGCCATGGCAGCCTGACGGCCTCGACTAGTGCTTCGACGTGCCCGAGCTGACCACGAGGTGGACGCGCGCGCCCGCGGGTAGCCGTCGCCCAGGCGCCGGCCGCTGGGCCAGCACCCGCCGCCGCGGGACGACCACCGAGCCGACGCGCACGATCCGGCCGACCCGGCACCCGCCCGCCTGGACGAAGATGCGCGCCGAGATCAGGCGCTTGCCCACGACCTTGGGCACGACGCACCGCTGCGGGCGCGGCGAGGCGCTCACCGGGAAGGCGAGCGCGACGGCCACCGCGCAGGCTCCGACGACCCAGATGTGTCGCACAGCCCTCCGAGGCTAACGGAAGGAACGTGCGCGGTGACAGCGAATCCGGCCCGCGCGATGGAGCACTCCCACCCACTGCCGGCCTTCGACGCCGTCCGCCCGTGGCGCACGGCCACGCTCGTCGCCACCGCGATCGCGGCCGGCGAGCTCGTCCTCCTCGTGCTGATCGGGATCGCGCTGCTCGGCAATTCGCTCTCCGAGCGCGCGGACAAGGCCGCTGCGGCCAGGCTCGCGGTGCCGGCGCCCAAGAAGGCGACGACACAGCCGTCGCCGATCAAGTTCACGGCGGCGAAGAAGCCGACGCTGACCCGCGAAGCGACGACGGTCACGATCCTGAACGGCAACGGCCGCCAGGGCGCGGCGGCCGCCCGGGCCGGCCTGGTCCGGCAGCACGGCTACACGGTCGGCGCGGTCACGAACGCGCCGAACACCGGCTACACGCGCTCGATGGTCATGTACCGCGGCCGCTTCCGCCCCGAGGCGGTCCGACTCGCGAAGGACCTCGGGATCAAGATCGTGACACCGCTCGACGGGCTCTCGGCGAGCACGCTCGAGGGCGCGCAGGTCGCGGTCATCGTCGGGGCGTAGCCGCCTAAGCGGCTTTCCCGGACGGGAGCCGCGCAACGACGCGCGCCTCGTCGGGCTCGGCGTCCAACACACGGACGTCGGCCAGAGGACGCGGCGGGAACATCGGTCGGAACTCCGGCTCGGGCACGCGCTGCGGCTCGCGACCAGGCCCCAACCAGCGTGCGGGCCAGGGCGAGGGCGGAGAAGACGCTCATGTCGCCAAGCTACGAACCGGCCGCTCGCGCTGCCAGCGGGATTCCCCTAGACCTGCCTCTCGAGACCCTCGCCGTCCGGGAACAGGCGCGAGAGCTCGCTGCGCGAGCGCACGTCGAGCTTCCCGTAGATGCGGGTGAGGTGGCCTTCGACCGTCGCTTCCGCAAGCATGAGCTCCTGCGCGATCTCCCGGTTCTTGCGCCCGCGGGCGACCAGCGCCGCGATCCTGCGCTCGGCCACGGTCAGCTCGCCGGAGCCGCGGCCCGGCGCCGAGCGTTCGAGCTCCGCGGCGGCGGTGGCTTCCCAGAGCACCGCGCCCATCTCCCCGAAACGGCGGCGGGCGTCCTCGAGCGCCGTGGCGGCGAGGGTTCGCCGGCCCGCGCGCAGGAGCGCCTGGCCGAGCGCCAGGGTCGCGCGGGCGGCGTCCGGGCGATGGCCGAGCTCGTCGAAGCTCCTCGCCGCGCGCTGCAGGCGCGGGGCCGCCTCGTCCGTGTCGCCCTGCGTGAGGAGCAGCAGCCCCCGGCTGCGCTCGGCGGCGGACCGCGCCCAGGCGCTCCCGACCCTGTCGGCCTGCAGCTCGAGCCGCTCCAGGAGCGTCTCGGCCTCGGCATCGCCGCCCGTCCGCGCGAGCGCCTCGACGGCATCCGGCAGCACGGGATAGAGACCCGGGTGCGCGATCCCGATCTCCGCCAGCAGCTGCGCGGCCCCGACCAGCTCGTCGCGCGCTCCCTGCAGGTCGCCTTCGGACAGCGCGAGCAGGCCGAGCACGCGCCGCGACGCCACGACGTCGAGGCGCTCGCCCACACGCAGCGCCCGCGTGAGCATCCCGTCGACGGTCTCGCGCGCCTCGTCCGCACGGCCGAGCCACGCCTGCAGGAGCGCGAGCGGGTACGGAAAGGCCCGGACGCCGTAGCCGTCACCGGCGTCGCGAGCCGCCTCGAGCCCTTCGCGCACGAGCTCCTCGGCGGCCGCGAAGTCGCCGGCCGCACACTCGAGCAGGGCGAGATCGTAGAGCCGGTAGGGGCGCTGGTCCTCGGCGCTCGAGTCCTTGTCGTCGCGCAGGGAGCGGGCCGCCTGGAGCTCACCGGCCCAGCGCCGCTGCTTCGAGAGCAGGATCCGCGGCCGCCACGAGAGCGGTGCCCTGCCGAGCTCGTCCTCGCGCCCCACCGCGCTCGCCATCACGTCCGGGCGGGGCCGTCCCGCGATCGCCTCCAGGTGCGCGAGGCAGCTCTCGGCGAGGAGGAGCGTCTCCAGGTCGGGCTCGTGCTGCCGCTGCAGGATGGCGAGCGCCTGCTCGGCCGATTCCAGCGCTCCGGCGAGCTCGCCGGCTCCGAGAAAGCGCACAAACGCGAGCTCCTGAAGTACCCGGGAACGCAGTGCGTCATCCGAGCCCGCGTCCGCCAGCGCCCGCTCGAGGGCTGCGATGCTCGCCGCGGGATCGTCCGCTTCGAGGTCCGAGTGCTGGATCAGGGCCGTGGCACGGGCCGGCCCGGAGGGAAGTCCGGCGATCAGCCGGTCCGAGAGAGCCACCGCACTACCGACCTCACCGGAGCGGGCGAGATCCTCGATCTCGAGCACCGCTCGCGTGAGCGCAGCCTCCGTGTCGGCCGCGGGTGTGAGCCGCAGACTGTGCCGGGCGAGCTCGGCCGCGACGTCGAAGGCGCCTCGGGCATGCGCGCGGCGGGCGGCTGCCTCGAGCAGGTCGGCGATCGGGCCGTCCGCCTCGACGGTCGAGAGTGCGAGGTGGCGCGCTCGCACGTCCTGGTCGCGGGTGCGGCTCGCGAGGCGACCGTGGAGGCTCTGGCGCTCGAGCGGGCCCAGGCGCGCGTAGACGATCGAGCCGACGAGCGGGTGGGCGAAGCGGACGACGTCGTCCTCGACGACCAGCAGCTCGTACTCGGCGGCCGTGGGGAGCAGCGCGTCGACGTCGGCATCGGGAAGCGCTTCCTGCAGCTCGGCCGTCGTCGCACGGCCGAGAGCCGAGGCGGTCTCGAGCAGCGGCGTGAGCTCGGGCGGCGCCGACTCCACCCGTCCGGCCATCGCGGCCGGCAGCGACTCCGGAGGCTGCACCGCCCCGGTGAGGCCCGGCAGCCGGTCCCAGCTCGCGAGGCCGCGCGCGAGCTCGAGCGCGAACAGCGGGTTGCCTCCCGACGCGTCGTGGATCCGCCGCAGCGCGGGCCGGGAGATCGAGGCGACCGTGCCCTCGAGCATCCTGCGGAGAGCGCGCAGTCCGAGCGGGCCGAGCTCCACCACGTCGAGGCGGGTGGCCGGAAGGCCCGCCGCCGGCTCTCCTCCCGGCCGCGCGGTGGCGAGCACGCCCACCCGCTCCTCCTCGAGGTGCCGGAACGCGTAGCCGAGCGCGCGGGCCGACGCCGAGTCGAGCCACTGCGTGTCGTCGATCGCGACGACGGTGGGCCGGCTCGCCGCAAGCCGCCGGAGCGCGCCGAGGACGGCGCGGCCCCGGGCGAGCAGGTCGTCCTCGGCTCGAAGCGAGTCGGTGTCGAGCTGGTCGCGCTCGAACAGGTCGACCACGCCCCCGAGCGCCACGGGCAGGTCCTCCTCGGCCGGCCGCGACACCAGGACGGTGAAGCCCGCCTCGCGACAGCGCTCGATGCCGTAGCGCCAGAGCGTCGTCTTGCCGATCCCGGCCTCGCCGCACAGGAGCAGCGCGCATGGACCGTCCGCGAGAGCCGCCGCGAACGCTTGCAGGCGATCCTGCTCCGCAGCGCGGCCGACGAGCTCGACGCCGCCGCCGACCCCTGCGGCGGGCCGTGTCATTCGGACTCGTCGGTCGAGACGTCCACGCCCCCGGAGTGGACGAGCCCGGCGAGCTCGCTGCGCGAGCGGATGCCGAGCTTGCGGTAGATCCGGGTCAGGTGGGCCTCGACGGTGGCGAGGCTCATGAAGAGCTCCTCGCCGATCTCTCGATTCTTTCTGCCTTCCGCCACGAGACCGGCGATTCGGCCCTCGGTCGGCGTCAGCTGGCCGGCCGCGCGCCCGGGCGCGACACGTTCGAGCTCGTCCACGGCGCGCAGCTCCCAGAGCCGAGCACCCAGGTCGGCGAAGCGGCCCCGCGCCTCGGCGAGCGCATCGGCCGCGCGCGTTCGTTGGCCGGCACGGAGCAGTGCCCGGCCGAGTGCGAGGGTGGCTCTCGCCGCGTCGGGCCGGTATCCGAGGCCATCGAGCAGGCGTGTGGAAGCCTCCAGCGTCGTCACGGCGCTCTGCGCGTCGCCCTCCGCCAGGAAGAGCAGGCCGCGGGCGCGCTCCGCGGCGGCCGCGGCCCATGGACTGCCCACCGCGTCCGCCTGCCAGTCGAGCCGCTGGAGCAGCGGCCGGGCCGCCTCGACGTCGCCGAGGGCCAGCAGCGCCTCGACGGCGTCCGGGAGCGCGGGGATCGCTCCGGGGTGCCCGACGCCCATCTCCTCGAGCAGCCGCGCGGAGGCGGAGAGCTCGCTCGCGGCCGCGTCCGGATCGCCTTCCGACAGCGCGAGCAGGCCGAGCACGCTCCGCGCTCGCGCGATGCCGGGCCGCTCGCCGCGGCGAGTGGCCCACTTCAGCCGCTGCTCCGCCGCAGCGCGCGCCGCGTCGGCGCGGCCCAGCCAGGCGTTGGCCAGCGCGACCGGATACAGGAGCCAGGCCTCGACGTGTTTGTCCTCGGCGTCCTGCGCCGACTCCAATCCGCGCCCGGCGAGATCCCGCGCCTTGCCGAAGTCGCCAGCCGCGCAGTTCGCCAGCGCCAGGTCGTACAGGCGATAGGAGCGCAGGCGTTCGTCCCGCGAGCGCGCCGCGTCGGCGAGCGCGGCGTCGAAGAGCTCGACCGCGGTGTCGAGCTCGCCGGCCCAGAGGAGGTTCTTTCCCAGCAGCACCCGAGGTCCCGCCCACAGCACCGGCCTGCCGATCTCCTCCTCGAGTGCCACGGCGCGGGCCATGCGCTCGGGCCTCGGCGTGCCGGCGAAGGTCTCCATGAACGCGAGCCCGGCGCCCGCGAGCATCTGCAGCCCCGGATCGCCCGCCTCGTCGGCGATCGCGAACGCCTCGTGCGCGCAGCCGATGCCGCTGCGCAGGTCGCCGAGGAAGACACCACGTAGCCAGCCGAGCCGGTCGAGCACGCGGCCGCGCAGGAGCTGATCGTCGCGGGCGTCCTCGAGCGCGCGCAGCAGCAGACCCTCGCTGCGCTGGAGGTCGTCGTCCTCGAGCTGGGCGAGCTGCACGAGCGCCTCGGCACGACCAGGGCCCGGAGGGAGGCGTGCCAGCAGCTCGTCGGCCAGGCCGAGCGCCCGGCTCACCTCGCCGGCTGCGGCCAGATGCTCGATCTCGCCCAGAGCACGGCGCCGCGAGTCGTCGGGAGCCTCCGCCGGAGTCAGCCGCAGGCTGTGGCCGATGAACTCGGCGGCCAGGTCGGAGGCCCCGCAGCGGCCCGCCCGCTCGGCGGCCTCCTCCAGCAGCTGCGCGACCTCGGCGTCCGGACCGTCGGTGGAGAGCGCGAGATGCCGGGCGCGGACGTCCGCGTCCCCTGCCAGGCCCGCGAGGCGGGCGTGGAGCGCGCGCCGGTCGATCGGGCTCATGCGGCCGTACACGGCCGACGCGACGAGCGGGTGCGCAAAGCGGACGTCGAGGTCCTCGTCGACGATGAGGAAGCCGTGCTGGACAGCGGTCGGCAGCAGCTTGTCCACCTCGGCGTCGCCGAGCGCAACCCGGAGCTCCTTCAGCGACGTCGAGCCGAGCGCGGACACGGTCTCGAGCAGCGGCAGCGGCTCCGGAGGCATCCGCGCCAGCCGCGCCGCGATCGCGTCCTGGAGCGAGACGGGCATCGGCAGCGTTCCGGTGGCGAGGAGGGTTCCGTCCTCGACCGCGGCGTTGCGCGCGAGCTCGATGGCGTAGAGCGGGTTGCCGCCCGAGACCTCATGGATCCGGCGCAGAGCGGCCCGCGAGATCGTCTGCGCCTCGGCGCGCAGAACCTGCCGCAGTGCGTCGAGGCCGAGCGGCCCGAGCTCGAGGATCTCGACGCGGCCCGGGGGAAGGCTGGCGGCCGCGGCGAGCCGGTCCTCCTCCTCGGCTCCGAGGCGCGAGGCGGCGAGCAGGCCGATCGGCTCGGCGTCCAGGCGCCTGAACGCGTAGCGCAGCGCGCGCGCCGACGCGGAGTCGAGCCACTGAACGTCGTCGACCGCGACGACGGTCGGTCCTCCCGCAGCCAGGCGGCGCAAAGTCTCGAGCACCGCTCGTCCGCGGACGAGCGGATCGTCGTCGTCGCCGAGCGCGCCCGCGTCGACGGGCACGTGCTCGAGCAGGTCGACCAGCCCTACCAGCGCGAGCGGCATCTCCTCCTCGGCCGGCCGGGTGACGAGGACGTTGAAACCCGCGCGTCGGCAGCGCTCGACCCCGTAGCGCCAGAGCGTCGTCTTGCCGATTCCGGACTCGCCGCGGACCGTCAGCGCACGGGCACCGTCACTCAGGGAGTCGGCGAACGCGTCGATTCGCGCTCGCTCGGGCGCGCGACCCACGACTCGGGTTGAGCGGACGGCATGCAGGGCGACGGCATCGCCCACGCCATCGATTATAGGAGCGGCTTTGAATCGGGCTAACCTGCCTGTCGCAGCGGTACGAGACCGTCGTTTGGCAGTGGGAACCAGCGGATGCGCTCGAACCGCGGCGTCAGCCAGGCACTCGTGCGCGGCGGCCGGCTGCTCGAGGCCGCGCAGGAGCGCGCGTGCCTCGTGCAGGTAGTCGCCGAGAACGGTCTCGGGCGCGGTGCGCCGCGGCGGGAGCACGCTCGCCGAGGGCGGCCTCGAGGAAGCCCGGCCGTTCGTCCGCCCGTTCATGGCCGTGGTGCCAGCAGGCCGTGTCCGGGTCGAACCTGTAGTAGGGCAGGAGCTTCCAGCCCTCGTCGGCGACCAGGTTGACGGCGTCGATCACGTAGTCGACGACCGCGTCGCTCATGAAGTAGCCGAAGCTGACGCGGAGGAGCGAGAGCTTCGCGCCCTTCGTGGCCGTCCTCGATCTCGGCGGACATCCGCCGCGACCAGCAGCTTGGGGATCGGGGCGAGCCGGTGGATGTACGGTCCGGCGCAGAAGCAGCCGCTGCGCACCTGGATCCCGAACAGGTCGTTGAGCACGGCCCCGACGAAGTGCGAGTGCAGGAGGCCGAGTGGGTGGCGCACGACAAGTGAGACGATGCCGACCCGCTCAACTGCGGAGTTGCCGAACACGTGTATGCGCGGGTTCGCGCGCCACGAGAGCCAGCGCCTTGCGGAGGATCCGCTCCTCGCGGCGCCGGATCTCGTGCGCACCGACGGCGTCCTTGAGCGCGAACGCGAGGCCCGGCGCGGATCGACTCGACGATCGCGGGAGTCCCACCCTCCTCGCGCACCTTCGGGCTCCGGGTGGTACGAGTGGTCGGCCGGGCTGACGAACCGGATCGTGCCGCCGCCCGGCACGGTCGGGACGCGATTGCTGAAGAGCGAGCGCTTGGCCACGAGCACCCCCGGGGTGCCGGGCCCGCCGACGAACTTGTGCGGCGAGACGAAGACGGCGTCCTTGTAGGCGAGCTCGGCGGCCGGGTTCATCTCGATCGGCAGATGCGGCGCCGCGGCCGCGTAGTCCCAGCAGCTGAGTCGCGCCGTGGCGGTGCAGCAGCGTCGAGACGCGCGCGACGTCGGTGACGATGCCCGTCACGTTCGAGGCGGCCGAGAAGCTGCCGAGCTTCAGCGGCCGGTCGGCGTAGCGCTCGAGCTCCTCCTCCAGCTGGGCGAGGTCGACCCGACCGTCGGCGTCCTCGAGGATCGTCACCACGTCCGCGATCGACTCGCGCCAGGGCAGCTCGTTCGAGTGGTGCTCGTAGGGGCCGATGAATACGACCGGCCGCTCCGACTCCGGGATCAGCTCCGAGAGCCCGTAGCGGTCGTCGAGCGCGGTCGGGGAGCCGCAGCCCGAGCAGCTCGACCAGCTTGGCGATCGCCGCGGTCGACCCGCTGCCGCAGAAGACCACGACGTCGTCGGGGCCCCCGCCGACGGAGCGGTGGATGGCCCGGCGCGCCTCCTCGCGCAGCACGGTCATCCGCCGCCCGGTCGCGGAGACCTCGGTGTGGGTGTTCGCGTACAGCGGCAGCACCTCGTCGCGGATGAAGTCCTCGACGAAGCCGAGCGCCCTGCCGGAGGCCGCGTAGTCCGCGTACACCAGCCGCCTGCCCCCGAAGGGCCCGTCGAGCACGGTGTCGTCGCCGATCACCGAGGCGCGGATCGTCTCGATCAGGTCGATCCGCGCGCATCTCGCTCGCCGGGCCCTTCACCCCCCACACCTCAGGCGTTGACCGGCACCATGCTGCTCTCGCGGCTGGTCGCGACCGGCAGCAGCGGCCTCAGGGTCACTACCGCCCGGATCTCGTCGTCCTCGTTGACTCCGGTGTCCTCGTCGAGGTTCGAGAAGGCGATCGTCCTGGTCTTCGTGCGGTGCGTCACGGCGTTGCCGTTGGACGACACCCGCACGATCGGCATCAGCCCGAGGCTGATCGGATCGTCGCCGACCGGCAGGTTGTCCCCGTCCTGGTTGGTGTCGTCGCCGATCAGCTTCCAGGACTCGTCGTAGTCGATATCGGTCGCCTGGTCGAACGGGTCCCACTCGATGTCGTACTCGAAGGTGACGTCCATGTTTGCCACGTCCTTGACGAGGCTGAGAGTGAGATTGCTGATGGTTGGCATGTGCCCCCCTCCTTGGGTCGATGACCACTCGAACCTACGACGGGGGCGGGCTCCGGCACGAGCGGGAAAGCCCTAGAAACCCGACCCGGAGACCCTGCGGCGTAGCATCCGGGCGTGAGCGCCGACCGCAAGGAGGCCGAACGCGCCTACCCGGAGCTGATCGAGGAATCCGGGCGGCAGTGGCTGCGCACGAAGCCCTTCGGCAACAGCCCGCGCGAGACCGCGCGCCTGCTGATCGATTTCGGCTACGCGATCCAGCTGCTCGAGCTCCAGCCCGGGATGTCGCTCTGCGAGCTCGGTTGCGGGCCCGGCTGGATGACCCGCATGGCCGCGAGGCACGGGCTCGAGGCGGTCGGCTACGACATCTCGCCCGGGATGATCGAGATCGCGCGCGAGCAGGCCGAGGCCGAAGGCGTCGCCGCGCAGTTCGAGGTCGCGGACATGGAGGAGCTCGACGCGGGCGGCCGCTTCGACGCGTGCCTGATCTACGACGCGCTCCATCACAGCCCGAGAGCGGATCTCGTCATCCGCGCAGCCCGCCGGGCGCTCAGGCCGGGCGGCCGCTTCCTGCTCGCCGAGCCGAACTGGAAGCACCGCTTCCAGGGCCGCGACGCGGCCGACGAATGGGGCGTGACCGAGCTCGGCTACACCCCGCGCGCGTTCAAGAAGATGCTGCGAGAGGCCGGGTTCACGGACATCAGGCGCTTCCACAACAACCGCAAGCGCCTCTTCGGCAACCGCCCGAAGGACGTCGCGGCGCACCTCGCGGAGCCGCTCGCGTTCCGGATCCTCGCGCCGTTCTGGACGCAGATCTGGCTGCGCTCCACGGCCGCGTGATCAAGCGCGCGGCGGCGGCTGCGTCCCTGCGCAGCCGGCGGAAGAAGATGCGGCTCTTCCACGAGCTGATCCAGCCGACCGCCGAGACGACCGTCGTCGACGTCGGCGTCGCCGACACGCCCTTCGGCGAGGGTGAGGGCCAGGCGCTGACCCACAACTTCTTCGAGGCGCTCTACCCGTGGCCCGAGCGGATCACGGCGGTCGGCAACGTCCCGCTCGAGAACTTCGCGCGCGCCTTCCCACAGGTCCCGCGCGTGGTCGCCGACGGGCGCGACCTGCCCTTCGCGTGACGGCGAGTTCGACGTCGCCTTCTCGAACGCCGTCGTCGAGCACGTGGGCAGCCGCGACGACCAGGAGCGCTTCGCGCGCGAGCTCTGCCGGGTCTCGAAGCAGGTCTTCGTCACGACGCCGAACCGCCTTTTCCCCGTCGACCCGCACACCCTGCTCCCGTTCCTGCACTGGCTCCCCGACGGCCGCCGCCCGGGAGCGCTCGACGGCATCCGCCCGCTCTCGTCGCGTGAGCTGCGCTCGCTGTTCCCGCAGCCGGTGCGGATCGTCAACACCGGGCTCACCCTGATCGCAGTCGGCGGTCGATCTCCGAGCGGGGAATGAAGAAGACACGTCCGCCCGAGCTGTAGCTGAGTCCGGTCGCCTCCAGCTCGGCGTGTACCGGGCCGGTCACCGGGCGCCGGAGGACGACGTGTCGTTCGTCGGTCACGCGCAGCACGTGGATAGCTCGCCCGTGGATGTAGACGACCAGGTCGCCCTGCAGATCCGCGAGGCGCAGGTC
Organism: uncultured Actinomycetes bacterium; assembly: GCA_963733845.1. Classification (GTDB taxonomy): domain Bacteria; phylum Actinomycetota; class Thermoleophilia; order Gaiellales; family Gaiellaceae; genus DATFQE01. The sequence goes on from CAVTEM010000007.1 coordinate 303,278, forward strand.
GGCAAGCGCGCACTGCACGACACCGCAATGGTCGTCGCCGTACGAGCGCGCCGCCGGCAGCCCGAAGGTGTCGCGCTCGAACCCGTAGACGTTGCGCACGTCCAAAGCGCCCCGGCGCAGCACGGCGATCACCGTGCCGTGCGCCTTCATCGCCACCGCCTCGCCCGGGGCGTAGTCGAGCCGGGCGATCTCGTCCTCCTGCCAATCTGCGAAGACGCTGATCGGACCGTCGGCGCGGCGCACGGAGAGGTATGGCCCGTGGGCGATCAGGCCGAGCGGTCGTGCAGGCAGCCGCCATGAATGGCGGCTCGAGCTCGAGAGGGCGTACGCGATGTTGCCCACGGCGTACGTGGCCCGCGGGTCGTCACCCTCGCCGACCAGCAACGGCGAGAGCAGGTCGACGTCGTGGCTGACGCGTGCGACCGGCCGCCCGCGTCCATAGCGGAAGGGAGTCCCTTGCCGCACGCTGCGCCAAAGCGTGTGCTCGCGAATGTTCCCGCCCGTGTAGGTCGCCCACACGAGAGCGCCGCCGAAGGACAAGCCATACGCGCCGCGCCCGGTGCTCGTGCGCGGACCGCAGGGAACCGGGCCAAGCCTTCGAACCGGCTGTCCCGGCTTCCAGAGGCCGACGGCGCCGCAGCCGCCGTTCGCCCGCGGCGACAGGAAGGCGATGCGCTGCCCGCGCTCACCGTCGGCGGCGAGGACCGAGACGGGAGCGGGCACGGCGACGGACCGGTCGGTCTGTGCCGCGGCCGGAACGGCCATGAGAGCAGCCAGGACGCAGACGAGCACGATGCGCATGGGATCGGTTGTACTCACCGGTTGTTAGCGGGGGATCAGCGAGACGTTCGGATCAACCGCCCCGACGACGCTCGGCGCGCAACTCCTCGAGGTCTCGCTTCGCCGGCCCGAGCGGGTCGAGTTGGCGCGCGCGCGCGAGGTGGAGCTCCGCCCAGCCGTAGCTTCGCTGGCTCGCCTCGAAGCTGCCGAGCTCGTACCAGGTGCGCCAGTTCTCGGGCTGGAGCTTGGTCGCGCGCACGTACAGCCTGAGCGCCTCCTGCATGTCGCCCTGCGCGTACGCGGCCTCTGCCGCAACGAAGAGCGGCTCGACCGAGAACGGATTGAGCGCGCGCGCCGCGTCGGCTCGGTCGGCCGCCAGGACAGGGTCGCCGTCGAAGAGCGCGTCCTCGGCGGCCCGCACGCCCCGGTCCGACAGCCACGGGGTCAGGAGCGAAGCCACCGCCGTCACCGAGACGGCCGCGACCGCCAGTCCCTCCAGGGGGCGGCGGACGACCCGGGCCGGCGAGCCGGCCGCGAGCAGCACGCCGAGCGTGAAGAAGAACGGCGCCGTGACGGAGAGGAAGTCCCAGTCGTAGTCGACGAGACCGTGGAGCGGATAGAGCAGGGCGGCGACGGCCAGCGCGAGCCCGGCGGCCCGCTCCTCCCCGGTCAGCCTGCGCAGAGCGGCGAGGACGGCGAGCAACGCGGCGAGTCCCGCGCCCGCGGCGAGGAGGAAACCGACGAGGCCCGTCTCGGCCAGCGCCTGCAGGGGCAGGTTGTGCGGCTCGGTGACGATGTTCGGGTTGTCACGGAGCTCGCGGTGGACGAGCCGGAAGGTGCCGGCCCCCGTCCCGCCAACCGGCTCGTCAGCGAAGGCGTCCCACGCCTCCTCCCACCAGCCCCAGCGGTTGTTGGAGCCGACGCTCGCGATCCGCTCCGGCCCCTGCGAGACGGGCTGCGTCGTCGGGCTCGTGAAGTCGTCCACCTGGTCGCCGACCCAGTCGACAGGGTCGGCGGCGACGAACAGCAGCGCGACGGCGACCACGGCCATGACGGCAGCCGCGAGAGCGGCCCAGCGCAGCAGCGTGTGCGCGAGCTCGGGCGTCGGCGGCCGGTGCTCCTCGTAGCGCGCGGCGAAGTAGGCCAGGACGAGGACGAGGACGGAAGCGACGGCGAGGACGAAGCCGAAGCGGACGCCGTCGTCGTAGCGAACACCGTAGGGCTGGCCGTCCTCCGAGAGCCCGGGCTGCCCGAACGCCCACGCCGACACCGCCAGGGCGGGCAGCCCGCCGACCGCGAGCGCCGCCACTCCCTCGAGCCTGCGGTCGGTCAGGACAAGCCACACGACGACGGCCACAGCGGCGACGGCCACCCCGCCGCGGGAGTAGGTCAGGAGCAGCGCGACGCTCGTGGCGAAGAGGAGCAGGGCTCCGAGAGCGCGAACGAGGTTCGCGTGCACGCGCGATGCAGCGATCCAGAGCGCGAGAGGCAGCCCGGTCCCGGCGGCCAGCGCCAGCGCGTTCCAGTACTCGAGCGGATCGCGCAAGCGCGCGAAGCGGAACGAGTCCTCGTAGAGCGTCGGCGCCACCTTCCCCGCCAGGGCCCAGGTCACAACGGCCGCGACGAGCACCGCAAGGCCCGCGGCGACCACCCGCGGGGCCCGGGGAACAGCGACGGCAACGAGCAGCCCGAGCGCGCAGAAGGCCGCGTACGCGAGCCCGCGGTTCGTGTAGCGCCAGGTGAGGTCGGGCGCGATCGACCACCAGATCCCGATGCCGCTCCAGAGCACGACCGCCGAGAACAGGCCCAGGAAGGCCCACGCCCACCTGTCGAGGCGCGGTATCGGGAGGGCACCGAAGAGCGCCGCCGTCCAGGCGATTCCGGCGACGGCAACAGCGGCCGCGCCGACGAGCGCCAAGCGGTCGTCGCGCGAGCCGCCGCCGAGAAAGACCGCCGCGGCGAGCAGGACGCCGGAGGAGGCGAGAAGCAGCGTGCCGGGAATGCCGATCGTCAGCGGCCGCGGGAGCGCCTCGCGAGCCGCGAGCATCGCGGCTGAAGGTACCAGAGCAATCGGCTAGAAACGCCTTAACGAAGGCTTTACATTCAGTTCACGACTGGATCACCCCAAATCAGGAAACTAGAGGCCCGGTGACCGCCATCGCCCCCATCCGCCTGCTCGTACTCGTGGTTTCGTTGACCGGGGTGATCGCGCTCTCCGCGCCGGTCGGCGCGTCGGCCGCCCAGCCCTGCTGGAAGCAGATCTACGACGACTGGTACGAGAACGAGCGCATCGACCGCAGCTACTCCAAGGCCTGCTATGCGGCCGCCGAGAAGAACATCCCGCAGGACCTCCGCGACTACTCCGATCTCCCCGGCGAGATCGAGCGCGCCCGCCTGCGCGATCTCCGCAGCGACGCCGGCAGCGAGGACGGCCGCTCGCTCCAGGGTCTCAACGGCTCCGGCCCGGTCGACACGCGTAGCGACGACGACGGTGACGACGGCGGCGCCAGCGGCGGCAACAGCGGCGACGGCGCAATCGGCAGCGCCCTCGACGCGCTCGGCCCGTCGAGCGCCGACTCCGCGCCGATCCCGCTCCTCGTCCTGGCGGGCCTCGCGCTTCTGCTCGTCGCGGCCGGCGCGACCGGCCTCCTGACGCGCAAGCTCAACGCCCGGCGCGCGCGCGTGACGCCGCCGAACACTCCCGACGTCTAAGACCCGCTGGGTCGGGACATAACCCTCGCGGTGAGCGGCGAGATCGTCGGCGGGCGCTACCGCCTGGAAGAGCGGCTGGGCCAGGGCGCGATGTCCGAGGTCTGGGCCGCGCACGATCTCGAGCTGGAGCGCCGAGTGGCGCTGAAGCTGATGGACGCCACCGCCGACAGCCTCCGCTTCGAGCGTGAGGCCCGGGCGGCCGCGGGACTCTCGCATCCGAACATCTGCCGGCTCTTCGACTACGGCGAGTCCGACGGGCGGCGCTACATCGCGTTCGAGTGCCTTCCCGGCGGCACCCTCGAGTCCCGGCTCGCGCCCGGCGAACCCCTGGCCGACGCCGACACCGCCCGCATCGCGGCCGAGCTGGCCGCCGCCCTCGCGCACGCGCACGAGCGCGGGATCCTGCACCGCGACCTCAAGCCTTCGAACGTGATCTTCGACGAGGAAGGCAACGCGAAGCTAGCCGACTTCGGCATCGCGCGGATCGGCGACGCGTCGACGCTCACCGAGGCGGGCACGATGCTCGGCACGGCCGCATACATGTCGCCCGAGCAGGCCCAGGCCGGCCCCGTGACGGCGGCGAGCGACGTCTACTCCTTCGGCGTCATCCTCTACCGGCTCTTGACGGGCCGGCTTCCCTTCGAGGCCGAGGCCCCGCTGGAGCTCGCGCTCCAGCACGTCAACGAGGAGCCCGCGCCGATCTCGGCGCTGAGGCCCGACGCGCCGCCCCGGCTCGAGCGCGTGGCGACGTGGTCGCTGGCGAAGGCGCCGGCGGAGCGGCCGCAAGACGGCGCCGCCCTCGTCGCCGCGCTCGCCCAGGGAGGCGAGCCCGTGACCGCCGAGGAGACGGTCGTGCTCGCGGCGCCCAGGCGAGGCCGTCGGGTGGGCGCGCGTCACGTGGCGGCCGGAGTCGCGATCGCCTTGCTCGTGCCGATCGGCATCGCCGCCGCGATCCTCGCGAGCCCGGACGAGTCGAAGGCGCCGGTCACGCCGACGACCAACCGCACGACCACCGCGAACGACACCACGACCGAGAGCACGCCGCCTCCGAGTCCGGCTCCCACCGAGACTCCTGGCACGACCACGACGGCCGAGACGACGACCGCGGAGCCACCGCCTCCCCCGCCGCCTCCGGCCGAGCCGCCCCCGACACCGCCGACGACGGCTCCCCCGCCCCCGCCGCCCGAGCCTCTGCCCCCGCCGCCTCCGCCTCCACCTCCGGTTGAGCCTCCACCGCCCGAGACGGTCACCACGACCGAGACGACGCCGACGGTCCCGTAACGACCCCGATTCCGTCCGACCCCCTCCCTAGATTGTCGGGTCCGCTCGGACCCGGCGCACTCGGCCACCCGGGCCTCAGAAACTAAGCTTCAGGAAGAACCGGGGAGGTTCCAGCATGGCGTCCGCCAATCAGCAGAACGAGGCCGTAGCGACCACCGGCGAGGGGGTCGAGAACCGTGTCGCCAACGGCGATGCGAAGGTCGGCGTGCGCCGGTTCTTCACCATTCCGGGGCGCGATCCCTTCAACGAGATCGAGTGGGAGACGCGCGACGCGCTGATCCCCGGCAAGGACGGCCCTGCCTTCGAGCAGCGGGGCGTCGAGTTCCCGAAGTTCTGGTCGCAGACGGCCACCAACATCGTCGCGCAGAAGTACTTCCGCGGTCGCATGACCTCCCCCGACCGCGAGAAGTCCGTCAAGCAGATGATCGGCCGCATCGTCGACACCGTCGGCGGCTGGGGCCGCACGGACGGCTACTTCGCCGACGACGAGGAGGCGCAGACCTTCGAGGACGAGCTCAAGGCGATCCTCGTCAACCAGCTCGCCTCCTTCAACAGCCCGGTCTGGTTCAACGTCGGCTTCGAGGAGAAGCCGCAGTGCTCGGCCTGCTTCATCCTCTCGATCGAGGACTCGATGGAGGACATCCTCGACTGGATCCGCCGCGAGGGCGTCATCTTCCGCGGCGGCTCGGGCTCGGGCGTCAACCTCTCGCGCCTGCGCTCCTCCAAGGAGCAGCTCTCCAAGGGCGGCTACGCGAGCGGGCCGGTCTCGTTCATGCGCGGCGCCGACGCGTCCGCCGGCACGATCAAGTCGGGCGGCAAGACGCGGCGCGCGGCCAAGATGGTCGTCCTCGACGTCGATCACCCCGACATCCAGGAGTTCATCTGGTGCAAGGCGCGCGAGGAGGAGAAGGCGCGCGTGCTCGAGGCGGCCGGCTACGACATGTCGCTCGACTCGCCCGACTGGGGCTCGATCCAGTACCAGAACGCGAACAACTCGGTGCGCGTCACCGACGCGTTCATGCAGGCCGCCGAGGCCGGCAGCGAGTGGAACCTCAACGCCCGCACCGACGGCGCGGTCGTCGACACGGTCGACGCGAAGAAGCTGCTGCGCGAGATCGCCGACGCCGCCTGGCGCTGCGCCGACCCGGGCGTCCAGTACGACACGACGATCAATTCCTGGCACACGCTCCCGAACACGGGCCGCATCAACGCCTCCAACCCGTGCTCGGAGTACATGTCGATCGACGACTCGGCCTGCAACCTGGCCTCGCTCAACCTGATGAAGTTCAGGCGCGAGGACGGCGAGCTCGACGTCGAGGCGTACGAGCACGCGGTCGACGTGATGTTCCTCGCGCAGGAGATCCTCGTCGGCAACTCGTCCTACCCGACGCCCCAGATCGAGGGGAACGCGAAGGCCTACCGCCAGCTCGGGCTCGGCTACGCGAACCTCGGCGCGATGCTGATGGCGCGCGGGCTCGCGTACGACTCCGACGAGGGCCGCGCCTACGCGGCCGCGGTGACCGCGCTGATGACCGGCCGCGCCTACCGCAAGTCGGCCGAGATCGCCGCGCGCATGGGCCCGTTCGCCGGCTACCAGCCGAACGCGGCGGCGATGATCGGCGTGATCGCCCAGCACCGCGCGGCGGTCGGGAACATCGAGAACACGCACTCGGTGCCGGAGGACCTGCTCACAGCGTGCCGTTCGGCGTGGGACGAGGCGCTCAACCTCGGCGAGGTGAGCGGCTACCGCAACGCGCAGGCGACCGTGCTCGCCCCCACCGGGACGATCAGCTTCATGATGGATTGCGACACGACCGGGGTCGAGCCCGACTTCTCACTCGTGAAGTCGAAGAAGCTCGTCGGCGGCGGCGAGATCACGATCGTGAACAAGACCGTCTCGCTCGCCCTCGAGAAGCTCGGCTACTCGCCTGACGAGTCAGTCCGAGATCGAGGCCTACGTCGACGAGAAGAACACCATGGTCGGCGCGCCGTACGTGAAGAGCGAGCACTACCCGATCTTCGACTGCGCGATCGGCGAGCGCGCGATCCACTACATGGGTCACGTGAAGATGATGGGCGCCGTCCAGCCGTTCATCTCGGGCGCGATCTCGAAGACCGTGAACATGCCCGAGACCGCCACGGTCGAGGACGTCATGCAGCTCTACGTCGACGCGTGGAAGCTCGGCACGAAGGCGATCGCCATCTACCGCGACAACTGCAAGGTCGCGCAGCCGCTGTCCGGGAAGTCCGAGACCGCGACCGGCCTGCTCGCAGCCGCTTCGGCGCCTGCCGCTGCCGTAGCCGCTCCGCGCCGCCGCCGGCTCCCGGACGACCGCGTCGAGGTCGGCCGCAAGTTCCGCGTCGGCGACTACGAGGGCTACATCCACGTCGGCCTGTTCGAGGACGGCACGCCCGGCGACATCTTCGTCGACATCGCCAAGGAGGGCACCACCCTCGCCGGCCTGATGAACTCGTTCATGATCGCCGTCTCGCTGGGCCTCCAGTACGGCGTGCCGCTCGAGGTGTACGTCTCGAAGTTCAGCCACATGCGCTTCGAGCCGAGCGGCCAGACGAACGACGCCGACATCCGGGTCGCGAAGTCGATCGTCGACTACATCTTCCGCTGGATGGGCAAGAAGTTCCTCACGGTCGACCAGCAGGAGGAGATCGGCATCCTCAGCGCCGAGGTGCGCGCGCGCCTAGCGGCTGGCTATGCAAACGGCGGCACGGTCGATCCCGCTGCTGCCCCTGCCGCGCCGGTTGAGGCCGCCCCGCCGGGCCAGACCGCCCTCTTCAACGCGTGGGAGGACGCGGTCGAGTGCAGCCGCTGCGGAGGCCGGATGGTGCGAACGGGCAGCTGCTACACGTGCCGCGACTGCGGGACGAACACGGGCTGTAGCTAGGCTCGCGCCTAAATAGGCGTCTGATTCCAGCCCCCAACCCCTAGCTCCGATCCCCCGCCCTGAAGGGTGTCCCACTCTTCCTGGATCAGCATCAGGTGCTCGCCGATTGCGCGGTAGCGTTCGAGCGACATGACTCGCGGATCGCGCTGGAACAGGTCGAAATCCTGATCGAAGCCTGCGTAAATCATGCGATTCATCGTCAGCAGTTGATCGTCCACGACTGCAGCTCCAGGTAGCGAGGGCCCTGCTCATCAGGTTCATACAGTCGCAGCCGCCCTGGCCGAATCGCGATATCGCCTGAACGCGTGAATTTCATCCAGAAATCGGCCATGAGCCATGGAACGCTCGGCTCGTTCTCTAGATAGACGTTCAACGTTCGCTCTTGGTAATCCCAGTTCGGCGAACTGCGTTTCTGACGCGCCGGCGGCTCGTAGTCGATGCTGGCTCGCACATACACCCCGTCGACGATGTGTTGCGGGCGATACGTGAGGGCCACCAGCGTTCTCGTCCCCGCAACTTCCGGGGTGTCGTGGGCCACGTCGATCAGTCCGATCGAGCTCAGAAGCTGCAGCACGTGCGGCAGTTCCAACAACGGCGGCGCTGTCGCATACGCCAGACCATGCTCTTTCGAGAACTCGATCTCGACGCGCTGCACCCGGCCGGCACGCTCGCCGGCAGATACTCGCTGGATCTCGCGCCGAATGATCTGCGGGACATCCGAGTACCACCATTGCGACGCCACCGCGGCCTTGATCCGCTCGCGCGCGACCCGATCGATCAGCGCATGCAGCTGCGCCTGATTCATCACCACCGGCTTGGGCAGGATCAGCTGTTTGACCCCGGCGTCGATATACCGCAGCGCCTCCTCGTAGAGGAACTCCGGCTTCAAAGGCATCTCCACGACCTGTCGCGCGCGGAGCTCAGGCGTCAGCTGCGCAAAGTAGCCGTCGTGCCACTCCTCGAACGACCGGAAGAGCAAACACTCTGGGCAGCTGCGTCCGAGGACGCTGGCCGCAAACCCGCCGCGGGTCAGGTGCGGATCGACAACGGCGACCGCTTCCCAGGGATAGCCCGGCTTGGCGTACTTCGGTCCGATGTAGTTGTTGCCGTAGCGCCCGTAGCCGACGATCGTCGTCTGAAAGCGTGCGGCGACCTGCTCGTCGGGCGGCAAAGTTGCGCCGTTCTCGACGGTAAGCATGTCCGACACCAGATCTGACGTTCGGCGGAGCCGCTTGACCAGGATGCTGATCAGGCGTTGCCGATAGTGGGGAAACCGGTCCAGAAAGGCGTGAAAGTCGTCACGCTGAATCACGAGCAGCGTGCTGGGTGAGACCGCCCGTCCGGCGGCGGTGCGCGGCTGATCGTCGAGCACCGCGATCTCACCCAACATGTCGCCACGCCGAAACCGCTCGACGAACACCTCGCCATCCTGCGATGGCAGCAGAACCTGAATCGTTCCATCCAGCACGACGAACAGCTGATCGCCCGGCGAACCGTTCGCAAGCAGCTGCTCGCCGGCGGCGACTGCTCGCCGCTTCCCAACCGTCAGCAGAAAGGCGGCCTCGTCTTCGCTCAGCGAGCTAAACAGGGGACTCTGCGCCAGGAGCTGTGAAAGCAGCATTCGGTCGCGTCGAGGGGTGAGGTGAGTCGTGCCCACGCCTCGACGGTACGAGGGCCCCCGAGCAGGCGCGAGGTGGATTCCCCTAGACGACGGGGTCGCAGCCCTACGATTAGCTGTCAGCCCGCGGCAGCGCCGACCGTCTGCTCCACGTTCATGCCGTGGAGCCGCAGGAGGTTCTCGCCGAGGATCTTTCGCTTGGCCTGCTCGGTGAGCTGCGGGTACCCGTAGCCGTCGATCAGATCCTGCGGCAGCTCGAACTCCGAGAACGCCTTGAGCGCCCACTGCGGATGCCAGATCGGCGCTTCGCTGCCGTAGATGATCTTGTCCTCGCCGCACCAGAAGAGCAGCTTGCCGAGCACCTCGGCGAACTGACGCGGAGCGCGGACGACGAAGTTCACCGTCGCCGCGAGCGAGGCATAGAGATTGGGGAAGCGGATCAGCTGCCAGCAGACCTCGTCGAGGAACGGCAGGCCGACGTGGTAGATGACGAAGTTGATGTCCGGGAAGTTCTCGGCCGCGCCGTCCATGTCCCAGGTCTGGGTGTGCTCGATGTGTTGCGGCCCGAGGGGGACGCCCTTGTGCACGCCGATCAGGTTGACGCCGAGCTCCTGGGCCTTCTCGAAGATCGGGAACGCGATCCTGGGGTCGTCCATGCGCCACGGGAAGTGCTGGCCGTAGTCGTAGCGGACGTTGTAGAGCTTGAAGGCTCGGGCGCCGAACTCGTTGACCTGGCGCTCCATCAGGTCTAGCGCCTTGCGGCCCTCGAGAGGATTGATCGAGCCCCAGAAGACCGTCTTCTCGGGACGTAGCTGGGCGAGCTCGGCGCACCGCTCCCACGGCGAGAGGCCGTCCTTGAACATGTCGGTGAGCGGCAGCGGCATCGCGATCAGCATGTCCGTGTCGGACTCGTCGTAGACCATGCGGTCGATCTCTTCGGGTGACCATTCGCGGAGGAACTCCTCGGCGGACATGACGCGCTCGCCCTCGGGGGTCAGCACCTGGTGGAAGGCGTAGAGGTGGTTGTCGAACATCTCGCCCGCCTTGCCGAGGGCGTTGTCCTTGTCGAAGTTGAAGACGTGGGCGACGCAGTCGAACACGAACGCGCCGTTGATCATGGTCGCGACCTCCCTGGGCTTTCCTGCGATTGCACGTGCGCAGCGACGTACTGCTCCCGGTCTCCGATCGTGGCCGGGTCGGGCAGGAAGCGGAGCTTCGCCCTGGCCTCCGGCGAGAGCCGCTCCGACCCCCAGGCCTTCTCCCAGACGATCTCGACCGCCGCGCCTTCCACCTCCGGCAGCGCCTCCACACGCTCGCGCACCGCGGTGAGCAGCTCGACGGCGAACGGACACCAGCCTGACGTGAGGACGAGCTCCAGGCGTGCCTCGCCGTCGGCGAAGCGGACCGAGTCGATCAGCCCCATGTCGACGACCGAGATGCCCTGCTCGCGGCAGCAGGGGTCGTACACCGACCGCAACGCCTCGACGACGGCCGCGGACACGTCGGGCTGAGTCGCCTCGCCCGCCTCCACGCGGCGACTATACGCCCGTCGCCGAGCGGGTTGCGGCTGGGTCGTCAAGCGCAGGCACCTTGCGGCTGTTCACGGGCCGCCTGCCAGGCAAACCGGCGACTCCGGAGCCGGACGCCTCGCCCGGACGGCCTACTCTGGCTGACGAACACCGTCGACCCGAGCTCTCGGACTGACCGAACTCCAGAGCGCGGCTGAGCACGCTGACTGAATCGCGGCTACACTGCTTCAGCGCGTTCGTCCTGGCATCAAAGCCGCAGAGGCGCTGCACCTTCCTCTTCGAGTTGTCCCATGGGGCTGAGCGCAACAGTGGAGCTCAATCGAGCTCTCTGATGAACGAAGACCGAAGGAGCATCACATGCATGCCACCATCCGCCGCTACGAGGGCGTCGACCAGAACCGGACCGACGAGCTGACCACGAAGGTCAATGAGAGCCTCGCTCCGAAGCTGAGCAAGCTTCCGGGCTTCGCCGGCTACTACCTGATCGAGACCGGCAACGGCATCATGAGCTCGCTCAGCTTGTTCGAGAACGTCGAGCAGGCCGAGGAGTCGACTCGCGTGGCGGCCACGTGGGTGCGCGACGAGAAGCTCGAGAGCGCGTTCCCGAACTCGCCGAAGGTCACGAGCGGCAAGGTGCTCGCGCGCAGCAACGGCGCGCCCGTCGTCGCTTAGAGATTCGCGTAGCGGCACGCGGAATGCCGGGAGAGGGTCCGTTCGCGGATCCTCTCCCGCTGTTCCCACCCCGCATCTCCACACGCATCAGGGGGCTCAACCGGGCTCTCCGGCCTATCGGACGAAGGAAAGCGAGTGAATGATGAACACGAACGTGACGATGTCCCAGCAGGACGCGGACGCCCAGACCCAGAAGGATTTGACGGGCAAGGTCGGCGTCAGGCTGACACGGCCGGAAAAGTCCGGCTCCTCGCCCTGGAGCAGGGTGAAGCGCCTGCTTCGGCTGGGCTAGGCAACGGCCGGTTCGGCAGCCTTTCGCTGTCGGACTCGCAGGTGAGCCGGCTTCGCGACTGGGAGGTCGTCGACCGCTTGGTCGAGGCCGGCTCCTCGCGCCTGAGCGCCGAGCGGAAGGTCGAGATCGAGCGAGGCAAGGACAAGCCTGGTCGCGCTCGGCCGCACGGCATGGCCCGCCGCTAGACCTCCCGAGCACGACGGCGAAAATCCCGCACGATGCGCCGCTGCTAAGGTCGCGAGGATGACCCCGGGATCGGGCGCACGTCGACCCCGACGGCTCGGTCCTGGTTCCCGGGCAGCAGGAGTTCAACCAGTGCGGTGTCGCGACGTGGTCTTGCGTGACCGCGCCGAGCAGGTCGATCAACAGCACCACCGTTCAGGTGGTCAACGGCGTGCCGCAGCCCCGCTACGGAAGCTCGTCGGGCACGTCGATGGCCGGCCCGCACTCGGCGGCCGCGCTGGCACTGATCATGCAGCGCTTCCCGTACCTGACGAACGAGCAGGCGCTCTACACGATGTTCACGACCGGTCGGCAGAACAACACCATCAACGACGCAGCAGGCGTTGCCGTTCCGAATCCCACGCGTGGTCAGATGGTGCAGACCCCCGACCGGCGGAACGGCTGGCACACGCCCAGCCTGCGCGACGCCTTCAAGGGTCCGGGCCAGCTGCTCGGGCCGTCCGACGTCGACACGCAGGGCTATAGCGACGTGTGGTCGAACGACATCTCCGACGTCGCCATCCAGGCGCGCCAGCAGGAAGACGCCGACGAAGCGGCCGCTTGGGAGGCGACGAAGGTCGCCAGGGGCTGGACCAACGGCCTTCCGCCCGACGCGAGCGACATCGACAAGTCGGACTTCGCCATCGGCACCCGCCGCGAGCAGGCACGCAATGCGCGCGTGTACGAGGGCAGCTTCACGAAACGAGGCCTAGGAACCCTGTTCCTCACCGGCAACGACACGTGGCACGGCGCGAGCACGGTTCTCGGCGGCAAGCTCTCGGTCGTCGGCTCGCACGCGAGCTCGGTCGACGTCGAGGGCGGCACGCTCGGCGGCAGCGGCACTATCGCCGGCGACATCGACGTCGCTGGGGGCGTGCTGCAGCCGGGTCTCACGCCGGAGGAAGCGGCGAGCATCACCGACGTGGCCGTCGCCCCCGGCAATGTCCTCAACGTGGGCGGCGACGTGAGCGTCGCCCGGGAGGGCGGCGTCGCGGTGACCATCAGGAGCGACGACGACTACACGAGCGTCGAGGCCGCGGGGGACCTGGTGCTGGACGGCCGGCTGACTCTCGATGTGCAGGGCGCACTGACCCCGGGCACCGTGCTGACGATCATGCGCGGCGACTCGATCGAGGGCAACTTCCACGCGATGCCCGAGAGGCGCGTCGTGAACACGGGCGGCTACCTGTTCAGGGTGTCGTACCGAAACGCGAGCGTGACGCTGACCGTGATGCACGCGGTGCCGGCAACGCCGTAACACCCGCTGAGGCCGCCGCCTGACCCTTCAGGCGGCGGCCGGCGGCTGAGCGCGACACTGGCGATGAGTTTCCGGGTCGCCGCAAGTCTCATTTCGTGATCTCGGTAGCGTCCGGTCCGACGAATGGATTCGGCTCGTGCGGGCGCGCTCGAGTCCGACTGGAGGGAGATGAGATGTCTGAACACACGATCGGCACCCGTGAGGAATGGCAGGCGGCCCGGGACGAGCTCGCCAAGCTCGAGGCCGAGCAGGCGGAGCGAAACGAGGAGGTCAAGCAAAAGCGTCGCGATCTCCCCTGGGTCGCGGTCGAGAAGGAGTACGAGTTCGACACCGAGGAGGGCAAGAAGACCCTCGCCGAGCTCTTCGACGGGCGCTCACAGCTGCTGGCCTACAACATCATGTTCGGGCCCGACTACACGCGCGGCGCCTGCCCCGGCTGCACCAACCTGGGCGACGGGCTCGACGGCTCGCTCGTCCACCTGAACCACCGCGACGTGACGCTGATCTGCTTCTCGCGGGCGCCGATCGAGCGGCTGACCGAGTACAAGCGGCGGATGGGCTGGCAGTTCCCCTACGTCTCCACGTACAACACCGACTTCGCCTTCGACTTCGGCCTTGCCGCGACGGAGGAGCAGGTGCAGCAGATTCCCGAGCTCAAGGAAATGGTCGACAACCCACCCGATTTTCTCCAGGAGTGGTCGGAGCAGGTCGGGGCCGAGATCAAGGACGGGATGCGCGAGAACCCGACCTGGATCACCTTCGCGCGCGAGAACGGGACCGTCTACCACACGTACACGGTGATGGCGCCCGATCCGTTCGTCCAGCCGTACTTCAGCTTCCTGCTCGAGCGAACACCGAAGCCTCAACCCCCCGAGCCCCGCGCTTGGCGGAAGGACGAGTACCCGGACTGACGCCGAAGCCGCTGGTAGGACGTTCGCCAAGCTGAGGGCGCGGCGGCCGAGCGAGCACCGCCGCGCCCTCGACAGGTCGCGGGTTACGGGCCGTAGTCGAGCCAGGTGCCGAGCGGTGGCCGCTCGTCGACGCCGGGCTTGCTCCAGTCGCAGACTCCGGTGGGGAAGGTGGCCGACAGCCGCGTCTGCTGCGCCGCAGTGAACGTGACCGGATAGGACGCGAAGTCGAGCGGCTTCAGCTGGCACTTCAGCGTGTCTCCGGTGAGGCCGCCGCCGGCGGCGGTGCGCGTGTCGCCGTAGGTCGGGAAGAGCGTCTCGCAGGTGCCGGCCAGCTGGTAGCCGAAGACCTCGTCGATCTTGGTCGTCGGCGACGTCCAGCAGGCATCACTCAGGTCGGTCGGCCTGTTGCGGATCACCTTCTCGGCCGCCGTGCCGGGAGCGGTGTCGGCGTGGATGGCGGCGAGCCACTGCTCCATCCGCGTCAGCGCCTCGACGCTCATGGCGCCGGCACCGGCGCTGTTCGAGATGAAGATCACCTGGTTGGCAGCGGTGCCGTTCGCATCCTCCAGCCGCTGGCGCATCACGAACGAGTGGAAGCGCGTGTGGATGTCGCCCCCGAACGGAGGAGCGAAGTCCGTGTAGCTACGGAAGTCGATGATCGGCGTCGAGGCGAGGCCGAGCCCGCCGGTGTTGATGCGTCCCGTCTCGTACGAGCGGACGACGCCGATCGGGTCGGCCGCCACCCGCTGTGGGATCACCTGGCCGATCACGTCGTAGCCGCCGACGTTCTCGTTCAGCGAGACGAACTGCTCCGGCGTGATCGCCCCCGATTGGAGAGCGGTCAAGCCGTACTGGAGGCCGATGTTGTCGAGCGGCCGCCACGCGAAGCCGTTCGCCGGGTTGCGGCCGAGCTGCGTCGCGATCTGCTCGAAGCTCGTGCAGCGGATCCCGTTCGGGTTCGTGACCGGGTTGTAGCGCGCCGCCACGGGAACTGCGCCCGGGCACGCCTCGAGCGCGTTCGTGCGGCTGGCGAAGGCGAGGTGCCAGAGGTTGCACGAGTTGAAGGTGCCGAAGCCGCTGGCGGCCGCCCGCTGGTCCGCTGTCCACCCGGCGGCGACCCCGGCCGGGCTGGCGAAGTACAGCGCGAGCAGCCGACAGTCCGGCACGGTGCCGAGCGTCAGGGAGTCCTGGAATGTGGCACTCGGCAGGATGCCGTCGAGGATCCCCGGATAGTTGTTGCCGATCAGGTGCTGCTGGATCGCGCCGCCCGAGCCGCCCGAGCCGATCGTGTAGCGGGGCACCCCGTAGGTCTCGATGAAGTGCTCCTTCACCATCAGCGCGACCTCGGCGGAGATCACCTCGCTGCAGTTGTTGTCGTACACGTTGAGGCTGGACGAGGCGACGGCGTAGCCGCGCGAGAGGAAGAGGTCGGTGAGCACGCCGCCCGACCCCGTACCCTGGTGGTAGCCGACGTTGCAGCCGCCGCCGAAGGTGTAGATCAGCCGCTCGTTCCAGCCGGGCTCCGCGGTGAACGGGCTCGGCGGCGCGGCGGGGTCGTGACAGCGTCGCGATCTCGTAGACGGCCCGGTCGATCGTGCCGCGCTCGAGGCGGACGATGTAGTCGACGGTGCGGCCGTCGAGCGTCGTCGTCTGCGCGAGGTCGGCCGGCCGCACGGTCGGGTCGGCGAGCACGGCGAACGCTCCGCCCGTCGTCCGGTAGCGGTACGTGACCTGCGTCGGTGCGGAGCAGGCGGCGTCCGTGGCCGGCCCCAGCCCGTTCTGCACGGTCTCGCAGAAGAACGGCTGCTGCTGCGGCCCCGAGAAGAGCGGGCCGGTGATCGGATGGTTGACGACGTCGAGCCGCGCGGAGCGTCCCGGCGGCGTCCCCTTGCCCTGGCCGTTGGCCCGAGCCAGGATCGTGTGCGGGCCGTTGCTCAGGCCGGAGACGAGGCCGAGCAGCGAGCCGTCGGGCATCGTCTGGAAATCGGAGCGGACGTCGATGCCGTCGACCTCGATGCGCAAGTGCTTGGCAGCGCCGGGATCGTGCGTCCGTGCGCGGACGAGCACGTCGCCGCCGGACACGTAGGACGCCTTCGTCGAGACGGCCTCGAGCTCCGGCGCGGCGGCCGGGCCGCTTACCCGGATCGGCGGCGGCGCCATACGGCAGCGCGACGGCAGTCAGTGACAGCGCCACAAGCGCAGCGCGGCGGAAACCGAGCGACCCTTTCACGGTAAACCTCCTCGTCGGTTTGCTGAGCGTTCGCGAGCAAACCACACCGGTCGTGCTGCCGCCGGGACAATCGGTCGGCCAGATCGGCGGTGCGCCGGCGGCGCAGCTCGGCGTCGAGCGCCTTGCGGCCCGACGCACCTTGTGCTTCTATGCATAGCACTTCGAGCCGTGGAGGCGGTATGCACATCGACAAGGACCTGGTCGCGGCCTCGGCGACACCGCTCGTGCTCGCGATCCTGGCGGAGGGTGAGAGCTACGGCTACGCCATCCTGAAGCGGGTCCGTGCGCTCTCCGGGGGCGAGCTCGAGTGGACCGACGGGATGCTCTACCCGCTGCTCCATCGCCTTCATCGGCTCGGACACGTGACGACCGAGTGGCGCACGCCGGCGGGCGAGCGCCGCCGCAGGTACTACGCGATCACCGACGACGGACGAGCGGTACTCGCGGAGCAGCGACGGCAGTGGCTGGCCGTCACCCGTGCGCTGAACGACGTCTGGCCGGGCTCCGGTGGGCTGCTGGCGGCTCTTGGGGAGGCGTGAGCTTGAGCGTCGAGTCACAGATCGCAGAGTGGCGGGCCTACGTCGAGAACGCCCCGGGCGTCAACGGCCACGACGTCGACGAGCTGGAGGATCATCTTCGCCACCAGATCGGCGAACTGAATGCAGTCGGCCTCACAGCCGACGAGGCGTTCCTGGTCGCCGTGAAACGGATGGGGGATCTCGACAACCTCTCGCGGGAGTTCGCACGCGAGCACAGCGGCCGACTCTGGAAACAACTCATCCTGAGCGGTGACGACGAGCCGGCGCGATCCTCCAGCGGCTGGCTCGAGACGCTCGTCGTCGCTGTGGCTGCGGCTGTCGTGATCCAGGTCGCACGCCTCGCTGCTGACTTTCCCGATGAGGAGCCAACCTGGTTCGTGCGGAACCTCAGCCTCTTCGTGTTGCCGTTCCTCGCCGGGTACTTCGCCCGCCGACGGCAGCTGGACACCCGGGGATGGGTGCTGACGGCGGCGCCGTTCGTGCTCGCCGCGCTCTTGGTCAACCTCTACCCGTACGGTGCGGACTCGGCCACCGAGGCCCTCGTCGCGCTCCATCTGCCCGTCGTGCTGTGGTTCGTCGTCGCGTACCCGTACATGGGCGGCACGCTCCGATCGCACGAGCGGCGGATGGACTTCGTCCGCTTCACGGGCGAATGGTTCATCTACTACGTGCTGATCGCGCTCGGGGGCGGCGTGCTCATGGGTTTGACCGCGGCGATCCTCGAACCCACGGAGATCGATCCGGAGCAGATCGCCGAGTGGGTGCTGCCGTCAGGGGCGGCGGGTGCCGTGATCGTGGCCGCATGGCTCGTCGAGTCGAAGCAACGGGTCGTCGAGAACATGGCGCCGGTGCTCACCATGCTCTTCACGCCGCTGTTCGCGGTGATGCTGGCCGGCGCAGCCGTCGTGTACGCAGTGACGGGGCTCGGCGGCGCGTTCGATCGCGAGCTCCTCAGCGTCTTCGACGCCCTGCTGGTGGTCGTCCTCGCGCTCGTCCTCTATGGGATGTCCGCGCGGGAGCCGTCCACGTCGCCAGGCTGGATGGACGGCATCCAGCTGGTCGCCGTCGTCAGCGCGCTCGTCCTCGACGTGATGGTGCTCGGCGCCATGGTCGCTCGGATCGGCGAATTTGGCTTCACCCCGAACCGAACTGCAGCGCTCGGCCTCAACCTCGTCCTGCTCGTGAACCTGGCCGGGGCCGCCTGGCTCTCCGCTCGATTCCTCATGAGACGCAGCACGCTCCACCGGCTCGAGCGCTGGCAGACCACCTACCTTCCCGTCTTCGCCGTCTGGGCCGCCACGGTCGTGGTCGTCCTCCCACCGGTGTTCGGCTTTGACTGATCGCATCGACTGACACCGAACGAGGCGCGCAGGCGAGCCCGGACTGTCGCGGCGCTAAGGTCGCGAACGATGGCCGCGACCGCAGTCGAGCAGGAGCACCGCGTCACGCCGCGAGAGCTCTTCTTCGACCTCGTCTTCGTGTTCGCGTTCACGCAGGTCGCGACGCTGCTCTCCGACGATCCGACGTTCGCCGGGATCGGCCGCGGCGTGCTCGTACTGGCCGCGCTCTGGTGGGCGTGGACGGCCTACGCCTGGCTGATGAACACCGTCGACCCGGAGGAGGGTGTCGTCGGCGCCGCGCTGCTCGTCGCGCTGATCGCGATGTTCGTCGCGGCGCTCGTGGTGCCGGGCGTGTTCGACGACGACGGTGTGCTCTTCGGCGTCTGCTTCCTCGTCGTGATCGCGATGCACATCGCCCTCTACGCGCTCGCCGGCCGCGGGAACCCCGACCTGCTCGGCGCGGTGCTCCGCCTGGCGCCATGGACACTGCTCGGCGCGACCCTGATCCTGGTCGCGGGCTTCACCGACGGCGCACGCATCTGGCTCTGGCTCGCGGCGCTCGCGGTCATCTACGTCGGCGCCGTGCTGATCGGAGCGAGCGGCTGGCAACTCCACCCCTCGCACCTCGCGGAGCGCTACGGCCTCGTGCTGATCATCGCGCTCGGCGAGGCGTTCATCTCGATCGGGATCGGTGCCACGGGAATCGGGATCGGCCCGGGCGAGGTCGGGGCCGCGATCCTCGGGATCCTCGTCGCCGCCTCGTTCTGGCTCGCGTACTTCGACTTCTTCTCCATCCGCGGCGAGCGGTTGCTCCGCGACCTCGAGGGGCCCGAACGCGTGGCGCTCGCCCGCGACGTGTATGCCTACGCGCATCTACCCCTGATCGTCGGCATCGTGCTGTTCGCGTTCGCGATGAAGACCATCGTCGGCCACATTGGCGAGGAACTCGACTCCGTCGCGGCCTTCGCGCTCTGCGGCGGCAGTGCGCTCTACCTGCTCACGTACTCGGCGATGCGGATGCGGATCCTTCGCCGGGTGTCGTTGAGCCGCGGCCGCTTCGTGGCCGCGCTCGCGCTCCTCCTCGTGCTCCCGCTCGCGACCATGGTCCCGGCGCTCGCCGCGCTGGCGCTCGTCACGGCCGTCTGGCTGGCGTTGCACACGTACGAGCTCGTGTGGTGGCGCGAGGCCCGCGCAGAGTCGCGGTCGATGCTCGCCTCGTCCTAGTAAACCTGCCCGAAACGGCAGACCGAAAGAAGTAAACTCTTAGTAAACCTCTTTTAAACTCCCCCGTTCGAGCTATTGTGCATCCCGCCGGCGGAGGACTACCGTCCGGGCAGGAGTCCAAATGCGGCACGCCATGGGGACGGCGGGCCTCTCTGAGGGGGGTACGGAAACTGTGGCAATCACTGCGCGCGGCGCGCAAGCGTCGCCTGCTGACACTCGTCGCGACCACACTGGTCGCTGGAATGGCACTCATGCCGATGGCCGCGAAGGCGGTCCACAACGTGGGCCTGTTCGAGCTCGACGGCAACATCGCCGACACGGCAGACGCCGGCCAGGACTGGTCGAGCTTCCAGGGGCCCGTCGCGGCCGGCGACACCGCTCCGGTGTCGACCGCGTTCATCGCGGACGGCTTCAACGGCGTGGACGACATCTACTTCGGCGGCGGCTCGCAGAACAACAACGACATCAGCGCCTGGCGCTGGTCCTGCGGCAAGGTCTCGACGAAGAGCGACATCGAGCACGCGTTCGCGAGCGCCTACATCAAGAACGACGAGCTGTACATCTACTTCGGCGGGGATCGCTATGACCCGACCGGCGGGACGACGAACATCGGCTTCTGGTTCCTCCAGAGCGGCGGCGCCCTCCAGGGTGGCAACGGGTGTCCCGACACCAACCCTGCAACCAACACGTTCTCCGGCCAGCATGCGGACGGCGACCTGTTCGTCTTCGCAGAGTTCGCTGGAGGCGGAGGCGACTCCGGCGTGAGCATCTACGAGTGGCAGAGCGGGGGCCTGAACCTGCTCGCCGAGAAGACCTCCGGCTCCTTCTGCAGCGCGGACGACAACATCTGCGCCGAGACCAACGACTCAATGATCCCGTCGACCTGGACCTACTCGGACAACCAGGGCTCGAGCCCTGACGGCCAGATCCTCGAGGGCGGCTTCGTCGAGGGCGGGATCAACCTCAGCTCGATCTACGAGGGCCTCGGCAAGGAGCTTCCCTGCGTCAACCGGTTCCTCGCGCAGACGGGTAGCTCTCATCCCGACACCGGCGTGCTCGAGGACTTCGCCGGCGGTTCCTTCAACGTCTGCTCGAAGCTGATCGTCGACAAGGTCACGCCGAGCGGCGACCAGAAGAAGTTCCCGTTCAGCGTGAGCGGGCCGGCCGGCTACTCCGACTCGTTCCAGCTCGCCTCGGCTGACACCCCGCACGACAGCGGGCAGATCAAGGCCGGCACGCTACACGGTGACCGAAACGCCCGGTGACTCGAGCGTCTGGAACGCACCGTCGGTCAGCTGCAAGGACCAGGGCAACAACAACGTGGCGTTACACGAGCGGCGCCGTCGCCATCGCCCCGGGCGCCACGGTGACCTGCACCTTCACGAACACGAAGAAGCCGCAGCTGACGGTGGTCAAGAAGATCGTCGGCGGCAACGGCACGACGGACTCCTTCGACGTCAAGGTCGACGGAGCGACGAAGCTCGACAACGCCGCGAGCACGGCCCCTGCGGGGACGAGCTCGGGCGCGTTCGCGGTCTCGGCCGGCGCGCACACCGTCACCGAGACGCTCGGCGACGGCTCGCCGGTCGGCGCGGGCTGGACGGTCAGCTTCAGCGGCGACTGCGACGCGAACGGCAATGTCGACGTCCAGAACGACCAGGCCAAGACCTGCACGGTCACCAACTCGAAGCTGCCGAAGCTGCGCGTCGTGAAGGAGATCGAGGGCGGCGACGGCTCGGTCTTCGACATCTCCGTCGGCGCGACCAAGGTGCTCGACGACGCCGGTGACGGCGCCAACGACGAGCGCACCTACGCGCCCGGCAACTACGACGTCAGCGAGACGTTCGGGAACGGTGGCGCGATCGGCTCCGACTGGACCGTCGTGTTCAGCGGCGACTGCGATGCGGACGGCCATGTGTCGCTCGCCTACGGCGACGCCAAGACCTGCACCATCACCAACAAGCGCAAGCCCAAGCTGACCGTCGTCAAGGTGATCGAGGGCGGCAACGGCGCCTCCTTCGACCTGAAGGTCAACGGCAACACGGTCTCTGAACGACGTCGGCGGCAACGGCGGCCAGGTCACCAACACCTACCCGGTCGACACCGCCTACTCGGTCACCGAGACGCTCGGCAACGGCAACGCGGTCGACCCGGCTGTGTGGGAGACCACGCACAGCGGCGACTGCGCCGGCTCGCTGGCTGCCGGTGACGACAAGACCTGCACCATCACCAACAAGCGCAAGCCCAAGCTGACCGTCGTCAAGGTGATCGAGGGCGGCAACGGCGCCGTCCTTCGACCTGAAGGTCAACGGCAACACGGTCCTGAACGACGTCGGCGGCAGCGGCGGCCAGGTCACCAACACCTACCCGGTCGGCACCGCCTACTCCGTCACCGAGACGCTCGGCAACGGCAACGCGGTCGACCCGGCCGTGTGGGAGACCACGCTCAGCGGCGACTGCGCCGGCTCGCTGGCTGCCGGTGACGACAAGACCTGCACCATCACCAACAAGCGCAAGCCCAAGCTGACCGTCGTCAAGGTGATCGAGGGCGGCAACGGCGCCTCCTTCGACCTCAAGGTCAACGACACGCACGGTGCTCGACAACGTCGGCGGCAACGGCGGCCAGGTCACCAACACCTACCCGGTCGACACCGCCTACTCCGTCACCGAGACGCTCGGCAACGGCAACGCGGTCGACCCGGCCGTGTGGGAGACCACGCAACAGCGGCGACTGCGCCGGCATCCTGCATGCCGGGTGACGACAAGACCTGCACCATCACCAACAAGCGCAAGCCCAAGCTGACCGTCGTCAAGGTGATCGAGGGCGGCAACGGCGCCGCCTTCGACCTCAAGGTCAACGACGCCACGGTGCTCGACGACGTCGACGGCAACGGCGGCCAGGTCACCAACACCTACCCGGTCGACACCGCCTACTCCGTCACCGAGACGCTCGGCAACGGCGACCCGGTCGACCCGGCCGTGTGGGAGACCACGCTCAGCGGCGACTGCGCCGGCTCGCTGGCTGCGGGTGACGACAAGACCTGCACCATCACCAACAAGCGCAAGCCCAAGCTGACCGTCGTCAAGGTGATCGAGGGCGGCAACGGCGCCGCGTTCGACCTCAAGGTCAACGACGACGTCGTCCTGAACGACGTCGGCGGCAACGGCGGCCAGGTCACCAACACCTACCCGGTGGACGGTCGTGAAGGTGATCGAGGGCGGCAACGGCGCCTCGTTCGACCTCAGCGTCAACGACTCGGTCGTGCTCGACGACGTTGGCGGCAACGGCGACCAGGTGACGAACACGTACCCGGTCGGCACCGCCTACTCGGTCACGGAGACGCTCGGCAACGGCAACGCGGTCGACCCGGCCGTCTGGGAGACCACCAGCCAGCGCCGACTGCGCCGGCACGCTCGCCGCCGGCGAGCACAAGACCTGCACCATCACCAACAAGCGCAAGCCCAAGCTCACCGTCGTCAAGGTGATCGAGGGCGGCAACGGCGCCTCGTTCGACCTCAGCGTCAACGACTACGGTCGTGCTCGACGACGTCGACGGCAACGGCGGCCAGGTCACCAACACCTACCCGGTCGACACCGCCTACTCCGTGTCGGAGACGCTCGGCAACGGCAACCCGGTCGACCCGGCCGTGTGGGAGACCACGCAGCAGCGGCGACTGCGCCGGGTCGCTGCATGCGGGTGACGACAAGACCTGCACCATCACCAACAAGCGCAAGCCGGTGCTCACCGTCGTCAAGCACATCCTGGGCGGCGACGGCTCCGTCTTCGACATCTCGGTCGGCGAGGTCAAGGCGCTCGACGACGCCGGCCACAACGCCAGCGACACCCGCACCTACGCGCCGGGCACGTACCCGGTCACGGAGACGCTCGGCACCGGGGCGGCCGTTCCGGCCGGCTGGAGCACGAGCTTCAGCAGCGATTGCGCCGACGGCTCGGTGACGCTCGCATACGGCGACGCGAAGACGTGCACCGTCACGAACTCGAAGCTGCCGCAGCTGATCGTCATCAAGGAGGTCGTCGGCGGTGCCAAGTCACCGGACGACTTCCAGATCTCGGTCTCCGGCGACGGCGCGAGCCCGGCCAGCTTCCCCGGGAGCTTGGACGGAACCATCGTGACGCTGCAGCCGGGCGGCTACGACGTGTCCGAGGACGAGGACGTGCACTACTCGGCTTCCTACTCGGCGGACTGCAAGGACGGGACGATCGAGTACGGCGAGACCAAGACGTGCACGATCACGAACACCCGCAAGCCGTCGAACATCATGATCGACAAGGTCGCCTCGCCGACTTCTGTGCCCGAGCCGGGCGCCAACGTGACGTTCACGTTCCATGTCCGCAACATCTCGGCCGCGGACACCGTGACGATCGACGCGCTCACGGACACGGTCTTCGGCGACCTCTTCCTCCGCGGCGATTGCGGCACGCTCGAGAACGCGGAGCTCGCTCCGGACGACGGTGCCCCCGGCGGTGCGGACGAGGCCACGTGCGCCTTCATCGCCCCGGTCTCGGGGAATGCCGGCGACTCGCACCACAACGTCGCGACCGTCACCGGGCACGACGAGGACGAGCGGCCGGTCACCGACAAGGACGGCGCCGAAGTCGACATCACCGACGTCGCACCGTCGATCGACGTGACGAAGACGGCCGATCCGACCTCGGTGCCCGAGCCCGGCGGCCCGGTGCAGTTCACGGTCGAGGTCGAAGAACACATCGGTGTCGACCGACCCGGTCACGATCACCTCGCTCGTCGACGACCCGGACGGGGCCGGCCCCGCTGAGGCCGATCGACCTGAACGGCAAGGGAACGTGCTCCGTGCCGCAGACGATCCAGCCCGGCGACACGTACACGTGCAAGTTCACGCGTTCGATCACGGGCAACGCAGGTGACGTGAAGATCGACGTCGTCACCGCATCGGGTCACGACGACGACGGTCACGAGGTCAGCGACCACGACGACGCGACCGTCACGATCACCGACGTGCCGTCCTCGACTCGCGTTGGACAAGTCGGCCAACCCGACGAGCGTCCAGGAGCCCGGCGGCGACGTCGCGTTCACGGTGGTCGTCAGGAACACCTCGGCGGTCGACGCGGTGACGATCGACAAGCTCGTCGACAACGTCTACGGCAACCTCGCGGCCAAGGGCACCTGCGGCTCGCTCATCGGGAAGGTGCTCCAGCCCGACGACCACGCGGCCGGCGGGCCCGACCAGGCGACCTGCACGTTCACCGGCGCGGTGAGCGGCAGCGCAGGCTCGACGCACACGGACGTCGTGACCGCCACCGGCCACGACGACGACGGGCACGCAGCTGACCGCGCACGACGACGCGACGGTCACGATCACGCCCAGCCGCCGATCGGCGCAACCGCTCATGGACCTCTGGGTCACGAAGAACGACCTGCCCGATCCGGTCCAGAAGGACGGCCTGCTGACCTACACGATCGTCGTCGGCAACCACGGCCCGGACGCGGCGACACAGGTCACGCTGGCGGATCCGCTGCCGGCGGGCACCAGCTTCGTCTCGGTGTCGACGACACAGGGCACGTGCACTGGCGGCGCTCTGGTCACCTGCAACCTCGGCACGGTGCCGACGGGCTCGACGGTGACGATCACGCTCGTCGTGCGGCCCACGGTGACCGGGCTGATCACGAACACCACGACGGTGGTCGGCAAGGAGCCCGAGTCGAACACGGCCAACAACCAGGCCACCGCGACGACGCGGGTGCCGGCACCTGTTCGCAGGGCGACCAAGGTGCTCGTGTGCGACCGCTTCAGCGTCTCACCCGGAACTCTCCGGGTCGGCAAGCGCGCGACGATCGTGGCGCGCGTCACGTCGGCCGGAAAGCCGGTCAAGGGCAGGAAAGTCGTGGTGCGAGGCGCCGGGATCGTGAAGACCGTCCGCACCAACGGCCGCGGCGTGGCGCGGATCGTCGTAACGGCCCGGCGGCCCGGAATCGTGAGGGTCACGGTTCCGCAGAAGCTCAGGTGCGGCGGGAAGCAGCTCGCCGTGCTCGGCGCGATCAAGCGCCCGAGCTTCACGGGCTGACCGTTCTCTGCTGGCGCTCCCGGGATTCGTCCCGGGAGCGCCGGCTCGGACGCCATCGTGAGACCGCTGGGCGGTAGTCGCCTGTTCTAGTCGCCGGCGGTCAGGCGTCGAAGCGAGGCGCGAACGGCGCCGGGCGCCTCGACCCACACGAAGTGTCCGGCACCCTCGACCACCTCGAGCCAGGCGCCCGGAATCCGCTCGGCCCCGTCCTTCGAAGCGGCGAGCGGCATCGGGCTCCCTGAGCCGTGGACGAAGCCGACAGGGACGCGAATCCCCGGCAGTCCCGCCTCCAGCGCCGGCAGCTCCGCCAGAATGGACGGCACCATCTCGGCCGAGCGCTCGCCCGCAATTCGCAGCTCGGGCATCGGCGGTGCGCGCTCGGGATCGGCGAAGTACGCGGGCCAGACGAGGCGCATCCCCTCGAGCGCCTGCTCGTCGTCGGCCTGGCCGGCCATCGAGAGCTCGTCGAGCTCGCGCGCCCGCGCGCGCACGGGCTCCGGCGTCCGGCGGAACATCTCCTCGTCGAACTCCGGCCAGCGTCCGTCGCCGACCGGGCCGAGCGGGTCGACGGCAAGCACGCCGAGGAGCCGCTCCGGTATCGCCTCTGCGACGTGGAGCGCGAGGTGCCCGCCCCACGAATGGCCGACCACGTATGCCCTCTGCCAGCCGAGCGCATCGAGGACGCGGCGGGCATCCCCGACATCCGGCGCGACCGAGTAGGGCCCTTCCGCCGCCGACGGCTCCTGTCCTCTCTGCTGGTACCACGCGACGTCGTTCTCCTCCGCGAGCTCGTCGGCGAGATCGCGCAGGTAGTCGAAGCCGAGCCCCGGCCCCCCGTGCAGGAGGAGAACCGGCGGCCCGCTGCCGGCGCGCCGACCCGCGATCAGCGGCCCGTCGTCGTGCGTGGTGAACTCGGTCCACGTCACAGGCACGATCGTCTCACGAGCAGCCCCGGGGCAGCCCTAGCGGCGAACTAGGGAAGTGCACTGGGGCATCCCCCGAAGCGTGTGGCGCCACGCGAACTCAATCCTCGAAGGAGTCAATCAACGCTAGTCCGGCCGCTCGGCGGTCGGCGCCTTCGAAGGGAGAGAACGATGAGAACGGGACGGAACAACGGCTGGAGGCGTAGGGCGCGCCGGCTGTTCGTCGGCGTCGTGCTCGTTGCCGGCTTCGCCGCCGGCACGAGTCCGCCGGCGAGCGCGGCGGTCACGGCGACGTTCAACGCCGGGGTGCTCACCGTCTTCGGTGACGCCAACAACAACGCGATCACGATCAGCCGCAACGCGGCCGGGCAGATCCTCGTGAACGGCGGAGCGGTTCCCGTGTCCGGCGGAACGCCCAACGTCGCGAACACCTCGCTGATGCAGGTCTTCGGCCAGGCCGGCAACGACACGATCACCCTCGACCAGGCCAACGGGGCACTGCCGGCGGCGAACCTGTTCGGCGGCGGCAACGACGACACCCTCACCGGCGGCGCGGGCGGCGACCTGCTGTTCGGGCAGAGCGGCGTCGACAGTCTCCGCGGCGAGGGAGGCTTCGACTTCCTGTTCGGCGGCACCGAGAACGACACCCTCACGGGCGGCGACGCCGACGACCAGGTCTTCGGCGAGGGCAACAACGACCGGATGATCTGGAATCCGGGCGACGACACCGACCTCAACGAGGGCGGGGCCGGCAACGACACGGTCGAGGTCAACGGCGGCGGCGGTGCCGAGCAGTTCACCACCACGGCCAACGGCCTCCGTGTTCGGTTCGACCGGATCAACCCGGCGCCGTTCGCGATCGACATCGGCACCTCCGAGCAGCTCGTGCTCAACGCCAACGGCGGCGAGGACAGCTTCTCGGCCACCGGCAACCTGGCCGCGCTGATCAAGATCACCGTGGACGGCGGCACCGGCGGGGACACGCTCCTCGGCAGCAACGGAATCGATCTCCTGCTCGGCGGCGCCAACAACGACTTCGTCGACGGCCAGCAGGGGAACGACGTC
Organism: uncultured Actinomycetes bacterium; assembly: GCA_963733845.1. Taxonomy (GTDB): domain Bacteria; phylum Actinomycetota; class Thermoleophilia; order Gaiellales; family Gaiellaceae; genus DATFQE01. The sequence goes on from CAVTEM010000007.1 coordinate 330,842, forward strand.
GCCTTCCTGGGTTCCGGCAACGACACCTTCCAGTGGGACCCGGGCGACGGCAACGACATCGTCGAAGGCCAGGCGAACACCGACACGATGCTGTTCAACGGCTCGGCCGGCAACGAGATCTTCGCCGCCTCTGCCAACGGCGGGCGCGTGCTCTTCACGCGCAACCTCGCCAACATCGTCATGGACCTCGACGACGTCGAGGCCGATCGACCTGAACGCGCTCGGGAGGCACCGACACGCTCACCGTCAACGACCTGTCCGGAACCGACATGGTCGAGCTGAACACCGACCTCGCCGGCACCATCGGCGGCGCGGCCGGGGACGGCCAGGCCGACGTCGTGATCGTCAACGGCACGAACGGCGACGACATCGTCGACGTCGTCGGCGCGGGAAGCTCGGCCTCGGTGCTCGGGCTTGCTGCCCGGGTCAACATCGCCAACTCCGAGGGCGCGAACGACTCGCTCGTGCTCAACACCCTCGCAGGCAGCGACGACGTGACGGCCACGACACTTCCCGCCGGCGTGATCGAGCTGACCGTGGACGGAGGCGCGGCCGACGACACGCTGCTCGGCTCGCAGGGCGTCGACGTGTTCCTCGGCGGCGGCGGCCCCGACTTCATCCTCGGGGACAACGGCAACGACACGGCCCTGATGGGCGCCGGCGACGACGTGTTCCAGTGGGACCCGGGCGACGGCAACGACACCGTCGAGGGCCAGGCCGACGCCGACACGATGCTCTTCTTCGGCTCCAACGCCGCGGAGAACATCGACGTCGTCGCGAACGGAGGGCGCGTGCTGTTCCTCCGCGACGTCGCCGACGTGACGATGGATCTCGACGACGTCGAGAGCATCGACTTCCGGGCCCTCGGCGGTGCGGACGACATCGTCGTCGGCGATCTGAGCGGCACGGACATGACCCAGGCGGGCCTCGACCTGCGCGGGCCGAACGGCGGCGGCGACGGCGCTGCCGACACGGTCACGGCCAACGGGACCAACGGCGCCGACGTGTTCGGTGCGGCCGGCGACGCCGGCGGGGTCGACGTCTTCGGGCTCCAGACCGCGATCAACGTGTCCTTCCCGGAGCAGGCCAACGACCGGCTGACGCTCAACGCGTTGGGCGGCGACGACACCGTGAACGCCAGCTCGTTGGAAGCCGACGGCATGCAGCTCACGATGAACGGCGGCCTCGGCGAGGACCTGTTCCTGGGCAGCGAAGGCGGCGACCTGATCAACGGCGGCGACGGCGACGACGTGGCCCTGATGGGAGCCGGCGACGACACATTCGCCTGGAACCCGGGCGACGACAACGACACGCTCGAGGGTCAGGACGGCGCCGACACGATGCTCTTCAACGGTTCGAACGCCGCGGAGAACATCGACATCTCCCCGAACGGCGGGCGAGTCCTGTTCTTCCGCGACATCGCCAGCGTCACGATGGATCTCAACGACGTCGAGGGCATCGACTTCAACGCCCTCGGCGGCGCCGACACCGTCGTGGTCGACGACCTCAGCGGCACGGACGTGACCGAGGTGAACGCGGCCCTCGCGGCGGTCCTCGGCGGCGGTGCTGGAGACGGGCAGCCCGACAACGTGATCGTCCAGGGGACCAACGGCGACGACGTGAGCCTCGTCGTCGGCGACGCCTCGGGTGTGAACGTGCTCGGGCTGGCCGCCCAGGTGAACATCACCGGCTCGGAGGCCGCCAACGACCGGCTGACGATCAACGCGCTGGCCGGCGACGACGTCGTGGAGGCTTCCGGGCTGTCCGCCGGGGCGATCCAGCTGACGGCCGACGGCGGCAGCGACGACGACGTGCTCGTCGGCAGTGACGGCGACGACGTGCTGCTCGGCGGGCCCAATGACGACGTGCTCGTCGGCGGCCCGGGCATCGACGTCCTCGACGGCGGTGACGGCGACGACATCGAGATCCAGAGCATCGGTGCCGACCTCGTGTCCTCCGCGACCTCCGTCGGAGAGGACTGGCTGGCGGCCCATGCCCGCACGGTCAAGGGCAAGACGGTGCTCGAGATGGGCGGGAAGCAGACGACGCTCCCGCGGGCCGAGCTGTCCCAGCTGATCCGGGGCGCGAGCTCCCTCTGAGGCAGGCGTAGCTCCAACGCGACAGCCGGCGCCAGAACCGCAGTTCGGTTCTGGCGCCGGCCCGTTGCGCGCCTACGAACTGCGGGCGACGAGCATCACGACCGACGCGACCGCGATCCAGGCGAGCCAGGCGAACATCCCGAGGAACGCGACCGTCGCGAGCGACGCGATCCCCGCGAGGACGCCGAGCCATCCGAGCCAGGCCGGCAGCCCGCCGCGCATGGCCGCGACCGAGGCGGCGACCGCGAGCACGGCAGCGCCCACGCCGGCGGCGGCGAGCACGAACCAACCGACGTCGTCGACGGCGAGGTAGGCCTGCGCCTCGGCGAGGGCGACGGCCCGGTCCTTCGAGGTGTCGGTGAGCGGCGCCGTCCACATCAGCCAGCAGAGGGCGAAGCAGAGCGTGAACAGCGTGCCGCCGATCAGCACGAGCGCGGACTCGGTCGCGGTCGCGATCCCCTGCAGGCGAGCGTGGAGCCCGGCGACGAAGAGGCCGCCGAGCGCGATCGAGGCGAGCGCGAAGAGCGCGATCGCGACGGTCCAGGCCTCGTGGGCCTGGGCGTAGGCGACGACCTCCGCCGGGGTCTCCCCCGTGTCGTCGCCGGCCGGGCTGACCATGATCCCGATCAGGCCCGCGACGAGCCCGAGGCCGCCGAGCGGAGCCAGAAGCCTCGCCCAGTTGATCCGGGAGCGGACGAGACCGGTATCGAGTGTGGTCGTGGTCATGTGTGTTCCTCCTTCGCTGAGTCTGGGACTAGACGCCGAGCGCCGTCGGGGTCTGCGGGGCCGTGGGCTCGTACGTCGCGCGGTAGCCGATGAGGCGGCCGAGCGGCGCGCCGAGGGCGAGGCCAAGCCGCTGGAGCCACGCCGGCGGGAACGGCAGTCGCACGTCGCCGAAGTGGTGGCGGGCGATGACCGCGAGCCGCAGCGGGTTCGGCATGCCCTTGTTGTTGACCTTGCCGTCGGCCGCGAGCGAGAACATGGTCTCGATGAGCTGCTCGAACTCGAGCGCGGGCGTGACCTCGCACACGAAGTGCGCGGTCTCCTCGCCGACGTTCCGGAACCGGTGCGGCATCCCGGCGGGGACGAGCACCCGGTCGCCGGGCTTCGCGACGAGCGTCTGCTTGCCGAGCCGGAACTCGACCTCGCCGCCGAGGACCTGGAAGAGCTCGTCCTGGGCGGGATGGACGTGGGCCGCGGCGACGGCGCCGTTCGGCTCCACGGTCGTCTCGACGACGACGCGCTCGCCCTTCGAGTCGGCCGAGGTCGTGCGGAACACGAGCGTCTCGCCGGTGACCGAATTCGTCAGGGTCTGGCCGGTGCTGATCATGTGCTGCCTCCTTGGTGCTGGTTGGTCGGGACAGCACGCACCATCGACCCGGCCGCTTACGATCCGCCCAAGGTCGGCTTAAGAGGGTCGGTTAAGGCGTGGAGTTCAGGCTGTTGGGGCCGCTGGAGGTGCTGGGCGACGACGGCACGCCCGTGCAGCTCGGTGGGGCGAGGCCGCGGGCGCTGCTCGCGCAGCTGCTGCTCCGCCCGAACGAGGCGGTCTCGACCGACCGGCTGATCGACGGGGTCTGGGGTGAGTCGCCGCCGAGCTCGGCCCCGGGGGCGTTGCAGGTGCACGTCCACGCGCTGCGCAAGGCGCTTGGCGCCGACAGGATCCTGACCCGCGCGCCCGGGTACCTCGTCCGCGTCGAGGAGGACGAGCTCGACGTCCGTCGCTTCGAGCGGCTACTCGCGGAGGGCAAGCCCCGTGAGGCGCTCGCGCTGTGGCGCGGCCCCGCGCTCGCCGACCTCGCCTTCGAGCCGTTCGCCCAGGCGGCGGTTGCCCGCCTCGAGGAGGCCCGCCTCGCCGCCCTCGAGGCGCGCCTCGACCTCGACCTCGAACAGGGACGGCATGCAGCGCTCGCCGGCGAGCTCGAGGCCCTCGTCGAGGCGCACCCACACCGCGAGCAGCTCCGGTCGATGCAGATGCTCGCGCTCTATCGGAGCGGCCGCCACGCCGACGCGCTCGCCGCCTACCGTGACGCGCGTAGCGCGCTGAACGAGCTCGGGCTCGAGCCCTCACCCGAGCTGCGCGCGCTCGAGCGCCGGATCCTCGAACACGATCCGAACCTCGGGGCGGCCACCCCACCTTCGGAGTCCGACGGCGCCCGCCTCATCGGCCGCGAGCTCGAGCTCGCGGCCGTGACTGCGCTCCTTCGCCGAGGCGACGTGCGACTGGTGACGCTCACGGGCATCGGCGGGGTCGGCAAGACGAGCCTCGCGCGGGCCGCCGCCGTCCAGATCGGCGGTGCGGTCGAGGTCGATCTCGCGCCGCTCGCCGACTCGGAGCTCGTGCTCTCGGCCGTGGCTCAGGCTCTCGGTGTCGAGGAGGCGGCGGGGCGGCCGCTCCTCGAGGACGTGAGCGCCGCGCTCCACGAGACCAGCCTGCTGGTGCTCGACAACCTCGAGCACCTTCCCGGTGCGTTTCCGCTCGTCGCCCAGCTGGTCGCAGCCGCCCGCAGCCTGCGCGTCCTCGCCACCAGCCGCGTGCCCCTCCGCATCCGCGAGGAGCACGAGTACCGCGTCCCGCTCCTGCCGGCGCCTGCCCTCGGCGAGGACGAGGTCTCTGCGATCTCGGGCTTCGCAGCGGTGCAGCTCTACGTCGAGCGCGCCGGCGCGTCCGTCCCGGATTTCCAGCTGGTCGAGAGCAACGCACACGCGGTCGCCCGCATCTGCCGGGCGCTCGACGGCCTGCCGCTCGCGATCGAGCTCGCCGCAGCCCGCGTTCGCGTCCTCGGCCCCGAGGGCACCGCGAACCGGCTTGGCCAGAGCCTCGCCCTGCTGACCCGAAGCGCGCCGGACCTCCCGGAGCGCCAGCGCTCGCTCCGGGCGACGATCGAGTGGAGCGTCGACCTGCTGGACGAGGACGCCGAGCACGTCTTCGACGCACTCGGCGTCTTCGCGGGCAGCGCCACGCTCGACGCGCTGGAGGCCGTCGCCGAGCCGGGAACGGACGTCCCGCTCGCGCTCGAGGTGCTCCTCGACACCGGCCTCGCTCGCCACGAAGCGGACACCGCCGGGGAGCCTCGCTTCACGATGCTCGAGACGATTCGCGAGTACGCCTTGGAGAGGCTTACCGAGCGCGGAAGCCTGGAGGCGACGCGCAGCCGTCACGCGCAGTACTTCGTCGGAGCGCTCACCCGGGCCGACTTCGCTCGCCGCGACGACCCAGCCACGTACGCGATCCAGGCCCTCGCTCCCGACCGCGACAACTTCCGCCGAGCTCTCGACCATCTGGCGGAGACGGAGGACGTCAGTAGCCTCGTCCGCCTCACGCACGCGCTGCTCGAGTTCTGGCGGCGCACGGGTGCGATCGAGGAGGGAATCCAGCGGTTCGAGCTCGCGGTCGCGAGTGCGCCGGCCGACGACGACGAGCTCCGGGCGAAAGCGTTCCACGGGCTCGGCGTTTTCCTCTACGTCAGCGGGGAGCTCGAAGCATCCACGGGCCCGATGGACGAGGCCATCCGGCACTACGAGCGGCACGGCGACGCGCTGCTGCTGGGCCGATCGTTGGTGATGCGGGCCGCCTCGGCAAACAACCTCGACGACCTCGATCGCGCCCTGGAGCTCCAGCAGCGCGCCGTCGTCCTGCTGCGCGAGGCCGGCGACAGGGTCGGCCTCGGACGCGCTCTGATCGGCCTCGCGTCCTCGAGCTCGAAGCGGGGCGACGAGACCGCGGCGGAAGGCCATCTCGACGAAGCGCGCGCGTTGTTCCAGGCGGCCGGCGACCGTGAGTTCGAGGGCTTCACACTTGATGATGCTCGCGCACAAGGCCCTGCTCCGAGGTGCGGACGACCTCAGCGGCGAGCGGCTGGTCGGAGCGCTCGACATCGCGACGGAAGTCGACGATCTGGAGACCGTCGCCTGCGTGTTGGTCATCGCCGCCGAGATCGCCCGCCGAGAAGGTCTCGTCGAGGAGGCAGCCAGGCTCCTGGGCTCTTCGCGGACGACCTTCGCGCTGTTCGGCGAGGCACGCTGGGAGATGGAACGCGATCACTGGGAGCCGACGCTCGACGCCCTCGCCCAGACCCTCCCATCGGCGCAGATCGAACAGCTGCGGTCGGAGGGAGCGTCACGTCCGGTCGAGGAGTCGGTCGCGGCTGCACGTGCTGCCGCCTCGCGGGCTCGGGCGACCGATTAGTTTTCGTCTCCGACCGGGTCTACCCCCTGAGGCTTCACGAAAGCGACGGCAAGGAGGGACGGATGAGCAAAGTTCGCCTGCTGGTGGGCACCCGGAAGGGTGCCTTCGTGCTGACGGCTGACGGAACGCGGGACGACTGGGACGTCCGCGGGCCGTTCTTCACGGGTTGGGAGATGTACCACGTCAACGGGTCTCCGGCCGATCCCGACCGGATCTACGCGTCGCAGACGAGCGGATGGTTCGGGCAGATCGTTCAGCGCTCCGACGACGGCGGGGAGACGTGGGAGCCGGTCGGCAACGAGTTCGCCTATCAGGGCGAGGCGGGGACACATCAGTGGTACGACGGCACGCAGCATCCGTGGGAGTTCGCCCGCGTCTGGCACCTAGAACCGTCGCTCACCGACCCGGACACGGTCTACGCCGGCGCCGAGGACGCGGCACTCTTCAAGTCCGAGGACGGCGGCCAGTCGTGGAAGGAGCTTCCCGGGCTGCGCACGCACACGACGGGTGAGCAGTGGCAGCCGGGCGCCGGCGGGCTGTGCCTGCACACGATTCTCATCCACCCCGAGAACCCCGACCGGATCACCGTGGCGATCTCCGCGGCCGGCACGTTCCGCACCGAGGACGGCGGCGAGACCTGGCAGCCGATCAACAAGGGGCTGCGCTCGCGCGAGCTGCCGGACGAGGAGCGTGAGGTCGGTCACTGCGTCCACCGGATCGCGATGAACGAGTCGCGACCCGACGTCTTGTTCATGCAGAAGCACTGGCACGTGATGCGGAGCGACGACGGCGGCGACTCCTGGCAGAAGGTGAGCGGCAACCTGCCCTCCGACTTCGGCTTCCCGATCGCCGTGCACGCCAACGAGCCCGACACCGTGTACGTCGTGCCGATCGAGAGCGACTCCGAGCACATCCCGCCCGAGGGCAAGCTCCGGGTCTACCGCAGCCGGACCGGCGGCAACGAGTGGGAGGCGCTCACCAAGGGCTTGCCGCAGAGCCACTGCTACGTGAACATCCTTCGCGACGCGATGGCGGTCGACAGCCTCGACCCGTGCGGGATCTACTTCGGGACGACCGGCGGCCAGGTGTACGGCTCCTCGGACGGGGGCGACAACTGGACCGCGATCGTGCGCGACCTGCCTGCCGTGCTCTCGGTCGAGGCGCAGCTGCTGCCGTGATCCGGGTGACGCTCCCCCACCACCTGCGCACCCTGGCGCGCGTCGACGGGGAGGTGAGCCTGGACGTCGACGGGCGACCGACGACGCGCGCCGTCCTCGACGCGCTCGAAGAGAGCTATCCGGTGCTACGCGGGACGATTCGCGACCAGCGGACCGCCGAACGCCGCGACTTCATCCGCTTCTTCGCGTGCGGGCAGGACTTATCGCTCGACCCCGCCGACGACCCGCTGCCCGACGCGGTGGCGTCAGGCGCGGAGCCGTTTCGCGTGGTCGGCGCGATGGCGGGCGGCTGATCCCAGAAAGTCGGAGGCGGGCCGAGCGGCCCGCCTCCTGGCGGGAATGTCCCTCGAGCGGTCTAGGCAGAGGACAACGCGCGCTCGAGGGCGGCCCGGTCGGTCGGCCCACCGTGCGTCGCAAGCACGTGCTCGACCGGCAACTCGAGCAGCGGGCGCAACCCCTCGGCGATCTCCTCGCGCGTCGCGCCAGGGGGGAGCCACCTCTCGTTGATCTCGAGGCCCTGACCGAAGTCGACGAGCGTGTCGCCGGAGATCACCGCACGCTGGCTCTCGACCCAGAGCACAGTGTCGTTCGGCTTATGCCCGGGGAACACGTCGGCACCGAACGGCAGCCGGTCGGATGGCGAGTACGGGCGAGCCTCGCCTTTCTTCTCGCGAAGCAGCCAGACGAGGTCGGGACTGCCGTCGCCGGCCTGCTCGGCGGTGACGCCGTACGTGTCCATGAGGTACTGCGCGGTGTCGGGCAGCGGCGTGAACACAGGCACGCCGAGCCGCTCCACGAGGCGCTGTGCGTCCCGCTCGTGCCACGGCGCGGTGAGCACGATCGCCGTCTCGCGCTCGGCCGCGAGCGCCTCGATCTCGCTCGGCACGCCCAGCGGGTCGAACAGCAGCAGGCGTTCGTCGTCGTCGATCGCGTAGGACGAGACGTTCTGGTCCCACGGCTCGCTCGACTCCCAGGCCGGATGGGGTGCCTGCCAGTGCCACAGGCCCGGACGCAACTCGCGCACGGCGCGATGCTACTGACCCTGTGCTCTCGATGAGGGCCGACAAGTCGAACCCGACTAGCCTCTCCGAGCAACGGTCCCGACACGGAGGTGCGCATGAGCTCGGAAGCCCGGCTCGTCGAAAAGCACGGCGGTCTCATTCCCGAGGGAGAAGGCTGGTACGTCGTCAACGCACGCGATTCGCGCTGGTGGGGCAACGAAAAGTTTGGCTTGATCACGTCGTTCGAAGGCGACGACGGCGCCCGCTTCGAGGAGTTCGGGATCAACATCCGAGTGCTCGAGCCGGGACAGCCGAACGCCCTGTACCACGGCGAGAGCGGACAGGAGGACTTCCTCGTCCTCTTCGGCAAGTGCCTGCTGCTCGTCGAAGGCGAGGAACGCCAGCTCGAGCAGTGGGATTTCGTCCACTGCCCGCCGATGACGGAACACATCTGCGTCGGAGCCGGCGACGGCCCCTGCGCGATCCTCATGGTCGGCACCAGGCCGGCAGACCCGGAGCAGGAGAAACTGCTGTATCCAGTCGCCGACGTCGCGCTCCGGCACAACGCCGGAGTCGAGCGGGAGACGACTTCGGGGGACGAGGCGTACGCAGACACCCCGGATTGGGGCGGCGGGCGCTTTCCGAAAGAGGTCTTTCCGACCTCTGAGCTGACGAATAGACCACGTACCTGACGGCACCGACGTTGTAGCCGACCGGCCCCCGAGGGATGATCCAGGGTATGCCGGTAAGGCCGCAGCCTGTGCTCGTCGTATTTCTTGTTCTTGTCCTTGGGCTCGTGCCGGCCGGGTCGGCGAGTCACGTCACTACGAGCGCGTCGCGCGGGAAGATCATCTTCGTCAACGTGGAGCAGGGCGACGGAGTCGTGATGAAGTTCGGCTCGACGGTTGTCGTGTCCGACGTTGGTGAGCATCGCGCCGAGAACGTCGACGAAGCGCTGCGGAGCGTGAACGCCAAAAAGATCGACGTCGTGATCCTCAGTCACCCGCACCAGGATCATGTGAAGAACCTGGTCAAACTCGTGCGGACATTCGGCTGGGAGATCGAGCTCGCCGTGATCAGCGAATCCGCCTACTGGTTCGGCCCAGATACGAACAAGGACGTCCGCGACCTCCTGCGCGACGCAGATATCCAGATCGAGTCCGCCGACCGCGGCGAGCGCTTCCACTGGGGCGGCGGCGACTGGATGATCCTCAACCCGCCCCGCGGCGATTTCATCGGCGGCAAGTCACAGGCAGCGAACGTCTCGATCGCTTACCTGCTCACCTTCAACGGCATTCGGGCGCTCTTCACCGGCGACGTCGAACCAAAGGTCGCAGGCAAGATCGCAGCACTGCTCAAACATGTCGTCGATGAGCCCATCGACATCTTTCTCGCAACTCACCACGGATCCGCCGCCGGCTCCGTGCAGGAACTCCTCGATGTCGCAAAACCACGGTGGGCGGTCCTCTCCAGCGGACCAAACACGTACCAGCACCCACATCCGGAAGCCATTCAGCGACTGAAACAGAGCGGCGCGACGCTCTGGTGCACCGACACGAACGGCAGCATCACCGCCCGCATCTCTGCCGCCGGCCGACTCACTTGGCGGACAAGCCGCCAGAAAGCACCCTGGTGGTCAGGCCGCGACAAGCAGCAAAACGGCACCTGCGTCGGGCGATAACCACCTCAACGTCGCCCAGCTATGCGTTGGATCGGATTGCCATAGACCTGATCACACCCGACCATCCGGCGCTAGCGAGCAGGCGAGAAGCTTCAGCCGCGCGCGGGGGCGCTGAAACCTGGACGTCCGACGAATGACCGCTGGGGCTCTCCACGGCGACCTCGCCGTTAGCAGGGCGTCAAGAAGTACGCCAGGCGCGTAGAGCTTGCGTCAAGACGCGTGTCACACGCGGATCGCGGGGCTAGACCTCTTGGTGTGCGTGACCTCGTGTTCGTCGCTCTTGTCGTTGGCTTCTTCGCGCTCGCCGTCGTGCTCGTGCATGCCTGCGAGCTAATCCTCCGCGGCCGGAGCGGCCAGTGAGCTGGGAGAACGCCGTCGCACTCGTGCTCGCGGTCGCCGTCCTCGTGTACCTCGTCTACGCCCTGTTGGCGCCCGAGAAGCTCGGGTGACCCTTCTCCGCGAAGCGATCGTCGTCCTGGCGACAGCCGTCGGGCTCGCGCTCACGTTCGGCACGCCGACCCTCCTCACCCGCGAGCTCAGGCGATGAGCGGGGCTAACTGGCTCCAGCTGCTGGCCCTCGTCGCCGGTGTCCTCGTCATCGCTCGAGCCCTCGGCCCGTACCTCGCGCGCGTTCTCACGAACGGCCCAGCGCCGGGCGACCGCGGCTTCCTCCCGGTCGAGCGGGTGATCTACAAGGCGACCGGCGTCGATCCGGCCAGAGAGCAGCCGTGGAGCCTCTACGCCCTGTCGCTGCTGGCGTTCAGCGCCGTGTCGGCGCTCGGCCTGTTCGCCCTCCAGCGTCTGCAAGGCGTCCTGCCGCTCAACCCGACCGACGTCGACTCCGTGCCTCCCGCCCTCGCGTTCAACACCGCCGTCAGCTTCACCACGAACACCAACTGGCAAAACTATGCGGGCGAGTCGACGATGAGCCATCTCACGCAGATGGCCGGCCTGACCGTGCAGAACTTCATCTCGGCGGCCGTCGGGATCGCCGTCGCAGTCGCGCTCGTCCGTGGGCTCACACGAAGGCGGTCGGAGACGATCGGCAACTTCTGGGTCGACCTCACGCGCGTCACCATCCGCGTCCTCGTGCCGCTCGCGCTCGTCCTGGCGCTGATGCTGGCCAGCCAGGGTGTCGTCCAGAGCCTGCGCGGCAGCGCCGAGGCGCGGACCGTCGAGGGGCAGACCCAGGCGATCTACCGCGGTCCCGTCGCGAGCCAGGAGGCGATCAAGGAGCTCGGTACGAACGGCGGTGGCATCGTCAACGCCAACTCCGCACACCCGTTCGAGAACCCGACGGCGTTCACAAACCTGCTCGAGATCCTGGCCCTGCTCGCGATCCCGTTCGCGCTCGCGTACGCGTTCGGGGTCCTCGTCGGCAACCGCCGGCAGGGCTGGGCGATTCTCGCGGCGATGTTCGTCCTCTGGATCGCCTCGGTCGGTCTCGCCACGGGCTTCGAGCTCGACGGCAACCCGCGCATCGACGCGGCGGCGCCGAACATGGAAGGCAAGGAGGTGCGGTTCGGCGCCGCCGCCTCCGGCCTGTTCGCGGCCTCGACGACGGGCACCTCGACCGGCGCGGTCAACTCCGCCCACGACAGCTTCACGCCGCTCGGTGGGGCCGTCCCGCTGGTGAACATGATGTTCGGCGAGGTCTCGCCGGGCGGCGTTGGCGCCGGCCTGTACGGGATGCTCGTGTTCGTCCTCCTGTCCGTGTTCATCGCGGGTCTGATGGTGGGGCGGACGCCCGAGTACCTGGGCAAGAAGATCCAGGCGACGGAGGTGAAGCTCGTCGCGCTGTACCTGCTCGTCGTGCCGACGCTGATCCTCGCGTTCGCGGGCGGGTCGGTGCTGCTCGACTCGGCGAAGGCGTCGATCCTCAATCCGGGCCCGCACGGGCTTTCCGAGGTGGTTTACGCCTTCACGTCGGCGGCCAACAACAACGGCTCCGCGTTCGGCGGCCTGACCGGGAACACGGATTGGTTCAACACCACGCTTGGCCTCGCGATGCTCGCGGGCCGGTTCCTGCCGATCGTGCTGGTGCTGGCGCTGGCTGGCTCGCTGGCCCGCAAGCAGCCCGTGCCGGCGACGGCGGGCACCTTCCCCACCGACGGCGCGCTGTTCGTCGGCCTGCTCGTCGGCGTCGTCCTGATCGTCGTGGCTCTGACCTACTTTCCGGTGCTCGCGCTCGCGCCGATCCTCGAGTACCTGAGCCTGTGAGCGCCCTGCGCAACGAGCCCCGCTCGCTGCTCGACCGGGCGATCCTGGGCCGGGCGGCGCGCGACAGCGTGCTCAAGCTCGACCCGAGGCGGATGGCCGGCAACCCGGTCATGTTCGTGGTCGAGCTCGGCAGCGCCTTCGTAACCGTGCTGGCGATCGCCGACCCGAGCGTCTTCGCCTGGCTGATCGCCGCCTGGTTGTGGTTCACCGTGCTGTTCGCCAACTTCGCCGAGGCGATGGCGGAGGGCCGCGGCAAAGCCCAGGCGGACGAGCTGCGGCGTACCCGCGCGGAGACGGTCGCACACAGGAAGCGCGGCATCCAGATCGAGGACGTCGCGAGCTCGGCGCTGAGGGTCGGCGACGAGGTCGTCGTCTCTGCCGGCGAGGTGATCCCCGCCGACGGCGAGGTGATCGAGGGCATCGCGAGCGTCGACGAATCCGCGATCACCGGTGAGTCCGCGCCGGTCATCCGCGAGTCCGGCGGCGACCGCTCGGCGGTGACGGGCGGCACCCGGGTGCTCTCGGATCAGATCGTCGTCCGCGTCACCGCCCAGCCCGGCGAGAGTTTCCTCGACCGCATGATCGCCCTCGTCGAGGGCGCCGAGCGGCAGAAGACGCCGAACGAGGTGGCGCTCAACATCCTCTTGGCCGGCCTCACGATCGTCTTCCTGCTCGCGGTCGTCACCCTCCAGCCGTTTGCCGTCTATTCGGGGGCCGAGCAAGACGTCATCGTCCTCGTCGCCCTGCTCGTGTGCCTGATCCCGACCACGATCGGCGGGCTGCTGTCGGCGATCGGCATCGCCGGCATGGACCGGCTCGTGCGCCGCAACGTGCTCGCCCTGAGCGGACGCGCGGTCGAGGCCGCGGGCGACTGTTCGACGCTGCTGCTCGACAAGACGGGCACGATCACGCTGGGCAACCGGCATGCGACCGAGTTCCTGCCGCTCCCGGGTGTCGACGAGCGCGAGCTGGCCGACGCGGCCCAACTCTCGAGCCTCGCTGACGAGACCCCCGAGGGCCGCTCGATCGTCGTACTGGCGAAAGAACGCTACGGCCTGCGCGAGCGGCACGTGGACACCGGCACCCTCGTCCCGTTCACGGCCGAGACCCGCATGAGCGGCGTCGACTTCGACGGGCAGTCGATCCGCAAGGGTGCCGCCGACGCGATCGGCCGGTGGCTAGAGCAGGCCGGCGGCGCGTCACCCGAGGGCCTCGAGCCGCTCGTCCACCGGATTGCGAGCGGCGGCGGCACGCCGCTCGTGGTCGCGAGCAACGGCCGCGCACTCGGGGTCGTGCACCTCAAGGACGTAGTCAAGGAAGGCCTGCGCGAGCGCTTCACCGAGCTGCGCGCCATGGGTATCCGCACCGTGATGATCACCGGCGACAACCCGCTCACCGCGCGGGCGATCGCGGACGAGTCCGGGGTCGACGACTTTCTCGCCGAGGCCACGCCCGAGGACAAGATGACGCTGATCCGTCGCGAGCAGGAGGGCGGGAACCTGGTCGCGATGACCGGTGACGGAACCAATGACGCGCCCGCGCTCGCTGCCGCCGACGTGGGCGTGGCGATGAACACCGGCACGCAGGCCGCGCGCGAGGCGGGGAACATGGTCGACCTCGACTCGAACCCGACCAAGCTGCTCGAGATCGTCGAGATCGGCAAGCAGCTGCTGATCACGCGCGGCTCGCTGACGACGTTCTCGATCTCCAACGATGTCGCCAAGTACTTCGCGATCATCCCGGCGATGTTCGCGGGCGCGTTCCCGGTGCTCGACGACCTCAACATCATGCGGCTCGAGACGCCGCAGTCGGCGATCGCCTCGGCGGTCATCTTCAACGCCTTGATCATCGTCGCACTGATCCCGCTCGCGCTCCGCGGCGTGCGCTTCCGCGCTGGCTCGGCGGCCGCAGTGCTCCGACGCAACCTGCTCGTCTACGGGCTCGGGGGTCTGATCGTGCCGTTCATCGGCATCAAGCTGATCGACCTCGTCGTCGGCGGACTGGGGATCCTGTGAGGCGCCAGATCGCGCCGGCGGTGATCGCCTTCCTCCTCCTCACCGTGCTGACGGGCCTGCTCTACCCGCTCGTGGTCACCGGCCTCGCCCAGGTCGCGTTCCCAAGCAGGGCGGACGGCTCGCTCGTGAAGCGCGACGGCGTCGTCGTCGGCTCGCGGCTGATCGGCCAGAGCTTCGCCGGCCCCCGCTACTTCCACCCACGGCCGTCGGCGGCCGGGGACGGCTACGACGCGATGTCGAGCTCCGCCTCGAACCTGGGCCCGACGAACGAGGAGCTGCTCGCCGCCGCCGACGAGCGGCGGGCCGCGTACGAGCAGGCGAACGACGCGGCTGCGCCGATCGACGCGCTCACGGCCTCGGGCTCGGGGCTCGACCCGCACATCTCGCCGGAGAACGCACGGGCGCAGGCCGCTCGCGTGGCCGAGGCGCGCGGCCTGGACGAGGCGCAGGTGCTAGACCTCGTCGAGGAGCACACGGACGACCGCTCGCTCGGCTTCCTGGGCGAGCCGGCCGTGAACGTGCTCGAGCTGAACCTGGCGCTGGACGAGGCGTAGCCTTCCGTCATGGCCCGCGGAGAGCTGCGCGTCTACCTCGGCGCCGCGGCCGGCGTCGGGAAGACCTACGCGATGCTGAACGAGGGGCGCCGACGTTGCGACTACGGCGAGGACGTGGTGGTCGGCTTCGTCGAGCCGCACCGGCGCGCGAAGACCGCAGCCCAGATCGGCGATCTCGAGGTCGTGCCGCGGAGGGAGGTCGAGTATCGCGGCGGCAGCTTCGAGGAGATGGACGTCGACGCGATCCTGGCCCGCGCTCCCGAGGTTGCGCTCGTGGACGAGCTCGCGCACACGAACGTCCCGGGCTCGCGCAACCAGAAGCGCTGGCAGGACGTCGAGGAGCTGCTCGCCGCCGGGATCACAGTGATCGGTACGCTCAACATCCAGCACCTGGAATCGCTCAACGACGTGGTCGAGCAGATCACCTCGGTCAAGCAGCGCGAGACGATTCCCGACGGCGTCGCCCGCCGCGCGAACGAGCTTCAGCTCGTCGACCTGACACCCGTCGCGCTCAGGAACCGGCTCGCCCGCGGCGACGTCTACCCGCCGGAGCGAATCGACGCCGCGCTGGCCAACTACTTCCGCCCGGGCAACCTGGCCGCGCTCCGCGAGCTGGCGCTGCTCTGGCTGGCCGACCGGGTCGACGAGGGGCTCGCCGACTATCGGGCACGCCACGGGATCGAGCAGCCGTGGGAGACGCGCGAGCGGGTGCTCGTCGCCCTGACAGGCTCGACCGACGGCGAGCGGCTCGTCCGCCGCGCCTCCCGCATGGCCCAGAAGGCCAAGGGGGACCTCGTGGCCGTCCACGTCCACCCGCAGGACGGGCTGGCCGCACCCTCGGCCGAGCTGCTCGCCCAGCAGCGCGGGCTCGTCGAGGAGCTCGGCGGCACCTACCACGAGGTCGTCGGGGCCGACGCCGGCCAGGCGCTCGTGGACGCTGCGCGGTCACTCAACGCCACCCAGATCGTGATGGGGGCGAGCCGACGCTCCCGCTGGTCCCGCCTCACGCGCGGCTCCGTGATCGGGGAGGTAATCCGCAACTCCGGCGTCGGGATCGACGTGCACGTCGTCAGCCATGCCGAGGGCACGGAGGACCACCAGCTTGCTCTGCCTCGCCGCCGGCGGCCGGCCTCGCTGCCGCGGCGGCGGGTCGCGATCGGGCTCGGCCTCGCGGCCGTCGGGCCGGTTGCGTTGACGGCGCTCCTGGCCGACCTGCGAGGCGAGATCGGGCTGCCCAGCATCCTGCTCCTCTTCCTGCTCCTGGTCGCCTGCGTCTCCGCGGTCGGAGGCCTCTGGCCTGCGCTCGCGGCGGCGGTCAGCGGCTTTCTGCTCGCCAACTGGTACTTCACGCCCCCGCTGTACACGTTCACGATCTCCGAGGGCGAGAACATCCTCGCGCTCGTCGTCTTCCTGGCCGTCGCGGCGATCGTCAGCGGCTTCGTGTCGCTGGCCGCGCGCCGCGCTGCCGAGGGCGCGCGCGCCCGCGCCGAGGCCGAGGCGCTGCTGCGGCTCGCCGGGTCCTCTCCGGTCTCGGGCGTGCTCGACAGCTTGCGGCGGGTGCTCGCGCTCGATGGGGCAGCAGTGCTCCACCGTGGCGAAGGCGGCTGGCGAATCGAGGCCGCCAGTGGCGACCGCGCTCCCGAGAGCCCCGAGGCCGCCGGGACGACGATCGAGCTTGACACGGAGCACATGCTCGCCCTCGCAGGCCCGCCGGTGCGAAGCGAGGACCGCCGTGTGCTCGAGGCGTTCGCCAAGGAGCTCGCCGCCTCGGTCGAGCGCGGTGAGCTCGAGGAGGAAGCGGAGGCGGCCGGCGCGCTGTCGGCGGCGAGCGAGCTGCGCGCCGCGCTGCTCTCGGCGGTCTCGCACGATCTGCGAACGCCCATCGCCGCGATCAAGGCCTCGGTGACGAGCCTGCTGCAGCGGGACGTGGACTGGACGCCAGAGGCCCGGGAGGAGTTCGTCCGCACGATCGACGAGGAGACCGACCGCCTGAACGCGCTGGTCGGGAACCTGCTCGACATGAGCAGGCTCCAGGCGGGCGCGCTCGAGATCAGCGCGACGCCGATCGGGGTCGAGCAGGTCCTGCCCGCCGCGCTCCAGAGCCTGGGCGCGGGGGAGGACGCGGTCGAGCTCGACGTCCCCGAGTCGCTGCCGCGGGTGGTCGCCGATCCCGGGCTGCTCGAGCGGGCGCTCGCGAACGTGATCCAGAACGCGATCCGCTTCTCGCCGCCGGGCAAGCCGGCCCGAGTCGACAGCCGGCCTCGTGGACGGCGTGGTCGACGTGCGCGTCGCCGATCGCGGCCCGGGTGTCCCGCGAGGCGAGCAGGAGCGGCTGTTCATGCCGTTCCAGCGGCTGGGTGACTCGGGCCAGGGCGAGGGCGTGGGCCTCGGCCTGGCAGTCGCCAAGGGATTCGTCGAGGCGATGGGCGGCCGGCTGGAGGTCGAGGACACCCCGGGCGGGGGCCTCACCGTTGTCGCCCGCCTGCAGGCGGCCTCTTGACGAGGATCCTCGTCGTCGACGACGAGCCGCAGCTTTTGCGCGCGCTCTCCACCAACCTGCGCGCCCGCGGGTACGACGTGGACGTCGCGCCGACCGGCGAGCAGGCGCTCACGCTCGCCGCTCGGAAGCACCCGGACCTGGTCGTCCTCGACCTCGGCCTCCCGGGCATGGACGGAACCGAGGTGATCCGCGGCCTGCGTGGCTGGACGAAGGTGCCGATCCTCGTCCTCTCCGTCCGTGAGACCGAGGCGGAGAAGGTCTCGGCCCTCGACGCCGGCGCCGACGACTACGTCACGAAGCCGTTCGGCATGGACGAGCTGCTCGCCCGACTACGCGCGGCCCTGCGGCGGGCGGCACCCGCAGAGGAGCACGCAGTCGTGGAGACCCCCGACTTCACCGTCGACCTCGCCGCCAAGCGCGTCAGGACGGAATCAGGCGAAGTGAGGCTGACCCCGACCGAGTGGCACATCGTCGAAGTGCTCGTTCGCAACGCGGGCAAGCTTGTGACGCAGCGGCAGCTGCTCCAGGAAGTCTGGGGCCCGCAGTACGAGAAGGAAACGAACTACCTCCGCGTCTACCTCGCCCAGATCCGCAGCAAGCTCGAGCCCGACCCGGCCAACCCGCGCTACTTCGTCACCGAGGCGAGGATGGGCTACCGCTTCGAGCCGCGCGTCTAGCAAAGAGCGCGCGCTGGAAGGACAGCGTCGCGATGCCGGCGGCGAGGATCGCGCCCAGGTTGATCAGCAGCTGTGCGAGCGCGCCGCCGACCTCGTTCCAGTCGCCGTAGGCGGCGGCGACCCCGACGTTCGCGGCCGCGGGAATGGTTGTGACTGAGATCAGCACGCCGATCAGCGCCCCGGCCTTCGCGGTCGACAGCGAGAGCACGCCCGCGGTGCCGGCGAGCAGTGCGACGATCACCGAGTACGTGTTCGGGTCGGAGATGAACAACGTCGCGGGATGCGTGCCCGCGGCGAGGTCGTCGGGCGCCGGCCCGGCCGCGCGGAGCGCAAGCGTCCCCAGGCAGGTTGCGGCGATCGCGACCGGGAAGCCGACCAGGATCGCCTTCAGCGACTTGCGCGCCAGCTCCATGCGCCGCTGTACCACCGCGACGCACACCCCCGCCAGCGGCCCGAACTCCGGTCCGACCACCATCGCGCCGATGATCAGGATCACCGAGTCGGTGAGGATGCCCACGCCCGCGATCGCCGTCGCGAGCACCATGAAGGCAAGGAACGAGCCAGACAGCTCCGCGCTGTCCGAGGTCCGCGCTTCCACCTCCTCCCACACGACCGCGTCGGCCGGGTAGCCGCGGGCGGCCTTCTCCGCGGCGACGGCGACATCGGAAAGCGCCGTGGCCACCTCCTCGACGGCGATCGATCCGACGCGGTCGATGCCGAGGTCGCGCAGCTCGGCCAGCACGACGCTCGCGTCCTCGCGCGCAACGTCGCAGAGGACGAGGTCGCCGAGCGGCCGCCGGGCAACGTTCGGGATGCGGACAATGTTGAACACCGAGGGCGCCCGCTCGAGCAGGTCGACGGTGCGGCCCGCAAGACTCGGCGGCGCAACGATCCGCAGATGGATCACGCGGCGATGATAGGAGCGGACGCAGAGGCCGCCGACCAATCCTCCGGGAATGTCACCCGACGCGGCGCCCGTTTACTGTCCCGGCCATGTTGACGAATCGTTCCGCGCCGCCTGCGACCGTCACTCCCGTGCTCGTCTACCGGGACGTGCGCGCGGCGGTGGCGTGGCTGGAGACGGCGTTCGGCTTCGAGGAGCGCGTCCGGATCGGTGATTCGCACCGCACCCAGCTACGCGTTGGATCGGATGGTGCCATCGTTGTCGCCGACGTTCGCGGCGATCAGGTTGCTCCGAGCGAAGGCGTCGTCACGCAGCTCGTCAAGGTGCGCGTGGCAGACGTCGACGAGGCGTTCGCCCGTGCGCGCGAATGCGGCGCCCGGGTCGTCGAGGAGCTGAGGACGTACGATTACGGCGAGCGTTCCGGTGTCCTCGAGGACCCCGACGGCCACCGCTGGGAACTCACCCAAACCGTGCGTGACACCGCGCCCGAGGAATGGGGCGGAACGACGATCGCGCCCTGGTGAGAGCCTGTTCGCCTGAAGCTGTCTGCATGACCTGACGCGTATGAGGCTGCCGAACACAGCGCACGAATCTCGCCCGTGGCGCATCGCCGAGATCGCGCCCGACTTCAGGCTCGAGGATGTCTGGGCGCTACCTGCGCGGGGCGGGCGCGAGGACTTCGGAGCGCTGCTAGACGTGATGTCCTCGCTGGATCCGGCCAACCGAGGGTCGACCGCAACTCGCCTGCTCTTCTCCCTTCGTTACCGCATCGGCGGTTGGTTCGGCTGGGACGATCCCGGGCGCAAGCATGCGGTCCCGGGAGGTCCTGAAACGACGTTGACGGCACGGCTTCCCGGAGATCTGCGTGACACCGCGGAGGAGTCCGGTCGGAGCTCCTACGGCTTTCGCCCGCTCTATCGCACCGACGACGAGTGGGCCGCGGAGGTATCGAACCGAACGGTTCACGCCGTGATGCACCTCGCCTGGATCGACCAGGGAGAGGGCTCGTACCAGGGACAGATGGGCGTCTACGTCAAGCCTCGGGGCAGGTTCGGGTCCGCCTATATGGCGCTGATCAGGCCGTTTCGACATCGCGTCGTCTACCCGGCGCTGATGCGTCAGATCGAACGAGCCTGGGACGCCAGATCGACGAGCCCGGTCAGAGAAACGAACCGAGGCGCGCAGTGAGTTGCTCGTCGTCCACGAGACGTCGCGCCTGCGCGTCCCAGTAGGAGCCGACCGCCTCGAAACGGTCGGCCAGCACGTCGAGGAACTCGAGCAGCGACCCGGCGACGCATCGCGCCTCGACGGCCTCCCAGCGCACGAGGGTGAGTCGGCCGAAATGGGCCGAGCCGGAGTCGCAGTCGATCGCCACGTTCTCGTCCGCTCTGGCCAGGGGAAAGACGGGGAGCCACCCGGGGCGCCAGAGGTCGCCCTCGGAGAGGTCCCACCAAGGCGCCGACGCGATCTCAGCGGCGTCGGCGCGCAGCTCGCGACACGAATCGGCTGCAGCCGCAGAGCTCGCGAATCGCACGCCGCCCCTGAGCAGAAGCGGATACCAGACGCCTGCCGCGTCGCGGTCCCACGCCTCCTCGTCGACGCCGTCGTGCAAGCCGTACAGCTCGACGAGGTCCGCGGGCGGCTCCAGGCGCAGATCGGCCAGCCGCTCGCGCAGCGTCGTCTCGGCAAGCGGGGGGCGCAGGTAGCCGCGAAGCGGCGAGCCGACCGCGTCGTGGAGAAGAAGCAGGCGCTCGAGGCCCTCTGTGACCGTCAGTGACAGAGTCTGAACGTCGGCACGAATTTCGCCGGCACGGGCACGACTGCGTACTCCTGCCGCTCGCCGAACGGCTGGCACGCGGCCGCCCTGTAGAAGCCGCCGAGCGTTCCACCCTGCTTGCGGTGCTCACCCGGCGGGACGCCCTCGAGTGAGGGCAGGTTCGCCTGTCCTCCCTCCCACGCGGTGGCGAACGGGTACTCGTCGCACTGGAGGCCGTTGGCGCGCCAGTCGATGCAGTTCGGCTGGGTATCGAGCCAGGCGCGGCTCCACTGCTCGAGCTTGCGCGTCAGCCGGGCCAAATTGGGCCGCTGGCCCTGCGTGGCCGCGATGTGGGCGGAGATCTTCTCCTGGTCGAGGCCGCCCGGGAAGTAGATCCGGACGTCCTGGCCCGAGCACGGGCTGTCGACGTCCACGAACCAGTTGGCAAGATTGGCCCCGAGACAGGCGGCTGCGGCGGCCTCCGCGGCTTCGCGCGTGAGGTCTCGCACGCGTTGCTGGATCTCCTTGGCGAGCTCCTCGATCGACTTGCCGCCGGGGATCGTCCCGGTCCCAGTTCCCGCGCCGACACTCACGTCCGGGAACACGTCGAAGCACGAGGTCGAGACGAGGCACTGGTACCACGGGCTGTTGATCCACCAGTAGTAGAGGGCGAGACTCCCGACCCCGACGGCCGCTACACGGAGCAAGGCGCCGTACTCGATAGCGACCTGCTGGCCGCTGAGGTCGATGTGTGTGGTCGGGTTGTTGCCGACGTAGGTGTAGGGGTTCCAGCCCACGACTCCGGGGGCGCCCGGGCGGACGGGGTCGACCGAGAGGAAGCGTCCGGTCGACGTCGACAGGTCGCGCGCGTTGAGGTGCACGAGGCCACCGTCCTGCTGCGCTCCGGTGAACCCGAGCCGGCTCGCCGCGCCGCTCTGGCTCGAGACGCCTCCGAAGACGTCGAACGAACGCGAGCCGCTCACCGCGCCGGCCGCGTTCGTGAGCCCGCGCACCGAGCCGAGCGCGTCCGCGAGCGCGAATTGCCTCGCGGCGCCCACCTGAGCGTGCAGTCCCGCCGGGCTGTGCACGTAGCCCGTGCTCCCGTCGGAGACGAGCTCGGGGACGCCGCTCCAGCCCAGCCGGTCGTACAGCAGCGGCGTCGTGGTGCCCGCCGTCGTCGTCGACACGCGGACGTCGTCGCCGTCGTAGCGGTAGGACGTGGCGCCCGGGCCGCTGCCGACGCTCTGGAGGCGGCCGCGCCAGTCCCACCCGAAGCTGCCGGAGCCGGCCGACGTCAGATTGCCCGAGTTGTCGTAGCCGTACGAGGTCCCGCCCGCCTGGAGCAAGCGTGACGCGTCGTCGTAGGTGTAGTCGACCTGAGGGGAGCCGCTGGTGCGCTCCGTGAGGCGGTTGCCGGCGCCGTCGTAGGTGTAGTCGACTTGCCGTCCGCCCGGATAGGTCACACGCGTGAGCTGCTCGAGCGCGTTGAGCGTGTAGCTCTCGGTGCCGGCGCTGGAGGCGACGGCGGTCCGGTTGCCGTTCGGATCGAGCGTGTAATCGAAGAACTCGAGGATGCCGCCTGCGTTGCGGTGCTCGATCCGGTCGAGTCGCCCGGCCGGGTCGTAGGTGTAGTTGGTGGTGACGCCGTTCGGCCTCGTGAGGCCCGCGATCCGACCGTCGTCGTCGTAGCTGAACGTGCTGGTCGCGGTGCCGCTCCAGTCGGCGACCGTCGCCAGCCGCCCGGCCGCGTCGTAGGTGTAGCCGACCGCCCCCTGCGGCTGGGTCAGCGAGGTGCGGCGGCCCGAGCGGTCGTACCCGTAGGAGACCGTGCCTGCGGGCGAGGTCACGGTCCGCATGCGGCCGCTCGGCCAGTACGTCCAGCCTGTCGTGCCCGTCTGGTCGGTCATCGTTCGGCGCCGACCGGCGTCGTCGTAGGCGTAGACGATCGAGCCGGAGCCGCCCCGCTCTGTGATCGTCCGAACGCGGTCGTCGACGAAGTAGCCGTAGTCGACGGTGACGCCGCGCGCATCGGTCTCCGACGTGAGCCGACCTGCCAGGTCGTACTGGAGCGAGCGCGTGTGGTCGAGCGGATCGGTCTCGCTCGCGAGCCCGCCGAGGGCGTGGTACGTGAAGTCCCACGTCTTCGAGCGCGGGTCGGTCAAGGACGTGCGCTGCCCGGCGTCGTCGTAGCCGAACGAGACGCCGTGGCCGGCGAGGTCGGTGATCGAGGCGAGCCGCCCGTAGGGGTCGTAGGCGTGGTCGAGCGTGGACAGGCGCGCGTCGGTCTGCACGTCGACACGCCCTGCCGGGTCGTAGGTGGTCGACCAGGTGTGGCCGAGCGTGTTGCGCCGAGAGGTCTCGAGCCCGCGGCCGTTGTAGCCGAAGGTGGTCGTCACGCCCTCGAGCGTCGCCGTCGTCCTCAGCCGCCCGGCGGCCGTGTACGTGTAACGGGTCTGGACGCCGAGCGGGTCGGTCTCGGTCTCCAGTCGGTTGAGGTCGTCGTAGGTCGACTCGAACCGGCGCTGCTCGGGGTCGACCGTCGCGGTGTGGTTGCCGGCCGCGTCGTACTCGTGCGTCGTCTCGTTCCGCTCCTGGTCCCAGCTGTGCGTCAGGCGGCCGTCCCGGTCGTACCCCTGCTCGGTGAACGTGCCGTCGTGGAAGGTCGTCTTGGTGGGCCGGCCCGTGGGGCTGTACTCGTGGGCGGTCCGGCGGCCGACGGGATCGATCACGGACTCGAGCCGTCCGGTCGCGTCGTACGTGTACGAGGTGACCGCGTCGTTCGGGTCCTCGACGCGCCGCAGGTGCCCGTCGGGGAAGTAGAGGCGCTCGGTGACGCCGCCGGCCGCGTTCCGCTCCGTCCGGAGCCAGCCGTTGTCGTAGTAGGTGTAGCCCGTCTCGCGGCCGATCGGGTCGGTGAGCAGCCGGAGTCGCCCGCCGCCGTCGTAGGCGTAGCTGGTCGGGTCGAGATCGCCGACCTTGACCGTGCGCGTGCGGCCGTTTCTGTCATAGGTGTACGTGGTCGGCTGGTCGGCCTCGTTGTCGACCGACACGAGGCGCCCGGCCCCGTCGTAGTCGTAGGTCGTCGAGAAGCCGTCGGGATCGATCTCTTCGATCACGCGGCCGTGCTCGTCGTAGCGGAGCTCGGTGCGGTTGCCGTCTGCGTCCGTCTCGAAGCGGAGGTTGCCGGCCTCGTCGTAGCTGCGCGTTGCCTCACCGTCCAGGTCGTCGATCGTCTTCGTCACACGACCGGCGCCGTCGTACTCGTAGCGCGTCACGTTCCCGCGCGGATCGGTCTCGGTCTCGACCAGGCCCGCCGAGTTGTAGGTCCAGCGCCACGTGTGGTCCTCGCGATCGGTGCGGGTCTCGCGCAGCCCGTTCGGGTAGTAGGTGTACGACTCCGCGACCGAGTTCGCGTCGACGATCTCCTTCAGCGTCCCATTCGGGTTCCAGCGGTACTCGGTCGTCCTGTTGCGCTGATCGCGCCAGATCCCGGGCAACCCGTTCTCGTACGTGATCTCGACCGACTGGTCTTCGGGGTCCTCGAACCGGGTGAGGTTCCTGCCCTCGTACTCGGCCTCCCAGATGTTTCCGAGCGGGTCCTTCCGGAAGACGACGTTGCCGTTGTCGTCGTAGCGGTACTCGGTGATGTGCGGGCTGCCGTCGAAGATCTCGTTTCGGAAGCGGACGTTGCCGCGCTCGTCGAAGGTCGAGACGGTGGTCAGCCGCTGCTCGGCGTCGGTGACCGCTTCTGTCCGCGCATCGACATCGCTCGACACCTCGATCCGGTTGCCCTCGCCGTCGATCACCGCCTCGAGCCGTCCGTCCGGGTGGTACTCGTACCTCGCCAGCGGGCGGTCGAGCGGGTCGAGGACGCTCTCGAGGTAGTGGCCGGCCCGGTAGGTGAAGCGCGTCTCGTTGTCGTTCTGGTCGACGACCGAGACGAGGTCGCCGTTCGCGTCGTAGCCGTAGGTGACGGCGTTGTCGTCGGGATCCTCGATCCGCGTTATCCGGCCCGCGCCGTCGCGGGTGAAGGTGATTCCCGGTCCGAAGGTCGAGGCGACGCCGTTCTGTCCGAACGTGATCCGGTTGCCCGTGCGCTCCACGATCTCCAAGAGCCCCTGGTTGACGTCGAGGATGTAGGCGGTCCCGACTCGGTCGGTGAGCCGGAACCTCGTCGGGTCGTAGATGCCGTCAGAGCCGAAGAAGCCGCCGAGCAGGTTGCCGTTCGAGAAGTAGAGGCCGTTGTCGAGCGCCTCGAGCTTCGACGTGGTGTTCCGGCCGGTGAACCGTGCCTGGGTTAGGCCGCTGAGGAAGGTGGAGCCCTGCGCGGGCGTGAGGTCGAAGACCTCGGTCAGCCCGTCCGGCCAGGTCACCGTCACGTAGTGCTGCCGGTTCGAGGAGAAGCAGAGCGGGACGAAGATGACCCCGGGACCGCAGACCCGCATCTGCCAGCCGCCGTCGCCGAGCGGACCATTCGTCGAGATGCGGAAGTCCGCGATCTCGACGCGCCAGCCGACCCCGAAGTCACCCACGGTCTTGTCGAAGCTGTCGTAGCGGCGCAGCACGCGCAACGGCAGCCCCGCCACGCCGACCGACATGTCCTCGAAGCTCGTCACGTAGCGGCCGAGCTTGAGCTCGCCGTCGACGACGACCGAGAGCTCGCGCACTGTCACGCCGCCGTCGGACGAGACCGCCCTGAAGACGAGGAAGTACATCCCGTTCGGGAGCACAGTCGGGTCGATCGTCGCCTCGACCGTGGCGTCGCTCCCCGAGGCGAGCCCGGTCAGCGTTCCGTCGTCGGCGCGCCTGTAGGAGACCGTCCAGGACGTGACCGTCTCCCCCGCGACCGGGTTCAGGGTCGCCGAGATCGCGGTCGGCTCGGTGATGATCGTCCCCTCCGCGGGCTCGATGTCCCCGACCGCCGGCCCAGGCAGCCCTCCTCCTCCGCCGCCACCGCCGCCGCCTCCACCGCCGCTCCGGACGGCGACGACGGTGCGGTCCCCGACGGTGAACGTGTTGGGATCGTCGGTGAGGAGATCGGCGAGCTGATCGGAGCTGACCTCCCCCTGGACTGAGAGCGCGACGACGTCCGGCGGGAGCGGGCTTGCAACTCGCAGGTCGAATCCGATCGTCGCGGACTCGAGCGGCGCGAGCGTGCCGAGGCTCACGGACACGCCGGGGCCGGGGCCGATCGTCCCCTTGCTCGTCGACACGGACCCTGGGACCAGGGCTGCCGCGGCAGGCACCGGGACCGTAACGCCGATGCCGGTGACGGGCAGCGACCCGACCGAGTTGACGGCCAGCATGTACCGCAGCGTGTCGCCCGGCGAGGCGAAGCCGTTGCCGTCGGCGTCGACGGCGAGCCGGCCGGAGAGGAACGCGGTCAGGTTCGGGGCCGGGACCACGACCGTGGTTCGCGTCGGATCGGTCGTCCCCGGGAGCGCAGGATCGTCGGTCGGCGTGGCCGGGAAGCCGTCTGCGCTCACGTCACCCTGAAGCTGCAGTCGGGAGACGCCGGTCGGGAACGGATCGGCCACACGCACCCGGAAGCTGGCCTGGGACGTGGTGCCGCCGGCGATCGAGGCCCACGTGACCCGCACCGCCGAGTCGCCAGCGCCGTTGCCGCTGACCACGGTGCCGTTCGCGGAGCTGACCGAGCCGGCGATCAGCGGGCCCGAGGCGGCGTCGGGCGTCAGGTTCGCGACCACGTTCGCCAACGCCTGGTCGCCGGCGTTGCGGATCATCAGCGTGTACCGAACCGAGTCTCCGGGCGAGACCTGGCCGTCGCCGCCGACGTCCTCGGCGAGGGTGTCCGTCAACGTCGGGATCAGGGTCGCCGGGGTGAGAACCTGAGTGGTCGCCTCCGAGCGCACCGGGCCGTAGGAGTTGCCGGCCGCGTCCGTCCACCGCGTCTCGCCCGTGACGGTCACGTCGGCGGGCGGGTTGGTCGCCGGCGCGGCGTAGGTCGTGGCGGCGGCGGCGAGCTCACCGGGGACGAGCGAGCCTGGGGCGCCGGTGACGGTGAGCGCAGTTCCGGCTGCGGAGGCGCTGACCTCCAGGTCCCCGGCGCCGCTGGAGCCGAGGTTGGCGACCTTGAGGTCGTAGTCGCCGGTCGTGCCCGCAGGGATCCCGTCCGGACCGACCGTCGAGATCGAGACGACGGGCAGGCGCTCGGTCGTGGTCGCGGTCGAGAGCGGGGCAACGAGCCGGCCGACCCCGCCCTGCGCGAGCACGAAGGCGGATCCGACCAGCGGCGCGCCGTCGAGCGTGAGCAGCCTGCTGAGATAGCCGGCGTCGGTCTCGGTCGCGCCGCGCGGAGCTGCGACGGGCACCGTGAAGGACTCGTCGAAGGTGACGTGCTCGCCCGGCGCGAGCTCCAGGCCGTCGTGGTGGACGACGTCGCCCTCGGGGCCGAAGAAGTGCAGGTCGCCGCCGCGGACGTCGCCCGAGAGCGTGCGAAGCGCGCCGGCGAAGTCGGTGCCGAAGCTGAACAGGCGACGGACCTGCGTCGCCGGGGGATCCAGCTCGAACTCGACCCGGTTGCGGATCCCGCCGGTCCGGGCGGGATCGAGCAGCCGGGTCACGAGCGCCGGATCGAGGTCGACCACGGCCTGCGCGCCCCAGGTGGCGAAGCCGCCCGCGCCGATCGTGGTGCCAAGGAGCGCGTCGCCCGCGGCCGGATAGGTGACACCGGGCGAGGCGTTCGCCCGGGCGGTCAGCTCGAGCCCGCCGATCGTCGGGAGCGGCTGCGCCGGTGTGTAACCCGGAGCGGAGCGGGCAGCCGATGCGAACGGGACCCAGGCTCCGTCCGGAAGCGAGAAGTACTCGAGCACATACGAATAGGCCTTGACGGTGGCGCCGGCCGTGTCGACGTTCTCGAGCCCGAGGACCCCGGGCACGACGAGCAGCGAGCCGTCGTTCCGAACGGTCGCGTCGTAGGCGATCGTGCCGCCGGGGAGGGTCTCGTCCCGGTCGGCTTCGACCTCGACCTCCAGCTCGGGGACGAGGAGCGGCCCGGACACGGTCGAGTCCGGCCGGCCGCAGTTCGCGCCGCGCATGGTCAGGCCTGTGCCGGTCACGTCGATCGTGTCGCCGTAGATGCCGCAGAAGAAGCGGTTCTTCGAGCCCGCGATCACGACGCCGCCGGTTCGCGCGTAGACGACGCCGAGGAACTTCGAGCTCTGCGTGTGGATCGCGACCGCCTGGTCGTTCGTCGACCCCGACAGGAGCAGCAGACCGTCGTAGAAGGGCTCGAACGCCGGCCTGGAGCCGTCCACCTGGATCTCACGCTCGGCCGCGATCGTCACCCGTCCGCCCAGGGCCGACCCATCCAGCTTCACGCTGCAGGAGACGTAGTAGACGCCCGGCGCCAGGGTCGTGTTCACGACGTGCCAGATTCCGTTGCTGTCGCACCGAGACGACATGTCGTGGTAGGCGTTGCCGACCTCGCTCGCGACCTTTGCACCCGGCCGGTAGTCGGCCACGTTGAAGAGGACGGGAATCGGCTCGGATGCGACCTTCACCGGCGGCGACGGGAACGTCTGCTGGCCGCCCGCCGTGAACGTCGAGACGTACGTGATCGGCCCAGTGGTCGCCTTCATCGCACCCCGGACGACCATCTCGTTGTTCGAGTGAATCCGGCCGTCGACGCTTCCCTCGCCGCCTCCCCAGTCGAGCGTGTCGCGCTTCGTGCGGCTATCGGCCCAGAGCGCCACCGGCGCGCTGACCCTGAGTTGCGCGACCTTCCTGGTGGCGGTGCCGCCGTCGTCGTCGGCGAGCGTGACCGTCACCTCGTAGCTGCCCGCCCGCGCATAGACGTGCGAGCCGAAGAAGGTGCCCCAACCCGTGCCCTGCGCGGTCACGGCGACAGGTTGAACGGTGCCGTCGCCCCAGTCGAAGCTCGCCGAGTGCGTGTCGAGCCAGCCGGGATCGGTGAACGAGGCGTTCACGAGCGTCACGCCACCCGCGAAGGCGGCGCCGGCCTCGACCGTCAGGCCCGGATCTGCATTGCGGACGTCGACCTGGACCTCGTCGGCATCGGTGAGGCCGGCGCTGTCGGTGACGGTCAGTTCGAAGAGGTACCTGCCGTCGTCGGGAGCGACGAACATGGGCGTCGGCGAGGTACGAGAGGAGAGGAAGATCGGCGGCCCATCCTGCTCCAGCAGGCGCCAGCGATAGGCGAGCGCGTTGGGCCGGTCGCCCGCGTGGGCGACGGTCAGGTCGAGGAGCACCGGGGTCGCGCCGCCCGACGAGCGCACGAAGCGCACCGTGACGCGCAGGTAGCGGCTCGGGAGCAACCCAGCGAGCTGCTCGCCCGCGACGACGGGGACCTCCGGTCCGAACGTCGTCCCGTCGTCCGAGCCGGCGACGGTCACTGCCAGCGAGCCGTCCCCGGGCGTCTCGGCCGTCCAGTCGAGGAAGGCCCAGCTCGCCTCCTCGATCTTCGAGTCGTAGACGGTCGTCCACGTCCCCTCGTCGGGTGCGCCCGTGAGCGTCGACCCGGTCATGTCCGAGTAGTTGTAGGGAGCAGCGCCGGCGCCAAGGCTGACGGTCAGGTCGACCGCGTTCGTCGCGGGGTCGATCCGGGACGCTGTGCTCGACGAGCGGTTGCTCGACCAGACCTTGCCGGCACCGTCCACCGCTACGCCGGTCGGCTCGTTCCCGACGGGTATCTGGGCGACGACGCTGCCGTTGTTCTGGAGGCGGGCGACCGAGCTCCCCCCGGAGTTCGCGACCCAGACGTCGCCGTCGTCGGTCACCGCGACGCCACGGTCGTTCGACGGGCCCCCGGTGGCGAACGTGTTGAGGATCGCTCCCGCGGGAGAGATCCGCTGCACGGAGTTGAAGACCCAGTTCGACTGCCAGAGGACCCCGTCCGGGTCGATCCCCAGCCCGTACGACGTGCGACCCAGCTGAACCACCTTGACCAGGTCGGGGTGGCCGTTCGGCTGCGACGGGTCGATCCGGAGCAGGTAGTTGTTGTTGTCCGCAGACGACCAGAGGATCCCGTTCGGATCGACGAGGCCGCCGTAGCAGCACCCGATGGCGCCGCTCTCGCCGGTTTGCGCCGGCGCCAGCATGTTGATCGTGCGGACGATCGAGCCGTCGGGCGCGAGACGGTCGAAGAAGCGCGGTGTGCCGCCGAGCGCCGCGCCGCCGACCCAGATGTGGTTGTCCGCGTCGACCGACACCTGGCGGATCGCGACGCCGTTCGTCCGGACGTAGTTGAGGAGGCATTCGTCCGCGGCGGTCGAGACGCCACCGTCGTTGTCCGCACCCGAGGCATTGGGCCACGGCTCGATGTCGCCCAGGCCCGATGACGTGTCGATCTGCCCGTTGCCGTTCCGGTCGACACATTGACCGTTCTCGGCCAGCCCGATCTGCGCCACCGAGCCCTTCCGAACGCCGGCCAGGAGGCTCTCCTCGGCCCGGTTTCCGACCCAGACGTTGCCGTCCTTGTCGACCGTGGTGCGCGATGGATCTTTGGCCCGGTTCTGCGGAGCCGACCAGTACTCGCCGAGCACGACGCCCGTGAGCGTGTCGATCTTGATCACGGTGCCGCGGTCGGAGGCGGCGATCCAGATGAAGTCGAAGGCCTCGGTCGTGTCGTCCAGCTGCAGCTGATCGGGCGGGGTCGTCGTGAGGTTGATCGACGTCCCCTCCCCGAAGTCGGCGTTCGTCGTGTACTTCCGGGCCACGAGGTTCGACGCCGTCGACTTCGTCCCGTCGAGCGTCACGACGCTGCCCTCGAGCACGCCCTGGTCCTCACCGGCGTCCGCGTTGGGCGGAACCGCGGCGGGCGGAGGCGGAGGCGGCGGCGGGGGCGGAGGTGGCTCGGGCGCGATGCCGCCGCAGAACCTGAAGCGGTTGTCGTCGTAGTCGCGGTCGCCGCCGCCGAAGAGATCCTCGAAGCCGACGATCGCGCAGCCGTCGGCGAGGAACTCGACGGTCGCATGGATCACGCCGTCTGGATTCCGCTCTGCCGGGCCCATCCGGTACTCCTGGCCGCTGACCCGAATGCCGAAGATCAGCTCCTCGCCCGACCCGTACGGGCCGACGGTGACCTTCGTACCGACGTCGCGGTTCGTGGCGATGCGGCGCTCCTCCGGCTCGAGCAGGAAGAGCGTCGAGGTCAGGGCCGCGCTCGCCGACAAGACCTCCACCTCAACCGGCTGCCCGGTCGAGAAGAGCCGTCCACCGAGCACCGGGCCGGTCGCCTGAGCCGACGACCACGACGGCGCCGCGACGAGCGCGAGTGCCAGCGCCGCGCTCAGCGCGAAGAGGAGCCTGCTCCTACTGACCGACCGAGACTCCTTGCGACGCACGAAGCCGCCTCCCCTTCAAAACAACTGCCTCCAGCTGCGCGAAGGAGCCGCCTTCGCTTTGCCCTGCGACCGTAGCGCGCGCAAGGGCGCGGTTCAAGACCCCCGGCCCACGCGGTTTCAGAATGATCGCGGGGTGCAGATCTCGCCGACGGCCCCGTGGTCCTCGCTCAGTCGCCGTCAGGAAGGAGCGCGTTCAGGATCCAGTTGACGAGCGAGACGATGATCGTAGCGCCCACGTATGTCCAGAAGCCGTCGATCGAGAAGTCGGGCGCGATCCACTCCGCCAGTGCCAGCATCAGCACGTTGAGCCCGAAGTAGCTCAGCCCGAGCGTCAGCAGAATCAGAGGCAGCGTCAGCACCGTGAGGACCGGCTTGACGAAGGCGTTCGCGAGCGCGAGCACCGCCGCGCCGATGAGCAGTGGGCCCCAGCGACCGATCTCGACGCTGTCGAAGAGCTCGTCGATGACGAGCAGGGCGACGATGTTCACGCCCCAACCGACGAGTGCGGAAACAAGCAGCGTCCGGCCGGCTCGCTCGGTCATGTGGGAAGTATCTTCGCCCGGATGAACGAGCTCCCTCCGTTCGAGCTCGGCTACGCGCGCACCGACCTGCGGCGCCGGCTCGTCGACGCCGTGCTGCGCGGCGACAAGACGGCCACCGCCGGGCTTCGATCCGACCACGCTCCTTTCACCGACGAGCCGCTGCCCGGGGTCGGTCAGCGCTTCGCGCTGCTCGACTTCGACGACCGGCCCGTAGCCGTGGTCGAGACGACGGAGGTCAGGATCGTGCGCGCCTGCGACGTCGACGTCCAGTTCGCCCGCGACGAGGGCGGAGGGCTTCGAGTCCGTCGAGGACTGGCGCCGCGCGCACGAGCGCTTCTGGGCCGAGCACGACATCGACGACGACACGCTGATCGTTGCCGAGCGCTTCCGCCTGGTCGAGCGACTCCCGTAGAGCCTCGACCGGGGCCTCCCGCGTCGTCCCAGTAGCACCCGTACAGTCCCGCCGCGATGGTTCACGCCGACCGGGTACCCGCACTCCTCGCCTGTGCGCTCGTGCTCGTCCTCGGCTTCGACGAAGGCGGCTTCGCGCCACCGAGCTGGGTCTGGAGCGCGGCGCTGCTCGCGATCGTCGCCGGCACCCTCCTCGCCGGGCGTGCGGGCCGGCCGTCTCCGCTCGAGCTCTCGTTCCTCGGCGCCCTGGCGGGCTTGCTCCTCTGGACGCTCGCCTCGACGAGCTGGTCGCTCGACCCCACCGCATCGGTGCTCGACGCCGAGCGATTGCTCCTCTACCTGGCAACGGCCGCAGCCCTCGTGCTGCTCGCAACCCCTGGTTCGCGACCTGCGCTCCTGGTCGGTGTGCTCGTCGCCGTTGCCGTGCTCTGCGCGGTAGGACTCGCGGACGCCGTTGTCGGCGACGACCCGATCGGCGCCGTCACGGACGACCCTGGGTCCGCGGACCGGCTGGCCGAGCCGGTCGGCTACGCGAACGGGATGGCGTTGCTCGCCGCGATGGGGACGCTCTTGGCGGCCGGTCTCGCGCTCGCCGTCCCGCACCGGCCCCTGCGCGCGGCGTGTCTTGCGCTCGTGCCGCTGTTCCTCGCAACGCAGTACCTGACCTACTCGCGGGGCGGCTGGCTGGCGCTGGCACTCGGCCTCGTCGCGCTCTTCGCCGTCTGGATCGGCCCGCGCGACCGCCGGGTGGTGATCGCCGTCTCCGCGGCGCTCGTCGTCGCGGTGGCTGTAGCCGGTGTCGCCCTCGCCCGGTCGTTCTCGGCGCCGACCGAGGTCCCCGCCACGGGGGCGGCACGTCTGCGGACGCTCTCGGGAAGCAGCCGCGCCGACTATTGGCGGGTCGCGCTGCGCACAGTCGAGGACGAGCCGCTGCTCGGCTCGGGCGCGGGGAGCTACCGCCGACGCTGGTACCAGCACCGGCCGGTGCCCCAGCCTGCAACCGATGCGCACAGCCTCTACCTCGAGATGCTCGCGGAGCTTGGGCCGCTCGGACTCGTGCTGCTGCTGGCTGCGCTGGGGCTCCCGCTCGCCGCCGCGGTCGCCACGCGCGCCGACCGGTTCACCCCCGCGGCGCTCGGTCCGTATGTCGCGTTCCTCGCCCACACCGGGCAGGACTGGGACTGGGAGCTGCCAGCGGTGACCGTCCCCGCACTCGCGTGCGCGACCGCGCTGTTGCTCGCGAGCCGGAAGCGGTGGGTTCCGATCCCGCGGGCGCCGGGCGTGACGGGCGCCGCCGTCACGCTTGTGCTCGCGCTCGTCGCCCTGGCCGCGTACGCCGGCAACCGCGAGCTCGCGTTGGCTGAGAGCGGATCAGAAAGCGCCGCGCGCCGGGCTGCTCGCCTGCAGCCGTGGTCTGCCGAGCCCTGGCGCCTCCGCGGGGAGGCGCAGCTCGAACGCGGCGAGCTCATGCGCGCCCGCGAGAGCTTCCGCGAAGGCCTGAGCCGTGACGACGGCGACTGGGAGCTCTGGCTCGACCTTGCCCTGGCCAGCGAGGGACCGGCGCGCCGCGAGGCGTTCGCCAGCGCTCTGCGGCTCAATCCACGCGATCCCGACGTCCAGGAGCTACGCGAGGAGTGATCCGCCTGCCTGACGGTAGTGTCAGCGCTCGGAGGCCTCGGACCTTGCCGCTGCGAATTCCACGCGTCGTCCTGCGAGTCGGGCCGGGCCCGGCCTGGAAGACCGGGCTCCCCGAAGACCAGCCGGACTGGGATGCCCACGCCGAGTTCATCGACGACCTGATCGAGCGCGGCCACTTCGTCATGGGCGGGCCCTGGGCGGCGAGGCTCGGCTCGATGTCGCTCTGGGAAGGCATGAACGCGGATGAGGTTCGGGAAGTGATGCAGAGCGACCCGTTCATTCTCAACGGCGTCTTCGAGATCGAGGATGTTGCCGACTGGACGGTCTACGTCGACACGAGAGTCGAGTAGGGCGGCCTACCGAAGGGAGCGCTCGCGCAAGCGATTGACGTTGACGAGCACGAAGGCGCCGAGGGCGGCGGCTGCCAGCGTCAGCAAGCCGACGAGAACGAGGAATCCGGGGCCGATCGGGGTGGGATCCTGAATCCCGCCCTTCACGCGCGTCGCCAGGGACTTCCCCTTCTTCGCGACTCCCTTGGCGGCTTTCACGACCGGGTTCCCGCTCCCGGCTTCGCTGCCCGTCCCGCCGCCGGTACTCGAGGCGACGAACGGCAGAGCGGAGTCGAAGCCGAAGACAGGCATGCACGCGTTCGCCCGCCGTGCCTTGCGGAACTGGACTGAGCTCATGCGACCGCGGGCGACGACGATCGCTGCCTGCGCCGCGGGCGGCGTCCGCTGCGCACCGATGACGAGTCGATAGGTGCCGGCCGACAGCGGGCGGCCATGGATCCGGCCGCTGAAAGGAACGCGGTTGACGCCGGCGTGGCCACGCACGCGGAGGCTGCCCACCACCTCGCAGGTCGGGTGGACCCGGAGGATCGTGAGGCGGAGCAGCATCGCCTTCCGAAGCCTGAAGACGACCGTCGTCCCGCCGCCTTTTCGGTGCGGACGTACGAGCGAACGTGACAGCCGAACGCGCGCACGCCCCTTCGCTGACGGGGCCACGGCTCCGCTCTCCACGAACGGACTCGAGACTCCTCCGACAGTCGTGGTCGGGAACGTCCCCGCCGGGTACGAGCCGGATGGCGACGAGCTCGTCCCGGACCCCGTCGTGGGTGCGCCGGGTGACGCAGGCGGCGGCGGGGTCGAGGTGGGCACCGAGGGCGGTGGGCTCAGAGGCAGCGGAGCAGGCGGCACGCTGAGCGGAGGCGGCAGCGGCACCGGCGGAGGCGGAGGAAGCGGGGGAAGCGGAGGCGGCGGCAACTGCGGCGGAGGCGGCAGCGGCGGCGGAGGAAGCGGCGGCAACGGCGGGGGAGGAAGCGGAGGCGGCGGCAACTGCGGCGGGGGCGGCAGCGGCGGCGGGGGGAGCGGAGGCAGCGGAGGGGGCGGCGGCAACTGGGGCGGTGGCGGCAGCAGCTGCGCCGCCGCGTCCTGTCCGCCGCCGGTCGCGCCGAACGACGCGAGACAGGCCATCGCCGCGGCCGCTGTGGCGAGGAACATACGCATCCGTGGTTCCAAAACGCACGAGTCGCGTTTTCGGATACGGCGAATGCAGCAGTGAGCGGCGGATCGGCCGCGAGAGCCGATCCGCCGCTTGCTGCGCGGCTAGTGCCTCGACCGCTTGAAGTGGCGGCCGAGCACCTGGTTGACGGTGCGCTTGCCGATCCGGACGCCGTCCTCGACGGCGCTGCGGTAGTGGATGCCGCCCCAGATGCGGGCGTTGCTCACTTCGTACTCGAGGTCACTCGTCCGGAGGAAGTGACGGTCGCCCAGGCCGGTGAGGCTGGGGACAGTGAAGTCGATCCGGTTCGTGCCCAGGAAGTCGGCGATCACATAGCCGCCAGCCGGGCTGATGCACGAGTGCGCGCTCGGGTACTCCGGATGGTTCGGAGTGCCGGCGAGGAGCGTCGACCAGGCCGGATCGCCGGCGGTCGCCGGGTTGCCGTCCGTGTCGCCCGCGCGGATCGCAGTGATCGGCCGCCAGAACGCGTACTTGTACTTGGCGTCGAAGCAGGCGATCAGCGCGTCGGCGTAGACGACGGAGATCATGCCCATGAACCGGGCCGAGTCGACGATGTCGAGCTGGTGGTCGAGCACGAACTTGCGGAAGGAGCCGCGTGCCTGCTGCACCGGCGCCTCCGCCCAGAAGCGCGCCGCCAGCGTCTGCTCGGCGGTACGGGTCGTGCTCGTGCTGGAGCCGATCTCCTTCACCTCGTTGAAGTCACGCGCCCACCTCTTGCTGCCGAGCGCCGGCGGGCCGTCGGGACGGAACTGGCTGGCCGAGCGCAGGCTGAACGGGCGCATGAGCCCCAGGTACGGCCCGATCGGCGGTGATGCTGCGGTCGGGATCCAGCGCCCGGGGATGGGCGGGTTCGGCGGCGTGTAGGTCACCGGAGCGCGGAACCCGTCGTCGGCCCGCTGGGCGATGAACAGGTGTGCGACCCCCTCACCCACCCCGATCCCGGCCGTCTTCGCGGTCCCATCCGCAATCGTGGCCAACGAAGCCGTGTACGCGGGATCGATGATCGACGCCGCCTGACCGGGCAGGTAGTGCGCCAGCGTGCGGTGCGCGGCCGCAGCCACCGCCGCCTCCGCCGAGGCATTCCGGGGCGCATCGACGTCCACAGCGAACGGCCGATAGCCGCCCTCGATCGCCATCACAGCGTCGTAGACCGCGACCGCGACGTAGGCGAAGATCGTGTGGCCCTCGGCGGGCGTTAGACCTGCCGCGCTGAACGCCTGGGTTCCGACAGCATCCCAGCTCGTGACATAGGTGTCAGGCGGACCTGACGGCTTGCTGTGAGCGCTCCCGGGGCTGGCGGCGCCGGGCAGGATCGCCACGGCGGCGACCAGCACGAGAGCGATGACTCCGATTCTCATGACCTCACCTTTCTGTGTCTGACCTTGCGAGATCAGACTGGCCGCGGCCGGCTCCCCTGCCTATTGGTCATTCGTCGTATCTTTCGGCGGCGGAGCGCATCTGACGCCGGGTTAGACTCGGCGCGCGGCGGCTCGGACAGCGATAGGAAGGGTTTCGTGGCGGACGAGACGACTGAGGCAGCGGTCGCGCCCGAGGAGGGAGAGGCCGAGGAATCGCTGACTGATCTGCTCGGGCAGCTCGGTCTCGACGCGGCGGCGCTGGCGTTCTACGAGAGCCGGCTCACCGCCGCCCGCCACGAAGCGGAGCTGCGTCGCGCCGGCCGTGACGTTGTCACCGCGCTGGTAGCGGTGACCGCGTTGCTCACGGCCTTCGTGCTCGGGAACGCCGCCGCCCTGCTGGCGCTCGCGACGGTCATGGACGCGTGGCTCGCCGCGCTCCTGCTCACCGCGGCCTGGGCGGCGGTCGGTGTCGTGCTGGCGCTCGTCCTCTTGCGCCGCATCAGACGGGCGGGCGGAGGCGAGTCCGTTCCGGAGGCGCGCGATCGTGCCGAGGCTGCCGTACGAGCCGACCTCGAGCGGCTCGCGCCGGCGATCACCAAAGAGATCGCCCTCGCGGCCGTGCCGACGGCCGACGGCATCGTCGACGTGGGCGAGGATCTGATCGAGGGCGCGGACGACTTGGTCGAGTCGATGGTGGAGGAACTCCCCGGCGGGGGAGTGGTCAACCAGGTTTGGGACGTCGTGCTGGCCCCAGGACGCTTCGGCATCAGGATCGCCACCACCGTGCTCAAGCGCGACGACCGCTAAGCGTCTCCCGTGGCCCGCACAAAGACGGATCGGCTCCACTCCGGCTGGGCGAAGCTGGCAGACGCCCGTTGGGACGACGCGCGCGCGTCGTTCGAGGCGGCGCTAGCCGAGGACGAGACACCGGAGGCCTACGAGGGGCTGAGCTGGGCGGCCTGGTGGCTGGACGACGCCGACGCCGTGTTCTCGTCGCGTGAGCGCGCGTTCCGCCTCTACAAGGGTCGGGGCGACGCTGCCGCAGCCGCGCGCATGGCGACCTGGCTTGCGGCCGACCAGCTCGACTTCTACGGCGCCTGGTCGGTCGCGAGCGGCTGGCTGCGCCGCGCACACCGCCTCCTCGATCCGCTGGAGCCCGGGCCCGACCACGGCTGGCTCGCCTTCCACGAGGGGTACATCGCGCACTCGAACGGCGAGACCGCGCAGGCCCGCGAGCGAGCCGCCTTCGCCGCAGAGCTCGGGCGGCGCTTCGGGGTCGTGGACCTGGAGATCCTCGGCCTCGCCCTGGAAGGCGGGGCGCTCGTCGCCTGCGCCCAGGTGGACGAGGGAATGCGCTACCTCGACGAAGCGACGGCGACGGCCCTGGAAGGCGAGGCGACGATCCCGATCTCGAGCGCGTGGGCGTGCTGCCTGCTCGTCTCGGCCTGCACCGCGGTACTCGACTACGCGCGGGCCGCCGAATGGTGCGACCGCATCGCGCGGTTCGCTGATCGGTACGGGAGCAGGTACATGCTCGCGTTCTGCAGAGCCGAGTACGGCGCGGTCCACCTCTGGCGCGGGCGCTGGCACGATGCGGAAGCGTCACTCGAGGCCGCCGTCGACGACTTCACCCGCTCGCGGCCGGCCTGGACGGCCAGTCCGCTGCTGGGCCTTGCCGAGCTGAGGCGGCGGCAGGGCGACGCCGAGGAGGCGGCTCGGCTGCTCGACAGGGTCGGTCCGTCGCAGGGAGCGCAGGTCGGTCGCGCCCGGCTCGCGCTCGACCGCGGCGACTCGCACAGGGCGGTCGAGTTGCTCGATCGCGTGCTGCGCCAGGTTCCGCCGAGCAGGAAGCTCGATCGCTTCTGTGCGCTCGAGCTTCTCGTACGCGCCCGGGTCGCGCGGGGCGAACTCGAGGAGGCGGGCGCCGCGCTCGAAGAGCTGCGTGAGCTCGAGCGGCTCGTCGGCACCGCGCCGACGCGAGCGTTCGTCGATCTCGCGGAGGGCATGATCGTGGCGGCAGCGGGCGATCATGATCGCGCCCGGCCGCTGCTCGAAGACGCCGTGGACGGCTTCGAGCGGAACG
The DNA here is from genome assembly GCA_963733845.1 of uncultured Actinomycetes bacterium. Taxonomy (GTDB): domain Bacteria; phylum Actinomycetota; class Thermoleophilia; order Gaiellales; family Gaiellaceae; genus DATFQE01. Next base: position 369,494 of record CAVTEM010000007.1, read on the forward strand.
GTGCCCCGTTCGAGTCGGCCAGGGCCCGGATCGAGCTCGCGACGAGTCTCCTCGCGCTCGGCCGGACGCAGGATTCCGCGCGCGAGGCGACGGCAGCGCTCGAGACGCTCGCCGACCTGGGCGCGGAGCCCGAAGCCGGGCGAGCCCGGCGGCTGCTCGGCGTTACGGCAGGCCAGCCGGACGAGGCGCTGCCCGTGACGAAGCGCGAGCGCGAAGTGCTCCAGCTCCTCGCCGAGGGCCTGACGAACCGTCAGATCGCGGAGCGTCTGGTGGTCAGCGAGCACACCGTCCACCGGCACGTCACCAACATCCTCCGCAAGCTCGGCCTCCCGTCGCGCACCGCCGCCGCGGCCCGAGCCGTCCAGGCCGGCCTGCTCGACACGTAGCCCGGTCGGGCCAGGCGCCGGCACGCCGGAAGATGGCCGGTCCTGGCGACGCCGGCCGCATGTGCGGCCCCTACGGTCGAGGGATGGGGAGCCGCTCCAGAGGCGCACTGGTGGACGTGGCGGCTCTGGCCAGGATCACGGAGATGGGAGGACGGATGGCCGACAAGACGACAGCAGGCCTGGACGAGCACAAGGCCGCAGAACGCGCGATGTGGGCGCTCGGCGACTACCACCGGTTCGCGAAGGCGACCGTCTGGGAGGTGGGGCCTGTGCTCGTCGAGGCGTGCGGGATCGGGCCGGGTCAGCGCGTGCTCGACGTGGCCGCGGGCACGGGCAACGTCGCGATCCGCGCCGCCGAGGCCGGCGCTGAGGTCGTGGCGTCGGATCTCACGCCCGAGAACTTCGCGGCGGGCCGGAAGGAGGCGCGTGAGCGCGGCGTAGAGCTCGAATGGGTGGAAGCCGACGCCGAGGCGCTGCCGTTCGACGACGGCGAATTCGACGTTGTCACGTCGTCGATGGGCGCGATGTTCGCCCCCGATCACCGGAAGGTGGCCGACGAGCTCCTGCGCGTGTGCAGGCCTGGAGGCACGATCGGGATGATCAACTTCACTCCCGAGGGCACCGCCGCCGACTTCTTCGAGGCGTTCGCACGGTACGCACCTCCGCCTCCGCCGGACGCGCTCCCACCGCTGCTGTGGGGCAGCGAAGAGCACGTACGTGAGCTGTTCGAGGGCCGCGTCGACTCGCTCGAGCTGACGCGCCGCGAGTACGTCGAGCGGGCCGCGAGCCCGCGCGAGTACGTCGAGCTCTTCGACGAGACCTTCGGGCCCGTGATCGCCATGCGAGCGTTCCTCGCCGGCCAGCCTGAGCGTGCGGCGGCGCTCGACCGCGAGTCACTCGAGTTCGCGGAGCGCATGAATCGAGGCGCCCCCGGCGGGCCCGCCGAGTACCCGTACGAGTATCTGCTGGTCGTCGCCCGAAAGCGCGACCGCTGACGCCTACGCGCCGGCCTTGCCGATCTGGTGGTGCCAGGGCCGCCACCAGCGCGTGAGGCCCGTGTGGTCGCTGCCGCCTTCGCGCGCGATCACCATGATGTCGCGGTGCGTCGGCTGGCTCAGGCGCTCGTGCGTCCACACGATCACCGCGTCGTTGCCGTCGAAGTAGCAGAACACCCGGCCGCCCGGCTTGTTGACGCCGTGCTGCCACTCGAGCTCGCCGCCCCACACGAACGCGTTGCACTTGCCGCTGTCGCGCTTGATGTCGGCTCGCTTGCCCAGCTCGCTGCGGTACGCCTCGGCCAGGGCGAGGCCGTTCGGGTAGCGCGAGATCTCCCAGCGGTCGGGCATCCCTCCGGCAGGCACGCACGCCGCCGTCTCGTCCGCCCTCGCCTCCGGCGACGGCTGTACCTGGCAGTCCTTCCAGATCGCCGCGGGCACAACCGACGCGAGCCCGGTCGCAGCGACCTCCTGCCCGGCCGGCGACGCGGGAGGCGGCGAGGCGGCCCCGCTCGGCTCGGCGCCTCCACCGGCGGTGAGGTAGACGACCGCAGCGGCGGTAACGGAAGCGATCGCGACGACGATCGCACCGAGCCTCCAGCTGAGCGCCGGGCGCGGCTTGCCGAAGATCATCACGACCCAGCGGTTGGACGGACGTGCGTCGAGCTCCGAGTAGACCTTGTAGATGTGGATCGGGTCGGGAATGTTCTTGAGGCGCACCCGCCCGCCGTCGCTGTAATGGAGCCCGCCGAGCCGTCCTGCCATGCGCGAGGTCGCCTCGCTGATGATCACCTCGCCGCCCGAGGCACGGCCGCACAGTCGGGCCGCCACGTTCAGCGCTGCTCCGCGGAAGCTCCCGTCCTCGAGCTGCACCGCCTCGCCGGAGTCGATCCCGATCCCGACCCGCAGCGGGACGTCCAGCTCGGCCGCGGTCTCCTGGAACTGAGCCTGCAGGTCGACGGCCGCCCGGATCGCCTGGCGAGCGGACGTGAACACGACGAGCGCCTCGTCGCCGCGCATCTCGACGAGCTGCCCCTCGTGGGCAGCGACGTCCTCGTCCACGATCGCCGAAAACTTCGCCGACAGCGCCGCGGCCGCCTCGTCCCCACACTCCTCGGTGTAACGGGAGTAGCCGCGGATGTCGGCGATCACGAACGTGCGTACACCGCCGATCTCTTCGTTCACCATTGTCAGTATGCCTCCATGGGCGCCGGACGACCACGGCGGCGCGGCGCTGAACCTGCGATTGCTCGCTTCATCCCAGCCGAACGCTGCCAGACGGCCGTCGGTGACTCTGACATGCGAGCGACACTAGAAGTGTCAAAGGCCTGACACAAGCCCCGACTCCCTTGACCGGAGAATGGCCTTCGCGCCACTCTGGAGGAAGGAGCTGCCGTCGCTCGATGATGTGAGAGGAAGTGGATGCCCAGCACGGAGCGGCAACCCTCCCATTCCGAGCTCGTCCGCAACGCCGAGGAGCGTGTGCGCCGACTCTACCGCCAGTACCAGGGCGCCAGCGGCGAGCGACGCCGCAAGCTGCGCCGGCGGGTGGAGCTCGCGATCGATCGCCTGCGCACACTGAGGGCGGAATCACCCAGGCCGCCTCGCCCGCAGGCCCGCCTTCGCGCGTGGTACTCGTCGCTCGGCAAGGGTGCTAGGTCACTCGTGGCCGTCGTGCTCGCCGCAGGCGCCGTCGCCACGTCCATCGGCGCGATCCTCGCTCTCTGGCCGAACCCGCCCGTGCCGACCCCGGAGCTCAACGCGGAGCTCAGCGAGCTCGTCGTCGACGAGAACGTCACGCTCGAGGAGTACACGGCGCGTCAGGAGGAGCTGAAGGGCTCCTCGGCGCCGAGCCCGGCGTCGCAGCGCCACACGGCGGCGCTGACCGTGCCGGTCGAGACGCAGCCCGCCATCGAGGCCGAGACGACCGAAACGGAGACGGACCGAAACCGAGACCACGGAGACCGAGACCACGGAGACGGACACGGCGGAGACGGAGACCACCGAGACCGAGACCGTGCCAACCGAGACCGGCGGCGACGACGACATCGTGGTGACCCCCACCCTGAGCGACGAAGCGCGAGTACACCTGCGCGAAGGCGTTCGTCGAGCTCTCGGGCAGGGCGACGCCCCCACTTTCTCCGTCGGAAAGGCCTGCGAAGACGGGTTGAACGAGCCCGACTGCGGCCTCAGCAGCGCAGCACTGTTCATGCAGCTGAGCGAGGACTCGAGCCCGAGCGACCTGGCGGAGCGCCTGCTCGAGATCCTGGAGGGGACGAGGACCCAGGAGACGGAGTCAGGAACCGACGAGCCGGTCGGAGTGACGGTCAACTACCGCATCTCACTGACGGGCTTCGACGGCCGAGAGGTCGACGTCCGCTGGGAGCTGCACAGGCCCGGCGGCCCGTTGCTGCCGCACGAGTGGCTGAAGAACCAGCGTGCGGGTCTGTTGAGAGGCGAAGCTGAGAAGGACTCCGCCAGCCCGTACTTCTGGATTCCGCTGCCCGAGGAGCCAGGCCCCTTCTTCATCCGTCTGACCGCGCGTGACGAGGAGGGCGACATCAAGGCCCGCGCTGACACCGGGCGCTTTCGATAGAACCGCAACCGGCCAGCCGCCCGTTTGACTAGGGTGCCAGCGCCAAATGCGCCGCCCAGTCCTGATCGCGATCCTTCTGGCCGCCTTCTGGGCGCCGGAGGCGCACGCCACCACTCTGGTCAAGTACGGCATCCAGGACGACAACTGGATCCTCAACGGGCCCGGGAAGCTCGGAAAGCGCCTCGACACGATCGACGGGCTCGGCGTCGACGTCGTCCGCTTCACGCTCGAGTGGAACAAGGTCGAGCCGGCCAAGGGCCGGTTCAACTGGGGACGCACCGACCAGGTCCTGCGTGGCCTGCAGACACGTGGCATCCAGCCGGTCGTCACGCTGGTCGGGACTCCGGGCTGGGCGAACGGCGGCCGCGCGCCCAGGTTCGCGCCCCCGAGCGGCAAGGATTTCGCCGCGTTCGCCGGCGCCGCGGCCAAGCGCTACCCGTTCGTGCGCTACTGGCTGATCTGGAACGAGCCGAACCTCCGCCGCTGGCTCGAGCCGACGGTGCCGGGCACGTACGTCCGGCGACTGCTCAATCCCGCCTACAAGGCGATCCACGACGCGAGCCCGCGCGCCCGCGTCGGCGGCGGTGTCACCGGCCCTCGCGCGAACGTGGGCGGCGTCTCGCCGCTCGAGTGGCTTCGCGGGCATGAGGAAAGCCGGCGCCCGCCTCGACGCCTACGCGCACCATCCGCATCCGGGCAGCGCCTACGAGACTCCCACCGAGGGCGGCTGCTTCGGCGCGCGCTGCAAGACGGTCACGCTCGCGAACCTGCGCGTGCTCGTGGACGCGGTACGGAGGGCCTGGGGCGGCCGCAAGCGGATCTGGCTGACCGAGTGGGGCTACCAGACCAACCCGCCCGACAAGTTCCTCGGCGTCTCGCCCCGGCTGCAGGCCCAGTACATCGGCGAGGCGGCCCGGCTCGTCTACCGGACGCGCCAGGTCGACATGCTGATCCAGTTCCTGTACCAGGACGAGCCGCAGCGCGAGCGCTTCCAGAGCGGGCTGATCACCTCGCGCGGCCGCGCGAAGCCCGGCCTCTACGCGTTCACCTTCCCGCTCGCGTTCACCGCCGACGGCACCGTCGCGCGCCTCTGGGGCCAGATCAGGCCCCGCGCGGGCCGGCAGCCGTACCGGCTGCAGCTGCTGACGAAGAGCGGCAAGCGCTGGCTCACCGCCGTTCGGTCGACGGACCGGCGCGGCACGTTCCAGGTCACCGCCCCGGTCCCGATCGGCGCCGTCGTGCGGATCTACTCGATCCGGGACCGGCGCTTCGGGCCGCCGGTCACCATCGAGTGATCAGCGGAACACCGCGAGCGGCAACACCGCACTGACGACGTACTCGCCGGCGTCGACGATCTCCGAGATCTTCAGGTCGACGCACAGGCTCGACAGCACGTACGCGTCCTCCTTGGACAGGTCGTAGTTGGCGCCGAGGTAGTCGAGCATCGCCCGCAGCGCCTCCTGCGCGGCCACGTACAGGTCGGGCCCGACGCCGGTCGTCCCGTAGAAGCCGCCGCCGTCGACGTGAGGGGTCAGCGGGCCCGGCGCCGTCTCGTACTGCGGCGCGGGAATCGAGCGGTCCTCGTGCAGCGTGAAGCGCAGCGCGCCGTACATCGGCGACTCGATCCCCGTCACGCAGACCTCGCCGTCGCCCTGGGCCGCGTGCGCGTCGCCGCAGCTGAACAGCGCGCCCTCGACCTGGACGGGCAGGTAGAGCGTCGTGCCGCGGACGAGCTGGCGCGTGTCGAGGTTGCCGCCGAAGACGCCCGGGGGCATCACCGCCTGCTCGCTCGCCCCGGCCGGGCAGACTCCCATCGTCCCCAGGAACGGCGCGATCGGGATCGCGATGTCCTCGCGCAGGTGCGTGAAGTCGCCGTCCGCGAGGTCGAAGATCTTCAGGTACGGCTCGGTGAAGTCGTCCGGGAGCAGCCCGAAGCCCGGGATGATCGCCGTCCACCCCCAGCCCTGCGTGTGCAGGTCGACGATCTCGATCGCCAGCGTGTGGCCGGGCTGCGCGCCCTCGACGGCGATCGGGCCGGCCAGCGGGTAGACGCGATCCCAGTCGAGCGAGGCGATTGCGTCCGCGGTCGAGTCCGGCGTGATCTGGTTGTCGCTGACGTCGCGCGTGTGCACGACGACGGTGTCGCCGCTGGCGACCGTGAGCACCGGCTCGTTGTCGGTGTCCCACTTGAAGTGAACCTCGTCGGTCGGGAAGTAGTGCGTCCGCTGCGCGGAGCGCGCCTGGGTCTGGGCCATGGGGACTCCCCTTTCTCTCGCCGTTGCCGCGAAGCTACCGCGTCGGAGCCCCACCCGCCGCTAGTAGGGTCTCGCGCCAGCATCGACCCAGGGGAGGATCGCCATGTTCGGACACGTCCGTTCGGTCTCGCTGCTCGCGCTCGCCTTCGCGGCCATAGTCGCCGCCTCGGCGCCGGCCGCAACCTCGCACAAGCGCCCACCGTCCCTCGAGTTCCGCGGTGAGGTGATCTTCCCGACCGGCACGACCTTCGAGGGCACGCAGGTCGGCGGGCTCTCGGGCATCCAGTACGCGGGTCGGAGCACCTTCTACGCGCTCTCGGACGATCCGAGCCAGCTCAACCCTGCACGCTTCTACAAGCTGCGCGCCGACATCCGCGACGGGCGCCTCACGCCGGGCGACATCACGTTCACCGGCGTCACCACGTTGAAGCAACCCGACGGCACCCTCTTCCCGGCCGCGAGCCTCGACCCCGAGGGCTTCGCGCTCAAGAGTCACCGCCGCATCGTCGTGACCTCCGAAGGCTTCACGACCCGCGGCATCGACCCGTGGATCCGCGTCTTCCGGCTCGACGGCTCACACGTGAAGTCGCTCACGGTGCCCGATCAGTTCCTGCTCGGTCCGGGCAAAGGCGTGCGTCAGAACCTGGGCTTCGAGACCGCCGCTTTCTCGAAGAAGAGCCTCTGGACCGGCTCCGAGGGCGCGCTCACGCAGGACGGCCCCGCCGCCAGCCTCACCGAGCGCAGCCCCGCCCGTCTGCTGCGCTACGACAAGCGCGGCCGGCCGGACGAGCAGTACCTCTACTTCACCGAGACGATCGCCGAGCCGCCCGTGCCCCCGACCAACTTCGCGGTCAACGGCCTCGTCGAACTGCTGCCGCTCGACAAGGACTCGTTCCTGGCGATGGAGCGGTCGTTCTCGGTCGGCGCGCCGGGCACCGGCAACAAGATCAAGCTCTTCCGGGTCGAGCTGAAGCACGCCGACGACATCAGCCGCTTCAGCAGCCTCGCCGGCCTGTTCGGCGTGATCGACCCGGTGCAGAAGACGCTGTTGCTGAACCTCGACGTGCTGGGGCGTCCGCTCGACAACGTCGAGGGGATGGCGTTCGGGCCGCGCCTGCGCGACGGACGGCGGACCCTGCTGCTCGTCAGCGACAACAACTTCGCCGCGACGCAGTTCACGCAGTTCCTGCTCTTCGCCTACGACGACTAGCAGGGGGCACCGATGAATCCTCGTGGCCGTCGCAGTCCTAACCGCGACGGCCACGAACGGAAGGAGCATGAAATGGGCAAGCTGGTCGAATCGACTTTCGTCTCGCTCGACGGCGTGATCGAGAACCCGCAGGACTGGAGCCCGCCCTACTGGGACGACGAGCACATGGCGTACGCACAGAAGCTGTTCTCGGACGCGGACGCGATGCTGCTCGGCCGCAAGACCTACGAGGGCTTTGCGGAGGCCTGGACGCAGCGCGCGGGCGACGACTTCGCCGACCAGTATCAACGCGATGCCGAAGCACGTCGCCTCGCGCACGCTGACCGAGACGACCTGGAACGCGTCCCTGCTCGAGGGCGACACCGCAGAGGCGGTGGCGAAGCTGAAAGAGAGCACGAACCTGCTCAAGTACGGCACCGGTGAACTCGACCGGACGCTCCTGGACAACGGCCTCGTGGACGAGTTCCACCTCTGGATCTTCCCGGTGATCGCGGGGAGAGGCGCGCGTCTCTTCGACGGGTTCGACCTCACCCACCTGCAGCTCGTGGACGCCTCGACCTTCGAGTCGGGGATCGTCGTGCACGTGCTGGCGCAGAAGTAGGCCGTGCGGGAGAACTACTTCGGCGAGCGCGTCGCCGCCCAGTACGACGAGGGCAGCGCGGACATGTTCGACCCTGCGGTGGTCGAGCCGACCGTGGACTTCCTGGCCGCGCTCGCCGGCGAGGGCCCCGTGCTCGAGCTCGGCATCGGCACGGGCCGCATCGCGCTCCCGCTCTCGCAGCGCGGCGTGAGCGTGTCCGGTATCGACCTCTCCGAGGCGATGGTCGCCCGACTGCGCGCGAAGCCGGGCGGGGACCGGATCGACGTCGCCATCGGCGACTTCGCCACAGCCAGGGTCGAGGGCAGCTTCGCGCTCGCCTACCTCGTGTTCAACACGATCAACAACCTGACGACACAGGACGACCAGGTCGCGTGCTTCGAGAACGTCGCGGCGCACCTAGTCCCGGGCGGCTGCTTCGTGATCGAGGTCGGCGTGCCGAGGCTCCGGCGCATGCCGCCCGGCGAGACCTTCGTGCCCTTCAACGTGAGCCCTGAGCATGTCGGCATCGACGAGTACGACATTGCGTCGCAGGGCCTGGTCTCCCACCACTACTCGCGCGTCGACGGCAAGTACGAGCTCCGCTCGATCCCGTTTCGCTACGTGTGGCCGGCCGAGCTAGACCTGATGGCGCGAATCGCCGGAATGAAGCTGCGCGAGCGCTGGAGCGGCTGGCGGCGCGAGCCGTTCACGAGCGAGAGCCCCAAGCACGTCTCCGTCTGGGAGAAGCTCGGCTAGGGCAGCCAGGCCACCGCCTCGACCTCGAGCAGGAGGTCGGGGTGGACGAGGCCTGCCACCTGCACGAGCGAGCTCGTGGGTGGGCTCTCGGTATCGACGAATTCGTCGCGCACGGCGCGGATCGTCGGCAGCTCGGCAACGTCGACGACGAAGAGCGTCAGCTTGACGACGTCGGGCCAGCCCGCGCCGGCTGCCCTCAGGGCCTTCGTGACGTTCTCGAAGACCTGCCGTGTCTGCGCTTCCCAGTCGCCGGCGCCGACGACGTTCCGCTCGGCGTCGAGCGCCACCTGGCCCGACGTCCAGATCAGCCGGCCTGGAGGAAGCTCGACGACGTGGCTGTAGCCGATCGGTGGCGCCAGGTCGTCCGGCGAGGAGAAGGCAGGCCTGTCGTCGGGCACGACCGGAGATCCTACGATTGACCCATGAGGATCGCGCGGCTCGCGCCAGGGGACGAGCACGTCGTCATGGCCGGCGCCGACCTCTTCGATCGTGTTCCCACCGCCGAGTGGACGGCGAGGTTCCTGACCAGCGAGAGCCACCACCTGCTGTTCGCGCTCGACGGCGACACGCCGATCGGCTTCGTCAGCGGCGTCGAGACGACGCACCCGGACAAGGGCACCGAGATGTTCCTGTACGAGCTCGACGTCCATCCGGACCGGCGGCGGGAAGGCGCCGGCTCCGCGCTCGTGGCCGCGCTCGCCGAGCTCGCCCGCGAGCGCGGGTGCTACGGCATGTGGGTGCTGACGGACGCTGACAACGAGGCTGCGCTCGCCACCTACCGGCGCGCCGGGGCCGGAGCTGCGGAGGAGTCCGTGATGCTCAGCTGGGAGTTCGACGCGGACGGGTGAAGGAGCGGCACCACCGGGTCCCAGCCGGCCCGGAGCACGCCGACGAGGGACGGAGGCGTGACGAGCTCGGCGCGGCCGGGCCGCGCCCTCCGCTCGACGTAGCCCGCCGGGCTCCAGCGCAGCGCGTCGGAGCCCACGATCACCCAGGGTGAGTCCTCGAGCAGCACGAACGCGCCGTCCGGAGGATCGGTCACCTCACCGCGCTCCCCGAGCCGCTCGCCATGCAGCTGCAAGTCGATCGCGTCGGCTCCGACCTGACCGGGATGCAGCTCGCTCCAGAGCTCGCCGAAGCGGACGTAGTCCTCGCGCCGGCAGAGTGCGCACGGACGGTGTCCCGCGGCGAAGGCAGTCGCCTCGTCGAGGAAGAAGAGCTCGGTGAACTTGCCCGGCTGCATCAGCGGGCTCCGGTGCCAGCCGCGGAACTCCAGGCGGCACGCGATCCAGCGCCTGGTGGCGTAGCGCCGCCGGATCCGGCCTTCGGCGTCGTGGAGGCAGCCACGGTTGCCGTAGACGAGGCCGCGCGCCGGGTCGGCGATCAGGTCGCCGAGCGGTGTGACGCGGTTCTGCAGCGGCATCGCGGAATAATCCACGACGTGAGCGAGAGCGGCGTTCCCAGAGACGAGCTCGAGGCCGCGATCGAGGCGCGCAAGGAGCTCGGGGCCGAGCTGGAACCGGCCATCATCGACGGCTTCGTCGAGCGCATCGAGCGCAGGCTCGCCGAGCGAGGCGCCGAGAGCGAGCGGGCCCTCAAGCAACGGCGCGACCACCAGAAGGAACTGATCCTCGGCGCGATGGGGATCTCGGTGCCCCTGTTCGCGATCGCGGCCATCTTCACCGGGCTCGCCGGCGTGATCGCGGTCTGCGCGGCCCTGGCCGTGATCGCGATCGTCGCGAGCCGCTCGCCCTAGTCGTTCCGGGGGCCGCTAGGGCACTGCCCTAGGTCCACCCCGGTCCGCCAGGTCTAGGGGTTCCTCCGAAGCGTGGCCCGTCCTGCCGCGACCAGCATCGAAGGCAGGACGTGCACCGCGAGCAAGGAGGAAAGCATGAAGCCCAGTCCGACGATCGTGATGGGGCCCGGCGGCTGGATCCGCCGCACGGCGATGGGGGCGGCTCTCGCCCTCGCGTTCGTGGCCCTCGGGGCGCTGCTCATGTCGAGCAGCGCCTACGGGGCGGCGGAGGCCAAGCCGAGGCCGAAGCTCAGCAAGAAGTACAAGGCCAAGGCCAAGGCCAAGGCCAAGGCCAAGGCGAAGGCAAAGGCGAAGGCGAAGGCCAGGAAGAAGCACAAGAGGCCGAAGGTCAAGGGTCACGTGAGGCGGGGCGTGCTGACGGTGATCGGCACTCCGCGCGCGGACGTGATCGTGCTCCGGCTCAAGGCGGGGAATCCGAACAAGCTGCAGGTCGACGTCAACAACGACGGCTCGCCCAACTGGCAGTTCAACCGCAACCGGTTCACGCAGATCCTCGTCTTCGCCGGCCGGGGTGACGACCGCGTCTCGATCGACGAGGCGAACGGAGTCTTCACCGACACCGAGGCGACGAGCCTCTACGGCGAGCGGGACGACGACGACCTCCGCGGCGGTTCCGGCGCGGAGCGGTTCTTCGGCGGCAGCGACCGGGACGCGATCGACGGCAACCGCGGGAACGACTTCGCGGGCATGGGGGCCGGCGACGACTCGTTCACATGGGATCCCGGCGACGGCAGCGACGTCGTCGAAGGCCAGTTGGGCAGCGACCAGATGCTGTTCAACGGCAACGGCGCGAACGAGCGGTTCGAGGTCTCGGCCGACGGCCCGCGCGTGCGCTTCACGCGTGACGTCGGGACGATCGTGATGAACCTCGACGGCGTCGAGCGGATCCTCACCCAGGCGCTGGGCGGCGCGGACACCGGCATCACCAACGACATGCGAGGGACCGACCTCGTCGATGCCGAGTTCGAGCTCGAAGGCGCGCTCGGCGGCGGAGCCGGCGACGGCCAACCCGACACGATGATCGTCAACGGCACCAACGACAACGACACGATCGCGCTGACTGCGAACGCGGGCGCGGTCGACGTGACCGGACTGGCGGCGGCCGTGAAGGTCGATCACCCCGAGGCGGCCAACGACTCGCTGGCTCTCAACACGTTGGGCGGGAACGACACCGTGAACGGCGGCCTCGGCCTCGCGGCATTGATCAAGGTCAGTGTCGACGGGGGAGCCGCCAACGACACGATCAACGGCAGCGACGCGGCCGAGGTGCTCCTCGGCGGCGACGGCAACGACGTCATCGACGGCAACCGGGGCGACGACACCGCCTTCATGGGCGCCGGCGACGACTCGTTCCGCTGGGATCCCGGTGACGGCAGCGACACGATCGAGGGGCAGGCCGACACCGACACGATGCTGTTCAACGGCGCAGGCGCGAACGAGAACTTCGACGTCTCCGCCAACGGGTCGCGGGTGCGGTTCTTCCGTGACGTGGCCAGCATCACGATGGATCTCGACGACGTCGAGCGGATCCTGACGCAGGCGCTCGGCGGTGCCGACAACGGCGTCGTCGGCGACATGACCGGCACCGACCTGAGGAACGTCGAGTTCGATCTCGAGAGCACGATCGGCGGCGGAGCCGGCGACGGCCAGCCCGACTCGATCACGGTCAACGCGACGAACGGGAACGACCTGGTCAACATCGTCCCGAACGCGGGAGCGGCGGACGCGATCGGGCTGGTCGCCTCGGTCAAGGTCGATCACGCCCAGGCGGCGGACGACCGGCTCACGATCAACGCCCTGGCGGGCGACGACGTGATCGCCGGGAACCCGGGCCTCGCGGCCCTGCTCCAGCTCACCCAGAACGGCGGCGTCGACGAGGACGTCCTGATCGGCGGGGACAGCCGTGACCGGCTGGTCGGCCAGCAGCAGAACGACCTGATGATCGGCGCAGAGGGCGACGACACGATGGTCTGGAACCCGGGCGACGGCAACGACACGCTCGAGGGCCAGGCCGGCATCGACACGATGGAGTTCAACGGCGCAGGCGCTGCGGAGATCTTCGATCTCTCCGCCAACGGCCCGCGGCTCCGCTTCACCCGCAACGTCGCCAACATCGTCATGGACGTCGCCGGCACCGAGCTGATCGACACCGAGATGCTCGGCGGCGCGGACGTCGCCACGGTGCACGACCTCACCGGCACCGGGGTGACACGGGCGTTCTTCGACATGGAGGCAACGATCGGCGGGAACGCCGGCGACGGCCAGCCCGACGAGGTGATCGTCGAGGGCACCGCAGCAGCGGACAACGTCAACGTCGCGGCGAACGCCGGGGCAGTCGACCTGACCGGCCTCGCGGCCGCGGTCAGGATCGAGCATTCCGAGGCGGCGAACGACGTCCTTCGGATCAAGACCCTGGCCGGCAACGACAACGTCGTCGTCGACCCCGGTGTGGCCGCCCTGATCCAGACGATCGTCGAACTGGGATCGGACGAGTAGGGCTCACTTCTCTGAACTGGGCAGGCGACGGGCCTCCGCGAGGGGGCCCGTCGTTCTGGTCCTAGGCGGGTAAGGCCTCCGCTTCCTCGGCCTCGCGCGCGAAGCGCCTGATCAGGTCGGCGCGCGAGTGCATCTTCAGCTTCCGGTAGATGCGCCCGAGGTGGAACTCGATCGTCTTGTGCGAGAGGAAGAGCGCAGCGCCGACCTCGCGGTTCGTCATCCCGCGCGCGACGTGGAGCGAGATCTGGAGCTCCTGCGGGGTGAGTGCCTCCTCCTCCCAGGACTTGCGGCGGCGGAGGGTCTCGCCGCTGGCGCGCAGCTCGGCGCGCACGCGGTCGGCCCAGGCGTCGGCGCCCTGCGCCTCGAAGAGCTCGAGCGCGAGCCGCAGCTGCTCGCGTGCGTCGATCCGCCGGCCTGCGCGCCTGAGCCTCTCGCCGTAGGCGAGCCGTGTGCGGGCGAGCGCCCAGCGATCGTCGGAGCGCTCGTGGAGTGAGAACGTCTGCTCGAAGCAGCGGTCGAACTCCTCGTCCGTCGCGAGCAGCGCGCGGGCACGGGCGGCGGTCGCCAGCGCGACCGGGCTCTGCGGCTCGAACGAGGCCTCGAAGTCCACGAGTGTCGCGGCCGCGGCCTCCGCATCGCCCGCACGGGCGTGCACGACGGCGAGGTCCGCGGTGGGACGATCCCGCGCGAGTGCACGCCGAGCCCACGATGCGCCCGCGAGGCGGCGTCGAGCTCCCGGGCGGCACCGTCGAGGTCGCCCAGCCCCAGCGCGAGCAGCCCCAGCGAGTAGCGCAGCCAGATCCGGTACCCCTCGAGCCCTGCCTCCTCGACGGCCGGCCGCACTTCCTCGGCGAAGCCGAGACACTCGGACTCGGCCCCGCGCTTGGCCGTGATCGCCACGAGCACCAGCAGGGATTGCGTGCGCGGCAGCCACAGGTCGAGCTCGCGCGCAAGCGCAAGCGCCTCGTTCGCGGCGGCGTAGCCCTCGTTCAGCAGCCCGGCGCGGTTTGCGTGCCAGGCCTGATGGTAGAGCAGGTAGGGCAGCAGGCCGACCGCGCCGTTCCTCCGCGTCTCCGAGACGTCGCGGCAGGCCTGGCGGTAGCCCTCGCGGGAGCGGTCGAGCCACTCCAGCGCGCCCGAAAGCCGCGTCAGGCCGAGCGGGTCGAGCGTGGCCGCCGTCGAGACCGCGTCGCAGAGGAGCGGCACGCCCTCGTCGGAGCGCCCGACGTAGCAGAGCGCCCAGCCGCGCGTCAGGGCGACGAGCTCGTGCAGGTGCGGGTCGGCGAGCGGCTCGACCAGCTCGTGGGCACGCTCGGCGGCTGCGAGCACCCCGGCCGCGTCGGCCAGGCCGAGCTGGGCGCTGCAGGCCTCGTTGCAGACCTCGACGGCGAGAGCCCGGTCGACGTCCTCGAGCAGGTCGGCCGCCTCGAGCAGCACCGCGGCCGCTTCGCGCGGACGCCCGTGGAGGTAGGCGATCCGCCCGCGCAGCCGCAGGGCGGCAGCCTTCAGCGCCACGTCGTGCTCCTGCCCGATCGGCTCGTCCAGGAGGCCGTCAGCGTCCTCCGTACGCCCGGCCCGCAGGGCCGCGTCGGCAGCCGCGTGCAGGCGGCGGGGCCGTGCTTCCTCGTCCGCGGTCAGACCGGCCGCGCGTTCGAGCGCGGCGGCGGCAGCGGCGTAGCTCGAACGCTCCTCCGCCTGGCGCGCGGCCTCCTCGAGCGCGACCGCCGCCTCCTCGTCCTGGCCGATGGCCGCTCCGGCGAGGTGCCAGGCGAGACGCTCGGCGTCCTGGCGCTCACGGAGCGCGTCGGCGACCGCGCGGTGGGCGTTGCGGCGCTCCGACGGCGCGGCCGCGTGGAAGACGGCCGAGCGGACGAGCGGGTGGCGGAACGCCAGGCGTCCCTCGGCAAGTGTGACCAGGCCCGCATCCTCGGCCGGCTCAAGGGTGCCGCGCTCGATGCCCAGCGACTCGAGCGCTGCGGCGATCGTCTCCACGTCGTCCGAGAGCGAGACCGCGGCGACGACGAGCGCGCGCTGCGAGTCGGCGGAGAGCTGCTCGGCGCGCCAGTTGAAGGCCCGCTCGAGCGTCGGCCCGGCCGGCACGGGATCGGGCAGCGGCTCGCGGCCCGCGAGCTGCTCGGCGCCGAGCGCGTTCGTGACCTCGAGCAGCGCGAGCGGGTTGCCATGCGTCGCCTCGCAGAGCAGCTGCACGACGTCGGACGCCACCGACCTACCCGCCTCGGCGAGCAGCTGCTCTGCCTCCTCGGGCTCGAGCGCGCGCAGCTCGAGGTGCTCGAGCGCGGGAGCGCTGAACGTCCGCTCCTCGCCTTCGCGGACGGCGAAGAGCACGGCCGCGGAGTCGGCGACGAGCCGCTTGACCGCGAAGATGAGCGCGTCGCTCGTCGCGGCATCCACCCACTGCGCGTCATCCACCAGCACGAGCAGCGGGTTCGCCTCGGCGGCCGCGGCCAGAAGGCTGAGCGTGGCGGCGCAGATCGTGAAGCGGTCGTGCGGCCGCGGCTCGCCCAACCCGAGCGCGCTCTGCAGCGCCTCCGCCTGCTGGGGCGGCAGCTCGTCCATGTGGTGCAGCAACGGCCGCGCGAGCTCGAGCAGGCCGGAGAACTGCAGCTCGGCCTCGTACTCGACGCCGACCGCGCGGACCACCGTCATGCCCTCGGCCCGCTCGGCCGCGTAGTCGAGCAAGGCGGTCTTGCCCAGTCCCGCCTCACCGCGAAGCACGAGCGTGCCGCTACGCCCCCGTCGAGCGCGCCCGAGCAGTTCGTCGATCCGAGCGCAGTCGGGTTCCCGACCGACGAGCACGACTCCAAGGTAGCCCGTCCCCGCCGTCCGAACAAGGACCAGGGGTTGCCCTGAAGAGAACTCGGGTCGTGCGGATGCACGATCTTGGCTATGGCGCGCGTGCTCACGTACGCCCTGGAGTTCCGCGGCGAGGTCGCCGGCGACGGCGACGTGCTCGTCGTGCGCGCAAGCGCGACACCGTGCTCACACGTGACGCAGATCGGGGACGCCGGCGTCGAGTCGGGCTTCGTCTACGAGGACTGCGCCGAGGAGGCGTTCCTCCAGTCCCTTCTGTCCCTGGACGGAAACGGCTTCTTCGCCGAGACCGGCACGGTCGACTTCGGGCACGGACACGAGCTGCACCTGCGCACGACCGAGCTGGGCCGGCTGGCGCCGTCGGCCGCCGAGGAGCTGAGACACGGGACCGCGGTGCTCGAGGTCGTCGGCGGCACCGGCCAGTTCGAGGGCGCCTCAGGACGGATCAGCTCCAACTTCGTCGTCAGCGACACCGGCGACCTGACGGACAACCAGCTCGGCGTGATCTTCGTCGCTACGGCTGCAGCTCGCTCTGCCGCACCCAGAGCGTGACGAGCCGGGCGACGAGCGTGACGAGGAAGATCTGCCCGCACAGCGCCTCGAGCACTGTCAGCGCCTGCGGGAGCCCGACCGACGGCGAGAGGTCGCCGAACCCGAGCGTGGTCAGCGCGACGAAGCTGAAGTAGAGGTATTCCGACTGCTCGTGCGGCCCGGGCTGCGCGAAGAACGGCGCGTCGCGCACCTCGCTCACGGCGAGGTAGAGGAACGCGAACAGGAGGCCGACCAGCACGTACGCGCAGAGCGCGCCGAGGACGGTCTCGTACGTGACCCGCTTGTGGCCCAGCACGCGGCGGATCGTGACCGGCAGCGTCGCCGTCACCAGCAGCGCTGCGGGAAGCAGATAGGCCAGCGCGAGCAGCTCGGTCGAGTTGACGAACAGCACGATCGGCGCAAGCGCCACGCACGCACCCACCTGGATCCAGTGCCGGCGCGTGATCCGGTGCCCGCTGTCGGGGTCGCTGATGGCCACGAGCAGCGCGGCGGCCGCCAGCAGGGTGCTGCCGATCGCGCCCCAGCGCGGGTCGTCCACCAGCTCGAGCAGGAAGAAGTTCGCCAGCAGGAGCAGCAGCAGCGTGAAGTAGCTGTCCAGGACGCGGATCACGTCGCGGTGCGCGGTCGCCCTCAGCTGCATGCGCGGGACGATAGGGATAGCGGCGGCGTGATTAAGTTGCGCCTTACGTAAGAGTTTGCTTACACTATGCGACATGGAGGCCGCGCTCAAGGCGATCGCCGCGCCGCACCGGCGCCAGATCCTCTCGCTCGTCCGGGAGGGAGAGCTCTCGGCGGGCGAGATCGCCGCGCACTTCGACGTCACGCGCCCGGCGGTCTCCCAGCACCTGAACGTCCTGAAGGAGGCGGGGCTCTTGAGCGAGCGACGGAACGGCACGCGGCGCCTCTACCGCGTACGGCCCGAGGGGCTCGTCCCGGTCAAGGAGTTCCTCGAGCAGTTCTGGGACCCGCGCCTGGATGCCCTCAAGCGCGAGATCGAACGAGAGGAGAGAAAGAAGCATGGAAGCAGCGACTGAGTCCACGACGTACACCCGCGAGCTCCCCATCGACGCGCCGCCCGAGGCCGTCTGGGAGTTCCTGGTCGACCCCGACAAAGCCGTCCGCTGGATGGGGCAGAACGCGACGTTCGAGCCGCGCCCGGGCGGGCTCTATCGCGTGGAGATCATCCCCGAGAACACGGCGGCGGGCGAATTCGTCGAGCTCGACCCACCGCGGCGGCTCGTCTTCACCTGGGGTTGGGAGCCGGGCGGGCGGGGATCGATGCCCGTCGGATCGAGCACAGTCGAGATCGAGCTCGTCCCAGACGGGGACGGCACGATGCTGCACTTCGTGCATCGCCTTCCGAGCGCCGAGGCGGCCCAGTCCCACGGTGTCGGCTGGGATCACTACCTCGAGCGACTCGTGATCGCTGCGGGCGGTGGCGACCCCGGCCGCGACCCCTGGCTCGACGGCGCGATGAAGTGACGGTCGCCGCTCCCGCGGCCCGCTAGGCCGCGTGTGGTAGATCCGTGGCGCAGATGGCGCCACGGATCTCCACCGAGCAGCGCAGAGCGCGGATCGGACGCCGGCACCTCCTCGCCCCGAGCGCGAAGGCCGGCTCCCCGACCGAGGTAGCGGCCGCGCTGGTCGCGCTCCATTCCAGCGACCCGGTCACGGTCTTCCTCTCCGCGCTCTCCCGCATGCGCGAGCCGTCCGTCGCCGCGGTCGAGGAGGCGTTGTACGAGCAGCGCACGCTCGTGCGCATCCACGGCATGCGCCGGACGCTCTGGGTGCTGCCGCCCGATCTCGCCGGCGTGATGCAGGCTGCGTGCACGAACGCGATCGCGGTGCGCGAGCGGAAGCGCCTGGAGCGCGTCCTCGCGGCCAGCGGAATCGCGGACGGCGAAGCGTGGTTCGAGGACCTGGCGCAGAGGGTGCTGGCGGCCCTGGACGAGCGCGGGGAGGCCGCGGGCGCCGAGCTCTCGCGGGCGGTCGTGGGCCTCAACACGGCGCTGAACTACGGCGAGGGCCGCTGGGGCGGCCTGCAACCGGCGACGAGCCGGGTGCTCTTCCAGCTGGCAGCGGAGCGGCGGATCATCCGCGGGCGCCCACGAGGGTCGTGGACGAGCAGCCAGTACCGCTGGACGCGCTTCGACTCGTGGCTCGCGGACGGCCTCGCGGAGTGGGAGGTCGACGCGGCCCAGGCCGAGCTCGTCCGGCGGTGGCTGGCGAGGTTCGGGCCGGCGACCGTCACCGACGTCAAGTGGTGGACCGGCTGGACGATGGGCGAGACGCGGAAGGCGCTCGCCGCGGCCGGCGCCGTCGACGTCGAGCTCGAGGGCGGCGCGGGCCTGGCGCTCCCGGACGACCTCGAGCCCGTGCCCGTCCAGGAGCCGTGGGTCGCGCTCCTCCCCGGCCTCGACCCCACGCCCATGGGCTGGAAGGAGCGCGACTGGTACCTCGGCGAGCACGGGCGGCTGCTGTTCGACAACGCCGGCAACATCGGGCCGACGATCTGGTCGGACGGCCGGATCGTCGGCGGCTGGGCGCAGCGCAAGGACGGCGAGGTCGTCTACCGGCTGCTCGAGGACGCCGGCTCCGACGTCGTCGCCGCGGTCGAGGCGGACGTGGGGCGGCTGACCGAGCTGTTCGGCCCGACGCGCGCGGTGACGCGCTTCCCGACCCCGCTGGAGCGCGAGCTCCTCGCGTAGAGCTCATTTTCAGAGCGCAGATCAGCGTTGGGCGTCTACTCAGGAAGCCAGCCCGCGCGGTATCGGGTTAGTCCACTCTTGGGGAATTGGGCATACGCCTCGCCCGCGTCGGTCGTTTCCCGTTCGACGCCGGCGCCGTGACGTTGCGCGGCTTCATCGACGGTGTAGGCGCCCCAGTCTGGGCCCGTCGAGCGGTCACGGGCGCCAACCGCGAGCACCAGGCACGGCGCCTCTCCGGCGCCGATGATCACATGGTTCGTCCCGGGAGGGCAGTGCACGAAGTCCCACCGTCGTAGCAGGCGCTCCTCGCCTTCGACGATGGCCAACGCCTCCCCGGCGAGCACGAGGAAGTCCTCCTGGTCGTTCTCCTGGTGGTACATCGCCATCGGCTCGCCGGGGTCGAGAACGGTGACGTTGATCCCTAGCTGCAGGAAATCGGTCGCGCCCTCGAACCCTGCGCCCTCGAACTCGCAGAGAAAGCCGCGGCCGTTGCGCGCCCACCACTGCGCGTCGCGCGCGTTGAGAACGAACCAGCCCTGCCCCTTCGGGACGAGTCCGTGCTCGGTCGACACAAGCTCCGACTCGGGGACCACGGGGGTGAGACTGCCATACGCCGAGAGCGGGGTCAGGTCTTGCATCGCCACATCGGTGTGGCCGAATCCTTCAACGCAAGACCTGACCCCCAGGCGCGCCTAGTCGGCCGGCCGCGCGAGGCGCGCCCGATGGTCGCGCTGGGCGGCGCGATCGGCGCAGAGCTCACAGCAGTAGCGCTTCCTGCGGTTCTTCGTCCGATCGACGAAGACACCCGTGCAGGGGGCGGCGGCGCAGATGCCGAAGCGGTCGAGCCCGTGGGCGCGCACGACCTCCAGCAACGACCCCGCGGCGGTGGACGCGAGGTGTCCGACCACGTCTCTCTCGTCAGGCCCGTACCGCACGACCCAGTCGCCGCCGGCACGCTCGAGCCGCGGCAGCGCGCCGGCCTCGGCCGCCACGGCGTTGAGAACGCGCGCTGCTTCGTCCTCGTCGGCCGTCTCGAAGACGCGGCGCAGCCGATCCCGAACGTGCTTCACCGCAGTGAGGTCGGTCGCGCCGGCCACACGAGCCGCGCGCGTCCGGCCTACCGCGTGCAGGAAGCGCCTCAGATCCGCCACCGCGGCGAGATGCTCGGGCGGGTCGTCGTAGGTGTCCCACGTGTTGAGGAGGGCCACGGCGAGGTCGACCCCGGACTCCTGCGGGTTACCGACGATCACGGGACACGCATACCACGGACTAACCTCCTTCTCTTCCGTCAGTCTCAAAGATTAGTTAGATCCTGACAGCCAACTGAGGAGGATCCATGGCCATCGGCAAGCTCCGGGCCCTTGCGATCGGCGTCGCGGCCCTCGCCCTCGCCGCGCCGGCGACGGCTGCCGCGCCCAGCGTCGTGATCGAGGAAGTCGACCGCACGCGCACGCTGCCAGCGGGAGATCTGTGCGATTTCGACGTCGTCCTCCACTCCGAGGGCACGAGGCGCACGACGACGTACACCGACCAGGAAGGCAGCTTCGACCGCTTCGCGGTCCACCTCTCCGCACTGGAAGACGAGCTTCACGAACCCGGCCACCGGAGGCACGATCCGCACGGTCCTCGCCGGCCCGGTGATCGTCGAGGCGCTCGACGACGGCACCGCGCTGGTTCGCATTCCCGGTAACGACGGGCTGCTCGTCGTCAAGGGCGAGGGTCCCGTCTACAGCGACAACGGGTTGATCGTCTGGGTCGCACCCGACGCGGTGAACTGGCAGCAGCAGCTCGAGGTGCTCCACGCCTCGGGCGGCTGGCGCACCGCCGAGGTCTTTGCCGAGGCGGTCTGCGGCGCAATCGACTGACGACGGCGCGGAGAGGGCCCCGCGGCTCCGGGGCCCTCCGCACGTCGCTCGAGCGGGAACTCGCCTCTAGACCGGCCGAGCGA
The DNA here is from genome assembly GCA_963733845.1 of uncultured Actinomycetes bacterium. Lineage (GTDB taxonomy): Bacteria > Actinomycetota > Thermoleophilia > Gaiellales > Gaiellaceae > DATFQE01. The sequence goes on from CAVTEM010000007.1 coordinate 390,624, forward strand.
CGGCGACGATGGAGCCTACGGCGCGATCAACTCGGTGCGGAGCTCGTGGCTCTCCCCGGGAAGGGGCGCCTCGTACCAGATGCGGTAACCGCCGTCCGGCAGCGGCAGCACGTCGAGGTAGCGGACGTGACTCGCCGGGGCGTCGTTCGTCTGGGCGAGCTGCCCCGGCCCGTCCCCGGGGCCTGCGAGACCCGTGCGCTCGAACCAGTTCTCGTCCTTGGTGGCGCGGCCGTCGTAGGCGGCTCGCCCGTCCGGGAGCACCGTGCTGACGCGGGCACCACGCGAGTCCCACCGCCCAGGCCGTGGCGCAAGCGCCGTTCCCTGCCAGTCCCACGCGATCCCGTCGGCGCTGGTGGCGTAGGCGGTCGTCATCCGGTCCTCCTCGTCGACCTCGTCGAGCGGATGGCAGCAGATCCACGCCCGCCAGCCGCCGTCCACTCGCTGGACGATCGGATCCTTGACGGCGGTCACGTCGTCGCCGGGGAAGACCGTGCGCGGCTCAGCCTCGGCGAAGCCCTCGGGGGTCTCCGCCTCGAGGAGGTCGATCCACCAGTGTTTGCTGTTCGGCGTGGCGGAGCACACGTAGAGCCGCCACTGACCGTCCTGCGTTCGGACCAGCGCGGGCCGTTCCATCGACATCGCTCCGAAGCGGTCCTTGTCGAGGGTGACGACAGTCTCGAGGTCGGCCCCGTCCTGCGACCGGCCCACGAGGGTCGCGGCGTAGTCGTCAGGCGTGGCACGGACACGGTACGCGACGACGAACGAGCCGTCCTCGTCGAGGGCTGCGCTGGACGAGCCCGCCCAGTGCTGCGAGCCGTCTCCGGGCGCCGCTGCCGCGAGCTCGGAGGATGCACTGCCGGGGAGCGGGAAGTCGGGCACGGCGGCACCGTACTTGACAGACACATCGACGTTCATCTATACATTGACATTGATCGATATGACCTCGCTCCCCGTGATCACCTGTTGCGCGCCGCTCGCGACCTCGAGCCTCTCGGACGACGAGGCGATCGCCACTGCGACGCTCTTCCGCGCGCTCGGCGATCCGGCCCGCGTGAAGATCGTCAACCTGCTCGCGCGCAGCGACGAGCCCGTCTGCGTCTGCGAGTTCGTGCCGGCGGTCGAGCTCTCGCAGCCGACCGTCAGCCATCACCTGAAGAAGCTGACCGACGCTGGGCTGCTCGAGCGCGAGCAGCGCGGCAAGTGGGCGTTCTACTCGCTCTCCGGCGAGGCCGTCGAGCGCCTCGCGTCCCTCGTCGAGTTCAAGGAGGTTCTTGCATGACCACGACAGGCGACCAGCTGCGTGAGGAGGTCCGCAGGCGCTACGCCGAGGCGGCGGTGTCAGTCCAGAACGGCGGCTCCGGCTGTTGCGACGACGGCACGCCCGACGCCAAGTTCGGCGAGGCGCTCTACGACGTCGAGCAGCGCGGCGACCTTCCGAACGCCGCCGTCCTCGCAAGCCTGGGCTGCGGCAACCCCACCGCGGTCGCCGAGCTCCGCGAGGGCGAGACCGTCCTCGACCTCGGCTCGGGCGGCGGGATCGACGTGATCCTCTCGGCCAAGCGCGTCGGGCCCACCGGCCGCGCGTACGGCCTCGACATGACCGACGAGATGCTGGCGCTCGCGCAGCGAAACGCCGAGGAGGCGGGGATCGACAACGCCGTCTTCGTGAAGGGCGTGATCGAGGAGATCCCGCTGCCGACGGAGTCGGTCGACGTGGTGATCTCGAACTGCGTCATCAACCTGTCCGTGGACAAGCCGGCCGTCCTCACCGAGATGGCGCGCGTGCTGAAGACGGGCGGCCGCCTCGGGATCACGGACATCCTCGCCGAGGACCAGCTCAGCCCCGCCGACCGGGCCGAGCGCGGCTCGTACTGCGGCTGCATCGCCGGCGCGCTCTCCAAGGGCGAGTACGAGGAAGGACTGAACGCCGCGGGCTTCGAGGAGGTCAGCGTGGAGTTCACGCATCAGGTCGCGGACGGCATGCACAGCGCGATCGTGAAGGGCGTCCGGGCTGCGCGCGCTCCGCAGCGAGCGGCACTTCCGCTCGCGCCCACGTCGGGCGCAGACTGCTGTTAGTCCGGCTTTCGCCCCGAAGCGAGCTTGACCGAGACCGGCAGGACGTAGCCATCGTCGGTCCGGTAGCCCTCGACCAGCTCGTCGAAATGGGCTCGCATCGCGCGCTGTACCTCGGGCGATTGCCCGACGATCAGCGGCCGCACGCGCACGCTGCCTTCGACGAGCCCGCTCCACAGCTCCTCGCCGCTCTGGAGGTGAAGCGGGAACTCGTGGGTCGCCACTGCCACGTCGACGAGCCCTGCGTCGGTCAACAGGCGGGTGAACTCGCCGTCGTCGGCGAAGCGGAACATCGGCGGGCCGTGCGGCACGTCCGGCGGCGGGACCCCGCCCGCGGCCGCGAACGCGTCCAACACCACGCCGAGCCAGCGGCCTCGTGAAGGCACGTCCCAGACGCTGAACGCGGCGCGGCCTCCGGGGACGAGCACGCGGGCCGCCTCGGCGGGTGCGGCCTCCGGCCGGCCCAGATGCAGCAGGAGAAACGCGCAGGTCACCGCGTCGAAGGAGCCGTCGGCGAACGGCAGCGCGGTCGCGTCGCCACGCACGAACTCCACGGCCGGCGCGCGAGAGCGTGCGTACGCGAGCATGGTCTCGGAGAAGTCGAGGCCGACGGCGTCGGCACCGCGCTCGGCAGCCCTGGCCGCGACGTACCCGGGCCCCGTTGCGATGTCGAGCACGCGCTTGCCCGCACCCGCGTCGACCGCATCCAGCAGCGGATCGGCCAGCTGCGAGGTCACCCGGCCGGCAAGCGCGTCGTAGCCGGCCGCCTCCTTCGTCGTCCAGCCGGCTTCCTCGAAGGCGTCGAACGCAGCGGGGTCGTAGTCGCTCATGAGCTAGCCACCTGCGCAGGCGCGGGACTCCTCCGCGCCGTCGTCGTCCAGCGACAGCCCCGCCATCGCCGTCCCGTCACGCCAGCTCGTGTGGTCCTTGGCCAGGTCGTCGATGGAGAAGATCGCCTCCGCACCGCCGGGGCTCGTGGTGGCCCAGGTGCCGACGTCGCCGGGATCCTCGAAGCCGGGTCCATCCAGCTCGGCCGAGACGAAGTAGATGTCGGGATGGTCGCTGCGACTTGACGATCCAGCCGTTCCGTGAAGCGGTCGAGCTCGTTCTTCACGGCGTTTCCGAGCGGCGTCATGATCGCCGACGTCGCCTGCTCGCAGCGCGGATCGGTAGGCGCGGGAGGTGTTGTGGTCGCGTCGTCGTCATCGCCACCGCAGCCGGCCAGGGCGAGGACCACGAACCCCGCGAGCGTGACGACTCTCAATCGAGCGCCTCGAGCAGGAGCACGATCGCCCCGAGCACCCCGGCGATGGCCGCGATCGTCCCGACGAGGCGCGGAGACGGGCCGCCGTGGATGCCGGTCTCGTGCACGGCCGCGTGGCCCTTGCCGCGCGCGAGCAGCCAGCGGTTGACCGGGTAGGCGGCTGCGCCCGCGATCACGAGCGCGACCGCGAGGCTGGCCCAGAACATCAGGTCGCCGACGCCCGCCTCCATCGCGCCCGGAATCAGCAGGATGATCGCGTTGTCGACGATCTCCATCGTCGCGATGCTCAGCGTGTCCGACGCGAGCGCGATCGGCACCACCGTTGCGAATGCGAGCCCGGCTCTGAGCAGCGGCCAGCTCGTGAGCGTGTAGCCGAACAGGAACGCGAGCGCGATCGCCAGCGCGATCGTCGCCAGGTTCGACCAGCCGAGCGCCGTGCCGATCACGACGCCGAGCACCTCGCCGATCGCGCAGCCCGTCAGGCAATGGAGCGTCGCGCTGAGCGCCATCGCGTCGAGCGCGCGGCCCGAGGTGGGCAACTCATGGTCGTGGTGGTGATGGTGGTGGTGGTGCGCGTGATCGTGCTCGGCGTGCTCCATCGACGAGCAGGGTAGAAAATCCGACTGATGACCGGGAGCCTGGCCGCCTTCTTCACCGTCTCCGCGATCGTGATCGTCACGCCGGGGCAGGACACCGCGCTCACGATCCGCAACTCGCTGCTCGGCGGGCGCGGCGGCGGGCTCGCCACCGCTCTCGGCGTCTCCGCGGGGCAGGCGGTGTGGACGCTCGCCGCCAGCGCCGGCCTGGCGGCGCTCCTCGTCGCCTCGGAGCCGGCCTTCGTCGCGCTGAAGCTGGTCGGCGCGGCCTACCTGATCTACCTCGGCGCGCAGTCGCTGCTCGCGGCGCTCCGCGGCCGCCACCGGCCGCACTCGAGCGGCGGCGGCAACGGCGGCCCGGGCCGCGCGTTCCGCCAGGGGCTGCTCAGCAACCTCGGCAACCCGAAGATGGCGGTGTTCTTCTCCAGCCTGCTGCCGCAGTTCGGCGGCACGTCCTTCGCGAGCCTGTTCGCCCTCGGGCTCGTCTTCTGCACGATGACGCTCGTCTGGCTGTCGGCCTACGCCGTCGTGGTCGCCCGCGCCGGCGACGTGCTGCGCCGGCCTCGCGAGTCCGGCGCGTCCTGGACGCCGTCACAGGCGTGGCGCTGACGGTCTTCGGGATCCGACTCGCGACCGAGCGCCGCTAGCGGCGGCCGAGCCAGTCGCGCACGGTCGGGAAGAGGCCCGGCGCGAAGCGATCCGAGGCGAGCATCTCCGAGTTGAGGCCGGTCTGCGTCTCGACGAGCGAGTGGTTCGCCTTCGGGAACTCGGCGATCGTGAAGTCGCCGCCGATGTCCCTGAGCCGCCGGATCGAGAGGCGCGTCGGCACGACCCAGTCGATCCGGCCGAAGAGCCACAGCGTGGGCACGCGGAGCGCACGAAGCGCAGGCAGCGGCTCGTAGCCGCTCGAGCCCTGACGGAGGACCTCGGCCTCCATGTCGTCCTCGGTGCGGGTCGGCGGCGACTGGCCCGCGCCCGCGATGTCGGACCAGTGGTCGGTCTCGCCCTGCGAGTAGGACGGCCCGGCGAAGAGCACGGCGAAGCGGACGGCCGGCTCGCGCGTGGCGGCGAGCGGCGAGACCCAGCCGCCCTGGCTGTGCCCGGCGAGGCCGAGCCGCGTCCGGTCGATCCCCGGCTGCGCGGCGAGGAACCGCACCGCGGCCTCGGCGTCCCTGGCGAGCGTGTCGATCGCGCGCTGGTCGGCAAGGTCGCCGGGGAACACGCCGCCCGACTGCCCGACCCCACGCTTGTCGTAGGTGAGCACGGCGTACCCCGCGCCGGAAAGAAGGGCTGGGAGATCGGGGAAGTAGTCCCGCGTCTGCGGGCCGCCCCCGTGCACCCAGGCGACCGCGGGATGCGGGCCTGCACCGGGCGGTAGGGTCAAGGTGCCCGCGAGCAGGTTCCCGCCGCTGCGGAAGCGCACCTCGAGCTGGCGCATCGGCAGGCGCAGCCGCCCGGCCGGCCGGAAGCGTCGCGCCCGTGGCCGAGAAGCTCGCGCTCCCCGTGACAGGCGAGCGCCGGCCGAGGCCTGCGCCGACGTCGAAGCCCTTGCTCTTCGGGTAGAGCCCGCGCACCTCGCCCGTCTGGAGGTCGAGCAGCCGCCCACCGGCGACCGCGAACCGGCGACCGCCGACGTCGTAGAACCCGCGGGCGAGCAGCCCGGGCGCCGAGCCGCGGCGGAGCGTGAACCTCCCGCGCACGCCGCCCTGCCTGACCGTGCCGGCGAGGCGGCGGCCGCTGAGCTTGCCGTCGAAGGCGACCGGCGGGACGCCCGGGAGCGTGAAGCGCACCCGCCCGCTGCGGACGGTCGCGCGGACGCTCTGCAGGCCGGCGTGGCCCGGCCCGAGCGCGACGGCCGCGCGACCGCCCCCGATCGTCACGGTGATCGAGTCCAGCGTGGGGAGCGTGTACGTCCCGACCCACGAGCCCGCGGGGCTCGCGCCCGAGGTCGCGCCGGCGCTTCCGGCGAGGAGGAGGGAGAGGGCGATGATGCCGGCGGCTCTGAACATAGTGCGTCGACGCAGAATCTAGCGCGTCTACGCACTACTGTCCACTATGCTCGATCGAATGACCGATCGGCGCCTGTTTCTCGACCTCTTTCGCCTCGCCGAGCTCACCGGCGCGGTCGTCGACGGACAGCTGCGCGCGCTCGGCATCCCGGCCTACCTGTTCGGGCTGCTCTCGCAGATCCGCCTGCTCGCGCCGGTCACGCCGTCCGAGATCTCACAGCAAACCGGGATCGCGACGACCACACTGCGCGACAACATCCAGCGCCTGGTCGACCGCGGCCTCGTCACGCGGACGCCGAATCCGAACGACGGGCGCTCGTACCTCGTCGAGGTCACGGAGCGCGGCCATCAGCTCGCCGGAGCCGCCGACCCGCTGCTGCTCGAGGCCTACCAGGAGCTCGAGCGCCGCCTGCCGAGGCCGTACGCCGAGTACGAACGGCACCTCGCCGAGCTCGAGACGGCGCTGACAGCCATGCGCGACGGGCTCGGCGCTCGGATTCCGGACCCGACGACGTAGGCTCCAGCGGCGTGGAGAAGGTCTCGGAGGCGAAGATCGTCGAGACGGACACCGGCGCGGTCGTCGAGAGCGAGGGCTGGTTCGTGCTCAACGCGGCCGACGCCCGCTGGACCGCGCACGAGGTCGGCGGGCGCTGGGTCAGCTTCGAGGGCGACGAGCATCGGTTCGCCGAGTTCGGGATCGGCATCCACGTGGTGCAGCCTGGCGAGCCGAACGGGAAGTACCACGCCGAGGCGACGCAGGAGGACTTCCTCGTGCTCTCGGGTGAGTGCACGCTCCTGATCGAGGGCGAGGAGCGCCGCCTGAAGGCGTGGGACTTCGTCCACTGCCCGCCCGGGACGTACCACATCTTCGTCGGCGCGGGTGACGGGCCGTGCGCGATCCTGATGGCCGGAGCCCGCCGGCCGGGCAGGGAGATCCACTACCCGCGCGACGAGCTCGCCGTCCGCTACGGCGCGGCCGCGCCCGAGGACACGAGGACGCCGCCCGAGGCCTACTCGGACTGGGTGGACGAGTTCGTGCCGGTCCGCGGCGACTGGCCGCCCAGCACGTAGCGGATCACGTCGGCGCGCCGGCCGGCGACCGAGATCTCGCCGCGGCAGCAGCTGGTCACGCTGGAAGCCGGCTCGCTCGACCACCCGGCTGGAGGCCTCGTTCCACGGCTCGACGAGCGCCTCGAGCCCGGCGACCTCGGGCTGAGCCAAGGCCCACGGCGCGACGAGCGCGACTGCCCGCGAGGCCAGCCCACGGCCCCGGGCGGCGCGCAGGAGCCAGTAGCCGAGCCCGTAGAGGCCGTGGCCGCGGTGCATGAGCACGACCGCCCCGACGGCCTCGCCGGTGGACGTCTCGGCGATCGCGAGCGAGACGCCGATGCCGCTCCTGCTGCGGGCGTCCTGCCGCTCGAGCCAGCGCTCCCCCGCGTCCCTGGTCAACGGCGCAGGCACGGTCGTGACCTTGGGGATGTAGGGGTCGCGGCTCGCCTCGACCACCGTGGTGAGATCAGCTGCGCTCCAGGCGCGGAGCGCCACGACCTCGTCTCCGAGCGGCGGATCGGGGTATCCCAGCGGCACGCTTCCAGTGTGCCGCGGCGGGGCGGCCGCGAGCTGCGGCCGCCCCTGCACAGACGTCCTAGGCGGCTTTCTCCGCGAACGGCGCGAGCACGAGCTCCCAGCCGCCGTCGTAGGCGTCGCGCATCTCCGCCCCGCCGGCGCCCGCCTGCTCCCAGTTGCGGTGCTCGAGCTCGACCACGGTGCCTTCGCCCTCGGGCGTGAAGGTCACCTCGATCTCGGTCGGCCCCGGCGTCTCCGGGTTGACCTGCCAGGCCAGGACGAGCCGCGTCGGCGGCTCCCACGCGGTGACGCGGGCCCAGTGCTCGCGCTTACCGCCCTCGGCGACCTCGTACATCTCGCCGCCCTCGCGGGGCTCGAGCACGACGTCGCGCACCTTCTCGTGGTGGATCGAGTGGGTCTTCATCGGCCACCAGCTCGCGACCTCGGCGGTGAAGATCTCGAAGGCCCGCTTCGGGTTGCAGTCGACGGTGACCGTCTTGCGAACGGGCGTGATCGTCGCTACCTCGTTCATGTCTTCCTCCCTTCATCGGCCTCGGCCGCCCGCTTGAAGGCGTCGAGGGCATCGGTCCAGAAGTCCTCGAACCAGGTGCGCACCTGGCCGAACCCCTCCGGGTCGACTTGGTAGAGCCGTCGCGTCCCGACCGCCTGGTCGCGGACGAGGCCGGCCTCCTTGAGGACGCGCAGGTGCTGCGACACGGCCGGCCGGCTGACCGGCAGGCCGCGTGCGAGCTCGACGACCGGTAGCGGCCCGGAGCGCAGACGTTCGAAGATCGCCCTCCGGGTAGGGTCGCCGAGCGCGTCCATGGGGTGTATGTAAGCCATGACTTACCGTCAGTCTAGACTTACCGATACCGAGCTGTCAAGGGACCGGGTGGTCACGCCCGCGTTCCTGCTGGTGGCAGCGGCCACCTTCTTCGCGTTCCTCTCGATCGGCATCGTGCTTGCCGGTGCTGCCACGCTTCGCGGAAGGGCCGCTCGGAGCGGGAAGCATCGGCGTCGGCATCGCGATCGGGGCGGCGAGCATCACCGCGCTGCTCGCCCAGCCGCCCGCGGGCCGGCTCGGCGACCTGCGCGGGCGGCGGCCGCTGATGGTGGGCGGCGGCGTGCTGATGGTGCTCGGCGCGGCGGGGCTGGTGCTCGCCGACCACATCGTTCCCGTCGTCGGCCTGCGCCTGCTGACGGGCGTCGGCGAGGCGCTCTTCCTGATCGGCGGGCTCAGCATCGTCAACGACCTCGCACCGGAGCACAGGCGCGGGGAAGCGCTCAGCCTCTACACCCTCGCCTCCTACAGCGGCCTGGCGATCGGACCGGTGGTCGGGGAGCTCGTGCTCGGCGACGATCGCTGGAACGCGGTCTGGCTGTTCGCCGCCGCCGCGGGCGCCACGGCCGGAGTGCTCGGCTGGAGGGCTCCCGAGACGCGAAGCGCCGCGGCACCGTCGGAAGGAGGGAGCTGGCTCCCCCACCGGCTCGGGCTGCTGCCCGGTCTCGTGCTCGGCCTGGGGCTGTTCGGCATGGGCGGCTTCATCGCGTTCGTCGCGCTGTACGCGATCGACATCGGCCTCGACGGGGCGGGCCCGCTGTTCGCGCTGTTCGCCGTCGTGGTGGTGGCGATCCGGAGCCTCGGTGCCAAGATTCCGGACCGGCTCGGCGCCGCCCGGACCGTGCGGATCGCGCTGATCGCTCTCGCCGCGGGACTGGCGACGATGGGCCTGTGGCAGGAGCCGGTCGGCCTGTACGTGGGGACGTTCGTGTTCTCGGTCGGCCAGGCGCTCGCGTTCCCGGCGGTGATGACGCTCGCGATGTCCCGGACACCTGCGGGCGACCGCGGCGCCGTCGGGGGGACGGTGACCGCGTTCGTCGACGTTGCGATCGCGTCCGGAGCGATCGTGCTGGGCGGCGTCGCCGACCTGGGCGGCTACCCGGCCGTGTTCCTCGTGGCGGCAGGGTCGGCCGTGGCCGGGCTGGTGCTGCTGCAGCGGATCCCGAGCGTCAGTCGCGTAGCCGACGCCACCGCTTGAGCGCCGCCGTGCCGAGGAAGATCGCGGCGCCGACCGTGAGCACGAGGTGGACCGCGCGCTTCCCCGCGAGCTTGGACTCGCCGCCGCCGCGCTCACGCATGTTCACCGGCACCTCGGCCACCCTCAGCCCCGCCTCGCCCAGGCGGATCAGGCCTTCCACCTCGGGCGCGCCGCTCGTGTACGGCTCGGCGAGCAGCTTCGCCCCCTGCGCGTTGACGGCGTAGAGGCCGCTCGTCGCGTCGGCCACGCCGCCCTCGACCCGCAGCCGCATCAGCCGCCGTAACAGCGCGGTTCCGAGGGCGCGCTCGCGGCTCGGCTGGTAGCGGTAGGGCTCGTAGCCCTCGCCCGAGACGAAGCGCGAGCCGACTGCCACGTCCGCCTCGCCCGCCTCGACGCGGGTCAGCAGGCGCCGCAGCTCGGCCGCGGGGTGCTGGCCGTCCGCGTCCACGCGCCCGACGAGCTCGTATCCGTGCTCGGCGCCGTAGCCGTAGCCTGCGGCGATCGCGGCCCGCAGGCCCCGGTTCTGGCCGAACGAGAGCACCTCTGCACCCGCCTTGCGCGCGAGCTCCGCAGTGCCGTCCGTGGAGCCGTCGTCCACCACGAGCACGTCCACGGCCGGCAGCTCGGCGTGCAGTTCCTCGAGCACGGCCGGGAGGTTCTCCTCCTCGTTCCAGGCCGGGATGAAGACGAGCGTCTTCAGCGATTCCTCCAGGCCCGGATCGAGGCGGGAAGCCAGCGCGGAAACCGTCGGCGTGCCGTGTTGAGCGCCTCGTCGAGAGCGGGTGCTGCGTCGGCCCCGTGCACTCCCGCGCCGTGGCCGCAGAGCACGTGCTCGGGCCGCAGGCCCCGCAGCCGGCGAGGCGGGACGAGGCGAAGGAGCGGATGCACCGCGAGCCGCTCTCCGGGAGCGAGGAAGTACCGCGCCGTCCCGAGCGCGTCCCCGACGACGAGCACGCGGCCGTCCACGAAGGCGGCGACCTCGCGCCAGCCGGGCAGCCACGCGACCTGGAGGCTGAAGGGCAGCCCGCGCGGGGTCACGTGCAACGGCACTCCGAGGCGCTCCGCGACGCGCGCGCAGTCGCGACCGTGGCGGTCGAGCAGCTGGATGACGGCGGCCGGCCGGCCGAGCGCATGGACACGATCGTCGAGCCCCTCCACGTCGAGGACGTCGAAGAGCCAGACCCTATCCCCCTCCGCGACCGCGTGCGCGGTGCGCTCCATGTACTCGGGCTCGTCGGTCTGCCAGCCGAAGCCGCCCTCGAACTCGTCCACGACCCGCACGGCGAGGCAGGCTAGCGTTGCCCGGGTGAGGGAGACCCTCGAGCGGGCTCGCGCACGCCTCGACCGGCTCGATTTCTATCCGCGGCCGGTGCGGCTCGACGGAGTCCGCGTGCGTCGTCGCGCCGTGGTTCTTCCGCATCCCCGGCCTGCGCCGCTACCACGGGTACGCGCTGTGGCGGACGATCCTGCTGCGCAGTCCCGACGCCTCCGAGAACCTCGTCACGCACGAGCTCTGCCACATCTGGCAGATGCAGAACCGGCCGGGTCGCGTGTTCTGGGCGTGGCTCACACACCGTTACCGCAACAACCCCTACGAGCTCGAGGCGCGCCGCGCGGTCGAGCTGACCCGAAGCTGATACCACTTGCGGCGATGGCCGCGTTGCGTCTCACGATCGCGGTGACGATCGCGCTCGCGTTCACGGCGCTCGCGTTCGCCGGCTCCTCGCAGCCGCAGACGAAGCCACGCGTGCTGGTGTTCACGAAGACGACCGGCTTCCGGCACGCGTCGATCCCGCACGCCGTGCGCGCGATCCGCGAGCTCGGCGGGCGCGGCGGCTTCGCCGTCGACGCGACCGAGGACGGACGCGCCTTCACCGACGCGAACCTCCGCCGCTACCGGGCCGTGGTCTTCCTCCTCACCACCGGAGACGTGCTCGACCCCGGCCAGCAGGCCGCGTTCGAGCGCTTCGTCAGGCGCGGAGGCGGCTACGCGGGCGTGCACTCCGCCACGGACACCGAGTACGACTGGCCCTGGTACGGACGCCTCGTCGGCGCGTACTTCCGCAACCACCCGCAGATCCAGACCGCGACGGTCCGCGTCGAGAACCGGCGCCACCCCTCGACCGTGGCGCTGCCGAGCCGGTGGACCCGGACGGACGAGTGGTACGGCTTCGCGCGCAACCCGCGCGGCTCGGTGCGCGTGCTCGCGACGCTGGACGAGTCGACCTACGCGCCCGGGCCCCGGCGCGATGGGCGCCGACCACCCGATCGCCTGGTCGCACGAGTTCGAGGGCGGCCGCGCCTGGTACACCGGCGGCGGCCACACCGACGAGGCGTACGAGGAGCCGCTGTTCCGCAGCCACCTGCTGCACGGGATCCGCTACGCGGCGGGGCTGACCCCGCCGCGCATCCGCTCGGTGGCGCTCGCTGTGCGCTCGCAGCGCGCCGTGCTGACCGTGCGCTACGCGGGCTGCATCCCGTGCCGCGGACGGATGCGGATCGGCGGCTCCACGACCGGCCTGCGGTTGGACGACGGGGTCGCGCGGGCGCGGTCGAAGCCGCTGCGGCGGGGGCGGCACGCCGTGACGGTCACGGTCGAGGACCCGCTCACACGCCTCGCCGCGACGGTTCGCCGCTCCGTGGTCGTTCGCTAGCGGAACAGGTCGCGCTCCGGCGGCATCACCAGCTCGGCCGCCGAGCCCTCGCCGGCGACGTCGAGCCCGCGCACGACGGCGACCGGGATCCCGTCGAGCTTGCCCATGACGAGCTGTGCGGCGCCCGCGATCTGGTCGGCCACGGCGATCACGGTCGCCTGCAGCTCGTAGCCGACGCGGTCGCGCTCGCCCTCGAGGTCGACGAGCGGTCTCAGGCCCGCGCAGCCGATCGCGACGTCGGTCGTGCCCTGTCGCCAGGCCCGGCCGAAGGAGTCGCTGACGATCACCGCGACCTGCCGACCCGTCAGCTCGCGCAGACGGTCCCGCAGGCCCGCGGCCGACGCGTCCGGATCGAGCGGGAGCAGGACGAGCGCGTCCTGCTCGGGCGCGTTCGAGGCGTCGACCCCGGCGGAGGCGCAGACGTAGCCGTGTCTGGTCTGGGAGATCACGAGCGGCGGCCGCAGGCGGACGATCCGCGCGCTCTCGCGCAGGATCACCTCGACGCGGCGTGGGTCGCGCTCGCCGGCGATCGCGACGGCGCGCTCCGAGGGCTCGACGTCTGCGAGGCGCACGATCCGGCCCTCGGCTTTCGACACGGCCTTTTGAGCAACGACGACGACGTCGCCGTCCTCCAGCTGCGTCGCCCCGGCGATCAGCCCGGCGAGGTCCGCTCCCGGCTCGAGCTCCGGGAGCCCCTCGACGCCGAAGACGTTCATTCCTCTAGGCCGGTGACGCGGATGCCCGCGTGCGTGCGGTAGCGCTTGTTGACGTTCACCAGCACGGCCGTCAGGCCCTCGAGGGCGCGGGCGTTGCCCAGCGGGCCGGCGTCGATCGCGCGCCCGCCGACGAGCCGGTCCGCGAGCTCGAGCGCGATCGTCTTGGCACCGAGGTCGTCACCGCAGATCAGCGCGTCCTGGTCGGGCGCGTCGCGATGGGTCAGGTGGACGGCCGCGAGGGTCTGGAGGCCCGCGGCAACCGGCGCCTCGAGGATCTCGGCGACCTCCTCGGCGAGGGACAGGTTCGACCGTCCGGGCAGCGCGCCGCCCTTCTCGAAGCGCAGGTCGCTGGCGACGCAGAGGACCGGTGTGCTTCCGATCGCGTCGGCGAGGTCGCGCGCGGTGTCGAGCGTCGCGGTCGACTTCGTCGCCAGCACGACGAGGTCGACGTCGCGAACGGCCGCGCTGTTCTCCTTGCCCTCGACGCCGTAGACGGCCGCCAGCTCGGCGGCGCGCGCCGCGTCGCGAGAGCCGATCACGACGTCGTATCCGAGCTGCCGCCAACCGCTCCGCGAGCGCGCGGCCGAAGCTGCCGGTGCCGCCGACGATCGCGACCTTCACCTGCGTGCCACCGCTGCCTCCAGGGCCGCCTCGGCCACCCGCAGCCGGCCCTCCGCGCCGTCCATCAGCGTCCGCGTGACGATCGTCCGCACGCCGGCGTGCGCCTCGTCGGCGTCGGCCTCGTCGATGACGAGCACGTCGATCAGGCCCTCGTAGCAGCCGGCGACGTGCGCGGGCGTCGTCCCGCCCGCGAGCCGCTTCAGCATCGCGTCGGCCGGCCCCTTCACGGCGCGACCGCCGATCAGCGGGCTGACTGCGACCGCAGGGACGCGCCGAGCCTCGAGCGCCGCCCTGATGCCCGGCACGGCCAGGATCGGCCCGATGCTGACGAACGGGTTGCTCGGTGCGATCAGGATCACGTCGGCACCGCCGAGGGCCTCGAGGACGCCCGGCGCGGGACGGGCTCCCTCGGCACCATCGAACAGCACCCCGTCGACCTCGTCCCGGTGGCCGCGGGCGACGAACCACTCCTGGAAGCCGAAGGCGCCTGCGGGCGTCTGCACGATCGTGCGCAGCCGGTCGTCCGTGGCCGGGAGCAGCCGCAGCTCGAGGCCGAACGCGCCCGCCAGCCGAGCCGTGACGGCCGAGAGCGGCTCGCCGCGACGCAGGGCCTCGGTCCTGACGAGGTGCAGGCCGAGGTCGCGGTCGCCGAGCCGGAACCAGTCCTCGCCGCCGAGCTCGGACACGGTCTCGAGCGCGTTCCACGTCTCGCCTGCCCGGCCCCAGCCGCGCTCCTCGTCGGAGCGGCCGGACAGGGCGTAGAGGACGCTGTCGAGGTCGGGCGAGATCGAGAGGCCGAGCAGCTCGAGGTCGTCGCCGACGTTCCCGATCGCGGTCACGTCGGCCGGCTCGACCGCGGCCACGACTCCGCGCAGGAAGCGGGCGCCGCCGACCCCGCCGGCCAGGACGGCGACCTTCACAGCGTGTCGAGGTCGTCGGCGAGCCGCGGCAGGTCGACGGCGACGGCTCCGCGCGCGCGGAAGCGGCCCGCGCTGCCGGGGCCGTAGAGCGGCTCGAACAGGCCCGGCTCGGCGAGCCCGACCGCGTTCGTCGTCCCGTCGGGCGCCTCGACGATCGCCACGCCGTCCTCCGGAATCGCGGCCAGCAGCGCGCGCAGGTCGTCCGCCTCGATGTGAGGCAGGTCGGCGTTGACGACGAGCGCGGGCGCGTCCGCCTCGGCGAGCGCGGCGGCGACCGCGGGGCCCTGCCCGCCGCCGGGGTCCGCGACCCACCGGGGCGCGAGCTCGCGGGCCTCTGCGTCGTCGGTGACGAGCACCACGTCGCCGACCTCCGCGCCCGCCGCGAGCACGCGGCGGAGCATCGAAAGCGCGAGCGCGCGCCGCTCCGGTTCTGGGAGCGCGAGGCGGCTCTTGCCGTTCACGCCGCGGAAGGGAACGACCACGGTTGGCATCGGTCAGGAGACTATCCCCCATGCTCTCGAATGCGGAGATCGCGGAGCGGCTCGACGCCTTCGGGGTTCTGCTCGAGCTCGCGGGCGCGCAGCCCTACACCTCGCGGGCCTACCGGCGGGCCGCCGACATGATCCGCGAGACCCCGGTGCCGATCGTCGAGCTGGTGCGCCAGGGTCGCGTTCGAGAGCTGCGCGGGATCGGCCCGGGAATCGAGCGGCGGCTGCAGGAGCTCGTCGAGACCGGCGAGATCCAGGAGCTCGCCGAGCTCGAGCAGCGGATCCGCCCGGAGCTGATCGGGCTCGGACGCTATCTCGGCGTGAGCCCGAGCCGCGCGGTCGAGATCGGCGAGACCCTGGGCGTGTCGACCGTCGAGGAGCTGAAGGCGGCGGCCGAGGCAGGCCGGCTGACCGAGGTTCCAGGGATCGGACCGAAGACCGCGGCGAAGCTGGCCGAGACGCTCACGCGCGGCGGATCGACCTCCGGGCGGGGCGTGCTCCTCAACCGGGCGCTCGCGCTCTCGGCGAGCCTTGCGGACGCGCTCGACGGCGTGGCTGCGGGCGATCCGCGCCGGATGCGCGACCTGAGCGAACGCATCGCGGTCGTGTGCGCGACCGAGCGCCCGGACGAGGTACTCGACCGCTTCGAGGGGCTCGGGCAGGTGGTCTCGATCGTCGAGCGCGAGGAGCGTCGCGCCGTCGGCGTCACCGTGGAGGGGGTACCCGTGGAGGTCGTGGCCGCCGAGCCCTCGCGCTTCGGGGCCGAGCTGGTTCGGGCGACGGGCTCCGCCGTGTACGTCGACGCGCTCGAGCCGCTCCCGGAGGCTCCCGACGAGGAGGGCGTCTACCGCGCCCTCGGGATCCCGTGGTGCCCGCCCGAGCTGCGCGAGCTGCCGTTCCGCGGCGAACCGCCCGCCCTGGTCGAGCTCGGAGAGATCCGCGGCGAGCTCCACTGCCACACGACCTGGTCGGACGGCAAGGCGACCGTGCTCGAGATGGCGACGGCGGCGCGCGACCGGGGCTACGAGTACCTGGCGATCTGCGACCACACCAAGGCGGTCGGCGCCGTCCCGGGCCTGGGCTCGGACGACGTCCTGCGCCAGGCCGACGAGATCGCCGAGGCGAACGAGGCGCTGGCGCCGTTCCGCGTTCTGCGCGGGATCGAGTGCGACATCCTCCCGGACGGCACGCTCGACCTGGCCGACCGCGTGCTCGCGGAGCTCGACTGGGTCACGGCGAGCATCCATGCGGGCCAACGCGCGCCGCGGAAGGAGATCACCGCGCGCACGGTCGCCGCGCTACGTCACCCGGTGGTGCGGGCGCTCAGCCATCCGACCGGCCGGCTCCTCAACCATCGGCCGCCCAATGCGGTCGACATCGAGGAGGTGATCGCGGTCGCGCTCGAGGAGCGCGTCGCGCTGGAGGTGAACGGCCTCGCACCTCGACTCGACCTGAGCGGCGAGCACGTCCGCCTCTGCGTCGAGGCCGGCCTCCCGATCGTGTGCAACACCGACGCCCACTCCGTGCGCGGCCTCGGGAACATGCCCCTCGCAGTCGGCACAGCGAGGCGGGGGTGGGCCACAGCCGCGGACGTCCTCAACACCCGGCCGCTGCACGAGATCCTCGCCTGGAAGACCAAGTAACAGACTGTTACTTGGAACGGGACCGGCGCAACGAAGCCGCTTTCCCGCCAAGTAACAGACTGTTACTAGCTCTGCGCGGCGCCGGGACCGCGGCTCGCCCACTCGCGCAGGTCGAACCAGTGCGTCGCCCTCAGCGCCTCGGCGACGCCTTCGCCGGTGTGCTCGGGGTTGAAGACGTGCCGCTCCAGGTCGCAGCAGATCGCGACGTCGTCCAAGGAGACGTCGGGGAGGCTGCCGAGCGCCTCCGCCGGCAGCCGCGCCTCGGCGACGGTGTAGTGCTTGAACTGCAGATCGGGCGCGACCTCGAGCAAGAGGGCCAGTCGGGACACGTCCGAGAGCTCACCGCACCGAGGTGCTTCGCTCGCCGATCTCGTCGAGCCTCCAGCGGCCCGTCGAGCCGAAGCCGTGCCCCGCATTCGGGAGCCGGGCACGACGAGGAACTCGGCAGTCTCGCTACCAGGTGGTGGAGTGCGCTCCGCTCGGCGTCGGTGAGCGCGACGCCGAACTGGAACCGTCCCGTCGACTAGCGGGAGCTTCGCGCAGCTCGAAACGGAACTGACGCTCTCCGGGCGCGCCGTCCCAGCCCAGCTCGGCCGGTCGACTGGACGTGTCGACCCGAGCAGGCCTCCGTTCGAGTCTCGGAGCTCGAGCTGAGATCTCGGGCGGCGCCACGGGCGACTCCGAAGCCACCGAGATGCGGAGGACGACATCGGCTCGTCCGCAGAGATACTCGTCGTCGCTCGGCGCCGTCGCCTCCTCGAGTCGCTGCTCGGTCACGCGCACTTCGCCGGTTCCCCACTCCTGCAGGCCGGCCGTACGCTCGCTCGGGGTCCTCCTCCTCGGCGAGCACGCCGTGGTACGCGGCGAAGCGCCTCGTGCGCCTCGCCGTCGTATTCGACGCGTGCCCCCCCGCAGCAGGACGGCGCGCTCGCACAGGCGCTCGACGGCCGAAGCGGCGTGCGAGACGAAGACGATCGTTCCGCCCCGCTGACTTGAACTCGAAGCATCTTGCCGAAGCACTTGCGCTGGAAGGCCTCGTCACCGACGGCGAACACCTCGTCGAGCAGCAGGACGTCCGCATTCAGGTGCGTGGCGATCGGCGAAGCCCAGGCGCATGTACATCCCGGCCGAGTACGTGCGCACCGGCAGGTCGATGAAGCTGCTCGAGCTCCGCGAAGCTCGACGATCTCGTCGATGCGCTCCTGCGATCGTCGCCGCGCTTCATCCCGTAGATCGCGCCGTTGAGGTAGACGTTCTCGCGGCCGGTGAAGTCGGGGTGGAAGCCCGCCCCGAGCTCGAGCAGCGAGCCGACCGACCCGTCCACCGCGAGCTGTGCCGCTGGTCGGCCCGAAGATGCCGGCGATCAGGCGCAGCAAGCGTCGTCTTCCCGGAGCCGTTCCGGCCGATCGAAGCCGACGCCTCGCCCGGCTCGATCCGGAGCGAGACGTCGCGCAGCGCCCAGATGTCGGTCGGCACGCAGGTCGCGGCGCCGGACGATCGCCTCCTTGAGGGTGACGTTGCGCTTCGGATAGACGCGGAAGCGCCGGCTGACGCTTCTCCGCGACGATCGTTCCGGCGGTTCACGCCGATGAGCGTACTGAAAGGGCTTGTCGAACCAAGCTTCGCGAGGGCGCGGACGAACGCGGGATCAGTCGTTGAGCGACTCGATCCGGTCGAACTCGAGACCGAGCTCGCCGGCTCGCTCGCGGGCCTCGACGTCGAGGTCCCAGAGGATCTCGAGATGGTCGGAGACGAAGCCGACCGGGCAGACGAGCACGGAGCGCACGCCCTCGCCGTGCAGGCGGTCGAGCTCTTCGAGGATGTCCGGCCCGAGCCAGGGCTCGCCCGTCGCGCTCGCGCTCTGGAACGCGAACGACCAGCGGTCGAGGCCCGCGCGCTCGGCCACGAGGCGCGACGTCTCGAGCAACTGGTCACGGTAGGGATCGCCTTCGCGCAGGATCCGCTCCGGCAGCGAGTGCGCCGTGAAGACGACGTGCGCGTCGGTTCCGCGACACGCTCGGCGAGCACGTCGAGGAACGGCTCGTGGTCGTGCCAGCTCTCGATGAAGACGAGCTCGGCACGATCGCCGAGCGCGTCCTCCAGACGGGAGCGGTAGCCCGCGATCGACAGTCGCGAGTAGTGCGGGGCGAGCACGAGGCCGACGATCCGCTCCGCGCCGTCGGCGAGCGCAGCGTCGACCGCCTCGGCAATGCGCGGCCGCCAGTGCTTCATCCCGACGTGGACGGGCAGGCCGAGCTCGCGCTCGAGGGCCGCGCGCTGCGCCTCGTGACCTCGTCGAGCGGAGAGCGACCGCCGATGCGCCGGTAGCGCTCCGACAGCTCCTCGACCGCGTGCTCCGAGACCGGGCTTGCCCTCGCGGATGTCCGCGAGATAGGCGGGGATGTCGTCGATCCCGGACGGGCTTCCGTACGCCATCAGGACGACCGCGGTCTTCATGCAGCGACGGAGGCGGTGCGCTCGTGCACGAGCTCGACCAGCCGGCCGAGCACGTCGGGATCGGTGGCCGGAAGGACGCCGTGGCCGAGGTTGAAGACGTGGCCCGGGACGGCCGCCCGGCCCGCTCGAGGATCCGCTCGGTCTCCGCGCTGGACCCGCTCGAACGGGCCCGAGCAGAACGGCCGGGTCGAGGTTGCCCTGGACGCCGCGTTCGTGGCCGACCAGCTCCCAGCCCGCGTCGAGCGGGATGCGCCAGTCGAGGCCGATCACGTCACCGCCGGTCGCCGCCATCGTCCGGAGCAGATGGGCGGTGCCGGTCCCGAAGTGGATCGTCGGGACGTCGACGGCAGCGAGGATCCGGGCCGAGTAGGGCGCCGACGAACTCGAGGTAGTCGTCGACCGAGAGCGCGCCGACCCACGAGTCGAAGAGCTGGATCACGTCGGCGCCGGCCTCCTGCCTTGGCGCGCAGGTAGCGGACGAACGTCTCGGTCAGCTTCTCCATCAGCGCGTGCCAGACCTCGGGCGCGCCGTACATCAGCCCCTTCGTCTTCACGAAGTCCCGGGTCGGGCGTCCCTCGACGAGGTAGCCGGCGACCGTGAACGGCCCGCCGGCGAAGCCGATGACACGCCTGCTCGTCGCGTGAGCTCGGAGCGGACGATCCGGACCGCCTCGAGGATCGACGGCACCGCCTCCTCGGGGTCGGGCACGGCGCAGCCGCTCGACGTCGGCCATGGTCTCGACGGGCCGCTCGACGACCGGGCCGACGTTCTCCACCAGCTCGACCTCGACCCCATGCCGAGGACGGGAAGCATGATGTCGGCGAACATCACGGCCGCGTCGACGCCGTGGCGGCGCACCGGCTGGAGCGTCACCTCGGCGCAGAGCTCGGGCTGTCCGACGATCTCGAAGAGGCCCTAGCGCTTGCGGATCTCGCGGTACTCGGGCAGCGAGCGGCCGGCCTGGCGCATGAACCAGACGGGCGTGCGCTCGACGTGCTCGCGCCGAGCGGCGCGAACGAGCAGCGGAGCAGGCATCAGAGCGAGGCCGCCAGGCGATCGTCGAGGTGCCGGAACACCAGAGCGCCCAACGCGAGCGATCCGAGCCCAACCGCGACGGCGTAGATGACGTCGCTGGCAGCCGGCATGCGACCGAAGAAGATCGGGTCGCGGATTGCCTCGACGATCGGGGCCACGACGTTCCCGTAGTAGAGGACGTCCGCGATCCACTGGTTCTCGGTGAGGCCCGGGAGCTGATCGAAGGTGTAGAAGATCGGCGTCAGGATGAACCAGGGGACGAGGACCGTCGCCAGCAGGTGCTCGACGTCCCTGAAGATCACCGTCGCACCGGCGACGACGACCGCCAGACCGCTTGCGAGTGCGACGAGCGGGATGATCAGCGGCAAGGCGGCCCAGAACGTCGTCCGAGTCTCGGGCCTGAAGATCAGGTTCACGGGCACGACGATCGCGAACATGACCAGGAACGTCGTCAGGTTGGCCGCGACGACCGAGAACGGCAACAGCTGCCGTGGAAAACGCACCTGCTTGACCAGGTTCGCCTGTCCGAGCAGGCTCGTCGAGGACATCTGCACGGCCGACTGGAAGAACGTCCAGCTGATCAGGCCCGAGATCACGAAGAGCGGGTAGTTCTCGACCGAGACTGCCTTGAGCAGGACCGAGAAGAGCACCCAGTACCCGATCATCAGCACGAGCGGGTAGATCAGTGTCCAGAGCAGGCCGAGCGAGGAGCCTCGGTAGCGCACCTGGAGCTCACGGCGGAAAAGGTTCTTGAACAGCTCGCCGAAGCGGAAGACGTCTGTGTAGAGGCTCACGGCGAGCCAGTCTAGTTTCGTAGCGCCTATCGTCTCCCGTCTTGCGCATCGTCGTCGACGTCACGCCGCTCGCGCTGCCGCGCACCGGGATCGGCAACTACACGCTCGGGATGCTTCAGGGCCTCGTCGACTCGGCGGCGGCCACGAGATCGTCGCGTTTGCGCCGGTCGGGCCTCGCGGGGCGGGACGGGTCCGCGCCGCACTCGACGGCCTACCGATCGAACGGCGAATCGTGACCGTGCCCCCCTCGTCGCACACCTGGCGCACCGCCTGGAGCCGCCTCGGCCGCCCGAAAGTCGAGCGGCTCGTCGGGCGGCTGGACGTCTTCCATTTCTCGGACTGGATGTACCCGCCACAGCGCGACGGCGTCCGCGCCACGACCGTCTACGACCTGTCACCGCTGCACCACCCGGAGTGGGTCGCCCCGCTGACCGCGCGCATGCACGGGCGCAAGTACGAGCACGCGGCCGGCGCGTGCGACGTGCTCTTCGCCATCTCGGAGCTACACGGCGCGCGACGTGTCGGAGACGCTCGGCGTCCCGCCTGAGCCGGATCGCCGTCGCCTACCCCGGCGTGAGCGCCCGCTTCTCGCCCGAAGGCCCGCGGACCGACCTCGGCTCGCCCTACGTGCTCTCCGTGGCGACGCTCGAGCCACGGAAGAACCTCGCCACGCTCGTGGAGGCGTTCGGCCTCGTGCGGCCACGCCGGCCCGAGCTGCAGCTCGTCGTGGCGGGGGCGCCCGTGGCCTGGGCGGAGCAGGAACTGGAGGGCGAGGGCGTCCAGGCGCTCGGCTACGTCTCCGACGTCGACCTGCCGCCCCTCTACCGCGGCGCGGCGCTCTTCGCGTACCCCTCGCTCTTCGAAGGGTTCGGCATGCCGGTCGTCGAGGCCATGGCGTGCGGAACGCCGGTCGTGACCTCGACGCACCCCTCGCTCGACGACGCGTCCGGCGACGCGGCCGTCCGCGCCGATCCGAAGAGCCCTGAGGCGCTCGCCTCTGCGATCGAGCGTGCGCTGGCTGAGCGCGAGCAGCTGATCCCACTCGGGCTTCGACACGCGCGCCGGTTCACGTGGCGCGCCTGCGGCGAGGCGGTCCTGGCCGGCTACGAGCGCGCCCGCGCCTGAGACACTGAGCCCGGTGCGAGTCGGTATAGACGTCTCTCCTCTCGCGCTCACCCGTGCCGGAACGGCCCGGTATCTGACGAACCTGCTGGCCGAGCTGGAGCGCGACCCGGAGCTCGAGCTGCGGCGCTACTCGTTCGGCGGAGCGGGGCGCGTCACGCGGATCGTCCGGGACACCGCCTGGTACCTCTCGGCCCTGCCCCGACGGCGCGCCGCGATCGCGTCGACGTGCTCCACTGCCCCGGCCTGCGCGCCCCGCTGCGCGCTGCCGTGCCCCTCGTCGTCACGATCCACGACGTCGCGGTTCTGCGCGAGCCGCGCTCCTTCAACCGCTGGACGCGCTGCGTACAGCGGGCGCACGCTGCCGAAGGTGGCACGCGCGGCACGCCGGATCATCGTCGGCTCGCGAGTTCAGCGCGGGCGAGGTCGTCGAGCTGCTCGAGGTGCCCGAGAGCAAGGTGCGCGTGATCCCGTACGGGGTCGGGCCACCGTTCACCGCCGATGGCGCTGCGGCCGAGGGACGCTACGTGCTCGCCGTCTCCACGCTCGAGCCGCGCAAGAACCTCCGCCGGCTGGTCGAGGCGTTCGAGCGCGGCGGGCTTGGACGACCACGAGCTGCGTGTGGTCGGCGCTAGCGGCTGGGGCGGCGTCAGGGTGGCCGGCGACCGCGTTCGCCGGCTGGGCGAGGTGGACGACGAGGAGCTCGCTCGTCTCTACCGAGGCGCCGCCTGCGTCGCCTATCCGTCCCTCTACGAGGGGTTCGGGCTCCCGGTCCTCGAGGCGATGGCGTGCGGCGCCCCGGTCGTGGCGCCGGGCGCGCCGCCGTTCACGGAGTTCGCCGACGGCGTTGCCGTCTGGGTCGACCCGCTCGACACGGCCTCGATCGCTGCGGGCCTTCGCGAGGCGATCGAGCGCCGCGACGAGCTCGGCCCGCTCGGCCCCGCCCGCGCCGCGCGCTACGACTGGAAGCGCGCAGCGCGCGAGCACGTGCGCGTCTACCGTGAGGCGCAGCTGTGAGCACGCCGCTGGTCGTGATCGACGCCGACGTCCTCGGCCGGCAGCGGACCGGCGACGAGAGCTACGTGGCGAGCCTGCTGCGCGAGCTGCCGGCGCACGCGGCGGGCTTCCGGATCGCTGCCGTGACGCGTCGCCCGGACCTGGTTCCCGAAGGGGATCGAGCCGATCGAGCTCGACGAGGGACGCCAGCCCCTGCGCATGGCAATCCGCCTTCCGCTGCTGCTGCGACGTCGCCGTCCTGCGCTCGCGCACTTCCTCCACGTCGTCCCGCCCGCGTGGCGCGGCCGCTCGGTACTGACGGTGCAGGACCTGTCCTTCGAGCACTTCCCCGAAGTGATGAGCCGCAGCGACCGCTTCTTCTTCCGAACCTTCGTGCCACGGTCGGCCCGGCGCGCCGACCGAGTGCTGACCGGCTCGGAGTGGACGAAGCTGGACCTCGTCGAGCGCTACGGCGTGGCCGCGGAGCGGATCGTCGTCACGCCGTACGGCGTCGACCCGATGTTCCGTCCGGAAGGGCCGCGCCCCGAGCGGCCGCCGTACGCGCTCTTCGTCGGGGCCCTCCAGGAGCGGAAGCGGCCCGAGCTGGCGCTCCTGGCGCTGAGGGCAGTCGACTCGGATCTCCGGCTCGTCTTCGCCGGCCCCGATCGCGGGCTCGAGCGCGAGCTCCGCGAGGAGGCGCGCACGCTCGGCCTCGGACGACCGCGTGGAGTTCGCGGGCCATGTCCCGCGCGACGAGCTGGCGGCGCTCTACCGCGGAGCCGCCTGCCTCGTGTTTCCGTCTCGCTACGAGGGCTTCGGCCTGCCGGTGCTCGAGGCGATGGCCTCGGGGACGCCCGTCGTCGCCACGCGCGTCGTCGTCGATCCCGGAGGTCGCAGGCGACGCTGCCATCCTCGTCGACGCGCGACGCCGACGCGCTCGCCGCAGGCATCGAGCGGGCCGTCGTCCGAGCGCGACCGTCTCGTGACGGCCGGGCTCGCGCGCGCCGAGCAGTTCAGCTGGGCCGAGACGGCGCGCCGCACCGCCGCGGTCTACCGGGAGCTCGCTGTGAGCGTCGCGGCGGTCGTCGTCGTGCACGAGGAGGGGCCGGAGCTGGCTCGGTGCATCGCGGCGCTCGAGCCGCAGGTCGGCGAGCTGGTGGTGATCCGCAACCTCGTCGACAACGAGCGCCCGCTCGGCTTCGCCGCGAACGCCAACCGCGGCATCGCGCGGACGACCGCACCGTTCGTCGTCGTCGCGAACCCGGACACCGAGGCGGCGCCCGACGCCGTCGCGACCTTGAGGCAGTTCGCCGAGGCGCATCCGCGCTGCGGGATCGCCGGGCCGGCGCTGCTCTATCCCGACGGGAGCCCACAGCCGTCGCGGCGCCGGTTCCCGACCGTGAGCGGCACGCTCGTCCGCCGAACCCCGCTCCGCCGCGTGCTGAACGCCGAGCGCCACTTCTACGACGACCGAGCCGCCCCAGCCGGTCGAGGCCGACTGGATGCTGGGCGCCTTCCTGCTGCTCCGCCGCGAGCTGCTCGAGGAGCTCGGCGGCTTCGACGAGGGCTACCGGCTCTACGGCGAGGACATCGACCTGGCGTACCGCGCGGCCGAGGCAGGCTGGGAGCGGTGGTACGTGCCCGCCGCCCGCGTCGTCCACGCGCACGCGGCCGTGACCGACCAGACGTTTCTCACCCGCCGCACGCTGTGGCACTGGCGCGGGATCCTCGCGCTTCGTGCGGAAGCACCCCGAGCGCCTCCGCGCGCTCTAGCGCCTGGCGATCGGCACCTCGTAGAAGTCGACCGTCATCGCAGGGCCCGGCTGGCCATGCCCGGCCGGATCTTCGAAGAAGCCCATCGTCTTGGCGCCGAGGGAGAGCGGCTTGCCCGGGTAGTCCATGGATCCCGGAACCTGGGCGATCATCGGCCCGTCGGCCGTCCCGGGGGTCGCGCGGAAGACCGCCGCGCCGTTGACGATCGCGTAGAGCAGCTTACGCCGGTAGAGCAGCGACCGCAGTCGGTCCCACGCAGTCGTGGGAAGCCCGCGCGGGTCGACGACGACGAGGCCTCGACCGCTGCCCTGTGGGACCGCGAAGTGCTCACCGATCCGGGTGCGAACGGTGCCGAGCTGTCTGGGAGCGCCGCAGCGGTTCGGCCGCCGTTCGAGCAGCTCCCAGTTTCCGGCCGTCGAGACCGCCTGATAGAGGCAGAAGAGCTGCAGAGTCGTTCTCGGTGCGTCGAGCGTGTGGTTGCGATCGTTGAGCGGCACGTCGGGGCCTCTGAGTACGAAGTCCGGGCCGCGCTCCCGGAGGTGGCGCTCGTTGAGCCGGTCGATCCGTTCCGTGTACGCCGTGTACGACTGGAAGACGGGGAGCGGGTGCCAGCGGAGCTCGGGGTACGCCCAGGCCACAGAGGTCTCGTACCCGTACACGTGCACTGTCCGGCCTCGGACGCGCTCGAGGATGCCCGGGTCGACATCGTAGAGCTTGCGCAGCTCGATCCTCGCCGCGCCTGAGCGAGTCAGCCGCTCCGACGTGGCCATCGTCCGGAGCTGGTCGACCGCGCGCTCGGCCGAGCGGACCGGATTCACGTCGTCGAGCGTCACATGGCCGGCGCCCAGGGCCAGGAGCGCACAGACGAGCGCGAGCGCCGATTCGCCTCGGAGGTCGCGCCGCCACGAGAGCGCGACGACCGCCACGGCGGCGGAGAAGAACCAGATGCCGATGTGCCACGGGTCGTGCCGGACGAACTGCTGCTTGAACGTCGGATACGCGAGCGCGAGGCCGAGCGCTAGCAGCTTCAACCGGCGCCTCCGAGACCAGCCCTCGGTGTTACGCCACCCGACGAACAGCGCCACGGCGGCCACGACCGCGGCGCCGAAGTACTCCCACTCCAGCGTCGGGTCCTCGTACGGCATCCCACCCGAGTAGCCGGAGACGAGCTCAAAGGAGTAGAGGAAGAACTCAGGCACTGCACGCACGTCCTGGCCCGCCGCGAGCCAGAGCACGAGGAACGACAGCGTCCCCGTGGCCGCGAACGAGGCGAGGTTGCGCAGCCATCGTTCTCGCTCCATGGCGAGCGTCAGGCCTACGAGCCCGAGCACGACGAGGCCCGTGGTCACCCGGATCATCAGCTCCAGGGCGCCGACGAAGCCGCCTGCGAGTGCCAGCGCCAGGAACCAGCGCTGCGACCCCCGCCGGATGGCGTGCGCGCACCAGAGGAACACGAGCGGCGGGATCAGAAGCGTCGTCGGGACGATCACGATCGCCAGCTTCGTGATCGCGAATGCGATCACCGAGGCACCGAGGAAACCGAATGTCGCCCTCGCGGCCCAGAGCAGTGAGCCGGCTATCGCGACCTGGAGCAGCCCGACGTAGAGGCCCGCCAGTGCGGCGGTGGGCGGGAAGTACAGGTACGGATCGGCGAGGAAGCCGAGAGGGCCGTAGGTGAAGACGATGTCCTGGCCGTAGTCGAGCGACTGCTGCCAGGCCATGCTCAGGCCGGCGCGCCACGAAGGGTCGACCCCGGTCTCGTACGGAATGACCGTCTGGACCGGCCAGGTCAGCCATGCGATAGCCACCGCGCCCAGCGCGGTCTGGACCGCCGGGTTGAGGAGGAGCGCGCGTCCGAGCGAGACGATGCCGACTCGAGCCGGCGCCGGCGCGGCTTCCTCGGTGGACGTCGTCACCACTGCAGCGTCGTTTCGGGTAGATCGACATCTCCGAGGCCCCAGGAAGGCCCGTTGAAGACTGTCGGTTTCCCGGCGAGAAGCATCTCGCTCGCGTCCTCGAGGAACGTCTCGTACGGCACGACGAGGTGCGCCGGCGGCGGCTCGGGGCGATCCCAGTCGACCGTGCGCGAATGCTCGAGGTGATAGAGGCGTCGCCGCCCGTCGAGAATCACCTGTTTCATTCCTGCGCTCGCCGCGAGCACGCAGATGTACCCGTCGAGATGCCCGGCGCTCGCGAACTCGGGATGCCCGCGAATCGCCTCCCAGCAGCTTCGATGCGCGAGAAAGAAGACGCCTGCGGCGTTCGTGTGGATCCAGTCGGTCGGTCGGGCGGCGCGGCTTTCCCGTGACCGAGGCTGCGTCGACCGTCGCTTGGAAAGGTACGAGCGCTTCGCTCGGGTGAGCCGAACCCCACCCGTGGGCACATCGAACCGGAGCGAGCCGCCGAGAAGGTTGACGCGAACGACCGAGCTTCTGCAGCGTGCGAGTTGTGCTCGCGGGCTTGCTTCGGGCGAGATCCCGGCCACGTCGTAGCGGTTCGTCCGGTAGAAGCTGCTCCTGTCCAGCGTGCGCTTCCCGATCGCGCGGAACAACGCCGGCGTGAAGAGGACGTCTGGGTCCGTCGCGAGGATGAAAGGCGATTGCGCTCTGCGTGCGCCGACGTTCTTCGCTGCGGAGGCCCAGATCAGGATCTCGTCCGCGCGCTCGAAGCGACTCGCCGCCGTCGCGGTCGGAACCGTGACGATCCGCACCGGAAGCGAGCCGCCGGGGCTCGGCGGGCTCAGGATCTGGGCAAGAGGCGGCTGGTCCGGGAGCGGGCACCACTCGACGAGGATCACCTCCGCCCGAACGCGCTCCCGGCGGGCGAGCCACGCGACATTCCTGAGGAAGCTGCGGGCACGCGAGAACAGATCGCCGCCGTACTGCTCGTTCCGCAAGGCTGCGACGAGACTCAGATCAGGATCGCTGACCTCTACCTCCCTGGGATGAAGCACGCGTCGAGTTTCGCCGGCCCGATCTGGCCGCAAGGCCACCGTTCGACAGGGCTGCTGCGTTACCGTAACGCACCCCCGTGCGCCTGCTGGGTCGGCTCATGCGGCGCGAACTGCTGGGCGGCGGAGTCGCTCCTCGGGATCGAGGGCGAGGGGCCGTGTAGCGAGTCGTCCTGGAACGCGCGGCCCGTCCCGACTACGAGCGGCTTCAGCGCCTGCGCGAGCGCACGAGCGAAGCCGCCCTGGACTGACGCACGGCGTCCGAGAGCGCCGCACGCCAGCTCCTCTCCCTGACCAGGAGCCAGCGCAGCTGGATCCCGAGGCGGCGAACATCGTCGCCTAGGCCCAGATCGGCCGGCCTCGCCGGATCACGCAGGCCCAGGTTGACCACCGTTCGGCCTCCGCTGCCGCGCACGGCCGGCGGCAACGAAACGCGGAGGAGAGGAGGGGCCGCGCCATGGCGGAAGACGCTGGTAACGGGCTGCTCCGCTCCCGCCGAAGCCTCCACTTCGAGCACGGGATGGTCGGGCGTCACGAACGGCGCAGCGCGGAGCACGACCTCGGCGTCCTCGGGGACTCCATCGGTGAGCCTGAGGACGAGGCTCGCGTTCTCGCCGTCCGTCCAGACGCCAGTGGCCTCGACTTTCGCCCACCCCGCGCCGAGCAGACGCTCGCCGCCCGAGGTCTCGCTGAAGACGATCTTCTCTCCGGAACGAACGGAGCGGTCCACCTCCCGGAGCGTGAGCGAGCGGAGGAGCAGGCCGAGGGGTCGATCGTCATCCGACCAGCCGAGCTCTCGCGGGGACCGGAGCCCCTCGACCACAAGCGTCAGATCGAGCTTGCCGTCGGCCGGCATCGGCGCAGGCAGCTCGACCTGCCACTCCGGATCGCCGTGATTGAAGTCGCGCCAAGCGACGCGCTCGCCGTTCACGAGCAGCGCGACGTAAGCGGTGCCCCGGCTCGGTGCAGATCGTGCCGAGCGAGAAAGCGAGGACGTAGTCGTGGTCAGCGATCACGTCGAGAGCAAGGGCCAGCCGGGACCGCGAGCCGTTGGTCCAGATCCCCGTCTCGTCGTACGCCCAGCCGTCTCCGAAGCCCGCCATAGTCGCTCAACTCGGTCAGCTCGGCGGTCTCGCCGGGCCAGATGTGCAGGCGCCGGTGGCCTTCGTCCGCTCCGCGCCGCCCAGCGCGCCAGGCGGCGCTCCCGCGCGAGCCCCGCCTGCGCCGCTGGATCTGCGGCGGGAAGCAGCGTGACCGCCCGAAGCAGGATTCCAAGCGGGCGCTCGTCCTCGGTCCGACCAGCCGAGCTCGAGCGGCGAGCCGGGCACCTCGATCCCGAATATCAGATCCGCCGTCCCGTTCGGCGCCTCGGGCAGCTCGATGTGCCAGTCCGGGTCGCCGTGCTCGAACTCCCGGGCCGCCACGGGCTCGCCGTTCACGTGCGCCTCCACCGCGAGCCTCGCGCCCCGGGCGACGCAGATGCTGCCAAGCGAGAGCGCCAGGACGGATCCGCCCTCCTCGATCCCGTCGAGCGCGAGCGCCACCTCGGAGCGCTTGCCCTGGGTCCAGAGGCCGGCTTCGTCCGGAAAGGCCCAACCCTCATCGAAGCCGCCGTAATCGCTCAGATCGGCCAGCTCGACGGCTCGCCCGCGCTGCAGCGAGAACGCGGCCGCCCCAGCTCGCCGCGGGCCGCCCACCGGATGAGCCGGCGCTCCTGCAGCGACAACGACTGCGTCACCTCGTCGTCGATCGGGACCGGCCTGACGGTCGCGCGCCGAACGCGTGAGTGGGCCGTCATGTGGCTGCAGTCGAAGTGCGCGAGGACGTAGGCGTCCCAGAACACGGTCGAGCTGTGCACCAGCACGAAGCGGCGCGGATGCTCGCCGCGCTCGATGCGGGCGCGCTCGAGCTCCACGAGTCGCTCGAGCGCGAGGAAGACGCGCGCAAGCTTGGCCGGGAGCTGCGAGGGCTCGTAGGCGCCGTCCGGCGGCGGAGGCGCATCCGAGAGCGACAGGTCGACGCCGAGGTCGACGACGAAGACGATCCGCGCTCACGCGCCAACTCGTCGACGGAGCTCGGCGTCATCGAGGTCGGCGACGGCGAGCGAGCGGCCGCCGTCGAGCTCCGCGACGAGCGCGGCGAGCAACTGCTCGAGCACGGGGTTGGCGCCGACGTAGCCGACCGTCGCGCCCGGCGGGGAGACCGCGAGCGAGTCGGCGACGAACGGCAGCACGTGGCCGGAGTCGTAAGTCAGCCCGTACGACGCCGCGAGCCGCGTCCGACGGACGCGGGGACGCGCGGCCGGAGCGCGGCGAGCACGGCCTCCGCGAAGCGACCGCCGGAGCGCTCGCCGACCGGGACCTCCTCGAGC
The DNA here is from genome assembly GCA_963733845.1 of uncultured Actinomycetes bacterium. Lineage (GTDB taxonomy): Bacteria > Actinomycetota > Thermoleophilia > Gaiellales > Gaiellaceae > DATFQE01. The sequence goes on from CAVTEM010000007.1 coordinate 420,712, forward strand.
TCGACGTCCGCGAGGCCCCAGGTCTCGCGCTGCGCAGGGAGGTCGGCGCGGTCGACCGAGACGAAGAACCGCTCGAGATCGTTCGAGACCGTCTTCGCGCCGTGGTAGACGGTCGGCGTGCGGTTGTGGTTGCAGTGGTAGCCGGCGAGCTCGGCCTTCGAGGCTCTCGATCGAGCCGCGGCGGAGGAGCATCCGCCGGCTCAGGTTCGAGTCGACGTGCCAGCCGAGCAGCATCTCCTCGTCGAAGCCGTCGATCGCGACGAAGTCGTCGCGCAGGACGAGCTGGAAGTCGCCGGGCGCGTCGAAGCGGATCCACTCGTGGCTCAGCGTCGGCTCGTCCAGGCGCAGGCCCGGGCCGAGCCGCTCGATCTCGGCCAGCGCCGCGTCGCGGATCGCTCCTCGGAAGCCGCTCCCACAGCCACTCCGGAAGCTCGAACCGCGGCAGGCCGTAGAACCCGTCGGGGAGGTCGCCGCAGATCTCGCTCAGGCTCCGGTCCGACGAGCGGCAGGAAGATCATGTCGGTGTTCGTCGAGAGCAGCCAGCGGTTCGACGGGTTCGCGCGGCGCACGGCGGCGTTCCGGGCCACGGGCTCGAGCGCGGGCAGGTGCGTGCGCGCGGCGAAGCGCTCCTCGTGGATCGCGGCCGGCACGCGGAGGACGCGAAGCAGGTCGAGGCAGCGCTCGGTGAGCGTGTCCGCGAGCGCCTCGACGAACGTCGGCAGCTCGTCGGGCGTGTTGTAGTCGACGAAGACGATCTCGTCGTCGGGGTCGGTGAGGACCTCGGCGAGGCAGTTCAGGCTCAGCGCCGCGCGCCGGTGGAGGTTGTAGCCGTGCGCGTCGTTCCGGCCGTAGAGGAGGACCGAGATCACGGGCGCTGCGCGCGCCGCGCCGGCCGAGCATCAGCGTCGAGGCGACGGCCGGCGAGCGAGGCGCGCGCGGCTGCCGCCAGCTCGTCGTAGATCCAGGCGTACGTCTTCTCCAGCCCGACGGCGAGCGGCGTGCTCGGCTCCCAGCCGAGGCGCTCGCGGATGAGCGTGTTGTCCGAGTTCCGCCCGCGAACGCCCTTCGGCGCGTCGAGGTTGTAGCGGCGCTTCAGCCGCACGCCGGCGATCTCCTCGACGATGTCGACGAGCTGGTTGATCGTCACCAGCTCGGACGAGCCGAGGTTGATCGGCTCGCGGATGTCGCTCTCCATGATCCGCGTCGTTCCGTACAGGCAGTCGTCGATGTACATGAAGCTGCGCGTCTGCTCGCCGTCGCCCCAGATCTCGATCTCGTCGCGTGCCGGCGAGCTTCGCCTCGGCGACCTTGCGGCAGATCGCGGCCGGCGCCTTCTCGCGCCCGCCGTCGTACGTCCCGTGCGGCCCGTAGACGTTGTGGTAGCGCGCGACCCGCGTCTCGATCCCGAAGTCGTCGTAGAAGTTGCGGCACATGCGCTCCGAGAAGAGCTTCTCCCAGCCGTAGCCGTCCTCGGGCAGCGCCGGGTAGGCGTCCTCCTCGCGCAGCGCGGTGACGTCGGCGTCGCGCTGGAGGTCGACGTTGTAGATGCAGGCCGACGAGGAGAAGAAGTGCCGCTGGACGCCCTGCGTCCTTGCCGGCCATCAGCAGGTGCGTGTTGATCAGCACGGAGATCATGCAGGCGGCCCGGTTCGCCTCGATGAACCCCATCCCGCCCATGTCGCAGGCGAGGTTGTAGACGTGCGCGACGCCGCGGACCGCGTCCTGGCAGGCGTCGAGCGAGCGGAGGTCGGCGACGCGGTTGTCGACGCCGCGGGAGCACCTGGTACCACTCGTCGAGCGGCTTGATGTCGATCGCGCGCAGCTCCGTGTAGCCGTTCTCCTGCAGGTAGCGCACGAGCCAGCCGCCGATGAAGCCGCCGGCGCCGGCGACGAGGATCGGATCGGTGCGCGAGATCGCTTGCCTCCATGGTCATCCTCCTCTGTACGCGCTCAGACCGGGCTGCCGCCTCGAGCGGCCGGCCGAGCCGGACGATGTCGATCGGTTCGCCGTACGTCGTCGTCGGGAGCAGCCGCCAGCAGTCGATCACGACGGGTCGCTGTCCCGTCGAGCGCGTCGAGTCGGAAGCTCGGCGAACTCCGGCCACGGCGTCGCGATCACGACCACGTCGGACGTTCGAGCAGCTCGGCGGCCGACGCCGCACCGCGCGCGAGCCCGCCGAGCGCCTGCGAGCGCCGCCTCGATGGCGACCGGGTCGTAGACGATGACCTCGTAGCCGGCCTCGCCGAGCAGCCGGGCGAGCGCGACGCCGGGGCTCTCCTCGATCACGCCGGTGTCGGGCTTGTACGAGAGCCCGAGGATGCCGACGCAGTCGCCGGCCTCGAGCCGCGACTGCACGATGCGGGCGAGCCGATCGGTCTGGGCGACGTTGACCGCGTCGGTCGCCTCGGCGAGGAGCGGCTCGGCGCCGAGGTCGCGCGCGAGCACGGCGAACGCCTTGTTGTCGCGCGGGAAGCACGGCCCGCCGTAGGCGATCGCCCCGCGCAGGTACTTGCGGCCGATCCGGGTGTCCAGGCCGAGCGCGTCGGTGACGGCCTCGACGTCGGCGCCCGGAAGCCGCTCGCACATGTCGGCGAGCGCGTTCGCGTACGAGATCTTCATCGTCACGTACGTGTTGACCGCGATCTTCGTCAGCTCGGCGTTGACGAGGCTCATCCGCCGGAACGGCGGATCGTTCTCGCAGACGCCCGCGGTAGAGCCGCTCGTGCACGTCGCCTGCGCGCGAGTCCGACTCTCCGATCAGCACCATGTCCGGCTCGAGCATGTCGCGGATGACGTTGCCGAGCGCGATGAACTCCGGGCTGTAGCAGAGGCCGAGGGTCTCGCCGACGCGGCGGCCCGATGCGCGCTCGAGCGCCGGCGCGAATCTCCGCGCTCGCACGAGCCGGGCATGACCGTGCTGCCGACGACCACGAGGTGGTACTCGTCGCGTCCGCGCGAGCCCTCGCCCGACCTCCTCGAGCGCGGCGAGGACGTGCTCGTTCGAGAATGCTCCACGCTCGTCCGACGGCGTCGGCACGAGCAGGATCGTCACGTCCGCGTCGGCCGCGGCGGCGAGATCCGTCGTCGCGCTCAGCCGCTCGCGCGAGCCGGAGACGAGCTCCTGCAGCCCGGGCTCCTCGACGGGCGCGCGACCCTCGTTCAGCAGCTCGGACGGCCTCCGGGTTCACGTCGATGCCGAGAACCTCGTTGCCCTTGCTCGCGAGCACGGCCGCGAGCGGCGCGCCGAGCTTTCCGAGTCCGACGACGGCGACCTGCATCAGCGCTACGGCGGCTTCCGCCGTGATCGAGCAGGTGCCAGCCGAACCGGCGCTCGAAGGCGCGGAAGAGCGGCTCGGGCATCCAGCGGAAGTACGGCTCCTTCACGTAGCGGTACTCGACGTAGTCGCGGATCCGGTACGGGAAGACGTGGTCGACGTGACACGTCCTGGACGCGGAAGCCGCTCCGCTCGACGAGCTCGCGGCCCTGCTCCGCGCGTGTAGCTGAACGTGACCGGGCAGCCGGTCTGCGCCTCGGAGTGCTTCGCGACGAGCTCGTCCGTCTTCCAGAAGCGGCCGCGCCCCTGCGCGGCGACGATCCAGAAGACCTTCCACGAGCGGCGGTGGTAGACCATCAGCTTCAGCGTCCCGCCCGGCGCCGTCAGCGCGCGGATCTCCGCGAGCGCCCGCTCGGGATGCGGCGTGTGGTGGACGACGCCGAACGAGTAGACGAGGTCGTACGGCTCGCTCGTCGAGCGCCGACGTCAGCTCCTCGGCGTTCGCCTGGACGAAGCGGATGCGGTCGGCGACGCCCATCACCTCCGCGCGCTGCTCGGCGATGCGGAGCGACTCGCTCGAGAGGTCGACCGCCGTCAGCTCGGCGCCGGCGCGGGCGAAGTTGATCGAGTCGGTGCCGATGCCGCAGCCCACCTCGAGCACGCGCTTGCCCGCCCAGCGCTCGAACTCGGCGAAGGCGGGGATGTGCGGCTCGACGAGGTACTTGCGCGCCTCGACCTCGTCGAAGTACTCCCGCGACCCGACCGGCTTCGGCGAGTGGCGGATGTTGCAGGGACGCGCGTCCCAGTACTGCTGGACGTCGGCGATGGACTTGTCTGTCGAGCTTCGGACCATGCGAGTTCTCGCGGGCAGATTGTGACAGTCGGCGACGCGTTTCCGCGTGCCCGGCGGCGGCGAGACCGTAGTCGAGGCTACCGAATACTCTTCTGCCCGATGAACGAGGATTTCGCCGGGAGACGCGAGCGTCAGTCCGTCGTCGAGGCGCGCGATACGCCACCTCACCCGATTTTCAGCACGTTCCCACCATGGGCCGGGTCGGTCGAGCCTGGCTGGGACGTCAACTTTCTCGGCGTTCGCACACGAGTGGGTTTCTTCTCGGTCTACGCCCGGCTCGCCGACTATCCGCGGGGTCGCAGGATCGTGGCGCCGACGCCCGTCCCGAACGAGGACTATTCGAGTGGATCGCTTTACTCGAGGCGGTATCGGAGGCACGAGGCTCATTCACAATGGTCGAGCTCGGCGCCGGATGGGGCAGATGGATAGTCAACGGGATCGGCGCGTTACGGGCGCACGGCGGGCTCCCGTACCACGTTGTGGGTGTGGAAGCCGAGCCAACGCACTTCAGTTGGATGAAGCAACATCTCATCGACAACGACGTCGACCTTCGGCGAGCCATGCTCATCGAAGGAGCTGTTGCAGACGCTGACGGCGATGTCTGGTTCCACGTCGGCGAGGCGGAAGACTGGTACGGTCAGAGGATCGCGCGCCCCGAGGAAGTCGCTAGAGACGAGGGCGGCGAGGATCTCGATCGCTCCGCAGGCGCCGCCTCGCCGAGCCAAAGATGCGGTCGAGCAGTAGAGCGCGTGCGTGCTGTGAGCGTTCGAACCGTGCTTCAGGATCTCGATCGAGTCGACCTGCTCGACGTCGACATCCAAGGCGATGAAGCGAGCACCCTCGTACCGGCAGGCGACGTGCTGAACGCCAAGGTCAGGCGCGCGTATGTCGGCACACACGATCGTGCGAACGAGGATGACCTTCGCGCATTGTTTGGCGAGCCGGCTGGACGAGCGTCTACGACTTCCCCGGAGGCGGGACCTCCGAGACGCCGTCGGGGTCGCATCAAGTTCGAAGACGGGGCCCAGCTATGGCTAAATCCCGAGCTCTAGCCTCAGCGTGTGGCGCCGGCGTGGCCCTCGCGCACGGACGGCCGTAAAGGCTAGGCCGCCCTGGGCTCGACTCTGTAGATCATCACCCATACATGAACGCCGTCCGATTCCAGCAGGGCGGGCGACTGTAGACGTGGCTTGTAGCCTGCACGTCCGAGAGCCGTAGCGGCGCCCTTGCACCCCGGCTGGGCGCAGAGCAGCACGATCCGCTCCGGCTTGAAGACCGACATGCGGTACTGGAACGTGCCGTCGACCGCGGGCATCCGGGTGTCGAGGAACGTGAACGCGTAGTAGTAGAGCGACTGGATCGACCCGATCCCGCTTGCGGTTTCGCTCCCGTCGTACCAGGTGAGAGGAAGGTCCTTCTCGTAGCCGTTGGTACGCAGATGCGCGATGAGCTTCTGACCCACGTCGTAGAGCCCACCCGTGCGGGGATCCGATACGCCGTACGAGAGCGTTGTGTTGCTCCCGTCCACTCCGTAAGCCGCGGCGAAGAACGCCGCGACGACGGCGGCTGCCGCAAGCGCCCGTAATCGTGGAATGCGAGCCAAGGCAGCGAGGAGAAGCGCGAGTCCCATCACGATCGAACATCGCGACGTACGTGTCGTCGCGGTAGCCGGTCGCCGTCCGGAGCGCGGAGTCGCTTCGGTAGATCCAGACGACCGGCCCGAGGACCGCGACCGCGCAGGCGATCCCGATGAGAAGCGATCGTCGTGAGACCGCCCTTCCTCCGATCAGCACGGCCGCGGCCGCCGTGAGGCAGAAAAGCGTCGGCACGAGGAAGGAGCTGAAGTAGTACGTGAGGTTGAACAGCCACCCCTCGCCAAGGAACTGCCACGCGGCAAACGCGGCGTACAGGAGCGCCAGCCAAAGCGTCGCCGCAGCGAGCACGCGTCGAGCGAGGCGATCGCTTCTCGGACCGACCGCGAGGACGACCGCAGCGAACAACACGACGAAGAGCGGCACCCAGAAGAAGGGAGACAGCGGGAGCCACGCGTCGACGGGAATCTGGTTGTACCCGCCGGAGGTTTGGCGGACGACCCGAACCTGCGGCATGAAGAAGAGGAACTCCTCGCCGTTCGTCTTGGCGAAGAGGCCGCCGGCCACGAGCAGCACGACCGCCCCGACCGCGAACGCAGCGAGGTCGAGAGCGAATTGTCCGAGCCGGTAAGCCCAGCGCATGTCCCCGCTCACGGCGAGGTAGAGCAGCGGAAGCCCGACGAGATAGACGACGTCGATGATGCGGGTCGTGACCATGGCGGCGGCGAAGAAGCCGCCGAGTGCGAGGCTCGCCGGCCGCAGTACGGAGGACTGCGTCCGCACCAGTGAGAAGGCGTAGGCGCCGATCATGTAGGTCAGCACGCCGCCCTCCTGGTAATCCCAGCGGTGAGCGCCGAAGTACATCTGCGAGCCGATCAACGCCACATAGCCAATCGCCGCCGCCGGGACGCCCAGCCAGCGTCGGCAAAGCACGTAGAAGAGCACTCCGCCGCCCAGGAAGAACGACGTGTGGAGGACGAGCGCCGCGGTTCGCGCGTCGTCGAAGATCCCGTTGAGGACGTATCCGGGAACGATCCACGGGACGCGTGAGATGTAGTACGTGCGCGGGAACGACTCGTAGATCTGGTCGAAATTCGTCCACAGCGCCGTGTACAGCCATGGATCGATCGTGCCGAACGGGTTGTAGAGCGGAGCCTTCGTCCACACGTAGACCAACGCGGTCGCAGCGGTCAGGGTGGCCAGCACTGCGAGGTCGAGTGCAATCGCCCGAACGCGGGCGGCGCTGACAACGCGCCTCGCTAGACCGGTACCCCGCTCCGCCGGCACCGCTTCAACTCTCATGAAGGCGTGGCCATCTCGAAGGGGCCGATCGTAGAGCAGCGACAGGAGGATCGGTGCATCGCCCTTGAGGCATACTGGCCCGCGCATGGCGGCACGCCCCACGGCAGCCCCGCAACGTTCACCATCGACCGCAGGGCATGAGGCCTCGAGCGCGTCGCGAGAGGTGCTGGATTTGTCGATCGTCGTGCCCGTGCACGACGAGGAGGACAACGTCGCGCCGCTCCACGAGGCGCTCACGACGGCGCTCCGCGAGCTCGGCCGCAGCTACGAGATCATCGTCGTCGACGACGGGAGCCGCGACGACACCTATCAGAGGCTCGTGCGGCTGGCCGACGCAGATGACGCGCTCAAGCTGATCCAGCTGCGCCGGAACTTCGGCCAGACCGCGGCGATGGCGGCCGGCTTCGACCATGCCGCGCGGCGACATCGTCATCCCGATGGACGGCGACTTGCAGAACGACCCCGCCGACATCCCGCGCCTGCTCGCCAAGCTGGAGGAAGGCTACGACGTGGTGAGCGGCTGGCGGAAGGACCGCCAGGACAGCGCCGTCCGCCGGCTCCCGTCACGCGTAGCGAACTGGTTGATCGGCCGCGTGACCGGCGTACGGCTGCACGACTACGGCTGCACGCTGAAGGCATATCGCGCCGACGTGATCGCGGAGACGCGCCTCTACGGCGAGATGCACCGCTTCCTGCCCGCGCTGGCGGCGCAGGCAGGTGCCCGCATCGCCGAGATTCCCGTCCAGCACCATCCGCGAGTCGCCGGCCGAAGCAAGTACGGACTGAGGCGCACGTTCAAGGTCCTGCTCGACCTCCTGACCGTGAAGTTCCTCTCGGTCTGGTCGACCAAGCCCAGCTACGTCTTCGGCGGCAGCGGTGTGATCCTCTGCTTCCTCGGCTCGCTGTTCGTCCTCTGGACCGCATACGAGCGGATCGTGAACGGGATCTACGTGTACAGGCAGCCCTCGCTGCTCGTCGGCGTCTTCCTGTTCACGATCGGGATCAACCTGGTCCTCCTGGGACTCCTGGCCGAGCTGATCGTCAGGACGTACCACGAGTCGCAGGCGAAGCCCACGTACCTCGTCCGCGAGGCCCGCAACTTCGAGGAGGCCCCGCGTGCGTAGCTGCGAGAGTCGCTGACGTGTGCGGCATTTGCGGGATCGTCGGGCGGCACGGCCCGATTGACGAGCAGGCGCTGCGGCGCATGACAGCTGCCATCCGGCACCGAGGGCCCGGACGACGAAGGTTTCTACGTCGCGCCGGGCGAAGCCGGGAGCGCCGTCGGGCTCGGCTTCCGACGGCTGTCGATCATCGACCTCGTGACCGGCAACCAGCCGATGCCCAACGAGGACGGGTCGGTCAGGTCGTCTTCAACGGCGAGATCTACAACTACCGCGAGCTCCGAGCCGAGCTCGGGTCGCGGGGGCACCGGTTCGCCACCGACTCCGACACCGAGGTGATCGTCCACCTGTACGAGGAGCTCGGGCCGGCGCTTCGTCGAGCGGCTCAACGGCATGTTCGCGCTCGCCCTGTGGGACGCACGCAGCGGCGAGCTCGTGCTCGCGCGCGACCGGTTCGGGAAGAAGCCGCTGTACTACGCCGACCTCGGCGACGGCCTGGTCTTCGCGTCGGAGCTGAAGGCGCTCCTGCGAGCACCCGCGCTGCCCGACGCGAGCTGGACTTCGAGGCGCTCGCCCGCTACCTCGCGCTCGAGTACGTCCCGACGCCTTACTCGATCTTCGGCGGCGTCCGGAAGCTGCCCGGCGGCCACGTCCTCCGCTGGCGAGACGGCACGGTCTCGATCGAGCGAGTACTGGGATCTTCGGCTCGACCCCGACGAGCCGCCCCGCCCGGACGAGCGAGTACGTCGACGAGTTCCGACGAGCTTCTCCGCGCAGCCGTTCGCCGCCGGCTGATCAGCGACGTCCCGCTCGGCGCATTCCTGAGCGGCGGGATCGACTCGAGCTCGGTCGTCGCGATGATGGTCGACGCGCTCCCCGCCGGGGCAGTGAAGACCTTCTCGATCGGCTTCGAGGAGCCGAGCTTCGACGAGTCGGCACATGCGCGACGCGTCGCGGCGCACTTCGGCACCGACCACCACGAGGAGGTGTTCACGCCCGGCGTGATGCTCGACACGCTCCCGACGGTCGTCGACTGGCTCGACGAGCCGTTCGGCGACGCGTCGATCCTGCCGACGTACCTGCTCTCGCGGTTCACGCGCGAGCACGTCACGGTCGCGCTCGGCGGCGACGGCGGCGACGAGCTGCTGGCGGGCTATCCGACGTTCCCGGCCGATCGCGTCGCCCGCTTCTATCGCGTGCCGCGGCTGCTGCACGCCAACGTGATCGTCCCGCTCGCGGACCGGCTGCCCGTCTCGACCGCGAACTTCAGCTTCGACTTCAAGCTCAAGCGCTTCCTGCGGGCGGCTGCGGCACGCGAGGACGTGCGGCACCCCGTCTGGCTCGGCTCGTTCACGCCCGACGAGCAGGCAGCGCTCCTCGACCGCAGCCCCGGGGATCCGTTCGTCGAGCAGCGGCGGGCGTTGGCGCAGGGCGGCTCCGACCGCGCTCGAAGGCTGATCTACCTGTACGCGAAGACGTACCTCCAGGACGACATCCTGGTGAAGGTCGACCGGGCGAGCATGGCGTGCTCGCTGGAGGTGCGGGCGCCGTTCCTCGACGTCGAGCTCGTCGAGTTTCTGTCCCGCGTTCCCTCGCGGCTCAAGCTCCGCCGCCTCGATACGAAGCATCTGCTCAAGCGCGCCATGGCCGACGTCCTCCCGCGGGCATCGCAAGCGTGCGAAGAAGGGCTTCGGTATCCCCGTCGCCGCCTGGTTCAAGGGTGAGCTGCGCGAGGCGCTGCAGGACGAGCTCTCACCGGAGCGCCTCCGCCGTCAAGGACTCTTCGAGCCGGCCGAGGTCGATCGGCTCGTCTCCGAGCACCTGTCCGGCCGGCGGGATCACCGCAAGCCGCTCTGGACGCTCTTCGTCTTCCAGCTCTGGCACCGGCAGTGGCTCGAGGGTCGCGCATCCACACCTGCCCGCGAGTCGCGCGCGGTCACCGCGTAGCTATCCTCGCGCGCCGATGAAGCGCCGCCTGGTCGAGGATCTGCTCTGCCCGCTTTCCTCCGATCCCCTGCAGCTCGCGAACGGCAGCGGCGAGGGGGCGGTCGAGAGCGCTGAGCTCGTCTGTGCCGGGTGCGGGCGACGCTGGGAGGTTCGGCACGGCGTGCCCAGGCTCGTTCCTCCCGACCTCGTCGAGCAGCAGCGGCGAACGGCTGCCGCGTTCGGGTTCGAGTGGCAGCACTTCGCCGAGATGCACCCGGAGTACGAAGCGCAGTTCCTCGACTGGCTCCATCCGATCGGACGCGACTTCTTCCAGGGCAGGCGCGTTCTCGACGCCGGGTGCGGCACGGGCCGGCACGCCTTCTACGCCGCGCAGTACGGAGCAAGCGAGGTCGTCGGGCTCGACCTCAGCGACGCGGTCGAGACGGCGCGCAAGCGTCCTCGAGCCGTTCGACAACGCAGAAGTCGTCCAGGGCGATCTCCTGCGGCCGCCGTTTCGCGCGCCCGAGCGGGGCGGCGGCTTCGACCTCGTCTACTCGATCGGCGTGCTCCACCACCTCCCCGATCCGCAGGCGGGCTTTCGCTCGCTGCTGCGGTTCGTCCGTCCCGGCGGGACGATCGCGATCTGGGTGTACGGGCACGAGAACAACGGCTTCGTCCGGAACGTGGTCGAGCCGCTTCGGCGCGGCTCGACGAAGATGCCCCCGCCGCTCCTTCGCGGCGTCGCGTGGCCCCTCGGTGCAGCCTTCCACGGGCTCGCGAAGGGCGTGTACCGGCCGCTCGCACGCACCGCCGTGGGAGCCTCGCTCCCGCTGAACGAGTACATGGCCAGCGTTGCCGACTTCAGCTTCCGGCAGAACTACTCGATCGTGTTCGACCAGCTCGTCGCGCCGACGGCCGCCTACATCAGGGAAGACGAGATCCACGACTGGTTCGAGCAGAGCGGGCTCGAGGACGTGGTCATCTCGCACCGGCACGGCAACTCGTGGCGCGGCCAGGGCCGCGTTCCGGCCTGACGATGGGCGTCAACGACAACCTCACGGCGTTTCTCGAGCTGCTCGCGTGCCCATCGTGCCGCGGCACGCTCACCGCCGAGCCCACGCGGCTGCGCTGCCGGAGATGCGAGCTCGACTTCCCGTTCGAGCACGGTGTGCCGGTCCTCGAGCTGGCCGAGGAACCCGCGCGCGAACCGTCGGCGCTCGGACGCCTCCACTACGCCCTACTCGGCAACCCGCGCGTCTACGAGCTCCAGCAGAGATACGGCGGCGGTCGGCCGATCGCAGCGCAGGTGGAGCCACAGTTACGCGAGGTCGGCGACTCGACCCTGCTCGACATCGGGGCGGGAACCGGGATGGTGGCCGGCCTGCTTCCAACTGAGGCCCGGTACGTCTGGTTCGACAACGACCGGCTGAAGCTCCGAGGCCTGCTCTCGAAGAAGATCGACTGCTGGGCGGCGCTCGGCGACGCCGCGCGGCTTCCTTTCTCCTCGGAGGTCGCCGACTGGACCGTCATGGTCGAGGTGTCGCACCACCTGCCGACGAAGCGCTCCGCGCCTGCCTCGAGGAGGCGGCGCGCGTGACGCGTCACCGTTTCGTCTTCGTCGACGCCCTCCGCAGCGATCGGCTGCGCAGCAAGATGCTCTGGCAGCTCGACCTCGGACGCTTCCCTCGCAGCGAGGAAGAGCTCCTGGCCGAGCTCGACGCTCGATTCGAGCTCGAGAAGGTCGAACGCTTTCGTGTGAACCACGACCATCTGCTCTGCGTCTGCATCCCGCGGGGAGAGCGGCACCTATCCTCCGCGCGGTGACGACCGTGCCCGCCGCAGCGCGTCGCACGCCCCAGGGCGCGCTCGCCTGTCCGGTCTGCGACTCGCCGGCCCCGCGTGAACACCGGTTCGGCGACGTGGTCCTGCACCGCTGCCCGGACTGCGATCACTGCTTCACGGACGTGGCCTCGCTGGAACACCTCGGCAGCTACGACCGCGAGTGGGAGGCGCTGCACGAGAACTGGTTCGCGAACCCGAACGTCTCCCTGTTCGAGCTGATCGAGGAGACGATCGCGGGCCACAAGCCGGAAGCCACCGTGATCGATATCGGCGCCGGCCGCGGCGAGCTCCTGAGCCACCTGCGCCGACACAACCCCCGCCTCGGCCTGACCGGGCTCGACGCCTCGCTTCAGCCCGAGATTCGAGGTGTCGAGGTCATCCGTGCGGACATCAACGACGTTGACCTCGGCGATCGCAGCTGGGACGTGGCCGTCACGCTCGCGACGATCGAGCACCTCGCAGACGTCAGGACGTTCGCCGCGCGGCTGCGCTCCATCATCGTCCCGGGTGGGCTCGCGATCGTCACCACGAACAACGAGCGAAGCATCACCTACGACATCGCCCGCCTGTTCCGGAGGATGGGCTACGGCGTGGCCTTCGAGCGCCTGTACGACCGGCACCACCTGAACCACTTCAACCTGAGATCGCTCAGGAGGCTGATGGAACGCAGCGGGTTCCGCCCGCTCCGCCTGCACAGGCACAACATCCCCCTCGCCGCAGTCGACATGCCCAACGAGTCCGCGTTTCTCAGGCTCGGCGTCGGGGGTACGTTCGTCGTCGGACGGCTGACCGGCCGAACCTTCTTCCAAACTCTGATCGTCGAGAATCCGTGAGACCGACGAGAAGGAGAACGCCGTGAGAGCGCTCGTGACCGGATGCGCGGGCTTCATCGGCTCGCAGCTCACAGAGTCTCTGCTGCAGGACGGCCACGAAGTCGTGGGGGTCGACGGCCTGATCGACACCTACGACACGGACGTCAAGCTCGGCAACCTCGACCGCGCTAAGGAGTTCGCGGCGTTCTCGTTCGTCGAGGCCGACCTCACGAATGCGCGCCTCGAGCCGCTGGTCGAAGACTGCGAGGTGATCTTCCACCTGGCGGCCGAACCGGGTGTGCGGACGAGCTGGGGGGAACGCTTCGAGTCCTATGCGAGGAACAACGTCCTCGCGACGCAGCGTGTGCTCGAGGCTGCGAAGCAGTTGCCGGGAAGGCGCATCGTGTTCGCTTCGTCGTCGTCCATCTACGGTGATGCCGAGCAGCTTCCGACCCCCGAGGACGTGCATCCGCGACCGTTTTCGCCGTACGGCGTGACCAAGCTCGCCGCCGAGCACCTGTGCGCGCTGTACCAGGGCAACTACGGGGTCGAGACGGTCGCATTGCGCTACTTCTCGACCTACGGGCCACGTCAGCGGCCCGACATGGCATTTCATCGGTTCTGCCGAGCCGCTCTGCGCGGCGAGCCGCTGACGGTCTTCGGAAGCGGTGAGCAGACCCGAGACTTCACGTTCGTGGCCGATGTGGTCGCCGCGACGAGGGCTGCCGCGACCTCGCCGGCGGCCGGCGGTGGGGTCTACAACATCGGAGGCGGATCGCGCGTCAGCGTCAACGAGGCGCTCGAGCTGATCGGGTCGTACGCGGGGCGGCCACTCGAAATTCGCCGGCTCGAGTCGGAGAAGGGAGACGTCAACAACACCGGCGCCGACACCTCGCGAGCGCGGCGAGACCTCGGCTTCAGCCCGACGACCTCGGTGGCGGAAGGATTGCGGGCCGAGTACGAATGGATGCGCGCCCGCGAGCGCGACCTGGTGCGCGCGAGCACCTGAGCCGCGGCCTCCAACCGCCTACGCGCGCTGTACTCTCGCCGCGATGGCCGAGGAACGGGCGCCACAAACCGTCGAGGCGGAGCAACTCCTCGCCGGCCTGAAGGAACGGGTCGAGGAGGAGCGCGCAGCCGGCGCGTATGCCGACGACCTCTCCGCGTTCGAGCTACAGAAGCCGGGCCCGGAGGAAGCTCCGGGCGCCCGCGTGCGGTTCCGGCCCGAGCTCGGCTTCTCGTCGAAGCGCGGTGATCGGGCGGCCGATCACGGGGTCAAGCGCCTGCTGCTGCGGCTGCAGTTCTACGTCTTCGACGATCTCGCGAAGCAGGCCGACGAGGCGATCGCACGCGTCGAGCAGAAGCTCGCGGTCGAGGTCGCGAATCGCGAGCGGCTGGAGAGCAGGATCGCCGAGCTGGAGGACACCCTCCGTCGGCTCGAAGAGCCTCAGCGGCGCGCCAGGTAGAGCATCCAGTCCTCGCCGACCTGGCGCGTCAGGAGCTCATCGACCGTGACGTCCTTGACCTCGGGCTCGACGTCGATGTAGCGCAGCCGGAAGCCGGCTTCCTGGATCAGGGACAGGAAGCCGCGCGGATCCTCGTAGCGCGCGACGTTGAGCTCGAGCAGGAGGACGATCTCGGGGTTGTCGGCGATCGTCCTGCTCCATCCCCCGCCAGACGCTCTCCTCGGCCCCTTCCACGTCGATCTTGATCAGGTCGACCCGCGGCCAGTCGGCCGTCAACGCGTCGATCGTCGTGGACTCGACCTCGACCACCTCGTCGGTCGGGCCGGCCTCCTCCGAGAGGCGCGCATTCAGGCTCCGGTGCGCCGGGATGACCAGCTGGAGCTTCTCCCCGGCCTTGTCCGACGCGGCCTGCTGCGCGACGACGACGCCCGGGAACCCGTTGACGTCGAGCGTCTCCCGCAGCAACTCGGCGAGCCGGGGCGTCGGCTCGACCGGCACCACGCGGCCCTCGGGGCCGACCGCGTCTGCCATGACCAGCGTGTAGTAGCCGTGGTTCGCACCGACGTCGAGGCAGTGCCAGCCCGGCCGGAGCGTGCGCGCGAGGGTGGTCGTGATCCACGACTCCCAGTACCCGTTCATCGCGAGATGCGGGGTGATGCCCGTCTCCTGTGCGTCCGCGTACACGAGGTACTTCCCGAGGACGCGACACAGAACGGTGTGGTCACCGAGGTACACGGCCCGCGATTCCTGGCGAGACACGACCTCGAGCAACTGACGGTCCAGGATGTGCGCCGGCAGCGTGCCCGGCGCCTCGGCGGTCGGGTCTGGCGGTGTCTCGACGGCGCTCGGCACGCCGTTTGGGCTGGGCTGCAGCAGGCGCAACGTGCGGCGCCGAGCGGCTCCGAGGACGCGTCGAATCGGCGTGGGAATGGCTTGGTGTCTGGGCCCGGCGATGGTGTGCCAGACTGTATGCGATGCCTCCGGCGACTGCTCCAAAGCCGCTCGGTGAGCGCTGAGAGCGCTCCCGCACGCTCCTTCAAGGGCAGCGTGCGGTCACTTGCGAAGAAGCTTGCTTGGCCGCTCAGGCGCTTCTTCGATCCGCGCTTCACGGCCGTCCTGCAGGAGGTCGACGCGGTCAAGAGGATCGTGGCCGCGGACGCAGCGGCCGCCACCGAGACCACGATGTTCCTCGGCCGCTCGCTCGACGTCGTCCGGGCCCAGGTCGAGGAGCACGCCCGCGTGCTGGAGCAGCTTCATCGGCAGCTCGCCTTCGACCCGGATTCCCCGCATTCGGCGGAGGAGATCGACGCCAACACCGCGCGCGTCCTCAACTACGCGTCGAGCCACGAGGGCTTCGCCGCGCAGGCGAATCTGTGGTTCAACCCGGCGCTCCTGGTCGCCTACGAGCCGCGGCAGGTCGAGCTGCGCTGGGTGAACGAGCGCATCGTCGAGGTGCCCTATGCCTTTCGCGCGCTCTCCGGCCTCGATCGAGGCGCGAAGGTGCTGGACGTCGGCGCGACCGAGAGCACCGTGTGCCTCTCGCTCGCGACGCTCGGCTACGACGTGACCGCGGTCGACCCCCGTCCGAACCCGCTCTCGCACGAGCGGCTTCAGGTGGTCACGGCGCGCATCGAGGAATGGGAGGCCGAGACGCAGTTCGACGCGGTCGTCTGCCTGTCCACGATCGAGCACATCGGCACGGCCTCCTACGAGCAGGACCCGAGCGGCGAGCGACTCGACCTGCAGGCGATGAACAGGATGCGCGACCTGACCCGACCGGGCGGAGTGCTCGTGCTGACCACCGCGGTGAGCGGTAAGGCGACCGTCGGCGAGGGCGGCCGGATCTACGACCGCGCCGGGCTCGACGAGCTCATCGAGGGCTGGGACGTCTCCGACCTGACACTCATCCAGCGACAAGGCGCGACGAACTGGCTCGCCGTCGACCGAGCCGATCGAAGACCTGGACCCCGAGGCCGAGACGGTGGCGATGATCACCGCGACCAGGACGCGCCGACTGACAATCCGGCTCCTCTTCGACATCCAGGCACTGCAGAACCCGTGGTCGGCCGAGCGGGGCATCGGTCGTCACGTACACGAGCTCGCGCTCGCGCTCGGGCGCTGGCATGCGGAGCTCGAGCCCTGGTTCGTGCTCAACCCCGAGCTGCCCGTCACCGAGTCCATCGAGCGGCTCAGCGAATACGGCCGCGTCGTCCCATCCGACGACTCCGACCTCCCGAGCAAGGCGATCTATCACGTTCCGTCCCCGCTCGAGCCCGTATCGATCGACCGCCTGTGGCCGCCGAGGCTTCGCTCCTCGGCGCTCGTGGTGACGCTCCACGACCTGATCCCCGGCGTCTTCCCCGACGAGAACATGCCCGATCCGGCGGTCCGGCGCTTCTACTGGGCCAGGCTCGAGCTGCTTCGCCAGGCCGAGCTCGTCCTGAGCGTGTCCCAGGCGACCGCGGATGACGCTGTACGGCTGCTCGGCACGCGACCGGACAGGCTCGTCGTCACGGGCGGCGGCGTCTCGGACGAGTTCTCGCCGCCGGAGAGCCGAACCGCTGCCCAAGCGGCGCTGCGCCGCCTTCGACCGGCGATCGAGGGCGAGTTCCTGCTCTACACGGGGGGCATGGACTACCGCAAGAACGTGGGCGGCTTGCTCTCCGCGTACGCCGGCCTTCCGGACGAGCTGCGCGGTCGATACAAGCTGGTGGTGGTCGGGCGCCTCGGCCTCGAAGACCCCCTCGGGCCGTTCGCGGCTCAGGCCGACTCGCTCGGCATCTCGGACCGGGTGGTCTTCACGGGATACGTCCCGGACGAGGAGCTGGTCCTGCTCTACCAGGCTGCGACCCTGTTCGTGTTCCCCTCCCTCTACGAAGGCTTCGGCCTCCCGGTTGTCGAGGCGCTGGCCTGCGGCGCCCCGGCGATCGTCGGCCGGAACTCATCGCTGGTCGAGCTGACCGACGAGGAGGACGCGCTCTTCGACGCGGCCGATCCCGAGTCGATCCGCGCCGCACTCGTCCGAGCGCTCACCGACGACGAGCTCCTGGAGCGGCTGCGACGACCCGCCATCCGGGATCGCTTCTCCTGGCGGATGATCGCCGAGCGGACGGCGGATGCCTACGATCAGCGTGGTTCGTCTCCGGCGAACCTCAAGCGCTGGTTGACGGGCGAGCGGGCTACGATCCCGCGGATGTGGCCTGAAGGCGGGGGGACGAGCTCGGCGGCGGTCGCGGCGCCCGAGGCGGCTCGACGAAGAGAGTCCGGCGCCGGAGCTCTCCGTCGTGATGCCGTGCCTGAACGAGGCGCGCACGATCGGGATCTGCATCCGCAAGGCGCAGGAGTCGTTCGAGCGCATCGGGATCTCCGGCGAGGTCGTGGTGGCCGACAACGGCTCGACCGACGGCTCCCAGCAGATCGCCGAGGAGCTCGGCGCCCGCGTCGTGCCCGTGGAGAGGCGCGGGTACGGCGCCGCGCTAACGGGCGGGATCGCCGCCGCCCGCGGTCGCTGGGTGATCATGGGCGACGCCGACGACAGCTACGACTTCAGCGCCCTCGAGCCGTTCGTCGAGCGGCTGCGGGAGGGCTACGACCTGGTCGCCGGCAACCGCTTCAAGGGCGGGATCCATCCCGAGGCCATGCCCTGGCTGCACCGGCGGCTCGGTAATCCTGCGCTCTCGTTCATCGGCCGGAGGCTGTACGGGACGGCCTGCGGTGACATCTACTGCGGCCTCCGCGGCTTCGACCGCGAGAAGATCGCGCGCGCTCGACGTCCGCTCGACCGGGATGGAGTTCGCGATCGAGATGATCGTCAAGGCGACGATGCAGGGCCTTCGCGTGACCGAGGTGCCGACGACGCTCTCGCCCGACGCCGAAGGACGCGTGCCCCACCTCAACACCTGGCGGGACGGCTGGAAGTCGCTCCGGCTGCTGATGCTCTACAGCCCCAGGTGGCTCTTCCTCTATCCGGGGCTCTTCCTTCTTCGTCTTCGGCCTCGCCGGGATGGTCTGGCTGATCCCCGGTGAGCGCGCGATCGGCGGCGTCGGGTTCGACGTGAGCACGCTGCTCTACTTCGCGCTCGCCGTCATCGTCGGGCTGCAGGCCGATCTTCTTCTTCCTGACGGCGCGCTGGTTCGGGATCAGCGAGGGCCTGCTGCCCGAGGATCCGCTCATTCGCCGGATCGTGGAGAGACCCCGTCGCCTCGAGTGGGCGCTCCTGATCGGCCTGCTGCTCGTCGCGTCCGGCGCTCGGCCTCTCGCTGTACGCCGTCGCCACCTGGAACAGCGCCGGCTTCGGGCCGTCTCGACTACCCCGACACGCTGCGCATCGTCATCCCCGGAGCAACGCTGATCGCCTGCGGGATGCAGACGGCATTGTCCGCGCTCTTCCTCGGCGTGCTCGGGCTTCGGCGTCGGTGAAGGACCGGGCGGGGTGGCGGCGACGCGCGAGAAGCAGGAGCGCGGCTCGGCTCGCGGACGTCGGCCCGCCTCCCCACGCGCCTCGCTCTGGCGGCTGGTCGCCGGACTGATTCCCTTCGCCGTTGCGTTCGCGGTCTACCTGTTCGTCTTCCTCGATGATGCAGCCCGGTGCGACCGGTGACGAGCCGCACTACCTGATCACCGCCGAGAGCATCGCCTTCGACGGCGACGTCGATCTCACCAACGACTACACGAGCCAAGAGCGGGTGCTCCGGATGGTGAACGTGTTCCCGCTCGGGCCCGATGCCGGGGTCTACAAGGAATCCGGCGAGCTGCGGCCGATCCGCGGCGTCGGACTGCCTGCGGTGCTCGCGCCCGGAGTCGCTCTCGGCGGGCTGACGGGAGCGCGCCTCGTGATGGTGCTCATCGCGGCGCTGCTGGCCGATCAGCTCTACCGCCTGCTTCGAGACCTCCGGCTCCGACGGCGATATCGAGTGCTGGCCTGGGCAGCAGCGATCTTCTGCCTCCCGGTCGTCCTCTTCTCGAGCCAGATCTATCCCGAGCTCGCCGGCGCGTTGCTGGTCGTCGTCGCCTTACGAGTGATGATCGTCGGCGCTTCGTAGGTTGCCGCACTCGTGCTGGCTCGGCCGCCGCTGCCGCCCTCGTCTGGCTCCACGTGCGCTATGTCCCGCTCTCGGTCGGGATCTTCTTCGGGCTCCTCCTCGCCGCGTGCGTCCACGGCTGGAGCCCGGCTAGCCGAGGCCGTGGCCTCAGGGGCACGCTCCGGGCGGCGCGCGCGCTCGTCGTTCGCTGCGCCACCGTCCTCGTCAAGCGCTGGCGCACGTCGACGCTGCCGGTCGTCGCTCCATATGCCGTCGGCTTCGTGTTGCTCGCCGTCGCCTTCGAGCACTGGTACGGGAGCCCCGATCTCCACGCCTCGTACGAGGCGTACGGAAGTCCCGCCGTCGGGACCGGCCACTGGGACTTCTGGTACCACTTCGCGCTGAGGGACATCCTCGATCCCGTCGTCGGCTGGATCCCCTTCGCGCCGGTTCACTGGCTCGGATTCGCCGGCCTCGGCTGCCTCGTCGTCATGTTCGGCTGGCCCGCGGCCGGGGCCATCGCCGTGGCCGCCGGCTACGAGCTGCTCATCTCGAGCGTCGGGACCGGCGTCGGCTTCGGCCTGCCCGCGCGCTATCCGATGATCGTCGTTCCGCTCATCGCCGTCCCACTGGCGGTCGTGATCCAGAAGATCCGGGTGGCGCGGCTGATGTTCGTTCCGCTCCTGGCCGTCTCGCTCGTCTTCGCCGTCGCGGCCGCGCGCGAACTTCGCACAGTTGTATCCCGGCGACGTTCAGCGGATCGTCGGACTGCGCAGCACGGCCCCGGCTTTCCCGGAGCTGGCCGGCGTTCAGGCGCCGGTGTCCTTCACCCTGGCGCCGGACGCGTCGCCGGCGCCGCAGACGGGGAGGCTCGAAGGAGACGAGGTCGTCGCAAGGGCGCGTCGAGACGGCGCCGGGTTCGTCCGGTTCGGGCCGTGGGTGGGGCTCAAGGCCGGCGCATACAGGCGACGTTCGCCCTGGCGGCCGAGGGGGTGCGCCCCAGCGCACCGGCCGCCACCGTCCAGATCATCGGTGCCGGAGCGAGCGGCATCGCACAGCAAGGAGCTCACCGGCCGCGAGCTGCGGTCGCGGCGGCCTCAAGAACATCGACATGAACTTCGCGACGCCGGGGGGTCGCTTCGTCGAAACACGCGTCTACTACCACGGCAGGGGCACGCTGCGTGTGGGCCCGATCACTGTCCAGGAGATCGCCGTGCCCCAGCCCGTGACGCACTACCGCGACTGGCCGCTGGTCTTCCTGTGGGTGGGCGGGACATTCCTCGTCGGCTGGTTGTTCGTCCAGGTCATGCTGCTGAGCCGCCAGCGACGCGCGAAGCGGCGACCGGCGTCGCGGGCTCAGGGCGTCCGGCGCTCCGAGAGCTCGCGCCGTCCTAGGCTCCCGCCGCTCGATGCACATCTGCCTCGTCTACGACCTGCTCTTGCCGTACACCATCGGCGGCGCGGAGCGCTGGTACCGCGACCTCGCCGAGCGTCTGGCCGCCGAGGGACATCGGGTCACCTACCTGACGCTGCGCCACTGGCCCGAAGGCGAGGTCGTGGAGGTGCCGGGGGTCGAGGTCGTAGCGGTCGGCCCCAGGCTCGAGTTCTACACCTCGAGCGGACGGAGGCGGATCGGGCCGGCACTTCGCTTCGGGCTGGGCGTCCTCCGCCATCTCATTCGCGCGGGCGGGCGGTATGACGTCGTCCATACCGCTTCGTTCCCCTACTTCTCGCTGCTCGCTGCCGCGGCTGGCCCGGCGACGACACGGTTCCGGATCGTCGTCGATTGGTTCGAGGTCTGGTCGAGCGAGTACTGGCGCGAGTACCTGGGACCGGTCGGTGGGCGCATCGGACTCGCGGTTCAGCGCCGCTGCATCCGCGTGCCGCACCAGCCTTTCTGCTTCTCGCAGCTGTTCGCACGACGGCTCCAGGAACAGGGCGTGCGCGGCGAGGTGACGGTGCTCGAGGGCATCTACGCAGGGCCGCCCGGCGCGCCGCCGGAGCCGGCCGAGCCGGTGGTCGTCTTCGCGGGGCGCCACATCCCCGAGAAACAGGCGACCGCACTGGTGCCGGCGATCGCTCGCGCCCGCGAGCGCGTGCCCGAGCTCCGAGGCGAGATCCTCGGCGACGGCCCCGCCCGACCCGAGGTGCTACGCCTGATCGCAGAGCACGGCCTCGAAGGCGCCGTGGAGGCGCCCGGGTTCGTGGACGAGGAGCGACTGCGCAGCACCGTTCGACGCGCGCTCTGCCTCGCGCTGCCGTCGAGGCGCGAGGGCTACGGCCTCGTGGTCGTCGAAGCGGCCGCGCTCGGCGTGCCGAGCGTGGTCGTGCGCGGCCCTGACAACGCCGCTACCGAGCTCGTCGAGGAAGGCGAGAACGGGGCGGTGGCCGACTCCGTCGAGCCCTCCGAGCTGGCGGCCGCGATCCTCCGCGTGCACGACGGGGGGCCCCGCGCTGCGCGATTCGACCGCCGCCTGGTTCGACCGCAACGCCGACCGGCTCTCGCTCGATCGCTCGCTCGAGACCGTGCTGGCGGTCTATGCGGGACGTGCGGGCTGAGGCGGTCGCCTCGTGACTCCCGTCCATCAACTCCTCCCTGCCGCCGCGCCCCACGACGCGATCACCGGGCAGGCCTTCGCCTGGCGTGACCTTCTGCGGGACCTGGGGATATGAGAGCGAGATCGTCGCCGAGCACGTGCATCCCGAGCTGATCGGGACCGTGCAGACCCTCGACCGGGCCGGCAAGCGCCTGGTCGACGCAGGCGCCGTGATCCTGCGGTACGCGCTCTGGAGCTCCACGGCGGAGGTGGCCCGCGCGCCGAGGACCGCGGGCGCTCTGCTACCACAACATCACGCCCGGAGACCTGCTCCGCCACTTCAACCCGTACATCGCCGAGCTCTGCGACCGCGGCCGGGCGGCCCTGGCCGGCTTTCGGGGCGAGCCGAGGTGCTGATCGCCGACTCCACCTTCAACGCTGCCGAGCTCCGCGACGCCGGGCTCGGTGACGCCACCGTGGTCCCGCTGCTGCTCGAGCGGCCGGCCGAGATCCCGCGCCGCGAGCCGAACCGGGAGCCGATCGTCGTCACCGTCGGGAGAATCGTTCCGAACAAGCGGCTCGACGAAGTGATCAAGTCGTTCGCGCTCTACCAGCGCAGGCACGCGCCCGACGCGTCGCTGGTGATCGTCGGGTCGGAGCTCGGCTTCGAGAACTACCGCGCCGCGCTCGACGTCCTCGTCGCGAGGATCGGCGTGCGCCGTGTGCACTTCACCGGCCCGATCTCGTCCGAAGCTCGCGACGCCTGGTATCGCCGCGCGGACGTGTACCTCTCGATGTCGGTGCACGAGGGCTTCTGCGCGCCGCTGATCGAGGCGCTCGCCCACGGGGTGCCGGTGGTGGCACGCGCCGCGGGCGCCGTGCCGGAGACGCTGGGCGGCGCCGGGCTCCTGCTCGACGGCGGCGATCTTGCCGCTCGTCTCGGAGGCGCTCGACGAGCTCGCCTCGTCGCCCTCGACTCGCGCTGCCCTCTACGAGGCCGCCGAGCGGCGGCTCGCCGACCTGCAACCGTCCGTCCTCGCGCCGCGCATCCGGTCGGCGCTCGCACCGCTGCTCGGGTAGACCGGCGTGACGCTTGCAGTCGGCATGAACGCCCTCCATCTCGTTCCAGGTGAGACCGGGGGGTCGGAGCTGTACGCGCGTCGGCTGATCGAGGCGCTCGCCGCGCCCGAGGAGTCTCCGCGCCTGGTCGTGTTCGCACCCAACGAGGCAGTGGACTCGCTCGCAGCGGAGCCATGGGCGGACCGCGTCGAGATCGTCCGCGTCCCCGTCCAGGCGCGCAACCGCGCCAGGCGCGTGCTCGCCGAGCAGACGGCCCTGCGCGGCGCAATCACCAGGTCTCGCGTCGAGCTACTGCACAACCTGTTCACCACCGCGCCAGCGCTGCCGGGCGTGCCGCAGGTGACGACGATCCTCGACGTCATCTACAAGCGCTTCCCCGAGGCGCACGCAGGCCTGCTGAGCTACGGCATGCGACTGCTCGTGCCGCTCGCCGCACGGCGGTCGCGCCGGGTGCTCACGCTCTCGCAGGCGGCGAAGGACGACATCGTCCACTTCCTGCACGTGCCCGCCGACAAGGTCGACGTCACCTACCTCGGCCCTGCCCTTCAGGCGAACGCGGCGGTGTCGGGCGACGACATCCGCCGCCGGCTCGCGCTCGGCGGAGCACCGATCGTGCTCACCGTTTCCGCGAAGAGGCCACACAAGAACCTCGAGCGGCTCTTCGAGGCTTTCAGCCAGGTTCGCACGGAGCCTGAGCCCGTGCTCGTCGTCCCCGGCTACCCGACCTTCCACGAGGCGGAGCTGCGAGCGCGCGCGGACGCCCTCGGAGTCGGCAGTCGGATCCGATTCATGGGCTGGATCGACGACGACGTGCTCGACGGGCTCTACCGTGCCGCGTCGTGCTTCGTCTTTCCCTCGCTCGCCGAGGGCTTCGGCCTGCCCGTCCTCGACGCGCTCGTTCGAGGCGCGCCGACCGCCTGCTCGAATGCCTCGTCCCTGCCCGAAGTCGGCGGTGACGCAGTCCTCTACTTCGATCCGACCGACACCGGGGCGATCACCCAGGCGATCACGAGGCTGCTGGAAGATGGCGCGTTGCGAGAACGCCTGCGTAGGGCCGGTCCGGAACAGGCCCGGGCATTCACGTGGGAGCGGACTGCACGGGCGACCCTGGAGAGCTACCGCCGATCCACAGCGGGAAGCGCTCGATAGCCCCTGCGGTCAGCGAACTGCTGCCTCCGCCGGCGGTCTCCTGACGACTGCGAGTAGCTCCTCGAGCTCCTCCCTGCGAACGATCCGAAGCCAGGCGAGGAAGAGGAGGCTCCCGATCAGCAACGCGGCCGTTCCCTTCGCGAGGTTGTCGCCTCCACCCAGCACGAGTGCCGGCACGAGGAACGCCACGAGAGCAGGCACGACGACGGCACCGACGGCCTTGCCAGCCCCGCGGGCAACGCTGAGGGCATGCGCCCGCAGGGCGAGCACGACGATCGCGCCACTCAGCGCGAACGCGGAGATCGTCCCGACCACGGCGATTCCGAAGAGGCCGACATCGAGCGCGACCACCGCGGCAGTCAGCGCCGCGTGCCCGGCGAGGACGAGCATCGTCCACTTCGCGAGCTGCACGAGCCGGCCTTCGGCCAGCACCACAAGCAGCGGGATCGCCATGAGCTGGGCGGCGAGCACCGCGGGCGAAAGCACGAGCAGCAGGGTGAAGATGTCGTCGATCTCCGCTTGCGAGAGCTTGGTCAGCAGCCACTCCGCCGGCTGCGGGCCGAGCAGGCAGAGCGCCGCCACGGCGGGCACGGCAAGCGTCGAAGCTGCACGAAACGCACGAAGCGTCAGGGCACCCGCGGCCGCTCGGTCACTCGCGAAGTCACGGGCGACCACCGGCGCGAAGACGACGCTGATCGGGGACGACAAGGCCGCGTTCAGCAGCACCACGAGCATGACCGCGTACCAGTAGACGGAAGCGCGGCCCGCACCCACAGTTCCGGCGAAGGCGACCGAGATCAGCGGTGCGATCTGCGTCGCGACGAACGCGACCCCGCCCAGCAGGATCCGCGTCGCCGACACCCGGGCACCGCCCGGCTCGGGCGCTTCGTGTCTTTCTACTCGCCTCGTGCGTCGACTCTCGCGTCGAAGCTCCAGGGCGATCAGGCCTGCACTCGTGGCCGCTCCAACCGCAACAGCCGCGGGAATCCCGTGGATGCCCAGGGGAGGGGTCAAGGCGAGGAAGCCGGCGACCATCGCGACGGCACCGGTCGCAAAGGCGAGCGCGGGGACCCGGAAGTCGCTCCACGTCGCGAGCATGGCCGCGCCGAGACCGGCGAAGAGGTGCAGGCCGACCGCCGGCCAGAGCAGGAGGAGCGCTACCTGGAATGCGCGGAGGGCGTCGCCGCTTGCGACCAGCGGCGCGAGCCCGACGCCCACCGCGGCGAACAGGGCTCCGCTGCCCGCAAAGACGAGAGCGATCCCGCGCAACTCCGTGTGAAAGCGGGCCCCAGTGCCGTCGATCAGCCTCGGAACGGCCGTCATCCGCAGGCTCTGAGCGAGGATGACGAAGACTCCGTAGAGCGCGTTGGCGACGAAGAATCCGTCCGTGCTCGCGGAAGCACCGAAGCGGCGCGCAATGAGAACGCCCATCAGCGCCGCTCCGAGCAGGACCGCGATCCCTCCCACCGCGGTCACGGCGGTGTCGGCCGCGCGGTTACGTGCGACGGCTACCGGCGCCTCGCTCATTGCGCCG
Source organism: uncultured Actinomycetes bacterium (assembly GCA_963733845.1). Classification (GTDB taxonomy): domain Bacteria; phylum Actinomycetota; class Thermoleophilia; order Gaiellales; family Gaiellaceae; genus DATFQE01. The sequence goes on from CAVTEM010000007.1 coordinate 446,224, forward strand.
CCTGGTGGCCCACCGGCTCCTAGCCGGACGGCTTGACCATGGCCAACCCCGCGGACGTCCACTTCTGCGTGTGCACGCTCACCGGCCCCAGCCTGCGCTTCGCCCGGACGACGACGTGCGGGTACGCAGCCCCGGTGTCCGACGACACCAGCCCCGCGCTGTTCAGCTCGATCACGTTCTGGGTCGTCGTAGCCGAGAGTGTCGTGTCGAGAGGCTGCACGAGCTCCAGCCCGCTCGGTTCGACGATCTCGGAGACGAGCGTCTCCGGCGTGAAGACGCGCATCGACCCGAATACCCGCCCGCCCGTGACCTTGCTGCCGGCCTCCTGGACGGAATGAGTGAGCGCACTGCGCCCGAGGAAGCACTCCGTCACGACGAACGCGCTGCCGCCGGGCCGCAGCACCCGGCCCAGCTCCTGCGCGGAGCGACGGATGTTCGCCCACGAGCCGAAATGCTCGATGGACGAAAGCGTGAAGACGGCGTCGAACGAGTCATCGGCGAAGTCGAGCTGCGTCGCGTCCATGTGCTGCACTTCGAGGTGAGACTCGCGATACGGGTAGGGCGCGAACGACTTGGGGTCGTTGAGCATCGTTCGATCCGCCTCCTGCTCGCTGAAGCTGCCTTCGCCGTAGATGTCCGTTGCGACTACCTTGGCGACCCGGTTGGCGAGCCAGAACAACACCGTCTCGTGACCGGCGCCGACGGAGAGGATCCGTGCGTCGTCGCGGAGGAGGCCCGAATCTTCGAGGAAGAGCGTCAGCATCGCGTATTCCCACTTCTTGCGGTGCAAGCGCTCCGAGGCGTCGAGGCCGGGGACGATGTCGTCGATCCGCGCGGTGATGGCGGGATCGTCGAAGTCGCGCAGATCGCAGAGCTTCACGTACTGCCGCGACAACTCGGCCTCGACCGGTTCGGTGGGCTGCTCGACTTCACGTCCGACCTGCTCGGTCATCGCGTGATTCCCATGGCGGCGGCGTTCGAGAGCCGCTCGAGGTCGGCGTCGACCATCTGCTCGACGAGGTCTCGGAACGAGACCCGCGGCGCCCAGCCGAGCTTTTCGCGCGCTTTCGAGGAATCCCCGACGAGGTGGTCGACCTCGGCGGGACGGAGAAACGCCGGGTCGCTCTTGACGTACTGCTCGGCATCGAGCCCGACGTGGTTGAACGCGATCTCGACGAACTCACGCACCGAGTGCTCCTCTCCCGTCGCAATCACGTAATCGTCGGGCTCGTCGGCCTGGAGCATCAGCCACATCGCTTCGACGTAGTCGCCGGCGAAGCCCCAGTCGCGCCTGGCGTCGAGGTTGCCGAGCCGAAGCTCGTCGGCTTGACCGAGCTTGATCCGTGCGACCCCGTCGCTGATCTTTCGGCGTCACGAACTCGTGGCCCCGGCGGCTCGACTCGTGGTTGAAGAGGATTCCCGAGACCGCGAACAGGCCGTACGACTCGCGGTAGTTGACTGTGATGAAGTGCCCGTAGACCTTGGCGACCCCGTACGGCGAGCGCGGGTAGAACGGCGTCTGCTCGCTTTGCGGCACCTCGCGCACCTTCCCGAACATCTCCGATGAGGAGGCCTGGTAGAAGCGGATCGTCCGGGTCGACGCGGCGAACTGCCTCGAGCATCCGCGTCACGCCGACCGCGGTGAACTCGGCCGTCAGGACCGGCTGGTTCCAGGACGTCGGGACGAAGCTCTGCGCGGCGAGGTTGTAGACCTCCTGCGGCTGCGACTCTTCCAGCACCGAGACGAGCGAAGCCTGGTCGAGCAGGTCGCCCTGGATGAGATGGACCCGCCCAACGAGATGCTCGATCCGCTCGAAGTTCTCGGTCGAGGCGCGGCGGACCATCCCGTACACCTCGTAGTCCTTCTCGAGCAGGGCGTCGGCCAGATACGACCCGTCCTGGCCCGTGATGCCGGTGATCAGCGCTCTCTGCTTCTCGCTCATGTGGGGAGGCATCGTAGTGAACGACTGTTCGGGCGGTATCAGGAGCGCTCGGCCGCGGCCTCCCGCAGCCGGTAGGCGTGGCGGTGCAGCACGACGGAGCCCGCGACGACGAACGGGAAGACGTTGAGCGCGTGCAGGACGACCGTGGCGGAAAGCGCCGTGGAGTCGTCGACGCCGTAGGCGCGGAGCGCGATCGACCCCGCCGGCCTCGAACACGCCGAGCCCTCCGGGCGCCGACGGGATGACGAGCGAGAGCGTGGTCGTGACGAGGATCAGCACGCCGGCCGAGTAACCGAGGCCGAGGTCGAAGGCCACGAGCACGAACCAGTTCGAGACCGCGAGGACGAGCCAGGACAGCACGCTCAGCACGAACGCGGGCACGCGCCAGAGCCGGCTGGTGGAGGGCGCCGAGCGCCGTAGACGAGCCGATCGGCGGCTCCATCGCGTGTGCTCTCGCGTGAGCCAGGGCAGCAGCGCGATCGGCGCGAAGACCACGCGGATCGGCCGGGCGCCGTAGCGGGCCACGACGACCGCTCCGACCGCGATGAAGAGCAGCAGGACGCCGGCGAGCGATCTCGGCCCGTCGGAGCCAGGTCACCTCCGGGCAGGAACGGCGAGACCGCGATCACGAGCAGGAGCAGCGCGAGCACGTCGTAGAGCCGCTCGACGACCGCGGTACCGAGCGACTCGGCCCGCGACGTGCCCGCTTCCTGGTGCAGGACGACGATGCGCGCGGCCTCGCCCGCTCGGAGCGGCAGGATCGCGTTGAAGAGCTGGCCGACGAGCAGCGCCCGTGACCAGCGCGGGCAGCGGAGGGCGCGTCGCAGGCTGGAAGAGCAGCTGCCAGCGCCAGGAGCGGATCACGACGGCGACGGCGATCCCCACCAGGGCGGGGACGAGCCAGAGCCACTCGCAATCCTTGAGCGCGTCCCAGAAGAGCTCGAGATCGACGCCCCGCACGGCGAGCCAGAGAAAGAGCGCCGAGACGGCGACTCCGAGCGATGAGCAGACCTGCGCGGGAGAGCGCTCGCGGCACCGGCGAACCTTATGTCCTGCAGAATCCGCCCTCGTGCAGCCCTCGGAGCTCCGCAGGACGATCCTCGAGCAGGCCCACCGCGCGGGCGTCGGCCACATCGGCTCCGCGCTCTCCGTGGTCGAGATCCTCGCCGCCGTCTTCGGCGTGCTCCGCGGCTCGCCCGACGACCCCGACCGCGACCGCTTCGTGCTCTCGAAGGGGCACGCGGCCCTCGCGCTGTACGCCGCGCTGCACGCCTCCGGCCGCCTCTCCCGCGAGCAGCTCGAGAGCTACTGCGGCGACGCGACCCTCCTCGGCACCCATCCCGAGCACGAGCTGGACGGCGTCGACTTCTCGACCGGCTCGCTCGGGCACGGGCTCTCGATCGGCGCGGGCGCGGCGCTCGCGGCCCGGATGCAGGGCTCCGAGCGGCGCGTCTTCGTGCTGGTGAGCGACGCCGAGCTGAACGAGGGCTCGCTCTGGGAGGCGGCGATGTTCGCGGCGCACCATCGGCTCTCGCGCGCTCGTCGCCGTCGTGGACGCCAACGGCCAGCAGGCGCTCGGCCACACGAAGGACGTGCTCGACCTGGAGCCGATCGCCGACCGCTTCGCCGCCTTCGGCTGGGAGCCCGTCGAGGTCGACGGCCACGACGTCGACGCGCTGACGGCCGCATTGGAGTCGGTCGGCGAGCGCCCGCGGGCCGTGATCGCCCGGACGACGTTCGGGAAGGGCGTCTCGTACATGGAGGGCCTCGTGAAGTGGCACTACTGGCCGATGTCCGACGACGACTTCGCCGCGGCGCTCGCCGAGGTCTCCGCGTGAGGAAGGCCTTCGCGGCGGCGCTCGTCGACCTGGCCGCGCGCGGACGAGCGGGTCGTGCTGCTGACCGGCGACCTCGGCTACACCGTGCTCGAGCCCTTCGCCGAGCGCTTCGGCGACCGGTTCGTCAACGTCGGCGTCGCCGAGCAGAACATGGTCGGGCTCGCGACCGGGCTCGCGGAGGCCGGCTACGTGCCGTTCTGCTACTCGATCGCGACCTTCGGGTCCCTGCGCCCGTACGAGTTCGTGCGCAACGGCCCGGCCGCGCACGGCCTGCCCGTGCGGATCGTCGGCGTCGGCGGCGGCTTCGACTACGGCGAGAACGGGCTCTCGCACTACGCGCTCGAGGACGTGGCCGTCATGCGCGTCCAGCCGCGGATCACGGTGCTGGCGCCGGCCGACGACGAGCAGACCGCGGCGGCCGTCGCGGCCACTGCCGACCTCACCGGCCCCGCCTACCTCCGAGTCGCCAAGGCGGGTCCGCCCGTCCCGGGCCTGGAGGGGCGCTTCCAGCGTCGGCCGTGCCGAGCTGCTCGGCGAGGGGACCGACGTTGCGCTGGTCGCCCTGGGCGGCGCGGCCATGGAGGCGGTCCAGGCCGCCGAGCTGCTCCGGGCGGACGGCGTCGGCGCGACGGTCGCGGTCGTCTCGAGCTTCAACCCCTCGCCGGTCGAGGACCTCGTCGCGCTGCTCGGCCCGCGTCCCGCTCGCGGTCTCCGTGGAGGCGCACTACGTCGACGGCGGCCTGGGCTCGCTCGTCGCCGAGACGATCGCGGAGGCGGGGCTCGACTGCCGGCTCGTGCGCTGCGGCGTGCGGTCGATGCCGACGGGCGAGTCGGGCAGCCGCGAGTTCCTGCAGGAGAAGCACGGCCTCTCGCCGGCAGCGATCGCCCGCGCAGTGCTGCAGGCGGCCCCCCGGAGCGCGGTCTGAACAGCGTCGTCCTGCCCATCCACAACCAGGCCGACCACCTGGAGGAGGTCATGGAGGGGTACCTGGCCGAGCTCGGGCGGCTGGACGTCCCGACCGAGATCGTGCTCGTGCCGAACGCGTGCCGCGACCGCTCCCCGAGATCTGCCGCTCGCTGGCCGAGCGCAACGAGGCCGTGCAGGTGGTCGAGCTCGCCGAGGGCGGCTGGGGCCGGGCCGTCCGCGCGGGTCTCGCCGCGGCGCGCGGCGACGTGCTCTGCTACACGAACTCGGCCCGCACCCAGCCGCCGATGCTCACGCTGATGCTCGTCTACGCGGCCGCGTATCCGGGCGTCGTGCTGAAGGCGAACCGCACGATCCGCGACAGCTTCCAGCGCCGGGTGGGCTCGCTGCTCTTCAACCTCGAGTGCCGCGCGCTCTTCGACCTGCCGACGATGGACGTGAACGGGACGCCGAAGGTCTTCCCGCGGCAGTTCGCGAAGCTGCTCGAGCTCGACCGCGACGACGACCTGATCGACGTCGAGTTCATGCTCGCCTGCCGGCGCGAGGGCTACCCGCTGATCGAGGTGCCGATCCTCGCCACCGAGCGGCACGGGGCCGAGTCGACGACCAGCTACGGCTCGGCGGTGCGGCTGTACACGGGCGCGTGGCGGATGAAGCGTGAGCAGCGATAGGTGGTCGACTCACGACGCCGAGTGGCGCGACCCGCGGCAGGTCGTGGCGCTCTGGGCCGGCGGCGAGCGCCCGAGCCTGCGCACCCGCGTGCGCGGGCGGCTTCTGGGAGGCGCTCGAGGGCGTCTGCCTGCTCGTCACGCGCGAGTACGAGCACCTCGTCGTGGCGCTGGCGGGCGGCGGCCAGACGCACATGGCGCTCCCGCACCCGTCCGGGCTGGCCGTCTCGGACGAGCGCGTGACGGTGGCGAGCACGCGCAACCCCAACCAGCTGGTCGAGCTGCGGCCGGCCGACGCCGAGGGGAGGCCGCTCGTCCCGGTGCGCACGGCGTTCCATCCCGGCGCGCTCTACCTGCACGAGCTCGCGTACGTCGGCGGCGTCCTGCACGGGAACGCCGTCGGCCAGAACGCGGTCGTCCGGCTCGACCGCGAGCGCGCCGAGCGCGTGTGGTGGCCGAAGGCGATCGAGACGGACGCGGGGCCCGACTTCTCGCGCAACTACCTGCAGCTCAACTCGATCGCGGCCGGGTCGAGCGTGGCGTCGTCGTTCTTCTCCGCGTCGGCCGACCGGATGTCGGCGCGCCGGCCGGGCCACCGCAACTTCCCGGTCGACCGCCGCGGGGTGATCTTCTCCGGCCGCACGCGCGAGCCGGTCGTCTCGGGCCTCACGCGGCCGCACTCGGCCCGCCTCCACGAGGGCGAGCTCTGGGTCGACAACTCGGGCTACGGCGAGGTCGGCGTCGCCGACGCCGGCCGCTTCGAGGCCGTCGCCCGCCTGCCCGGCTGGACGCGCGGGCTCGCGTTCCACGGCGACGTCGCGCTGGTCGGCACGTCGCGCGTGATCCCGCGCTTCCGCATGTACGCGCCCGGGCTCGACCTCGAGCGCTCGGTCTGCGGGGTGCACGCGGTCGACACGCGCAGCGGCGAGGTGCTCGGCTCGCTCGTCTGGCCCGAGGGCAACCAGATCTTCGCCGTCGAGGCCGTTCCGCTGAAGCCTGACGAGCGGGTTCCCGCGCGGCGACCTGCGCGAGCTGTACTACAACCTCCCCTTGCCATGAGCGACTTCCGCCTCCTGATGATCGGCGCCATGTACGAGAACGGCGGCAACGTCACGCACCGCCTGCTCGACGGGCATCCGCAGCTGTTCGTCTACCCGTTCGAGTCGCAGCTCGGGACGCGGCTCGTCTCCGACGCGCTGGCCTCGACGTTCCCGGTCAAGTACCGCTGGCCGGTGTTCGACCTGGACGCGACGCCCCGAGCGGACTACCACGCGATCATCGACGAGGAGTGCAAGGTGCGCGCGCGGACGCCGCACGTGAGCAAGTTCCGCGACCACCCGTTCGACTTCTCGGACGACGAGCGGCGCGACCTCTACGTCGCGCACGTCGAGGAGAGCGGCCGCTCGCGCGCGGCCAACATCGAGGCGTTCTTCCGCGCGACCTTCGAGGCGTGGCACGACCACCGCGGGAGCGGCCGCGAGGAGTGGTACGTCGGCTACAGCCCGATCCTCGTGGTCGACGCGGAGACGATCCTGCGCGAGCTGCCGGGCGCGCACTTCCTCCACGTCGTCCGCAACCCCTGGTCGGCCTACGCGGACACGAAGAAGCGGCCCGTGCCGCTCTCGCTCGCCGCGCTACATGCTCGCCTGGTGCCTGAACCAGCACTGCGCGCTGCTCGCGCGCGAGCGCTTCCCCGACCGCTTCCACCTCCTGCGCACCGAGGACACGCTCGAGGGCGCGCTGCCCGAGCTGTGCGGCCGGATCGGGCTCGAGGAGTCGGACTCGCTGGCGACGCCGAGCTGGAACGGCGAGCCGCTCGCCGAGGTGTACCCGTGGGGGACGATCCGGACGGCGACGCCCGAGGCGAACCGCGCCACCGCCGAGGAGCTCTCCGCGGAGGAGCGCGACGAGGTGCGCGTCCGGGCCGGCCTGTTCCTGGAGGCGCTGGGCTACGACGACTTCCTCGCCTGACCCGTCCTCGTCACGGGCGCGGCCGGGTTCGTCGGCGCCAACCTCGTCCGGCGGCTGCTCGCCGACGGCGCTCGCGTCGTCGCGCTCGTCCGGCCGGGCGGCGACCCGTGGCGGCTCGAGGGGCTCGACGTGGACGTGGTCGAGGCGGACGTGCGCGAGAGTCGTCCCGGGCGGCTTCGGCCTCGTCTACCACCTCGCCTCCCACGGCGCCTACTCGTGGCAGGACGACGAGGCCGCCGATCCGCGAGACGAACGTGCTCGGCACCGAGAACGCGCTCCGCGCCGGCGAGCGGGTCGTCGTGGCGGGCTCGTCGTCCGAGTACGGGCTGAAGGACCACGCGCCCGCCGAGGACGAGGCCGCCGAGCCGAACAGCGCCTACGCGGCCGCGAAGGCGGCGGCGACGGCGCTCGCGATGGAGCAGGGCGCGGTCGTGCTGCGGCTCTACTCCGCGTACGGGCCGTGGGAGGAGCCGGACCGGCTCGTGCCGACGCTGCTCGGCAAGGCGCTCGCAGGCGAGCTGCCGCCGCTCGTGTCGCCGCGTGTCGCGCGGGACTTCGTCCACGTCGACGACGTCTGCGAGGCGTTCGTCACCGCTGCACGGTCCGCGCCGCGCCGGCCGCGTCTACAACGTGGGTTCCGGCCGCCAGACGACCATCGCCGAAATCGTCGAGGCCGTGCGAGCACTCGCCGGCGTCGAGGCCGAGCCGCAGTGGGGCTCGATGCCCGACCGCAGCTGGGACACCGAGACGTGGGTCTCGAACCCGGCGCGGATCCGCGCGGAGCTGGGCTGGGAGGCGCGGATCGGGCTGGACGACGGCCTCGCCCGGACGCTCGACTGGCTCAGGACGCAGGCCCCGCCGGAGCGCTACATGGTGTCCTAGGCCGGCGGCGGAGCGGCCGCGTGCTTCACTCGCTCGAAGCACGCTTCGTGGCACGGGTACTCCGCCTCGCGCGGCGGGTTCGACACATGGACGCGGTACGCGTCGCGCGCGTCGGGCTCGATCCACTCGCCGCACACCAGGCATGCGCCGCCTCGCGAGAGGACGCGATCCTCGACCCGGTCCGGGATCTCGGCCCGGTTCGGATCGTGCATGACCTCCGTGACAGCCATCGCTAGATGCGGCGCGGGAAACCCACGCAACTCTCACGGTAGCCGCTCGACTGTGGGGGCGGGGACTGGGCGGCGTGGGGTCCCGTCCAGTCCCCGATCCCCTCGTGGGTCACTTGAAGGTCCGGACCACGTGTTCGGCCGTGCGCCAGGCCGTCGCCTGGATCGTCTGGGTCGGGTTGCGGCCCGCCGAGCTCGGGAAGACCGAACCGCCGATGATGCCGAGGTTCGGCACCTCGTGGGACATGCCCCAGCGGTCGACGACGTTGACGGCCGGGTCGTCGCCCATCCGCGTCCCGCCGTAGGCATGTGTGCTCAGCGAGCGGGCACCCGGCGCCGCCGTCCAGACCTCGGCCGCGCCCGCGGCCTTCAGCCACTCGACCATCTTCCCCTGCACGTAGTCGGACTCACGGCGCTCGTTGTCGTGGAAGTCGTTGGTGATCCGGATCACCGGCCGGCCGAGCGGGTCCCTGACAGCCGGGTCGAGGTCGAGGTAGTTGTCCACGTACGAGAGCACCTCGAGCTGGGCGCCGACGCCGGCGACCGAGTCGGCGTTCTTCGCCAGCCAGGCCTTCCACTGCGAGCCCCAGCGCGGGACGCTGGGCGGGATCGAGTTCGCGGTTCCGATCGGCTTCGCTTCCATCGTCGCGCTGGCCATGCCCCCGCCGATGAAGCCGAGGCCGGTGTGGTCGAAGTTGTCGGCGTCCCAATCGTCCAGCGCCGTGAACTGCCCCAGCGTGCCGCTGTAGCGGTTCAATCGCTTCCCCGGGAACCAGCCGGTGGCGCCTGCGGAGCCGAGGCCGTGCGCGATGTAGTGCTTGCCGACCTGGCCGTGGTTGTTCGAGAGCCCGTTCGGAAAGGCTCTGCGATGTCGAGAGCAGCAGCAGGCGCACGTTGCCGTACGTGTACGCGGCGAGCAGCACGACCTTCGCCGGCTGAAAGTACTCGCGCCTGTTCTTGAGGTAGAGCACGCCCGACGCGCGGCCCTGGCTGTCGACCTCGATGCGGAGCGCGTCCGCCGTCGGGACGACCTTCAGGTTCTTCGTCTTCTCGGCGGCCGGGATGTAGTCGACGTTGGTCTGGACCTTGGCGTTCGTGTAGCAGCCCGTCCAGCCGCAGAAGCCGCAGTACGTGCAACCGGACTTGCCGCGGTACGCCTTCGAGCGGATTCCGGCCGGGCCGGGATACGGATGCCAGCCGACCGACTTCGCGGCGGCCGTCATCATGTCCGTGAAGCCGGAGTTGCGGAGCGCCGGAAGCGGGTACTTGCGCCGGCGCGGCCCTTCGAAGGGGTTCCCCCGCGGGTCGAGCTTCCCCTGCAGGTTCCCGTGCTGGCCGGAGACCCCCGCGAAGTACTCGTGCTTGTCGTAGTACGGCTCGAGCTCGGCGTAGTCGATCGGCCAGTCGATCGAAGTCGAGTCCTTCGGGATCGCGTTCGGCCCGTAGCGCTTGATCGACTCCGACACGGTCTTGAAGTTCCACGGCAGGAATCGCCAGCTCTGGGTCATCCAGTGGATCGACGTGCCGCCGACCGCATTCATCATCGGGCCGACCGCACCGAGCGGGCGGGTCGCGGCGACGCGCGCGTTCGGTCGCGTCGTGGGCACCTCCTTGTTGGCCTTGAAGCGGCCCCACGTGTCGCGAATGTCGTTCTTGATCTCGTCGAACGGGTAGTCCTTCACGGTCGCGCGCGGCCCCGCCTCGAGGGCGACGACCTTCATGCCCGCGTTCGCGAGCGGCCAGACGGCGGTGCCGCCTGCCGCGCCGGTGCCGATGACGACGACATCGACCGGCTTCAGCATCTCGGGCATGTCAGTACCTCCTTCGCCGCGGTCTTGAACAGCGGGATCGAGTAGGCCGACTGCATGTTCGCCTTCGGCTTGACATTGAGGCGCTGGTCGCGCGCACTGATCACGAGCCGCGGGCCGGGGAACCGCACGAGCTTCCAGCCGACGAGGTTCGTGTTCCCACCGTGCTCGGGTCGCCGAACATGCCCTGGACGGCGTGCGTGCGGAACATCTCGAACACCGCCTTGCCGTTCGGCACGAACTCCGACGGCGTGGCTCGATTCAGGTCCATGTCGGTCAGCACCGCGTCCTGCCTGTCGGCAGGCAGCGCGGCGAACGTGGCGCCGTGCTTGGCGAGCGCGTACCCATCGAGCGCGTTGATGGCGGCCGTGTACGCGAGCCTGAACGGCCTGAGATCGCCGGCCAACGCGCGGTCGATGTAGCGCGCGACATTGGCCTCTTTCGCGCCGGGCCCCGTCGCGTCGGACGGGATCAGGCGGTCGCAGACGGCGGCGATGGTTCTGGCCTCTCCGGGAGAGAGGGTCTTCATTTGCCGCAGTTCGGCGAGCTCCGCCTCGGCACGAGCAGCGTCCGGCTTCAGCACCGTCGGTACGGCGGCGGCTGCGCCGAACACGCCCGCCCGCTTGAGGAGTTCGCTGCGAGACAGGGGTGTAGAGGGTGCCTTTTCCTCCCCTGAGCAGTCCATTCGTCCTCCGATCGGAACGCGGGTATGTGGCGCGATCACTTTAAGCCAGCGGCGCGCGCTCTGCAATACTTCGCACGTTCGTCCAACAAACTGAAGGGAGTGACGCATGGTCCGCCGGTTGTTCGTTCTTGCGACACTCGCCGTGGGGGCACTCGCTGCGGGCGTGGTCGCCATCGCCGCTCTCGCGCCGGCGGCGTCCGGCACGAACAGCGCGAAGTACACCGTCACGGCGCGTGACTTCAGGTTCGCGATCGTTCCGGCGCGGCTCAAGGCCGGAAGGCAGACGTTCACCGTCATCAATCGCGGCGAGGCCACGCACGACTTCAAGATCGGCACGAAGAAGACCCGGCTCCTGAACCCAGGCCAGCGCCAGACGATCACGGTGACGCTCAAGAAGGGCCGCCGCTACACGGTGCATCTGCACCGTTCCGGGCCACGTGGCGCTCGGGATGAAGAAGACGATGGTCGCGCGATGAGCGAGGAAGAGCTCGAGGACGAGCCGCAGCCCGAGGATCAACCGGCCGAGCCCGAGCTCGAGGAGATCCCGGAGAACGTCCCGGACGACTGGCTGGAACAGAAGCCCTTCGATCCGGCCGGTCGCTAGAACGACGCTCGCGCCCTACAGGGTCGGCGGTGTGACCACGGCCAGCACGATCGCCTTGCTCTTCCCCAGGTTCCTGTAGGTGTGCCGTCGGTTGGCGCGGAAGTGCACGGTGTCGTGCTTCCGCAGGATGATCGGCTCGTGACCGTCGATCTCCGCCTGGATCGACCCGCGCAGCACGTGCACGATCTCTTCTCCTTCGTGCTCCGAGTAATCGGCCAGCCCGCCGCCCGGCTCGAAGATCGCGACGACCGGCATCATCATCCGGCCGTCCGTCTCGGAGGTGAGCAGGTAGACGTCGATTCCCTCGGCCGGCGACAGGACGTGCTGCCCGTCGCCGTCGCGAACCACGATCGGATCCTGGCCCGGTGACGGTGGCAGGAGGTCGGACAGGTGCACGCCGTAGAAGGCAACGAGCCGGATCAGGCGCCCGATCGTGATGTCCGTCCGACCGGTCTCGACAAGGGACAGGAAGGACTGGGAGATGCTCGTATCCTGTGCGACCTGGGCGAGCGATAAGCCGCGCTCGCGCCGGAGCGCGCGCAGGCGCTCGCCGAGCTCAGGCTGGGCCGACATGCGTTCAAAGGGTAACCGGCCGGCGCTATGCGGGCCTGGATCGCGGCGCACGGATTGCCCGCGTAGCGATCGGGCCGAGGCGCAGCGACTCGTCCGCCTCGACCCGTAGTCCTGCGCGATCGAGCAGAGCGAGCAGCGGTCGGCGTGCGGGCGCATGTGCTCGCCGCGGTCGTGGTCGATGAACCAGCGGCCGACACGGTTGCGCTGCTCGGTCACAGGCTCGAGCGAGACGACGGCTCCTGAGGCCAGCTCGCGCGCCGTCGTCAGCACGGACACCGCCGCCTCGTCCGGCAGGTGGTGCAGGAAGTCGACCATCAGCACGAGGTCGAAGCGCTCGCCCTCGGCGACCAGCTCGGACGCATCGACGCAGCGGAACGTATGTCGCTCGTCGCCGCGCCGTCGGCGCGCGTGGTCCACGTAAGGGCAATTCAGGTCGACTCCTACGTAGCGGCCGCGCTGTCAGCGAGGCGTACTGGCCGATCCCGCAACCGATGTCGAGCACGCTCGGCTCGCCGTCGAGCAGCCCCCAGCGGGCGAGCAGCGCCCTGCGCCGCCGGTAGAGCCCGAACGTGAGGTCGAGCCCGACGCGGCTCGCCTCCCACACCAGCGGCCGGTCGAGGGCGCTCACAGACCGAAGAAGACCCGTCGGCCGTCCGTGCTGACGATCGGCTCTCCGGCGCCCGCCGCGCGCGCCTGCGTCTCCAGGGCGGCGCCGTTGTCCGCGAAGCCGAAGCGGTCGACCATCACGCCTGCGTACCCGGCAGCGCGCGCCTCGGCGACCGTGTCGACGTCGTCGCCGATGTCCTCGTCGCGACCCTTCATCGCGCCGTAGCTCCAGCGCAGGTCGTCCGAGTGCAGGTAGGGGCGGACGTGGTCGTAGTCGACCATGCGCTGGATCGGCGGCGAGGAGGGGAACGCGAGGTAGGGGAGCTCGAGCACCGCGGCGCCCTCGGGCAGCGCCGCGTCGACGCGCTCGACCCAGTCCTCGTCGCTGCTCCACTCGGCGGCGACCTGGTCGTAGGACGGCGTCATCGCGCCGGTGGTCTGGTCGAGCGCGCCGACCAGGAGCAGCGGGCCGCGGCGACCGCCCAGGCCGCACCGTCCGCGAACCGGCCGAGCGGAGCGCGACCGCGAGCAGCGCGAGGAACGCGATGAAGACCGAGAAGCGGTTCCAGGCGTGCAGCTGCGGGCTGATCAGGAAGCTGACGGCTGGCGCCAGCCCTCCCGTCATCGCGAAGAAGAGCGCGATCAGGGCCAGGACGGCCGCGTACCGCAGCAGCGGGTCGCCGCGTGGAGCGCCGGCCCGCCGAACGGCCTTCGCGAGCAGGATCGTCGCGAGCAGCACGACCAGCCCGACGTCCCGACGATGCCGAGGGCCGCGAAGGACGCCTCGGTGACGCCGACCTGGCGCTCGTAGCGCTCCTTGACGTCGGCGAGGCGCCGATGCGGTGGTCGCGACGGGCAGCACGAGCTGGAGCGGCGCGGAGGCTGAAGACCTCGGTCTCGAAGGCGAAGCGCTCGACCGCCGGGTTCGAGCCCTCCCGCAGGCGATCGACGATCGCCGGCGCGAAGTTCACGACCAGCGCGACCACGATCGCCGCCCCGAGGGCGCCGGCCGTCACGAGCGGACGGGTCGTCCGGCTCGTCGACCGCGGCCAGAGATCGCGGCGGCCGCCAGCAGGATCAGCGTGAAGGCGGCGTAGTACACGGCCGCCGAGCCGACGATCACGCACGCAGCGAGGATCGCGAGCGCCCGCCGGCTGCGAAGGGGCGTGACGAGCGGCGTGTCCGCGAGCACCGAGAGCGCGAGGAAGCAGCCGAGCGGCACCGCCCAGTACGCGGCCAGGAAGAGGTGGTCCTCGCCGCGCAGGAAGTGGTAGGGGAGCAGCGAGTAGAGCACCGAGGCGGCGAAGGCGCCCGGGCTGCGCCGACGCCCAGCCGGCGCAGGACGAGGAACGCCGTCAGCGCCGCCAGCGGGAAGGTCAGCAGGTAGAAGAGGTTGAAGGCGACGATCGGGTCGCGCACGACCACGCCGAGCGCACGCACGAGCGCCAGCTGGACGTTGTCGCCGGCGAAGACCGGGAAGTCGTAGAGCTCCTGCCCGCGCGGCGCGCCGAGCTCGTCGTTCTCCCAGAGCTGCGCCGTCCTCGACCGCGTGCTTGACGACGGCGGCGGTGAAGGCGGCGTCGCCGGAGTAGTCGAAGGGCACGCGCAGGTCGGCGTTCCAGACCTCGAGCACGAGGCACGCCACTACGAGCGCGAGCGCCGCTGCGGCGAGCGTCCCGACGAGCGCGCGGCCCACCCCTACAGCTCGGCGCGTGCGGCGAGTCGCTTGACGTCGGCCTCGACCATGAGCTGTACCAGTTCGTCGAAGCCGACCTCGGGCCTCCAGCCCAGCCGCTCGCGCGCCTTCCTCGCGTCGCCGAGGAGCGCCTTCGGGGTCGGTGGCGCCGCGCGTGAGCGACTCGTCGTAGCGGACGTGCTCCTGCCAGTCGAGGCCGACGACGCCGGAAGGCGGCCTCGACGAGGTCGCGGACGGAGCGGGCCTCGCCCGTGGCGACGACGTAGTCGTCCGCGCCCTCGGCGCGCACCATCAGCTGCATCGCGCGGGTGTAGTCGCCGGCGAAGCCCCAGTCGCGGCGGGCGTCGAGGTTCCCGAGCGTGACGTGGTCCTCGAGCCCGAGGCTGATCGCCGCGGCGGCGCGGGTGATCTTGCGGGTGACGAAGTGCGGCGGGCGGCGCGGCGACTCATGGTTGAACAGGATCCCGGCGGACGCGTGCAGCCCGTAGCGGGCTCGAAACGCCTGCACCGCGTGGAGCCCGAAGGCCTTGGCCGCACCGTAGGGGCTCAGCGGCGCCGGCCGCGTCGTCTCGCTCTGCGGCGGCTCGTCGGCGGCGGCGAAGATCTCGCTCGACGAGGCGAAGAAGGCGCGCGTCTGCGGGACTCGCACGCAGCGCGTCGAGCAGCGCGACGACCGCGCCTGTCTCGGCGCGCGTCAGTCCGACCGGGTCTTCCCACCAGGCGGGCACGAACGAGACCGCGGCGAGGTGGTAGAGCTCGTCGGGAGCGAGCTCGGTAGAGCCTGCGCCGGGATCGAGGAGGTCGAGGTCGACGAAGCGAATCCGGTCGCGGATCTCCCTCGAGCAGCGGGTAGTCGTCAGGAGAGCCGAGGACGGTGCCGAGCACCTCGTGCCCGTCCGCCAGCAGTTGCTCGGCGAGATAGGAGCCGTCCTGCCCGCCGACACCCGTGATCAGCGCCCTCACGGGCGCGCACCCTACGCGACCCGCTTGGCGGGGGCGTGCTCGGCTCGGTGCGCCCCGAGCTCGGCTCGAGCATGCGAGACCGCCGAGGCTTCGCTCAATACGCGCCGCGCGCCGCCACGACGGCGGGCACCGTCTTGGCGAGGATCGAGATGTCGAGCCAGATCGACCAATGCTCGAGGTAGTAGAAGTCCAGGCGGACGAGGTCGTCGAAGCGAGAGATCGGCACGACCCGCGATCTGCCACAGGCCCGTCATCCCCGGCAGCACGAGGTAGCGCTTGCGGTGCCACGCCTCGAGGCGCTCGAAGTCGCGCACGGGCAGCGGCCGCGGCCCGACGAGGCTCATCTCGCCGCGAAGCACGTTCAGCACCTGCGGGATCTCGTCGAGCGAGAAGCGGCGCAGGAAGCGGCCGACCGGGGTGATGCGCGGGTCGTCGCGGATCTTGAACAGCGCGCCCTCGGCCTCGTTCGCCCCTTCCAGCTGCTCCTGCCGCTCGGCCGCGTCGGCGTACATCGTCCGGAACTTGATCATGTCGAACGGCTCCTCGTTCAGCCCGATCCTGCGGTCGCGGTACAGGATCGGCCCGCGCGACCCGAGCTTGATCGCGGCGGCCACGGCGAGCCAGATGGGCAGGCCGAACACGATCACCAGCACGCTCACCACGAGGTCGAACGCCCGCTTCACGACCCAGTCGGAGCCGGCGAAGGCCGGCGGGCGCAGCTCGAAGAGCGGCGTGCCCTGACCGGGGATGTACTCGGCTCGCTCGGTCAGGAGCGCCGTCGTCTTCGGTGCCACGCGCACCTGGACGCCGCGCCGGTGGGCCTGCTCGACGATGTCGAGCAGCTGGCGCTCGCTGAAGTCCGAGTCGGCCAGGATCAGCTCGTCCAGCGCCTGCGTCTCGGCGAGCACGCCCGGGAGGCTCTCGAGCGGCCCCAGCACGGGCAGGTCACCTCGAGCCGAGCCCTCGCTGACCACGCCGATGAAGTCGTAGGTGATGCCGCTGCGGTTGGAGCCGATCGCCTGGTGCAGGTGCGTGAGGCTCGGCTCCTCGCCGACGAGGATCGCACGCCGGCGGACGCCCGCGATCCGCATCGCCTCGCCGCTCAGCACCTCGTAGCTCGCGCGCAGCAGCCCGATCAGCACGACGGCGAGCACGAGTGCGGTCGGCACGAGCCCGTAGGTGTGGAACTCGTGGTCGGTGCCGATCCCGAAGGCGAGGGCCAGGACGCCCACGAGCGCCAGCGAGCCGACGATGCGGCCGACCCCCGCACGATGGCCGCGCTCGGCGTACAGGCCGGCTCTCCAGAAGACGAGCACGGTCACGAGCCCGAGAAACGGCAGCCAGTCCGACTCGGCGCGCCAGAGCACGCCCCAGAGGATCGAGTCGGCGCCGTGGTAGAGCTCGCGGATGACCAGCGCGGCGTAGATCCCGAGGGTCAGGCCGCAGAGATCGAGCAGGACGAGAGAGGCGACGCTCGCGACCCGGCGGACGAACGCGCGCAGGTGCTGCGCGGAGAGGAGCCAGGGCCGCGCGGAGCGGATGTCGCCCACCCTCGGCGCGGGCGGAGGTCGCTCGGAGGACGCGGGCCGGACGGCAGGCTTCGTGGCCACGCGGAAACTCTACTCCCGGTTTGTCAGAAGTCCTTTAGCGCCGCAGCCGCTGGAAGGCGCTGAACGCGGGCTTCCTGGCGCCGTTGCGTGTCATCAAGCCGGACTGCCACCCGTCCAGCGAGCGCTGGTCGCGCAGCAGGAACCAGACCATCATGTCGATGCGCGGGTTCTTGCGGGCGATCCCGAACGCCTGCTTGAGGTAGCTCGCCTGCTTCGCGTAGGTGACGCCGAAGCGCCGGTCGGGCGGTTTCGTCTGGTACCCGTACTCGGTGATCCAGAGCCGCTTCTTACCGTAGAGACGCGTGAGCTCCTTGATCAGGTCGTTGATGTTCCCGAGCCCAACGGCTGTCTTGGCCTTCGGCCGCGAGGTGGGCGACTCGCTCGGGCTGCCGTAGTACGGGTGGTGGACATAGGCGTCGAACTTCTTCATCCCCGCTCGCTTGGCGGCGCGCAGGAACGCCAGCGGCGACACGGACGGCCGCGACGACTTCGGCGAGTTGTTGCCGCGGGGCGCGGTGACGCCGCAGCCGACCTTCTCGTTCTTCAACAGCGTCGACTTCACCCCGGAGTAGACCGCGTTGCAGATCTTCGCGTAGTCGACGGCGCTCTGGACGACCCAGCGCTTGCCGACCTTCCGATACTGCTTGCGCAGGAATACGGGGTTGTTCGGCTCGTTCCAGGCGAGCCACAGGCGTACTGCGGGCAGCGGCGCGGCATACGGCGCGTCCGTGCCGCCGGGCCGGAACGTGCCGCTGTAGCGCCTCGCCGCCGCATAGGCGAAGTTGCGGAGGTCGGCCATCTTGGCGGGCGGGACGTTGGGCCCGTTGCCGCGGTTGGCCCAGCCGGGCGTGCCGTAGATGGCGAAGACGACCTTGATCCTGTAGCGCTGCGCCAGCTGGACCGTGCGGTCGTACAGCGACCAGTCGTAGGCCTTGTCTTTCGGATCGAGCGGCTTTGCCGGCCGGCGCTTGGCCACCGCGAGCCCGGTGCCCGTACGGCCGGGGGCCGAGCCCCAGTAGAGGTTCACGCGCACCACCTGCGTCCGCAGCGTGCGCATCATCGGGAAGGCGCGCGTCGCGTTGCCGAACGTCTGAGGCTCGTCGTAGAGGCCGACGAGCATGCCCTTCGCAGCCATCGCCGACGGCACGGCCACGAGAGCGGCGGCGATCGCGGTCGCCGCCGCGAGCACGGCCCGGCTACGCAACGATCGGCTCCCGGCCCGGAGAGCTGAGACCGAGCGTCCGCTTCAGGCCTTCCTCGAGCTCGATCTCGGGCTGCCAGCCCAGCACCTGGCGAGCGCGGGTGATCTCGGGCTGGCGCTGCTGCGGATCGTCCTCGGGCAGCGCCTCGTAGACGATCTCGCTCGCGGAGCCCGTCACGCGCAGCACGGTCTCAGCGAGGTCCAGGATCGTGAACTCGGCCGGGTTGCCCAGGTTGACCGGGAGATGCTCGGAGCTGGTCGCAAGCAGGAAGAGCCCGCGCATCAGGTCGTCCACGTAGCAGAAGCTCCGCGTTTGCGAGCCGTCGCCGAACACGGTCAGCGGCTGGCTCGCCAGGGCCTGGCGGACGAACGTGGGGATGGCACGGCCGTCGTTCGGTCGCATCCTCGGCCCGTAGGTGTTGAAGATGCGGACGATCGCCGTGTCGATGCCCTGCTGCCGGTGGTAGGCCATCGTCAGCGCCTCGGCGTAGCGCTTCGCCTCGTCGTACACGCCGCGCGGCCCGATCGGGTTCACATTGCCCCAGTACGACTCCGGCTGCGGATGCACGAGCGGGTCGCCGTAGACCTCGCTCGTCGAGGCGAGCAGGAAGCGGGCGCGCTTGAACTTGGCCAACCCCAGCGCGTTGTGGGTGCCGTTCGACCCGGTCTTGAGCGAGTGCAGCGGCATGCGCATGTAGTCGACCGGGCTGGCGAGCGCCGCCAGGTGGAAGACGAAGTCCACCGGCTCGGCGATCTCGAGGTGCTCGACCACGTCGTGATTGACGAACACGAAGTCGTCGGTGCGGATGTGCTCGATGTTCGTCAGCGTGCTGACGACGAGGTTGTCCACCGCGATCACGCGGTGGCCCTGCCCGAGCAGGTATTCGCAGAGGTGGCTACCGAGAAAGCCGGTGCCGCCGGTGACGACTGAGGTCGGCATGGCGGCGGATACTAGCCGTCGCGATGTGTCGGCGCTGTTAAAGCCGAGCAGGGCCGGCACTTCGGCCAACTCGCGGGCCAGGTGCGCGCCCTCGGGGAGCTCTTCGCCCGGCCGCCGCTCGACCCAGACCGCAGCGGCGAGACCGGCGGCGAGGGCGCCCGCGACGTCGTTGACGACGTGGTCGCCGACCATCGCCACCTCGCCCGGCTCGAGGCCGAGCATCGCGACCGCCAGCGCGTACGCCTCGGGATCGGGCTTGCTGACGCCGATCTCCTCCGAGACCGCGACGGCATCAACCTCCGACTCGATCCCGATGCGCCGCAGCTTGCGCCGCTGGAGCTCGGACGGGCCGTTGGTGAGGATGCCGATCTTCAGGCCCCGCGCCCGCAGGCCGCGAACGGTCTCGACGGCATCCGCGAAGAGCTCGATCAGGTCGACCGAGCGCACGCGGGCATCCGCGTAGGCGGCGTAGAGATCCTCGTCCAGCTCGCCCCACGGCTCGACGCCGTGACGAACGTAGTCGCGCCGGTAGGTGTCGTAGTCGATCTCGCCGCGCAGGAGCAGCTCGTAGTGGCCGTCGGCGAACTCGTACGAGCGCGACTCGAACTCGTCGGGGTCGAAGCCCGGGTAGCGGGTCGCGAACCGCGCCGCGACCTCGGGCCAAAGCTGCCTCCAGCCGACGTCGTTGTCGACGAGCGTGAAGTCGAGGTCGAAGAGGATCCCGCGGATCGCCACAGCGCCATGACCCTAGCGGCCTTCGTCGCGGTTAGGCCGGGAGCCTGGACAGGACCCCGCCGAGCGGCCGCTAAGGGTTCGCGGGCGCGGCGAGCCGCCGACTGCGGGCGCTGCGGCCGCGGGACGCGGCGTCCGCTCGCTCGGCGCCCGGCGCCGGTCGTGAGGCGGCGCGTGGCGCGGAGCGCGAAGACCGTCTCCGGTCGCGAGACCCTGTCGTGCGCGGCCGAGCCCGTGCACGATCTGCTCGCCGACCGGCTCGCGGCCGCGGTAGTCGAGAGCGCCTGCCCGTTCTCCTCGCGCTCGTGGTTGACGCGGAGCGTCGGGTCGCCGATCACCGTCCGAAGGTGGTTCTCTCGGCCTCGTCCCCGGCGGCGTGCGCGCGGTCGTACTCGCCGTCGATGTTGTACCGATCCGCGCGCTCGTACTGACCCGGAAGCCCTCGGTGGGCAGTGGCTCGGTTCATCTCGAGGCTGAGCTCGTCCGACCCCAGCATGTCGTCGACGTCGACGTACGCCTCCTGCGGCTGTCGATCAGGAGCGCCCCGCCGCCCACGAGCCCGTGCCGCGTGATCAGGCGCATCGGCACGACCTCCGCCCGGTCGATGAGCTCATCATCTCCCGATCGAAGTTGTTGATCGCGGCGGCGTCCCTGATCTCGTAGCGCAGGATCGCGCGTCGCGCATCCGGCTCGCGGAGCCAGTAGACCAGGCCCGGTGACTGGCGGTTCAGGCGGGCGACGATCTCCTCTCGCCGGTCGTACGCGTCGCTTCGCCACGGCCGGGAGGCCGCAGCTGTACCTCGCGCTGGATCATCGCCGCCGTCGCGCGGTTACCCGCCGAGCGCTGGAGCGCGAGGACCACCGCCGCAGGAGCCGCACGGGTTCCCGGCGGGCATGCGGCTCGTCTCCGCTCGGACGGGCTCAGGCGACCGCGTCGCCTCGGAGGCGTGCTCGGCCATCCCCGCGATCCTGTCACCTGTGCGCCGCGATCAAGCCTCCCGCTGCCCCCGTTTGATTCGCCGCCTCGGCGGGGATTTTGCGCGTGCCGCCTCGCGCCGTGCGGGGCGCCGAACCAAGGGGGGAACATGAACAGGATGCTTCGCCGCGGCAGCCTCGCCGTGCTTTGCGTGGCCGCCGGCGTACTGCTCGCGTCGGTCGCAGGCCTGGGGACGAGCCAGGCGGCTCCCCAGGCGCCGCCGGTCAACACCGCGCTACCTTCGATCACCGGGACGCCACAGCAGAGCCAGACGCTGACCGCGCAGAACGGCACGTGGACCGGCACGGGGACGATCTCGTTCCGATACCAGTGGCTGCGCTGCAACGCCGCCGGCAACGGCTGCAACGAGATCTCCGGAGCGATCGAGCGGATCTACACGCTGCGCAGTCCCGACGTCGGCAATACGATTCGCGTCCGCGTGACGGCGACGAACCCGGACGGCTCGACGTCGGCGACGTCCGCGCCGACCGCCGTCGTCACCCGGAGCGGGCCGTCTCCGACGGGCTGCCCGTCCGGAACGGGTCCGATCAACATCGGCCAGCTCGCTCCCCCAGCGCGGCTGACGGTCGACGGCCAGAGCCTGGCGCCCACGCCGGTCAGGCGCTCGACACAGGCGCTCACGGTCCGCTTCCACGTCTCGGCGTGCGGCGGTCGTGCGGTCCAGGGAGCGCTCGTCTATGTCACGGCGACGCCGTACAACCAGTTCGGCATCCCGCCTGAGCAGGCGACCGGGGCCGACGGCTGGGCACAGCTCTCGATGAGCCGGCTGCGCGGCTTCCCCGCCACACCTCGCCAGCAGCTCCTCGTGATCTTCGTCCGCGCGCGCAAGCAGGGCGAGAACCTGCTCGGCGGTGTCTCGACGAGGCGACTCGTGTCGTTCCCCGTCAACCTCCGCGCGTAGCGCGGAGGCTCGGGCGGAGGGCGTCGCGACGCCCTCCGCCCTCTCAGCGCAGGTCGCGGTTCGACTCCATGTCGAACCACATCGCGAAGAGCGTGAACTGCGTTCCCGAGATCAGCAGCAGCGCGACCAGGACGATCGTCCCCACGGGGAGCTCGTTGCCCATCAAGCGCAGCACGGTCTCGACGATGCCGAGCACCAGGCCGGCGAGCGTCATCAGCAGCCCGAGCACGTAGAAGAACACGAGCGGGTGGAAGTCGCGGATCACGTACTTCTCGCGCAGCCGCCACAGGAAGCCCTTCAGCAGGAGCCACGAGATCCGCGGCACGACCGAGCGGTACCGGATTCCCGAGCGCTCGCCGACGCCGTAGATCGGGCGCGAGGGGAAGTCCCGCACGCGCGCGTTGACGACGTTCAGGTGGACGAGCATGTCGTTGGGGAAGCCGTAGCGGCGGTAGAGGCGGTCGAGGTCGAGTAGCGCGAGCGTGTCCCGGCCGACGGCCGTGTAGCCGGACTGCGAGTCGGCGACGTGCCAGTAGCCGGACGCGATCTTCGTCAGCATCGAGAGCACCGCGTTGCCGAGGTAGCGCGTGCGCGGGATCAGCTCCCAGGCCTGCCCGGTGAAGAGGCGGTTCGCCTTGGCGTAGTCGACCTCGTTGCGCGCCACGGCGCCGGCGAGCGTCTCGAGGTCTGCGGGGTCCATCTGGTTGTCGGCTGCCATCACCGCCGTCACGTCCACCCCGTCCTCGAGCGCGCGCTTGTAGCCGCTGACGATCGCGGCACCCACGCCGCCGCTGCGCTCGTGGCGGATCACAGAAACGCGCTCGTCGCCGGTGCCCTCGGCGGCGGCGGCCGTCCCGTCCTTCGAGCCGTCGTCGACGACGTAGATGCGGTCGACGAACCCGGGGATGCCCGCCAGCGTCTCCGGGAGCAGGGTCTCCTCGTCGCGCGCGGGCACGACGACCGCGACCTGCTTCCCGTCGAGCATTAGTGCCTCCTCAGGTGATGCTGCCCCGCTTCTGGGTCGCGAGCACCAAGCCAGGGGCCGCACTCGCCCGCGTCAAAGGCTCTCTGCAGCCTTTGCAAGGGCGAGGGTGGTTCCTGGCGCAGCGTGATCGCGGGCCAGAAGCCGGCGTGTATCGCCTGAGGGGGCACTTACTAGGTCTCGCGGCGGCGCGCCACGGCAGGCCACGCCACCGCGGCGATCGCGCCGAGGAGCAGCCCGATGATCCCGCCCACGGCCGCGGAGTTCTGCGTCGACCGCGCGGTGGTCTTCGTCGCCACCGCCGGGTCGACGATGCGCGCCCGCTCGACGTTCTCGGCCAGCGAGAGCAGGCCCTCGGCCTCGGAAAGGTCCTGCTGGATCACGCTGCGCCGGTTCTCGCTGATCGCGATCGAGGAGTTGAAGTTGGTGATCAGCGTGAGCTGCTCGAGCGCCGAGAGGCTCCGGTCCCTGACGACGCGGTCGAGCTGGGTGCGGGTGAGGTTGACCTGCTGGTCGAGCCTCTCGAGGTCGGCGTTGTCCCGCTCGATCTGGCGCTTCAGGCGGTTGATCTTCTGCTCCGGATAGGCCGAGACGGCGGCGACGATCGAGGTCGAGATCGAATCCGCCGCGCGCTGGACGGGACCGGCGCGGTCGCCCTTGACCGAGAGCTCCACGAGTGGGTTCTGACCCGGTGTGAGCCGCGCCCTGCCGGTCGGCGAGACGGCCGCGGTGGAGACGTTGCCGCGCAGCTGCCCGAGCGGGATCCCACTCGCACGGGAAGCCCTGCGCAGCGTGGCCTCGGCGCGCGCGACCTGGCCGACGATCGTCGGATTCGTGCTCAGGCTGGGCACGGAGACGTTCCCGGTCGGCGAGAACGGCTGGCCGAGGTAGAGGGTGCTCTCCGCCTTGTAGACGTCCCCTCCGCCGACGGCGGCGATGTAGCCGAGCGCGGCGCCGAGGACGAGCCCGGCGAGGGGCAGCCACCAGCGCAACTGGAGCGCACGCCAGTAGCGCCCGACGTCGACTTCCTGCTCGGCGTCGAGGTCCGGCACGCTGCTCTTTTCGGGGCGCATTCTTGGCTTGCTGCGGACGCTCACGAGCGCCCGACTCTACCTAGGAGGGCTTGGCGCAATATACGCTGTGCCGCCAGGCCGCGCTGCTCGCCCCCTGACGACGAGCGATATTCCGCCAAACCCTCCCGGCCGGCCGTCAGCGTTCACGCAGCGCATACAGCCGGGCGTGCCCGACGAGGTAGACGCGCTCGGCGTCGGCGACCACCGGCGAGTACTTGCCGTCGGGCCAGATCCACACCTGCCGGCCGGTGCGCGCGTCGAGGCCGTACGTCCGGCCCTTCAGCGTGGCGAAGTAGACGATCCCGTCGATCACGGTCGCAGAGCCCGAGATCGGCCCGTTGGCCTTGAACTGCCAGACCACGTCCCCTGTGGCCGCGTCGAAGGCGTAGAAGCGCCCGTTGTAGGAGCCGACGTACACGCGCTCGCGGTACACCGCCGGCGAGCCGTACACGAAGTCGCCGGTGTTCTGCGACCAGCGCAGCTTTCCCGTGGAGGCGCCGAAGGAGTAGACCTTCCCGTCGGTCCCGCCGATGTAGACGCGGCCGTACGCGACGGCCGGCGTCGAGTAGAAGCGCCCGCGCTGGCCGAGACGCTGCTGGGCCGAAGCGCGCCAGATCAGCTTGCCCGTGAGCGGGTTCAGGGCGTAGACCCGGTGGTCGTAGGAGCCGAAGTAGAGCCGGTTGGAGGCGAGCGCGAGCGCTCCCTTGATCTCGCCCCGACTCCGGAAGGTCCACTTGAGCTCGCCGGTGCGAGCGACGTAGCAATAGACGATCCCGCGCCAGTCGCCGACGAACAGCAGGCCGCGCCAGAGCAACGGCGAGGACTCGCTCGGCCCGATCTCCTTGCGCCAGCGCACCTTGCCGTTGCCGGCCGCGAGCGCGACCAGCTCGCCGGTCAGCTGCTTGCCCGAGCGGTTGCACGGCGGCCGGTTCAGGAACGTCATGAAGACCGTGCCGCCGCGGATCCCCGGCGAGGCGGCCACGCAGCGGCGGGCGCGGTAGCGCCAGGCCCGCTTGCCGGTGCGAGCGTTGACGGCGAACAGCGTCCCGGCCGAGTTCGCGAAGTACAGGCGGCCGTGCCCGACCGCCGGCGGGAACTCGAGCAGCGTGCGAGCGCGGAAGCGCCAGATGCCCCGATAGGGCGGGCGGTGGTCGAAGGGCGAGATCCGCAGGCGCCGCTCGTCGTAGCCGAACATCGGCCAGGGGATGTCGGGTGACCCGCACAATGGGCTCCGGCTCGGCGACGTCGGTCGTGACGAACTCCACGGTCGAGGAGCCACGGACGTCGCGGCTCTGGCGCTCGCGGATCAGCGCGTAGGCGAGGATGGCCCCGCCCGCCAGCAGGAGCGCGGCGGCGAGCGCCGCGAGGGCTTTTTTCTTCACCGCCGCGGCTTGACCGCGTACAAGCGCGAGTAGCCGTGCAGGAGCAGCCGCGAGCCGTTCCCCGAGACCGGGACGTACTCGCCGTGCGGGAAGCGGAACAGCACGCGCCCGCTGCGGGCGTCGGCGCCGACCATGCTCCCGCGGGTGGAGGCGGCGTAGGCGACCTTGTCGACGACGACCGCGGCGCCCGAGACCGGCCCGCCGGCGCCGACCGACCAGAGCACGCGACCGCTACGGGCGTTCACCCCGTACAGGCGACCGTTGTAGGAGCCGAAGAAGACCCGCCCGCCCCAGGCGGCGGGCGACGAGTAGACGTAGGAGCCCGTGCGCAGGCGCCAGAGGTAGCGCCCGCCCGTGGAGAAGGCGGTCAGCGAGCCGCCCGTCGACGAGGGGACGAAGACGCGGCCGGACGCGAGCGCGGGCGTGCCGTAGATGCGGCCGCCGACCGGCCGGGCCCACGAGAGCCGCCCGGTGCGCAATGCGAGCGAGCGCACGTAGCCGCCGTAGTCGCCGATGTAGAGCCGCTTGCCGGCGATCGCGGCGCTGGACGTGATCTTGAAGCCCGCGCGGTGCGTCCAGCGCATGCGCCGCCGCTCGACGTCGAGTGCGTAGACGGTGCCGTTCCAGGCGCCGAAGTAGTCGACCCCGTTCTTCACGATCGGCGAGGACTCGATCGGCGAGCCCACCCTGTAGCGCCAGAGCACCTTGCCGTTCGCGCGATCGAGCGCCCAGACGTTCCCGCGCATCCCGTGCACGATTACCCGATCGCCGACCACGGCGGGCGAGGCTGCCATCACGGAGTCGGTCCGGCGCCGCCAGACGACGTGGCCGCCGCGCATCTCGATCGCCCAGACGTAGCCGCGCTGGTTCGTGACGTAGGCGATCCCCTCGGAGACGACCGCGGGGAACTCGACCAGCGACCCGACCCCGCGGCTCCAGACGACCTTGAACGGCGGCCGCATGCGGATCCGCGGGTGCGCCTGTGTGCGCTGCGGCGTGACGCCGTACATCGGCCACTGCAGCGCCCTCCGGTAGATACGGACGGTGTTCTGGCGCCGGCGCTGGAAGGGGACGCGCACGGTGCGGCTGAGGTAGCCGGGCGCGGCGACTCTCACCTGCAGCGGCGCCAGGCGCCTGATCCGCAGCGTGGACAGGCCCTTCCGGTTGGCGCGGTCGCGCACCCGGCCGACGCGCGCGACGGCGGTCTTGATGCGCCTGCCGGTGTCGCCGTCGACCGCGACGACGTAGACCTTGACGCGCTTCGCGGCCTTGCGGACAGGCGGCTTGGCGACCGTCGTCGTCTCGGTCTTGCGCCGCCTGCTCGTCGGACTCGAGTCGGCTGAGTCCGGCGGCGCAGCCTGCGACGAGGCCCACGAGGGCCAGGAAGATGGCGGCCCTGAGGATCAGACTTCCCCGGGCTCGCTGGCGATCGGCTCTGGGACCTCCTCGGCGAACGGTTCGAGCGTACCCGCGTCCCCGGCGGTCAACGAGAGATGCGAGAAGAAGCGGGTCATCACGACCCCGTCGCGGAAGTCGCCCAGCCGCGGCTCGGGCTGGCCGCCGTTCGCGAGCTCGAGCGCGAGCTCGGGGTAGCGCCCGCCCGCTGCGTGGGGGAGCGGGAAGCCGCCGCCGAAGCGCGGGTTGACGTCGGTGACCTGGTGCGTCCCGTCCGCCTCGCGGAAGCACTGCACGTTGGCCGGCCCCCAGATCGGCAGAGCCTCGGCCACCTCGCGGCCGTACTCGATCAGGTCCCAGTCCTTGATCGTCATGCCCTTGATCGACTCGCCGCCCTTGGACTCGACCATCGTGCGCGGGATCGCGTTCAGGCAGCGGCCCTCGAAGTCGCAGAAGACGTCGATCGAGAACTCGGCGCCGGCGCAGCACCTCTGCACGAAGGAGGGGGTGGTCACGCGCCGGACGTAGAAGTCGAGCTCCTCGCGGTCGTTCGCGCGAAAGATGTTGCGCGAGCCGAAGCCGCGCCGCGCCTTGACGAGCAGCGGGAAGGCGGCGTCCTCGGGAACCTCCTCGGGCAGCCAGCTCGGCGGCGACGGGATCCCTCGCGACTCGAAGAACGTGTGCGCGAGGTACTTGTCCGCGGTCATGCGCACGACGTCGAGCCCCGGCAGCAGCACGGTCGTGCCGAGGTCGTCGCGCGCGCCGACGAGCTGCTCGTGGTCGAGGTCGGTCAGCGGCACGATCAGGCGCACGTCGTGCGCGAGGACGAGGTCGCGGATCGCATCGAGGTAGCCCTCGTCGTCGACGCGCGGGACCAGGGCATAGCTGTCCGCGTGGTAGAGCGCCGGCGCGAGCGGGTTGACGTCGGCCGCGATCGTCGTCGCGCCGGCGCGCCCGAAGGCGGTCACGATGTCGACGCGCTGGCCGGCGCACGTGAAGAGGACGGGGGTCACCGCCCGGAGGGTACCGTCAGGTTCAGGCGTCCTCGCGGCCCGGCCGAGGCGTGGGCCGTGTCGGTGCCAGGCACCGTCGAGAAAGGCTCACGGCTTCGTCACGAAAGCGTCACGCGCGCCAGCCGCCCGTCTCGCCCTTGTACGTGCCGCCGAACAGGGCCAGCGGCGTGCGCAGGAGGATCTTCAGATCGACGCGCGGGGAGCGGTGCTCGACGTACCAGACGTCCAGCTCGATCCGCTCCTCCCACGGCAGCGCCGCCCGGCCGTGGATCTGGGCCCAGCCGGTGATGCCGGGCTTGACCTCGAGGCGGCGCCTCTGGCGTTCGGTGTAGCGCTCGACCTGGTAGGCGAGGGTGGGCCGCGGGCCGATCAGGCTCATCTCGCCGCGCACGACGTTCCAGAGCTGGGGCAGCTCGTCGAGCGAGAGGCGGCGGAGAACGCGGCCGGCCCTCGTGATCCGCGGGTCGCCCTTGTTGACGGACCAGCCCGCGCCCTGCGTCTCGGCGCCCTCCACCATCGTGCGCAGCTTCAGCAGCTCGAACGGGCGACCGTCCTGCCCGACGCGCTCCTGGCGATAGAGGACCGGGCCGCGGTCCTCGAGCTTGATCGCGAGCGCCGACGCGGCGAGGAACGGGCTCGCGAGCGCCAGGCCCAGCGAGGCTCCCGCCACGTCCAGGGCGCGGTTCACTCGGCCTCGTGGGGCGTCGCTGGCAAGCGTAGGGAGGGGGAACAGTGCGTCAGCACGGGCCCCCGACTGGAGCGCAGTCAGCGGCGAGGTCAGCGCGTGCCCTCCGCCTTCTCCCAGACGGCGGGGACGCCGTCGCGCAGGTAGCCGGCGAGCGAGACCACCGTCGCCCAGGTCACGAGCACGTAGTAGTACGCCAGCGCGGCACCGGGCGCGCGCACGCCGGCCTTCCCCGCCGCGGCGAGCCCCAGGAAGGCGGCCTGCTTGGCGAGGGCGACGTCGTAGACGCGGCCGCGCCCGGCGAGCGCGACGTTCGCCGCCAGCACGCCGAGGTGGAGCAGGCCGCTGCCGTACCGGAACACGCGGTGGGACATCAGCTCGGTCAGGTACACCGGGTCGACGTCCCGCAGCATCCCGCCGCGCAGCGTGATCAGCCAGCAGTGCTCGAACATGCGCACCTTGCGCCGGTACTCGTCCTCGAGGTCGCGCGAGGGCTTCTCGAGCGAGATCGCCTCCGGGTCGTAGACGGCCCGCCGGCCCCGCTGGACCATCAGGTACGGGAACGCGAGGTCGTGACCGAAGCGCGGGTCGACGTCGACGTAGTCCTCGCGCCGGACCGCGTAGATCGGGCCGTTGCCGCCGGTGATCGAGCCGAGCAGCGACTCCTGCTCGCGCAGCCAGAGCTCGAACGCCCAGTAGGCGCCCTCGCGGTTCGTCCCGTCGGCGTCCGCGTACGTTGCACGGCCGGACACGTAGCCCACGTCCGGGTCGGCGAAGCTGCGCACCAGCTTGCTCAGCGCGTCCGGCGGCCAGGTCGCATTCGCGTCCGAGAAGGCCAGGATCTCGCTGTCGGTCTCGCGCACGGCCAGGTTCTGGGCGGCGACCTTGCCGCCGCGAGGCGCGCGGATCAGCCGCACGCGCGGCTCCCGGGAGGCGATCGCCTCGACCAGCTCGTCGGTGCCGTCGCCCGACGCGTCCGAGGCGACGACGATCTCGAGCTTGTCGGCCGGGTAGTCGAGCGCGAGCAGGTTCTCGACGCGGCGTTCGATCACGTCCTTCTCGTCGTAGGCCGCGACGATCAGGCTGACCGACGGCGTGCCGTCCTCGCGCCGCACCGGCCGCGGCCGCAGGCGCGCGGCCGCCGCCGCGGCCAGCGGGTAGCCCACGTGCGTCCAGGCGAGCGCGGCCGCGCCGCCCCAGAAGACGATCCTGGCGAGCATCGCGGCGACTCTAGTCGTGGAGCGCGTCCTCGTAGGCGCGGAGCGTGTCGGCGGTGGCGCGCTCCCACGACAGCTGCTCCCGCGCCCGCTCCCGCGCGGCCTCACCCAGCCGGCGCCGCAGGTCGGCGTCTCCGAGCAGCCAGCGCAGAGCCTCGCGCAGCGCCGCCTCGTCGCCCGGCGGCACGAGCAGCCCCGTCTCGTTGTGGCGGACGAGGTCGAGCAGGCCGCCGACGGCGGAGGCTACGACCGGCTTCCCGTGGGCCATCGCCTCGGCACAGACGACGCCGTAGCCCTCGCGGCGCGACGGCACGGCGACCACCGCCGCCCGCCGGTAGTACGGCCCGAGCTCGGCGTTCGGGACGAAGCCGAGCGCCTGCGGGACCTCGTCCCGGAGCGGCCCGTCGCCCACGACCACGAGCGGGATGCCGTCGGCGGCCGCGAGCAGGTCGAGGATGCCCTTCTCCGGCGAGAGCCGGCCCACGTAGAGCACGTGCGGCGGCTGCGCCTCCTCCTCGCCCTCGTCCGCGGGCACGTCGACGCCGCTCGGGATCACGCGCACGTCGCGCGCGCCCAGCTCGCGCGCGGAGCCGGCGAGCGCGGAGGACGCGCAGATCACCAGCTGCGCCCGCTCGACCACCGGCCGCGCGAGCGTGGGCATCCGGCGGGCCAGCTCGACGTCGGTGCCCCAGAGCTGGAGCACGTACGGCTTCCCCGCGGCCAGCGCTGCCAGCCCGGAGGGCAGCCAGTGCGCGTGCACGAGATCGGCGTCACGCGAGGCCGAGCGCGCGGCCCGCCCGTAGGCGGCCAGGAACACGGGCAGGAGCGCGGCCCGCCATGGCTCGGAGCGCAGGTTGTTCACGATCCCGCCGCCGTAGGCGATCCCGAAGTGGCGGAAGCGCGCGGGAGAGACGACCTCGACCTCGACGCCCGCCGCCTGCACGCGGTCGACGGCGTCCGCCACGAACCGGCCCGCGACGTCCTCCGGCGAGCGTGGATACGAGGTGGTGAGGACGACGACCTTCATGCGCGCCGCGCGAACACGATCGGGGCCGCCAGCGCCAGGGCCGCGAAGGCGTAGAAGTAATAGAACTGCATCGTCAGGTAGAAGGCGTTCGCTGCCATCGTCCCCGCGAGCGCCGCGGTCAGACCCCAGGCGAGCGGCCGCACGCGCGCCGCGAGCGGGTCTCCCGCCGCGGCCAGCCGGCGCCCGAGGTGCCGTGCCGCTCGCAGGCGCCGGAAGATCCAGAGCAGGAACAGCCCGAACAGCGCCGCGCCGACCAGCCCGGTCTCGACGAGGAGCGCCACGTAGAAGGAGTGTGGCCCCCAGTTCGTCCGGCCGGTGACGAACTCGTAGTAGACGGAGAAGTTGTTCAGTCCGAGCCCGAACAACGGGTGGAGGGAGAGCACGTCGGGGATGAACCCGTACACGTCGAAGTGCGCCGAGCTGGAGGCGCCGCTCGTCTCGATCCGCGAGCGCAGGACGACGTCGAAGAAATCGGCGCGCCGGGCGACGATCACGGCCAGCAGCCCGATCACCGCGGCGAGCGGGATCAGCAGCGCCCGCGAGACCAGCAGCCGCCGGTAGGGCACGGCGAGCACGAGCAGCCCGACGGCGAGGCCGAGCCAGCCGCTCCGCGACAGCGTCGCCAGCTCCATCACGAGCAGGAACGGCAGCAGCACCGCAAGCCGCAGCCGCCACCGATGGCCGGGCTCCAGCCGGAGGTAGATCGGCGTCAACACGAGCAGCGGCACCAAGCAGCATCACCGCCAGGTGGTTCGGGTCACCGGTGAGCGCGTTCGGCCGGTAGACGTCGGCACCCTCGACGACGCCGTAGATGTTGATCGAGCTCGCGCCGCCGGTGAGCGGCGCCAGGAGCGACTGGTCGAGGTCCTGCCCGCGGTTCGCCGCCACGAGCTGGGCCACGCCGTAGAGGGCGTTCGCGGCCATCCCGGCCGTGAACCAGCCGAGCGTGCGCCAGTAGAAGGCACGGCTCCGCCTGGTCAGGTAGGCGATCCCGGCCGCGAGGAAGGCGAAGTGGAGCCCGAACTTCACCAGCCCCTTCACGAACTGCTCGAGCGCCTGGCGCGTGTCGAGGTTGAAGAAGCCGACGAGGTAGACGAGCGCGAAGGCGAGCGCGAACCCGAGCGCGATCAGCGCCGTGCGCGGCAACCGGTCGTCGTGCTCGACCCAGCGGCCGACGACGAAGACGGCCACGAACAGGAGCGCGAGCATGTCCGCCAGGCTCACCGAGCCGGCGAGCTCCCAGTGCACCTTCTCGAAGGTGACCGAGAACAGCGTCGCCAGGAAGAAGAAGCCGGTCAAACGGTCGAGGGTCAGCGCGCCACCTCCTCCAGGAAGGCCGCGTAATCCTCCGCGCGGGTGCGGCGCGAGAGCCGTCGCCGCCACTCCTCCGAGAGCGGCGTCCCGTCCAGCCGGCCGGCGCGCCACGCACCCTCCAGCTCGACCAGCGCGGCCCGGATCCCCTCGACGTCGTCGGGGGCGGCCACGACACCGGCGCCGGTCTCCCTGATCAGCTCGGCGGCCGCGCCGTCGGGCGGCACGACCGCGAGGACCGGCCGCTCCGCCGCCAGATACTCGAACACCTTGCCCGAGAGCACGCCCTTGCCGCGCCCGGCCGCGTCGGGGATCAGCAGGAGCAGCGCCTCGGAGTCGCGCTGGAGCTCCAGCGACTCGCGCCGCGGGGCGTACGGAAGCAGGCGGAGCTTGTCGCCGAGTCCGAGCCCCTCGGCCCAGGCGCGGTCGGCCGAGCGGAAGTCGCCGAGGAAGCGCGCCTCGACGTCCAGGCCGGACTCGGCGAGCGCGGTCAGGAACGGGCGGGGATCGCGCTTGCCGAAGAAGCTGCCGGTGTGGGTGATCCGGAAGCGCTCGCCCGGCCGGTACTCGAGCCCCTCGAAGTCGTCGAAGTCCGATCCGTTCGGGATCGTCACCACCGGCCCCTTCGGCCGCAGCCCGCGCGTCTCGTCGGCGATCGCGTCGGAGACCGCGACGATCCCGTCGGCGCGCCGCGCGACCAGCCGGGCGACGCGCTCCGCCGTCCACTCCTTCGCGCGCACGAGCCGGCTCTCGGCCCGCCGGTGCGGGTGCGCGACGAGCGAGTCGCGCAGGTCGGCCACCCAGGTCGCCTCGCTCGCCCGCTGCGCGATCGCCCCGATCAGGTGCACCGAAGCGGGCGGCGAGGTCGTGATCACCACGTCGATCCCCTCGCGGTGGATGAGTCGGATCGCGGCCCGGTTCGCGGTCAGGTTCCAGGTCACGTTCTCGTCCGGCACGAGCAGCCGGCTGCCGAGCGCGCGGGCATGCACGAGCCCGCGGCGAACCCCCGTCGTGCCGTGCAGCTGCTCCGCGAGCCTGGTGCCGCCGGGCCCGAAGTAGCGGGCCCGGTGCACGACCGCGTTCGGCGGCAGCGGGAGGCCTTCGTCGCGGTGGAGCCAGCGCGGGTCGTCGGGCGCGAGCACGTGTGTCTCGACCCCGAGCTCGGGCAGGTGCGTGGCGAGCTTGAGCGGCCGCTGCACGCCTCCGCCGCCGGCCGGCGGGAAGTACATCGACACGAGCAGCACCTTCATCGCGCTAGAGACGGTAGAGGGCGTATCGATCGTCCGCCCAGACGAGGGGCTTGTCGATCTCGAGCCTCGACCGTGAGCGGTTCACGACCAGCCACCCGGCGCCGTAGCGGGACGTGATCAGGAAGTCGCCGGTGCGGAAGAACTGCTCGACGTCGCGACGGCGCGCGTAGGGCCGGTTCTCGTGCGTGTCGGCCACGTGTCCGGGCGGGTCGGCCGCGACGTAGACCGGTGCGTAGGCGCCGATGCGGTAGCTCGTGTCGACGTGCGAGAAGACGGTGGCGCCCTCGGGCAAGCGGTCGAGCGCCTGCACGAGCCCGGGGGACAGCGCGGTGCCGCGTTCCTCGCGTGCCGTCCAGTCGAGCGCCGCGTGCGCCGCAACGGGCGTGACGAAGAGCGCCGCAGCGGCGGCTGTGATCAGCCCGCGCCGCTCGAGCGGCTCGACGAGCCGGCGGATGAACGGCGCAGCGACGAGCGCAGCCGTGCCGCCGAGCGCAGCGACCCAGCTCGCGAGCGCGGGCCCTCCGCCCTGGAACGTGTAGCCGAAGTCGCCGGGGTAGGCCGCCTGCAGCAGCAGCCCGGCGGAGAACGCCAGCGGCAGCACGGCGGCGCTGAAGACCTCGGCCAGCACGGCGAGCCCGCCGGCGAACGCGAACGCGAGCGGGACGAACCCGGCCGCGCGCCGCGCCTGCGAGAGCGAGACGACGTCGGCGAGGCGGGGGAAGAGGAAGCGCACGAGCGTGACCGCGAAGACCGCGACCGAGCCGCCGAGGACGAACGCCGCCCAGCGGCGCCGCGAGGCGAGCGCGGCGAGCGGGATCAAGAGCAGCGCCGCGACCGCGACCGCCCCACTGCGGCCGAACACCTCGGGCGCGAGCCGGTAGTTCGTCTCCGAGAAGACGTCGATCTGGCCCGCGTAGTGCGAGAAGGCGCGCCGCAGCTCGCCGCCCGTGGGCGTGTGCGAGGCGGTCGCGCGGACGAGCGGCACGATCGCGAGCGCCACGGCCGCGCTCGGCACGGCGAGCGCCACGATCGCCGCGGCGAGCGGCTTGTGGTCGGCGTGCGAGAGCAGCGCGCGGGCGACGAGGAAGCCGGCGAGCGGCAGGCAGAGGAAGACCGCGTAGGTCGGGTGGACGATCGCAAGCGCGAGCCCGCCGGCCGCGATCGCGCCCAGCCACGCCAGCCGTGGGGCCAGCAGGTGGGTGAAGACCAGCGCGAGCACGGCCGGGACGAGCAGCTGGCGGCTCGCGGTGCCGGGAAGCGCGAGGAACGCGTACGCGCCGCCCTTCCCGGGCGCGAGGCCGATCAGGGCAGCCTGCGCGAGCACCAGCGCGAACGAGATCGAGCGCGAGCGGAAGAGCGCCATGCCGGCCTCGTAGACGACCGCGAACGCGAGCGGGGCCAGCACGCTCGCCTCGTGCAGCACGACGAGCGTCGGGTCGACGCCGGCCAGCTTGGCCACGAGCGCGAGGAACGCGTGCCAGAGCGGGAACGCGTAGCCAGGGTGTAGTCCGCCGTCGCGGAACTCGCCGATTCCTTCGAGCGAGAGCTCGTCGAACGCCCAGAGCTTGCGGATCCGGGCGAGATGGAAGAGCGCGTCGCCCTCGATCGGCGCAGCGACCTGCCAGAGCGCCACGCCGAAGGCCGCGCCGAGAGCGATCACGATCAGGCTCCCCGGGGGGAGCCCGCCCGCCCCGCGCCACACCGCGAAGGGCAGCGCGACGAGCGCCGAGACGGCGAGGAAGGCCAGCGCCACCTCGATCGACATGTGCAGGAGCACGACGGCGCCGAGACCGACGGCGAGCAACGCCAGCGAGAACGAGACCCCGGCCGCGAGACCCGGTGTCCTCAGCGCCCGCCCGATCAGGAGCCCGGGCAGGAGCAGGCAGAGCGTCGCCGCCGCGAGCCGGGCGCCGAGCCCGAACCCCTCTGCCGGGAGCCCGCGCGCGAGCGCCAGCGCCGGCAGCGCCAGCAGGATCAGCGGGACGCGCGAGAGGTACTTCATCACTCGAGTAGCGTGGACGTCGGCCCGGAGGCCAGCCACCGGGCGGCGCTGCGGTAGGCCTCGCCCCGCTCGCCGCGGAAGATCCGGCCGCGCACTGCGAGGGCGACCAGCATCAGCTTCCGGGCCCGCTCGGCCTGCCGCTCGCCCCGATGGTCGGCGAGGAAGCGCAGGTGCCCGCGGACCTGCTCGCGGAACATCGGCCCCCAGTTCTGCTTCGTCGTCGAGCCGCCCACGTGCACCGCCTCCGCGCCCGGGAAGAACCAGACCCTCCACCCGGCCGCGCGGAAGCGGTAGCACCAGTCGGTCTCCTCGCTGAACATGAAGTAGCGCTCGTCGAAGCCGCCGACCTGCTCCACCG
Source organism: uncultured Actinomycetes bacterium (assembly GCA_963733845.1). Taxonomy (GTDB): domain Bacteria; phylum Actinomycetota; class Thermoleophilia; order Gaiellales; family Gaiellaceae; genus DATFQE01. The sequence goes on from CAVTEM010000007.1 coordinate 481,689, forward strand.
CCTCGGGCCGTACCAGCAGGACGGAGCCCATCAGGAACTCGGCCTCGCGCGGGCTCGTCGTGGTCGAACCCGCCCGCGTAGAACGCGTTCAGCGCGCGCGTCCTGGGCGCCAGCTTGCGCAGGAACAGGTACTCGGTCGCGATCCGCCACACGCTCGGGAAGCCCCGCACGGAGCGCTGGAGCGTGCGATCGGTGTTCAGCAGCCGCGGGCCGACGACGGCCGCGTCGGGATGCTGCTCGGCGAAGGCCACGAGCGCGTCGAGGGCGCCCGGCTCGAGCCAGGCGTCGGAGTTCAGCAGCAGGTACCAGCGCCCCGAGGCTGCCCGCATGCCCGCGTTGTTGCCGGCGCCGAAGCCCTTGTTCTCCTGCTCGACCACGATCGCCTCGGGGAAGCGCTCGCGCACGAGCTCCACGGTGCCGTCCCGCGAGCCGTGGTCGACCACGACGAGCTCGGTGCCGGCCGCGCTCTCGAGCGCGCGCTCCACCCACGGCATGGCGTTGTAGGTGACGACGATCGTCGACACGTCAGGCACGACGGACCGCTTCCCAGCCGAGGATCAGCGCGCCCGGGACGGCGAGCAGGAGCGTGACGAGGAAGAAGAGGAAGCCGGCCGCGAAGGCCGGCTCGGCGGCGACGCCGAGGTTCCCCAGGAAGCTGACGAAGAACGCCTCGCGCACGGCCAGCCCGTTGATCGTGAACGGCGCGAGCAGGACGACGAACAGGATCGGGCCCATCACGTAGTACGGCCGCGGCGACAGGTCGATCCCGACCGACTTCCCCACCAGCCAGATCGGGAGCACGCGCACGGCCTGGACGACCACGGTGTACGCGAGCAGGCCGACCAGCAGCCACCCGTGGGTGCGGTAGGTGTGCATGCCCTCGTACACAGCCCGCAGCGGCCGCTCCAGCCGCAGGTACGCGAGCAGCGGGCGCAGGCGCGAGAGCGGGCGGCGTGCCCGGCGCGAGAAGATCACGACTGCGGCTGCGACCGTGCCGAGGATCAGCGCGCCCTCCAGCCACAGGTAGGCGCCGACGTCGTACTCCCCAACCGCGAGCGCGAAGCCGACCGCGGCCAGGATCAGCGTCGCCGCGCCCCCGAGCGCCCGGTCGAGCAGGACCGAGCCCGTGATCAGGCCCGTCTGCCCCGAGTGCCGGCGCGCGGTCTCGAAGACGCGGACCGCGTCGCCGCCGATCGAGGTCGGCAGCACCTGCCCGGCCGTGTACGAGACGAAGTACGTGCGGGTCAGCCAGCCGAGCGGCTCGTCGATGTCCTTCGCGGCGAGCAGTTGCTGCCACCGCCACGCGAGGAAGACAGTCGACACGAGCATGATCGCCGTGGCAGCCGCGAAGTAGCCCAGGTCGGCGTCCCTGAGCACCTCGAGCGTCGTCTCGAAATCGATCTTCCAGACGAGGTAGGCGACGCAGAGCCCGGTGACGAGCAGCGTCAACGAGCTGCGAACGAGCCTCCGCCGGGTCACGGCCGCCAAGGGTAGATGCGCGGGTGGCTTAGTAACAGACTGTTACTTGCTCCGGGAACGCGCCCGCGCCCCGAATCCGCTCCAAGTAACAGACTGTTACTTGCCCACGAGGCTCGCGTGCACCCGCCTCAGAGCTGCGACGGCGTCCGCGATGTCGTCGTCGGAGTGCGCCGGCGAGAGGGGCAGCGACAGGACCTCGGCGCCCGCCCGCTCGGCCACCGGCAGCGGTGGGCCGTCGTAGCGCTCGCGGTAGGCGCTCAGGGTGTGCACCGGGAGGAAGTGGACGCTCGTGCCGATCTGCTCCTCGGCGAGCAGGCGCTGGTAGTCGTCTCGCGTGCCGCCGGCGCGCTCCGGGTCGACGCGGACGACGTAGAGGTGGAGCGCGTGCGTGTCGCGCGGCTCGCGGGCGAGCGGCTCGATGCCGGGCAGCTCGGCGACGGCGGCGTCGTACGAGGCGAAGTGCCGCTCGCGGACGGTTCGGTGCACGGCCAGCTTGTCCAGCTGGACGAGCGCGATCGAGGCGAGCACGTCCGAGAGGTTCGCCTTGTAGCCGGGCACCGGGATGTCGTAGAGCGAGCCGTGGCCGCGGCGCATGACGCGCAGGTCGTCGACGGCGGCGGCCACGTCGTCGCGGTTCGTGGCGACCAGCCCGCCCTCGCCGGCGGCGACGTTCTTCGTCGCGTACAGCGAGAAGCAGGTCGCGTCGGAGAGCCCGCCGAGCTTGCGCCCGCGATAGGCGGACTCGACGGCGTGGGCCGCGTCCTCCACGACCGGGAATCCGAGCTCCCAGAGCGGCTCGAGGTCACAGGGCTGGCCTGCGAGATGGACCGGGAGGATCGCCTTCGTCCGCGGCGTCACGGCCTCGCGCACCCGCGCGGGATCGAGGTTGAGATCGTCGTCGCGCACGTCGGCGAAGACGGGGCGCGCGCCCGTGTGGACGATCACGTTCGCCGTCGCCGGCCAGGTGATCGGCGTCGTCACCACCTCGTCGCCGGGCCCGACGCCGAGCGCGACGAGCGCGAGATGCAGCGCGGCGGTCCCCGACGACAGCGCGAGCACGTGCTTCGCCTCCAGGTACTCGGCGAACCGCTGCTCGAGCTCGCGCGCCTTCGGTCCGGTGGTCAGCCAGCCCGAGCGGATCGTCTCGGCGACTGCCGCGATCTCCTCCTCGCCGACCGCCGGCGGCTGGAAGCCCAGGAAGGTGTCCCGCCTAGCCATCGACGGTGTCGAAGCGTATGCGCGAGGCCGCGTCCGCAGCGCTCGCCAGCGCCTCGTCTCGGCTCGGCCCGGAGACGAGCAGCGCGCCCGCGCGGTCCGGCCCGATGCGGAGCGGCCCGACCACGTCGCCCGCGCGCCTGTAGACACGCGCCCAGCGCACGCCCGGGACGGCCTCCGCGTCCTCGACGCCGCGAACGGCTGCCAGCTCGCCCTCCGGCGCGACGAGGAAGCGGACGCAGGCGCCGCCGACGCGAGGCTTCGCGCGAGGCGGCTCGATCGTCCTCGCCGAGCGCGGCGGAGAGCGCGAGCTCGTTCAGGTCGACGCCGAGCGCTTCGGCGCACAGCTCGGCGTCGTGACCACCGCCGAGGCGGGCGGCGAGCTCGATCAGGCGCGGCCCGTCGGGCCCGATCCGCACCTGCGTGTAGGTCGGGCCCTCGGTGATCCCGAGCGCCTCCGCCGCCGCGCGGGCGAGCTCGACCGGCTCGTGCGGGGAAGGCCAGACGTGCGCGAGCGCGACGCCGAACGCGGGCGGCTCGGCCGTCACGCGGTCGGTCACCGTCAGCGGGTGAAACTCACCGCCGATCGAGAAGGCGTTCACCGTCACCTCCGGCCCATCGATCAGCTCCTCCACGAGCACGTGGCCCGAACGGGAGGCGCCGCGCGCGGCCTCGATCGCACTCGCCAGCTCGGACTGCTCGCGGACGAGCGTCAGCCCGCGCTGTCCCTGGCGGTCGGGCGCCTTGACGACGCAGGGCAGCTCGACCGCCTCGGCGCCCGAGTCGAGCACTATCGACCGTGGCTGCGGGACTCCCGCCTCGGCGAGACGCGCCCGCTGGCGCTGCTTGTTCGTCGCCAGAACCGCCGTCGCGGGCGTGAGGGGGTGCGGCAGGCCGAGGCCGTGCGCTACCCGGGCGGCGATGGCGACCGGGAAGTCGATCCCGGGCGCGATCACTGCGTTCACCCGCTCGGCGCGGGCGAGCCGGTCGATCCCGGGCTCGTCCTCGGTGGACACGATCGCGCGCCGGTCCGCGAACGCGAAGCCGGGGGCCGACGGGTCGCGGTCGACGGCGATCACGAAGAGCCCGCGCGCCCTGGCGGCGGCGAGCAGTCCGACCTGGGCCGGCCCGGCCCCTAGGACGAGTAGGCGCGTGCCTCGGCGCCCAGGATCGCGCGCCACCAGGCCTCGTTGTCGCGGTACCAGGCGACGGTGCGCTCGAGCCCGTCCTCGAACGACGTGCGCGCGCGCCAGCCGAGCAGCGCAGCCGCCTTGTCGGTCGAGCCGATGTGGCGGCGCACCTGGCCTGGCCGCTCCTCGACGTGCTCGCGCAGCGACGGCGGTTGCCCCAGCAGCTCGAGCACGAGGTCGGCGATCTCGCCCACCGAGAGGTCGACGCCCGTGGCGACGTTGATCGTCTCGCCGGCCACCCGGTCGAGCGGCGCCTCGATCAGCGCCTCGATCGCCTCGGCGTCGTCGTCCACGTAGAGCCAGTCGCGGCTGGCGCCCCCGTCGCCGTGCACCGTGAGCGGCTCGCCGTCGAGCGCCTGCGTGATGAAGCGCGGGATCACCTTCTCCGGATGCTGGCGCGGCCCGTAGTTGTTGAACGGCCGCACGACCACGATCGGCAGCCCGTACGTGACCCAGTACGAGTACGCGAGCCGGTCGGCGCCCGCCTTGGTGGCCGCGTACGGCGAGCGCGGCTCGAGCGGGTGCTCCTCGTCCATCGGCGCGTAGCGGGCGGTGCCGTAGACCTCGCTCGACGAGATGAGGATGAACCGCTCGACCGGGGCCTCCCGCATCGCGTCGAGCAGGATCTGCGTGCCCTCCACGTTGGTCGTCACGAACTCGCGCGCTCCCTCGGCGATCGACTTCTCCACGTGCGACTCGGCGGCCGCGTTCACGATCACATCCACCTCCGCGACCACCCGGCGCACGAGCTCGCTGTCGCGGATGTCGCCGTGCACGAACGAGAGCCGCTCGTGAGCGATCACGTCGGCGAGGTTCTCGATGTTGCCGGCGTACGTGAGCGCGTCGAGCGAGACGACCTCGTACGGCGTCGCCCGCAGCAGGTGGCGGATGAAGTTCGAGGAGATGAAGCCGGCGCCGCCGGTGACGAGCACGCGCTTGGACACGAGCGGGAAGGCTACTGCTTAGCTCTCAGAGCTCGCGGTCGATCGTGTACAGAGGCCTGCCTTCGACGTCCCGCTGGATGCGCGCGAGGTACTCGCCGATCAGGGCGAGGATGAAGCCCTGGGTCCCGAGCACGACCAGCACGGCGACGCCGAGCAGGAGCGGCCCCGGAAAGTCGGCGTGGTCGATCCAGAACCAGAGCGCGTACACCCCGAGCACGGTGGCGAGCAGCGTGCACAGCGCCCCGATCGCGAGGCCGGCCCACTGGATCGGCCTCGGCCAGAAGCCCGCCAGCACGTGCAGCGCAAGCCGGGTCAGGCGCAGAGGCGAGTAGCGCGAGCGGCCCGAGCGCGCCGCGTGGGAGACGTCGACCTCGACCACGCTCGCCCCGCCCGAGAGCACGAGCGCCTTCGTGAACTTCTGCCGGCCGATCACGCCGAGCATCGGCTCCACCGCCGTGCGGCGGTAGGCGTTGAACGCGCAGCCGAAGTCGGAGATCACGACCCCCGTGAAGCGGCGGAGCATGCCGTTGATCAGGCGGGACGGCAGCGTGCGGCCCCACGAGTCGTGCCGGGCGGCCCGGCGTCCGCTCGCGACGTCGGCGCCGGCCTCGACGGCCTCGACCAACCGGGGAATGTCCTCCGGCGCGTTCTGGAGGTCGCCGTCCATCGTCACCACGATCTCGGCCCGCGCCCGCGCGAGCCCGGCGTGCATGGCCGGGTGCTGGCCGAAATTCCGCTTGAAGCGCACCGCCCGGAGGTTCTCGTCCTGGGCGCTCAGGCGCTCGATCTCGGCCCAGGTTCCGTCGGTCGAGCCGTCGTCCACGAAGATCAGCTCGTAGGGGCGGCCCATGCCGAGGAGCGTCGCCGTCGCCCGCTCGTGCAACTCGGCGATCGTGGCCTGCTCCTCGAAGACCGGAACGACAACGCTCAGCGCCGGGGCCACTCCTGCGACCGGGCTCAAAGGCGCCTCGTTCCTGTCCATTTGCAGGCGCTGAGCGTACAAGAGACAATGGCGAGCCAGTGGCGGCCCCCTGCTCGAAGAGCGCATCGCCGAGCTCCAGGAGGACCGGACGCACGGCGGCAGCTGGATGGCGCGCCGCGCCGTCGAGTCTCTCGTCGAGTACGCCCACGCCGAGACCGCGAGCGGAGACGAGCTGCTCGAGAACCTGATCGACGTGGGCCGACAGCTGAGCGCGTCGAGGCCGGCCATGGCCGGTATCACCGGCGCGATCGGCCGGCTGGTCGCAGCCGCGCGGGCGGGCGCGCACCTCGGCGACGAGGAGCTACGCCGGATGCTCGACGACGAGGCGACCGCGCTAATCGCGGGCCGCGACCGCGCAGGCCACTCGATCGCGATCCAGCTCAGGGAGCGGCTGACAGACGCGCTGGTGATGACGCATTCAGCGTCGGCGACCGTCCGCGAGGCGCTGCTCTACACGCCTCCGGCGAAGGTGCTGTGCACCGTCTCGGCGCCGTACGAGGAAGGCCGCGGCTTCGCGGAGGAGCTGCGCGGCGAGGGACTCGAGGTCGAGCTCGTCGAGGACGCAGACGCTCCGGACGCGCTCGCCCACGCCACGCTCTTCCTGGTCGGCGCGGACACGATCTTCCTGGACGGGTCGGTGTGCAACAAGGTCGGCACCGCGAAGCTCGCCGCGGCGGCGGGGGCGCTGGGCGTCCCCGTGGTGGTCGCCTGCGAGGTGCTCAAGCTGGCGCCGATCGGGCCGGCCGACGCGCACGAGTTCGTGCGGGGCGAGCGCGCCTTCGACATCACGCCCGCCGAGGACGTGGACGAGATCGTCACGGAGGAGGGGGCGTGCGCGAGCGCCGACCTCGGCGCGCTCGTCGATCGCACCCCCTTCCTCCGCGACGGGTACCAGCTGCTCCGGCCGCTTCGCGTCAACGGCTGAGCTGACCTAGGCGGCCTCCGCGAGGGGAACGGATGCAGGCGCCTCCTGCGCCCGCTGCTTGCGCGGGATCAGGAGCGAGACGACGAGCGCCGACCGCGAGCACCACCGCGCCGACCCAGACGGCCGGGACGAGCCCGTCCGCGAACGCCTGCGGCGACGCGTAGCCGCCGTAGCTCGAGAAGACGGACGCCAGCACGGCGACGCCGAAGACGCCGCCTATCTCGCGGATCGCATTGTTGACGCCCGACGCCTTCCCCTCCTCCTCGGGACGCACCGCCGAGAGCACGACGTTCGCAACAGGTGCGAAGAACAGCGCCATGCCGATCCCGCCGAGGACGAACGCGCCGACCAGCTCCGTGTACGGGACGCCCGGATCGGACACGAGCGCGAGCCAGGCGAGCGCGACCGCCTGCAGGGCCATACCCGACGCCATCAGGGGCCGCCCGCCGATCCGGTCGGAGAGGGCGCCCGCGATCGGCGCGACCACCATCGGCATCGCCGTCCACGGCAGCGTCCTCAGCCCGGCGCCGAGCGGCGAGTGGCCCTGGGCGGTCTGAAGGAACTGCACGAGCAGGAAGATCGAGCCGAACATCCCGAAGTACATGAGCAGCGAGGCGCCGTTCGCGGCCGAGAAGGCGCGGTCGCGGAAGAGCCTCAGGGGTACCATCGGGCGCGGCGAACGCCGCTCCCAGGCCAGGAATGCGGCCAGGAGCAGAACGCCGCCGGAAATGGCGCCGACGATCGAGGCGCTCGTCCAGCCGTCGCCGTTGCCGTTGACGAGGCCCCACACGACGCCGAGCAAGCCGGCGCTGACGAGCACCAGCCCGGGCAGGTCGAGGGCGCCCTCGGGCCCCTTCGACTCGCGCAGCCGCAGCATGGCGATCGGCAGCAGGATCAGGCCGAGCGGCACGTTGAGCCAGAAGATCCACTGCCAGGACAGGCCCTCGATGACCGCCCCGCCGACGAGCGGGCCGGCGGCCACCGCGAGGCCGGCCACGCCCGACCAGGCACCGAGCGCGACCCCGCGCCGCTCGCGCGGGACCGCCTCGCTCAGGATCGTCAGCGTCAACGGCGTCACGATCGCGCCGCCCACCCCCTGCACCGCACGAGCCGCGATCAACCAGTCGGCGCTGGGAGCCACGGCGGCAGCCGCCGAGGCGACGGTGAAGATCGCGAGCCCGATCACCAACAGCCGGCGCCGTCCAAAGCGGTCGCCGAGCGCAGCACCCGTCAGGAGCAGCACCGCGAAAGTGAGCGTGTAGGCGTTCACCGTCCACTCGAGCTGCTCGATCGAGGCGCCAAGATCCGTGCGGATCACGGGCAACGCCGTCGAGACGACGAGGTTGTCCAGCACGACCATGAACAGGCCGAGCGAGGTGACGACAAACGTCCAGATCGTGGTCGTCTTGGCTGACATTGCGCTACTCCTTTCCTACTAGTGACTCGTCACTTACTCAAATCGCAAAAAAAAGAGGCTCTAGTCCTTCTGCTTCATGCACCCGGCGAGCAGGCGATCCGCCCACGCGAGGCCGGAGTCGCGCAGCCCCATCGCGGCCACGACGTTCAAGAGCATCCCGATCGACAGGAACCTGGTCATCCGCTCCGGATCTGCGCCCGAGATGCGCTCGAACGTCGTGAAGAGATCCCCGTAGCCAGAGCGCACGACGTCGCGGATCTCCGGGTCGGGAGCCGCCGCGTACATGTGCATCTGCATCTGCAGCCGGCGCGGGTCCTCGGCCAGAAGCTCCATGTAGCGCTCTCCCATCGCGTCGAGCGCGTCCTCCCCGCTCAGGCCGGCGGCCGCCGACTCCATCTCCTCGCGGAGCTCCCGCATGCAGCGGGTGCATGCCGCCGCGAAGAGCAGCTTCTTGCTCCCGAACAGGCGGAACACATACGGCTGCGAGATGCCCGCGCGCTTGGCGATGTCCTCGGTCGAGGTGCCGTGGAGCCCGCGGTCCGCGAACTCGATCAGCGCCGCGTCGAGGATGCTCTCGCGCCGCTCGTCCGCCGTCTGCCTGGGTGCTGTGGCTGCTGTTCACAGCGACGTAAGTTACTACTCACTTACAAGGCTTGTCAAGTCCTCGCACACGCGGTCGACGTCGTCCTCGCTCAGCTGCCCGTGGAAGGGCAGGGCCAGCGCACGCTCGTACGCCTCGTCGGCACCGGGGAAGGAGCCCTGCTCGGCGTACGCACCGAGCCGGTGCACGGCGTACGTGCCGATCTGCGCCTCGATCCCGCGGTCCCGTAGCGCGGCGAGCACCTCGTCCCGCCGGTCGATCCGCACGACGTAGGCCTGCCAGCCGTGCACGTCGCCCTCGTCGGCGGCCGGTGTCGCCACGATCCCCCGGAGTCGCTCCGTGTACGCGGCGGCGAGCGCCGTCCGGGCTGCGAGCAGCTCGTCGAGCCGGCGGACCTGGGGGATGCCGAGCGCGCAGAGCACGTCGGCGAGCCGGTAGTTGACACCGGGAGCCGGCATGTCCCCGGCACTCCAGCCGTGGTGCCGCATCGACCGGATCGCGTCGGCCAGGCCCTCGTCGTCGGTCGTGACCGCGCCGCCCTCGCCCGTCGTGACGATCTTCCGTGGGTGGAACGAGAGGCAGCCCATCCGCGCCAGGCTCCCGCAGGGACGTCCCCGGCGGCGCGCGCCGAGCGCGCCCGCCGCGTCCTCCACGAGCACGACGTCGTCCGGGACTGCCGCCTGAAGTGCCTCCCAGTCGAGCGGCCGGCCGAACAGGTGCACGGCGAGCACCGCACGCGTGCGGGGCCCCAGGGCGGCCGCGACCTGCTCGAGGTCGAGGTTCATCGTGATTGGGTCGACGTCGACCAGGACGGGCCGTAGGCCCGAGAGAGCGACGACGTTCGCGGTCGCGGGAAAGGTGTAGGCGGGGACGAGCACCTCGTCGCCGGGCTCGAGCCCGAGGGCGAGGATCGCCAGGTGGAGCGCGGCGGTCCCCGAGGAGACCGCGACGGCGTGCTCCACGCCGCACGCTCCGGCGAGCAGACCCTCGAGCTCATCGACCTTCGGGCCCATCGTCAGCTGGCCCGACTCGAGCACGGCCTCGATCTCGGCCAGCTCCTCCTCGCCCACGTCAGGGCGAGCGAGGCGGATCACGCGGCCGCCGGCTTCCGGCTTCGATACCAAGCGATCGTGCGGGAGAGGCCGTCGTCCAGCTCGACCTCGGCCTCGAAGTCGAGCAGCTCGCGCGCCTTGTCCACGTTCGGGATCCGCAGCTCGACGTCCGTGTAGTGGAGCGGCTGGAAGCGCACGTCGACCTCGGCGCCCGTCAGCCGCTTGATGCGTTGCGCGAGGTCGTAGATCGTCACGGCCGAGCGGGCGTTGCCGATGTTGAAGCTGTGCCCGACCGCCTCCGGGCGGGCCAGGCAGCAGAGCACGCCCCGGACCATGTCGTCGACGTAGCACCAGGCCCGAATCTGCGAACCGTCGCCGTGGATGACGAGGTCGCGCCCGGCGAGCGCGGTCTCGATGAAGGCGCGGATTGCGCCGCCGCCGATCTGGCCCGGTCCATAGACGTTGAAGGGCCGCACCGAGGTCGTGGGCAGGCCGAGCTCGTCGTGGTAGGCGTGGGCCATGTGCTCGCCGGCGAGCTTCGAGACGGCGTACGTCCACCGGGCCTCGCCGACGGACCCCTGGGTGGTGACGTCGGCCTCGGCGACCTTGTACGCGTACGTGCCGAAGACCTCGCTCGTCGAGAACTCGACCAGGCGCTCGAGCGTGCCCTTGGTCGCGAGCGCAGCCTCGAGGACGTTGTACGTCCCGATCAGGTTCACGCGCATCGTCCGCACCGGGCTCTCCATCACCGTGTCCACGCCGGCGATCGCGGCGCAGTGGACGATGTGGGTCGCACCCTCGGCGAGCGCAAGGAGCGGTTCCGGGTCGAGCACGTCGCCCTCGACGAAGCGGAAGTTCGGATGCTCGTCGAGCTCGGTGCCCGACAGCGCATCGCGGTGGAGGTTGTCCACCGCGACGACCTCGTTGTCGTCGACCAGCCGGCGGGCGAGCGTCGTGCCGATGAAGCCCGCCCCGCCGGTGATCAGGATCCGTTTGCCGCGCAACACGCGGCGAGTCTAGCTCGCGATCAGCTCCTCGAAGCGCTCGTTCCCCCGCAACGAGACGAAGTCCTCGTCCGTCGTCGCGTTCTCCCGCAGCCTGGGAGCGGCCTCGATCGCCTCACCGAGGTGGGCGAGCGCATCGTCGGGGCGGCCGAGGAGAGCCTCCATGCACGCGATGTTGTAGAGGGCGAGCCCGTTGCCCGGGAACGTGTCCAGAACGCCCTTCGCGATCTCGAGCGCGCCCGCGTAGTCCTTCGCGTTGTAGGGCTCCATGAAGCCGCGCATCAGCTCGCCCGGGGTGACGCGGAACGCTTCGCCCGCGCGGCCGCCGACGGCCAGGATGATCGTGCCGTCCTCCTTCGTGACCGCTGCTCGCCGCGTTTCCGGGTCGCCGACGAAGACGGCTGTGCCCTGCGGGTGCGTCGACCTCCTCGCCCGCGACGGTGAAGACGGCGTGGCCGGCGAGCACGACGTAGAGCTCCTCGTGCCGATCGGAACCGGGCCCCGTCTCGTCGTGCTCGGGCACGATCTCCGTCCCGGCCGCGGCGGACCGGACCGCGCTCACCCCGAAGGCGCTGATGCCGAGCTCGGTGCGGAGCCGTGCGTACTGGCGCTCGGCCGCCTCGTTCGCGAGCGCGGCCTCCTCGATCGAGATGGTCTTGAAGGTCGTTTCGGTCGCAGTCGTCATGAGGTACCTCCGCTCGCGGTCGAGTGCTGATGGGTCCGGAACAGGTCGAGGGACGAGAGGCTCCGACGAAGCGCCCCGCGCCGACGGGGCCGATCGATCGCGTCGGCGCGAAGACGCTCCGCTCGCTCCACGGAAAGGAGCCTGTGCAAATCGGGTGTGGGCTGGAACATGCGGCCTCCTTCCAAGCCAAATCTCTTTATCTCGAACTTCTCGAAGCGGAACGATACCGTGATAACCTCTTGACGTCAAGATGCTTCTGGTAAAGACTTCTCCTGTGCCCGAGCAGACCCCGGACCACGTCGACCGCTTCCTCGAGCGAGATCGAAGAGGAGCTTCCCGCCGGACGTCGACCTGGAGGTCGAGGGGATCGTCGACCGCATCAACGGCATCAACCGGCGGATCAACCGGGCACTCGACGAGACGCTCGCGGACTACGGCCTCAGCGTCGCCGACGTACAAGGTGCTGTCGTCGCTGCGCTGGGCCGGCCCACCGTACAGGCGCTCCGCCGGTGAGCTCGCGAAGTTTGTCCGATCTCTCCAGCGGGGCCATGACCAACCGGCTCGACCAGCTCGAGAAGGCCGGTCTCGTCCGCAGGCTGCGCGATCCGGAAGACCGACGCGGCGTGCTGGTGGAGCCGACCGACGAGGGCAAGCAAGCTCTGGGAGGAGGCGATCGGCGTCCAGGCCCGCAAGGAGGCGCTGATCGCTGCCGCGCTGAACGAGCGTGAGCGCGTGCAGCTGAACACGCTCCTCCGGCGCGTGATGCGCGCGTTCGAGGAGCGCGAGGGGAACCCGAAGGACGCTGCTAGCTGAGCCTGATGCGCGGGTCGATCACCGCGTAGAGCAGGTCGACGATCAGGTTCAGGGCGATGATCGCCAGCGTCGCGAAGACGACGATGCCCTGGACCGTGGGCAGATCGAAGCCCTCCAGCGATTGCACGGCCGTCTTGCCCAGACCCGGGAGCCCGAACACCGATTCGGTGAAGATCGCGCCCCCGAGCAGGAGCCCGATGTCCATCCCGAGGATGGTCACGATCGGCAACAGCGCGTTGCGCAGGATGTGGCCGCTCATCACGCGCGACTCGGGAGCGCCCTTCGCCCGGGCGGTGCGCACGTAGTCCTCGTTCATCGTCTCCATCACGTTCGCGCGGATCATCCGTGTGTAGAGCGCCGCGTAGAGCAGCGCGAACGTCACCCACGGCAGGAGCAGCGAGTGCGCCCACTGCGCGGGACCGCCGCAGTCGGTGGACGGGTTGATCATGTCGCAGTAGCCACCGAGGGGAGTCAGGCCGAGCTTGAAGCCGACGAGATAGGAGAGCAGCAACCCGATCCAGACGGGATGCGCCGACACGCCGATCAGCACGAACACCATCCCCGCGCGGTCCAGCAGCGTGCGCGGCCGTAACGCCGAGAGGATCCCGATCGGGAACGCGATCATCAGCCAGATCACGACCCCGCCGAGGACGAGGCTCGCGGTGACCGGCGCCGCCGCCTTGATGATGTCGTTGACCTCCTGTCGCGTGGCGAACGAGTGCCCGAGCGATCGGTCGACGACTAGTTGCTTGAGGAAACGCGCATACTGGACCGGCACGGGGTCGTCGAGGCCGAGCAGCTTCTCGATCCGCTCGACGTGCTCGGGCGGCGCCTGCGGCCCGGCCATCAGCCGGGCGGGGCTGGCCGGCACGAGGAAGAAGATGACGAACGAGACGAACGTCACGGCCACCATCAGCACGGCCGCCCAGATCAAGCGCCTGACCAGGTATCTGAACACCTAGCCAGATGGGACGCACCTGTAAGGAGACTGTTAGTAGCATTTGCCTCGTAGCGCTTATGGGCTGTTGCCTGGCGCTAATGACCGCCTGTGCTCCGCTGTCCGGCTCCTCCGGCTCGGAGTCCGGATCCTCGGCGGCGACCGAGCTGACGATCAGCGTCCAGCCGAACGGAGGCGGCGGGCCGACGAAGACGTGGACGCTGCGTTGCGACCCACCCGGCGGAAGCCTGCCCCGGGCCGCTGCCGCCTGCGGGCGGCTCACCGCGAAGGCGCTGCAGCCGCTGCCCGCGGACACGATCTGCACCCAGATCTACGGCGGTCCCCAGCAGGCGCGTGTCCGCGGCTCGTTCCGCGGCCGGGCAGTCGACTCGCGCTTCAGCCGTGAGAACGGCTGCGAGATCCACCGCTGGGACGAGCTTCGCTACCTCTTCCCCGTCAGGATCTAGCCCGTGGGCAAGACCGTTCTCTTCGTCGGCGCCGGCCGGCACCAGCGCCGAGCGATCGCGCGTGCGCGCGAGCTCGGTCTCGAGACGGTCGCCGTCGACCGCAACCCGGAAGCGCTCGGGTTTCCCGAAGCCGACGCTTTCGAGGTCGTGGACTTCAGCGATGTGCCGGCCGTGGTGGACGTGGGACGCCGCCACGGAGTCGACGGCGTGCTGACGGTCTCCGCGGACCGGGCCGTCCCGGTCGTGGCGCAGGTGGCGGAGGCGCTCGACCTGCCCGGGATCGGCGCCGAGAGGGCACGGCTGATGACACACAAGGTGGCGATGCGGCGGCTCTTCGCCGACACGGGCGTCCCTCAGCCTCGCTTCGCGGCGGTGCGCACGCTAGACGAGGCGCGGCGCGCGGCGCGCACCGTCGGCTTCCCGTCGGTGCTGAAGCCGGCCGACTCGGGCGGGCAGCGCGGTGTCTTCCGGCTGGAGTCGGCAGACGATCTCGAGCGACACCTGCACGCAGCCCTCGCGGAGTCCCCGACCTCGGAGGCGATCGTCGAGGGCTTCCAGGACGGGCTGGAGCTGAACGGCCTCGTGATCGCGCGCGGCGGCGAGGTCGAGCTGCTGACGCTCTCCGACCGGCTGCGGCCGCCGGGGATCGGCTTCGGCGTCGGCTGGATCCACGTCTACCCGTCGACCCTCTACTCGGACACGCTCCGCGAGGCGGAGCGGGTGGCCGTGCACGCGGTACACGCCCTGGGGCTGCGCGACGGGATCGCCTTCCCGCAGGTGATCGCAGCCGACGGCCGCGCCTGGGCCGTGGAGGTGGCGGCGCGGATTCCGGGCGGACAGATGGCCGACCTGGCCCGGCACGCGGTGGGCGTCGATCTCGTCGAAGTCGCCGTCCGGCAGGCGCTCGGCCAGGAGGTCCCGGACGAGCTGGCGCGGCCCCGGTTCCAGCAGCCGCTCGCAATCCGCTTTCTCACCGCATCGCCCGGTCCGCTCCCGACCGGAAAGGTGCTCGGCTGGAGCGGCCTGGATCGCGTGCGCGCGTTCCCCGGAGTCGTGCAGGCGGACGTCTACTTGACCGAGGGCGAGGAGATCCGGCCCGTGCGGCTCGACGGCGACCGGCGCGGCTACGTGATCGCGGTGGCCGACACGAACGTCGAGGCGCTCGAGCGCGCCGAGGCGGCAGCCCGTCTGCTGGACGTCGAGGTGGAGCCCGCTTGACCTGTGCGTTCGACCTCGCGCACTACGGGGAGCTGCTCGAGGCGGCCCGGACCGGCGGCTATCGCTTCGGCCGCTTCGAGGGCGACCCGCAGCCGGGCCAGGTGTACCTGCGCCACGACGTCGACCTCTCGCTCGACGCCGCCCTGCGGATGGCCGAGCTCGAGGCCGAGTCAGGCGTGGCTGCGACGTACTTCCTGATGGGCGAGAGCGTGTTCTACAACCTGGCCTCGAGCGAGGGCACGTCAGCGGTCCTGCGGCTGCGGGAGCTCGGGCACGACGTCGGCGTCCACGCGTTCTGGCCCGCGGTTCCCGGCCGTGACCCGCGCTTCGCACCCGTGCTCGCCTGGCACAACCCCGACCCCGAGTACATGACGCGACCGGTCGACGGCTTCCTGAACGTGATGGCCGCGCCCTGGTTCACGCAGGGCTTGTACCGCTCGGACTCGAACCAGCACTGGCGCTCCGGCTGCCCGCACGAGGAGCTCGCGCGCGGCGAGCTCGAGTGGCTCCAGCTGCTGACGCACCCCGAGATCTGGGTCTATCCGGGCGAGACGATGGGGCAGACGATGCACGCGATGCTCGAGGCCGAGCGCCAGCAGCGCCTCGAGCAGCTCGCCGCGGATCGGATCGACCTTTCGTGAGCGAGACCGTGCTCGAGGGCGGCGACGTCAACGTCGTCGTGCGGGTCGGCGACACGGTCAGGCGGCACCAGGGCGAGTGGAGCCCGGCCGTCCACGCACTGCTGCTGCATTTCGAGTCGGTGGGGTTCGACGGGGCCCCGCGCTTTCTCGGGGTGGACCAGCAGGGCCGCGAGATCCTCAGCTTCGTGGAGGGGGAAGCGGCGCTGGCCCCCGCGCCCGCGTCCGACCACGTGCTGGTGGGCCTCGGAAGGCTGCTGCGGGCGGCGCACGAAGCGGCCGCCGGCTTCGAGCCGCCCGCGGATGCGGCGTGGTTCTCGGGCGGAGACGGGCCGCTGATCTGCCATCGCGATCTGTTCCCGCCCAACGTCATCTTCCGCGAGGGCGAGCCCGTGGCGCTGGTGGACTGGGATCTGGCCGGCCCGGCCGAGCCGCTCGACGACGTCGTGTCGGCCGCGTCCCACTGGGCTCCGCTGCGCACGGATGCGGAGAAGTGGGGCCTGCCGGCCGGCCGGCAGCCCGAGCGCGTGCGCATTCTCTGCGACGCCTACGGCCTGTCGGCGGAGGAGCGTGCGCGCTTCGTGGACAAGGCGATCCAGATGCGCCTCGGCGGCTACGAGCTGCATCGCCGCCTGGGCGGCGAGGAGAGGCGATCGGGCTGGCGCGAGATGTGGGACGCCGGCAGCGGGGAGACGATCCTCGGCAACCTCCGGCTGCTCGAGGAGCTCCGGCCCGAGCTGGAGGAGGCGCTCGCGTGAAGCCGCTGACGATCCTGGTTTCGGCGTCGGGTGCCCCCGGGACGGCCGCGCTCTTGCACGCGCTGCGCACGAACGGCGAGCGGGAGGTGCGCCTCGTCGGGACGGACATGTCCGAGCGGGCTGTGGGGCGGGAGCTCGCCGACGCGTTCCACGTCGTCCCGGCCGGCTCCGACCCCGGCTTCGCAGACGCGATACTCGACGTGGCCGCGCGGGAAGGCGTCGAGGTGATCCTCCCGCAGTCATCGTTCGACCTCCTCGGGCTCGCTCAGGCGAAGGCTCGCTTCGACGAGGCCGGAGTGGTCGCGATGGTCGCCTCTCCTGAGGCGATCCACCGCTCGAACGACAAGGCCGAGAGCTCCGCACTCCTCGACTCGATCGGCGTGCGAGGGCCCGCCTGGCGGAAGGTTCGCGGCGGCGAAGCGGTCGCCGAGGCGGCGCGCGAGCTGGGCTATCCGGACGAGGACGTGGCGCTGAAGCCCGTCTTCTCCTCCGGCTCACGCGGGTTCAGGGTCTTGTCGTCGTCTGCGGACCGGCGCGAGCAGCTGCTGACGAACCGGCCCGGCGTGGCCGAGGCGCTCCGGCTCGAGGACCTGCTCGAGCTGCTGCCCGACGACGACGAGACGGAGCTGCTGGTGATGGAGCTGGCCATCGGAGGCGAACGGACGATCGACGGGTTCGCGCGCGAGGGACGCATCGTGCTGGGGCATCCGAAGACGCGCGAGGCGATGCGGGCCGGCCTGGCCATGTTCTTCGAGACGCTCGAGGCCCCAGAGCTGATGGAGATCGCGGAGCGGATCGTGCGCGAGCTCGCGCTCGACCACTTCTTCAACATTCAGCTCGTCGGCGACTACGTGATCGAGATCAACCCGCGGATCTCCACGATCGTCTACCAGGAGGACCTCAATCTGCCGTGGCTCGGCGTGAAGCACGCGCTCGGGGATCTGACGGCCGAGGAAGCGGCGGCAGCGGCGGCCCGAGTCCGCCCGGGGCGAGTCGCCCTGCGCTACTTCGACCAGGTCGAGTGGGACACGTAGCCCAACGGAGCCGCGGCCCGTTCGGACGTGGCGCGAGGGGCGAAGCGCGGTACCCCGTCCCCAACCCCCACCCACCCACGGGGAGCTTCGAGGGTAGCCGCGGTCGCGCACGAGGGTGTGACGCGGGAGCGCCGGTTTCGTGAAAGCTCGGCGCGGCGAGCGGCCGCTGCGCGTCACGCATGCTCCGGTCAACACGGCCGGGATTCCCTGGGACAACGTCCAGGCGCTGCGGCGGCGAGGCGTCGACGCACGGCTCGTCGTCTTCGAGCGCTACCGGCTCCACCCCGAGGCCGACGAGGAGATCCGCCGGCCTGACAACTTCGCCGCGCGCCAGGTCGCCCAGGCCGCCGCACTCGCTCGCCTGCTCCCCCGCACGGACGTCTTCCACTTCTACTTCGGCCTCACGCTCGTCCCGAGGCGCGTGCAGTTCCCGGTCCTGCGGGCCACGCGACGCAAGAGCGTCTTTCACTTCCTCGGCTCGGACATCCGCGGCAAGGGCCCCGAGCAGCTGGCCTACGCCCGCCGGGCCGACGCTCGAATCGTCGGCTCCTACGACGCGATCCGCTGGGTGCCGGACGCCGAGGTGATCCCGCCGGGCGTCGACCTGGCCGCGCTCCGCGCCGTGCCCCCTCCGCGGGACGACCGACCCGTCTTCGTCCACGCACCGTCGAGTCGCGCCCGCAAGGGCACCGAGCACTTCGTCCGCGCCTGCGACGAGCTCGGCGTCGAGCTCGACATCGTCGAAGGGCTCCATCACGACGAAGCCCGCAAGCGGTACGAGCGGGCCGACGTCGTCCTCGACCAGCTCAACGCCGGCTGGTACGGGATGCTCGCGATCGAGGCGATGGCGCTGGCCAAGCCGGTCGTGACCTTCCTCCACGACGAGGCGACCAGGCGCACCGAGGAGGCGTTCGGCACGCGAGTCCCGATCGTCCGCGCCGACCGGGAGAACCTGCTCGAGACGCTTCGCCCACTCGCGGAGTCGGCCGCCGAGCGGCGCAGGATCGGCGCAGAGAGCCGCGCCTACGCGGAGCAGGTCCACGACCTCGACCGGGTCGCCGACCGCCTGCTCGCTCTCTACGCTCGCCTCTAAGTGCTCTCCGAACGGCTACGCCAGCTCGTCGGGCAATCCGCCGTGTACGGCCTCGGCGGGCTCGTCTCGCGCGTCCTCGCCGTCCTCCTGCTTCCGCTCTACACGGCGTATCTCGAGCCGAGCGACCTCGGCGCTGTGGGCGTGCTCGTCGCCCTCAACGCCGTCCTCGTCACGATCCTGCGCGGCGGGATCTCGAGCGCGTTCTTCCGCTTCTGGTTCGACTCGACCGATCCGGCGCGCCAGCGCACGGTCCTGCGCACGAGCTTCTGGTTCACGATGGGCATGGCCACCTTCGGACTGGTGGCCGGCTGGATCTTCGCGACGCCGATCGCCGACGCGCTCTCGCTCGAGGGCGACGAGTGGCTCGTGCGCGCGCAGTTCGTCGGACTGTGGGCGCAGATGAACTACGAGCAGCTGACCGCGGTCTTCCGCGTCGAGCAGCGCGCTTCGCGCTTCCTCGTCGCGAGCCTGGCCAATGTCGCGGTCACGATCGGAGCGACGGTCGTGCTGGTCGTCGGAATGGACGAGGGGGCGCTCGGGGTGATCGTCGGCAACTTCACCGGCACGCTGGTGGTCTACCTCGCGCTCCTCGGCTACCGGCGCGAGCAGCTCGGGCTCGAGCTCGACCGGCCGCTCCTACGCGCGATGCAGCGCTTCGGCTGGCCGCTCGTCCCCTCGGCGCTCGCGTTGATCGCGATCAACTTCAGCGACCGGATCTTCATCGCCCGCCTCGCCGGCCTGGAAGAGGTCGGACGCTACGAGCTCGGAGCTCGCATCGCGTCGGCGATGGTGTTGCTCCTGAGCGCCTTCCGCATGGCCTGGCCGGGCTTCGCGTACTCGATCGAGGACGAGGACGAGGCGAAGACGACGTACGCCTTCGTGCTCACCTACCTCGTCGCACTCGCGAGCTGGGCGGCGCTCGGGCTCGGGCTGCTGGCGCCGTGGCTCGTCCAGCTGCTGGCGCCGACCAACGAGGCGTTCTGGCCGGGCGAGCGCGTCGTCGCCCCGCTCGCCTTCGGCGCAGCGTTCTTCGCCGGATTCATCGTCGTGTCGATCGGCATCGGCCGCACGCGGCGCACCGGCTTCAACTGGGTCGTCACCGGTACCGCCGCGGCGATCAACCTGGGCCTGAACGCAGTGCTCGTACGCGAGTACGGCATGGAGGGTGCGGCCGCCTCGGCGCTCGTCTCCTTCGCCGTGCTGTTCGCCTTCATGTCGGTCTACGCCCAGCGGATCTACCCGGTGCCGTACCAGTGGCGCCGGGTCGCGACGGCGCTGGCGGCGGCCGGCGCGCTCGCCGTGGCGGGCAAGGCCGCCGACGTGCCGCTGGCCGGGGCGCTCGCTCTCGCCCTCGTTTACCCGCTCCTGCTGTGGCCGCTGGGCTTCTACCTGCCGGTCGAGCGCGCTCGCCTGGCGCTGGCTATCCGACGAACAGCCCGGTCACGTACATGATCGCGATGCCGGCGAGGAAGCCGCCGAGGACGTGGGGCGACATGATCCCGCCCGGCGCCTTGCGGGCCACGTAACGCCCGACCTCGGTGACGACCTCGAGGGCGGCGCCTGCGGCGGCGGCGAAGAAGAGCGTGGCGAGCACGTCGCTCGTGATGAAGCCGCCGATCCAGGCACCGAGGATGGCGGGCGCCCCGGCCACGAGCGCCAGCGTGGCCAGACGGCCGAAGCTAACCGAGCGGCCGCCGTCGGCGATCGGGGTCGCGATCCCGAGCCCCTCCGTGACGTTGTGGACCATGAAGCCGACGATCAGGAACGTGCCGAGGGCGAGCTCTCCCACTGCGAACGACGAGCCGATCGCCAGCCCTTCGCCGAGGTTGTGGGCTCCGATGCCCACCGCGACCAGGGTCGCGAGCGCCAGCCCGCCGGGCCCGGCCGCCGCGCTGCCCTCGCCGGCCGAGAGCTGCCGCGAGAGGAGCGTCAGCGCGAGGTAGCTGAACGACGCGCCGAGCAGGACGAGCCCCGGCCCGCCGAGCGCACCGGGAAGCAGCGCCTGCAGCTCGAGCGCCTCCGACAGCGCCTCCAGGGCGAGAAACGCGAGCAGGCCGCCGGTGAGCGCCATGAAGGCGGCGAGCCACTCGGGAGCCGCGCGCCTGAGCGACGGCAGCCAGAGCAGGCCGAGCGCGACGGGGATCACGCCGACGAGCAGGCCGATCACGCCGTAGCCGAGGAAGCTTCGCCCGGAGGCCTCGGGGGTCTCCACGGCGGCGGCGATCTCCTCGGTCGTCTGGATCCCGGTCGAGCTGGTGACGCCGACGGCGATCGGCTCGTCCTGGACCCACTCGAACGGCACGACGATCGTGCTCGAACGCAGCCGGCCCAGCGTCTCCGGTCCGTCGAGCGAGTACGGGACGATCGCGTCGTCGACCGTGACCGTGGCGATCGTCAGGTCGTCCGGCTGCGGGTTGGTGACCCGGATCCGGATCTCGCCGGGCTGGAACTCGACCCGGCGGATGTCGAACTCGTCCGCCGGCGGCGGGTTGTCCCGTACGAGGCTCGTCAGCGAGTCGCCGGTTGCGGCGAAGGCGAGCACGACGGCGGCCAGCAGCGCGAGCGGGATCAGCGTCCAGAAGCGGAACCGGCCCGCGCCTCGAGACTCCGCTGCGATCGAGCCCGACTCCATCAGTCGACCACGTTGAAGAAGCCCATCCAGCCCAGCTCGGCGAACTCCGACTGGTGCGCATGGAACATGAACAGACCGGTGTTGGCGAAGTCGATCTCGATGATCCCGCGCTGCCCCTGGCAGAGCATGACCGTGTCCGTGTACTCGAAGTGGTCGGTGGAGCCGGTCGGGTAGTAGCGGAAGAAGTCGCCGTGTAGGTGGAACGAGTTGATCAGGTCGAACTCGGTCAGGTTGGCGAGGTAGATGCGCACGGTCTGCGAGCGGCGCACGCGGATCGGGTAGCGGGCGTAGTAGAAAGCCGGGCCGTTGACGGCGTAGAAGTTGTTCTCGCCGTCGCCGTCGGTGTCGAAGCCGTTCATCACCATCACGAGCTCCTGCGCCGGCTTGCGCGGCTCCTTCGGGTCGATGATGAAGGCGCCGTAGAGGCCCTTGTGGATGTGCTTCTTCAGCGGCGTCGCGTGGCAGTGGTACAGGTGCATCCCGTGCGGCCTCGCCGGGAACTCGTACGTGAACGAGCCGCCCGGTTCGACGATCTCGAAAACGCCGTCCATGTTCGCCGGATGGATGCCGTGGAAGTGGATCGTGTGCGGATGCGAGCCGCCGTTTCTGAACCGCACGCGCAGCAGGTCGTCCTCGGTCGCCCGAATGACCGGGCCCGGCGCGGTGCCGTTGTACGTCCACGCGGGGAAGGTGACGCCCTTCGCGACCTCGATTTCCTTGTCGACGGCGAGCAGGTCGTATTCGCGCACCCGCCCGGGCTGGTGCAGGAGGGCGGGCGGCGGAGTGAGCAGCGCGTCGACTTCGCGGCTGCGCGCGATCGAGGGCGCCGCCTCCCCGACCATGGCCGCATGGCCCATTGCCGCGTGGTCGTGGTTGTGACCGAGGTGTGTTGCGCTCGGGCTCGCCGCGTCTGCGCGGCCCAGGCCGTAGTGCACGTAAGGCACCGCAGCGACGACAGGGGCGGCGCCGGCAAGGAAGTGCTTGCGGCTCAGCTTTTTAGCCACGCCTAAACTATAGCCTAAGGCAGTGCTAAAGTTTAGTTTGGCAATGGCCAAAGTCGAGCTCAGTAACGCGATCCAGGACTACCTCAAGGAGCTGTACAAGCTCCATGCCGCTGGCGAGCGAGCGACGACGACCGAGCTCGCGCGCCGAATGGGCGTCTCGCCACCATCGGCCACCGCGATGATCAAGAAGCTCGCCGAGCTCGGCCTCGTCGTGCACACGCCCTACAAGGGCGCCTCGCTGACGGACGAGGGCGAGCGAACCGCGCTCGAGGTCGTTCGCCACCACCGACTGCTCGAGCAGTACCTCGCTCAGACGCTCGGCCTCTCGCTCGACGCCGTGCACGCAGAGGCGGACCGGCTCGAGCACGCGCTCTCCGAGGAGCTGGAGGCGCACATCGACAAGACGCTTGGCTACCCCACTCACGACCCGCACGGGGACCCCATCCCCGACGCGAACCTGCGCATGGCCGAGGGCGACGTCCGCCCGCTCGTCACGCTCGCGGAGGGCGACGAGGCCATCATCCGCCGCGTGCCCGACAGCGACGGCGAGCTCCTCCGCTACCTCAGCAAGCTACGGCTGACTCCGGGCCGGCGCGTCCGCGTCGCGGGGATCGAGCCCTTCGGCGGCCCGGTGACCGTCGCCGTCGGCAGCTCCCGCCACCCGATCTCGCGCGAGCTCGCCGCCCTCATCGGCGTCGCCTAACGGCCCTCGCCGCCGCGGCGCTGCTCCCAGGCCGTCGCTTCGGCGATGCGGTCGACGATCGACGGGTGGGTGTCGAACCAGACGTGCGCCCACTCGGGCGGGTCAGGTTCCTGCAACGCCGTGTCGGCGAACTCCTCGAACAGCTCGCGAGCGGCGTCGGGATCGCGCGTGGTCTCGAGCGCGACCCAGTCGGCTTCCATCTCCATCCGGCGCGTGAGCAGGTTGCCGAACGGCTGCACGACGAGGCTCGCCGCCACGAGCACGAGCAGGCCGACGGGCACTGCGCGCGGCTCGTAGAGACCGCCCCAGCGACGCGTGACCCACGCGACCGCGAACAGGATCGGTAGCGAGAGCAGGCCGTACCAGGCGAGGCCCTTCAGGATGTGCTCGCTCTCGTGGTGCCCGTACTCGTGTGCGATCACGACGCGCACCTCGTCCTCGTCGAACGGCCGCTCGAGCATCGTGTCCCAGAGCACGACCTTGCGGCTCGGTCCCAGTCCGGCCGCGAAGGCGTTCGGCGCCTCGGTCAGGTCGCCGATCTCCTGCACCCTGAACTCCACGTCCTCCTGTCCCGTCTGGCGGGCGATTCGTTTCGCGTCGGCCGCCAGCTCGGGCTCCGGCGTGCGGAGGTCCGGCACGAGGTACGGCGTCACGAAGGCGAGCAGTACCGCCAGCGCGACGAAGACGGGAGCGGCCGCGAGCCACCACCGTTCCCGCAGCGGCGCCGCCAGCGCCATCGTGATCAAGAGCCACAGGCAGATGGCCAGGAACTGGGCCCCGAGCAGGAACCAGTTCTGCAGCGCCCATTCCAGGTAGCCGGCAGTGACGAGCTCGTAGCGCTTCTGCCACCAGATGCCGGCCACGGCGAACGGCAGCTGTGCGATCCACACGAGCGCGAGCCCGATCATCCCGATCAGCATCCCCGTGCCGATCCGCCCGGCCGCCGACTCGCGCGCGAAGCGCCAGCCCTTCCAGGCGAAGAGGCCGAGCACCGCGAGCAGGACGACCGTGCCGGCGATGTCGTTCCAGCGCAGGAACCGCTCGAAGTCGGAGGTCTCCTCGAGCAGCTCCGGCGGGAAGAGCTCCTGCTCGTCGACCGGCGGCAGCCGCAGGTCGTCGGGCACGTCGGTGGGCCAGAGCAGGTAGGCCGCGACGAGCCAGGCGGCCACCGCGAGAACCGGGAGTGCGAGCTTCCTCAGGCGGGAGACTCGGCCGGCGTGAGGTCGGGCTCGGGCTCCGGCTCGGGCTGCCCGAGCGAGGGCCCGCTGTAGGCGTAACGGGGGGTGAGCAGCGAGAGGTAGGCGCTCGACTGCACGCCGTAGCGGAAGGCGTAGGCCTGCGCCTCGCGGAACGACCGCGGCATACGCCCGAGCGCCAGGGAGACGAACCAGCCGAAGAAGCCGGTCACGAAGGCCAGCGAGTAGAGCGCGCTCGAGGCGGCCAGGGCTGGGATCGCCAGGAAGAAACGGAAGAACGTCACCAGCCGCTTCTGCCGCTCGGGCTCCGGCAGCTCCGGGTCGACGGGATAGCTGCCGGCGGCGCCCGTAAAGCCCGGGAACGGGTTCGCGGTCAGCAGCAGGAACGAGAAGACGTGGGTCGAGTAGCGCAGGTAGGCGGAGAGGAAACGGTGCAGCGGCACGGGTAGTCGTCCGAGAACGAGGGTCGCGAACCAGCCTGCGATAGACGCCAGGAAGGCCACGATCGTCCAGAGCAGGAGCCAGATGAAGTGCGGCAGCGTCAACAGCAGCCGGAAGAAGACCGTCAACCGCGAGCGCCTGAGTTCGTCCGTGACGACGAGCCCGACCGGATGCAGCGGGCCGGTGCTCGGAGGGTCGGCCGGGTCGAGGTTCGGGTAGCGGTCGGTCAGGAAGAGCAGGTAGCCCCACGCCTGGGCGCAGTAGCGGAGGCCGTAGGCGTGCAGGTTCCGGAACCCCATCGGCATCCGCCCGAGCGCCATGCATGCGAACCAGGCGAAGAACGCGACCGTCCAGAGGATCCCCACGCTCGACGAGGCCCCAGCACCGCCGTAGCTGTCGCCCTCGGCCCCCGACGCCGAGTAGGAGCTGCCCGCGTAGGTCGCGAGGAAGGTCCCGGCCAGGACGAGCGCGGGAACGGCGAGCGGCAGCCTGAAGAGCGTGACGAGCCGCCGTTGCGGCACGGGGCGGTCGACCTCGAGGTCGATCGGGTAGCGCTCGGTGCCCGTGAACAGCGGATAGGGGTTGGCCGCGAGCAGCAGGTAGGCGAATAGATGCGTCAGGTAGCGCACGTACGCGGCAGAGAGGTTGTGCAGGACGTCGGGCGAGCGTCCCGTGGTCAGCGTCGCCAGCCAGTTGACGACCGAGACGACGATCATGAACAGCGTCCAGAACGTGGCCCAGAAGTAGTGCGGCAGCGCCAGAAGAAGCCGGAAGAAGACGGTGAGGCGGGAGCGCTTCAGGTCGTCGTCGACGACGATCCGGACCGGGTGAGGTTGCACCACGCGCCGGGATTATGCGGTACGGATCGGCGCTGCTACGCTCGCCGCACGATGAACACGTCGTTCGGCCGGGGTCCCGAGGACGCCTGGCGCACGGGCAGCTCGAACAAGCACGGCTGATCCGCCGCTTCCCGCTCAACGCGTCGGAGGAAGCGGCGGGACAGGACGCGACCCGCTGAGGACGCCGTCGGCGTGCGGGCTCGCGCACTTCCCGCTTTGATCACGAGGAGTGCGCAATGCCCATGCCCCACCGAACACAGATGCAGGTGATCAAGCGTCGACTCGTCGGCAAGGACGGATCCGAGCGCGTTCGCGAGCTGCGGGCGATCCTCGCCGACCTCCCCAACTACCGCAGCGGCCCCTACGCGGACATCCGCAAATGGGTGAACAGCGAACTCGAGGCCACGCGCACGCGCTCCCGTGTCGTTCACCGGGACTCGATCTCCGTTCGCCGCGAAGGAGCGGCCCAGATCGCGCTGGTCGGGCCGCCGAACGCGGGCAAGTCGTCGCTCCTGCAGGCGCTCTCGAGCATCCAGATCAAGACCGGCGAGTACGCGTTCACGACCACACGGCCGGTGCCGGCGCTGACCCGGATCAAGGGCGTCCTGATCCAGCTGGTCGAGATCCCGGGGCTGATCGCCGGGGCGAGCGAGAACCGCGGCGGCGGACGCGCGCTGATCGGCGTCCTGCGCGGCGCCGACGCGATCGTCTTCTGCCACGACGTCTCCGCTCCGCCCGACGAGCTGCGCACCGTGCTCGCCGAGCTCGAGGCCGCCGGGGTCGAGAAGCCGTCGCTGCTCGCGGCAACGAAGGCGGACGAGGCGAGCCCGGAGGCGCTCGTCGCCGCCTTTCCGGGGCTCCACGTAGTTGGGGTGTCCGTCCTCGACGACGTCAGCCTCGAAACCTTCCGCGAGGCGGTCTGGAAGCTGACCGGGCTGATCCGCGTCTTCCTGCGCTCGGAAGGCGAGCTGGAGCAGGAGCCGGTCGCGCTCCACCCGCCCGTGACGGTGCTCGACGTGGCCGACTCGATCCACCACGAGCTGGCCGCGCGCTCCGTCGGGGCCCGCGTGTGGGGGCCGTCGGCGAGGTTCGAGGGCCAGCGGGTCGGCCGGGAGCACGAGCTGGCCGACGGCGACGCGGTGCAGATCCTCGACTAGCGTGGACGCAGTCGGTGATCTAGCGGCGGTAGCGGCGCCGGCGCGCGTCCTCCAACAGCGCCAGTCGCTCGTCTGGAGGGAGGTTGAGGTAGTGGTCGCGCAGCTCCGCGAGCTCGCCTGCGAGCGTCGGCGGCGCAGGGTCCAGCACGACCGGCGACGACCACGGCCCCGCGGCGAAGGCCGCCTCGGCGGCCCGAACGAACTCCTCCGGCCTCGCCGGCGCCCGTGAACGGACCGTGGGGCGCGGGGGAGCCGCCGCCCAGGGCCTCGACGCCAGCAGACCCTCGAGCTCGTCGCGGCCTGACCCGAGAGCCACGAGCAACGCGTCGAGCTTCTCGGCCGAGGGCGAGCGCTCGCCGCCCTCGAGCTTCTGGAGGTAGATGCGAGAGAGGCCCGCCGCCTCGGCCGCCGCCCGCTGGGTCAGCCGGGCGCGGTCGCGCAGCCAGGCGAGCGCGTCGCCGAGCTCGGGCCGACGGTAGACCTCCCTGCCCACCTACCGCGACCAGTCACCGTCAGCGACGACGTCCTTGCGCGTGGCCGGCTTCACCGGGTGCAGCTTCTTGACCACGGTGCTTCGGGATGCCGACCGAGTCGTCGTCCTGCTGCGGCCCGAAGCCCTTCTCGGCATCCAGCTCCTTGATCGACTTGACGCCTGCGAGCGCCTGCGAGGGGTCGAGGTCGCCGAGGTGCTCGTCGTACAGGTCGAACCAGGGGTAGCCGTGGTCGGCATACGTCCGCGCCGTGACCGGCGTGGCCGGCGGCTTCTCCCCGGTGATCTGCTCGTACAGCATCGAGTTGACGATGTGGACGTAGACACGGCCGGTCCGGGTGTTGTCCCACGTGTCCGGGCCGTGCGGGTCCGGGTAGATGGACTGCTCCATCCGCCCGCCGGCCGCCAGGCCCATCTCGCCGCCGTCCAGCCTCGCCGGGGCGGCCATCGGCGCGAACGCGTTGACGGCCTCAGCCTCCGGCGCGAACGCGGCGTCGTACCTTTCGGCGAGCGAGGAGAGCGGCTCTTCGTCCGGGAAGCGTCCCGGCGTGGCGTCGAACGCGACGAGCTGGATCCCGCCGAAACGCTCGTCGCCGCTGACCTGCCCCTCGACGGTGTAGCCCATCCCGAGCGGCATGGCGACGAACTGGCGCACGACGCCGTCGCCGGCGTTGATGCCGTCCAGCCACGGCTGCGGCGGGCAAACGAGGTAGTCCTGCTGCTCGCGCTCCGCGATCGGCTCGCGCCAGGGCTCACCCGAGACGGCGTTGACCATGCCGACGGCGACCTTCAGGGCCTGCGGCCGCCAGCCGGGCGCCGAGAACGAGAGCCAGGCGGCCTCGCGTTGGTACATCGGGATGAACACACCGCCGTGCGCGCGCCACGCTGCGGGCACGCGGTCGGCGAAATCCTCGACGCGCCGGATCGGAAAGCGCCCGAGCGACGGCGGCAGCGGGTAATTGCCGCCGTCGTCGGGAATCCGCAGCGTCCGGTGGAACGCGATCGAGAGGTTGCCGATCGTGATCTGGTCGTGCGCGAGACGAACGTTCATGGTCGCTCCTTGGAGAGTATGCGTTACGCATACTCTACCAGACGCGGCCTAGTCGTCGCCGGTCGGTACGACGCTCGCCGGCTCGACCATCACGATCACCGTCCGCCCGGGCGCCCGCGGGCGGTGCATCACTCCGCGCGGGATCGTCACACCCTGGTGCATGCCGAGCACGATCGTCTCGGCGTCCTCGACGTCGATGTGCAGCTCGCCCTCGACGACGAGGAAGAACTCGTCCTCCGCCTCGTGCTTGTGCCAGTGGAAGTCGCCCTCGACCACGCCCAGCCGCACGACGGAGTCGTTGACCTGCGTGAGCGTCTGGTTGGACCACGGCTCGACCGCGGCGCCCTCCGCACCGACGTCGATCCGCTCGAGCTGGTCGAACTTGACGTCGAGATTGATGTCGTACGGCTCGGCCACGGGTCGCGCTGCCACGTTACGTGCTCGCCCCGCTTCACGTCGACAGCGCGCGCCGGCGCGGGCGAGCGCCTGCGAGAGCCGGGCGAGCATCGGCGAGCTTCGACCGCCAGCCCGCCGGATCCCCGTCTCCGCCTTACTAGGGGCGCGGTCAGACCGGCAAGCGGACGGTGCGCAAAGGCGACCTGGCACGCCTTATGTCAAGGCATCGCACGCCAGCTCGTCGGATGTCGGCCCCAGATTCCCGTGCGACGTGATGCTGATGAGGTTGCCGGCCGGAGGGGGCGCGTCGAAGACCAGCACCCAGTGGCCTTGGAGCGAGGCCCCGTTGGAGCCTCCCGGTCGGCCCGTGATGGTGATGACGAAGTTCCCGTCGTTGTCGATATACGAATGGTCTGGGCCAACGTCGATGTACCTGAACGTCGCGCCGTCTTCGTTCGTGTACGTCAGCACGAGGTGGAAGACGGTTAGTTCGATGTTCCTGTTTCCGAACTCTCGACCCTTGAACCAGCCGCTGGCGTGGCCTTCGATTGTGCCGCCTGCTCCGCAGTCGACTGGAACTGTTTCGTCGACCACGACGACGAACTGGTTGCCGTTGCCATCATTCGGCGCAGCGCTGGCCGGAACGACGGCGAGCAGCAGCGCGATCGCGGCCACGACGACCCAAATGAAAGTCCGCATAATCCTCCCCCTTTGCCGCTAGGTGGAGCGCGAGACTACACCGGTTCGGAAGCAAGTGCAAATTGGCACATGTGCTTGGAATCTCGCGAGTTACGCCAGATCCTCCTCGAGCGCGATGTCTTCGTCGCCTACCCGTACGGAATCTCCGCCGATGACTACCGGGGGCATACCGGGAGGTCGGGGAGCAGTTCGGCGTCGAGTTCCAGTACGCAGACGAGCAGATCACGAATCAGCACGTCCTCGTGAAGATCGTGGAGATGATGGACGCAGCCGAGTTCAGCCTTTCGACATCACCTACCGGAACCCGAACGTCTCGCTCGAACTCGGACTCGCCATCGGCAAGGGCCTGGGCTACTACATCCTCTGGAACCCAACTGCCGTGGCGGACCGATACGGACGCGACCTCTAGCAGCGTCACAAGGCCCGCCGAGCGGTCGAACGCCGTGCGCGTCGGTCGCTGTTGCCGTGGGGTAGAAGTTCGCGGGAACTGGGGAAGCGACTAGAGGGCGACATGAAGAAGCCGCATGAATACACGGCTACAGCGTTTCGGTAGACCTCCTAGGCGACCACGCGGTAGACCTGGAAGCACTCGGCGAACTCGCGGTTGACGTTCACGCCGTGGATGCGGGCGAGGTTCCAGATGTACTCGGGATCGGCGTAGCGCCGGTGCTGCTGCGAGGCGTACTTCGCCAGCGCTGCGGTCTTGCGCTCCAGGTGCGAACGCTCCAGCGCGACGTAGGCCTGGTAGGCGAAGTCGAAGTTGTTCCACGGGATCTCGTAGCCGAGCACGGTCGTGCGCTTGAAGGCGCGCAGCCCCTCGGCGGCGACGACCTGATGGTCCTGGTGGACGTCATGCAGGCTGGGCTGGAAGACCGCGTCCGGCTGCCAGTCCTCCCAGAGCGCGATCAGCAGCTCGAGGATGTCCTGGCGCCGCTCCGGGAAGGTTCGGACTTCGAAGTCGTGCACCGTCAGGGCCGACTCCGGGATGCCGAGCTCCGCGGTGGCCTCCTTCACCTCGCGGGCGAGCGTGTCGGGCGGGAAGCCCTCGGGCAGCGATTTGGTGGCGATCGAGAACGCGACGTAGCGCACCTCGGCGCCCTGGTCGGCCAGGCGCGCCATCGTGCCGCCGCAGCCGAACTCGCCGTCGTCGGTGTGCGGCGCTAGCACGAGCACGCGCTTCCAGCCGGCGATCACGTGGGCTGCCTCGCGACCAGCGCACCCAGGGCAAGCAGGCCCCACGTCATCGGATCCTCGAAGAAGGCGTCGTAGAACAGGCTGTGCACGGCGATCGCGCCGAAGACAGAGGCCGAACACGAGCGCCGCGCGCCCCTCGAAGCCGGCTCCCGCTCGGCGGAATGCCGTGAGCAGGCCGGCGACGACCAGCCAGGCCAGAAGCGCCAGCCCGGGGAAGCCCAACTCGGCAGCGACGGTCACAGGTGTGTTGTGCGACGCCGCCTTCCTCGGCTCCTCCCCGCGCAGCCCCGTCCGGTCGGCGTACGCCCGCTTGAAGCCGCCCGCCCCAACGCCGGCCACGGGATGGTCGAGGGCAATCTTCGCCCCGTCGGTGATCAGCCCGAAGCGGCCGCTCGTCGCACGGTTCAGACCCTTCTCGGAAGCGTCGAAGATCGAGTGGCGCACGCTGGGCGCCGCCATCCCGGCCGACAGCAGCACGACTCCGGCCAGAGCAACAGCCGTCACCGCCCGCCAGCGCCAGACGAAGGCCGCCGCGGCCAGTGTCCCGGCCATCAGCGCGGCGAAGCTCGACTGGGAGAACGAGAAGAGCAGGCCGACCCAGACGACGGCGATCAACACGGCCGCGCCCCACGCGACTCGCGCGGAGACCCGCGTCGCGAGCACGAGCACGAGGCTGGCGAGGATCGCGATCACCAGGAAGCGCCCGTAGATCGAGGGATCCCAGAACACGGAGTTGACGCGGTAGAAGGGCGCGTAGGCGTTCCCCACGATCACCTTGGGGTTCCAGAAGACGTCCCGCGTGATCCACTGGAAGATCCCGATCGCGGCGAACACGACGGCCATCGCGGCGAGCAGGCCGTAGACGTAGCCCAGAGGCGCGCGCCGCCAGGGAAGCCGCGCGAGGCAGACGGCCAGCACCCCGAAGGGCAGTACGAAGAAGAGCAGCGTGATCGCGCCCTGACGCGGATCATCGCTCCAGGCCAGCGAAACTCCGGCGAACGCCACGAAGGCGGCCATCGGCCAGGCGACCACGCCGAGCTCGCGCGGCTCGCCCTCCCCGCGGTACAGGCTCCACGCGAGCGCCGCGCCGGCCGCGGCGATCACGGCGTAGAGCGGGAGGAGCAGGTTGGCCTCGGTGTCTCCCACATCGACGGGAATCCGCGCGGGGACGCAGGCCAGCGCGGCCAGGGGCAGCAGCCAGGGCCAGCGGCGTAGAACGAGCGCGCCGGCGATCGCGAACGGAACGCCGGCCACGACTGCTGCCGCGAGCAGCTTCTCGGAGCCGCTCGGCACCAGGTAGCCGGCCAGCAGGGCGCCCCCGGCTGCGACCGCGGCGAGGCCCGCGAGCCGGACGTACCGCTGCGGCGCCACGAGCAGCGCGGCCAGGCCGGCGGCAGCAACTGCCGCTCCGAGACGGGCGAGCTCGACGCTCATGGCGCCGCCGTCACAACGACACGCGCCGAATCGCCCCGGCCCCTCGTGTGGACGAACAGGCGGTAGTTCCCCGGCTTCCTGGGCGCCCGTAGCACCAGGTAGCGGTCCGACGAGCTTCCGCGGCCGCCTGCGAAGCGCCAGCCGTACCGGCGCGCGTCGGTACTCACCCGCACGCCGAAGCGAGTTCCCCCTCGGACGCGGATGACGTCACGAGGCAGCTCGGCGTAGCGGACGCGAACCGGCCCCGCGGCAACGCGGGAACGGTTGCCCGCGTCGTCGACCGCGACGAGCTCGAGCCGGTACAGCCGCGGCCTCGCCGCGCGGCCTCGGAACCTCCCGAACCATTGAATCGCGCCGGTCGGCGCCTGACCGAGCTTGCGGACCCGCTGTTTGCCGTTCACGAGCAGCCGCACGCGGCCTCGCTCGCTCAGGCGGTAGGCGATCGAGACGCCGTCGGCGCGCCCGTCGCCGTCGGGGGACATCACCCGCCTGGAGACGGAGAACCGTTCGATTCTCGGCTTCACCGTGTCGACCCGGATCTCGTTCGGGAACACGATCGTCCGGTGTGCGTCCGCGAGACGCACCCGGGGCCGGTAGTCGGCGTCGGGGACGACGCGTCCCTCGTCGTCCTTGCCGTCCCAGCCTGCCTCCAGGCGAACCGGGCCGAACCGGCGCCGTTCGAACAGCGTCCGCACGACCTGGTCGTCTGCATCGACGATCTCGAGCGTCACGGTGTCGCCCTTGCGGAGCCTGAAGTCCACCGAGGCGTTCTCACTGTCGCACTCGCACACCGGCGAGAAGGTCTTCGTGATCTTCGGCGAGAGCACCGGGCTTCGCTCGAGCTTCAGGCCCTGCGTCACCGCGAACGCAGCCGCTGTCCCGCCGAGCAGGAAGACGACGACGAGCACAGCAAGGAGACGGGGCAAAGCCCGCCGATTCTAGTTCGGGGTAGCGTGCGCCCCCGTGCTCCTCCTGAGCATCGACTTCGAGGACTGGCACCAGCTCGTGCACCGACGCCTGGGCCGAACGGACTGGGACCGGCGCGGCCCGGCGCTCGAGCGGCAGACCGAGACGGTGCTCACGCTCCTGGACGAGCTCGGCGTCCGGGCGACCTTCTTCGTGCTCGGGATGACCGCCGACGCGCTACCCCGACCTCGTCCGCGAGGCGGCCGCCCGCGGCCACGAGATCGCCTCGCACGGGCACGCGCACGAGCGCGTCTACGACCAGACGCGCGAGTCCTTTCGCGCGGACCTCGAACGCGGGCTCGAAGCGGTCGAGGCGGCGACCGGGGTGCGGGCCACCGGGTACCGCGCACCGGCCTTCTCGATCACCCGCAGCACGCCCTGGGCGTACGACGTGCTCGCGGAGCTCGGCTTCGCGTACGACTCCAGCCAGTACGACTCGCCGCGGATTCCGAACCGGCTGGAGCCGATTCCTCGCGTGCCGTATCGCCTGCGCCTGGAGTCCGGAGGGGAGCTCTGGGAGCTCCCCGTCGCGGCGGGCCGCGTCCCGGTCGGCGGGGGCGCGTACTGGCGCGTCCTCCCGACGGCGGTGATCGCCCGGTCGCTGCGCGACCTGCTGGCGACGGGCGCTGCACCGGCGCTCTACTTCCACCCCTACGAATTCGACCCCGAGCCGTTGCGCGCTGACGGCGGCGGCGCAGCCGCTAGGCTTCGCGGGCTCCGCAGAAACGTCGCCCGCGGCAGCGTGACGACGCGACTCCGTAAGATCGCCGCCGACTTTCCCCTCCTCCCTTATGGCACAGCCGTCAAAGACCTCGCAGAGCGCCCCGGAGCGCGTTCAAAAACACTTTCAGGAGCAGGCGTCCTCGTTTGACGAGCTCTACGGCACCGACGAGACGAACGAGGAGGCGCCGCTTCAGCGCACGCTGAGGCCGGGTCTCTTCCGCCGGCGCGAGCTGGCGGTCTCGGTCGTCCGTTCCTACGAGAGCCCGAGCATCCTCGACGTCGGCTGCGGCTCTGGCCGGATCGGCGAGTTCCTGCTCGAGGCGGGCGCCGGCTCGTACGTCGGCAACGACTTCTCGCGGCCGATGCTCGACCTGGCCGAGAAGCGGCTGGAGGGCTACGGCGACAAGGTGCGCTTCGTCGAGGGCGACTTCCTCGAGGTCGAGATCGAGGGTCGCTACGACGTCGTCGTCGGCCTCGGGCTTTTCGACTACCTCCCGGATCCGGAGCGGTTCGCCCGCCGGATGTACCACCTGACCGCCGACGGCGGCACGGTGGTCGCAAGCTTCCCCAAGTGGACGTGGGTCAAGGGCCCGGTCCGCAAGATCCGCTACGAGTGGATCAACAACTGCCCGATCTTCAACTACACCGAGCGCGAGCTGCAGCTCATGTTCGGCGCGGCAGGATTCCGCGAAGTGGACGTGCAAAAGCCCGGGCGCGGCGGGTTCCTGCTTCGCGCGGTCCGCTAGGCACCCTCACACGCGTCTGCTAGAACGTTCGCGTCGTGCGGCGTCTTCTCGTTCTCGTCGCGGTGCTCGTGACGGTCCTGGCCGTGGCTTCGCCCGCGCGTGCCGCCGATCCCTGCGGGATCTCGACGGCGGGCACCCAGTGGGTCGACTTCGCCGACGGCTCGGTGCCGTTCTGGTACCGGTTCGCGAAGCCGGGCGTGATCGCGGCCGCGTCGAACCTGCTCTTTCCGCCGCAGCTGCGGGCAGCAGGCGCGCACACGGTCTACTTCGACCTGTACCTGAACAACCGGGTGGGCAGCCCGTCGAGACGCAAGGACCCGTCCAGAATCGAAGACGAGGCGAACCGCATCTTCTAT
The DNA here is from genome assembly GCA_963733845.1 of uncultured Actinomycetes bacterium. Classification (GTDB taxonomy): domain Bacteria; phylum Actinomycetota; class Thermoleophilia; order Gaiellales; family Gaiellaceae; genus DATFQE01. The sequence continues at coordinate 516,168 of CAVTEM010000007.1, forward strand.
CGCGCGGTCGCGTCGTCGGGTTGCGCGGCGCCGTGGATGGCGCTCAACGAGCTCTTCGGGGCGAATACGACGACACCGTGGACGCCGATCAACGCGCAGTACCGCGCCAACGTCCTGACGTTCGTCCGCACGCTCGCGGCGCGCGGGGCGAAGCCGTTCGTGCTCGTACCCACCGAGCCCTACGCCGCCGGCGAGGCGCTCGACTGGTGGCGGCAGGTGGCCGCGTACGCGTATGTGATTCCGGAGGTCTACTTCGCCGCCCCGCAGATCCACAAGCTCGGCGTGACTCTCGGCAGCCGAAAGATGCGCATGGCGTTCCGGCAGCGGATTCGAGATTTCGTCGAGATGGGCATTCCGCCGTCGCGGATCGGCATCTACCTCGGCTTCCAGGTCGGGCTCGGCACCGGCGGCCGCGAAGGTCTCGAGCGCATCCGCTGGTTCAACCACACCAAGCTGCAGGTCCTCGCGGCACGCCAGGTCGCGTCGGAGCTGAAGATCCACTCGATCTGGTCGTGGGGCTGGGCGCACTGGGGCTCCAAGAAGCCGGACCCGGACAAGGAGATCGCCGCGTGCGTCTACCTCTGGACGCGCAATCCGGCGCTCTGCGACGGCCCGGGGATGGCCGGTTCGCGGTTCGACACCGACCTGGTCGACGGCCAGCTCTGGTCGCTTCGGCGCGGGACGATCTGCACCATCGGCGGGATCGAGCTGCGCGCGGGCGAGATCGGCGCGCTCACGCGGGTCACGGGCGACCGGCAGGCCGCGTTCACGGCGCTCTCTCAACGGGCGGCCGGCGCGCTGCGGGTGCCCGTCACGAGCGCGGAGATCGTCGCCGCGGAGCGCGAGATCGTGCGGCAGCGGTTCCGGGGGAACCGGTCCGCGTACCGCAGCGCTCTGGGCCGGGCGGGCGCGAACGTCAGCTTGGCCCGTGGCGTGATCGCCGACGAGCTCCGCGAGGCCCGGCTCGAGCCACACCTGCCGGCACGCAGGCCCACAGGCAGCGAGGTCGGCGAGTACTACGAGACGTATGGCGGCGCCCAGGCGCGCGCGGTCGAAGTCAGGCCGCCGCCCTCGTGGCTCGGCCGGCAGACCCGCGGGATCGCGATCTCGACCGTCGCGCCCACACGGGTGTTCTCGCTCCGGGTCGGCGGCAAGCCGACGAAGATCCGCACGCGCGAAGGCGTCTTCAAGGTGCGCGCGCTCGGGGCGGCCCAGCCGCTCGCAACGTTCCCCTTCGCCCGCGCCCGCGTCGGCGTGTACGCCGCCCTGATGCGCTCGGCGCGCGCGGAGGCTTACGAGCGCTGGCTGCTGCGCCGCCAGAACTCGGCGCTCGACACCGCGATCTGCCGTCGAGACCAGCTGCCCATGATCGGGTCGGTCGACCTCACGAACCGGCTGCCCTTCCTCGAGCTGACCTCGTAGCGGCAGCTTCCGTTCGGGGCCTCGGCTCTGTAGCGTCCGGCACATGCACCGCGTCCTTCATCGACGCATCCCCGAGCGACCCGCACGGACGCTGAGGCCGCCGCCGACGCGCCCCGAGCCGATCCGGTCCGCCGGCCCTGCCGAACGGCTGCTCTCGCTGCAGCGCTCGGCGGGGAACAACGCCGTCAGCCGGCTCCTCCGGTCTCCTGCGGACATCCTGCGCGAGCCGGAGGCGGTCCCGCTCGACGACACGGCGACCACGACGCTGAACCTGGAGGGCATCGGCACCTTCCCGATCGAGTCGATCTCGACCGAACTTCGTAGGGACGCGCCGATCGGCCGGCAGAAGGAGAAGGAGAAGGAGCCGACGAAGGTCGCCGCCTGGAACATCACGAAGCGCCGGGACGGCTACTCCCAGACGCTGTTCAAGGCGAATCTCGACGGGACGACTTTTCCGCTCGCCGAACTGACCTTCAAGCGGGCCTCGGGCCAGCTCGTCCTGCGGCTCCGAAACGCGATGATCACGCACTTCACTTTTTCCTCGGCCTCCGGAGAGGAGTACGAGTCGTTCACGCTCGAGGGCGACGTGGACAAGTAGGTCGCGTCCGGGGTCGGGCCACGGACCTGGCCCGACCAGGCCGCCCGCTCAGCGAGCGCTGCGCTCGAGCGCGACCGGCCTCGCCCGCGCGGCGATGCGACGGACGGCGCTCGTCGCGAGCAGCGTCAGGCCGCCGAGCGCGACGAGAACGAGGAGCAGGCCCGTAGCCGGCGCCTCCAGGAGCTTGACGCCGCTCAGCAGCAACACGGTGGCCAGCGCGATGCGCAGCTCGCGCTCGGGCAGCCGCACGGTCAGCTGGCTCCCGATCAGGACGCCCGGGATCGAGCCCAGCAGCAGCCATCCCATCGCGCCGAGGTCCACGTTGCCGTGGAACAGGTGGCTCAGCCCGGCGACCCACAAGAGCGCGGCGGCGTGGAAGATGTCCGTCCCGACGATCTTCACGGCCGTCAGTGGGAAGACGAGCAGCATCACGAGCGCGAAGAACGTGCCGCTGCCGACCGAGGTCAGGCCGACGATGAACCCGCCTCCGGCGCCGAGCGCCAGCGCGATCATGCGGTCGCGGCGCACGAGCAGGAACGGTGCGTCGTTGGGCTGGACCCCGCGCTTCAGGTACGTCTTCGCCAGGAAGCCGAGCCCGCCGAGGACGAGCGCGGCGCCGATCACCTTCGCAGAGGCCGACTCGACCGAGTCGCCGTAGCCCTTCTGGATCCACTCGGCCGTCTGCACGCCGATCAGCGAGAACGGCGCCGAGGTCATGAACATCCACAGGGTCAGGTGCGCGTGGACAGTGCCGAGCTTTCGGTGACGAACTGCGCCGAAGGTCTTGAAGACGGCGCCGTGCAGGATGTCCGTGCCGACGGCGAGCGTCGGCTTGAAGCCGAAGAGGAAGATGAGCAGCGGCGTCATCAAGGCGCCGCCGCCCATTCCGGTCGCGCCCACCAGGAGCCCGATCAGCAGCCCCGTGAGCGAGAGCTCCCAGGTCATGGCACCAACTAGCCGCGGTACGCCCGGATCAGGACCTCCGCCACCTCTCGGCGAGTGAACTCCTCGGGCGGCACGTCACCAGCGCCGAGCAGCTCCCGCACCTTCGTGCCCGAGAGGAAGACGTGCTCCTCCTTCCCGTGCGGGCAGGTCTTCGCGCTCGCCATCGTCCCGCAGGCCTTGCAGAAGAACGAGTGCTCGAAGAACATCGGCTCGATGTCGAGCTCGTGCGGCTCGAACTCGTCGAAGATCAGCTGCGCGTCGTAGGTGCCGTAGTAGTCGCCGACACCCGCGTGGTCGCGGCCGACGATGAAGTGCGAGCAGCCGTAGTTCTTCCGGCAGATCGCGTGCCAGATCGCCTCTCGCGGGCCTGCGTAGCGCATGGCCGCGGGGAAGGCCGAGAGCAGCACCCGCTCCTCCGGGTAGTAGCCGCCGAGCAGGACGCGGTAGCAATCGACGCGTACGTCGGCCGGCACGTCGTCGCCCTTCGTGTCCCCGACGAGCGGATGGACGAGCAGCCCATCCACGGTCTCGAGCGCGACCTTGGTCAGGTACTCGTGGGCGCGGTGGATCGGGTTCCGGGTCTGGAAGCCGACCACCCGCTTCCAGCCGCGCTCGGCGAAGGTTGCGCGCGTCTCCGCGGGATCGAGGGCCAACTCGGGGAACGAGGGCTCGGGCCGCTCGAACACCGTCACGCGGCCGGCCAGGTACTTCGGCTTCTGGGCGTACAGCCGGGCGACCCCCGGATGAGCCTCATCGGTCGTCCGGAAGCAGTTCTCCGCCTCGCGGTCCTTGTCGTAGTCGTACACCTCGGCGACCTCGAGCACCGCCAGCTTGCGGCCGCTCTCGTCGGCGAGGGCGACGCGGCCGCCGACGGGAGCCTCGTCCACGGCGAGGCACACCGGGAGGGCCCACGGGAGCCCGTTCGCGAGCCGCATCGACTCGACGACGCTCTCGTAGTCGGCCCGGCCCATGAAGCCCTCGAGCGGCGAGAGCGCGCCTGAGGCGAGCATGTCCAGGTCGGACACCTCGCGGCCGGTGAGCGTCACGGCCTCGAGCGAGTCGACGTCGTCCGGCCGCTCGCCGGTGCGGTCGACCAGCGTGCCGCCGTGAGGCTTGATCAGCGTGTCGGTGGCGACGGCGGCACTCATGCCGTCACCTCGACGCCCACGAGGCCGAGCTCTTCGAGCCTGGAGACGATCGCGCGCGCGGCCTCCTCGGGCTCGAGCTCCTCGGTGTCGACCACGAGCTCGGGGGCGGACGGCTCCTCGTAGGGATCGTCGACGCCGGTGAAGCCCTTGATCTCGCCCTTGAACGCCTTCTCGTACAGGCCCTTCACGTCGCGCTTCGCGCACTCGTCCACCGACGCCTTGATGAACACCTCCACGAACGCCCCCCACTCCTCGACGAGCGCCCGCGCCTTGCCCCGCGTCTCCTCGTACGGCGAGATCGCGGCGGCGATCACGGCGCCGCCCTGGCGCGTGAGGCGCGAGGCGACCCAACCGATGCGCTCGATGTTCGTGTCGCGGTCCTCCTTCGAGAACCCGAGGCCCTTCGAGAGGTTCGTGCGGACAGTGTCGCCGTCGAGGTACTCGACGACGTGGCCGCGGCGGTCGAGCTCGGGCCCGACCAGGTGCGCGATCGTGGTCTTGCCGGCGCCCGAGAGCCCGGTGAACCAGAGCGTGAAGCCGCCCTCGCGGCGGGCCTCCGACTCGGGGTGCTCGTGGGCGTAGATGTGCTCAGTCATTCGACTCCTTGATCAGCGGTGCGTTGCCGTGGATGCCGCACTCGAGCTTCCCGGAGCCGGCCCAGCGGCCGGCCCGTTCGTCCTCGCCGGCCGCCACCGGCCGGGTGCAGTGGATGCACCCGATCGACGGATAGCCCTGGTCGTGCAGCGGGTTGTACGGGACTTCGTTGACGGTCAGGTACGCCTGGACGCGCTTCGCGTCCCAGTCGACCAGCGGCTGGATCTTCCAGACCCCGTAGCGCTCCGACCACTCGACCTTCTGCGCGTTCGCGCGGGTCGGCGACTGCTCGCGCCGGATGCCGGTGATCCAGGCGTCGTAGCCGGCCAGTGCGCGCTCCAGCGGCTCGACCTTGCGGATCCCGCAGCAGCGGTCGGGGTCGGTCTCCCAGAGCCGGTCGATCGGATCGATGGGGCGGAACGACTTCAGCTTCAGCCCATAGCGCTCGACGAGCCGGTCGCGCGTTTCGTACGTCTCGTCGAAGAGGACGAGCGTGTCGAGCTCCACGACGTCGACACCGAGGCCAAGGTCGCTGACCATGTGGACGAGCGCCGACGACTGGCGCTGCCAGGAGCACGTGAGGCAGAGCCGGTCGCCGAACTCGTCGGCGGCCCAGCGCGAGCAGCTCCTCGGCGCTCATCGCCTCGAAGTCGAGCTCAGGCAGTGCGGGCACGGTCGCCAAGCAGCACCTCCTTGAGCGTGTCGCCGCGGAGCCCGAGGCGGAGCGTCTCGAGCGGGATCACCTCGTCCGGCGGGATGTTCCCGAGGTTCACCTCGGGGCCGAGCGTCTTCACGAACCAGGCCTGAGCCGCCTTCGTCGGTGCCTCGAAGATCACGTCCGCGGGGCCGACGGCGTCGGCGATCTCGCCGATCAGCTCGGTCCGCATCCCGCCGCCGGAGTCGAAGATCCCCGCGGTGCCGCCTTCTCGCGCCTCGGTGATCACCTTCCAGGCGCCCGCCTCGAGCTCCTCGCGCAGCCACGCGATCCACTCCTCGGCCGTGTACTCGACCGACGAGTCCTTCGAGCCGACCTCGGAGAGCACGGTGAAGTCGCGCGCGAAGTCGGCGATCAGCTCCAGCTTCTCCTCGCGGGGGATCTCGATCGTGCCGTCGGAGATCTCGACGTGCGCGAGGCCGAGGTCGCCCAGCCAGCCCTTGTACTCGTCGACCTTGCCCTTCGCGTAGACGACCTCGAAGAACGTGCCGCCGATCACGACCGGCTTCTCGCGCAGCACGTCCAGCTTCGCGCGCAGGTTGGGCGTCACGTACGCCGTGCCCCAGCCCAGCTTGACCACGTCGATGTAAGCGCCCGACGTCTCGAGCACGTCCTCCCACGCGCGCGGGCCCGAGGCCCTTGTCGATCACGTGAGTCAGTCCGGCCTGGCGGGGCTCAAAGCCGAGCAAAGATCTCCTTCAGCCGGTCCTGCGCCGCGGTTTGGACGTCGTGGTAGAGCGAGTTGCCGTGCGCGTCGATCCCGACCGTCAGGGGCCCGAAGTCCTTGACGCGGAACTTCCAGAGGCACTCGGGCATGAGCTCCTCCCAGGCGACCTCCTCGATCTCCTCGATCTGGGTGGTCTCGAGCGCAGCGGCGCCGCCGACGATCGCGAAGTAGACCATCCCGAGCTTCTCCATGGGCTCGATCGCCTCGTCCGGGAAGCCGCCCTTGCCGCAGATCGCCCGCACGCCGTACTGCGCTCCCAGCGGCTCGGTGAAGCGCACCATGCGCGCGCTCGTAGTGGTGCCGATGCAGACCTTCTCGTAGCGCCCGTCCTCGAGCTTGCGCACTCCCGGCGCCGTATGCAGCAGGAACGCCCCGGTCAGGTCCATCGGCGGCTCGACGCCCTGGTCGAAGATCCGGATCTGCGTCCTGTCGCGGATGCCGATGATGTGGCCCTGGACGACCACTTCGTCGCCCGCGCGCAGCTTGAGGATCTCGGCCTCGTCGGTGATCGGGAACGTGACCTCGTGGACAGCCATCAGCGCCCCCCTCCGCGAATTAGTGACAGTCTGTTACTTGGACTCGGAGGGCGCTTCGTAGTGCGGGTTCGAGGGGTTTGTAACAGTCTGTTACTTGGCATCCGGGTCACGCCTCCCGGTCGAACTCGACGTTGCCGGCCGCGTCGACGTGCGCCGTGGCGCGGCGGGCCGCCCAGCACTGGTAGTTGACCGCGACCGGGTTCAGGGTCATGTGCGTGTCCGCGTGCTCGATGTGGCACTGCAGGACTGTGACGTCGCCGCCCAGCCCCATCGGGCCGATGCCCGTCTCGTTGAGCAGCTCGAACAGCTCTTGCTCGAGCTCGGCCACGACCGGGTCGTCGTTGCGCGTGCCCACCGGTCGCGCGATCGCCTCCTTGGCGAGGTACATCGCGTAGTCGGCCGAACCGCCGATGCCCACGCCCACGATCCCGGGCGGGCAGGGCTTGCCGCCCGCGCCGACGATCGACTCGAGCACGAACTGCTTGATCCCCTTCACGCCGTCGGCGGGGACGCACATCTTGAGAAAGCTCATGTTCTCGGAGCCCGAGCCCTTGGGCACGCATTTCACGTCGAGCCCGTCCCAGTCCGAGATGAACTCCCAGTGCACGATCGGGAGCCGGTGGCCGATGTTCGGGCCGGTGTTCTCGCGCGTGATCGTGTGGACGGCGTTCGAGCGCAGCGGGTGCTCGAGCGTGGCGCGCGCGGTGCCGTCGCGCAGCGCTTCGTAGATCCGGGCGGGGTGGAGCGGGAAGTGCTCGCCCACCCGGCAGGTGTAGACCGCGATGCCGGTGTCCTGGCAGACGAGGTTCTCCTCGCTCTCGGCCACCTGGACGTTCTTCAGGATCGTCTGCAGGACTCGCTGGCCCGGGACCGAGGTCTCGGTCTCGGCCGCGTCGGCGAGCGCGGCGCGCAGGTCCTGCGGGATGTCCTTCAATGCCCAGACGTAGAGGTGCGCGGCTGCGTCCTCGACCGCGTGCTGTATCGGTGTGACTGGGGCGCGTAGCGTGCTCATGCCCTGACGGTTCCTTCGATCTCGGCCCAACGCTCGGCGATCGTCTCTGGCTCGACCGGTTCGCGGCCGAAGATCGAGCTCATCGCTCGAGGTCCAGCGCGCGACGTCGAATTCGCCGCCCCCCGCCTCGAGCACCTTGCCGAGACACCGTACAGCCTTCGGAGGCCAGGAAGAGGACGCCGGGGGCGACCTGCGTCGGGGCCGAGCTCGCCGGCTTCGACCGGCCGGCGCAGCATGCGCGTGGCGGCGACCGGCGCGACGGCGTTCGCGAGGATGCCGTGCGGCTCGCCCTCGGCGGCCGCCACGATCATGAGCGCGAAGTGCGCCATCTTTCCGACGGCGTACGCCGCGAGTCCCGGCCGTGTGCGCTCGACGTCCATCGCGCGGCCGGAGGTCGTGAAGACGAACCGTCCGTACCCCTGGCGCTTCATCGCCGGGAACGCGGCTCTCGTGAGGTGGAACGGCGCGTCGACGTTGACGCTGCGCAGGCGCTCCCAGCCGTGGTGGGCGTCCGCCGAGCTCCTCCCACTGGAGCAGGCCGGCATTCTGGACGACTGCGTCGAGCCGGCCGAAGCGCTCGAGCGTGAGCTCGATCGTCCGTAGGCACGCGTCCTCGCGTTCGAGGTTCTCGTAGCACGGCGGCGGCCGTCCCGCCGCCCTCCTCGATCTCGGCGACGACGGCATCGGCAACCCCGGGATCGCCGCCCGTCCCGTCGGCTGCGACACCGGCGTCGTGGACGACCACCGCTGCTCCACGCGCTGCAAACGCGCGCGCGTAGGCCGCGCCGAGGCCGCGACCGGCTCCGGTGACGAGCACTACCCGCTCGTCGAAGCGGATCTCGCTCATGCCCTCGCCTTCTCCGCCGCAGCGCGGCCGGCTCGCCGTCCGAACACGGTGCACTCGAGGAGCGAGTTGCCCATCATGCGGTTGCGGCCGTGGGTCCCGCCCGCGATCTCGCCGCAAGCGTAGAGGCCTTCGACGGTCGTCTCGCCGTGGGCGTCGATCACGAGCCCGCCGTTCTGGTAGTGGAGGACGGGGTAGGTCAGGATCGGCTCCTGCAGCGGATCGATGCCGCCGCCTCGGTACCGGCGAAGCATGTACGGCAGGGAGATCTCGGCGTCCTCCTCAGAGATGCGCGTGGTGTCGAGGTAGACGGCCGGGCGCCCGTCGGGGGTCTCTACGCCTTTGCCCTTCTCGACCTCGTCGAAGATCGCCCTGCTGACCTCGTCCCGCGGGCCGAGCGAGTCGGTGAACTCCTCGCGGTCCGCATTCAGGAGCACGGCCCCGTAGGCACGCGTCGTCTCGGGGATCGAGTAGCCCTGCATCGTCTCGCGGCCAGGCGCCGCCGTTCGGGTGGTACTGCAGTGCGTCGAAATCGCGTAGCTCGGCGCCGAGGTCGACCGCGATCTGCGTCACCTCGCCGGTCGCGCCAGGGTGGTTGGTCGAGAGCTCGCCACGCTCCTCCGCGACGCGGAAGCAACGGCCGCCGGCCGCCAGGACGACGGCGTCGGCCTCGACGGTGTGCTCGCCGACGTGGGCGCGCCAGCCGCTCTCGGTGCGCTCGAGCTCGCTGAGCGGCGACTTCGGCAATGAGGTGCCACCGCCCGCCTCGAACGCCTCGCGCAAGGCCTTCGTGATCGCGTGGCCGGTCCGGTCTCCGACCTGAAGCAGGCGCTTGCGACTCGCGCCGCCGCACCTCGCCAGCCGGTAGCCGCCGTTCTCGCGCGTGAACTCGACCCCGAGCTCCTCGAGCCAGTGGATCGCGCCCGGCGCCTCGCTCGTCAGCACCGTGACGAGCTCCTTGTTCGCCGTCTCGTGCGAGCTCTTCCAGACGTCCGCCGCATGGATCTCGGGCGAGTCGTCCTCGCCGAAAGCCGCCTGGATTCCGCCCTGCGCCTTCGCCGAGTTGCAGGATTGAATCGACCCCTTCGTCGCGAGCGCGACACGCGCGCCCGCGTGCTCGGCGGACACGGCGGCAGCGAGGCCCGAAGCCCCGCTGCCGATCACGAGCACGTCGAATTTCATGGGCGCCGCCATGTGCGGCGATAGTACCACCCATGGGCGGATGAACTAATGCTCTGCATTAGATTGTCTTATTGCCAGTCGGCGCAACGCATCAGCCGCTCACCAAGCCGTTCGGAGCAGCTCGGCGACCTCGGCGGCGCTCGCTGTTCTCGGGTTCGCCTTCGCGCCCGCTCGCTGGACGACCGTTTCGGCGACGTCATCGAGTTCGTCCTCGGAGATGCCGTAGTCGCGCAGCCGGCCGAACCCGCCGAGCCGCGCGAGCTGCTCGACCTTGCCGACCGGGTCGTCGGTGCCCATCGCGTCGCCGAAGCTCTCGATCTCCTTCGCGGCCACGTCGGCGTTGAAGCGGAGGGCGAGCGGCAGCGTGATCGCGTTCATAACGCCGTGCGGAAGGCCGTAGCGGCTGCCGAGCGCCTGCGCCATGGCATGACCTAGCCCGAGACCAGCCGAGGCGAGCGCCTGACCCGCCTCGGAGGCCGCTTCGAGCAACGTCTTGCGCGGGCCGATCGCCGCCTCGTCGGCGACGACGGCCGGCAGCGCGGCGCTGATCCGGGTCGCGGCCTCGCGCGCATGCCGGTCGCCCTCCGGGTTCCGGCCCTTGACGTAGAGCGCCTCTGCTGCGTGCGCCAGCGCGTTCAGCGCGGTTCCGACCGTCGTCTCCCTCGGCAGGCCGAGGGTCAACTCGGTGTCATAGACGATGCCCGCCAGGTGCGCTCCCGAGCCCCCGGAGACGATCCGGCGCTCCGGCGTGCGCACACCGAAGGACGGCGTCCATTCGGCGCCGGAGTACGTCGTCGGCACGGAGACGAGCGGGAGCGCGCTCGCCGCGGAAGCCGCCTTGGCGGTGTCGATCGCGCTGCCCCCACCGACCGCCAGGATGCCGTCGGCGCCCTCGGGCACCTCGATCCTGTCCGACGGGATCTCCTTCCAGCGCGCGGCCGCCGGGAGGTCGAGGCCGTCCCAACGCTCACTCGCGACGAGCAGTGGCCGCTCGATCCCCAGCTCGGCCAGCAGCGGTCGGAGCTGGTCGAGTCCCCAACTGACGATCACGGCAGGCGGTCCCGCGCGAAGTCGAGGAACGCCGCGGCCGTCCGGGGCAGCGTGCGCCCGGACGCGGTGGCGAGCGAGATCTCGCGCGCAGGCTCGAGACCCTCGACCCGCCCGGTCGCGATCGCGCCCGTCGACAGCTCCGCCTCGATCGCCGAGCGGGAGATGAACGTGACGCCGTACCCCGCCGCGACGGCGCTCTTGACGGACTCCTGGAGGCCGAGCTCGAGCTTCACGTCCAGGTTCCGGTCGCGGAGGCCGGCCGCACGGAGCGCGTCGTCGATCACCTGCCGGACGCCGGCTCCCTCCTGCATCACGACCGGCGGCTCGGCCTGGAGCTCCTCGAGCGTGATCGTCCGGCCGGCGAACGGGTGCCCCGGCGGACACGCGAGCACGACCTCGTCGCGGAACAGCGGCTCGAACGTCACGCCACGGTGGCGCCTGGCCGCGCCGACGATCCCGAGCGCGAGCTCACGGCCCGCAACCTGGTCGACGATCGTCTGCGTGTCCGAGACGGTCAGGGAAACCCGGACGCTCGGATTCGCGCGCTGGAACTCGCAGAGCAGAAGCGGCACGACCGAGCCGCCCGGGCCGGTGGACGCGCCGAGCTGGAATGTGCCTGCGAGCTCGCCCTCGCTCGCATCGGCGACCTCCTCGACGAGTTGCTCCTCCAGCGCGAGCATCCGCTGAGCGCTTCGGTACAGGCGGGCGCCCGCCTCGGTCGGCTCGACCCGACGCCCGGAGCGGTCGAGCAGCCGGCGTCCCAGGCGCTTCTCGAGCGAGCGGATCTGCAGGCTGACGGCCGGCTGCGTGACGCCGAGCTGCTCGGCGGCGAGCGAGAAGCTCTGGTTGTCGACGACCGCGCAGAACGAGGCCAGCTGACGCGTATCCATAAGCGATCATTATGCCGAGTAAGCGGGTGGAGTTCCGGGTACGAGATATCTGTCTTGCGTTCCAAACGAAAGGGGAGAAGGTGAGGAGAGCACGCTTTGCGGCTGCGCTTGCCCTCGTCGTCGGGGTCACGGCGACGCTCGTCGCGTCGGCCGCAGCACACAAGAAGACCCCGGGCTTCAAGACGCCACAGGCGGCGATGCTGACGCCCGCACCGGGCTGGACCGTCGAGCCGCTGATCACGGTCGGCGAGACGCTGCCGGGGTCGAGCTACCGCTTCGAGTCGATCCCCGACGGGATCTCGCTCCTGAAGCAGAACGGCCACGGCTGGCACAACAACGGCGCCGGTCACCACGTCGACGTGTACGTGAACCACGAGACCTCGACCGTGCCGTTCCCGTTCACGCCGGCCACGGGCGTCGGGTTCAACGACTTCACGAACGCCATGGTCAGCAGGCTCACGCTGAACCCGAAGACGGGCGGCATCCTCCAGGGCAAGTACGTGATCCCGAGCGAGGCGAACTACCAGCGCTTCTGCTCGAACTTCCTGGCCACGCACGAGCAGGGCTTCAGCCGGCCGATCCTCTTCACGAACGAGGAAGCGATCGACTGGGTCAACAGGACGGGTACCGCCTGGCCCGCGCCGCTCTACGCGGACACCTCGCGCCAAGCCGGCGCCGTGGTGGCGTACGACGTCAAGCGGAAGCGGTACCACACGATCTGGGGCATGGGCCGGCACAACCACGAGAACAGCGTCGCCATCCCCGGCTACAAGAAGCGGGTGATCCTCTCCGGCGACGACACGTTCGTGTCCAACCCGGCGCAGTCCCAGCTCTACTCCTACATCGCGAAGAACACGAACCACGTGCTGCGTGATCGCGGCGACCTGCACGGGTTCGTCGTCGACACGCCCGGCTACGACGATTACTACGACTTCGCGGTCGGCTCGACGGTCGAGGTCAGCGGTCACTTCGAGAAGGTGCCGAAGGACATCGCGACCGGCCGGAACCCGGACGGCACCGACATGGTGTCCTCGGACAAGGGCTACCCGGCACCGCCTGCGGACGGGACGTGGCAGCGCGCTCCGGACGGCTCCGGCATCGACGGCCCGCAGTGGGTCCTCGAGCACTGGGGTGACATCCAGCCCAAGCCGGTCTTCCAGTTCGTGCGCGTGGAGGACATCGCCTACGACCGGCACGACAAGAACGTCGTCTACATCGCCGACAGCGGCCGCGGAGCGACCAGCGCCGGCGGCAACGCCTTCACGTCGACCAACGGGCGCATCTGGAAGCTCGTGCTCGACCGGAAGGATCCGACCAAGGCGAAGCTCTCGATCCTGATCGAAGGCGACGACAACCCCGTCAAGACGCTCGGGGAGATCCACCAGCCGGACAACCTCGAGACGGTGAAGGACGGGCTCTTCATCACCGAGGACCCGGGCAGCAGCCAGCAGTTCCCGGTCGGCTCGACCGACCCGGCGGCCACCACCGCGCGGCTGTGGCTCTACGGCCTCTCCAGCAAGACCTCCGCGGTCGTGGCCAAGGTCAACCAGGCGGCCGACGAGGGCCCGACGGACCGCGACGCGGCCACCGCCCCGGGCGCCCTGGGCGCCTGGGAGTCGAGCGGCATCGTCGACGCGTCCAAGCATCTGGGCAAGGGGACGTACCTCATCGACGTCCAGGCGGGAACGCTGATCGTCGAGGAGGAACAGCGCGGGCCGCTGACCTACCAGCGTGAGGGCGGCCAGCTGCTCGTGCTGCGCGCGCCCGGCGCCGGCGCCGGCGGCGACGACCGCCACAAGGGCCACGGCAAGAAGAAGGACGACCGTGACAAGCGCGACGAGCAGGAAGGGCGGCAAGGCGCTAGCGCTCCGCCGCATCGATGCTCGTATGGAGGCCGCCGCAAGGCGGCCTCCGTCGTTTCCGGCTACGACGCTTTCGCCAGCGCGGCGAGCACGTCGTCCGCGTAGCGTTCGAGCTTCGTCGGCCCCACTCCGGTGACGGTCGCGAGCTCGCCGCGCGTCCGCGGGGCTCGCTCCGCAATCTCGGCGAGCGTCGAATCGTGGAAGACGACATAGGCCGGAACACCGTCCGCCTTTGCCCGTTCAAGCCGCCACTCGCGCAGCGCGGTGAACGACGGCGGCAGGTTCTCGGCCGCGACCTTCTGGCGCGGCGGCCGGGACCGCGCCGTCTCCACGCCCAGCTCGGCCAGGAAGCGACTCGGCTTGCCCTCGGCACTCCACGTCAGCGCCAGCACGCGCTTCGCCCGCGTGATCCCGACGTAGAGGAGCCGCCGTTCCTCCGCGACCGCCTCGTCGGTCTTCGCCTGGCGCACGGGCAGCTCGCGTTCCTCGACAGCGGGCAGAAAGACGGCGTCGAACTCGAGCCCCTTCGCCCGGTGGTAGGTGAGCAGGTGGACTCCCTGGCCGTCGGAGCCCTCGCCGAAACGCGCGTCGAGCTCGGTGAAGAGGCCGGCGACGGTGAGCTCGCCGTCCTCGAGCTGACGGGCCAGGGCGACCAGCCGACCGAGGTCGTGCTGGCGTGTGGCCTCGTACTCGCCCACGCGCTCGAGCTCCTCGCCCTGGGCCCACCCCTCGTCGATCGCGGCCCGGCGCACGTCCTCGGCGAGCGCCGTCGACTGCGAGCCGCCGAGCACCTGCCGCAGCCTCCGCGCAGCCGGTCGCGCCAGGAACGGGCCGCCGCGCACCTGGTAGGGGATCTCGGCGTCGGCAAGCGCCTCCTCCCACGGCTCCGAGCGGGCATTCAGCCGGAACAGGATCGCTACCTGGTCGTAGGGGACGCCTTCCGCCGCCAGCGTCCGGATCCGCTCGACGACGTAACGGGCTTCCTCGTCCCTCGACGCGAGGGGCAGCAGCGCAGGCTCCGGTCCGTCCGGGCGAACGGCCCGCAGCGTCTTCGGCTCGCCGCCGAGGTTCGGCGTCAGCCGGTTGGCCAGCTCGAGGATCTGCGGCGACGACCGGTAGTTCTCCTCGAGCTTGACCACGGTCGCGTTCGCGAAGCGCGCGCGGAGCGTGAGCAAGTACTGCGGCGACGCGCCGGTGAAGCCGTAGATCGCCTGGTAGTCGTCGCCGACCACACACAGCTCGTCGCGCGGCCCCAGCCACCGCTCGAGCAGCTCCTGCTGGAGCAGGTTCACGTCCTGGAACTCGTCAACCGTGATCGCACGACAGCGCGAGCGGAACTCGGCGGAGGCATTCGCGTCCTCGTCGTAGAGCCGGATGCAGAGCTCGAGCAGGTCCTCGAAGTCCACGAGCCCGCGCTCCGCCTTCCGCCGCTCGTACTCGCGGTAGACGCGGCCCATCAGGTCGGGTGGGAGCGGCGCCGCCACGCGCTCGCCGGCGAGCTGCTCGTAGCGCTCAGGAGGCATGCGCCGGTTCTTGGCCCACTCGATCTCGGTGGCGATGTCGGCGGCCGGCCGGAAGCGGAACGGCCGTGGCAGCGAGTTGGCGATGTGTCGCAGCATCAGCGCCTTCGAGGGCAGAACGCCGCCCGGCCCGCGACCGAAGTAGTGCAGCTGCTGCAGCGCGCTGGCATGGAATGTCCGGGCCCGGATGCCTTCTACCCCCAGCCGCGCCAGGCGCGCCCGCATCTCGCCCGCTGCCTTGTCGGTGAAGGTGACTGCGAGGATCTCGTGCGCCGCGAACGTCCTCGACGCGACCTGCCAGGCGATTCGCCGCGTGATCGTGGTGGTCTTGCCGGACCCGGCTCCCGCCAGGATCACCACCGGCCCGCGCACGGCCTCCACGGCGCGCCGTTGCTCGGGATTCAGCCCTTCGAAGATGCCTTCGCCGTCCACCCGATCCACCCTAGTGAGGGTGCGGGACGACGCCGGGACGATTCACACGCGAAAGGCGCGCGAGACCGTGTCAGATCTGTGATTCCGCGACGGTGGAGGGCGCCGGCGAGCCCGACGCCGCGCCACGCGAGACCAGCCCGCGCAGACGGGCGACCACCTCGAGCGTCTCCCCGTCCTCGACCAGCACCTCGAGCGACTCGAGCTCGCGCTCGAGCAGAGCGGGATCGGCGCTTGCGGCGCGTGACGCGCAGGATCTTCGGGTGCGCGGTGGGGCGCACCTCCTCGTCCTCGCCCCAGAGCTCCTCGTTCAGCTTCTCGCCCGGGCGCGCGCCCACGAACTCGATCGGAACGTCCCGGTCGGGCTCCTTGCCGGAGAGGCGGATCATGTTCCGCGCCAGGTCGAGGATTCGCACGGGCTCGCCCATGTCGAGCACGAAGATCTCGCCCTCCCCGCCGATCGCGCCGGCCTGGACGACGAGCGACGCGGCCTCCGGGATGGTCATGAAGTACCGGGTCATGTCCGGATGGGTCACCGTCAACGGGCCGCCCTTGGCGATCTGGCGGCGGAAGATCGGAATCACGGAGCCGGACGAGCCGAGCACGTTGCCGAAGCGCACCGCGACGAAGCGCGTGGCGACGTCCGCCCGGACGCCGTAGGCCTCCACGATCCACTCGCAGAGCGCCTTGGACTGGCCCATCACCGTCTTGGGGTTGACCGCCTTGTCCGTGGAGACGAGCACGAACCGCTCCGCTCCGAACTCCGCGGCCACGTCCGCGATCGCCTTGGTCGCGAGCGCGTTGTTGCGCACCGACTCGAGCGGATTCGCCTCCATCAGCGGCACGTGCTTGTACGCGGCCGCGTGGAAGACGACGGCGGGGCGGTAGCGCTCGAACACCTGCCGCAGCTTCGCGCGGTTGCAGACGTTCGCCAGCACCGGGATCGCGGCCGAGAACCCGCGCTCGTCGAGCAGCTCACGCTCGATCTCGAAGAGCGCCGTCTCGCCGTTCTCGAGCAGCACGAGCCTCGCGGGTCGGGCCCGCGCGATCTGCCGGCACAGCTCCGAGCCGATCGAGCCGCCGGCGCCCGTGACGAGCACTGTCTTGTCGGTCAGGTAGGCCGCGGCCTCCTCGAGATCGACCTCGACCTGCGCCCGCCCGAGCACGTCCTCGACCTGCACGGGGCGGATCTGCGCCGCCAGGTTCGAATCGCCGGAGATCAGCTCGTAGAGACCCGGGAGCGTCTTCACCGGGATGCCCTCGTCCCGCGCGACCTCGACCACCTTCCGGCGGGTGTCGCCGTCCGCGGAGGGCATGGCGATCAGGAGCTCGTCCGGCCGGTTGTCGCGCAGGACGTGCGCGAGCTCGTCCGTGGTGCCGAGCACGCGGACGCCGTGCACGCGCAGGTTCCGCTTGCGCGCGTCGTCGTCGACGATCCCGATCGGCGTGTAGCCGAGCGCACGGTTGCGCTGCAGCTCGCGAATCACGAGCTGCCCCGCGTCGCCGGCTCCGACGATCACGACCTCCTTGCCGCGCGCCATCAGCCCGCCCACCGCCGGACGCTCGAAGATCGTCCGCGCGGCGAGACGCGCCCCCGCGATCAGCGCGAGCGAGATCAGGAAGTCGAGGACGAAGATCGACCGCGGCAGCCTGATCCCCTGCACGGGCGAGACGAAGTAGACCGTCAGCCCCGCCACGATCGAGGCGAGCCCCACGCCCAGCACCACGCGCCACATGTCCCGAGTGGACACGTACCGCCACCAGCGGTTGTAGAAGCCGAGCACGATGAAGACGCCGAGCTTGATCCCGACGACGAGCAGGATCGTCCGGTCGAACAGGACCTCGTAGTAGGGCGGGACACCCCGGTCGAACCGCAGTTGGAACGCGAGCCACCAGGCGGCCGCGACGAGCGCCGCGTCCGCCGCGACCTGCCAGAGCCGGTGCCGGTTGATCGGAAAGGTCAAGTTAGGAGACGCCAACACCTGCAGCTTCGCGCACGGTGACGACGACCCTCTCTTGAACCTCGGCGCCGATGCCGGCCCAGAGGGGGAGCGCGAGGTTCTCGCGCGAGGCCTGCTCGGTCACGGGAAGGTCGCCCTTGGCGTAGCCGAGGTAGGCAAGCGCGGGCTGCAGGTGGAGCGGCGTCACGTAGTAGGCGGCGCACGCGATCTCGGCCTCCCTGAGGGCCGCTGCGATCCGGTCGCGCTCGGCGAGCGCACGACGAACATGTGGTAGACGTGCGCCGGATCGTCCGCGGGCAGCTCGCAGACGTCGCCCAGGCCCAGCTCGGCGTAGCGCGCGACCCCCTCGCGACGAGCCTCGTTCCAGCCGTCGAGGTGCGTCAGGAAGAGGCGCAGCACGGCCGCCTGGAGCTCGTCGAGGCGAGAGTTGTAGCCGACGTGGTGGAACTCCTTCTTCGCCTTGGAGCCGTGGAAGCGAAGCAGCCGGATGCGCTCGGCGAGCTCCTCGTCGCGGGCCGCGACCAGCCCGCCGTCGCCGAGGCAGAAGAGGTTCTTCGTCGGGAAGAAGCTGAAGGTCGATGCGATTCCGGTCTGCGCGACCCCCGCCGCACCGAAGGCCTGGGCGGCGTCCTCCACGATCGGCACGCCGAGCGAGGCCAGCTCTGCGAGCGGCGCGGGGCGGCCGAACAGGTGCACCGGCATCAGGGCCTTCGTGCGCCCGGTGATCCGAGCGGAGACGTCCTCGGTGTCCAGGTTCAGCGTCACGGGATCGATGTCGGCGAAGACGGGGGTGGCGCCGCGGCGCGCGATCGCCTCGGCGGTGGCGTAGAAGGTGAAAGCGGGGCAGATCACCTCGTCGCCGGGCCCGATCTCCAGCGCGTCGAGCGCGAGCACGAGCGCGTCGGTCCCGTTGGCGACTCCGATCGTCTCGGGCACGCCCAGGTAGGAGGCCGCCTCCTGCTCGAAGGCGCGCACGTTGGGGCCGAGGATGAACGTCCCGGAGTCGAGCACCTCGGCCATCCGGGCCTTGATCTCGTCGATCAGGGGCGCGTACTGCGCCCGGACGTCAACCAGTGGGGTCTGCGGCACGGCGAGCCAGTCTACTCGACCTCCTGCGACGGACCAGAAGCCAGATTCCGCCTGCAAGCAGGGCTGCCAGGACGGCGTAGTCCACGTAGTGGAAGTTCTCGTGGAACGTCTCCCAGTTGCTGCCGACCGCCCACCCGATGCCGGCGAACGCCAGGCACCAGATCGTCGAGCCGATGAAGGTCAGCACGGTGTAGCGGACGAGCCGCATGTGGAACACGCCCGCCGGGATCGACACGAACGAGCGGGCGACCGGCGTGATCCGGCCGATCAGCGCGGTCGCGTCGCCCCAGCGGTCGAACCAGCGCTCGGCCCTCAGCAGGCGTTCGGGACCGAGGTGCAGCCAGCGCCCGTGCTTGTCGAGGTAGGGCCGGCCGCCGTACATCCCGATCGCCCAGCCGCCAACGGAGCCGATCGTGTAGCCGATCGTGCCGGCCGCGACGACGGTGACGAAGGCCCAGACGTCCGACTCGACCGGCTCGCCGAAGACGACGACGTTCTTGCCCGCGAACGCTCCCGCCGCGAGTGCGCCTCCGTACACCATCACGAGCTCGCTGGCCGCCGGGAAGACCGCGTCGAGCAGCATGAGCAGGAAGATCGCGTAGACGCCGTGGTCGCCGATCGCGCTCGTGACCCAGTCGGTGATGAAGCCCGTGAGCGAGGCGGCGAGCGGCATCAGCGCACGTTCGCGGTCAGCTCGCTGCGACCGAGCTGGTTCGTGGCCGCAACGCGGAGCACGTAGCGGCCGCGGGGAAGCGGCCGGCCGGACCAGCGGGCGCTCGCGGGGCCGGCCCCGAGCTGGCGGGCGAGCAGCGTACGGACGACCGCGCCCTTGCGCGTCTCGAGCGTGACCTTCACGAACGCCGGCCTGGCCAGCCGGAAGCTCGCACCGGCGCGCGAGCCGCGCAGGAAGCCGAGCGTCGTGTTGAGCGTGAAGCGCCGGTCGACGGTGGAGCTCTGGCCCTGCTCGTCGAGAGCGGTCACGACCCAGCGCCAGTTGCCCTCCACCTCGGCCGAGCCGTCCGCCTTCGTCCCCGGCCAGGAGAGCTGGTACGAGCCGCGCGGCTTGGTCGAGTTCTCCGAGTAGCGGAAGCCGCCGTCGGGGCCGATCAGGCGCACGGCGACTGTGGCGTTGCGCGGCAGCTTGTACCGGAAGAGCTGGCGCTCGGCGATCCCGTCCTTGTTCGGGGACATCACGAGCGGATCGGGATCGGCCGCCTGGACGCCGTGGTAGAGGACGAAGAGACCCTCCGAGACGGCGCGCTCGGGGCCGGCGGAGGGACGGCTGAGCAGGGTGCCGTCGAACGCCATCGCGGTCGAGGGCCCGCCCTCGAGCGCGCCGCCGGTGATGCAACCGAGCCTGATCAGGGCCTGGGCGAGCTCGAAGTTGGTCATCCCGACGCTGTGCCCGCCCAGGTCGCCGTCGACGGCCACCATGACGATTGCGCCGTCCCGCCGCTGGCCGACGGCCGCGCGGGCCTGACGCAACGAGAGCAGCTCGGTCGAGAACTCCTCGGCGGCCCGGAAGAGCGGCTTGCCGTTCCGGACGAGCTGGGGCCCGCCGCCGACCGCGTCGTCGACCGGCGCGGGCCAGGCCGGGTGCGGGACCAGGCGCACGTTCACGTTCACTCCGGGCCCCGCCTCCTGGGCGACCCGGTTCGCCATCCCGCCGCGCGCGACGAGCACGGCGCCGTTGGCCGGGATCGGCGTGCCGCCGCCGCTCG
The DNA here is from genome assembly GCA_963733845.1 of uncultured Actinomycetes bacterium. Taxonomy (GTDB): domain Bacteria; phylum Actinomycetota; class Thermoleophilia; order Gaiellales; family Gaiellaceae; genus DATFQE01. Next base: position 536,413 of record CAVTEM010000007.1, read on the forward strand.
AGTTCACCTGCACGACCTGGCCGCGCAGCTCGCCGCCGGCGGTCAGAGCGGGGAACGGCACGACGATCGACTCGATCGTGCCCGCCGCCTGCGGTGTGACCGCCCCCCACGACGGGGTGAAGATCGTGACGCCGTTCGGACCAGGCGGCCTGTTGATGCCGACGAGCGCGCGCCGCTGGTTCGAGCCCTGCCACGTCGACAGGAGCGCGTGGCGCAGGACGACGAGGTTGCCGGCGCGATCGATCCCGATCGACGAGCGCTCGGGATTCGGCTCGCTCTTGTAGACGCCGTCCTGCAGGAAGGTGCCGTTCGGGACCCCTGCCGCGTCCGCGAAGTCGCCGTTGATGCCTGCCGCCGTCGTGGTCGAAGAGAGGCGCCGCTGCATCTGGCTGATCGTCTCGCGGCCCGGGATGACGCCGTTCGACAGCACCGGTTCGAGGCTGTAGAGACCGCCCGGCTTGGGCGCGGTCAGGACGTGCAGGACGATCGGGCCGTGGCGTGTGAACTCCAGCTGCCGCTCGTAGGCGATCCCGGGCGCGAGGACCTGGCCCCGGGCGGCCGAAGCCGCGGGTGCGATCGCGAGGACGAGCAGGCAGATGCACATGCTCCGCAGCACGACCGGCCAGGGTAGCGGGAGCACCGGAAACCGGTACGTTGAGCGGTGTGGACGGCAGGCCGAACGGCATCCAGGTAGAGCAGCTCGTGCGCCTCTTCAAGGGCGGCATCCGCGCGGTCGACGGGATCGATCTCGAGGTCGCTCCGGGCGAGATCTACGGCTTTCTCGGGCCCAACGGGGCCGGCAAGTCGACCACCGTCCACATGCTCACGACCTTGATGCCCCCGACGAGCGGCCGCGCGATCGTGGCCGGCTACGACGTCGTCCGCGACGGCCCCAAGGTGCGGGAGTCGATCGGCGCGGCCCTGCAAGAGGCGGCGCTCGATCCGCTCCTGACGGGCCGCGAGCACCTGCGCCTGCAAACGGCGTTGCACGACCTTCCGCGCGCCGAACGAGGCGCACGGAGCGCCGAGCTGCTCGACCGGGTCGGGCTGACACAGGCCGCCGACCGCAAGGTGAAGGGCTACTCGGGCGGGATGAAACGCCGCCTCGACCTCGCGCTCGCCCTCGTACACCGCCCACGGATCCTCTTCCTGGACGAGCCGACCACCGGGCTCGACCCGCAGAGCCGCACCGCCCTCTGGGACGAGGTCGCTCACCTCGCCCGCGTCGAGGGCGTGACGGTCTTCCTGACCACGCAGTACCTCGAGGAGGCCGACGCGCTCGCCGACCGGGTCGGGATCATCGACCACGGCCGCATCGTCGCCGAGGGCACCCCGGCGCAGCTCAAGGCCGAGATCGCGCGGCCGACGGTGGAGGCGCGGCCGCACGATCCGGACGAGAAGGGCGCGGTCGCGGCGGTCCTGACTCGGTTCGGGGAGCCGACGCCGTGCACGGAGGGCTCGGTCGCCGTTCGCCTCGACCACGGCGAGGAGGAGCTGGCCGACATCGTTCGCGCGCTCGACGCCGAGGGGCTCCGGATCGCGCGGATCAACCTGCACGAGCCGACCCTCGACGACGTCTTCCTCGCGAAGACCGGCCGCACGCTCGAGGGCGCCGCCGAGGAGAGTGGCGAAAGCGAGCCCGAGACCGTCACGGCCGCATCGTGACGGCCGCGGCCCAGGCCGCCCAGCTGGCCAGACGCTCGGTCATCCGCACCTGGCGGCAGCCGGCGAACGTCGTGGCGCCGATGCTCTTTCCGCTGATGCTGCTGGCGGTCAACTCCGGCGGCCTCAACTCGGCGGAGCAGCTGCCCGGCTTTCCTGCCGACTCCTTCTTCGCCTTCGCGCTCGCGGTGCCGTTCATCCAGGGGGCGCTCTTCGCGACGATGAACGCCGGCACCGACCTGGCGCGAGACGTCCAGACCGGCTTCCTCAACCGGCTCTCGCTCAGCCCCGTGCGCTCGGTCGCTCTGCTGGCCGGCCAGCTCGGCGGCGTTGTCGTCACGGGCCTGGCCCAGGCGCTCTTCTACCTCGCCGTCGGCCTGGCGGTCGGCGTTCGGCTGGAGTCCGGAGTGGCCGGCGCGTTCGTGCTGCTGTTCCTCGCCGCCCTGATCGTGCTGGCGTTCGCGTCTCTGGGCGCGTTCGCCGCCTTGCGCACCGGCTCCGGTGAGGCCGTCCAGGGGCTCTTCCCGGTGCTGTTCGTCTTCCTGTTCATCTCCTCGATGAACATGCCCCGCGACTTGATCGAGACCGACTGGTTCCAGACGGCCGCGTCGCTGAACCCCGTCTCGTACCTGATCGAAGGCATACGCAGCCTGATCATCGTGGGGTGGGATCCCCAGGCTCTAGCGCTGGCCTTCGGGTTCGCGATCGCGATCGGCGTCGTCGGCCTGACTGCAGCCTCGTGGGCGCTGCGCAGGAGGCTGACGCGCACGTGAGGGGCATCGTCGCCGTTGCACAAGCGGTCGCGTGGCGCGTGCTGCACAACGTGTTCACGAACCCGAGCCTGCTGATCCCCGGGATCCTGTTCCCGCTCTTCTTCTTCACCGCGTTCGCGGGGGGGCTGTCGCGGGTCAGCGACGTCCCGGGCTTCGACTACGCGCCCGGCTACACGGGCTTCCAGTTCGTCTTCGTGCTGCTGCAGTCTGCCGCGTTCGGCGGGGTGTTCACGGGCTTCGGAATCGCGCGCGACTTCGAGAGCGGGTTCGCACGGCGGCTGTTGCTGGCGTCGCCGCGGCGCAGCGGGATCGTCGTGGGCTACACGGCGGCCGCAGTGGTTCGCTGGCTGGTCACCGCCACGGTCCTCACCGTGGTCGCGCTCGTCGTCGGAATGGACGTGGGCGGCGGCCCGGTCGACCTCTTCGGCCTGTACGTGCTGGCGCTCGTGCTGAACCTGACCGGCACCCTCTGGGCAGCCGGGGTGGCGATGCGGCTGCGGACGATGCAGGCAGGGCCTGTGATGCAGATGCCGGTGTTCCTGATCCTGTTCTTCGCGCCGGTGTACGTGCCGATCGAGCTCCTGCACGGATGGATCGAGGGCATCGCCTCGGTGAACCCGGTCACCCACCTGCTCGAAGCGGGCCGCTCGCTGCTCGCGGGCTCGCCCGACGACGTGGGGCTCGCATTCGCGATCGCGCTCGCGCTCGGCGCCGGCTTTCTGCTCTGGGCGATCCGCGGGCTCCGGCGCGCGGAGGCTGCCGGGGGCTAGAAGTCGAAGCGTGTTGCGGACTTGGGGTAGTCCGCTTCGAGCCAGGCGTACGCCGTCCGCGGCCTGAGCTGGAACCAGCCGTCGCGCTCGCCGACCTCGGGCTTCCAGTCGTACTTGGCGGAGAACGCAGCGGCAATCTCCTCGGTCGTTTGGGCCTGCTCGACCTCGCCCTCGAGGATCACGACCTCGTCGCCGCTCTCGAGGTTGATCACGACGCGCGGGTCGCGCGCGAGGTTGCGCGCCTTGCGCGACTCCGGGCTACTGCCGAAGACGACTGCGTCGTCGAACCAGACACCCCAGACGGGAGCGGAGCGAGGCCGCCCGTCTGCGTCCGCGGTGACGATCCAGTAGTTGCGTGACGCGGCGAGCCGCTCGTCGGCCCAGGCCCAATCGACCATCCCCTCCGGCTCCTCGGCGATTCCGTACTGCTCGCGGAAGTCGGGCCGCCGTCGAGACGGCTGAAGCATTAGGAGGGCTTGGCGCGATACCGACTGTGCCGTCCGGCCGCGCTGCTCGCCCCGAGGACTGCGTCCTCAGTCGCGCCCGTATAGCTCCGCATACGAACACTCCCTGCGTCCTTGCCTCGAAACGACCAGCACACCCGGACGACGAGCGGCATCACGCCAAACCCTCCTAGTTCCAGACCTTGACGTCCCGGTAGAGCGTGTCGCGCTGCACGGGCACCTTGCCGAGCGCCTTGATCGCGCGGACGAAGTCGTCCGTCGTCGCCCGGTGGGTCGTGCCGGCGGCCGAGACGACGTTCTCCTCGATCATCACCGACCCCAGGTCGTCGGCCCCGAACTCGAGCGCGACCTGGCCGACCTTCATGCCCTGGGTGACCCACGACGACTGGATGTGCTCGACGTTGTCGAGGTAGATGCGCGATACGGCCTGGGTGAGCAGGTAGTCGAACGAGGTCGGCATCCGCTCCGCCGGAACCTTCGCGGCCAGCCGGTTCCCGTCCGACTGGAACGTCCAGGAGATGAAGGCGCGGAATCCCTGCAGCTCGTCCTGGAGCTCGCGGATCCGGCGCATGTGCTCGACACGATCCTCGACCTCTTCGACGTGGCCGTACATCATCGTCGCCGTCGTCGAGATCCCGAGCCGGTGCGCCTCGCGCATCACGTGGAGCCATTCGGCCGTGCGGGTCTTCTTGGGCGCGATCACATCCCGGACGCGGTCGACGAGGATCTCGGCGCCACCGCCCGGGATCGAGTCGAGACCCGCGTCGCGCAGCCGCGTCAGCGTCTGCGGGATCGTCAGCTTCGAGCGGCGCGCGATGTGCTGGATCTCGGGCGGCGAGAGCACGTGCAGGTGGATCGGGTAGCGCTCCTTGATCGAGCGGAACAGGTCCTCGTAGTAGTCGATCCCCAGGTCGGGGTGGTGCCCGCCCTGCATCAGCACGCCGGTCCCGCCGATCGCGAGGGTCTCCTCGATCTTCTTGAAGATGACCGGCTTGGGCAGCAGGTAGCCCTCGCCCGTGTCGCCGGGGCGGCGATAGAACGCGCAGAAGTCGCAGTCGGTGACGCACACGTTCGTGTAGTTGACGTTGCGGTCGACGATGAACGTGATGTGCTCGGGGTTCGTGCGCCGCTCTCGCAGCGCGTTGGCCGCGCGCCCGACGGAGATCAGGTCGCGCGAGCGCAGCAGGCCGAGCGCCTCGTCGTCCGTGATCCGCTGACCGTCGAGCGCCTTGTCCAGGGTCTCCCGGACGGCGGTCACGCCCGCACCTCCTCGCGCTCCACGAAGCGGAGCTGCGGGATCTCGTCCAGCTCGCCCACCTCGCGCGCGAGCTCGAAGAACATGTGCAGGCCGGCGCGCTCGCGCGGGCCGAAGCTGTAACGGAGCTTGTCGAAGTAGCGGGCGAGGTAGCCGGCCGGATAGCCGTACCGCTCGGCGGCCTCGAACGCGAGCCGCTCCGGTTCGGCCCGGGCGAGGCGGACGGACGCCACGAGCTCGTCCTCCAGCTCGGCGATGCCCTCGGCCACCGGCTCCGTGCACGCCCAGACGGCGAAGACCATCGGCAGGGCCGTCCGCTCGGTCCAGAGCCGGCCGAGGTCGTAGTGCGGGGCCGGATCCTCGAAGGCGCTCCGGAGAGCGGCGTCGCCGATCAGCAGCTTGGCCTCGGCGTCCTCGCCGAGCGGCACCTGCTCGGCGTCGGGGAAGAGCACGCGCGCGAGCACGACCGAGGATGCGCTCTCGGGCGTGACCGCGATCGAGCTCACGCGGTCCGGCGGCGTTCGCGAGACCAGCTGGATCGAGTCGACCGCGCCCTCGGAGGAGACGCAGAGCCTCGGCAGGACGCGGAGGCGGTCGGCGTCGCGCGCGTAGGCGATCGAGGAGATCGGTGCGAGGTCGACGCCGCCCTCGAGGAGCAGGTTGTTCAGCTCGGTCGGGACGCCCCCGACCTCCTCGACGTCCGCGTCGAGGCGGAAGAAGACCGGCGCCATGTTCGCGTAGCTGATGCGGCCGAGGCGGATCACTGCTCGACCCACTGGAAGAAGGTGATCAGGTTGTTGTCGCGGTCGACCGTGGCGAACTCGCGTGTGCCGAAGTCGGTGTCGTCCACGCCCTCCCGCGAGACCTTGTGCAGGACGTCCTTCGCGGCGAGCTCGGCGTAGAGCTCGTCCACGCCCTCGACGACGATCCGGCAGCTGGCGGTGCCCGCGATGAACGACTCGGCGCCCGAGCAGACAGGGCGCTCGAGGTCGACGCCCTCACGCCAGGTCTCGTCGCTCGCCTCCCAGAGGTGGAGCGTGGCGGCGTCGCGGTTGAGGACGGCGAAGCCGCCGTCGTGGTGGAGCACGTCGAAGCCGAGGCGGTCTCGGTAGAACGCGACCGCTTCCGTCATGTCGCGGACGGGGAGCGCCGGAATCGTCTCGCCGAGCCTCGTCACCGCCGCCCTTCTGGTTGACGCGCGCGCGTCATACGTCGGGTCCCGACCCGCCCCCTGCTCGGCGGTGAGCCTAGCCCCGCGCTGCGCACATGTGTGTGCCGACATGTCACGAAGGTGTGCCGTTTCCGGTCGTGTGAGCGGCGTGGCCGTTGGCGCCGGCCCCGTCCCACCGGTGGAGCTCGTTGTAGAGCGTGTCGCGCTGAACCGGGATCCGGCCGGCCTCGCGCACGTGGCGCACGAGCTCCTCGATCTTCTGCTCCGTCTCGGTGCGCGCGCCGGCGGCGTGGAAGATCTGCTCGCGCACGACGGTGCCCTGGACGTCGTCCGCGCCGAAGTGCAGGGCCACGGCCGCCAGCGGCATGCCCATCATGATCCAGTAGGCCTTCACGTGGGCGACGTTGTCCAGCAGCAGCCGCGACACCGCCATCAGCTTCAGGTCGTCGGACCCGGCCGTGTGCTTCCAGCCTCGCCGCTCGAAGACGGTGTTCTCGGGGTGGAACGCCAGCGGGATGAAGGCGAGGAAGCCGCCGGTCTCGTCCTGGAGCGCGCGCAGCCGCAGCAGGTGGTCGACGCGCTCCTCGTAGGTCTCGACGTGGCCGTAGAGCATCGTGCAGTGCGTCGGGATCCCGAGCCCGTGGGCGATCCGGTGCGTCTCGAGCCAGATCTCCGGCGACTCCTTCCCCGGCGCGACCAGCTTGCGCACGCGCTCGGCGAACACCTCGGCGCCGCCGCCCGGCAGCGTGCAGAGGCCGACGTCACGCAGGGTGCGGAGCACCTCCTCGTGGGTGAGGCCGGACAGCGTGGTCATGTGGTGGATCTCGCTGGCCGTGAAGAGCTTCAGCTGCACGTCCGGGAGCGCCTCGTGCAGCTGCCGCACGATCTCGACGTAGTAGCCGAAGTCCACGTGCGGGCTCTCGCCGCCGACCATGTGGATCTCCGTGAAGCCGGTCAGCTCGCGCTGGCGGAGGGCATCCTCCACGATCGCCTCGGGCGAGTGCGTGTACGCGGCCTCCTGCTTCTGCGTGACGGCGAACGCACAGAACTTGCACTTGACGCGGCAGACGTTCGTCTGGTTCAGGTACAGGTTCTGGACGAAGTAGACCTCGTCGCCGCCGCCGCGCAGCCGCCGCGCGCGGTCGGCGAGCTCGCCGAGGCCGAGCAGGTCGTCGGACTCGAGCAGCGCGAGACCGTCCTCGAAGTCGAGGCGCTCACCGGCCTCGACCTTGTCGCGGATCGGCTCCAGGGTGTCGATCGCAATCGCCATCAGCGCGTCCTGTCCACTGCAGCGTAGGTCAGCGCCTCCAGCTCCGAGCGCCAGAGCGACCCGTTCAGCGCGTCCCGGGCGCGCGCGGCGTACTCCAGGGCGACGCGCCTGGACTCCTCGAGCGCACCTGTCGCCGCCACCCGCACGAGCACGCCTTCGAGCGGCCCACCGGCCAGCGCCTCGCGCACGACCGCGTCCTCACGGGCGGCCAGCAGCAGGGGCAGCGTCGGAGTGCCCTCCCTGAGGTCGGTGCCGGGCACCTTGCCCGTGTCCATCGCGTCGCCGGTGCAATCCAGGACGTCGTCGGCGATCTGGTAGGCGATCCCGAGCGCCAGCCCGAACTCGCCCGAGCCGCCTGCGAGCCGGCAGGCGGCCTCGAAGAGCTTCCCGGTCTTGAGCCCGCACCGCTCGATGTAGCTCTCGATGGTCGTGTCCGGGTCGTGCGTCTGGCGGTTCTGGAGGGCCTCGCCCCGCGAGAGCGAGACCGCTGCCTCCGCGAGGATCTCGACCGCCCGGACGTCGCCGGTCTCGGCGAGCTCGCCGAACGCGCGCGCAAACAGGTAGTCGCCGGTCGCGACCGCCACGTCGTCGCCGTGGACGCTCCAGACGGCGGGGCGTCCGTGCCGCAGCGCGGCCCGGTCGACGAGGTCGTCGTGGATCAGCGTCGCCATGTGCACGAGCTCGACCGCCACACCGGCCGCGACCGCGGGAGCGCTCCCGACCGGAGCGGCGAGGAAGACGAGCAGCGGCCGCAGCCGCTTGCCGCCGCCGAGGGCGTCCGCGCCGGCCCGAGCGGCGACGCCCGCATACCGGCCTACGGCCGCCTCGAGCCGCGCCTCGACCTCGTCCAGGTACGCGTCGAGGCCCTGAGCGGCGCGGGCCGTTGCGAGCGCCGTCACGCCGCCTCTCCCGTGTGCAGCGCCACGATCCCTGCGGCGAAGGTGCTGTACCGCACCCCGGAGAAGCCCGCGCCCTCGAGCACCGCCACGAGCTCGTCGGGCCCGGGGAACCGGCGCACGCTCGCGGGGAGGTACGTGTAGGCGGAGCCGCCGGGCAGCACGCGGCCGAGCAGCGGCACGATCCGGTCGAACCAGAGCCGGTAGAAGGGCGCGAGCGCGCCACGCGGCTGCGTGATCTCGAGGATCGCCAGCCGGCCGCCCGGCCGGAGCACCCGCCGGAGCTCGGCGAGGCCGCGACCGAGATCCTCGACGTTGCGCACGCCGAACCCGACGGTGGCCGAGTCGAAGGTCGCGTCCTCGAACGGCAATGCGAGCAGGTCGCCCTCGACCCAGGTCAGTGCGGGCGCCTTCTTCCGCGCCCGCTCGAGCATGCGCTCGGAGAAGTCGAGACCGGTGACGGTCCCTCCCTCGTGCGCGCAGGCGACGGCGAGGTCGCCCGTGCCGCAGCAGGCGTCGAGCACCGCGTCGCCGGGACGCACGACCGAGCGCGCGGTCGCCCGCCGCCAGCGCTGGTCGAGCCCGACGGTCATGACGCGGTTCATCGCGTCGTAGACCGGCGCGATCCGGTCGAACATCGCCCGCACGCCCTCCGACGGCAGCCGCCCCGTCTCGACCGTCATTCCTGCCCCCAGCGCCGGACCAGCGCGTTCTCCAGCCCGAGCTGGTCGAGGCAGCGCCCGACCATGAAGTCGACGAGGTCGTCCACCGACTCGGCACGTCCGTAGAAACCGGGCGCGAGGAAGAGGATCGTGGCCCCGGCGCGCCGCACCGTCGTCATCGTCTCCAGGTGGATCAGGGACAGCGGCGTCTCGCGCGGCATCAGGATCAGTCGCCGCTCCTCCTTCAGCGCCACCGAGGCGGCGCGGTGGATCAGGTTCTGCATCGCGCCGGAGGCGATCGTCCCGAGCGTCGACATCGAGCAGGGGCAGATCACGTACGCGTCGATGCGCGCCGAGCCACTCGCGTACGGCGAGCGCCAGTCGCGCTCGTCGTGGATCGTCACCGCCTCGCCCGCGCGCTCGGTGAAGCGCGCGAGCACCTCGTCGCGCGAGAGCCGTGCGTCGCCGTAGAGCTCGGTCGCGATCACCTCGATCCCCGAAGCCGAGGCGCACAGCCCGACCTCGCAGTCGGCGGCCGCCAGGGCCTCGAGCAGGCGCGCGGCGTACGGCGCGCCCGATGCGCCCGTGATCCCGAGGAAGACGCGCACGGCCGGGCCGCTAGCCGCCGCTGCCCTTGGAGGCGGCGAGGAACTCGGCGATCGCCTGGACACGCTCCTCGCCAAGCGACTCGAACTTGGGCATCACGTTGTTGCCGAACTGGCTGGGATCGGAGATGTAGCGCGCCAGGTACTCCGCGTCCTTGCCCTCCTGCGCCCCGATCTCGGTCAGCTCGGGCGCCCCGAGGTTGGAGGCTCCCTCGCCGCCGTAGACGTGGCAGTTGAGACAGCCGGCCTGGGCGAAGAGCTCTGCGCCCTCCCGCACGTCTTCGGGGAGGTTGTATTCCTCGATCCACGTGTTGACGGTCTCCTCGCCGGCCGCGGCGGCCTCCTTGGCCGTGGCTCCCTTGTAGGTGAGGATCCCCATCGTCGCGACCGTCAGCAGGAAGACGACGACGGCGACCGGCCTGCGGGACAGTCGGCGCTCCTGCCGCCGGTCGATGAACGGCATCGCGAGCAGGATCACCAGCGCGATCGTGGGGATCCCGACCGTGCCCAGGACGACCGAGTCGGGCCACTTGAAGATCCGCAGCAGATAGAAGAGGAAGTAGAAGTACCAGTCCGGCCGCGGCGTGAAGCTCGTCGTGCCTGGGTCGGCCTCGACCTCGTAGATGACGCCGAGCCACCCGGTGCCCTCCTCGCCGGGCTGGTCGGGATCGGCCGTGAAGTACCAGATGCACGCGAGCGCGACGATCACGCACACGACCACGAGGCTCATGACCGTGTCGTGGAACATCGCGTAGGGGAAGAACGGCTTCCCCTCCTTCTCGACGTCCTCCTTGTACCGCTTGAAGCGCGCGCGACGCTCGTCGGCGACCCGGCTCATTTGGCCCTGCCATTGCGCGGAGCGGGGTTGACGAGGCCGGCGCGCCCGTTCGCGGCCGGGGCGCGGCGGTCGCGCCCTGCAGCCTCGTCCGACCAGGGCGGGGAGGACACGCCCAAGCGCACGACGAGGTACAAGTGCAGCAGAATCAGGCCGATCAGCGCGCCCGGGATGATGAGCATGTGGAGGGCGTAGAAGATCGTGAGCGTGTTGGCTCCGATCTCGGCGCCGCCCTGCAGGAACCAGGCGAGGAAGGGTCCGACGAACGGCCCCGTGCCGTTCAGGTTGATCCCGACGACGGTGGCCCAGTACGCAGTCTGGTCCCAGGGGAGCAGGTAGCCGGCAAAGCCCTCGAGCATGCCGAGGACGAGGATGAGCACGCCGACGATCCAGTTCAGCTCGCGCGGGTACTTGTAGGCGCCGAACAGGAACACCCGCGCCATGTGGAAGAACATCAGGATGATGAAGACGCTGGCGCCCCAGCGGTGCATCCCGCGGACGAGCCAGCCGAGCGTCACATCGTTCGTGATCTGCTGGATCGATGCGTAGGCCGTGTCGGGATGCGGCTTGTAGTACATCGCGAGGACGACCCCGGTCGCCAACTGGACGAGGAAGGCGGTCAGCGTTGCGGAGCCGAGCGTGTGCCACCAGCTCGTGTCGCGCGGGACCTTGCGAAAGAGGAAGTACTTGACGCCGCCGACGATCCCGGAGCGCTCCTCGAGCCAGTTCAGCGGAAGCATCAGGAGCTCCACCATCGTGCTCTGCCTGCTCTTCTTCTTCTTCGTGGCGACGGCCATCAGCTCGCCACGTCTGTGGGCTGGATCGGATACAGCCAGCTCGACGGGCCGTCGACGTGGATGCCCGGGCCGGCGTGGTCGTAGCGGATGATCACCGCGTCGGCGCCCTCTCCCTTGACCTCGGACACGGCGTACACCGTGAGCAGCTGCAGGCGGTCGTCCACGATGGTGAACCCGAAGCGGTCGAGCGCGCGGACCGGTGGGCCGGCAGTGCGGTTGCCCTCGGTGTCGTAGGCGCCGCCGTGGCAGGGGCAGCTGAAGGCGGCGGGGGTGACCTCGGCGAGGTTCAGGTCGCCCGCTTCGGTCTCGACGTTCGTCTCCTCCTCCGCGCGCGGTCCGCTCGCCTGGACAGGGCAGCCGAGATGGACGCACCGATTCGAGATCAGCGTGAAGCTGGGCACGCCCGGCCGTAGCTCGCCGTTGTTCCGCACGTAGACGGTGCGACGCGAGACCTCTCCCTCAGCGGGGTTCGAGATGTACTTGGTCTCGATCCACGTTCCGTCCGGGTAGTTGTCGAGCGGGCCGAGGTCGATGGGGTCGAGCTCCTGGTTCACGAAGGCCGGCACGACCGCGAAGCCGAGGACCGGGAGCGTGACGATCCCACCGATCACCGCGCCCAGCCCGAGCGTGGACAGTTCGAGGAACTTGTTGCGGTCGTAGGCCGGGAGCTCCTGCTCCTCTTCCTCGACGACCGCCGGGGGTGCTGCAGCTTCCGGCTCGTGCGCCTCGCCGCGGTACTCGCCGGTCGCCTGCCGGATCCAGAGGAACCCGAAGACGAGCGCGATTACCGCGCCGATCGCCGCGACCGGCCAGCTGACGACCAGCCCGACGAGCACGCATGCGACACCGAGCGCGAACCCCACGGGCCAGAGGCTTGGTCCCGGCGCGTGCGGCCTTCCTTCGTTCGGCTCCACTCGCTCCTTCCGTCGACGGGCGCGTGCGGCGCGAGTCTACGAAACCGATTAGACCGACGCACAAGCCACGGTGTCAACGACGTAGCAGATGCCGCAAGGAGCGACGCTCGCCGTCGCGGGAGCCGTTGCCGGCATCGATGCCGTACTCGGCCCAGCGGTTGTCGACGAGCTCCCGCACGGCGGCGTCCATCTCGATCTCGGGCGGCCACTCGCGCGCACCCTCGAGCGGGCTCTTGGCGGTGGCGTCGATGCCGATCTTGCCGCCCACGAACTGCAGCGTCGGCGCGTGATCGAGGTGGTCGAGCGGCCCTTCCGTCAGGTGCACGTCCCGTTTCGGGTCGACGTTGGCGCCGACGTAGAACATCACCTGCGCGTAGTCGTGCACGTCCACGTGCTCGTCGACCACCACGATGCCCTTCGTGAGCGAGAGCATGCCCAGCCCCCAGAGCGCGTGCATCACCTTGAGCGCGTGGCCGGGGAACGCCTTGCGGATCGAGACGATGCAGAGGTTGTGGAACGCGCCGGCGACCGGCAGGTCGTAGTCGACGATCTCCGGCACCGTCATCTTCACCGCGGGCAGGAAGATCCGCTCGGTCGCCTTGCCGAGCCAGGCGTCCTCCTGCGGCGGCTTGCCGACGACGATCGAGGGGTAGATCGCGTCCCGCCGCATCGTCAGCGCGGTCACGTGGAAGACGGGGAACGGCTCCGCGGGTGTGTAGAAGCCGGTGTGGTCGCCGAACGGGCCTTCCTGCGCCAGCTCGCCCTTCTCGATGTAGCCCTCGAGCACGATCTCGGCGTTCGCGGGCACCTCGACGCCGACGGTCTTGCCCTGCACGAGCTCGACCGGGTCGCCCTTGAGGAAGCCGGCGAGCATGAACTCGTCGATGTGCTTCGGCAGCGGCGCGCTCGCCGAGTAGGCGGTCACGGGGTCCAGTCCGAGGGCCACTGCGACCTCGATGCGGCCGTCGGTGGCGAGGTAGTCGGCCCGACCGTCCTTGTGGATCTGCCAGTGCATCAGGGTCGTCCGCGCGTCGACCTTCTGCATCCGGTACATGCCGACGTTCCTCGTCCCCGTGCGCGGGTCGTGCGTGATCACGGCCGGCAGCGTGATGAACGGAGCGGGGTCGCCCGGCCAGCAGCGCTGGATCGGGAGCAGGTCGAGGTCGACGTCGTCGCCGGTCAGGACGACGTCGTGCGACGGGGCCGGAGCGCACGGACTTCGGCCTCGAGTCTGCGATCGACTTCAGCTTCTTCAGGCCCTTGACCTTGTCGACGAGCCCTTCGGGCGGCTGCATCTCGAGCACGTCGCCGAGCTTGGCGGCGACCGCGTCGAGGCTCGGCGCGTCGAACGCCAGGCACATGCGCCGCTCCGTCCCGAACTGGTTGATCAGCAACGGCCGGTCCGATCCCTTCGGGTTGGTGAAGAGGAGCGCCGGGCCGCCGGCCCTGACCGTGCGGTCGACGATCTCGGTCACCTCGAGGTCAGGGTCGACCTCGGCGTCGACGCGGACGAGCTCGCCCTCGCGCTCGAGCAGCCCGATCCAGTCGCGGAGGGAGGCAGGCGGGGCCATCGCGGTCAGTCTAGGTCGCGGACTAATCGACCACGTCGCGAAACGCTTACAAAGGCGTCACGGCCGACTAACAGCGCAGGCGTAGCCTCGATGGTGTTCCAAGGAGGCGCCATGAAGCGTTCGCACGTCGCCGTCGTACTCCTGACTCTCTCGGCCGGCGCTGCCGGTGTGGGTCCGGCGGCGGCCGGAGATCCCGACAGGCCGCGTGACCGCAAGGCGCCACGGGTTGACATCTCGGTCTCGCCCGACGTGCTGTGGAACCCGAACGGCCGGTTCCGTACGGTTCGCATCGCCGGCGAGGTCGAGGACGACCTCGAGCTCGAGGACGTCTACCTCGCCGAGGTCGAGAGCACCGACCCCGCCGACGGCCGCGACATCGCGGGAGCCCGCCTCGGCTCGTTCGACGACGAGGTGTTCCTACGCGCCGAGCGGTCCGCTTCGGGCGAGGCGCGGACGTACCGCATCACCTTCGTGGCGGTCGACACGGGCGGCAACGAAACGCGGGCCTCGGCGTTCGTGACCGTCCCGGGCGAGTAACAGGCCCGAGGCTGCGACCCGCCGCTAGTGCGCCGCGCCGCGCCGGCGCCTGAGCCAGCGCGAGGTTTCGCCGATCAGGATCACCGCGATGAAGACGAGCCCCGTGATCAGCATGCCCGTGATCACCTTCTTGCCCTCGGTCGCCGCGTCCGCGAGGGGCAGGAGAGCGGCGAGGACGTCCATGGCGGCTGACTCTAGCGTTCCATCCGAGCGCGGTGCACTGCCAGCGCGCGGTCAACGGCCGCAGGGTCGCGCGCTCCCGTGCCGAGCCTGATGGCAGTTTCGGCCCAGGCATCGCCGTCGCCGTCGCCGTCGGCGCTCTCGGCGCGCAGATAGGCGCAGCGCGAGATCAGCTCTGCCAGCTCGCGCACGGCCTCGACGTTCCCGGAAGCGGCGATCCGGACGAGCCCGTGCGCGTACAGGTAGTCGCCGAGGAGCAGGGCCGTATCGTCGTCGGCGGGCGCGAACAGCCGCGGCCGCCCGTAGTGGACGAGGTAGCCCTCGTAGACGGTCTCCAGGCCCAGGGCGTGGGGCTCGCCGCAGAGCGCGGAGAAGATCGCGAGCGGCTCGCGCTCCTGCTCAGGGCGAAGCGCCTCGCGCCAGAGCGCGCTCTCGGCGGCCGCCTCGACCGCGATCGCGTCCCAGAGGTCAGGCGTCGAAGTCGGCAACGGCCTCGATGGTGCGGTCGACCTCCGCGTCCCCGTGCGCCAGCGAGACGAACATCGCCTCGAACTGCGACGGCGCCACGTAGATCCCCCGTGCCAGCAGGTGCCTGAACAGGGCCGCGTACCGATCGGTGTCCGCCGCGGCAGCGTCGTCGAAGCTCCTCACGGGCTGCTCCCTGCAGAAGAGCGTGAGCATCGCGCCCACGCGCTGGACGGTCCCGAACGGCGCGAGCCCCGCCTCCAGCCGCGCGCCCAGCCGCTCCAGCTCCTCGTACGCCGACGGCTCGCGCAGCCTCCGCAGGACCGAGAGGCCGGCGGCCGTGGCCAGGGGATTCCCCGAGAGCGTCCCCGCCTGGTAGACGTCGCCGGCCGGCGCGAGCCGTTCCATCACGTCGGCCCGGCCGCCGAAGGCCGCGAGCGGGAGGCCGCCGCCCACGATCTTCCCCAGGATCGTCAGGTCCGGCGTGACGCCGAAGCGCTCCTGCGCACCGCCGCGCGCGACGCGGAAGCCCGTGATCACCTCGTCGAAGACGAGCAGCGCGCCCGAGGCGTCCGCCAGCGAGCGGAGCGCGTCGAGGAAGCCGGGCCCGGGCGGGACGACGCCCATGTTCCCGGCGACCGGCTCGACGAGGATCGCAGCGAGGCCCTCGCCGTAGCGCGCGACCGCCTCCGCGGCCGCCTCCACGTCGTTGTACGGGCAGACGATCGTGTCCTCGGTCGTCCGCGGCGGCACACCCGGGCTGGACGGGATCGCCAGCGTCGCGAGCCCCGAGCCGGCGCTCGCCAGCAATGCGTCGGCGTGCCCGTGGTAGCAGCCGGCGAACTTGAGGATGCGGTCGCGGCGGGTGAAGGCACGTGCGAGCCTGATCGCGCTCATCGCGGCCTCGGTCCCGGACGAGACCAGGCGCACCCGCTCCACGGAGGGAACCGCGTCGACGATCTCCTCGGCCAGGAGCACCTCCCGCTCGGTCGGAGCCCCGAACGTGGTGCCGTCCCGCGCCGCGTCGACAACCGCCTCGACCGTCTCCGGGTCGGCGTGGCCGAAGATCAGCGGCCCCCACGAGAGCACCCAGTCGAGATAGCGGTTGCCGTCCTCGTCCTCGAGGTACGCGCCCTCGGCGCGCCGGACGAAGAACGGCTCGTCCAGGCCGACCGCCTTCATCGCGCGCACGGGCGAGTTGACGCCGCCGGGGATCGACTCGAGAGCGCGGCGGTAGAGGTCGGTCCTGGTCAGAGCTGTCTTCGTCATGTGGCCTCGTCAGCGGCACAGCGGCTCATGGCGAAGCCGGCTCCTTGAGCCATCGCGAGGTCCTTCGTCCAGTACGAGATCACGAAGTCGGCTCCGGCTCGCTTGATCGCGGTGAGCGACTCGAGCGCCGCCCGCTGCTCGTCCAGCCAGCCCTGGGCCGCGGCCGCCTTCACCATCGCGTACTCGCCCGACACGTTGTACGCGGCCAGCGGGTGGTCGTAGACCTCGCGGGCCGCGCGAATCACGTCGAGGTACGGCAGGGCCGGCTTCACCATCACCGCGTCCGCGCCCTCGGCCACGTCGAGCTCGATCTCGCGCAGCGCCTCACGGACGTTGGCCGGGTCCATCTGGTAGCCGCGCCGGTCGCCGAACGACGGCGCCGACCCGGCCGCCTCGCGGAAGGGGCCGTAGAAGGCCGACGCGTACTTGGCCGAGTAGGCCAGGATCGGGATCGCCTCGTGGCCTTCGTCGTCGAGCGCCTCGCGGATCGCGCCGACGCGGCCGTCCATCATGTCGCTGGGCGCCACACAGTCCGCACCGGCCTCCACGTGCGACACCGCCGTCCTGGCCAGAAGCTCGAGCGACTCGTCGTTGGCGATCTCGTCGCCGTCCAGCACCCCGCAGTGCCCGTGGGAGGTGTACTCACAGAGACAGACATCGGTCAGCAGCACCAACTCGGGAAAGCGCGGCCTCAGCTCGCGCAAGGCGCGCTGCACGATCCCGTCCTCGTCCCAGGCGCCGCTGCCCTCGTCGTCCTTCTCCTCCGGGATCCCGAACAGGATCAGCGCCTTCACCCCGAGCCCCGCCGCCTCGTCGACCTCGCGCACCAGCCCGTCGACGGTGAAGCGCGACATGCCCGGAAGAGCGTCGTTCGGCTGGGCCTCCGGCGCGACGAAGTACGGCAGCACGAAGTCGTCCAGCACGAGGCGCGTCTCGGACACGAGCGACCTCAAACCGGAGGTGCGCCGAAAGCGCCGCAACCGGGTCACGGGAAACGTGCTCACGGCTCCAACTTATCGCCCACGGGCACCTCGGCACCGGCGCCTCGGGCACGTCGAGCTCGACCTCGACCGGAACCGCACCGCCACCCTGCCACGGCTCGAGCCGAACACGCTCGGCGAAGAACTCCCAGATCGCGCGCAGGGCCGCGAGCGTCGGCAGCGCGAGGAAGACGCCCGGGAGCCCGTAGATCTGCCCGCCTGCCAGGAGGCCGAAGATCACCAGCAGCGGGTGTAGGCGGAGCGCGGTGCCCATCACCTTCGGCACGACGACATGGCCCTCGATCTGGTGGATGCCGAGGAAGAGCAGCGCCACCCACAGGGCCGAGAGCGGATCGACGACCAGGGCGTAGATGATCGGAGGGATCGCGCCGAGCCAGGGGCCGAGATAGGGGATCAGCTCCGCCACGGCCACCCACGACCCGAACAGGAGCGCGTAGTCGTCCTGGCCCTCGGCCCAGCCCAGCGTGCCGATCAGCCAGAGCCCGATGCCCGCACTGGCGCCGATGATCAGCGACACGAGCAGCTGGCCCTTCACGTAGCCGGCCACGGCGCTCTCGACGCGGCGCAGGAGCGGCTGCGACCCCGGCGCCGGCGGGAAGCGGCGGTCGATTCCTCGCGCGAGGCGGTCCATGTCGAGGAGCATGTAGATCGAGACCACGAGGATCAGGACGAGGCTGAACAGCAGCTCGAAGATCGAGAATGCGGCGCCTTCGAGGAACGCGATCACCTCGGAGGTGTACGTCTGCGGGTCGGCCTCCTGGATGCGCTCGACCAGATCCTGGCCCTGCTCTCGGACCTCGATCCGCTCGAGCCCGTGGTCGTCGAGCCAGGCCTGGAAGCGGTCGACGTCCCGCTCGGCTTCTGTCTCTCCGGTCTGTCTGACCTCCTCCGTAAGGTAGGCGTCGATCCGGTTCGCGGCCGCCTCGGTGCGGTCGACAACCACAACCCCGAGGGCGACCACGACTACGAACATCGCGGCCGCAAAGCTCAGATACACGATCGCGATCGAGAGCCCGCGAGGGATCCAGACGCGGTGGAGTGCGCGGACGAGCGGCTCGAGCAGCAGCGCGACGATCGCGGCGACGAGGAAGAGCAGGACGACGTGAGAGACCGCGCTCAGAAGCAGCCACGCCGCCACGAGCACCACGGGGAGCCCGACAAGCTGGATCCAACGCGGAATCTCGATCGTGTTCGCGCCGCCGGCGGGGGGCATCGGGGCGATCGTAGCGCCCGGATTCTCGTGCTCAGGCCCCCTGCGTGGGACTGGTCCCTGGCGGAGGACGGGAGCCTTGCGCTAGACCCGCACAAACTCAGGGACGATTCCGCTCTACAATCCCGGCCTTCGATGTCACGAACTCGGGCCCAAACATCACCAATGCAGGCGCCGGCCAGACCCGTTACGGTGGGCCCGGTGACCTCCGCCGCGAAGGTCCGCGCGCGGCGCTCGCGTGAGGCTCGTGCAGCCGCTAGGCGCACGCGCCGAATCGCAGCGCTCGTCGTCGCCGCGACCGCGCTGCTGATCACGCTTTTTCTGACCGCGTTCGGCTCCAGCGAGACGCGCGTGCGCGAGCGCGCCGCCCCCGCCCCGGCGACGCGGCTGCTCCCGGCCGGCCCACCCCGCCCGCAGGTCGTCGCGGTGCGCGGCTCGCTGCGGATCCAGATGCCGGTCGCCCAGAGCCGCGTGACGGCGGTCGGCTACCACGCGACCAGCGGCGGCGCGATGGCGCTCTCGCCGGTCGGCCGCCAGGCGAACGCGGGCCTGCTGGCGCGAGTCGCGCGTCGGCTGCTCGGCACCGGCGGCACGGGGCTCTCCTACTACCTGCTCGGCGGCTCCGACGGGCCGGCGACCGCGGTGCTGAACGTCGGCGCGCCGCCGGGGACGGACGTCTACGCGCCGGTCGACGGCACCGTGGTGGGGATCACGGACTACGTGATCAGCGGCCGGAAGCGAGGGGCGCGCATCGACATCCAGCCGTCGGGAGCGGCGTCGATCGTCGTCTCCCTGACGCACCTGCGGCCGGATCCCGCGCTGAGCGTCGGCTCGATGGTCGCCGCGGCGAGCTCGAAGGTCGGGACGCTGCTCAACCTCGCGAACGTCGAACGGCAGGCCCTCGCTCGGTACACGAACGACGCGGGCAACCACGTGGCCGTCGAGGTCCACCCCGCGGCGACGCTCTCCTCCTGAAACTCCTCTTCCTCGCGGACGTGTTCGGTACGCCGGGACGACGGGCTGTCGAGGAGCGGCTCGGCGGTCTGCGCGACGAGCTCGACGTCGACTTCTGCGTCGTGAACGGCGAGAACGTGGCGGACGGCGTGGGGATCACTCCGCGGCTCGCGGAGCGGCTCCTCGCGGCCGGCGCGGACGCGATCACGCTCGGCAACCACACCTGGCGGCGACGCGAGATCGTGGAGTGGCTGCCGGGTGCGGACCGGGTGGCGCGGCCGGCCAACCTGTCGCGGTATGCGCCGGGGCGGGGCCTGATCGTGGCCGAGGCGCGCGGCGGCGAGCCGGTCGCAGTGATGAACCTGATGGGGTCGCTCTTCCTCGAGAACGCCCGCGGTCCATTCGAGCTCGTCGACGAGCTGGTCGACGAGGCGTCGGCGTCCGCGCAGGTGATCGTCGTCGACTTCCACGCCGAGGCGACGAGCGAGAAGATCGCGATGGCGCGCTACCTGGACGGCCGCGTGACGGCGGTGCTGGGGACGCACACCCACGTCCAGACGAGCGACGCGCGCGTCCAACCCGGCGGGACCGCGGCCATCACCGACGCGGGGATGACGGGGCCGCACGACTCGGTGATCGGCGTGCGTGCGGAGCTGGCGATCTCGCGGATGAGGACCGGCGTGCCGATCCGCTTCCAGCCGGCGGACGGGGACGTCCGGATCGAGGGCGTGCTCGTCGAGTGCGACCCCTCAACGGGCCGCGCCACCGCGTGCGAGGCCGTTCGCGTGCCGGTGCCGTAAGGGCTCGACGAGGCTGATCAGAAGCGCGATCAGCACGACGTCGCGCGCCAGGACGAGCCACGAGGCCGGCTCGTCGAAGCGCAGCGCGAGATCCCAGTAGCGGTACGGGAACCAGAGCTGCGTCAGCACGAGGGCCGCCGCGAGCAGGGCGGACGCCACCAGGCCCTTGCGGCCGCGAACGAGCGGCACCACCGGGATCAGCCAGATCAGGAACTGGGGCGAGAGCACCTTCCCCAGTGCGACGAACGCGCAGACGACGGCGGCCGAGAAGCGGACGAGGCGCTCGGGCGTGGCGGGCCCGCGCGCGAAGAGGACCCAGAGCACGACCAGCACCGAGACCTGCACGAGCCCGTGCACGGCCGCAAGGACGTCGGGCAGCGTGCCCTCGAGGTTCTGCGAACCGCTGCTCGACTTCATCGTCAGGTCGAGGCCGAAGGCATGGTGCGCGGCGAGCAGCACCGCCGAGCCGACGCTCTCGATCTGGAGCGGCCTGCGAGCCTGCCGCCAGACGCTGTCGAGTGTGTCCGCGGGGGCGAGCACGAGGAACGGGAGCAGGCAGGCGAGCACGACAGCCGCGGTGACGGCGCCGCAGACCAGCGCCTCGCGGCGCCCACGCGTGCGCCACACGTACGCGAGCGCGAGCGGGACGAGCACGCCCGGCCAGAGCTTCGCCGCGACGCCGAGACCGAGCAGCCCGGAGCCGAGCCGCAGCCGTCCCGAGACCAGGGCCGCGAGCGCCCCGACGACGATCGCGGCCGGCCAGAGGTCGAAGCGCGAGAGCACGACCGAGCCGAGCAGCAGCGGAGCCAAGGCGACGAAGCCGACGGCGGCGGCCATGCGGCCGAGCCCCGCCCCGAGCGCCGCGAGGGCGAGCGCCACGCACACGACGGCGAGCGCGCCGAAGGCCGCCATCAGCCCTTCGAAGCGGCGCCGGTAGGTCTCCGAGTCGCCGTCGCCGAGCGCAGGCAGGACGAACACCGGAAGCGCTGCCGGCGGGTACTCGACCGAGAAGTCGCGGTAGGGCACCCGGCCCTGCGTCATCCACTCGCCGTACTTCTCGTAGACGGGCAGGTCGACGATCTGGTCGCGCTCGTAGAACCCCTGGTGGAGTACCCACCAGGAGACGAGGAAGAGACAGACGCCGGCCGCGGCGACGATCGGCCACGCCCGCCTGCTAGCCGGCCGTGACCAGCTCTCGGCTCGGGCGATCACTCTCGGGCTCCGGCGACGCGGGTGACCGCGCGGGCGCGGGCGCCAGCACGGCCAGCGCGACGAAGGGGAAAAACCACGGGATGTAGAGGTAGAACCAGTGCGTCAGCGTCAGCTGGAACCCGATCAGGAGCGCACCCGTCAGGGCGGCCATCGCGAGCGGAGTCCTGCGACGAGGGACGAACGCCAGTGCGAGGGCTCCCGCCGCGACGAGTGCGATCACCACCTTCTGGAGCACGGCGAGGTCGGGAATCCCCTGGGCGTGGTACTGGCCCCAGCCCCAGATCGAAAACGGCGAGTCGCGCCCGAGCTGCCAGCCGAAGGTCCGGTCCCAGAAGACCCGCGCCGCGTGCGCCACGTCGGGCTCGAGCAGGAACACCGAGAACGCCAGCGCCGAAGCGATCGCGAAGCCGCCGGCGAAACGCAACAGCGACCGAGGGTCGAGGGCGCGGGGATAGCCCGACCACAACGGCACCACGAGCAGCGAGCCGAACTTGGTCAGGCCGGCGAGCGCGGAGGAAGCCCCGCGCGCCCATGCCGAGCCGAGCAGCAGGAAGCCGAGCAGGAGCAGGGCCGGCGGGATGGCGTCGTTGGTGTTCGAGCTGAGCACGTACTGCGTGAACGGATAGGCGGCCCAGGCGAACGCGAGCGTCACGCCGAGCCGGTAGCCCCCGAACCGCAGCCCGACCAGCCCCAGCAGCCCGAGCGCGAGCAGGTCGAAGGCGATCGAGGTCAGGTGCGCGGCCGGAAGTGAGTCCCACTTGCCCTCCCAGCCGAGCAGCAGATACGCAGGGACGTATGCGAGGTAGGCGGCCGGACCGTAGGTGTCACCGCGCTCGTTGGACGACTCACAGCGACCGTTGGTCTGCACCCGGTCCCTGATCTCGCCGTCCGCGTCCTCCGGCCCGCACGCCCTCAGTTCCGAGTCGTCGCGCGGGAAGTGGCCGTAGGGCGACTGGCCCTCGACGATCCGGTGAGCGCCGATCACGCCCGAGTAGCCCACGTCGATCACGTTCGGCTTTGGTTGCGTGACGTTGAGCCCGATGCGGAAGCCGAGCAGGAAGACCGTCGCCGCAGCCAGCAC
The DNA here is from genome assembly GCA_963733845.1 of uncultured Actinomycetes bacterium. GTDB lineage: Bacteria > Actinomycetota > Thermoleophilia > Gaiellales > Gaiellaceae > DATFQE01. The sequence goes on from CAVTEM010000007.1 coordinate 558,767, forward strand.
CCAGACCGGCCAGAGCGGACGACTGCTCACGCCGCGCCGGCCCCGGAAGCCGATCCAGACCATGCGCGCGAGCAGGTAGACCAGCGGCGGGTAGGCGAGCGGCGCGCTGGTGAAGATGTCGCCGCCGTTGAAGTAGCGCAGCGAGATCGAGAACGACAGCAGCGCGAGAAGATCGAGGTTGCGCACCGAGAGCGGCCGCCGGAAGTCCGCCAGTCCGAGCAGGAAGGCCGCGCAGAACGCGAGCCAGACCGGCACGCCGTTCAGCGTCTTGCCTCCGAACGCCCCCTCGGCGCCGCGGGCCATCTTCCAGGCCACCTGCGGGCCCGTCCACGCCTCCTCGACTCTGCCCGTGCGGTCGTCCACGATCCCGGTCGCGATCTCGCCGGCCGACCGCCACCAGACGTGCACCTCCCAGTCGCGCTCGTCCGAGCGCCAATCGGCGTCCACCCGCCGACCCTGCACCGGATAGCGCTCGAGCCAGTCGGAAACCTTGCCGTTCTCGAGCAGGATCCGCCCCGCCTGGGCCTCGCTCAGCTCTCTCTCCTGCGCCCCGAGCGCGGGCGCGGCGACGAGGACGACGCGAGACCAGCCCGCACGCGCGACGTAGCGCCAGCGGTCGCGCAGCCAGGTCGACGACGGAGCCTCGCTTAGCGCCGCGGCTGCGAGGCAAAGACCAGAGCTTGTTGCCGACGAAATTGATGGGCGTCACGAGCACGATCGCGATCGCCTGGGCGACGACCTTGCCCAGGTCGGCGGCAATCAGAGCCGCCAGGATCAGCTCGTTCGCGGCGAGGGCGATCAGCGCGACGACGAGGAAGCGGAGTCCCTGGTAGGCGATGTGCCCGCGCTGCCCGCGGAACGTCCAGAGCCGGTTCCAGGTGTAGTTGTTGGTGACTGCGACGAGGAACGAGATCGCGGCGGCGAGGCTGTAGTGGTGGCCTGCGTCGACGAGCAGCGCGTAGACGGCGAGATTGACGGCGTAGCCGCTGGCGCCGACCGCGCAGAACTTGGCGAGCTGCACCCAGTTGTGCGGCGCACGCAAGGCCCGGCGTGCGCGGGCACGGAAGGGTACGACGGCGGTGGTCGAGGGCTCCATCGCGGCGAGCCTACCCCGAGCCGTTGTGGCCGTTCCCGTCCAGCGCGACCTCCGGCCCGACGGGAACGTTCTCGGTGCCGTCCGCGGACTGGACGACGAACGACTCGATCACCCCCTCCGCGGAAACGACGACGTCCCGCAGCGCACCCACATCCTTGCCACCGCGAGCCACCCGCGAGCCCTTCAGCGTGCGCAGCGAGCTCGTGCGGCCGCGGTAGAACTCGAAGCCGGTGTCGTCGACCAGTGCGAACGCCGAGCTGAGCCGGATCTCGCCGCGGTCGACGTCGGCGGCGGCGAGCGGCAGGAACCGGTGCGTCTCGTCGCGGCAGAGCACGTCGAGGCCCAGCGCACGGCCGTGGCCGGGATCGAGGATCAGGTCGACCGCTCGGCCCACGTCTACGCCGTCCAGGCGCACGGGCAACCGGAGCATCTGCTCGGCGGGGAGGCTCACCACTGGGTCATTCTGCCCGAGGCGGGTGGGCGAAAACGTCAGACGACCCGGAAGCCCGGCTCGCCCGTGGCTTGCTCCCACTTGACATCGACGCCGTCGACGTCCGCGCCGGCCGGGCCACGGCCGCACCAGTCGACCATGCTCCGGACGCGGTCCGGCTCGCCCTCGAACACCGCCTCGACCGAACCGTCCGCGCAGTTGCGCACCCAGCCCGTGAGCCCGAGCGAGCGGGCCCGGTCGCGCGTCTCGACGCGGAAGAAGACGCCCTGTACCCGTCCGCGCACCCGGACCCTGGCCCGGGTCACTCGCTGAAGCCCTCCGCACCGACCAGCGGCACGAAGCGGCACGGCACCGAGCGGACGACGGCCGGCCCTTCGGGGCTGCGGACGATCAGCTCGAGGCGCTGGTTCAAGCGGCCGCCGACCGGCACGACGAGGCGACCGCCGATCCGCAGCTGCTCGTAGAGCGATTCGGGCAGGAGCGGCGCGGCTGCCGCGACCGTGATCGCGTCGAAGGGCGCGCGCTCGGGCACGCCGAGGGTTCCGTCGCCGACACGCACTTCGACCCCGTCGTACCCGGCCGCCTCGAGGCTGGCACGCGCACTCTCCGCCAGCTCGGGAACGCGCTCGATCGTGACCACCTCCCGTGCGAGCTCGGCAAGCACGGCAGCGTGGTAGCCGGAGCCGGTGCCGACGTCGAGGACGCGCTCGTCGCCGTCGAGGGAGAGCAGCTCGGCCATCTTGGCGACCATGTACGGCTGCGACATCGTCTGGCCGCCGCCGATCGGCAGGGCCGCGTCCTCGTAGGCCCTGTCCTCCAGGCCCTCAGGCAGGAAGAGCTCGCGTGGCACGCGCCCCATCGCTCCGAGCACGCGCTCGTCCTCCACGCCGCGCCGGCGCAGCTGCCGCTCGACCATCCGCCGCCGGCGCTCTTCAGGCTGCACGTGCGTACGCGGGCGCCGCGACGCCGAAATGCGCGAGCGAGGCGGGCGCAGCGTCGACGATGCTCGCGATCTCCGCGTCGATCCCGACCGCGAGCACCGGGACGATCGAGTCGCCCGCCGTGAGCGAACCGTGGCTGCCGCCGCCCACGTGGTGGCGGCCCGCGAGGTCGGCGAACTCCACGCCACTCGCTGCCGAGACGAGCAGCTCGCCGGCGTTCGGGTCGTGCAGCGCCGCCCAGCCCCGCGCGTACGCGTCCGGGTAGTCGGCGGCGATCGCCTCGTCGCCGGAGGTGCTCCAGCCGTCGTCCCGCGGCGAGAAGCGGAGCTCCTGGCCCTCGCGGCGCAGCACCGCTTCGCCGCCCTCGAGGTAGAGCACCGACTCCGCCACGTCGCCGCCGTCGAGCCGGGCCGCCAGCTCGGCGAGCTCGACCTCGAAGCCGGGCAGAACGTAGACCATCCCGGCTCGGTTGGACGCGGTCACGACCAGCTCCGCGTTCGCGACGCGGCGGTTGAAGAGCCGGAAGTCCGCGAAGGAGTCCTGGAGCTTCGCGGCCCGCTCGACACGCGTTTGACCGTGGTCGGCCAGAAGCAGCACGGCGTAGCGCTCCAGGAACTCGTCCACGCCGCCCGCGGCCTCGAAGAGGGCGACGATCGCGTCGTCGCTGCGGCGCAGCGCCGCGTCGGCCTTGTCCGGTCCGTGCGCGTGCGAGGCGAAGTCGTAGTCGGGCAGGTAGTAGACGAGGAAGTCGAAGCCGTCGCGCGTGACGAGCCAACGGCCGACCGCGGCCCCGTAGGCGTCGACCGAGCTCTCGGCCCGGTTGCGCACCGCGATCGGCGCTCCGGTCCGGTCCGACTCGAAGAGGCTGTAGTAGAAGAACCGCTTGGGCCCGAACGCCACGCGGCCGAGGCCGGGCACGAGCGGCCGGTGGCGGGTGCGGCCGCGGTAGCAGGTCATGTTCACGGACGCGGTCGTGAAGCCGGCATCCTCGAGCGCCTCGTACACCGTCACGGCCCGCCGGCCGAGGTGCTTCGCGTTCATGTTGAAGATCGTGTCGAGGATCGAGCGGCGCGTCCCGGCGGCGCGGATCGCGCCGAACGAGGACCCGTACTCGATCACGCGGCGCTCGCCGCGGTGGTACCAGACCAGGTGCGGGATCTCGTGCACGTCGGGGTGTGCTCCGGTCGCGATCGAGGAGAGGCAGACCGGCGTGAGCGACGGGAAGGTCGAGGTTGCCCTTCCGTAGCTGCCGGCCTCGGCGAGCGCGGCGAGGGCAGGGAAGCCCTCCTCGACGGCGCGCTCGAGCATCGAGGGCGTCAGCCCGTCGATGACGATCAGGACGAGCGGCTTACGGGGCTCAGCGGGCAAGGGTTCGCAGCCCCGCGTAGCGCTCCACGCTTCGCTGCTTGGCGCGCCGGGCCAGGACCGGCACGGCCACGGCTTCCAGGTACCCCAGGATCGGGACGAACGCGAGCGCCGCCCCCAGGAGCGCGACGCCTCCCACCAGCAGGGCTGTCGCGCCGCGGGTGGCTCCGCGGGCGAGGGCTCCACGCACGACGACGCCGGCCGACCCGCCGCCGACGATCCCGCCGGCCGCTCCGGCGACCGCGTCTCCCATCTCACCGAGGAGCAGCCCGGCGCCGAGGCCGGCCGCCGCGCCCAGGAGAATCGCCGCGGGCAGTCCGGCGCTCCAGCCGCCGACGAGCGCGGCCGCCAGCACGCCGACGGAGACACCGAGGCCGAGGGAGACGCCGAGCCAGTACCACTCCACGTGGGCCAGTGTAGAGCGGTCCCTCCGTTTGGAAGCCCGGCGAACCGGGAATCGCGTCCTGGCGTGCAGGCTGGAAGAACCATTCGGACGAAGCCGCTGCTCGTCTTCTTCACCTCTCCCAAGTCGGGCCCGGCCCGGAGGATGGACAGCACGCTCGCCCATCTGGCCAGGAAGGAGCGCGAGCGCCTGCGCGTGACGCGCGTCGACATCGAGGAGTCTCCCGAGCTGGCGGACCGCTTCCGGGTGGGGACCGTGCCGACCCTCGTCCTGATCCACGACCGGCGCGAGCTGCAGCGGCTCGAGGGCCGTGCGAGCGTGCCCCGCATCGAGGCGATGCTCGGCGCCCACCTGGACGACCTGCCGCTCGTCGCTGTGTAGGCCGCAAACCGCTGGGCCCGCCCGCGCGTAGGTCTTCCGAGAACGTCATCTCGGGGGAGAAGGAGGCTTCATGCGCAGGCTCACGATCCATGCAGGCCTGATCGGTTTGCTGCTGGTCGTCTTCGGCGCGGGCTCATACGCCGTCGCGAACGGGGGCAAGAAGCACATCAAGTCCGAACGCATGACCGGGTATCAGGAGGTACCCGCACTTTCGAGCGTCGCGGAAGGGAAGTTCAGGGCGACGATCGACGACTCGAAGGACGAGATCCACTACACACTCACGTACGAGGGGCTCGAGGCGCCGGTCGCGCAGTCGCACATCCACTTCGCACAGCGTTCCGTGAACGGCGGAATCTCGGCCTGGCTCTGTGAGGGGACCGTGGCATCGCCGTCCGCCAGCACTCCAGCCTGTCCAGGGCAGGGGGGCACGGTGAGCGGAACGATCACGCCGCTCGAAGTGATTGGACCGGGGTCGCCTCCCGCCGTCCCGCCGCTCGGTGGGCAGGGCATCGATCCGGGCCAGTTCGAGGAGCTCGTGGCCGCGATCCGCGCGGGTCGCGCGTACGCGAACGTCCACTCGGCCAAGTTCCCCGGTGGGGAGATCCGCGGTCAGCTGAACGACCGGAATCAGCGCGACGACTAGGCCTGCCTCGACCTGTCGCGCTTGGAGAGCCCGGCCCTAGGCCGGGCTCTCGCCTTGTAGGCGAGCGATCACCGCGAGCCCGAAGGCCGCCGCACGCGCCCCGTCCACGACCCGATGGTCGAAGGTCAGGGCGACGTAGCCGGTCGGCCTGACGACGACCTCGCCGCCGCGCACCACCGGCCGGTCGGCGATGCGCCCGAGGCTGAGGATCGCCACCTCGGGGTAGTTGACGATCGGGGTCTGGAAGAGCCCGGCCAGCTTGCCGGCGCTCGTGACGCTGAAGGTGGAGCCGCGCAGGTCCTCGGCTTTGAGCCGCCCTTCCCGCGCGTCCTCCGCAAGCCTGTGCACGTCGGCGTCGACCTGCTCGAGCGAGCGCGAGTCGACCTCGCGAACGACCGGGACGACCAGGCCCTGGTCGGTCTGCACGGCGAAGCCGAGGTCGTAGCGGTCGAGGTAGACGATCTCGTTGCCCTCCATCCGCGCGTTCAGCTCGGGGAACTCCTTCAGCGTCTCGGCGACCGCCTTCAGGGTCGTCGCAAGGAGCAGCTTGAGGTCGACGGCGCCGAAGTCGGCCTCCTCGACCCACGTCACCGGCGGCACCTCGCGATGCGCACGCGCCATGTGCTCGGCGATCAGACGGCGCACACCGCGCAAGGGCTCGCGGCGACCCTCGCCCGCCTGGGGCAACGTGGCCTTGCGCACGTCGTCCTCGGTGATCCGGCCCTGCGGGCCCGTGCCCTGCACCGAGCCGAGGTCGACGTCGAGCTCGCGCGCGATCTTGCGGACGAGCGGCGTGGCCCGCACCCTGGCGTCGTCACCGCGGGCGGACTCGGCCGCCTGCCGCTGCGGAGCCGGCTCGGCCTGCGGCTGCTCCACGTCCGCGGGCTGCGCGCCGTCCTCGCCGATCACCACGAGCACGGTGCCGACAGGGACGACCTGTCCCTCCTCGACGAGGATGCGCGCGACCTTGCCGGCCGCCGGCGAGGGGATCTCGACCGTCGTCTTGTCGGTCTGCACCTCGACGAGCGGATCGTCCTCGGCGACTCTCCTGGCCGACCGAGACGAGCCAGCGGGCGATCTCGCCCTCGGTGAGGCCTTCGCCCAGGTCTGGGAGCTTGAACTCGTACGCCATGCCGCGCGGAAACCTACCCGCGGTCGAGACCCTCCTCCATCTCCACGAACTCGACCTCGCCCCAGCGCGTGAAGGTGCGCACGTGCCGCCCGGTCTCCCTGAAGCCGGCGCGCTCGTACACCCTGATCGCCCGCTCGTTGAACGCGGCCACGTTGAGGATGACCCGCGCCGGCCGGTAGCGCGCGCGTCCGAACTCGAGCCCGACGCGGAAGAACTCGCCTCCGAGCCCCCGGCCGGTGAGGTCCGGTCGCAGCCCGAGGCCGATCTCGAGCGCGTCGCCCTTCTCCTCGAAGTAGTAGAAGCCGACGAGCATCCCGTCCTCACCGATTGCGCGGTAGTAGCGCTCGGGGTTCAGCACCTGCTCCGCGTCGCCGTCGTAGAAGTCGTACGGAGGCTCGTACCGCCAGGCGTCCAGCTCGGCGAACGTCTCCGGTGTCGCGGGCTCGATCGTGAGCCTCATGAGCGCGGCTGCCCGATCCAGGCGTCGGCCGGGGCGATCAGCACGCGCAGCCCGCCCTCGACGCGCCAGAGCGACACCGCCTGCTCGTCGCCGTTCAGCTCGGGCGCGACCTCGCGCGGCACGTAGCCGGCCTGCACCGTGCGCTCCTGGTTCCAGATCGCGACCGCGTTCGGGTCGTGCTCGTTCTCGGGCTCGGGGACGAGCGCGAGAGGCCGGCCCGGGTCGAAGCCGACGTCCTCGACGGCGCCCGGCCGGTACGTCACGCCCGCCACGGGCACGACGCGGATCCGCTCGTCCTCCCAGCGCACGCGCTCGCCGGTCGCGGCGTCACGCAGGTAGTAGCCGCCCTGGCCGCGCTCGAGCCAGAGCCTCAGCCGCTCGCTCACTGCCAGGCGTCGTCGCGCAGCACGGCGTGCACCCCAAGCGTCCCGTTCACGACCTGGGTCACCCGGAGGTCGACGACCACGCTCGCAAGCGCCAGCGCCTCCTCGAGACCGAGGCCGTGCTCGCGCTTCATCAAGGCCACCATCCCGTCCACGGCGACCTTCGCGGCGAGCCCCAGGTGCTCGTCGAAGCCGAACGTCAGCCAGGCGCCGTCGATGCGGGCGGCGGGCCAGTCGAGCTGCAAGTCGTGGCGAACATCGAGCGTCACCAGCGCCTCGACCGGCGTCTCGATCGCGGTTCCGGAGACCTCGCCGTCGCCCTGGCGAGCGTGGCCGTCCCCGGCCGAGAAGAGCGCTCCTTCGACCGAGATCGGCAGGAACAGAGTCGCGCCGGCGACGAGCTCCTTGCAGTCGATGTTGCCGCCCGACGGCCGTGGCGGCCCCGTCGAGTGTCGTCCGGCCTCGGCCGGCGGCATCCCCAGCACGCCGAGGAACGGCGCCAGCTCCACGGTTCGTCCCAGTGCCCGGCCGACGCCGCCGTCCAGCTTCCAGTCCACCTTGAGCTTCCCGCCGAACGTGGTGCCGAAGGCGGCCGGCTTCACCTCCTCGATGCGGACGGCGAGGGTCTGCCCTGTACGCGCGCCGCGAACTTCGATCGGACCGGCGAGCGCGTGCCCGTCGTACTCGGACTCCGGGGCGTCGAGCCGCTCGCCGGGAGCGACGTACCAGCCTGCGTCCGGCGTCGAGAAGCGCACCGAGTCGCCCGGATCGACCGTGAGCACCGACGGCAGCTCGGGCGAGAAGTGCCCGTGGAGGACGCTCGCGTCGAGCGGCAGCTCGTGTGTCGCCACTAGAACTCGAGCAGCTTGCGCGCGGCGTCCACGACACGCGCGACCGAGGGCATGTACGCGTCCTCGATCTGCCAGTACGGGTACGGCACGTCGTAGCCGGTGACCCGCAACACCGGTCCGCGCAGGTCGAGGATCGCCTTCTCCGCCAGGATCGCCGCCAGCTCGGCGCCGTACCCGCAGGTGCGGGGCGCCTCCTGCACGATCACGACGCGCCCGGTCTTCCCGGCGGAGGCCAGCAGGGCGTCCTCGTCGAGCGGCTTCAACGTGCGCACGTCCAGCACTTCGACCGACGCGTCGAGCCGGTCGGCGGCCGCCTCGCAGACCGGGATCATCGAGCCGTAGCCGACGAGCGTCAGGTCGCTCCCCTCGCGCGCGAGCCGCGCCTGCCCCAGCGGGACGACGTGCTCGCCCTCGGGGACGTCGCCGCGCAGGGTCCGGTAGTGGAGCTTCGGCTCGAGCACGACCACCGGGTCCGGGTCGCGGATCGCCGCCGCGAGCAGGCCCTTCGCGTCGGCGGGCGTCGACGGGATCGCGACCTTCACACCGGGTGTGTGCACGTAGTACGCCTCGGGCGAGTCGTCGTGCAGCTCCGGGGCGCGGACGCCGCCGCCGTACGGCATGCGAACCGTCAGCGGGAAGCCGAGCTTGCCGCCGCTCCGCCAGCGGTAGCGCCCGACGTGCGTGATCAGCTGGTCGAGGCAGGGGTACGAGAAGGCGTCGTACTGCATCTCGCAGACCGGCTTGAACCCGGCCATGCACAGGCCGACCGCGCCGCCCAGGATCCCGGCCTCGGCGAGCGGGGTGTCGAAGCAGCGGTCGGGCCCGAACCGGTCGCGCAGCCCCGCGGTCGCCCGGAAGACGCCGCCCGCGCGACCGATGTCCTCGCCGAGGAGCATGACGTCGCCGTCCCGCTCCAGCTCGACGTGGAAGCAGTCGTTGATCGCCTCCAGCAGGGTCAGCTCAGCCAAGCTCGGACCCCAGGATGCGGCGCAGCTCGGACAGGTCGCGCTCGAACGACGCAGGCGGGTCGACGAAGGCGTGTTCGAACAGGAGCCCCGGATCGCCCGGCGGCTCGGCTTCGGCCGCGGCGATCCCCTCTCGCATCCGGTCGGTGGCCTCGCCCTTGATCGACTCGGCCATCTCGTCCGTCAGGATCCCCGCCCGCCGCAGGTAGCCCTCGAAACGCCCGACGCACTCGCGCGCGCGCTCCTCCTCGACGCGTGCCTCGTCGATGTAGGCCTTGGGGTCGTCCGCGGTCGCGTGCGGCCCGGCCCGGTAGTGCACGGCCTCGATGAAGGTCGGCCCCTCGCCCGCTCGCGCCCGCTCCACCGCTTCACGCGTCGCCTCGTAGACCGCGAGCACGTCGAGCCCGTCGACGCGCAGCCCGGGCATCCCGTACCCGACCGCCTTGTCGGCGAGGGTGTCGGCCCGGGTCTGGGCCTCGAGTGGCGTGGAGATCGCCCACTGGTTGTTGTTGCACAGCAGGACGAGCGGAGCCCCGGTCACGGCGGCGAGGTTCGCGCCTTCGTGGAACGCGCCCTCGGAGGTCGCGCCGTCGCCGAAGTACGCGATCGCGCAGGCCTTCTCGCCGCGCAGCCTCTTGCCCCACGCGAGCCCCGCCGCGTGCGGCACGTGCGTCCCGATCGGGACGCAGATCGAGGCGACGTTGTAGTCGGCCGGGTTCCACCAGCCCGCGGGGTGCCCGCGCCACCACGAGAGCACGGTCGAGACCGGCATCCCGCGCAGCAGGCCGATCGCCGACTCGCGGTAGCTGGGGAAGATCCAGTCCTCGTCGGCGAGGGCGTAGGCGGAGCCCGCCTGGATCGCCTCGTGGTTCCAGAAGATCGCGTAGGTGCCGATCCGGCCCTGGCGGTGGTAGACGACCGAGCGCTCGTCGTAGGTGCGGAGGAGCACGAGCGAGCGGTACAGCTCCACGAGGTCGTGGTCCGCGAGACCCTCGACCTCCCGGTCGGGGACCGCGTCACCGTCGCCGATCACGCGCCTCAGATCGCGCTCGGCGGGAAGCACCTGCGCCACGGTCGGATTCTAGTTAGCGATACCGGTCAGGAGTGGGTGCGCAGGAACTCGTCGAAGAGCGATCGCACCGACTGGAACCCGAGCAGCGCGGTGCCGTGTGCGCTCGTTGCGGGCACGACCTCGAGTTGCTTCTCACGGGCCCCCGAGGCGCTGAAGAGCGTCTGGGCGTCGTCGTCGAACGGATCGTCCTGCTCCCCCACGACGAACAGCGTCGGCACCGCCAGCGAACCGATCCGCGCTGCCGCGTCGACGTTCGAGAAGTAGCTCGGCGCCGAAAGGCTGACCACGCCGTCGACGGGGGCTCCGAGCTCGGATGCCCCGGCGAGCACCGCCGTGCCTCCCATCGACGAACCGGCAAGGACGACGGTGCGGGCGCCGCGTGCGCGGATCGTGCGGACGGCCCCGACCACGTCGTGGTCGACTCGCCAGAGCCGCTTGACCGTCTTGCCCGACGAGCCGTGGTTGCGGTGGTCGAAGACGAGCACGCGGTAGCCGCCCCGCGCGAGCCGGCGTCCCTGGCGGATCCAGTCGCAGACGTCCTGCCGAAAGCCGTGCGAGAGCACGACTCCGCGCCGGCCGGAGCCGAGCTCCACGCCGATCAGCCGGATGCCGTCGGCCGCCCGGAAGCGCACGACGCGCTTGCGCTCGGCCTTCGTCACGCAGGTCGCCTTCAGCTGGAGCTTGGGCGGCCCGGCGTCGATCGCCGCCACAGCCGAGCCCGAGACCCCGATCGGGACGAGCGCCACCAGGACGAGGAGGCGTCTCATTGCCCCGACGGTAGCGAAGCGTGGCGCCCGAGGCGGCAGCGTAGCGACACTGAGTCGCCGTGGTGACGATCGACGACGTCCGCGAGCTGACCGCCGGCCTGCCCCGGTCGTACGAGGCGTTCGTGCGCGGCCGGGTGAAGTTCCGCGTCGGGCAGATCGTCTACGTGGCCTTCTCCCGCGACGAGACGCTGATGGGCTTCGCGTTTCCCTAGGGAGGAGCGGGAGGCGTTCCTGCAGACCTTCCCGGACAAGTTCGTGCGGCCGAAGCCGGCCGACCTCCGCTTCGCCTGGCTCGTCGTCCGCCTGGCCGCGATCGACCGCGACGAGCTGCGCGAGCTCGTCTTCGACGCCTGGAGGATGGTCGTCCCCAAGCGGCTCGCGGCCGCCTCCGACGACGAGCTCCTCCAGGGCGTGGTCGTCGACGACTGAGCGCTACGAGCGCCGAGTCAGAGCGGCTTCGATTCGCTCGAGCCGTCCGTCGAGCTCATGCAGCCGCCCGTCGAGCTGGCTCAGCTGCGCTGTCGCTGAAGTCTCGCCTTCCGAGCGCTCCTGCTCGAGCCGCGAGCGCGAGACGAACGTGCTCGTGATCGCGGCAGTGATCACGGTCAGGAACCCGATCCCGAACAGCATGACGACCGCGGCGACGAGCCGTCCGGCCACGGTCACCGGCACGTTGTCGCCGTACCCGACCGTCGTGGTCGTCTGGATGGCCCACCAGAGCCCCGACCCGATCGACGGGAATCTCTCGTGCTCGGCGATCGTCATCACGATCCCGGACGCGACCGTGACCACGATCGTCGTCGTGGCGATCACGACAGCGGCTCCCCGCGGTGTGGTGGCGCGCGCGACCGACCTGTCGAGCCGTCGTTCGAGCCGTGTCCCCTGTGGTTCCTTCGGTAGTTGCGAGCTCACCAGTCTCTCCTCCTGTTACTCATGGATCGGCCATCCGTCGGACACGTCGCGCGTTTCCGGTTGCCCCACCTCACGGAAGGTGGCCGATCCGCGAGCGCCGGGCGTCATGCCTCCGGGATGATTCGCACTCGCTGATGCCGGCGTCGCCGGCCGCCTCTAGCGCCGCGCGAGCAGGGCGAGCGTGAGCACCGCCACCACCGCGCCGAGCGCGCCGACGGCCTGCACCGGTGTGACCCCGGCGGGAACGGCGGCACCGGCCGCGACGAGAAGCGTGCCGACCGTGGCGGCGGCCAGCGCAAGGATCAGCAGCCCGGCCAGCCGGCTGCTGGCGGCCGCGCTCTGCTCGCGCGGCCAGCGCTTCGCCTCGACCGACCAGAACGCGAGCTCCGCGGCGAGCAGAAGCGCGGCTGCGACGAACCCGGCCCGGGCGTCGAGGTCGCCGTCGGCCAGCGCGAGGGCCAGCGCGTAGCTCCCGACCACGACCGCCAGGGCCCACGAGACCGTGGCGCCGCTCGCCCACAGCAGCGCGCCCGCGAGCAGCACCACGCCGAAGCCGCCGACCGCCGCCGAGCCGGTGTCGAGCACGGCCGCGTAGGCCGCGACGGCCGCGGCCAGGCCCACCGCGCCCAGGCCCGCGCTTACACGCGGACGGATCTCGCGCCACGCCGAAACGAGCGCACCTCCTCGAGAGCTGCCTGAAGCGACTCGCCGTCGCGCCAGGGGACGACCGGCACGCCGACCCGCTCGTACTCCGAGCGGAGCGCCTCACGCCGGAGCTGCCAGATCCGGAAGGCGAGCCGCTCGAGCTCGTCCTCGCCCGGCTCCACGAACGGCGCCGGGTCGATCTCGACGATCGCGAGGTCGAAGCCGCGGCGGCGCAGGTCGAGCAGCGCGGCGACCGTGCGCTTGTCGATCAGCGGCGTCAGGGCAACGACGAGCGCCCTCGGCGGCAGCGTGCGCGCCGGGATCACGTCGAGGTCCTTCCACGAGTAGTTGAGGACGATCTCCGTGTCGAGCAGCGCGTCCACGACGCGGTAGAGCTGGACGACCCCGGTGGCGGGCAGCAGCCAGTTGAGCACGCCGCCGAAGCTGACGAGCCCGACCCGGTCCTTGTGCAGCAGGTACCGCTGGGCGAGCGAGCCGGCCGCGCCCACCGCGAGGTCGAGCGTCCCCGGGCCGGTCCTGCGCGCCTCGGCGAACGTGTCCAGGAACAGGACGACGTCGGCGTTCCGCTCGGGGTGCGCCTCGTTCACCCACAGCGCTCCCCTGCGGGCGCTGGCCCGCCAGTTGATCCGGCGCGGACGATCGCCGGGAGTGAACGGCCGCAGGTCGGCAAACTCGATCCCCTCGCCTCGCACACGCGCGACCTGGTTGCCGGCCGACAGCTGCGTCTCCTGGGGCCGAAGCAGCGCGCGCAGCGTCTCCGCGTGCGGATAGACCTTCAGCGGCAGCGAAGGCTCCAGCCGCTCCTCGTGCAGGAGCACACCGAAGCGGTCGTGGGCGCGAATGCGAATGCCACCGAGCAGATAGGCGCCCCAGCGCGAGCAGCGCAGCCGCAGCTCGACCTCCTCCTCCTGCTCCGCGGCGAGCCGCAGCACCATCCGCGGGGAGCCCTCCACGACGGCGAGCCCGTACGGCACGTCGAACAGGAGCTCGAGCCGCTCGACCGAGTCGCCCTCGAGGTCGAGTGTCAGCGTCACCTCGTCGGCCTGGAGCGCGCGTTCGACGTCCAGCGACAACTCCAGCCGCACGCGCGGGGCGCGGTCGAACGCGAGTGCGAGGGAGAGCGGGAGCGCAAAGGCTGCCGCGACCGCCACCAGCTCGGGCCGGCGCAGGGCGAGCGCCGCGAGCAGGGCCGCACCCACCAGCGCGCCGTAGCCCGCGAGCTTCGGCGACGCGTACCGGGTCACGCGCGCTCGGAGGCCAGGTCCTCGGCCGACGGCGTCGGCACGCGCTCGAGCACGCGGCGCACGATGTCGTCCGGGCTGATCCGCTGCACCCACAGCTCGGGCCGCAGCATCAGCCGGTGCGCGAGGGCGGGCACGGCGACCGACTTGACGTCGTCGGGGGTGACGAAGTCGCGGCCGCCCAGAAGCGCACGTCCGCGGGCGAGCTTCAGGATCGCGAGCGACCCGCGCGGGCTGGCTCCGACCTGGACGCTGCCGTCGGACCTCGTGGCGGCGACGAGGTCGACCACGTAGCCGATGACGGCCTCGGAGACATGGATGCTCTCGAGCGCGCGCTGCATCTCGACGAGCCCGGCCGGGTCGAGCACCGGCGCGAGGTCGACGTCATCCGCGCGCCGCTCGAGCCGCCGTCGCAGCACCTCGCTCTCGCCTTCGCGATCGGGGTAGCCGACGCCGATCCGCAGCAGGAAGCGGTCGAGCTGCGCCTCCGGGAGCGGATACGTGCCCTCGTACTCGATCGGGTTCTGGGTGGCGAGCACGACGAACGGCCGCGCAAGCGGATGGGTCTTGCCCTCGATCGTGACCTGCCGCTCCTGCATGGCCTCGAGCAGCGCCGCCTGGGTCTTCGGCGGCGCACGGTTGATCTCGTCGGCGAGCAGGAGGTTCGTGAAGATCGGCCCCGGCCGGAACTCGAAGTCCGAGGTGCGCTGGTTGAAGATCGACGAGCCCGTCACGTCGGACGGCATCAGGTCGGGCGTGAACTGGACACGTCCGAAGTCCATGCCCGTGACCTGGGCGAAAGAGCGCGCGATCAGGGTCTTGGCCAGGCCCGGGTAGTCCTCGATCAGGACGTGTCCGTCCGCGAGCAGCCCGAGCAGCACGAGCTCCAGCGTCTCGCGCTTGCCGACGACCGCGCGCTCGACCTCGGCGAGCACGCGCTCGCAGCGCTCGGCGGTGGGCTCGACCTCGGCCACAGCCTTAGATTCTCTCCAGCGAGCTCACGACCTTGCTCAGCTCCGCGGCCCCGACCCCGGGACCGTGGCGCACGTGCGGTGGCTCGCGGTCGGGTCGGACGAGCTCCCAGGCCGGCTCGCCGACCACGAGCCGCGAGGCGTCGACGTCGTGGTCGAGGGAGAGCCCGCGCCTGGTCGCGAGCCGCTGCGCGGCGATCTCGCGCAGGATCGGCCGGAGCCGGTAGTGGGCGTCGAAGGCCGTCGACGCGGAGAGCAGGACGGCCCGCTCGGTGCGCTCGAGCTCGGGCAGGCGGCGAATCGAGCGCCGCCGGCGCACCGTCGGCTCGGGCTCCGGCGGAGGTGCGGACGCGCCCAGCGCCCGGGCGAGCGGGTACACCGCGGCGGCCGCGATCAGGAGCACGTAGACATCGAGGGCGAGCTCCTGCCGGCCGGGCAGGAACCAGAGGGCCAGCGCGAACGGCAGCGCACCGGCGAGGGCGGCTGTCAGCACCGAGCGGAAGACTCTGTTCATACCGGCGTGAGTGGAGCCGTCAGCTCGTCGCGGACCGCCTCGAGCGCTGTGATCGCCTGTTCCTTCATGCCCGGCTCGACCGGATGGTCGCTGAAACGCGCCCACTCGAACAGCCTGGTCAGCCGGGAGGCGGACGATGCGCTCGCGCTGAGCTCCTCGAGAGCGCGCTCGAGGTACTCCGCGGGCGCCTCCGCACGGTCTCTCGGCAGCCCGTGGACGGCCAGAACCCGCTCCATCCGCGCGTAGGCGGCCACGACGGCGCGGCGCGGGTCGGTCTCGTTCCGCAGGTCCTCGAGCGTGTCGTCGATGATCGCCGCCACCGCCTCCGCCGTGTCGTCGGCGGGGACCGGCTCGTGCGCGTTCCGCAGCAGCAGCCTGGCGGCGTAGGCGCTCCCCACGAGGGCGACGACGAACGCGCCGCCCGACGAAGCGCCAGTCGAGCGTGCGGTCGTCGGTCGCGCTCGGCCGGCCTTCCTCCTCCGCGTTCGCCCCGACCTGCGCCGCCTCGGGCTGCGGGTTGTTGCCGAACCGGTCGCTCCAGGCCTTGCGGATCGCGACGACCGCGAAGATGGCGACGATCACGATCGTCACCGACGTCAGCACGCGCATCGTCGACGAGCGCCGCTTCCGTTCGAGCGCGACGGAGCCGTAGGTGCCTCCGTAGACGAGCGCGAAGAGCACCATCGTCACCGCGCCGAGGATCGCGCCGACCACGAGCATCGCGTCGATCACGAACACGGGCACGGAGCCCTCTGCGCGCCCCTCGCCGCCGCGCCAGCGCTCGCCCGCGGCGAGGCCGACCAGGGCCAGGCTCAGCACGAGGCCTCCCACCAGGAGCGCCGTCCTCCGCCCGCTGTTGCCTCGCTCGTCCACGCCTCTCCTTAGACGCTCAGACCAGCACCGAGATTGCGTCCCGCTCGCACTGGAAGGTCGCCGTGGTCACGTCCCCGAGATCCTCGCCGTCGACCTGCAACGGCGTGGGCGCGTCGCACACGACTTCGAGCTCGTCGAGGTCGTGGCCGTAGAGGACGTCGCGGGCCCGCTGCTGCCCGCCTCCCTTGAGCACGTACGTGAGGAAGCGCGGCAGCGCCCCCGGCCGAAGCTCGCGCGCGCCGACGACGTCCAGGCCGAGCTCGAAGCGAGCGTCGGGGGCGACCCGCAGCGGCACGGGGCCGACGTAGGTGTAGGGGTCGCAGTTCGCCACGAGCGCGAACGCGGCCCGGCCGAGGCCCTTCACCTCGAGGGCCGGCGTCATCCGGGCGCGCTGCTCGGCGAGCACGCGGATCAGCGTCCACGCGAAGCGGAAGTCGCCGGGCCGTCGCCCGTTCTCGTCGCGGCCGAGCGAGTCCATGCGGCGGACGAGCTCGGCGTCGAGCCCGATGCCGGCCGAGAAGCCGAAACGCCTGCCGTTGACGCGACCGACGGAGATCCGCCGAGCCCTGCCCTCCTGCAACGCAGCCGCCAGCTGCTCGGCCGCGTCGCCGACCTTGGCGGCGATCCCCAGCGCCCGCGGGAAGACGCTCGTGCCTCCGCCCGGCACGAAACCGACGGGATGCACGCCGTCGAGACCGTTGAGCGCCTCGTTGAACCCGCCGTCGCCGGCGAAGACGAACACGGCGTCCGCCTGCTCGCACGCCTCGCGGGCCAGCTCGGTCGCGTGGCCTTGGCGCTCGGTCAGGACGGTCCGCACCCTGGCCGCCTGCCCGAGAGCACGCTCGACGAGGCGCACGCGCGCCTCGTTCACCTCGCTCGCGTACGGGTTGACGATCAGGACCGCGTCTCGCACCATGGCGATCGTGCCAGGAATCGGCCACGTCGCCGTCGAAAGCTCCGATCCCGCCGGCGACCCGCGCAGGCCGTAGAAACGCGGAGGGGGCCCGCAGGCCCCCTCCTCGAACCGCGCCTGAGCGCGTTACTGCATGTGGATCTCGTGGCCGATCTGTACGGCCTTGAGCGCGTCCACGATCCCGTGGCCGTAGACGCCGTTGTAAACGGACGTCCCCTGGCAGTAGGTCGTGTACGAGGCCGGCCGGCTCACGAACGCGTAGCTGAACGTGCCGTCCGGCATGTTTGACTGGCAGGGCGTGTCCGTGGCGGATGCCTCGAGATACGCCTGCGTGAACAACGGGTGGAGCGAGATGTCGTTCCCGCTCCGGTGCCCGTACTGCGACACGATCAGCGCCGCGACGCCGACCGCGTGCGGCGAGGCCATCGACGTGCCCTGGATCCACTGGTAGTAGGCGCACGTCGAGCCCTTGCAGCTCCGAACGACGAACGGGTTGTTCGGCGTGCCGTCGGGGTTCAGGTCACCGGCCTCGTCGGCCACGTTCTTCGGGTACGCGGCGAGGATCTGGTTCTGAACGGCCGGGATCGTAGCCGGCCAGCCCGCGTCGCGGAACCAGCCGCCCGGAGCCGCAACGGCGATCTCGCCGTAGCCCCAGTTGGAGAAGTCGGACTTGGTCTTGCTCGGACCGACCGACGAGACGCTGATCACGTTGTTGCCCTCGGTGGGCATGTCGAGGCACGTGTTGTTGACCGTCCGGTTGTGGTTCGTGCCGAGCGGGAAGTTCGGGCTCTGCACGTCGAGCGACGGGATGATGATGTCCTCGTGCCCGTTGCCGGCGGCGGCGATGAGCGTGACGCCATGCGTGTGCGCATAGTCGAGCGCTCGCTGGGTCGCCTCGAGCATCGTCGCCTGCGCCGCCCGATCCATCGCCGAGTCCTCCGGCACAGGATGCAACGGGTTGCCGCAGTTGTAGAGCCAGGGATCGATGAAGTAGCTCATGTTCGCCACGTCGATCCCGTGGTCGCCCGCGTACGTGAGTGCATCCACGCTCGGCTGCAGGAAGAAGAAACCGGAGTCCTGCCCGGCCCGGATGTTCACCAGCGTGACGTTCGGCGCCACACCGGCCATGCCGATGCCGTTGATCGGCGAGGCGACGGTGCTGGCGACGTGCGTGCCGTGCGAGTTCTCGTCGACGTCGTTGGCGTCGTTGCACGACCCATCGGGCTCGGCAGCGCACGCACCGTCGATCGACGGGATGTCAACCGTGAAGTTCCGGCTCAGCGCCCGGTCGAAGTTCGGGGCGATGTCCGGATGGTTGCCGTCGACGCCGGTGTCGAGGATGCCCACGAGGACGCGCTTGCTGCCCTTCTCGGTGTGGTACGAGCCCTCGGACGTCGCGTGGATCATCTTCATGTCCCACTGCAGGTTCGCGAGCGGCTCGGCCGCGTTGTGGTGCAGGTACCCCGACCGACGACTTCTGCACCGCGGTGCCGCGTGACGCGCGCCTGAACGCACGCATCTGCTCGGGCGACAGCTTCGGCCGTAGCGACGGCTTCGCCCTGCCGATCGGGGTGTTGCGGGCGACGCCCTTGATCGCGCGCGAGGCCTCGGCGGTTCCGCGGAAGCGCGGGTTCGCCGAGATCGCGGTGGCGACGCCGATCTTGTTGTTGGCCCGCAGGATGCGGCCCTTCGCCTGCTTGACGGCGAGCTTCACGGCCGCCGGCGAGGCGCCCTGCTCGTAGAGCACGATGTACTTCGCGGGGCGCGTATCCGAGCCGGCGTCAGAGCCGACGGACAGGACGCCCGTCATTGCGGCCACGACCAGCGCGACCGCCACGAACAGCACTTTCTTCATTCTGCTCTCCCTTCTTGAGACTCCTACCGAATGCGGCGATTTGACCACTGTTTCTTCGAGACGGTCAAGTGCCTGAAATGGAGGGGGGCCGGCGATGCCGACCCCCTCTCCTTGCGCGCTACATCACTCCTGTAGCTAGTGCCGATTCACGCTCGAGTCCTGCTCGAACGCTTGGAACTCGGCCGCGCGGACGAACCTCACAGCCGCGGGGCTAGCGCTCGGGCAGTCGGTTGCGTTGACCGGATCGGCGTCCTGCTCCCCGAGGAAGTTCGGCCCGCCCGTGCACTGGCTGGTCTTCACGACCATGCGCAGGTGGGTCGCCTTCGTGTTCGGGATGTCGAACGATCGCAGCAACAGGTGCGGCGACACGGGGCGCGGCGAGTTGCCCGGGAAGGCATCCGCAGCGCTCGTGTACACCTTGCTGAAGCCGGCGTCCGTCGCGCAGTTGGCCTTGTCGCTGTTGCACGCCCAGACCTCGAACTGGCGCAGAGCCGTCATGCGGGCCTGGCCAGCCCGAAGCATCGCGCTGACCTGCACGTCATGGACGTTCACCGGCTTCGTGCCGGCGAGGTCGATGGTGACCTTCTTGCCGTCCACCGAGATGGCGCCCGCCGCGTTGCTCGGGGTCTCCCACTGCGTGTTCTCGGTGTCGTCGATCAAGGCCCGGAGCGTCGCGGCCTGAGCGGCAGCGTCCGCACCGTTGGTGTCGCCCGTCGCGACGGCGCCCGCGTTCGCGGAGGCCACGTTCTCGGCGAACCGGACCTCGAACGTCGAGTTCTCGCCGCGGTACACGGTCTTCTCGAAGCGGAAGAACCCGTAACCAGGAGCGTGGGCCAGGAACTCGTACTTCCCTGGCGCCATCTCGGCCACGTTGTCGAGGTTCACGCCCGTCGTCGCCGGGTTCGTGTCGGCGATCGGCGAGACGCGCGCCTCGAAGTGGCCGACGTAGAACCGAGCGTTCGTGATCGGCGTGTTGTTCTTGGTCTCGGCAGCGAACGTGATCGTGCCGTTGTCGTGGAGCGGCGACTCCCAGCTCGGAGTCGGATCCGTGTCCGTCTCGGCGAGCGAGGTGTTCGTGCTCGTGGCACCAACTCCCATACCCTGGCGGGCGTAGCCGAGCCAGAGCTCGCGCTGGTTGGCGCCGCCGAACCGCATCAGGTCAGCCGACAGCAGCGCGTCGCGGGCCTGAAGCATCGTCGGATTCGTCGGCTCGAGCAGCATGGCGTCGAAGTACAACGCCATCCACCGCCGGTTCCCCGGGCACGCGTACGGCGGCAACTCGCCGTTGGCGCACGCGTACTGGAGATCCTCGTCGTCGTACGGGAAGTCGTCGTCGTACTTGTCGACGAGCAGCTGGCGCACGACGAAGTTCGTCTTGCTCCAGGCCTCCCCGTTGGCATGGACCTGGTTGCCCGACGTGAGCGTCGGACCGGTCAGGTCGTAGCCCAGCGAGCTGAAGTTCAGCGTGTTCGTCAGGAGCTGCCGACTGGGCTTCGGATCAGCGCCCGTCGTCGGGAAGTTCATCCCGAAGTTCCGGATCGCGCGCTGTTTGTTGCCCGTGTCGTACGTGCCGGCCGCGTACGGGTTCTCGTCGCCCGTCGGGACGAAGCCGTTCGAGAACAGATACTCCATGCCGAACATGTCGCCGCTGGACTCGCCCATCGCGCCGGCGTGGTGCCCGGAGCGGGTGTTGCCCTTGCCGACCATGCGGTTCTCGATCATGTGGCCGTACTCGTGGCCGATGACGCCCATGTCGTAGTCACCGTCGACGCACGGGGCGTAGAACGAACCCGCGATCGGCTGCCAGAAGTACATGTTCGTGATCGAGGACTGTCCGTCCGGGAGCGTGATCATGTTCGCGTTGTCACGCGCCTTGGCGGGCGGTAGCGCCCCGGCCTGCACGTTGCCGACGACCGGATCGTTCTCCTGCCGCCGCTCGGTGAGGCCGAAGTTGTAGTCCTGGCCGTTCCAGTTCCGCTCGGTGAAGCCGAGGTAGTACGACCAGTCGTGCATCCGGTTGTGAGCGACGAACAGATTGACCGTCGCAGCAGAGTCGTCCCAGGTGGCGCCCGGCGCCCCCGGAGTCGGCTCGCACTGCCGGTTGTTCCAGTCGTTCGTCCACGTGAAGCTGTAATCGCGAGCAGCACTCACCGGCATGAACTGCGGCGGGCTCGGCAGCAGCGGGTCGGTCCACGAGGTCGCGGACTTCGCGTTGTTGCCGCGCGTCGTCAGCGTCGGCGAGTTCGTCTTGTGGTCGTGATCCCACGGGCCGCGCGCCCCGAGCGGGAAGCCGCCCAAGATGCGGTCGCAGCCGGGCGCAGAGACCCAGCACCACGTCTCGCGGGTGTCGGTGTCCGGATGGTTCCACGGATACCCGTCCACGGTGTGCAGCGGCGGGTTCGCCGGGAACACCTTCCAGCGTGCGAGGTACGCCGGCGGAGGAGGCGACGCGTCGCCGGTCAGCGTGCCGGAGTAGGTGCGCGGATCCGTGAAGGCGGGGCCACCGGGGCCCGTCGGCGGATTGTCGAAATCGCAGACCTTGATCATGTAGTTGCCTGCGGGAACGCCGCCGGCCGGCTCGTAGTGGAACGACTCCGGCGAGTTCAGCGTGTCCGCGTGCTGGAGCAGCACACCGTCCTTGTAGAGCTCGAGAACGATGTCGTTCAGCGGGTTCGTCGCGGCGACGAAGCCGTCGAGAGCACGGTTCCCGGCCGCGATCGCAAACGGACCGTGGTCGTTGCACGCACCGTCGGTCGCCGCGATCTCACCGTTGTAGGTGTACGACTCGCCGGCCTGCTTCGCCGACTCCTTGTTCTCGAGGTAGTGGACGAGGTTCGTCCGTGCGAGCACCGCGCCGGTGCGCGCGTCGATGATGACCTTGAAGCCGAACGCGTCCTTCGCCTTCACGAC
Source organism: uncultured Actinomycetes bacterium (assembly GCA_963733845.1). GTDB lineage: Bacteria > Actinomycetota > Thermoleophilia > Gaiellales > Gaiellaceae > DATFQE01. The sequence continues at coordinate 580,532 of CAVTEM010000007.1, forward strand.
GATCGACTCGAACGACGGGATAAGGCCGGCGCGAAGCGTCGGGAAGACGACTGCCTTCACCGACTGCGCCTGGCCCAGGCCACCGACCGCAAGCTGGGTCCGGCCCGCGAAGGCCTTCGCCGACTTGACGTGGGCGACGGAGTAGCCGTGCAGGCCGACCGAGCCGGCCGCGCGGAGCCACGCCTGGACGCCGGACAGCTTCGCCCGCCCGTCGACCGCGGTGTTCCGCGTGATCGACGACGAGACGAAGGCGACGTTCCAGCCCTTGTTCTTCTTCGCTTTGGTGATGCCGACCGTGATCAGACCGCCCTCGGTCGTCTCGAGGCCGTTCGCCACCTGGCGGAAGTTGACCGCGTGGCCGCGGCTTGCAACCAGCGGCGAGTCGCCGACGAGCTCGAGGCCCGACGTCGACGCAAGTCCGAAGAGTGCGCGGTTGCGGTGCACCCACCTGCGTGCGGCTTCCGGAGCGGTCTTGCCCCGGATCCCCTTGGCGAGGTACTTGCCCCGCTTGGAGATCGTCTCGGGCGTACCGAACCGGTTCCACGTCACCTTGGCGTGGAGCCGCTTGGCGGCTGCCTTCTGAGCCTTCGTCGGCGCCACCTTCCCGACCCGCGCGTCGTAGTCGCGAAGTGCATCGCCTGATTCGACGACGTTCGCGACTCCGAACGCGGTGGCCGGGAGAGCTAGGGCACCAACGGCGGCTGCGAGAGCAGCACGCCTGAGAAGCGTGAATCGCATTCTCTCTCTCCCCTCCCTGTTATGTGGCACACGTCTCCGCCGCATCCCTGCGGTGGAGATCGGGGGGGATCTTCGAACCTCTATCGAGAGAAGTCAAGAAGGTACGGCGACGGGGCCGGTGTTACACCGGCCCCGTCGGACGTGCTGGGCGCTCGACGACCTAGTCGTCGAAGCGGTAGACGCTGCCTTCGTCGCTGAAGGCCTGGAACTCCGCGGCGCGGACGAACTGCGTCGCCGCGGTCGCGTTCGTATCGCAGTCGGTCGGGTTGATCGCGTCTGCGTCCTGCTCACCCTGGAAGTCCGGCCCGCCCGTGCACTGGTTCGTCTTGACGACGAGGCGCAGGTGCGTGGCCTTCGTGTTCGGGATGTCGAAGTTGCGCAGGATCATGGTCGGTGAGACCGGCCGCGGAGCGTCGCCGGGGAAGGCGTTCGCCGGGGCCGTGTAGACCTTGCGGTAGCCGCTGTCCTGCGTGCAGTCGGCCTTGGGACCGTCGTGGTGGAGCGCCGAGTCGCCGCCGTCGTTGCAGGCCCAGAGCTCGAACTGGCGCAGAGCCGTGAAACGGTTCTGGCCGGACGAGACGAGTGCGCTGACGTTGACGTGCTTGACGTTCACCGGCTTGGTGCCCGCGAGGTCGACCGTGACCTTCTTCCCGTCCACCGAGAGCACACCGGAAGCGACCGTTCCGGCCGTCGTCCAGTTGCTGGCCTCGGCGTCGTCGATCAGGTTGCGGAGCTGCGCCGCCTGGGCGGCCGCGTCGGCACCGCTCGTGTCCCCGGTCGCAGTCGCGCCCGCGTTCGCGGAGGCGTGATTCGCAGCGAAGCGAAGCTCGATCGTGGACTCCTCGCCCTTGTACAGCGTCTTGCGGAAGCGGAGGTGTCCGTAACCGGGAGCCGTCGCCACGAACTCGTACGTCCCGGGCGCGAACTTCGCCGTGTCGTCGAGGTTGACCACCGTGGCCGGTGTGCCGGCGGCCGGGGTGGCCGGATTGGTGTCCGCGATCGGCGAGACACGCGCCTCGAAGTGACCGACGAAGATCCGCGCCGGGACGGTGCCACCGTCCTTGGCCTTCGCGACGAACCTGATCGTCGCGTTGTCGTGCAGCGGAGACGCGAAGTCCGGCACCGGATCGGTGTCGGTCTCCGCGAGCCCGCTGTTCGTCGCGGCGGCACTCACGCCCATGCCGCTGCGGGCGTAGCCGAGCCACATCTCCTTCTGGTTTGCCCCGCCGAAGCGCATCAGGTCGGACGCGAGTGCTGCGTCGCGCGCCTGGAGCATCGTCGGGTTGATCGGCATCAGCAGCATCGCGTCGAACACGAGCTGCATCCAGCGCCGGTTGCCCGGGCACGCGTACGGCGCAAGCTCACCGTTGGCGCACGCCCGCTGCAGGTCCTCGTCGTCGTACGGGAAGTCGTCGTCGTACTTGTCCGCGAGCAGCTTGCGGATGCGGAAGTTCGTCGCCGACCAGATCTCCCCGTTCGCGTGCACCTGGTTGCTCGACGTGAGCCGCTCGGACCGGTGACGTCGTAGCCCAGGTCGCTGAAGTTGAGCGGGTTGACCTGCGTGTACTTGCCGACGGTCGGGAACGAGCCCGTCTGCGGGAAGTTCATCCCGTAGTTGCGGATCCCGCGCAGCTTCTGACCGGTGGCGTAGACCGAGACGGCGTAGCGGTTCTCGCCGTCGACCGGGACGACGCCCAGCTCGTTGGCGATCTCCATGCCGAACAGGTCGCCGTGGGACTCTCCCATCGCGCCTGCGTGGTGACCGGCGCGGAGGAAGCCCTTGCCGATCATCCGGTTCTCGATCATGTGGCCGTACTCGTGGCCGATCAGCGGCAGGTCATAGTCACCGTCCGCACAGGGCGCGTAGTACACGCCCTGCTGCGGCTGCCAGAGGTACATGTTCGTCGTCGAGGACGAGCCGTCGACGGCGGTCGACATGTTGGCGTTGTTGCGCGAGCCGGCCACAAACGCCTGCGGCGTCGGTATCGCTGCGCCCGCCTGGGCGTCGCCGAGCACCGGGTCGTTCTGGCGGAACGCCTCGGTCAGCCCGAAGTTGTGCCGCTGCGCGTTCCAGTTTCGCTCGGTGAAGCCGAGGTAGTACGACCAGTCGTGCATCAGGTTGTGGTTGACGAACAGGCTCGTGACTGCCGCCGAGACGTCCATCGAGACACCCGGGACGAAGGCCGAGCCTGACGGGTTGCCCGTGTTGCAGTCGGTCGCGTTCCACTGGTCCGTCCACGGGAACGAGTAGTCGCGGGTCAGCGAGGTCGGCCGGAACTGGAACGGCGCCGGGGCGCTCGGGTGCGTCCAGGACTCCGCGCTGACCGCGTTGTTGCCGACCGTGGTGAACGTCGGCGTGTCGCTCACCGGGTCGTGATCCCACGGGTACCGGGAGGCGAGGTTGCCGACCTCGACGTCACAGCCGGGGGCGCTCTGCCAGCAGAGCACCTCGCGGATGTCAGTGCTGGGCCTGCCCCACGGGTCGCCGCCGCCCGGCCCGATCAGCGGGCTGGACGGGAAGGACTTCCACCGCGCGAGGTACGCCGCCGGCGGAGCCGTGTCGTCGATGATCACGCGCCCGGTGTAGCCGCGGGGATCGAGCCACGGGACCCCGTCGCCGGCGTTGAAATCGCAGACGCGCGCGACGTACGTGCCGGGCGGCACGCCGCCGGCGGGCTCGTAGTGGAATCGCTCCGGCTCGAACGCGGTGTCCGCCGAGATCAGGGTGGCGCCGTCCTTGATCAGCAGCAGCACCATGTCGTTGAGCGGGTTGGCAGCATCGAAGAAGCCGTCCAGGTAGCGGACACCGGCGCCGACCGCGAACGAGTGGTCGGGACCGCACGCGGCCTCGACGGCGGGAACCTCGCCTTCGAACGTCAAGGTCTGGACGAGCGCCGACGAGGCGGTCTCGGCCGCGTTGTGCACTGTGCTCTGCCGCGCGAGCAGCGCGCCGTTGCGGGCGTCGACGACCACGCGGAATGCCGCGTCACCCTTGCCGCCCACCTGCGACTCGTACGCCGGGATGACGCCCGAGCGCACGGTCGGGAAGGCGACGGGGCGCAGGCTCTGAACCGACCCGGAGGCCGGGACGCGGAGCTTCGTCCAGCCGCCGGCGGACTTCTTGCCGCCCTGCACCTGCGCGACCGAGTACGAAGCGCCGGTGCCGCGCGCTGCCGCCGCGAAGCCCTGGGCTACGGAGAGCCGGGCCCGCCCGTCGAGCGCCGTGTCGGCGGTCAACGAGGAGGACACGAACGCGACGCGCCAACCCTTCTTGAACGGGCCGCTCAGGCCGACGGTGATCAGACCGCCGTCGACGCTCTCGAGCCCGCCGAAGACCTGGCGGAAGTGGACCGCGTGGCCGCGGCTGGACGAGAGCCGCGAGTCGCGGACGAGCTCGAGGCCCGAGGTGGAACGGAGCCGGAAGAGCGCCCGGTTCTGGTGGATCCACCGGCGAGCCGCGTGCGCGGCGTTCTTCCCGCGAATGCTCTTGGTCAGGTACTTGCCACGCTTCGACAGCGTGGCCGGGGTTCCAAACTGGTTCCAGGTCGCCTTTGCCCCGAGCCGCTTGACCGCGGCACGCTGGGCGTTGGTGGGTGCGATCGCTCCCGACCGGGCGTCGTAGTCGCGCAGGGCATCGCTCTGCTCCTGGATCTGCGCGACTCCGAAGGCCGAGGCCGGGAGGGCGAGCGCGCCGAAGGCCGCCGCCACGGCGACTCCCCTGAGACGCAAGCGTCGCATTGCTCTCCCCTCTTGTCGTGAAGGCACTCTCCACCGCGCACTGCGATAGAGCAAGCGCGATCTTCAAACGTCTATAGAGAAAAGTCAAGCGACAACGGACGGCCGACCGCAGGCGATCTCGCTTTCTCTATAGACGTCCGGGTACCGGTCTGGTTAGGACGGCGTCGAGTAGCCGCGGATCCCGTCCAGCAGGAGCGCGAAGAAGCGGTCCGCGAGCGCGTCGGTGTCAGCGCCCGGCCGCAGCCAGGTGTAGGCCCAGTTGGCCGCCGAGAGGACGAGCAGCGCGGCCGCGCCGTCGTCGAGATCGGTGCGGAGGTCGCCGGTCTCCCGCCCTTCGCGGAAGAGCTGGCGGATGCGCTCCTCGTAGCGCCGCCGCTCGGACAGGAACTCGAGCGCCCGCTCGCCCTCGAGGTAGCGCCACTCGCGCGTGAACACGGTGGCGACGTCGAGCTGCTCGGCCACCACGCGCAGGTGGCCGCGGAGCGCCAGCCGGATGCGATCCGTCGCCGGGACGTCGTCCGGAACGGCGTCGAGCGCGGCGTGGAACGCCTGGGCGCCTTCTCGGGTCGCCTCGTAGAGCAGGTCCTGCTTCGAGTCGATGTGCGCGTACAGCGAGCCCTTCTGGACGCCCATCGCCTCGGCCAGGTCGCCGATCGACGTGCCGTGGTAGCCCTTCTCGGCGAAGAGCCGGGCTGCGGTCCGGGTTAGCTCTGACCTACGGGTGCTCATCAGCGCTAGAATCCGACCCTAACGATCGTTCGGTAGCTGGGAGGACCCGATGACCGCGCAAGAGCAGGAGTTCCTCGACTACGTCCAGTCCGGCGGCCAGGTCGAGACCGGCGATTGGATGCCCGAGGACTACCGGGCGAAGCTGATCAAGTTCATCGAGATGCACGGCAACTCCGAGCTCATGGGCGTTCTGCCCGAGCGCGAGTGGATCCTCCGTGCGCCGACGCTCCAGCGCAAGCTCGCGCTGACCGCCAAGGTGCAGGACGAGGTCGGGCACGCGCAGCTCATCTACCGCGTCGTCGAGGATCTCGGCAAGCCACGCGAAGCCTGCCTCGACGACCTCGTCTCGGGCAAGGCGAAGTTCCACAACGTCTTCCACTACCCGACGAAGACGTGGGGCGACGTCGGCGTGATCGCGTGGCTGGTCGACGCGGCGGCGATCATCAGTCAGAAGGCCCTGCTCAAGTGCTCGTACGCGCCCTACGCGCGGATCATGAAGAAGATCTGCTGGGAGGAGTCGTTCCACATCCTGCACGGGCGCGACGTGATCCTGACGATGATGAACGGCACGGACGAGCAGCGCGAGCTCGTGCAGGAGGCGCTCGACCGCTGGTGGGGGCCGCTCATGCACTTCCACGGCAACCCGATCCCGGCGGCCGAGGACCCGATGCTGGTCTGGCGGATCAAGAGCCAGGGCAACGAGGAGGCGCGGCAGCAGTTCCTGGACGGCTACGTGCCGCAGATCTGGGAGCTGGGCCTGACCGTCCCCGACCCGAAGCTGCGCAAGAACGACGACGGCGTCTGGGAGTACACCGAGCCCGACTGGGACGAGCTCCGCGCCGTCGTGACGGGCCACGGCCCCAAGACCGAGGAGCGACTCGACCTGCGCCGGCACGCGCGCGAGAACTCGGCGTGGGTACGGCAGGTCGTGCTCGCCGAAGCGGCGTAGTGGTTTTCGAGGTCTTTCGTCAGGAGCGGAAGGGCCAGCCGTTCCAGCACGCGGGGGCGGTCGCCGCTCCCAACCGGGAGTTCGCCGAGGCCTACGCGCGCGAGCAGTACGGACGCCGCGGCGAGTCGGTCGCGCTGTGGGTCGTGCCGCGCGATGCGGTCCTCGAGATCGACGACTTCGTGGACGAGCTGGGGCGCAACTACCACCGGGTGGACGGCTACCCCTTGAAGGAGAAGCTCAGGGAGGCACGTGAGCGAGCGGGCACAGCTGCTCCTCGAGATCGCTGACGACGAGCTGATCCTCGGCTGGCGCAACTCGGAATGGACGGGCGTTGCGCCCTTCCTCGAGGAGGACGTGGCCTTCTCGTCGATCGCCCAGAACGAGATCGGTCACGCGCGCGCCCTGTACCAGCTCGTCGCCGACGAGCTCGGGACGACCGCGGACGAGCTCGCCTTCGACCGCTCGCCGCAGGAGTACCGCTGCTCGCGCTTCGTCCAGCTCCAGCTCGTCCCCGACTGGGCGCGGACGATCGCCCGTCACGTCCTGTACGAGGAGGCGGACGAGAGGCGAATCGCGGCGCTGAAGGCGTCGGACGACGCCGAGGTTGCGGGCCTCGCGGCCAAGATCGATCGCGAGGAGGTCTACCACCGGCTTCACGCCCGGATGTGGCACGAGCGGCTGGCCGAGGAGCCGCGCTACCTCGAGGCGCTCGAGGAGTTGCGCCCGCTCGTCGACGTACGTGGCGAGCACACGGCCGACTTCGAGCAGCTCTGGGACGAGATGACGATGGTGCGCCGCAGCGTGCCGGGAGCGACGTGGTAACGACGGCGGCCGTGTGGGACGCGCTCGCCGAGATCCCGGATCCGGAGATCCCGGTGATCTCGCTGGTGGAGCTCGGAGTTGTCCGTCAGGTCGAGGTCGAGGGTTCGCGGGTGCGGGTCGAGTTCACGCCGACGTTCCTCGGCTGCCCGGCCCTGGAGACGATGCGCGAGGCGATGATCGAGCGCATTCGCGGGCTCGGCGGCGAGCCCGACGTGCAGGTGGTCGTCGACGACTCGTGGTCCACCGACCGGATCACGCCCGAGGGTCGCGAGAAGCTGCGCGAGGCCGGCTTCGCGCCGCCCGCGCCGAGGGAGGCGGGCGCTCCGACGATCGTCCAGCTGCAGGGGCGCTCGTTCAAGTGCCCGTACTGCGGCTCGACCGACACGCGCCTCGAGAACCTGTTCGGCCCGACGCCGTGCCGGTCGCTCCGCTACTGCGCGAGCTGCCGCCAGCCGTTCGAGCAGTTCAAGACGATCTGAGGAGCTGCTACCCGACCAGCCAGAGGTCGCGCTGCGGGGTGCTCAGCCACTCGACGCCGTTCGCCGTGACGAGCACGTCCTCCTCGAGCCCGATGTAGCCGCGGCCGGGGACCGCCGCGCCGTACTCGAGCGTGTAGACGTTGCCCTCCTCGATACGGCCGTCCGGCGCGTCTCCGTAGCGGTCCCAGCGCGGGCCGAGGATCGTGCCGCCGTCGTGGGCGGAGCGCCCAAGCTGGTGGCCGAGTGCGTGCATCGGCTCGGGAAAGCCCGCCGAGACCAGGCTCGCACGGGCGGCGCCGTCGACCTCGTGTCCGAGCGCGCCGGGCCGCAACAGGGCGGCACCGGCGTCGACCGACGCCCACACCGCTCGCCACGCGGCCAGGACGTCGGCGGGTGGCTCGCGCTCGCCCTCGGCGAGCACGTACCAGACGCGCTGCAGATCGCTGCAGTACTCGTCCTTCTCGACGCCGAAGTCGCAGTGCAGGAGCTCGCCGCGCCGGGTCTCCAGCTCGCCCGGGGCGCTGTGCCCGACGTCCTTGTCCGGGCCGGCGTTGACCGCGGGGCAGTGGGATGCCTCCCACGCGTAGCCGAGGCCGCGTCGAGAGACCTCCGCCCGCATCAGTTCGGCGATCTCGATCTCCTTCAAGCCGGGTCCGAGCCGGCCGCCGACGGACGCGAAGATCGCTTCCGTCTCTTCGACTGCCGCGCGGATGCGTGCGAGCTCGGACGGCGACTTCCGCCCGCGGAGCGAATTGACGATCGGCGCGGACGAGACGAGGCGATCGGCGTACGGCGTGCCCTCGAGCGCCTCGCCGAGCACGAGCCAGAGTCCATGCGTGAGGCCGTCCGCGGCCGGGTCGCTCGGCGAGTAGTTGAGCGCAATCGACGCGGGAGCGAGCCGCTCGATCGTCGCCCGAAGCCCGGGCCGAATGCTCTCGTCGTACGCCACGATCTCGGAGTACGCACCCAGCTGCTCGATGCTCGACGCGTCGTGGCGCCCGACGATCGCCACCCGCTCGCCCGAGCGCGAGAGCAGGAACGCGCTCTGCCAGGCGCAGTACGTGCCGGCGACGAGGTCGAGGCACGGATCCCGCGTGAGAAGGGTCTCGCGAACGAGCGTCAGCCAGAGATCGACGCCGTGCTCCTCGAGGATCGGCGGCGCCTGGTCGAGCTTCTCACGCACGAGCGTCGCTGACGGTGCCACGCCCAGACGCTAGCTGTCCGGCCTTGCAGCGACTGGCGATCCTCGACCGCAGTCATCCGCGCAGCGGTATCTGGACGAACCAATCCTTGCTGACACAGGGAACGGTCGGAGATGCGGGTTCGAGTCCCGCCGGCGCTCGATGGCCGTGGCTCAACGGGCGAAAGCGCCGGCCGTTCCCCAGCGTCCCTCCTCCCCGGAAACAGACTTCTTGATCCGCGCGGTACGCTCTCGGCGTGGCCGTCGAGATCTACTACTGCCCGACCTGAACAGGCTACGACGACCGGGCCGCGAGTCTCGCGGCCGAGTTGAGGGCCAACGGCATCGAGGCGGCGGACATCCCCGGCGGCAAGGGCCAGTTCGACGTGATCCGCGACGGCACCACCGTTTTCTCGAAGCACGAGGCCGGCCGGTTCCCGGAGCACGACGAGGTCCTGGCTGCGCTGGGCGCTCAGTAGACGCCGAGCGAGCGCGTGCAGTCGAGCTTGAGGTCCACTTCTGGTGAGGCGCCGGTGACCGAGGATCGCTGGGCCGCCTGGCTGCGCCGTCGTCGCTCCGGCGGCGACGAGGAGGTCGAGGCCCGGACGCTGGAGCAGCTCGCCCGCATGCGCGACCAGATCCTCGACAACGCCGGCTTCGAGCCGGGCCTGTCGTTGCTCGACGTCGGTTGCGGCAACGGGCTCGTCGCGTTCGGCGCGCTCGAGCGGGGGGCGGGCCGTGTCGTCTTCGCGGACATCTCGGAGACGCTGCTCGACGAGTGCCGGTCGATCGCCGCCGAGCTCGAGGTGCTCGATCGGTGCGTGTTCGTGTCCTCCGGCGCCGACGACCTCGCCGCGGTCCCTGACGGCTCGGTCGACGTGGTGACGACGCGTTCAGTCCTGATCTACGTGGCCGAGCTCGAGCGCGCGTTCGCCGAGTTCTCCCGCGTGCTGCGGCCGGGCGGTCGGATCTCGCTCTTCGAGCCGATCAACTCGTTCGGCCTCGAGCCGCGGCGACGCGAGTTCTTCGCGCTCGACGTGCCGGAGCTCCAGGACATCGGCGAGAAGCTGGCGCGTGTCTTCCGCGCGGCGCAGCCGGAGGACGACCCGATGTTGAACTTCGACGAGCGCGACTTGATGGAGCTCGCCGAGGGCGCGGGCTTCTTCCCGATCCGCTGCGAGCTCCGCCTCGCGGTCGAGCCGCTCCCCGCTCGGGCCTGGGACGGCTTCCTGCACAGCTCCGGCAACCCGAAGCTCCCGACCTTCGCCGAGGCGATGGAGGATGCACTGACCGAGGAGGAGGCCGACCGCTTCGCCGCCTACCTGCGTCCGCGCGTGGAGCAAGGGCTGGGCCGCTGGCGGATGGGTCACGCCTTTCTCTGGGGGACGAAGCCGGGCTAGAGTCGGGGCGTGCGCCCACTCGTCGTCCTGGCCCTGCTCGCCGCGGTCGCCGGCGGCTGCATGGGCGGCGGCGACGAGGTCTCCCGTGACGACTACGTGGCCCGCGCCGACGGAGTCTGCGGGACATACCAGGTGCGGCTCAGCCGCCTCCCCCGGCCGGTCACGGCCGAGCCCGCCGAGCTAGGGGCCTTCCTCGACCGGGCGTTGCCGATCGCACGCGAGCAGAACGAGGAGCTCGCCGACCTGCCCAAGCCGAGCGACGAGGAGACCCGAAACCAGGTCGACCAGCTGCTCGCACTGCTCGAGCAGGAGCTGAACTTCAACGCGGCCGCGCGGGATGCGGCGAAAGCGGGGCAACAGGCCGAGCTCGACAATGCGTTGCAGCAGGGTGCCGCCGTGAGCGCGGAGGCCGGCCAGATCGCGGAGCAGATCGGCTTCGTGGTCTGCGCGCGGCGCGCGTAGGCCTCAGCGGCCGCTGAAGTTCGGGTCGCGCTTCTCGAGGAAGGCGGCGACGCCTTCGCGGAAGTCTTCGGTCTTCGTGGCCGCAGACTGGAGCTGCGCCTCCAGCTCGAGCTGCTCCACGAGCGTATGGGCGGCGGCGCCGTCGAACAGGCGCTTCGTCATCCCGACACCGCGCGTGGGCAGCGCAGCGAACGTCGCCGCGACCTCGGCCGCCCGCGCAGGCAGCTCGTCGTCGTCGACGACCTCGTTGACGAGACCCCACGCGTGCGCGCGTGCCGCGTTGAGCCGGCGCCCGGACGCCATCCACTCGAACGCGCGCGCATTGCCGAGCAGGCGGTGGATGAAGAAGGACCCGCCCGAGTCGGGGACGAGGCCGATGTTGATGAACGCCGGCACAAACGTGGCGGAGTCGGCCGCGATGCGCAGGTCGCACGCGCAGGCGAGGGACAGGCCCGCTCCGGCCGCTGCGCCATTGACGGCCGCGATCACGGGCTTCTCGAGGGCGCGGATCGCGAGAACGTTGGGGTGGTAGGAGCTGCGAAGGCCATCGGCGATGTCGTCGGGCGCGTCACGGAACTCGGTCAGGTCCTGGCCGACGCAGAAGCCTCGTCCCGCCCCGGTGATCACGACTGCGCGGACGTCTTCGGCGCGCGCCTCCCTGAGCGCGGCGGCAAGCCCTTTGTGGACGTCGGCGTTGAAGGCGTTGAGCTTGTCGGGCCGGTTGAGTGTGATCGTCAGGACGGCGCCGTCCCGGCTCGTCAGGACCGGGTCGGCAGGCGCCTCGGCCTGCACGTCTGGCTCGGGAGCCGGCTCGCGGCTGGGACGTGCTCTCGACCTCGGACATCGGCGCAATCTTGGCGCATTCCGAGCACACAGTTGTGAGAACTGTTCCGCTAGCGTGATTCGAGGGATGGAAGCCCCGGGTGGGTGGGGCGACTTTCGTGGGCTTTCAGCAGACTGTCGGCGGCACGCGCGCGTTCAGCTCCACGGCGGCGAAGGGGCCCGACGTGATGGTCGGCTTGGCCGAGTCTGTGACGAGATTGTCCCAGGAGTTGCTGGTTACCCTCGTGCCGAACCTGATCCGGAAGGTCGACTTGTTCACAAGATCGCCGGATCCATAAGTCTTGCCCTCGAGGATGGCTGCACTGAAACCCGGTCGACCCTTGGTGAGGTTGCCGCTCTTTGCGACGCGGGGGTCGCGCGCGTCCCGGAAGAGAAAGCTGGGCGAGCCGGTGCGCGAGCTGATGGCAGGCTTGTCGAGCGGCAGCCTGTAGCGACTCCCACCCGGGCGAGAGAGACGGATACCGCCGGCGTGGTGGACCGTGTAGCCGGGATTGAGAGTGACGAAGCACCCGCGGACAGACTTCTCGACCTGCAATGACGATGTGCCGCGGAAGATCGACAGCGGTCCCGTGGGAGCGATCGGCAGCTTGAGAGTCTTGCCGCGCAGCGTGGCCGGCGCGATCGCTTGCAGGCTCCAGCCCTGCCGTCGCAGCTTCTGGACGAACGACGGCGCGATCTGCAGCGTCGTCGTCCCACGTATCGGCACCTGCACGATGTCGACCTTCGGAGGGAGGAAGCGGGCCTCGACCACGTTGATCCCGGCAGTCCCCGTGAAGGTGCACGTGCGGTTCGTGCCGGCCGGCGCGCACAGACCACCCCAGCCGCCGAAGCGGGAGTCCTCGACCGGCGTCGCCGTGAGGGTGATCGTGACGCCTTGCAGCGGCCAGGTGACCGAGCACGCCTCCGGACAGTCGTCCTCGTACGTCCCGGGAATCCCGGGTCCCTCTGCGACGTAGTGGACGATCCCGCTGCCCTCGCCGCGGAGCACGATCCGGCCGCCGTCCTGGAGCGTCCCGGCGCTGCCCGTGGAGCCGCCGATCGCCCCGGTAAGCGCCAGGGCAAGGACCCATCGCCGCATGGGCACCGAGTCTGGCACCGTCGGGTCAGGCGGTCAACGCTAGCGGCCCTTGAACTCCGGCGGCCGCTTCTCCATGAACGCGGTCAGGCCCTCCTTCGCGTCCTCCGAGGCGAACGCGAGGTAGAGCGCCCGCCGCTCGTACTCGAGGCCGAGCGAGAGCGGGCTCTCGTACGCGCGATCGACCGCCTCCTTCGCCAGCCGGATCCCGACCGGGCCCTTCGCCGCGATCGCGCGGGCGACGCGCTTCGCCTCCTCGAGCCAGGCCTCCTTCGCCACCACCCGGGAGACGAGCCCGGCCGCCAGGGCCTCGCGAGCCGTCAGGAAGCGGCCGCTCAGGATCACGTCCATCGCGATCGCCTTGCCGGCCACGCGCGCCCAGCGCTGCGTCCCTCCGGCGCCCGGGATGATCCCGAGGTTCGTCTCCGGCTGGCCGAGCTGCGCGGTCTCGGACGCGATCACGATGTCGCACGTGAGCGCGAGCTCGCAGCCGCCGCCCAGGCAGTAGCCCGAGACCGCGGCGACGAGCGGCGTCCAGAGGTTGCGGATCTCCTCCCAGCGGTCCATGCGCCGCTGGTAGTACATGTCGATCGGCGTCGCCCGCGAGAGCTCGTCGATGTCCGCGCCGGCCGCGAAGGCACGCTCGTTGCCGCCGAGCACGATTGCGCGGATCGAATCGTCGGCGTCGAGCTCCTTCAGCGCGGCGCCGAGCTCGTCCATCAGCTCGGTCGATAGCGCGTTCAGCTGCTTCGGCCGGTTGAGCAGGACGACCGCGATCGGCTCCTCGCGTTCGACCAGAACGAGCTCGCTCATCGGCTCGCCCCCTCCGGCAGCCGTACCGACACGCGCCACGAGGCGCGCCACCGGCCGGCTGAACGGGTGAAGACATCGGTGATCGCGTAGTCCCCCGTCAGGTCTCGCCCGGCGACCGAGGCGTCCCAGTTCAACGTGGCCTGGACGATCCCGACGTCGCCATAGATCCGTGTGTCGAGCACTTCGCACGCGAGGGATCGGGTGTCGATGGTCGGCAACGCCGCCAGCCACGCGTCACGCGGCAGGACGGGCGCCACACCCCCGACGCTCGCGAGTGAGAAGTCGTCGGCGAGGAGGTCTCGGGCCGCGTCGACGTCGCGTCGTTCGACAGCGCCCGCCCACGCGAGCTCGACCGACCTCAACTCTTCGTCCGCGCCAGGAATTTCTCGATCGCCTCCTTCGCCTCGTCGTTCTTCATCGACAGCGCGAGCCAGTCGCGCGCGTGGCCGACGGTCTCGTGCCAGGAGATGTCACGCCACCAGTTCAGCTGCTGCTTCGCGTACCTGGTCGTCTCGGGCAGCTTCGCGGCCAGCTTGTCGACGACCTCGTCGACCTTCGCGTCCAGCTCGGCGGCTGGGACGGCCCAGTTGACGAGGCCCCATTCGGCCGCCTGCGCGGCCGGGATCGGCTCGCACAGCAGAACGATCTCCCGGGCGCGGCGCTCGCCGACCATGATCGGCAGCCACTGGGTAGCGCCGCCGGCCGGAACCGAGCCGTGCTCGAGCCCCACGTGGCGGATGAACGCGTCGTCGACCATGACGGAGAGGTCGCACGCCATCTGCAGCTCGTTGCCGCCTCCCACGGCGATCCCGTTCACGCGCGCGAGGGTCGGCTTGCCGATCTCGCGCAGCCGGTCGTGCATGTCCTTGAAGGCGCCGAACCACTTCCAGTACTCCTTGGAGTTGCCGACCAGATCCGTGCCCCAGGCCTTGAGGTCGGCGCCGACGCAGAAGGCGCGGCCGGTGCCCGTGACGACGACCACGCGGATCTCGTCGTCCCACGACGCGTCCTCGCAGGCGCGCGCCAGCTCGCGGAGCATGCGGAAGTCGAACGCGTTGAGGACGTCCGGCCGGTTGAGCCGGATCGTCGCCCGGGGCGGCGCCTTCTCGTAGACGATCCGGTCGAAGCCGAGCTCGTCGGGTGAGAGCGGGAGCGGCTGGTCCGGCTCCGCCACTACTCCACGTCCGCGAAGTGCACGTGGAAGGGCACACCCATCGCCATTCCGTCCTTGCCCGTCTCCATGAACTCCGGGGTCCGGGCCGCGGCCTTGAACGCGTCGCGGTCGGCGAACTCCCACTCGGCGTAGTACTTGTACAGCGGCTCGCCCATCGGGGCGGCGAACACCTTCCCGTGGCGGAACGTCCCGCCCGGGACGCGACGGCAGAGCTCGGCGTGCTGCTCGTAGCGGTCGGGGTCGGGCTCGGCCTCGTAGACCATGAACGCTCTGACCATGCGCACCTCTTTGTCGGGGACGGCGCGGAGCGTATAGCTTGGCCGCGTGTCGAGCGGAACGGCCATCGCAGTGGTGCTGACGGTGACGTGCGGGCTCGCCGGCAGCGTGCAGGCCGCGGTCATGGGTGAGCTCGGCGAGCGGGTCGGTGTCGCGCCCGCGCTCGCGTTCTCGGTGCTCGTCTCGATGATCTGTGCGCTCGCCATCCTGCTCGTCTGGGAGCGGAGCCTCGCCGGTTTCCGCGACGCCGCCCAGCAGCCCGCCTGGCTCTGGATCGGCGGCCTGATGAGCGTCTACATCGTCCTGGCGATCACGATCGCCACACCGCGCATCGGGGTCGCCGCGACGATCGGGCTCGTCATCGCAGGCAACCTCGTGATGGCGGCGGCGATCGACCGCTGGGGCCTGCTCGCCCAGGACCAGATCCCGATCACCTGGCACCGCGTGCTCGGGCTCGCGCTGCTGGCGGTCGGGTCGGCGCTCATCCTGCGGACGTGACCGTGACCGTCCGGCACGGCGTCCGGGCGCTCGTGCTCGACCCCGACGACCGCATCCTGCTCGTCCGCTTCGTCAACCCCGAGACCGGCGAGGAGTTCTGGGCGACCCCCGGCGGGGGCCTCGATCCCGGCGAGGACCTGGAAACGGGGCTCCGTCGCGAGCTGCGCGAGGAGACCGGCCTCGAGGAGCCGGAGATCGGGCCTGTCGTCTGGACGCGGCGCCACGTCTTTCCGTGGGCAGGCCGAACGCTCGACCAGAGCGAGCGGATCGCGCTCGTGCGCACCGAGGCCTTCGCCCCGCGGCCGGTGCTGACGCCCGCGCAACTCGTGGACGAGGGAGTGCACGAGCTGCGCTGGTGGACATTGGGTGAACTCGAGGACTCCGACGCTAACTTCGCGCCGAGGCGTATCGTCCGGTTCTTACGACAGCTGCTCGAGGAGGGCGCGCCGCCCGCGCCGATCGACGTCGGCGTCTGACGCGTCCTCGGAAGGAGGACGCATGGCAGGGAAGATGGTCCACGTCGAGCTCCCGGCGAAGGACTCGGGCCAGGCGAAGGAGTTCTACGGGGCGCTCTTCGGCTGGGAGTTCCAGAGCTACGGCGACCAGGACTACCACATGACCCAGTTCGACGAGAGCTCCGGCGGCGCCATCTCCGGCGGCGAGTCGAGCTCGAACCCCGTGATCTATTTCGACACGGACGACATCGACGCGTCGATCGCAAAGGTGAAGGAGCTCGGCGGCTCGACGGAGGAGAAAATGCCCGTGCCGGGGATGGGCTGGTTCGTGGCCTGCAAGGACAACCAGGGCACGACGTTCAGCCTCTGGCAGCACGACGAGTCGGCGCCGATGCCTGAGGGCTAGGCGCGGCGAACAAGCCGAAGTGGAAGGCGGAGGAGGCGGCGCCGCCGAGCGCGGCGCTCGTCTTCCGCTTGCCAGCGGGCCTTCAGGCGCTCGTACATCGCTTCGAACTCCAGCCGATTTCGAGCCCATTCGGCTCTGAGTGCTCGTCGTTCCTCAGGGTTCATCTTCCCTATCGCCTTCCTCTTCTCCGAGCAGGAGATCGAGCTTCGCGTTGATCTCCATGAGCATTCGAATGATGCCATCGACCGTTTCCCGATCGAGCGGCGGCTCCCCTCGGCGCCACATGGCGAGATCGTGCCCGCAGCTGTGTCGCGGGACAAGGCGTCGAAACGGGCCTAGGCCCGAGGGCGTTCGTTCACCCGGTGGATCCAGGCCTCGAGGCGCGGGAAACCGCCCTCGAGGCGCTGGTGCTCGACGAGGATGCGATGGAAGAGCTCGTCGTCCGACGGGTCGTACAGAACGGCGTACTTCAGGAACGGGAACGCGATGCAGTCGGCGACGCCGAACTCGCCGAAGAGATAGTCGCGGTCGTCGAGTAAGGCCTCGAAGCGGGGCAGCGCGGCCGTCACCTCGCCGGCCAGACGTGCGACCACGGCTGGATCGGGCTCGTCCCTGGTCAGCTCCGCCTCGAGCTCGTTCGGAGGGCGCTTCCAGACCCGGTTGAACCAGTCGACGAAGATCTCGACCTCGGCGCGACGCGCCCGGTCGGCCGGGTAGAGCCGTGGTTCCGGCTGGAGCCGCTCGAGCTCCTCGATGATCGCCGTCGAGTCCGCGAGCACCCGGCCGTCGAGCTCGAGCACGGGAACGAACGGCTGGCCGCTGAGACGCTCCACCACGCTGCGGTCGGCCGGGTCGACGTCGATCCACTCCACGGAGAGGCCCTTGTGGGCGAACGCCAGCGCCACCCGCTCGACGTTCGTCGAGAACGGGATCCGCCAGACCCTCACAGGCCGACGATGTCGTCCGGCTTGACGGGCACACGCGTGAGCTCGCGGCCCGTCGCATCGCGCAGCGCCGCCACCACCGCCGCCGTCGAGACGACCGTCGGCGGCTCGCCCACGCCCTTGACGCCGTACGGGGCGTCGGGCTCTGCTTCCTCGACGAGCACCGACTGCACGGGCGGCATGTCGAGGGCCGTTGGGATCAGGTAGTCGGTGAAGCTCGCGTTCGTGATCAGGCCGTCCTGAGTCTGGATCTCCTCCATCAGCGCGAGCCCGATGCCCTGTGCGGTGCCGCCCTCGATCTGGCCCTCTACGGACTTGGGGTTGACGGCCTTGCCGATGTCCTGGGCAGTGCCGATCCAGACGATGCGCGTCAGGCCGAGCTCGACGTCCACCTCCGCGACGACGCGCATGGCCGCGCAGGCGAAGGCGACGTGCGAGCGCTCACCGGTCGTCTGGCCCGTCTCGGGGTCGAGCGGATACGTGCGCGGGTGTCGGTACTCCCGCTCGACGTCGACCGCTGCGCCGCCCTTCGCCTTCTGCTCCTCCAGCGCGGCGCGGCACGCAGTCTGCACCGCACCGGCGGCCATCCAGGTCATGCGAGACGCGGAGGCGGAGCCGGCGGAGCCGACGGTCGCGGTCGTATGCGAGGCGAGCACGACGTCGTCCGTGCCGAGCTCCTCGCGGGCGACCTGGAGCAGGACGTTCGTGACGCCCTGGCCGACCTCGGCGGCCGCGCAGTGGATCTCGGCGCCGCCGTCCGCGCGCAGCACGACCCGGGCCGTGCAGTAGTCGTCGAAGCCCTCGGAGTAGCAGATGTTCTTGAAGCCGACCGCGAAGCCGACCCCGCGCTTGACGCCGTCGCCGCGGGTCGTGTTACCCGCGCCTCCGGGCAGGCGAATCGCGTCGCGCGGAAGCGGCTCCGGGTCGGGCAGCGGCAGCTCGGCGGCCTTGCGGATCACCTCGGCAACCGGCATCGAGCCGGTCACCTTCTGGCCGGTGGGCAGCGTGTCGCCCGGCGCGAGCGCGTTCCTGAGCCGCAGCTCGACCGGGTCGAGCTCGAGCGCCTCGTGCGAGCTTGTCCATCTGGGCCTCGGCCGCGAAGCAGGTCTGGACGGCGCCGAACCCGCGCATCGCGCCACAGGGCGGGTTGTTCGTGTAGACGCAGGTGCCCTCGAGCAGCGCGTTCTCAACCGCATAGGGACCGATCGCGAAGGAGCAGGCGTTCGAGATCACAGCCGTCGAACTGGAGGCGTAGGCGCCGCCGTCGATCAGGACGCGCATGCGCACGTTGACGACCTTGCCGTCGCGATTGGCGCGGTGCTCGCACCAGATCCGTGCGGGATGCCGGTGGACGTGCCCGTAGAAGGACTCCTCGCGGTTGTAGACCATCTTCACCGGCCGGCTCGTGTGCAGCGCGAGCATCGCTCCGTGGATCTGCATCGACAGGTCCTCGCGGCCGCCGAAGGCGCCGCCGACGCCGGCGAGGTGGATGCGTACCTGCTCCTTCTCGAGGCCGAGGCACGGCGCGACCTGGTCGCGGTCGACGTGCAGCCATTGCGTCGCGACGTACACGTCGACGCCGCCCTCGCCGTCCGGGACGGCCAGCCCCGACTCGGGCCCGAGGAAGGCCTGGTCCTGGATGCCGAGCTCGTAGACGCCCGAGACGGACACGTCCCCTGCCGCCTCGGGATCGCCGTGGCGAATCAGGATCGAGCGCACGACGTTGGGCCGCGGGTCGTCGCGGTAGCCGTGGCCGTCGGTCCAGCGCTGCGGATGGATCGGCTCCTGCTCGACCGCCCGCTCGGGGTCGACCACGGGCTCCAGCGGCTCGAACTCGACCTTGATCCGGGCGGCCGCCCGGCGTGCCTGCTCGGGGTGCTCGGCTGCGACGACGACGATCGGCTCGCCGAAGTAGCGCACTCGCTCGAACGCGAGCACTGGCTGGTCGGCGAACTCGAGGCCGTAGCGCTTGTCGCCCGGGACGTCGTCGTGGGTGAGGACGGCGTGGACGCCCGCCATCGAGACCGCCTCGGAGATGTCGATCTCCACGATGCGCGCGTGCGCGTGCGGGCTGCGGAGGGTGTGGCCCCAGAGCATCCCGGCGGCGAAGAGGTCGCTCGAGTAGGCGAACTCGCCCGTGACCTTCGGGATCCCGTCCGCCCGGTTGACGCTGACGCCGACGCGCCCGAGCTCGAGCTTGCGCGTAGTGCTGGTCGCGCTCACACGCCCCTCCAACCCGACTCCCCACCCTCAATGGGTGGGGACGAGTCCACCCGCCACCCGGCGTGGACGCTAGCGCCCTTCTCCGCACGTGTCCGTGTCGGGGCCGTGCCGAGGTTGCGCCGGTTCGCCCACAGGCTCATCACGCGCTCCCCGCCGCCAGTCTCACCGCGTCGAAGATCTTGGCGTAGCCCGTGCACCGGCAGAGGTTCCCCGAGAGCGCCTCGCGGATCTCGTACTCGCTCGGGTCCGGGTTGTGCGCGAGCAGGTCGGCCGTCGCCACGACGAGGCCCGGCGTGCAGAAGCCGCACTGCACAGCGCCCGTCTCGACGAACGCCTCCTGCACGCGATGCAGCCGCCCATCCTCGGACAGGCCCTCCACGGTCACGACCTCGTGCCCTTCCGCCTGCGCGGCCAGCACCAGGCACGCGCAGACGAGCGTCCCGTCGAGCAGGATCGAGCACGAACCGCACTCGCCCTGCTCGCAGGCGTTCTTCGATCCCGGCAGGCCGAGCCGCTCGCGGAGGGCGTACAGCAGGCTCTCGCCGGGCCAGACCTCGGTCTCGCGCTCCTCGCCGTTGACCCGCAGCGAGATCTTCACGCCGTGCACCTCTCCAGGGCGCGCTGGGCCAGGACGCGCAGCGCGTGGCGCCGGTACGCGGCCGACCCGCGGACGTCGTCGATCGGCGAGGCCGCCTCGGCGACGCGCTCCGCGAACGACTCGGCCTCGTCCACCGGCGCCGTGACGAGCGCCGGAACCGGCCCCGCCGACCCGTAGGCCGCGCGCAGCTCGCCGCGCTCGCGGTCCACCGACAGCGCAAGCGAACAGACCGCGATCACCATCGCGTTCCGCGGCCCGACCTTCATGAACGTCTGGCGGGCGCCGCTCGGCGTCACCCACACCGCGGCGATCAGCTCGTCCTCGGCGAGGGCGTTCCGCTTCGGCCCGACGAGAAACTCCGCCAGCGGCAGCACCCGGCGTCCGCGCACGCTCGCCAGCTCGACTTCGGCGTCCTCGACCAGAAGCGGGGGCAGAGAGTCGCCGGCGGGCGAGGCGGTGCCGAGGTTGCCGCCGATCGTGCCGCGGCTGCGGATCTGCGGCGAGCCGACGGTCCGCGAGGCCTCGGCCAGGGCCGGGAGCGACGAGGCGAGCTCGCCGCGCATCGCTTCGGCGTAGGTGAGCGACGCACCCAGTCGCAGCGCGCCGTTCTCGCGCGACCAGCCCTTCAGCTCGCCAACCTCGTTCAGATTGAGCAGCGCCGGCGGCCGCAGTCGGTCGAAGTTGAGCGAGACCATCAGATCGGTCCCACCCTCGATCGGAACCGCCTCCGGGCGCTCGGCCTTCAGGCGCAACGCTTCGTCGAACGTCTGCGGGCTCAGAACGTCCACGCGAAAGAGCGTAGTAGCTTTCGTCGGCATGAAGGATCTCTCGCGCCGCCTCGCCGTGGCACGTGGCGACGAGCCCGCCGACGCCGTCGTGCGCGGCGGCCGTGTCCTCTCGGTCTTCACGCGCGAATGGCTCGAGGGCGACGTCGCGATCTGCGACGGCTACGTCGTCGGCATCGGCGACTACGAGGCGAGAAAGACGATCGACGCGAGCGGTCGCTGGGTCGTGCCCGGCTTCGTCGACGCGCACCTCCACCTGGAGTCGCCGAAGCTGCTGCCCGACGAGTTCGCGCGCCTCGTGCTGCCGCTCGGCACCACCAGCGTCGTCGCCGACCCGCACGAGATCGCCAACGTGCTCGGCACGGACGGCGTGCACTGGCTGCTCGACGCCTGCGCCGACCTGCCGCTGGACGTCTTCTTCATGGCGTCGTCGTGCGTGCCTGCGTCGGAGTTCGAGTCGCCCCGGCGCCCGCTCTCGACGGGAGACCTGGAAGGTCTGATGCGGCGCACACGCGTGATCGGCCTGGCCGAGATGATGAACTTCCCCGGAGTCGTCTCCGGCTTCGAGAGCGAACTGGCCAAGCTGCGGCTGGACGGCGCCTCACATGTGGACGGCCACGCGCCCAGCCTGCTCGGCAAGGCGCTGAACGCCTACGCCTCCGCCGGGATCCGCTCCGACCACGAGGCCCGCACGGTCGACGAGGGCCGCGAGCGCCTGCGCGCGGGGATGTGGCTCCTGATCCGCGAGGCCTCCGGCGCCCGGAACCTGCGCGACCTGCTCCCGCTCGCCAAGGAGTACGGCCCGACAAGGATCGCCTTCTGCACCGACGACCGTGAGCCGGAGCACATCGCCGACGAGGGCCACATCAACTCGATGGTGCGCGCGGCCGTGGCCGAAGGCGTGACGCCCGAGGACGCGGTCGTGATGGCGTCGCTGAACCCGGCGGTCTGGCACGGGCTCTTCGAGATCGGGGCGATCGCGCCCGGCTACCAGGCCGACCTGCTCGTCCTGCCCGACCTCGAGAGCTTCGTCCCGGAGCTCGTGCTCAAGCGCGGCGAGCCGATCGGCGAGATCCCGCGGCCCGAGGTGCCCGAGTGGGTGAAGCACACCGTCCGCATCCGCGCCGTCGCGTCGAACCACTTCGCCATCCCCTGGGACGGCGGGCGCGCGCACGTGATCGGGGTCGTCCCCGACCAGATCGTGACCGAGTCGCTGGTCGACGAGCCGTCGACCGTGGACGGACTGGCGGTTGCCGATCCCGAGCGCGACCTGGCCAAGATCGCCGTGATCGAGCGGCACCTCGGCACCGGCCGGATCGGCCTGGGGTTCGTGCGCGGGTTCGGGCTCAAGAGCGGGGCGCTGGCCTCCACGGTCGCCCACGACGCGCACAACATCGTCGTCGTGGGCATGAACGACCACGACATGGCCCGCGCGGTGGGGCGGCTGTCGGAAACGGGCGGCGGCGTGGTCGTCACCGAGGGCCGCGGCGTGCGCGCCGAGCTGCCGCTTCCGGTGGCGGGCCTGCTCTCGACGGCGCCGCTCGAAGAGGTGCTCGAGCGCAGCCGCGCCTGTGTCGAGGCCGCGCGAAAACTCGGGTGTGAGCTGCACTCGCCCTTCCAGACGATGGCGTTCCTGGCGCTGTCCGTGATCCCGAGCCTGAAGATCACGGACCGCGGCCTCGTCGACGTCGACCGGTTCGAGCTCGTGTCGCTCGAGGCGTGACGACGCTCTACGCGAACGCCTACGTCGTGGTCGGCGACGAGGCCGGAACCGAGCACGACGGCGGCTGGCTGCTCGTGGACGAAGGCTTCGTCGGCGCGATCGGCGCCGGCGAGCGCCCCGCGGCAGACGAGACCGTCGACCTCGGCGGCGCGCTCGTCACGCCCGGTCTGGTCAACACGCACCACCACCTGTACCAGACGCTCACGCGCGCCCGCGCGCAGGAGGCGGACCTGTTCACCTGGCTGAGGACGCTCTACCCGGTCTGGGCCGGCATCGACGCCGAGGCGGAGTACGCGGCCGCGCGCACGGGCATCGCCGAGCTCGCGCTCGCCGGCTGCACCACCGTCTTCGACCACCACTACCTGTTCCCGCCCGGCGTCGAGGGCCTGCTCGAGGCCGAGGTGCAGGCGGCCCGCGAGCTGGGCGTCCGCCTCGTCGCCTCGCGGGGCACGATGGATCTCGGCGAGTCGAAGGGAGGGCTTCCGCCCGACCACGTCGTCGAGACGACCGACGGCGCCCTCGCGGAGACCGAGGAGGCAGCCCGACTGCACGAGAGCGGACCAGGCGCCCGCGTGCAGATCGTCGTGGCTCCGTGCTCCCCGTTCTCGGTCACGACCGAGCTGATGCGCGAGTCCGCCGCGCTCGCGCGCCGGCTCGGCCTGCGGCTGCACACGCACCTCGCGGAGACGGTCGAGGAGGACGCGTACTGCGTCGAGCTCTACGGCTGCCGCCCGGTCGAGTACCTGGAGCGGATGGGGTGGCTGGCGGACGAGGTCTGGTGCGCCCACTGCGTGCACCTGTCCGAGGCGGACATCGCCGCCTTCGCGGGCAGCGACGTGGGGGTCGCGCACTGCCCGACGTCGAACCTCCGGCTCGGCGCGGGCGTGGCCCCGGTCCGCGAGCTCGTCGATGCCAACGTGCGGGTCGGCCTCGGGGTGGACGGATCCGCGTCGAACGAGCGCAGTGACCTCCTCTTCGAGGTCAAGCAGGCGCTGCTCGTCGCCCGCGGCCGCGGCGGGCCGGCGGCGATGACGGCGCGCGAGGCGCTGCGGCTCGGCACGCGCGGCGGCGCGCGCGTCCTGGGCCGCGACGACATCGGCTCGCTCGAGCGCGGCAAGTGCGCCGATTTCGCCGTCTGGCGGACCGACGGGCTCGAGTTCGGAGGCGCCGACGACCTAGTGGCCGCGCTCGTGCTCAGCGCTCCACATCGCGTCGACCGGCTGTACGTCGGCGGCGAGGAGATCGTTCGCGACAGCCGGCTGGTGAACGCCGACGAGGACGAGATCGCGCGGGAACACCGCGTCCAGGCGCGAAGATTGTGGGCGTGAGCGCGTCGCTCTCCACTCACGTCCTCGACACGGGCCGCGGCGAGCCGGCCCACGGCGTCCGCGTCGAACTCGCGCGCAAGGGTGAGCAACTGGCGGTGGGGACGACGGACGACGACGGACGGATCGCCGAGCTCGCCGGGGGCCTCGAGCCGGGCGCGTACACGCTCGTGTTCCACCCGCCCTCGCCGTTCTTCCGCCGGGTCGAGCTGGAGCTCTCGCTCGAGGACGGCCACTACCACGTGCCCCTGCTCGTCTCGCCCTACTCGTGCGCGAGCTACCGCGGCAGCTGAGCGCGGACGAGCTCGCGGAGCTCTTCGAGGGACGGACGCGCTTCGTCGAACTGCTCGCGGAGCTGGAGAACCCGCTCGGCGAGGCCCGCCGTGTGGCAAGGCAAGACCTGACCCCGGCTCAGAAGCGCGAGGTGCTCGACGCGCACCCTGCGATCGGCGCGAGCAAGCTCTCCGCACGCTCGGCCGCCGAGCAGGGAGCCGACGCCGACCCGGCCGTGCTCGCCGAGCTCGACCGGCTGAACCGCGAGTACGAGGCGCGCCACGGCTTCCGTTTCGTGGTCTTCGTGAACCGTCGCCCGAAAGCGGAGATCCTCGACGTTCTGCGTACGCGAATCGGGAACCCCACGGACGAGGAGCTCACGACCGCGCTCGGCGAGCTGGTCTCGATCGCGGAGGACCGCTGGAGGCGCGGATGATCCTCGGCCTCGACGCCTATCTGACCGACTGGCTCAACCTGCTGCTCCGCTGGCTGCACGTGATCGCCGGAATCGCCTGGATCGGCACGTCGATCTACTTCGTCTTCCTCGACACCGCGCTCGAGCGGCCGCGCGAGCGGGGCGACGCGGAGAAGGGCGTGCACGGCGAGCTCTGGGCCGTGCACGGCGGCGGCTTCTACCACGTGCAGAAGCACCTGACCGCGCCGGCGCGCCTTCCCGAGCCGCTGCACTGGTTCAAGTGGGAGGCGTACTGGACGTGGATCTCGGGCTTCGCGCTGCTCGTCCTCCTCTACTACCTCCACGCCGACACATACCTGATCGACCCGTCCGTGGCCGACCTGTCAGAGGCGGCCGCAGTCGGGATCAGCCTCACCGGCCTCGTGCTCGCGTGGGTCGTCTACGACTTGCTCTGCCGGACGATCAGGAGCGACGTCGTGCTCGGCGTGCTGCTCGTCGGCCTGACTGCCCTCGCCGCGTGGGGCGCGGGCGAGCTCTTCAGCGGCCGGGGCGCATTCATCCAGGTCGGATGCGATGCTCGGGACGATCATGGTCGCGAGCGTCCTGTTCGTGATCATCCCCGCGCACTGGGAGCTGATCCGCGCCAAGCAGGAGGAGCGGCCCCCGCGGATCGAGCTGGGGGTCGAGGCGAAGCGCCGCTCCGTGCACAACACCTACCTCGCCCTGCCGGTGGTGCTGACGATGATCTCGACGCACTTCCCCTTCCTCTACGGGTACGAGTACGCGTGGCTGGCGCTGGTGGTGCTGATGCTGATCGGCGCGTGGGTGCGCCACTTCTTCGTCCTCCGGCGGCGCGGCCGCACAGTGCTGGCGATTCCGGTCACGGCCGCCGTGGCCACGGTCGCCCTCGCGCTCGCGATCGAGCCCGACGAGCCAGGGCCGAGCTCGGGGTCCGACGTGGACTCGGCGGCGGCGATCGCGATCGTCGAGGAGCGCTGCGTCACCTGCCACTCGGCGAGCCCGACGAACGAGCAGTTCACCTCCGCGCCCGCGGGAGTCGTCTTCGACACTCCGGAGCAGATCGCCGACCGCGCAGAGGCGATCCGCATCCAGGCGGTCGACTCGCGTGCGATGCCGCTCGGCAACGTGACCGGGATGACCGACGAGGAGCGGGAGCAGCTCGGGGCCTGGATCGCCGCGGGCGCGCCCGTCGAGTAGGTTCTGCGCGATGCTCGAGATCGAGGCAGCCGGCTTCCGCTTCGTCGCCCGCTGGGAGGAGGAATCGGCGCCGCAGACCGTCGCCGCCTTCAAGCGCATCCTCCCCTTCGAGGACCGGATCATCCATTGCCGTTGGAGCGGCGAGTCGAACTGGATCCCCTGGGGCGACCGCGACCTGGGGATCGGCCCCGAGAACGCCACCAGCTATCCGCACCCCGGCGAGCTCGCGCTGTATCCCGGCGGCGAGAGCGAGACGGAGCTCCTCTTCCCCTACGGCTACTGCCACTTCAAGAGCAAGGCCGGTGAGCTGTGGGCGAACCACTTCGCGACCCTCACCGAAGGAGCCGAGCACCTGAAGGAGCTCGGCCGGCTGACGCTCTGGGAAGGCGCCCAGACGATCAGCTTCAGCGAGCGCGACTAAGTAACAGTCTGTTACTAGCACCGAACACCCGCACGACAGCCGCGTTCTTCGGTTAGTAACAGTCTGTTACTTGGCTTCGGCGAGGCGGCGGAGCGTTGTCGTCAGGACGTCCACGGCGAGCGCGATGTCCTCGTCGCTCGAATGCTCGTCCGGCGAGTGGCTGACGCCGCCGTTGAGGCTGCGGACGAACAGCATCCCGGCCTCCACGCCCGCAGCAGCGAGAACGCCCGCGTCGTGGCCCGCTCCCGAGGGCAGCTCGACCACCGGCGCTCCCAGTCGCTCCACCTCCTCGCGGAGGACGCGGCGCACCGACTCGCCCATGAGTGCGGCCGGGACGATCGGCTCTGCCTCCAGCCCGAGGTCGGAGAGCAGCCGTCTGAGCCGCTCGTCGTCGGGGGCACGCGCGTCGACGGTCAGGTTCACGGCTCCGGGAATGACGTTCACGCCGCCCGGCAGCACCTCGAGCACACCAACCGTGCCGACAGCGCCCTCGATCGCCGCGGCCGCGTCGCGTACGCGGAGCACGTACTCCGACGCCTTGACCAGAGCGCGTCGTCGCGGGCGTCCATCGGCTTCGTGCCCGCGTGGCCGGCCGCGCCCGCGAAGCTCACGCTTGCGACGCGCGTAGGCGACGATCCCGGTGACCACGCCGAGCGGTGCACCCGCCCGGTCGAGCCGCGGCCCCTGCTCGATGTGGAGCTCGACGTACGAGCCGGGCAGCGAACCGTTGCGGACCCTCCAGCGGCTGCCGTGGCAGCCGGTCTCTTCGTCGCGAAAGACCACCACGCCGAGCGTGCGCTCGGACCGCCCGACCGCGGAAACCGCCTCGAGCCCCGCCAGCACGCCAAGCGGGCCGTCGAGCCTGCCGCCTTCGGGCACGGAGTCGAGGTGCGAGCCCGTCCACACCTCGGGCAGGTCGGGGCGCGCGCCGACGAGCCGGCCGACGACGTTGCCCCGGTCGTCGCGCTCCAGCTCGAGTCCGGCCTCCGCCATCCAGCCGGCGACCAGGTCGCAGGCCTGGTCCTCCTCGAGGGTCCCGCCCACACGGTTCGCACCGACACCGTCTCCGATGCCGTAAACCTCGTCGAGCCTGCGACTCAGGACCTGCATTGTCAGGTCCTACATAACTGTTTGACCACTTCGGACGTTGGGGAGAAGACGGAGACACCGAAAGGGGGTGCCAACAACGTGGACATCCTTTGGATTCTTCTGATCGTGATCCTCGTGCTCGCGCTGCTCGGCTTCTTCTCCCGCGGGTACTGGTAGGCCCAAGCGTTAACTGATTGTGAAATAGGCCGCCCGGCCCATTGCCGGGCGGCCCCTTCTTCCGACAAGCTGGGTACCATGCCTGGGACCCGGCAGATGCTCGCGCGCGCCGACGCGGCGGAACGCATCCCGCAGCTCGGCGGGATGGCGCGGCCGAACGGCGTCGTGATCGTCAGCGAGCGCTTCTGGGCGTTCGCCGGCGTGGACGGCTCGCTGCGCGAGGGCGAGATGACCTCG
Organism: uncultured Actinomycetes bacterium; assembly: GCA_963733845.1. Lineage (GTDB taxonomy): Bacteria > Actinomycetota > Thermoleophilia > Gaiellales > Gaiellaceae > DATFQE01. Next base: position 607,997 of record CAVTEM010000007.1, read on the forward strand.
CGCCCACCTGTCCTCGGCAAGATCCCGCTCGTTCGCGGTCTGGCAAAGCTCGCCGCCGCTCTGTCGCCGGTGTTCCGCCGACGCGGGGTGACACGGCCGCGTGAACGGGCTCTGCTTGCGCTGGCCCTGGTCGCGCCCTTCGCCTTCTTCCTCTTCCCCGAGCAGGTGCGGCTGCCGGCCGGGATCGCCCTGACGGTCGGCCTGGTGCTCTGGCTGCTGCGCGGACGCACGCTGCGGCTCCACGGCGCCGAGCACCGCGCGATCGCGGCCGCCGAGCAGCGGCGGCTGACCTCGACCTGGGAGGGCTCGGCACGCCCCTCGCGCTTCTCGCCCCGCTGCGGCACCAACTTCGCCGCGCTCGTGCTGCCCGTGACCTTCCTCGCTGACCGGGCCTGGCCGCTCGCGCCGGCGCTCTACACGCCGCTCCTGGTCACGCTCCTGTCGCTGGCGCTCACGATGGAGCTGTGGCAGGCGATCCAGGTGTCGGGCCGCCGGCTCTTGCGGCCGCTGCTCCTGCCGGGCCTCGGCCTGCAGCGGCTGACCACGCGCGAGCCCTCGTTGGACGAGACGCGCGCGGGCCTCACCGCGGTCGCCTCGGTGCTCCGGCGCGAGCTGGCCTAGAGACCGAAGGGGTTGTACGGGCGGGTGCCCGTCGAGGCGAGGACGCTCTTCGTCTCCAGGTAGAGCTCGAGCGTCTCGATTCCGAGCTCGCGTCCGAAGCCGGACTGCTTGTAGCCGCCGAAGGGGATCCCCGGGAACGCCGTGTACGGCATGTTGATCCCGACCGTGCCTGCCTTGATCTGACGGGCGAGGCGGTGACCGCGGGCGGGATCGCCGGTCCAGACGGTGGCGTAGAGGCCGTAGCGCGAGTCGTTGGCGATCCGGACGGCGTCCTTCTCGTCCTCGAAGGGGATCACCGTGACGACGGGGCCGAAGATCTCCTCCTGCGCGACCTTCATCCCGCTCGCGACCCCGGCGAGCACCGTCGGCGGGTAGAAAGCTCCCGCGCCGTCGGACGGCTCGCCGCCGGCCACGACCTCGGCTCCCTCCTCGCGGCCGGTTTCGACGTAGCCGTGCACGCGCTCGCGGTGAGCCTGTGAAATCAGCGAGCCCATCTGCGTCTCCGCGTCGAGCGGGTCCCCGACCCTGAGCGCCTTCGCCTTCTCGGCGAACTGCGCGACGAACTCGTCGTACAGCGGCTGCTCGACGAGCACGCGCGAGCGCGCCTCGCAGCTCTGCCCCGCCGCGTAGTAGATCGACCACACGGCGCTGGGAATCGCGTCGGCCAGGTCGGCGTCCGCGAAGACGAGGTTCGGGCTCTTGCCGCCCAGCTCGAGCGTGACGCGCTTGAGCGGATCGCCGGCGAGGCGCATGATCTCGGCTCCCGTCTTCGTCGACCCGGTGAACGCCACCTTGTCGACGCCTGGGTGGCGCACGAGGTACGCGCCTGTGGTGGGGCCGTCTGCCGGCACGACGTTGACGACGCCCTCGGGGAAGCCGACCTCCGTGGCGAGCTCGGCCAGGCGGAGCGCCGTGAGCGGCGTCGCCGGGTCCGGCTTGAGCACGACGGTGCACCCGGCCGCGAGCGCGGGCGCGAGCTTCCAGGTCGCCATCGTCAGCGGGTAGTTCCACGGCACGATCTGGGCGGCGACGCCGACCGGCTCCTTCAGCGAGTAGAAGAGGAGCGAGCCGCCGATCGGGTTCGCGCGGCCGGCGATCGAGGCGATCGCCGAGGCGTAGAAGCGGAAGTTCTCGGTGGCCTGCGCGACCTCGGCCTTGACCGACGAGATCGCCTTGCCGACGTTTCGCACCTCGAGGTCGGCGAGCTCCTTGCGGTTGGCCTGGATCGCGTCGGCCAGCGCGTGGAGGAGGCGCGAGCGCTCGGTGGGCGGCGTCTTGGCCCAGGCCCCGCCGAGCGCGGCGCGGGCCGCTTCGACCGCGCGGTCGATGTCCGCCTCGCCGCCGATCGCGGCGCGGGCGAGCGGCTCGCCCGTCGCGGGCTCGTTCAGCTCGCGGATCTCGCCGGAGGCCGGCTCGACGAGCTCGCCGCCGATGAACAGCCCGTACTCCCGCTGGGTGGTGACCGCCATCGCGCGGCACGATACCGAGGGGGCGGCCTCAGCGCAGCCCTTGACGTGCCCCGCTTCTAATGGCACCGTTGCCTCAAGAGAAGGGAGCCAGGTATGCGTCGTATCGCGTACCTGCGGCGACGGTTGAGTAGAGCAGAACGTTCGCGGCCGCCTGCTTCCAGTCCCGGACACGGGATGGCTGACACCCCCAAGGCGCCTGCCTCGTGATCGACTCGATGGCGGGCCTATCAAGGAGGAAGCATGCGCCGAATGCTCATGGTGCTGGCGACGGCAGTCAGCATGGTCCTGCTCGTATGCGGGGCCGCAGCGGCCTCCATCACGCTCTTTGAGTCGACCCTCTTCCACCTTGGGTCCGTCAACGGACAGACCGGCGTCGGCGGCGCCGCCTGGAAGAGCGCTCCACTTGGGGCGATCCCGGCGTGTGTCCCAACCCCAACCCTAGGACAGTACGACCAGGAGGTCGTCGCCAACACTGTCGCTCCTCCTGGCGACCCTCCTGGGTTCGGCGGTCAATCGTTGCGTATGTCGAACGCATGTGCGTCTGGTGAGTTCTTCTACCAGACGTATTCCCCAAGGGAGCCAGTACAGGTCGGCGAGGCGCGGCTCAATAAAGTGTTCATCGCCGAGTTCTCGTTTATGTCCAAGACGCGCGCCTACCAGCCCGGACTGTTCTTGAGCGTCAGCCCGGACTCCGGCGAGGGCTCGCGCATGTCCTGGGTGGGCCTGGAAGACACCGAGGCCGGTATTCGGGTCAGCGTCAACGACACCCCCGACGTCGATGGCAAGTTCGTCGCGCACCCAGCGCCTGGCCCGCCGCTTAGCCACAGCGGTCCGCACGAGATCAGGTTCTGGATCAAGGTCAACCCGGGCATCGACAACGACCTGGTGCGAATCTCTGTCGACGGTCGAGGACCTTGGTCAGTGCTTCACGACGTGGGAGAACTACTACCGCACCGCTCCGGAGCAGGCCCCGCCGCCGAACGTCAATACGCCAGCGGACATCAACAGCCTGCAGTTCCGCTCCAGCGTGGCGGGTCCCCCTGCCCTCCGCGGTAATGGCTACCTGTTCGACAACGTGAGTATCACTCCGAGTAACGGCCCTGGTCCACCAGGTTGCGACGTGCCGATCGAGAAGACGGCTGACAGCCCGACGGTGACCGCCGGTGGCCGCGCGGGCTACCAGATCACGGTCCGCAACCGCGGCCGTCTCCCCGCCCGCAACCTCCGGGTCTGCGATCGCATCCCGCGCGGGATGACGTTCATAAGCGCCGACCGCAAGCTGCTTCGCATCGGCCGCCAGCGCTGCCTCTTGATCCCGCGCCTGCGGCCAGGCCAACGCGTCAGCGTCCACCTCGTGCTCCAGGTCAATGCGAACGCGGCGCCCGGCACGCTGTCGAACACCGCCGAGGTCACCCCCGTGCCGCCGGCCTCGCCGCCGCCGGCGGGAGAGCCCGGGACGGCGCCAGCGCCGGGGACGCCGGCACGGCCCCCCGCGGTCATCGCGAGGCCCAAGCCCATCGAGAGGGCCGTGGCCAGCGTGAGGATCGTCAAAGCGCCCCCGAGGGCCGAGCGTGCCAGTCGACGGCCGCCGTTTACCGGATAGCCGCCGACGACTCTCTCGCGCGCACGGCTAAGAGCGATCGAACAGCGCCGCCTGGCCTTGGCCGACGCCGACGCACAGCGTCGCCAGGCCATAGCGGCCGCCGCGGCGCCGGAGCTCGTGCAGGAGCGTCACCACTAGGCGGGCTCCGCTCATCCCGAGTGGATGCCCGAGCGCGATCGCGCCGCCGTTGACGTTCACGCGTTCCGGATCGAGCCCGAGCTCGCGGATCACGGCCAGGCTCTGCGACGCGAACGCCTCGTTCAGCTCGACGAGGTCGAGGTCGCCCGCCTCGATCCCGGCACGGGCCAGCAGCTTGCGCACGGCCGGAACCGGCCCGATCCCCATCACGCGCGGGTCGACGCCCGCCACCGCCCCGGCCACGAACGCGCCGAGCGGCTCCACGCCGAGCTCGCGCGCCCGCTCCTCGCTTGCAAGCACGAGCGCGGCCGCGCCGTCGTTGAGCCCGCTCGAGTTGCCTGCCGTGACCGTGCCGTCAGGGCGGAACGCGGGCTTCAGCCCGGCCAGGGTCTCGACTGTCGTGCCCGGACGAGGGTGCTCGTCGCGGTCGACCTCGCCGACCGGGATCAGCTCGTCGTCGAAGCGGCCCGCCTCGGCCGCCTCGGCCCAGCGCCGCTGAGACTCGGCGGCGAAGGCGTCCTGGTCCTCGCGCGACACTCCCCAGCGCTCGGCGACGTTCTCGCCGGTCTCGCCCATCGACTCGAGCGGGAACATCGCCTCCATGCGCGGGTTGGGGAAGCGCCAGCCGAGCGTCGTGTCCCAGACCGTCTGGTTGCCCCGCGGAAAGGCCTTCTCCGGCTTGGACATCGCGAGCGGGGCCCGGCTCATCGACTCGACGCCGCCCGCGACGAAGAGGTCGCCGTCACCGGCGGCGATCGCGTGGCAGGCGGCGACGACCGCGGACAGCCCCGACGCGCACAGGCGGTTGACGGTCACGCCCGCCACGCTCTCGGGCAGCCCCGCCAGCAGCGCGCGCCATCCGCGCCACGTTGCGGTTGTCCTCGCCCGCCTGGTTGGCGCAGCCGAAGTAGACGTCCTCGATCTCGTCGGCCGGCACTCCCGCGCGATCGACCACGGCCGCGATTGCCGCCGCGGCGAGATCGTCGGGGCGCACCTCGGAGAGCCCTCCGCCGTAGCGTCCGACGGGGGTCCTGACGGCTGCGAGGACGACCGCGCGACTGCTCATGCGTGCTAGCCGACGAACTCGACCCGAACGGGTGCCGGGAAGGCGCCGATCGCCTCGCCGCGGCGCAGCAGCTCCTCGACCGCCGCGCGGCCCTCGTCGCCGTAGTCGCAGGTCAGCTCGTTGACGTACATGCCGACGAAGCGGTCGGTCAGGTCGGGGGCCAGGCCTCGCCCGAACTGGCCCGCGTATGCGAGCGCCTCGGCACGGTTGTCCAACCCCGCCCGGATCGACTCGGCGAGAACGGCGGACAGCTCGCGCAGCGCGTCGTCCCCCAGATCGCGGCGGGCGGTGTTGACGCCGAGCGGCAGCGGCAACCCGGTCTCGAGCAGCCACCACTCACCCAGGTCGACGACCTTCTCCAGCCCCAGCCCCGAGTACGTGAGCTGGCCCTCGTGGATCAGGAGGCCGGCGTCACCGCGGCCCTCGCGCACCTGATCGAGAATGAGATCGAACGGCGCCTCCCGGTACTCGAAGTCGCCGAGATAGAGCCGCAACACGAGGAACGCGGTCGTCATCTTGCCCGGGATGGTGATCCGCACCTTGGCGAGCTCGTCCCTCGTCATCGGCTCGCGCGCGACGACGACCGGCCCGTACCCCGAGCCCATGCTCGCCCCGTGGGGCAGCAGGGCGTAGCGGTCCTGCACGTACGGGAACGCGTGCAGGGAGAGCGCCGTCACCTCGAGCCGACCCTCGAGCGCCCATTCGTTCAGCGTCTGGATGTCGGCGAGCACGTGCTCGAACTCGAAGCCACGCGGGTCGACGTGCCCGGAGGCGAGCCCCCAGAACATGAATGCGTCGTCGGGATCCGGGCTATGCCCGAGGCGGATCAACACGGTCGCCGAGGCTAACGCTCGGGTTGCCGGTCGTGCCCGAAGAACCAGCGCTCGAGCTTCCGGAGCAGCTCATCGCGCTCGAACGGCGCCACGAGGTCCGCCCGGCCGTCCTGAGCGGAGACGCGCGAGTCGTCGGAGAGCGCGCCGTTCGCCACCTCGAGCGCGTCCTCCAGCTCGTAGCCCTCGAAGAGGTAGTCGTCGCGCCTGGGCTCGTCGCTCGACCGGTGCTGCGGGTTGACCGCGCGGCCGACCGCCCAGACCGCACCCTGGCGCCGCTCGATCCAGATCACGATCCGTTCCTCGACCCCGTTCTCGTCCACGCCGCTCAGCGTTCGTTCCGCAAACCTCGCCGGGGACGCCTTGAGGCGCATCGCGGCAAGGATACAATCGCCGCCGTGACCAAGCTCTCCGAGCTCTTCCGGAACCCGTTCTCGTTCCTGTTCGCCCGCAGCTCGAACGAGGAGCGCGTCGCCGCCTACGTCATCCGCGAGCACGAGCGCGGGCGGCCGCTGTCGGAGATCCTCGAGGACCCGTACGTCCGCAACCGGACGACCCCGCGGGAGCGTGACCGCCTGCTGGACCGGCCGGAGCTGATTCGCGCGATCGGCGACGACGTGATCACGTCGGTGCGCGGGACCGAAACCAGCTAGACGGTCTGCCCGACTCCGCGCTCGCGCGCGCGTGCCAGCGCCTCGGCGCCGATCGCGACATCCCAGGCCGCGATCCCGTTCGACTTGAAGACGACGATGTCGTCGTCGGACTGGCGGCCCTGCAGCTCGCCGCTGACGACCTCGTGGAGCTCGTGCACCTCGAGCCAGTCCAGCACGCCGGCCTTCACCGGGTCGATCAGGTCGCCCGACTCGAGCCGCGACTGCTCGCGCGAGTCGCAGCAGACGAAGCCGGCGCGCTCCAGCACGACGTTGTCGAGCTCCCGCTGGCGGGGGTCGTTCGCGCCCACCGCGCAGACGAGCGCCCCGGGTCGCAGCCACTCGCCTCGCAGCACCGGGTCGCGCGAGGTGGTCACGGTCACGACCACGTCCGCGTCGGCGGCCTCCCGGTGCGACTCCGCGGGCTCGGCGCCGACCTTGGCGCAGAAGGCCTGCAGCCGCTCCTCGGTCCGGCAGTAGGCGACGACCGACTCGATCGACGGCAGCGCAGCACGAATGCACTGCACCTGCGTCTCGGCCTGGAACCCGCACCCGATCACCCCCAGGCTGCTGCTCCCGGCGCGTGCGAGGTGGCGCGCCGCGACGCCGCTGGCGGCGCCGGTCCGGAGCTGCCCGAGCCTGTTGGCCTCGATCACCGCGGCGAGCTCTCCCTGCGCGACGTCGAAGAGGAGGACGACGAACGGCGTGCCGGCCGAGACCCACACATAGGACTTCACGCCGGCGAGCCCGAGCTCGGAGTCGACCGCCGACATGACGGCGAACGCGCCGTCCCCCGCCGGCTGGCGCGTGCGCGGCCGGATGTCGATCGCGCCCGTAGCCTGCCGCCGGAAGCACTCCTCGATCGGATCGAGCGCGTCCTCGGGCGCCAGCAGCGAGTGGATGTCGGCTTCCGTCAGGTAGAGCGGCACGGGTGGAGCCTAGGACGTTCGCTGCCGCGGGATGAAGCTGATCTGACCGCTCGTCTCCAGCACCGCCCACTGAACGTCGTCGAGCGAGCCGAACTGCTGTCCGCGCGCGAGCGCAGCGAGCTCCTCGTGCGTGATCCGGTTGCGGCGCAGGTTGCGGTCGATCGTCTTGCCGTCCTGGACGACGATCACCGGCTCGCCCTCGAGGATCGGCCGCAGCGAGGGGAAGCGGAAGTTCGTGTACGAGAGGGCGACGGTCAGCAGGGCGACCGTCGAGCCGACGAGCATCATCCCCGTGACCGAGAAGTCGTTCTGCGTGATCCCTTGCTGGACCAGGTCGCCGATCATCACGAGCATGATCAGGTCGAACGGCTCCAGGCTGGACAGCTCGCGCCGGCCGACGATCCGCGTCAGCGCGAAGACGAAGAGGAAGCCGACGAATGCGCGGATGACCAGGTCCATGGCTTACGGGAAGACCGTCACGCTCCGGTCGATGGCCAGTAGCCGCTCCTCGCCGTCGTAGAGCTCGACGTCCTGCGAGCGGTGACCCACGTTCGTCGGGTTGGCCTGGAACTGGAGGAAGAGCAGGTACTCGCCGCCGGCCCGGATCCGGCCGAGCTCGAGCGCGTAGCGGCCGTCGCGGCTCGCCTCGCCGACCGGGCTCGGCGCGACCGTGTTCAGGGTCATGCCCTCGAGCCAGCCGGGATCGAGCACGAGCGTCGCCTCCCTGATCTCGCGCCGCGCGTGGATGTGAAAGCGCGACTCGAAGATGAGCCCGCTGCGCAACCGCGGCGGCGAGTAGACGTCGAGCCGGACGACCGCGCTCTCGGCCGTCATCGGTGCTCGGCCGCTGGCCGAAGACGTTCGCGAGCGCGAGCAGGCAGAACAGGCCGAGCAGCGAGAGCAGTACCCAGCGCACGATCGGCCGGCGCTCGCGGCCGCGCAGATCGCGGTGGTGCGCCAGCGTGAGCTGGTCCGGCACATCGGCCACGTGCGTCGAGTTCGGCGCGACAAGTACGCGTTCCCTCCGTGCGCGCCGCCGTGATCCACGAGACGGGCCCGCCCGAGGTGATCCGGATCGAAGAGGTCCCCGACCCCGAGCCCGGCGAGGGCGAGGTGCTCGTCCGAGTCGCGGCCGCCGGCATCAACCGCTTCGACGTCAACCAGCGGAAGGGCGGCGCCTCCTCCTTCCCGCTGATCCTCGGTAATCCCGGCGACGCCGCCGGGACGCGCGCCGACACGGGCGAGCGCGTCGTCATCGCTGAGCGGCAAGGGGACGTACGCCGAGCTGACGGTCGCGGCGGAGGAGAACGTGTACGCCCTGCCCGACGGAGTCGAGCCCGCCGTCGCCGCGAGCGTGCCGACCCCGTATCGGACCGCCTGGTGGGGCGTTGTCGGGCGCGGGGAGCTGGCGTCGGGCCAGACGCTCTTCGTCCAGGGCGGCTCGAGCAGCACGGGCCAGGCCGCAATCGACATCGGCCGCTCGCTCGGCGCCACCGTGTACGCGACGGGAAGCGCAGGCACGCACGACCGCCTGCGGGAGCTCGGCGCCGAGGCGCTCGCCTATGACGACCCGCGCGTCGCCGAGCTCGAGGCAGACGTCGTCTGGGAGCCGCTCGGCGCTCGCACATTCGAGCGGAGCGTCGCCGCGCTCGGGCGCGAAGGGCGGCTGATCACACCCGGAGCGGTCGGCGATCCGATGGTCTCGTTCAGCATCTGGGGGATCGTCGGCAAGCGCGCGCGCATCGAGGGCATCGCCGGCCAGGCGGCGCCGCGAGAGGTGCTCGAGAGCCTGGTCGCGGCGCTCGCACGCGGCGAGCTCCACCCGTGGGTCGAGCGCGAGCTGCCGCTCGACGAAGCGGCCGAGGCTCACCGTCTCGTCGAGGGCGGCGAGGTGACCGGCCGCGTCGTCCTCAGGCCCTAGGAGCGCCGCTAGACTGGGGCGCGCTACGCGCCCGTAGCTCAGGGGATAGAGCGCTGCCCTGCGGAGGCAGAGGTCGCAAGTTCGAATCTTGCCGGGCGCACTTTCGCCGCGTCCGTGAAAGCTAGGCGTCCGCTGCTGTCCCGACCTGGTCGCGCCGCCGCTCCGCCCGGCGTCGCTTCCTCCGCTGCAGCATGAGCAGGTGCCTGCCGAAGAGCACCGGTGCGGAAATCAACAGTCCGAGGACGCCACCGAAGAAGACGGCTATCTGCGTGTCCTCGGAGACGCTCGAGTAGAACCGGTCGCTCAACCCGAGGACCAGAACGCCGAGAATCAGCGCGACCGGCAAGAGCAATGTCCAGAACCGGCCCACAATCGCAGCCAGAAGCACGCAGGCGATGAAGACCACCCAGATGAGCGGGGCCAGATCGTAGGAGTCGGAGGCCAGGGCAGGCGTCAGCCCTGGCATCTTCTCAGGACGGCCCGGTCGATCGCACGCGCGCTTGCCGCCCCTCGACGACGAGGTCGGCGCCGGCCTCGACCTCCTTGCGGACGTAGCCGAGCCCGAGCCCCGGAACCGAGCTCGTGACGCGCCCCACGGCCTTCTCGCCCAGCCGAAGCTCAGCCTCGACGGCCGGCGCGTGGTCGTCCTCGAGCTCCAGTACGACGAGCCGCCGGTTCGCCTGGCCGCGGTAGTGGAGGCGGGCGATCGGCTCCTGCCCGGGGTAGCAGCCCTTGGTGAAGGAGACGGCCCGGTCGGTCAGACCCGCCTCGGCCGGCAGCACGCGGTCGTCGATCTCGCGCCCGAAGCGTGGGGTGGCGGCCTCGATTCGGAGCCGCTCGAGCTCTTCGGAGTCGTGGTCGGCCTCCAGATCGAGGACCTCGCGCGCAGGCACGCCGTAGTCGGTCGTCGGGATCCCCTCGCCCTCGCCGAGCACGATCGCCGAGGTGTGCTCCTCCGGCTCGATCTCGCACTTCGCCGCGAAGCGGGTGCGCAGGAGCTGCGAGCGAACGGTCTCGCCCAGCTCGGGCTCCGTGAGCAGGAGGAAGTCGTCCTCGCCGCGCCGCAGGACGACGAGCGGCGCGATCACGCGCGCCTTCGGGGTCAGCAGCAGGGCCTCTCGCGCCTCGCCCTCGGCCAGGTTCGCCACCTCGTTCGAGACCATCCGCTCCAGGTAGTCGGCGGCGTCCGGGCCGGCCACCCGGACGTAGGAGCGAGGCCGTCGATACGTGCCGGTGAGGACGGAGATCGAGTCCACGCATCTAGTGTAGGGAGCCGATGTTCCGCTCCCGCGCCGAGAGGAAGGTCGCGGACGCCGGCTACGACCCGGCCCGCCTGCCGCCCGGTCAGTATCTGACGGAGAAGTGGCCCGTGCTGCACGCGGGCAGCGTCCCGAACACCGACCTGGCCACCTGGGACTTCCGCGTCTTCGGCGAGGTGGAGAGCCCCGTCACGCTCTCGTGGGACGAGCTCCAGGAGCTGCCGAGCACCGAGATCGAGCTCGACATCCACTGCGTCACGCGCTGGAGCCGCTTCGACGCGCGCTTCCGCGGCGTCCACTGGAGCGAGCTCGCGAAGCTCGCGGGGCCCAGGCCGGGCGGCCGCTACGTGGTCGCCCACGCCGAGCAGGGCTTCACCGCGAATGTGCCCCTGCGTGCGCTCGAGGACGAGAACGCGCTGATCGCCTACGAGGCCGACGGCGAGCCGCTCACCCCCGACCACGGTTGGCCGCTTCGGCTCGTGATCCCGTCCAAGTACTTCTGGAAGAGCGCCAAGTGGCTGCGCGGGATCGAGCTCAGATCGAGCGATCAGCCCGGCTTCTGGGAGCGCTACGGCTACCACAACGACGCCGACTACTGGAAGGAAGAGCGCTACGCGTTCTGACACTGCCTCCTGAAACGGGAAACGGCCCTGTTGGGGGCCGTTTCGCGAGGGGTGGGGGAGGTGGTAGCCCAGGTATCGGCGCCCGGAGTGCGAGGCGCGATCCCCCGTTCTAGGGAAATGAAAAGGGCCGGCTGAGCCGGCCCTTTTCGAGTCGAGCTCCCTCGCGGGAGTCGTTACATCATCCCGCCCATGTCGGGCATGCCCGCGCCGGCAGCTGCGCCGGCCTTCTCGGGCGCCTCGGCCACGACGGCCTCGGTGGTGAGGATGTTCTTGGCGATCGACGCGGCGTTCTGCAGCGCCGAGCGCGTGACCATCGTCGGGTCGATGATCCCCGACTTGACGAGGTCCTCGATCTCGCCCGTGTCGACGTTCAGGCCGTGGCCCTTCGGGGCCTGGCGGACCTTGTCGACGACGACCGAGCCCTCGAGCCCGGCGTTGTCGGCGAGCTGCCGCACCGGCTCCTCGAGCGCACGCACGATGATCTGCGCGCCGGTCTTCTCGTCGCCCTCGAACTTGTCGACCTTGACCGACTCGATCGCGTTCAGGAGCGCGACGCCGCCGCCGGGGACGATGCCCTCCTCGAGGGCGGCCCGGGTGGCCTGCAGCGCGTCCTCGACGCGGTGCTTCTTCTCCTTCATCTCGGTCTCGGTCGCAGCGCCGACCTTGACGACGGCGACGCCGCCGGCCAGCTTCGCGAGCCGCTCCTGGAGCTTCTCGCGGTCGAAGTCGGAGTCGGTGTTCTCGATCTCCGCCTTCAGCTGCTTGATCCGAGACTTGATCGCCTCGGCCTCGCCGGCGCCGTCGATGATCGTGGTCGTGTCCTTCGTGACCACGACGCGGCGGGCATGGCCGAGCTGGGAGAGCTTCGTGTTCTCGAGCTTGAGACCCATCTCCTCGGTGATCACCTCGGCGCCGCTGAGGATCGCGATGTCCTCGAGCATGCGCTTGCGGCGGTCACCGAAGCCCGGCGCCTTGACGGCGACGGCGGTGAAGGTCCCACGCAGCTTGTTCACGACGACCGTCGCGAGCGCCTCGCCCTCGACGTCCTCGGACACGATCAGCAGCGGGCGGCCCGCCTGGATCACGGCCTCGAGCACCGGCAGCAGGTCCTTGACGGCCCCGATCTTCTGGTTCGCGACCAGGATGTACGGGTCCTCGAGCACGGCCTCCATGCGCTCGGCGTCGGTGATCATGTACGGGGACAGGTAGCCCTTGTCGAACTGCATGCCCTCGGTGAACTCGAGCTCGAGCCCGAAGGTCTGGCCCTCCTCGACGTTCACGACGCCGTCCTTGCCGACCTTGTCGATCGAATCGGCGATCACGTCGCCGATCTCGCGCTCACGAGCCGAGATCGTGGCGACCCGGGCGATGTCCTCCTTGCCCGAGATCTCCTTCGACTGCACTTCAGGTCTCGACGACCTGGTCGACGGCGCCCTCGATGCCGCGCTTGAGGCCCATCGGGTTCGCGCCCGCGGCCACGTTCTTCAGGCCCTCGCGCACGATCGCCTGGGCGAGGACGGTCGCGGTCGTGGTGCCGTCGCCCGCGACGTCGTTGGTCGCCGTGGCGACCTCGCGCACGAGCTGGGCGCCCTGGTTCTCGAAGACGTCCTCGACCTCGATCTCACGCGCGATCGTGACGCCGTCGTTGGTGATCGTGGGCGCGCCGAACTTCTTGTCGAGCACGACGTAGCGCCCCTTCGGGCCAAGGGTGACCTTGACCGCGTCGGCGAGGATGTTCACGCCGCGCTCGAGCGAGCGGCGCGCATCCTCGTTGAACTTCAGTTCCTTGTGAGCCATGTGTCTCTCTTTCTCTCTCCGGAGTTACGCGGTGGCGCCGGCGGGCTCGCGGTCGCCGACGACCTTGGCGAGCACGTCGGACTCGCGCAGGATCAGGTAGTCGTCGGTGCCGAGCTTGATCTCGGTGCCGCCGTACTTCGAGAAGATGATCTCGTCACCGTCCTCGAGGTCCATCTTGATGTACTCGCCGTCTTCGTCGCGGGGGCCCGGGCCGACCGCGAGGACGCGGCCGCGCTGCGGCTTCTCCTTCGCGGTGTCGGGCAGGACGATCCCGCTCGTGGTCGTCTCCTCCTCCTCGAGGACCTCGACGATCAGGCGATCACCCAGAGGCTGTAGGTTCATGCAATGTCCTCCAGTCCAGACTTTGTGACACTTCCTGGCACTCTAGCCTTACGAGTGCCGACGCAGTTTACAGTTACCGTTAGGGAGACGCAAACCGCTAAGACACGTTGGCGTGGCCGGGTTGTTACAAAGTCGTGGAGATCCTGTGCCTGCTGAGATCTCTTCCGGTGGAGTCCTTGTCCGGCGCTTGAAGGGCGAATGGGTCTTCGCCGCGATCCGGCCCAACGGCAAGCCCGAAGGGGTCTGGGCCTTGCCGAAGGGCCTCGTCGACCGGGGCGAGTCGGTCGAGGCGACGGCCCTGCGCGAGGTGGCCGAGGAGACGGGCGCCGAGGGGCGGTCCCTCGGCAAGCTCGGAGACGTCCGCTACGTCTACTCGCGCGGCGGGCAGCGGATCTTCAAGGTCGTGAGCTTCTACCTCCTGCGCTACTCGCGCGGCCGGCTCGACGACCTCGCCCCCGAGCAGCGACGCGAGGTGGCGGAAGCGCGCTGGTTGCCGCTGGACGAGGCGGAGCGGCTGCTCGCTTACCGCGGCGAGCGCGAGATGGCCGAAAAGGCACGTGCCCGCCTGGCAGACGACGCTCTATGATTCGGCGCCGCCGTGTACGCCCTCAACTTCTACTCGCCGCTCGTCGCCGACCAACTCCGCTCGCGCCGTAAGACGGCCACGATCCGGCTCGGCGACAAGTCGCGGAAGTACAAGAAGGGCATGGTCGTGCAGGTGCTCTGCGGCGCGCGCTTCGGACCGCGCGAGCGCGTGTTCGACGCAGTCATCGACAAGGTCGAGGTGAAGACCTTGGCCGAGCTGTCGCCGCGGGAGATCGAGCACGACAACCCGGAGATCCGCCGCACCGAGGAGATGGCGACCTTCCTGGGCCAGCTCTACAACCGCGAGATCGGCGAAGACGCGACCGTCACGGTGATCCGCTTCTCCGAGATCAGAGGCTAGGCGCGGGCTTCCGCGCGCGAGCGGAGGCCTCAGCGGCCGGGCTTGCGGATCCGCGAGCCGAAGCCCTCGTCCGGCCGGAGCGGCGCTCCGCACTCCTCGCACTCGACCGCGAACGCGGAGGCGATCCGCGCGCTACAGCCCGGGCAGCGGCTGAGGAGCGGCTCGCCGCACTGGGGACATCCGGAAGGAAACTCGCCTTCGCTGTCCTCGAAGTAGCGCTGCACGTGCCCGCAGCCGAGGCAGAGCGCCACCCAGTCGCCGAGCGTCCTGCGTCGTTCCTCCTGAAGCCAGCTCCGCTTGCGTGCCATCGGCGGCGTGACTGTACCGAGCGCGTTTCGTGACGCTTTCTCGACGGTGCCTGGCACCGGCAGACGTCCCGAAGGGCCAGGGCCGGTGCGGGCCGGGCAGAGGACAACGGACATGTACGACGCGCGCCGACCAGCGTGGGGAGTGGTCGCGCCTGTGGATGATCCGTGACGCTTTTGTGCGCATGCCTGGCACCAGGCGAGGGGAGCGCGGGCCCAGTCGTTAGAGTTCGCCGCGGGACAGCCCGACGACGGGAGTATGCGAATGGCGATTGCGAGAGAAGCCGAGCCGGTCGGCTCGTTGAGCGAGGTCCGCGAGGCGGGGCTCGACCGAGAGGACCTGCTCGGCATCTACCGCAACATGCTGATCACGCGCGGGATCGAGGAGCGCGGCCACATCCTCTACAAGCAGGGAAAGATCCCGGGCTCCTTCTACACCGGCCGCGGCAACGAGGCGAGCGCGGTGGGCGTGGCGACCGCGCTCGGCCCGGACGACGTCGGCACGCCGCTCCACCGCGACATGGGCGTCCACGTCACGCGCGGTGTCGAGCCGTGGCGGATCTTCGCCCAGTACATGGGCCGCGCGGACGGGCCGACCAAGGGCAAGGACGGCAACGTGCACATGGCCGATTCCAACCTCGGCCTGCTCGCGATGGTCAGCCATCTGCCCGCGATGCTCCCGGTCGCCGTCGGTTGCGCGCTGGCGTTCCGGATCCGCGAGGAGCGCCGGGTCGCGGTCGGCTGGTTCGGCGAAGGCGCTTCCGCGCGCGGCGACACGCACGAGGCGATGAACCTCGCCGGCGTGCGCCGGCTGCCGGTGGTGTTCATCTGCGACAACAACCAGTGGGCCTACTCGACCCCGACCCACCTCGAGTACGCGTGCGAGACGCTCGCCGACCGCGCGCAGGCCTACGGCTTCGAGGGCGTGGTCGTCGACGGCACCGACGTGCTCGCCGTCTACCGCGAGACCAAACGCGCCATCGAGAAGGCGCGCGAGGGGGGCGGGCCGACGCTGATCGAGTCGATGACCCTGCGCATGGAGGGCCACGCAGTCCACGACGACGCCTTCTACGTCCCGAAGGAGCTGTTCGAGGAGTGGGCGCGGCGCGACCCGATCGAGCGCTACCGCACCTGGCTGCGCGAGAACGCCGAGCTCTCCGAACAGGAGGAGGACGAGATCGCGGCGGGCGTCAAGCGCCTCCTGACCGACGCGATCCAGCGCGCGGACGAGTCGCCGCTCCCCGACCCGTCCACCGTTACGGAGGGCGTCTGGGCGACCCCGGAGGAGCTCGACACTCCACACCACAAATGACGCTCTTGTCGCTCACTCAAACGTTGGAATCGCCGGTGACCTTGGAACCGTCAAACCAGGACGCGTAGCGTGGCTGAAAAAACGTATCTGCAAGCGATCTCCGACGGCCTCCGCCAGGAGATGCGGCGCGACAAGCGCGTCTTCGTGATCGGCGAGGACGTCGGCGTCTACGGCGGCGCCTTCAAGGTCACGCTCGGCTTCCAGGAGGAGTTCGGGCCCTGGCGCGTGATCGACTCGCCGCTCTCCGAGACGGCGATCGTCGGTGGCTGCACCGGCGCGGCGATCATGGGCATGCGCCCGGTCGCGGAGATGCAGTTCGCGGACTTCATCTCGTGCGCGTGGGACCAGCTGGTCACGGTCGCTGCCAAGCAGCGCTACCGAGCGGGCACCCCCGTGCCGATCGTGGTGCGGCTTCCGTCGGGCGGCGGCTTCTCGGGCGGCCCGTTCCACAGCCAGAACCCCGAGAGCTCGTTCGCGCACATCCCCGGCCTGAAGTGCGTGTGCCCGGCGACCCCGGAGGACGCGAAGGGCCTGCTGGTGAGCGCAATCGAGGATCCCAACCCGGTCCTCTACTTCGAGCACAAGCACCTCTACCGCCGCATCAAGGCCGAGGTTCCGGACGAGCGCTACACGACGCCCATCGGCAAGGCGCGCGTGCACCGTGAAGGCGACGACGTCAGCGTCATCACCTGGGGCGCGATGGTCTACACCGCCGACGAGGCCGCGCAGCAACTCGAGAGCGACGGCGTCTCGGTCGAGATCATCGACCTCCGCACGGTCATGCCGTGGGACAAGGAAGCGGTGCTGGAGTCGGCGCGCAAGACCTCGAAGGTGCTCGTCCTGCACGAGGACACGCACACCGGCGGCTTCGGCGCCGAGATCGCCGCGACGATCGGCGAGGAGGCGTTCGAGGACCTCGACGCGCCGATCAAGCGCGTGACCGCCCCGGACACGCCCGTCCCGTTCTCGCCGCCCCTCGAGAAGGCCTTCATCCCCCAGGTCGAGGACGTGGTCGCAGGACTGAAGGATTTGGCCGAGTATTGAGGCGCGTAAGAAGGGAAGCGACACAGTGACGTCCCACATGCCGAGACCACCAGGTACGTCTAACCAGGACGCGTAGCGTGGCTACCGATACCGCTATCGAAGTCGTGATGCCGCAGATGGGCGTCTCCGTCTCGGAGGGCACCATCACCAAGTGGCTCAAGCAGGAGGGCGAGGAGATCACCGCCGACGAGCCGCTGCTCGAGATCTCGACCGACAAGGTGGACACCGAGGTGCCGAGTCCCGGCACGGGGACGGTGCAGCAGATTCTCGTCCAGGAGGGTGAGACGGTCGACGTCGGCACGAAGCTCGCGGTGATCGGCTCCGGCGCCGCCGCGGCTCCTCCCCAGGAAGCACCGCCCGAGCCGGCCACGCAGGAGGCCGCGGACGCGTCTGCCGCGGCTGCGGAAGGCGAGGCTGAGCAGACACCACCTGCCGATGCACAGGCCGAGGCCTCTCCGGCTCAGGAGCCGGCGCCTCAGGCGCCCGCTCCGTCAACGGACGGCCAGCGCGGTGACGCGAACGGCGCGCCGAGCTTCGTCTCGCCCGTCGTCGCGCGAATCGCGTCCGAGCATGGCGTCGATCCCAACCAGGTTCAGGGCACCGGCCGGGGCGGCCGCGTGACCAAGAAGGACATCCTCGGCTTCATCGAGTCGGGCGGCCAGGCGCAGGAGCCGGCCGCGCCGGCCGAAACGGCGGCAGCCCCGGCCGAGGCGCCCGCGGCCCCGCAGGAAGCACCTCCGGCAGCCGCGCCGGCTCAGCCCGCCCCGGCAGCTCAGGCAGCTCAGGCAGCAGCGCCGAAGGCGCCAGCGCCACCGGCCGAGACGGGCGTCGGCGAGCAGGTCGAGCCGATGACCGCGATGCGCAAGGGCATCGCCGAGCACATGCGCCGCTCGCTGGACACCTCCGCGCACGTCACGAGCGCGATCGAGGTCGACATGTCCCGCGTGGTCGCGCTCCGCGAGAAGCTCAAGCCAGAGTTCCAGAAGAGCTACGGCGTCAACCCGACCTACCTGATCTTCGTCGCGCGCGCGGTCACCGAGACCCTGCGCGAGTTCCCCTGGATCAACGGCGAGATGCGCGGCGACAAGATCGTCACCCGCAACTACGTCAACCTCGGCTTCGCGGTCGAGCTCGCCGAGGGCAAGGGCCTGATCGTGCCCGTGGTCAAGAACGCCGAGGGCCTGAACCTGCTCGGCATGGCCCGCGGCGTGACGGACATCGCCGAGCGCGCCCGCAACAAGCAGCTCACACCCGACGAGGTGCAGGGCGGCACGTTCACGATCACGAACCCCGGCGGCTATGGAACGTTCCACGGGACGCCGGTGATCAGCCAGCCGCAGGCCGCGATCCTCGGCACCTACGCGCTCGTCAAGCGCCCCTGGGTGGTCGAGGACGAGCTCGGCAAGGACGTGATCGCGATCCGGCCGATCATGAACATCACGCTCACGTACGACCACCGCCTGGTCGACGGGGCCCTCGCCGGCCGCTTCCTCCACTCGCTGCGCGAGAAGCTCGAGAGCTGGGGCGAGTCCGACTACTAGCCGCCGAGCACGGCCTGCGTCTGCGTGACCTTGGCCGCCAGGCGTCCGTCCGCGTCCCGTAGCTCCGTCTCGACCACGATCGTCGTCCGGCCCTGGTGGAGGACACGCGCTGTCGCGTCGACGTGGTCCCGCGACACGGGGCGGAAGAAGTTCGTCTTCGACTCGATCGTCGCGGTCGCGGTGGCGCCCTCGGGGAGGTTGAGAAACGCGCACAGCCCGCCCGCCGCGTCCGCGAGGCCCATCAGCGCGCCGCCGTGCATGATCCCACCCGCGGTGCAGCGGCTCTCGTCCCAGGCGAGCCGCACGTGAACCTCTTCGGGCGAGCCCGAGACGACCTCGATGCCGAGCAGGCCGGCGAACGGCATCGCTGCGCGCATCGTCTCGTTGAGGCCGTCGGCATCCACCTCGGGCAAGCCTACGCGCACGGGCTCGGTCGCTAGGCTGACCAGGTGCTGAGCGACGCGGACGTGGGGTACATCCGCTCGGGCTTCGTCGAGCTGGACGAGCTCTGCCGTCAGACCGCGCGCGACCCGTCGGCCGTGCGAGCCGAGATCGAGGCGCACCGGCTGCCACGCCCGTCGTACGTCCTGGACGACGGGACCGAGATGGTGCCGCCCGACTACTTCGCACTCGTCGACGAGGCCGACGGAGGCGATCGCCTGCGCGAGCGGTTCATCGAGCGCTACGAACGCGCCGTCGCCGCCGAGCCGGACGTGCCGGCGGCGGCCGAGGAGGAGTGGGACGCCTACCTCTCAGGGGAGTACGGCGTCTGTCTGAAGCAGGTCACGCCCGAGAGCATCGTGCGCAAGGCTGCGCTGATCACCAGGATCGAGGCGCTGCTGGCGAAGCCCGACCCCGCCGACATCGACTGGGCCGGACGGCTGCGGGCCGCGGTCGACGAGCTCGACGCGCTCGAGCGCCCGTTCGCGGCGTTCGACCGGATTCGCTTCGGCGGCCCGTCGTCCCGCGATCGCCTGATCACGGGAACCCGCCGGGCCTATCCAGAGATCTTCGAACGGGCGAGCGTCGAGGCGTGAAGCGCCTCGCCTACCTGGTCGACCTGCGCGAGCCAGTGCCGTACCTGGAGGCCTGGGAGCTGCAGCGCGCGCTCGCCGGTGCTGTCTCTCAGGGGGCGATTCCGGACACGGTCGTGCTGCTCGAGCACCCGCCCGTGATCACCCTCGGTCGACGCGCCGAGCAGGGTGAGCTCCACATCCCGGAGCACGCCGAGGTCGAGATCGTCGAGAGCGACCGCGGCGGCAAGTCCACCTACCACGCACCCGGCCAGCTCGTCTGCTACCCGATCCTCGACCTGACCCGGCACGGGCAGGACGTGAAGAAGTACTGCCGCGACCTCGAGCTGGCGCTGATCGCGACGCTCGAGCCGCTCGGGATCGAGGCGAAGGCGATCGAGGGCCTCACAGGCCTGTGGGTCGATGACCCGATGCCGCCGCGCAAGATCGCGTCGATCGGCGTCCACATCCACAAGTGGGTGACGACGCACGGGTACGCGCTCAACGTCGACCTCGACACGGCGCCGTTCACCGACTGGATCACGGCGTGCGGCCTGGACGGCGCGTCCTTCACGACGGCCGCGCAGGAGCTCGGGCGCGCGGTCTCCGTCGACGACGTCCGGCCGCTGGCGGTCCAGGGGCTGTCGGACGTGTTCTCCCTCGATTTCGAGGAGCTACCCGCCGGCGAGGGCCATGGCCTCTGGCCGCAACCTATCCACGCCTCGCTCGCGCAGACCTGACCGGGGACGAATCGTCACGCTTCCGCAACACCCGCCCTGGCCCTTCGAGCCATGTCCAGGGGCCAGACCCTCGGACACGTCCGGAAGGGCGTGGTGTGGAGGAGTGTTGGCGGAGTCGTCACATCTAGACTGACCGAGCCGATGCAGAAGTCGCTGCCCGTCGCCGAGCGGCCCCGCCGCCCCGAGTGGATGAAGGTGCGCGCGCCGAGCGCCGACTCGCGCTACCTCGACGTCAAGAACCTGATCCACGGCGCGAGCCTGAACACGATCTGCGAGGAGGCGCGCTGCCCCAACATCGCCGAGTGCTGGGGCCGGGGCACCGCGACCTTCCAGATCCTGGGCGACACCTGCACCCGCGCCTGCCGCTACTGCTACGTCAACTCCGGCCGGCCGGAGCACCCGCCGGACCCGCTCGAGCCGCTGCGTCTGGCGCAGACCGCGGCCAAGATGGGCCTCAAGCACGTTGTCGTCACCTCCGTCGACCGGGACGACGTCCCCGACCGCGGCGCCGGCCACTACGCGGCGACGATCCGGGCGCTCAAGCGCAAGCTGCCGGGCGTCTCGGTCGAGATCCTGACGCCGGACTTCCTCGGCGTGGAGGAGGACGCGCTCCGCACCGTCCTCGCCGAGCGCCCCGACGTCTTCAACCACAACATCGAAACCGTCCGCCGCCTGCACCGCCGCATGCGCGGCGCCAAGGCCAGCTACGACAAGGCGCTCTGGCTGCTCCGCCGGGCGAAGGAGCTCGCCGACTACCCGGTCCTGACGAAGTCGGGGATCATCGTCGGCCTCGGGGAGACGAACGACGAGGTCGTCGCGACGATGCGCGACCTGCGAGCGCAGGGCGTGGACGTGGTCACGATCGGCCAGTACCTGCAGCCGAGCGCGAAGCACGCGACCATCGACCGCTGGGTGCACCCGGACGAGTTTCGCTGGCTGCGCGAGCAGGGCGAGGCGCTCGGCTTCGGCTCGGTCTTCTCGGGGCCGCTGGTCAGGTCGAGCTACCGCGCCGACGAGCAGCGGCACGCGGCCGAGACCGGCCGCGGCGCGGTCGCCTACTAGGCCGCCTCCATCCTGCTCAGCTGCTTCTGCGCCAACTCGACCGCCTGCTCCTTCGTGACCTTGCCCTCGTGGCCGTTGACGTTGACCGACGCGACCGCGTTGTCGTCACGCCACTGCACGAGGTAGAAGCGCACGCCGTCGTCCACGAGCGTCGCGACGATCCCGGCGTCGCCGAGATCGGTCTGCGGCTCGAGCATCAGGCCGGCCCGCTCCAGCTCGCTCCCGTAGGCCTCGTAGTCCTGCTGGGCGCCTTCCTTGTCCTCGAAGACATCGGCCCGCGACTCGACCACGAGCGGCCCGACCGTCTGCCGCGTTCCGGGGCGCCGGTAGCGCGCCTTCCATCCGCCGAGGCGCCCGAAGCGCT
The DNA here is from genome assembly GCA_963733845.1 of uncultured Actinomycetes bacterium. GTDB lineage: Bacteria > Actinomycetota > Thermoleophilia > Gaiellales > Gaiellaceae > DATFQE01. The sequence continues at coordinate 629,572 of CAVTEM010000007.1, forward strand.
CGGGATTCGAGCGGGCGCCGGCGGGCTGGTCGCTCCTGGTCTGCTCTCCCCAGTCGAAGCGGGTCCAGCCGGTTCCCTCGAGGTCTTCTGGAGCAGGACCATGTGCTCGAGCTGATCGACCTGGTAACCGCTCTCGTCGCCGCCGCCGCCGCAACCGCCGGCCAGCAGCGTCACGGCCAGCGCGAGCAGGGCGACGCGGGGCATCAGCTGTCGGCGCGAGCGAAGAGCGAACGTGTGGCTTTGTCGAGGTCGCGCGCGACCCGCAGCGGGTCCTGACCCAGATAGAGCCCGTTCTCGAGAACTCCCTCAGCGGCGTCCTCGATCTCAGGCCACGTGGAGATCGTCGGCACCCGCTGGATCGTCGGGATGCCGTCGAGGAAGACCCGCGAGCTCTTCGGCTTCGCCGTCGGGTCGAGGAACGCCTCCGACTGCGCAACCTCTTCGAGCGACGGCACCGTACGGCCGGTCTTGGCGACGATCCGCTGCCCCTCGGGGCTGTTCGCGAACTCGATGAAGTCCCACGCGGCGCTCTTCGCCTCCGACGCACGAGCCATGCAGTACGCGTCCGAGTGGAGGATCCCGGCCGGCCGCTCGAAGACCGGCAGCGGGGCGACGTCCCAGTCGAAGTCCTTGATCGTCCTGAAGGTCGGAGTCGAGCGCCGCGAGGAGAGCAACATGGCGAGCCGGCCGTTCGCGAAGCGCGACTCGTCGTCCTCGGCCTCGACGTCCTGGTCGCTCGGGACGACGCCGTAGTCCGCGCGCAGCTTGAGGAACTCCTGCAGCGCGGCCAGAGCCCGCGGCCGCTCCAGCGCGAACCTGGTGGGCCGGTCCGGATCGTCGAACAGGTCGCCGTTGTTCGACCACACGAACGGGGCGAGCCGGATCACCGTGGGCTCGATGCCGAGCCCGAAGATCGCGGGCCGGACCGCCCCGAGCTCCGGATCGCCGGCCGAAACGGGCTTGCCCTGGGCGTCGCGCGTCAGGTTGACCGCGCGGATGATGAACTCCGTCCAGGACATGCCGGCCTTCGGCTCGGCGACCTTGAAGCGGCGGAAGAGGTCACGGTTGTAATAGACGACGAGACTGGAGACGTTCTGCGGCAGGCACGTGAGAACGCCCTGCCAGCGGAAGGCCTCGAGCGCCTGCGGGTAGAAGTCGTCGGGCTCGAACTTGTCCGAGTCCTCGATCCGCTCCTCCAGCGGCTCGAGCGCGTCGCGGGCCGCGAACTGCCCGTAGAAACGGTAGTTCAGCAGGAACACGTCGGGCGGCGACCCGCCGGCAAAGGACGTCGACAGCCGGGCGAGCAGATCCTCGCGGTCGCTCGCCTCGATCAGCTGGACCGGGCCGGAGTCGTCCCGCTTCTCGTACTCCGAGATCAGCGTCCGGTAGGCCTGGATCTCCTCGGGGTCGCCGAAGACCAGGAAGCGGATCTCGTCGGGATCGTCGTCGCCGCCGCAGCCGGCGAGCGCGAACGCCAGAGCCGAGAGGAGCGCGATCAGCACGAGCCGGACCCGCATGCGCCCGTAACCATAAAGCGGAGGGGCCGCGCATGGCGGCCCCTCCTGTGCCTCAACTGGCTCGGTGCTACTTCACGTGCTTCAGGTCGAGGAGCCAGGCGCTGAGACCGTGTGTGGCGGCGTAGAGCTCACCCGTCGCCGGCACGATCGTCAGACCTGCGACCTCGACGTTCGGCATGTTGCGGGCCGCGAGCTCCCAGCTCGTCGACCCGTCGGCCAGACGCAGCACGCCGAAGTCGCTCGCGGCGTACAGATCGCCGCTCTTGTCGTCACGGACGAGATCCGTGACCGGCAGGTCGGCGAGGTCGTTGGAGCGATTGACCCACGTCGCCGTCCCGGTCGCCGGGTTGAACGTGACCTCGAACACGTGGCCGGGCGTCGTAGGCGTGTTGACGCTGAAGCCGCTGTACGAGACCCAGGCGCGGTTCCCGTTGGTCGAGTCGATGTGGATGCTGCTGACGAACCGTCCCGGTGTCGTCGGCAGGTCGATCCGCGACCAGGTGACCGCGGAGGCCGGCTCGGCGTCCACGTTCTTCGTCACGAACACGCGGCCGGTCGTCGTCGCCGCCCAGGCCGTGGACGTGTCGTCTGCGGTCCGCTCGACCGCGGCGACGTTGCCACCGGCCCGATCGCCGAAGCCCGCAGCCGTCAGGCGTGTCGGGCCCAGCTCGACCCAGTCACCACACACTGCCGCGAACGTGCCGGTCCACTCGTTGCAGATCGCATTCGCCTCGGCCACCGTCCTGGTGCCGAGGCCCGCGGTCTTGGTTCGGAAGACCGTCCTGCTCGTGCCGGCGAACATCGTCTTGCTCACAACCGGGTCACTGATCACCGGCGCGTAGAACTCACCGCCGTGCTGGAGCGGATCGCCGGTCCAGATCCAGTCGGCGATGTTGCCGTTGTTGAAGTTCACGTCCGGGGACGCCCCGGTGAAGTTGTGGAAGCGGAACTCCGGGATCGCGACGTCGAAGCCGGACTGCCCGCCGTCGCCGATCATCATGTTCTCCCAGGTGACCTTGCTCCCGTTGGTCTGCCAGGTGCCGTTGTCCTGCGTCCCGCCCTGGCGGATCTTGCTGTCGTGCGGGCTGATCGACAGGCTCTGGAATTGCAGCGTGTTGAGCCCGTCGTTGATGCTCGTCGAGCTTCTCCGGGATTCGCGAGAGCATCTGCCGGCACCGGGCCAGCTGAGCTGCATTGAGCCCGCGGGGCACGGCTGGATCGTCACACCACGACGAGCGGTCGACGAAGCTCCCGTTCGAGCGCATCAGACCACCGTCGCCCGCCTCGATGAACTGGAACGGCTTGCCCGGCACGGTGACCAGGTCGTGCTGGTCCGGGTGGAGGCCGTTCGGGTGCAGCGGGTCGGTGCCGTCGAACGTCATGTCCGTGCTGCTCACGCCCGCGTCCGTGGAGAGCACGACGCCGCGCTTGTTGGCGGTGTTCTCGCCGTACGAGTAGTCACCGCCGACGTAGACGATGTCGGGGTGGCCCTTCGGCGTGTAGATGAACTGGTCGTACCAGCACTGCGGGTCGCAGTTGCTGGTGGTGCCCCAGCCCGGATCGGCGACGTTCGTGCTCGTCAGGCCGATGAACACCGGCACGCCCGTCCGCACGCTGTCGCTGCGGAACAGGCGCGAGGTGTTCGTGCCGTTGTTCCCCTCGTACACGTACATGCGCGTGTTGCCGTTCGGCAGCGTGTTGACGGCGATCGTCGCCCGGGACTGGATCACGGCCGGGTTCAGCGAGGCCTTGATCTGCGTCCAGGTCGCGCCGCCGTCGTTGGAGCGCCAGACGCCGCGCGCGTACGAGGTGGCGTAGACGACCTCCGGGTTCGACGGGTCGAGCAGGACGTTCCGCACGCCGCGCGGCGAGCAGACTCCACCGTTGTTGAACTCGGTCAGGTCGCCGGTGCACTGGGCCGTCGAGGCGGAGCCGTTGTGGATGAAGCTCCACGACGCGCCACGGTCGGTGCTCTTGTACAGGCCCCACTTGGCGATCCCGGGGATCGGCCGGGTCACGCCCGTGCAGCAAACGGAGCTCATGCCGGCGAGCGCGGTCGTCGAGGCGACGTAGAGGATGTTCCTGTTGTTCGGGTGCACCACGATCTTGCCGATGCCCTTGCCCTGGAACGCCGTCTTGCCCAGCTGCGTCCACGTTTGGCCCTGGTTCGTCGACCTGTAGAGGCCCGTCCCCGCGACGCAGCCGCTGCCGCAGATGTTTGCCTCACCGGTGCCGACGTAGACCGTGTGGTCGCTCGAGTCGTGCGGGTCGATGGTCACGGCGCCCGCCGCGTTGATGCCGAGCGGGCCGCCCCGGTAGTGCCACTTGACGTTCGGACTCAGCACGTTCGAGGTGTGCCAGACGCCGCCGCCCGCGGGCGTGATGTACGCCTCACAGGCATTGCCCGCGCAGTCGTCCTCGATCGCGATCGAGGTCGTCCGCCCACCGGCCACGTACTCGTTCGGTACGTACAGGAACGAGTTCAGGAACTGCGGACGACGGGTAGAGCGCCCTGCTCGGACCGATCTGCTCCCAGCGCGCAGCGTTGCCGCCGCCCGAGCGAGAGGTTGCGGCCGCGAACGCGTCGCGGGCACCCTCCATCTCGGCGACGGAGATCGTGCTGTCGGGATAGGCGCGCTCGGCGAACTCGCCGCCGGCCGCCCCTCCGGGACCTTCCAGCGCCATCCCACCGTTCGGCGGGAGCGCCTGACGGAGCTTGGCGAGGTGCTTCGCGAGCGCGGGAGGCGTTTCGGCCTCCACCATGACCGCCTGGCTCGAGCTCCCGGACGACCCGAAGACGCCGGCCATCATCGCCGCTGCGGCGACGAGGGCGAGCGCGACGAGGCCGACAAGCCCCAGGCGCAATCGCTTCCTGGTCATACCTCTCCCCTCATGAGACTCCTTCGTGGCCCGGATCCGGGCTCGTACGCCTCTCGGCCGCGCGGCCTCCACCCGCTCTTCCTCCAGGCTCCGCTCGAGCCGCTCGACGATCTCGGTGTTCAGGCTGCGATCGGCGCGACGCGCGGACTCGACGAGTCGCTCGCGCAGCTCGAGGGGCATGCGAAGGAGGAATCGGAAACGCTCTCCGGCCAAGTCGGGGCGGAAGCCTACGACTTTTCGCCAAGCCGTGCAGCGACTGATATCAACCGCTTGATATCACCGTGGCTATGAGTGAGTGGAAGCGAGGGCGGGCATACTCCCCTCGTATGCGCGCACTCGCCGGGCTCGCAGTCCTCGTCTTCGTGGCACTCGCGTGCTCCGCCGTCGCGGCCGGAGCGGATTCGAAGCCGAAGCCGCGCGTGTTCGTGGTCGACCGCACGCCGCTGGCCGTGCGCGGGGTCAGCTTCGACGCGGGCGAGCGGATCCTCGTCCGCGCTGTCGTCCGCGGGGGAGCGCGCGCGACGAAGGCGGCGTTCGCGAACCGCTCGGGCGTCTTCAGCATGCGCTTCGCGTCTCTTCGGGTGCGCCGCTGCGCCTTCGTGACCGTCCAGGCAACCGGGGCGCACGGCAATCGCGCCACGTTCACCCAGATGCCGCCGCTTTGCGGAGCGTCGTGACACGGCGTCGCGTGGTGACGTAGGAGCACGAGTGAGGATTGCTTTCGTGACCACGTTCGCCGCAGCACTCAGGCCGTCGTCGCCGCCGGTGCCCTCCAGGCCTCGGTGCCGACCTCCGACGGCGCCGCCGCCACGTCGGCCAAGGCGAGGCTCGCGCTGGTGCGGCGCGCACCGCTGACGATCCGCGGGACGAGCTTCGCGTCCCGCGAGCGCGTGAAACTGATCCTCGCGTCGAAGAAGCGGATCACCAAGCTGTTCTACGCGACTGCGGGCGGCTCGTTCGTCATCCGTTTCCCAGGCGTCCGCGTCGACCGTTGCGACGGGGTTCGCCGCGTTCGCGATCGGAGCGCGTGGGAGCCGAGCACCCTCGGCCTGCCGAACGTGTTCTGCCCGCCGCCTGCCCGCTAGGGCGCAACCGCCGGGTCCTCGAACTGAGAAGGGGCCGCGCTATGGCGGCCCCTTCTCGCGCGCTCAGACTGTTGGCTACTCGTCCTTCGGACAGGGCGTCACGAGGAAGAGAGCATCGGACGACTTCGCACGGTTCTGACCGTTCGAGCCCCAATCGGAGCCGTAGTGGTCGACGAACACGTCCGACTGCTCGCACGCCGGGTTGCGACCGGGCTGCGACGGAGCAGTCGCTCCACCCGCAGGGCCGCCCGACGAGCGGCCGTTCCGCGCATCCGTAAAGAACGCGTACGAGTCGTTGCCCTCGGTCGCGACCGCCTCGTAGTCGCCCGCGAAGATGCCGGACCGGAACGTGTAGTCCCAGTTCGACGGGACGTCGGAGATGCCGAAGTTGTCCCAGTCGCCGAGCGCACTCGCGCCCGCGCCGGGGTACGGCCCCGACGGATTGACGGGCCCGGTGGGCTGGGCGCTCTCGGTCGCGTCGTCGCCGACGCACTCCCCGGCCGTCCCATGTCTCGCCGTGCACTGGGCTCCCCAGGTCCAGACGAGGTAGTTGCCCGGCCGAGCACGGCTCGTCGGCCACTCACTCGCGATCGAGTCCGTGTCGAGCCGCCGGTCCTTGAACACGATGTTCAGGTGTCCCTTCTCGTTCAGGTCGATCCACGGCCACCACTGGTCGTTGCCCGTGTTTACCCCGGCGGGGCAGGCGGGCTGGCCGCCGCGGCCGCAGTCGCGGTTCGCGGGCGCGGTCGACGAGTCGTCGTTCACCCGCGTCGGGCCGATCCAGGTGGAGCCGCCGTTCAGTGACTTGAAGAAGAAGACGTCGGCATTGGTGCTGTCCCGGGTCCCGTTGCGGTTGTCCTCCATCACCAGATAGAGGTCGTCCGCGAAGGCTCCGTCGCGCTTGTCGGCGACGATCGCTCCGGTGAACGGAATGCGGAAGCAGCTGTTCGTGAAGTGCACCCGGTTGGCGCCGCGTGCGACGCAGTCGGCCTTCAGGCGCAGGTTCACGTCGAACGCCGGCGTGACCCAGAACGGCCCCGAGAACGTGGCCCCGCCGTCCACCGAGCGCACCACGAGCCACTGGTTCTCGTCTTCGGTGTTGAAGTTCTCGAACGCGACGTACAGATGCCCGGTGGTCGGGCTCACCGTCGGGACCGAGAACTGGTTGTCGTCGCACTGGTTGCCGCCTGCGAACGCGAACTGGCAGAACGGGGCGCTCCCATTGATCGTCACCTGGGGCGACCATGACCGACCCATGTCGTCCGAGTAGCTCAGCTGGATCTTCGAGTCGGTGATGAAGCCGGGCGTTCCGACCGGGTTCGTGAACCTCGTCCAGGTCACGTAGACGCGATCCGAGCCGATGATCTCGGTCGGGCAACCGGGCGAGCCGGCGGGTACCTGCGTTTTGGTCTCGGGCCTGAAGCACACGGCACCGACGCCCGCGGGGCGCGGTCCGGTCGTCAGGAACTCCTTGTCGTTGAACGTCACGCTGAAGTTCGCCGAGTTGGCGCCGGGAGCCCTCGTCTGGTTCTCGAGCTGGAAAGCGACCGTGCCGTCGCCGGGTTGGCGAGGATCGCCCGGCCCACCGCACGTGGCGATGTCGTCGGTCGGGCTCGCCCCGGGGATGGAGACACACGGCCGGCTCCAGGTGAAGCCACCGTTGGTCGAACGGCTCACCCAGACGCCGTTCGTGTCGTCGTCACGGTTGAAGTTGATGTCCGCGTAGTAGACGACACCGTTCCGGTCGAACGCGATCGCCGGATCGCCGCCGCCGTCGAGGTTCTCGCCGTTGGGCAGCGACGGGAACGGGATCCAGCCGTCGTACCAGTTGTACCCCCCGTCGGACGAGGCGTAGAAGCCGGACGACGCCCACCCGAGGCGGTAGTCGTTCGCGCCCGCGACGAGGTTCTTCTTCGCGAGCGGGTTGACGTCGATCGACGTCTCGTTCTGCGGGAAGCAGCTGTATTCGGTGTTGGCGCGGTGGTCGTCGCCCTTGTCGCTGAGCTTCTCGACCTCGTCTCGCGCCGTACGGCGCAGGCTGTCCGGCTCGACGTTCATCCGCGCCTGCGGGCACTCGGTGATCCCCGAGCCGAGATCGACGTCCCGGAACTCCCAGACCCCCGAGGGCCCAGGCACCGAGAAGGTCTTCAGCTCCCGCGGCAGCTTGGGCTGCTGCGGTGGCTCGTCCTGCGCTGGGGCGGGCGATGCCCCCACGACCAGCAGTGCCGCCACGAACGTCGTCGTGGCGACGAGAAACCGTCGCATCATCTCTCCTCCCTCCTCCCCGAAGGGAAAGGCCACCCTGACGGCGGCCGGCACACTTACGCGGCGCGACTATACGCCAACTTTGTGCGCAACGATGCATGATGCCGCGCCACGACTAACCGGCGTCGGCCAGACGGCGTTGTTGCTTCTCGGCCAGCTCGAGCGCCTGCTCGCGCGTGAACCTGCCCTCGAACCCGTTGGCGAGCATCGATGCGGTCGCGTTCTCGTGGCGCCAACGGACGAGGTAGAAGCGAACCGCGAAGCGGCCGCTCCCCTCGGTGCCGGTCGCGACGAAGGCCTCGTCCCCGAGCTCGGACGGCGTCCCTCGCTCGAGCCGGAGTCCGTCAGGCAGGGCGGCGCGGGCCGCTTCGAGCTCGTCCCGCGCCCCGTCCGGGGCGTCGAACACGTCGGCCTTGGACTCGACTACGAGGGGGCCGGCGGTCGACGACGAGCCGGGGCGGCGGTAGCGAGCCTTCCAGCCGTCCTGCCGACCGAAGCGCTTCACGTCGGCGAGCGTGCCTCCAGGCTGGTCGATTCGCGCCTGGCGACCCTCGTCGAAGCGGGTGAAGCCGGCGGGTAGGTCCTGCTGCTGGAGCACCAGGTTCTTCAGCTCCGAGGGCTCGATCGCGGCCGAGTCTCCACCCGTACACCCCGCAGCGAGGAAGGCGAGCAACCCCAGGCTGACGACTCGGCGCACGGCGGCTGAGGGTAGAGGAAGGGCCGCATACGCGGCCCTTCCCCGCAGCGAGGTTCCTCTCCCGAGGAGGGCCAATCCTGACCGGCAAGCAGGGTCGTCTGCAACCGGCAAGCTGCATACTTCCGTGACGGAATCACGTTCCGGCGACGTAGGAAGGGGTAGGCACTCCGTATGAAGATCCTGCTCGCACTCGCCGCTTTCGCGCTCGCAGCCGCTCTCGTCGTCTCGGCGACGATGGGCGCGGGCACGCTCGTCCCCGGCGGCGACTCCGCGAAGAAGAAGCCGGTGGGCGGATTGGCGCCCAGCGGCGGCAAGGCCCGGCTGTTGCCCGCGAGCCTCTCGCCGCCCTCGATCAAGGGCACCGGCTTCAAGCCGGGCGAGAACGTGACGGTCAAGCTCATCGACTCACCCAAGGCGACGCGCCGCGCCAAGGCGAACGGCTCGGGCTCGTTCACGATCCGCATGCCCGAGCGCACCAACCAGTGTGGTGGCTTGACGGCCGTCGCCGTGGGCGACAAGGGCAGCCGCGCGAGCTTCCAGTTCGCCCAGGTGATGTGCGCGGTGCCGAGCCAGAGCCAGTAGGGGCTGTCCAGAACGAACGAGGGCCGCCCGAAGGCGGCCCTCGTCATTCGATTCAGGCGCTAGCGCCTAGTTGACCTCGACGTGCACAACGCGCCCGCCGTGGCTCTCGTTCTGAACGCGGATGTTCGTGCCGGTGCCGGCGACCTTGACGCTCGACCAACCGGGCTGGAAGCGCCCGTGGAAGGCCGGCGTGTGGCCGTCGTCACCGATCCAGTACGACCGCAGGTCGTTGAACTCCCGCACGGCGGGCTTCGACTTGATCGTCGTCGGCACGCCGTTCAGGTTCAGGGTGATCCGATCCGTCTTCTCGAGCCCGAAGGTCGAGTCGTACGACTGGATGCGCTGACGCATGAGCTGGCCGTTCGACCAGTGCTCCGGCGTCGGATGCGCGTCCACCGGCAGGATCAGACCGCCGCCGGGATGATCGCCGACGCTGTTGTCGGTGAACGTCTCGTCCCAGTAGCTGATCAGCAGGCCGTCCTGGAACGGGTAGTGCTCGACCCAGTCGGGCCGGCCCGTGGTCAGGAACCCGAAGTTGTACGCGGTCCGGAGCGACCGGTCGTACTCGTCGTACTGCCGGTTCTCCATCACGTACGCGTTCAGGTGGAAGCTGGTCTCCGTGCCGGTCGTCCGCTTGAAGCCGTTGAACGTCCAGCCGGAGGCTGCATCCTCGGCACCGTCGAGCGGGCTGCCGGTGATCGCGATGTTGTCGATCGCGAAGCCGGTGCCGGTGACGGCCGGGTCGGTCTGGTAGCGGAAGCGGATCAGCGACGCGCCCGAGCCGGGCAGAGTCGCCGTCAGCGTCCGGTAGGCCCCGGCGCTGGAGCCGGTGATGCCCGTCCCGCTCGGGTTGAAGCCGCTCTGGTCGTTGACCGCCGGGTCAGACAGGTTCGTCAGGACCGGCGTCCACGTCGTGCCGCCGTTCGTCGACTGCTCGAGGAACGCGAAGTCGAAGTGCTCCTCGATGTCGTACCAGACGTCGGCCGTGAGCGTGGCGCCCGCGGGCACCGTGTACGCCTTCGTCATCGACGTGTTGATCTCGTCGCCCATCGTGCTCCAGTAGAGGAAGGAGCCCGTCTTGGGCGCGGTGATGACCGTGTCGAGGCGCTTGTCCGGCAGGAGCGCGAACGCTGCCTGCAGGCCGAGCTTCGACGCGGCGTCGTTCGGACCGAGCTTCAGCTTCTTGTTCTCGCGGAAGTCGACCGTGTCGTAGAACTTCCCGCCTGCGCATGTGTCGCAGCCGAGCCAGCCGAGCTGGAACTTCTCCCAGGCGCCCAGGTCGACCGGGGCATCCCCGATCCCGTTGCGGCCACCGTCGCCGATGTTCGCACCCGAGCTCATGAGCGTCCAGAAGGCAGTCGAGTTCTCGGCACCACCCGTGTTGCCGGAGGTGTCGTAGAGGTCCGGCAAGCCGAGGTCGTGCGAGTACTCGTGCACGAACACGCCGAGCCCGCCGTTCTCCGGCTGGATCGTGTAGTCGCCGACCCAGACGCCGGTCGGGTTGTTCGGGATGATCCCGGCAATACCGCCCGACGCGCACGTCGTATTCGAGGGTGCCTCCGTCGGCACGCAGCCGCCGGCGTTGACGCCCGGCAGGCCACCCGGGCCGCCGCCCTGGACGGACGCGTACCAGCGGTGGCTCCAGATGGCGTCGGTGCCCTGATGCGGGTCGCCCGCAGCCTGGTCACCACCGGCGTGGACGATCTGGAAGTGGTCGATGAACCCGTCCGGCTCGTCGAAGTTCCCGTTGCCGTTCAGGTCGTACCGGTCCCACTTGTCGAACGTCTTCAGGTAGGTCGCGATCTCCGCCGTCGTCTTGCCGGCATCGAGCTGGCCCTTGACCCAGAACGCCATGGCGTCGCGGATCAGGAACCACGTGTTGTTGCAGACGATGCCGCCGCAGAAGTCACGGCCGTAGCGGGCCTCGTTGAACGGCACCTTGACCCAGCCGTTGACGTCGCCGACCACGGAGTAGCGGTTCGACGACTGCTGCTCGAAGTACTCCGCCATGCGGTTGAAGTACATGTTCTTGTAGTGAGCCGGGTTGTAGTCCGACTGCCACAAGGTCGAGTTGTCGATCGCCCGGTTCGGCGGATCGATCGCGTTGTGCAGCGGCCCGTCGTACCTCTGCGGCGAGCCGTCGCTCGGGAACGCGCACGGCTGCGGCGGTGCCGGATTGGCGACCGCATCGCAGAACGACGGGTGCCGTGTGTTGCCGAACTCGGCGATGATCACGAAGACCGGGTCGGTCTTCTCGCGCACGAGCTCGACGTACTTGTTCTTGCCGAGACGGGCGACCTTGCCCTTGGCCTCGCCGCGAAGCTTCATCTCGAGCGCGGCCTCACGCCGCGCCTCGAACTCCTTCGTCAGCGGGCCGGCGAGATTGTGTGCCGTCCCGAGCCCGGCGTCCTGCCGGGCGACTTCCTGTGCCGGCGCGGTTCCCGCACCGGCGGCTGCCGTGAACGCGACAGCGAGGAGCGCCGACAGCGCGAGCAGCGCTGCGGGCGCGGACCATCGAAACCTCATTGTTCCCCTTTCCTCTGTTACCCCTGAACGCGCGAAACGCCGCTCGACGCGGCGATTTCGGCCGCTGGATGTTAGCGCGTTCTGCACATATCGCAAACTTGATCGTAATGAGCAGCGGGGGCGATCAGGCGAAGGCCGCTTGTCGCGGCGCAGCGAGCTCGAGTTGCAACACTGTGACGGAGTCAGGTTCCGGCGCCGTAGGAACGGGGAAGGCTTCGACCATGAAGATCCTGCTCGTACTGATCGCGGTCGCGCTGGCGGGGGTGCTCGCCGTCTCGGCGACGCTCGGCGCCGGCACGCTCGTCCCGGGAGGCAGCGACAAGAAGGCAGAGCCCATGGGCGCCGCCCCGAGCGGCAAGGCTGAGCTGATGGTGTCGAGCCTCTCGCCGCCGTCGCTGCGGGGTCAGCGGGTTCAGACCCGGCGAGAACGTCACGGTCAGGATGCGCGAGGGTGCAAGCAAGGGGACGAAGCGCGTCCGGGCCAATGCGTCCGGGTCGTTCGTCGTCCGCTACCCCGCGCTCCCCGCCGGCGACTGCGGCGGCATGAACGTCACCGCGGTCGGCGACAAGGGCAGCCGCGCCGGCGTGCAGTTCTCCCAGTTCGCGTGCGCCGCCCCGGGCGTGGGCTCCTGAGCTCAGGAGTCGTGCGGCTTGGCCATCGCGCGGTAGTCGAGCGCCTTGTCGAGCGTCTCCTCGTCGACTCCCGCCTCTCGTGCGACCTCGCGTAGCGACCGGCCGGACGAGGCCGCCTCCTTGACGATCTCCGCGGCCTTGTCGTAGCCGATGTACGGGTTGAGCGCAGTCGCAGCCGACAGCGTCAGCTCCGCGTAGCTCTCGTTCTGCTCGCGATTCGCCTCGATCCCGGCCACGCACTTCTCGTTCAGTAGCCGCGACGCGGCCGCAAGGAGCCCGATCGATCCGAGCAGGTTGCGCGCTATCAGCGGCACGAAGACGTTCAGCTCGAAGTGGCCCTGGAGACCGCCGACGGTGATGGCGGCGTCGTTGCCGATCACCTGTGCGCCCACCTGCGTGACGACCTCGGGGATGACCGGGTTGACCTTGCCGGGCATGATCGAGCTGCCCTTCTGCAACTCAGGCAGGAAGACCTCGGCGAGGCCGGCGCGGGGGCCGGAGCCCATCAGGCGCAGGTCGTTGGCGATCTTGGTCAGCGAGACGGCCACGACCTTGAGCGCGCCCGATGCCTCCACGAGCCCGTCGCGGGCCGCCTGGGACTCGAACGGGTCGGCCGGCGGACGGATCTCGAGGCCGGTCTCCTCCGAGAGGAGCGCGCGGACGCGCTCCGCGAACTCCGGGTGCGTGTTGAGACCGGTGCCGACCGCCGTCCCGCCGAGCGGCACCTGGCCCACCCGCGGAAGCGCTGCGCGGATGCGCTCCACGCCCTGGCGTACCTGGGCGGCATAGCCGCCGAACTCCTGGCCCAGCGTCACGGGCACCGCGTCCATCAGGTGCGTGCGGCCGGACTTGACCACGTCGTCGAACTCGCGCGCCTTGGCCTCGAGCGCCTCGGCGAGGCCCTCGAGCGCCGGGATCAGGTCGTGCGTCAGCTCGTCGAGCGCGGCGAGGTGGACGGCGCTCGGGAAGACGTCGTTCGAGGACTGGCCCATGTTGACGTCGTCGTTGGCGTGGACGTCCTCGCCCGCGAGCGTGGCCAGCACCTCGTTCGCGTTCATGTTCGAGGACGTGCCCGAGCCGGTCTGGAAGACGTCGATCGGGAACTGGTCGTCGAGCTCGCCGGACGCGACCTGCTCGGCCGCCGCAGCGATCCGCTCGGCCTTGTCCGCGTCGAGCAGCCCGAGCTCGGCGTTCACGCGGGCGGCAGCGCCCTTGATGCGCCCGAGCCACCGGGCGACCGAGGCGGGAATCGGCTCGCCCGAGACGGGAAAGTTCGCGATCGCCTTGGTGGTCTCCATGCCCCAGAGCTCCCTGTCCGCCGCCCGCTGGCTCATGCCGCGAGCATAGCCAAGTAACAGACTGTTACTTGGAGAAGGGCGCTGCTGCGGAAGGGCGCTTCCGAGGCTGGTAACAGACTGTTACTTGGCTCAGACCGGCCGGAGCCTGCGGCGCTCGGTGGTGCGCTCGCGGAGCGCTCGGCGCAGCGTCTCGGTCAGCTCGCCGCGACGGGCCCAGCCGACGTAGCCGCAGCGGGTGCACTCGCCCGGCTCGAGCCGGCTGCGCTCCGCTTGCACCACGCTCCGGTTTGCTCCACAGGCGAGGCATTCGACAGTTACGCGTCCCATTGACTCGCTAAGAATCGGCGTGAATAAAGCTGTGGACAAGCCCGGATCCCTCGGATGAGGGACGCCCGGCGCAAGGGATGTTTCTCGCCTCGTTCGGGCTAGTCCGTGGAGTACTTGGGCTGAACCTTTTCGCCCCGGATCGCCGCGATCGCGTTGTTTGCCGCGATCGCCGCCTCACCCATGCCGACCGTGATCAGCGTGATCTTGCCGGGATACCCCGCGACGTCCCCTGCGGCGTAGACGCCCGGCATCGACGTCTCGCACGTGGTCGGCTCGATCTTGAGCTGGCGCTTGCCCTCCAGCTCGATCCCCCACTCGGCGATCGCGCCCAGGTGGGAGACGAACCCGAGCAGCGTGATCAGCGCCTCGCAGTCGTAGCGCTCGAACTCGCCGGTGCCGGTGTTCTCGATCGTCACGGCCTCGATCGAGCCGTCCCCGTGCACCTCGCGCACCTCGTGCGGCGTCAGGATCCGGACGGCGCCCTCCGACTCGAGCCGGCGTGCCTCGTTCATGGACGACTCCAGGGCCCGGAAGCGGTCGCGCCTGTGCACGAGCGTGACCGGCAGCCCGGCCGTGTCCTGCAGGCCGAGCGTCCAGTCGAGCGCCGAGTCGCCTCCGCCGACGATCACGCAATGTTTGCCGGCGAACTGCGCCTTCTCGCGGACGACGTAGTGGAGGCCGCGGCCGAGCCACTCGTCGATGCCGTCGATCCCGAGCCGCCGCGGCTCGAACGCGCCGTGCCCGGCGGTGATGATCATCACGCGCGAGAGATAGGTGTTGCCCTTGTCGGTCGTGAGCGCGAGCAAGTCCTCGCCGTTCTCGCTCACCCGCTCGAGCGTCTTCGCCTCCTCGCCCAGGCGCACGTCGGCCCCGTACTGGAGGCCCTGCTCGCAGCACATGTCGACGAGCTTCTGGCCGAGGATCTTCGGGAAGCCGGCGACGTCGTACACGTGCTTCTCCGGGTAGGTCGCAGCCACCTGGCCGCCGATCTGCTCGAGCGACTCGACGATGCGGACCGTGCCGTCGCGGTGCCCGACGTAGTAGGCGGCCGAGAGCCCGGACGGGCCCGCGCCGAGGATCGTGACGTCGACGACGCCGTCAGTGCTCATCGGGCTCAGGCTAACGAAGCGCGCTTGGATCGGAGTACCTTGGATCCGATGCGCGCGACGCTGCTCAAGGTGCTCGTCGTGGTCGCGGCGCTGCTCGCGGTCGCCGGCCTGCTCGCCGTCGGACGGATGTGGTGGGACAGCCGGCTGCCGAGCTCCTACGACGTCATGGACTTCGGCTCCCACGACTTCGGCGGCGGCGCAGCCCCGTCCGGCCACCACACAGGTGGGATCAGCGTCGCGGGTCTCAAAGGGCCGCAGGACGGCGAGCCCGACGCGACCTACACGCTGACCGCCCGGCAGGGAACGCTCAGACTGCCGTCGGGCCGGACGATCGACGCGCTGACCTTCAACGGGAAGAGCCCCGGCCCCGAGCTCCGCGTGCACCACGGCGACCTCGTCGAGGTCACGCTCCGCAACGAGGACGTCGACGGCGGCGTCACCATCCACTGGCACGGGGTCGACGTTCCGAACGCAGAGGACGGCGTCGCGGGCGTGACCCAGGACGCGGTCATGCCGGGCGGCAGCCACCGCTATCGCTTCCGGGCCGACCAGGAAGGAACCTTCTGGTACCACACGCACCAGTCCTCCGCGAAGGAGGTGCGACGAGGGCTGCTCGGCGCGCTGGTGATCGATCCGGCCGGGCGCGCGGCCGCACCTGTGGACCTCGTCGCGCTCGCCCACGACTACGACGGCACGCCGACGCTGAACGGCAGCGACCGGGTCAGCAAGAGACGTGTCGCCCCGGGGACGCCCGTGCGGCTGCGGCTCGTGAACTCGGACAACACGCCGCAGCGGTTCACGCTCGCCGGAACGCCGTTCCGCGTCCTGGCGATCGACGGAACCGACCTCAACGAGCCGCAGCCGCTCGAGAACACGCGCCTCGTGGTGGCCGGCGGCGGCCGCTACGACCTCGGGTTCACGATGCCGGAGTCACCAGTCGAACTGGCTATCCAGGACACCGAGGCGGCGCTCGCCCTCAGTCCCGACGGCCAGGGGGACCTCCCTCCGCCGACCGGCGGCGTGGACTTCAACGCCGCCGCCTACGGGCGGCCCGCGCCGACGCCGTTCGACGCCGAGAGCCGGTTCGACCGTACGTTCGTCCTGAAGGTCGGGCGCAAGCCCGGCTTCTTCGACGGGCGGCCCGGGATGCAGTGGACGATCAACGGCGGCATCTACCCGGACGTGCCGACTTTCGTCGTGGAGCAGGGCGACCTCGTCAAGATCACGGTCGAGAACGACACGGACTCGGTCCACCCGATGCACCTCCACGGTCACCACGCGCTCGTGCTGAGTCGCGACGGCCAGGCGGTCACGGGCAGTCCCTGGTGGACGGACACCCTGGACGTCGAGTCGAACGAGCGTTTCGAGCTCGCCTTCCGGGCGGACAACCCGGGACTGTGGATGGATCATTGCCACAACCTCAAGCACGCGGCCGAAGGCCTGACCATGCACCTGGCCTATGCGGGCATCGGGACGCCGTTCCGCGTCGGCGGCGGGGGGCACAACCACCCCGAATGAGCTGTCAGCCCGGCTAGACGGCTTCGGGCTCGGGCGCTACGGCCTCGACGCGCGACCGGCCGCGCCACGCCTCGTACGCGATCGACCCCGACAGGCCGAGGATCAGGAACGCGTTGATCGGGTGGAAGACGCCGATGAACGGGAACTCGAAGCCGAACCAGGCCAGCAGCATCTGGAGGACCATCAGCCCGAAGAGCCCGAGCGTCCGCAGCACACGTGGCCGCCCGACGCGCGCAGCGAGCGCGATCAGCACGAAGACCAAGGCGAGCAGGATGACGAGGTAGCCGAAGCCGGCGTGCAGACCCCAGCCGTCCATGAACGTGTCGTCGTTGACGGGCGCGTCGTCGACCTTGTTCGCGACATAGAAGGCGCCGTACCCCGCGAAGCCGATCTGGATGACAACCGCTGCCGCGACGATTGCGGCCCATACCCGGTACACCGCCTCCACCGTTCACCTCCGACTAGCTGACCGTCCGAGCCTAGAACGGCCGGCGGAGCGATTCAAGGTCGGGGAGCTGGCCTAGCCGCAGCCCGAGCCGCACGGAGGCGCGCCGGCCTCCGGCTCTGCGCCCTCCTCCACCTGGAAGGAGTGCCCGCAGCCGCACGCGGCGGTGACGTTCGGGTTGTTGATCGCGAAGCCGGCCTGGAGGCCGTCGAGGAAGTCGATCTCCGTGCCCTGGAGGTAGGGCGCGCTGTAGGGGTCGACGACGATCGGGACGCCGTGGACGGACAACTCGTGGTCGCCCTCCTGAGGCCCGCGGTCGAAGCCGAGCGCGTACTCGAAGCCGCTGCAGCCGCCGCCCTGGACGGCGATGCGCAACACGCCGGCCTCGCCCTCAGGCTCCTCGGCCAGAAGGTCGCGGATCTTTTCTGCCGCCCGCTCGGTGAGCGTGACGACCTCGACTGGGCGCTCGATGATCTCCACGGGCTCATCGTAGCAACGTGCTCCGCCGTTACCAGCCTGCACTTTGTAACAGTCGACTCACGCTTCGTTGAGCCGTTTTCTACCCCGCTCGTAGCGGAACGTGAAGGTGCTAAGTTGCCGCGCGAAGAGGAGGTGGGATGCTCGACAACTGGCTGCCGTTCCTGATCTTCGGGACCTTCGCTCTCCTGATCCCCGCCTCGATGGTGCTGATGTCGTTCGCATTTGCGACCAGGCCCAGCCGCCGGAACCGCGCGCGCATGCTGCCGTTCGAGTCGGGCGTCTCGACCGGGCCGCCCGTCGCGCAGCGCTTCACCGTCAGCTTCTACCTCACGGCGATGCTCTTCATCGTCTTCGACATCGAGATCGTCTTCCTGTACCCGCTCGCGGTCGTGCTCGAGGACCTGGGCTGGTTCGCCTTCTGGGAGCTCTCGTTCTTCATCGCGATCCTGGCAGTTGCCTTCGTCTACATCTGGCGGAAGGGAGCACTCGAATGGCGTTAGGATATATGAGGCCCCGTCATGAGCCCAGCTCCAGGCAAACCGCCGAAGCGGCTGGCCGACTTCGGGCTCAACACCGAGCGCATCCAGATGCGAGACAAGGGCCCGAGCGTGTTCGAACGCGAGCTCGGGCCGGACGAGCTCGAGGACAAGCTGATGCTGACCACGCTCGCCAAGGCAGTCGCGTGGTCGCAGTCCAAGTCGATCTGGCCGGACACCTTCGGGCTCGCCTGCTGCGCGATCGAGATGATGTCGATCGTCTCGTCGCGCTACGACATCGCGCGCTTCGGAATGGAGGCGTTCCGCTCCTCGCCCCGCCAGGCCGACCTGCTGATCGTCTCCGGCCGCGTCTCGCACAAGATGAGCGCCCCGATCCGCCAGATCTACGACCAGATGCTCGAGCCGAAGTGGGTGATCGCGATGGGCGCCTGCGCCAGCTCCGGCGGGATGTTCAACAACTACGCGATCCTCCAGGGTGTCGACAAGATCCTGCCGGTCGACGTGCACGTCCCGGGGTGCCCGCCGCGGCCCGAGGCGCTGATCGAGGGGATCATCCGCCTGCACGAGAAGGTGCAGGCCGGCGTCCCGCCCGCCTATGAGATTCGCGGGGTCGCGTCCTGAGCCCTTACGAACGCGTCCCCGGGCTGGTGGAGACGAAGGTCTCGTTCCGGGAGACGACGCTCGTCGTGGATCCCGCCCGCCTGGTCGAGGCCTGCACGCACCTTCGTGACGACGAGGGGTTCAACTTCCTCTCGGACGTGACGCCCGTCGACTACCTGGGCTGGGGCGAGGTGGGCGTCTCCGGGTACTACGGGACGCCCGCCGGCCGCAACCTCAACGAGCCGATGACCCAGGGCTACGGCGTCAGCCCGGAGCCGAGGCCGAAGCGCTTCGCGGTCAACTACCACCTGCTCGCCCTCGGGCCGGAGCCGCGCCGCGTCCGGGTTCAGGTCTGGCTCGACGACGGCGAGTCCGTCGAGACGGTCGTCGGAGTCTGGCCCACCGCCGACTGGCACGAGCGCGAGGCCTGGGACATGATGGGCATCCGCTTCGACGGCCACCCCAACCTCGTCCGGATCCTGATGGACGAGGACTGGGAGGGGCACCCGCTCCGGAAGGACTACCCGATCGGCGGCGAGCCCGTCCGTTTCTCCGGGGAGGAGTGATGGCGACCGTCGCCCCCAGGAAGATCTACGAGGGCTCGCGCATCCCCTCGCCGATCCCGACCGCCCTGCAAGTGCCTCCGGAGATCGCCGCGACCGGCGACGTCCTCCAGGTCAACTTCGGCCCGAACCACCCCTCGACGCACGGCGTCCTGCGGCTCGTCGTCGACCTGAACGGCGAGACGGTCGTCGGCATCCGCGCCGTCGTCGGCTACCTGCACACCGGCTTCGAGAAGACGATGGAGCACAAGACGTGGTGGAAGTGCATCCCCTACGGGCCGCGGATCGACTACGTCTCGTTCCAGAACAACGAGCTCGTGTTCGTCCTGGCCGTCGAGCAGCTGCTCGACCTCGAGGTCCCGGAGAAGGCGAAGTGGATGCGGACGCTCCTCTGCGAGCTCAACCGGATCCACTCGCACCTGATCTGGCTCGGGACCTCCGCGCTCGAGATCGGCGCGATCTCGATGTTCTGGTACGCGTTCCGCGAGCGCGAGCCGCTGCTCGACCTGTTCGAGCTCGTCGCCGGCGGCCGCATGCACACGCGCTACTTCCAGGTCGGCGGCCTGGCGGAGGACATCCCGGTCGGCTTCTACCCCGAATGCCGGCGCTACATCGAGAACTTCCCCAAGTCGATGGCGGACTACGAGGCGATGCTCTCGCGCAACGAGATCTGGCTCGAGCGCACAGTCGGGATCGGGCTTCTCTCGACCGACGACGCGCTCGCGCTCGGCCAGTCCGGGCCGGTGCTGCGCGCCTCGGGCGTGGACTGGGATCTCAGGCGCGACCAGCCGTACCTCGCGTACGGCGACGTCGATTTCCGCGTGCCGGTGTACCCGAACGGCGACACCTACGACCGCTACCGCGTGCACATGGACGAGATGCGGGAGTCGATCCGGATCGTCGACCAGTGCCTCGACCGGCTGGAGCGGATGGAGGGCGAGCCCTGGATCGTGGACGACCGCAAGGTCGTCCTGCCGCCCCGGCACGAGCTGCACACCTCGATGGAGTCGCTGATCCACCACTTCAAGCTCGTGACCGAGGGCTTCCGCGTCCCTGAAGGCGAGATCTACACGACGATCGAGTCGCCCCGCGGCGAGCTCGGCTGCTACGTCGTCTCCGACGGTGGGCCGAAGCCGTGGCGGGTCAAGTTCCGCGCGCCCTCGTTCGTCGCGCTCGAGGCGACCGCAACCTGCATGCACGACGCGCTGATCGCCGACATGGTCGCGATCGTCGGCTCGCTCGACGGCGTGATGGGGGAGGTCGACCGGTGAAAGCGACGCCGTTCCAGAAGCGGGTCAACGAGCTCCGGGGCGAGTACCCGGATCCCCGCTCGGCCGTGTTGCCGGCGCTCCGGCTCGCCCAGGAGAACCACGGCGGCTGGCTGCCGCCCGAGGCGTTCCGCGAGGTCGCGGACGCACTCGACGTGACGCCCGCGTACTGCAAGGCGGTCGCGTCCTTCTACGACATGTTCCACCTGGCTCCGGTGGGCAAGCACCTGGTCGAGGTCTGCACGAACGTCTCCTGCGCCCTCGTCGGGGCGCAGGGCGTGCTCGAGGCGTTCGAGCGCGAGCTCGGCGTGCGGGCGGGCGAGACCACGGATGACAACGAGGTCACGTTGCGCGCGGTGGAGTGCTTCGGCGGCTGCGGCTGGGGCACGGTCGTCTCCATCGATCACCGCTACCGCGAGCCGGTGCGGCCGGAGGACGTCCCCTCGATCATCACGGAGGTGCGCGGTGGCTGAGCCGACGCAGCTCCTGCTCAAGGGGGCGGACGAGCGCGACCTGACGCAGCTGGGCGAGTACCGCGCGATCGGCGGCTACGTGTCGCTCGCGAAGGCGCGCGGGATGGGGTCTCAGGCCATCGTCGAGGAGATCCTGGCCTCCAACCTGCGCGGTCGCGGCGGCGCCTTCTTCCCGATGGGGCGCAAGGCGAGCTTCCTCGCGCAGGGCATCCGCTACCTCGTCGTCAACGCCGACGAGTCGGAGCCGGGCTCCTTCAAGGACCGCGAGATCATGTTCTCGAGCCCGCACCGGCTGATCGAGGGCTGCCTGATCACCGCGCACGCGATCGGGTGCGAGCACGTCTTCATCTACATCCGCGGCGAGTACCTGCGCGAGTTCGAGATCCTGCGCGGCGCGCTCGAGCAGGTGCGCGAGGAGGGGTTGATGCTCGGCGTCACGATCGTCGTGCACCGCGGCGCCGGCGCGTACATCTGCGGCGAGGAGTCCGCCCTGCTCGAGTCGCTCGAGGGCAAGCGTGGGCAGCCACGCTCGCGACCCCCGTACCCGGCCGTGTCCGGCCTGTACGCCGCCCCGACGCTGATCAACAACGTCGAGACGATCGCGACGGTGCCGGTCGTGCTCGAGCTCGGCGCGTCCGAGTACGCGAAGCTCGGCGTTCCGCCGAACTCGACCGGCACGCGAATCCTCTCGGTGTCGGGCAACGTCGCGAACGGTGGCAACTTCGAGGTCCCGCACGGGATCACGCTGCGCGAGCTGATCTACGACCTCGCCGGCGGCGTCCCCGATGGACGCACGCTGAAGGCGGTGATCCCGGGCGGCTCTTCTGTGCCGGTGCTGACCGCCGACCAGATCGACACGCCCTACGACCACGACTCCCTGGCCGGAGTCGGCTCGATGATGGGCTCCGGCGGGGTGATCGTGATCGACGACCGCGCCTGCATGGTGCAGCTCGGGCTGCGGGTGGCCCAGTTCTACATGCACGAGTCCTGCGGAAAGTGCACGCCGTGCCGCGAGGGGACGCGCTGGATGGTGCAGCTCTTGCACAAGATCGAGGCGGGCGACGCCGAGCAGTCCGAGCTGGACCTGCTGCTCGACGTCTGCGACCGCATCCTCGGCAAGTGCCTCTGCCCGCTCGGGGACGCGGCCGCGATGCCCATCGCCAGCTACGTGGACAAGTTCCGGGGCGAGTTCCAGGAGCACGTCGACCACGGCGGCTGCCCGTTCGGCGGCGAGTCCTCGCTCGAGGGCGTGCTGGCGCCCGTCGACCAGCACACCCACCATCCGACGGTCGAGGTGCCGGCTTGAGCGCGAACGGACAGCCCGAGCTGGTCTCGGTCACGATCGACGGCCGGGAGGTCGAGGTCCGCAAGGGCACCGGCCTCGTGGAGACCGCGGCCGCGGCCGGGATCGAGATCCCGGTCTTCTGCTACGAGCCGCGGCTCGGGCCCGCGGTCGGCGCGTGCCGCATGTGCCTCGTCGAGGTCGAGGGCATGCCCAAGCTCCAGGCGGGCTGCACGCTGACCGCGCAGGACGGCCTGGTCGTGCGCACCGCGCAAACGAGCGCAGAGGCGGCCGAGGGCCAGGACGCGACGCTCGAGTTCATCCTCGTCAACCACCCGCTGGACTGCCCGGTGTGCGACAAGGGCGGCGAGTGCCCGCTGCAGGACCTGACGTTCCGCTTCGGGCCACCGAATACGCGCATGACCTTCCCCAAGCGGACCTTCGAGAAGCCGATCCCGATCAGCCCGTTGATCGCGCTCGACCGCGAGCGCTGCATCCTCTGCTACCGCTGCACGCGCTTCTCCGAGGGCGTGTCCGAGGACGGGCAGCTCGTCGCCGAGAACCGCGGCGCGGCGTCGATCATCACGACCTTCGAGGACGAGCCCTACCGGGCACCGTTCAGCGGCAACGTGATCGAGCTCTGCCCGGTCGGCGCTCTGACCTCCACGCAGTACCGCTTCCAGGCGCGGCCGTGGGAGATCCAGAACGTGCCGACCGTGTGCGGTCTCTGCCCGGTGGGCTGCAACATCGACGCCACCACGCGCGAGGGCAAGGTCAAGCGGATCATGTCGCGCAACCACCCCGACGTGGACGAGGGCTGGCTCTGCGACAAGGGCCGCTCCACCTTCCCGTCGCTGCAGGCCGAGGACCGCATCGTCGACCCCCTGCGCCGGTCGGGCCCGCGCCGGCTCGTCCCGGTCGGCTGGGAGGAGGCGCTCGACGAGGCCGAGGCGCTCCTCCGCGGTGCGGAGGGCCGGATCGTGACCGCGCTGTCGGGCTCCGAGACGGTCGAGCTGGCGTTCGCGCTCGGACGGCTGCTGCGCGTCGGCCTCGGCGCTCACTCGGCCGTGCTCCCCGAGGAGACGAGCCCCGCCCTGGACGCCTTCCGCGCTCCGCTGTCAGCGATCCGCGACGCCGAGCTCGTCGTCGTGATCGGCGACGACCCCGTCGTCGAGCGCGCCCCGATCGTCGACCTCTGGATCCGCGCCGCCCGCCGGGCCGGAGCGGACGTCCAGGTGATCGGGCCTCACGGCGACGTCCCGGCGGAGCCCGGCACCGGCGCCGCCGCATGCAAGGCCCTGGCGACGAAATCGAGCGAGCTGGGCAAGCGGCTACGGAAGTCGGACCGCGCCGTGCTGATCTGGTCCGGACCCGGTGGTCAGGGCGGCGCCCACATCGCCGCGCTGGCAGGCAAGCGCGACTTCGCGGACAAACCCGGGTGCGCCGCCTTCCACCTGCCGGCGACGCCGAACGGACGCGGGGTCGCCGACGCGTGGGCGGCCGCAGCGGACGGCGAGGAGTCGAACCCGGAGCCGATCGGCCTGCTGATCGTGTCCGGCGACGAGGCGGCGGCCGACCCCAACGTCCGCGCGCTCGCACAGGGGGCGGAAAAGGTGCTCGCGATCGGGATGTTCCGGCAGCCGCTCCGCGGCTGGACCGACCTCGTCCTCCCCGGGACGAGCTACCTCGAGCGCGACGGCACGATGCTCAATCTCGAGGGCAGGCTCCAGCGGCTGCGCCGCGCGGTGATCCCACCCTGCCCCGACGAGCTCGCCTGGCTCTCACGCCTGGCCGAGCGCTTCGGCGTCGAGCTCTCGCCGCATCCCTCCGCGGTCTTCGCCGAGCTCTCGCAGATCTGTTACGACGGGCTCGAGTACGGCCGCGTCGGCGACCGGGCACCGCTCCCGCCCCGAGCTGCCGTGAGCAAGGAGGAGCCCGTCCGCAAGGAGCCGAAGCCGCCGCGGCTCACCAGCAAGGGCCTGAAGCTCGTCGCCTACCGGCCGCTCTTCTCGGGCCCGGAGGTCGAACGGGTCCCCGAGCTGCAGTTCCAGCGGCCCGGCGCGGAGGTGGAGCTCTCGGCCGACGACGCCGACCGGCGCGGGATCGTCACCGGCGACCCGGTGGACGTCACCTCGAACGGGACCTCGCTCAAGCTCAGGGCCCGGGTGAACAAGCGCCTGCTCAAGGGCGTCGTCCGCATCCCGCTCGACTACGCGTATGACCTCTCGAACCGGGTCGAGGTCAGGAAACCTTGAGGGCCGCCTGATGGAACCCTGGTGGATCTCCCTCCCGAAGGCGTTCCTGATCATCAACGTCGTCCTGCTGATGTTCGCCTACCTGACGTGGGTGGAGCGGAAGGTGATCGGGCGGATGCAACGCCGCTACGGGCCGAACCGCGCGGGGCCGTTCGGGCTGCTCCAACCGATCGCCGACCTCGTGAAGCTGATCCGCAAGGAGAGCTTCGTCCCCACCCACGGGATCGACGTGCTCTACATCGGCGCGCCCGTCCTGTCGGCGTTCACGGCCCTGCTGGCGTTCGCGGTGATCCCGTTCGGTCCCGGCTGGGAGGTGGGCGGTTACCAGATCGACGGCTACATCGCCAACGTCTCGATCTCGCTGATGCTGCTGTTCGCGCTCGGCTCGGTCGGGATCTACGGCTTCATCGTCGGGGGTTGGGCGTCCGAGTCGAAGTACTCGCTGCTCGGGTCGATGCGGACCTGCGCGCAGCTCGTCTCGTACGAGGTCTCGCTCGCCCTGTCGGTGCTCGGGATCGTGATCATGGCCGGCTCGCTGTCGCTCGTCGACATCGTCTCCACGCAGTCCGGCAACTGGTGGTACGTCGTCCCGCAGGCAGTCGGCTTCGTCGTCTTCCTGATCGCGGGGACAGCCGAGACCAACCGGGCCCCGTTCGACCTCCCCGAAGCCGAGACCGAGCTCGTGGCCGGCTACCACACCGAGTACAGCGGCATGCGCTGGGGTCTCTTCCAGATGGCGGAGTACGTCAACTTGATCCTGCTCTCGGCGCTGGCGACGACGCTATTCCTCGGCGGGTGGCACGGGCCGTGGGACGAGTGGCTGGGACCCGTGTGGTTCCTGCTCAAGGTCAGCGTGATGATCTTCCTCTTCATCTGGCTCCGGACGACGCTGCCGCGCCTGCGCTACGACCAGCTGATGCGCTTCGGCTGGAAGGTGCTGCTTCCGGTCGCGACGGTGAACGCGGTCGTCACGGCGGCCCTGGTGGTGGCGCTTTAGATGGCACAGCCGCTCGGGAGCCTGAAGGGCTTCGGCGTCACGCTGAAGCAGGTCTTCAAGAAGCCGATCACGCAGCAGTACCCGGAGTACAAGCGCCCGCTGTACCCGCGCTTCCGCGGCCGTCACCGGCTCTGGCGGTTCGAGAACGGGCTGGAGAAGTGCGTCGGCTGCTCGCTCTGCGCTGCCGCCTGCCCGGCCGACTGTATCCGGGTCGTCCCGGCGGAGAACACGCCCGACAACCGCGTTTCCGCCGGCGAGCGCTACGCGCGCATCTACGAGATCAACCTCAGCCGCTGCATCTTCTGCGGCTACTGCGAGCTGGCCTGCCCCTTCGACGCGATCACGCTCGAGCAGGAGTTCGAGATCTCGGAATACTCGCGCGACGACCTCATCTACACGAAGGACATGCTCCTGGCCGAGCCGGTCAAGCGCGTCCCGATCGCCGATCCCGAACCTCTACGACACGCCGGTGCCGGCGTACAAGGCGACGCGCGTAGATGGGCGAATTCCTCGTCTGGGTGGTCTGGACCCTGGCGGCGTTCGCGTGCCTCGGCTCCGGGATCGCCGTCGTCACCTTCACGAACCCGTTCTACTCGGCGCTCGCGCTGATCGGGAACCTCGCCTCGCTGGCGGTGCTCTACCTGCTGCTCTCGGCCGAGTTCGTCGCCGCCGCGCAGGTGCTCGTCTACGCGGGCGCGGTGATGGTGATGTTCCTCTTCGTGATCGCCTACGTCGGGCGGCGCTCCGACACGGTCTGGACGGGCGGGCCGAGCTGGCAGCTGGTGGGAGGGGTGCTGGCCGGTGGGGCGATCCTCGTGGAGGTGATCATCGCGATCGGCCTCGGCGCCAGCGGCCGGCTCCGCGACGAGGCCGAGATCGACTCCGCCTTCGGCTCGCCGGCGGAGATCGGACGCCTGTTCCTGACCGACCACCTGCTCGCCTTCGAGATCACCTCGATCGTGCTGCTGGTGGCGGCCGTGGGCGGCGTCGTGCTGGGCGGCCAGAGCCGGCGCTTGGCGGAGCAGGAGCTCGAGCCATGATGGGTCCGGAAATTCCGCTCTACCTGACGGTGGCGAGCTTCCTCTTCGCCACCGGAGCGCTCGGCGTCCTGCTGCGACGGAACCCGTTGATCGTCCTGCTCTCGCTCGAGATCATGCTGAACGGCGCCAACCTGGCCTTCATCGCCTTCGCGCGCCGGCTCGGCGACGCGGACGGCCAGATCTTCGCCGTCGCGGTCATGGCCGTCGCCGCCTCCGAGGTCGTCGTCGGCCTCGGCCTGGTCGTCGCGCTGCACCGCCGCGACCTCGAGCTCGACGTCGACCGGCTCTCGACGCTGAGGGGCTGAGGTGGAAGCCGCCGCCTGGGTGTGCCTGTGCTCCCCGCTGGCCGGCGCGCTGCTGATCACACTGGCCGGCACCCGCATCTCGCGTCGCATGGCGGGCTACATCTCGACGCTGTCGGTCGCCGTCTCGTTCGTCGCCTCCGTCGTGGCCTTCTTCGCGCTCCACAGCCGAGCCGAGGAGGACCGCGTGGTCGTGTCCGAGGCCTGGACCTGGCTGGCGGCCGGCGACTTCCGCGTCCCGCTCGACGTGCTGATCGACCCGCTCAGCGTCTTCATGATGCTGGTCGTCTCCGGCGTCGGCGCCCTGATCGTCGCCTACTCGATCGGCTACATGGACGGCGAGGACGAGGAGCGCCGCTACTTCGCCTACATGGCGCTGTTCGTCTTCTCGATGCTGATGCTCGTCCAGTCGGCGAACTTCGTGCTGCTGCTCGTCGGCTGGGGTCTCGTCGGCCTCTCCTCCTACCTGCTGATCGGCTTCCACCACGAGCGGCCGAGCGCGGTCGCCGCGGCCAAGAAGGCGTTCATCATGAACGCGGTCGGCGACGCCACCATGGCGCTCGCGATCTTCCTGCTCTTCTGGCAGGGAGCGCCGCTCGCTCTCTCGGGCTTCGAGTACGCCGAGGGCACCTCGCAGACCGTGATGACACTGGTCGCGCTGGGGATGCTCGGCGGCGCGGTCGCCAAGTCGGCCCAGATCCCGCTGCACACGTGGCTGCCCGACGCGATGGAGGGCCCGACCCCGGTCAGCGCGCTCATCCACGCCGCCACGATGGTGACCGCGGGCGTCTACATGCTCGTCCGCCTGCATCCGATCTTCGAGGCCGCACCGGAGGTGCAGGACCTCGCCGCCGGGATCGGCGCGGTGACGCTGCTCGTGGCCGGGCTGATCGCGCTCGTGCAGACGGACATCAAGCGCGTGATCGCGTACTCGACGATGTCCCAGATCGGCTACATGTTCCTCGGCGCCGGGCTGGGCGCCTACGTCAGCGGGATGTTCCACCTGATGACGCACGCCTTCTTCAAGGCGTTGCTCTTCCTGGCGGCCGGCATCGTCATCCACGCGGTCGCCGGCGAGCAGGACATGCGCAACATGGGCGGGCTGCGCCGTTTCCTTCCGCGGACACGCTTCATGTTCCTGATCGGAGCGCTGGCACTGGTCGGGATGCCGCCACTCTCCGGCTTCTGGTCGAAGGACGCGATCCTCGCCTCCGCGCTAGCCGACGGGTGGTACGGCCGGCTGCTCCTCGTCGCCGGCCTGGCCGGGGTGTTCCTGACCGGCCTCTACACGTTCCGGATGTTCTTCATCGTCTTCGAGGGAGACGTCTCGCCGTATGCCCGCGAGCACGTCCACACACCCGAGCACGGCGAGGGGCCGTTCTCGATGACCTCGACCGTGGCGGTCCTCACCGTCCTCGCGGCGGTAGGCGGCCTGATCCAGATCCCGGGGGCGTGGGAACTTCTGAGCGACTGGCTCGACCCGGTCGCCGAGCCGCTCGTCGAACCGAGCGTGCTGCAGGACTACGTGACGTCGGCGGTCTCGGTGGCGATCGGGCTCGCGGGCATCGGCGTCGCCTGGGCGATCTACGGCACACATCGCCTGCGCATCCCGAAAGCCCCGTTCTTCCGTGACCTGTTCGAGCACAAGTTCTACTTCGACGAGGCCTACGACTGGGGCTTCTACAAGCCGGCCGCGGCGACCGCACGCGGCTGGTCGCGCTTCATCGAGCGGCCGGTGATCGCCGGCTCGATCGACGTCCTCGCCGGGGGCACCCGCCGCGCCGGCGGCACGGTCAGCCACACCCAGACCGGCCTGGTGCGCAGCTACGTGCTCGCGGTCGCTTTCGGCGTCGCCGTCCTCGTCCTCGTCTTCCTGTCGGTGAGGTGAGATGCACGGCTGGCTGACGACGACGCTTGATCTTGCTTGCCCGTCGCGGGTGCGCTCGTCGTCTGGCTGCTGCCGCTCCCGCGCCCGGCCGCCGGCTCGCTGGCGCTGCTCGTCTCGCTCGCCGAGGTCGGCTTCTGGATCAACGCGCTCGTCCGCTTCGACTTCGACGAGGGGCTCCAGCTCGAGCAGCAGCACGTCTGGTTCGGCGAGCTCGGCGTCTCCTACCACGTCGGGCTGTACGGCTTCTCGCTCTGGCTCGTGGGGCTGAGCGTGATCGTGTCCGCGGCCGCGATCGCGTATGGCGTCTGGGCCGGGCGCGACCGGGCGCGCGGCTACTTCGGGCTGATGCTCTTCCTCACCGGCGCGATCGTCGGCGTCTTCGCGGCCCAGGACCTCCTGCTCTTCTACGTCTTCTTCGAGGCGATGCTGGTGCCGCTGTACGTGCTGATCGGGGCGTGGGGCGGCCCGGGCCGCCTCGGCGCGACGATCAAGTTCGTCATCTACACGATGGGCGGCTCGCTCTTCATGCTGGCCGCGATCATCGTCTTCGGGCTCCAGCAGGGCACCTTCGACCTGGTCGAGAGCGGAACGAGCGACGAGGCCTGGCTCTTCCTCGGCTTCGCCGTCGCCTTCGCGGTCAAGGCGCCGCTGTTCCCGCTGCACGGCTGGCTTCCGGACGCCTACCGCGAGTCGCCGCCGGAGGTGGCGGCGCTGCTCTCGGGCGTCGTCTCCAAGGCGGCCGCCTACGGCTTCCTCCGCATCGCGATCCCGAAGTTCCCGGAGCCCGCGCAGGACTTCCAGGCGCTGATCCTGGTGCTCGCCGCCGTCGGGCTCGTCTACGGGTCGCTGCTCGCGTTCCGCGCGCCGGATGTGCGCGGGGTGATCGCGTACTCGAGCCTCGCCCAGATGGGCCTGATCACGCTCGGACTCTTCGCCTTCAACGACTTGGGCTACGACGGGGCCGTCCTGCACATGGTCAGCCACGGGCTGATCTCGGCGGCGATGTTCATGCTCGCGGGCTCGGTCGAGCGGCGCTGTGCGACCGGCGAGTTCGCGCGGCTCGGAGGGATGGCGAAGGGCAGGCCGGGACTGGCCACCGTCCTGATGACGACGGGGATCATCGGTCTCGCCGTGCCCGGCTCCGTGGCGTTCGCGGGTGAGTTCCTGATCCTCGCCGGCGTCTTCGACGCAGGCTGGGCCTGGGCCGTCGTCGGCGCCTCGGGGATCGTGCTCGCCGCCATGTACATGCTGAGGCTGATCTCGGGCGTCCTGCACGCACGGCAGGGGCCCGCAGTCCCCGACGCGGCGCTCGACCTGCGGCCGGCCGAGCTGGCCGTGGTCGTCCCGCTGGTCGCGCTGCTGCTGGCGCTGTCCGCCTGGCCGGCCGCGATCAGCGAGCGCGCCTTCGCCGGTGACGACGCGCAACAGGTGGTCGAGGAGCAGTTCACGCGATGACGCCGACTGTCGACTGGTTCGCGCTCTCGCCGTCGCTCGCGCTGCTCGCGGGCGGCGCCGTCGCCCTGCTCGGAGCCGTGCTCGCCCCGCGCTGGGCCCGCGCGCCGCTGGCAGCCTTCGCGGCCGCCTGTGGCTTCGCGGGCGCGTTCGTGGCGGCCGCGCTCCTGTTCTGGAAGACCCCGGAGGCGCAGACGCTGCTCGCCGACACGATGCGCCGCGACCGCTTCGGGGCGATGGCGCAGCTGATCATCGCTGGGGTCGGCGTGCTCGCCGTGGGGATGTCGTACAGCCGCATGAACCGCAGCGCGCACGCGGCCGAGTTCTACGCCCTGCTCGCGGCGGCGGGTGGCGGAATGGCGTTCCTGGTGCAGGCGAACAGCCTGATGACGCTGTTCCTCGGGCTCGAGTGGTTCTCGGTCGCCCTCTACATCCTCTGCGCGATCGAGCTCGACGTCGTCGGCTCGCTCGAGGCGGGCCTGAAGTACCTGATCATCGGCGGCTTCGGCTCGGCGGTGCTGCTGTTCGGATCGGCGCTCGTCTTCGGCGCCACCGGCGAGCTCGGCTTCGAGCAGATCGCGGAGGCGACCACCGCGCAGAACCTGGTCGACGACCCGCTCCTGCTCGCAGGGCTCGCGATGCTGATCGCCGGCCTCGGCTTCAAGGCCTCGGCCGCGCCGTTCCACCAGTGGACCCCGGACGTCTACGAGGGCGCCCCCACACCGGTGACGGCGTTCATGGCCGCAGCTACGAAGGCGGTCGCCGTCGTGCTCACGATGCGCGTGCTCGTGACCGCGTTCCCCGAGGAGAGCGAGCTCTGGACGATCGCGATCGCGGTGATCGTCTGCATCTCGCTGGCGGTCGGCAACCTGGGCGCGCTGGTGCAGCGGAACGTGAAGCGGATGCTCGCCTACTCGTCCGTCGCCCACGCAGGCTTCCTGCTGATGGCTGTGGCAGCGGACAACGAGCTCGGCGGCCGCGCGCTGCTCTTCTACCTGATCCCCTACTGCGCGGCCTCGATCGGCGCCTTCGGGGTCGTCGCCGCCCGCGAGCGCGAGCTGGGAGCGCCGGTCACCCTCGACAACCTCGCCGGGATGGGCTGGGAGCGGCCCCTGCTCGGAGTGGCGATGTGGGCCTTCATGCTCTCGTTCGCCGGCTTACCGCCGACCGGGGGCTTCGTCGGCAAGTTCTACGTCTTCTCGTCCGTCTACGAGACCGGCTGGACGTGGCTCGTGATCGTCGGCGTCCTGGCGACGCTGCTCTCGCTCTACTACTACCTCGCGATCATCCGCGCGCTCTACATGCGCTCGCCGCTCGAGCTGCAGCTGGCGCCTTCGGGCGGCTCCCCGCCGCGGGAGGTGCTGCTCGGGACCTCGGTGTTCCTCGCGATGGTCGTCACGGTCGGCTCGTTCATCTTCGTCGAGCCGCTGATCGATCTCGCACGCGAGGCCGCCGACTCACTGACGTTCTAGGTTGCTCCGGTGGCCCAGCAGCTCGTCCACCACTCAGCGTGGGGCATGCCGCTGGCGCGCGCACTCGACGAGCAGCTCGTCGACGTCGTACGGGACGCGCCGGAACTCGAGCGTGAGCCCGCGCTCGTCGACCGTGACCAGCCCGTACTCGGCCCAGGGCGAGATCCGCAGGGAGCCCCCGGAAGGCCCCTCGGAGAACGGCAGCCCGACGCTGCCGAGGTTGGCGAAGAGCGAATCCGGCCGACGCCGTAGCGTCTGGAGGTGGGTGTGGCCGGCCAGGTAGAGGTCGGCCCGAACGCCTGCGAGAGCGCGGTCGAGCTCGGCGCTCGACACGTCGGGTAGCAACAGCTGCGTGTGCGAGCGCGGCGAGCCGTGGAAGAGCAGGGCGCGTTGCCCGTCCAGGTCGAGCTCGACGTTGCGCAGGAAACCGCGCATGAAGTCGAGGTCCTCCCGCTCCAGCCGCGACGCGCACCACCTCGCCTGGGCCGAGATGCGCGGCCCGACCTCGCCTTCCAGCTCCGGGACGCCGTCGAGGATCCAGGCGTCCCAGTTGCCCAGGACAACCGGGCAGTCGAGCTCGCGCAGACGCCGCACGGTCTCGTTCGGAAAGGGGCCGATCGCGACGTCGCCGAGGCAGGCGAGCCGGTCCGTGCCGGACGGCAGATCGGCAAGCACGGCGTCGAGTGCGAATGGGTTGCCGTGCAGATCGGAGAGCACGGCGACCCGCATGGGCCGGAAAGCTACAAGGCGCGGCGCCGCAGCTCGGCGAAGGCCGCCAGGACGCCCTCGAGCGAGAGCAGGCCCAGGCACGCCGTCAGCGCAGTCGCGCCGACCACCGGCACGCCGCCCTCGAGCAGTGCCGGCGAGCGTGCGGCCGCCCCGACCACCACCAGCGTCAGCACGAGCGCCCAGACGAGGCCCTGCAGCGACCTGGCCGCGATCATCGAGCAGCTCGGCGAAGACCGCGAGACCGCAGGCCGCAGCCGTCGGAACGGCGACGAGCAGCGCGTAGAAGGCGAGCTGCGGGGAGCCCGCCGCGTCGGCGAGCGCCGCCCCGAGCACGAGACCGGCCGTGAGGACGCGGAGGCCCACGCCGCCCAGTTCGCCGCCTTCCGCCGCATTCCTCGCAGGGTAGGCTCGGCGGGCCGTGGTGCTTCTCGCCGTGCTGCTTGCGCTGCCGCTCGTCGGGCTGGCGCTGATGCTCGGCTACCCCGGCCTCGACGCCGAGTGGGCCCACCAGCCGAGCCACTTCTGGCTCGTGCTCGCGGTAGCGGTCGTCAGCGTCGGGCTGGGCCTGGCGACGGGCGAGGCCGCCAGCCGCCGCGGCGACGCGCGCGTCTTCCTCGTGGCGCTCGCCTTCCTGGTCGCTGCGGGCTTCCTCGGCCTGCACGCGCTCGCCACGCCCGGGGTGCTCCTGGACGCGACCAACACCGGCTTCGTGATCGCGACCCCGGTCGGCCTCCTGCTCGCGGCCTTCTTCGCGGGCGCGTCGGCCCTCGACCTGTCGCCGGAGACCTCGGCGGCGATCATGCGGCACCAGCGCCTGCTGCGGGGCTCCGTGTTCGCGGTGCTCGCGCTCTGGGCGGCGGCGTCGCTGGCGGCCGTGCCGCCCCTCGACGACCGCTTCCTGCCCGAGCGCCTCGACGGCTGGCTCGTGTTCGGGGCCGCGGTGGGCGTGTTCCTGTACGGCTACGCGGCGCTTCGCTACTTCGACCTCTATCGCCTGCGCCGAGCGGAGCTCGTCGCCGCGATCGGGGTTGCGTTCATCCTCCTGGCCGAGGCGATGGTCGCGATCGCCGTCGCGCGCAACTGGCACGCCTCCTGGTGGGAGTGGCACGTGCTGATGGCGCTCGCGTTCGGCCTGGTCGCGTACTCCGCCCGGCGCGAGTACGCGCGCCAGGCCTCGGTGCCCTCGACGTTCACGAGCCTCTACCTCGAGCACACGCTCGGACGCGTCGACCGGGAGCGGGCGGCCGCGGTCGAGGCGCTCGTCACCGAGGAGGGCGGCGTGGAGGAGCTGCAGCGACGCCACGGGGTCGGCCGCCGACGAGGCCGCCGTGCTGGAGCGGGCCGCGCACGAGATCAGGCGCCTCGACGAGCTCTTCCGACCGTACCTCTCACCCCAGCTGGCCGATCGGCTGTTGGAGGACCCGAGCGCCGGCGACCTCGGCGGCGAGCAGCGCCGAGTGAGCGTCCTCTTCGCCGACCTGCAGGGGTTCACGGCCTTCTCCGAGCGGGCGACTCCCGCCGAGGTGATCGAGATGCTGAACGAGTACTGGGGCGGGACCGTGCCCGTGCTCGAGGCCGAGGGCGGCCTGATCGAGCGCTTCGCCGGCGACGCCGTGATGGTCGTCTTCAACGCAGGCGCCGACCAGGACGACCACGCAGCCCGCGCGTGCCGGGCTGCCTTGGAGCTACAGCGCACGTCGGGCCGGATCGCCGACGGCCGGCCCGGCTGGCCGCGTTTCCGCGCGGGCGTCAACACCGGCCCGGCCGTGATCGGCAACGTGGGCAGCGTGGCGCGGCGCAGCTTCACCGCGATCGGGGACACCACCAACCTCGCCGCCCGCCTGCAGACCCAGGCGCAGGCCGGTCAGGTCGTGATCGGCGGCGACACGCTGGCCGAACTGGGAGAAGGCGCGCGCGTCGAGCGGCTCGGCCCGCTCGAGCTCAAGGGGAAGTCGAAGCCGGTGGAGGCGTTCGTGCTCGAGGCGTTTTCGTAGTCTCTGCCCCGAAATCGACCGAGGAGTGCGCATGGCAGACACGCAGGTGACCTGGCTCGGGCACGCCGCCTTCCGCATCGACAGCCCGGGCGGCAAGCGGCTCTACGTCGACCCGTGGCTCGACAACCCGAAATGCCCGGTCGGCGAGAAGGAGCCCGAG
Source organism: uncultured Actinomycetes bacterium (assembly GCA_963733845.1). Classification (GTDB taxonomy): domain Bacteria; phylum Actinomycetota; class Thermoleophilia; order Gaiellales; family Gaiellaceae; genus DATFQE01. The sequence continues at coordinate 663,906 of CAVTEM010000007.1, forward strand.
CGGATCGACGTGCTCGTGCTCACACACGGCCACGGCGACCACGCCGGCTCGAGCCCCGAGCTCGCGCAGCGCTTCTCACCCGCCGTCGTTGCGCAGGTGGAGGTCCAGAGCTGGCTCGGCTCGAAGGGAGTCGAGGGCCTGGAGATCCCGGGCCTGAACAAGGGCGGAACCCGGGTGATCGACGGGATCTCCTACACGCTCACGGACGCGCGCCACTCCTCGTCCAGCGACGAGGGCCAGTACCTCGGCGAGTCGTGCGGCTTCGTGATCGCGTTCGAGAACGGCACGACGATCTACATCGCCGGCGACACCTGCGTGTTCGGCGACATGCAGCTGATCGCGCGCATCTACGAGCCCGACGTGGCCATCCTGCCGATCGGCGACCACTTCACAATGGGCCCCAGGGAGGCCGCCGTCGCGCTCGAGCTGCTCGGTGTCGATCGGTGCATCCCGTCCCACTACGGGACGTTCCCGCTCCTGAGCGGCACACCCGACGAGCTGAGGCGGCTGGCGCCGAACGTCGACCTGATCGTGCCGGAGCCCGGAGAGACCGTTGAGGTGTGAACGACACCGTCGAGGCCGTCTGACTAGGACGCGTAGCGTCTAGATGAGGCGCTGGTTCGGCTCCTCGGGTCGTCGGATTCCCCCGATCGCCGTCGAGGGCGAGCACGACCTGCCGCTCGACGAGGCGCTCGTGCTCGACGACGTCGGCGACACCGCCGCGCTGCGGGAGGCCTTCGACGCGGGCAGGCCCGTCGTCGTGCGCTCCGGCGACGCGGCGGGTGTGGTGGCGGCGCTCGCCCGGCCGGAGGTCTCGTGCGTCCTCGTTCCGGCCGACAAGCGTGAGCTGCTCGACCTCGACCTCGTGGCGCTGACCTATGGCGACTAGGGTCGCCACCTACTCGATCGCCGCCTGCGATCTCGACGCGGGGCAGTGGGGCGTGGCCGTGCAGTCGAAGTTCCTCGCGGCCGCATCCGTGGTCTCGTGGGCCGAGCCCGGAGCCGGGGCGGTCGCCACCCAGGCCTACGCCAACCCGCGCTACGGGCCGGAGGGACTCGCGCTCCTCCGCGCAGGGGCGAGTGCGGAGGAGGCCGTGCAGCGACTCACGGAAGCGGACGACGGGCGCGAGCACCGCCAGCTCGGGATCGTGGACGCGCAGGGCCGAAGCGCCACGTTCACCGGCTCCGAGTGCCACGACTGGGCGGGCGGGCGCACCGGGCCCTGCTACGCGGCACAGGGCAACATCCTCGTCTCGGCCGCGACCGTGGACGCGCTTGCGGAGACCTTCGAGGGCAGCGCGGGCCGGCCCCTCGCCGAGCGGCTACTCGATTGCCTCGCCGCAGCGCAGGAGGCCGGCGGCGACCGCCGCGGCCAGCAGGCGGCAGGCGTGCTCGTGGTCGAGCTCGACGGCGGCTATGCCGGCCTCTCGGACGTCGTGGTCGACCTGCGCGTCGACGACCACGAACGGCCGATCGAGGAGCTGCGGCGCATCCACGGCATCCACGTGCTCCTGTTCGGCAAGACGCCGAGTGACCAATGGCTCGACGTCGACGAGGCACTCGCGAGCGAGCTGAGCGAGCGGCTGGCCCGCCTCGGCTTCGAAGGCGAGCTGGCGGATGCGCTCTTCCGCTGGGGCGGCCAGGAGAACCTCGAGGAGCGGATCGACGGCGCCGAGCGCGTCGATCCGGTCGTCCTTGACGAGCTACGTAGGCTCTCGGCATGAACGACCAGCGCTACTCGGTCGCACGGCCGGGCGACATCGAACAGCTGCGCGGAGGCTGGTCCCCGATCCGCGGCCATTTCGGGATCGAGGCCTTCGGGGTCAACTCGTGGACGTCGACCGCCCCCGGCGAGACCGTGGTCAACGACCACGAGGAGGAAAACAGCGGGCACGAGGAGCTCTACGTCGTGGTCGAGGGCCGGGCCACCTTCACCGTCGACGGCCGCGAGATCGACGCGCCCGCCGGAACGCTGGTCTTCGTCAGCGAGCCGGCGACGCAGAGGAAAGCCGTCGCGGCCGAGCCCACGACCACCGTGCTGGCCATCGGCGCAAAGCCCGGCGAGGCCTACCGACCGCTCGGCTGGGAGTGGTCGTCCGAGGCCTTTCCGTTCTTCGGGAGCGGCGAGCCGGAGCGTGCATACGAGCTCCTGGCCGCAGCGAACACCGAGCACCCGGATGCTCCCAGCGTCCTCTACAACCTCGCCTGTGCGGAAGCCCTGCTCGGGAAGAGCGACGAGGCCGTCGAGCACCTGCGGCGCGCGGTGGAGCTCTACCCGGGCTTCGCGGAGTACGCGCGCAAGGACACCGACTTCGACTCGATCCGCGACCATCCGGGGTTCGCGGCCTGAGCCCGTTCCAGGTCACGAGCGTCGACGACATCCCGCGCCAGCAGGGTGCGGAGGGCAGCGAATGGCTGCGGCTGCGGAAGGCGCTCGACGTGAAGGCGTTCGGCGTCAACATCTACGGCGCGGACGCAGGCAAGCGCGTGATCGAGGAGCACGACGAGCTCGGCACCGTCGCCGGCCGCCATCAGGAGCTCTACGTCGTCCTGCGCGGCCGCGCCCGCTTCGAGCTGGACGGCGACGAGCACGACGCGCCGACGGGAACGTCCGTGTTCGTGCGAGACCCCGCGGTTCGCCGCGGGGCGCACGCCGAGGAGGACGGCACGCTGGTGCTCGTCGCGGGTGGGAATCCCGGCCACGCGTACGAGGTTTCGGTCTGGGAGCAAGCGGCGGACGCCTATCCGTACTGGGAGCAGGGCGATTACCCGCGCGCGATCGAGATCCTGCGCGAGGTCGCCGAGGCCTATCCCGATCGGGGCTTGCTGCTCTACAACCTCGCCTCCGTCGAGACGCTGAACGGGGAGCACGACGCCGGTCTGGAGCACCTCGCGCGGGCGACCGAGCTCGAAGAGCGCTGGCGTGCCGCAGCCAAGGACGACCCCGACTTCGACGCCGTTCGCGACGACCCCCGCTTCCAGCTAGCTGTCGCCGGGCAGGCGAACGCCGCCGGCTAGCTCCCGCAGGGCCGGCACCGGGTCTGCCTCCGGCCGGGCCACGACGAGCACCGCTCCGCTCTCCTCGCCGGCGAGCGCCTCCACGAGGACCTGCAGGCCGACGGCGAGCGCAAACGCCTTGTGCGCGTGCTCGCCGCCGAAGGGAACGAGCTCCTCGGGCGGCGCGGCACCGCTCAGCACCTCGCCGTAGGTGACCCTGCCCATCGAGACGTCGGCGACCAGCGGCCGGCCGTCGGAGCTGGGGATACCGAGCGCGAGCGGGTTGGTCCCGGCGAGCGGCGGGCCGCCCTCCGGATGCCCGAGTCGGCGGGGTGAGGTCGCCGTCAGCGCCCCCGCGAGGCCGCCCTCGGCGAGCCGCCGCACCCAGTAGCCGAGGACACCGGTCGGGAAAGCGCCCGCCGCTACCACCACGCGCGCGTGCGACGGCGGCGAGGCGAGCTGCTCCTCGACCACGGCGGCAAGGACGAGGTAGCCAATCGTTCCACGGGCCTCCCAGCGCTGAAAGCCCTCCTCCGAGACCACGCACGCCGGTCGTGCGGCCGGGTCGATGCCGTCGAGGCCAGCCAGCCAGTCGATGCGGGAGAGCCCGTGGCCGCGCTTGCCTCGCCGCTCGGCGTCCTCGAAGTGATCCGCAAGCGCCCGGGCGTCGCCCTCCGAAAACCCGAGCTCCCGGAGCCGTGCTTCAGGCAGCACGCCGTCGTGCGGCCCAGTACGCGGCGCCGAGCGCGAGCGGGACCCCGATCAGCACCGGCCGGAGCCGCCGCCGCGCAGCCGGATAGAGCGGCTCCCGGAACGCCAGGATCGGCCAGCCGCGCTCACGTGCAACCTGGCGGAGGTCGCGGTCCGGGTTGACCGCCACCGGACTCCCGACGGCCTCCAGGAAGGGCAGGTCCGAATGGCTGTCGGAGTATGCAGTCGAGCCGGCCAGGTCGATTCCCTCGACCGCGGCGAGCTCGCGGACGGCATCGGCCTTCCCCGACCCGTGGCAGGCCCGGAGCGAGCGACCCGTGTAGCGCCCGCCGACGACCTCGCACACGGAGCCGAGGGCGCCGTCGAAGCCGAGCTCTTCGGCGAGCGCGTCGACGATCTCTTGGAGCGCGGCCGAGACGATATAGACACGCTCGCCGCGATCACGGTGGGTCGCGACGAGGTCGAGCGGCTCCTTGTAGACGAGCGGCTTGAGCGCCGGCTCCATCGCTTCGGCGACCAGCGCGCGCAGCTCGTCGACCTCGAGGTCCTTGAGCAGCATCAGCCCGTCTTCTGCCGCCTTGCGCACCGTCTCCGCGCCGGCCCCGCGCGCGGCGAAGAGGATCTGCCACGCCGCGGCCTTCGCGAGCTGCTTGCGCCCGATCAGGCCGCGCTCCTGGAACGAGCCGGCGAGCGCAAGCGCGCTCGAGCGCCTGATCAGCGTGCGGTCGAGGTCGAAGAACGCAGCGGTCGCGGCCACGAATCGAGTCTAGCCAGGCCTATTTCGCGTTCCGCCGCGGGCTGTCGCGCCACGCGCGCACGAGCATGAGCACGCCGACCACCGCGAGGGCGATGAAGAGCAGGCGGAGCAGATCCCAGAAGTCGGCGGCGTCCACGCGCTGAACCTAACGGAATCCGACAACCACGCCCGGCAGTGATCCAGAACGCGGTTGCGAGCATAAAAGCAAGAGCCACGCTAGGCGTGGCAAGCACTAGCTCCGGACCGAGGCTAGAGACGGAAGGCGCCCGCCGGCGCCTTCCGTCGTTTTCAGGCGACGATCGGGAGGCGCTTGCGCATCCCGGGCCTGGAGGCGGCGAGCGCGTCGGCCACCGCGACGATGGCGCGGGCCGTGGGCGCCTCGGGGTCTGCGTCGACGAGCGGCTCGCCCAGATCGGCAGCTTCGCGCAGGCGTGGATCGAGCTCGATGGTGCCCAGCAGCGGAGCGCCGACCTCGGCCGCGAGCTCCGCACCGCCGCCGCTCCCGAAGATCTCCCCGGCCATGTTCTCGATCACGCCGATCACGCGGCCGCCCGTGCGCTGGGCCATCTCCGCGGCGCGCACGGCGACCTCCTGGGCCGCGGGCTGCGGGGTGGTGACCAGGACGACCTCCGAGCGCGGGAGCAGCTGCCCCAGCGAGATGGCGACGTCGCCCGTGCCGGGAGGCATGTCCACGAGCAGCGTGTCGAGCTCGCCCCAGTGCACGTCGGAGAGGAACTGCTCGAGCGCGCGGTGAAGCATCGGGCCGCGCCACATCACCGGCGAGTTGTCGTCGAGGAAGAAGCCGATCGACATCAGCTTCAGGTCGCCCTTCACGGGCGGCACGATCATCTTGTCCACCACGATCGGCCGCTGCCGGATCCCGAGCATGTGCGGGAATCGAGTGGCCGTAGACGTCGGCGTCGAGCACGCCCACCTGCTCGCCGCGGGCGGCGAACGCGGCGGCGAGGTTCACGGTCAGGGTCGACTTGCCGACCCCGCCCTTGCCGCTCGCGACCGCGAGCACGCGGGTGTCGGGGTCGAGCGAGATGCTCTTCTCGGGGCGGCCGCCGCGAAGCTTCGTCGTCAGCGCCGTCCGCTCCGCCGGGGTCATGACCTCGAACTCGACCGCCGTCCGCGCGACGCCCAGCGGCCCGAGCACGCGCGCGACCTGCTCCTCGAAGGAGTGCCTGAGCGGGCAGCCCTGGACCGTGAGCGCGATCGTCACCGTGACCTGGTCGCCGTCGATGAGCACGGCGCGCACCATGTCCAGCTCGGTCACGGGCCGCTTCAGCTCGGGGTCGATCACCCCGGCGAGCGCCTGGCGCACCTGCTGCTCCGTCACGGCCATTAGGGTCGAGGGTAGCCGCTCGGTGCGCTCAGGCGCTCGTCACGCGGTCAGTGCGAGCCGTGCTTTCGGGTCGTGACGTAGACGCCCGCGGCCCGCCTGCGGCCGGCGCCCGGCCGAAGTAGAGCGTCTTCCGTCCTTGTAAGCGAGCATCTCGCCGCCGATACTGGGATGGGGCGGTTGAGCCCTGCTAGCCCACCGCTAGTGGCCGAGAGGAGCGCCGCCCTGGACGTTCGCATTTCCCTGACTGAAAGGCTGTCGGTCGAGGCCAACGGCGCGAGTCTCGACGAGCAGCGCTTTCCGGGCCGCCAGGGACGGATCGTCTTCGCCTACCTGGCGGCGCAGCAGGGCAGTGCGGTCCCTCGCGACGAGCTGGCAGATGTGCTTTGGGGTGAGGACCTCCCTGCGACCTGGGAGAAGGCGTTGCGCGTGTTGATGACGAAGCTGCGCGCGCTGCTCGAGGAGTGCGGCATCGACGGCTCGGCCGCGCTCACGAGCGCGTTCGGCTGCTACAAGCTGACGCTTCCCGCGGGCGCCTGGATCGACGTCGACGCGGCGGTGGAGGCCGTGGAGCGCGCCGAAGCAGCGCTCGCGGCCGGCGACGTCGAAGCGGCGCGCTCCGAGGCGGCAACTGCCGCCGCTCTCGCGCGGCGGAGCTTCCTTCCGGGCGAGGACGGCTCCTGGGTCGAGGGGCGGCGGCGTGACCTCCGCGAGGTGCTCGTGCGCTCACTGGAATGCCAGCGCGACGCGTCGCTCGCTGAGGCCGAACTCGCCGAGGCGGTCCGGTACGGCGAGGAGGTGATCGAGCTGGAGCCCTTCCGCGAGAGCGGATACCGGCGGCTCATGCAGGCACACACCGCGGCGGGCAATCCGGCGGAGGCACTTCGCGTGTACGAGCGCTGCCGTCGCTTCCTCTCGGACGAGCTCGGCGCCTACCCCTCGCCCGAGACCGAGGCCGTGTACCTGGAGGTCCTTCGAGACGACCGGGTGAGCACGACCGAGAACGGCGTGCCGGTCGTGGACGCCCGCGCCGGCGGCCGGCTGGTCGCCCGGGGCAAGGCCGACCACGCGTCGATCACAAACGGCGAGCCGTTCAGCGTTGCTCCCATCGATCGGCCGCGGCTTCACGTCCGGCCTCTACCCTCGACCTTCTACCTCGTGGTCAACCCGACGCGACCGCCGTTCGACGAGCTCCGTGCGCGCCGCGCGGTCAACTACGCGCTCGACCGGAACAAGATCGTCCGGCTCGGCGGGAGCGCCGCGACGGCGCGGCCGACCTGCCAGGTGCTGCCGCCGAACTTCCCCGGCTATAGGCCTTACTGTCCCTACTCGCTCGACGCGGGGCCGGGATCGCCGTGGACGGCCCCCGACCGCGCGAGGGCTGGAAGGCTCGTCACGGCTTCCGGGACCGCAGGGGCGGAGGTCGAGCTCTGGTGGCATCGAAACTTCGGCGTGCCGACGGGCCGCTACCTCGAGCAGCAACTCGATTCGCTCGGCTTCCGGGCTCGTCTCCGACTCTTCTCGGGGGACATCGGCAAGTACTTCTCGGCGCTCGAACAGCCACGAGCCTCTTGGCACCTCGCAGGCAGCGGTTGGTTCGCGGACTACCCCGCAGCCTCGAACTTCATCAACCTGCTCGCCTGCTCGTCCCAGTTCAACATCGGTCGGTTCTGCAACAGGGCGATCGACGGCAAGATCCGGCAGGCGTTGCGGATCCAGCGTCGAGATCCTGCGGCGGCGAACGCGCTCTGGGCCGCGCTGGACCGCGAACTCACCGACCAGGCGCCGTGGGTCTTCCTCTCCACGATGTACAGCGGAGACTTCGTCTCGAAGCGGGTCGGCAACTACCAGCACCACCCGCTGTGGGGGACGCTGCTCGCGCAGCTCTGGGTGCAGTAGCTCCCGGCGCTCGCCGGTCCGTCCGGGCCTGATCGTACGGTCCGGCACGTGTTCGATATCCCGGCTCTCCAGGTCGCGATCGGCCTCACGTTCCTGTTCGTGGTGGTCGCGCTCGTCTGTTCCACGGTCAACGAGGCGATCTCGACAGCGGTCGGGCTGCGAGCGCGCTTCCTGCAGCTGGGGATGCTCAACCTCTTGAGCGGTTCCATGGCGACCACGGAGGCGGGCGTGCAGACCGCCCGCCACTTCTACCGCCACCCGCTCGTGCAGGGCATGATCCGGCCCGGCCACGGGCCCGACCCCTCGCTCGATCCCACGGCGCTGACGAAGTGGTGGCGCAAGCCGCCCTACCCCTCGTACCTCCCGTCGCGAACGTTCGTCGCCGCGCTCACCGACATCGCGGAGAGCTCCGAGAGCTTGGAGGCCGTCGACGAAGAGGAAGCGAAGGCCGTGGAGGCCCGGATGAAGAAGGCGGCGGCGGGGCTCGAGCGCTCTCTCGCCTCGATCCCGAACACCCAGCTCTCGGAGGCTCTGCTCGCGCTCTACCGTTCGGCCGGTAAGGACGCTGCCGCTTTCACGCACGCTACCGAGCGGTGGTTCGACGACGCCATGGAGCGCGTCTCGGGTTGGTACAAGCGCCGCGTCCAGCTGATCCTGTTCGGGATCGCGACCTTCGTCGTCCTGCTCTTGAACGCCGACACACTGGCGGCCGGACGAGTCCTGTGGCGGGACGACGCGGTCCGGGCCGCGGTGGTCAAGCAGGCGGAGTCGGCGGCCGACGGCCAGCTGAGCGACGTGGAGCTCGACCGCCAGGTACAGAAGCTGGACGTGCCGTTGGGCTGGGAGTTCGCGTTCGGCGACGAGCCGACGCAGCTTCCGAACGACTTCGTCGCCTGGCTCGCCAAGCTGAGCGGGCTGCTCCTGACCGTCGGCGCCGCCATGCTCGGGGCGCCGTTCTGGTTCGACCTGCTCAGCAAGGTCACCCGGATCCGTGCGACGGGCGCGCCGCCGCCGGCGAGCGACGCGATCCGGACCGGCGAGGGCGAGCAGACGCGCCGCGGCCCGGGCCGCCCCGCCTAGGCCGAGAGCGCCGCGAACAGCCGCGCGCAGACCTCCGGCGACGCACCCGCGACCACGCGCGAGCGGCCGACGAGATCGAGCGGGGCCTCCTCGAACGGCGGCGCCTCGGGCAGCTCGATCGCGAGGCCGCACTCGCGCACGAGCAGCTGCGCGGCGGCGATGTCCACCGAGCGCGCGCCCTTCAGCGAGCACACCGCGTCCACCCGGCCGGCGGCGAGGTGGCAGAGCGCGAGCGCGAGCGAGCCCATGATCCGCAACCGCTCGGCAACGCCCACCATCGCGCCCACCCGCTCCGCGATCGAGACGGTCTTGGTCGCCTCGAAGGAGAGGATCTCGAGCTCTTCCTTCGGCGGCTCGGACGCGAGCGGCTCGCCGTTCAGCCGCGCACCTTCCCCGCGCGAGGCCGTCCACTCCTCACCGGTGCCGAAGTCGTACACGTAGCCGAAGGTGACGTCGCCCATCGTCGGGCCCTCGGCGACGGCCACCGAGAGCGCGAAGAAGGGAATCCCGCGCTTCGCGTTCACCGAGCCGTCCACGGGATCGAGAACGACCCACGGCGGGCCGCCCTCGCCGAACCGGCGCTCGCCGAGCTCCTCGGAGACGAGCGTGAAGGGCTCGCCGCCCTCGTGCAGCCGCTCGAGCCGAGCCACGACCGTCTGCTCGGCCGCGTCGTCGATCGCGGTCGTGTCGTCGCCGCCGACCCCGGCGCGCAGGATCGTCTCCCGGTCGGCGCGCCCCGGCAGCCCGGCGAAGACCTCGCGGAGGTCGCGGACGGCGCCCCGACACTCCTCGAGCCAGTCGATCACACCGGGTGGAAGAGGAGGCCCGAGAAGAGCTTGGGATAGAAGTACGTGCTCTTCTGAGGCATCGTCTCGCCGGCGAGCGCAACCGCCTCGACCTGCTCGATCGTCGGCGGCCTGAGGAGGAAAGCCGCCTCGGCGCGCCCGGAGTCGACCAGCGCGACCGCCTCCTCCGTGCGCGGCGTGTAGGTGACGTCCTCGAGCCCGAGCCGGTCGAGGGCTGCCGTGTCCAGCGTGTGCTCCCCGGGCGCCTCGACGAGCGCCGACTCACCGCCCCGATAGACGACGAAGGCGGGGTGGTCGTGGTCGACGCGGTCGAGCGCTGCGAGCGCGTCCTGCGGTCCGCCCGAGACAGGCGTGACCCGGAAGCCGTTGTCGAGCGCGGGCGCGCGCCCGACCACCCGATGCGTCGGGAAGATCGTCAGGCCCTCGCCGTGGGTGTTGACGAGCACGGCCATCGTCCAGCCGCTCCGTTCCGTGCCCTGCTCCTGGTGGAAGGCAAGAGCCGTCTCGTAGCGGTGGTGGCCGTCGGCGATCACGAGCCGCTGGTCGGCCAGCGCCTTCTGGGCGGCGGCGATCGCCTCCGGGTCGGTGATCCGCCAGAGGCGGTTCGTCGACGGCCCGTCCTGCGCGGACATAAGCGGCTCTCCGCCGACGAGCGGCTCCAGCGCGTGCCTGGCCCCGGCGGCGGGATCGTCGTAGAGGAGCATGATCGGCGAGAGGCTCGCATGCGTGGCGCGCAGGAGCTCGAGTTGGGTCGCCTTCGGGCCTGCGTGGGTGCGCTCGTGCGGCAGGACGATCCCGCTCGAGTACGGCTCCAGCCCGAGCGAGACGACCACGCCCTGCCGGGTCCGGCCGACCCCGTCCGGGCCCTCGTAGTCCTGGCGCAGCCACCACACCGCGTCCTCGGTCTCGTCCGTCAGGACACCCTCGCGGCGCCACTCGGCGAACAGCTTCGCAGCCTCCTCGCAGTTGTCCGGGAGGATCAGCCGGACGACGTTGTACGGGTTCGACTCGAGGTAGCGCTCCCGCTGCTCGGGCCCGATGACGTCGTAGGGCAGGGCGAGGAGCGAGCCCAGCGGCCCGGCCTTCCGCTCGTCGTAGCGAGCGGCGCGAAACGGCTTCACGCGGGCCACGTCGGGACACTAGCTCAGAACCGGGAGCGTCCTCTCCCATGCCTAGACTCGCCTTGGTGAGCGCGATCGCGGAGCTCGAGCAGGACCGGGTCGTCGAGGGCGTCTACGCGGTCGCGAAGAAGGAGCGGCTGCGCACGCGTTCCGGTGGCTCCTACCTCGCGCTCGAGCTCGTCGACCCGAGCGGCAGGATCGAGGCGCGCGTCTGGAACGACGTCGAGCTGCTCGAGCGCCGCTTCTCGGAGGGCGACGCCGTCCGCGTGCTCGGGCGCGTCGACCGGTTCCGCGACCGGCTGCAGCTCGAGGTGCGCTCGATCGAGGCGATCGAGGACGCCGACCCCGCCGCCCTCGCGCCGGCGCTGCGCCGCGACGCCGCCGAGCTCGACGGCTTCCTCGAGTTCCTCGCCGGCGAGTTGGCGCACGCGGGGCTGAAGACCGTGGTCGACCGCTTCGTCTCCGACGACGCGTTCCGCGAACGTCTGCGCAGGCTGCCTGCCGCGCCGGGACAGCACCACGACTACGCGGGCGGGCTGCTCGAGCACACGGTCGGCGTCGCCACCCTGTGCCGCGAGGCCGCGCAGCTGCACCCGCGGCTGCGCACCGACCTCGTGCTCGCAGCCGCACTGCTGCACGACGCCGGTCGCACGCTCGAGCTCACGCCCGGACCGACCTTCGCGCAGACGGCCGAAGGGCGACTGCTCGGCCACGTCCATCTCGGGCTGCGGCTGATCGAGGAGCGCGGCGAAGCCCTCGCCGAGGACGTGCGGGCGGAGCTCCTGCACGCGGTCGCGGGCCACCACGACTCCCGCAGTGCGCGAACCGCCGAGGCGGCCGTGCTCTACCACGCGAACCAGCTCGACGCAGCCGCCGCGATCCGCCCGGTTCAGACGGCCGCGTAAGTGGTCGCGGCGGTCCTCGCGCTCGGGGCGAGCGTCGCCTGGGGTGTCGGCGACTTCCTCGGCGGGCTGAAGAGCCGAACGCTCGCGCCGCTGGCGGTGCTGGCGGTCGCGCAGCCCGTGGGCCTCACCATGATGGTCGTCGTCGCCCTCTTGCACTGGGAGCCCTGGCCCGGGGAGGTGACGCTGTTCGCGGTCCCGGCGGCCGTGCTCGGGACGCTCGGCCTGGTCGCCTTCTACCGCGGCATGGCCGCCGGCGCGATCAGCCTCGTCGCGCCGATCGCAGCAACCGGAGCACTGCTTCCGGTCGCGTTCGGCCTCGCCACCGGCGAGCGCCCGAGCCCACTCCAGCTGGCCGGGATCGCGCTGGCCGTCGGCGGTGCCGTCGTGACGTCGTACGAGCCCGGCGGCGAGTCACGGCCCGCACGCCTGACGGCCGGGATCGGTTGGGCGCTGCTCGCCGCGGTCGCGTTCGGCGGCTACTTCATCCCGATGCACGAGGCGAGCGAGGGCGACTTCGTCTGGGCGGCGCTCGTCTTCCGGATCACGTCCTTCAGCCTCGTCCTCACGGCCGTGCTGATCGTGCGGCCGCGGCTCGCCCGCGCACCGCGCGATCTCGCCGTGCTCGCGTGCATCGGAGTCGCGGATACGAGCGGGAACGTCCTGTTCGCCGCCGCCGCGTCCCAGGGACTCGTGAGCGTCGTGTCGGTGCTCGCCTCGCTCTACCCCGTCGTCACCGTGGCGCTGGCCAGGCTGTACCTGAGGGAGCGGGTGACCCGCGTCCAGGAGGCTGCCGCGGCCGCCGTGCTCGCAGGCGTGGTGCTCGTCTCCGCCGGCTAGAAGTTCCGCCGCCAGAGCAGGAAGCCGAGCGGCAGGAACGCCGAGAGGAAGATGTACGGCGCGAGGCTCGTACGCGTGCTGTTCTCGCCGAGCGGCTTGGCTTCGCCCTCGCCCATGAACTCGCGCACGAAGTCGGCGGTGGCGCCCAGCTCGTCCTCGTCGAACGCCCGGCCGCCGCCGACGGAACCTGCGAGCGCACGCACCGACTCGTCGCTGCTCGGATCCGCCTGGTAGAGCGGATCCGGCGCGCCGCCGGAACGGAAGACGCGCTCGCCCTCCTTCCAGACGTGGACGACCGCCAATCCCGTGCCGCCGGTGCGGAAGGAGCCTCGAATCCGGCGCGGGCTGAAGACGCGGCTCTCGCCGTCCGTGAGGTAGACGACAAGGCGCTTCTTCGAGGAGGGCGCGAAGAAGTTGCGAGTCGGGACGGAGCGCAGCGCGTCGAAAGTGCTGGCGACGCGGTTCGCGCGCTGGAGCGGCGGCGGCCGGTCGACGGCCAACGTGCGGCGAACGGTCGCCTCGAAGGCCGCCTGGTTGGTCGTCGCGAGGAGGTGGGGCAGAGCGCGGTCGGTCAACGACGCGAGGCCCATCGGGATCTCGGGCAGCTCGCGGCGCAGGCGCAGCGCGGCGGCCTGCGCGCGCGAGAAGCGCGTGTCCTCGCCTGCCGCCTCGGAGGCGAGCATCGAGCGCGACGTGTCGAGGACGACGAACACCTCGGCGTCGGCGCGGGCGAGCCGGTCCTCCGTGGTGTCGATCGCCGGCTGCGCGGCTCCCAGCCCGATGAGGGCGGCGAGGACGACGAGCGCGATCGCGGCCAGTGGCTTCGAGGCCCGTGGCTCGGGCAGCTTCAGCGCGCTCCGCACCTCGCGACACACGGCGCTCCGTGAGCAGCATCACCGCGAGGGGAACGACCACGAGCAGCGCGACGAGGGCGGCAAGTGGGGTCAGGAACGTGACGTCCATCGCTCAGTAACCGGTGCCCGGGCCGGCGGCGGACGCGCCGGCCGCGTCGGACCCGCCGGTGCCCACCCCGGCCCGGTCTCGCCGTTGCTGGTCGTCGGACTCGAGCAGCTGCAGCAGCAGCTCCAGGTTGAACTTCGCCTCCTCGTTGCCGCGGTCGAGCCGGATCGCACGGCGAAACTCGCCCGTGCTCCTGCGCAGGAGCACCGGCCCGTTCTGCGGGTCGCCGACCGCCTCCTCGAACGCGAGGATGGCCGAGAAGTTCGCCAGCGCCGACGCCTGCCGGCGGGTGAGCGTGTGCGTCTCCGCCGTGGCGAGCCCGGCCTGCGTCTCCGCTCGCGACGCCGTGCGGGTCGGGTCGTAGGCGATGTTCGCCCGGGCGCGGCTGAGCTGGAAGCGCTGGGCGGCGACGCGCCAGGCGAGGTCGTCCTCGAGCGCGAGCACCGACTTCAGCGACGGCGTCCGCCCCTCGATCTTCCAGAGCCCACGGGCATCCGGAGCGACGCGGAAGCGGAGGTCGTCGCGCTCCATCGTCGACCGGGCGGCGAGCACGTCGCTCGCGAACAGGGCCAGCGCGGCCGCGGCTGCGAGCGCCACCACCCCGGCCAGGAACGCGTGCGCCGAGCAGGAGGCGCTTCTTCACGCGGCGTCCTCCTCGCGCACCAGGCGGCGCCAGGTCAGCCGGCCGCACAGGTGCTCGTTCAGCGCCAGCAGGAGCAGGATCAGCGCGCCGATGGCCGCGAGCGCGAGCGGGAACCCAGGTCCGCCACCGCTGCTGCTGCTCGCGGATGAGGGCGTCACGCCTGCGCTGGAGCTCGGGCCTCGTGACGAACGCGTCGTCGCCCAGCAGCCGCCGGAACACCTCGCGGTCGTCGGGCGCGGGCCGCAGGCCGACGATCTTCAGCGGCACGTTCTCGCGCTCGAAACGGATCAGCGTCTGCGTCAGCTGGGGGACGTCGAACTGCGAGTCGTCCAGGTCGCTGATCAGCAGGATGCCCAGGCCGGACCTGCCGTCGCGGCGCAGGACCTCGTAGGCGGTCTCGAGCCCGCGCGAGATCCGGGTGCCCGAGCGGAAGTTGCCCGACCACGGGTTCACCCGGCTGCCGCCACGGGTGGCCGCCTCGACGAGCCGGTTGTACTCGTCCCAAGGGGTGTCCTCCGGGACCTGGTATGTGCCGGCCGGGCAGGGCCGCGAGCCGCGGCGGATGCACGGGTACAGGCGCGCGCGTCCGAAATGGCGCATGAACGAGGCCATCTCGGTGCTCGCCGTCCCCGGAGGCACAGCCTCGTAGGCCACGTCCGAGAAGAGCACCATCCCGAAGGACTGACGCGACTGCTGGACATAGCGGAGCGCGTTCGCCGTGCGCAGGTGCGGGGTCGAGCCGATGCTCGCCGAGAGGTCGATGACGATCACGCCGCCCTCGCCGCCCGGGATCAGCGACGCGCCCGCGGCCGGGTCGTCGTCGCGGACGATCGCCCAGGCGCCGGCCAGCAGCGCGAGCAGCAACAGCGCGAGGCCGACGCGAACGACCGCCGTGCGCAGCAGGGGCAGGCGCAGCTCGCGCAGGTCGGCCAGCGGAATCGCACGGGGGTTGGCGGCCACTACTCTCCGGACGGTCTTCGCGCACATGCATCGTTGCGGAGGGAGCTCTCATCGCGCCCTCCGAGATCACCGTGTCGACATCGCCCGAGAGCTCGCCGATCTCCTCCTCCACGGGCGGGGGCTCCGACCACGCGAGTCGCCGCGTCTGCACGGCGAGGTCGTCGTTGTCGACGCGTCCGAGCTCGCTCGCCAGGCGCTCGAGTGCCGGCCTGACCTCGGACTCGTCCGGCGCCGTCGCCTGCAGGTGCAGCAGGGCCCGCTCGAGATCCGTGCGCCGCCGTGCCCGCCTGGCCTCGCGCCAGCGCTGCACGAAGCCGATCGGCACGAGCGGCACGAGCAGGAAGAGCGCAGCCAGGACGAGTGCGCCGGCCAGGCCGAGCGCGCCGGCAGCGAGGACGTTCGGGGAGACCCGGTACGTGGGCGCAGGCGTCTCGCGCGGGTCGGCGCGGAACGTCGGCTCGTTGAGGTTCGCTCCCAGCAGGCGGGTGGAGCCGGAGAGCACGGGCAGCTCGACACGCGTCGTCGTGCGCTCGCCGATCTCGGTCACGACGTACGAGACACGCACCTCGGGCAGCTCGAAGCGGCGTCCCTCCTCCTCGGGCAGGCACGGCTTGCCGCGCAGGCAGTCGAGCTCGTAGGTGTAGCGGAGATGGGTAGTGCCGCCGAGGTCCTCGCGCACACGCTCGCCGCTTCTGCACGCGGAAGGGTGCGAAGTTCTCCTCCACCCGGATGCTGTCGGGCCGCACGAACGCCCGGTCGAGCAGCACGTCGACCTGGGCGGTGAGCGGGTCGCCGTACAGGTACTCGTGCGGAAACACGTCTGCGCGGACCGCGATCAGGTCGGTCTGGAGGACCGGCCCCTTGACGCCGCGGTCGTCGCGGAGCTTGACGATCGCCGCGACCGTGGCTGCCGCCACGAGCACCGCCACTGCGGCCCACGCGAGCTTCCGCCTCAATTCAGCCGCACCCCGACGCCGTACATCCGGGCCTCGGCCCAGGACAGGAAGCCGCGAAAGATCTCGTCAGGGTCGGCGCTCGAGAGCAGGATCGGCTCGAGCCCGTACGCCGTCAGGCGGCCGAGGAGCGTCGCGATCCGCTCCTCGTTGCGCCGCCGCCGTGCGGTGGCCTCGCGCCGTGAGAGCCGCAGCAGCTTGAGCTTGCCGGCGGCGGGGTCCAGCACGGGCACGACGACCGAGCCGACCGGCGGGAAGCTCTGCTCCCAGATCGGATCCTGGATCACGACGGGCACGAGGTCCCACGGCAGCTCGAGCGCCTGGGCCCAGGCCTCCTCGTCCAGCGGCTCGATGAAGTCCGAGAGCAGGAACACGAAGGTGCCCGCCGGCAACGCCCGGCGCGCGTCGATCAGGTGGTGCAGGGCGCTCGTGACGTTGTCGGTCGGTGCCTTGAAGGTCGGATGCGGCAGCCGGCTCTCCTTCGTCCGCCAGAAGTCCTGTTGCGAGTGGGGCGGCCGCCAGAAGGGCTCGACGCCGCCCTCCGCGTAGTCCAGGTAGCCGAGCAGGCCGCGGGCACGCTGGGCGCTGTCCACGATCAACCTCCCGGCCTCGCGCATCACCGCCGGCTTCGAGAGCCACGGAAGCTCGTCGCCGAACAGCTCCATCTCGGGCCGGCGGTCGCAGACGAGGATGACGCGCGGTGCCTCCTCGGCGTAGTGCTCGCGAACGAGGAACTCGTCGCTGGAGCGGGCGGCCGAGAGCTTCGCGGACGCGTTCCAGTCGATCGTGCGCATGTCGTCGCCCGGGTGGTACGGGCGCGATCCGGCCACGTCCGAGCCGGTCATGCGCCGGGCGCTCTGCAGGGAGCCGAACGCCAGTCCCACCAGGCGGCGCCGCGTCACGAGCGGGAACGTCAGCTCGCTGCCGGACACGTCCTCCTCCTACTGCGCCGGTGGGCTTCCGAGTGGGAGCACCTCGCCGCCGAGCCGTGCCTCGGGCTTCGGCGCCAGCTCCAGGCACGAGCCCTTGAAGTCCTCCATCGTCCGCTCGCGGCCGCGCTTGCGCACCTCCACGAGGAACGTCGGCGTGAACAGCACCCGGTGTCCGATCACGGGCAGGAAGAGCGACTCGACGTCCTCGGGGACGACGTAGTCGCGGCCGTTCAGCAGCGCCCAGGCGCGGGCCGCCCGTTCGAGCGCGAGCGTGCCGCGGACGGAGGCGCCGATCGCCACGGCCTCGATCCGCCGGGTCGAGCGCACGAGCTCGACGACCCAGTGCTGGATGATGTCGTCGACGTACACCTCCTCCACCGCGTCCTGGAGGGCCTTGACGTCGCCGACGGTGAGCGCGGGCTCCATCCGGCCGAGCGGGTGCCCGTGGCGCTGGTCGCGGATGATCGCCAGCTCGTCGTCGGCGCCCGGATAGCCGAGCGCGGTCTTGAGCAGGAAGCGGTCGAGCTGCGCCTCGGGCAGCGGGAACGTGCCCTCGAGCTCGATCGGGTTCTGGGTCGCGAGCACGAGGAACGGGTCCGGGAGCGTGCGCGTGACTCCGTCGACCGTGACCTGACGCTCGGCCATCGCCTCGAGCAGCGCCGACTGGGTCTTCGGCATCGCGCGGTTGATCTCGTCGACCAGCACGACGTTGGCGAAGATCGGGCCCGGCCGGAACTCGAAGTCGCGCTGGCGCTGGTCGAAGATCGACAGCCCGGTGACGTCGGTCGGCTGCAGGTCGGGCGTGCACTGGATCCGCGAGGGCACGGCCTCTTCGACCGTCAGCGCGATCGCCCGTGCGAGCACCGTCTTCGCCGTCCCGGGAACGTCCTCCAGCAGCACGTGGCCCTGGCAGATCAGCGCGGCGAGGACGAGGCGAATCTCCTCGCGCTTGCCGCGGACGGCGACCTCGATGTTGTCGAGGAAGCGCTCGGCGCTGCGGGCCGCAAGCTCCAACTCCGGCTTCGTCTGTCTGTCCGCAGCCTCTGTCCTGCCGCTCACCGTGCCGAAGTGTAGGGGCCGATATCGGCACGGGACAAGGTTCAGATGTTGAAGCGCACGTTAAGGACGTCGCCGTCAGAGACGACATAGTCCTTGCCTTCAAGCCGTTGCAAGCCCTGAGCGGCGGCCTGCGCGTGCGACCCGAGCCGGACGAGATCGTCCCAGCGGATCACCTCGGCGCGGATGAAGCCGCGGGCGATGTCGGAGTGGATCGACTCGGCGGCCTCGAGCGCCGTCTGGCCGCGTCGGAGCGTCCACGCGCGCGCCTCGGTGTCCCCGGCGGTGATGAACGTGATCAGGTCGAGGGCGTCCGCGAGGCGCTGGACGACCTGGGCGAGCGCAGACGGCTTTCCGTCGCGGAAGGCCGCGGCCTCCTCCTCCGACAGCTCGGCGAGCTCGAGCTCGAGCTTGGCGTCGAGCTCGTCCGGGCCGTTGACGATCGGAAGCAGCGGCTTCGTGGTGAGCGGCTCGAGCTCGGCCGGAAGCTCACCCGCGTCCGCCAGGGAGGTGCCCGCCTCCACGTGCGCGAGCAGCTCCTCCAGCCGCGCGAGCTCGGCGCGCTTGGCGGGCTCGCCCGACTTCGCCTCCTTGACGACACGCTCGAGCCGGCGCTCGACGTGGTCGCGGTCGGCGACCTGCAGCTCGAGCTGGAGCGTCTCCAGGTCGCGCTCCGGCGCGGCGTTGGCGGAGAAGCCGTCGACGACGGCGAGGATCGCGTCCGTCTGACGCAGGTTGCCCAGCAGCTGCGCGCCCGTGCCGGGCACGTCGACGACGCGGATCGTCGCCGGCGTCACCTTGGCCGAGCGAATCACCTCGGCGACCTGCGTGAGCCGGTCGTCCGCGATCGAGGCCATGCCCACGTGCTCCTTGCCGTAGTCCGCCACCGCGCCGGCTCCCGTGAGCGCGTTGAACAGCGTCGTCTTCCCGGAACCCGGCAGGCCCACGATTCCCACGGCGAGCGCCATGGCGGCTCAGGTTAGACGTGCGTGACGTGCCTCTGGAGCGACGCCAGCGCGCGGTGCTGGAGCGACTTCACCGCTCCCTCGCTCTTGCCGAGGATGTTGGCGACGTCGGCGTTCGCGAAGCTGAAGACGAACTTCAGCGTCAGCACCTGCCGCTGCTCGGGCGAGAGCTCGGCGATCAACTCGAGCATGCTGGCGCGCCCGATCGAGTGCAGCGCGTGATGCTCGGCCGAGGCCTCCTCTGAACCGGGCGGCTCCGGGATCTCCTCCTCGGGCTGGACACGCTTGGCCGCCCGGAAGTGATCCATCGCCAGGTTGTGCGCGATCCGAAACAGCCACGCCGAAAAAGGCACTGCCTTCCACTCGAAGCGCCCGATCGCCTCGAGCATCCTCAGGAACGTCTGCGTGGTCAGGTCCTCGGCATCGTGGCGATTGCCCACGCTCAGGTGCAGGTAGCTGTAGATGCGGTCGAAGTGCAGGAGGTAGAGCTCCTCCAGCGCCTCCCGGTCGCCACGTTTGCCGCGCTCGACGAGGACGCGGACCTCCGCGACCGCGGTGCTGTTCCCTTCAGCCATCAAGGGGCAAGTGCCCCCGCGGGACGGATAGGTAACGCGGGTGCGGGTCGCGAAGCGGCTAGCCGCCGAACCCGAGCCGGCTCTCGCGAGCCGAGCGCTTCACGAAGACGACCTGGCGCAAGGCAACCGTGTAGACGCCGTCTTCCGCCTCGAAGCGGTGCGCGCCCTCGCTGCCGTTGCCGATCGCTTGCTCGAGCTCCTCGGCGACGGAGACCGGCACGAGCGCCGCGATCCCCTGCCCACCCTCGAAACCCACTTCGATGCGAATCCGTTCCTCAGCCACTCGAAACCACCTCCGTCAGGACGCCGTGAACGGAATCCGGGTGAACGAACGCGACCTGCAAACCGTACAGGCCGAGGCGGGGGGTCTCGTCGATCAGCTGAGCGCCCTCGTCTACGAGCTCGGCCAGCGCCGCACCGACGTCGTCCACCCAGTACGCAACGTGGTGCATTCCCGGCCCGCGCTTCACCAGGAACCGGCCCACGGGCGTGTCCTCGCCCAGTGCGCCGAGGAGCTCGACGCGGCTGTCGCCGACCTTGAGCGCGATCGCCTCCACGCCCTGCTCGGCGAGGGTCTCGCGATGCTCGAGCTCGGCGCCGAAGAGGCGTGCATAGGTCGCAAAAGCGTCCTCGAGCTCGCGCACGGCGACGCCGAGGTGGTGGATGCGCCGGGCCCGCACGCGCCCGATGCTAGCGGCGGCAGGCGTCGCGAAAAGTGCGACGCCTAGGTGGTGAAGCGCCGGCCGCCGATGCGCAGCGTTCCGGTCATCGCCTGGACGGCGCGCACGGCGCCGACGGACTCGGCCGAGCGTGACTCCGGCTCGACGTCCGCGAACAGCTCCTGCAGCTCCTCGCGCACGAGCGTCTCCTTCTCCATCAGCGCTGCCGCTACCTGGTCGAGGGCCGGCCGGTGCTTCTGGAGCAGCCGCACCGATTCGGCGTACGCCTGGTCGGTGAGCCGGGCCTGCTCGGTGTCGCGCATCCGCTTGGTCTCCTCGGAGAGCGCGTAGTTGTCGGCGCGCATCGTCCGCGATGTCGCCACGTCGGACATGCCGAACTCGAACACCATCGAGCGGGCGAGGTCGGTCACCTTCTGCAGGTCGTTCGCGGCGCCGTTCGTGACCCGGCCGAACACGATCTGCTCGGCGGCGCGGCCGGCGAGAACGATCTTCATGTAGTCGACGAACTCCTCCTTGGTGTGGAGGTAGCGGTCCTCCTCCGGAAGATGCAGCGTGTAGCCGAGCGCCTGTCCGCGCGAGACGATGGTGGCCTTGTGCACCGGGAACGCCTCGCCCATCAGGTGGGACATGAGCGCATGGCCACCCTCGTGGAAGGCGAGTATGCGCCGCTCTTTCTCGGACACGACCTTGCGCTGCTGCAGGCCGGCGACGATGCGCTCCATGGCGGCCTCGAAGTGGCGGGCATGGATCAGCTGACAGTCCTCGCGGCCGGCGAAGATCGCGGCCTCGTTGCAAATGTTGGCCAGGTCGGCGCCCGTCAGGCCGGCGGTCTGGCGCGCGACAGCTCCGAGGTCGACGTCGGGCGCGAGCGGCTTGCCGCGCGAGTGGACGCCCAGAATCTCCTCGCGGCCGGCGAGGTCGGGCGGCGAGACGAGCACCTGGCGGTCGAACCGGCCGGGCCGGAGGAGCGCCGGGTCCAGGTCCTGCAGCCGGTTGGACGCGCCCATCACGACCACCTGGTCGTGGGTGCCGAAGCCGTCGAGCTCGACGAGGAGCTGGTTCAGCGTCTGATCGTGCTCGCGGTTGAAGCCGTGGCCGGAGCGGGCCATGCCGATTGCGTCCAGCTCGTCGATGAAGATGATCGCCGGTGCGTGATTACGCGCTGTGTCGAAGAGCTTGCGGATCCGGGCCGCGCCGAGGCCGGCGAACATCTCCACGAAGGCGGAGGCGCTCTGCGAGTAGAACTTCGCGCCCGACTCGTGCGCGACGGCCTTGGCGAGCAGCGTCTTGCCGGTCCCGGGGGGGCCGTAGAGCAGCATGCCCTTGGGAACGCGGGCGCCGAGCTTGCCAAAGCGGCCGGGGTCGCGGAGGAAGTCCACGATCTCGCGCATCTCCTCCTTCGCCTCGTTCAGCCCGGCGACGTCCTGCCAGCCCACGGACGACGACGAGTCGGGCTCGATCTGCTTCGGCTTCACGCGTGGCATCAGCGCCACGGTGCGCCAGAGCAGATAGATGAGCAGCCCGAAGAACACCATCGGCAGCCAGGCGAGCAGGAACCCGGGCAGGTCGCTGATGATGTTGGCTTCCAGCACCAGTCGACCCATCGGCAGCCACGGCGCTGACCTGAAGAGCCAAGAAGACAGGTGGCTGGCGCGGCGGCTTGTCAGCCGGATGGGCAGGGTGTCAGGCTGGAGTTGCATGGCTGATCTCCCCAGTGGCGCGGTCACCTTCCTCTTCACTGACATCGAGGGGTCGACGCGGCTCGTCAAGCAGCTTCGCGAGCGCTACGGCGACGTGCTCCGAGAGCATCAGCGCCTGCTGCGGGAAGCGTTCGAGGCGCACAACGGCCACGAGGTCGACACGCAAGGCGACTCGTTCTTCGTGGCCTTCTCGAGCGCGCGTGACGCGCTCCTCGCAGCGGTGGACGGTCAGCGCGCGCTTCTTGCCCATCCCTGGCCCGACGGCGTCCGAATCCGGGTGCGCATGGGACTGCACACGGGCCAGGCGACCGCTTCCGGCGGCCGTTACACCGGCCTGGCGGTCCACCGCGCCGCCCGGATCGGAGCCGCCGGACGCGGTGAGCAGATCCTCGTCTCCCAGGCGACGCAGACGCTGCTCGAGGACGAGGAGGAGGAGCTGCACATCTCGCTGCGCGACCTCGGCGAGCAGCGCCTCAAGGATCTCGACCGCCCGGTACGCCTCTACCAGGCGGATGCCGAAGGGCTACCTGCCGAGTTCCCGCCGCTGCGTCCCGGCGTCGAAGAGAAGCCGGAGCGGTCGTTCTGGCGCCGGCCCGCGGCCATCGTCGCAGCCGCGCTCGCTCTCGTCGCGCTCGTCGGCGCGGCGACCGCAGCTCTCGTCCGCGACGACGACGCGTCGGTGACCGTGCTGCCGAACTCGGTGGCGGTGATCGACCCGGACACGGGGCTCGTGGTGGACGCGGTCCCGGTCGGAACGCGCCCGGGCCCGATCACGTCCGGCGCCGAATCGGTGTGGGTCGGCAACCTCGGTGACGACCGGACGGTGACCCGAATCGACTCCCGCGAGCGGACAGTTCTCCGAAACATCACACTCGACGGCCGGACGCCGACCGGACTCGCTTTCGGGTTCGGGGCGGTGTGGGTGGCGCACGGCCGCGGTGGGCAGGTGTCCAGCATCGACCCGCAGTTCAACGAGCCCTCGCAGCCGATCGAGGTCGGCGGCACGGCCTTCGGCTCCCCCAACGGCAGCGTCGCCGTCGGAGATGATTCGGTGTGGGCAGTCTTCGGCGACTCGACCCTCGCCAGAATCGAGCCGGCAGAGCGACGAGTGGCCGAGCGGACGCGGGCCGGCAGCGTGCCGGCCGGCATCGTGGTGGGAAGCGGCTCCGTCTGGGTCTCCAACTCCGGTGAAGCAGAGGTCGCGCGATACAACCCGGCAGCGTTCCCGGAAGGCCCGCTCGACACGCTCAACGTGGGCGGAAGGCCGACCGGGATCGCGGCCGGCGAAGGGGCGATCTGGGTCGCGAACTCGGACGACGATTCCGTCGAGCGCATCGACCTCCTCTCTGGCAAGAGGGAAACGATTCCGGTGGGCGAGCGCCCAACGGCAGTCGCCGTCGGTGCAGACGCCGTCTGGGTCGCGAACACCGGCGCGGGCACCATCTCTCGCATCGACCCGGCGACGAACGAGGTCGAGCGAGAGATCGAGCTCGGAAACGCCCCGGCGGGAATCGTCTATGCGGACGGTTTCCTCTGGGTGACGGTGCAGGCGCCCTAGGCGCGGCCCTACTTGAGGCAGGCGGCAGTCAGGTCGAGCACCGGCCGCAGGACGATGCAACCGACGCGCTTCGAGACGAGCGTCGGCTCCTTGAGGAAGTCGACAGCCGCGATCGGCGCGGCCTCCCTGGCGAGCCGGACGTCGAGCGCCGCGTAAGCACGGCTGCGGTCTCCGCTCTGGAGCAGGCGCGCGGTTTGCCGCAGCTGGCGGTCGTACGAGCTCGAGTCGAAGCCGGTGAAGTTCGTGCCGCCGATGTACCGCGTGTCGAGAAGCTGGTTGAGGTACGCGTATTGATCGACGTAGCTGGGTTGCCAGAGGCCGAGCGCCAGGTCCCACGGCTCGCCGCGGGTCGCCAGCCTGGTGAACCAGGCGGCCGAGGCGGTGTGCAGCGGGATTCCCCGGACGTCGACGTCGAGCCCGATCTCCGCGAGCTGCCGCTTGACGATGAGGCCGAACGCCATCGGCAGCGGGCTGTTGCTCGTGTAGAGGACGACCTTCCCGCCGGGCAGGTTGCCGGCGGCGAGCTCTCGAGCTCGCGCCAGATCCGCATGTTCGAGCGGGTAGATGTCTGCGTTCCTGAAGCCGGGCATCGTCGGGGGGAGGTACTGGTCGCTGGGGACGCTCGCGAGCGGGCCGCTCGATCCGTTGATGATCGCCCTCCGGTTGAGGGCGAAGTTGACCGCCTTGCGCAGGCTCGGGTTGTCCCGGAAGGCCGGCCGCGCCATGTTGAAAGCGAGCATCCGCAAGGTGAAACCGGGCCTGACGAAGAACCGTCCGCCTCGGCGGTTGATCCCGTGCTTGGCCACCATTCCGAGGTTCGGGTCGAAGTAGATCCCTGCGACCGTGTGGCCCCAGTCGGCGTCGCCGCGGTCGACGCGGGCGACCACCTCCTGCGGCGAGAGGGCGCGGAAGTCGACGTCGAAGCCGTCGACGTGGTGTGGGCGGTTGCCCCGGTAGAACTTGTTCCGGCGAATCAGGACGCGCTCGCCGGGACGGTATTCCTTCACGTAGTAGGGGCCGGCAGCGGGAAGCTCCGTGACGCCCTCCGGATCGGCCGGGAGCCCCGGAGGCACGGCGCAGAGGTACGTCGTCGTCGTGCGGTGGAGGAAGTCGGGCACGGGGCGCGCGAACCGGATGACGAGCTTGTACCCACTGGCCTCGACGCCCGAGACGGTCCTCGTCCTGCCTTCCAGAACGTCCGCAGCACCGACGATGTCGCGCGTGTGCTGAACGCCGGGAGAGTTGACGCCCGGTTCGAGCGTCCGGTGGATCGCCCGTGCGAAGGCACTGGCCTTGACTTCCGTGCCGTCGTTGAAACGAAAACCCTTCCGCAGCCTGAAGGTGTACGTCTTGCCGTCGCGCGAGATCTTCGGGAGGCCGGCGGCGACCTCGGGCACGAAGCGAAACGCGGCGGGCGGAGGCTTGTCCGGGTAGGCGAGCAAACGGGCGCAGGTGGTGTCGAGGACGGCCCAGCCGGGCGCCGTGGAGGCCAGGGCCGGATCGATCGAGTCGAGCCCGGACGGGCCGTTAAACGTGATCTTGAAGATGCCGCCCTCCCGCACTCCGGTTGCGGATCCGGACCCGTCGGGCAAGGCAGCGGAGACGAGGAGGGCCAGGCCGATCGTCAGGCTCAACAGTGAGGTCGTACGCCGCATGCATACCTCCGGGCCGACGGAGCTTGCTGGAGATGAAGCCTAGAGCAGTGGTCCTGCTTCCTACAAGACGCGCGCCGCGGGCCGGAACTTCCCTCGCAGCGGGCCGTCCCTACACTGGCGCCGATGGCGCTCCCGATTCCACCCCACTTCGACCCGGCCCGCGTGCGCGAGGTCTGGCGGGTTCCGTACGGGTCGCGGGCCGACGGCGCACGCTCCTGGGCCGCCCAGCACGGCCTGGCACCCGCCGCGGACGACCCGGTTCGCATCTGCCTCGTGCTCGTGGATGTCCAGAACACCTTCTGCATCCCCGGCTCGGAGCTCTACGTGGCCGGCCGGTCCGGCAACGGCGCCGTCGACGACAACAGGCGCCTCTGCCAGTTCCTCTACCGCAACCTCGACGCGATCACGCAGATCGTCCCCACGGTGGACACCCACCACGTGATGCAGATCTTCCACCCGATCTGGCTCGTGGACGACGCGGGCAACCATCCGGCCCCGTACACGCAGATCACCGCGCACGACGTGGAGAGCGGCCTCTGGCGCGCCAACCCGGCCGTGGCCGCCAGCGCGGGGATCGAGGAGGAGTACGCGCAGAGGCAGCTGCTCCACTACACGCGGGCGCTCGAGGCCGGCGGCAAGTACAGCCTGACTGTCTGGCCCTACCACGCGATGCTCGGCGGGATCGGCCACGCCCTCGTCTCGTCGGTCGAGGAGGCCGTGTTCTTCCACGCCGTCGCCCGCTACGCGCAACCCGACTTCCAGGTCAAGGGCGAGAACCCGCTCACGGAGCACTACTCGATCCTCGCGCCCGAGGTGAAGGAGGGCCCCGACGGCGAGCTGATTGCAAGCGAGAACGACGCCCTGATCGAACGGCTGCTCGGCTTCGACGCGGTCGTGGTCGCAGGCCAGGCCAAGAGCCACTGCGTCGCCTGGACGATCGCCGACCTGCTCGACGGGGACGACGAGCGCGAGCAGGCCCTGGCGCCGCGGACGTACCTGCTCGAGGACTGCACCTCACCGGTGGTCGTGCCGGGGGCGGACTACACGGACCAGGCGGCAGCCGCCTTCCGCCGGTTCGAGGACGCGGGGATGCACGTGGTCTGCTCGACCGACCCGATCGAGTCGTGGCCCGGCCTGGGCGAGGTGCTTCAGGTGACGAGCTCGAGCCGCGGGTTGGGCCGGTAGTCGCGGCCGACCTTGGCCGCGCGCCGCCCGTCGGTCATCACGACGTCGCCGGTGAAGTCGTTCTCGCCGCGGATCAGCGACGAGCCGACCCCGTAGGAGTCGACCGGGACGCCGAGCTCCTCGAAGCGCCGGATCTTCTCGACCGTGAAGCCGCCCGACACAACGATCTTCACCCGCTCGTAGCCGTCGGCGTCGAGCGCGTCGCGGACCTTGTGCACGAGCCGCTCGTTGACCCCGCGTGGGTCGAAGTCGCCGAGCTCGCTCCAGAGCGAGAGGTCGACGAGCTGCCCGCTCGTGTCGAGCCGGACGCCCCAGAGCCGCGGACCGAGTGCACGGGCCACCTCCAGGGCGGTCCGCACCGAATCGTTCTCGAAGTCGACGAGCACGGTGATGTTGAACTCCTCCGACGCCCACTCGGCGAACTTCGTCGCGGCGAGGACGGTGTTGCCGCCGTACGCCGAGATCAGCGCGTGCGGGACGGTGCCGATCCCGCTGCCGCCCCACCAGGACGCCTGTGCCTCCGTGGTCATCCCGATCGGCGCCCCGACCAGCGCGCCGGCGACGTGGGCGGCGTACCCGTCGCCCGTCTGGACGCGATGGTGGTCGTGCCTGGCCGGCATGAAGATGATCGGCTTGCGGTTCGCCGCCTCGAGCACGCGCGTGACGTTCGTCGAGATCAAGGTCCGGCGTGCGAGCGTGCCGAGGTAAACGGTCTCGAGATGGGCGAAGAGCGTGTAGTCGCCCTCGATCGTCATCACCGTCTCCCAGGGCTCGATGCGGTCGCCGTCGTGGAGCGCATGCACGGTCAGCTCGTCCCAGTCGTCGGCGCAGAGCTTGAGGATCGCGATCGCCTCGTCGATGCCGCCGAGCACCGCGTCCTTCTTCTGGAAGACCTGCATGACCACGCGCGGGTGCCGCTCGTCCGCCAGCAGCGCGGCGCGTGTGTGATTGAAGTACGCGTCCGTGTAGTAGCCCTCCCGCATCTTCTCGACGGGGAGCTCGAAGATCTCCGGCGGGAGCCGCTTACGCTGGGTCTCGACCGCCATCTTCGAGCCTGAGACACGCGGCCAGGGCCGCCTCGGCGACCTCCAGCTGCTCGGGTGTGGGCTCTGCCGTCGCGATCCGGTGCTGCAGCTCGTGTCCGGGCTTCGCGAGCGCCTTCGAGAGCCTGTGGTCGGGGTGCCGGACCATCCAGCCGAAGATCTCGGTCGACGGCGGCGACGGCCCCCACGGTGGCCACGCTGCGGGCCGCGCTGCGCAGGTGGACCGGCGCGCGGGCGGCGAGCGCGTTCCCGATCGTGAGCGTGGCCAGGAGCGGGACCAGCAGGTGCGAGCCGCAGCGCTCGTGCTCACGCGCGCGCACCTCGCCGTGCTCGTAGCTCCCGATCGAGATGTGCTCGGCGCCGTGGTAGGCGGCGAGCTCGCCGCCCCGCAGCGCGAGCGCGGCCGGGGCGAGTGATGCCAGGGTCGCGACCGTCTCCCGGGCAGCCGGGCCGAGACTCCGCGAGCCGCGAGCCAGGCCTGCGATGCCCACGCTCGCCACCATCGCGGTCAGGACGCGCGGCTTCTCGAACGGCAGGCGCGCCGCCGGAAGCGACCGCCGCACCTCGGGCAGGAGCAGGAACACCTCGGCGAGCTTCGCGGGCCCGCGCAGGATCGGGTTCTCCACCTCGGCAGAGCGGAAACGCTTCGAGGCCGAGGCAACCTGCAGCACCCCGTCGGGACGCCTGACCGCGCACGCCCAGGCGGTGGGCCCGTGGACGAGAACGCCGTTCGCGAGTGCCATCCCGCCGAGACGGATCTTCTCGGTCATGTGAACAGGCTACTCAGCCGAACTCGTTCATGGTGAGGGCTCGGGCCTTACCGTGAAGCGAGTTCATTTCAGGACGGTCTGCGCGGCCTCGCGCAGGAAGCGGACGCCCAGGCCGAGGTCGTCCACATGCGCCCGTTCGTCGGCCGAGTGGATGAGCCTCGCGGCCAGCTCCGGGTCCATCGCGCGCATCGGGAAGAATCCGTAGGCGACCGTGCCGAAGGCCTCCCGCAGCCAGTGGCTGTCGGTGAAGCCGGCGACCATCACGGGAGCCAGCTGCGCTCCCGGCTCGAGCCCCTCCACGAAGGTCTCGACCGCGTCCCAGAGCGGCGACTCCATGGTCGAGCGGGTCCCGCCCCAGGCCTCGATCCACTCGAGCTCGTACGACCCCTCGCCGAGCACCTCGCGGATCAGGGGCTCGGCGTCCGCCGGCAGCTGTCCCGGCAGGAGCCGGCAGTCCACGGTCACGTCGCAGCGCGCAGGGATGACGTTCCGCTTCTGCGAAGCCACGACCATCGTCGGCGACAGGGTCAGGGAGAGCAGCGGCTCGACGAGGTCGCCCGCCAGCGGGTGGATCGCGCGGGCTCGGCCGAGCGCCTCCTCGACGCCGGTCGGCCGCTCCCCCGTCAGCACTTCGAGGAAGGCCGCCGTTTCCGGGCCGAGCGTCCGCTCGGGCCGGTAGGCCGCGAGCCGCTCGATCAGGCGTGCCGCCTTGACGAGCGCGTTGTCGGCGATCCCGGGCATCGATGCGTGCCCGCTGCGGCCGTGGACGGCGAGCGTGAACGGCGCGCTCATCTTCTCGGCGGCCGAGCAGAGGTACAGCACGCGCCCGCCGAGCTCGAGCCGGTCGCCCGCGCCCTCGTTGAGCGCGTACTCGCAGCGGACGGCCTCCGGGTGGGCGCGTACGAGCCACTGCAGTCCGAAGTCCTCGCCCACCTCCTCGTCGGCCGTCGCCGCGAAGATCAGGTCGCCCGACGGCTCGAAGCCCTCGCGCGCGAGCGAGGCGATCGCGACGGCGCTCGCCGCCACCTGGCCCTTCATGTCGAGCGCGCCTCGACCCCAGACGTGCTCGTCGCGGAGCTCGCCCGACCATGGATCGACCTGCCACTCGGACGCGTCCGCGAGCACGGTGTCCGTGTGGGAGAGCAGGAGCAGGCGAGCACCGCCGCCGCCCGGAATGCGGGCGACGAGGTTGGCACGGTCCGGCACCTTGGCGAACAACTCGCAGCGGACGCCGTTGTCTTCGAGGTAGCTGCGGAGCAGCTCGGCCGCCCGCGTCTCGTTGCCGGGCGGGTTGACGGTGTCGAGACGGATCAGCTCCCGGAGAAGCTCGACCGTCTCCTCCCTGAGCGCGTCGGACACGTCCGTAGCCAAGGCGCGCCAGCATACTTGGACGTCGTGGGCGACCTGTTCTCGGAAGCGGCGAGCCGGCGGCTGCCGGAGGTGGCCCCACTGGCGATCAGGGTGCGGCCGCAGACCCTGGACGAGTTCGTCGGCCAGCGCCAGATCCTCGGCGACCGTTCGGCGCTGCGCACGGGCATCGAGCAGGACCGCGTCGGCTCAATGATCCTGTTCGGGCCGCCAGGGAGCGGCAAGACGACGCTCGCGCGCATCGTCGCGCACAGCACCGGCGCCGCCTTCGAGGAACTCTCGGCAGTGTCGGCGACGGTCGCGGACGTTCGGCGGGTGCTCGCGTCCGCGCGGGAGCGGCTCGGCGCGAACGGGCAGCGGACGATCCTCTTCCTCGACGAGATCCACCGCTTCAACAAGGCGCAGCAGGACGCTCTGCTACCGGCCGTCGAGGACGGCGTCGTGACGCTGATCGGCGCGACGACGGAGAACCCGTACTTCGAGGTCAACTCCGCGCTCCTCTCGCGCATGCAGCTCTACGAGCTCGAGCCGCACTCCGATGAGGATCTCGCCGTCGTGACCGACCGCGGGGCGGCGGAGCTCGGCGTGGAGGTTGGCGGGGAGGTCCGCGACCTGATCGTCCGCCGCGCAGGCGGAGACGCTCGACACGCGCTGAACATCCTCGAGCTGGCCGCGCAGACGGCCGCCGCCGAAGGTGTCCCAGTGGGGGACGAGCACGTCGAGGACGCCGCCCGCAAGCGTCCGCTCGTCTACGACAAGGGCGGAGACGCGCACTACGACTTCATCTCCGCCTTCATCAAGTCGATGCGGGGCTCCGACCCCGACGCCGCGGTCTACTACCTCGCCGCGATGCTCGAGGGCGGCGAGGATCCACGTTTCATCGCCAGGCGCATGGTGGTGCTCGCCTCCGAAGACGTCGGGAACGCCGACCCGCGGGCGCTCCTCGTGGCCGTCGCCGCCGCGCAGGCCGTCGAGCACGTCGGCCTTCCCGAGGCGCGGCTCAACCTGGCGCAGGCGGCGATCTACCTGGCACGGGCCCCGAAGTCGAACGCCGTCATCAAGGCGCTCGGCGCAGCCGCTGCAGACGTTCGCGAGCACGGCCACCTGCGCCCCCCGGACGAGCTTCGGGACGCGAGCTACTACGGCGCGAGGAAGCTCGGCCGAGGCGAGGGGTACGTCTATCCCCACTCCGATCCGGCGGGCTTCGACGTGGACAACCTCCCCGACGAGCTGAAGGGCCGGCGCTACTACGAGCCGTCGGGCAACGGCGAGGAGACCGGCTAGGAGGACTTGTCAGTCGTGGCCATGCTCGAGGCGCTGGACGACCATCGGGCCGAACGGGCCCGGAACCGTCCGGAAGCCGGCGATCGCTCGCTCGACGTCGTAGCCCGTGCGCCGCAGCTCGAAGCTCCCGTCGCCGCGGCGCACGGCCCAGGCGGCACTCGTGCCGTCCAGTGGCATACCGACGCTGCCCGGGTTGAGCAGCTCCGTGCCGTTCGGCCCCGGCCGGCGGAATTGTTGGTGGCTGTGCCCAAACACGACCGTCCGGTCGCGAACGCCGCCGAGCATCCGCTCCTCGCCGGGCTCGGGCTCGCGCGCGAAGCTCTCCACGTCGGAGATCGGCGAGCCGTGCACGTACAGGACACCGTCCAGCTCGACGTCGGTCTGGAGCGAGTAGAGCCAACCCTCGTCGTTATCGAGCCCGGACTCCAGCTGCGCCAGCGCCTCCATCACCTCGGGCCGGTCGGTCGGCGGCTCGCGCAGCCAGCGCTCGCCGTTGCCCCGGATCCAGGTCGAAGCCGGGAGCGCGCGCAGGCGCTCGACCGTCTCCAGCGCCCACGGGGAGTACGCGGCGAAGTCGCCGCCGAGGAGGTAGCCGTCCGCACCCTCCTCCTGCGCCTCGTCGAGTACCGCCTCGAGCGCTGGGAGGTTGCCATGGATGTCGTAGAGCAGAGCGAGCACGTAGCCTTCCGGCCGTGAAGATAGTCGTCCTCGTCAAGCAGGTTCCACACCCCGAGGCGATCGAGTTCGACGAGGAGACGAAGAACCTGAAGCGGGAGGGCGTCCCGCTCCTGCTCAACCCGTTCGACCGCGCCGCCGTTCGCGCCGCCGTCGCGCTGCGCGACCCTGAGGGCGAGGTCGTGACGATGACGATGGGCCCACCGTCGGCGGAGGCTGCCCTGCGCGAGACGCTCGCCCTGGGCGCCGATCGAGCGATCCTGCTCTCCGACCGCGTCTTCGCCGTCGCCGACACGATCGGCACCTCACGCACGATCGCGCTCGCGCTGCAGAAGGAGGGGGACGCCGATCTGGTCCTGTGCGGGCGCAAGACGATCGACGCCGAGACGTGGCAGGTCCCGGCGGAGGTGGCGGCTTTCCTCGACTACCCGCAGGTGACGAGCGCGACCGCGCTCGAGTGGACCGAGCACGGCCTCGACGTCCGCCGCGAGACCGGCGCAGGCGAGGAGACGGTGGCGCTCGAGCTGCCGGCGGTGGTCTCGATGGCACGCGCCGACGACGAGGAGGTCGGCCAGGGCGAGGGCAGGGTCGACACGTGGACGGCGGCCGACCTCGTTGAGGACGTGAAGGAGAACGACCCGCGCTTCGGCCAGACGGGCTCTCCGACGCGTGTTCTCGCCGTCCGCGACGTCACTCCCGAGCGGCAGGGCAAGCGCGTCGAGAGCGCCGAGGAGGCCGCGGACGCGGTCGCCGCCCTTCTGGCCGAGCGCGCCCGCGAACCGCTCTCATGGGAGAAGCCAGGGCACGTCGCCGAGCAACCCGCTGCCCGCTATGACGCCTGGTCGGTGGTCGAGGTCCGGGACGGCCGCCCTACGCGCACCTCGCTCGAGCTCGTCGGCAAGACACGGGAGCTGGCGGGAAAGCTCGGCGGACGCGGTGTCGCCGTCCTCGCAGGCCACGAGATCGACGCCGCCGCCAGAGAGGCGATTCGCCACGGCGCCGAAGCGGCGTACGTCGTCGACGACGAGTCGCTGGCCGACTACGACGGCGAGGCCGTCGCGGCCGCGCTGCGCGTCGTGGTCGAAGCCGAGCGGCCGCACGTGCTGCTGATCCCGGCGAGCGTGCGCGGGCGCGACTACGGGCCCCGGCTCGCCGGCGAGCTCGAGCTCGGGATGACGGGAGACTGCGTCAACGTGGACATCGCCAAGGCGGGGCGGCTCGTGCAGACGAAGCCGGCGTACGGCGGGAACATCGTCTCGATCATCCTCACTGCCACGACCCCGCAGTTGGCGACCGTGAGGCCGCGCATGTTCGACCCGCTCGACGCCCGCGATGCGGACGGCGAGGTGCACCACGTCGCGCTCGACGAGGGTCGGCGCGCCCGCAGCCACATGGTCGCGCGCGGCGACGAGCTGGACGCGTGGCGGCTGGACGAGGCCGAGCTGGTCGTCCTGCTCGGACCGGACGGGGGCTCTGTCGCCGAGACCTCCGCCGCCGCCCGCGAGGCCGGCGCCGCTTTCGGGGTGACCCGCGAGCGGTGCGAGCATGGCGATGCCCCCTGGGACTACCACGTCGGCCTGTTCGGGCGTCCGGTCGCGCCGCGTGTCCTGGTCGCCGTCGGCGTTCCGGGCGGGTTCGAGCAGCTCACCGGCTTCGTCAAGGCAAGCGTCGTCGTGGCACTACCCGAGGCGAACTGGCCCGCGGACATCCAGGTCGCCGAAGGCTCGGCTGGAGTCGCGGAGCTGGTCAACCGCGTCGCGACCGCGCTCTAGCCGTTACGCTCGCCGCCATGGGGGAGGACGTCATCCGTGTCGTCCTGGCCGACGACGACGAGGCTTTCCTCGAATCGCTGAGGGAGCTGATTCAGGCGCACCCGTCCCTCTCGGTGGAGGCGACCGCGACCGACGGCGTCCGCGCAACCGAGCTGGTGCGCGAGCTCGAGCCCGACGCGCTCGTGATCGACCTGCACATGCCCCGGCTGGACGGCGTGGGCGCGATCGCCCAACTGCGGGCGCAGCACCCCGAGCTGTGCTTGATCGCCCTGACGGGCGACGAGTCTCGTGAGATCCACGAGGAGGTCGCGAAGGCCGGCGGCGATGCTGTCCTGCTCAAGAGCGAGATGGTCGAGAACCTCGCCGAAAGGCTGGTCGCGACGATCCCGCTGCTCCACCCGGCGCCCGAGGCCTGACCCGGGCGGGATCCCGACGATGCACGGGGAATCGCTGTGGCCGCGGGTCGCAGAGCTGCCGCTCGCCGTCGAGGCGTGCGAGTACCACCGCCTGCACGCCGTCCTCGCCGACGAGTTCGACCGCATCACGACGCACGTGCGGCTCGTCGGCGGCGGAACGGAGGGGCTGGGCGAGGACGTCTCGGCGTTCCGCGAGGACGGCACCACGCTGCACGAGACCCAGCCGTCGCTGCCCCTCGCGGGCGAGTGGACGCTGGCCGGCTTCTGCGAGCACCTCGCCGGGCTCGCGCTGTGGCCGGAGCCGCCGGAGTGGGACGTGGCGCTGCGCCTGCGTCGCTGGGCGTTCGAGTCGGCGGCCCTCGACCTCGCGCTCCGCCAGGCCGGCCGACCGCTGCACGACGTGCTCGGGCTCGAGCCGAAGCCCGTGCGTTTCGTCAACTCGCTCGGCCTCGGCAAGGAGCCGTCGATCGAGCCGGTGCGCCGGCGGCTCGCCCGCTCTCCCGGAGTCCGCTTCAAGCTCGACGCGGAGGCGAACTGGGCGCCGGCGCTCGTCGACGAGGTCGCGGCGACCGACGCGGTCGACACGATCGACTTCAAGGGCCAGTACGGCTTCGAGGTGAAGGATCCCGCGGCGCTGTGCGCGCTGTACGACCACATCCTCGCCGCGTTCCCGGACGCCTACCTCGAGGACCCGCACGACCTGCCCGAGATCGCGGAGCGGCTCGGCGATCACGTCGAGCGGGTGTCCTACGACGCGCCGATCCGCAGCGCCGAGGACATCGGCGCGACGCCGCTCCCCGCACGCGTCGTGAACGTCAAGCCGGCGCGCATCGGCGATCTGCAACGGCTGTTCGAGGTCTACGCGCGCTGCGCGCGGGAGCGGCGGCCCATGTACGGCGGAGGCTTCGGGGAGCTGGGCGTCGGCCGCGGGCAGATCGAGCTGCTCGCCGCGCTGTTCCACGCGGACGCGCCGAACGACGTGGCGCCGAGCGCGTACAACGAGGACGACCCGCCGGGCCGACTGCCGGCCAGCCCGCTGGCGCCGAGCCCCGCGCCGACCGGGTTCCGCTGGACGGCATAGGACTCCTGCGGGAATTCGGCGGCCACTTCCGAACGACTCCCAGTGGCGAGGGCCGGAATCGAACCGGCGACACCACGGTTTTCAGCCGTGTGCTCTACCAACTGAGCTACCTCGCCCTGGCCGGACAGATTACCCGGGGTCAGGAGCGAGCGATTCCAGCCGTCGCTCGAGGGCGCGGACGGTCTCCTCGAGCCGCGCCACGCGCTCTTCCAGATCTGTCGCGGAGGGCGCCTCGACGGCAGGCTCGGGCGTCCCGGCTCCAAGCAGCTGCCTGTAGCGCTCCTCCTTCTGGCCGGGACGCCGGGGCTGCCTGGCCACGAGTTCGCGCCCGACGAGGTCCTGCAGCGTCCCCTCGACGTCGGCGAGCGAGCCGAACGGGTGCAGGCGCTCTGCCCGTTGCTTCAGCTCGCCCGGAGTCTGCGGGCCCCGGAGCATGAGCACGGTGAGCAGCGCGATCTCGGGGTCGGAGAGCGAGAGCGCCTCCGGAAGCAGGTGCCGGAACTTGACCGCTCGGCTGCCCCGCCCGCTCGCGAGGCGCGCCCAGCCGCGACGGGAGAGCTCGTCCAGCGCTGACCGGATCGTGGGCTCGTCGTAGTCCACCACGGGGTCGCGGTTGGTCGACTGGTTGCAGGCCGAGCGCAGCGAGTTGAGCGAGAGCGGATAGACGTCGGGAGTCGTCCGCTGCTTCTCGATCAGGCATCCGAGTACGCGGAGCTCGACGGGCGAGAGATCCACGACCGAAGGCTAACCCGCAGGCCGCCACTGCCTCGCCGGCGCGCGTAAAAAGGACGTCCGGGCCGGAATGACCGCGCCACGAACGTCCTCCTGGCTCGGAATCTACAGGCTTGTGCTCTTTCGCGCGAGGAGCGCGGTGCCGCGCCCGGCGGAAAACTCTGCAAAGTCCGTGAAACCGCGGCGCCCGAGCTCGGTGCGCAGTCGCTCGGGCGGGACGTAGATCGGCGTCTCGGCCCCGCCGGAGAAGCTGAAAACGACTGCCCCGCCGGGCTCGACGACGCGCGCCAGCTCGTCGAAGAAGGGGATCATGTTTGCGAGCGACACGAGGTCGAACGCGCTGTCCTCGTAGGGCAAGGCGGACGCATCCGCAAGGTCGAAGCCGACCCGCCCTTCGAGGTGCGCGGGCACGGCGGCTCGCGCCTGGACGATCATCTCGGGCGCGAGGTCGGCGCCTGTCACCTGGCTCTCCGGGAACCGCTCGGCGATCACGAAGGCCGCCTGGCCCGTACCGGTGCCGAGATCGAGTACGCGCTGGGGCGGCGGGGAAAGCGGGGCGAGCGCCGCCTCGAGCGAGCCGAACGCGTCGTCGCTGCGCATCTGCGCCCACTGCGGCGCCATCCGGTCGAACTCGCGCCGGACGAACGGCCGAAGGAGCAGCCAGAGCCGGGGCCACCGCACGGACACGTCCGTCGCGAAGCGGGCGAAGCGCTGGCCGAAGGTCACAACGGCACCTCGATCTCGACCTCGGCCCCTGCCTCGACGCCAAAGTGCTCCGCGGCGTTCCCGCTACTGATCGCCAGTGACACGTTGCCGTAGGAGTCCTCGTACAGGAGCAGCCGCCCGCGCTCGGCGTCGGCGAACGTGCGCGCCGCGACCGCCTCTGCCTCTGCGCCCGCGACCGTCAGCCGCACGCGACGTCCCGGGACGATCCCCGTGGCCTCCAGCTGCTCACGGCCCAGGTTGAGCGGCATGTTCCCGAAACGGTCGACGTAGAGGCACACGGCACGGATCGTGCCATCTGCGAGCTCCAGAGTCGGTACCTCCAGTCGGACGAGACCTTCAGGATCGAGCGGAGGGCCGAGCTCACCGAGCGCGAGTCCGAGCGCGAGATGCGCGGCCGCAGGCGAGAAGACGTCGCGGCCGTGGAACGTGGCCGAGACGGGTTTCAGCGCGTACTCGGGGTTGAGGATCTCGTGCGCGGCCTGGATGCCGCCGAGGCGCTCCGCTGCGGGGAGCAGCAGCCCGTTGTCGGGGCCTACGAAGCGGCGGCGCTCTCCGGCCTCGAGCGCGAGCGCCCGGCGGCCGCTCCCGACGCCCGGGTCGACGATCGCCAGGTGCACGCCCGGCGGGGCGTAGGGGAGCGTGTTCGCAAGCACGAGCGCCCCCTGCAGCACCTGTTGCGGCCGGATCCCGTGCGTGAGGTCGATGATCTCGGCCTCGGGAGCGATGCGCTTCATCACGGCGTGGCACGTGCCGACGAAGTCGTCGACCAGGCCGAAGTCGCTCAGGAAAGTGATGAACACGCGCGCTCCACGGCGGCGACCAGCCCTTCCAGGTCGTGCGTCTCCGCCTCCGCGACGACTCTAACGCCCGCGGACTGGGCCGCATGGGTCGTCTCCGGCCCGATCGAGACCGCCGGGAGCGGCGAGCCGAGCCGGCCGAAAGCCCGAGAGGCGGAGGCGGAGGCGAGCACGACAAGGTCGCCGTCCGGCGGCACGAACAACCTCAGCTCCACCGTGCGGTAGAGCGGCTCGAAGTCGGCGCCGAGCGTGTCGACGAGATGGCGGCGGGCAGCCTCGGCGCCGGCGAACAGCACGCGCCCGGTGGGGCGAGGCAACTCCCGCACGAGACCCTCCTGCGTGGACACGGAGGGCACCAGATCCGGCTCGTGCCCGCGCTCCCGCAGAGCCTGGGCGGTGCCGCGCCCGATCGCAGCCAGCGCCGGCCAGCGCCCCCGCGCCCTGCGCGCCAGCAGCTCCGCCCCGGTCCGGCTCGTGACCACGACCCAGTCATAGCCCTCCACGTCGATCGGGTCGTCGCCCAGCGGCTCGGTCCTGACCAGCGGGCACAGCACGACCTCGTGGCCCAGTGCCTCCAGGCGACCGGCCAGCTCGCCGGCGCGTTCCTCAGGCCGCGTGACGACGATGCGCATCTGCAAGCTCCCTGCCCAGAGCCTCCGGGTCGTCTCCCGTGAGCCGCTCGACCCAACGGCCGTCCTCGTCCGCGACCAGCGCTGCCAGCGAGTCGCCGTCGTGATGCGCGGCCACGGGTGCCAGGCAGCCGCCGCCGACGGCAGCGATGCAGCGGCGCTCCGCCTCCACGCGCCGCCGCGTCTCCGGGTCGTCCGCCCGCGCAACGAGCTCTGCCTCGCCTGCGCGCACCTGCAGCGCGAGCGCGCCTTGGCCGGCCTCCGGCAACAGCGCCTCCGGATCGAAGCGATGCCCGATCTCGTCCGCGAGCCCGAGCCTGTCGAGACCGCAGGCCGCGAGCACGACGGCGTCCAGTCCACGCTCGCTTCGCTTGCGCAGCCGCGTGTCCACGTTGCCGCGGAGCCCCTCGATCGAGAGCGTCGGATCGAGCGCAAGCAGCTGGGCGCGTCGGCGGACCGACGCCGTGCCGATCCTCATTCTGGGCCGTAATCCCGTCGCGCCGCAGAGCGCGTCACGAGGATCCTCCCTTGGCGGATAGGCGCCGACGACCAGCCCGTCGGCGTCCGTCGAGGTCATGTCCTTGGCGGAGTGCACGGCCACGTCGATGCGGCCCGCCAGCAACGCCTCCTCGAGCTCCTTGACGAAGACGCCCCGGGAGCCGATCTGGCCGAAGGGCTTCGTCCGGTCACGGTCGCCGGCGGTCGTGATCGGAACGAGAGCGATCTCCACACCCGGGCCGCGCAGCCGAGCGGCCGCGAGCTCGGCCTGGGTGAGCGCGAGCCTACTGCCCCGGGAGCCGACGCGGATGACCATCGCGCCCGTCCTCGTCGAGGCCGAAGAGGTGCCGGAGCGCGTCCGCGTAGCCCACGCCCTCGAGCGCAGCGGCCTCCTTCGCGCGAACGGTCGGCCCGTGCAGGAGCTTGTTGACGATCTGGCGCGTGAGCGACTCGACCGTCCTGCGCTCGCTGTCCGAGAGACCGCCGAGCCGGCCTTCGGCTTTGGCGAGCTCCGCCGCCCGGATCGCTTCCGCATGCTCGCGCAGGGAGGCAATCGCCGGCACGACGTCGAGTGACGCCTGCCACTCCCGGAACCGGGCCGCCTCCGCCGCCACGATCGTCTCCGCCCGCTCGGCCTCGCGGTGCCGGCCGGCGAGGCTCTCTTCGACGACGGCCTCGAGGTCGTCGATGTCGTAGAGGAAGCACCCGTCCAGCTCCGCCACCGACGGTTCGATGTCGCGCGGCACGGCCAGGTCGATCAGGAACAGTGGCGCGCCCTTCCGCCGAGCAATCCCCTGCTCCACGAGCGACCGCGTGAGCACGAAGCCAGGGGCGCTCGTCGACGAGACGACCACGTCGGCTCGCGCCAGCTCCTCGCCCACGCGCTCGAGCGCGAGCGGATCGCTTCCCAGCCGCCGGGCCAGCTCGGTCGCTCGGTCGGCCGACCGGTTCGCGACGAAGGCGACCTCGGCCCCACGCGAGAGCAGGTTCCGGGCGGCGAGCTCACCGACCTTGCCGGCGCCCACGATCAGCACCCGCCTGCCGTCGAGTTCGCCGAACACCTGCTGCGCGAGCGCGGCCGCGGCCGCCGACACCGACGAGGGGCTCTCACCGATCGCGGTCTCGACGCGAACCTTCCGCCCGGCGTGGAGCGCGCCGCGAAAGAGGCGGTTCAGCACGGGCCCGCACAGGCCCGCCTCGTACGCCGCGCGCACCTGGCCGAGGATCTCGCCCTCGCCGGGAACCATCGAGTCGAGCCCGGCCGCGACGCGGAAGAGGTGAAGAGCCGCCGCGTCGTCGGTCAGCCGGTAGACGTACGGCGCCAGCGAGCCGTGGGCCAAGCGCTCGAGCTCACCGACCACCTCCTGTTCCTCGGCGCCGACGACGTACAGCTCGGTGCGGTTGCAGGTCGAGAGCACGACTGCCTCGCGCGCCGCGCCTGCGAGCTCGTGGGCCAGGGCGGAGGCGCCCTCGGAGTCGAGCGCGACCCGCTCCCGGATCTCGACCGGGGCGAGCTTGTGCGAGGTGCCGACGAGAACGAGCTTCATGACAGATGGGTGACGAGTAGGCCGAGCGGAGCGGCGACCACGAGCGCGAAGCCGGTCAGCTGCACCTGGGCTGCTCGGCGACCCCGCGGCCTTACGAGCAGAAAAGCAGCGTAGAGCGCCCAGGCGACGAGCGCTACGACGATCTGCGGGTCCAGCGAGACACCGCGCGCGAAGCCGGCCACCATGCCGAGGGTGAGCAGCGGAAACGCGACCGCGACCGTCCTCGTACTCAGACGCTCGAGCGTCACCAGGGAGGGCGCCCGCAGGCGGAGAAGCCCTGGACGCCGCCGCTTCAGCGCCCGCTCCTCCCACAGGTAGAG
This sequence comes from uncultured Actinomycetes bacterium, assembly GCA_963733845.1. GTDB lineage: Bacteria > Actinomycetota > Thermoleophilia > Gaiellales > Gaiellaceae > DATFQE01. Next base: position 703,844 of record CAVTEM010000007.1, read on the forward strand.
CGCGCCCAAAGCGGCCGCGAGCGACAGAGCCGCGAAGGCGGCAAGCACGAACCCGACGTGGAGCACGAGGAAGACGGTCGAGAACTGGGACACACCGTCGGTCTCGGCGCCGCCGCCGAGGTAGGAGGCCGCGAGCAGGACCGCGGCGAACGGCATCACCGCCAGCCCGAGCAGGCGATAGCGCGGCTTGCAGCCCCAGATGAGGTAGCCGCCGACCACGAGCCAGACGAAGAGGTTGAGCGAGCCGGCCCAGGTGTCCCACGGGAAGCCCTCGGCACGCCCGGCCTGCAGGACGAGCAGGCAGGTCTGGACGACCCAGCCGACGCGGACGCCCCAGGTCGCGAGTCGCCCGAGGCTCGGGTAGCGCACGTTGCCCGCGTACGCGAACGCAGCCTCGCCGTACGCAAGCAGCGCCGGCCAGAAGAGAAGCTCAGCGCCCACGGTTCCCCCTCTCCCGTGCGAGCTCGGTCAACTCGATGAGGTCCCGCTCGAGCCGCGAGACCTTGAGCGCGATCAGGACGAGGTACACGAGCACCGCGGCGAAGACAACCAGGTACGCGGCGGCCAGGTACTTCTCGCCGGTGCTCACGCGAGCAGCTCCCGGAGCTCGCGCAGGCGCTCGTCGATCCGCTTCCCGGTCAGCTCGACCGAGTAGAGCGCGCGCCGCGAGCGTGAGCATCCCCGCCAGGCAAACGCAGAACGTCGCGAACATCTCGCCCGACATCTGCGGGCCGTCGCGCGTGAAGACGACCGGGTGGATCAGATCCTCTGCGAGGCGGATAGCGAGGAAGCTGATCGGGATCAGCACGACGCCGAAGAGCGCGTAGACGGCGGAGCTGCGCTGCCGACGGGGTCCGGGCTCGAGCGAGTAGCGGAGCATGAAGTAGGCCGAGTAGAACAGGAACAGGATCAGGAACAGGACGAGCTGCCGCTCGCTCCAGCTCCACCAGACGCCCCAGGACACCTTCGCCCAGATCGAGCCGGTGACGAGCGTGAGGACGCCGAAGATCGTCCCCATGTGCACCGCGGTGTAGCTCTCGAGGTCGTAGCGCTCCTCACCGGTCCACAGCAGCCGTAGCGCCTTCCACGCTCCCCAGCCGAAGCAGGCGTACGCGGTCAGGGCCACGGGTACGTGCACGTAGAAGATCTTCTGGCTGATGCCCTGATCGGCGTCCTCGGGCGCCCACAGCAGCGCCAGCCCCAGACCGAGCAGGACGAGTGAAGCGGCGGCACACGAAAGCGCCGCGGCCGGGTTATTCCGTGACCACGTACTCAAAGCTCGCGAAGCACAGGATCGCAAAGATCGCGTCGTACAGCGCCAGAAAGGCAAGACTCCGACCCGGGTCGTCGCCGACGGTGGCACTGACGCCGCCGACCACGATCGGGATCGCAAGCGGGAGGAAGAGGAGCGGTAGGAGCAACTCCCGGGCGCGCGCCGCCACGGCCATCGCGGCGACCAGGGTTCCCACCGCGCAGATCCCGATGTTCGCGAGCAGCACCCCGGCGACCGTGGCCGCGTCGAGCTCGGTGAAGAAGAGCGCGTACGCGGGGAGCGCCACCAGCTCCGCCGCGACGAGGAACACGAAGACGGCCAGCGCCTTCCCGATCCAGATTGCCGCCCGGTCGCACGGCGAGAGCACGAGCGCGTCGAGCAACCCCTGCTCCCGCTCGGCGACGAAGGCACGGGTGAGCCCCAGCAAGGCCGTGAAGACGATCGCCACCCAGAGCAGCCCGCCCGCCGCGCGCTCGGACACGTCGGCGGGCAGCGCGAAGTGGAAGACCACGAGCGCGGTCACGACGAAGAGCAGCATCGCCGGCAACGTCTCCCGCCCACGCAGCTCGAGCAGGAGATCCTTGCGGGCGAGCGCCGCGGCGTCGGCGAGGAAAACGGTCACGCGAGCGCCAGCCGGCTGGTCGCAAACGGGTCCGCGCGCTCGGGCTCGTGGGTCGCGAGCACGACAGTTCGCTCGCCGGCGAGCGTGCCCAGCTCGCGGTCGAGCAGCTCGACGCCGTCCCGATCCAGCGCGTTGAACGGCTCGTCGAGCAGCAGGAGCTCCGGCTCGTGGAGCAACGTGCGGCAGAGCCCGAGCCGCTGCAGCATCCCGCGTGAGAAGTCGCCCGCCCGCTCGTGCCGCACCTCCCAGAGGTCGTAACGCTCGAGCAGCATCCCGATTCGCTCGCGGCGCTCGGGGACGCGGTACAGACGCCCGAACAGCTCGAGGTTCTCGAGCGGCGTCAGCTCGCGGTACACGAGCGGCTCGTGCGTCAGTAACCCGATCGCGGGACGGCCCACCGCGACCTCCAGCTCGCCGGCGCTGGGGGCAGCGAGCCCCGACAGGAGTCGCAGCAGCGTCGTCTTGCCGGAGCCGTTGGGACCGGTGACCAGCATGAACCCGCCGCGCTCCAGGTCGAGGTCGACCGGAGCGAGCGCACGTTTGACGCCGAACCGCTTGGTCAAGCCCCGGGCGCGGATCACGTGTTCGAGTCTAGTCTGACCCCGCCGGACGTCCGTGTGAGGCTTTCGACGTCTCCTCGGTCAGCGGGCCAACACGACGAAGAGCGTCCCCACGACCGTGAAGATCACGAGACCGAGTGCTACTCCGACAGCGACCTTGAGAACCGTCATCCGGCCGCCAGCGTGTAGTGGTGACCATCACCCTGGTAACGCCGAGTGATCCACGCCGTGCCGTAGCTCGTGAACGGGCCCACGCTGCAGACGTTCTCCGCGCGTGAGTGGTAGTCGACCGACAGCTGCCCGACGCCTCCACCCACGTGCCAGGTCACAGGCCCCCAGGTCGTGCCGCAGACGCCGTAGCTGTCCGGCCAGGTCCGCGCCCAGGCGATGTGGGTGACCAGGCCGTAGCCGCAGTAGTTGACCTCCTGGTAGAGCGCGTAGTGAGCCAGTCCGAAGATGTAGTCCCACCGCTTCGAGCCGCCGACGATCTTGCAGAACGGGTAGACGCCGCCGCCGTCCCCGTTGGACTCGTCCGGCTCGAGCAGAGCCTTCGTGTACGGCACAGGCCGTTCCCAGGAGGTCTCGCTCTCCACTGCCACGTCGGCGGACGACGTCACGACGCTAGTTTCTCCGTGCTGCGCCGGCGGGCGCAACGGCCAAAAAGGACAGTACGGCGAACGAAAGCGCGATCAGGGGTCTCATCTCTCCTCCTCGTCGGGTCTGTTGGCCAGGTTGCCAACAGAATCCGCAGAGAAGTGCGCAATTCAGCGCCGGATTCGTGTCGTCTCGCCTACAGGACGTCGAGGAGGACGAACGCGCAGAAGACGAGGCTGATCACACCGTTGACGGTGAAGAAGGCGGCGTCGAGGCGACGCAGCTCGCCGGGTCGAACGAGTGAGTGCTCGTACGCGAGCAGTGCCGCGACCGCCACCACTCCCGCCCAGTAGAAGAAGTCGACGTCGAGGCCGAGACCAGCGGCGGCCAGCAACAGCACCGTAGCCACATGCAGAGCCCGGGCTCCGCGGAAGACACCGCGCTCGCCCCAGCGCGTCGCCCAAGAGTGCAGCCCTTCGCGCCGGTCGACCTCGACGTCGAAGAGCGAGTAGAAGAGGTCGAAGCCCGCGATCCAGGCCGCAACTGCGGCGCCGAGGATCCACGCCTGCCAGGGAAGCTCGCCCGTGAGCGCGACCCAGGCGCCGACGGGAGCCAGCCCGTCCACCGCACCGAGCCAGAGGTGGGAGAGCCATGTGAAGCGCTTCAGATAGGGGTAGATGACGAAGCCCGCAACGGGGATCGGCCACAGCCAGCGCACGAGCGGGTCGAGCTGCCACACGGCGACGAGGAAGACCAGCAGCGAGAGCACACAGAACGCCCACACCTGCGGCCGGCTGAGCGCGCCGCGGGGCAGCTCACGCCCGGCGGTGCGCGGATTGCGCAGGTCGATCTCCGCGTCGATCAGCCGGTTGAGGCCCATCGCGAGCGAGCGCGCTCCAACCATGGCCACGGTGATCCAGAGCAGGTCGCCGGCCGAGGGAACGGCGTCGACTGCGAGGAAAGCGCCGACGTAGGCGAACGGCAGCGCGAAGACCGTGTGCTCGATCTTGACCAGGGACGCGAAGCGCCGCGGCAGGTCGAGGGCGTGGCCGCTCACGTCTGCCGGTGCGCGGTCTCGGCGCCCGACAGCAGGCGCAGCGCATGCTCGAGCGCCGGGCGGATGACGGCGTAACCGTCGCGACAGCCTCCCGTCGAGCCCGGGAGGTTGACTACCAACGTCGACCCGCGGACACCCGCAAGCCCGCGCGAGAGCAGGCCGTGGGGCGTCTTTGCCACTGCATCGGCGCGGATCGCCTCGGCGATTCCGGGCGCGGGCCGCTCGAGCACCTCGGACGTCGCCTCGGGCGTGACGTCGCGCGGCCCGAACCCGGTTCCGCCGGTCGTCAGGACGAGCTGCGCCAGCTCGCACAGCTCGACAATGGTGGTGACAACGTCCTCGCGCTCGTCCGGGACGACACGCCGCAGCACGTCGTAGCCGTCTGCGGCGAGCAGGTCGGCGAGGACGTCGCCGCTTTTGTCCTCGCGCACGCCGGCGGCCACGCCGTCGGAGACGGTCACGACCGCGGCGTTCACACCGGTTCCTTCGTCTTCTCGAGCAGTCGCACCTCGCCGATCACGAGCTCGGAGTCGATCCCCTTGGCCATGTCGTACACGGTCAGCGCGGCAACGGACGCGGCCACGAGCGCCTCCATCTCCACGCCAGTCTGGGCCACCGTCTCGGCCGTGGCGACGATCTCCACCGACTCGACGCCGACCTCGAGCTCCACGGCGACGACCGAGAGCGCGAGCGGGTGGCACAACGGGATCAGCTCGGACGTGCGCTTGGCCGCCATGATCCCTGCGAGCTGGGCGGTCGCCAGTGCGTCTCCCTTCGGCAGCTCGCGCAAACGGCGCGCCGTGTCCCCCCGCATCCGTACCTCGGCTCGCGCGCGTGCGCGCCGGCGCGACTGCGGCTTGCCTCCGACGTCCACCATTCGGACGCGCCCGCTCTCGTCGACGTGCGAGAGGTCGCCCATCAGCTCCTCGCCGCCACAAGCTGGTCGAGATCGGCGAGCTGGGCGTCGAGCCATTCCGCGACGTCGTGCCCGCGGACGTGGGCCCGGATCGCGTCGGCTCGGGCCTTGCGGTCGTCCGCCGCCATGGTCAGCCCCGCGTAGATGGCGTCCGCCTGGCCCTCGACGTCGAAGGGGTTCACGCTCAGCGCCCACTCGCCGAGCTCCTCGTGCGAGCCCGCGTTCTCGGAGAGCACGAGCACGCCGTCGCGCTCGTTCACGAGCGGCGCCTCCTTGGCAACCAGGTTCAGACCGTCGAAGATCGCGTTCACGAGCAGCACGTCGTACTGCTTGTAGGCGGCGACGGTCTCGGGGAAGTTGTCCTCGATGCGCAGGTCGACGGGCGTCCAGCCGTCCTGCTGGAAGCGGTCGTTCACGGCCCGCGCCGCCCGCTGGATCGCGCCCAGGTACTCGGCGTACTCGGGGATGTCCTGGCGTGAAGGGTCGAGCCGGGCGAGGAGCTGGACGCGGCCGTGCAGCTCGGGATGCGCTTCCAGGAAGAGCTCGAACGCGCGAAACCCGCGCACGACGTTCTTGGAGGGGTCGGTCCGATCGACGCGGAGCACGAGGAACTCGGGGCGCGCGGCCGCCAGCTCGCGTTCGAGGGCGAGCACCGTGTCGCTGAGCGCGAGCTCGTCGAACTCCGCCGCGTCGACCGAGAGCGGCCTGGCAACCACCCGTGTCAGCGACCCGTCGTAGTCCACCACTGCCTCCTCGAAGTCGACTTCGGCCCCGATCACGTCAGCGCAGGTGCGCAAGAAGTTCCTCTGCCAGCGCGTGGTGTGGAAGCCGATCAGGTTGCACGCGAGCAGCCCGTCGTGGATCGCACGCCTGATCGGGCTCGGCAGCACGTGCCAGTAGTCCGACTGGGGCCAGGGGATGTGCACGAAGTGCGCGATCGCCGTCTCCGGGCGTCGCTCCCGGACCAGGCGAGGAGCCAGGTAGAGGTGGTAGTCGTGGAAGAACACCGCGCTGTCGGGCTCCGCCTCGAGCTCCGAAAGCACGGCGCCGGCGAAGCCGGCGTTCACGGCGACGTAGCCCTCCTCCCACGCGTGGTGGAGACCCGGATCGTGGCTGGGCGCATGCGCCAGGTTCCAGAGGTAGTGCTGCAGGAACCACAGCGTCGGATTCGAGATCACGTTGTAGTACCAGTCGTACGCCGCCTGATCGTGGGCGACCAGCCGGCAGCGGTAGGGCGCCCCTTCGCGCGAGTGCTCCTCGAGAGCCGCGTCGCCCGCTTCGGCGGCGACAGCGCGGTCCTCGCTCGTCATCGCGCTGGCGATCCAGGTCACGTCGTGCTCGGCGAGCAGGCTGCGTAGCGCCGTAACCAGGCCTCCACCCCCGCGTTTCGCGACACGGCGGCCGCCCTCTACGCGGTAGGAGACCGGCCCGCGGTTCGAGACCACGATCAGTTTGCGCCGCTCCGACACCACGGGGAGCGTAGTACCCGGCCGCTCGACGCTGTGACTACACCGCTTGCGCGGCCGTGACGAGCGCCGTCTCGCCGGTGTCCCTGCCGTCGAGCCGGTTGAAGAGTGCGAGCCAGTCGCGCAGCAGGCGCGGCGTCAGGAAGTGACGACGCACGTGCTCCTTTCCCCGCAGGGCCCGCTCACGGGCGGATACGGGGTCGGCCAGGATCTCCTTGCACGCCTCGGCGCACTCCGCCGGCGAGTCCACCAGCCAGCCCGTGACGCCGTCCTCGATCTGGGCGACGATCCCACCCACGCGGCCGGCGACGGTGGGACGGCCCTTCCACAGCCCCTCGGTGACGGTCAGGCCGAAGCCCTCGCGGATCGACTTCTGGATCACCGCCGCCGAGTGCACCTGGAACGCGTTCACCTCCACCGAGCCGATGTTGTTCAGGTTCGAGAGGATGAAGATGTCGGGGTCGCCGTCGGCGTAGCCGACCGTCTGGTTGTAGAAGTCCCAGCCCTCGGGATCGTCGTGCGCCATCGAGCCGACGAGCGCGAGCTGGACGTCGGGATGGACCTCCTTGACTCCCCGGTAGGCGTCGATCACGCCGAGCGGGTCCTTCCAGGGGTCGAAACGCGAAACCTGCGTCAGCAGCGGCCGCTTCACGTCGATGCCGAACTGGTCGACGATGTAGGACGCGTCCTCGGCGGAGAGGGCCATGTTCTTCGGGTTCAGCGGATCGATCGCCGGCGGCCAGATGAATGCCTCCGGCAGGTCCTCGTGACGCGGCACGTACTCGTGCATGTGGTAGATGTGCGCGTCGTAGCGCGCCAGCGACGGGAGCAGGACGTCGAGCACGCTCTGGTTCGGCGTCGAGAGGTCGATGTGGCAGCGCCAGATCCACGGCGCCTTCGAGTCCGGGAAGTGGTCGATCATCGCCGCGGGCTGGGGGTCGTGGATGCAGACGTAGTCGTAGACGTCCTCGAACTCCTCGGCGTTCAGCTCGTTGTAGCGCCGGAAGATCTCCTGCTGTTCCGCCGTCAGCGCCGTCTCGGCGCCCTGGAGCGCGTTGTGGATCGTCTTGGTCACGTCGAAGAACTCGTCCGCGCCCTTGATGATCCGCCACTCGACGTCCAGGCCGGCGTCGCGCATCAGCGGGATCAGCGTGTAGTTGATCTCGGCCACGCCGCCGCCGAAAGCGGTCGCGGAGAGATGGACGACCCGCTTGCCCTGTAGCGGCTCGGCCAGCCGGCGGATCTCGTCCATCAGGCCGCGCGTGGCGATCGTGGCGTAGTCGGCCAGCGACTTCGTACCGACGTTGACGAGTTGGAGCAAGGCGGAGTCCTGGCTAGGTGGACGAAAGCGCGAGAATAACGATCGGCTAGGCGGTCAGAAACTTGACGAAGCGGAGGCTGGAGCCGCGGCCGTCCGACCGCTCGCTCACCTCGAACTCGTCGACGAGAGCGCGGATGATCGCGATGCCGAGACCGCCCTCCGTCAACTCGCCGGAGTCCTCGAGCCTGTTGGGGTCGAAGCCGCGTGCCGTCGTCGGAGACCTCGACGACCAGGCGATCGTCGTGAAGCTCGTAGACGATGTCCACGCTGCCGCTCGTGTCGCCGTACGCGTGGCGAACCGAGTTCGTGCACGCCTCGGTGACGGCGAGCTTGAGGTCGTTCACCGTCTCGTCCTCCAGAGGCCGCAGACGGGTGATCCCGCTCAACGCGAGCCGCCCGAGCAGGACGTACTCGGCCTTCGCCGGAATGGTCAGCCGGACCTCGTGCATGCCGACGGCGGGAGCGGCTGGTCCCGAACTCATGGGCGATGGATTCCCAAAGGTTTCGGCAACTAAACCTAGAGCACCCTAGCTGCAGAGCTGGGAGGTCGGCCCGCGTGGCCGTTCGCCCAGCTTCACGGCGACCGACCTGCGTTTGCCGTCGCGAACGATCTCGAACGTCGACTGCTGGCCGGGCTCGAGCTGTTCGCTGACGATGCGCACGAGATCGTCGGCGCTACGGACCGGCCGGCCGTCGATGGCGACGATCACGTCCCCGCCCCGCTTGAACTGCAGGCCGCGGAAGACCACGGTCTCGCGCCCGCAGCGAAGGCCGGCACGCTGGCCGGGGCTGTCGGACGCCAGGCCCTCCACGACCGCACCGCGCTGCACCGGGTAGCCGAACCGCTCGGCGAGGGTCGGGGTCAGGGTGCCGGTGGTCACTCCCACGTACGCGTAGGCGACCTGCCCGTCCTCGATCAGCTGGGTCATCGACCGGCGCGCTGCATTGATCGGGATCGCGAAGCCGACGCCCTCCGAGTCGCCGGACTCGCTCCGGATCTGAGCGTTGATGCCGATCGCCCGCCCGCGGGCGTCGAGCAGTGGGCCGCCCGAGTTTCCGTGCGTGATCGGCGCATCGGTCTGGATCGCGTCGACGACGTTGTAACGCGAGGTCAGCGACGGAATCGAGCGCCGGTTCGAGGAGACGACGCCGACCGCGAGCGAGTCGGTGTTCCCGAACGGGCTCCCGATCGCCGCCACCGGCTCGCCGACTACGACCTTGCTCGAGTCGCCGAGCGGGACCGGCGTGAGCGCGTGGTCGTCGGGATCGAGCTTCAGGACGCCGACGTCGTCGTTCAGGTCGTAGCCGACGATCTCGGCCTCGACGCGGTCGTCGTCGCGGAAGGCGACGTAGACCTGCTTCGCTCCTCGCGTGATCTCGCCCTCGCCGGCGTTCGTGATGACGTGGGCGCTCGTCAGCACGTAGCCCTGCGGTGAGACGACGAACCCGGAGCCCTGGGCGGCATGCTCGTCGTCGTCGCCCGAGGTCGGGCTCTGCTCGAAGATCGAGTAGATCGTGATCACGCCGGGCGAGCGGCGCCTGTAGATGGCCGCAGGATCGAAATCAGCACTCAGATGCGACTTGGCGGAAGCGGCGCCGAGTGCAGCCCCTCCTTCGTTCTCCGGCGGTGCGGTCAGGACGACCGCGTCGCCACCCCCGTCACCGAATCCGAACAGCGCCGCGGCGCCGAGTGCAGCCAGACCACCGAGGATCGCAGCGGCGAGCGCAATGACGGCTGCCTGGCCCGGGCGCATCCCGGCTCACTGTAGCGGCGGCCTCCGCTCAGGCCGTTTTCACGTGGAAACGGTCGGGGCGGCCAGCTCGTTTTCACGTGGAAACGCGCCGCTGCCCGGCAGCCGCAAGGTGAAGCGCGTCCGGCCGTCGTCAGCCGACAGCGTCAACGATCCGCCCATCAGCTCGGCCAGCTCACGGGCGATCGCCAGTCCGAGGCCGCTGCCCGACGCCATCGTCCCGTCGATGCGGTAGAAGCGCTCGAACACATGCGGCCTGTGCTCGGCCGGGATGCCCGGGCCGTCGTCCTCGACCACGAGCTCCACTCCGTCGTCGCCCACACCGGCGCCGATCGTCACCGTGGTTCCTGCGGGCGTGTGCCGCAGTGCGTTCTCCACGAGCGAGCGTGCGACCTGCAGCACCCGTTGCGGATCGCCGAGCGCCCACACCGACCCATCGGCGGCGGCGTCCAGCACGTGGCCGCTCGCCTGTGCGAGCGGCCCGAGCTCGCCCGCGACGAGCCGCACCGTCTCGACGAGGTCGACCGGCTCGTGCTCGACGCGGAGGCGACCGGCGTCGAGGCGCGACAGGTCGAGCAGCTCCGCCGTCAGCTTGCCGAGGCGGTCGACCTGCGAGCGCATCTCGCCGACGAACTCGCGCCGCGTGTCCTCGTCGAGCTCCTCGTCGTCGAGCAGCTCGAGATGGCCGCCGAGCGAGAAGATCGGCGTCCGCAGCTCGTGCGAGGCGTTCGCGATGAACTCGCGCCGCGCGTGGTCGAGGCCCGACAGCCGCCCGCGCATGCGCTCGAACGCCCGCGCCAGCTCGCCCAGCTCGTCGCTGCGCGCGTCGACGATCGGCTCGTCGAAGCGGCCCGACGCGATCCGGTCGGCTGCCCGCTCCAGGCGGCGGATCCGCCTCGCGAAGACGTTCGCGCCGGTGAAGCCGACGAGCAAGGCCGCGCCGAAGGCGAGCAGGCCCGCGATCAGGATCGTCTGCTTGACGAAGTCGACCGTCTCGAGGACGTCCTGGACCGGCGAGCTGAGCATCAGGAATGGGCCCGTCTCGAGCACGGGCACCGCCGATTCGGCGAAACGACGGCCGCCGCGCTCGACCGTGCCGCTCTCGAGACCGAGCGTGCGGCCGGAGCGCTCGGCGATCGGGTCGTCGCGCACGGCGTCGGAGCGCACGCCCGAGTCGGCCTGTGGAAGCAGGTCGGGATCGGAGAAGTTGCTCGGCGCGATCGCGTACTGGTAGAGGACGACGCGGGCGTTCTGGCGTCGTGACGTGAGCTCGACCCAGTCGTTCCACAGCGATGCATCGGGAACCTCCGTCCGGAGGTTGAGAGCCGCCTGGCGAAGCTCGTCGATGCGGTTGTCCACCAGCCTCCGCTCCAGGGAGGGCACGACCGAGACGTAGACGATCGCGAACGCGCCCGCGAGCACCAGCAGCAGCGCGAGGCTGAGCCGCGCGCCGACACCCCAGCGGAACCGCTTCATCGGTCCCTGAAGCGGTAGCCGACGCCGCGCACGGTCTGGATGAAGTCGGGCTCGGCGGGATCGACCTCGAGCTTCTCGCGAAGGTGTCGAACGTGCACGTCGATCGTGCGCGGCTCCCGGTAGGCGGAGTCTCCCCACAGCGATTCGAGCAGCATCTGTCGCGTGAACACGCGCCCGGGCTGGGCGGCCAGCGAGCGCAGGAGCTCGAACTCCACGTAGGTGAGCTGCACGTCCTGGCCGTGCGCCTGCACGAGGCGCCGCTCCAGGTCGATGCTCAGGCCGTCCGTCTCGATCGGGCCTGCCCCCCGCGGATCGTGGCGCGGCGCGGATGCGCGGCGCAGGAGCGCCCGCACTCGACTACGGAACTCGCGGATCGAGAACGGCTTCGTGATGTAGTCGTCCGCGCCGAGCTCGAGCCCGAGCACCTTGTCGAGCTCGTCGTCCCGGGCCGTGAGCATGATGATCGGCACCGAGCTCGAGGCGCGAAGCCGCTTGCACACCTCGAGGCCGTCGAGCTTCGGCAGCATCAGGTCGAGGACGACGAGGTCGACGTCCTCCTCGTCGAAGCGCCGGAGCGCCTCTTCACCGTCGCGCGCGGGGAGCACCCTGAAGCCCTCCCGCTCCAGCGGGTAGGTCAGCAGCTTCTGAATCGAGTCCTCGTCGTCGACGAGCAGAATTGTTGAGGAGTCGGGCATCCGCCTCAGGAAACCGCGTGGATAGCCAGGACTCGACCTACTATAGCCCGGCGATGGCGACGCTCCCGCCCCCAGCCGAGCGGCGTCGCCCGCGGCGAGGCTCGCTCGCCAGGCCGGTGAACGGGCGGCTCTACCGCGGCACGTGGCTCCTCGTGGCTCTGCCCCTGCTGGTGACCGCGTTCACCGTGGCGCGACCCGGGCCGTTGCCGGCACCCCAGTTGCCGCCTGTTTTCGACGGCGCCACCGCGCTCCAGCTCGCCCAGGACCTCGCGCTGGCCCACCCGGACCGCTCCCCCGGCTCCCCGGACGCCCGGGAGGCGGCGGCCTGGCTGCGCGGCCAGCTCGAGCCCTACGGCCTGAACGTGCGCGAGGACCGCTGGGAGGAGACGATCCCCGGCCTGGGCCGGCGCGAGCTGGTCAACCTGATCGCCGTCTCGCCCGGCCGCTCGAACCAGACGATCGTCGTGATGGCGCACCGCGACAACACGGGCGCCGGGCCGGGGGCGAACGACAATGCGTCGGGCACCGCAGCCCTGATCGAGCTCGCCCGCTCCTACGCGACGACCGGCTCCGCAGGGACGCCGAACGCCGCCGTCGGGACGACGAACACACTCGTCTTCCTCTCGACCGACGGAGGCGCCTTCGGGGGCCTGGGCGCCGCCCGCTTCGCCGGCCGCTCCCCCTACCGCAACCGCACCGTGGCGGTCGTCAACCTTGCCGCCCTCGCCGGCGCGACCCCGCCGCGGATCGAGCTCGCCGGCGATCGGCCCCGCTCGCCGGCGGCGGCCCTCGTCAGGACGGCGGCCGCCCGCGTGCTCGAGCAGACCGGCGAGGAGCCCGGCCGGCCGCGGGCGATCGACCAGCTGATCGACCTGGGCTTCCCGTTCAGCTTCTACGAGCAGGCTCCGTTCGTCGGCCGGGGGATCTCCGCGATCACGCTCACGACGGCCGGCCCGCGCCCGCCGTCGTCGTTCACGGACACGCCCAACCGGCTGAATCGACAACGCCTGACCGAGGTCGGCCGCTCCGCCCAGGCGCTCGTCAGCTCGCTGGACCAGGGTCTGGATCTCGCCCAGGGCACGCAGAGCTACGTCTTCCTCGGGTCACGGTTCGTCCGAGGCTGGGCGATCCAGATCTCGCTCGTCGCAATGCTGCTGCCCTTCCTGTTCGCGGCCATCGACCTGTTCGCGCGCTGCCGCCGCCGTCACATCCGCATCGCGCCTGCACTTCGAAGCCTCCGCAGCCGACTGGCGTTCTGGCTCTTCATCGGCGTGCTCTTCGCGATCTTCGCGCTCGTGGGCGGCTGGGGAGACGCTCCGCCGCGCCCGCTCTCGCCCGAGAGCGCCGCCGCAACCCGGTGGGCGACCGGATCGCTGGTCATCTTCGGGCTCCTCGCGCTGGGCGGCTGGCTCGTCGCACGCGAGCGCCTGCTGCCGCGGCGCCCGGTCACACCTGAGGAGGAGCTCGCCGGCCACACGGCGGCGCTGCTCGCGCTCTCCGTCGTCTCCTTGCTCGTCGTCGCCGTCAACCCGTTCTCGCTCATCTTCGTCCTGCCGTCGGTCCACGCCTGGCTCTGGCTCCCGCAGGTTCGCTCGAGCTCGCCCTGGGTGCGCGCGAGCGTCTTCGTCGCGGGCTTCGCCGGCCCGTTGCTGTTGCTGGCCTCGTTCGCAAGACGCTTCGAGCTCGGGCTCGACGCGCCCTGGTACCTGCTCAAGCTGGCGGCGGTCGGGTACGTCGAGCCGCCCGCTGTGCTGATCACCTGCGCCTGGTTCGCCGCCGCGGCGCAGCTGGCTGCGCTCACGGCCGGCCGGTACGCGCCCTACCCCGCCCCGGCCGAGCGGCCGCCTCGGGGCCCGCTGCGCCAGCTCGTGCGGGGACTCTTGCTGCTCACCCTCAGAGGGCGCGGCAAGGACACCCGCCGGGCCGCGACGGGCTAGCCCAGCGCCAGGTAGCGAACGGACGAGCCCGCCTCGAGCTCGCCGTCGCCCCTCGGCACCAGCACGAGCGTGTCAGCCTCGGCCGCCCGCACGATCATGTGCGACTCCTGACCGGCCACCGGGCGCAGCACGACAGTGCCGTCCTCGACCGACGACCGCGCACGCGCGAGCTCGTCCCGCGCCGCGTTGCGCGCCAGGCTGTCCGCAAGCGTCCCGATGCCGAAGTGCGGACCAGGCGCGGCAGCGCCCTGGAGGGCGAGCACCGCCGGCCGCACGAACAGCTCGAAGCACACCAGCGAGGAGACCGGATTCCCGGGCAGTCCGAAGACGAGCGTGTCGTCACGGACGCCGAACCACAACGGCTTGCCCGGCTTCACGGCCACGCGCCAGAAGACCTCCTCGACCCCGAGCTGACCGCCGATCGAGCGGACCAGGTCGTGAGGACCGACCGAGACCCCGCCGGTCGTGACGAGCACGTCCGCCCCGAGACCCCGCGCGAGCGCCTCTCTGTGCGCGTCCGCCTCGTCGGCTGCCGGTGCCAGCCGCTCGACCTCCGCGCCGGCGGCGCGGAGCTGCGCGGTCACGATCGGGCCGTTGGCCTCGTAGATCTGACCCGGCTCGAGCTCCTCTCCCGGCAGACGAAGCTCCGAGCCCGTCGTGAGGACGGCGGCGCGCGGGCGCCGGGCGACCGTGAGCTCCGACACGCCGGCGGCCGCCAGGGCTCCGATCTGCGCCGGACCCAGGCGGATCCCGGCGCTGACGACGGTGTCGCCGCGCCGCGCGTCTCCTCCGAGCGGACGGACGAACGCGCCTGCCTCTGCGGGCCGCTCGATGCGGACAGAGTTGTCATGCTCGACAACGTACTCGACCGGCACGACGGCATCGGCGCCCTCGGGGATCACCGCGCCCGTGGAGATCGCCATCGCCTCGCCGAGCTCGAGGCCGCGCGGGGCGGGGCTGCCGGCCGCAATGCGGAAGCCGATCGGCAGCTCGCCCGGGGTGTCCGCGGCCCGTACGGCGAAGCCGTCCATCGCCGAGCTGTCGAACGAGGGCAGGTCGACGGCGGCGAGCGCAGGCTCGGCGAGCACGCGGCCCGCGGCGTCGTCCAGCCCCACGCGCTCAGTCGGCAGCGGCCGCGCACGCTCGAGCACGAGCGCCAGCGCGTCCTCGATCGACAGGAGATCGGCCATCGCCCGACACTAAGCTACCGGCGTGGCGGCCGAGCCAACGATCTCCGTCGTGGCGCCCGCCTTCGAGGAGGAGCGCAGCGTCGCGCTGCTCTTCGAGGAGCTCGAGGCCGCTCTCGACCCGCTCGGCGAGCCCTGGGAGGTCGTCTTCGTGGACGACGGCTCGACAGACGGCACGTTCGCCGCGCTGACCCGGCTGCACGCGAAGAACGACAACGTCCGGGTCGTCCACCTGCGCCGCAACTTCGGCAAGTCCGCGGCCCTGGCGGCGGGCTTCGAGGAAGCCCAGCGGGGACATCGTCGTCACGATCGACGCCGACCTGCAGGACGATCCCGCCGAGATCCCGCGTCTCCTGGCAAAGCTCGACGAGGGCTTCGATCTCGTCTCGGGCTGGAAGAGCAACCGGCGTGACCCGTGGACGCGGCGCGTGCCGTCCCGCATCTTCAACCGCATGGCGAGCGCCGTCTCCGGCATTCGCCTCCACGACGTCAACTGCGGGCTCAAGGCGTACCGGGCCGAGGTCGTGCGCGACCTGAGGATCTACGGGGAGCTCCACCGCTTCCTCCCCGTGCTCGCGCACGAACGCGGCTACCGGGTCGCCGAGCTCCCGGTCAACCACCGGCCACGCAGCCACGGCCGCTCTCGCTACGGCGTCGAGCGCTACCTGCGCGGGTTCCTCGACCTCCTCACCGTCTCGCTCGTCGGCCGCTACCGGCAGCGCCCGCTGCACCTGTTCGGCGGGATCGGACTGCTGCTCGGGGTCCTCGGCACGATCGTGCTCGCCTACCTGACCGTGCTCAAGGCCACCGGCGAGGCGATCGGACACCGGCCCCTGCTGATCCTGGGCGTCCTGCTCGTGGTCGTCGGGCTGCAGCTCTTCTCACTCGGCCTGTTGGGCGAGATGATCCGGAGCCTGCACGAGGAGCGCACCGGCGAGCGGGAGCGCGAGCGGCGCCACGTGGACGAGATCCTGCGCTAAGCGGCTTGCGGGTTCTGTACTTCGGGACGTACGAGCGGACGTATCCGCGCAACGCGCAGGTGATCTCGTGCCTGCGCCGTGCCGGCGTCGAGGTCGACGAGCGGCACGTCTCCGTGTGGGAGGGGCAGGAACACAAGTGGGGAGCCGGGCCGGCGGCAGCACTCCGCCTGCTCGGAGCCGAAGCGCGTCTGCTCAAACGGCCGCAAGGGGCGCTACGACGCGGTCGTGGTCGGCTACCCCGGCCACCTCGACCTCCCGGCGGCCCGGCGCGCCGCCCGGGGCACGCCCGTCGTCTTCAACCCGCTGCTCTCGCTCGAGGACACGCTCGTCGGCGACCGGGGCCGCTTTCGCCCGGGCTCGCTGCCTGCACGCGTGCTCGCAGCCGTCGACCGCCGCGCGCTGCAGGCGGCCGACCTGATCGTGGCGGACACCGAGGCGAACGCCGACGACCTCGCCCGCCGGGGCCGGATTCCACACCGGAAGGTGGCCGTGTGCTTCGTCGGCGCCGAGGAAAGGGTGTTTCGCGCCGGCTGGGTGCAGGCGGGAGCCGTTCGTTGCGCTCTTCGTCGGCAAGCTGATCCCGCTGCACGGCGTCCAGACGGTGCTCGAGGCCGCGCGGCTCACCCCGGAGCTTCGGTTCCGGATCGTGGGTAGCGGCCAGCAGGCCGACGCCCTGGCGACGCGTCCGCCCAACGTCGAGTGGATCCCCTGGGTCGAGTACGAGCGCCTCCCTGACGAGCTGCACGCGGCGGGCTGCGCGCTCGGGATCTTCGGCACCTCCGCGAAGGCCGGCCGCGTGATCCCGAACAAGGCCTTCCAGGCGCTCGCATGCGGAACGCCGCTGGTCACGGCGGATACGCCGGCCGCGCGAGAGCTGCTCGGCGACGGCGTCAGCGCCCTGCTCGTGCAGCCCGGCAACCCGGAGGCTCTCGCCGGCGCGGTACAAAAGCTGGCAGCGGATCCGGCGCTGGCCGAGCGGATCGGCGCGCGGGGGCACGCCGTCTACCGCGAGCACGCGAGTGAGGACGTACTCGGCGCACGCTGGCGCGGGCTCCTGGAAGCGCTGTGAGGATCAAGGCGGCCCTCTGGGCGGCGATCGGCGCATTCGCCGCGGGCTTCTCCGCGCTCGCCGTACTCCGTCACGAGGCGTTCAACGCAGGGCGTTTCGACCTCGGGAACATGACCCAAGTCGTCTGGTCGACCGCGCACGGTGATCCCCTGCGGATGACCGACCTCCAGGGCGAGCAGATCTCGCGGCTGGCCGCACACACCGACGTTCTCCTCGCGGCGTTCGCGCCGCTCTGGTTCGTCTGGCCCGACCCCTCCCTGCTCCTCGTCGTCCAGGCGCTGGTCGTCGCCCTCGGCGCCCTGCCGGTCTTCTGGCTGGCGCGCAAGCACCTCGGCTCGCCCCGTGCGGCGCTCGGCTTCGCGCTGGCCTACCTGCTCTACCCACCGGTGCAGTGGCTCGTCCTGGACGACTTCCACGCCGTCGCGCTCGCCTGCCCGCTCCTCCTGTTCGGCTTCTGGTACCTCGACGAGGACAGACTCGGCGCGTTCGCGCTGGTCGCCGCACTCGCCGTGCTCACGAAGGAGGAGGTCGGATTCGCGGTGGCGGCACTGGGCCTGTGGTACGCGCTCGCGCGCGGTAGGCGCCGCCCCGGACTCCTGATCGCCGCGGCCGGAACGGCCGTCTCGCTGCTGGCGATCCTCGTGGTCATGCCCGCGTTCTCGGACGGCGAGTCCGACTTCTATCGTCGCTACGCGGAGGTGGGCGGCTCCCCGGGAGGCATCGCCGAGTCCGTCCTCACCGATCCGCTGCACGTCGTCCAGGTCGCGTTCGACGGCCGCGGTCTCGGCTACCTCCTACGCCTGCTCTTGCCGTTCGGACTGGTCTTGCTGGCTCCGCTGACGCTGGTCGTGGCCCTGCCCGAGCTCGCCATCAACCTGCTCTCGTCGACTCCGACGCAGACCTCGATCCACTTCCACTACACGGCCGCGATCATCCCGGCCCTCGCGGCCGGAAGCGTCTTCGGCGCAGCCCGGGTCGTGCGCCGGCGGCCCGGCCTGGCCACGCCGCTCGCCGGGCTCTCCGTCGTGCTCGCGCTCCTGTCGGGCTGGTGGCTCGGCCCACTGCCCTACCCGGGCGGCGAAGACCTCGCAGCCGACGCCTGGCGGGTCGAGCCCCACGACCGGATAGCGACACGCGCGCTGGAGCTGATCCCGCCCGATGCGACGGTGAGCGCCTCCAACGCGCTGGGAGCGCACCTCTCGGAACGGAAGCGGATTCTCAGCTTCCCCTACCGCCAGGACGCCGACTGGGTGGTGGTCGACGAGCAGCGGCCGAGCTACGCAGACCGGGCGGTGGCTCCCGTCGAGGCTGCCGCCGCAGTCGCCTGGCTGCGGCGTGACCCGTCCTGGCGGCTCGTCTTCGAGGAGGACGGCGTGCTCGTCTTCCGCCGTCAGCGCTAGACCGGAATCGTCTGGGGCAGGAGGTACGCGCACAGCCCGAGTGACACGAGCTGCGCCGTTCGGTCGTCCTCGGCCGCCGCCAGCGGCACCGCCCAGACCACGTACCAGACCACGAGCCACGGAGCGGCGAGCATCAGCGCGCAGGCGGCCAGGCCGAGCCGCGCGCGGCCGCGGAGCGCCTCGCGCACGAGATACGCGAAGCCCACGACGAACCCGGCTGCAAAGAGGCCCAGCGCGACCCCGTGCGGGACGCCGAGCTCCTGGAGGCGGTGGGGGAGCGCGTAGCTCGTCTCGGTGTTCGCGTTTTTGGCCAGCGGGCCGAAGGCCTCCAGCCAGCCGAAGCCGTACCGCAGCGTCGCAAGCGTGAGCAGGGCGAGCAGGGCTGCCAGGAAGCCGCGATGGTCGACGGGCCTCCCGGTCCGGCGCGACTCGAGCGAGCGCAGCGGCAGCAGAAAGAGCGGCACCCACTTCACCAGCACGGCCGCTGCCCACGCCGCCCCCGCCCAGGCCCGGCGCCCGGAGGCGCCCAGCGCCAGTGCCCCGACCACGAGTGCCGCCATCCAGGCGTCGTTGTGGCCCCCTCCGGCGAAGTGCACCGCGAGCAGCGGGTTCCAGCCGGCGAACGCACAGGCGAACACCGGGCGCGGCGAGAGCAGGGCCGCGAGACCG
This sequence comes from uncultured Actinomycetes bacterium, assembly GCA_963733845.1. GTDB lineage: Bacteria > Actinomycetota > Thermoleophilia > Gaiellales > Gaiellaceae > DATFQE01. The sequence goes on from CAVTEM010000007.1 coordinate 722,817, forward strand.
ACGGCCGCGAGCACCGCCAGCGCCGCAAGCGTCTTGTAGATCCAGGCCGCCGCATTCGCGGACTCGCCCGCTGCGAGCGCGAGCGGCTCCGAGGCGAGCGTGAATGCCGGCCCGTACACGGACGTCGTGTCGCGCCAGGCGGTGCCGACGTACGGGAACGACGGATCCTCGGGGAAGTCGGCCGGCGGATCGCGGTACGGGTTCGCATCGTGCACGGTCGCGATCCGGCCGTAGCTCCAGTACGTCCAGGCGTCGGTCGAGAGCAGGAGCGGTGCGGCGAGAGGCACCAGCTGGATCGCGACCGCAAGCACGGCGACGAGGCGCAGCGACGTCCGTTTTCGCGAGAGCAGCACGCAGCGCGAGCAGGTAGAGGGCGAAGGCCGCGGCCAGCGCCGCCAGGAAAGCCCAGGCATAGACGCTGTCGCCCTGGGGGTGGCCGCCGTTCAGCGGCTCGAGCGGCGAGTCACTCGGCCAGGCCAGCGCCGCGCAGACGCAGACGAGCGCGAGCACGCCGAGACCGGCCGCGGGCGCGGCGAGCCTCACCGGCTCAGAACGGTGGAGGCGGCGGCTCCGCCGGCGGTGGCGGCGGAACTGGCTCAGTGGGCGGCGGCGTCGGCGCGGGCTCCGGCGGAGGAACCAGCTCCGGAGGCGGCTCCGGCTGAGGCGTCGGCTGGGGGGTGGGCTGCGGAGTCGGCGACGGCGGAGCCGGCGGCTCGGGTGCCGGGGTCGGGCTGGCCGGAGGCGTGTAGGTGCCCGAGTACGAGTCCTCGGCGTACTGACCCTGGTCGAAATCGGTCCAGACCGGCCACTCCCTCGGCTGGGCGAACTCCCGCGCCGACTCGTTCTGGAGCGCCGGCTGCATGAACAGCCGCCAGATCTGGGCGGGGAACGTGCCGCCTGCCACGGAGATGCCGTGGACGCTCTCCATCGGGATCTCGCCCTGCGGGTACCCGACCCACACGGTGGTGGAGAGGTCGGGCGTGTAGCCGCAGAACCAGGCGTCCGAGTGCCGCTCGGTCGTCCCCGTCTTGCCCGCCGCCGGGCGTGGGATGTTCGCGCCCGTGCCGGTGCCGGCGTTGATGTTGTCCCGCAGGATCTGCGTCACCTCGTAGGCGACGCCGTCCGAGATCACGCGACGGCGCTCGGGAGCTCCCCAGCCGGCGCTCTCGTCGACCTTGCCGTCGGGCAGCACGACCTTCGTGATCGCCATCGGCCGCGAGTACATCCCGCCCGCCGCGAGCGTCGCATACGCGGACGCCATGTCGAGCGGGGACACGCCCATCGCGCCCAGGCCGAGCGAGGGGACGTACGCGCCTTCGCGGGTCTTCAGCGACGCGCGCACGCCGAGCTTGTGCGCCATGTCGGCCACGTTCTCCGGCCCCACATCGAGCGTGAGCTGCGCGAAGACCGTGTTGTCCGAGCGCAGGGTGGCCGAGTGCACGGACGTCGAGCCGTAGTAGTCGTTCCCGTACGTCTCGACGCACCACCAATTGGTCTCGCAGGAGCCGCTCGGATCGGGGCGGTAGAAGAACGGCGCGGAGGTGTAGTACGTCGAGTCCGGGTCGGCACCCTGCTCGACCGCCTCGGCGAGCACGAAGGTCTTGAAGGTCGAGCCGGCCTGCCTGCGCGACTGCGCGGCCAGGTTGAACTGGAGTGCCTTGCGGCCCGGGATGACCGCGTCCATCGCCCGGATCGCGCCGGTGCCCGGGTCGATCGAGACCACGGCCGCCGCGGGATCGCTGCGGTCGTAGAGCGTGTCGGTGATCGCCTTGCGGGCGAGCTTCTGGAAGCGCCGGTCGATCGTCGTGTACACGCGTAGCCCGCCCGAGCGCACGGTGTTCGCGCCGTACTCCCGCAGCAGCTCCTCGCGCACGTAGCTGAAGAAGTACGGCTCGTGGATCCGCTTGTAGAGGATCCCCTTCTTCAGGCCCAGGTCGCGCTCCGCGACCGCCTCGCGGTACTGCGCACGGGTGATGTCGCCGTTGTCGAGCATCGCGCGCAGCACCGTGTTCCGGCGGGCGAGCGCGCGTTCCGGCTTGTTGAACGGGTCGAAGACCGAGGGTGCCTGCGGAAGTCCCGCCAGCGTCGCGGCCTGGCCCAGCGAGAGGTTCCGCGACCGTCGAGAGAAGTACGTCTGCGACGCCGCCTCGACGCCGTAGGCGTGGTTCCCGAAGTAGACCTGGTTGAGGTACTCCTGGAGAATGTGGTCCTTCGACCAGCGGCTGTTCAGCTTGATCGCGAGACACGCTTCGGTGACCTTGCGCTCGAGCGTCACCTCGCGACCGATGTAGAGGTTCCGGACGAGCTGCTGGGTGATGGTGGAGCCGCCCTGGACGACCTTGCCCGCGCGCACGTCCGCCCAGGCCGCGCGCAGGATGCCGGCCACGTCGATCCCGCCGTGCTCGTAGAAGCGCCGGTCCTCGATCGCGAGGATCGCCTTGCGCATCCACGGGCTGACGGTGCGCAGCTCGACCGGCGTGCGGTTCTTCTCGGCCGGGATCGTCCCGAGGAACGAGCCGTCGGCCGCGTACACGAACGTGTTCTGCCCGATCGCGACCGGCCGCAGCTTGTCCAGGTCGCAGCGCTTGTTGATCTCCGTCGCGCCGCCGAGACTGGCCGCGCCGCCGGCGAGGACCGCCAGCAGCACGAGCAGCGCGAGCAGGAGCGCGAGCTTGCGGCCGCGGTGCTTGCGTTCCTTCTTGCGCTGGCGTCTGCGTCGCTGCAGCCGCAGCTCCAGGGCGTCGGATCCGCGCGCGCTGCGGCGCCGCCGGGAGCGAGGGTCGCGGGGGCTCATGCCAGCACCCCGCTTCGCGCAGGCGGTGGTGCGCCTGCAAGCGCAGGTCGCTCTCGAGCCGCTCCGCGGCTGCCGGATCCTCGGCCGAGGCGCGCACGGTGATGGTCGCCTGGTCGCCCTCGAGCCCGCTCACGAGCACGGCGCCACGAGGCGCGTCCTGGACCAGCCCTTGGAGTGCGTCGACCGCGGCGTTGAGATCCTTGTCGAGAGGCACGTTGAGGGTCACCTGGGCAAGCTTCGCGCGGCTGACGATCGAAGCGTTCTTGATGGTATCCGAGGCCAGCTTCTCGTTTGGGATCACGAGCCGTACGTCGTCGCGCGTGCGGATGAAGGTGTAGGTGAGCCGGATCTCCTCCACGACGCCGGAGTTGCCGTCCACCTCGACCAGGTCGCCGATCCGCAGCGGCTGCGTGAACGCGATCAGCAGGCCTGGCGATGAAGTTCCCGAGCGTCCTCTGGGCCGCGAAGCCGACGACGAGCCCGATCACCGCACCCGAGGCGAGGATCGCGCCCGCCACGGCGCGCACCTGGGGGATCACGAGCAGGGCAGAGAGGACTCCGATCGCCACGATCGTGGCGGTCACCCCCCGGCGCAGCACCCCGTAGCGCGTCACCGCCTCCGGCGCCAGCTGCCGTTTCGCCATGCGACGGTCGATCAGACGCGCCGCGATCAGCGTGACGACGACGACGACCGCCGCAATGATGATCCGCTCCCAGGCCACGGAGCGTCTTTCGACGGTGCCTCGGAGCCTCCTAGAGCTCGTCGACCGGCCGGCGGCCGGCGAAGCCCTCCTCGAGGTCGTGCCAGAAGCGGATCTCGCCCTCGCCGAGCTTCCAGCACAGAAGCACCTCCTCGTCGCCGCGACGGGCCGGAAAATCGACCAGGCCTTCGTCGGCGTCCTTCACCTGTGCGCCGAGCCCGTGGATCTCGTTCACGCAGCGGGCGACTCCCTTCGCCTGTTCGGCGATGTCCGCCTCGACCCGCGCCAGCTCGCCCGGGTCGAGATCGCCGCCGTTGCCGGCGATCGTCGACGTGAGCTCGGCGCGGTGGGCGAGCAGTGTCGCGACTTCACGACGGTGGGCGACCATCCGCTCGGTCAGCGGCCGTACGTCGGCAAGCATCGCGTTCGCCTGCTCGAGGGTGAAGTACCGCACCGCACGGACGCTATACGCCGCATCCGGGAGGGCCTGGTAGGAACGTCGCTCAGCGCCGTCTCGCCAGGGCCTCCCACTAGGATCCGTCGCCGTGCCGCGCCCGGCCCTCGAGATCTTCCTGTGGACCCGCGCGGCGATCTGGGCAGGCGCTCTCTTCGCCCTGCTCGTCTTCGAGCCCAATCGCCACCCGCGGGCGGCCGAGTGGGACGACCCCGCGTTCACGAACGACCTCGGGCTGGTGACGGACGTCTGGGCCCGCTGGGACAGCGTCTGGTTCCTGCGCATCGCGGAGGACGGCTACGGGTCGATCGAACGCACCGCGGCCGCCTTCTACCCCGGCTATCCCGCCGTCGTCGGGCTGCTCGGACGGCTGCTGGGCGGCCACTACGTGACAGCGGGCCTGCTGATCTCGCTCGCGGCCACCCTCGGCGCCTTTGCACTGCTCTACCGCCTCGCAGAGAGCCGCCTCGGAGGCGACGGCGCGGCGCGCGCAGTGCTCTACCTGGCCCTGTTCCCGATGGCCTTCTTCCTGCAGGCCGTGTACAGCGAGGCGCTCTTCCTGCTCCTCACGCTGGCGGCGTTCCTGGCCGCGGAGCGCGGACGTTTCCTCGGCGCGGGCGTGCTGACGGGCTTGGCCGTGCTGACTCGCCCGGCGGGGTTCGCACTCCTGCCCGCGCTCGCGCTGCTCGCCTGGCGGTCGCCACAACGACTGCGCTCGCTCGCCTCCCTCGCGGTCGCCCCGGCGCTGTTCGCCCTCTACCCCCTCTATCTCTGGCGCGAAGTCGACGACCCGTGGGCGTTCACGCACGCGCAGGACGTCTGGACCCGGCACCTCTCTCCCGTAGGGCCGCTCGGCGGGATCTGGGACGGGCTGCGTGCGGGCTGGGCCGGGATCCGCCAGCTCGCCTCCGGGTCCGACGCCCATGTCTACTGGAGCGCAGTCCAGGACAGCGACCCCGACCGGGTCGCGGCACTCAACCTCCAGGGGCTCGCCTATCTGGCGCTGTTCGTGCTGCTGACCGTCGTCGCCTGGCGCCGCTTCGGGGCCCCGTACGGCCTCTTCTGCGCGGCGAGCCTGGCGATTCCGCTCAGCGTCCCGAGCGAGCGCTGGCCGTTGCTCTCGCTGCCGCGGTTCGGTCTCGTCGTCTTCCCGTTCTTCCTCGCGCTCGCCTGGCTGGGCCGCAACGAGCGCATGCACGTGGGGATCGTGGCGGTCAGCGCCCTGTTCCTCGGCGTCTCGGTGGCACAGTGGGCCCTGTGGCAATGGGTGGCGTAGACCGGCGGGATCCCCGCCGGCTCGGCTGGTGGTGGGTGCTCGTGGGAACGCTCGCCCTGCTCGCGTACTCGAGCCGGGCAAGCGGTGGGCGCCCGCCGGACGACGCCCTCTACCAGTGGGGTACCGCGATCTCGGCCGTGATCGTCTACGCGTTCGTGCTCGGGCTCGTGCTGCTGATCGCCCGCGGCGGCGGCCCTCGCGAGCTGCTGGCCCTACGCCCGCCGGCCTCCTGGTGGCCGGCCCTCGGGTGGGCGCTGGCGGTCTTCGTGCTCGTCCTCGCCGTCGGAGCCGCCCTCGACCCCTTTCTCGACGCCGGCGAGGAGCAGGGCCTGACGCCGTCGGGGTGGGACTCGGGCCGCGCCGCCGCGTTCGCGGCCAACGTCGTCGTCGTGGCGGGCGTCGCACCGATCGTCGAGGAGCTCACGTACCGCGGGCTGGGCTTCAGCCTGCTCAGGCCCTACGGCGTGGCCTCGGCGATCGTCGGGGTCGGAGTCGCGTTCGGCCTCGCACACGGGCTGATCGAGGCGTTGCTGATCCTGTCGCTCTTCGGCATGGGCCTCGCCTTCCTGCGCGAGCGGACGGACAGCGTCTACCCGCCGATCCTCCTGCACGCCGTCTTCAACGCGTGCGCTCGCGCTCAGAGGCGGCGTCTCGGCTACGGGCGCGTGGCGGCTCCAGCGGCGGGACGCTTCGCCCTCCGGGCTCCCCGTCGTCCTCTTCGACGGCGAACTGGTCTGGCGAGACGTCGTCGAGGAACTTGCGGAACTCGTCCACGATCTCTTCCTCGTTGACCTCCTCGCCCTCGAACTCGATCGCGGACTCCTCGATCACGTGCTCGTTGGCGAAGATCGGGGCCTCGGCGCGGACTGCCAGGGCAATCGCGTCGGACGGCCGCGAGTCGATCTCGATCTCGGAGCCGTTCTGGGCCACGGTGATGCTGGCGTAGAAGGTGTTCTCCTTCAGCTCGGTGACGGTGATGCGCGTCACCTGGGCGTCGAGCTGCTCGAGCATGTCGGTGACGAGGTCGTGCGTCATCGGCCGCGGCGTGGAGGCGCCCTGGAGCTTCATCAGGATCGCGGCGGCCTCGGGGTGGCCGATCCAGATCGGCAGGAACTTGTTTCCGTCGGCGGTCTTGAGCAGCACGATCGGCTGCTTGCCGACCAGGTCGAACGAAACCCCGTAGATGACCATCTCGATCATCGCGCCGTTTCTCAGCTTAGCTCAGCCCCCGCGGAGCACCTGCTGCGGACGTGGGTGGTTGACGCTCCTCTCCGCGCTCCGGGACGCAGACCTAGAGGCCGCCCGAGCGGATCCGCTGAGCGGCTCGATGCCATGGGCGATCCTGGATTCGAACCAGGGACCTCCGCCTTATCAGAGCGGCGCTCTAACCAACTGAGCTAATCGCCCGGGGCGGCGGATTGTAGCCAGAGCTTCTCAGTGGACTCGCTGCGTCGAACGCAGGTAGTCCTCGACCGCAGCCAGAAACGTGTGGTCGTTGGCGAGCTCCGCGACGGCGCCCTTGGTGCCGGCGTCGAGCTCGTCGTCGGCTGCGAGCTCGGTCAGGAACGGCTCGAGGCGACCTTCGCGCGAGAGCAGCGCCATGCGCAGGAACAGAGCCCTCGCGGAGTCGTTCTCGGCGATCTGCTGGAGGGATTCGAAGTCCTCGAGCAAAGCGGCATGCATGGACCCCTAACGAACCACCGGAAGCTCTGGTTACGGGCGGCGCTCGAACGCCTCGGCGAGCTGCGCGAGATCGTGCTCGTCGGAGAACCGGATCTCGAGTCGTCCCGGCGCCACACGGACGGTGAGGCCCGTGAACGTCTCGGCGGCCGCCCGCGCCCGCTCGGTCAGAGCCGGATCGAGTGGCGCCTGGCGCGGCCGGCGGGGCTTCGTACGGGCGCCCGCCCAGCGGGCGGCGCGCTCGGCGGCCCGGACCGACAGCCCGCGGCGCACGATCAGCCGTGCGAGCCGGCGACGGTCCTCGTGGCCCTGCACCGCGAGCACCGCGCGCGCGTGGCCTTCGGACAGCTCGCCCCGCTCGAGCATGGCGAGCACGTCGTCCGGGAGCTCGAGCAGCCGCAGCCTGTTGGAGACCGAAGGTTTCGAGCGGCCGACCCGTTCGCCGATCTCGCCGAGCGACAGCTCGAACTCGTCCATCAGCAACGCGTACGCACGCGCTTCCTCGACCGGCGAGAGCTGCTCGCGGGCGACGTTCTCCACCAGGCCGAGCAGGAGCGCGTCACGCTCGTCGGCCTCGCGCACGAGCGCCGGGACGGTCGGCACTCCGGCCTCGCGCGCGGCGCGCCACCGGCGCTCTCCGGCGATCAGCTCGTAACCGCCGGCGGGCCGTGGGCGCACAAGCACGGGCTGGACGACGCCCTGCGCGCGGATCGAGTCGGCCAGGCCGCTCGTCGCTTCGTGGTCGAACTTGCGCCGGGGCTGGCGCGGGTTGGGGTGAATCATTTCGAGCGGGAGGTGGGCGAGCTCCGCCTCGCCGCCGCCTCCGAGCAGAACCTCGAGCCCGCGGCCAAGCCCGCGGCGCTGTGGCTCAGCTGCGCTCGACAAGCTCCATCGCCACCCTCCAGTACGCCTCGGCGCCGGCGGAACGCCGGTCGTAGGCGATCACCGGCAGTCCGTGGCTCGGCGCCTCGGCGACGCGCACGGAGCGGGGGACGCGGGTGCGGAAGACCAGCTCGCCGAGATGGCGCTCGAGCTCGGCGGCGACGTCCGCCGACAGCCTCGTGCGACCGTCGACCATGGTCAGGAGCACGCCGCCGACCGAGAGGCGCGAGTTCAGCCGTCCCTTGACGGCATTCACCGACGAGAGGAGCTGCGAGAGCCCCTCCAGCGCGTAGTACTCGGCCTGGACCGGCACGAGCACGCGGTCTGCGGCGGCGAGGGCGTTGACCGTCAGCGGCCCGAGCGCGGGCGGGCAGTCCACGAAGACGAACGCGTAGCGGTCGGTTGCATCCTCGAGGGCTTCTGCCAGGTAGTGCTCGGCGTGCTCGCGGCGTGCGAGGTCGGCGGCGGTCCCGGCCAGGTCGGCCTTGGACGGGACGAGGTCGAGGCGCGGAAACCTGGTCGCGCGCGTCACCGTGGCGAGCGGTGCGCCGTCGAGCAGGTCGGCGCTCGAGACCCCGTTCGCCCGCTCGCCGAGCCCTGAGGTCGCGTTCGCCTGCGGGTCGAGGTCGACGACCAGCACCCGCTCGCCGGCCTCGGCGAGGCAGGCCGCGAGGTTGACGGCGGTCGTCGTCTTGCCGACCCCGCCCTTCTGGTTCGCGAGCGCGTAGATCTTCCCGGGCATACCCGGCCGAGAGTACTCAGGCCAACGGACGTTTCCGGGCCATTCCGGGGCGTCGCGGAAAGCCTCGCGGAGTCGCCTCCAGCTTGGGCAGGACGAGTAATCCGCCGTGCTCCTCGGCCGCTCCGGAGCCGAGTTGGCCGGCGGCCCGGGAGACCGCGGAGACATCGGCAGTCCGGCCGACCCAGAGCACGGCCGCGCCGCCCGGACGCACGAGCGGGAGACACCACTCCGCCGCCACCGGCGGCGGAGCCAGGGCCTTCGCAACCGCGACGCCGTAGACGTCCACGGGCTGCTCCTCCGCCCGGCCCTCGACGACGTGCACATTCGGGAACTCGGCCGCCCAGCGGCGCAGGAACTCGCACTTGCGTCCGTTAGCCTCGAGCAACGTCACCGCACGGTCGGGCAACGCGGCGGCCAGCGGGATTCCCGGGCTGCCGCCACCCGAGCCGACGTCCACCACCGGCCCCGCGAAGCGCCGCACCAGCTCGGTCCCGCGCAGCGCGTCGTCGAGCAGCGCCCGCCGAGCCTGTGCGAGATCGCGGATCGCGGTCAGGCCTGGGGTGTCGACGAGCTCTGCCAGCCAGCGGTCGAGCCGGCTATCCACCGGCCGGCATCACGACCACGAAGCGGTTCGGCTCGGTGCCCTCGCTCGTCGTGTCGATCCCGGGGTAGTCGCGCAGGGCCAGGTGCACGACCTTGCGCTCCACCGCGGTCATCGGTTCGAGCTCCACGGCGGAGCCGAGCTGCAGCGCGCGCTCCGCGCTCCGCTGCGCGATCGACGCCAGCGTCGCCTCACGGCGCGCCCGGTAGCCCGAAGCGTCGACGACGATCTGGAGCCGGTCGTCGGGGTGCGCACGCGAGACGATCGCGTTCACGAGGTACTGGACGGCGTCGATCGTCTGGCCGTGCTTGCCGATCAGCAGGCCGAGATTGCCGCCGGTGCACATGGCGACGAGCGCGTCCTCCTCCTCGTGCAGGTCGATCCGGCAACGGGCTCCGATCCCGTCCACGATCCGCTCGAGCACCTCGCGGGCGAGCTCGGGAACCGGGCCCTCCGGGTCGGGAGCCGCCGGGCCGGGGGCGGCTCCGTCCTCGCGCGAGACGCTCGCGAGCACGCGCGCGGGCTCGTAGCCCACGCCGAGCAAGCCGCGCTCTCCCTCCGAGAGCACCTGAAAGCTGACCGCTGCCTTGTCCAACCCGGGCTGCTGGCGCTCGAGCTCCCGCAGCGCCGCCCACTTCGCCTCGCCGACGGTCTCGCCCGTCCCCTCGGCCTGAAGCTGGTCGCTCACCGTCTCGCCCGTTTCTTGCGCTTGACCTTGCGGGTCTGCTGCTTGGCCGCCGGTTTCGCGGCGCTCCTCGGCAGGCTTCGCCGCCTGCGCATCGGGCGGCGCGGTCTTCGGCGGTGTTCGCGACGAACGCTTCTCGGGCGGCTTCGGCTTCGGCGCCAGCCGGCGCGTGATCAGGCCCTGCCCGACCGTCCAGAGGTTGGTCGTGACCCAGTAGAGGACGAGGCCTGCGGGGAAGTTGAGGACGACGAACAGGAACGCCAGCGGCAGGATCAGCAGCAGCGTGCGCTGCGTGCGGTCCATCGTGCTCGACATCAGCAGCGTCGAGGCCGTCTGGCTGACCGCGTAGATGGCGAGTAGCAGGTAACCCGACCAGTGCGAGTTCGCGGGCGCCGTGATGTCCGGGACGAACCCGAGCCAACTCAGGTCGGTGGCCGGGTACATCGGATAGATCTCCTCGTCGAAGTCGCGCAACACGAAGTAGAGCGCGAAGAAGACCGGGATCTGAGCCACGACCGGCAGGCAGGAGGCGGCCGGGTTGATCTTGTTCTCCTTGTAGAACCCCATCAGCTCCTGGTTCATGCGCGCGCGGTCGCCCTTGTACTTGGCCTGGATCGCCTTCATCTCGGGCAGGTGCGCCTGCATGCGCTGCATCGAGTGGATCTGCCGCACGGTCAGCGGCACGAGCAGCATCCGGACGATGATCGTGACGGCGACGATCGCCCAGGCCCACGGCAGGTTCGCCGTCGAGTGCAGCCACTCGAGCAGCCAGGTGAGGACGTTCTCGATCGGGGTGAGCGGATTCACCGGAAGACCTTCTGGTCGGAGACGAAGTCCACCCCGCCGTGGCTCCAGGGATTGCAGCGAAGCAGCCGCCAAGCGGCCAGCACGGAGCCGCGGAAGAACCCGTGGGTGCGCAGCGCGTCGAGGGCGTACTGCGAGCAACTCGGGTGGTACTTGCAGGAGCCGGCGAACAGCGGCCCGAGCGTCCAGCGCCAGGCGTAGACGACTCCCATCGCCGCGAACTTCACGAGGCGCGCCTCACGACCTCGTCGACACGCTCGCCGAGCCACTCGAGCCCGCGAGACTCCGCCGCCTCCGACAGGCCGGGACGGGCGACGAGCACGTAGTCGCGGCCCGGGGGCACGCGCTCGAGCCCTGCCCGCCACACCTCGCGGAGCTGGCGCTTGAGCCGGTTCCGCGTCACGGCCGAGCCCAGCGACTTCGGCACCGCCAGGCCGAGCCGGGGATCGCCGTCCTGCTCCTCGCGGATCGAACCAGTAGAGGACCAGGTACCGGCTCGCGAAGGAGCGGCCGTGGCGGTAGACGGCCTCGAAATCGCGCGAGCGCGAGAGGCGGTGGCGACGCTGCAAGCGGCGGTCAGGCCGAGAGGCGCTTGCGGCCCCGCGCGCGGCGGCGCTTCAGGATCGCCTGTCCTGCACGCGTCGACATCCGCGCTCGGAAACCGTGCCGGCGCTTTCGCCTACGCACGTTGGGCTGATAGGTGCGCTTCAAAGTCCTGGAGAGAGTGAGTGAAGAGGGTGCCCCGGAGGACGGCGAGGAGTATAGACGAGGTCTTTTCGAAGTCGGTATTCCACAGTCGCAAGCCGACCCCTGAAGGCGCTCCGAGCGCGGGTTCGGCGCGACACTAAGACCCCCGTTTCCCCAACTGTGGAAAACCGTGTGGACGTGCCTGTTTTACCTGCAAAACCCAGGAAACTCGTCCACCGAAGTCTCCACAGGAACAGGCGTTGTGAGGCCGTCGGGACGCTGCTATGCTCGCCGCTCTTTTCGTCGACCAAGGGGAGTTGGAGCCGCCCAAGTGGAGCGCCAGCGAGAGCTGACAGCCGACGACCTCTGGAACGGGGTCGCCGATCGGCTGAAGGAGGCGCTCAACGACACGACCTACCGCACCTGGTTCGACCAGGTGGAGGGAGGAGAAGTGTCCGGAGAGGCAGTCGTCCTCTCTGTCCCGAACGACTTCACGCGCGACTGGATCGAGGCGCACTTCCTCGGGCTCGTCCAGGCAGCCGTCCGTGAGTTCACCGGCGACGAGCGCCCCATTCGCCTGCTGGTGCGGCCCGAGCATGAAGCCGCCGGGGGTGAAGCTCCCGCTCCGCCGACGGGCACGCCGGTCGTCGCGCCGCCCGTCCGCACCACCTACGAGGGCCTGAACGCCAAGTACACCTTCGACTCGTTCGTGATCGGGTCCTCGAACCGCTTCGCCCACGCGGCGGCGCTCGCGGTGGCGGAGGCGCCGGCCCAGGCGTACAACCCGCTCTTCATCTACGGCGGAACCGGGCTCGGCAAGACGCATCTGCTCCAGGCTGTCGGCCAGTACGTCGCCGAGCACTCCAGTGCGCTGACCGTCCGCTACACGACGAGCGAGACCTTCATGAACGACTTCATCAACTCGCTCCGCGACAAACGGATCGAGGGCTTCAAACAGCGCTACCGCAGCTACGACCTGCTGATGATCGACGACATCCAGTTCCTCGAGGGCAAGGAGCGGATCCAGGAGGAGTTCTTCCACACGTTCAACTCGCTCTACGAGGCCGGCCGGCAGATCGTGATCTCGTCCGACCGGCCGCCAAGGGACATCGGAACGCTGGAGGAGCGGCTGCGCTCGCGGTTCGAGTGGGGGTTGCTCACGGACATCCAGCCTCCGGACCTGGAGACGCGCATCGCGATCCTGCGCAAGCGCGTCAAGACCGACCGCATCCACGTGCCCGATCCACAGGTCCTGACCTTCATCGCCGGACGCGTGTCGACCAACATCCGCGAGCTCGAGGGGGCACTCACGCGCGTGGTTGCCTTCTCCTCGCTCACCGGCCGGCTGATGACCGTCGACCTCGCCCAGGACGTGCTCCGCGACGTCTTCCCACAAGGGGAGCCCGCGGAGGTCTCGATCGAGCGGATCCAGGAAACCGTGATCGAGCGCTTCGGGCTCTCGCTCGACGAGCTCTGCGGCGAGAGGCGCTCGCAGAACATCGTCTACCCTCGCCAGGTCGCGATGTACCTCTCGCGCGAGCTGACGGATTCGTCGTTGCCCAAGATCGGGCGTCAGTTCGGCGGCCGCGACCACACGACCGTCATCCACGCCACCTCGAAAATCGCCCGCCTGATCCGCGAGGACCGCTCTGTGTACAACCTCGTGCAAGAACTGACTGCACGTATCAAGCAGACCCGCTAGAACCGTGGAACGATTCGACACCTCTCGAGCGGGCTGTCGACAACCGGTGGTTGTCCCCACTGCGCGTCCCCACGCGAAACGGCGTAGCGGAGCGGGCTGGGTACCGTCTTCCCCGTCCTCCACACTCCCTAGTACTACTACGAGAGGATTTAAATGATTGAAGTCGATGCAGCAGTTGGGACAGGGATGAAGGTCACCTGCACCCGGGACGAGCTCCTTCGCCATCTCGGAGTCGTGTCCCGCGCCGTGTCGACTCGTATGACCGTCCAGATCCTCTCGGGAGTGCGACTCGCGGCGAGCCGAGGGCCGGCTCGAGCTCGCCGCTACCGACATGGAGCTCTCGCTGCGCTCGTCGTTCGAGACCCAGGTCGGCGACGAGGGCGTGGTCGTCGTGCCCGGAAAGACGTTCGTCGACATCGTGCGGCTGCTTCCCGACGCGGACGTCTCGCTGGAGCACCGTCCGGAGGAGGGCATGGTCGTCCTCACCTGTGGGACGGCGAGCTACAAGCTGCACACGTACAACCCGGAGGACTTCCCGCAGCTGCCCGACGTCTCGAAGGTGCAGTTGGTGCCCGTCGACCGCGCCGCGATGCTCGAGACCGCCACCCGGGTCGCTCGGGCTGCGTCCCGCGACGAGTCGCGCCCGGTGCTGACCGGAATCCTCGTCCGCTTCGAGCCCGGGAAGCTCGTCATGGCCGCGACGGACTCGTACCGAATGGCCGTGAAGGAGACTGCCGTCGAAGGCGAGACGCCCGACTTCGAGGCCATCGTGCCGGCGAAGGCGTTGAACGAGCTCAGCCGGATCGCTCAGGCCGGCGACGAGCTGACCCTCGGCGTGCACGAGAACAACCAGGTGGTGTTCGGGACCGACGGGATCTGGCTGACGACTCGCCGGATCGACGGCCAGTTCCCGAACCACAAGCAGCTGATCCCCGAGGCGTTCGAGTATGAGCTCGCACTGCCGCGGGAGGAGCTGCTCGACGTCGTGCGCCGCACCGCCGTCATGGCACAGCGAAACTCACCGCTGCGGCTGCGTTTCGCGGAGGGCGAATTGACGGTCTTCGCTCGCACCCAGGACGTGGGTGAGGCGACGGAGTCGCTACCGGTGCAGTTCACCGGAGACACGCTCGAGATCGGCTTCAACCCGGAGTTCCTCCGCGAAGGCGTGGAGTCGGTCGACGACGACGAACTGCAGCTGAAGCTGATCAGCCCGCTTCGCCCGGGCCTGATCCAGAGCGCCGACGGCGACTTCTCGTACCTGATCATGCCGATCCGCCTGGCCGGCTAGACCGCCTGGTCGTCCAGACGCTCACGCTCCGTCAGTTCCGCTCGTACGCCAACCTCGAGCTGGGTCTCGAACCGGGGCTCGTGCTCGCCGTCGGCCCGAACGGGGCGGGAAAGACGAACCTGCTCGAGGCGCTCCACGTCGGAACGCAGGGGTTCTCCCCGCGCACGCGGGCGGATGCGCAGCTGGTGCGCTTCGGCGAGAGCGCGGCTCGGATCGAGTTGCGGGGCGAGCGCGGCGGCGCACCGCTCGAGCTGCAGGTCACGCTGCGGCCCGGCGAGGGCAAGCTCGCCACCCTGAACGGCTCGCGGCTGGGGGCGGCCGAGCAGCTGCGCTCGGAGGTGTCGACCCTGGTCTTCACGCCCGACCGCCTCGCGGTGGTCAAAGGCGCTCCCGCCGCGCGGCGCGCGTACTTCGACCGGGTGGTGGGGCGGCTCGCTCCCGCGCGTGGCCGGCCTGTCCGCCGACTACGCAGCCGCGCTCGCGCAACGCAATGCCTCGTTGCGCCGCGTGGCCGGCGGCTTCTCCGCTCCTGACGCGCTCGCGCCCTGGACCGAGCGCGTCGCCGAGCTGGGGACGCGGCTGGTCGAGGCGCGGACGAAGGCGGTCGAGGAGCTGGCGCCGATCTTCGTCGACCGCGCCGCGGAGCTGGGCCTCCCCGACGGCCGCCTCGCTTACGTGGGCGATCCGCCGACCGTCGCCGCCCTGGAGGAGCGCCTCGAGCGGGATCTCGAGCGGGGCGTCACCGGTCTGGGCCCGCACCTCCACGACGTGAGCATCGAGTCGGGCCCGCGCGACCTCCGTGCCTTCGGCTCGCAGGGGGAGCAGCGGCTCGCAGTCCTCTCGCTTCTGCTTGCGGAGTACGGCCTTCTGGCCGAGCGAGGCCGCACGCCCTTGCTCCTCCTGGACGACGTGCTCTCCGAGCTCGACGAGCGCCGGCGCCGAATCCTGGCCGAGCGCATCCGCAGCAGCGGCCAGACGCTCGTCACGGCGACGAGCGCCGACTCGCTACCCACCCGTCCCGACCAGCTGATCGAGGTGACTCCCGGTGCCGCGCGCGTGGCGTGAGCCGGAACGGATCGGTGCGGCGGTGCGGCGGCAGCTCGCCCGCTTTGGCGACGCGGGCCGCCTCGGCGAGGTAGTCGAGGCCTGGCCGGCCGCCGTCGGCGACGTCGTGGCGCGGAATGCGTGGCCGGCCCGGATCGCGCGCGACGGCACGCTCGTGGTCAACACCAAGGACGCCGTCTGGGCGTTCGAGCTCGGTCACCGCAGCGCGGAGATCCTGGGCCGCCTCGAGCTCGGTCTGAAGGCGGCGAAATTCGCCCCCGGACCGATTCCGGAAGCTACCCTGGTGGTCTCGGAGGCGACCTCGAAGCCGCCACCGAGCCCGACCGACGCAGAGGTCGCACGAGCCGCGGAGCTCACCGCGGGGATCGACGACGACGAGCTGCGCGAACGAGTCGCCAGAGCCGCCGCGGCGAGCCTTGCAAGGGCCGCCGACGGCCGGTCAGTCTGGTAAACTTCACAAAGCCCGGAAATGGCGCGATTGCAGGGCTTTTTTTATGGCTGAAGCTGCCTACACCGCAAAAGACATCACCGTTCTCGAGGGCCTCGAGCCGGTCCGTCTGCGCCCGGGGATGTACATCGGCTCGACCGGTCCCCGCGGGCCTTCATCACCTCGTCTACGAGGCGGTCGACAACTCGGTCGACGAGGCGCTCGCGGGCCGGAACGAGCGCATCGAAGTGACGATCCATCCCGACAGTTCCGTCACGGTGCGGGACTGGGGCTCAGGCATCCCGGTCGACGTGATGCCCGAGCAGGGCCTGCCGGCCCTGACCGTCGTGCTCACCAAGCTGCATGCGGGCGGCAAGTTCGGAGGTGACGGCTACAAGGTTTCGGGGGGTCTGCACGGCGTCGGGATCTCGGTCGTGAACGCGCTCTCCGAGTGGTTCGTGGCCGAGGTGCGCCGTGAAGGGAAGATCTACCGCCAGGAGTTTGCGCGCGGCGAGCCGCGCGGCGACATGGCGGTCGTGGGTGTGGCCGACAAGGGCGACAGCGGCACGACCATCTCCTTCCTGCCAGACGCCGAGATCTTCACGGACGGGCTCGACCTCTCCACGGAGACCCTGCTCCAGAGGCTGCGCGAGACCGCGTTCCTGACCGCGGGCCTGCGCATCGTCCTCATCGACGAGCGCGAGGGCGACGATCGGCACGAATTTCACTACGAGGGCGGGATCCGGGACTTCGTCGCGCACGTGAACTCGACCAAGGACACGGTCCACAAGCACGTCGTCTACTTCGAGGGCGAGGCCGAGGATGAGCAGGGCACGGTCGAGGTGGCGATGCAGTGGAACGCGTCGTATGTCGAGTCGGTCTACTCGTTCGCGAACAACATCAACACGCACGAGGGCGGCTCGCACCTTTCGGGCTTCCGCTCCGCGCTGACGGGAACGTTGAACCGGTACGCCCGGTCGGCCGGCCTGCTCAAGGAGAAGGAGTCGGAAAAGCTCGAGGGCGAGGACGTCCGCGAGGGTCTCGCCGCCGTGATCTCCGTGAAGCTCCGTGAGCCGCAGTTCGAGGGGCAGACGAAGACGAAGCTCGGTAACCCCTGGGTCGACGGCCTCGTGCGCAGGGCCGTGAACGATGGGCTCGCCCAGTTCCTCGAGGAGAACCCCACCGACGCCAAGCAGATCGTCACCAAGACGATCGCCGCGCGGAACGCGCGCCAGGCGGCCCGCAAGGCGCGCGAGGCGACGCGCAAGAGCGCGCTCGAGAACTCGTCGCTGCCGGGCAAGCTCGCCGACTGCCAGATCAAGGACCCCGAGTCCGCCGAGCTCTACCTCGTCGAGGGCAACTCGGCCGGCGGCTCGGCGGTCGAGGCCCGTGACCGGCTCTTCCAGGCGATCCTGCCGCTGCGCGGCAAGGTGATCAACTCGGAGAAGAACCGGCTCAACAAGGTGCTCTCCAACATCGAGATCCAGGGGATGATCACGGCGATCGGCGCGGGCATCGGCGACGAGTTCGACATCGGCAAGCTCCGCTACCACCGCGTGATCGTGATGACCGACGCCGACGTGGACGGGTCCCACATCCGAACGCTGATCCTCACGTTCCTGTACCGGCAGATGCCCGACCTGGTCGAGAACGGCCACGTCTACATCGCGGTGCCGCCGCTCTACCGGGTGAAGATCGGCAACCAGGAGACCTACGTCGAGAAGGAGAGCCTGTTCGAGGAGTTGCTCGTCCGCGAGCGGATCAAGGACATGGACGTCCGCGACCGGCTCGGCGAGACCGTGAAGCTGACCGAGGCCCGCTGGGGCCGACTGGCTCAGCGCCTGCACGAGTTCGACGGCTGGGCCTCGCGGTTGCGCTCGGACTTCGGCGACGCGCCGGCGGACTTCGTCGTCGCCCACAGGCTCGTCGAGACCGACGCCGCCGAGATCGGCGACGTCGCGGGTGCGCTCGCCGGGATCGACCCGAACGGCTACGACGTGGACGTCGTCGACGACGCTGCGGAGGCCTTCCGGATCAAGGTGGTCGAGCGCGAGACGAGCGCCGCCAACTTCGTCACGCTTCCGGCCGAACTGCTTGCCTCGCCGGTCTACGCCGGTCTGCGCCGCTCGTACGAGCGCCTGGTCGAGGTCGTCGGCCGCCCGCCCTTCCGGCTCACGCACGGCAAGAAGGAGCGCGCCGCGGAGACCTTCGAGCAGCTGCGCCACGAAGGGATCGATCTGGCCAAGGAGGGCATCCAGGTCAGTCGCTTCAAGGGCCTCGGCGAGATGGACGCGATCGACCTCTGGGACACGACGATGGACCCGGCACGCCGGGTGCTCGTACGGGTCGAGGTCGAGGACGCCGCCGCCGCCGACCTGATCTTCTCGACGTTGATGGGCGACCAGGTCGAGCCTCGCCGCGAGTTCATCGAGCAGAACGCGAAGGACGTGAGGTTCCTCGATGTCTGACGTCACGCGGGAGCCCCTCGACCCGGGCCGGATCGAGACGCGCGAGCTCGAGCAGGAGATGCGCTCGAGCTTCCTCGACTACGCGATGTCGGTCATCGTCGCCCGCGCGCTGCCGGACGTGCGCGACGGACTGAAGCCTGTCCACCGCCGCGTGCTCTACGGCATGCACGAGGCCGGCATGCAGCCGAACCGCCCCTACAAGAAGTGCGCGCGCATCGTCGGCGACGTCATGGGCTCCTTCCACCCACACGGCGACACGGCGATCTACGACACGCTGGTGCGGCTCGCGCAGCCGTTCTCGATGCGCTACCCGCTCGTGGACGGCCAGGGCAACTTCGGGAACATCGACGACTACCCCGCCGCTGCGATGCGCTACACCGAGTGCCGGCTGACGCGCCTCGCCACGGAGATGCTGCGCGACATCGACGCCGACACCGTCGACTTCCAGCCCAACTACGACGAGTCGAGGCGCGAGCCGACGGTGCTGCCGGCGCGGTTCCCGAACCTGCTCGTCAACGGCTCGTCCGGGATCGCGGTCGGTATGGCGACGAACATCCCGCCGCACAGGCTCTCGGAGACGATCGACGCGATCGTCGCCATGATCGACGACCCCGAGATCGACATCGACCGGCTGATGCGCCACGTCAAGGGCCCCGACTTCCCGACGGGCGGGATCATCCTGGGCCGCGACGGCATCCGCGAGGCCTACCGCTCCGGCCGCGGCCGCATCCTCGTGCGGGCCCGCGCCCACATCGAGGAGCTGCGTGGCGGCAAGACGGCGATCGTCGTCAGCGAGCTGCCGTACGGGGTCAAGAAGGGCGGCGACACCGGTGTGATCAAGAAGATCGCCGACCTCGTCAACGACAAGGTCCTGACCGAGATCTCCGATCTCGCCGATCACTCGGACAAGTCCGGGATGCGGATCCAGATCGACCTCAAGCGCGACGCGATCCCGCAGGTGGCGCTGAACAAGCTCTTCAAGCACACGCCGTTGCAGACGACTTTCGGCTTCAACGCGGTGGCGCTCGTCAACGGGGTGCCGCGGACGCTCGGGCTTCGCGACATGCTCGGTTACTACCTCGACTTCCAGCGCGAGGTCGTCACGCGGCGGCTCAAGCACGAGCTTCGTCAGGCCGAGAAGCGCGCTCACGTCCTCCAGGGCTACCTGATCGCGCTCGACAACCTCGACGAGGTGATCGCCCTCATCCGCGGTGCGGCGGACACCGACGCCGCCCGCGAGGCGCTGATGAGCCGCTTCGAGCTCTCCGAGATCCAGGCCCAGGCCATCCTCGACCTCCGCCTCCGCGCCCTCACCGCCCTCGAGCGCAAGCGCGTCGAGGATGAGCACAACGACCTACGCGAGCGGATCGAGGAGCTGCGCGTGATTCTCGGCGATCCCGCCCGAGTCGATGCCGTCATCCGCGAGGAGCTGCTCGAGGTCAAGCAGATCTACGCCCGCCATGACGATCGCCGAACGGAGATCGTGGCCGCCGAGGGCGAGCTCGAGCTCGAGGACCTGATCGCGGAAGAGGACATGGTGATCGCGATCACGCAGTCGGGCTACGTGAAGCGCCTACCGGTCTCGACCTACCGCGAGCAGCGGCGCGGCGGGATCGGTGTCATGGGCATGGAGCTGAAGGACGAGGACTACATCGAGCACCTGTTCGTGGCCTCGACGCACGACTACCTGCTCTTCATCACCTCTGTCGGCAAGGTGTACCGGCTCAAGGTGCACGAACTGCCGCTCGGCTCGCGGCAGTCGAAGGGCCGCGCGATCATCAATCTGCTCCCGTTCCGCCAGGACGAGAAGGTGACCGCGGTCGTGCAGACGCGCGACTTCAAGGAGGCCGAGTTCCTCCTCTTCGCGACGAAGAACGGCGTGGTCAAGAAGTCACGCTTCCTCGACTACAACACCCCGTTGAAGGCGGACGGGATCATTGCGATCAAGATGCGCGAGGACGACGAGCTGATCGGCGTCCGCCACGCGTCGGGTGACGACGACGTGCTGCTCGTCTCGCGCAAGGGCCAGGCGATCCGCTTCCACGAGCGCGCTGTTCGCCCGACGGGTCGCGCCACCGAGGGCGTGCGCGGGATGTCGCTGCGCAAGGGCGACGAGGTGATCTCGCTGAACATCGCGCAGAACGACGCCGACCTGCTCGTCGTGACCGAGAACGGCTTCGGCAAGCGCACTCGGATGGACGAGTACCCGGTGAAGGGCCGCGGAGGGCTCGGTGTCAAGACCGTGCAGCTCACCGAGGCGCGCGGCCAGCTGGTCGGCGCGCTGGCCGTGCGGGGCGGCTACCAGGTGATGCTGATCTCGGACGGCGGCACGGTGATCCGGATCCCGATCGAGGACTTCAAGCGGCTCGGGCGGGCGACGCAGGGCGTGATCGTGATGCGGCTGCGCGGGGACGAGAAGGTCTCGACTCTGGCGCCCGTCGTCGAGTCGCAGGGCGCCGTCGACACGAACGGCAACGGGGACGCGGACGGCGAGGTTATCGCAGAGCCGGTCGTTGCGCCCGAAACAGACGCCTAGGTTTTTCCGCTCGGATCACCATTTTTATGCGGTTTTCGCCCGGTTCGCCCTTGTGAACCGGCAAGGCGCGCGATATACCTTCCGCTGCGGGGTTGCACTACCAGCGGAAGGGCTCGTATGGCTGTTAGCACGCAGGTCGACCTTCTTGAACCGATAAATCTCAGCGACCACCTCGAGAAGGTCGAGCTCTACCTGGGTCAGGTCTGCCAGATCGCCGGCATCTCGAAGATGCAGCTCGACTACTGGACGAACAAGGCCCAGATTCCGACCAAGGGCAAGAAGCAGCGCATCTACGACATGGACGCCGTCGAGACGGTCATGCTGATCAAGCAGGCCAAGGACAAGGGTCTCAATCTCGGCGCCGCCATCGACGCCGCCCGCCGCTTCCGCGAGCTCCATCCGCGTGAGCGCGCGGCGATCGCCGTCTAGGACGGCGGGGCATCGCGGAGGGCTGCTGCCGCGCCGGCGGGCTCGACCACGTTGACGTAGATCTCGGCGCCGAGCTCGAGGCCGGCAAACACGGTCAGTCTCGGCACCACCTCGAGGTGCCAGTGCGCCCCCAGGTGGAGCCACGCGTTCCAGGGGACGGGGCCTTCGAGCGCCCGGAGGCGGCGAATCGACTCGCGCAGGAGGTGGAGAGCGGCCGCGAAGTCGTCCTCGGCTCCGGCGTCGTGCGAGTGGGGAGCGATCAGGAGCTCGAAGGGCACGCGGCCGGCCGGATGGCAGACGGCGATGATGTCGCCGCGCTCGCCGACCGCCAGCTCACGCTCGGAGACGAGCGAGCAGACCGCGCAACCGTCGGTCGCCGGCTCCCTCGTCACGGCGGGCGGCGGCTCCCGCAGCCAGACCAGCTGGGAGTGTGAGTGCGCGAGGCTCGCGCCCGCGAAGCGGCCCTCGTTGACCATCGCGTGGACGTAGGAGAAGCCCTCGTCCGCCGCCGCGGCGAACCGTCGCCGCCAGGCCTCGGCGACCAGGTCGAGCTCGGTGTCTTCGAGCTCGGCGAAGGTGCGTACATGCCGAGGCGAGTGGACGACGACCTCTTGCTGCTCGAGGGCCGGATAGAGGTTTGGCACCACACGCACGGTCCACTCGCCGGTCTCGGGGAGGACGAGCACCTGCGGCGGGGTGCGGTCCTCGCGGCCCGCGCAGAAGGGGCAGGAGTCCAGCTCCTCGGGCGTCGGGTCCTCGATCGCGCCCAGGAACGCTCCGGGCCGGCGTGCCCGTCCGGGCGCGATCACCACGGTTCTGCCCGAGAGCGGGTCGCGGCGGAGCTGAGGAGTTACCTCCACGGCAAGACCTATGCCGCTGGGCCGCGCTGGACGGCGCGATGCTGCGTCCTCGGTCGCACCCGTATCACAGGGATACGAACACTCCCTGCGTCCTTGCCTCGCACCGCCCAGCACACCCCAGCGACGAGGCATCGCCGCGGAGGCAACTCTCGCCGCTCAGGCTTTTTCTCCGCCGAAGCGGCCGCCGCTGAGGAGCGGGCCGATCAGCTCGAGCGGGAGCGGAAAGATCAGCGTCGACGTCCGCTCGGAGCTCATCTCGAGCATCGTCTGCAGGTAGCGGAGCTGAAGCGACATCGGGTTCTCGGACAGCACCTCGGCCGCGTCCTTCAGCCGCTCCGACGCCTGGAATTCGCCCTCGGCGGCGATCACCTTCGCGCGCCGCTCGCGCTCGGCCTCCGCCTGTCGGGCCATCGCCCGCTGCATCCCGGTCGGGATCTCGACGTCCTTGACCTCGACGATCGAGACCTTGACGCCCCAGGGCGAGGTAGCCTCGTCGATGATCCGCTGCAGGATCTCGTTGATCTTGTCGCGCTCGGACAGGAGCTCGTCGAGCTGGTGCTGTCCGAGGACGCTCCGCAACGTGGTCTGCGCGATCTGCGAGGTCGCGACCATGAAGTTCTCCACCTGCACGATCGCCCTCTCGGGATCGATGATCCGGAAGTACGCGACGGCGTTGACTCGCACGGGCACGTTGTCCTTGGTGATCACCTCCTGTGGCGGGACGTTGAGTGTCACCGTGCGCAAGTCGACCCGGACCATCTTGTCGATGATCGGGATCAGCAGAAAGAGACCCGGGCCCTTCGGCGGCGAGAGCAGGCGCCCGAGCCGGAAGATGACACCGCGCTCGTACTCTCTGGCGACTCGAACGGACGCCGAGAGCACGAGGATCACCAGGACCGCGATCGCCGCGACGGCGATGAGCAGGGTGGTCACGCCGTGATCCTACGCATCGACCGAGACCGGCTGCGACGCAGGTCTGACGTCGAGCACGAGGCTGTCGTCGAGCCCGGTCACCTCCACCGCCTCGCCCGCAGGGACACGCGCCTCCGCCCGTGCCCGCCAGAGCTCGCCGTGGACGAGGACGTAACCCTCGGGATCGAGCGCGGTCCGGACGAGGCCGACCTGGCCCACGAACTCTTCCTGGCCGGTCTGTGGCGGTGTTCGCCGGACCTTCCAGACCTTCGCGGCGGCCAGGGCGAACAGGAGCGCGAGCGAGCCCGCGAATGCCAGTGCCACGCCGGTCGACACCTGGTAGGCGGCGCCGGCCGGGTCGAAGAGCATCAGCGCCCCGATGAAGAATGAGATCGCGCCGGCGAGGGCGAGCGCGCCGTGGCTGACGACGAAGACCTCCGCCGCGAAGAACCCAGCGGCGAGCAGCATCAGCAGTAGGCCGGCCACGCTGATCGGCAGCACCTGCAGACCGAATAGACCGACGATCAGCGAGATGGCGCCGACCGTCCCCGGGAGGACGAGCCCCGGATTCCAGAGCTCGACGACGATGCCCAGAACCCCGATCGAGAGCATGAGCGCGATCAGGTTGGGATCGATGAGCAGGTCCAGCAGCGACTTCCAGAGGCCCATCTCGACCGTCTCGATCGAGGCGCCCGCCGTGTTCAGCACCTTGCCGTCGGGCTTCGTCGTGCGCCCGTCGACCTGCTCCAGCAGCGCCGGAAGGCTGGGGGCGATCACGTCGATCACGTTCTGCTCGAGCGCCTCTTGTGCGGTCAGATTGGCGGCCCGCCGCACCGCCGCCTCCGCCCAGTCGCCGTTGCGGCCGTGTGTCTCGGCGAGCGCGCGCAGCGATTTCGCGGCGTCGTTGATCGCCTTGCGACGCAGGTCGCTCGGGATCTCACCGCCGCCCGCCGCGACCGGGGTCGAGGAGCCGAGGTTCGTGCTCGGAGCCATTGCCGCGATGTCGGCTGCCTCCACGATCCAGACGCCGGCCGAGGCGGCCCGGGCTCCATCGGGCGAGACGTAGGCGATCACCGGCACTTCCGAGGCGAGTTCGGCCTGGTAGATGTCCTTCATCGCATCCGCGAGGCCGCCGGGGGTGTCGAGCAGGATCACGACGGCGTCGTAGTCGCCCTCGTTCGCCCGGTCGATCTGGTCGATCACGTAGTCGGCCGTCACCGGGTTGACGTCGTTGTCGAACTCGACCGCGAGCACGCGCGGGGTGGCAGCCTCCGCCGAAACAGCGAAGAGCAGAGCTGCGGCCGCGACCAGCGAGGCCCAAAAAGCCCGCAGATACGGCCTTTTCACGGCTGTAAAAATTCTATCAGCGAGGGGTTGTCCTCCCGGACGCGAAGCTAGTGTGCTTCGGGACTGTGCGGTCTTTGAAGCTTGCCCTGCTCGTCTTCCTGCTCGTGCCGGCGACGGCGCATGCGGGGGAGGCGACGCTCGTCACGCGCGAGCTCCCCGTCCACAGCGGTCGCACGCTCGCGGCTGCACCGTCGCCCGAGCGCTTCAACCTCGTCGGACTGCACTGGCAAGGGCCGGGGCGGGTCAGCTTTCGCACGCGCAGCCTGCAGGGGCGCTGGAGCTCCTGGCGCGATGCGGCTCCGGAGGCCGAGGACGCTCCCGACCGAAAGACCGCGGAGCGTGCTCGCCGTGCCACGTGGAAGCTCGGCAACCCGTACTGGACCGGCCCGTCGAATCGGCTTCAGTATCGCCTTCGCGGCCGGGTGACGCGGCTGCGGGCGCACTACGTCTGGAGCCCGGCCGACTCCGCGCCGGCGCGCGCACTCACGGCGACCACGGCTCCCGCGATCATGACGCGCCTCGCCTGGCGCGCGAGCGAGTCGATCCGGCGCGGGGCGCCGCGCTACGCGAGCTCGTTGCGATTCGCGGTCGTTCACCACTCGGCGGGCTCGAACTCGTACACGAAGGCGCAGTCGGCGGCGGTCGTCCGCGCGATCCAGCTCTACCACGTGCGCGGCAACGGTTGGGACGACGTGGGCTACAACTTCCTCGTCGACAAGTACGGCCAGGTCTTCGAGGGCCGTTTCGGCGGCATCGAGCGCAACGTGATCGGCGCGCACGCCCAGGGGTTCAACACCGGCTCGGTGGGCGTGGCGCTCCTCGGCAACTACAACTCTGCGACCCTGACCACTGCCGCGCGCAGCGCGCTCGTCCGGCTGCTCGCGTGGCGCCTCGACGTCGCGCACGTCGACCCGCTGACGCTGCTGAGCATGCCGTCCGGCGGCAACCCTCGCTTCCCGACGGGCATTCCGGTGCTGTTGCGCCCGGTTTCGGGTCACCGGGACGTCGGCTTCACGAGCTGCCCGGGCTCGACGCTCTATGCCCAGCTGAGCCAGCTGGCCGGGGCTGTCTCGCTGACCGGGCTGCCCAAGCTCTACGCGCCGGCGGCGGTGGCAACGGCCGGCCGCGTGCGCTTCACAGGCCGGCTCAGCGCGCCGATTCCGTGGACCGTGCACGTGACGGACTCGTTCGGAGCGCAGGTCGCGACCGGCGGCGGGTTCGGGTCGCGCGTCGACTGGACCTGGGACTCCCGCGTGGCGACGGCCGGCCGTTACACCTGGGCGATCCGCGCCGGTCCGACGCTGCGTCCCGCGACCGGCTCGGTCGTGGCAGGCAGCGGCAGCGCCCTGCTTCTTTCGGCCGTGTCCGCCCAGCCTGCGACGGTCAGCCCGAACGGCGACGGCTACGCCGATGCCACCACCATCCGCTACACGCTGGGCACGCCCGCAACGGTCACCGCCACCGTCCTGGACGGAGACGGTGTCGCGCTCGCCACGCTCTTCAGCGAGGCGAAGCCCGCGGGAGCGCAGGCGTTCCGCTGGCTGGCGGACGCGCTTCCGGACGGCGGCTACAGCGTGCTGATCGTGGCGAAGACGCTCGACGGCCGCGAGATCGCCTCGAGCGTGCCCGTCTCGGTCAATCGGACGCTGGCGTCGGTCTCCACGTCGCCGAAGTTCGTGTCGCCGAACGGCGACGGCCGCGCCGACTCACTTCGCGTCGCGTTCACGCTCGCCGTCGACGCGGACGTCGCGGTCACCGTTCGCAGCGGCGCGTCCGTGGCGGCCACGCTCTTCTCCGGCCGCCTGCCCGCCGGCCCGCGCGCAGTCGACTGGGACGGCAAGATCGCCGGCGTGCCCCTTCCCGACGGGAGCTACCAGGCAGTCGTCGAGGCGACGACCCTCTCCGGAACGGCGGCGCAGCCCACCAAGCTCGTTGTCGACACGACCGCGCCCGTCCTGCGTCTGGTGTCGGCCTTCAAACGCCTCGCCACGCTCAGCGAGCCCGCGACCGTGACGACGGTGGTCGACGGCAACATTCGCAAGTTCGTCCGCCGCAAGGCGGGGCTCTTCCGGATCCCCGCACCGAGCTCCTACCGCAACGCACGCGTGGCCGCGCGCGACGCCGCCGGGAATATCGCCCGACAGCTCATCGTGCGCCGGAAACCCACGCGTCGTACCGCTGCTCGAGCCGCCAGAGCAGCTCCGCCAGCAGCTCCGCGCGGCTGAGCTCGCGACCGGCCGCGACCGAGAGCGAGCCGGCCGGCGTGGCCGTGTCGGCGGGGAGCTCCGCCTGGTCGACGTTGACGTTGACGCCGATCCCGAGCACGACCCGGCCTTCGCGCGCCTCGGCGAGGATGCCCGCGACCTTGCGTCCGTCCACGAGCACGTCGTTGGGGTGCTTGATGGTGGGAGAGAGGCCGGCGACGGCCGTGATCGCCTCGACACACGCGTCGCCTGCGAGCAGCGTCAACTCGGGCAGGCGTGCCGAGGGCACGGGCGGCTCGAGCAGGACGGAGGCGAGGATGCTGGTGCCAGGGCGAGCCTCCCAGGTGCGCCCCATCCGACCGCGTCCCTCCGTCTGCTCGTCGGCGACCGCGACCGCGCCCTCGGCGGCATCGTCGAGCAACCGCTGGGTCGAGGGGGTGCGGACGGCATAGCGGTAGTCGCGGCCGAAGCGGCCCCGCAGGAGCGGCTGGACGACCGCCGGCTCCAGCGAGTCACGCATGGGGGTCTAGACTAGTTCCGCCTTGCCGCCGCCGAACATCAGCACCCCGCTCGGGCGGACCGAGATCGAGGCGATCCTTCCGCATCGCGAGCCGTTCCTGCTCATCGACGAGGTGCTCGAGCTGGAGCCCGGGAAGCGCGTGGTCGCCCGCAAGACCGTGCGTGCGGACGAGTGGTATCTCGCGGGCCACTTTCCGGGCCGGCCGGTGATGCCCGGGGTGCTCATCGTGGAGGCGATGGCCCAGACCGGCGCCGTCGCCGTCCTGAGCGAAGAGGAGAATCGCGGCAAGATGGCGTTGTTCGCGGGAATCGACGGCGTGCGCTTCAAGCGCATCGTCGAGCCGGGGGACGAGCTCGAGCTGACCTGCGAGCTCGAGCGGGTGCGCGGCCCGATCGGCCGCGGCGCCGCGTCGGCCCGGGTGGACGGCGAGCTGGCCGCTCGGGGAACGCTCACGTTCGCGGTCGAGCGATGATCGGCTCCGCTACCCAGAACGGCACGCGCGTCTCGATCACCGGGCTCGGCTGTCACGTGCCCGACAGGGTGCTGACGAACGACGAGCTGTCGCAGCTCGTAGACACCTCCGACGAGTGGATCGTCGAGCGCACGGGCATCCGGGAGCGGCGCATCGCCGCGCCGGAGGAGGCGCTGTCGGACGTGGCGCTTCCCGCCGCCGAGCAGGCGCTCGAGACGTCGGGCACCCGCGCCGAAGACGTCGACCTGCTGATCGTCGCGACGGTCACTCCGGACATGGCGTTCCCGTCCACCGGCGCCCTGCTCGCCGACCGGCTCGGCGCCAGGGATGCGGCCGCCTACGACCTCTCCGCCGGGTGCACCGGCTTCATGTACGCGATCGCCCAGGCGCACGGCATGGTCGCGGCCGGGCTGGCGAAGAAGGCGCTCGTCGTCGGCGGCGACGTGCTCTCGAAACTCATGGACTGGAGCGACCGGTCGACCTGCATCCTCTTCGGCGACGGCGCCGGCGCGGTGGTGATGGAGCGTGTGTCCGAGGGCGGGTTCCTGGGCTTCGAGCTCGGCGCCGACGGTGCGGGCGGACCCGACCTGGCGTTGCCCGCGGGCGGCTCGAGGCAGCCTCCGACGTCCGAGACGGTGGCCAACGGTGCGCACTACGTCGTGATGAACGGCCGCGAGGTGTTCAAGTTCGCCACGCGCGTGCTCGTGACATCGGCGGAGGCCGTTCTGGCGGAGTGCGGCGCCACGATCGACGACGTCGACGTCTACGTCCCGCACCAGGCGAACGTGCGCATCATCGATCACGCGACCAGGAAGCTCGGCATCGATCCGGAACGGGTTGTCATCAACGTCGACCGCTACGGGAACACTTCTTCAGGTTCAATTCCGCTCGCGCTGGCGGACGCGCAGTCCGACGGCCGGCTGCGAGCAGGAGAACTTGTGTTGATGACTGGGATGGGTGCGGGCCTCACCTGGGGGTCGGGCCTACTCGAATGGACGGCGACGAACGGAGCAAGATGAGCGAAGGAAACGGGCATGGGAAGGTGGCGTTCTGCTTCCCGGGGCAGGGGTCGCTGGAGGCCGGGATGGGGCGCGAGATCGCCGAGTCCCACCCCGCGGCGATGAGCGTCTTCGAACGGGCGAGCGAGGCGTGCGGCCTCGATCTCGTCGATCTGTGCTTCAACGCGCCGCTCGAGAAGCTCGTGCAGACCGAGGTGCAGCAGCCTGCGCTCGTCACGATGAGCCTCGCCGTCCTGGCTGCGCTCAAGGCCGAGGGGATCGAGCCGGACGTCGTGGTCGGGCATTCCGTGGGCGAGTTCTCTGCGCTGGCCGCCGCCGGGTCGCTCGAGGACGCCGAGGCCGTCGCGCTCGTGCGCGAGCGCGGCTTGGCGATGGCCGAGGCCGCCGAGCAGCACCCGGGCTCGATGGCCGCGATCCTCGGACTCGAAGACGAGATCGTGGAGACGCTCTGCCGCCAGATCATCGGCGTGTGGCCGGCGAACTACAACTGCCCGGGCCAGATCGTGGTGTCCGGCGAGACGCCGTCGGTCGACGAGTGCTGCGAGGAGGCCCAGGAGCGCGGGGCTCGCCGTACCGTGAAGCTCCAGGTCTCGGGTGCGTTCCACAGTCCGCTCGTGGCGAAGGCGGCCCATCGCTTCAAGCCGGCGCTCGACAAGGTGAAGTTCGCCGACCCGGTCGCTCCGTTCATGTCGACCGTGACGGCGAAGATCGAGCCGGCCCAGCGCTTCGGGACCCTCCTCGTCGACCAGCTCACCGCGCCCGTGCGGTTCACGCATGCGGCCCGCGAGCTCGCGCGCGACGGCGCGCGGACCTTCGTCGAGGTCGGGCCCGGCAACGTGCTCTCCGGTTTACTGAAGAGGATCGACAAGGGCGTGAAGGCGATCCCGGTCAGCAACGCGGCGGGGATCGAGAAGGTGAAGGAAGCGCTTGGCAGGGCCTCCGCCTGACGTGAGCTTCTGCTCACTGGAGGGCAAGACGGCACTGGTCACCGGGGGCTCGCGCGGGATCGGACGTGCGGTCGCGCTCGAGCTGGGGCGCGCGGGCGCGAACGTGGTCGTCGGGTATCGCTCCGAGGCGGGCGAGGCCGAGGCTGTGGCGTCCGAGATAGGCGGCCGCGCGATCCAGGCAGACGTGTCCGATCCGGAGCAGGCGAAGGCGCTCGTGGACGAGGCGGGCGAGCATCGACGTGCTCGTCAACAACGCCGGCACGACCCGAGACGGCGTGTTGGCTCGCATGCTCGACGAGGACTGGCGGACCGTACTGGAGACGAACCTCTCGAGCACCTTCTACACGTGCCGCGCGGCGGCCCGCGGGATGATGAAGCGGCGGGCGAGGCGCGATCGTGAACGTCTCCTCGATCGTCGGCGTACACGGCAACTGGGGGCAGACGAACTACGCCGCGTCGAAGGCCGGGATCATCGGCTTCACCAAGTCGCTCGCGCGCGAGCTCGGCAGTCGCGGAGTGCGCGCCAACGTCGTCGCGCCCGGTTACGTCAAGACCGCGCTCACCGACGCGATTCCGGACGAGGCGCGCGAGACGATGCTGGCGAACACGCCGCTCGGGCGGCTCGGCGACCCCGAGAACGTCGCCGCGGCCGTACGCTTCCTCGTGTCGGACGAGGCCTCGTTCATCACGGGCGAGGTGCTGCTCGTGGACGGCGGATTGGGGATGTGAACGTGGACGACGGCAGCATGAACGGGCGCAGGCGGGTCGTCGTGACCGGGATCGGCGCGGTCTCGCCGCTCGGCAACGACGTCGAGACGACCTGGAACAACCTGATCGGCGGCGAATCCGGCGCCGACACGATCCAGCAGTTCGATGCGAGCGAGTACCCGGTGCACTTCGCCTGCGAGCTGAAGGACTTCGATCCGGCAACGTGGATCGAGCGCAAGCAGGCCAGGCGCATGGACCGCTTCGCCCAGATGATCGTGGCTGCGGCCCGCCAGGCCGAGGCCGACTCGGGGATCGAGGTCGAGTCGCAGGCCGCCCGTGTGGGCGCCTCCGTCGCGACCGGGATCGGCGGGCTGAAGGCGTTCCAGGACTGCTACGACGTCCTGATCGACCGCGGCCCCGACCGCGTCAACCCGTTCTCGATCACGCAGATCATCCCGAACATGGGTGCAGCCTGGGTCTCGATGGAGCTCGGGACGCGCGGCCCGCTCTCCTCCCAGTGCACCGCCTGCGCCGCCTCGAACATGGCCATCGGCGACGCGGCCGACGCGATCAGGCTCGGACGGGCCGACGCGATGCTTGCCGGCGGCACCGAGGCGGGCATCACGAGAGTCGGCATCGCCGGGTTCAGCGCCATGCGCGCGCTCTCGCGGCGCAACGAGGACCCGAAGGCGGCGTCCCGGCCCTTCGACGCCGCCCGCGACGGCTTCGTGATGGGCGAAGCGGGAGCGGTGGTCGTGCTCGAGGCGCTCGACCTCGCGCAGGCGCGCGGGGCGAAGATCTACGCCGAGCTGATCGGGTACGGGCTCTCCTCGGACGCCAAGCACGTGACTGAGCCCGACCCCACGGGAACCAACCCGGCTCGGGCGATGACGATGGCGCTCGCGGACGCGGGGGTCGGGCCGGACGAGCTCGGCTACATCAATGCCCATGGCACCTCGACCCCGCTCGGCGACGCGAGCGAGACGCGCGTGATCAAGCTCGCGCTCGGCGAGGAGAACGCGCGCAACACGCCGATCTCTTCCACCAAGGGCGCCACCGGCCATTGCCTGGGCGCAGCCGGCGCGCTGGAGGCGATCTTCACGATCCTCGCCGTGAAGCGCGGGATCCTGCCGCCCACGATCAACTACGACGAGCCCGATCCCGACTGCGACCTCGACTACATCCCGAACGAGGCGCGCGAGTCGGAGCTGACGATTGCGGCGTCGAACTCCTTCGGGTTCGGCGGCCACAACGCGTGCGTGGTGTTCAAGAAGTTCGATGGCTGAACGCTGGGCCACGTTCGACTGCTACGGCACGCTGATCGACTGGAACGCGGGGATTCTCGACACGCTCGAGCAGCTGTTCGGGGTCGAAGAGGCGCCTGAGCTCCTGCGCCGCTACCACGAGCTCGAGCCCGAGGTGCAGGACGAGGCCTATCGCTCGTACGGCGAGGTGCTCACGCTCGTCCTCGAACGGCTTGCGCAGGACACCGGGCACACGCTGCCCGAGGGTGAGAGCAGCGCGCTGGCGCGGTCGCTGCCGCAGTGGCCGCCGTTCCCCGAGGTGCCCGGGTCGCTCGCGGAGCTGCGGCGACGCGGCTGGAAGCTGGCGATCCTCTCCAACTCCGACCGCGACCTGATCGCCGCTTCCCAGAAGCGGCTGGGCGTGCCGTTCGACCTCGCGATCGTCGCGGAGGACGTGCGGTCCTACAAGCCGGCGCACGGTCACTGGGAGCGGTTTCGGGAGGTTACTGCCGCTGACAGCCACCACCACGTCCACGTCGCGCAGAGCCACTTCCACGACATCGCGACCGCGCACGAGCTCGGGCTGAGCTCGGTTTGGGTCAACCGGCTCGGTGAGCGGGCGGAGCCGGCGCCGACGAGGGAGATTCCCGACCTGGCGCCGCTGCCCGACACGCTGGACGAGCTCGTTCCGCCGGCTTGACCGAACTCGTCGTTCGCCGCCCGACACTGGACGATCTCGAGGCGGTGGTCGAGCTGGGGAACGCCTTCGAGCGTGCCTTCATGGGCGCCGAGAGCTTCACCTCCGACGAAATAGCCGACGAGTGGCGGCAACTGGACCTCGAGCACGATGCATGGCTCGTGGTGGTTCCCGAGGGTCGGCTGGCCGGCTACGGCACGCTCGAGGAGCGCGGCGATAGCCGGTTCATGTCCGACGGGTACGTCCACCCCGAGCTCCGCGGCCTGGGGGTGGGCGGAATGCTGGTCGACCTCGCGGAAGAGCGGGCCCGGGAGCGCGGCGCCGTAGCGATCCACAACACCGTTCTCGCCGCCGACGAAGCGGCCACCGAGGTGCTGGGATCCCGCGGTTACACGCCTGAGCGGCACTTCTACCGAATGGCCATCGAGCTGGGGGACGAGCCGCCGGAGCCCGGTGGCCGGAGGGCGTCCGCGTCGAGCAATTTCGCGAGGAGGACGCGCTCGCCTTCCACGAGGCGATCGAGGACGCCTGGCAGGACCACTGGGACCACAGGCCGCGTCCGTTCGAGCAGTTCCGTGCGCGGCTGCTCGAGGGCTCGCGCTACGACCCGACGCTGTGGACGGTGGCCTGGGCGGGGGACGAGATCGCGGGTGGGACGATCTGCGAGGCCGAGTACTACGGCATGGGCTGGGTACGTTCGCTGTCAGTGCGGCGACCATGGCGGCGCCACGGGCTCGGGATGGCGCTGCTGCAGAACAGCGTTTCGGCAGTTCCACGAGCGCGGGCAGCGGCAGGTGGGCCTGGGCGTCGACGCGGAGAGTCCGACCGGCGCCACCCGGCTCTACGAGCGGGCCGGCATGCATGTCCTCGAGGCAACGGCGATCTACGGCAAGGAACTGGAATGAGCCGCCTGCGCGCGAAGTGCCCCGAGTGCAAGACGTACACGGCGGTCGCGCTCGGCACCGAGTACGAGTGCCACGTCTGCGGGCGCCAGTATGCGGCCGGGCTCGTACGCGTTCCGCGCGCGTGGGGTAAGGGCGGCGAGGCCGATGGTCGAGGCAGCCCGGATGCCGTTTCCTTACCCGGAGGCCGCCGTGGTCGAGGAGAACTCGCTTCACGAGCAGAACCTCGCCGTCGCTGCGGAGCTTCCGGCCCGACCGATAGTGCTCGGTGGTTGCTGCTGCGCGCACATCGGCGCCGTCGAAGGGTCTTGCCTCGCGGCACGATCGCGTCGGCGGTGGTCTGGATCGACGCCCACGGAGACCTCAACACGATCGAGAGCTCGCCGACGGGCAACCCCTGGGCGACGCCGTTGCGGACGCTCATCGACGCGGGCACGGTGAATGCTGACGACGTCGTGCTCGTAGCGGCGCGCAACCTCGATCCGCCCGAGGAGGACTTCATCGCGTCGAGCGGCGTTCACCTCGGTGAGGAAGGCCTCGACGACGCGCTGGAGGGCTGCGCGTCCGTCTACGTCGCCCTCGATTGCGACGCGCTCGATCCAGGCGAGATCGGCGCCTTCATGCCCGAGCCCGGCGGTCCCACGCTGGTCGAGACCGAGGCGTTCCTGGGCCGCGTGCGCGAGCGCGCGTCCGTGCTCGGGGCAGGCTTCACGGCGTTTCTGCCCGAGGCGGAGAACGCGGCCAAGCTGACCCGGCTCGCCGCAGCCCTGGGATTAGACTGACCCGACCGTGGCCCGGATCGACGTCTCGATCGAGCACAAGGGCATGCCAGAGCCCGACAAGGGCAAGCCGCATCCCAACACGTGTCCGGGCTGTGGCTCGCACTACCGCGACGACGAGCTCGACGAGCACTTGCGCGTCTGCCCGCAGTGTGGACACCACTTTCCGGTCAAGGCGCGGGCGCGCATCCAGCAGCTAGCGGACGACGGCAGCTTCGTCGAGAAGCACGCCGACCTGCGCTCGGAGGACCCGCTGCAGTTCTTCGACCTCCGCCCCTACACCGAGCGGCTCGCAGAGGCGGAGATGAGCACGGGTCTCGGGGACGCGATGGTGATCGGCCAGGCGACGATCGAGGACCGGCCCTGCGAGCTCGCGGTGATGGACTTCTCGTTCATGGGCGGCTCGATGGGGAGCGTCGTGGGCGAGAAGTTCGCACGCGCCTGCGACGGCGCCGCCGAGCGAGGAGTGCCGCTCGTGTCCGTCACCGCCTCGGGCGGTGCGCGCATGCAGGAGGGCATCCTCTCGCTGATGCAGCTGCCGAAGACCGTGTGTGCGGTCGAGGATCTGCGCGACGCGCGATGCGGCTACATCAGCGTGATGGCGCACCCGACAACGGCCGGCGTGCTGGCGAGCTTCGCGAGCCTCGGCGACATCCTCGTCGCCGAGCCGGGGGCGCTCATGTCCTTCACGGGCCCCCGCGTCGTACAGCAGACGACCAAGGAGAAACTCCCCGCCGACTTCGGCCTGGCGGAGTCCAACGTGCGCTTCGGCCACATCGACGCGATCATCCCGCGACCAGAGCTGCGGGCCTACGTGGGCCGGCTGCTCCGCCTCTTCAACAATGGCGATTGAGAATTGGCTCCAGAACGAGGCGCTGAGCCGATGACGAGGCCACGTTCCAAAACCAATTCCGAGGCCGAGCTCCGGCTGCGCGAGCGGCTGAGTCGGCTCAGGAACCTGCGCCTGCTCGGCGGCGCCCGCCTCTCGGGCGAGCTCGAGCGGCTGCAGAAGCAGATCGACCGCATCGCGACCGAGGAGCCGAGCTCCGAGGAGATCTGGCGTGCAGTCGAGGCGGCGCGACACGAGGAGCGGCCGTACGTCCTCGACTACGTCGAGCGCATGCTGGACGAGTTCGTCGAGCTCCACGGCGACCGCGCCCGTGCCGAGGATCCTGCGCTCGTCGCCGGCCTCGGCCGCTTCCGCGGCCGGACGGTCGCCTTCATGGGCACGCAGAAGGGCCGCGACATCCACGAGCGCACGAAACGCAACTTCGGCATGACGCACCCCGAGGGCTACCGCAAGGCGATGCGCATCATGGAGATCGCCGAGCGCCACCAGTTCCCGGTCATCTCGCTGATCGACACACCCGGCGCATACCCGGGCGTCGCGGCCGAGCAGCACGGGCAGGGTGGGGCGATCGCGCGCTCCCAGGCGTTGATGGCGCGGCTGAGCGTCCCGATCGTCGCCTGCGTGATCGGCGAGGGCAGCTCCGGCGGTGCGGTGGCGATCGGCCTCGCGGACCGGGTGCTGATGCAGGAGAACGCCATCTACGTCGTCATCTCGCCGGAGGGCTGCGCGGCGATCCTCTGGCGCGACGCCGGCGAGCGGCAGAAGGCCGCGGCCGCATTCCGGCCCGATGCCGTCCACTCGCTGGACCTGGGGATCATCGACGCGATCGTGCCCGAGCCCGAGGGCGGGGCGCACAGCGACTATGACGCGGCCGCGCAGCTGCTCGCGACTTCGCTGGAGGCGTCTTTCAGCGAGCTCGAGGGCATCGCGGGCGACGAGCTCCGCCGCCGGCGGCGAGCCCGCTACCGGGCCCTGGGGGTGTTTGCGGAAGCCGTGGGAGCTCCCCAGGGGGCTTAACGTTTCTCCACAGCATCCACAGCGTTTTCCACGTCTACCGGTGTCCGGACGGACACAGTTGCGGAGGTAGTCCACACCGATGGCGAGTCTGCGCGAGTACCGACGCAAGCGCGATCCCGGCGCCACGCCCGAGCCCTTCGGGTCGGACCGGGGTGGGAACGAACCGATCTTCGTCGTCCAGCGGCACGATGCGAGGCGGCTTCACTACGACTTCCGGCTGGAGCGCGACGGCGCCCTTGCGAGTTGGGCGGTGCCGAAAGGGATCCCGCTCGACCCGGGCCAGCGGGCGCTCGCCGTGCACGTGGAGGACCATCCGCTCGACTACGCCGCCTTCGAGGGCGAGATCCCGCAGGGCAACTACGGGGCGGGCACCGTGGAGATCTGGGACCGCGGCACCTACGAGCTCGTGGAGGAGAAGAAGGACGGCGGGCTGACCGTCCGCCTGCACGGGGAGCGCCTCGAAGGCACCTGGGCGCTCGTCCCCGCGAAGCTCGACGGCAACCCGAAGAACTGGCTGCTGCTGCGCAAGCGCGACGAGCCGGGCGAGCAGGCGCGGCCGCGCAGGAAGTACAAGTCGATGCTGGCGACGCTCGCGAAGGAGCTCCCGAAGGGCGGCGACTGGCTCTACGAGGTGAAGTGGGACGGCTACCGCGCGATCGCATACGTGCACGGCGGCGAGGCGCAGTTCCTGAGCCGCAACGACAACGATCTCACCCCGCGCTTCCCGACCGTCAAGCGCGCGCTCGAGCGCGCGGTGAGGACGCCCGACTGCGTGCTGGACGGGGAGATCTGCGCGCTCGACGCGGAGGGCCGGGCGACGTTCTCCGCGATGCAGCAGGGCAAGCCCGACACGCAGTACATCTACGTCGTGTTCGATGTGCTCGAGGTCGAGGGGAAGCCGCTGATCGACCTGCCGCTCGTCGAACGGCGCGAGCGGCTGGAGCAGCTGCTCGACCGCCGCAAGTCCGACATCCAGATCTCGGAGGCGTTCGAGGACGGCGAGCGCCTCTACGCGGCAGCCGTGGAGCAGCGATACGAAGGCGTGATCGCCAAGCGGCCGGACTCACGCTACGAGCCGGGAAGGCGGACCGGCCAGTGGTTCAAGGTCAAGACCCACGACAGCCAGGAGTTCGTGATCGCCGGCTTCACGAAGGGCCAGGGGCGCCGTGCCGGCCGTTTCGGCGCGCTCGTACTCGGCACCTACGAGGGCGGCGAGCTTCGTTACGTGGGCAACGTCGGCACCGGCTTCACCGACGACGAGATCGACCGGCTGCTCGCTCGGCTGGAGCCGCTGGCGCGCCCGGGGACGCCCTTCGCCGAAGCGCCGAAGATGCCGAAGGTGCGCAAGGGCGACGTCGTCTGGGTGGAGCCACAGCTCGTGGCGCAGGTGGAGTTCGTCGAGTGGACGCACGACGGCCGCCTCCGTGCGCCGTCCTACCAGGGGTTGCGCGAGGACAAAGCGCCCGAGCAGGTCCACCGCGAGGAGCCGCTGCCGAACGAGCTGCGCAAGGGCAAGCGCGTGCTCCGCCTGAGCAACCTGGACAAGCCCTTCTGGCCGGAGGAGGGGATCACGAAGGGCGACCTGCTGCGCTACTACCGCGCGGTCGCTCCGGTGCTCGTCCCGCACCTGCGGGAGCGGCCGTTCACGATGAAGCGCTACCCCGACGGCTGGCAGGGCAAGTTCTTCTTCCAGAAGGACGCGCCCTCGCACATGCCCGAATGGATCAAGCGGGTGGAGATCGTCGTCAGCACGCGCGAGTCGCCCCGCCAGCGGCGCAAGATCCAGGCGCCGGTCGTGAACGACGACCTCTCGCTGCTCTGGATGGCCAACATGGCCTGCATCGACTGCAACACGTGGTACTCGCGCGTGGACAAGCCCGAGCGGCCCGACTTCGTCCTGTTCGACCTCGACCCCTCGCCCGACGTCGGCTTCCCCGAGACCGTGCAGGTGGCCCGCCTGATCAAGCAGGCTCTCGACATGCTCGAGCTGGACTCGTTCGCGAAGACCAGCGGGTCGGAGGGCATCCACGTGCTCGTCCCGATCGACCGTCGCTCGACGTACGCCGACACGAGGCGCTTCGCCGAGGTCGTCGCCGGCGCGCTCGCCCGTGCCCATCCCGGGCTTGCGACGACCGAGTGGACGAAGGCGAAGCGAAAGGGCGTGCTGATCGACGCCAACCAGAACGGCGAGGGCAAGACGATCGCCTCCGTCTACTCCGTGCGCCCGAAGCCCGGCGCGCCGGTCTCGACGCCGCTGCGCTGGGAGGAGGTCGACGAGTCGCTCGATCCACGCGCGTTCACGATGGAGGCCGTGCTCGAGCGAGTCGCCCGTCACGGCGACCTGTTCGAGGGCGTGCTGACCACCAAGCAATCGCTCGCGCGGGCCCTGAAGGCGCTCCGGTGACGCTCCAGGAGCTCGCCGGCGACCTGGAGCGCTACTTCCGCATCGCGGAGGTCGAGAACGACGACTGGTCGCCCGTCTTCGAGGCCGTCTACGCCGAGCCCTACTGGCGTGAATACGTCGAGCCGGGCTACGAGGGCAAGTGGAACGGACTGATGGTGCGCGGCACTGGCGAGGTCGAGCGGGTCGTGACCTGCGTCTTCCCGAGCGACCGGATCGTGGCGGGTCTGGAGCCGGGGACGCTGCTCTTCTCCGAGCACCCGGTGGACTTCGCCGACGAGCCGGGCTTCCTCCCGCTCTCGCGCGAGAGCCTCGCGGCACTGAAGGAGCGGGCCTGTGGCTTCTTCCACGCGCACGCGCCCCTGGACATGCACCCGGAGGTCTCGCCGTCTCGGCTCTGCGCCGAGGGTGTCGGGCTGGAGGCGCTCGAGGAGTACTACCCGATCGCCGACGGGATCCCGGGGGGCGCCGCGATCGTCGGCGACAGCGAGCTCTCGCTGGAAGGGCTCGCGGAGGCGTTTCGCGCCTACCTCGGCCCCGAGATCAAGGTGCACGTGATCACACGGCCGCGCTACGAGGCCGGCCGCGTCGCCGTCGTTGCAGGGGGCGGGGCCGACGTCGACATCCTCCGTGCTTCGATCGAGCGCGGCTGCCGGACGTACGTGACCGGGAACGCGGCCACCAACTGCCGGATCGACTGGGTGCAGGAAAGGGTGCGTGCGTTCAGGGCGATGGCCGACGATGCCGAGGTGGCGCTGATCGACGCGATGCACTACGGGATGGAGAAACCGCCTCAGCTCGCCATGGTCGAGTGGTTTCGCGCGCGCGGGCTGCCGGCAGAGTTCGTGCCCGACGGGCCGAAGTAGCGCCGATTCGAGCGGTCACGCCTGCGCCCGCAGGAACTCGTAGACGCGGCCGAGCTCGTCGTAGCCGAGCTTGCCGTAGAGCTCCTTGGGCCAGTCCTCGTCGTCGGCGACGAGAAAGACGAGCTCGGCGCCCGCACGGCGGGCCTCGTCGGCAGCTCTCTGCACGGTGGCGCGCGCGTAGCCACGCCCGCGGTGGCTCTCGACCGTCCCGACGTCCTCGATCTGGGCGGTGTCCCCGGCCAGGTAGAGGTCAGCTCCAGCTGACGACGCGCTCCTCGTCGAAGACGGCGAAGAAGCGCGTGTCGACGCGGTCGGCGAACAGCCGCTTCGCCTCGTGCAGCTGGGCGAGTACCTCGTCGTCCGCCGCCCACTCGAATGTCCGGAGCTGTTCGGCACGAGGCTCGCGCAGGGTCTCCGCGTCCACTTCGCGCACGATCGACGTGTCCGAGAGCCGGTCGGGCTCGCGGTGGAGCGCCATCACCACATGCCGGTTCACCGACCAGCCGAGCTCCCGGAACTGCGGCTCGAGCCTCGCTCCGGCGGTCTCGTCGCGGAGCTCGAGCTTCCTGTGGTTCAGCCCGGCTGCGCCCTGGATCCGCTCCGCCTCGGCCGCAAGCTCGGCGGCGCCGACGTTGGCCGGGAGCTCCTCGACGAGCAGGTAGTTGGAATCCCAGCGCCGCGGTACCCGCTCGTCGAACATCGCCGTGCCGTAGGCAAAGGGCTTCTCCCTGGTGCCGCCGTGGTCGGCGAGCGCAAGGAACCCGAGGGCCGCTCCAGCTCACCCATCGCCCAGGCCTCGCCGCCGGCCGAGCCCGCCGAGCTCGGCGAGGTCGCGGGGAAAAAACAGCGCGACCGTCCAGTCGACGACGACGCGCAGCTTCCGGCTCAGCAGCGGCAGCTGGTACAGGTGGTAGGTCCGCGTCACGAACCAGCCCAGGAAGCCCCGGAGGTGCAGGCCGAAGACGTCGGCGATCCCCTTGTAGTGCCCGAGCGTGGCGACCTGGCCGAGCATGCGGTAGCGGTACGGCTGCGGGTCGCCGCGGAGGTTCTTCGCGAGCCGGCGCGCCTGCCGCAGCGCGTGCTGGCAGGTTGGCGGGTCGAACTCGCCCGGAGTGGCCTGGTTCGGTACGCGCGCGCAGTCCCCGAGCGCCCAGATCCGCTCCTTGCCCTCGACACGCAGGGTCTCGTCGACCGCCACCCCGCCCTTCTCCGACGTCGGCAGGCCGAGCACCGGTGCGAGCCCGTTGGGGCGGACTCCGGCCGTCCAGACCAGCGTCTTCGTCGCGATCGCCAGGCCGTTCGAGAGGTGCGCGGTCTCGGGCTCGAGCGAGTCGAGCGTCGTGTCGACGTGGATCTCGACCTCCAGCTTGCGCAGGTAACGGTCCGCGTACTCCCCCAGTCGTCGCGGAATCTCGGGGAGGATGGCCGGGGCGGCGTCCACGAGCACCCAGCGGCGGGGAACAGGGCGGAGCCGAGGGTAGTAGCGAAGCGCGGCCTCGACGAGGTCGCGGAGCTCGGCGAGGGCCTCGACTCCCGCGTAGCCCGCCCCGATGAAGACGAACGACAGGTGCTTTCGCTGTTCCTGCTCGTCGAGCGCCGCATCCGCGTATTCGAGCTCGCGCAGGACGTGGTTGCGCAGGCGGATCGCGTCGGGGAGGTCCTTGAAGCCGTACGCGTGCTCGGCCAAGCCGGGCACAGGCAGCACACGGTGCACCGAGCCCAGCGCGACGACGAGCTGCTCGTATTCGACGTCGAAGACGCCGGCGTCCGTCTCCACCACGACCGTCCGGCGCTCCTCGTCGTGGCCCGTGACGTGGCCGAGCAGGAGCTCGCTCCTGCGGCACATCTGGCGCAGCGGGACGACGACGTGCCGCGGCTCGAGCGTGCCGGATGCGGCCTCGGGAAGCATCGGCGTGTAGAGCATGTAGTTCTCGAGGCTGACGATCGTCGAGCCCGTGTGGGCGAGCCGCGCCACGTAGCCGCCGGCGAAGCCGCCGCCCAGGATCAGCAGCCCGTCGCGGGCCTTGCGGGCTGAGTTCGCCACCCCGGTCTTCTACCACGGCGAGTGCGGCAGGCGGACGGTTCAGAATTGACACAGCTTATGACTCACATTATGAATCCCTATTCATCCATCCACCCACTCCAACCCACGAGGAGCCGTCAATGACCCGTCTGATCGCCGTTCTCGCCGTTCTGACCGCGCTGTTCGGAGCCGCCGCGAGCTCGAGCTCGAGCGGTACGCACAGCACGAAGGACGTGAAGCTGACGCTGGTTGCCTACTCGACGCCGCGGGAGGCCTACGCGAAGATCATCGAGGCCTTCCAGAAGACGCCCGCCGGCCAGGGAGTCACGTTCGACCAGTCGTACGGCGCGTCCGGCGAGCAGAGCCGGGCCGTCGAGCAGGGCCTCCCCGCCGACATCGTGGCCTTCTCGCTCGCTCCGGACATCACGCGCTTGATTCCGAAGGGCCTGATCGCGAAGGAGTGGAACAAGGACGCGTTCAAGGGAATGGTCACGCGGTCGGTCGTCGTGTTTGCGCTGCGGGACGGCAATCCCGAAGAAGATCCGCAGGTGGAGCGACCTCACGAAGCCGGACGTCGAGGTGCTGAACCCCAACCCGTTCACATCCGGCGGCGCACGCTGGAACGTGATGGCCGCGTACGGCGCCCAGCTGCGGCTCGGCAAGACGCACAAGCAGGCAGTCGCGTACCTCGAGAGCCTCTACCGGCACATCCCGGTGCAGGACAAGAGCGCCCGTGAGGCGCTGCAGACGTTCCTCGGCGGCAAGGGCGACGCACTCCTCGCCTATGAGAACGAGGCGCTCTTCGCCAAGCAGAAGGGCCAGGACGTCCAGTTCGTGATCCCGAAGGAGACGATCCTGATCGAGAACCCGGTCGCGGTCGTCAAGACCTCGAAGCACAAGCCCGAAGCCCGCGCGTTCATCCGCTTCCTCCGCACGCCCGAGGCACAGCGGATCTACGCCCAGAACGGCTACCGGCCGGTGCTCAAGAGCGTGGCCAAGGGAGTTCAGGTTCCCGGCGCGCCCGGGCCTGTTCAAGATCGACCAGCCTCGGCGGTTGGCCCAAGGTCGAGAAGCAGTTCTTCGACCCGCGCTCGGGGATCATGGCCGCGATCCAGCGGAAGGTCGGGCAGGGGGGCTAGGCCGCCGACCTCGGCGAGCCTGCGCTCCAGAAACGCGCGCTCGGCCTCGTTCGTCGCGAGGTCGAGCGCGCGCCTGTAAGCAGTCGACGCCTCCGCGTCGCGCTCAAGCCGGCGGAGCAGGTCGGCCCGCGTGGAGTGGAGCAGGCGGTAGTGCTCGAGGCCCTCGAGCGCGTCGACCAGCTCGAGCCCGCGCGCCGGCCCCTCGGCCATCGCGACCGCGACCGCGCGGTTCAGCTCGACCACGGGCGAGGGCGAGACGGCGACGAGCTCGTCGTAGAGCGCGGCGATCGCGTGCCACTCGGTGTCCTCCGCGCGGGCGGCCCGGCAGTGCACGGCTGCGATCGCGGCCTGGAGCTGGTAGGGGCCGACGACTCTCAGCGACGAGGCGCGTTCGAGCACGCGCAGCCCTTCGTCGATGCGACCCCGGTTCCAGCGCGAGCGGTCCTGGTCCTCGAGCAGGACGAGCGTGCCGTCCTCGGCCACGCGGGCCTCGCGGCGGGCGTCCTGCAGGAGCATGAGCGCGAGTAGGCCGAGCGCTTCCGGCTCGTCGGGCATCAGCACCGCGAGCAGCTTCCCGAGCCGGATCGCCTCCTCGCTCAGGTCGGCCCGCACGAGCTCCGCGCCGCCCGTCGCCGAGTAGCCCTCGTTGAAGATCAGGTAGACGACGGCCAGCACCGAGCGCAGCGCGGTCGGGCAGGAGCTCGTCGGGCGGCACGCGGAAGGGGATCCCGGCGTCGCGGATCTTGCGCTTGGCCCGGACGAGCCGCTGGGCGAGAGTCGGCTCGGGCACGAGGAACGCGGCCGCGATCTCCTGCGTCGAGAGGCCGCCGACCATGCGCAGGGTCAGCGGGACGCGGACGTCTGCAGCCAGTGCCGGGTGGCAGCAGGTGAACACAAGAGCGAGCCGCTCATCCGGGATCGATGTCTCCGGGTCCTCGGTCACGGTGGTCTCGAGTCGCTCGAGCAGCTCGCGCTTGCGTTCGAACGTGCGCTCGCGGCGGATCCGGTCGACGGCGCGGTTCTTCGCCACGGTCACGATCCAGGCGCCGGGATTCGAGGGCGCACCGTCGAGCGGCCAGCGCTCGACCGCCAGCGCGAACGCGTCCTGAACGGCCTCTTCCGCCCGCTCGAGGTCGCCGAGCGCGCGGGCGAGGACGGCGACGGCGCGCCCCCACTCCTCCCGGAAGACTGCCTCGACGCTCGCTACGAGCGTGCCTCCACGGGCATCGGCATGATCGGCCGGATCTCGACCGTGCCGTGGTGCGCGGCGGGCAGCTTGGCCGCCCACTCGGTCGCCTCGTCGAGCGAGTCCGCCTCGATCAGGTAGTAGCCGCCGAGCTGCTCCTTCGTCTCGGCGAAGGGGCCGTCCGTCACGAGCCGCTCGCCGTCGCGGATGCGGAGCGTGGTGGCGTTTCCGGTCGGCTGCAGCCGGTCGGCCGCGACCATCGCGCCCGCGGCCTGCAGCTCCTCGGTGAACGCGCGGTAGCGCTCCATGGCGCTCGTGCGGTCGTCCTCGCTCATGGACTCCCAGCCGCTCTCCTCGGCGTAGATCAGAAGCATGTACTGCATGGGTCTCCCTTCGGTCGGTTACGTCATGGAGACGAACGGGCGGCCGCGGAATCGACAGCGAGCATCGCCTCGAGCAGCTCGAGCGCTCCGGCCTTGTCGAGCGGCTCGTTCAGGTTGCCGCACTTGGGCGACTGGACGCACGACGGGCAGCCGTGCTCGCAGGGGCAGCCGGCGAGCAGCTTGGCCGTGTCGCCCACCCAGCTCTCGAAGACGTCGAAGCCGCGCTCCGTGATCCCGACGCCGCCGGAGTGCCCGTCGTAGACGAAGATCGTCGGGCGGCCGGTCTGGAAGTGGACGTTGGTCGAGAGTCCGCCGATGTCCCAGCGGTCGCACATCGCCCAGAGCGGCAGGATCGCGATCATGGCGTGCTCGGCCGCGTGCAGGGTCCCGAGCAGGCGCGGCATCTGCACGGACGAGCCCAGCTGCTCGGGCTCGGGGAGGTACCAGACCGCCTCGGTGTCGAAGGTCGTCTCGGGCAGGTCGAGCGGCGTGAGGTCGATCGGCTCGCCGCCGCGGATCGACCGCCGCTGGTAGGCAATCACCTGCTCGGTCACGGAGACGCGCCCGAACGACAG
The DNA here is from genome assembly GCA_963733845.1 of uncultured Actinomycetes bacterium. Lineage (GTDB taxonomy): Bacteria > Actinomycetota > Thermoleophilia > Gaiellales > Gaiellaceae > DATFQE01. Next base: position 767,089 of record CAVTEM010000007.1, read on the forward strand.
CTCGAGCCCGAGGCGCTGCCTCGGTCCGGAGCGTCTCCTCGATCGCCGTGTTCGTCTCCTTCTTCGGCTGCGTGTACCAGTCCCCGGAGAAGGGCTGCACGAGCGCGGTGCGCGCCCCGAGGTCGAGCTCGAGCACCTGGTAGGTCTCGCCGAGGTGGAGGTAGATCGCGCCCTGGTGGACGGTGGAGTAGGCCTTCTCGAGCTCGACGAGGCCGAGCATCGAGCCGCTCTCGACGTCGACCACCGTGAAGGAGTCGAGGCTCGTGGCCCGCAGCGCCACGCGCGCGGCCGGGTAGTCGCGTCCCGCCCAGACGTAGCCCTTCGGCGTGTGCTTCAGCTCCGGAAGCTCGGCGGCGCGTTCGAGTGCGGCGTCGCCGAGGAACTCGCGGTCCGCGTCGTCGAGCGGCGCTTCGAACGCGGCCGAACGGACGTGTCCGTCCAGGACGTGCGGGTTGGCGTGGTCGAGGATCGCCGCCTCGACGCGGCGGTTCAGCAGCGTCTCGGGCTCGCGCATGAAGTACTGCTCGAGGGCGTCCTCGCTCGCCACGAGCACGGCGAGCCCGTGGTCGCGACGACCGGCGCGGCCCCACTGCTGGCGCAGGCTGGCGACCGTGCCGGGGAAGCCGACGCAGAGCACCGCGTCGAGCAGGCCGACGTCGATTCCGAGCTCGAGCGCGTTGGTGGCGGAGACGCCGAGCAGGTCGCCCTCGACGAGCCGGCGCTCGATCTCCCGTCGCTGCGCGGGCGTGTAGCCGGCCCGGTACGGCGAGAGCCGCGCGGCGAGCTCGCGATCGCCGAGCCGGTCGACCGTGAAGCGGTGCACCAGCTCGGCCACCCTGCGGCTCTTGCCGAACGCGAGCGTGCGCCGTCCCGCCGAGACGAGCTCGGCCAGCAGGCGTGACGCGTCGGAGAGCGCGCTCGCCCGCTCGCCGAGCTCCTCGTCGAGGAGCGCCGGGTTCCAGAGCGCGATCGTCCGCTCGGCGCGCGGAGCGCCGTCGTCGTCGACCACGGTGGCCCCGACGCCCAGGAGCGAACGGGCCAGCTCGCCGGGGTTGGCGATCGTCGCGGACGAGAGCAGGAAGCGCGGCTCCGCGCCGTACACGTGCGCGAGCCGTCGCAGCCGTCGCAGGACGTTTCCCACGTGTGAGCCGAACACGCCGCGGTAGACGTGCGCCTCGTCGATCACGACGTAGCCGAGGTTCGAGAGCACGTCCCCCCAGCGGTCGTGGTGCGGGAGCACGCCGAGATGCAGCATGTCCGGGTTGGTCAGGATCAGGTTCGACCACTTCCGGATCTGCCAGCGCTGCTCGCCCGGAGTGTCCCCGTCGTAGATCGCGGCCTTCACCTTCGGGACGCGCAGCTCGTTCAGCGCGCGCGCCTGGTCCTGCGCGAGCGCCTTGGTCGGATAGAGATAGAGCGCGCGGGTCTTGGGCTCGCGCGCGAGCGCGTCGAGCACGGGCAGGTTGAACGCGAGCGTCTTGCCGCTCGCGGTTCCGGTCGCGACGACGACGTGCTCGCCGCGCGCGACCGCGTCCCATGCCGTGCGCTGGTGCGTGAAGAGCTCCTCGATCCCGCGCGCGGCGAGCGCGTCTCGCACGCGCTGGTCGAGCTCGTCGGGCAGCGGCGCCGTGCGGGCTTCGCGGGCCGGCTCGGTCGTCAGGTACGCGATCTCCTCAGCGCCGAGCAGCTCGGCCGGGAAGGCGACGGTCACGGCTTCCGCGCGCGAACGGCGAGGACGTGCGGGTAGTCGGCGCCGGCGGACTCCTCGAAGCGTTCGAGGACGAGCTCCGCGTCCACGAACGCCTGCAGGAGTTGGGCCAGCGGGAGATGGCACATTCCGACCAGTCGCCGCAGGCCCTCGCCGAAGCCGGGGCCATCGTCGGTCCAGGCCGTCTCGCGGTACCCGGGAAAGAGCACGGGCACCGCGTCCTCGCCGACCTTGCTGGCGAATGGCCCCACGAAACACGGGTGCAGGCCCACGTGGACGAAGCTGCCGCCGGGGACGAGAACGCGCGCGCCCTCGCGAACCGCGCTCGCGTAGTCGTCCATGTCCGTGTGCGCGAAGAGCGCAGCGACCGCGTCGAAGCTGTTGTCCGGTATGGGCAGCGCCGCCGCGTCTGCGTGGACGAGCTCGACGGTGCCCGCCCGTGTACGGGCGACTCGAAGCTGGTCGGCGGAGAGGTCGACGCCGGTGACGGTCCAGCCGAGGTCGAGCAGCGTCGCGAAGTGCAGGCCGGTGCCGCAGCCGAGATCGAGGCAGCGACCCCGGCCCTGGCCGAGCAGTCGGCGCAGCAGCTCCGTGCGGCCGAGCGTGAACTCGCGCAGGCGCTCGTCGTAGTACTCCGCATGCCCGTCGTAGCGGGCGACTCGGGTCACGTGGCCGATGCTACTCTCGGCCGACCGGGGTGCCCCGCGTGGGGCTGAGAACACACCCGCTGAACCTGATCCGGCTAGTACCGGCGAAGGGAGTGAAGTTGGTACCTCGCTGTTTGACCATCGCGTCTTCGGACTCCGGCGGCGGTGCCGGCATCCAGGCCGACCTGAAGGCGTTCGCCGCGGCGGGTTGCCACGGCATGTCCGTCCTGGTCGCCTTGACGGCGCAGAACACGCTCGGCGTCACGGCCGTCCACGAGCTGCCGCCCGACTTCGTACGCGCGCAGCTGGAGGCGGTCTACGACGACATCGGCGTGGACGCAGCCAAGACCGGGATGCTCTTCTCGGCGCCGATCGTGGAGACGGTCGCCGACTTCCTCGAGGGCCGCGAGACGCCGCTCGTCGTCGATCCGGTCATGGTCGCGAGCTCGGGGGCGAAGCTGCTCAGAGACGATGCGGTCGAGGTGCTCGTGCGGCGGCTGTTTCCGCTGGCGACGGTCGTGACGCCGAACCTGCTCGAGGCCGAGGCGCTGACGGGCCGGCCCGGCGCCTCTCGCCGGGAGCTGGCCGAGCGGCTGCACGAGCTCGGCGCGGCGGCGGTGATCGTGACCGGGGGGCACGGAGACGAGGCCGTCGACCACCTCTACGACGGCGTCGAGCACTACGAGTTTCCGGTCGCCCGGTACGACGTCCCGGCCACGCACGGCGCGGGCTGCACGCACTCGGCGACGGTCGCCGCCTTGCTCGCGAAGGGCGAGCGGCCGGTCCGGGTGGCGCGCGCGGCCGGCAAGGTGGCCTCCGACGCCGTGAAGAACGGCCTCACCGAGATCGGCGCTGGCGATGGCCCCGTCGACGTCTTCCACCTGGCAGGCGTGCGGTGACGCCCGGCGAAACGCTCGCGCGGATACGCGAGCAGAAGCCGCTCGTCCACCAGATCACGAACTACGTGGTCATGAACGAGACGGCGAACGCGACGCTCGCGCTCGGCGCGCTGCCCGTGATGGCGCACGCCGTCGAGGAGGTCGAGGAGATGGTCGGCCTCGCCGGAGCGCTCGTGCTCAACATCGGCACGCTCTCGCCGGACTGGATCGAGGCGATGGTGCTGGCCGGCCGGGCCGCGAACGCCCGCGGGATCCCGATTGCGCTCGATCCGGTCGGCGCAGGTGCGACCCGCTACCGCACCGACACCGCGCGAGGGCTGCTCGCCGAGCTCCCGATCGACGTCCTGCGCGGGAACCCGGGCGAGATCGCGACGCTGGTCGGCGTCGAGGCGGAGGTGCGGGGGGTCGAGTCGATCGCGGCGGGCGGCGAGGCTGCCGAGCTGGCACGGGCGGCCGCCCGAGCGCTCGACCTCGTGGCGGCCGTGACCGGCCCGGTCGACTACGTCTCCGACGGGACGCGCGTCATCGCCGTCGAGAACGGCCACGAGCTGCTGGGCACCGTCACCGGGACCGGGTGCATGTCGACTGCGATCACCGGCGCGTTTCTCGCTGCCGAGCCGGGCTCTTCCCTCGACGCGGCAGTCGGGGCTCTGGTCGCCTTCGGTGTCGCCGGCGAGGATGCCGCGGCCGACGCGAAGGGCCCGGGCACCTTCCACGCGGGCCTCTACGACGCGCTTGCCGCTCTCGATCCGTCCACCCTCGACGGGCGCGCGCGGGTCCGCGAGCTGTGAGGCTTCACGTGCTCGTGGAGGATCTCGAGACTGCGCAGGACGCGGTCGCGGGCGGCGCGACCGTCGTGCAGCTGCGGCTGAAGGACGTCTCGACGGACGAGCGGGTCGAGCGCGGCCGCTCGTTCGGCGAGCTGGACGCGACCTTCGTCGTCAACGATGACGTCGAGGCTGCGGTTCGTCTGCGCGCCGACGGCGTCCACCTGGGTCGAGGCGACGAGGGTGCCGAGCGCGCGCTCGGCGCCGGTCTGCTGCTGGGGCTCTCCGCGGCGAGCGTCGACGAAGCGGTCGAGGCGGAAGCTCGGGGCGCCGGCTACGTCGGGGCGGGCCCCGTCTGGGCGACGCCGTCCAAGGCCGATGCCGACCCGCCGATCGGGCTCGACGGCCTGCGCGCGATCTGCCGTTCTGTCGCGATTCCCGTCGTGGCGATCGGCGGCATCGACGCGTCCAACGCCCGCGCTTGCATCGAGGCGGGCGCGGCCGGCGTCGCCGTGATCCGAGCCGCAGGTGAGGCTGCGGCCGATTCGCGATGCGACTGGCTGACTGGCGAGCTCGGCCTGCTGGCCGAGCTCGAGCGGCGCGGGCTCGCGCGGACGATCGAGAACGACGCAGCGGTCGTCGACGGTCTGGTCGTCACGCAGGACGCACTCGTCGAAGGGGTCCACTTCCTCCTCGACTGGCTCTCGTGGCGGGATCTCGGCTTTCGAGCGGCGGCGGTCAACCTGAGCGACCTGGCCGCATCCGGTGCCGAGCCGAGCGGCTTGCTGGTGTCGTTCGGAGCCCCGTCCGAGACCAGGGTCGAGGACGTGCTCGAGCTGTACGAGGGCATTGCCGAGACCGGTGTCCCCGTGGTCGGCGGCGACACGACCCGGGCGGACGTGCTGATGCTCTCCGTGACCGCGCTGGGACGCTCCGACCGCGTTCCCGGACGGGGTGGGGCTCGGCCCGGCGACCTGCTCGTGGTGACCGGCCCCCTCGGAGCCGCCGGGCGCGGCCTTCCGCGAGCAGACCTTCGTCCGTCCGCCGCTGCGGCTCGCGGAGGGGCGCGAGCTGGCCCGGGCGGCGGGGGCCGTCCTCGACATCTCGGACGGGCTGGCCGCCGACGCCGGCCACATCGCCGCACGCTCAGGGGTGCGGTGCACGATCGACCTCGAGGCGGTGCCCCTCGCCGCGGGCGCGACGGCCGAGGATCTCGCCTTCGGCGAGGACTACGAGCTGCTGGCCGCGACCCGCGAGCCGGGCGCGGTTCGCGGTGATCGGACGCTGCGAGGAGGGGGAAGGCGTCGAGATCCGCCTGGACGGCCGGCGAGTAGACCTCGAAGGATGGGAGCACTTCCGCTGACCTCGTAAGGTGCAGCTGTGACGAGCTACCTCGTCAGGAGAGTCGCCTGGGCCGGGCTGCTCTTCCTCGTCATGAGCTTCATCACCTACCTGATCTTCTTCGTGATCCCGACCGAGTCGTCCACGATCGGGCGCGGCCAGGCTTCGGAGACGATCGACCTGCGCACCGTGATCCCGCTCGAGGGCTCGCTGCTGCAGGAGTACGGCCAGTGGGTGGGCCGGGTGCTGCAGGGCGACCTCGGCTACTCGTACGTGACCCGGCGCGACGTCAGCGAGATCATCCTGCAGGCGGCGCCGGTGACCGCCTCGCTCGTCATCGGCGGCGCGATCGTCTGGATGCTGATCGCGATCCCGGTCGGCCTGCTCTCGGCGATGCGCCCCCGGTCGCTGGTCGATCGCGGGGCCACGATCTTCGTGCTGATCGGGATCTCGGCCCACCCCGTGTGGATCGGGCTGATCCTCTCGTACGTGCTCGGCCTGAAGCTCGGGGTCGCGCCGGCCGGCGGCTACTGCGACCTGATCTCGCCGACGACCGGCTGCGGCGGACCGCTGCAGTGGGCGTGGCACATGTGGCTGCCGTGGATGACGTTCGCGCTGATGTTCGCGGCCATCTACATGCGGATGGTGCGCGCGAGCGTGCTCGAAGCGCTGGGCGAGGACTACGTCCGCACCGCCCGCGCCAAGGGCGCGTCCGAGGCCCAGGTGATGCGCGCCCACGTCCTGCGCAACGCGATGCTGCCCGTCGTGACGATGCTCGGCATGGACATCGGCCTGATGCTCGGCGGCGCAGTGTTCGTGGAGCGCGTCTTCGGGCTACCCGGCCTGGGCGGGCTGGCGATCCAGAGCCTCGGCCGCCGCGACCTGCCGGTGATCATGGGGGTGGTCATGTTCTCCACGCTGGTGGTGATCGTGCTGAACCTCGTCGTCGATCTCGTCTACACGCGGGTCGATCCGCGCAGCCGCCTGACTGCAACGGATTTCGAGGGCAGCGGCGCCGCCGACCGGCGGGCGAAGCGCCCGCTAGAGCCAGTCCGCGAACGCGCTCTCGAAATGTGACCGAGGTCGGGCGCCGATGACGGTGGCCCTTGGCTCGCCGCCCTCGAACAGGATCGTGGTCGGCAGCGACAGCACCGCGTAGCGGGAGGCCGTGGCCAGGTTCTCGTCCACGTTCACCTTCACGAAGTCGGCCCTGCCCTCGTGCTCGGCCTCCAGCTTCTCGAGCAGCCCGGTCACGGCGTGGCAGGGGCCGCACCAGGGAGCCCAGAAGTCGACCACGACCGGCCGCTCGGCCTGTAGCACCTCGCGCTCGAAGCTGTCGTCGCCGATCTCGCGCATAGTGCCTCTTCCAGTGAGGCTGCCCCGCTCTGGGTCGCGAGCACCAAGCCAGGGGCCGCACTCGGCCGCGTCCAAGGCTCTCTGCAGCCTTTGCAGGCGAGGGTGGTTCCTGGCGCCGCGTGATCGCGGGCCAGAAGTAGGCGTGTCTTGCTGGAGGAGGCACTTTCTCCACGCTACATGCGGCCCGTGGCGCCGAGCCGCAGCGCGGGCACCTTCCAGACCGCCTCGAGCACGATCGCGTGCGACATCTTCGAGCCGCCCACCTCGCGGTCGGTGAAGCGGATCGGCACCTCGACCACGCTGAAGCCGGCTCTGACCGCGCGGTAGGTCGTCTCGATCTGGAACGCGTAGCCGCGCGAGTCGATCGCGTCGAGGTCGATCGTCTCCAGCACCCGGCGGCGGTAGCACTTGAAGCCGCCGGTGAGGTCGCGGACGGGCAGCCCGAGCAGGACCTGCGCGTAGAGCGAGCCCCAGCGCGAGATCGCGCGTCGCACGAGGCCCCAGTTGGCGGTGCCGCCGCCCTCGACGTAGCGCGAGCCGAGCACGAGGTCGGCGTCCTCGGCGGCCGCGAGCAGGCGCGGCACGTCCTCGGGATCGTGCGAGAAGTCGCAGTCCATCTCCAGGATCAGCTCCGCTCCGGTCTCGAGGGCCCGACGGAAGCCGTCGAGGTACGCCCGGCCGAGCCCCTCCTTGCGGGGGCGGTGCAGGACGTCGACCCAGGGAAGCTCGGATGCGAGCCGGTCGGCGAGCTCGCCGGTGCCGTCCGGCGAGCTGTCGTCGATCACGAGCACGCGGTCGTCCGGGCCGAGCACCGCCCCGAGGGCGCGCACCATCGGCTCCAGGTTCTCCTTCTCGTCGTACGTGGGGAGGCAGACGGTGGCCCAGGACACTGCGCCTATCATCGCCAGCGTGGCCACCACGTTGTGTGGAGCTGACTTCAGAGCAGGACTCTGTGTCCCGCGGCCGCGCTGGGCGGCGCGAGGCGGCGTCCTCAGTCGCGCCACGCTACGCGTCCCAATACACGAACGCTCCCTGCGTCCTTGCCTCGCACCACCATCGCACCCGCGCGACGAGGCCCCACTCTGAAGAGCCTCGCAACGCCGACGTCGCCGACCAGTTCGACCTGCTCGCCGACCTGCTCGAGCTGGAGGGATCCGACCCGTTCCGGCCGCTTGCCTACCGCCGCGCCGCGCAGCGGATCCGCGAGACCGCCGGCTCGATCGCGGAGCTGGCGCTCGAGGGCAAGGCCAAGAGCCTGCAGGGAATCGGCAAGACGATCGAGGAGAAGATCGTCCAGATCGTCGAGACCGGCGAGATCGAGGCGATCACCAAGCGCAAGGACAAGATCCCGACCGAGGTCGTGCTCTTCACGCGCCTGCCCGGGCTGGGCCCGAAGACCGCGGCGCGGATCTGGAAGGAGCTCGGCGTCACCACCCTGGTCGAGCTGCAGGCCGCGGCCGAGCAGCAGCGCCTGCGCACGCTCTCGGGCATGGGCGCGAAGACCGAGGAGCGCGTGCTGGCCGCCCTCGCGGCCGAGGTCTCCGCCGAGCCGCGGCGCGCCCTGCTCGGCCAGGGCCTTCCTGCCGTGCTCGCTGTCGTCCAGGCGCTGCGCGAGCACCCGGGCGTCGACCTCGTCTCCGAGGCGGGGAGCGTGCGCCGCCGCCGGGAGACCTTCCGCGACCTGGACATCATCGCCACGGCCGACGACCCGGCCGCGCTGACCGAGCACTTCACGAAGCTGGCCTGGGTCGCGGACGTCGCCGCGCACGGCCCGACCAAGGCGACCGTGCTCTCGAACGACGGCCTGCGCTTCGACCTGCGCGTCGTTCCGCCGGAGTCCTACGGCAACCTGCTGCAGCACTTCACGGGCTCGAAGGAGCACAACGTCGCGCTGCGCGAGAACGCGGTGCGCGCCGGGCTCTCGGTCTCGGAGTACGGGGTGGAGAACGTCGAGACGCGCGCGGTCTTCCAGACCCGCAGCGAGGAGGAGCTGTACGAGCATCTCGGCTACCAGCTCATCCCGCCCGAGCTGCGCGAGAACTCGGGCGAGCTCGACGCGGCGAAGAAGGGCGAGCTGCCGCAGCTGGTCGAGCTCGGCGACTTGCGTGGCGACCTCCACTCCCACACCACGTGGTCGAACGACGGCAAGAACACGCTCGAGGAGATGGTCGAGGTCGCGCGTGGCCGCGGCTACGAGTACCTCGCCGTCACCGACCACTCGCACTACCTCCGCGACGGCAAGCTCGAGCGCTACTTCGAGGAGATCATCGCGCTGGACAAGCGGGTGGCTCCCTTCCGCGTGCTGCGCGGGATCGAGGTCAACATCAAGGCCGACGGCACGCTCGACGTCGACGACGAGACGCTCTCGCTGTTCGACTGGGTGATGGCCTCGCTGCACACGAGCTTCGACAAGAACCCGACCGAGCGGGTGCTCGGCGCGATCGAGAACCCGCACGTCGACTGCATCGGGCACCTGACGGCTCGCAAGATCAACCGGCGGCCGCCGGCGGACGTCGCCGTCGACAAGGTGATCGAGGCCGCCCTCGCGACGGGCACGTTCCTCGAGATCAATTCGCAGCCCGACCGCCTCGACATCCGCGACGCGCACGCGCGCGCGGCGGGCGAGGCGGGCGTCCTGGTGGCGGTCAACAGCGACGCGCACCAGATCAGCGCGCTCGCGTGGCCCGAGATCGGCGTCGCGCAGGCTCGGCGCGGCTGGCTGACCAAGGAGCAGGTGCTGAACACGCGGCCGTGGGCGGAGATCGAGCGACTGATCTCGGTGCGCGCTCGGATGAGCTTCCGCGACGACGGCACCGCCGCGCTCGACTGGGTCGCGGACTACCTCGAGCGGTTGCGGGAGTTCCCGGTGCTCGCGCAGGTCGAGCCCGGTGAGATCCGCTCCAGGCTGCCGCCGGCTCCGCCCGATGCGCCCGAGCCCTTCGCGGCCGTCCTGCGCGACCTCGACGAGAAGCTCATGGACGGCATCACCCACTGGCAGAGCCCGCGCTACTTCGCCTACTTCGCCAGCACCGCGTCCGAGGCCGGGATCCTCGCCGAGCTGCTGATCGCCGCCCTGAACCAGGTCGGGATCCTCTGGCGTACGTCGCCCGTCCTCCAGGAGCTGGAGGAAGTCACGCTCGACTGGCTGAGACAGCTGCTCGGGCTCCCGGAGGGCTTCCACGGGCACATCGAGGACTCCGCGTCGGTGGGCACGCTCGCAGCGCTGGCGGCCGCGCGCGAGGCGGCTCCCGGCAGGCGTGCGGTGCTCGCCTCCGAGCACGTGCACTCGTCGGTCGACAAGGCGGCGCGGATCCTCGAGCTCGACCTCCGCAAGGTTCCGGTCGACGCGTCCTACGCGCTGCGGCCCGACCTGCTCCAGCTCGATGACGCCTGCGCGGTCGTGGCGACGATCGGCACGACGTCGAGCGCGGCGGTCGACCCCGTGCCCGCGATCGCCGACGCCTGCGAGGCGGCCGGCACGTGGCTCCACGTCGACGCGGCCTACGCCGGCTCGGCTGCCGTCTGCGAGGAGCTGAGGCCGCTCTTCGCCGGCTGGGAACGGGGCGACTCGATCGTCGTCAACCCGCACAAGTGGCTCTCGACGCCGATGGACTGCTCGGCGCTGTGGACGCGACGCGTCGATGCCTTCCGCGCTGTCTTCAGCCTCGTGCCCGAGTACCTACGCGTGAGCGAGGAGGTCGTCAGCCTGAACGAGGTTGCCGTGCCGCTCGGCCGCCGCTTCCGGGCGCTCAAGCTCTGGGTCGTCCTGCGGACGCTCGGCCGCGAGGGCCTGCAGGCGATGATCCGCGAGCACGTCCGCCTGGCCGCGGAGTTCGAGCGCTGGGTGGCCGATGCGCCCGGCTGGGAGGTCTGCGCTCCACGCCGCTTCTCGCTCGTCTGCTTCAGGCGCGAGGGCACGGACGCCGACAACGAGGCCCTACTCGAGCGCGTCAACGCGAGCGGCGAGATCTTCCTCTCGCACACGCGCCTCGACGGCCGCTTCGTGCTGCGCCTGGCGGTCAACAACGCCCGCACGACCGAGGACGACGTTCGCCTCGCCTGGGACGTGCTGCAGCGCTACGCCGCGAGCTAGACGACGACCGGCTCGTGCGAGCGAGCCACGATCCGCGGCGCGTAGCTGAAAGCCTCGAAGAAGCGCTCGAGGCACTCCACGTCGCCGCGTAGCTCGACCAGGCCCTGCTCGATGGCGTCAGCCGGCGCGAGGTCGCCGGAGGCGAGGCCGAAGAACGTCTCCATGTCGAAGGCGGCCTCGAGGTCGGCCTCGGGGTCGATGCCCAGCTCCGCGCTGACGCGGCCCTCGGCGAGCGAGACCGTGAAGGCGTTGGTCGAAATGCGGAACGCATACGTCCCGTGCATGTCCCTCGCGGCGGTGGGATTGAAGAGCGCCGGGAAGGCGTTCAGGCCCCAGTCCGGCTCGAGGTCGTCTTGTGGCCCGGGAGGCCCCAGTGTCCGCACGCCCCAGCGCGCCATGGCGTAGACCACCTCTTCGAGCTGCGCCCCGTAGTCGGTGAGCTCGTAGACGGTGGAGGCGGCAGGAGGCGGCAGCTTGCGCTTCTGCACGACGCCGCTTCCCTCGAGGTCGCGCAGCCGCGCCGCGAGGATGTTCGTCGAGACGCCGGGGAGGCCCGCGGCCAGGTCGGTGTAGCGCTTCGGCCCTTCGAGCAGCTCGCGGACGACGAGCAGTGACCAGCGCTCGCCGATGGCGCAGAGCGCGTGGGCGATGGGGCAGTACTGGTCGTATCGCTTCGCCACGTCGGGAATTGTAACCGACCTGGTTGCGTTCTGCCACCCAAGACTTGCAAAAAGAAAGTACTTCGTGTAATTTCGCAAGCTCCTCCAAGGAAAGGAAAGCGAAAGATGTTGGCTTCACACGGACGCAAGTGGCTGGCACTGGCGCTTCTCGCGTCGGTGCAGTTCATGGTCGTGCTGGACATCGCGATCGTGAACGTGGCCCTTCCCTCGATCCAGGAAGACCTCGGTTTCTCGCAGGCGGACCTGCAGTGGGTGATCAGCGCCTACGCGCTGTTCTTCGGCGGCTTCCTGCTCCTCGGCGGCCGGACCGCCGACCTGCTCGGGCGGCGTCGGCTGTTCGTTGTTGGACTGATCGTCTTCAGCGCGGCCTCGCTTCTTTCGGGGCTCGCCTGGAGCGACGAGGCCTTGATCGTTGCTCGAGCCATCCAGGGACTCGGCGCGGCGATGATCACGCCCGCTGCACTCGCGATCCTGATGACGACCTTCCAGGAAGGGCGTGAGCGAAACACCGCGCTTGGTGTGTGGGGCGCCGTGGGGGCGTTCGGCGCCGTCGCGGGTGTCCTGCTCGGCGGCATCCTCACCGACTTGCTCAGCTGGGAGTGGGTCTTCTACATCAACGTTCCGGTCGGAATCGCAGCGGTCGCGGTGACTCCGCTGCTGCTGGCCGAGAGCCGCGACACCGACATGAAGAGCTTCGACGTGCCCGGTGCCGTGCTCGTCACCGCCGGCATGAGCACGCTCGTCTTCGCGATCACGCAGGCGAACGAGTACGGGTGGACGTCGCTCCGCGACGATCGGCCTCTTCGTCGCCGCCGTGCGCGCTGCTCGCCGCGTTCACCGCGTGGGAGGCACGCGCGAAGGAGCCGCTGATGCCGTTCTCGATCTTCCGGATCCGGACGGTGGCCGCGGCGAACATCTCGGGGCTGATCCTCGGCACCGTGACGTTCTCGATGTTCCTGATGCTCACGCTGTACATGCAGCAGGTGCTGACGTACTCCCCGCTCAAGACCGGGATGGCGTACCTCGCGGTCGCCGGCACGGCGATCATCTGGTCGACGGTCGCGGCCCAGCTCGTCAACCGGGTCGGGGTCAAGCCCGTGATCGCGGCCGGGATGGGGTTCCTGACCGCCGGGCTGCTCTGGTTCACGCAGGTCTCGGTCGGCGGGTCCTACGTCGATGACCTGCTGCCCGGGTTCCTGCTGATCGCGGTCGGCCTCGGCTTCTCGTTCGTGCCGATCTCGATCGCGGCGCTGGCCGGCGTCCACGCCTCGCAGGCCGGTCTCGCCTCCGGGCTCTTCAACACGTCGCAGCAGATCGGCGGCGCGCTGGGCATCGCGGCCCTCTCGGCGATCGCCACCTCGACCACCGAGAGCGGCGTCGCGTCGGGGACCGCGGTCCCGCAGGCCCTGACGGAGGGGTTCGAGACCGCCTTCATCTGGGGCGGGATCATCGCGTCGCTGGGCATCCTCGTCGCGCTCGTGCTCGTCCGGCGGAGCGATCTCGAGGCACCGCCCGTCGAGGAGGTGCCCGAGCCGATGCTCGAGGCCGCCTAGAGCGACTTCAGCAGCTCGAGTGCTCCAGCGGGGCCGTCGACCACCAGGTCGGCGGCCTCGCGCAGTTCAGGGGGCCCTTCCGCGGAGGCGACGGCGACCCGCACCGCCAGCTCGAGCCCGTCGAGGCCGCGGAACCCGTCCAGGTCGGTCGTGTCGTCGCCCGCGTACAGCGCGCGGTGCAGCCCGCGGTCGACGAGCAGGGCCTGGACCGCCGTGCCCTTGTCGGCCTCGATCGGCGGCCGCAGCTCGAGCACCTTGCGCCCGAAGCGCGCGAGCAGGCCCTCCGCACGCGCCTGCTCCGCCACCCGCTCGAGCTCCGCCCGCGCCGCGTCCTCGTCGTCCACGCCGCGGTAGTGGAAGGAGACGGTCAACCCCTTGTCCTCGGCGGGCCAGTCGGCGCTCTGCCCGAACCGGTGCAGACGCTCCCGCCAGTGCTCGGCCTCCGGCGCCAGCTCGAGCCCGTGCGACCCCACGTAGACGAGCTCGGGCACCCCGACGATGCGCGCTGCGTCCGCGCTCGTGCGGCCGCTCACGCATGCGACCAGCGAATAGCGAGCCGCCAGGCGCTCGAGCTCGGTGCGCGTCTCCTCGGGGACGGCCGAGTCCTCGGGACGGAGCACGATCGGGGCGAGCACGCCGTCGACGTCGAGCAGGATCGCAGCCCGCTGTGGGTCCTCGGCGAAGCGGTGCAACAACTCGTGCACGGCCCGGAGGATAGGGCTGCGCGCCTGGCCGGTTCGGCCCTTCCGTCGTATGCTGCTGCCGATGAGCGCTCGCCTGGACGAGGTCTGGATCCCGCTGGTCGACGAGCCGATCGGGAGCATCGTCGCGCGCATCCAGGCGCAGGATCCCGAGCTCGACCGGCTCGTCTCGACGCCCGAGCGCCTGCTCGCATTCCGGACGTTCGCGTACATCCGCGTCGGGCTCGTGCTCGGGCAGCTCTTGCTCGACAGCGACGTCGACCCGTACGACGGCTCCGAGACGTGGGTCGACGCCCTGCTCCGCGACCCCGCCCACCGCGCCGAGGTCGAGCGCGAGGTGCGGGCGGTCGCCGAGGAGATCGCCGGCGACCCGAGCTACGGCGACGCCGATTCGCTCGGCCTCGACGAGAACGTGCGCGAGCGCTTCCGCGAGTTCGCGCAGCGCCGACTGGAGGCCTGAACGCGGCCCGCTAGTGCGCGACGAGCGTGAGCGCGAAGACGGCTGCGAACCCGAGCACGGTCAGCCCCACGCGCGCTCGCGACGGGTGCTGGTGCGCCTCGGGGAGCAGGTCGGTCGCGCCCATGTACAGGAAGAAGCCGGCGTAGAGGGCGAGCAGGTAGCCGAGGTTCTCCTCGGAGATGCTCATGGCGGCGCCCACGATCGCTCCGAGCAGCGGGGCCACTGCGTCGACGGCCAGCCAGCGGATCGCCTGCCGACGGCTGCCGCTCTGGCGGAGGATGAAGCTGACCGTGTTCAGCCCGTCGGCGAAGTCGTGCGAGACCACGGCCAGGAAGACGAGCAGCCCGGTCGCCGTGTCGATCCCGAACGCGAGCCCGATTCCGAGGCCGTCCAGGAAGCTGTGCGCGGACAGGCCGGCCGCCCCGAGGACGCCGACCCGGGCGTGGGCGCGCGCCTGCTCCGGCTCGTCGCGGTGGTGCAGGACGAGGACGCGCTCGGCGAGGAAGAACGCCAGGAACCCGACTCCGACGAGAAACGCGACCTGGTCGGCGTCGCCGACGGCCTCCATCGACTGGGGTAGGACGTCGAACAGGGCTACGGCGACGACGATGCCGCCGGTGAGCGCGATCAGCGTGTGCAGGTCGCGGTGGAGCCTGAGCGCCACGAAGCCGCCCGCGAGCGTCGAGACCACGGTGAGCCCCGCGAGCGGGATCGCGATCCAGGTCAACGACAGCTCCGGCAGGTGCCGTAGATCTCGAGCTCGTGCGACCGCGGCGAGAACCCGTAGCGGCGCTCGAACTCGTCGGCGGTCGGCAGCGGGCATTCGTCGGTGTCCTCGACCGCGCCGCAGTCCAGGCAGACGAGGTGGTGGTGGTGCTCCGGCCCGCAACGGACGTACGCGGCCACCTGGTCGCCGGCGAGCGGGCGCACGGATCCGCTCTGGCGCAGGAGGTCGACGGTCCGGTACGTGGTGGCGAGCCCGAGGTGGGGCGACTGCTTCCGGGCGCGCTCGAAGACGTCGGCGACCGTGAAGCTCCCGCTCCAGCCGGCGATGGCCTCGAGCACAGCGCACCGTTGCGGCGTCAGGCGGGTCCCCTCGGGCACGCGCAGCGATCCGAATTCCGTCTCCACGCGGAGACTCTACTTGAGAATGATTCTCACTCTCAAGCGCAGGCTTCTCGCCGCCGCCGCAGTACCATCCTCATAATGCGGCCCTTGGCCCGCCGATTGATGCTGCTCGCCGCCGGTGCGGGGATCCTGCTCGCGACCGGCTCGACCGGCTCCGGGGCAGGCCCGACCGCGGCGGGGCCGCTCTCGCACGGGCTGGGGGTCCGCGTGACGGTTCCCGGGGGGGCCGGTGCGTCTGCCGCCGCGGTTCAGGCGCCGAACGACGCCGTGGTGACGGGCGGCGCATTCGCCTACCCGGCCGACGGCTCGGTCGCGCGCGTCGGTTCCGTCACCGCGGGCGCGTTCGCGGTGCCGGGCGCAACTCCGTCGGCCAGTGCGAACAGCGAAGCGCAGGGCGTCACGCTCTTCAACGGCGAGATCACGGCGACGACCGTGACCGCCAAGGCGAAGGCGAACGCAGGGCCGAAGGGCGCGACCGGCGACAGCGTCGGCTCGCAGGTGGTCGGTCTGACGATCGCCGGCGTCCCGACCGCGGCCGGCCCAGGAGGGCGTTTCAACCTCGGCGACTGGGGCTACCTGGTGACGCTCGCGCAGGCCGCGTCGCCTACGGCCAAGACGGGCGTGCAGGGCTACATCGTCTCCCAGGCCGCGCTGCTGGTGCACCTGAACCTCGACCACGGCGGCCTTCCGGCCGGCAGCGAGATCCTGATCGGCTACGCCGACGCGCTCGCCGAGGCCGCTCGACCCGAAGCCCGCGAAGCCGAAGGTCAAGCCGGTGCGACCGCCGGTGCCGCCGGACGACCGCGTCCGGCCGAAGCGGGAGCAGGACGACGCGAAGGACAGCGAGCGAGGCGAGGCCGGGGACCCTGCCGCCGCTACTGCCGGTTCCCCAGGGGCTCGACGTGCGCCTGACGAGCGGCGGCTACGTCTTCCCGATCTACGGGCCCACCGGGTTCTCGGACACCTTCGGCGCCGGGCGCGCCACCACCGGCTGGCACCACGGAGAGGACATCTTCGCGCCGCTCGGCGCGCCGATCCTCGCCGTGACCGACGGGACGGTCTTCTCGGTCGGCTGGAACGACGTCGGCGGCCTGCGGGTCTGGCTACGCGACCGGCACGGGAACGAGTTCTACTACGCGCACCTCTCGGCGTTCTCGCAGCTCGCCGTCAACGGCAACCAGGTCGAGGCCGGTGACGTGCTCGGCTTCGTGGGCAACACGGGAGACGCCGAGCACACCCCGTACCACCTGCACTTCGAGATCCACCCCGCCTCGATGTTGCACAGGGGCTACGACGGCGTGATCAACGCCTACCGCTACCTCATCGCGTGGCAGCGTCTCTCCGACGTCGCCATCGCCGGCGTCGCCGGCTGGGCGGCGCCCATCGCCCCGGGCGCCAGCGCCCCGAGGCCCGGCGCGATCCTGCTGCAGGTCAGGGACATCTCGCGCGCGAACGGGCTCGACCCGGCCTCGATCAGGCGCGCCATGCGCGAGGCCGCCGCCGACTCCGACGGCAGCCTCGTTGGTGCCAGACAGCAGTTCGTGGCGCTTCTGCGCCGCTTGACCGGCCGCTAGCTCGAGCTGGAGCTCGTGCTCGAGGCGGTGGAGTCGTCGAGGCGGTGGGGTTCGAGTTGTTCCCGGCCGCGTCGCCGAACTCGTCCTTGCCCAGGATCAGGTCGGACAGCCACCGGCGCGTCGAGGGCCCGGTGACGGGGTTGAAGAGCAGTCCGAGCGCAATCCCGGTCACGAGGAGCGTGACGTTGCGGCCGGTGTGCGAGTCCCTGCCCTGGACGCGGTCGGCCGCCTGGCGCAGGTCGTCGACCGCCGCGCGCAGGCTCTCCTGGATGTCCTTGTCGGTCGCCATCCGCGTCGCGGCATAGGTCACGCCGCGGCCGCCGATCAGCTCGTCGTAGATGTTCCGTGCCGCTAGGAGCGCGCTCTTGACGTTCTCGCGCACCTCTTCGTCCTTGACCGCGCGCTCGACGTACGGCCGGACGCTCTCGGCGGTGTCGGTGATGCGGTCGCGTGTGTTGGCCATGCCCGGCCGTCCTTTCGTCGCGTTCTCCGGCTGCTACCCGGGCGTTTGCACGATCAAACAGATCCTACGCGGCGTGAGCGGCCTTGCGCCCGGGGAGGGGGGACGCTCGGCGCTGCCGAGCGGGCAGCGAGCCGTCGAACGCCACCTCCAGGACCTCCTCGATGTCGTCCGCCAGCACGAAGGAGAGCTGCGTTCCGCGCCTCGTCCGGCAGCTCGGTCAGGTCGGGCTCGTTCTCGCGCGGGAGCACGACCGTCTTGACGCCCGCCCGCTGCGCGGCGAGCACTTTCTCGCGCACCCCGCCGATCTGCAGAACCTGGCCCGTCAGCGTGATCTCGCCGGTCATGGCGACGTCGGCCGACACCGGACGCTGGGAGGCGATCGAGACGATCGCGGTCGCGATCGTGATCCCGGCCGAGGGGCCGTCCTTCGGCTGGGCGCCCGCAGGCACGTGGACATGCACGTCGTGGGCTGCGAACCAGGCAGGGTCGAGGTCGAGCTGCACGGCGTGCGCCCAGGCCCACGAGTGCGCGGCCTGCGCGGACTCCTGCATCACGTCGCCGAGCTGGCCCGTCACCTTCAGCCGGCCCTCCCCCGGATAGGCAGTCGCCTCGATGAAGAGGACGTCGCCGCCGACAGGGGTGACCGCGAGCCCGGTGGCGACGCCCGGCCCGGCGGTCCGCCTCCGCACCTCGCCCGCGAACCGGCGCGGCCCGAGCCACTCGCGAACGCGCTTCTCCCCGATCGTGATCCGCTTGGCCCGCTCCTCGGCGATCTCGCGCGCCGCCTTGCGGCACAGGGCGGCCAGCTGACGCTCGAGGTTGCGCACCCCTGCCTCGCGCGTGTATTCGCGGACGACGACCCTGATCGCGGCGTCCGAGATCGAGGCCCGCGACTTCGCCAGGCCGTGCGCCTCGAGCTGCTTCGGGACGAGGTAGCGCCGCGCGATCCCGAACTTCTCCTCCTCCGTGTAGCCGGAGAGGCTGAGCAGGTCCATGCGGTCGAGAAGCGGGGGCGGGATCGTGTCGAGCAGGTTGGCGGTGCAGATGAACAGCACCTTCGAGAGGTCGAACGGCAGATCGAGGTAGTGGTCGCGGAAGCTCGAGTGCTGCTCGGGATCGAGCACCTCGAGCATCGCGCTCGCGGGGTCGCCGCGGTAGTCCGCGCCCATCTTGTCGATCTCGTCGATCAGGAAGACCGGGTTCATCGCCCCGGAGTCCCGGATCGCGCGGATGATCGTTCCGGGCATCGCGCCGATGTACGTCCGCCGGTGCCCCCGGATCTCGGCCTCATCGCGTACGCCGCCCACCGAGATGCGCACGAACTTGCGGCCCAGGGCCCGGGCGATCGACTGGCCGAGCGAGGTCTTGCCGACCCCCGGCGGGCCCACGAAGCAGAGGATCGGCGCGGAGAGGTCGTTCTTCAGCTTCGAGACCGCGAGGTACTCGATGATCCGCTCCTTGACCTTCTCGAGGTCGAAGTGGTCCTCGTCGAGGATCGCGCGGGCGTGCTCGAGGTCGAGGTTGTCCTCGGTGACCGTGCCCCACGGCAGCGAGAGGATCCAGTCCAGGTAGGTGCGGATCACCCCGTGCTCCGCGGCGGCCGGCGGCAGCTTCTCGAGCCTCGACAGCTCCCGGCGCACGGCCCGGTCGATCTCCTCGGACAGTTCGAGCTCGTCGAGCCGCGAGCGCAGCTCGTTCACCTCCGCCTGCTGCTCGTCCGCCTCGCCGAGCTCCTCCTGGATCGCCTTCAGCTGCTGGCGCAGGAAGTACTCGCGCTGGCCCTTCTCCATCTCGGACTCGACCTGGGACTGGATCTTCGAGCCGAGCTCGAAGACCTCGAGCTCGCGGTTGAGGATGCTCGCGATCCGCCGCAGGCGTCCGTCCACGTCGGCCAGCTCGAGCAGCTCCTGCTTCTCCTCGGTCTTGATCCGCAGCGTCGAGGCGACGAGATGGCAGAGAGCGCTCGGGTCGTCGACGTTCGACGCGGCCAGCTGCAGCTCCTCGGGGAGGTAGGGGACGAGTCCGATGATGCGAGCGAAGAGGCCCTGGACGTTCCGCGTCAGTGCCTCGACCTCGGGCGTGCCCGGGTTGATGTCAGGGACGTCCTCGAAGACTCCGGTCAGGTACGGCTCGTTCGCCTTCCGCTCGGCGATCCGGATCCGGCGCAGGCCCTGGACGAGCACGCGCAGGGTCCCGTCGGGAACGCGGATCAGCTTGTGCACGGTCGCGGCTGTCCCGATGCCGTACAGGTCGTCCCAACGCCGGCTCTTCCGCGTCGGAGTTCAGGACGGTAACGAGCGCGAGCTCGCGGTCTGCGGAGACGACGTCGTCGATCAGGCGGATGGAGCGCTCCTGCCCGATCGCCAGCGGCGTGATCGAGTCCGGGAACACGACAGTCTCCCTCAGCGGCAGGATCGGCAGTTCGGTCATCGCCGCGCCACGTGGATCAGCACCTTCGCCGTGCGCGTGCGGCGCTTGGCGATCGGGAAGGCGACCGTGAGCAGGCCGTGCTCGTACGTCGCGGTGGCCCCGTTCACGTCGACGCCCGGGGCCAGCGGAATCCGACGCTCGAACGGGCCGTCGTCGATCTCCATCAGGTGGTAGACGCGGCCCTCCTCGCGCTCGCGACGGCGTTCGCCGGCGACCACGAGCTCGCCGCCCTCGACCGCGAGCGTGAGCTGCTCCGGTTCGACCCCGCCCAGCTCGACCACGACCACGAGCTGTTGCCCGTTCGCGCTGACGAAGTAGTCGACGGGCGGCCTGAAGCCGGTGCGGGCGTGGACGAAGCGCGGCAGCTGCCAGAGGTCGGCGAAGAGCTCCTCGACCTCGCTCCGAAGGCGCTCCGTGTCGCGCCGCTTCGCCATGCGGGAGACCTTACCCCTGGGGGTTCGCCCCGGCTTGACACGCGACGCTAGTGGTCACTAACCTAGCGCCCGCTAGCTTCCCGGAGGAGGAACAGGTGGCCGCTCTGGCCCGCACGATGATCAGATTCCGCTGGGCGGTGCTGGCCGTCTGGCTCGTGCTGTTCGTCGTCTCGGGCGCAGCCGCCTCCGGGCTCTCGGATCTGCTCACGAACCGCTTCGTGCTGCCCGGGTCGGAGAGCGAGACGACCGCCGACACGCTCGAGGAGCACTTCGGCCAGAAGCCCGAGGGTGGGTTCTCGGTCGTCGTCCAGGGCCCGCCCGGGTCGGCGCAGGGGCTGGTCGAGCCGACGCTCGCCGCCGCCACACGCGCCGCCGAGGCGCTTCCGACCGGCCGGGTGGTCGGCGCCGAGCCGGTTTCCGACCGCGTCGTCAGCGCGCGCATCGTCTCGGAGCTGCAGCAGGCCGACGCCAAGGGCCACACGGACGCGATGCGCGAGGCTGCAGGCACGGTCCCGGGCGCGGAGCTCTACGTCACGGGCCAGTCCGCGATCGAGCATGACCTGGAGCCGGTGCAGAACCAGGACCTGAAGGTGGGCGAGCTCTACATCGCGATCCCGATCGCGCTCCTGATCCTCGTCTTCGTCTTCGGGTCGCTCGCCTTCATGCTCCCGTTCATGCTCGCGGGGCTGTCGATCCCGGTGACGCTCGGGCTGGTCTGGATCTTCGCGAACTTCATGGAGCTCTCCACCTACCTGACCAACATGGTCGCGCTGATCGGGCTGGGGATCGCGATCGACTACT
Source organism: uncultured Actinomycetes bacterium (assembly GCA_963733845.1). Taxonomy (GTDB): domain Bacteria; phylum Actinomycetota; class Thermoleophilia; order Gaiellales; family Gaiellaceae; genus DATFQE01. The sequence continues at coordinate 788,124 of CAVTEM010000007.1, forward strand.
CGCTCCTGATCGTCTACCGCTACCGCGAGGAGCGGAAGGCCGGCCTCGCCCGCGAGCCGGCCGTCGAGGCGACGATGGAGACGGCCGGCCGCGCGGTCGTGTTCAGCGGCACGGCGGTCGCGATCGGGTTGGCGCTGATGCTCTTCATGCCGCTCCCGTTCATGCGCGGGTTCGGGCTGGCGGGCCTGCTGATCCCGCTCGTCTCCGTGCTCGCGGCCGTGACGATCCTGCCGGTGCTGGTCTACTGGCTCGAGGACCGGCTCGACCGCGTGCGGCTCGTCCCGCGGGCGGTCACCGAGCGGCGGGACGATCCCCAGAACGGCTTCTGGCCCCGGCTCGCGCGCGTGATCATGCGTCGTCCGGCCGCGTTCGCCGCGGCGACGACCGCCGGGCTCGTGCTGGCGGCGAGCCCGCTGCTCGCGCTCCAGCTCGGCCCCGGCTCGAACCAGGGGATCCCGCAGGACCTGCCGGCCGTCCAGGGCCTGAACATCCTCACCGACGCGGTCGGTGACGGCGCCGTCTCGCCCACCGAGGTGGTCGTCGACACGGGGCGCGCCGGCGGCGGCTCCGACCCGCAGGTGCAGGCGGCCGTCGGCAGGCTGATCGCGGGCCTCGAGGCGGATCCCGAGATCGCCGGCGTGGCGTACGGGAACGGGCCGCAGTTCCGTGACCCGACCGGCCGCTACCTGCACCTGCAGGCAACCGGCCGGCACGAGTACGGGCTTCCGGAGGCGCAGCAGTTCGTCGACCGGCTGCGCGGCGAGATCGTGCCGGGCGCGGCGTTCCCGGCCGGGGCGGAGGTGCTGACCGGCGGCGGGCCGGCGTTCGGCGTCGACTTCCTCGACCTCACGTACGGCGCGTTTCCGTGGCTCGTGCTCGCAGTGCTCGTGCTCACGTACGTCCTGCTCGTGCGGGCGTTCCGCTCGCTCGTGCTGCCGCTGAAGGCGATCGTGCTCAACCTGCTCTCGATCGGCGCTGCCTACGGCCTGCTGGTGGCCGCGTTCAAGCTCGGCTGGGGCGAGCCCCTCGGCTTGACCCAGTTCGACCAGATCGAGGGCTGGATCCCGGTCTTCCTGTTCGCGATGCTGTTCGGGCTCTCGATGGACTATGAAGTCTTCCTCGTCAGCCGCATGCGCGAGGAGTGGGACAAGGGCCGCGGCAACGTGGAGGCCGTCACGACGGGGCTGGCGAAGACGGGGCGGCTCGTGACCGCGGCCGGGCTGATCATGTTCGCGGCCTTCATGGGCTTCGTGGCCGGCTCGATCGTCGGCCTGCAGCAGTTCGGCTTCGGGCTCGCCGTCGCGATCCTGATCGACGTCACGATCATCCGCGCGCTGCTCGTTCCGAGCGCGATGAAGCTCTTCGGCCGCTGGAACTGGTGGCTCCCGGACCGGGCCGCACGGATCTTCCGCGTCGAGCCCTCGCCGCTCGCGCCTCCCCCGGCGCCTGCTCTGCGCGCGACCGGCCTCTAGGAGGGGTTGGCGCCACGTCTCTTCCAGCCATGTCCAGGGGCCTGGCCCCTCGACATGGCTCGCGCGGACGTGTCCGCGCCCGTAGTGGTGCGGGCTCCGGCGGTCGGGCGCGCCTCCGGCGGCCATGTCCCAGGGACATGTCCGTGGGCGGCCTAATCGGACGGCGCGAGCCTAGATCCGGATCTGGCGCATCGTCACCTTGATGCCGGCGCGCGTGAGCTGGTAGACGACGACGCGGGCGCGCTGGCGGCCGGGCCGCCGGTCGATCCGTCGGCCGCTGGCCGAGAGGCGGACCCGTAGCCGGACGTGCGCCATGCGCTTCACGCGCACCTCGCCTCCGCCGAGCCAGAGCGGGCGGCCGAGATCCCAGGGGCCGGCGGAGGTGGTGAGGATGCCGCCCACGAGACCGGCGCGAGGCGTGCGCACCTGCACGAAGACGTCGCCGTTCCGCGCCCGGTCGAGGTCGAGCAGGCGGAGGCGCCGCGCGGGCGCCGAGCCCCGCTGCTGCCGCTCGGGCTGGTCCTCGGTCTCCTCGTTGCTGCCGAGCTCGTCGAACCAGTCGTCGAGCTCGTCCTCTTCCACCTCGTCGCCCTGTTCGTCCCCGACGCCGAAGTCCGGGTCCTGGGACTCGTCGCCGAGCAGGTCCTCGTCCACGTCCGGCTCGATGCGGGCGTCGAGGAGCAGCTCGCGGCCGGTGCCGCCGTCCATGCCGCAGGGAGCGCAGGGCTCCGTGAAGGACTGCACGCTGCCGTCGGGCTGGCGACGCGCCCGGAGGCCGAGGTCGACCTGGCCGCCCGAGAGCACGAAACCGATCGAGTCGCCGCGCTCGACGGGCAGGTGCAGGCCCTCCACCTCGTGCACGGACGGCCCCTCCGAGACGACCGGCAGCGGCGCGTAGGCGGCGACCGTGACGCCGATGTCGTCGTCGTCCTCGCCAGTCGGCCGCAGCACGGCGATCCGGGGCTGGTCGACGCCGGCGATCCGCCTGGCGTTCACGCGGGCAGACACGAGCACGCCAGGCTCGTCGGCGACGACCGCGGAGCCGTACAGCGCCAGCTGGCGGAAGCCGACGCTCGTCCCGGTCGGGCACATGTAGACCGCGCAGGCCCAGCCGTCGGGAGCGCGGCGGGGGTCGAGCGACCCGAGCACGGTCGTCGCGGCCGCGCGCTGGGCGCCGAGGGAGAGAGCGAGCAGGAGCGCGGCCGCGAGTGCGAGGGAGGTGCGCTTGAAAGCCATCACTCTCCGTTCGTCCGCGGGCCGCGAGCGGTTCGGCCGAGTAGCATCCGGCAGCTATGAAGGGCGTGATCCTCGCCGGGGGCACCGGCACCCGGCTGCATCCGCTCACGCGGATCACGAACAAGCACCTGCTCCCGATCTACGACCGGCCGATGGTCGCCTACGCGATCGAGGCACTCGTGAAGGCGCAGATCACGGAGCTGATGCTCGTCACCGGCGGCACCCACGCCGGCGAGTTCCTGCGCCTGCTCGGGAACGGCCACGAGTGGGGGATCGACCGGCTCTCCTACGCCTACCAGGAGCGCGCGGGCGGGATTGCCGAGGCGCTCGGGCTGGCGGAGCGGTTCGCAGCCGGCGAGCGGATCTGCGTGATGCTCGCCGACAACGTGCTCGAGGACTCGCTGGCGCCGGCCGCACAGAACTTCCGGGACCAGGAGCGGGCGCGCGGATTCTGCTCTCGCACGAGGAGAACCCCGAGCACCTGCGCCACCTCGGCGTGCCCGAGCTCGACGACGGGCGCGTCGTGCGGATCGTGGAGAAGCCCCAGGACCCGCCCTCGCAGTACGCAGTCACGGGGATCTACTTCTACGACGCGGACGTGTTCGACGTGATCCCGACGCTCGAGCCCTCCGGCCGCGGCGAGCTCGAGATCACCGACGTGAACAACCACTACGTCGACCAGGGGACGATGGAGTACGACGTGCTCGAGGGCTTCTGGGGCGACGCCGGCGAGTCGATCGAGGCCTACTACGAGGTGAACGACTTCGTGCGCGCCAACGGGGTCAATCGCCAAGCGTGATCGACGGTCTCGTTCGCTTCCCGCTGCGCCGCTTCGAGGACGAGCGCGGCTGGTTCGTGGAGCTGCGGCGCGACAGCGCGCTTCCGAAGCCCACCGTCCAGACCAACGTCTCGTTCTCCCGGGCCGGGACGATCCGCGGGCTCCACTATCACGAGCGCGGCCAGGACGACCTGTTCGCGTGTCTGAGCGGGACGGCCCGCGTGGTGGTGCTCGACCGCGCGAGCGGCGAGGTGTTCACCGAGGACATCGGGGACGACAACCCGGTCGCGATCTACATCCCGGGCCGGCACGCGCACGGCTTCGAGGCGCTGACCGACCTCCTGTTCTGTTACCACGTGACCGAGGAGTACGACCCGGCCGACCCGGACGAGCACGCGGTTCCCTGGGACGACCCCAGGGTGCGCGACCTCTGGAGCACGACATCGCCGATCCTGTCGCAACGGGACCAGGTCGCCGCGTCGTCGTAACCGGCGCGGGCGGGCAGCTGGGCCGCGCGCTGGCCGAGGTCTTCCCGGACGCGCTGGCGCTGGGGCGCTCCGACTGGGACGTGCGCGAGCCGTATCCGCTACACGAGCCGCCGGGCCTCGTGCTGCACGCCGCGGCCTGGACGGACGTCGACGGCGCCGAGGGCGACCCCGACGGCGCCAGCGCCGTCAACGTCGCACGGGACGCGGAACGTCGTCGCCGCCGGTGCGCCGGTCGTCTACTTCTCGACCGACTACGTCTTCGACGGTTCGAAGCGCGAGCCGTACCTCGAGAGCGACCCGGCCGCTCCGCTCGGCGAGTACGGGCGCGTCGAAACTCGCGGGCGAGGCGGAGGTGCGCGACGGCTGGATCGTGCGCTCGTCGTGGCTGTTCGGCCCCACCGGGCACAACTTCCTGCGCACGATGCTGCGCCTCGCGGAGGAGCTGGACGAGGTCGGAGTGGTCGACGACCAGCGTGGCTCGCCGACGTACGTGGGGCACCTCGCCCTCGCGACGAAGGAGCTGCTCGACCGGCCGCAGGGGCTCTGGCACCTGGCCGCCGAGGGCGACTGCACCTGGGCCGACTTCGCCGAGGCGATCTTCGAGGAGGCGGGGCTGGCGACCCGCGTGCGGCGGATCTCGACGGCCGAGTTCCCACGGCCGGCACGGCGCCCCGCCTACTCGGTGCTGCGCAGCGAGCGCGAGGGCGCCCCTCGTCTGCCGCACTGGCGCGAAGGGTGTGCGCGCGGCTCTGGAGCGCCTCGAGGGTAGCTAGGCTTTCGATCCGTGCGCGTGCTCGTCACAGGCGGTGCCGGCTTCATCGGCTCGCACTTCGTCCGCCGCCTGGCAGCGAGGGGTGACGAGGTCGTCGTGCTCGACAAGCTGACCTACTCGGGCAACCCCGCCAACCTCGACGGCGTGGAGCACCGCTTCGTGCAAGGCGACATCGCCGACCCCGAGGCCGTTGCGTCGGCTGCGGTGGGCTGCGACGCGATCGTCAACTTCGCGGCCGAGTCCCACGTCGACCGCTCGATCCTCGAGTCGTTCGACTTCGTTCACACGCAGGTGCACGGCACGCAGACCCTGCTCGAGCACGCACGCGCGACCGGCGTCCGCTTCCTGCAGGTCTCCACCGACGAGGTCTACGGCGACCTCGAGGCCGGAGGCAGCTCCACCGAGGAGGACGCGCTGCGGCCGTCGAGCCCCTACAGCGCGACGAAGGCCGGCGGCGACCTGCTCGTGCTCGGCTACGTGCGGACGCACGGAGTGAACGCCTCGATCACCCGCGGCGCCAACACCTACGGGCCGAACCAGTACCCGGAGAAGTTCCTGCCCCTCTTCCTGACCAACGCGCTCGACGGCGAGCCCCTGCCGGTCTACGGGGACGGACGGCAGCGGCGCGAGTGGCTCCACGTCGACGACCACTGCGCCGCGATCGACGCTGCGCTTGCGCAGGGACGGCCGGGTGAGATCTACAACGTCGGCGGCGACGAGCGGGAGAACCTCGAGCTGGTGCGGCGGATCCTCGACCTCACGGACGCCGACGAGTCGCTCGTCCGACACGTCACCGACCGACCCGGGCACGATCGGCGCTACTCGATCGACGACTCGAAGCTCCGCGCGCTCGGCTGGTCGCCCGAGACCGGGCTGGACGGCGGTCTCGCCGCCACGTTCGCCTGGTACCGCGACAACCGGGCCTGGTGGGAGCCGATCAAGTCCGGCGAGTACCGCGCCTACTACGAGCGTCAGTACGCCGACCGGCTCGCGGCTTCCTAGTCGTCCTTCTTCTTTTTCGCCTTCTTCTTCCCGTTCCCGCGGCACAGCTCGAGCGCCTCGCGGAACTCGGCGCGTGAGCCCTGGATCCTGCGCGACGCCTCGATGTAAGGCACGCCCTCCTCGCAGCGGCCGAGCTCGATCAGCGAGCGTCCGACGTCGTAGTTCGCGTACGCCTCGTACAGCTGGCCTGAGCCCTGCAGTGCGGCGAGCGCCTGCTGCGCGATCGGCAGCGCCTCGCCGAAACGGCCCTGGCGCATCAGGGTGGTTGCCCGGTCGGTCAGCGCGGCCGGGCTCTCGGTCGACGGAGTCGGCGGAGGCGGGGGCGGGGGCGGAGGCTGGGCCGGGGGCGGCGGGGGCGCCGGCGGCTCGGGCTCGGTCACCGGCGCCTGCGTCGTCACGGGCGCCGTCGTGGTGCCCGAGCTCTCCTCGCCGCCGCCCACGAGCGCCGGGGCGAGCAGCGCGCCGACGAGTGCGGCGGCTGCGAGCAGGCCGACGATCGCCGGGATCCGCCACGGATGTCGGGAATGGCGCCGTACCGGAGGCGCCGCGGCCGCGGCCACCGGACGCCCGGGCTCGGTGAGGGCGTCGCGCAGCGCGGTGACGAACGCCGTGTTGCTCTCGAAGCGGCGGGCGGGATCCTTCGCGAGCGCGCGGCGAAAGCACCGGTCGAGCGCCGGCGGGAGCGAGGGGTTCCGGTCGTGGATCGAGGGCACGGGCTCGTGCACGTGCGCGGCCGCCTCGGCGGCGGTCGTGTCCCGCTGGTAGGGCCGCTCGCCGGTCAGCAGCTCGAAGGCGAGGACACCCAGCGCATAGCGGTCGCTGGCCGGCCCGGCCTGTTCGCCGCGGGCCTGCTCGGGAGACAGGTAGCCCGCGGTGCCGAGGACGGTCCCGGCGACGGTGAGCGAGTCGAGCCCGGTCGCCCTGGCCACGCCGAAGTCGGCGACGTGGACGTTGCCGTCGGCGTCGAGCAGGAGGTTGCCGGGCTTGACGTCGCGGTGGACGATCCCGCCCGCCTGCGCCGCGTCGAGCGCCACGGCTGCCTGCCCGAGCCACTCGAGCGCGTCCTCGGTCGGGACGGGGCCTTGCCTGAGGCGGTCCTCGAGCGAGCCCCCGGAGAGGTACTCCATCACGATGAACGGGCGGCCTTCGTCGGTCTCCCCGACGTCGAAGATCGTGACCGTGTTCGGCGCGCTGGAGAGGCGCGCGGCGGCGAGCGCCTCGCGCGTGAAGCGGCGGCGGATCTCGTCGTCCTCCGCGAACCGCTCCGCGAGCAGCTTGATCACCACCGACCGGTCGAGCCGTGTGTCGGTGGCCAGCAGGATGTCGCCCATGCCGCCGTGCCCGATCCGGCGTGCGTCGCGAAAACGAGAGGGGAGCACGATCACCGTCGTCACGGGTTACAGAAGTTCCCCAGGCCCGCGCGGGGCGAAACAAAGGTGAGATTCCTGTAAGGAACGCAAAAAAACCGCCGCAAACGCTGGTAGCCTCGGATCCCGGAACCGGGTGCGGCAGTTGGTTCTTGCCGGGTCCGGCCGGGGGTTGGACATGAGACTTTTCCTGGCTTCACTCGCCGCAGTCACCCTCGTCGCCACGGCGTCCGCCGCGCCGCGCGAGCGGGCCCAGACTCCTGCGCAGGCGTGCGTGCGCTGTGCGGCTCCCGTCTTCGTCATCTCCGGCCGAGGCTGGGGACACGGCGTCGGCCTCAGCCAGTATGGCGCGCTCGGCTACGCGCGCGCAGGAGCAGGCTACGAGGAGATCCTGGCCCACTACTACACGGGGACCGAGCTGACCGAGGCGCCGGTGAAGCGGATGCGCGTGCTGCTCGCGGCCGGTGCCAAGACGCTCGACGTCGGCTCGAAGGCGCCGTTTCGCGTCCGCGACTCGCTCGGCGAGGTGCACGAGCTCGCGGCGGGCACGCAGCGCTTCGGCCCCGGTCTGAGGCTGCGCAAGGTCGGTCACGCCAAGCCCGCGCAGCTCCAGGGCCCGCTCGTCTTCCTGCCGGGCCAGGAGCCGCTGGAGCTGAAGGGTCGCGCCTACCGCGGCGAGCTGCGCGTCGTCGCGGAGAAGGCGCGTCTGCGCGCGATCAACAACGTCGGGCTGGAGGCCTACCTGTACGGGGTCGTCCCCTCCGAGATGCCGCACCGCTGGCCGGCCGAGGCGCTGAAGGCCCAGGCCGTGGCCGCGCGCTCGTACGCACTGGCCACGCGCCGCTCGGGCGAGTTCGACGTCTACCCGGACGTTCGCAGCCAGGTCTACCGGGGTATCCCCGAGGAGGAGGACCCGACGAACGACGCGATCGACGCCACCGCCGGCCAGGTCCTGACCTACGACGGCCAGGTCGCGTACACCTACTTCTTCTCGACCTCGGGCGGCCGCACCGCCACGGTGACCGACGTCTGGCCGAGCTCGAAGCCGATGCCATATCTCGTCTCGGTCGCCGATCCACACGACTCGATCTCGCCCTACCACCGCTGGGGCCCGGTCGTGCTCACGGCGAAGGCGGCCCGCGCGAAGCTGAAGGTCCCGGGCCCGCTGCTCGACCTGCGTGCGGTGCTGACCGGCTCCGGCCGCGTCGGGACGCTGGCCGCCGTCTCCGCGAAGGGCGAGACGCCGGTCACCGCGGCCGACGTGCGCCGCCTGCTGGGCCTGCGCTCGACCTGGTTCCGGGTCGGGATGCTCGCGCTGTCGCGGCCCGAGGCGCCGCTCGAGCTGGGGCATCAGCTGACGCTCACCGGCGTTGCGCGCGGACTGTCGGGCGTCACGCTCGAGCAGCGGGCTCCGACGGGAAGGCTGGACGCCGCTCGTGAAGGTGAAGCCGGGTGCGGGCGGGGCCTTCGCGGTCGCCGTCAAGCCGACCGCGACCACGCAGTACCGCCTTGCCTACGGCACAGGCACCCGCTCCGCGACGATCAGCGTGGTCGTCGCGCATTCGAACGCTCAGGGCGGCATGCTGAGGCCGTGACCAGGAAGCTCCTCCCACTCGTCGCAGTTCTCGCTCTCGCGCTGCCGGGCCCGGCCGCCGCAGCACGTTTCGCCGTCGGCCTCGAGCCGGGTGCCACGCGCGCGGAGGTCGCACGTGACCTGCGCGAAGTCACCGGAGGGAGCACGCGGACGCTCGCACCGTTCGGGCTCGTCCTGGACGCGCGCTCCTCCGCAGGCGCGGCGGCGGTTCCCGGGGTGCGCTACGTGGAGCGCCTCGACTCCGCCGACCGGCGGATCGCTTTCGTCCCGACCGACCCGCTCTACGCGAAGCAGTGGTACCTGCCGCAGATCCGGGCGTTCGACTCCTGGCCCGTCCTCCCGGGGCCGTTCAACCCGCGTGTACGCGTAGCCGTGATCGACTCCGGAATCGACGCCACGCATCCGGACCTCATGCCGCGCATCGAGTCTGGGAAGAGCTTCGTCGGAGGCTCGTGGAGGAAGGACATCCACGGCCACGGCACCTTCGTCGCCGGGATCATCGCGGCTGAGACGGGCAACGCGGAAGGCATTTCCGGGATCGGTCTCGGCACGGATCTCCTGATCGCCAAGGTCGTCCGCGACGACGGCACCATCTCGCTCGAGGCCGAGGCCGAGGCGATCCGCTGGGCCGTGGAGCAGGGCGCTCAGGTGATCAACCTGAGCTTCGGCGGCCTCCGCGACCCGCGCCACCCGAAGCGCGACACCTACTCCCGCCTCGAGGCCGAGGCGATCGAGTGGGCGGTCCGGCACGGCGTCGTCGTCGTGGCCGCAGTCGGCAACGGCGACCAGGCGCCGAGCATGCCCTGGCGCTACGCGAGCTACCCCGCCGCGCTTCCGCACGTGCTCGGCGTCAGCGCGCTCGCCCGTGACGGCTCGGTGCCGGCGTTCTCCAACCGCGACGCGCGCTTCAACGACATCGCCGCACCGGGGGTGGAGATCTTCTCGGCGATCCCGCGCTCGCTCACCTCGCAGCGCAGCACCTGTCTGCTGCAGGGGTACTCGGACTGCGGCCCGGCCGAGTTCAAGAAGGCGGAGGGGACCTCCTTCGCCGCACCGCAGGTGTCCGCGGCCGCAGCCCAGCTGATCAGCATGTCGCAGCAGCTCGGCGTCGAGCCGAGTCTCGCGCCCGAGCAGATCGCCAGCCTGCTCACGCGGTCGGCGCAGGACGTCACGGCCCTGACCGGCTGCAAGCGCTGCCAGTACGACCGCGATCGGCTCAGCGGCTGGGGCCGGCTCGACGTGACCGCAGCGATCGACGCTCTCCGCGCCGGCGAGTACGGGGCCCTCGACGCCTACGAGCCGAACGACGACGCCGGGGCACGCGCGTGGCCGCTCGGCGTCGGCCGCAGCCACGTCCTCGCTTCGCTCGACTACTGGGAGGACCGTGTGGACGTCTACCGCGTCGAGCTCCGACGCGGCGAGGGTCTACGGGCGAGCGTGCGTGGGCCTGCGGGGACCGACACGAACCTGATGCTCTGGAAGCCTGGCCTTCGCCGCCTCGGCGGGCCTGCGAGCCGCCGGCTGATGGCGGCGCGCTCCGCGAGTCCCGGTGCGGTCGAGTCAGTGAGCTACCGCGCCCCCGCCGCCGGCTGGTACTTCGTCCAGGTCTCGATCCGTGAGGGCGGCTCCGGCGCGTACTCGCTCCGGCTCGTCCGCAGTTGAGCCGAGTAGCTCCTCGTCGGGCACCTCTCGGATCTGGCGCGCGGGGTTGCCGACCACGAGCGCGCGCGGTGGCACGTCCCTGAGCACGACGGCGCCCGCGCCCACGAATGCCTCCTCGCCCACCTCGATCCCGGGCAGGAGCACGGCGCCGCCGCCCACGCGGGCGCCCCTTCTGATCGTCGGGCCCTTGCGGAGGGCGTGCCGCTTCTCGGTGCGGCCCATGAAGTTGTCGTTCGTCGTCACGACGCAGGGGGCGATGAAGACGTCCTCCTCGAGCGTCGAGTACGCGGTCACGTACGCGTCGGCCTGGATCTTCGTCCGCGACCCGATCGTCGTGTCGTTCTCGACCAGCGAGCCACGGCCCACTACGACGTCGTCCCCGAGCTCACAGCGCTCGCGCACGCACGACTGGTCGCCGACGATGCAGTTCGCGCCGATCCTCGTGCCGGCGAAGACGACGGCGCCGGCCGACACGATCGTGCCCGCCCCGAGCTCGAGCGGCGGCAGCGGTTCCCTGCTCGCCGTGGAGCGCGGCGACAGCGCCGGCTGCTTGCCCACGACGGCGTGGTCTCCGATCACGACGCCCTCGCCGAGCACCGTCCCCGGGTACACGACTGCGCTCGGCGCGACCGTCACGCGGGCGTCTGGATCAGCGAGCTCTGCAGCTGCTCGAGCGCGCGCACGACGACCGCTCCATCCCGGGCGGCCGCGAGCGGGTCGCCTGTGCCCTGCACGAGGTCGAGGAAGTGCTGCACCTCGAGCCGGAGCGGCTCGTCGTTCGGGATCTTCGGGCAGTAGATGTCGCCCGTGCGGGTGCGCCACTCGCCGTAGCTCTCGGGCGGGCGCTCGGTCGCCTTGTCGTACACCGTGATCTTGCGCTCGAGCTCCATGTCGTCGAAGACGACCATGCGCTTCGTGCCAACCACCGTCATCTCGCGCTTCTTGTGCGGGTCGAGCCAGGAGAGGTGCATGTGCGCGACCTTGCCGGACGGGAAGCGCAGGTAGCAGAAGACCACGTCCTCGACCTCGCCGAGGAAGCTCTCGCCGCGGGCCCAGCACTCGGTCGGCTCCTCGCCGACGAGGTGGAGGATCACGGAGAGGTCGTGAGCGCCCAGGCTGGAGAGGGCGTTCTCCTCGCGGCGAATCTTCCCGAAGTTCTGGCGGTTGCCGTAGAGGTAGAGCACGTCGCCGAGCTCGCCGCCCTCGACGAGCTCCTTCAGCTTGCGCACGCCCGGGTGGTAGAGGAGCAGGTGACCCGGCATCAGCACCAGCTCGCGCTCCTCCGCGAGCGCGACGAGCTCCTCGGCCTCGCCTGCCTGCACCGCCATCGGCTTCTCCACGAAGACGTGCTTGCCGGCCAGGAGAGCCCGGCGGGCGAGGTCGAAATGCGTGACGACCGGCGTGGCCACGACGACGGCCTCGAGCTCGGGGTCGGCGAGCAGCTCGTCGAAGTCGGCGGTCATGCGCGTCCGGGGGTAGCGCGGCTCGAAGCGGGCACGATTCTCGTCCGAGAGGTCGCAGAGCCACGTGAGCTCTGCGAGCTCGTCGAAGTTCCGCGCCAGGTTCGGGCCCCAGTAGCCGAGCCCCGCCTGTCCGATCCGGATCTTGCTCACGGCGAGAGGGTAACGAGCAGGTCAGCGATCCGGTCAGAGGCCCGTCCGTCGCCGTACAGCGGCGGTGCGTCGGCGGGCATCCGCGCCTCTGCGACGGCGGAGACGATCCGGTCGGGGTCGTCGTCCACGAGCGTGTTCGCGCCGAGCTCGACCGTGTCCACCCACTCGGTGCTCGGCCGCATCGTCACGCACGGGATGCCGTACCAGTAGGCCTCCTTCTGCAGTCCGCCGGAGTCGGTCAGGATCACCCGCGCCTGCGAGGCGAGCGCCGCGAAGTCGAGGTAGCCGAGCGGGTCGATGACGCGGACGTGGGGAGCAAGTAACAGTCTGTTACTTGCCAGGGCCGCCCGGGTGCGCGGGTGTGCGGGGAAGAGGACCTGCTCCGGGAGGCGGCTGAGGCCGTCGGCGATGCGGGCGAGGCGGTCGGGGCGCACGTTCGCCTCGCGGTGGACCGTCGCCACGAGGTAGCCCCCCGGCTCGACGCCGAGCTCGTCCAGGATCCGCGAGCGCTCGCGGGCGATCGGGGCCAGCTGCGCGTTGGCGTCGGCCATCACGTCCCCGACGACCTCCCGCCGTCCGGACACGCCCTCGCCGGCCAGGATGCGGCTCGAGCGCTCGTCGGGGGTGAACAGGAGCTGTGCGAGCCGGTCGACCTCGATTCGGTTCAGTTCCTCGGGCATCGACAGGTCGCCGCTCCGCAGCCCCGCCTCGACGTGGGCGAGCGGCACGGCCGCCTCGGCGGCGGCGACCGCGCCGGCGAGGGTCGAGTTGGTGTCGCCGTAGACCAGCACCCAGTCGGGGCGCTCGGCGCGGACGATCTCGCCGATGCGCGGCTTCATCGCCTCGACGTCGGACGTGCGCAGTCCCAGGGCGTGCGCGGGCTCGGCGAGGTCGAGCTCCTCGAAGAAGACCTGCGAAAGCTCTCGGTCGTAGTGCTGCCCGGTGTGCACGACGACCTCCTCGATCCCACGCGCGCGAAGCGCCACGGACAGCGGCGCCGACTTGACGAACTGCGGCCTGTTTCCGACGACGGAAAGCACCCTCAAGGCCGGGCTACACTACGCACCCGCGCGGGCCGTTAGCTCAGCTGGTAGAGCAGGGGACTCTTAATCCCAAGGTCGCAGGTTCGATCCCTGCACGGCCCATCTTCGGAGTCCCTGGAAAGCGTTGCGGGGACAGCGCGCTGCTCCTGCTGCCCCCGCAGGCCGAACGGGTCGTTTCAGCCGATCGCTTCGAGCGCGTCGCAGAACACGGCGTCGCCCTGCTCGAAGATGTCGTGCGGGCCGTGGACCACCACGCCGCCCGGCGAGAAGACGATCTTGCCGACGTCGTGGAACAGCACTCCGAGACCGGGGTAGGTCTGCTTGAAGACCTGGCCCAGGTTCGACTCGGTGTCAGTCGCGTAGTCGTACTTGACCGTGAAGCTCCCCGTCCCCGTCATCGAGACGGACGGGTCGTCGGAGCGCCAGTTCGTCTCCACCCGCTTGATGTGCACGATGTCCGCGACCGGCTTCCCGGCCTTGTCGAACGTCGTCATCCCGGAGACCTCGATCGACCCTTCCCAGACGTCGTTGAACCCGCCGCACGAGGAGGAGCCGGAGTACGTGAACGAGTCGGTGAACCGTTCGGGCGGTTTCGCGGAGGCCGTACCGGCGAGCAACAGCGAAACGCCGCAGGCCGCTGCGGCTAACGCGAGGAGTCCCTTCATGCCTTCCTCTTTTCTCCCCCCGAAGTGCCTACAGACCTAGCACGATCTCGGGTGGCTGACAACCGGGACGGTCAGGCGGCGAGGCGATCGTCGAGGACGGATTCGACGAGTCCTGCTCGTCGCTCGGGCCGCGGCGGTCTTCGTTTTCCCGCTGAGCTGTGCTAAAAACGCACCTGCTTGGAGGGGGGAACTGCGGCAAGGCGAGTGGGGCGGCCGATGAGCATGCGCTCACACGGGTTGCCGTTGCTCGGAATCGGCACGACAATCCGAGCAGCCGACGTCGCCGTCGGTCCAACGACTCGGCATCGACCGAGGGATCAGGAGGGACGTTCATGGCTAAACCCGTAGACGAGGGAACGGCCGTGCAGCCGCGCGTCAACGGAGGCGCTGAACCCGCCACCGCGACCGACGGCGCGCTCGCCGCCGACATCATCATCGCCAACGCTCCCGACCCGGTGTTCGTGAGTGATCTGGAGGGGAAGATCCTCCAGGCCAACGACGCCGTCTCGGAGCTGCTCGGGTTCCGCCGCGACGAGGTGGTCGAGCAGTCTCTGTCGCGCTTCATCTCGGAGGAGGAGACGCGCGAGTTCACGGCGGCGTTGAAGGAGGTCGTCGAGCACGGCGTGTCGCGCAACGCGGTACTCAACCCGCGCAGCGCGACCGGCGAGGTGATCCCCACGTCGCTCAACGCCTCGGCGCTCCGCGATTCGGAGGGGAACACGATCGGCGCGATCGGCGTGCTGCGCGACATGCGCGAGCTGGACAAGGCGCGTGCGTACGCGGAGAGCCTGATCGAGAACGCGCCCGACCCGGTGTTCGTCACCGACCTCGAGGGCAAGATCCTCCAGACCAACGACGCGGTGTCCGCGCTGCTCGGGTTCCGCCGCGACGAGGTGGTCGAGCAGTCGCTCTCGCGCTTCATCTCGGAGGAGGAGACGCGCGAGTTCACGGCGGCGTTGAAGGAGGTCGTCGAACGAGGCGTGACCCGCGACGCGGTGCTCAACCCCAGGGCGGCGACGGGCGAGATGATCCCGACCTCGCTGAACGCCTCCGCCCTGCGCGACTCCGAGGGCAGGGTGATCGGCGCGATCGGCGTGCTGCGCGACATGCGCGAGCTGGACAAGGCGCGTGCGTACGCGGAGAGCCTGATCAAGAACGCGCCTGACCCCGTGTTCGTCTCCGACCTGGAAGGCAAGATCATCGAGGCGAACGACGCGGTCTCGGAGCTCTTGGGCTTCCGCCGCGACGAGGTGCTCGAGCAGTCGCTGTCGCAGTTCATCTCCGAGGAGGAGACCCGGGAGTTCACCGCTGCCCTGCGCGAGGTGGTCGAGCGCGGCGTCACCCGCAACGCACGCCTCAACCCGCGGGCGGCGACGGGCGAGGTGATCCCGACCACGCTGAACGCCTCCGCGCTGAGCGACTCGGAGGGGAACGTGATCGGCGCGATCGGCGTGCTGCGCGACATGCGCGAGCTGGACAAGGCGCTCTCGTACTCGCAGAGCCTGATCGAGAACGCGCCCGACCCGGTGTTCGTGAGCGACCTGGAGGGAAAGATCCTGCAGGCGAACGACGCGGTCTCGGAGCTCTTGGGCTTCCGCCGCGACGAGGTGGTCGAGCAGTCGCTCTCGCGCTTCATCTCGGAGGAGGAGACGCGCGAGTTCACGGCCGCCCTGCGCGAGGTGGTGGCCCGTGGCGTGACCCGTAACGCACGCCTGAATCCGCGTAGCGCGACCGGCGAGGTGATCCCGACCACGCTGAACGCCTCGGCGCTCCGCGACCCCGAGGGCAACGCGATCGGCGCGATCGGGATCCTCCGCGACATGCGCGCCTACGAGCAGGTCGTGCGCGACCTCGAGGAGTCCAAGACGGAGCTCCAGGAGAAGATTCTCGACCTGGAGAAGTTCGAGGAGGTCGTCGTCGGCCGCGAGCTGAAGATGATCGCCCTCGAGAAAGAGCTCGAGAGCTTGCGGCAGGAGCTCGCCTCGTTGCGGCCGCAGACCGAATGACCGGCGAGGCGTCGCTCCCCTCGGTTGAGGAGGCCGAGGCCGAGACCGCGCTGCTCGAGCGGGTCGCGGAGCTGGAGCTCCGCGTCGCCCAGGCAGAGGAGCGCCGCCGCGCGCTGCTGCACATCATGGGCGACCTGAACGACTCGAACAGACGCCTCGCCGACCAGCGCAAGGCGATGCTGCACATCCTCGGCGACTACGAGGCCGACCGCAGCCGGCTGGCCAAGCAGACGGAGCGGCTCGACAACTCGCGCCGCGCGCTGCTGCACATCCTCAGCGACTCGCACGATTCCAACCTGAGGCTGGAGTCGAGCCGCAAAGCGATGATCCACATCATGGGCGACCTCCGGGAGACGACCGCGGAGATCGAGCGGCGCGAGCACGAGCTGCGCGAGAAGCAGGAGCAGCTGATTCAAGCCGGGAAGCTGGCGACGCTCGGCGAGCTGACGACGGGCATCGCGCACGAGCTGAACAACCCGCTCAACAACATCGGCCTGTTCGTCGGCAATTCGATCGACCGGATCGACCTCGGCAAGGTCGATCTCGAGGTCGTCCGCGACGAGCTCGGAAAGGCGATGGAACAGGTCCGGAAGGCGACGGAGATCATCTCGCACCTGCGCACCTTCGGCCGGGCCGCGACGATCGTCTACGAGCCGGTCGAGATCGGGCTCGTGATCGAGCGCTCGCTCTCGCTGATGCAGGAGCAGCTGCGTCTGCGCCAGATCGAGGTGGCCGTGGAGCCCGGTGCCGAGCCGATCGTCGTGCACGGCAACGAGATCCAGCTCGAGCAGGTGTTCGTCAACCTGCTGACGAACGCGCGCGACGCGCTCGCCGACCAGGAGCAGAAGCAAATCCTGATCACCTGCGAGGTGCGGCCGCCCGTGGCCGTCGTCATGTTCGCCGACAACGGGCCGGGCGTTCCCGCCGAACTGGACCAGCGCATCTTCGACCCGTTCTTCACCACGAAGGAGGTCGGTGCCGGCACGGGGCTCGGCCTCTCGATCACCTACGGGATCGTGAGCGAGCACGGCGGGACGATCGAGGTCGGCACCGGGGCGGGTGGCGGCGCCCAGTTCACGATCGAGCTGCCGCTGGCAGACGCGGAGGCCGAGGCGTGACCAACCCAGGATCCTGATCGTCGACGACGACCCGGCTCTGCTGGAGGCGCTGCCCGAGGCGCTCCGCCTGCGCTTGGCCGAGCTCGCAGTCGAGACCTGCGACTCGGCCCGGGACGCGCTCGGGAAGATCGCCGACGAGGACTACGACACGATCGTCACCGACATCAAGATGCCCGGGATGGACGGGCTCGCGCTGCTGGACGAGATCCAGCGCATGCGGCCGGACACGCCGACGATCCTGATCACCGGTCACGGCGAGCACGACCTCGCCGTCCAGGCTCTGCGCCGGGGCGCGTACGACTACATCCAGAAGCCGATCGACCGCGACTACTTCACTGCCTCGCTCACCCGCGCGATCGAGCGGCGCGGGCTCGCGCGGCGCATCGAAGTGCAGCGGCTGGAGCTCGAGCGTCAGTCGCACGTGCTCGAGCACGTCGGGGACGGTGTCTTCGTGGTCGACCGCCACGGGGTCGTGCAGTTCTGGAACCTCGCTGCCGAGCAGATCACCGGGATCGGGCACGAGGAGGCGGTCGGCAGGCCTGCCGACGAGCTGCTCGGCGGCTGGAAGGAGGTCGCCCCGTCGATCCCCGTCGCCGGCGCGGGCCGCCCGACGCGCGCTCTCTCGCGCATGCTCCCCTTCGAGGTCGCCGGGAGCGAGGTCTGGCTCTCGCTCTGCGGCGTCGACGTCGCCGATGCGACCGTCTACTCGTTCCAGGACCGCACCGACGAGCGCGCGGTGGACAAGCTCAAGGACGACTTCGTCGCGACCGCCTCGCACGAGCTGCGCACGCCGCTCTCGGCGATCTACGGCGCAGCCAAGACGCTTCGGCGGGCCGATGTTCTCGGCGAGGACGGCGTCGAGAGCCTGATCGGAATCATCTCCGCCGAGTCGGAGCGCCTCGCGCGCGTGATCGACGACATCCTCTTCGCCAGTCATCTCGACTCGGGTCGGCTGCGGCTCGCCTCCGAGCCCGTCGACGTGGCCGCGCTCGCCGCGGACGTCGCGGAGTCGATGCGCGTGCAGCTCGAGGGGGCCGTCAAGCTCGTGGTCGAGGCGCCTTCCAACGGGCTGCCCGGCGTCGAGGTCGACCCGACGACATCTGCGCCGCGTGCTCGTGAACCTGATCGAGAACGCGGTCAAGTACTCCCCCGAGGGCGGGCCCGTCGTGCTCCGCGTCGACACCGAGAACGGGCGGCTCCGCGTCCATGTCAGCGACCAGGGCCTCGGCATCGCCAGGGCCGACCAGGAGCGGATCTTCGAGAAGTTCTACCGAGCCGACCCGCAGCTGGCCCGCGGCGTCGGCGGCACGGGGCTGGGGCTCTACATCTCCCGCGAGCTCGTCCAGCGGATGGGCGGCGAGATCGAGGTCGACTCCGAGCCCGGCCGGGGCTCGACGTTCACGGTCGAGCTCCCCGTGCCGGTCGCGGGCGTGCGCACGGCCCAGCTCTCGAAGCCCTAGCCCTCGAAGCGGCGGGCGACCTCGGCCCAGTTGACGACGTTCCACCAGGCGGCGAGGTAGTCGGGCCGGCGGTTCTGGTAGCGCAGGTAGTAGGCGTGCTCCCAGACGTCGATCCCGAGGAGCGGAGTCTGGCCCTGGAGGATCGGCGAGTCCTGGTTCGCCGTCGAGAGCACCGCCAGCGAGGAGCCGTCCTTCACGAGCCAGGCCCAGCCGCTGCCGAACTGGTTCACGCCGGCGTCGTTGAGCTTCTGCCTGAGCGAATCGGCGTCGCCGAACGCGTCCGCGATCGCGTCGGCGAGCGCGCCTTCGGGCTCCCCGCCGCCGTCCGGCGACATGAGCTGCCAGAACAGCGAGTGGTTGGCGTGCCCGCCGGCGTTGTTGCGCACCGGCGTGCGCTTGTCCTCGGGCAACGCGTTCAGGTTCGCGAGCACGTCCTCGACGGGCTTGTCGGCCCACTCCGTGCCCTCCAGCGCCGCGTTCGCCTTGTCGACGTAGGCCTGATGGTGTTTGTCGTGGTGGACGCGCATCGTCTGCTCGTCGATGTGCGGTTCGAGCGCCGCGTAGTCGTACGGCAGATCTGGAACCTGAAACGGCATCTCGTCTCTCCTCTCTTCGGCTTGCGCGGCGAGCCTATCGGCTAGGCGGTCTCAACGACTGCGCCCGTCCAGGGGTCGAGCGCGAGCTCTCCGGCCACACGCTGGCCCGACCGCCCGCGGGGGCTCGAGACCGCCACGGTTCCGGCCACGTACCCGACGCGGGCCTCGCGGTCGGAGAAATTCACCGCGACGACGACGCTTTCGCCGCGCCGCCAGGCCCAGACGCCCTCGGGGGCGTCGAGCCGCCCGTAGCTCCCCGTCCGAAGCTGCGGTAGGCGCCGACGGAGCGCGATCAGCTCCCGGGTGAAGGTGAGGATCGAGTCCGGGTCGTTTCGCTGCGCTTCGACGTTCCGCTCCCGGTGGTCGCCGAGCGGGAGCCAGGGCTCGGCTGCCGGGTCGGTGAAGCCGGCCCCCGTTGCTGCCGACCACGGCATGGGCGTGCGCATCGGATCGCGCCCGTGCTCCTGTGGCCAGCGGCGGAGCCCGACGGGATCGCGCAGGCTCTCGGGACCGAGTTCGGTCTCGGTCAGCCCGAGCTCGTCGCCGTAGTAGAGGAACGGCGTACCCCGCAGCGTGAGCAGGACGAGCAAGGCGAGCCGCGCGTGGCCGTCGTCTCCGTCGCACCAGCGCGTGGGGAAGCGGCCGGCATCGTGGTTCGACCCGGTCCAGACAGGCCATGCTCCGGCCGGGAGGAGCCGCTCGGTCTCGGCGACCACCTCGGCGAGGCTCGCGTCGAACGGCGAGTAGACGAACGGGAAGTTGAACGCGAGGTGCAGCTCGTCCTCGCCGCCGCCGTAGAACGCGACCATCTGTTCCAGGTCGCGGATATGCGTCTCTCCCACCAGGATCCGTTCGGGGTGCTCGCCGCTTGCGAGCGTCCGCCAGCGGCGGTGGACGTCGTGGACGCCGGGCTGGATCGCCAGGGAACCGAGCTCGGGGTCCTTGACGATCGAATGGGCCACGTCGATGCGAAAGCCCGCGACCCCGCGGGCGAACCAGTAGCGGAGAATCTCGTCGAAGGCGTCGCGGACGCCGTCGTTCCACCAGTTGAGGTCCGGTTGCTCGGCCAGGAACTGGTGCAGGTACCACTGGTTCGTCGCACGGTCGAGCGTCCAGGCAGGGCCGTCGAAGACACTCGTCCAGCCGTTCGGCGGCGAGCCGTCGGCAGCCCCGTCGGCCCACACATACCAATCGCGATGGGCGGAATCGCGAGAGGAGCGTGAGTCGAGGAACCACGGATGGCGGTCCGACGTGTGGTTCGGCACGAGGTCGAGCAGGATGCGGATGCCGCGGCGCGCCGCCTCGGCGATCAGCCGGTCGAGGTCGTCGAGGGTGCCGAGCTCGGGATGCACGCTTCGGTAGTCGGAGACGTCGTAGCCCCAGTCGGCGTTCGGGGAAGGCATCGTCGGGTTGAGCCAGATGCCGTCGACCCCGAGCCATTCCAGGTAGTCGAGCCGCGCGGTGAGGCCCGGCAGGTCGCCGACGCCGTCGCCGTTGGAGTCCGCGAACGAGCGTGGATACACCTGGTAGAGGACCCCTTCGCGCCACCAGGATTTCAAGTCGTGCGGATTCGGGAACACGAGAGAAGGCATGAGCGTGGGCTCGACACGATTCCAGACTGCGTCCGGCGACCGCACGGATCTATCCGCGCGCATCCTCGATCGTCTTCCGCACGCCGTCGTCGCGCTGGATCGCGGGTTTCGGGTGGGCTATGCCAACGCGGCTGCGGACAGGCTGCTCGGCGAGGGCGGCTCGCTCGCGGGAAACGTGCTGCGGGAGCACTGGCTCGAAGTTCCACTCCGCGCGCTCGTCGAGCAGGCGTTCGAGCCTGCTGCGGAGCCGGAGGAGGTGCGCACGACGACCGCCGGCACGGAGTCGTCCTACGACATCAGGGTGCTGCCGCCCGACTCGGAAGGTCAGGTGCTCCTCCTGATCGTCGACGTCTCCCCGGGCGCGCGCCTCGTGCGGGCCGAGCGCGAGTTCGTCACGAACGCGGCCCACCAGCTGCGAACTCCGGTCGCCGCGCTGGCGAGCGCGATCGAGGTACTCCAGGGCGGGGCGAAGGACGTGCCCGAGGCACGGGATCGCTTCCTTGCGCACCTCGACCGCCAGTGCGACCGCCTCGTCCGGCTCACGCGTGCGCTGCTCCTGCTCGCGCGATCGCAGGCTCTGTCCGAGCCGCCGACCGTGGAGATCGTGCCGCTCAGGCCCCTGCTCGAATCGGTCGCCCGCGGGCTGCGTCCGACGCCGGGCGTGGACGTGCGGGTCCTCTGCCCGCTCGATTTGGCGGCGCTGACGAACCTGGACCTCCTGGAGCAGGCGCTCGGCAACCTGGCCGAGAACGCCGCGAAGTACACGGCCGAGGGCGAGATCGTGCTCATCGCCTCCCAGCGGGAGGAGGGAGCGATCGAGGTCGTCGTGAGCGACACCGGAGCGGGCATCGACCTCCCCTCCGTGTCGCGCTTCGAGCGCTTCTATCGCGAGCCGGGCGTGGAGGGCGAAGGCTTCGGCCTCGGGCTGGCGATCGCGGCCGAGGCGCTGCGAGTGCTGGGCGGCTCGCTCGTGGTCGAGGGCGACAGCGCGGGAACGCGCGCCGTCGTCACGCTGCCTGCTGCGGGAACATTGAAGCCATGAGTGCGCGGATCCTCGTCGTCGACGACGAACTGGCGATAGTCGATGCCGTCACGTACGCACTGCAGGGCGAGGGCTACGTCGTGGACGGTCGGGACAACGGCCTCGAGGCTCTCGAGACCGCACTGGAGAACGTCTTCGACCTCGTCATCCTCGACCTGATGCTGCCGGGACTCTCCGGAACCGAGGTCTGCCGCCGGCTGCGCGAGGCGAGCGACGTCCCGATCCTGATGCTGACTGCGAAGGACGCCGAGGTCGACCGCGTGCTCGGCCTGGAGGTGGGCGCGGACGACTACGTGACCAAGCCGTTCTCGATCGCCGAGCTCGTCAGCCGCGTCCGCGCGATCCTGCGCCGTCGCGAGCTCGATCGCACGGGCCACGGCTACTCGTTCCGCAAGATCGGCAGCCTGAGCCTCGATCTCGCGCGCCACACCGTCAGCCTGGACGGGCGTGACGTTCGGCTGACGCCGTCCGAGTTCCGGCTGCTCGCGCTTCTGGCGGAGGAGCCCGAGCGTGTCTACCCCCGGCGCGAGATCATGCAGCACCTCTGGGAGAGCAGCTACGTGGGCGACGAGCGCGCGTGCGACATCCATATCTCCAACCTGCGCCGCAAGCTCGCGCAGGACGTCGGCGGGCCGGAGCGGATCGTCACGGTCCGCGGGGTGGGCTACAAGCTCGTCCCTGTGTGAGCAAAGCCACAGACTTCCCTTAGAGCCCGCTGAAGGGGCCGCGGCTACGGTGGCCGCGTGGATGACGGCTTCGATCTGACCTCCGCGTACCTCGGCGGAAACGCCCACGTCGTCACGGTGGCGGGCGACCTCGACGTGGCGACCGCGCCGAGGCTCAGCTCCGAGCTCGTGCGCGCGAGCTCCGAGGGAGCCACGGAGATCGTGGTCGACCTGCTCCGGGTGCCGTTCGTCGATTCCGTCGCGCTCGGGGTCCTCGTCGAGGCCTCGAAGCGAACGACGGCCGGCGGCGGGGTGTTCAGGGTCGTGTGCCACGACCGCCGCATCGCCCGGATCATCGAGATCACCGGCCTCCACCGCGTGTTCCGTCTGCACGCGAGCCTGCGCGAGGCACTCGAGGCGCTCGAGTTCCCGATCCCGGAGCCGTCGCGATGAGCGTTGCGGCGATCCCCGGGCACAAGCCCCGGCTTGTCTTCTTCTTCTCGGCGGCGTCCGGCCCGTGCCGCCGCGTCGAGGGCTTCCTTGCCCAGGTGCTCCAGCAGCGCAGGAACCACGAGACCTTCCGCCTCTACCGCGTCGACCAGGACGAGAACCCCGAGCTGGCCCGGCAGTTCCACGTCGAGCGGGTGCCGACGCTGTACGTCGTCGAGGGCAAGACGGTCCGCGCCACGCTCGTGGAGCCGCGCGGTTGCCGCGATATCCAGCACTTTCTCTCGCCCTGGCTGAGCTAGCGCAGCGAAGAAACAGTGCTACGGTTAAGGCCTCGCCCCCCGAGGACGGGCGCCGTTTCGAGCGCCGTCGCCAACTACGCATGCCGGGTGACCAGGAGAGCGCAGGACTCGACGCCGCCGAGCCGGTAGGCCCGCCGCGGCACGGCCCTTCGCCGTTCAAGTGCCTGCAACGAGCGACCGATAGAGGCGGCGAATGCGGCGATCGGTGACCTGTGGCCTGCTGCTGGCGCTCGCCTGGGCGCTGCCTGCCACCGTGCAGGCGATGGGCGACCCGGACGTCGCGGCGCTCCAGGTCGGGCTCAAGAACCGCGGTTTCTACGGCGGGACGGTCGACGGCGCGATGGGTGCCGGCACCGACGCCGCGCTCCGCCGCTTCCAGGGCCGCACGGGCCTCACGCCCGACGGCCTCGTGGGGGCGAAGACGCGGCTCGCCTTGGGGCGCTACGGCAAGCAGGTCTCGCTCGGGCGCCGGGCCCTCCGCGCGGGAGACTCCGGCTGGGACGTTGCGGCGCTGCAGTTCCTGCTCGCTTGGCAGGGCTTTCCCTCGGGTGCGCTGGACGGCCGCCTCAGCAGCCAGACGGACACCGCGCTGCGTAAGTTCCAGCGCTGGGCCGGGATCGCGCCTGACGGGGTGGCAGGACCGGTGACGGTCGCCGCTCTGCGCGCGGAGCCGCAGCACTCCCCGGTCGCGCTGAGGGCTCCGAGTCCGCTCACACCGAGCGAGGACTTCGGACCGCGGGGCAACCGCTTCCACGCGGGCGTCGACTACCCCGCACCGGCGGGCACTCCGGCTCTCGCGGCCGGCTTCGGCCGCGTCGTTCACTCGGGACCCATGCGGGGAGGCTGGGGCAGGGTCGTCGTGCTCGACCACGGACAGGGGCTGCGCACGTGGTACGCCCACCTCTCGGCGACGCGGGTCCGCTTAGGCGAGAACGTGGCCGCCGGCGCCGCCGTGGGCCTCGTCGGGGCCAGCGGGCGAGCGACCGGTCCGCATCTCCACTTCGAGGTCCAGCTCCGGGGAGCGGCGCTCGATCCGCTCTCGGCCCTGACCTGAGGAACGGAGTACGCTCCGCTCCTCGGTGAGCGACCACGCCTTCTCGAGTAGTCGTGGACTCGTGTTGCCGGAGCAGGCCGAGTCCATCCTCCGCCAGGTGGCGGACGCGATCACCGTCCAGGCCCCGGACGGACGCCTGCTCTACGCGAACGACGCAGCCGTGCGCACGCTCGGCTTCGAGAGCCGGGAGGAGCTGCTCGAGGCTCCACTGGAGCAGCTCGTGGCCCCGTACGAGCTGCTCGCTCCCGACGGCAGCCCCTTTCCCGTCGAGCGCCTACCCGGCCGGCTGGCGCTGACCGGCGTCGATTCCGAGCAGTTGCTGCGCTATCGCGTCCGGGCCACGGGCGAGATGCGCTGGGTGGTCGGGCGCGGGACTGCCGTCCACGGCGAGGACGGCGCCGTCGCGTACGCGATCAACGTCTTCCGCGACGTCACCGACCGGCAGCAAGCCGAGGAGCGCCTGCACGCGGCGCTCGCCCTCGAATACGTCGCGGACGGGGTCTTCCTGCTCGACGCCGAGGGCGTGATCCGCTTCTGGAACCCCGCGGCAGAGGCGATCACCGGGCTGCGGGTCGGCGACGTCGTCGGGCGGTCCGCCGCGGAGGCGATCCCGGGCTGGGAGGAGATCGCCGAGCGGGTGGCAGCGGGCGCCGACGGGCGTCCCGAGACCGTCCCGCTCGAACTGGACGGCCGCGAGGTGTGGCTCTCGATCGGCGCCGTCGGCTTCGACGAAGGCGCGGTGTTCGCCTTCCGCGATCTGACCGAGGAGCGCGGCCTCGACCAGCTGAAGGCGGATTTCGTCTCGACGGTGTCGCACGAGCTGCGGACGCCGCTGGCCGCGATCTACGGGGCTTCACGAACGCTGCTCCGCGGCGACATCGACCTCGAGGAGGAGCAGCGCGCGACTCTGCTCGACGTGATCGGACATGAGGCCGACCGACTCGCCAGGACGGTGAACGACATCCTCTGGGCCAGCCGGCTGGATTCGGCGAGCCTCCGGATCAGCGTGGAGAGCTGCGATGCGAGCTTGCTCGTGCGTGAGGTCGTCGAGGCCGCGCGAACGCACCTGCCCGAGCGAATCACGCTGGCGGTATGGGACACCGAGCCGCTGCCGCGGATCCGCTGCGACCCCGACAAGGTGCGGCAGGTCGTCTCGAACCTGATCGACAACGCGGCGAAGTATTCGCCGGACGGCGGCGTGGTCGAGGTCCGGCTCAGGCGTGAGGGGACGGCCGTCCGCTTCTCGGTCTGCGACGAAGGGCTCGGCATCCCGGTCGCCGAGCAGCGGCGGATCTTCGAGAAGTTCTACCGCGTCGACCCGAACCTGAGTCGCGGCATCGGCGGCACCGGTCTGGGTCTCTACATCTGCCAGGAGCTGGTTCGCCGCATGGAAGGCCACATCTGGGTCGAGTCGCGCGAAGGCAAGGGCTCGACGTTCTGGTTCGACCTACCCGTGGCGGCCGGAGAGCCGGGGGACGACTCCTCGCCGTCCCCCGTGCGCGCCGTCTAGTACGGAGGTCCGCCTGCGGGGCCGTCCTCGACGTACGTCGCCCTACGGCGGCCCATGTAGCCCGGTCCGCCCCACGACGACCAGAAGATCATCGAGAGCACGAGCCCGACGGCCCCGACGGCCAGAAGGATCCAGCCGACCGTTTGCACGTCGAGGCCCTGTACCTCGGCACTGACCGCGAACGCCAGGATGGCGCCGAGCGCGATCAGGAAGATGCTGACTCCGATACCCACGTTTCGTTCCTCCTTGGTTTCAGGTCCCGGGCCGGTCTACCCGGCTTGGGGTCGCGTAAACGTTCCAACCGTTACGACTGCTTTCGGAATGCGCTTCGACTAGGCTCGCGATCGGTGCGCAGGGGAGCGATCGTCCGCCTCGTCGTCCTCGGGATCGTGCTCGGGCTGGGCGCGACGGCCGTGGCCATCTTCATCCCCTGGCTGCCCGAAGCGTCGTCGACCCAGGCGGAGGAGATCGACTTCGTCTTCTGGTTCGTGACGGCGATCTGCATCGTCGTGTTCGCGGTCGTCGCCTCGATCGCCGTCTACTCGGTGCTCAAGTTCCGCGCACCGCCCGAGGACGACTCCGACGGCCTGCCCATCCACGGGCACACGGGCATAGAGATCGTCTGGACGGTTGTGCCGTTTCTCCTCGTCACCGCGATCGGGATCGTCAGCACGGTGGCTCTGCACCGCACGGAGGACATCCCCGAGGACTCGATGGTCATCAACGTCGTCGGCCGTCAGTTCGCCTGGCAGTTCCTCTACCCGCCGGGCAACGCGCCCGACCCCGATGAGAACGAGCTCGAGTGCGACGCCGAGGGTGTCTCCCAACGCTGCCTCAGCTCGGGCCAGCTTCACCTGCCAGTCGACGTTCCGGTGGCGTTGCGCTTGCGTGCCGCGGACGTGATCCACTCGTTCTGGGTGCCGGAGTTCCGCCAGAAGCAAGACCTGCTTCCGGGTCAGGTGAGGACGATCGCGATCACGCCGACGAAGGTCGGGGAGTACGAGGTGCTCTGCACCGAGCTCTGTGGCCTGGGCCACTCCGTCATGCGCGCCGGCGTGATCGTGACCACGCAGGCCGAGTTCGACGACTGGAAGCGGGAGGCGGGGCAGCAGACCGGCGGCGGCGGGGGCGCGGGCGCCGCCGTGTTCGCGCAGAACGGCTGCGGCAGCTGCCACGCGCTGGAGGAGGCGAGTGCCACCGGGACGACCGGACCGAGCCTCGAGGAGCTGCCCGAGGAGGCGGAGCGTGCGGGCAAGCCGCTCGAGGACTTCATCCGCGAGTCGATCGTCGAGCCCGATGCCTACGTCGAGGACGGGTACCCGGCGGGAGTGATGCCGAAGACGTACGCGAGCTTGCCGGAGGAGCAGATCGACGCGCTCGTGCAATATCTCGTGCGGTCGAGCGAGGGAGGTGGGAGCCGGTGACGCAGGTCGAGACTCAGGACGCGACGCCTCACGCGCCGCCTGCGCCTCCGCGCACCGGCTGGCGGCGCTGGGCCTTCGGGCCCGGCTGGGTGCGCGCGATCTGGATGACGTGGCTCTTCTTCGCCATCGGTGCCGGCATCGTCGTCTTCTTCCGCTGGCTGGGCGGCTACGACCCGACCTGGGACTGGGAGCCGGTCATCACGGTCGGCGCCCTGACCGCGGCGCCGATCGGGTTCCTGGCAGGCCTGGGCGCGTTCGACTACTGGCTCTACTACATCTCCGGCCGGCCCACGCGACCCGAGGACCACTCCGGCCACGGCGCTCGCACCTGGACCGACTACTTCCGGGTCAACACCGATCACAAGGTGATCGGCGTCCAGTACGTGACCTCGACCATCTTCTTCTTCCTGGCCGGGGGCCTGCTGGCGATGCTCGTGCGCGCGGAGCTCGCCAGACCCGGAATGCAGGTCTCCGATACGCAGACCTACAACCAGTTCTTCTCGGTCCACGCGTCGCTGATGATCTTCCTGTTCGTGATCCCGGCCTTCGCCGGCCTCGCGAACTACGTGCTGCCGCTGATGATCGGCGCGCCGGACATGGCGTTCCCGCGCCTGAACGCCCTCTCGTTCTGGCTGCTGCCGATCGCCGGGACGATGATGCTCTCGAGCTTCCTCGTGCCCGGGTTCGGCGCCGGCTGGACGAACTACGTGCCGCTCGCCGACACGCAGCCGTTCGGCAACGTCTTCTTCTCGATGGCGGTCCAGTGGGCCGGTGCGTCTTCGATCATGACCGCGCTCAACTTCCTGGTCACGATCATCACCATGCGTGCGCCCGGAATGACCTTCTGGCGCATGCCGCTGCTGGTCTGGGCCAACTTCACGACCTCACTGCTCGTCGTGCTGGCGACGCCGTTCATCGCCGGCTCGCAGTTCTTCGTGATGTTCGACCGCGTCATGCACACGAACTTCTTCGACGTGGTGGAGGGCGGCTACCCGCTCGGGTACCAGCACATCTTCTGGTTCTACTCGCACCCGGCGGTCTACATCATGATCCTGCCCGGCTTCGGGATCATCTCGGAGGTGATCTCGACCTTCTCCCGGAAGCCGATCTTCGGCTACCGGCTGATGGCCCTGTCGCTGGTCGCGATCCTGATCCTGGGCTTCTCGGTTTGGGCGCACCACATGTTCGTCTCGGGCATGGCCAACTGGCTACGGGTGCCGATGATGATCACGACGCTGCTGATCGCGGTACCGACCGGGATCAAGGTCTTCTCCTGGCTCGCGACCATGTGGGAGGGCAGCATCCGCGTGACGACGCCCATGCTCTGGGCGCTCGGCTTCCTGACGATGTTCGTGATCGGCGGGCTGTCCGGGATCTTCCTGGGTGCGGTCCCGATCACGATCCACACCTCGGACACCTACTTCATCGTCGCGCACATCCACTACGTGCTGCTCGGCGGCTCGCTGTTCACGATCTTCGCCGGGATCTACTACTGGTTCCCGAAGATGACCGGCCGTATGTACAACGAGCGGCTCGGGAAGCTGCACTTCTGGGTGACGTTCATCGCGTTCAACGTCACCTTCTTCCCCATGCACATCATCGGAGTCCAGGGCGCACCGCGCCGCTACGCCGACCTCGGCGAGGCGTACGCGGACTGGAACCTCGCCATCTCGATCGCGTCGTTCTTCCTGGGCGCGTCGTTCATCGTGTTCGTCTACAACATGGTCGTGAGCTGGTCACGGGGGCCGCGGACGACGGCGAACCCGTGGGGCGCACGCACGCTGGAGTGGCAGGTTTCCTCGCCGCCGCCGATCTTCAACTTCGACGAGATCCCGCAGGTGGTCGGGAATCCGTACGAGTACGGCGTGCCCGGCGCGCGCCACGCGGTCCTGAACGGCGACAGGACCACCGAGCCCGAGAAGGTCGGCAGCGAATGAGACACGTCCTCGTGGTCGCCAACGAGACGGTCGCGGGCTCGACCCTGATCGAGGCGCTGAAGGAGCGGGCAGCCGCCGAGGACACGCGCGTGACGGTGGTGGCCCCGATCAACGCACCGCGCGAGGGCTACGTCGTCTACGAGGACACGCGTCGCGCCTCGGCGGGGAGGCGGCTCGACCGGACGCTGTCGCTTCTGCGTGAGGCGGGGATCCCCGCGTCGGGCCTCGTGGTCGACGCCGACCCCGTCAACGCCACCCGCGATGCGATCGCCCAGGCGGAGCCCCCGATCGACGAGGTCGTGATCTCGACGCACCCCGCGGAACGCTCGGGGTGGTTGCAGCGGAACGTGCCCGAGCGGGTTCAGAAGGCGGCAGACCCGATTCCCGTCGAGCACGTCGTCGTCGACGTCCAGTCCGAGACCGGCCAGGCCAACGTGCTCGTGGTGGCGAACGAGACGGTCGTCGGCGAGCAGCTCCTGGACCGCATCCGGGAGCGGGCGCAGCGCTCGCCGGCGAGCTTCCTGATCGTCTGTCCGCAGAGCGACCCCTCGGTCTCCGCCCACCCGGACGCCGAGCGCCGCCTCCGCCGGGCGCTGACGATCCTGCGCGGCGAGGGCCTCGACGTGCACGGGCAGGTCGCGCACCCGGATCCGTACAGCGCGGCGATGCACGCCGTGCGCGACGAGCGGGTGGACGAGATCCTGGTCTCGACGTTCCCCGAGGAGGCCGGCTCGAGCTGGCTCCGCCGAGACCTGGTCGGGCGGCTGCGCAAGGACGCGGGTGTGCCGGTGCAGCACGTGGAGGTGCCACACGAAGAGGTGGGCGCCGCCTCGTGAGCGCGCACGCGGACGCCCACGCTGCTCATCCGCCCACAGCGCACCAGAGCTCCCGGGTGGATGCAGCCACGCTCGGGATGCTCCTGTTCATCGCGTCGGAGATCATGCTCTTCGGCTCCTTCTTCACCGCGTACTTCTTCGTGCGGGTGGTGAACGGGACGCCTTGGCCGCCCGAGGAGTTCCACCTCCCGGTCTTCGTCGCGGGCGTGAACACGGCGATCCTGGTCACCTCGAGCTTCACGATCCACTGGGCGCTCCAGGCGATCAAACGCGGAAGCAGGGCCGGGCTGCAGGCCGGTCTCGTGCTGACGGTCGCTCTCGGGCTCGTCTTCCTGCTCACCCAGATCCGCGAGTACTCACGCGTCGGCTTCGCGCCGCACGACGGGGCGTTCGGGACGATCTTCTACGGGCTCACCGGCCTCCACGGCGCGCACGTCTTCGTGGGGCTCTGCCTGCTGACGATGGCGACCGTGCGCGCGTTCCGCGGGCACTTCACGGCCGGCCACCACCACGGCGTGGAGATCCCCGGAATCTACTGGCACTTCGTCGACGTAATGTGGATCGTGGTCTACGCGACGATCTACGTCTTGTAGGGCGCTGATGCGCAATCCCTTCAGCAGCGAGAGCGAGGCCTATCGCTTCCTGCTGCTGACCGTCGGCTACTTCGCGGCGATCGTCCTCGCCGCGCTCGTCTTCGGACGCTGGGTCGGGTTCGGCGTCTTCGTGGCGCTGACTCTCGCCGCGGTCTACCTCGCGCTCCGGCGCGGGACGCCCGAGCCGCGCGTGCAGCAGGAGGTGATTCGCCGCGGTGCCGAGGACGAGCGCCGGATCCTCGTGATCGCCAACGAGACGGTCGCGGGCGAGGCCCTGCGCGCCGAGATCAAGCAGCGCTCGGAGGGCTTCCGCGAGGACGTGCTCGTGGTGTGCCCGGCGCTGAACGCGCCGCTGAAGCACTGGGTCTCGGACGAGGACGGCGCGCGGGCGGCCGCGCAGGAGCGGCTGAAGGTGTCGCTCTCGCGGCTCGCCGAGGCCGGGGTCGACGCGCGCGGCGAGGTCGGCGACGGCGATCCGCTGCAGGCGATCGAGGACGCCCTGCGGACGTTCGGTGCGGACGAGGTGATCATCTCGACCCATCCGGAGGGCCGCTCGCACTGGCTCGAGCGGGGCGTCGTCAATGGCGCGCGGGAGCGCTTCGCCGTACCGATCACCCACGTCGTGACGGACCTCGAGGCCGAGCGCGACGAGGTCCGGTAGGACGCTTCGCGGCAAGCGGCTTGTGGCCGCAGCCTGAGCCTCGTACGATCGCCCCCGGAGGCGTCGCCCGGTCGCCACCGTGGTGCTCGTGCTCGCCTTCGAGGCTCCAGACGTCCTCGAGCAGGAAGGAGACGAGATGAGGCGAGCGACCGGAACGGTCATGGCGATAAGCCTCAGCGCGCTCGCGATCGCCGCTGCCGGCGCCGGCAGCGGCGCCGGGTCCGACACCGGAGCGGGGGTGAAGGCGACACCCGAGCAGTCGAACCACCGCGGCGGCACGCTCAAGCTGCTCGCCAGGGCCGCCGGCGGCACCATCGATCCCCACGTCAACTACACGCTGCAGTACTGGCAGCTCTACCAGGCCACCTATGACGGGCTGCTGGCGTTCAGGAAGGCCGGCGGCGACGCCGCGTTCCAGGTCGTGCCCGACCTCGCCCAGAACGTGCCCACACCGACCAACGGCGGCAAGCGATGGGTCTTCCGGCTGCGGAAGGGGATCAAGTTCTCGAACGGCAAGACTGTTACGCCGAACGACGTCGCCGCGTCGTTCAGGCGGATCTTCAAGGTGAAGAGTCCGACCTCCGGCACCTTCTACGCCGGCATCGTGGGCGCTGCGGCCTGTCTCAAGAAGCCCGCGACCTGCACGCTGAAGGGCGGCGTGGCCGCCAACAACAGCGCAGGCACCGTGACGATCAACCTGGTGGCGCCGGACGCGGAGTTCAAGTACCGCCTCGCGGTACCCCACGCGGCGGTCCTGCCGGCGAACGCACCGAGCAAGGACTCGGGCACCCGGCCGATTCCGGGGACGGGCGCGTACATGTTCAAGTCGTACAACCCGAACCGGCAGCTGCTGATGGTGCGCAATCCGCACTTCAAGGTCTGGTCGAAGACCGCACAGCCCGCCGGCTACCCGGACGAGATCACGTACTCCTTCGGGCTCACCGTCGAGGCCCAGATCACCGCGATTCAGAACGGCCAAGCCGACTGGACGCTCGAGGCCCCGCCGGCCGACCGGCTTCCCGAGCTGAGCACGAAGTACGCCAGTCAGGTGCACATCTCGCCGCTGACGGCCTTCTGGTACCTGCCCATGAACACGAACCTGGCGCCGTTCAACAAGCTCAAGGCGCGTCAGGCCGTGAACTACGCGATCGACCGCAACGCCGCGATCAAGATCTTCGGCGGCCCGCGGCTCGCCACACCCTCGTGCCAGGTCCTTCCGCCCAACTTCCCGGGGCACAAGCCCTACTGCCCGTACACGAAGAACCCGGGCACGAAGTGGAGCGCACCTGACGTCGCCAAGGCGAAGCAGCTGGTGAAGGAGTCCGGAACAGCCGGGCAGCGGGTGGCCGTGGTCGTCCCCGACGACGAGGTGAACAAGTCGATGGGCGTGTACATCCAGAGCGTGCTCAACGACATCGGCTACCGCGCGACGGTGAAGACGATCTCCGGGAACATCTTCTTCACCTACGTGCAGAACACGAAGAACAAGGTCCAGATCAACGTGCAGCAGTGGTACCAGGACTACCCGGCTGCATCGGACTTCCTCTACATCCTCTTCGGCTGCGAGTCGTTCCATCCCGGCAGCGACTCGAGCATCAACATCGCCGGCTTCTGCGACCGCAAGATCAACGCGCGCATGAAGGCGGCGCTGGCGCTCGGCGTCAGGAACGAGGCCGCCGCGAACGTGCAGTGGACACAGATCGACCGCGCCGTCACCGACGCGTCGCCGATGGCGACGATGTTCACGCCGAAGCACGTGGACTTCGTGTCGAAGCGCGTCGGCAACTTCACGTTCAGCAAGCAGTTCTACTGGCTCGTCGACCAGTCGTGGGTGAAGTAGGGATTGCGCAGGGGGCCGGGCTTCGGCCCGGCCCCCGCCTGCCTCGCGGCGCATGAGCGAGGCCCTTGTCACCGGCACGCCCGGAACGGCGTCGGCGGTCGCCGTCGCAGGAAGCCCGTGGTCCCTGGCGCGGCGGCGGCTGCTGCGCAACCGCATCGCGATGGCGATGCTCAGCGTCTTCCTCGGGATCGTCTTCATGTGCCTGGCCGCACCGCTCTACGCAAACCACGTGGCGCATACGGATCCGTTCCGGTCCAACCTCGACGGGACGACGATCGTGGATGGAAAAGAGGTTCCGATCATGCAGCAGGAGACGGAAGGTCTCGGCCTGGGCGTCACGCCGATCGGCCCGACCTGGGACCCTCGCCACTACCTGCTCGGCGCCGACAACCAGGGCCGTGACGTGGCTGCGCGGCTCCTGTACGGCGGCCGGAACTCGCTCCTGATCGGCGCCGCCGCCGCCCTGATGACGTGCGTGATCGCGACGCTGATCGGGCTGGCCGCGGGGTTCTTCGGCGGCGCGATCGACGGCACCCTTTCGCGGCTGCTCGACATCGTTTGGGCGTTTCCCGTCTATCTCCTCGCGATCAGCCTCTCGACCGTGCTGCTAACGAGCGGCATCTCGCTCGGCCCGATCTCGATCGAAGCCGGGAGCCTCTTGCTGCCGATCGACGATCATCGGCGTCGTCTACGTGCCCTACGTGGCGCGTCCGATCCGCGGGGAGGTGCTCACGTTGCGCAACCGCGAGTTCATCGAGGCTGCCGTCGGGCTCGGGGCCTCGACGTGGCGACTCCTCTGGAGCGACGTCCTGCCGAACATCCTCACGACGGTAATCGTCTGCTTCCCGATCGATGATGGCGATCGCGATGCTGACCGAGGCCGCGCTGTCGTTCCTGTCGATCGGCGTGCAGCCACCGGAGGCGAGCTGGGGGACGATCATCCTCGACGGCCAGGGCCTGCTCTACACCCGCCCCGCGGTCGCCATCGCCCCGGGAATCGCGATTGCGCTGACGGTGCTGTCGCTGAACGTGCTGGGCGATGGCATTCGGGACGCGCTCGATCCCCGAGCCAAGATCCGTCGGCACCGCGTCGGCTGATGCTGCTCTTCCTCGGCCGGAAGCTGCTGTCGACGACGCTGGTGCTGTTCTCGATCAGCGTGCTCGTCTTCCTGATCTTCTTTGCCACCCCGGGCGTCGACCCCGCGGCTCGGATCGCGGGCAGGAATGCGGATCAAGAGACGCTCAGAGCAGGTCCGGAAGGACTTCGGGCTCGACAAGCCGTTGCCCGTCCAGTACGCGGTGATGATGAAGAAGCTGTTCATCACGCGCGATCTGGACCTCGTTCGTCAACCGGGGCGCGAAGGTGATCCCGCAGGTCGTCGAAGCCGCACCGGTGACCCTGTCGCTCGTCCTCGGCGCGGCCGTGATCTGGGTCGTCGTCAGCATCGCGATGGGGCTCGTTGCCGCGATGTTCCGGGGAACGCCGCTCGACGCCGGGCTGATGATCATCGGTCTGATCGGGATCTCGATGCCTGTCTTCTGGCTCGGAGAGGTCGTCAACCTGCTCTCGCAGAGCCGCCTCCACGACACCTTCCTCTTCTCCTGGGTGCCGCCGCTCGGCTACACGCCGTTGACGGAGTCGCCGGTCGGGTGGTTCAAGTCGTTGCTCCTACCCTGGCTCACGCTGTCCGTGCTGTACATCGGGATCTACGCGCGGGTGCTGCGGTCGTCGCTCGTCGAGGCGCAGGAGGAGGACTACGTTCGCACCGCCCGGGCGAAGGGCATCAGCGAGCGGCGGGTCTGGACGAAGCACACGCTCCGGACCTCGATGATCGTGTTCGTCAGCCTCTTCGGGCTCGACTTCGGCGCTCTGGTCGGCGGGGCCGCATTGCTGACCGAGGTCGTCTTCGGCCTGCAAGGCGTGGGCAAGCTCACCTTCGATGCGCTGCAGAATCTCGACCTGCCCGTGATCATGGCCACGGTCATGTACGCGTCGTTCTTCGTCGTGCTGGCCAACGCCATCGTGGACATGCTCTACGTCTCGCTCGATCCGCGGGTCCGCCGTGCCTGACGCGGCCCGGCTGCTCGAGGTCGACGACCTCCGAGTCAGCTTCCACACCGAGGCCGGGCTCGTCCGAGCCGTCGACGGCGTCTCGTTTTCGATCGCCGAGGGCGAGACGCTCGGCGTCGTCGGCGAGTCGGGCTCGGGCAAGACCGTCTCGATGATGGCCGTCATGCGGCTGATCCGGGACCCGAATGCCGTCGTCGAGGGGCGCGTGCTGCTCCGGGGTCGCGATCTGATGCAGCTGGCCCCGGGCGAGATGCGGTCGGTTCGCGGCCGGGAGATCGCCATGATCTTCCAGGACCCGATGACGGCGCTGACGCCCGTCTACACGGTCGGCTGGCAGATCGCGGAGCAGCTGCGGGCGCACGAGCAGCTCACGAAGCGCGCCGCGGGCGTGCGGGCGGTCGAGCTGCTCGCCGAGGTCGGCATCCCCAATCCAGGCCGCCGGGCCGACGCCTATCCACACGAGTTCTCGGGCGGGATGCGGCAGCGCGTGATGATCGCAATGGCCCTCTCCTGCAATCCGTCCCTCCTGATCGCCGACGAGCCGACCACCGCGCTCGATGTGACGATCCAGGCCCAGATCCTGGAGCTGATGAAGCGGCTGCAGCGCGACCACGGGTCGTCGATCCTGCTGATCACGCACGACATGGGCGTCGTCGCCGAGCTTGCCGAGCGGATCATGGTCATGTACGCGGGCGGCATCGTGGAGGAGGGACCGCGGAGCACGCTCTTCCGCGACCCGCAGCACCCGTACACGTGGGGGCTGCTCGGATCGATCCCGCGCGTCGACCGCGGTCGGGTGCGGCGCCTGGCCGCGATCCCCGGAGCGCCGCCGTCGATGCTCGCGCTGCCGCCGGGCTGCCGCTTCGAGCCGCGCTGCGCACATCGTTTCTCCAAGTGCGCGATCCGGCCCGAGCTCACCGAGCGCGCGGGGCCCGGCCGCAAGGACGCCTGCCATCTCGACCCGGCCGTGCGGCCCGCGCTGCGACAGGCGACGCTCGGGGGAGCCGAGAGCGCCAGCGCATGAACAAAGAGGTGCTGCTCGAGGGGGTTGAGCTCGTCAAGCACTTTCCGGTCGAGCCGGCGCTCGCAGGAGCGCATTCACGCGGTGGACGGGGTCTCGCTGCAAGTCCGGCGAGGCGAGACGCTCGGCGTCGTCGGCGAGTCCGGCTGCGGGAAGTCGACGCTCGGTCGCCTGCTGGTGCGCCTCCACGAGCCGACCGGTGGGACGATCCTCTTCGACGGCGCCGACATCACAAGGCTCTCGCGCCGCGAGCTGCGGCCGTACCGCCGTGAGATGCAACTGATCTTCCAGGACCCGTACGCCTCGTTGAACCCCCGCAAGCGGATCAGCCAGATCGTTGGCGACCCGCTGCGCATCCATCGTGTGGGCTCGCGAAGACGAGGTCCGTCAACGCACTCGGGAGCTGCTGGGAGTAGTCGGTCTGTCGCCGGACCACGTCAACCGCTATCCGCACGAGTTCTCGGGCGGTCAGCGGCAGCGGATCGGGGTCGCCCGCGCCCTCGCCCTCAACCCGCAGCTCATCGTCGCCGACGAGCCCGTCTCGGCGCTCGACGTCTCGATCCAGGCGCAGGTGCTGAACCTGCTCGACGATCTCCAGGACCAGTTCGGCCTGACCTACGTGTTCATCGCGCACGACCTCGGAGTCGTCCGCCACGTCGCCGACCGCATCGCAGTCATGTATCTCGGCGTGATCGTGGAAGTCGCGCCGGCCGACGAGCTCTGGGATCGGCCCGTCCACCCGTACACGGAAGCCCTGCTCTCGGCGATCCCGGTGATCGCCGACGAGAACGGAGCCGGCCAGCGGGAGCGCATCGTGCTCGCAGGCGAGGTGCCGAGCCCGATCGACCCGCCGAGCGGTTGCCGCTTCCACCCACGCTGCAGATACGCGACGGAGATCTGCCGCGAGGTGCGGCCGCCCCTGCTTGATCACGGCGGCGGCCACATCGCCGCCTGCCACCATCCGCTGACCGGAATGCCACCAGAAGGAGCCTGAGATGACTGGACACGAGGGCCTGATGCAGTGGAACGGCCACGAGACCTGGTACAGGGTCGTGGGGCAGCTCGACCCGGCCGCCCCGAAGGCTCCGGTCGTGATCTGCCACGGCGGGCCTGGAGCGGCGCACGACTACACCGAGCCGATCGCCGAGCTGAGCGCCTTCGGGCGCACGTGCGTCCTGTACGACCAGCTGGGCTGCGGCAAGAGCCAGCACCTCCCCGATGCCGCGCCCGAGTTCTGGCGTCCCAAGCTCTTCCAGGACGAGCTCGTCGCCCTGACGAAGCACCTCGGGATCGCCGGCCGGCACACCGTGGTCGGGCAGTCGTGGGGCGGGATGCTCGCGATGGAGTACGCGCTCGGTCATCCATCGGGCCTGAAGGCGATGGTCGTGGCCGACTCGCCGGCGAGCATGACGCTCTGGGTGTCCGAGGCGAACCGGCTGCGCGCCGAGCTCCCGCAGGACGTCCAGGAGACTCTGACCCGCCACGAGGAGGCAGGCACGACCGACGATCCGGAGTACGAGGCGGCGACGAAGGTCTTCTACGACCGCCATCTCTGCCGGGTGCCGTGGCCAGAGTGCGTCCAGCGGAGCTTCGACGCGATCGCCGCGGATCCGACCGTCTACCACACGATGAACGGGCCGAACGAGTTCCATGTCGTCGGCTCGCTCAAGGGCTGGGACATCACGACCCGGCTCCACGAGATCGAGACGCCCACGCTGCTCGTGTCAGGCCGTCACGACGAGGCGACGCCGGCCATCGTCGGGGAGATCCACGAGCGCATCCCCGGTGCCCAGTGGGCGATCTTCGAGAACTCGAGCCACATGCCTCACGTCGAGGAACCGGAGGCTTTCCTCGAGACGGTCGAGGGGTTCCTCGCCAAGCTGGACTAGCCGGGCGAGGCTACTGGCCGGCGTTCTCGGACACGTACTTTGCGACTGCGGCGATCTCCGCTTGGCTCAGCTGGTCCTTGAACGAGGGCATCACGCCCATGCCGTTCGTGACGCGTTCGCGCACGAGGGCCTCGTTGGGCTGCGCATCGTCGAGGTTCGGGCCGATCGTGCCGCTCGCGCCCGCGGCCGCAAGCGTGTGGCACGACACACAGGACGACTTGAAGATCGCTTCGCCGTCGGCCGCGCCTCCACCACCGCCCCCCGCCTGCCGGCGGTGGAGCGGGCGGCGGAGCCGCCACCGGAGCGTCCGGAACTGCCGCCACCGACGCCACATAG
The DNA here is from genome assembly GCA_963733845.1 of uncultured Actinomycetes bacterium. Lineage (GTDB taxonomy): Bacteria > Actinomycetota > Thermoleophilia > Gaiellales > Gaiellaceae > DATFQE01. Next base: position 826,216 of record CAVTEM010000007.1, read on the forward strand.
TCGGCCACGGAGTCGGCGTCCTCACCCTCGACGAGGTCGGCCGGCATCGGCGGGGTGCCGATGGATACGTCGGCGGGCACCGGGAACTCGATCTGCCGCCGTACGACCTCCCGGATGGTGCTGTCGGGGATCCCGTCCTTCCGTGGCTGGGCGAAGGCGTCGTCGAGGTTGGGCCCGATCACGCCCTGGGTTCCCGCCGCGCGCAGCGTGTGGCAGGAGCCGCACTTCTCGTTGAAGAGCGGCTGTCCCTGGCTCGCGCTCCCGCCCTCGCTGAGCCCACCCGTGCCGCACCCGCCGCCGGCGACGGCTAGCAAAAGCGCGACGCCGAGGAGCGCGCCGCCCCGCACAGAAGAGCTCGCTCCGCCGCGAGTCGCATGCCGCTCGGCCGCGCTGGGCGGCGCGATGCGGCGTCCTCGGTCGCACGCTATGCGTCCTAGCCACTCGCACGAACGCTCCCTGCGTCCTTGCCTCACACCCCCCATCGCAACCGATCGACGTGCGATCACGGCGGAACGAGCTCTACGCGGAAGGCTGGCCGGAGGAGAGTTGCGAGAGAGCCTCGTCGCGGCTTCCGTAGATCGTGAAAACGCGATCGAGGCCGGTGATCTCGAAGATCTTCGTGATGTTGCGGTCGGCACAGACGAGCGAGAGCCGCCCGTCGTTCGTGCGCAGCCGCTTGACGCCGCCGACGAGCACGCCGAGCGTCGTCGAGTCGATGAACGTCGTGTCCGAGAAGTCGACGACGACGTCCTTTGCTCCCTGGCGGATCACCTCGAGCAGCTGCTGCTTGAACTCGGGCGCCGTGTAGAGGTCGACCTCGCCGCCGAGCGAAATGACGTACGTCTGGTCTTCCAGCTCCTCGGTCTTGATGTCGAAGTTCATCGGCGGCGCGAGTCTAACCGCCTGCTCCAGCGTTGGGCTGGATCTGCGGCTGGATCTGCTGCTGCGCCTGTAGGAGCTGGATCTGGCGCCGGATAGCCGGCACGTTCGGGTCGTCTGGAGCGAGCTTCATGAACTGCCTGTAGGCGGCGATCGCCGACTCGAAGTCGCCCGCCTGCTCCGACGCCTGGGCGATCGAGAACTGCACTGAGGAGTCGTCCGGAGTCAGCTCGGCCAGACGTTTGTAGCTGTCGCGGGCTTGCTGGAAGGAGAGCGCGGCCTCGTTCGAGGACTCGCTCAACCGCTCGTTCGCGCCGGAGGAGAGTGCCTTGGCGACCTCGCCCTGACCGCGCAGGGTGGCCATGATCCCGGTCGGCGGAGCGAACACCGTCCCAGGCGCGGCGGCCTGCAGCTCGGCCTGCGCGAGAGCGGCGTCCTGCTGATGACGCGCCCCCTGACCCATGTACAGGCCGGCGAGCCGGCTGGCGGCATCGGCGTCGCGCGGCCGCTGGTCGAGGTACTGCTCGAGCACGGGGATTGCCTCCTCGGGCCGGTCGTTCTGCGTGTACGCGTCTGCCAGCTCGAGCTTCGCCTGTGCGGAGGTGGGGTTGTCCTGCACCTTGTTTTCGGCATCGCCAACGTCTGGCCGGCCGTCGCCGCCGCCGGCGCCCTGGAGGATGTCGCCGATACCCGTACCGGGGATCGTTCCGCCGACATTGAAGATCACGTAGCCCAGTCCGAAAATGAGCGCGAGCACCACGAACATCCACTTCGCCTGGCGCCGCAGGCGCGGGAAGAACATCTCGTCTTCGTAGCTGCGCTGCGGCGGCGCCGACCGCTTGGGCCGGCCGTCGCCCTTGGTGCTCGGCTGCTGCGGGGACTTGCGCTTGCTGCGCTGTGCTGAGCGGGACATGGAGCGCTACAGGTTAGCTGGCATTTCTCCACTCGAAGGCGTCGCCGATGGCCCGCAGGTGGGCCAGCGTCGCCTCGTCGCAGAGCGCGCCGCGCAGGCCCGCCTCGTACGCTGCCCGTGGGGTGACGCCGAGCCGTCCGGCCGCCTCGTAGTCGCGCCCGAGGTCGGTGTCGAACATGGCCGGGTCGTCCGTCGAGATCGAGCAGTGGACCCCGGCCGCGACGAGCTGCGGCAACGGATGCTCCTCCAGCGAGCTCACCGCGCCGGTCTTGACGTTCGAGATCGGGCAGACGTCGAGCACGAGCTCGCGGTCGCGCAGCTCGTCGACGAGCGTCGGCGTCCTCGACGGAGCGGATCCCGTGCCGAAGCCGGTCGGCGCCGAGCGCCTCGAGCGCGCCGCGAACCGACACCGGGCCTGCGACCTCGCCCGCGTGCGGGACGGACGCCAGCCCCTGCCCGCGGGCCTGTTCGAAGACCGGCGCATACGGCTCCGGCGGGAAGTCCGCCTCGAGCCCGCCCAGTCCGACGCCGAGGACGCCGCGATCCCGATAGCGCGCGGCCCAGCGCACGGTCTCCTCCGCCTCCTCCATCGTGAAGCCGCGCGTGATGTCGGGCGTCAGGCGCACCTCGATCCCGTGGCGCTCGTGCGCCTCCTGCGCGCCGTCGCAGTACCCCTCGAACATGTCCTCCCAGCGCACGCCGCGCCTCACACGCTCGGCCGGCGAGAAGATGCCCTCCAGGTAGACCGCGCCGTGCGAGGCGGCCTCGCCCGCGTAGTCGACGAGCACCTGGCGGAAGTCCGCGGCCGTGCGCAGCGCGTTCGTCGTCAGGACCCAGACCTCGATGAAGTGCGCGAAGTCTTGGAAGTCGTAGAGGGCGGCGACGCCCTCGGCGGTGTCGGCCGGCAGCGCGTAGTCGTTGCGCCGGGCGATCTCGAGCAGCGTCTCCGGCCGCATCGTGCCCTCCAGGTGCACGTGCAGCTCGATCTTGGGATACGTGCTCAGAGGCTGTCCGAGGCGAGCGCGGCCCGCTCCCACCGGCGTTCCATCAGCACAGCGAGCCAGATCGAGGCCTCGAACAGGATCAGCATCGGGATCGCCTCGAAGGCGAGCGAAACCGGGTCGACGGTGGGCAGGAGCGCGGCCACGAGCACGACCAGGAAGATGCCCATGCGTCGGTTCTGTCGCAGCCGGTCGGAGGTCAGGACGCGCAGCCGCACGAGCGCGAGGATGAAGATCGGCAGCTCGAAGACGAGCGCCATGCCCAGGAGGCCCAGCGAGACGAAGCCGAAGTAGTAGCTCGCCCGGATCTGGACGTCGTAGAGCTCGTCGTCGTACTCGGTCAGGAAGGTCAGGGCGCGCGGGAGCACGACCATGTAGCCGAAGGCGATTCCCGCCGCGAACAGCGCGGTGGCGAGCGCGACGAAGATCGACACGACCTTCTGTGTGCCCTCCTCGAGCGCGGGTGCCAGGAAGCTCCACAGCTGGTACAGCAGGACGGGGAGCGCGACCGCGAAGGCCGCGTACAGGCTGACCTTGATCGAGGTCGTGAACGGCTCGGTGACGCCGAGGGTGACGAGGCGCTTGTCGTCGGGCAGCGGCCCCATCAGCCACTCGACGAGGTGCTCGTGGAACGGGAAGATGATCGCGAACGCCACGCCGAGCGCGATGAGGCTGATGATCAGCCGCGCGCGGAGCTCGCCCAGGTGCTCGACGAGCGTGGCCTCCTCGCCGTGGCTCAACCGCCGCGGCAGCATGTCCCTACTCGGTGGTCTTGCGCTGGGTCGGTGCGGTCGTCACGGGCTCTTCCTCCGCGGGCGGCAGCGGAGTGAGGGGCTCGTCGGGCTCGTCGTCCTTGCCGGTCGACGTGATCGACTCCTTGAACTCGCGGATCCCCTTCCCGAGCGAGCGGCCCATCTCGGGCAGCCGCTTCGGGCCGAAGATCAGCAGCAGGAGCAGCAGCAGAATCGCCAACTCCCACCAGCTCAGAGGACCGGGCACGAAGCGAGAATAGCAGGGGTTTCCGAGCTCACCGCGCCGGGGAGGCAATGGGCTACCATGGAGTCACGAAGCGGGGCGCAAGTGCGCTTTGCACCTAGGTTGGGGGCCGCACAAACTTGGCACTGCTGGAGCTGAAGAATCTGTACGTCGCGCTCGAGGACGGCACCGAGATCGTCAAGGGCGTCGACCTCGCCGTGAATCAGGGCGAGATCCACGCGATCATGGGCCCGAACGGCTCGGGCAAGTCGACGCTGGCGTACGCGCTCATGGGCCATCCGGCCTACGAGATCACGGAGGGCCAGATCGTCTTCGACGGGCAGGACGTGACCGAGCGGGCCGCCGACGAGCGCGCGCAGGCCGGCCTGTTCCTCGCCTTCCAGTACCCGCACGCGATTCCGGGCGTGACGGTCACGAGCTTCCTGCGTTCGGCGATCAACGCCGTCCGCAAGGCGAGGAAGGGCGAAGACGACCCGATCCCGATCCCGGAGTTCCGCACGTCGCTGCTCGCCGAGATGGAGCGCCTGAAGATCCCGCGAGAGCTCGCGCAGCGCTACCTCAACGACGGCTTCTCGGGCGGGGAGAAGAAGCGGGTCGAGATCCTGCAGATGGCGATGCTCAAGCCGCGGATCGCCGTGCTCGACGAGACCGACTCGGGCCTCGACATCGACGCGCTCAAGATCGTGGCGAACGGCGTCCAGGAGCTCGTCGGCCCCGAGCTGGGCGCGCTCGTGATCACGCACTACCAGCGGATCCTCAACTACGTGAAACCCGATTTCGTGCACGTCTTCGTCGGTGGACGTATCGTGGAGGAGGGCGGCCCCGAGTTGGCGCACAAGCTCGAGGCGGAAGGGTACGAGGCATTCATGCCAGAGCCGGTTGGAGGAGAGGCCTGATGGCCGCAGTTACCGAGACAGAGACGCAGGTCGTCGCCGAGATCGGCAGCGACTACAAGTACGGCTTCCACGAGAAGGAGGACTATTTCTTCAAGTCGGGCCGTGGCCTGAGCCCCGAGCTCGTCTCCGCGATCTCCGAGCACAAGAACGAGCCCGAGTGGATGCGCAAGTTCCGGCTGCGCTCGCTCGAGTACTTCCTCGCCCGGCCGCTCCCCGAGTGGGGCGGCAACGTGGCCGAGATCGACTTCGACAACATCTTCTACTACATCAAGCCGACCGAGAAGCAGGCCAAGTCCTGGGAGGACCTGCCGCCCGACATCCTCGACACCTGGAACAAGCTCGGGATCCCCGAGGCCGAGAAGAAGTACCTCGCAGGCGTCGGCGCCCAGTACGAGAGCGAGGTCGTCTACCACAAGCTGAAGGAGGAGCTCGAGAGCCAGGGCGTGCTCTTCCTCGACATGGACTCGGCGCTCCGCGAGCACGAGGACATCGTCAAGCAGCACATGGGCAAGGTGATCCCGCAGAACGACAACAAGTTCGCGGCGCTGAACTCGGCCGTCTGGTCGGGCGGCTCGTTCATCTACGTGCCGCCGGGCGTGAAGGTCGAGATGCCGCTCCAGGCCTACTTCCGCATCAACGCGGAGAACATGGGCCAGTTCGAGCGCACGCTGATCATCGTCGACGAGAACGCCTACGTGCACTACGTCGAGGGCTGCACCGCTCCGATCTACTCGAGCGACTCGCTGCACTCGGCGGTCGTCGAGATCATCGTCAAGCCCGGTGGGCGTTGCCGCTACACGACGATCCAGAACTGGTCGAACAACGTCTACAACCTCGTGACCAAGCGGGCCGTCGCCTACGAGAACGCGACGATGGAGTGGGTCGACGGCAACCTCGGCTCCAAGCTGACCATGAAGTACCCGGCGATCTGGCTGATGGGTGAGGGTGCGCACGGCGAAGTGCTCTCGATCGCCTTCGCCGGCGAGGGGCAGCACCAGGACGCGGGCGGCAAGTGCGTCCACGTTGCGCCCCGCACCACGTCGGTGATCACCTCCAAGTCGATCTCCAAGAACGGCGGGCGCGCCGGCTACCGCGGGCTGCTCGAGGTGGCCAAGGGCGCCGAGGGCTCGCGGTCGAAGGTCGTCTGCGACGCGCTGATCCTCGACGAACGCTCGCGCTCGGACACCTACCCCTACATCCGCATCGATGAGTCCAACGTGGACATCGGCCACGAGGCGACGGTGTCGAAGATCGGCGAGGAGCAGCTCTTCTACCTGATGTCCCGCGGCCTGTCCGAGGCGGAGGCGTCCGCGATGATCGTGTCCGGTTTCGTCGAGCCCATCACCAAGGAGCTCCCGCTCGAGTACGCGGTCGAGCTGAACCGCCTGATCCAGCTCCAGATGGAGGGCTCGGTCGGCTGACCCGCTGCCTCGCTCGTGGCAGATGCGCCTAAGCTTGCAGCCGTGACCGACGTGGAACGGACGGAGGCCCTGCGGGGCCTTTCTCGTGAGGAGCTTCGACAGCGCTACGAGGCGCTGCCGCTGCCCGATACGCTCCAGGAGTCGTGGCGCTTCACCGACCTGCGCGGGTTCGACCCGGAGTCGTTCGCAGGCGGACGGCGAAAGTGGCGGCAGCTCCCGGGACGATGCTCGAGCATGGAGACGGCCGCGCTGGCCGTCGTCACCGCCGACGGGATCGAGATGGAGCGTGCGCCGGAGGGAATCCGCTTCGAACCGCTCTCCGACGACAACGACGCGGCTCGGCGCAGCTCGTCGGCTGGGACGAGAAGTTCGCGGCGCACAACGCGGCGATGTGGGAGCACGGCCTGCTCGTGCATGTGCCGAAGGGCGTCGAGCTCGAGCAGCCGCTGTACGTCCGGATCGTCAACGGCGGCGGCTCGCTCTTCTGGCGGCTGCTGGTGGTCGCCGAGCGAGGTGCGCGCTTCTCGCTGATCGAGGAGTACGTCTCCGCCTCGCCCGAGGTCGAGGCCTACAGCAACGCGGCCGTGGAGCTCTTCGTCGAACAGGGCGCGAAGCTCGAGTACGTCTCGCTGCAGAACCTCTCGCGCGAGACCTGGCACTTCGCCTCGCACCACGCTCGGGTAGGTCGCGACGCCGAGCTGGACTGGGTCGCGGGCGGCTTCGGCTCGAAGAAGGGCAAGGTGCGGATCCAGAACGACCTCGCCGGCCCGGGCGCCACTTCGCGCGTGACCGGCGCCTACTTCTCCGACGGGACGCAGCACCTCGACTACGACACCTTCCAGGAGCACATGGCTCCCTCGACCACCTCCGACTTCGCGTTCAAGGGTGCGCTCCGCGACGAGTCGACCTGCGTGTGGCGCGGGATGATCCGCGTCGAACGCGACGCCCAGAAGACCAACGCCTACCAGGAGAACCGCAACCTGCTCCTGTCCGAGCGGGCGCACGCAGATGCGATCCCCGGCCTCGAGATCCTCGCCAACGACGTGCGCTGCACCCACGCCGCCACGATCGGCCAGGTCGATCGCGAGGAGCTCTTCTACCTCATGTCCCGCGGCCTCTCGCGGGCGGAGGCCGAGCGCCTGATCGTGCGCGGCTTCTTCAGCGAGATCCTCGACCGCATCGAGCTGGAGCCGGTGCGCGAGGCGCTCGGCGCGGCACTCGAGGCGCGCATCCCGGAGGCGTAGCCCTCTGAGCAGCTGCTGTCGTCCGGAGGCCTACGGCGACGTGTTCGACGAGAAACAGGCGCGCAAGGACGCCCGGCGGTACCGGAGGAAGGGCCTGCCCAAGGACGCGGCTGCGGGGATCGCCTTCCTGCGGAAACGCGGCGTGGAGGGGATGACGGTCCTGGAGGTCGGTGGCGGCATCGGCGCGGCGGGCCTGGAGCTCTTGCAGGCAGGGGCTGCACGAGCGGTCAACGTCGAGCTTTCGCCCGCCTATGAGCCGGTGGCCTCGCAGCTCCTGCGCGAGGCGGGCCTGGTCGGAAGAGTCGAGACGCTCGTGTGCGACTTCGTCGCCGAGGCTGCGGACATACCTCGCGCCGACGTCGTGGTCATGAACCGGGTCGTCTGCTGTTATCCGGACTTCGAGGCGCTGCTGGCAGCGGCATCCGACAAGGCCGGCCGGTTCCTCGTCATCACCTATCCCCGGGACAACGCCGTCGCCCGCGCCGTCAACGGACTCGCAAACCTCATGGTCAAGATCTCGGGCAAGGACTTCCGCAGCTTCGTCCACCCGCGCTCCGCGATGCTGGCCGTAGCGGCGAACCGCGGGCTCGCGCTTGCCGACGAGCGCAGGGCGCCGATCTGGCAGACCGCCGCGCTCGAACGGGCGAGCTCCTAGAGCCGTTTCCGCAGCATTCCGAAGACGCCTCGGCCCTTCGTGGACGCCTGACGAGCAGAGCCTTTCAAACTTGAGCGAATCATCACGATCCCCTAACTTCGCAGGTCTAGCGTCGATGCCATGAGGCGCTCCGTCCTCGTCGCACTCGCTCTCCTCGCACCGCTGGCGCTGGCCAGTGCGGGAGAGCCGTCGGGGAGGGAGGTCCGCAACGGCAAGATCGTGTTCTCGGTCGAAGTCGCCGGGTACCGCTCGAACCTCTGCCTGATCAACCCGAACGGCACCAGGCGGATGCGCCTGACCCAGGGCCGGCGCCAGGATGCCTACGCGTCGTGGTCCCCGGACGGCCGCCGGCTTGCCTTCGGCCGCGAAGCCAGTCCGCGGGTCGTCGGCAGCCAGGAGGGCCGGAACAGACGGATTCTGGTCCTGGGCCCGAACCGTGCGAGCACGAACATCAGCGATGCACCCGCCGGCTTTCCAGGCGACAGCTATCCGAGCTGGTCACCCGACGGCACGTTGATCGCCTTCACCGACCTGCCGTGGAAGTTCGGCCAGCCGTCGCTCTGGGTGATGGGGGACGACGGCTCCGACCGACGGATGCTCGTCGAGCAGGCGGCCGAAGCGTCCTGGTCGCCGGACGGTCGCTTGATCGCTTACGACGCCCTTCCAGGCCGGTGTTGGTGCCCACGGGCGTCGCGATCATCGGGGTCGACGGCACCGGACAGCGCCTGCTGGCGGCGGGGGCTGGAGCCCGGCGTGGTCCCCGGACGGCGCGACGATCGCGTTCGAGCGGTCGGCGGGGATCTACACGATCTCACCCGACGGAAGCGGCGAGCGCCTGCTCCTCGCCGGTGCGCGCGGGGCGGCCTGGTCGCCCGACGGCGCCAGGATCGCTTTCGTCCGCGGCGGCGACCTCTATGTTGCGGACGCCGACGGCTCCAATGTCCGTCAGCTCACGAGGACACGGGCGCAGGAGTACGCCCCGGCGTGGCAGCCGGTGCTGGCCGCGGGCACCGCTCGTCAGTGGGACCGGCGAAGCCCGGCCTGCTAGACCCCTCATCCGCCGGTGTAGCCTCGGGCCGCATGAGTGCCGCCGGGCTGACCGAGGCCGAAGCCAGACGCCGGCTCGCCGCGCGCGGGCCGTCCACTCCACCGGCGACGAGCCGCTCGACGGCGTCGATCGTGCGGGCGAACGTCCTGACGCCGTTCAACGCGATCCTGGCCGTGCTCGGCGTGCTGACGCTCGTGTTCGCGGACTGGCGCGATGCGCTCTTCCTCTTCATCATCGTCGCGAACTCGGCGATCGGGATCGTGCAGGAGCTGCGCGCGAAGCGTTCGCTCGACCGGCTGGCCGCGCTCGTCGCGCCGAAGGCGACGGTCGTGCGGGACGGCGAGGCCCGCGACGTCGCGGTCGAGCAGGTCGTCCGCGGGGATCTCGTCCGCGTGCAGGCCGGCGACCAGGTGATCGCGGACGGCGCACTGTCCGAGTCGACCGGGCTGGCGCTCGACGAGTCGATCCTCACTGGCGAGTCGCGGCCCGTTCAGCGCGAGCTGGGCCAGGAGGTCCGGTCGGGGTCGTTCGCGGTCGAAGGCGCGGGCTCGTACACGGTCGAGGCGGTCGGCGACGAGAGCTACGCGCAGAAGCTGGCGGGCGAGGCGCGCGAGTTCCGGCACCCGCGCACGCCACTGGAGGTCGCGGTCAACTACCTGCTCTACGCGCTCGTCGGCCTGATGGTGCCGCTCGGCCTGATGTTGCTCGTCGTCCTCGTCAAGGGCGACAGCTCCACGCGCGAGGCGATCACGACCGCCGTCGCCGCGATCGTGACGCTCGTGCCCGAGGGCCTGATCCTGCTGATGAGCGTGACCTTTGCGGCCGCCGCTCTCCAGCTCAGCCGTCGCGGCGCGCTCGCCCAGCAGCTGAACGCGATCGAGTCGCTCGCCTCGGTCGACCTGATCTGCCTGGACAAGACGGGCACGCTGACCGAGCCAGGGCTGCGGGTCGTGTCGCTCGAGCCCGCGGACGGCGTCGAGGTGGAACGCCTGCGCGGCGAGCTGGCGCGGTTCGCGGCGAGCTCCCCGAGCAAGAACGGGACGCTCATCGCGCTCGCGCAGGTGGGCGACGCGCCCGCGGAGGAGGCGAGCGAGGCGGTGCCGTTCTCGTCTTCGCGGCGCTGGAGCGCGCTGCGGCTCGGCGGCGAGGGCTTCGTGCTCGGCGCACCCGAGCTGTTCCCGCTCGGGCCGCTTGCAGCAGTGGCGGAGCAGGAGCAGCGGGCGGGCCGGCGAGTGGTCGCCTTCGGCACGACGAACGGCGCGTTCGAGCCCCTCGACGGCCTGAAGCCGCTCGGCGTCGCCGTGCTCGCCGAGGAGCTACGCGCGCAGGCGCGCGACACCGTCCGCTTCTTCCAGGACGAGGGGGTCGAGCTCAAGGTGATGTCCGGCGACGCGCCCGAGACCGTCGGTGCGATCGCGCGGGACGCGGGCATCGAGGGTCAGGCGCTCACGGGCGACGCGCCGGTCGACGAGCTCGTCGGCGCGAGCGTGGTCGGACGGATCTCACCCGAGGGGAAGAAGGCGGTGGTCGAGGCGCTGCGCGACCGCGGCCGGTACGTGGCGATGGTCGGCGACGGCGTCAACGACGTTCCCGCGCTCAAGGCCTCCCGCCTGGCGATCGCTCAGGGCAGCGGCTCCGAGATGGCGCGGAGCGTGGCCGACGTGGTGCTCGTGAACGGCGACTTCGCGGCCGTGCCCGAGATGGTCGCGCAGGGCCGCAAGATCCTGCGCAACCTGCAGCGGGTCACGAAGCTGTTCGCGGCCAAGTCGGCGTTCGCGGCCTTCCTGATTCTCTCGATCGGGCTCACGGACGAGCCCTACCCGCTGTTGCCGCGCCACCTGACGCTCGCGGCCACGCTCACCGTCGGCATGCCCGCCTTCTTCCTCGCCCTGGCGCCGAGCTCCGGGCCCTGGCGAACGGAGGGGTTCCTGCGCGAGGTCGGCCGCTTCGCCGTCCCGGCGGGGACGTTCGCCGGGATCGGCGTGCTCTTCGCCTACCTGTTCACCGTCAACGTGGCGGGGGTGCCGCTCGAGGAGGCGCGGACGGCGGCGACCACGGTGCTGATCGCGGTCGGGCTCTACCTCGTCGTGGCGTTGGAGGCTGCTCCCGGGACGAGGCGCACCTGGGTGAGCATCCTCGTCGGCGGGCTCGTCCTCACCTACCTGGTCGTCCTCGCCGTCGGCAGCCTGCGCCACTTCTTCGGCCTGGAGACGCTCGGCGGCTGGGGCGTCCTCGGCACGCTCGGCGGAATCGCCGTCGCGATCGGCGGCCTGCTCCTGACCGACAACCGCTTCCTGCCCGGGCGTGCGGGCGACACGGCCTTTCGGGACGGTTAGACGCCGGCGCCGCGCGAGCAGGCGGCTGCGTACTGCTTCGTGATCGCCGCGCACGCCGCCTGGCGCGCCTCGGTGGTCTGGTGGAGCCCGCCGAGAATCGTCCCGATCCCCTCGAAGCACCGTGCGCGGAGCGCCTTCGGCGACTTCACGCAGAGCACTGCGGCCTCCTCGCCGCCCGCGTAGTTGCTCGACATGTCGCGGGCGGCGCCGTAGACGCAGTCGCCCATCATGTCGCCCGCCGTCCCGCAGGACTTCAGGATCTGGTCGGGGTTCTGGCGGCTGTTCCCCGAGGCGTCGCGGCCGAGCGACTGGAAGCAGGTCGCGATCCAGGCCTTCTCGCTCGTGCGGCAAGCCTTCGCGGTCTTCGCGAAGTTGTAGCCGTTCGTCGGCAGGATCCGCGAGGTCACCATCAGGTAGCAGTAGATCTTGTGGCGCTCGGCGACCGTGTTGCACGGGTAGATGAGGTCGTTGTCGCGCAGCCACTTCGACTTCACTCCGTACGACGAGGAGAGGTTCTCCATGAACACCCCGCCGGTGCACGAAGTCTGGTCCCAGCTGCCGTTGAGGGCGTCGCACACCTTGAGCGAGCGGGGCAGGTCGTAGGCCGTGTAGATCATCAGCCCGTGCCCGAGGCCGTGCACGCATTGGTAGAGCGTGAACGTCGGTCCGCCGCGGAGATCCGGGTCGTCGCACATCCGCCGCGACGCGGCCGGGAGCTCGTCGTCGTCCACGTCCACGAGCGCCCGCTCGACGACACCGTGGTAGTACCCGGACCAGCAGGCCGCGGTGCCCGCGGCGAAGGCGGGGCCGACCTTGCCCTTGAAGTGTCCGAGCGAGGCGGCGCCGATCGAATGGGCGATCCGGTGGCAGTTGCCCTCGACGGCGCCGGGCTGCGCGATCGCCTGCTCGAAGCGCTTGAGCGCGACCTTGGGCCCTTCGTAGAAGGCGAGGTTGCCGTAGGCCTGCTCGAAGCAGGCGAAGTCGCCGTTGCAGTCCTCGAGCTTCTTGTCGTTCGGCTCGAACTTGCCGGCCACCGGCTGGCCCTCGAGCCCCCCGCCGGTCGAATCCGCCACGAACGCGGCGACGTTCTTGATCTCGTCGTTGCCGAGCTTGAACTCGAACGACGGCATGCCGATCCCACCGTCCGTGACCTGCTTCACGACCCGCTTGTAGCCCGGGCCGACCGTGTCGAGGTTCGGGCCCTTCGTCCCGGTCGCGTTGGCGGCGCGCAGCGTGTGGCAGCCCGCGCAGCCCGCGTCGGCGAAGACCTGTTTGCCGGCCTCGGCGTTGCCGGGGAGGTTCGTGTCCGACGCCTTCTCGCCGCCGCCGCAGCCTGCGGCCACGAGCGCGAGCGCGCAGAGCACCGCGAGCCGAAGCCGCCTAGCCATACCGCTTAGGGTAGCTGTGCCGGCGGGAGATTCCACCCCCGGCGCTACGATGGCCGCATGGCCGTGACGCCGCAGCTCAAGCTCGACGCCGCCCGCCTGCGGGCCGACTTCCCCATCTTCGAGCAGGTGATCCACGGCAAGCCTCTCGCCTTTCTCGACTCGGCCGTGACGGCCCAGAAGCCGCGCCAGGTGCTCGATGCCGTGCGCGAGTTCTACGAGACCTCGTACGCGAACGTGCACCGCGGCGTCTACACGCTGTCCGAGCGCGCGACCGAGGGGTACGAGGGGGCGCGGAGCAAGGTGGCCGGCTTCGTCAACGCCGGCTCACCGAACGAGATCGTGTTCACACGGAGCGCGACGGAGAGCCTGAACCTGGTCGCGTACGCGTGGGGACTCTGGAACCTCGGGCCCGGCGACCTCGTCGTCGTGACCGAGCTCGAGCACCACTCGAACTTCGTCCCCTGGCAGTTCGTGGCCAACAAGACCGGGGCCGGGTTCCGCATGCTGCGCGTCGACGACGGCGGCGAGCTCGACCTGTCGGGGCTGGACACGATCGCCTCGGAGGGGAACGTGAAGGTGGTCGCGACCGGGCTCGTGTCCAACTCGCTCGGCACGATCAACCCGGTCGAGCAGATCGCAACCTGGGCGCGCGCGCAAGGCGCGATCACGGTCGTGGACGCGGCGCAGGCCGCTCCACACCGCCGGATCGACGTGCAGACGCTCGGCGCCGACTTCCTCGCGTTCTCCTCGCACAAGCTCTGCGGGCCGACGAGCGTGGGCGCGCTGTGGGGCAGGCGCGAGCTGCTCGAGGAGATGGAGCCGTTCAACCTGGGCGGCCACATGATCCGAACCGTCAGCTTCGAGGGCACGACCTGGGGCGAGGTGCCGGCCAAGTTCGAGGCGGGCACGCAGCCGATCGCGGAAGCCGTGGGCTTCGGCGCCGCGGTCGACTACCTCAACGCCGTCGGGATGGAGGCGATCGAGCAGCACGAGCATGACCTCGCCGCCTACGCGCTCGACCGGCTGGGGGAGATCCCGGGAGTGAAGCTCTACGGCCCTCCGGCCGACCGCCGGGCCGGGATCGTCTCCTTCAACGTCGACAGCATCCACCCGCACGACGTCTCGCAGGTGCTCGACTGGGAGGGCATCGCCATCCGCGCCGGACATCACTGCTGCCAGCCGCTGATGAAGCGGCTGGGCGTGACGGCCACGAACCGCGCGAGCTTCTACCTCTACACCGTCCCCGAGGAGATCGACCGCCTGGTCGACGGGATCGTCACGGTCAAGGAGAAGCTCGGATGAGTTCACTCACGTTCCTGAGACGTCGGTGGTGGTGCGAGGCCGGAGGGGATAGTGCTCGGCACAGACCCGGAGAGCATCGTGCCGCCGGCGACGTCAGCCGCTCGCGGAGCCCGGCTCCGCCGGGCGGGAGCGAGGGGCGGTCAGGGCCGTGAGCGAGTTCGACTCCCTCTACCGCGAGGTCATCCTCGACCACTACAAGAACCCGCGCGGGCACGGGGTGATCGAGGGCGCGGACGCCGCCGCCGAGGGCCAGAACCCGCTCTGCGGCGACGAGGTCGCGATCTACGTCGCGCTCGGCGAGGACGGCGAGACGATCGACGAGATCAAGTTCTCCGGCCGCGGCTGCGCGATCAGCCAGGCGGCCACGTCGATGCTCACGGAGATGGTCCAGGGCCGCAAGGCGAGCGAGATCGCGGCCATGCCCCGCGACGAGCTGCTCGAGGAGATCGGCATCCCGCTGACCCCGATCCGGCTCAAGTGCGCCCTGCTCGGGCTCGGCGTGCTCAAGGTGGCGCTGCACAAGGCGAAGGGGACGCCGCTTCCGGACGAGTGGGCAGGGCCTCGCGGACGAGCTGGACTTCGGGGCCAACTAGGCGCCGTCTGCGTGGGACTGATCGAGGTCGGCCCGGTCGAGGAGCTGCCACCGGGCGAGGTGAAGATCGTCCACGCGGGCTCGATCGCGGTCGGCGTCTACAACCTCGGCGGCGAGTTCTACGCACTCGAGGATCGCTGCTCGCACGACGACGGGCCGCTCTGCGAGGGCGACTTCGACGTCGAGGAGGGCGTCGCGGTCTGCCCGCGCCACGGCGCGAACATCGACATCCGCACGGGCGAGGCGCTGACGCTTCCGGCGGTCTTCCCGGTCGAGACCTTCCCCGTCGTCGTCGAGGACGGCGTCGTCAAGGTCGACTTGGCCTAGCGCGTCCTTTACGTTTCGCCACGGGACATGCCCAGGTCCCTGGAAGAGGCCAAGCGAGCGCTCGAGCCGATCGAGCACATCGTCGTGCTCGTGCTCGAGAACAGGTCTTTCGACCATGCCCTCGGCTACCTGGCCCTGCCCGAGCACCGGCTGCCCGATCGGGGCGAGTTGCCGGTCGACGTCGACGGGCTCGACCTCGCCGCCTTCTCGAACTCGCACGACGGGCGCGAGTACCGGCCCGAGCCGCTGGACGAGACGGTCTTCCACACCAAGGATCTCGATCCGCCGCACAGCGCGGGTAGCGTCACCGCGCAGGTCGCCGGCGGGAGCATGGGCGGCTTCGTGTCCGCGTTCGCGTCCTCGCTGGCGGAGAAGCAGGCGCCCGGAGCGACCGACCCGGAGGTGCTGAAGGCGGTGATGGGCTACCTCACGCCGTCGCAGCTCCCCGTCTACGACCACCTGGCCCGGAACTTCTGCGTCTGCGACCACTGGCACTGCTCGATCCCGGGGCCGACGCTGCCCAACCGCTTCTACGCGCTGGCCGGCACGACCAACGGCGTGCTCGGCAACATCGACGTGATCGTCGGCGAGTTCGGCAAGTTCAAGTCGTTCTTCCGCTACCTCGACCGCGACGCCTGGCGCTGGTACTCGTCCGACCCGGGTGTCCTGCGGGCGGTCGACGAGCAGTACTCGTTCGACAACGATCTCGACCGTTTCGCCTACTTCGACCAGGCGACCGAGGTGCAGGAGCGGAGCTTCCTCACGGACGTGCTCAGGGACGGCGAGCTGCCCGCCGTCGCCTGGATCGACCCGAACTTCAACATGGGCAAGATGATCCCGGACATCCCGTTCGTGTTCGACGGGCCGGGGTCGAACGACGACCACCCGCCCGCTCCGGTGCTGGCCGGCCAGAAGCTGGTGAACAAGATCTACACCGCGCTCGGCCGCAGCCCGTACTGGGACACCACGCTGTTCGTGGTCATGTACGACGAGCACGGCGGCTTCTTCGACCACGTGCCGCCGCCCGGAAAGCTGGGCCCGCGGACGCCCGCGCTGCTGATCTCGCCGCACGTCAAGCGGGGCGTGTGCCACACGCAGTTCGACCACGCCTCGGTGATCAAGACGATCCTGGTGCGGTTCGGGGCTCGGGGCAGCCTCGAGCAGATGCCGGCCTCGGTCCGCGCCGCGGAGGACCTCAGCGTCGCCATGCGGGACGACGGCGTCCGCGTCGCGTTCACCGAAGTGCCCGACCCGGGCCCGGCGAAGATCACCGACAAGGATCTCGAGCCGGAGCGCCTGGCGGCAGGCGGCTCCACGATCGACCGCGCTCTGCACTACGCCGACTCGGAGCTGACCGACCTCCAGCGAGACATCGTGCTCGGGATCGCGATTCCGCTCCGGACCGGCTGGAAGATCCTGCGGCGCGTGCGCGAGCACGAGTTCCTGAAGCCGCTCGTCCGCCTGCTCGACCGGATTCCCAGACGCCGGTTGGAGCCTCGGCGCCCTTAGCGCGGTAGCGTTCGCCGCGTGCTGGACGACCGCGTGAGAAGCGTGCTGGAGCGGCTCGAGCAGGAGGACGCCGACGAGCGCGCCCGTGGCCTCCCCAGCGAGGTGCGCGCGAGGCAGGTGGCCCGCACCACTGGACAATTCCTGTTCGCATTCGTGGCGCCGCAGACCGACTGCGAGGTGCTGGAGATCGGCGGCTCGCGCGGCTACTCGGGGATCTGGCTGGCCGCCGGCGCGCGCTACCTGGGCGGCCGCGTCCTCTCGCTCGAAGCCGATCCCGTCAAGTGCGAGGCGTGGCGGAAGAACATCACGGATGCCGGGCTCGAGGACTGGGCCGAGCTGATCGAGGGCGACGCCTTCAAGGTGCTCCCGCACATCGCCGACGTCTTCGACGTCGTCTTCATCGACGCGGAGAAGGACGACTACGAGGCGCTGTTCGGCCTCGCCCGCCCGAAGCTCGAGCCGGGCGCCGTCGTGATCGCGGACAACGTGCTCTCGCACGTGGACGCGCTCGGCGCGTACTCGCAGGCCCGCCAGGCCGACCCGACGCTCGTGAGCACGACGCTGCCGCTTGATCGCGGCCTAGAGATCTCAGCCGTCCTTAGTGAGCGACTAGCAGACTGACGCCTGTGTTGCCGTGCCGCGCTGGACGGGCGGGGCCCCCCGCACCCCGGCAACGAGGCGACAGTCTGCTAGCCGCTCCCAATCGCTACAGTAGGGCCTACCGCGGAAAGGAGGTGGTCCGGTAGTGACAGATTCAAGTACGGGCAGTGGAGGTGCCAGCGGGTAGAGGCGCGTCCCCGGACCTACGGGGAATCGCCTAGCCAGCGTAGGGGACGTCGCGTCATTCGCGCCGCCGGCCTGAAAGCCGAGCAGGAAGCGTCTCTACCACTTCATCGCTGGTGCTGGAACAGGGGGTCGCTTTCGAGCGACCCCCTTTCTATTTCGGGGTGCTGCTCGGCGGCGTGGCCCTCGACCTCGAGGTGCGGGAGCCACTCGAGCCACGAGGGCAGGTACCAGTTCCGCTCGCCGAGAAGCGCCATCAGGCTCGGCATCAGGACGGAGCGGATGATCGTCGCGTCGATCAGGAGCGCGGCCGCGACGCCGAAGCCCATCTGCTGGAACATGACCAGGTCGCCGCGGGCGAAGCCGGAGAAGACGACGACGATGATCAGCGCGGCGCCGGTGATGATCCGCGCGGTCGAGGCCACGCCCCAGCGCACGGCGTCGCGCGTGTCTCGCGTCTCGTCGTAGCGCTCGCGGATCCGGCTGAACAGGAAGACCTGGTAGTCCATCGAGAGCCCGAACAGCACCGAGAACAGGAACAGCGGCACCCACGCCTCGATCGCGTCGACCTGCTGGAAGCCGAGCAGCCCGGCGCCGACGCCCTCCTGGAACACGAGCACGAGCAGGCCGTAGGCGGCCCCGACCGAGAGCAGGTTGAGCACGATCGCACTGAAGGCGACCGTGACCGACCGGAACGCGATCGTGAGCAGGGCGAAGGTCAGGCCGAGCACGAAGGCGAACACGAGCGGCGCGGGATCGGTGACCGCGTCGAAGTAGTCGATGTTCTCCGAGGTCGTCCCGCCCACATAGGCCTCCTGGCCGGCGAGCGTCTCGGGGACGATCGTCTCGCGGAGGTCGCGCACCGCGGCGACGGCCTCGTCGGAGACCTCGTCGCCGCGAACGGGCACGTTCAGCACGGTGGCGTCCTCTCCGACCCGGACGCCGCCCTCGCCGAAGCGCGGGTCGGCCGCGAGCCGGTTGCGCAGCGCCTCCAGTTGCTGCCGCGTCTCGGCCGAGTCGCTTGCGGCCACGATGTCGACCGGCTCGACGCTCTGGCCGCTGAAGTCTCGCTGGATCGCGACGAAGCCCTGCTTTGCGGCGAGGTCGTCCGGGAGGGTGCTGATCGCCTGAGGTGCCGATCTCCATTCGGAACACGGGCAGGGCGACCAGCACGAGCACTGCCGTCGAGGCGGCCAGGCTCGCCGCGGGGCGGCGGAGCACCGTGTCCACGATCCCGCCCCAGAACCGTCCCTCCTGCCCCGCGCTTCCGCCCACGAAGGGGATCCGCAGGCGGTTGACGCCGTCGCGTAGGAGACCGAGCAGCGCCGGCAGCAGGGTCAAGGCCGCGAGCACCGACGTGATCCCGACGAGGATCGCCCCCGCCGCGAGGCTGCGCATGATCGAAGAGGGGACGAGCAGCATCCCGAACATCGCGACCACGAACGCCGAGCCGCTGAACAGCACGGCCCGGCTGGCCGTGGCCCCGGCGGCGCCGATCGCGTCGTACGGCTCGCGGCCGCCTTCCCGCTCCTCGCGGTAGCGCGAGATCACGAACAGCGAGTAGTCGATCCCGAGCGCCAGGCCCATGCCCGTGAGCATGTTCACGATGAAGATCGAGAGCTCGAAGCTCTGCGAGAGGATCGCCACCAGCCCTAGCGCCGCGAGGATCGAGAACATCGCCATCAGCAGCGGCACGACTCCGGCGACGACCGCGCCGAAGACGAGCAGCAGGATGATCAGGGCGGCCGGGAGCCCGAACTGGAGTTCGCCCTCCTGGAGGTCGCGCTCCGAGAGCAGGTTGAAGTCGTGGTCCAGCACCAGGTTGCCCGCCACCGCGACGGCGAAGTCGGGATCACGGTCGGTCTCCTCGACGATCTCGATCACGATGCCGGCCGCCTCCTCGCTGACGATGTTCAGCAGCAGGAGCGTCGCGTGCCCGTCCTCGGAGACCAGGCTGCGGTCCTGCGTCGAGGAGTAGTCGCGGATGTCGAGGACCGCCTCGGACGCACGCAGGTCATCGACGAGCCCGTCGACGAAGGCGGCGAAGCGGGCGTCCCCCACCGAGAGCTCGTCCGAGCGCACGACCGCGAGGTCCGTAACCTGCCCACCGGGCCTGGGCGGAAACCGTCCCTCGATCAGGTTCTCGGCCTTGACCGACTCGGGGTTGTTCGAGAGCGTCGCGTCGCTGGTCAGGCCCGACATCACGAAGACCAGGCAGAGGATCGAGGCGACGAGGGCGACGCCCCAGGCCGCGAGCGTGCGTCCGGGCCGGGCGGCGCAGGCGCGGGCGAGACGCTCGGTCAGGCTCACGCCGCGCGGCGGAGCTGCTCGTCCAGCGGCACCAGCGGAAGCTGGAACGTCTCGACCGCAGCCGGGTCGGACACGACGTTGTCGCCGGCCTCGAGCATCTTCAGCAGGTCGCGCGTCAGCGGGATGTTGCCCGGCAGCCATTCGGTCACGAGCGCGTTCACGCGCATGAAGCCCATCGGCACGTGCACGCTCGGCCTGCCTACGCCGAGCGTCGCCTTCAGCCGGTCCCAGAACTCGTTCCAGGACACGGCGTCCGGCCCGCCCAGCTCGAAGGTGCGGCCCGCCGCTTCAGGCTTGTCGACGGCGGCTGCGAAGTAGGCGGCCAGGTCGTCGCGCCAGATCGGCTGGATCCGCTGCGTCCCAGGGCCGGTGATCGGCGTCACCGGCGACAGCTTCGCGAGCTTGCGGAACGTGGGCAGGATCCCACCCTCCCGGCCGAACACGAAGCTGGGTCGGAAGACGACGTGCTCCAGGCCGGACGCCTCCACGTCGCGCTCCATCGTCCACTTGGCTCCGTAGTAGGGGACGAGGTTCTTCGTCTCCTCGCTCGTGCCGAGCGCGCTCATGAGCACGAACCGCTTCACGCCCGCCTCCTCGGCCGCCGCGAGCAGCGAGCGCGTCCCCTCGACCATCACCCGCTGGAACTGCTCGGGACGCCCCTGGCGGATGGCGACGAGGTGCACGACGACGTCCTGTCCGGCGGTCGCATCCCGCAGGCTCTCCGCGTCGGTCACGTCGCCCTGCACGGCGCCCTGGCAGCGAATGCCGGCCTTGCTCCACGAGCCTGGCTTCCGCTCCAGCACACGCACCTCGTGACCCCCGTCGACGATGGCGTTCGCCACAGCCGGGCCGACGAAGCCGGTGGCGCCGGTGACGAGGACTCTCAGACCGTCTCCCGCTCGAAGTTCTTCCAGTACCGCGACGGTGTCGGGCCGCGCTGGCCCTGGTACTTGGAGCCGAGCGTCCCGGCGCCGTAGGGCGTCTCCGCCGGCTCGGTCATCTGCACGAACGAGAGCTGCCCGATCTTCATCCCGTGGTAGATCGTGATCGGGAGGTTGGCCACGTTCGAGAGCTCCAGCGTGACGTGGCCGTCCCAGCCGGGGTCGATGAAGCCGGCGGTCGAGTGGATCAACAGTCCTAGCCTGCCTAACGAGCTCTTCCCCTCGAGCCTAGCCACGAGGTCGTCAGGCAGGCGAATCCGCTCGAGCGTGGAGCCGAGCACGAACTCGCCGGGATGGAGGATGAACGGCGTGCCCTCCTCGACCTCGACCAGCTCGGTCAGGTCGTCCTGCGGCTCCTTCACGTCGATGAAGGGGTAGCGCGCGTTGTGGAAGACGCGGAAGTAGCGGTCGACGCGCACGTCGACGCTCGAGGGCTGGATCAGCCCCTCGTCGAGCGGGTCGATCTCGATCCGGCCTTCGGCCAGCAGGCGACGAATGGTGCGGTCGGACAGGACCACGGGCTCGATCCTAGACTGCGACGCCGTCCGATCCCGGCCGTTATGTTCGCGCGCATGAGAAACCGCGCAGCTACGTGGGTCAACCTCGTTTTCGCGAGCCTCGTCGTCGTCGGTGTCTTCGTCCAGGTCTACCTGATCGCCTCGTATGCGATGGGTGCGGGCGAGGACGCGCTCGACGCGCACGGATTCGTCGGCGGCGTCATCGTCCACGGCTCCGAGGTGTTCGTCTTCCTGTCGGCGCTCGTCGCGTTCTGGAAGAACTGGAAGTGGATCGCCGTCTGTTTCGGGCTACCCGTGCTCGGGACGATCCAGATCTTCCTCTTGCCACCCGACGAGGATCCGGGCAGCGGCTGGCTGCACGGGCTGCACGGGCTGCTCGCGATGTTCGTGCTGGTCTACGCGGCGTATATCGCCTATCGAGACCTGCGCTGGCTCGGAATCGGCGGACGCGGCGAGCCGACCGTCTCGTCGGAACCGCCGGCCGCCGTCTAGGCTGCTCGACACCCGTGGCGACCTACGACGCCGTTGCCGACCTCGACGTCGAGGTCGAATCGTTCGCACTCGACCGGCTCGAGCACGCGGTCTCGAGCGAGTTCACGCGCGTGACCACCGTCGTCCGCCTGCGCGGCGGCGGCGAGGAGGGCATCGGCGAGGACGTCACGTACGCGGTCGAGGAGCAGGGCGAGTTCCAGGCCGAGGGGCCCAAGCTGCCGCTCACGGGGTCGCACAAGCTCGACTCCTTCTCCGAGCTCGTGGGTCGGCTCGCGCTGTTCCCGACCGAGCCGGGCATGGCCGCCTACTACGACTACAGGCGCTGGGCCTTCGAGAGCGCCGCGCTCGACCTGGCGCTCCGGCAGGCGGGCCGCTCGCTCGCCGATGCCGTCGAGCGCGAGGCGCGGCCGGTCCGCTTCGTCGTGTCGATGAACCTCGGCGACCCGCCGACGAGCGCCCGCGTCCGCGGGTGGCTCGAGCACTACCCCGGCCTGCAGTTCAAGCTCGACCCGCGCAGCTCGTGGGACGACGCGCTCGTAGCCGAGCTCGCGGAGCTCGGGGCGATCGAGTCGGTCGACCTGAAGGGCCAGTACAGCGGCACGATCGTCGACCAGCCGCCCGACCCGCGGCTTTACCGCCTGGTGGCGGAGGGCTTCCCTGAGGCGTTCATCGAGGACCCGGCGCTGACCGAGGAGACCGATGCGATCCTGGAGCCGCACCGCGACCGGGTCACCTGGGACGCGATCATCCACTCCGTCGACGACGTCGAAGGACTGCCGTTCCCGCCTCGGACGATCAACATCAAGCCGTCGCGGTTCGGGAGCGTGCGCAAGCTGTTCGACACGTACGACTACTGCGAGGAGCGGGGCATCCGGCCGTACGGCGGCGGCCAGTTCGAGCTCGGGCCCGGGCGGGGCCAGATCCAGTACCTCGCCTCGCTGTTCCATCCGGACGCGCCGAACGACGTCGCGCCCGCCGGCTTCAACGTCGGCGAGCCGCGGCCCGGGCTGCCGGCGAGCCCGCTCGAGCCGAGGGTGGAGGCCACCGGCTTCCGCTGGACGGACTAAGAGGAGGGCTCCTAGACGAGCGCCAGCTGGCGATGCGTCTCGAGCCCGGAGACGCCCACGCCGACGAGCCGTAGCGCGCCGGGGCGGTCGGCGAGCGCGCGGTCGAGCTGCTCGCACGCGAGCCGCCCGATCCGCTCGCCGTCGTCGGTGCCGACCGGCAGCGAGGCGGAGCGGCTGCGGATCGAGAAGTCCGGGTAGCGCACCTTCGTCGTCACCGTGCGGGCGGTGTAGCCGCGCCGCTCCAGCCCCTCGGCCAGGCGGAGGGCCATGCGCCGGACCTCGTCGGCGAGCCGCTCGCGATCGGCGATGTCGCGGTCGAAGGTCTCCTCGCTCGAGAGCGAGACCGGCTCAGAGGAGAGCTCGAGCTTGCGCGGGTCGATGCCCCGGGCGCGGTCCCGGAGCATCCTCCCGACCTTCCCGGGTAGCAGTCGGCGCAGCGCGTCGTCCTCGAGTTCCGCAAGGGCGCCGATCGTCGCCACCCCGGCGGCGAGCAAGCGCTGCTCGGCACGCGGGCCCACCCCCGGGAGCTTGCGCACGTCGAGCGGCGCCAGGAACGCGGCCTCCTGCCCCGGGAAGCACGACCGTCACCCCTCCCGGCTTGCGCCGGTCGCTGGCGATCTTGGCGACGACCTTCGAGGTCGCGACGCCGAGCGAGCAGGTCAGGCTCGTGGCGCCCCGCACGGAGGCCTGTACCGCGCCGGCGAGGACGCGCGCGCCGCGAAAGTCGTCGACCACCTCGGCGAGATCGAGGTAGCCCTCGTCGAGCCCCGTCCGCTCGACGGTCGGGACGACCTCGCGGATCGCGTCCCAGACCGCGCGCGAGTAGTCGCCGTAGAGGCGATGCCTGGGCCGAAGGAAGACCGCCTGCGGGCAACGGCGAAGCGCCTCCGCGCAGCTCATCGCGGAGTGGATTCCGTACCGGCGGGCGACGTAGTTCGCTGTCGCGACCACCCCGCGGCCGTGCGGGTCGCCCCCGACGACGAGCGGCTTCGTCCGCAGCCCGGGCTGCTCCAGCTCCTCGACCGCGGCGAAGAACGCGTCGAGGTCGAGGTGCGCGACGATCACGCTCGAACGATAGAGAGCCCCGCGGAGGAGCCGCGTTCCCCGGCGCGGCGCCTCCGCGAGGGCTCGACGGCAGGCAGACGGAGGAGTTGCTGCCTTGCCCGAGCTAGTTATCCCGCGCGCACGCGCGCTATGAACGCGAAAAACCGTGTGCGTTGTGTGTGGATCTGCTCGCGCGCGGTGCGCTAGCGTCCCCGCCATGACCACAGCAACCATGCAGACGAATCACGGAACGATCGAGCTCGAGCTCTACGACGAGGACGCCCCGAAGACGGTCGAGAACTTCACCAAGCTCGCCAAGGACGGCTTCTACGACGGCGTCATCTTCCACCGCGTGATCCCGGACTTCATGATCCAGGGCGGCGACCCGACCGGCACCGGCACGGGCGGCCCCGGCTACACCTTCGAGGATGAGTTCAACAAGCACAAGATCGAGCGCGGCGCGCTGGCGATGGCGAACGCGGGCCCGAACACGAACGGCAGCCAGTTCTTCATCGTCGTCACCGAGTCCGCTCCCTGGCTCGACGGCAAGCACACGGTCTTCGGCCGGGTCACCGGCGGGATGGAGGTCGTCGACACGATCGTCGGGCTGCCCCGGGACGCAGGCGACAAGCCGCACGACGACGCGAGCATCGAGAGTCTCTCGGTCGGCTAGGGCCGTCCGGCCGGTCCATCTATCGTTCGACGCGTGGCGATAACCAAGTCGATCGAGCTGCACACGGACGTCCCGGGCCCGCGCTCCAGGGAGATCCTGGCGCGCAAGAAGCGCGTCGTCGCGGAGCCGCTCTCCATCTACCTCCCGATCGTGGTCGCGGAGGCCCGGGGGGCGACGCTCACCGACGTCGACGGCAACACGTTCATCGACTTCACCGGCGGGGTCGGGTGCCTAAACGTCGGGCATTCGCACCCCCGTCTCGTGGAGGCGGCCCAGGAGCAGCTGTCCCGCTTCAGCCACACCGACTTCACGATCCTGCCGTACGAGCTCTACGTCACGCTCGCCGAGCGGTTGTGCGAGCTCACCCCGATCGCCGGGCCGCGCAAGGCGGCGTTCTTCAACGCCGGCACCGAGGCGGTCGAGAACGCGGTCAAGTTCGCCCGCGCGTACACCGGTCGTCCGGCCGTGATCGGATTCGAGGGCGGCTTTCACGGCCGCACACTGCTTTCGCTCACGCTGACCTCGAAGACGCACCCGTACAAGGCGGGCCTCGGCCCGTTTGCGCCCGAGGTCTACCGCGTCCCGTTCCCGCAGGACTACCGCGGGCCCACCGCCGCAGAGGCGCTGAGCGCCCTGGAGCGCGCGCTCGTGACGCAGGTCGCAGCCGAGACGGTGGCCGCGATCGTGATCGAGCCGGTCCAGGGCGAGGGCGGCTTCCAGGTCGCGCCGCCGGAGTTCATGGCCGGGGTGCGGGAGCTCTGCGATCGCCACGGGATCGTGCTCGTCGTCGACGAGGTGCAGACGGGCTTCGCGCGCACGGGCAAGCTGTTCGCCATCGAGCACTACGGCGTCGAGCCCGACCTCGTCACGATGGCCAAGTCGATCGCCGGCGGCCTGCCGCTCTCGGCGGTCGTCGGCAAGCAGGCGATCATGGATGCCCCAGGCGACTCCGCGATCGGCGGCACCTACGTCGGCAACCCCGTCGCGCAGGCGGCGGCGCTCGCCGTCCTCGACGTGATCGAGGAGGAGGGCCTGTGCGAACGCGCGGTCGCGCTCGGTGAGACGATGCGCACCCGCATGCAGGGCTGGCAGGGGCGCTGGCCGCAGATCGGGGACGTGCGCGGACTGGGTGCGATGCTCGCGATCGAGCTCGTGCACGATCCCGCCACGAAGGAGCCGGCTGCCGACATCGCCTCGGAAGTGGTCGAGCACGCGGCCCGCCACGGGCTGCTGCTGCTGAAGTCGGGGATCTACTCGAACTGCATCCGCGTGCTCACGCCGCTCGTCCTCGCCGATGCGGAGCTCGACGAGGCGCTGGGCGTCTGGGAAGAGGCGCTCGAGCACGCGCTCGGCGCCTGATCCACAGCAGGGAGGCGGTACCGTGGTGACCGTGGTCGGCGAGGTCGTCGCTGAACGCTACGAGCTCGAGGAGCTCGTAGGGACCGGCGGGATGTCCAGCGTCTTCAGGGCGCGTGACCGCCTGCTCGAGCGGCCCGTCGCGCTGAAGATCCTGCACCCGCACTACGTGGCCGACCCCGACTACGTGGAGCGCTTCCGCCGCGAGGCCCGAGCGGTCGCGCAGCTCGCGCATCCGAACATCGTCACCGTGATCGACCGCGGCGAGCAGGACGGCCGCCAGTTCATCGTCTTCGAGTACATCGAGGGTGAGAACCTGAAGCAGGTCGTCAACCGCGAGGGGGCGCTGCCCGTGCGGGACGCGGTCGAGCTGACGATCCAGGTGGCGCGGGCGCTCGGCTACGCGCACGAGCGCGGGATCGTCCACAGGGACGTCAAGCCCCAGAACGTGATCCTGAACGAGGACGGGCGCGCGAAGGTGACCGACTTCGGGATCGCGCGCTCCGTCGATGTCGACGGCTTCACGCAGACGGGCACCGTCGTCGGCACGAGCGACTACATCGCGCCCGAGCAGGCGCAGGGGCGTGAGGTCGACGCGCACACGGACGTCTACTCGCTCGGCGTCGTGCTCTACGAGCTGCTGACCGGCGAGGTGCCGTTCGGCGGCGAGAACTTCGTCGCCGTCGCGATGCAGCACGTGCACCAGCCGGTTCCGAGCGTGCTCGAGCGGCGCGGAGACGTGCCCGCGCGGCTCGACTTCGTCCTGCGGCGCGCTCTGGCCAAGGAGCCCGCGGACCGGTACGGCTCGATGGACGAGTTCGTCGCCGACCTGGAGGTCTCGCTGCGCGAGCTCGACGGCTACGGCGACGAGTCCGAGCGCACGCTCGTCGTTCCTGCTCGGGTCGAGGCGCTCACGCCGGCGGCAGGCGGCCACCCGATCTTCCTGATCCTGCTCGCGCTCGGCGTGCTCGCCGCGGCTGCCGCCGTGTTCCTACTCGTCGACGGCGTCCAGAACAAGGGCGGCTCATCCGACTCGCCCTCGCCGTCATCTGTGCGCCTGGCCGCGGTAGGCGCCTTCGACCCCGAGGGGGGCGACGGCGAGCATCCGGAGGCCGTGCCGGCGGCCACCGACGGCGACGCGGCGAGCTACTGGACGACCGAGCGGTACAGCGACTTCACCAAGTCGGGGGTCGGGATCGTGGTCGAGTCACGGCCCGCCGCTGGTCTCGACGAGCTCACGGTCACGACCGATACGCCCGGCTTCCCGGCCAAGATCCGGGCGAGCAACAACGCGGGCGGCGGCTTCGTGGACGTCTCGGAGGAGCAGACCGTCGAGGGCACGACCACGTTCGACCTGGACACGAAGGACGAGCAGTACCGCTACTACCTCGTCTGGCTGAAGCTGCCCGAGGGCGGCGTCGCCCACGTCAACGGGGTAAGCGCCGGCTAGTACTTCAGGCGCGAGCGCCGCTCGTGCCGCTCGATCGCCAGCTGGATCAACCGCTCGAGCAGCTCCGGATACGGGATTCCGGAGGCTTCGAAGAGCTTGGCGTAGACGCTCGTGGCCGTGAAGCCCGGGATCGTGTTCAGCTCGTTGATCACGACCTCGCCGTCCTCGCGCACGAAGCAGTCGGCGCGGGCCATGCCCTCGCACTCGCTCGCGACGAAGGCCTGGACGGAGAGGTCCTGGACCCGCTGCGCGGTCTCCTCCGGGATCCTCGCCGGGACGATCAGCTCCATGCCGCCCTCGTCGTACTTGGCCGAGTAGTCGTACCACTCGGCGTGGGCGACGATCTCGCCGACCAGCGACGCCGTCGGCGGCGTGTCGAGGTTGCCGAGCACGCTGCACTCGACCTCGGTGCCGGCGACGAACTCCTCGATCAGCACCTTCTCGTCGTGCTCGCGGGCCAGCGCGACCGCAGGTCCGAGCTCCCCCTCGTCGTGCACCTTCGTGATCCCGACAGACGAGCCCAGGCGCGCGGGCTTCACGAAGACGGGGTAACCGAACGGGTTCTCGATCGGGTCGCGAAGCCGGATCGCGTGGTGTCGAGCCACCGGGATCCCACTGTCGCGCAGGATCTTCTTGAACAGGTCCTTGTCCATGCACACCGCGGAGGCGGCGACCCCCGGGCCCACGTACGGCACGTCCGCGAGCTCGAGCAGTCCCTGCACGGTCCCGTCCTCGCCGAACGGCCCGTGCAGGACGGGCAGCACCACGTCGACCGAAGTGAGCGTGGCCGGCACCGCCCCGTCCGCCGCGGGCACCGGCAGCGTCTCGCCGGGCGCTTCCGAGCCAAGTGACAGTCTGTTACTTGCCTCGGTTTCGAGCTCCGGAACGGTTTTCGGATCAAGTGACAGTCTGTTACTTGCTCCCAGGGCCCAGCTTCCGTCGCGCCCGATCTCGACCTGGACCACGTCGTGGCCCGCGCCTTCGAGGGCCTCGACCACCGACTCGGCCGACGCGCGGGAGATCTCGTGCTCGCTCGAACGGCCGCCGAGGATCACGGCGACCCGGTGCTTGCGGCTCACTGCTCGTCGGAGAAGCGGCCGACGAAGATCACGATCGTCGAGCCCTCCTCGACGCGGTCGCCGCCCTCCGGGTCCTGCGCGACCACGAGGCCGTCCTCGGCCGGGTCGTCGGTCGGGTCGTCGGAGACGGAGACGGTCAGGCCGGCGCCCTCGATCTCCAGACGCGCACTCTCCTCGTCGAGGCCGACGACGTCCGGGACGGCCACGTCGTCAGGGCCCTTGGAGACGATCACGGTGACGGTCGCGCCGCGCTGCAGCTCCGTTCCAGCCGGCGGCCGCGTCTCGATCACCGTGCCCGACGCGATGTTCGACGTCTGGTCGGAGCGCCGTACGACGAACCCGGCGGCCTGCAGCTGGGCCTCGGCGTCGTCGTAGCTGCCGCCGACGACGTTCGGAACGGCGACCGGCTTGACGCCCTGGGAGACGTTGATGCGGACGCGGGTGTCCTCGACGACGCGCTTCCCCTCGCCGGGGTCCTGCGCGATCACGGTGCCCTCGGGCTTGTCCGAGAAGACGTTCACGGGGTTTGCCTCCAGGCCGGCGTCTTTCAGGCGCGCGACGGCCTCGGCGACGCTGAGCCCGACCACGTTGGGAACGTCCACCTTCCGTTTCCCCTGCGAGACGTGGATCGTGACGATGTTCCCGCGCTCGATCCGCTCGCCCGCCTCGGGGTCCTGGTCGAAGACGATGCCCTCCTGCCGTCGTGTCGTTGAACTCCCTCACGACCCTCGGCTCCAGGTCGCGGTCGAGGATGTTGTTGAACGCGAGCGCCTCCTCCTGGCCCTCGAGCAGGGGCACCGCGACGGGCTTGTTCGCGTTCAGCTCGTCCTGGATCCGCTCGTAGGCGTAGAGGCCCGCCACGACGGCGGCCACGACGAGCCCGAGTGCGAGCAGCCAGGGCCAGATCGAGCGTCGGCCAGGGGGCGTCTCCTCGTACTGGTAGCCGCCCTGCGGCGCGTAGGGCGGGGGCGGCGCTCGGCGCGTGACCGCGGTCGGCGCCGCATCCGAGATTCCCGCGCCTGCGAGGACTGCCGTGGCTGCCTCGGCGGTCGCGTCGGTGACGGGCAGGCCCGCGGCCACGCGTCCGAGCTCCGCGTCCATCTCCTCGGCGGACTGGAAGCGCTCGCGCGGATCCTTTGCCAGGGCGCGCAGGACGACGAGGTCGAGGTCCTCGGGGACGTCCGGTCGCTCCGTGGACGGCGGCTGCGGGACTGCCGAGATGTGCTTCATCGCGATCTCGACCGGGGTGTCGCCGGTGAACGGGACCGAGCCGGTGAGCATCTCGTAGAGCACGATGCCGACCGAGTAGAGGTCGGAGCGCTGGTCGACGGGAGCCCCGCGCGCCTGCTCCGGCGAGAGGTACTGCGCGGTGCCGATGATCGAGCCGGCCTCGGTCATCTGGCTCGCCCCCGCCCGCGCGATGCCGAAGTCGGTCACCTTCAGGCGGCCGTCGGTGTCCACGAGCACGTTGTGCGGCTTGATGTCCCGGTGGACGATCCCCTTCTTGTGGGCGAAGCGCACGGCGCCGAGGATCTGCCGGATGTACGCGACCGCCCGGTCGATCGGCAGCGGGCCGCGGGCGACGATCAGCTCCTTGAGCGAGCGCCCCTCGATGTACTCCATCGCGATGTAGTAGGTGCCCTCGGCCTCGCCGCGGTCGTAGATCGAGACGATGTTGGGATGCGAGAGCGAGGCGGCGTTCTTGGCCTCGCGGCGGAAGCGCTCGACGAACTGCTCGTCGGTCGCGTGCTTCTCGTCCAGGACCTTGATCGCGACCCGCCGGCCGAGCTCCTCGTCCTCGGCCAGGTAGACGTTCGCCATCCCGCCCGAGCCGAGCCGCCGGATCACGCGGTAGCGCCCGTCGAAGAGGGTGTTGATCAGGGTGTCTTGGACGGCCATGGCCCTTCCGACTTCAAAGGTTAGGTATTCGACTGCGACGGTAGAAGTGCCTGCAAAACGGCCTTCGCGATCGGGGCCGCATGCTCGCCGCCGGTACCGCTCGTGGCCTCGACCACGACGGCGACGGCGACCTTCGGGTCGTCCGCGGGCGCGAAGGTGATGAACCAGACCGTGTTGCGGCCGGCGACGCCGGTCTCGGCGGTGCCGGTCTTCCCGGCGACGACCACGCCGGGGATCTGGGCCGCCGTGCCGGTGCCCGTCGCCACGGCGGCGCTCATCATCTCGGTCAGCTGGGCCGCGGTCTGCGGGCTGACCGCGCGCCCGAGCTCCCTGGGGCGGGTGTTGCGGATGACGGTGCCGTCGGGCGCCCGGATCCGCTGGACGACGTGCGGCTCCATCACGACCCCGCCGTTGGCGACGCCTGCCGCCACCATCGCCATCTGCAGCGGCGTCACCTGCAGGCGCTCCTGGCCGAAGGCGAGCCGGCCGGGGTCGACCTGGCCCGCGTTCTCGGGCTCGAACAGCTTCCCGTCCTCGTACAGCCCGCTCGGGCGCCGCTCGTTCACCGGCGTCTCCAGCGGCGGCACCGCGTAGAAGCCGTACCGCTTCATGTAGTCGACGATCGGCTTCGGCCCCATCTCCTTGCCGATGTTGCAGAAGACCGAGTTGATCGAGTTCACGAGCGCCTGGATCAGCGTCACCCGGCCGTAGACGGCGGGCCCGCTCTGGTCGGAGTAGTTCGTCACCTTGCGGCCGTACTCGACGCAGAAGCCCGGGTCGACGAAGGTCGAGTTGGGCTCGTACTTGCCGGTGTCGAGCCCTGCCGATGCGGTCACGACCTTGAAGATCGAGCCGGGGACGTACTGGCCGAACGTGGCCCGGTTCACCAGCGGCGACGGCGACGGGCAGGGAGCCTGAGTCTTGAGGATCTTCGCGTAGCCGCCGGGCTTGTCCATCAGATTCGGGTCGAAGCTGGGCACGTTCGCCATCACGAGAACGCGGCCCGTCTTCGGCTCCAGCGCGACCACCGCCCCGCAGCGGCCGGCCAGCTGCTCGTAGGCGACCTTCTGCGCGCCCGGCCGCAGCGTCGTGATCAGGTCGTTGCCCTCGATCGTCCCGCCGCGCAGCTTGTCGAGCGTCGTGTCGAGGACCGTGCTCAGGTTCGCGTTCGAGGCGGTCAGGTAGTCGTTCATCGAGCGCTCGAGCCCGGCCCGCGACCGCACCGCCGTCGAGTACCCGACCACGTGGGCCGTCCGCCCACCCTGGGGGTAGCGGCGGAAGTAGAGCGTCTTGCCCTGCACCTTGCGGACGATGCGCCGCGCGAGGTAGGTGCGGCCGTCGGCGGCGAAGATCTCGCCGCGCTTGATCTGGAACTGCGCCACCCGCTGGATCGCGTTGTCCTGCCGGTCGGCCAGCCCCGCGGCGGCCCAGCTCTGCCAGTAGGTCGTGGCAACGATCAGCGCGGCGAGCAGGACGAGCGCGGCGACGGCGACGTGGGTGATCTGCCGGTTCATCTGCCGCTCAGACGGGCGTTGGCCCGGTTGGAGATCAGCAGGAGGCCCGCGAGCAGCAGGAAGTTCGCGAGCAGGCTCGATCCGCCGTAGCTGACGAACGGAAGCGTGATCCCGGTCAGTGGGATCAGCCGCACGACGCCGCCGACGATGATGAACGTCTGCAGCGCGAAGCCGAAGGTCAGGCCGACGGCGAGGAGCTTGGAGAAGCCGTCGGTGGCGAGCAGCGCGATCCGGAAGCCGCGCAGCGCGAAGACCATGAACACGAGCAAGAGCGCGGCCGAGCCGACGAGCCCCAGCTCCTGCGAGAGCGCCGAATAGATGAAGTCCGTCTTCAGGAACGGGATCACGTAGTCGCCCTCGATCGTCGTGAACGTCCCCTTGCCGAGCCCGGTCCCGCCGAAGCCCCCGTTCGCCATCGAGTAGTGCGACTGCACGATCTGGTAGCCCTCGTCGTCGGCGAGGGGCCAGGGGTCGCGCCAGACCGAGACGCGTTCCTGCACGCGCGGGACGATCTGGTAGACGACGGTCGCGCCGGCCACGAACAGCACCGCTCCCGCCGCGACGAACCAGGCGCGGGCGGTGGCCACGTAGAGCATCGCGAGGAAGATCCCGAAGTACAGGAGCCCGCTGCCGAGGTCGTTGGTCTGGAAGAGGACGAGCATCGCGCCGCCCCAGATCACGAGCAATGGCCCGAAGTCCTTGAGGCGACCCTGGGCGAGCACCTCCCGCTTCTCGCGCAGGTAGCCGGCGAGGAAGACGATCAGCAGGATCTTGGCCAGCTCGCCCGGCTGGAACTGGAAGGAGCCGATTCCGACCCAGAGGTTGGCGCCGTTGACCGTCCTCCCGATCCCGGGCATGGCCGGCAGCACCAGTAGCAGCAGGGCCGCGAGCCCGAACAGGTACCGGTAGCTCTCGATGCGCCGGAAGTCCCTGCGCAGCAGGAAGAGCGTCGCCGCGAAGAGCCCGACCCCGATCACCACCCAGAGCCCCTGCCGGAACGCGTCGTCGGGGTTGAGCCGGTAGATCTCGGTCACCCCGATCGCGGTCAGCAGGGCGGCGATCGGCAGCAGGTACGGGTCGGCGTAGGGAACGCAGATGCGGGCGACGATGTGCGCCGCCAGGTACAGCGCAAAGAAGAAGCCCGCATAGGAGAGCGAGCTGGTGGAGATCACCTCCTGGCGCGCGATGTAGACGCTCGCGAAGCCGATCGCCGTCAACGCGCCGACGACCGTCAGGTTCAGGAGCTCGCGGTTGCGGTAGCTCACGGCAGGATCGCCGCCTCGCCGCTCGACGCCGCCCACAGCAGGAGCAGCGCCACCACGACGAGGAAGACCAGCAGTGCGAGCAGCGCCCAGAGGCTGCCGCGGCGCCGGCTGCGCTGCTCCGAGGGAGCCTCGCCCGCCGCGGCCGCCTGCCGCTCGAGATCCTCGACGCTCACGACCATCGTCTCGACCACGGGCGCTGCGTCCAGCCCGGCGAGCGTGTCCTCGTCGTCGGGCTGGGGCTCCTCGTCGGCCTCGTCCGTCGCCGCGACCGCCTGCATCGGGCGCGTGACCCCCTCGTCGTCGCCGTCGAGAGCGAAGACGACGACGGTGATGTTGTCGTCGCCGCCGCCGCGGTTCGCGGCGGCGATCAGCGCCTTCGTCGCCGCCTGGAGGTCGCCGCGGTTGTCGCGGACGATGCCGAGGATCGCCTGGTCGCTGACCATGCCGCTCAGCCCGTCCGAGCAGAGCAGGTAGATGTCGTCCGGCTCGGTGTCCACGACGAAGGTGTCCACGTCGACGTCGGGGTCGGTGCCGAGGGCGCGGGTGATCACCGAACGCTGCGGGTGCACCTCGGCCTCCTCGCGCGTGAGCTTGCCGCTGCGGATCAGCTCGCCGACCAGCGAGTGGTCGTCGGTCAGCTGGTCGAGCTGCTCGTCCCGGATCCGGTAGGCGCGCGAGTCGCCGACGTGACCGAAGGTGATGTGCTCCCGGTCCGAGTCCACGAGCGCCACGGTCATCGTCGTGCCCATTCCGGCGGCCTCGGCGTCCTCACTCGCGCGCGTGTAGACGCGGCGGTTCGCCTCCTGGATCAGCTCGACGACGTACTCCTCGTCGTCACCGCCGAGGTCGGGGCGCAGCTGGAGCGCCTCGACGGCGAGCCCGGAGGCGACCTCGCCCGCCTTCGCCCCGCCCATCCCGTCGGCGATCGCGAACAACGGCGGGTCGTGGACGTAGGAGTCCTCGTTGTGGCGCCGCTTGCGGCCGGGGTGCGTCAGGTGGGCTGTGCGCAGGCTCACTGTTCGAACCTCAGATCTGTCTCGCCGACCCGGATCACGTCGCCCGGCTTGAGCCGCCGCGGCTGCGAGACCTGGGAACCGTTCAGGAACGTTCCGTTCGTCGAGCCGATGTCCTGGAGCCACACGCCGTCGCGTCGCGGCTCCACCCGGGCGTGCTGCGCGGAGGCGAACTCGTCCGCGTCGAGTGGGAGGTCGTTCTCGTGGCCGCGGCCGATCGTGACCGGCGCGGAGTTCAGCTGATGGCGCTCGCCCTCGACCAGGGCCGGGCTGCGCAGGACGACCAGCTCGCCGGTCTGCAGCTCGGACGGCTGGCGCAGCGCGGCGGCTTGTTCGGGGTCGAGGATGAAACTTTCCTGCGGCAAACGAAGATCCTTGCTGGCCGTGCGGACGATGCGCCAGATGAAGAGGTAGAGGATGACGAGGAACGCGAGCTTGAGCCCGAGCAGCAGCTCTTCGACCTCGACCGTTGAGACGGCTATCACTGGAATGAGCGACCGAAGACTAGCTCCGTCGACCCCACGGTCATACGGTCTGTGTCCTCGAGCTTCGCGCGCTTGACCCGCTTGCCGTTGACCTCGAGCCCGTTGGTCGAGCCGAGGTCGACGATCCAGTAGGTCGTTCCTTCCTGGCGGATCTCCGCATGGTGGCGCGAGACGTTGGGGTCCTCGAGCCGGATGTCGCAGTCCCGCGAGCGCCCGACGACGACGCTGCGCTTGTCGATCGGGTGGCGCTGTCCGTCGATCGTGACGGAGACCAGCTCGCGCTCGACGCCGAGCTCCTCCGGCGTGGCCGCCTCGGTGGGCTGGGGCGCGCGCGGCCGGTAGACCATCGTCGCGCCGGGCAGCTCCTGCGGTTCCGGGATGCCCTCCTCCGCCGGCGGGGCACCCTTCGGCTGCACCATCCGCGTGGCGATCCCGAACTCGCCCATGTCGAGGTCGTCGTCGGTCTCCATCTTCACCTTCGGTGGCGTGAGCAGCGCGTAGCGCTCCCTCCGCGCCTGCTCGGCGAGGTAGTCCTGGAGCTCCATCAGCAGCGAGCTCTCGTAGCTCTCGAACTGCTCGCGATCCTGGGGGGAGAGGTAGACGGTGTACTCGTTGGGCACGTAGACGCGCGAGACCGAGACCGTACGGTGGTCGTCCATCTCCTTGGCCAGCTTCCTGGCCAGCTCAACGGGTTGGACGTGCGTGCGGAACGCACGGCCGAAAACGCCCTCGAACAGCGCCTCGATCTTGCCTTCGATGGTCCGCAGCATGCTCACGCCCGGAAGGGTAACGCGCGGTGCTCGCCTAGTCGCCCGCTTGAGGGCGCAGACACCGCAGGTGACCCAGACGGCGGCCACGGCCGGGAGCGCCGCGATCCGCGGATCGGGTAGGAGCAGGGCCGCCATCAGCACGGCTCCGAAGCCGGCGAGCTCCCACGGGCCGCGCCGGGCGACGTAGGGGAGCGCCGCCGCCGCGAAGGCGAGCACCAGCGTTTCCAAGGCGAGCACCGGCGGGAATGCGTCGAGGAGCCGCTTCGCCGCATCGATCGGCCCGTCGAGGCCGGCGAGCGGCACGGGCGGCGGGGACTCGCCCGTCAGCGGGAAGGGCGAGCGCCTGATGCCCGCCACGATCGCCGCCACCGCGACTGCGGCGGCCGCGAACACCGCGCGTCGGACCGTGCTGCGTGCGGACATGAGCAGCAGCGGCAGGAGAGCCAGTAGCGACAGCGGCGCCCAGCAGCGCACCGACCGCGGGGAGCAGGCCCTCCTGGGGACGGCGCCAGCAGAAGCCGAGCCAGGCGGTCGCGACCAGGGCGTAGAGAAGGGCGAGGCCCAGCGAGAGGTTTCCGAGCGGTAGCACGGGCGCTGCCAGCGCGAGGGCGAGGCCGGCGCGTGGGCGCAGCGCGGTCAGGCCTCCGGCGAGCGCCGCCAGCCCCAGCGGCCAGCCCGTCGGGAAGAACGGCAGTGTCGCCGTGCTCCAGCCTGTGACGGCCGCTGCGAGGAGCGGTGCCGCGAAGCGGTGGACGTCGACCGTCTCGAGGGCAGGGCGCGTGTGATCGGGACGCGTGACGCGGCGCGGCTTGGGCCGCTCGACGGCTCGGCGGAGCCCCGCTGCGAGCCGGTCGGCCGCCGGCCGCCGGCCGGGATCGGGTGCGAGCGCCCGCGCCACGAGCTTGACCAACTGGTCGGGCAGGTCGGGCCGCGCCTGGCCGAGCGCGGGTGCTCCCGCCTCGATCTTCTTCGCCATCTCGACCGGCGAGCCGGTGAGGAACGGATGGCGGGCGGCGAGCGCCTCCCAGAGCAGGACGCCGACGGCCCAGATGTCGGCCGCGGGCGTGGCGGGCTTCCCGTGGAGGCGCTCGGGCGAGATGTACGCCAGCGTCCCGGGCACGTCGCCCTGCGCGGTCAGCGTCTCCGCCTCCTCGAACTGCGCCAGGCCGAAGTCGGACAGCCGCGCGTGGATGCGCTCCCCGTCCTCGAGCAGGACGTTCGCGGGCTTCACGTCGCGGTGGACGATCCCGTGCGCGTGCGCATGCGCGAGACCGTCGAGCACCTGTGCGGCAATCTCGACGGTCTCGCGGTCGTCGAGTAACCCCGCCCGCATGCGTTGGCGGAGTGTCTGGCCCGGAACGAACTCGTAGGCGATGTAGACGTGCCGCTCGTCGTGGGCGAGCGCGAACGCGCGCAGGCAGTTCGGGTGGCGCAGGCGGGCCGCCGCGGCCGCCTCGCGCTCTGCGCGCGCCGCGGGCTTCCCCTCGCGCGGGACGATCTTCAGCGCGACGTCGAGCCCCGACGCCTCGTCGCGGGCGAGCCACACCGAGCCCGAGCCACCGCTGCCGAGCGGTCGGAGCGGGCGGTAGCGGCCGAGGACGAGCTCGGCGTCGGGGGGAGAGACGAGCGTTGTCGACACGTGGACTTCCGGTTGGCCATGCGCGAACGAAGTCCTTTCCGGCCGATCGTCCCGTTACAGTGACCGATCCGGGCGTCAGGAGATCGCCATGAGCGACCGCGACAGCGACATCGAGTTCGACTTCTTCGAGGACGAGCCGGCTACGACCGAGGCTCAATCGACGCGCCCGTCGCGCCGCGGTCCGCGTCCGCCGATGCGTCCGCCGGCGGGTGTCACGCCGCTTCTGCGCCTGATCGGGCTGATCGCGTTCGCCATCCTCGTCGTCGTCCTGCTCGTCTTCGCCGTCCAGAGCTGCCGCGGCTCGCAGAAGCAGGAGACCTACGAGAGCTACATGGAGGACGTGGGCGAGGTCGCGACCCAGTCGGAGCAGATCGGGCGCCGGCTCAACAACCTGCTCACCGACCCCGCCGCGAAGCTGACCGAGATCCGCCAGCAGGTGTCAGGGCTCGCCCAGCAGCAGGAGCAGGGTGTGACCCGAGCCGAGGACATCGAGGCGCCGGGACCGCTGCGCGACATCCACCCGGCCGTGATCGAGTCGCTCCAGCTCCGGGTCAGTGGGCTCGAAGGGCTCGACCGGGCGTTCCAGCGCACCTCGCAGATCCGCAACGCCGGGATCGCCGGCCGCGCGCTCGCCGAACAGGCGAGGCGCCTGGTCGCCAGCGACATCGTCTGGGACGACCTCTTCAAGGATCCGGCCAGACAAGTGCTCGTCGACCAGGACGTTCGGGGTGTCCAGGTGCCGGACTCGAACTTCGTGCGCCAGCCCGACCGGATCGCGACCGCGAGCGCGATGGCCTCGATCTGGCAGCGGGTGCGCGGAGCGTCCACCGGCGGCCAGGCGTGTACGCCCCGCGGCACGGGCCTCGTCTCCACCAAGGCGCTGCCTTCGGGCACAGAGCTCTCGACCCAGACGCTCAACACCGTCGAGGCCTCGGAGCAGCTCGGCTTCGCCGTGACCGTCGAGGACACGGGCTGCTCGCAGGAGGTGCGGATCCCGGTCACCCTCACGATCCGCAAGTCGCCCGAAAACATCGTCAAGACGCAGACGATCCCGATCATCAACCCCGGCGAGCAGCAGACCGTCACCTTCCGCAACATCGGCCAGGTGCCGTTCGCAACGCGGACCACGATCACGGTCGCGGTCAAGCCGGTCACCGGCGAGACGCGGCGTGAGAACAACTCCGCCGAGTACCCGGTGATCTTCTCGCTCGGGCAGTAAGAGGAGGGTCTGGCGAAACGACGCTGAGCCGCCGGGCCGCGCTGCTCGCCCCGAGGACGGCGTCCTCAGTCGCGCCCGTATAGCTCCGCATACGAACGCTCCCTGCGTCCTTGCCTCGGAACGAGCATCGCACCCCGACGACGAGCGACGTTCCGCCAAACCCTCCTAAGGTCTACGAGGCCATCGCGCGCTCGACTGCCTCGAGCTCCTCGGGGCTGAGGGCGATCGGAGCCTTGCCGCGGTCGAGCTCCTTGACGTAGATCCGCGCGTAGTCGCGGCCCTGGATCGCGCTGACGACGACGCCCGAGCGGGCCGAGTCGAGGAACGCGAGCGAGGCGGACTGATGGCCGCCGGCGCCCTCGTAGGCGTCGTAGCGGACGATCGACGTCTTGGAGACGCACGCGTCGACGCGCCGGTCGACCCGCGAGAGCCCCGTCGCGACCTCGTCCACGGCCCGGTGCAGGTCGTCGATCCGGCCCTGCAGCGAGACGGCGAA
The DNA here is from genome assembly GCA_963733845.1 of uncultured Actinomycetes bacterium. Classification (GTDB taxonomy): domain Bacteria; phylum Actinomycetota; class Thermoleophilia; order Gaiellales; family Gaiellaceae; genus DATFQE01. The sequence continues at coordinate 864,736 of CAVTEM010000007.1, forward strand.
GTCGACCATGTCCTCCTTGCCGCCGCCGAGCAGGACCGTCTGCGCGCCCCTGACGCGGCGGAGCTTGAGGTACATCGCCGCGGTGACGGCGAGGGCGGCGATGGCGACGCCGAGTGCGATCAGCGCGACGACGGTGGCGCTCATGACGCGCCATAGTAGGAGGACCTGGCGCCACGACGCGGTGTCGTCGGGCGACGTCGCGCCAGGCCCTTCCCGTTTCGCGTTCGCCTGTGCGATGGGTACATTTCGAGGGGGAATGGGGCAGGTTCTCGTCCTGAACGCGAGTTACGAGCCGCTGAACGTGTGCACGGTGCGGCGCGCGCACGTACTCGTGTTCAAGGGCAAGGCCGAGGTGATCGAGCAGCTCGAGCAGCCCCTGCGGGCGGCGATGGCGACCTTTCCCTGGCCGCACGTGATCCGGCTCCTGCACTACGTGCGCGTCCCGCGCGCGATCCAGCGCAAGATCTCGAGGCGGGCCCTCTTCGCGCGCGATGGCTGGCGCTGCGTCTACTGCGGCACCTCAGGCGGGCGGCTGACGCTCGACCACGTCGTCCCGCGGTCCCGCGGGGGTGAGTCGGTGTGGGAGAACGTCGTCACGGCCTGCGCGCCCTGCAACCTGCAGAAGGGCGACCGCTCGCTCGAGGAGAGCGGCTTCGCCCTCAAGTCGCCGCCCAGGCCGCCGGCGCCGGTGCTGTTCATCCGCCTGGCGGCGCAACGAATTCCGCACCGCTGGCAGCCCTACCTCGACATGTTCGGGCGCGCCACGTCTGCGGCGTAGCGGCCGTGGGCTTCGTCTGCAGCGTGTGTGGGGAGCGTCACGAGGAGCTGCTGCTGGACGTGCGGATGGGCCTCCCCGAGCCCGTCTTTGTCCTGTCGGAGCGCGAACGCGAGGAGCGCGCAGAGGTGAGCGAGGACAGCGCGATCCTGCGCGTCGGCAACGGCGACGATCGCTATTTCGTCCGCGGTCTACTCGAGATCCCGGTCCCCTCGCTCGACCGGTACTTCGGCTACGGGGTCTGGATCGAGGTCGGAGCCGAGTCCTACGAGCGCCTGGGCAAGCTCTGGCACGACGAGCAGGGTCGCGACGAGCCGCCGTTCACCGGCAGGCTCGCCAACGAGCTGGCTCCGTACGAGCGGACGGTCGGACTGCCGGTGATGCTGCAGCTGCGCGAGGTCGAGCTGCTCCCGCTCGTGGAGGTCGTCGAGAGCGACCATCCGCTCCGGGTCGAGCAGCGCACGGGAATCTCGGAACTGCGGGCGCAGGAGCTCGCCGCGGCAGCGCTCCAGCCTAGCCACCGTCCCAGCGGCCACGTCCAGGGTCTGACCCCGGCACAGGGCGGCTAGCCCCGTTCGACCGGGAGGTCTCTCGACTCCCAGTCGCTCCACGAGCCCGCGTAGAGCTTCGCGTCCGGCCGGCCCGCTCGCGCGAGCGCGTGCAGCGGGACGCAGGCGGTGACGCCCGAGCCGCAGTAGACGACCAGCTCCCCGGCCTCGAGCAGGCGCGCCGGCAGCTCGTCTTCGGCGGTCCAGGGCACGTTCACGGCGCCCGGGATCCGGCCCGGGACGCGGTCGATCGGGTTCGACTCGCCGCGGTAGCGCGCCGGGATCCGGGCATCGACGACCACCAGCGACGGGTCGCCGAGCCGCGCGGCGATCGCGTCGGCGTCGAGCGTGTCGTCCGTGCGCGGGCTGGTCGCGAAGGCCGCCGTCTCGATCTCCTCCTCGCCGGCGGTGAGCGGGCCGGCCCAGGCGTCGATCCCGCCCCGCAGCACCGCGGCCTCGTCGTGGCCGAAGTGGCGGAGCAGCCACCACAGGCGCTCGGGGCCGCCGCCCGAGCCGTAGGCCACCACGACCACGCCGGGCTCGATTCCCGCCCGCCCGGCCGCTTTGGCGAAGGCCTCCGAGTCCGGCAGCGGGTGCCGCGCCCCGCCTTCGACGGCCGGTGCCGAGAGGTCGCGCTCGACGTCGAGGAAGGCCGCTCCCGGGATGTGCCCGGCGAGGTAGAGCTCGAGGCCCCGGCCGGGCTTGCCGAGCTCCCAGCGGCAGTCGACGAAGCGGTAGCGGGCCACCGGCCCCGAGCGTACGTGACGCCTTCGTCACCCGGTGCCGTATCTGGGCCATCACGAGCAGGAGGAACGAACCATGAACCCCATTCGCATCGCCGCCGTCGCGGCGCTCGTCCTGGCCGCAGCCGCACTCGCGGGCGTCGGCCTACCCGAGCAGGCTCGCTCCGACGAGGGCGCGCCGGCCCGCGGCATCACGGTCACCGCGAGCGGCAAGGTGGAGAGCATCCCCGACCGGGCGGCTCTCGAGATCGGCGTCGAGACGCAGGCGGGCTCGGCGAAGTCCGCACTGGGCCAGAACGCCGACCGGCTCGCCGACGTGATCGACGCCCTGCGCAAGGCCGGCGTCGCCAAGGACGACCTGCAGACGAGCCAGGTCTACCTGTGGCCGCAACGCGAGAGCGACGGCAACACGGTGACCGGATATCAGGCCCAGAACACCGTCTCCGTGGTGCTCGACGTGGAGAAGGCCGGCGCTGCGGTGGATGCCGCGGTCGCTGCGGGGGCGAACGTGGTCTCGGGCCCGTCGCTCTCGGTCGCCGATCGCGACGAGCTCTACCGCGAGGCACTGAAGGACGCGGTCGAGGCCGGACGGGCGAAGGCGAGGGCGATCGCGGATGCCGCCGGCGTCAAGGTCGGCCGCGTGACCGCGGTCGTGGAGTCGGCCGGCTACGAGCTGTCGCCTCCGATGCCGTATGCGGCCCAGGCTCGCGACTCGGTGGCGACGACCCAGATCGCGCCCGGCAAGCAGGCGATCGAGGCGAGCGTGACGGTGACCTTCGCCGTCGCCTAGGCGGTCGCGCGTGGAGCGCGTTCGAAGTGGCGTGCGACGAGCTCGCCCGCGCTGAGAACGTGCTCCACCATGCGGCGCCGGGCCTCGACGCCGTCGCGCTGCTCGATCGCGGCGAGGATCGCCGCGTGCTGGCTGATGTTCTCCTCGAGCAGGTGCGAGCTCTCCTCGAGCGCCGCCCAGGTGAGGTCTCGCGGAAAGCTCCGGTGCAGGTCGGCGATCGTGGCGGCGAGGCGGCGGTTCGCGGCTGCGTCCTGGATTGCCTGGTGGAAGAGGTCGTTCGCCCGTACCCACGAGCTCGCGTCGCCCCAGTTCGCCTCTGCGCGCCGGCGGCGCTCGACCAGCGACGTGACCGAGCGACGGAAGAGCTCCTCAGCCTCGCGCAGCCGCCGCAGGTCGCGGTCGCTGATCAGGCCCGCTGCGAGCTCCGCCGCGAGCCCTTCGAGCTCGGCCCGCACCTCGTAGCCCTCTCGGATGTCCCGGGCCGACGGCCCGCGCACGATCGCGCCGCGATTGGGAAGCAGCTCGACGATCCCGGTCGCCTGGAGCTTGCGCAACGCTTCGCGGACGGGCGTGCGGCTGACCTCGAACTCCTCGGCGAGCGCCTCCTGCCGCAGGCGCGAGCCGACGGGGATCGAGCCGCCGAGGATCTGGCCCTGGATCGCCGTGGCGAGCCGGTCGACGAGGGGCGAGCCCTCCGTGCCCGGGAGTGCCGTCGCACTGCTCACTCCGGCACCCCGGTCGCCGTGAGCGCGTCGCGGACGAGCCGCAGGCCTATCAGCGCGAGGAAGACGGCGAAGACCGTGCGCAGCACGTCGCCCGGGAGCCAGAGCGCGACCAATGCGCCCGCGACACCCGCGGCCGCGCCGAGGGCGCCCATGCCGAGCGCGGCCCGCAGGTCGCCGACGCCGCGCTGCCAGAGCAGCCAGCTCGCCACGATCGCGGTCGGCAGGACGACGAGCAGCGACGTCGCCTCGGCCTCGTGCTGGGTCATGCCGATCGCGAGCACGAGGAACGGCACGAGCAGGATCCCCCCTCCGACCCCGAGCAGCCCGGCCAGGACGCCCGAGGCGGCGCCGACGCCGACGAGCGCCAGCAGGAGCGCGACGGAGCTCACGCCTCGACCACCATCACGACGGACGCCAGGAGCAGGAAGACGCCGAAGGCGAGCTTGAGCGGGCGCTCCGGCGCGCGCGCGAGCGCGCGGGCGCCGACCTGCGCGCCGAGGATCGCGCCGAGCGCCAGCGCGACCGCGTAGCCCAGCTGCACCTCGCCGGCGACCCCGAACGTCAGCGCGCCGGCGGCGCTGATCGGGATGATCGCCCCGAGCGAGATCGCGTGCGCATCGCGCTGGCTGAACCTGGCCGACAGGACGAGGAGCGGCACCATGATCACGCCGCCCCCGACCCCGAGCAGGCCGGAGAGGAAGCCCCCCGAGATCCCGATCGCGCCCAGGCGCAGCCGCCCACCCCGAGGCCCGGCGGCGGCGACCGGCGCGCCCTCGACCGGAGGGCCAGAGCGCTGCGCGACGACGACCGCTGCCGCCGTCGCGCCTTCGCGAGGCTGGTCCGGCACGGGGCCACCTTAGCACCGTTGTATCCAATGCGACCCTGACTGGATCCAAAGTGCTAAGGTCTGCGCCGCCCGAGAGAGTGCCCGTCGGGCAAGCCGGACCTGCGCCAGGCGGTGCCTGGCACCAAGTGAGGAGGCGAGGAATGAACTGGATTCGCACGCGCGGGCCGAGGACGCTCGGCGCCGTGCTCGTGCTCGCGGCGACGGGGTTGCTCGCCTCGGGCGCGGCGGGGTCGGTCTCCGCGGGAGGCAAGGCGGGCGGGACGCTCACGATCGCGCTGGCCGAGGATCCCGACGCGCTCGACCCGACGCTCGCACGGACCTTCGTCGGCCGCATGGTCTTCCTGCACATGTGCGAGAAGCTCTACGACCTGAACGCGAAGCTCGAGATCGTCCCGCAGCTCGCGGCCGCCATGCCCGCGCTCTCCGCGGACAAGAAGACGATGACGATCCGGCTCCGCCGCGGAGTCCGCTTCAACGACGGGACACCGTTCAACGCGCAGGCCGTGAAGATCTCGCTCGACCGGCACCGGAACCTCCGTGGCTCCGCCCGCGCCAGCGAGATCTCCCCGATCACCTCCGTGGACACGGTCGGGAACTACACGGTCCGCCTGCAGCTGAACGCGCGCTTCTCGCCGCTGACGGCTCAGCTGGCCGACCGCGCCGGGATGATCATGTCGCCCAAGCAGCTCGATGCTCTCGGCGACCGCTTTCGCGTCCAACCCGGTGTGCGTGGGCGCCTTCCGCTTCGTCAGCCGCACGGCCGGCGACCGGATCGTGCTCGACAAGTCGCCGTTCTACTACGCCCGCAGCAAGGTGAAGCTGAATCAGATCGTGTTCCGGATCATCACCGACACGAGCGCCCGGGCCGCGAACCTGCGCTCCCACGACATCGACGTCCTCGATCGGATCGCGTCGACCGACCTGCCGGCGATCCAGCGCGACAAGAGCCTGCGCGTGGTCAAGTCGACGTCGATCGGCTACCAGGGGATCTCGATCAACGTCGGCAACAAGAACGGCATCGGCAAGCCGTTCGCCAACGTGGGCACGCCGCTCGCCTCCAAGCAGTTCATCCGCCAGGCGTTCGAGCTCTCGCTCGACCGCAACACGATCAACCGCGTCGTCTTCGGCGGCACGGTCGTGCCTGGCTGCCTCCCGGTCCCGCGGGCGAGCCCGTACTACGACCCGAGCATCAAGTGCCCGGCCCGGAACATCGCCCGGGCACGGCAGCTGCTTGCAGCGGGCAGGCGCTCAGACTCCGGTCACGGTCCGGGTGATGATCGGAACCGACCAGGTCGCAGCGCGGCTCGGCCAGGTGATCCAGTCGATGGCCGGCGAGGCGGGCTTCCGCGTCGAGCTGCAGCCGACCGAGTTCGTGACCGCCCTGCGCCGTCAGGACCAGGGCAACTACGACTCGTTCGCAGTGGGCTGGTCGGGCCGGGTCGACCCGGACGGCAACATCTACCAGTTCGTCCACTCGAAAGGCTCGCTCAACAACCTCGGCTGGAGCAGCCCGCGGATGGACCTGCTGCTGGACAACGCCCGTAAGGCCGCGACGCTGAAGGCGAGGAAGAAGCTGTACAGCTCGGTCTTCAAGATCCTGCGCTCGCAGCTGCCGCTGATCTACCTCTGGAACCCGGTCAACCGGCACGGCGTCACCGCGACCGTGAAGGGCGTGCAGACCTACGGCGACGGCCTGATCAGGGCCTATTACGCCGAGTTCAAGTGAGCAAAGAGGATCCGCGTGGGGCCGGCCCTTTCTTCAAAGGGCCGGCCTCGCCGGTCCCGGCCGTCGGGTGAGGCATGGGCTTCTTCGTCCTCCGTAAGGCCGGAGCCGCCCTGATCGTCGTCTTCCTGGCCAGCGTCCTGGTCTTCGTGGGAGTGCGCGCGATCCCGGGAGACCCGGCGCTGGCCTACGCCGCCGAGGACCGCAATCCCGAGGTGCTGGCGGCTATCCGGGACAAGTACGGGCTGGACGACCCGCAGCCCGTGCAGTACGTCCGCTGGATCGGACTGGCGCTCCAGGGCGACCTCGGCACCGACAGCCGCGGCCTGCCCGTGGCCGAGACGATCGTCTCGCGCCTGCCGCTGACTCTCGAGCTCGCCGGGCTCTCCCTCCTGATCGGGGCCCTGATCGGGATCCCTGCGGGGGTGATCGCCGCCGTCCGGCGCGGCAAGGCCTCCGACTACGCCGCGACGGGGACCGCCCTGCTCGCGTTCTCGGTCCCGCACTTCTGGCTCGGGCTGCTGATGATCATCGTGTTCGCGGTCAACCTCAACTGGCTGCCCGCCGGGGGCTACGTGCCGTTCCGCGAGGATCCGATCGGGAACCTCGAGCACATGCTCATGCCCGCGCTCGTCCTGGGCACCGGCCTCGCTGCCGTGCTGATGCGCCAGATGCGCTCGGCGATGCTGACCTCGCTCGGGGCGGACTACGTCCGGACAGCGCGGGCGAAGGGGCTGAGCGAGCGGTCGGTCGTCGGCAAGCACGCCTTGCGGAACAGCCTGATCACGATCACGACGGTGATCGGGCTGCAGCTCGGCGCGCTGATCTCGGGTGCGGTCGTGACCGAACAGATCTTCGGCATCGCCGGCTTCGGCCGGCTGACCGTGGACTCGATCGCCCAGCGCGACTACGCGCTGCTCCAGGGCGTCGTGCTCGTGGTGGCGGTCGGGTACGTGTTCGTCAACCTCGTCGTCGACCTGACCTACTCGCTGATCAACCCGCGCATCCGCGTGGCCGGGACCGGCTCGTGAGCTACGTCGAGGCACAGCCGCTCAGCCCGCGCGCCCGTCGCAGGCGGATCATGCGGCGGCGCTTCCTCCGCCGGCCGGCTGCCGTCGCCTCGCTCGCGGTCGTCGCGGGCGTGATCCTCGCGGCCGTCTTCGCGCGCTGGGTGGCGCCGTACTCCCCGAACGCGACCGACTTCGACGCGCTGCTGGCGAGCCCGTCGCGGGAGCATCTGCTCGGCACCGACGATCTCGGGCGGGACACGCTCTCGCGAGATCATCTACGGGGCGCGCGCGCTCGATCCTGGCGGGCTTCCTCGCCACGGTGCTCGCAATGGTGATCGCCGTCCCGATCGGCGTCGTGGCCGGGTACTACCGCGGCCGCGTGGACACGGTCATCGCGCGGGTCACGGACGTGCTGCTCGCGTTTCCCGTTCCTGATTCTGGCGGTCGGGCTCGCGGCGATCTTCGGCCCGTCGCTGCTGAACGCCACGCTCGCGCTCGGGATCGCGGCCGTCCCGCCGCTGATCCGGATCGCCCGCGGCGAGGCGCTCGAGCTCCGGGAGGAGGACTACATCAGGGCGGCCGTCGCGAACGGCGCCAACGACGTCGTCATCCTCGGCCGCCACATCCTCCCGAACATGACCAGCACGCTCCTCGTGCAGGCGACGCTGATCATCCCCGCCGCGATCATCGGCGAGGCCGTCCTCTCCTTCCTGGGCCTCGGCGTGCAGCCGCCGACGCCGTCCTGGGGCGTGATGCTGAACGCGGCGCAGCCCTGGCTGAGCGAGGCGCCCTCGCTGGCGGTCTATCCGGGGCTTGCGATCGTCATCGTGGCGCTCGCGTTCAACCTGCTCGGGGACGGCCTGCGCGACGTCTTCGACCCCAAGACCGAGCGTTGAGCGAAGCGCTGCTCGAAGTAGAGGACCTCTCGGTCCGCTTCGACACGGACGAGCGCACCGTCCACGCGGTCGACCGCATCTCGCTGGAGCTGGCCCCGCGCGAGGTGCTCGGCATCGTCGGCGAGTCCGGCTGCGGCAAGAGCGTCACGGCGATGTCGATCCTGGGCCTGCTGCCGCAGACCGCCACCGTGACGGGCAGCGCGCGCTTCGAGGGCCGCGAGCTCCTGGATGCGTCGCGCTCGCAGCTCCGCAAGGTCCGCGGTCGCCAGATCTCCTTCGTCTTCCAGGAGCCGATGACCTCGCTCAACCCGGTGCTGCGGATCGGGAACCAGATCGGCGAGGTCCTGCGCGAGCACCTCGACCTCTCGCGCACGCAGGCTCGCGACCGGACGATCGAGCTGCTCGACCTCGTGCACATCCCGGACCCGGACCGGCGCGTGGACGAGTACCCGCACCAGCTCTCCGGGGGCATGAGGCAGCGCGTGATGATCGCGATGGCGCTCTCCTGCGACCCGAAGATCCTGATCGCGGACGAGCCGACGACGGCGCTGGACGTGACGATCCAGGCCGGCATCCTCGACCTCCTGCGTGAGTTGCGCGAGCGCCTCGGGACCGCGATCGTCCTGATCACGCACAACCTCGGCGTCGTCGCCGACATCGCCGACCGCGTCGTCGTCATGTATGCGGGGCGCAAGGTCGAGGAAGCGCCCGTCGAGGAGCTGTTCGCGCACCCGCAGCACCCGTACACGATCGGGCTGCTCGGGGCGATTCCTCGCGCCGGGCACGCCCAGAACGGACGGCTGCGCGAGATCCCCGGCCGCGTGCCCTCGCTCTCCGAGCCGCTCGGCCGCTGCGCCTTCGCCGACCGCTGCCCCCGCGCGGACGAGCAGTCGTGGTCGGAGGTGCCGGTATTGCGGGAAGTGCGCCCCGACCACGCCGTCGCCTGCTTCCATCCGGGGGAGCGATGAACGCACCGGTGCTCGAGGTCGACGGGCTGGTCAAGCACTTCCCGCTGGGACGGGGAGTGGCCAGCGGCGGCCGCGTCGTCTACGCCGTCGACGGCGTCTCCTTCTCGCTCGCGCCGGGCGAGGTGCTCGGCCTCGTCGGCGAGTCGGGCAGCGGCAAGACGACCGTCGGCTACTGCATCAACCGGCTGCTCGAGCCGACGGACGGGACGATCAGGCTCGACGGCGAGGACATCACCCACCTCTCGCGGCGCGAGCTGCGCCCCTTCCGCCGCCGCATGCACATCGTCTTCCAGGATCCGTACTCCTCGCTCAACCCGCGCATGACCTGTGGCCAGATCGTCGGGGAGCCGATCCGGCTCCACCGCATCGCCCGCCGCTCGCAGCTGGATTCGCGCGTGACGGAGCTGTTCGAGGCGGTCGGGCTGCGCCAGGAGCTCCGGCACCGCTACCCGCACGAGCTCTCCGGGGGCCAGCGCCAGCGAGTCGGCCTCGCCCGTGCGCTGAGCGTGTCGCCGAGCCTCCTGATCGCCGACGAGCCGGTGTCGGCGCTCGACGTCTCCGTCCAGGCCTCCGTGCTCAACCTCCTCCGCGACCTGCAGCGGGAGTTCGGCTTCTCCTGCCTGTTCATCAGCCACGACCTCGCCACCGTCGAGTTCCTCTGCGACCGCGTGGCGGTGATGTACCTCGGCAAGATCGTCGAGCTGGCCGCGCGGGACGAGCTGTTCGCCCGGCCGCAGCATCCGTACACACAGGCGCTCCTGTCGGCGGCCCTCGTGCCCGATCCGGTCGCTCAGCGAACCCGCCGGCGCGTCGTGCTCGAGGGCGACATCCCCAGCCCGAGCGCGCCTCCGTCCGGCTGTCGTTTCCGGACGCGCTGCCCGCTCGAGCATGAGTCCGCGCCGCGCTCGACGGAGGAGGAGCCTGCGCTTGGTCGACGTCACCGGGCAGGGGCACCTCGTCGCCTGCCACCTCGTCCAGCGCGGGCGCGACGCGCCGCGCCTGGCGTCCGCCCCCGCGGAGCTCGCGGAGACCAGGCTGACGTTCACCACGCGCCCCGAGCTCTCGCGGCACCTTCGGGATGGTCGCCTCGACCCACTGGCTCGCCTCGGCCGTGGGCATGTCCGTGCTCGAGCGCGGCGGGAACGCCTTCGACGCCGCCGTGGCGACCGGCTTCACGCTCCAGGTGGTCGAGCCGCACCTGAACGGGCCCGGCGGCGACCTGCCGGTCGTGCTTCTGGAGCGCCGAGCGCGGCGAGCCGCTCGTCCTCTGCGCCCAGGGCGTCGCTCCCGGGGCCGCCACCGCGGAGCGCTTTCGCGAGCTCGGCCACGAGCTGATCCCGGGCACCGGGTTGCTCGCCGCCTGCGTGCCGGGCGCGTTCGACGGCTGGATGCTGCTGCTGCGCGACTTCGGGACGCTCGAGCCGGCGGACGTGCTCGAGCCCGCGATCGGCTACGCGGAGCAGGGCTACCCGGTGGTGCCCGGGATGACCAGGACGATCGAGCTCACGGAGGAGCTCCTGCGCGGGTGGCCGGGCTCCGAAGAGCTCTACCTGCCGGCGCCGAGGCCGGGGACGCTCTTCCGCAACCCCGTACTCGCCGCCGCGTACCGCGGCATCCTCGACGAGGCCGGCACGGGCGGCGACCGCGAAAGCCGGATCGAGCGGGCGCGGGCGGCCTTCTATCGCGGCTTCGTGGCGGAGACGATCGACGGCTTCAGCCGGGAGCACGACGGTTTGCTCACGGGCGACGACCTCGCCTCGTGGGAGGCGAGGCTCGAGCCGCCGGCAACGTTCGACTACCACGGCTACACGGTCTGCAAGACCGGCGCGTGGGGCCAGGGCCCGGTGTTCTTGCAGCAGCTGGCGCTGCTGGCGGGGTTCGACCTCGAGTCGATGGGCCTCGGCAGCGCCGACTACGTCCACACGGTCGTGGAGTGCAGCAAGCTGGCGTTCGCCGACCGCGAGGCGCTCTACGGCGACCCGGACTTCGTCGACGTGCCGCTCGAGCGGCTCCTGTCCCGGGAGTACAACGACGAGCGCCGCGCGCTCGTGAGCGGCGAGGCATCCGCTGAGCTTCTGCCCGGGGACGGGCGCCTGCCCAGGCTGGTCGCCGCCGAGGCCGCGATCGGCGCAGGCGAGCCCACCCGTGGCGACACAGTCCACCTGGACGTGGCCGACCGGCATGGGAACCTCGTGTCGGCCACGCCGAGCGGCGGCTGGCTGCAGAGCTCGCCGGTGATCCCCGAGCTCGGATGGCCGCTCGGGACGAGAGCGCAGATGTTCTGGCTCGAGGAAGGGCTGCCGTCCTCGCTCGAGCCGGGCAAGCGGCCGCGGACGACGCTCTCGCCCTCGTTCGCGCTGCGCGGCGGCGACCCCTACCTCGTCTTCGGCACGCCCGGCGGCGACCAGCAAGACCAGTGGTCGCTGCACGCCTTCCTCGCGCACGTCCACTTCGGGCTCGACCTGCAGGCCGCGATCGACTCGCCCGGCTTCCACACCGACCACTTCCCGAGCTCGTTCTACCCGCGCCAGGCCGCACCCCGGTCACTCTCGCTCGAGGCCCGCTTCGACGGGGGCGTCGTGGACGAGCTCCGGGAGCGGGGTCACGACGTCCAGGTGACCGACGCATGGTCGCTCGGGCGCGTCACCGCCGCAGGCCGCGAGCCCGACGGTTCGCTGAAGGCGGCGGCCGATCCCCGCGGGATGCAGGCCTACGCAGCAGGCCGCTGAGCTCGACCGCAGCAGAGCACGATTTGCAACTGACCCTTGTGTCGGTCCGGCCGCTGCTCTAACCTCAGTGGTTCCGATGCGCCCGACGACGCCTGTGCTCCTCTTTACCGTCGTCCTTACGCGCGTCCTTATGCGCTAGCCGGCGCTCCGCTCCCCGCCTCCGCCGGCTAGGTCAATCGCACTAGGCGGGATCTCTCCATCGCAGCACGACCCTTCACGAAAGGGGCCATCACCTGCACCCGGCGCTTCACGACTCCGCCGCGGAACGCGATTCCTGCGGCATCGGCTTTGTCGCCGACGTGCGCGGTCGCCCTTCCCGGGGCATCCTGGACACCGCGCTCGAGGGCCTGCGCCGCGTCCGGCACCGCGGTGCCGTCGCCGCCGATGGCCTGACCGGGGACGGCGCGGGCGTGCTACTCCCTCTCGCGCCCGCGCTCGTACCCGGACCGTGGTGTGGCCTGGCGATGGTGTTTGTCCGTGACGACGCCGCCCGTGTCCGGCTCGAGTCCGCCTGCGAGGCGGAAGGGCTCGAGCCGGCCGGCTGGCGGGAGGTCCCGACGGACCCTCGGGCGCTCGGCGAGTCCGCGCGGCTGAGCGCTCCCGTCGTCGCCCAGCTCGTCGTGCAGCGGCCCTTCGGGGTCGACGCGGACGAGGCCGAGCGTCGCGCGTTCCGCGCCCGGAAACGGCTCGTCGGCGATCCCGGTCTCTACGTCTGCTCGCTCTCTTTCCGGACGGTGACGTACAAGGCGCTCTGCGCCGCCGACCAGCTGGCGGCCTTCTACGCCGACTTGGGCGACGAGTCACTCGCCGTCCCGTTCGCGATCTTCCACCAGCGCTTCTCGACCAACACCGAGCCCTCGTGGGAGCGCGCGCAGCCGTTCCGCCTGCTCTGCCACAACGGCGAGATCAACGCGATCGACGGCAACGTCAACTGGATGCGCGCCCGCGGGATCGACGCGCTCGAGCCGGGCGGATCGGACTCCGCGCTGCTCGACAACGCCCTCGAGCTGCTCGTGCAAGGCGGGCGGGACGTGCGCCACGCGACCGCGATGCTGCTTCCGGAGGCGTACGAGGCCGATCCCGAACGTCCCGCGGCGATCCGCGACCTCTACCGCTACCACGCCACGCTCGTCGAGCCGTGGGACGGGCCCGCGGCGATCGTCTTCACCGACGGCCGCGTCGTCGGCGCCGCCCTCGACCGCAACGGACTGCGGCCGCTGCGCTATGCGGTCACGGACACGGGGCTGGTCGCCTGCGCCTCGGAGGCCGGCGCGATCCCGCTGCCGGCCGGGGCCCGCGTGCGCCGCGGCCGCCTCGGCCCCGGCCAGATGCTGGCGGTCGACCCGCGCGGGTTCGGGCTCGAGGAGAGCGAGACGATCAAGCGGCGGCTCGCGGCGCGGCGCCCCTACCGGCGCTGGCTCGCGCCCGTGCGGCCGGTGTCGTCCGGAACCCCCGTCGAGCCTCCTTCCGAGTCGCTCGCCGCCCGGCAGATCGCGGCCGGCTTCACGCGTGAGGACGTCTCGCTGATCCTCCGCCCCGCCGCGGCCGGAGGTCACGAGCCGACCTCGTCGATGGGGGACGACACCGCGTTGCCGCCGCTCGCCGGCCGCGCGCGGCCGCTCTACAGCTACTTCCGCCAGCGCTTCGCCCAGGTCACCAACCCCGCCATCGACCACCTGCGCGAGCGCTCGGTCATGAGCCTGCGCACGCTGCTGGGTGCACGCGCTCCGCTCCGCTCCGAGGGCCGTGCGCCGCCGCTCCGCGAGCTCGAGAGCTTCTTCCTCTTCCCGGACGCCGTCGACGCGCTCGACCCCGTGCGGCTCGGCGCGACCTTCGCGCGCCACGGAGGGTCTCGGGGCGGCGCTCGAGCGCCTGGCCGCCGACGCGGAGGCGGCGGTGCGCGGCGGCTCGGATCTCCTCCTGTTGACGGACCGCGGCGGCGGTGTCCCCGTTCCCACCCTCCTCGCCGTCGCCGCGGTCAACGGGCGGCTCGTCGACACCGGCCTGCGCACGAGCTCGTCCATCCTCGTCGCGAGCGATGAGCCCAGAGAAAGCCATCACTTCGCCTGTCTGCTCGGTTTCGGCGCCGATGCCCTCTCCCCGCACCTGGCGCTGGAGACCCTCGCGGCCCTGGCGGAGGCGGACAAGATCGGCGGTGACCATCCCTCCCCCGCCGTAGCTCAGTTCCGCTTCCGTCGGGCCGTCGAGGAGGGCGTCCTGAAAGTGATGTCCAAGATGGGCATCTCCGACCTGGCCTCGTACCGAGGGGCGCAGCTGTTCGACACGCTCGGGCTGGCTCAGGACGTCGTCGACGCGTACTTCCCCGGCGTCTCGGCTTCCGTCGGCGGGATCGGGCTGGCCGAGCTCGAGCGCGAGTGCCTCGAGCGTGCGGAGGCGGCCGCGTCAGGCGAGGGCCGGCTCGAGAACCCGGGCTACGTGAAGTTCCGCAAGGGCGGCGAGCCGCACGCCACCAACCCGGAGGTGGTCGCGGCCCTGCAGGAGACCGCGGCGGCGCACGCCCTGCGCCGGGCGGTCAACGGCGCGGGCGAGGTGCTGTACGAGCGCTTCGCCGCGCTCGTCAACGGCCGCGAGCCGCTCGAGCTCCGCGACCTGCTGGAGCCGCTCTCCGCCACGGAGCCGGCGCCCCTCGACGAGGTCGAGCCTGCCGCCGCGATCGTGACCCGCTTCTCCAGCGGGGGCATGTCCCACGGCTCACTCTCGGCCGAGGCGCACGAGACGATCGCGCTCGCCTTCAACCGCCTCGGCGCGCGCTCGAACAGCGGCGAGGGCGGCGAGGACCGCGAGCGCTTCCGCAGCGACAAGAACTCGCGGATCAAGCAGATCGCGTCGGGCCGGTTCGGCGTGACGCCGGAGTACGCCGCTTTCGCGGACGAGCTCCAGATCAAGATCGCCCAGGGCTCGAAACCCGGCGAGGGCGGCCAGCTCCCGGGCCACAAGGTGACCGCTGAGATCGCCGCGCTCCGGCACACGCAGGCCGGCGTCGAGCTGATCTCGCCACCGCCGCACCACGACATCTACTCGATCGAGGACCTCGCCCAGCTCGTGTTCGACCTGAAGCAGGTGAACGCGGGCGCGACCGTCTCCGTGAAGCTCGTGTCCTCCACGGGGATCGGCCTGATCGCGGCCGGCGTGGCGAAGGCGCTCGCCGACGTGATCCACGTCGCCGGGTGCGACGGCGGCACGGGCGCGAGCCCGCTCTCGTCGATCAAGAACGCCGGCCTGCCGTGGGAGCTCGGGCTCGCCGAGACGAGGCAGGCGCTGACCGCCAGCGGCCTGCGCGGCCGCGTCCGCCTGCGCGTGGACGGCGGGCTGAAGACCGGGCGAGACGTCCTCGTCGCCGCGCTGCTCGGCGCGGACGAGTTCTCGTTCGGGACCGCGCTCCTGATCGCCGAGGGCTGCCTGCTCGTGCGCTCGTGCCACCTGGACACCTGCCCCGTGGGGATCGCCACCCAGCGCCCCGAGCTGCGCTCGAAGTACGCGGCGACCCCGGAGATGGTCGAGGCCTATGTCCTCTACGTCGCCGAGGAGGTGCGGCGCGGGCTCGCCGCGCTGGGCCTCCGCTCGCTGGACGAGGCCGTCGGCCGCACCGACCTGCTCGAGCCGCGGCCCGGCCTGCAGGGTCGCGCGGCGACGCTCAGCCTGAAGCCGTTGCTCGTCGGGGCGGCCGGCGGCTTCCGGGGAGAGGCGCTCCCGGAGCCCGAAGGCGGCGAGCTGGGCGAGCTCTTCGCCGCCGACGCCGTGCCCGCCCTGGACGAGGCGCGCCTCGTCGACCTGACGTACGCGATCTCCAACCGCGACCGGGCCGTGGGCGCCCGCCTGGGCGGCCGCATCGGCCGCCGCTTCGGTGCGAGCGCGCCCGAGGGCCGCGTGCGCGCCCGCTTCGACGGCTCGGCCGGACAGAGCTTCGGCGCCTTCCTCGGTCGGGGCGTGAAGGTCACGCTCGTCGGCGAGGCGAACGACGGCGTCGGCAAGTCGATGGGCGGAGGCCGGATCGCGATCGTGCCGCCGCCCGACGACGCCGGCGATCCGGTCCTGGTCGGAAACGCCGCGCTCTACGGCGCGACGGGCGGAGAGCTCTTCTGCGCGGGGCGGGCGGGCGAGCGCTTCGCCGTCCGCAATTCCGGCGCGGTGGCGGTGGTCGAGGGCGTCGGCGACCACGCCTGCGAGTACATGACCGGTGGAACAGTGGTGATCCTGGGCGAGACCGGCCTGAACCTGGGCGCGGGGATGAGCGGCGGGGTCGTCTACGTCCACGACCGCGGGCTGAGGCTGCCTGTGACCCTGAACGAGCAGCTCGTCTCGGCGGAGCGGCTCGACGGCGTCGGCCCCGAGGAGCTCCGCGTCCTGCTCGAGCGCCATGCCCGCTACACCGGCTCCGCCTGCGCCGAGGGGCTGCTGGCCCGCTGGGAGACGGAGGCCGGCTGGTTCTGGCGGGTTACGCCTCGGCGGCCGGCCGCTGCTGCCGAGACAGCGCCGGCCGCCGTGCTCGTCAGCTCGCCGTGACGGCGGGGATCTCGGCAGGCAGCTCGTCGGGCTCGGGCTCGTCGAGCCGTTCCCGCACGAGCGTGTCGAAGTAGACGTAGACGGCCGTGAGCGCGACGAACGGCAGCGCGACCGCGTAGACGATCCCCGAGAGGACGTTCGTCACCGAGAACGGCAGGCTGGTGACGAAGATCAGGGCCGTCCCGATGAGCGGGCCGATGGCCAGCGCGATCGCCGACGCGAGGACGACCAGCGTGCCGACCTTCAGCCACTGGTGCCGTACCAGCTCGCCGCTCCGGCGTAGGGCGGCGAACGCGGACCGCCCCTCGAGCTCGACCGCGGGCACGAAGAGCGCCCAGCGGATCGCGAGCCAGATCGCGACCGGGATCAGGAACACCGAGGCCGCGAGCGTCGTCACGACGACTGTCGCGGTGATGAAGGCGCCCAGCAGCGGCCGGGCGGTGCCGAGCGCCAACCGGTACGCGGCAACGACCGAGACGGGCCGCCCCTCGTCGATCTCGACCATGGCGCGCGCCGTGGCAGCGAGCGTCAGCGCGAGCCCGAGAAGGGTGAGCGCTGTGCTGACCGCGACCAGGAGCAGGACGATCAACCCGCCGATCTCACCTCCCACCTCGACCCCCACGAAGTCGGCAGTGCCGACAACGAACGCCTGCAGCGCCGAGACGATCACGGCGATCGGGAGCGAGACCACGCCGATCCCGATGAAGAGCAGCGGGCGCGATGCGTACAGGCGGCTTGCCGCGGCGAGCGTCTGCCCGCCGCTCCGGCGGCGCGCGACACGGAGCGGCGCCGTCGGATGCCAGGTGGCATGGGCGATCGCCCACATGATCAGCGCCACGACGAGCACCAGAGCGAGCACGACCGGGAGCGGGTTGTCCGCCGCCCGGCGCAGGACGTCGGACCCGGTCGCCACGCCGCCGCAGAACAGATCGGTCGCGCCGGTCCCGAGGACGCCGCCCGCCGGGATCGCGTAAGCGCGGTCGCGCCAGCCCTCGGTCCAGAGGATCGGCTCCGTCCACTGATCCTTGAGATTGGGCCCCGTCGGGCCGTTGTAGAACGCCTTCTGGAGCTCGCCCCAGCGGCCCTCGAAGGTGATCCACGGGAACGACTCGCGCGCCGCGCCTCGCTCGCTCGGGATCGTCTGCACCGCCGGCCGGATCTCGAACGTCGGGCCGGTGGTGTCGTCGCAGCCGACCCCCTGCTCGGCCGAGCGGCCCAGGAAGAGCGCCTCGTCGTAGTAGTTCGCGTGCGACCCGGCCGCGGGGTGGACGACCGGATGGGTGTCGTCGACGAGCTCGAGCTTGCCGTCGTCGTCCCAGTCGGAGCGCTCGGCGCCCTCGTGCTGGCTGAAGCCGACCTCGACGGGCTCCTCGCCGAGCGCCTCCTCGGCAGTGTCGGCGTCGAAGACGACCTGGACCATCTCCCAGTCGCCCTCGTGCTTGTTGTTGTAGTCGTTGAAGGCGTAGAAGAACCAGTACTGCAGCGCGAGCTTGCCGGGGAAGCCGGGGTCCGTGACGACGTGCGCGTACACCGTGGGCTCGGTCCCGGCCGTGATCCGTCTCGCCCAACGCTCGTAGTCGCAGCCGGGGTTGAGCGCGTTGCCCGGGAAATCGAGGTGGTACTCGTACAGCCCCTGGGCGAGGTCGTCGGCCTGCGGGCCGATCGCGACGAGGTCGACCGGGTTCCAGGGGCCGCGGAGCGCCACCGTCCGATCGCCGAAGAGCGCCTCGACGTCCATCGGCAGGTAGGGCTCCCCGGGGCCGCACTCGTCCTCCTGGGTGACGAGGCGGACGACCGGCGCGTGTTTCTCGGCCAGCGCGGTCTCGTCAGCAAGGTCCGCGGCTGCGGGAGGCGCGGCGACGAGGCTCGCGACTACGAGCGCCAGCAGGACGCGCGGGGGCATCCGGCGATTCTGTCAGCGGTTCGGCGAGCTAGCGCGCCGCGAGGCGCAGCTGAACGCGCTCCGCACCCGTGCTGCTGCCCTTGCGCTCGTAGTTTGCGAGCGCGAGCCGCAGCATGTCCACGGCGCCGTCTCGATCGCCTGCGAGCCGGCGGACGGTCGCCGCGTCCTCGAGCGTCTGCCCGCGGAACAGGAGCGTGTCCGAGTCCTTCACCCGGACAACGGCCTCGTTCGACAGGCGAATCGCCTCGTCGTAGCGCTTCTCATGGGCGTTGACGAGCGCGAGCGCGGCACGCCAGAGGACTTCCGTGAAGAAATCGTCCGTCGACCGTATGAGGCCCCGGGCCTCGCGAGCCAGGCGACCGGCTTCTGCGGTGTCTCCGCTCAACGCGAGGACCCTGGCGAGTCCGACGCCGACCCATGACTTCAGGCCGGGCAACTCGTCGACCTCGAGGAGCTCGTAGGACGAACGCCAGAGGAACTCGGCGGCGGCGTGAGCGCCGAGGGACTGCTCGACGAGGGCGCCGTGGGCGAGCGCAGCGTGAACACTGCCCAGGTACCGGTCGCGCCGCGCGCCCTCCAGAGCTTCGGAGGAGAGCCGTCGTGCAGTGTCGACCTGTCCCGCCTCTCCGTGGAGGACGGCGAGTGAATACTGGACGCGTCGCGTCGACTCCGGTGTCGAGCAGCGCTCGAGGTGCTCCTCGCACTGTTCGATGGCCTTACCCACTGGTGTGGTTCCCTGCGTGAGAAAGCGGGCCAGCTCACCTCGAGCGGCGCCCTCATCCCACCGATTCCCGATCCGGGCCGAGAGCTCGATCGCCTGCTCGGCCGCTACGCGTGCCTCCTCGCAGCGCCCGACGTAACTGAGCATCAGGGCCTGCTGGCGAAGCGCCAAAGCGAGTCCGGGATCGTCCGCATAGCGCTTGAAGACGCGCGCGGCGTGCTCCGCGACCGCGAGGTGCTCCAACGAGCTCTTGGCCTCGGTGGAAACGGCGAGAAAGGAGAGCATCAACCGCGCCCGCTCCTCGAGCGCCGGCTCGCCGGCTGTGGCAGCCATGCGTTCGGCGGCTCTCAGGGTCGCGGCGCCCTGACGGAACTCGCCGACCTGGATGAGAGCGCAGCCGTACTCGTAGAGCGAACGCACTTGCTCCGGCGGCTCTCGCGGAATGACGCCCGCGACACGTTCGAGGGTCGTCCCGAGCTGGTAATCGAGCTCGTCCAAAGCCGGGTCCTGCGCGAGAATCGCGCGCTGAAGCTCGCGCAGGGGAACCCCGGGTTCGATCCCCAGCCGCTCGGCGAATGCTTCATGCGCTCGCCGATAGACGGCGGCTGCGTCAGCCTGTCTCCCAGAGCGATAGAGCGCGAGCATGAGCTGGGCCCAGAAGGCGCTCGCGGAGCGGATAGCGCTCGACGAGACCCTCGAGCTCGGCGACGATGTCGGCGTGAAGTCGGAGGTGCAGGTCGGCATCGATCCGCTCCTCGAGCGCGCTGAGGCGTTCCTCCTCCAGGCGAGCGATCTCATGCTGCGCGAAGGGCTCGCTCGGAAACTCCACGAGCGCGGGCCCACGCCAGCAGGCGAGCGCCTTGCGGAGCTTGGCCGCCCGTTCCCGTGGTTCGGCGTGCCGGGCCTCCGCCACGAGGCGCTCGAAGCGCTCGAGGTCGAGACGTCCCGACTCGACGTGGACGACGTATCCCGCCGGTCGTCGCTCCACGACTTCGGCGCCGAGCAACCTGCGGATCCCGTGGACCTGATTCTGTAACGAGGCGCGCGCCGACGGGGGCGCGTCGTCACCCCAGAGCAGCTCGATCAGCTCCTCCTGAGCAACCGGCTCGTTCGCGTGGAGCAGCAGGACACCCAGGAGTGCGCGCTGCTTCGGCGCCCGGATCGGGACCAGCTCGCCCTCCCGTCTGACCTCCAGCGGACCCAGGACGCGGAACTCGAGCGCAGCCACCTGGGGCGACGCTAGCACCGTCGAAGCGCTAGTTCGACCCGCCGTTAGAGCGCGATTAGAGCGGGCTCGTAGCGTCGGATGGAATCGTCCGAAAGGAGCTGACCATGATCAAGAGAGCAGCCGTCGTGTCATTCCTCGCGCTGACGCTGGTGGTCGCCGTCGGCGCGTGGTCCGCGTCGGCCGGCACGAAGCGTTCGGCTCACGGGGCGCGGGCAACGCTGGTGGGAACCTGGGACGTGACCGTTTCGGTGGCCGGCCAGCCTCCCTTCCGCACGCTGGCGACCTTCGAGCGCGGCGGCACCACGGTCGAGACCGCTGCCGCCCCAGGAACGCTCCGTGGCTCGTCGCATGGAGCGTGGAAGCGCATCGGCCACCGCCTGTACGCGATGACCAGGATCTTCTTCCGGTTCGAGGGCGGCGTCTATGCGGGCACGTCGAAGGTCAATGCGACGATCCGCGTTGCGAGCGACGGCGAGACCATCGAGGCGGTCTCGATCTCGGAGCTGCGCGACCCGGCCGGCAACCTGATTCGCGGTGGTATCCCGGGAACCGCAGCCGGATCTCGGGTCAACGTCGAGGAGATTCCCGACCGGCCCTGACTACGCGACGGGGGGCCTGCAGGGCGCAGGCCCCCTCACCTCTAGGATCGGCGGCGTGGCCAGGCCGTTTCTGCTCGTTCAGCTGAGCGATCCGCACGTTGGCGCGGACTGGGGCGGCGGCGATCCGGTCGCCAGGCTTTCCGCCACCGTCGCCGCCGTCCGCACACTCGAGCCGAGCCCGGACGCGGTGCTGATCTCCGGCGATGTGGCGGACCACGCCGACGACGCCGAGTACGAGCAGGTCCGCGCGCTCGTCTCGCGGATCGACGCGCCGCTGCACGTGCTCCCCGGGAACCACGACGGCCGCGCTGCTCTGCGCCGCGGGTTCGAGCTGCCCGGAGCCGGCGATGAGCCCGTGCAGTACGCGGCCGACCTCGCTGCACTGCGCCTCGTCGTGCTCGACACGACACGCCCCGGCGAGGACGGTGGCGAGCTGGACGCCGGCCGGCTTGCCTGGCTCGACGCGGCGCTGGCCGACGCGCCGGATGCGCCCACCGTCCTCGCGCTGCACCACCCACCGCTGACGACCGGGATCGCCCCCGTCGACGAGATCGGGCTCCCGCTCGCCGACCAGCGCGCGCTCGGCGACGTCCTCGCGGGCCATCCGCAGGTGCGTCGCATGCTCGCGGGCCACCTGCACCTGGCCATCGCGGCGGAGCTCCGCGGGCGCGGCGTGCTCGTCGCCCCGAGCACCTACGTGCAGGCGAAGCTCGATTTCGACGCCGAGCAGTTCCGCTTCTCCGCCGAGCCACCCGCCTTCGCGGTGCACGCGTGGCTCGACGGAGAGCTGATCTCGTACGTGGTGCCTGTCCCCTAGGTCGACGGCTCCATCGCGGGCGCGGCGGCCGGTGCCGGCACAGGTGCCGAGCGCTGCGCATGGGCGAGACCGAGGTGGCCGTGGGACTCGGTGCCGTAGCCGCCCGGGACCGGGATGTAGAACTCCGGGTAGCCCCACATGCCGTGCTCGGAGACGTCCAGGCCGGCGGTCTCGACCTCGGGCTCGACGCGGATCCCCCAGAGGGCCTTCATCGCCCACAGCGTCGCGAACGAGGCCGTGAACGTGAACGCGCCGACCGCGAGCAGGCCGAGCGCCTGGGTGCCGAGCTGGTCGAAGCTGCCCGTGTACCAGAGCCCGCCCGTCCCCGTGGCCAGGTTCGCGGCCAGGGCGGGGACGGCGAAGATCCCGGTCGCCAGCGTCCCCCAGACGCCGGCCATGCCGTGCACGGCGACGGCGCCGATCGGGTCGTCGATCCGGATCCGCTCGACGAGCAGGACGCCCAGGACGGCAACGACGCCCGCCACGAGGCCGATCACGATGCCCGCCCACGGGGCCACGAACCCCGAGGCGGCGGTGATCGCGACGAGCGCGGCGATGACGCCGTTCAGCATCATCGAGAGGTCCGGCTTGCGCAGCACCAGCCACGCGGTCGCGACCGCGCCCAACGCGCCGGCCGCCGCGGCGACGTTCGTCGTCACCGCCACGTAGGCGAAGTAGCCGAGCCGGTCGCCGGTGACGACGCCGAGCGTCGAGCCCGGGTTGAAGCCGAACCAGCCGAACCAGAGGATCAGCACGCCGAGCGTGACGAAGGCGATGTTGTGCCCCGGGATCGCGTTCGGCCGCCCTTCGTGGTCGAACTTGCCGATCCGCGGGCCGAGCAGCAGCGCCCCCGCGAGCGCGGCGAGCGCGCCCTGGTAGTGCACGACGGTCGAGCCCGCGAAGTCCTGCATCCCCTTGGCGAAGAGCCAGCCGTCGGGGTGCCAGATCCAGTGCGAGACCACCGAGTAGATCAGCGTGAAGATCGCGCCGAAGGCGAAGTACACCCACAGCTTCGTCCGCTCGGCCATCGCACCCCAGACGATCGCGAGCGAGACGGCCGCGAACACGACCTGGAACATGTAGCCCGCCCCGGCCGGGATCGAGGTGAACCAGCTGAACGGCGCCTCGCCGATCGCGAGCAGCGTCTCGGACGAGGGGAAGAACCCCGACCCGCCGACGAAGCCGTTGCCGCCGTCGCCGAAGGCCATCCCGTAGCCGACGAGGTAGTACACGATCGACGCGATCCCGAGCACCAGCACGTTCTTGGCCGCGATGTGCCCGGCGTTCTTCATCCGTGTCAGGCCCGCCTCCAGGAAGGCGAAGCCGGCCTGCATGAACATGACCAGGATGGCGGCGACGATCACCCAGACCGTGCTCGTCGCGATCATCAGCTCCTTGGTCGTCATACCCGCTCCACCTCCTCCAGCCGCAGTCCGGTCCGGTTGTGCGTGACGTTCGCGACGGGGGTCGTCCAGACGATCCCGTCGCCCGACTCGTTGCCGCTCCGCGCCGAGTCCGAGATCGCCGCGACCACGGCCTCCGCGACCTCCTCGGCGACGACGAAGGTGAGCACCGCCTTCGGCAGGAAGCGGGACTCGAAGACCCGGCCGCGGTACTCGTGCGTAATGCCGCGCTGCCGTCCGTGGCCGATCGCTTCGACCACCGTGACGCCGACGTGGCCCGTCTCGTGCTCGACCGCGTCGATCACCGTCTCGACGCGCTCGCGGATCACCACTGCCTCGACCTTGATCATCGAATCACCTCGCTTCGTCGTTCCAACAGCAGGACGTCTCGCCACTCGCCGTTCAGCCGGCCGATCCGCTCGCGCACGCCCACGATCCGGAAGCCGCAACCGAGATGGAGCGCCACGCTGGCCCGGTTCTCGGGGAAGACGCCGGCCTCGAGCGTCCAGATCCCGGCCTGCTCCGAGCGCCGGACGAGCTCCTCGAGCAGCGTCCGGCCCACGCCTCGGCCTCGTGCGCGTTCGGCGACGTAGATGCTCTCCTCGGCCACGCCCGCGTAGACCGCCCGCTCCGAGTACGGCGCGAGCGCGGCCCAGCCGACCACGCCGCCGTCCTCCTCGGCCACCAGGCAGGACGAGTGGACGCCGCCCCAGTGCTCCCAGGACGGCGTCTCGGTCTCGAACGTGGCCTGGCCGGTGGCGATGCCCTCTCCGAAGATGGCTCGCACTGCCGGCCAGTCCTTCGCTTCTAGCGCTCGGATCACTTCCTCCCCGCGTCTCGGACCAACAAAAAAGCCCCAGGACGGCTGATCCGTCCTGAGGCTCCGATGCCTCGGGCGCCCGCCTTCGTGGAGGGCACCTCGCCTTCGAGAATAGACGATCTCGCGGACGATGCAAGATCAGCCGCTTTCACCGGGTCGTAAGCCGTACTAATGTCACTTCGGGTTGAAGGACCTGGTCGCCGCTCTCGGGGAACGTCGCTTCCGACTCCTGTTCACAGGTCGGGCTATCTCGGACCTCGGCGACAAGCTCGTCCCCGTCGCGCTGGCGTTCGCCGTGCTCGAGCTCGACCACTCGGCCTCGGCGCTCGGGCTCGTCTTCGCCGCGCGGATGATCCCGCTGGTCGTGCTCGTGCTCGTCGGCGGGGTCTGGGCCGACCGGCTGCCCCGCAACCTCGTGATGCTGTCCGCGGACGGCGTGCGGGCTGTGACACAGGCGGTCCTCGCCGGGCTCCTGCTGAGCGGCAGGGCGGAGATCTGGCAGCTGATGGTGCTGATGGCCGTCTACGGAGCCGCGCAAGCGTTCTTCGACCCCGCCTCGACCGGGCTCGTGCCGCAGACGGTCAGCCGGGAGCGCCTCCAGCAGGCGAACGGGTTGCTGCAGCTCTCCCGCTCGACCTCGAATGTGATCGGGCCGGCGATCGCGGGCCTGCTGGTCGTCACCGTCGGTCCCGGCTGGGCGTTCGCGGTCGACAGCGCCACCTTCGTGGTGAGCGCGGCCTTCCTGGCCGCGCTCCGGATCGAGCGGGAAACGCGCGAGGCAAGGAGCCGATTCGTAGCCGACCTCGTGGAAGGCTGGCGGGAGTTCTCTTCACGGACGTGGGTCTGGGTGAGCGTCACCCACTTCGCGTTCTTCCACCTGCTCGTGCTGGCGCCGTTCTGGGTGCTGACGCCGATCGTCGCGGAGGACGAGCTGGGTGGGGCGAGGGCGTACGCGACGATCCTGACCGCGATGGGGATCGGCGCCATCCTCGGCGGGCTGCTCGCCCTCCGCGTGGAGCCGCGACGACCGCTCGCGACCGCGTTCGTGCTGATCCTCTTCGAGGTGCCCGTGTACCTGGCGCTCGCCGCCGCCGCGCCGGTCGCGCTGATCGCAGGGCTGGCGTTCGCCAGCTCGATCGCGTTCAACTTCGCCAGCACGCTCTGGAGCACGGTGCTGCAAGCCAACATTCCGGCCTACGCCCTCTCCCGCGTCAGCTCGTACGACTGGCTCGGGTCGCTCGTCTTTCTCCCGGTCGGCTACATACTCGCCGGGCCCGCGGCCGAGGCGTTCGGCGTCGGCGAGACGCTCGTCTTCGCAGCGGCGTGGTCGGTCGCGTCGACGCTGGTCGTCCTGTCGCTCGAGCCGATCAGAGACGTGCGGCGGATGCGGGCGAAATCCGCCCTTGAGCCGGCGACCGCGCTCAGGTAACGTGCTCGGCTCAATGCGAGTCGGCTGAGCCAGTACATCCGCGCGTGGCCCGCCTCGAGGGGGCGTGGCCACAGTTGCCCTGCTCTAGCCGACCGAAGGAGCTACCACATGAACGCGGCCGTCGAAGTGGCCGATCTGCGGAAAGAGTTCGTCCGGAAGGACGGCTCCGGCTTGCGCAAGCGCCGTCGTCGCGTCGCCGCCCTCGACGGCGTCAGCTTCACGATCGAGCGCGGCGAGTGCGTCGCCATCCTGGGCCAGAACGGATCCGGGAAGTCCACGCTCGTACGCCTGCTGTCGACCTTGCTTCTGCACGAAGGCGGTAGCGCGCGCGTCTTCGGGCACGACGTCTTCTCCGAGCCTCGCGCCGTCCGCAGGCTCGTCAACCGCGTGTCGGTCGAGGCGTCCTTCTTCAAGAAGATGTCGGCTACCGAGAACCTCAGCTACGCCGCGCGCTTCTACGGCATGACCGCGGGCGCGACGCGGGGCAAGATCCCGGTCATCCTCGAGCGCGTCGGCTTCCCGCCGAAGCGGCGCAACGAGCCGATGGAGAACCTCTCGCGCGGAATGCAGCAGAAGGTCGCGCTTGCGCGTGCCCTGCTGACCGCGCCGGTCCTGCTCCTGCTCGACGAGCCGACCACGGGCCTCGACCCGCGCTCGAAGCTCGAGGTGCAGGAGTTCATCAAGGAGATGCGCGAGACGCACGACTCGACGATCCTGCTCTGCACGCACGACCTGGTCGAGGCGGAGGCGCTCGCCGAGCGCGTCGGGATCCTCGACCGCGGGCGGCTGCTCGCGCTCGAGCCCGCCGACGAGCTCAGGGAGCGCTACGGCGCCGAGACGCTCGAGGAGGCGTTCTTCGCCGCGACCGGCAGGTCGCTGGAGGACGACACCGAGGAAGAGGACGCCGAGCGGGGGGTGTTCGCGTGAGGGCCGTAGCACTGAGCCTGCGCCA
Organism: uncultured Actinomycetes bacterium; assembly: GCA_963733845.1. Lineage (GTDB taxonomy): Bacteria > Actinomycetota > Thermoleophilia > Gaiellales > Gaiellaceae > DATFQE01. Next base: position 890,886 of record CAVTEM010000007.1, read on the forward strand.
CGAGCTCGTCGGCCTCGGCGGAGTCGTCGAGCGCAACTGGTACCTCGTCAAGCGTTACATCTGGTGGGACGTCGCCTTCTTCCTCTGGACGGTCGCGAACACGCTGACGATCGTCTTCATCGCCGAGGGGATCGAGGCTACCGGGGGCGAGATCGACGTCAACCGCGCGACCACGATCCTGCTGATCGGCGCGGTCGTCTGGGCCTACCTCGGGATCATCTTCGAGATCCTCACCGAGACGGTCGCCTGGGAGCGCTGGGAGGGAACGATCGAGTACACGTTCATGGCCCCGCTCTCACGCCCGGTGCACCTGTTCGGGATGGGCCTGTTCGCGATCGTCTACGGGATCGTCCGCGCCGTGCTGCTGTTCGCGGTCGTGGCGGCGTTCTTCGACCTCGAACTGCCGACCGCGGACTTCGCGGCCGCCCTCGTCGTGCTCGCGATCGCCTCGATCTCCTTCGTCGGCATCGGGATGATGACGGCCGTCCTGCCGCTGATCTCGCCCGAGAAGGGCACGCAGCTCGGCTTCATCGCCCAGGGGATGCTGCTCGTCGTCTCGGGCGTCTACTACCCGGTCTCCGTGCTGCCCGAGTGGATGCAGTGGCTCTCGGTCGTGTCGCCCGCCACGTACGCGCTCGACGGGATCCGCGGCGCGATCATCGAAGGTGAGGGGTTGACGACGATGTGGGACGAGATCTGGCCCCTGCTCGTGATCGGTGCCGTCTCGATCCCGCTCGGGCTCGAGGTGTTCAGACGAGGTGAGCGCTACGCCAAGCGGCACGGCAAGCTGAAGAGGTCGGGATGAGCGCCGTTGCGTCCCGCTGGTCTGCGCTCTACGCGGACGCGCACGCCGAGCGGCTGCTCGCGCTCGCACCTCATGCACGCACGCGGCGTGCGGACGGCGCGCTGGCAGTCGTCACCGGGGCGGCCTCCAACGTCGACAACGGGGTCGTCTGCGAGCGCTCGACGGTCGCTCCGGCCGTGGTCACCGAGCTCGTCGGCTGGGTGGCCGGGCAAGGCGCCCCCGCTTCGTGGATGTGCGCCGGCGTCGAGGCTTCGGACGACCTGAGGAGCGCGCTAGCCGAGGCCGGCTGTCCCGAGGAGACGACAGGCGTGACCACCGGAGCGGAGCTCGCCGCTACGGCGCTTCCACCGGTCGTCCCGCCGGCAGGCGTGGAGGTCGAGGAGATCCGCGACGGAGCGGGCCTCGACGAGTGGATCGAGGTCGCGGCCACGTGCGGCTTCTTCGACGAGCCCGGACACCCGGCCCGGCAGCGGGAACTGCTTGCGCTCGCCGGCCGGCACTGGGTCGCGCGCCGCGGCGGCCGGCCCGTGGGCATGGCGACGGCGTTCTTCGCGGGCGAAGTCGCGTTGTTCGAGCACGTTGCGGTCGTCCCGGAGGAGCGTCGGCGCGGGATCGGCTCGACGCTTGCGCTCGTCCGGTTGCACGAGGCGCGCAGGCTCGGCTGCACGACCGCCGTGTTCGGGACCACTCCCGAGAGCGCCGCGCTCTATGAGCCGTTCGGATTCACCACTGAGCCGGACGTCCCCGGGCGCTGGTTCTATCTGCCGAGCGCGCCATGATCCGCCCGGCCGAGACCGACGCCGACCTCGAGGCGTATGTCGCCGTGGCGAATGCGGTCGCGCCCGACGACATCCCCTGGAGCGTCGAGAAGCTCCGAGAGCGGCGTCGGCGCCAAGGTCGGCGCCTTTATCTCCTTGCCGAGGAGAGCGGCAAGCCGGTAGCTTCCGGCTTCGCCGCCCCCTCGGACTCTGCCGGGAGGGGATTCCTGACTGCGCGGGTCCTTCCAGCCAGCCGGCGACGCGGGATAGGCACGGCCTTGATCGTCCAGCTCGCCGACCACCTGCATCGGGTCGGATTCAGCGTCGCGGGCACGCACGTCGACGGGAACGACCCCGGCTCGGTCGCGTTCGCGCACCGCTTCGGCTTCGAGGAGGCCGACCGAGAGGTGGAGCAGGTGCGCGTGCTCGGCGTTGAGCAGCCGATCGAAGTGCCCGAGGGCGTCGAGTTCGTGACGATCGCGGAGCGCCCGGAGCTGCTCCGCGAAGCTCATCCGCTGGGCGTCGAGGGGTGGGCCGACATGGCGACGACAGTGGCGGTCACGATCTCGCTCGAGGACTGGCTCGCCGAGGAGGCGACCTTTCCCGGAGGCTCGTTCGTCGCGCTGGCCGACGGCGAGATCGTCGGCTACTCCGGGCTCTGCCGCTGGGCCGGCGACGACACGATCGCCGAGGACGGCCTGACGGTCGTGCGCCGCGACTGGCGACGGCGCGGGCTGGCCACGGCGCTTAAGCGGGCGGAGCTCGCGTGGGCGGCCGAGAACGGCATCCGCGAGATCGTCACGTGGACGCAGCGTGGCAACGACGCCATGCGGGCGGCCAACGAGCGTCTGGGGTACGTCTACCGCGCCGTCAGCCTCACCATGCGCGGGCCGATCCCGCTGCAGCGGCGGTAGCGCATGCGCAGGCTCGGCGCGACAACCGTCTCCTACGGGATCGAGTTCTTCGCCGACATCGGCTTCCACGCCACGACGACCGTGATGGCCGTCTACTTCGTACAGGAGGTCGGCCTCAACCCGCTCGAGCTGGTGCTCCTGGGGACCGTCTTCGAGGGGACGATCTTCCTCTTCGAGATCCCGACCGGCGTGATCGCCGATACCTACAGCCGGCGCCTGTCGGTGATCATCGGCCTCTCGCTCGAAGGCGTGGCCGCGATCGCGACCGGCCTGACCGAGTCATATCCGCTGCTGCTCGCCGCGGCGGCGCTCTGGGGCGTGGCCGCTACCTGCATGAGCGGCGCCTACGAGGCCTGGATCACGGACGAGGTCGGAGTGGAGCGCGTCGGCCGGGTCTTCCTACGGAATGCGCAGTTCGCCTACGCGGGCGCGATCATCGGTGCGCTGGCAGGCGTCGGCGTCGCGATGTGGGACCTTGGCGCCGCGCTGATCTTCGGCGGCGCGATCACCCTCGCGACCGGGCTCGCGTGCGTCGTCGTCATGCCCGAGCACGGCTTCGCGCGCAAGCCGGCCTCGGAGCGGCTCGGCGCCTGGCGCGACGTGAAGACGACGGCCGCCGCCGGCGGCCGGCTGATCCGAGCGGAGCGGCTGCTGCTGATCATCATGGGGATCACCTTCTTCATCGGGGCCGCGTCGGAGGGCGTCGACCGGCTCTGGGAGGCGCACCTGATCCGCGATGTCGGGCTCCCCGACCTGTTCGGGCTCGACCCCGTCGTCTGGTTCGGGCTGATCAACGTGGTCGGCCTCCTCGCCGGGATCGTCATCACCTCGTTCCTGATCCCCCGCTTCGAGCACGCCGACAACACCGCCTTGGCGCGGGCGCTGATGCTGCTGACGGCCGCCGTCTCCGCCTCGGTGATCGTCTTCGGGCTGGCGATGGGATTCGCGGTCGCGCTCGCGGCGTACATGATCGCTCGCCTGGCTCGCAGGATCACCGAGCCGCTCTGGCTGACCTGGCTGAACCGGAACATCGAGGACTCGAGCGTGCGCGCGACGGTCACGTCGATGGTCAATCAGACGAATGCGTTCGGCGAGGTCGCCGGCGGGCCAGGGGTGGGCGCGGTCGGCACGGTCGTCTCGCTCCGCGCCGCCATCGTGCTGTCTGGGGCCCTGCTCGCACCAGCGGTCGCGTTGTACGCGCGCGCCTTGCGGCACGGAGGTAAAGAACCTGAGTTGGAGCACCTCCCAGAGGCCGTGTAGACTCACGCGAAGTTGGAGGCGACGGGGCCTCGGACGCTTCTGCGCGTCCGGGGCTCTTTGCATTTCTAGGACGAACGAGAGGAGAAAGCATGGCGCAGGTCGAGTCCAGGACGAGGGCCACGTCGAGCCCCGAGAACCGGAAAGACGTGCTCAAGCGCGTGGAGAAGGAGGGCGTGCAGTTCGTCCTGCTGTGGTTCACCGATCTCGAAGGACACCTGAAGAGCTTCGCGATCACCCCGGGCGAGCTCGAGGCCGCCCTGGACGACGGGATGGGCTTCGACGGCTCGTCGATCACCGGCTTCAACGCGATCGAGGAGTCGGACATGGTCGCGATCCCGGAGCCGGGGACGTTCCAGCTGATGCCCCACCGCGAGGGTGAGACAAAGGTCGCGCGGATGATCTGCGACGTGGTCACTCCCGACGGCGAGCCGTACGAGGGCGATCCGCGCTACGTCCTGCGCCGCGCGCTCGAGCGGATGGAGTCCATGGGCTTCGACACCTTCAATGTCGGCCCAGAGCTCGAGTACTTCCTCTTCAAGGACGACAAGGGCACCGAGACGCTCGACGAGGGCGGCTACTTCGCGATGACGACGATGGACGCGGCCAGCGAGCTGCGCCAGGAGACGGTTGCGGCACTCGAGTCGATGGGGATCCCGATCGAGTACGTCCACCACGAGGTCGGCCCTTCGCAGCACGAGATCGACATGCGCTTCGCTCCGGCCCTCGAGATGGCCGACCACACGCTCACATACCGGCTGATCGTGAAGGAGATCGCCAAGAAGGCGGGTTACCACGCCACCTTCATGCCGAAGCCGATCTTCGGCGAGAACGGCTCGGGCATGCACACGCACATGTCGCTGTTCACGGACGGGCGCAATTCGTTCTTCGACGCCGACGACAAGTGGCACCTGTCCGACGTGGCCAAGGCTTTCATCGCGGGCCAGCTCCGGCACGCGCGCGAGATCTCGGCGATCTTCGCGCAGTGGGTCAACTCGTACAAGCGGCTCGTGCCCGGCTACGAGGCGCCCGTCTACGTCGCCTGGTCGCAGCGCAACCGCTCCGCGCTGATCCGGATCCCGCTGTACAAGCCGGGCTCCGAGCAGGCCACGCGGGCCGAGATCCGCTGTCCTGACCCTGCCTGCAACCCGTACCTGACCTTCGCCGCGCTGCTGCATGCTGGCCTCGACGGAATCGAGCATGGCTACGAGCTGCCGGACCCGATGGAGACCAACCTCTACCACCTGACTCCCGAGCAGCGGGAGGAGCGTGGGATCACCGCCCTGCCCGAGACACTCGGCGAGGCGATCGACGAGTTGTCGCACTCCGAGCTGGCCAAGAAGGCGCTCGGCCCGCACATCTTCGACCGCTACGTCGAGCTCAAGCGCAAGGAATGGGATGAATACCGGGTTCAGCTGACCGCCTGGGAGCGGGAGCGGTACCTGGCAGTGCTGTAGCGAAAATCGCGCAAGTGCAGGGTTGTTCCCCCTAGCGGCGGGACCCTGCGCATGCGACAATCACCGCACACCGGTCCTGTCGAGTGGCGGACGACAGGACCGCTGACGGCCGACCGCGAGTCGCCCTCTGGGCGGCTCGTGGTCGTTTTGGCGGGGGAGAAGCGTGGGTCTTCCCGAGCCGCTCTTTGTAGCGGGCTCACCCGTTCGGGGGATCCGTCTGCGGCCCTTCTGAGTCGAAAAATGGCTTGTCCCTGCGGAATAGGAGGCACTCGTCCCCGAGGCCCCGCTCACCGACATTCTGGCCGCGTCGGCCTCCCGGCCGCCGCTCTCGATCGTTCGCACCGACGACGTGCGCAGCTCCGCGACCGGCGGCGCCGAGGCGCTGCTTCGGCTCGCTCAGGAGCTCGCGCGGTCGCTGGACCCGATCCAGAGCGCGCGGATCGCGGCGACGGGGCTCTCGGATCTGACGGGCGCCGTCCTGGCCGCGACCTACCTGTGCGAGCCCGACGGCGGCCTCTCGCTCGCCGCGTCCGCCGGGCGCGCGTCCGAGGAGCTCGACGACGGCGTCTCGTCGCTCGTTCGCCGCGCGGCGTCCGAGCGCATCTTCGTCCGCGAGGTCGGCGTCAGCGTGGCCGGTCTCGAGGACGTGCACGCGCTCGCGGTCCCGTGCATCGCGCACGGGGAGCTCCATGGCGTGTTGCTGGTCGCGAGCCCGTCGGGCCGCGACGTCTCGACCGCGCTCACGATCGCGGAGCTCGCAGCCGCCTCGCTGGAGAACGCGCGGCGCTTCGCGCTCACGTTTGCCGAGGCGCGGCACGACCTGCTGACCGGCCTCCCCAACCACCGCGCCTTCGACGAGCACCTCGAGGGCGTGTTGCGCGGCGCGCTCTCGGCCGAGCGCGAGGTGACGCTCGTTCTGCTCGATCTCGACGACTTCAAGCGCGTCAACGACACGCTCGGACACCCGGCCGGCGACGAGGTGCTGCGCACGTTCGGGCGCGCCGTCCGCCGGGTCGTCCGCGGCGGCGAGGAGGTCTTCCGGGCCGGCGGCGAGGAGTTCGCGATCGTCGTGCGCGGCGGCTCCGAGTCCGGCCGCAGAGTGGCCGAGCGCGTGCGCGAGGCGATGGTTCGCCAGGGCTCCGAGCGGCCGTTCCCGACGGTGTCGGCCGGCGTGGCCGCCTTTCCCGACGACGCCCGCACGAAGGACGAGCTCGTGCACAAGGCCGACATCGCGCTGTATGCGGCCAAGCGCGCCGGCAAGAACGTCGTCGTCGCCTACGGAACCGACCTCCAGGGTGCCGCCGCGCGCGCTGCGGCAGGCGTTTCCCGGGACGTGGTGCACGAGCGGATGGAGTCGGAGGCCGCACGAACGGCTGTCCTGACGGAGCTCTCGGCGATCACGCACGCGATCGGATCGATCACCAGCGAGGGCGGTCCGCAGGCCGTGCTCGACCGCGCGTGCGCGCAGCTGACGACGGTGCTGGGGGCAACCGCGTGCGAGATCTCGCGCCTGGAGGGTGACGTCCTTCGCGATGCGGCCAGGATGTGGCCGGCCCCGTACGAGCCGACGAGCGGCGACTACGGGTACCTGCTCGGCGACTACCCGCTCACGCGCGAGGTGATGGAGAGCAGGCGCGCCCGCGCGGTCTCGCTCGGCGACGAGGAGCCCGACGCCGCCGAGGCCTTCGTCCTGCGCGAGCTGAAGATGCAGGCGGTCCTGCTGCTGTGCATCGAGGTCTCGGGCCGGCCCTGGGGGCTCGTCGAGGTCTACGACGCCCGGCCGCGGGTGTTCAACCCGGCCGAGGCCGGCCTGGCCGAGCTCGTCGTGCGCCAGGCGGCCGTCCTGCTCGAGCAATGCGAGAGCCGCGAGGCGCGCGACCGCCTCTACCGCGAGACGCTGGCTGCATTGTCCAACGCGCTCGAGGCGAAGGACGGCGAGACGAACGACCACACGCAGGAGGTCGCCGAGCTCGCAGTCGAGGTGGGGGTGGTGCTCGGCCTGCCCGCCGACGAACTGCGCCACGTGGAGCTCGGAGCGTTGCTCCACGACATCGGCAAGATCCGCATTCCCGAGTCGATCCTTTGCAAGCCCGGCCCGCTCACGGACGAGCAGTGGAAGGTCATGCGCGCCCATCCCGAGGTCGGCGAGCGGATCCTCGCCCCGATCGACTCGCTCAGGGCCGTGCTGCCGATCGTCCGCTCGAGCCACGAGCGCTGGGACGGCGCCGGGTATCCAGACGGGCTCGCGGGCGACGCAATCCCACTTGGCGCGAGGATCGTTGCGGTCTGCGACGCCTACCGGGCGATGGTCGAGGAGAGGCCGTACCGCGGCGGCCGAACCCGCGGCGAGGCGATCGACGAGCTACACGCCGCGGCCGGGACGCAGTTCGACCCCGAGAGCGTCAAGGCGCTGGTCGAGGTCCTCCGCCGCCGCTCGGCGAAGCTCGTGGTACCCGAGCTGCATCGGCCGAAGCCCTAGTAGTAGGGCCTGGCGAAACAGCGCTCCGAGCGATGTTCCCCAGGCCCTACTGAGAAACGAGCGGATCGCCTCGCGCTCGACGCCGAGGCCGATCACGCGGCTGCGGCTGTCGATCTCGACGATCGTCTCCGCCGGGACGAGGCGGCGGTGCCTGGAGAGGAAGCCGGAGCGGACGGCGAGTGCGTCTGGGACGTCCTGCACGCGGCCGTACATCGGGCACTCGACCTTGCCGACGATCCGCCCCGGGCGTCGGCGACCAGGAAGCCACGCGTCTGATCGAGGTCCACGACGAGACCCTACGATTGCGGTGTTGAGGAAAGACCGTGGCGGTCGTAAAGATTCGGTAATGGACGCGTCCGCGCGCCATTTGCGCCTGCTCACCGACACGATCGCGGCGGTCAACTCCTCGCTCGACCTGGAGGAGGTGCTCGACCTCGTGGCCCGCGGCGTGGCAGAGGCGCTCGGCGCCGACGCCTGTTTCGTCTACCTCTACGACGCGCGGGCCGGCGAGCTCGTGCTGCGGGCGACGCACGGGACGCGGGTCGAGGAGATGACTCGGCGCCCGCGCATGCGACCGGGAGAGGGGATCACGGGAACGGCTGCCGCCGAGCTGGCGCCGATCATGATCCCGTCCCAGGCGCACCTCGACCCGCGCTTCAAGGCGTTCGCGAACCTACGCGAGGACGAGTACGAGTCGATCCTCGCGGTGCCGGTGGTCGCTCGCGGCGACAAGCTCGAGGGTGCGCTCAACGTGCGCACGCGCGCCCCGAGGGAGTTCTCCTCGGCCGAGATGGACCTGCTGCTCGCGATCGCCGCCCAGGTCGCCCAGTCGATCGAGCATGCGCAGCTCTATGCGCAGGCGCAGCGCCGCGTCGGCGAGCTCGAGGCGCTCGCGAAGATCTCCGAGGCGGTCTCCGAGTCGCTCTACCTCGAGGAGTCGCTGGAGGCGATCGTGCAGACGACGATGGACGCGGTCGGCGCGACCGGGGCGGCGCTCGTGCTGGAGGACGGCAAGATCGCCTGGCCGGAGGGGCGCGCCGGTGCCTACGCGGAGCGGCTGCCGCTGCGCTGGAAGCGGCGTGTGATCGGCGAGCTCGTGTGCGACCGCGACACGCCCTTCTCGGACGAGGACCGCGCGCTGCTCGGGTCGATCGCACACCACGCGGCGGTGGCGCTCGAGCACGGCCGGGCCGTCATGCGCGGCGTCCTGGCCCAGGAGATCCATCACCGGGTCAAGAACAACCTCCAGACCGTCGCCTCGCTTGCTGCGCCTACAGGCGCGGGCGAACGGCGTCGAGCCGCGGCGGGCGCTCGAGGACTCGGTCAACCGCATCCTCGCCATCGCCGCCGTCCACGAGGTCCTCACCGAGCAGCGGGACGAGGAGGTCGACCTGCACGAGCTGCTCGACCGCCTCCGCTCGATGCTCGTCCAGGGGCTGGGCGCGGAGAAGTCGGTGGAGGCCGAGCTCGAGTCGGTCTCGCTGGGAGGCGACAAGGCGACCGCCCTGGCGCTCGTGTTCAGCGAGCTGCTGCAGAACGCGCTCGAGCACGGCGGCGACCGCATCCGGGTCGAGCTCACGCGGCAGGGCGACGAGGTCGTGCTCGCGATCGCCGACGACGGCCGCGGGCTGCGCGGCGAGAGCGGCACCGGCCTGTCGATCGTCGAGGCGCTCGTCCGTGACGAGCTCGGCGGGGAGCTGCGCTTCGCCGAGGGCGACGGCCTGCGGGCCGAGGTGGTCTTCGCGCCCTAGTCGGGAACGGCGCCGACGACCGCGTAGGACAAGCCCTCGGGTCCGGCGATCACCTGTCGAGTCGCCTCGGGCTCGACGAGGACGTACCGGCCCGGTTCCAGCGGTACCTCTTCCCCTTCGACCCGCAGCACGCCTGCGCCGCGCAACGGGATGTAGACCTCCTCCTGACCGGACTCGCGTTCGTCGTGCTCGAACCCCGCCTGGCCGGGCTCGGAGTCGAACTGGTTCAGCTTCACGGCGCGTGCCTCGAGTGCTCTGGCGATCGTCTTGCGGCGCCCTTCGAACGAACCGGTCTCGACGACGCGGTAGCTCATGTCCCGAGCCCTGTGAGGATGCGCGCGAGAGGCTGCGCGCGCCCCCGCAGTCGGTATACGGTCGCGGGTGGGTAGTCGGGCGTGACGCGGCGCTCGACGAGCTGTGCCGAGGCCAGGTCCTTCAGCGCGAGCGTGAGCGCCCGCGGCGACACCCCGGGCAGACGCTTGCGCAGCTCCGAGTAGCGGCACTCGCCGCCCGCCAGCGCGAGCACCGCGGGCATCGACCACTTCTTCAGCCCGACGTCATTCGCGTCGAGCCGCTCGAGCGCCGCGAGCAGCCGGGCGCACGCCGGTGCCACCGACTTCCCGCGCTCGGTGAGCACGTACTCGGGGCGCAGTGGGTGGCCGTAGCCGGGGTTTTTCATCACGAGGCCCGCGTCGATCAGGGCCGCGAGCGTGCGGCGAAGCGAGTCGCGACCGAGGCCGAGGCGGTTCGAGAGCGTGACGAAGCGGCTCCCCTTCGAGCGGTGGAGCTCGGCCAGCACCGGTGCGGCCCAGCGGTGGTGGAAGAGCCTCGCGATTGACATAGAAGTGAGCTTAGTATAAAAACAGGTCTGACGAAACGTCATCCTCGCACCGAAAGGACGCGACGTGAGCGAGCAGACCGCAACGCAGACGACGCAGCAGCTGCCCTTCGAGAAGACGCAAAACATCGTCATCTCGGTCAACGTCTCCGACCTCGAGCGCTCGATCGCGTGGTGGGGCGAGATGCTCGGCTTCGAGCCGACCTACGTGATGAAGGAGTACGGCTGGTGCGAGCTCGGAACGAGCATCGAGGGCCTCGGGCTCGGGCTGGGCCAGGTCGAGGAGGTCAAGATCGGCGGGACGACCCCGACCTTCGGCGTCTCGGACATCGACGCGGCGCGCGGACACATGGAGGCCCGCGGCGTCAGGTTCGACGGCGACACCCACGAGATCGAGGGCCAGGTCAAGCTCTGCACGTTCTACGACCCGGACGAGAACCCGTTCATGCTCGCCGAGGTGCTGGACGTGAAGTCGGAGCGCGGCGACCGCTAGCCGAGGAGGACGACGTGGTCGGTGATCCAGGAGAAGCCGGGTCTCCCCGGTAGCGACCCTGCCCACGAAGTAGCTGAAGCGGACCCGGACGCTCGTGCGGGCCAGGGCCGTCGCGCCGGGGCCCGACAGGCGGCCGCTCCAGGCCTTCCCCGGGCGGAGCGTCGCCGGGAGCGCCGGCTGAAACGTCCTCGCCGGGAGGACTTTCATCCGGGACACACGCCCGGTGTTCGCCCCGTAGAGGAGCGCGAAGTGCTTGTGGACGCGCAGGGGTGAGCGCGAGGTGTTGCGGAACGACACGTCCACGGTCCAGCGACTGCCCCTGATCGTCAGTGAGCGGACGTTGAACGTCATGACCGTCCGGCTGCCGACCGTCGCGCGCTCGTTCCACGCGAGCCTGATCGTCTTGGTCGGTGCGGCGGACGCAGGCGCGGCCAGCACAGCGGTCGCTGCCGCCGCGAGCAGCAAGAGCCGGACCCCTTTCACCCTCGCATCCTAGACTCGCTTTTCGTGCGTGTCTTGATCGCGGAAGACGAGACGATCATCCGGCTCGACCTGCGCGGCCTGCTCGAGGGCGCCGGCCACGAGGTCTGCGCCGAGGCGAAGGACGGAGTCGAGGCGGTCGAGCTCGCGCGTTCGGAGCAGCCGGATGTGGCTCTCCTGGACGTGAAGATGCCTCGCCTGGACGGGATCGAAGCGGCCAGGCAGATCCTGGACGAGCGGCCGATCCCGATCGTGATGCTGACCGCGTACGGCCAGGACGAGCTCGTGTCGCGGGCGATCGAGGCGGGCGTCTTCGGCTACCTCGTCAAGCCGTTCCGCGAGGGAGACGTGCTGCCCGCGATCGAGACGGCCCGTGCCCGCCACGAAGAGCTGGCCGCACTGCGGGAGGAGGCGGAGTCGCTGGCGGAGGCCCTGGCTGCGCGGAAGGCGATCGAGCGCGCGAAGGGGATCCTGATGCAGCAGGAGGGGCTGAGCGAACAGGACGCGTTCGCGCGCCTGCGCAAGGCGAGCCAGCTGTCGGGGCGGCCCTTGAAGGTCGTGGCAGAGGCGCTGATCGCGACCTACGACGCATGAGTCATCCGCACGTCGAGCTCGCGGAGCGGGTCTTCGCCTCGTTTCGGCGCGACCCGCGCACCCTCGCGTCGCTGATCGCCGAGGACGCGGTCTGGACGGTGGTCGGGCGCGCGCCGGTGGCCGGGGTCTACGAGGGCCGCCGTGCGATCTTCGACCTGTTCAAGGCGACACAGACGCTCAGCGACGCGACCTACAAGGCGGAGCTGCGCTACGTGCTCGCCGACGACGAGCGGACCGTCGCGGTCTACCGCGCCAGCGGGCGGCGGGACAGCCGCGAGCTCGACATCGACCAGGCGCTGTTCGTCCGCGTCCACGACGGGCGCTGGCAGGAGATTCTCGCCGTTCCGCTCGACCCGCTCGCGTTCGACGCCTTCTGGGCCTAGGCCTGCGGCTGGGCCTGCGACGCCTCGAACAGCTGCTCCCAGCGGGCGAGCAGGGCCTCGAGCTGGTCGCGGGCGTGCTTGTGCGCCGCAACCGCGTCGACGTCCGCCCAGTCCTCCGCCAGGCGCTGCTCGAGCGCGGCGATCGCCTCCTCTTGACTCGCGATCTCGCCCTCGAGCCGCTCCAGCTCGCTGGGGCGCGCGAGCTTGCGGCCTTTCGCGCGGTTTCCGTGACGCTTTCTTGACGGTGCCTGGCACCGGACCAACAGCGGCCTCGACCCGCAGAGCCTCGTCCCTTCGCGCCACGTACTCGGCCCACCCGCCGTCGTAGCCGCGCACGGTTCCGTCCTCGATCGCGAGGGTTCGCTCGGCGACGGCGTCGAGCAGCGCCCGGTCGTGCGAGACGAGCAGCAGCGTGCCGGGGAACGCCTCGAGCGCGGCCTCGAGCGCCTCGCGGCTCTCCAGGTCGAGGTGGTTCGTCGGCTCGTCGAGGACGAGGAAGTTCGCGCCCGAGGCGACCACGAGCGCGAGCGCCAGCCGCCGCCGCTCGCCCCCGGAGAGCACGGCGACGGGCTTCTGATGCTCCTCCCAGCCCGAGAAGAGGAAGCGGCCGAGCAGGTTCTGGGCCAGGGGCCGCGACAGTCCGGTCTCGCGCTGCGCGGTCTCGAGCACGGTCAGCCGCTCGTCCAGCTCGATCTCGTGTTGCGAGAAGTAGGCCGGCACGACGCCGTGTCCGAGCCGCGTCTTGCCGCCGTTGGGCTCCCGCCGCCCGAGCACGGTCTCCAGCAGCGTTGTCTTCCCCGAGCCGTTCGGCCCGACGAGCGCGACGTGCTCGCCGCGCTCGAGCGCGACGGAGACCTCCGAGACGAGCTGCTTCTCGCCCGCGGAGAGGTCGAGCCCGACCGTCTCGAGCACGGTGCGGCCGCTGCGCGCCGGCTTGAGGAACTCGAACCCGAGCCCGCGCTGGCTGCGGTTCAGCAGCGAGAGCTCGTCGACCGCCTTCGCCCGCTCCTGTTCCAGACGGCCGATCTGCGTGAGCTTCGCCTGCGCCTGCCTGGCCTTCGTCTTCTTGTAGCGGAAGCGCTCCACGAACCGTTCCAGCCGCGCGATGTCGACGCTGACTCGCTCGGCCGACTTCTGTGCGTCGAGCGCGCGCGCCGCCTTCTCGCGCCGCCAGTGGTGCCAGGGGCCGGGGAAGAAGGTCGAGCGGCCGCCGCCGAGCTCGAGCACGGCGGTCGTCGTCGCCTCGAGGAACCAGCGATCGTGCGCTACGAGCACGACGGCCGCGTCCATGGACGCGAGCTCGCGCTCGAGCCACTCGAGGCTGGAGACGTCCAAGTGGTTCGTCGGCTCGTCGAGCAACAGCAGGTCGGGGTCGCCGCCGAGCGCGCGTGAGAGCGAGGCGCGCGTCGAGCTCACCACCGGAGAAAGTCGTCAGCGGCCGGTCGAGGTCCGCCTCCGCGAACCCGAGCCCGCGCACGACGCCGGCCGCGCGTTCGCGCCACGCGTACCCGCCCGCGTGCTCGAGCCGCGCCTGCGCATCGGAGTAGCGGCGCATTGTCGCGGCGCCGTGGTCGCCGGCAGGCCATCGCCTGCTCGAGGCGGCCCAGCTCCTCCTCGAGCGCGATCAGGTCGCTCGGCTCCCGAGAGGACGTACTCGCGCAGCGTCTGCGAGCGTTCGAGCGGCGGCCGCTGGTCGTGCAGCGCGACGCGGGTGCCCTTGGAGAAGGCGAGCTCGCCGCCGTGGATCTCGGTCTCGCTCGCGAGCATGCGCAGCAGCGTGGTCTTGCCGGCGCCGTTCGGGCCGGAGAGCGATAGCCGGTCGCGGCGCTCGAGCTTGAACGAGACGCCCTCGAAGAGCAGGTTGCCCGCGATTTCTTTGCGCAGGTTGGTGGCGGTGACGACGGCCATCGTCCAAGCCTAGACAGGCGCCGCACGCGTTCGAGGCGATGCGGGCCTAGGCGCGCACGGCGGCGCCGACCAGCTCCCGCGCGGCCTGCGCGATGTGGTCGGCGTCGATGCCGGCCGCGGCGAGCAGCTCGGCGGGCTTCCCGGAGTGCGGCATCCCGCTGACGGCGAGCACCTTGACGCGCGGGCGCTCCTCGGCGTCCGCGAAGGCCGCGAGCACCGCCTCGCCCAACCCGCCCTGCGGCCAGTGGTCCTCGACCGTGACGATCCGGCCGCCGGTCGCCTCGCTCGCGTCGCGAAGGGTCTCCTCGTCGAGCGGCTTGATCGAGTAGAGGTCGATCACCCGCGCGCGGACGCCCTCCTCGGCCAGCGCGTCGGCCGCCTTCAGCGCCTCGTGAACGGTGATCCCGGCGGCGACGATCGCGACCTCGTCCTCGTCGGAGGAGCGCGGGACCTTGCTGCCGCCGATCGGGAAGTCCTCGTCCGCGTCGTACAGCACCGGTGTCGCCGGCCGCAGGGTGCGCAGGTACGAGATCCCGTCCAGGTCGGCCATCTGCGCGACGAGCTTGGCGGTCTGGTTCGCGTCACAGGGATGCAGCACGGTGCGAGCCGTGGATCGCCCGCAGCGAGGCGATGTCCTCCAGGGCCATCTGCGAGGGGCCGTCCTCGCCGATCGAGACGCCCGCGTGCGAGCCCGAGAGCCGAAGGTTCGCCTGGCTGATCGCCGCCATGCGGACGAAGTCGTACGCGCGGGAGAAGAACGCGGCGAACGTGGACGCGAACGGCTTCCAGCCGCGCGTCTGCAACCCGACGGCGGCAGCGACCAGCTGCTGCTCGGCGATGAACATCTCGAAGTACCGCTCGGGGTGCGCCTTGGCGAAGATCTCCGCATAGGTCGAGTTCGAGACCTCGCCGTCGAGCGCGACCACCCTGCCGTCGGCGGTACCGACCGCCTTCAGCGCCTCTCCGTAGGCGAGCCGGGTCGCCACCTCCTCGCCGATCTCCCAGCTCGGCAGCTCGGGCGGCCTCGACGTGGGCTCCGGAGGCATGTCGCCCTCGGGCTTCGCGACGTCGATCTGCAGGTCGCGCTTGCCCCCGAGCTCGGCGATGGCGGCGTCCGGGTCGTCGAGGGCCTTGCCGTGGAAGCCGGGCTTGTCCTCGACGGCGGCGACGCCCTTCCCCTTCAGCGTGCGCGCCACCACGACCGTCGGCCTGCCCTTCGTCTCGATCGCCTCTGCGTAGGCGCGGTCGATCGCCTCCACGTCGTGCCCGTCGATCTCGATCGCGTGCCAGCCGAACGCCTCGGCGCGCCTGACGTAGACGTCGGTGTTCCAGCCGACCATCGTCTCGCCCCGCTGCCCCAGCCGGTTCACGTCGAGGACGGCGGTCAGGTTGTCGAGCTCGTAGTGCGAGGCGTGCTCGAATGCCTCCCAGACAGAGCCCTCGGCCAACTCGCTGTCGCCGTGCAGCACCCAGACCCGCGTCGGCGAGCGTTCGAGGTGCTTGGCCCCGAGCGCCATGCCCACGCCGATCGGCAAGCCCTGGCCGAGCGATCCGGTCGCCACGTCCACCCACGGGATCACCGGCGTCGGGTGCCCTTCGAGCATGCTCCCGTGCTGCCGGTAGGTGAGCAGCTGCTCGTCGTCGATCGCTCCCGCGGCTCGGAAGATCGCGTACAGCAGCGTCGAAGCGTGCCCCTTGGAGAAGACGAGCCGATCGTTGCGCAGGTCGTCCGGTCGGTCGAAGTCGTAGCGCAGGTACCCGGCCACGAGCACGGCCATCAGGTCGGCAGCGGACATGCCCGAGCTGGGGTGCCCGGACTTCGCCGCGGCGGCCGTGCGGATCGAGTCGACTCGGAACTGCTGCCCGAGCTCGCGCCAGAGCTCGTCGTCGGTCACGGCTGTAACGTAACCATTCGGCCATGAGGGTCGCCGTCGCATTCGACCACCGCGGAGTGAAGCTGCGCGAGGCCGTCCTCACGGAACTGGACGACCAGGGCCACGAGGCCGTCGACCTCGGCGTGGACAAACCCGAGCCGCGGGTCGACTACCCCGACCTGGCCGCGAAGGTCGGCGCAGCCCTGAGCGGCGGTGACGCCGAGCGCGGCGTGCTCGTGTGCGGTTCGGGCGTCGGCGCCTCGGTCGCTGCCTGCAAGCTTCCGGGAGTAAGAGCAGCGATCTGTCACGACACATACTCCGCGCACCAGGGGGTAGAGCACGACGACATGAACGTTCTCTGCCTCGGCTCCGAGATCGTCGGCGCAGAGCTCGCCCGCGAGCTCGTGCGCGCGTTCCTCGGCGCCAGGTTCGACGGCGGGGAGCGCTACGTCAGGAGACTGGAGAAGGTCGAGCAGTTCGAGAGAAGGGGTATTCGATGGCTGAGTCACGGTTGCACGAGCTGTCCGAGCACGGCGTGAGCGTCTGGATCGACTCGCTCTCGCGGGAGTGGCTCGAGACGGGCGAGCTGAAGCGCATGACGGTCGAGGACGCGGTGGTCGGCGTGACCTCGAACCCGACCATCTTCCAGAAGGCGCTGGCCGAGGGCGAGCGGTACGACGAGCAGCTGCGCGAGGTGCTCGCCGAGGAGGACGACGACGAAGGAGGTCTTCTACCGGCTGGCGGTGCGCGACATCCAGGCGGCGTGCGACCTGCTCCGGCCGGTCTGGGACGGCGAGCCAGGACGGCTACGTCTCGATGGAGGTCGACCCGGATCTCGCCTACGAGCTGCGACGCGACGATCGCCGAGGCGATGCGGTTCCGCGGGTGGATCGACCGGCCGAACCTGTTCGTGAAGATCCCGGCGACCGAGCCGGGCCTCGGCGCGATCGAGGAATGCATCGCGCGCGGGAACGCGATCAACGTGACGTTGATCTTCTCGCTCGCGCGCCACGAGGAGGTCGCGGAGGCGTATATCCGCGGGCTGGAGCGGCTGGTCGAGTCCGGCGGGGATCCCGGAGAAATCGCCTCGGTCGCGAGCTTCTTCGTCTCCCGCGTCGACACGGAGGCCGACAAGCGGCTCGAGGCGATCGGCACCGAGCGCGCCCTGTCGCTGCGCGGCAAGCTCGCGATCGCCAACGCGAAGCTCGCCTACCAGAGCTACAAGCGGATCTTCGCCGGCGAGCGCTGGGAGCGGCTCGCCGCGGCCGGTGCGACGAAGCAGCGCTGCCTGTGGGCGTCCACCTCGACCAAGAACCCGGAGTACCGCGACGTGATGTACGTCGAGGAGCTGATCGGGCCGGAGACGGTGAACACGATGCCGAAGGAGACGAGCGAGGCCTTCCAGGACCACGGGATCGTCGCCGAGACGCTCGAGCGGGACGTCGACGCCGCGCGGCGGTTGCTCGACGAGCTCGCCGAGGTCGGGGTCGACTACGACGACGTGGTCGACACGCTGGAGCGCGAGGGCGTGCAGAAGTTCTCCGACTCGTTCCGCGAGCTGCTGGACGGGATCCGCGCCAAGCGGGCCCAGCTCGTCGCCGCGTGACGGACGCCGACCTCGTCGAGCGGATCTGGGAGCGCGATCCTTCCGTCTGGACGGGCGGCAGCGAGGCGAACTGGCTGGGCTGGCTCGACGAGCCGGTGCGCATGCTGGAGCGCGTCGACGCACTCCTCGACTGGGGCGCGAGCGCCGACTACGACGCAGCCGTCCTCCTCGGTATGGGCGGCTCGAGCCTCGCGCCGGAGGTGATGCGCCGCCTGTTCGCGGTCGAGTCGTTCCACGTCCTCGACACGACGCACCCGACGGCGATCAGGCGGCTCGAGGAGCAACTCGACCTCGACCGCACGCTCTTCGTCGTCTCGTCGAAGTCGGGCTCGACGCTCGAGACCCGCTCGCACGCCGACTACTTCTTCGAGCGGACCGGCGGCAGGGGCGAGCGCTTTGTCGCCGTCACCGACCCAGGGTCCGAGCTGGAGCGGCTCGCCGAAGAACGCGGCTTCGCGCATGTCTTCCCCGGTGAGCCCACGATCGGCGGGCGCTACTCCGCTCTGTCGATGTTCGGCGCGGTGCCGGCAACGCTGATGGGGCTCGACGTCCGCAGGCTGCTCGAGCGGGCCGAGGAGATGCGGGAGGCCTGCCGGCTCGCCGAGGGCAATCCCGGGCTCGAGCTTGGCGCTGGCCATGGGCGAGGCCTGGCGCGAGGGGCGCGACAAGGTGCTCGTCACGCCGAACACCGGCGGCTTTGGGCTCTGGGCGGAGCAGCTGCTCGCCGAGTCGACCGGCAAGCAGGGCAAGGGGCTCGTGCCCGTCCTGCTCGAGGCCGACGGCCCCGACGTGCAGCGTCAGGAGACGCGCCTGCCCGACCCGTACGAGCTCGGGCAGGAGTTCTTCCGCTGGGAGTTCGCGACCGCCGTCGCCGGCTCGATCCTCGGGATCAACCCCTTCGACCAGCCTGACGTCCAGGCCGCGAAGGACAAGACCAACGAGGTGCTCAACTCGGGTGAGGTGGAGCTCGAGCCCGAGGGCTCGCTGGAGGAGGCGCTCGCAGCGG
Source organism: uncultured Actinomycetes bacterium (assembly GCA_963733845.1). Taxonomy (GTDB): domain Bacteria; phylum Actinomycetota; class Thermoleophilia; order Gaiellales; family Gaiellaceae; genus DATFQE01. Next base: position 909,489 of record CAVTEM010000007.1, read on the forward strand.
CGAAGCCGGGCGAGGACTACGTCGCGATCCTGGCGTTCGTCGACCCGGCCCGCGAGGCCGACCTGGAACCACTCGTCGAACGCGCGCGCGCGACCGGCTGCGCCGTGACGACCGGCCTCGGCCCGCGCTACCTGCACTCGACGGGCCAGCTGCACAAGGGCGGGCCCGACCGCGGGGTCTTCATCCAGGTGGTGGACGACCTCGGCGAGGAGCTCGCGATTCCCGGCCGCGAGTTCGGCTTCCGCCGGCTGATCGCCGCGCAGGCCGCGGGTGACTTTCAGGCGCTGCGGGAACGCGGCAGGCGTATCGTCAGAGTCCGACTGCAGGAGGTGGCGACGTGAAGTTCGGGATGATCGGCCTTGGCCGGATGGGCTCGGGGATGACGGCGCGCCTCGAGCAGCACGGCCTCACGGTCCAGACCTACGACCCCAGGGTCGACTCGACCGCCGGCTCGCTGCAGGAGCTCGTCTCGCAGCTCGAGCAGCCGCGCGTGCTCTGGATGATGGTTCCGTCCGGCCAGGTCACCCAGGACACGTTCGAGCAGCTGCTCGAACTCGTCGAGCCCGACGACGTGATCGTCGACGGCGGCAACTCGAACTGGCACGACTCCCAGGCCAGGCACGCGGAGGCGAAGGAGCAGGGCATCCACTTCGTGGACGTCGGCGTCTCGGGCGGGATCTGGGGCCTCGAAGTCGGCTTCTGCCTGATGGCCGGCGGTGAAAAGGAGCCGGTCTCGCGCCTGACGCCGATCTTCGAGGGGCTCGCACCCGAGAACGGCTGGGCGCACGTCGGCGAGCCCGGCGCAGGCCACTTCACGAAGATGATCCACAACGGGATCGAGTACGGCCTGATGCAGGCCTACGCCGAGGGCTTCGAGATCATGCACCGCTCGGCGTTCAGCCTCGACCTGGCCGAGATCGCCGGGATCTGGCGCTACGGCTCGGTCGTCCGCTCCTGGCTGCTCGAGCTGCTGCACCAGGCGCTCGAGGAGCACGGAGACCGGCTGGAGGACATCGCGCCGTACGTCGAGGACTCGGGCGAGGGCCGGTGGACGATCGACGCGGCGATCGCGGAGAACGTCCCCGCGCCCGTGATCTCGGCCGCGCTGTTCGCCCGCTTCGCCTCGCGCCAGGACTACTCGTTCTCGGCCAAGGTCGCCGCGGCACTCCGCAACCAGTTCGGCGGCCACGCCCTCCGCGCGGTCGAGGAGGCCAAGGCGGCCCAGGACACCCGCTAGTGGCGACGACGCAGGAGAACCCGCTCCTCGAAGGGCTGCCGCTCGCGCAGATGCCCGAGCCGTGCGTGCTCGTGATCTTCGGCGCCTCGGGCGACCTGACGCGGCGGAAGATCTTCCCGGCGCTGTACGCGCTCGCGCTGCGGCGGCTGCTGCCCGAGAACTTCGCAGTGCTCGGCGCCGCGCGCTCGGCCTGGACGGACGAGGAGTTCCGCAGCCGCATGGAGGAGGCGGTGCGGGAGTTCGGCCGCGACGAGTTCAGGCAGGACGTGTGGGACCGACTGGCCGAGGCGACGAGCTACCGCACGCTCGAGTTCGACGACGACGCGGCCGAGGAGGCGCTGAGGAGCTATATCGAGCACGTCGACGAGGATCGGGGCACGCTCGGCAACCGCGTCTACTACCTGGCCGTGCCGCCGGACGCGATGCCGACGCTCGTGGAGGAGATCGGCGAGCGTCGCAAGGCACTCCACGGCTGGACGCGGCTGATCATCGAGAAGCCGTTCGGCAACGACCAGGCTTCGGCGCGGGCGCTCAACGAGAAGATCTGGTTCGACTTCACCGAGGAGGAGGTCTTTCGGATCGACCACTACCTCGGCAAGGAGACCGTCCAGAACATGGCCGCGCTGCGGTTCGCGAACGGGATCTTCGAGCCGATCTGGAACCGCCAGTTCATCGACCACGTGCAGATCACCGTCGGCGAGTCGATCGGCCTCGAGGGCCGGGCCGGCTACTTCGAGAAGGCGGGCACGATCCGCGACATCTTCCAGAACCACATGCTCCAGCTCGTGGCGCTGACCGCGATGGAACCGCCCTCGGACTTCACCGCGGACTCCGTCCGCAACGAGAAGGTGAAGGTGCTGAAGTCGATCCACACGCCCGGCCCGAAGCACGTCGTGCGTGGCCAGTACGGGCGCGGCTACGTGGAGGGCATCGAGGTGCCCGGCTACCGCGAGGAGCCCGGGGTCGACTCGAGCTCGATGACCGAGACCTACGTGGCCGCGAAGCTGTTCGTGGACAACTGGCGCTGGGCCGACACGCCGTTCTACGTGCGTACGGGCAAGCGGCTGCCCCGCCGCGAGACGACGATCGCGATCCAGTTCAAGCGGGCCCCGCACCCGCCGTTCGCGGAGGCCGCGGCCGAGGAGCTGCGGCCGAACATGCTGATCGTCCACGTCCAGCCGGACGAGGGCGTCTCGCTCGCCATCGCGGCGAAGGTGCCGGGCCTCGGGGTGAAGCTGCGGACCGTGCACATGGACTTCGTCTACGGCGGCTCGTTCCACATGGAGCTGCCCGAGGCCTACGAGCGGCTGATCCTCGACGCGATGCGGGGCGACGCCACCCTGTTCACCCGCGCGGACGAGGTCGACGAGCAATGGGCGATCGTGGACTCGATCGTGGCCGCGTGGAAGCGCGACCGGCCCGCCTTCCCGAACTACGCCGCCGGAACTTGGGGCCCGCCGTCGGCGGACGAGCTCCTCCATCGCGACGGCCGCTCCTGGAGGCATCACTGATGACCGAGACGGCGTCGCGCGTGGAGGAGTGGACGGGCGAGAACGTCTCGCTCGCCGACGTCGAGGACGCGCTCTGCGAGCTCCGCGCCCGGCCCGGGAGCGAGGGAGGCGAGCCGGACCTACGCACGAGCGTGATGACCCACATCGCGTGGGTTCCGTCGGCCTGGCACGACGTGGCCTGGGCGACCCTCGAGGGCATGGCCGAGCGGCACCCGTCGCGCGCGATCGTGCTCGTCCCCGACGCGAAGAACGGGGACGACGAGCTCGCGGCGCGCGTCCTGGTCGCCGCCTACGCCCTGCCCGGCGAGCGCCGGCACGTCGCCGCGGAGATCGTCGAGCTCAAGCTCGGCAGGCGACGCGCGCAGGCGCCCGCGAGCCTCGTGATGCCGCTCCTGATCAGCGGCCTGCCCGTCTTCTGCCGCTGGCGCGGCCCACTCGCGTTCGGCGAGCGGGAGCTCGACGAGCTGACCGGTGTCGCCGACCGACTCGTCATCGACTCGCGCGAGTGGGACGATCCGGCCGCCGACTATCCGCGGCTCGCGGCGCTGTTCGACCGCGTGGCCGTCTCGGACATCGCCTGGCGGCGGCTCCTGCGCTGGCGGGTCGAGCTCGCACGTAACTGGCCGGAGCTCGGCGCCTGCGGGCGGCTCGCCGTGCGAGGCCCGCGCGCCGACGCGCACCTGCTCGCCGGCTGGCTGCGCTCGCGGCTCGGCCGCGACGTGGAGCTCGAGGTGGAGCCCGCCGAGGACGTCGAGGCCGTCGCTGTCGACGGACGGGAGCTAGGTCCGCCGCCCTCGGAGCCGCTCAGCTCGAGCGAGCTGCTCTCTGGCGAGCTGGAGTCGTTCGGTCGCGACCGCGTCTACGAAGCGGCGGTCGAGGCGGCCTAGCAACGAGACGGGGGCGCTCACAGGAGCGCCCCCGTCCGTGCAGAGACCAGTCGCGATCAGTCGAGCCCGTAGGCGCGGAAGATCGTCTGGTTGATCCGGCTGCCGCCGGCATCGGTGGCCTCCAGGCGCAGCGACACGTTCTGCCGAGCCTGGTTGGCCGGGTGGTTCAGCGTGGCTTCGTACCTGCCGCCGCCGAGGCCGTCGAGCGTCACCCGGGTCCAGGTGGCGCCGTCGTTGTACGACACCCACAGCCTGGCGTCCGTCACCGCTGCCGGCGCCACCAGCTGCTGCCGGTGGATGGACAGCCCGATCTCGTGGCTCCCTCGCTCGGCGCGGTTCAGGAGGTCGAGCTCGCCCAGGTCGTAATCGGCGAGCAGGATCGGTTGCGCCTGCACGACGCCCGCCGGCGGAGCCGACGAGTTGAACGTCCAGACCGTGTCCGTGTCAGACGAGTACCGCGACCACGGCGTGCTCCGCGAGACCTCGAGCTCGGCCCGGTAGGTGGCCGGGCTGCCCGAGACCGGGAAGTCGCCGAAGAACTGCGGTCGCTCGGCGATCAGGGCGCCGTTCTCGTACAGCCGGAACCGCGGCTGGTCGATCCGCGAGTCCGCGATGCCGTACCGGTCCTGACCGCCCACGAACTCGGGCACGAAGCCCGTGATCGTGTTGCCCGTGCGCACGACCGGCTCACCGTCCTCGCCGCCGACCCCGTACGTGCGGATCACGCTCGGCCGGAGCGGCTGCTTGAACCAGTCGTCGTCGCCGAGGTTGCCCCGGTTCGGGTAGAGCACGAGCGGCTCCTGCTGCGTCCCCTCGAAGATGTGCTCGTTGGTCATCGAGGCCCAGCCGATGTGCTGCCAGCGGCTGTCGCCGGTCGAGACGAACTCCAGCCGCTCGAACGGCGTGTTGAGGTTGCGCACGCCCTCGAACGAGAAGTTCGAGTACGGCCGGAACGCGTGGTGCGCCTCGCCCGCGAGCCAGTCCTCGACGTGGCCGAAGTAGCGCCCGTTGACCCGCACGGTGTTCGTCCCGTCGACGGTGTGGCGGTTGCTCGCGTCGATGCCGCCCGGCTCCGGGAAGAGCACGTCGTAGATGTACGGGCTCTCCGGGATGCCCTTGGCGCTGCATCCGGACCGTGCCCTCCTCGAGCAGGCCGCGGATCAGCTCGCCCTGGTTCCTGGAGAGCGTCAGCACCGGTGCCGCCGACGGTTCGACGAGCCCGACCAGCAGCAGGCCCGGGACGTTGTTGTAGATCACGATCAGCCCGGCATCGCGCGCGTTCGCGTTGGCGATCTTCTGCTGGAACGTGAGCGTGCCCCGCTGGATCAGGACGATCTTGCCCCGCACGTCACGGCCCTCGTAGTCCTCCGGGCGTCCGAGCCCGACGTACTCCACGGGCAGGGTCGTCGTGCCGTCCACGAGCGGCGAACCGAACGCATAGGCGTGGTCGAGCGGGATCGTCTCGGGCCTCGTGACCGAGAGCTCGAGCTGTGGAGCCCGCAGGTTCCACTTGGAGTAGAACTCGTACTCGCCGACCGTCACCTGCTCGGTCGGGGCCGCGAACACCCGGTCGATCGGGAAGCCGGTCAGCAGGCTGCTCGTGAAGCTGCCCTGCTCCTCGCCCGCGCGGTAGTTGGCGACCGAGATCACGTTCGGCTCGGTCTTGCGGGTGGTGTCCGCGATCACCTCGGTCGCCGGCCTGGCGTCCGCGACGACCGTCGTGTCGCCGGTGACCTCGAACTGCGGGTCGCCCGCGATGCCGGTCTCGAGCGCGAACACCTGCGGCTCGTCGTAGGTGAACAGGAAGCCCATCGCGCTGTACGTGCCGGGCGGCACGCGCATCGAGACCGGCCCGTTGAACAGGTTGGCGCGACCGACGAACTTGGTCGTGTCGTCCGCGTTGACCACGTCGACCCAGCTGATCCCGCGTGCCGGCCGTCCGTCGCGGGCGATGCCGTCGACGGTCAGGTTGTACATCTCCGACTCCTTGTAGAAGCCGACCGGCGTGCGGACGACGACGCTGCCGTCCGCGCTCTCAGCGGTGAGGTAGCCGCCGTAGAGGCTCGGGTCTCCGAGGCCCTCGTCGACGGTGACGTCGACGCTGGCGGTCCCGCCTGCCGGCACGGTGACCGACGTTGCGCTCGCGGTCACCTGGCCGGGTGCGGTCGGAGTCCCGCCGCTGCCCGTGACCTCGAGGGTCAGGTCGAGCGTCACCGCGGCGGCGTTGCCGTTGGTGTATGTGATCGTCTTCGTGACGCGCTCCGGTGTGTCGTGCGGCCACGGGAAGAACCCGAAGTCAACCGGGGCCGGCGTCGCGTAGACCTTCTGCGAGAAGGCCCTGGCGACGTCGATCCGGCCGCCGCCCTGCTCGTACACGCTGTACGGGCCGGGAATCGACGTGCTGACGAGCGCCGACTTCAGCTCCTGCGGCGTCCAGAGCGGGAACTCCTGCTTGAGGATCGCCGCTGCACCAGCCACGTGCGGGGTCGCCATCGAAGTGCCCGAGATCATCATGTAGATGCTGTCGACGATCGGGCCGAGGGTCGCTCCCGCAGCGCGGGGCGCGATGATGTCGACGCCCGGCGCGGTGACGTCGGGCTTGATCGCGAAGTCGCCGAGCCGCGGGCCGCGGCCGGAGAAGTCGGCGAGCACGTTGCTCTTGCTGACGGCTCCAACTGTGAGCGCGCTGTTCGCCGTTCCGGGCGTCGTGACGCTCTGCGCCCCGAAGAAGCCGAAGTTGCCAGCTGCGATCGTGAACAGGACGCCGCTGTCGGCGGTGATCCGGTTGACGGCCTGGGCGAGCGGGTCGGTGCCGTCGGTGGTGCCGCCCTGGAGGCTCATGGAGATGACCTCGGCGCCGTTGGCCGCGGCCCACTCCATCCCGCCGATGATCCAGGAATCGAGGCCCGAGCCGAAGTCGTTCAGCACCTTGCCGTTCATGAGCCTCGCGCCGGGCGCCACGCCCTTGCGTGACACGGCCGACCCGACGCCGGTTCCGGCGACGGTTCCGGCCACGTGCGTTCCGTGCCCGAAGACGTCGTTCGGCGAAGCCGCGTCGCTGAAGTTCATCTCGGCGACGACCTTGCCGGTGAGATCCGGATGGCTCTTGTCGATGCCCGTGTCGAGCACCGCGACGTCGACCCCGGTGCCGTCGAACCCGGCCGCCCACGCTGCGGGCGCGCCGATCTGGGGCACGCTCTCGGCGAGCGCGGCCTTGACCCGCTCGTCGAGGTGGATCGACTTGATGCCCGCGAAGGGGCCCGAGCGCCAGAAGCGCTCGCCCTTGCGCTGCCTCAGCGCGGGAGCGTCGGCCCTGACCTGGGACTTCAGCGCCCGGCCGAACGTCCGCGCGCGGGACTTGAGCTCCCGGCCCGCGAAGGCGTTGATCGAGCGCAGCACCCGGGTCTTCGTCATCCCGGCCGGCATCGTCGTGCGCTTGGAGCCCGCCCGGTAGGACACGATCACCGGCGTCGTTGCGGAGGCCTTGTCGGCGAACCCCTGCTCGACGAGCGCCGTCAGGTTGAACAGCTGCCGGTCGAGCTGCTTGCCGAGGTACGGGCCGACCTCGACCGGATACACGTAGACATCGCCGTCCTCCTGGACGGCGTTGAAGCTGCGAAAGACGTTCTTGTAGCCCCTCGGGCCGCTCTGGTCTGGAACCGTCGCGGTCTTGGCGCCGTTCGAGAGGACGTTCAGGACGACGCGGTCGCCGGTCACGAGCGTGATCGTGTGACTGCGCTTCACGGTCACGCGCGCGTTGGCGCTGTCCGCTCTGGGCGCGGCTCCCGCCGCCAGCACGGTGCTCGCGACCACTGCGAGCGCCGCGATGGCGAGAACCTTCGGGATTGCGCTCGCGCGCTCCCGCGCCTTCACCCCACGTTCGGGCATGTTCCCCCCTTATGTCGAGCCCCGCGTCCGGCGGGCGGGCCGGTCCACGCAGCTTTGAGCGGGGCAGGCTAGGTCGAGGGCGCCTTGTTGCATAGAGGGAGGCACCCCCATTTATCGCGCTACGAGTGGGCGGTCAGCTTCGCGTCGGGGAAGCCAAGGCGTTCGGGCAGCTCCCAGCGGGACGTCGCCGAGAGCTTGCGCATCGCCGAGCTGAGGTGGCGCTCGACGGTCTTGCGCGAGAGGAACAGCGCAACGGCGATCTCCCGGTTGCTCAGCCCCTCGCAGGCGAGGCGGGCGACCTCGGTCTCGCGCGGGGACAGGTCGCTGCCGTAACCCTTGCGGCCGCCGCGATAGGGGACGATCACGCCGTGCTCGCGCAGGGTGCGCCGGACGCGCGCCTCGTCCCAGGCCGCTCCGAGCTCGTGGAACTCGGCGCGCACCTCGAGCAGCAGCTCGCGGCCGCGGCCGGCCGCCTCGAGCAGGCAGCGCCCGACCCCCTCGGCCGCCTTCGCCGCCTCGTAGGGCCGCGGAAGCTCGCGCCAGGCCAGTTCCGCCTCACCGTACAACTCGGCCGCGCGGTCGACCTCGCCCCGACTCTCCGCCAACTGCGCACGGCAGAGCGTCAACGCGGCGGCCGCGGCGGGTGCGTCGCGGCCCGAGAGCCCAGCCGCGAACTCGTTCGTGAGCTGGTCTGCCTCCTGCGCCCGGCCGGAATCGGCCAGGCCTTTCACCAGCGCGGGCGCGACCTCGGCCGCCCACAGCCAGATCCCCTTCTGACGAACCGTCGCGAGCGCCGGTCCCGCGGCCTCGACCGCTTCCTCCGGCCGGCCCTCGGCGAGCTTGATTCGCGCCAGCGCGCCGGCTACCCACGACAGAACGGGGCCCTCTCCGCGGAAGTCGTCCCTCAGCGGCTCGAGCAGCTCCTCGGCTGCGTGCACGTCGCCGCGCGCGAGCTGCAGGAGCCCGAGCACGGCCTGGGCGTCCGTTCGGACCGCGGCCCAGTCGCCCCACGTCTCCATGTAGAAGCGAGCCCGGTCTTCGAGCCCCTCCCAGGAGCCCTGGACCCAGTCCAGCTGCAGCTTGGTCAGCTTGAGCGCCGCCGTCGTCGGAGGGAGCCCGCTGTTCGCCAGCAGTCCGAGCCCCTCCGCGATGAACTCCTCCGCGCGGCGGTAGTGGCCGAGGTGGAGGAGCGCGTCGGCGAGGTTGCCCGCGCCCCTGACGGCCTGCTTCAGCTCGTCCTGGCCGGCACGTGGAGCCGGTATCTCGCCCACGGCCTGCCAGCCCCTGGGGTCGGCGGCGTAGAGCAAGAGCGTCGCCCGATCGGCCGCCACCGAGATCCGTACGGCCCGCTTGGACGAGCGCGCAGCGGTGGCGACCGCCCGGTCGAGCCAGTCGAACTGCTCCTCGAGGCGTCCGCCGGTGACCCAGGGGAGCGCGAGCAGGACCATCGCCTCCGCCGCGAGCGACGGGCGCCTCGCCAGATCGGGGAGGGCCCGGGTCGTCTCGTCGTACGCGGCCTCGTTCTCGCCGTCCTGGATCAGCAGGCGGGCGAGCCAGAGGCGCACCTCGCCGCGCGTGCCCGGTGCGAGTTGCTCCTCGTCCAGGACCCGCCTGAGGATCTCGATCGCGTCGCCGTGGGCGAGGCAGTAGCGGGCGTGCCCCGCCAGCTTTGTCGCCAGCCGCGCCTTGGTCGCGGGCGGCAGGCTGGGCACGGCGACCGCCTCCTTGAGGAAGCGGTACGCGGTCGCGTCGTCCTCGAGTGACGTGGCCCGGTCGGCCGCGGCCTCGGCGCAGCGGATCCACTCCGCCGTCCGCCCTGCCCCGCGGTAGTGGTGAGCAAGCCGGGCGAGCGGTCGCTCGGGTGCGCCCTCGAGCACTCGGGCGGCGCTCAGGTGCAGCCGCCGCCGGACCGGCGAGGGCACAGCGTCCTCGACTGCCTGGCGCGCGAGCACGTGACGGAAGCCGTAGACGCCCTCGCGGGTCTCGACCAGCAGCGCCGACGAGAGCGCCTCGGCGAGTACCTCGTCCTGGTGGGTGGCCGACAGCTCCGCGACCTGCACCAGCTCCTGCTCGGTGGCCGGCGCGCCCAGGACGGCGGCCGACTGCACGATTCGCCGGGCCTCGGGGGCGAGCCGGTCGAGGCGCTCGAGAATGGAGTCGCGGAGCGCGCCCGGCACGCCCAGCTCGTCGAGTGAGCTCGGGAACAGGAGTTGCCTGCCATTCAGCAGGTCGGGCCGGTCTCGCAGCATGCGCAGCAGCTCCTCGAGTGCGAACGGCAGGCCACCGCTGCTTTCGAACAGGTAGTCCGCGAGCTGTGTCGAGACGTCGTCCGTCTCGAGGATGCTCGACATCAGGTTGCGCGCCTGTTGCCGGTCGAGCGGCCGCAGCGGGACGTGTGCGCCGTGGGTCGTGCCGGGCAGGCGACCCGCCAGCCGGGGCAGCGGCGAGGCCTCCGGAAGATCCTCGCGGCGATACGTGCAGACGAGCGTGAGCTCGGGCGGGAGTTGCGGGGCGAGGAAGCAGAGCAGCTCGACGGTTGCGTCGTCCGCCCAGTGCAGGTCCTCCAGCACGACGACCGCGGAGCCGAGCGCACGCAGGAGCTCCCGCACCGCCCGGAACAGGCGATGGCGCTCGGCGTGCCGGTCGCCGAGCGGCTCGGGCGCCTCGGGAAGCCGGGTCGCGAGCTCGGGGAGCAGGGGCCTGAGCGCGCCGGTCACCGGTTGCAGCCGACGCGAGGCGAGCCGCGCGTCGCGGAGCGCCTCCACGACCGGGCCGAGGGGGAAGGGCTCCCCGAGCTGCTGGCAGCCGCCGAGGTAGTGCGGCCGAGCCCGCAGCTGCTCGTGTGCGAGCAGCTCCGCCACGATCCTCGTCTTGCCGATCCCGGCCTCGCCCTCGACGAGCGCGAGCGCGGGCGTGTGCGCGGCCGCCTCGAGCAGCAGTGTCAGCTCGGGCTCGCGGCCGACCAGGATCGGCGAGCTGAGGCGCCCGAGCGGGGCCTCCGTCGTCGACGGGTAGCGGCCGCCTTCAACCCGTGCCGTAGCAAGTCCATGACCCCCCGACACGTAGGTCTTGGACACTACTTGCCCCGGTCAGCGCGGGGCGCGGTTGAACGCGTCTAGCGCGTGCCGCGGAGCAGGAACGGCTTGAGTTTGGTCGGCGCGGGCGCCGCGGCATGCGCGGCGGGCACCACCACGAGGGCGGCGAGCGCGACCACGGTGAGACGAACGAGGCGCATGACTCCCCGTGGTTGTCGGCAGGTTCCCTCGAACAGGCGTCCCTCGAACGATGGGCGACCCGGGGCCAAGTAACAGACTGTTACAAGCGCTTGGATCCGCGTCCGGCGGCCGTTCCCGCCGCAAGTAACAGTCTGTTACTAGCTCAGCGCGGCTTCGAGCGCCTCGCCCACCGCCAGGACGAGGGCGTCCGTTCCCGGGCGGCCGACGAGCTGGACGGAAGCCGGCAAGCCGTCTTCGGCCGGGCCGCACGGCAGGGCCAGAGCGGGCCAGCCGAGCGCGTTGAACGGGAGCGTGAACTGGATCATGCGCTCGCGGATCTCGAGGTCGTCGGTCCCGGCAGGCGGCGCGACCATGGCCAGGGTCGGCGTGAGCAGGAGGTCGGCGCCGCCGAGCGCGTCGTCGGCGGCCGCCCGGAACGTCTCGCGCGAGCGGCGGGCCGCCTCCGCGTCGCCCTCGGTGACTTCGAGGCAGCGCCCGACCTTGGTGCGGACGTTGTCGCCGTACTCGTCTGCGTGCTCCTCGAACAGGCTGCGGTGCACGTCCGCGACCTCGCGCATGAACAGCGCCGAGACCCCGTCGTACAGCGGGAAGTCGACCGCGCGGGTGCGGGCGAAGAGCTCCGCGGCGGCCTCGACGCGCCCGCGCACGAGCGGCTCGGCGCGCTCCGTCCAGGCGACACCGACTTCGACCTCGTCCAGTGCGACCGTGCGCTCCGGCCTGAACCCCGGCGCGAGCACCTCCAGCTGTGTCGAGCAGTCCGCCACCGAGCGCGCCATCGGCCCCGCGTGGTCGAAGCTGGGCGCGAGCGGGAAGCAGCCCTCGAGCGAGACCAGGCCGAAGGTCGGCTTGAAGCCGACGATTCCGCAGCACGCTGCCGGGATGCGGATCGAGCCGCCCGAGTCCGACCCGAGCGCGGCGTCGGCCAGGCCCGCCGCGAGGGCCGCCGCCGAGCCGCCGCTCGAACCCCCGGCCATGCGTCCCGGCGCGATCGGGTTCGGCACCCAGCCGAAGTGCGGGTTCTCGGAGGTGACGCCGTAGGCGAACTCGTGCAGGTTGGTCTTGCCGACGTTGGCGTAGCCGGCCTCCTGCAGCAGCCGCACGGCCTCGGCGTCACGGTCGGGGACGTGCTCCGCGAAGATCGCCGACCCGTACGTCGTGGTCAGCCCGGCCGTGTCGAACAGGTCCTTGACGGCGAGCCTGATACCCGGGCCCACCGACTCGGGCCTGGCGAGGAAGATCCCCGCGGGCTCAGTCGAGCCAGAGATAGGCGAACGCGACGAGCACCGTGCCGGCGAAGAGCAGGAGGAAGATCCCGAAGAGCGCCAGACCCCAGGCCACGTTCTTGCGGGCCAGCGCGACGCTCGGGTCGACCGGCGGCACGGTCGTCCGCGGCGGAGGCGGCTGGGGGACGGGCTCGGTCACGTGAGTAGCGGGTCGACGGCCATGGCCACGAAGAGCAGGGCGAGGTACGCGAGCGAGTAGTGGAAGAGGCCGCTCGCACGCGCGGGCGTCGGCTCTACGCGCAGGCGCCAGGCCAGCAGGAGGAACCAGGCGCCGAGCACGGCCGCGGATGCCAGGTACACCGCCCCGAACGTGCGCCAGGCGACGGGCAGCAGCGTCACGCCCACGAGCACGAGCGAGTAGAGGACGATCTGCCGCGTCGTCTCCCGCTCGCCGCGGACGACCGGCAGCATCGGGATGCGAGCGTTCTCGTAGTCGCGCCGGATCAGGAGCGCCAGCGCCCAGAAGTGCGGCGGCGTCCAGAAGAAGACGATCGCGAACAGGAGCAGCGCGGGGAGTGCGAGGTTTCCGGTCGCGGCCGCATAGCCCACGAGCGGCGGCACCGCGCCTGCCGCGCCGCCGATGACGATGTTCTGTGGGGTCGACCGCTTCAGCCAGCGCGTGTACACGAGCACGTAGAAGAGGTTGCCCACCAGGGCGAGCACGGCGGTCAGCACGTTCGCGAGCGACGCGAGCAGGACGAACGAGAGCGCCGAGAGCGCCAGCCCGAACTCCAGTGCGCGGCTCGCCGGGACGCGTCCGGTCGCGACCGGACGGGCGCGCGTGCGCTTGCCCATCAGCTGGTCGATGTCGGCGTCGAGCACGTGGTTGAGCGCGCTCGCGCCGCCGCACGCCAGGGCGAGACCGAGCAGCATCACCGCCAGGTCGCCGAGCGGGGGCACGCCCTGCGCTCCGACGAACATGCCGCCCGCGCCGGTGATCAGCAGGAGCGACATGATCCTCGGCTTCGTCAGGGTGACGTAGTCGCGCCACGGGCCCGACGGCGCCGGCTCGCCGCGGAAGGCCTGTGCGACCGCGACGAGGCAGGCGGCAAGCGCGGCAGAGGCCAGGACGACGTGCAGCACCGGCTGCGTGACCGCGGCGGCAGCCCCGAACAGGACGAGGGCCACGACGGAGGCCGGCAACAGCTGCCGGTGCGCCACCCAGGCGGCGACGATCAGCGCGACGAGCGGCGGGACGGCAAGCACGGAGGCCGCGCGGTGAACGTCCCCGCCGACGGTGCCGCTGACCACCGCGACGAGCGCGCCGGCCGCGGCGCCCAGCGCGGTCAGTCGGAGCCAGGGTCCCGGAGAGACGCTACGCACCTTTCTCGGCCATCCTCCGCCGGATATCTCGCAGCGGGCGCGCGCTGGTCACGTACGGCACACGGTCGAAGTTGTAGGACGGCGGCGGCGAGGTCGTGAACCACTCGAGCGTGTCCGCGCCCCACGGGTCGTTGCCGACACGCGCGTCGGGTCGCCGGCGCGTCCGGACGACGTTGATCAGGAAGAGCAGGATCCCGACGCCCATCACGAACGAGCCGATCGTCGAGATCAGGTTGTAGAGCTCCCAGAGCGAATCGTCGCGGTAGGTGTAGACGCGCCTCGGCATCCCGAGCAGGCCCAGCATGTGCTGCGGGAAGAACGCGAGATTGAAGCCGATGAACATCAGCCAGAACTGTGCCTTCCCGAGCGTCTCGCCGAGCCGCCGCCCGAACATCTTCGGCCACCAGAAGAAGAGTCCGGCGAAGACCCCGAAGACCGTCCCGCCGAAGAGGACGTAATGCAGGTGCGCGACGACGAAGTAGGTGTCGTGGACCTGCCAGTCGAACGGGAAGGCGGCGACGAAGATCCCCGACAGGCCGCCGATCGTGAACAGGCCGATGAAGCCGAGCGCGAACAGCATCGCCGTGTCGAAGCGGATGTTCCCGCGCCACAGCGTCGCGAGCCAGTTGAAGATCTTCACCCCCGTCGGGACGGCGATGATCATCGAGCTGATCATGAAGAAGCCGAGCAGGAAGGTCGGCATGCCGATCGTGAACATGTGGTGCGCCCACACGAGCATCGAGTAGAAGCCGATCGCCACCGTCGAGAACGCGATCGCCGTGTAGCCGAAGATCGGCTTGCGGGCGAAGACGGGGATGATCTCGGAGATGATCCCCATCGCCGGCAGGATCATGATGTAGACCTCGGGGTGGCCGAAGAACCAGAACACGTGCTGGTAGAGCACGGCGTTCCCGCCCTCTGACGGCACGAAGAAGTGCGTCCCGGCCTGGCGGTCGAGCAGCAGCAACGTGAGCCCGGCCGAGAGCGCGGGCAGGACGAGGATCAGCAGGAGCGCGTAGACCTCGATCGACCAGACGAAGAGCGGCAGGCGCATCCACGTCATGCCCGCCGTGCGCATGTTGTGGATCGTCACGACGAAGTTGATCGCCCCCGCGAGCGACGCGATCGTGAGGACGTGCAAGGACAGGATCCAGAGATCCTGGCCGAGGCCGGGCGTCTGCACCGAGAGCGGCACGTAGCTCGTCCAGCCGGCCGACGGGGCGCCGTCCGCGACGAACCAGCTCGAGTAGAGCGCGATCCCGCCGAACAGGAACATCCAGTACGAGAAGGCGTTCAGGCGCGGGAACGCCATGTCCCCGGCGCCGATCATCAGCGGGACGAGGTAGTTGCCGAAACCGGCGAGGATCGGGACGAGGACGAGGAACACCATCGTCGTGCCGTGCATCGTGAAGAGCTGGTTGTAGGTGTCCGGCTCGACGACGTCGGCGCTGGAGCTCGCGAGCTGGCTGCGGATGATCAGTGCGAGCACGCCGCCTGCGAGGAAGAAGGCGAGGCTGGTCACGATGTAGAGGATCCCGATCCGCTTGTGGTCGGTCGTCGTGATCCAGCCGGCGACCTTGCCCTCGTACCACGGCACGGGGTAGACCGGGCGTGCCGTCTCTGCCCTAGCGGCCATCGGCGCTCTCCGCCTGCAGGTACTGGATCACCGCTTCCAGCTGAGCGTCCTCCCAGTCGCTTCCGACCGGGGGCATCTTGTCGCCGCCCTCGTGGATGATGCGCTCGAGGTTCTCGGTGTTTTCCACGGCGGCCGCGGTGAGTGGGGGGCCGATCAGGCCTTCGCGCTCGAAGCCGTGGCACTTGGCGCACACGCCCCGGTAGGTCGAGCGACCGAGCGCGGTCACGCCCTCAGGGCTCGCCTGCTCGGCCTCCTGCTCTTCCATCCAACGGTCGAACTCGTCCTCGGGCAGCACCTCGACGGCCGTCAGCATCGCTGCGTGCTGGACTCCGCAGAGCTCCGCGCACTGGCCGCGATAGAGCCCCTCGCGCTCGGCCTGGAACCAGGTCTCGTTGGTCCGGCCCGGGATCATGTCCATCTTGCCGCCGAGCGCCGGGATCCACCAGCTGTGGATCACGTCGTGGGGCGCGGAGATCAGCTCGAGGCGGACGACGCGGTTCACCGGGACGCGCAGGCGGTCGACCGCCACGACGCCGTTCGGATAGGTGAAGTTGAAGTAGAACTGTCGGCCCTCGACCACGACCTCGAGGCGCTCGTCACCCGACGCCTGGGCGGACGGGACGTCCTGAATCTCGGGCAGCGTGTAGAAGACGAAGGCGCCGATCACCACGAGAATCAGAACCGGCGCCACCGTCCAGGCGAGCTCGAGGCGGTTGTGCCCGCGGATCTGCGGGCCCTCCTGCTCGGCCGGCCGGCCGCGGCGGCGGTACCTGATCACGAAGTAGATCAGCGCGCCCTCGACGAGCACGAAGATGAACGCCGTGAAGGCGAGGATCACCCAGTAGGTGTCCTCGATGGCCTGGGCGTTCGGCGACTCGGGCGGGACAGGAGCGAAGCCCCCGTTCCCCGCGAGCGCGGGCGCGGCGACAGCGAGCGCCGCAACAGCGAGAACCAAGGCGGCGAGCGGCTTCCGGAGCACGGCCGGTGGCACTCTATAGCCGTGCCGCCCGGCGGGTCGACATTGGAACTCTTGCCGCATGGATGAGGACTCGCGGGTGGCGCTACCCGACGGCGTCGCCTCTCCGCTGGAGGTGTACGTGAACGGCGTCCTGCAGCAGCGCGGGCGCGACTTCGAGGTGCGTGGGCGAGAGCTCCTCTTCACCAGGCCGCTCGCCCAGGAAGGCCGGCTCGGCTTCTTCCGCTGGCTGTCGATCTTCCTCGGCTTCGCGGGCACCTACCGTCGGCACGACTCCGTCGACGTCGTCTACGAGCTGGACGGAAGACGGCTCGTCGCCAGCGGGCTGCCGCCGCTCAGCGCAGCGGCAGATACTCGTTCGCGGAGCTCGTAGAGAGCCCCGGCGTGGGACCGCCCATGACCACATGGACGCGGCCGTTCGCGTGCACGACGCCGAGGCCGTGGCGCGGGCTCGGGAGGTCCGGCAGGCGCCGCCAGCGGTTCGTGTCCAGGTCGAGCGCGTAGACCTCCTTGATCGTGCCCTCGTTCGCCTCGCCGCCGGCCGAGACCACGTAGCGGCCGGTCGAGGTCGCGCCCGTTCCGCCTCGCCGACCGGGGACCGGAGGCAGCTTCGCCCACCGGCCGGTCGCGGGTGAGTACGCCTCGACGAGGTCGAGGTTCGTGTCGAACCCGGCGGTCCTGCCGGCGACGACGAAGACACGACCGCGAGCCGACGTGACGCCGAGGTGCTCGCGCGGGGTCGGGCCGGGAATCATGCGCCAGCGCCGTCGCGCCGGGTCGTATTCGAGCGCCGAGCGGGCGAGCCCGCTCGGGCCGACCCCGCCCATCACGTAGAGCTTCCCGCGCGCGAAGGCGGCCCCCGCGGCGGCCCTCGGCGACGGCAGGCGAGGCAGGCGCCGCCAGGAGCCTCCCGTGAAGACGAATGCCTCCCGGGACGGCGAGCGGTCCGAGCGGTACCCGCCCGCGACGTAGAGGCGGCCGCGGTAGGCCGCGGCGGTCGAATGGTCCACCGCCAGGGGCAGGTTCGGGAGGCGCCGCCAGCGGTTGCGCCCGGGAGAGAAGGCGTCGACTCTGGAGGAGTTGGCGCCGACGCTCCGGAAGCCGCCGACGACGGCGATCTCGCCGTTCACCAGGGCAGCGGCCACCTCGGCGCGTCCTTCGGGAGCGGACGCGGCTTGGCGCCATGCGCCCGACTGGGCCGCGCCGGTGCCCGGGAGCGCGGCCAGGAGCAGTGCTGCGAGCGCGAGCCAACGCATACCTAGGAAAGTACTTGCCCGGTCAAGGGTCGGATGGGTAGTCTCGCTGCGATGCGGCGAACCCTCCTCTTCGCCCTCCTGCTCCTCGCCCTGGCGGTGGCTGCGGCGGGCTGCGGTGGGGAGGACGACGGCGACGAGGGGGGCGCCGCCACGACGACCGGCGAGGCCGCGAGCGAGGTCGCCTGCACGAAGGACGACTTGCAGACGACGACGGCCGGGAAGCTGACGATCGGCACCGACAACCCCGCCTTCCCGCCCTGGTTCGACGGCGGGACGCTCAAGGGCTCACAGTGGGAGATCAACGACCCGACCAAGGGCCAGGGCTTCGAGGGCGCGGTGGCGTACGCGGTCGCCGAGCAGCTCGGCTTCGCGAAGAACGAGGTCGAGTGGGTCGTCGTCCCGTTCGACCAGTCGTTCAGGCCCGGCCCGAAGAACTTCGACTTCGACATCAACCAGATCTCCATCCGGCCGGCGCGCGCACAGAACGTCGACTTCAGCGAGCCCTACTACGACGTCAACCAGGCGCTCGTCGCGCTGAAGGGCTCGACGCTCGCGAACGCCAAGACGGTGGCGGAGGTCAAGGACGCCAAGCTCGGCGCCCAGATCGGGACGACGAGCCTCGACTACATCAACGACGAGATCCAGCCGAGCGAGGAGCCGTCGGTCTACAACACCAACAACGACGTGATCTCGGCGCTGAAGGCGAAGCAGATCGACGGGATCGTGGTCGACCTGCCGACGGCGTTCTTCGTCACCGCCGTCCAGGTGCCGAACGGGACGATCGTCGGCCAGTTCCCGGCCGCCGGCCAGCAGGAGCAGTTCGGGCTGGTCATGGGCAAGGACAGCCCGCTGAAGCCGTGTGTCGACCGCGCGGTCACGGCGCTGCGCGACGACGGCACGCTGGACTCGATCCAGCAGGAGTGGCTCGCCGACAAGGCGAACGCGCCCGTGCTCGAATAGCACATCTCCTCCAGAGGCTCGAAGATCCTCGACTTCGGCGGCGAGGGCGGCCGCTCGGTCGCCGTGGCCGTCGTCAGCACGGCCGTCTTCTTCGGGCTGATCGCGGTGCTCGTCGTCAACTCGCCGGGCTGGCCCGAGGTCAAGCGGTCCTTCTTCAACCGCGAGATCTTCGACGCGTCGTTCCCGTCCATCGCGGACGCGTTCCTGTCTGAACGTGCAGATCTTCCTGATCGCCGAGGTGTTCATCCTCGTCGCGGCGCTCGGGATCGCCGTGCTGCGCAGCCTGCCCGGGCCGGTCTTCTTCCCGCTGCGCGCGCTCGCGGTGGGCTACACCGACGTGTTCCGCGGGATCCCGACGATCCTCGTGGTCTACATCCTGGGCTTCGGCGCGCCGGCGCTGCAGATCCAGGGCGTGCCCACCGACCCGCTCTTCTGGGGGATCGTCTCGCTCGTCCTCGTCTACTCGGCGTACGTGGCCGAGGTCTACCGCGCGGGGATCGAGTCGGTGCATCCGAGCCAGGAGGCTGCGGCCCGCTCGCTCGGGCTCACGCAGCCGCAGGCGCTCAGGTTCGTCGTGCTCCCGCAGGCGGTGCGCCGGGTGGTGCCGCCGCTCCTGAACGACTTCATCGGGTTGCAGAAGGACACGGCGCTCGTCGCGCTGATCGGACCGGTCGAGGCGTTCCGCCAGTCGCAGATCGAGGTCGCCGGCTCGTTCAACTACACGCCGTACCTGGCGACGGCGCTGCTGTTTCTGCTGCTTGACCATCCCGCTTGCCCGCTTCACCGACTGGCTGATCGCACGCGACCGGAGGCGCCAGCGATGAGCGCGCTCGAGCTCGAGGACGTCCACAAGTCCTTCGGCAAGGTCGAGGTGCTCAAGGGCATCGACCTCGAGGTCGCCGAGCACGAAGTCGTGTGCCTGATCGGGGCGTCCGGCTCGGGCAAGTCCACCCTGTTGCGCTGCGTCAACCTGCTCGAGCACATCGATCGCGGGCGCATCGTCGTTGGGGGCGAAGAGCTGACGGCGCGCGGAGTGGACGTGAACGTCCTGCGGCGGCGGATCGGGATCGTCTTTCAGGCGTACAACCTGTTCCCGCACATGAGCGTGCTGGACAACGTCACGCTGGCGCCCCGGAAAGCGCTGAAGCTGAAGCGCGCGGCGGCAGAGGAGCGCGCCCTCGAGCTGCTCGGCCGCTTCGGGCTGGCGGACAAGCGCGACGACTACCCGGACCGGCTCTCGGGCGGTCAGCAGCAGCGCGTCGCCATCGTCCGGGCATTGGCGATGCAACCCGAGCTGATGCTGCTCGACGAGGTCACGAGCGCACTCGACCCGGAGCTCGTCGCCGAGGTTCTGGCGGTGATCCGCGAGCTGGCCGAGGTCGGGATGACGATGCTGATCGCCACGCACGAGATGAGCTTCGCGCGGGACATCGCCGACCGGGTGCTGTTCCTCGACGCGGGCGTGATCCTCGAGGAGGGCCCGCCGGACCGGATCTTCAGCTCGCCGCAGGAGCCCCGAACGCAGCAGTTCCTCCAGCGCGTGATCGACGCGGGGCGGCTCTAGCCGAGCTCGGGACGGCGGTCCGCCCACGGGCGGGCCTCTTCCAGCTGCGCCGCCAGTCGGAACAGCACGGCCTCACCGGCGGCCTGTCCGATCAGGTGGATGCCGATCGGCAGCCCGTCTTCCGTCCACGACGAAGCGGGACCGAGGCCGCGGGCAGGCCGGCCACGTTGACGGGAGGCGTGAACGGCGTGAACCTCCCGGCGCGGGCGGTACTGCTCCCATGGATCGTCGGGCTCGCGGACCCACCCCACCGGGACGGGAGGCTTGGCAAGCGTCGGTGTCAGCACCACGTCGTAGGGGGCGCAGGCCGCCGCGAAGGCGCGACCGTTCTGCTGGAGCCCGGTATAGGCGCGGACGTAATCGATGCTCGTGAGCTTCTGGGCCTGCTCGAAGAAGGCGACGTTGAGCGGGTCGAGCAGCGAGACGTCGTCGACGGGATAGATGCCCGGGATGGTCGCCCAGACGACGGAGAACAGGCGCAGGGCTTCCCCGTCCTGCGGCAGGGAGACCGGCTCGACCGCGTGGCCCAGCTCCTCGAGCAGCTGCGCGGCGTCGGTGGCGGCCGCCACGCACGACTCGTCCACGGGAACCGCGTGCGGCGGCTCGAGGGCGAGGCCGATTCGCAGGTGGCCGGGGTCGGCTCCGACCTCCTCGAGGAACGGCCGCTCCGGCGGCGGGGCGACGTAGGGGTCACCGGACACAGGCCCGGCAATCGCGTCGAGGAACGCCGCCGCGTCGGCGACGGTGCGGGCGAGCGACCCCGCCACGCTCAAGCCGTATGGGTCGCCGCGAGGTGCGGGCGAGACGCGGCCGCGCGAGGGCTTGAGGCCGAAGAGGCCGCAACACGAGGCCGGGATCCGGATCGAGCCGCCGCCGTCCGAGCCTTGCGCGATCGGCGCTAGACCGGCAGCGACCGCCGCGGCCGCGCCGCCGCTTGAGCCGCCGGGCGTGCGTTCGGTGTCCCACGGGTTGCGGCAGACGCCGTTCAGGTCCGACTCCGTCACCGCAGTGGTGCCGAACTCGGGCGTGTTCGTCTTGCCGATGACCACGAAGCCGGCCTCCTTGAGGCGGCGGACGAGCTCCATGTCGTCCACGGGGACGTAGTCGGCGAACGCCCGGCTCGAAAAGGTCGTGCGGATCCCGGCCGTCTCGACAAGGTCCTTGATCGGCAGCGGGACCCCGACTGAACGGCCCGGGCGCGGGCGACGCGGCGGCCTCGCGCGCCTCCTCGGCCGCGACCGTGACGAACGCATTCAGGTCGGGTCCAGGCGTTCGATCCGCGCCAGGTAGTCGTCGACGAGCTCGAGCGGGGAGATCTCGCCCTCCCGGATGAGCCGCGCCTGCTCGAGCGCGGGCAGGAAAGCGACGGTCACCCGTTCAGCGTCGCATACCTGGAACGCGCCGCGCTCGAACGGTGTAGGGACGGCATGGAGCCGTTCGGGCGCAGCTTGCTCGCGATCGCCGCCGTCGCGGCACTTCTCGCCGCTGCCCCGGGCCCGAAGCTCAGCGTCTCGGCGTCGAAGCCTCCGGCGCTCGCGGCGGGTGCGCCGTGGCAGGCGACGGTCCGGGTCCGGCCGGCGGTCGACGCGCGCGTCTCGGTCGTCGTCGCCAAGGGCAGCGCGAAGCGGTCGTTCGCGGCCCGCCGGGCCGGACGTGGTGTCTACCGCGCGCGGGTGGTCTTCCCCTCCGCCGGCCGCTGGACCTACTCGGCGCGCTTTGGCAAGCGCACCTTCCGGCTCGGCGCGGTGACGGTGCGCGCGCCGGCCGTCAAGCTGGTCGCCGCGGGCGACGTCGTGCTCGACGCCGACGGCTCGCTCGTCGTCGCGGACGTCCTCGGCAACCAGGTCGTCCGGCTCAGCGGCCGCAGCCTGACTCGGCTCGCACGGATGGAGTTCGCGGTCGAGGTGGCGCGCGATCCGCGCGGCGGGATCGCAGTCGTCAGCGAGGAGCGCTGGGTGCAGCACATCGCGGGCGGTGTCGTGCGCACGATCGCGGGCGGCGACCGGCCCGGCTTCGCGGGGGACGGTGGCCCGGCGACGGCCGCGCTGCTTGACCAGCCGACGGCGATCGCCTACGACGCGGCCGGGAACCTCTTCATCAGCGAGCTGGGCGGTCGGATCAGACGGGTCGACGCTGCCACGGGGACGATCACCACGTTCGCTGGCGTCGGCGGCCAGGGCTTCGACGGCGACGGCGGGCCCGCAACCCGTGCGCAGCTCGACCGCCCGCACGGGCTCGCGGTCGCAGCCGACGGCACCGTCTACTTCGCCGACACCTTCAACAACCGCGTCCGCAAGGTCGCTCCTGACGGGACGATCTCGACGGTCACCACCGGCCTGAGCACGCCCAACGACGTCACGCTCGCGCCTGACGGCGCGCTCTACGCGACCGATTACGGCAACAACCGCATCGTCGCGTCGACGCCGCCGGTGCGGTCACGCAGGCCGTCGCCGCGGACGGCCCGAACAGCGTGGCCGTCGCCGCCGAAGGCACGGTCTACGCGACCGAGCGCACGCACCCGTGGGTGCTGCGCGTCGACCCGAACGGCACCGTCACCCGGCTCCCGGGCTAACGATGTCCGCCAGCGGCTCGTTCCAGCGCAGGAGCGCCGGCGTCTCGCGCTCCCACCCGAGGATGCTGATCGTGCCCGTGTCGAGAACGAAGCGGCGGCCCTCGGTCGGCGGAAGCTCGAGCCAGCGCGCCGTCAGGACGCGCAGCAGGTGGCCGTGGGAGAAGATCGCGACATCCTCCTTGGCCTCGCGGAGCTCGGCAACGAGGGGGTCGACCCGTGCGCCCACGGCTTCGACGCTCTCCCCGCCGCGAGCGCCGTAGCGCCACACCGTCCAGTCGGGGACCGACTTACGGATCTCCGTGGTCGTGATCCCTTCGTAGTCGCCGTAATCCCACTCGGCCAGCTCGGGACGGAGCTCGGGCTCGACCCCGGGCAGGGCGAGGTGGGCCGTGTCGAGCGCGCGCCGCAGCGGGCTCGCGAGGACGCGGCCGAAGCGGCGCCCTGCGAGTGCGTGCGCCACCAGCTGCGCCTCCTCCCGCCCCTCGTCGGTGAGCGGGATGTCCGTGCGTCCCGTGTGCTTCAGCGTCCGCGACCATTCGGTCTCCCCGTGGCGGACGAGCACGATCTCGCTCACTGCCACGTCCCGATCGGCCCGTTCTCCAGGAACAGCTTCAGCCCGTAGGGAACCGAGTCGCTGTCGTCGTGCGAGAGGTCCGGAACGGCTTCGACCGCGCGGTACCACGAGAGTGCCCGCGCGATCGTCCCCAGCCGGTAGGCGGTCGCGAAGGCGGTGAGGAGATCCGCGCGCGAGCCGTACGCGCCGAAGGGCTCGAGGTACGCGTCGCGCATCCGCTCCAGGCTCGGCGCGCCGGGCTCCAGGTCGAACCGCCAGGCCGTTGCCCGCAGCGTGACCGCGAGCGTGTGGAACGGGTGCGAGATGCAGCTGTCGCCCCAGTCGAACAGGAGGTAGTGCCCGTCGCGGACGAAGACGTTGCCGTCGTGCAGGTCGTCGTGCTGGACCGTCTCGGGGATCCCTGCGGCTGCGAGCTCCGTGCAGAGGCGCTCGACGTCAGGCACCGAGGCGACGAGACGCTCGAGCTGGCCGACGTCGAGGCCGTCCTCCCGGTCGACGAGCAGCAGCTCGCGGTCGCCGAGCACGCGCTCGAAGCGGGCCGGCAGCCCTGCGAGGCCGTCGTGCGGGACGCCGAGCTCGAGCAACCGTTCGGCGCTGCCCGCCGCAGCCAGCTGGAGGTCCGCGTACAGCGCGAGTGCCTCATCCCAGCGGCCGAGGTCGTCCGCGGAGGCGAGCAGCTCGCGAAGCCGCGTCCCCGCGTCGGCCGTCAGCATCCAGCCCCGCTCGAGGTCGACCTCGAGCACCTCGACGATCCGCTCGGGCCGCAGGCGCGCGAGCTCGAGCGTCAGCGCCGGCTCGAAGCCGTGGCTCGGGATGACAGGCCTTGAACCACACCACGCCGTCGACCGTCGGCACGCGCAGCACGGTCGACCACCAGTAGACGTGCGGCTGCTCGATCTCGCCGGCGATTTCGACGCGCTCGCGGATCCATTCCGTCGCCTCTGCCAGCCATTCGGGCCGGGTCCAGAGCAGGTCGGGTTGTGCGCTCACCGCACGGCGACGATACTGGTGGCGATGCCGTTCCCGGCGCTGAACGCGAACGCCGTCATTACCTGCGTGCACATGGGGAAGGTGACGGTGATCCCGAAGCTGCCCACCGTGACGATCGGGGGCGCGCCTGCGCTGCGCCTCACCGACGTGATCGGCTCGCCCATCGTCTGTCCGGTGCCGCCTTCGCCGGGCTCGAAGCCTTGCCTCACCGTCGTGGCGCCGCCGCCGCTGTGGGCGTCGAAAACCGTGATGGTGGGGAACCTCCCGCTGCTGATGCAGATGCCTGCTCCAAGTGGGACGACGGACGGCGTGCCGCCGGTCCCCAACGCCGGGCTGATGTGCACGTTCTCCGGAGCGCCGACGGTGATGATCGGCAGCTGAGCAAGTAGATTTTGCCGGCATGACCGAGACGAAGTTCCTCTTGCCGGAAGCGGCGATCCCGACCCGCTGGTACAACATCGCGGCCGACCTCCCGAACGCGCCCCAGCCGGTGCTGCATCCGGGCACCGGCCAGCCGATCGGCCCCGACGACCTCGCGCCGCTCTTCCCGATGGCGCTCATCCTCCAGGAGGTCTCGCAGGACGCGGAGATCTCGATCCCCGAGGCGATCCTGGACGTCTACCGCCTCTGGCGACCGACTCCGCTCTACCGCGCCCATCGGCTGGAGGCGGAGCTGGGAACGCGCTCGCGGATCTTCTACAAGTACGAGGGCGTCAGCCCGGCGGGAAGCCACAAGCCCAACACCGCCGTGGCGCAGGCCTACTACGTCAAGGAGGACGGGCGCAAGCGGATCGCCACCGAGACGGGCGCCGGCCAGTGGGGGAGCGCCGTCGCCCTCGCCTCGCAGCTGTTCGGGCTCGAGTGCAAGGTCTACATGGTCAAGGTCTCGTACGAGCAGAAGCCCTACCGGCGCTCGATGATCCAGACCTGGGGCGCCGAGGTGGTTCCGAGCCCCTCGCCGGACACGAACTCCGGCCGCGCGATCCTCGAGCAGACGCCCGACTCGCCGGGCAGCCTCGGGATCGCGATCTCGGAGGCGGTCGAGGACGCGGCCACGCGCGAGGACACGGCCTACTCGCTGGGCAGCGTGCTCAACCACGTGCTCACGCACCAAACCGTGATCGGGCAGGAGGCGATCGTCCAGATGGAGCAGGCGGGCGCCTATCCGGACGTGGTCGTCGGCTGCGTCGGCGGCGGCTCCAACTTCGCCGGGCTCTCGTTCCCCTTCCTGCGCGAGAAGATCGCGGGGAAGGACATCGACGTGCTCGCCTGCGAGCCGGCTGCCTGCCCGACCCTTACCCGCGGGCCCTTCGCCTACGACTTCGGGGACACCTCGCAGCTGACACCGCTCGTGCCGATGCACACGCTCGGCCACGACTTCGTTCCGGCCGGCATCCATGCGGGCGGCCTGCGCTACCACGGGATGGCGCCGCTCGTTTCGCAGCTCGTCGTCGACGGGCTCGTGCGCGCCGAGGCTTACAGCCAGAACGAGGTCTTCGCCAGCGCCGTGCGCTTCGCACGCACCGAGGGGATCATCCCTGCGCCGGAGGCTGCGCACGCGATCCACGGCGCGATCGCAGCGGCGGCCGCCGCGGACGGCGAGGGGCAGGAGCGGACGATCCTGTTCAACCTCTCGGGCCACGGCCATTTCGACCTCGGCGCCTACGACGCCTACCTCGCCGGCGAGCTCGAGGACTTCGAGCTGCCCGAGGCCGAGATCGAGCGGGCGCTGAAGGCGATCGAGCCGCTGCCCAAGCCGGCCGGAGTCGGCGCGTGACCAAGGTGCAGAAGACCGACGCCGAGTGGCGCGCGCGAACTGTCGCAAGAGCAGTACCGGATCCTGCGCGAGAAGGGCACCGAGCCGGCGTTCACCGGCGAGTACGACCACACGTTCGAGCCGGGCACTTATCGCTGCGCGGGCTGCGGCGAGCTGCTGTTCGAGTCGGGCACCAAGTACGACTCGGGCTGTGGCTGGCCCGCGTTCTACGCGCCCGCGAACGAGGAGACGATCGATGAGGAGACCGACACGAGCCACGGCATGCGCCGCACCGAGGTGATGTGCGCGAGCTGCGGCGGCCACCTCGGCCACGTCTTCGGTGATGGGCCCGCGCCCACCGGCCAGCGCTACTGCATCAACTCGGCCTCGCTGAAGTTCGACGAGGCGTAACCGCTAGTCGAAGGCGATCACGGTGCGGATGCCGTCCTGGCGCTCCATCGCCTCGAAGGCGTCGTTCACCTCGTCGAGCGCGATCCGGCGGGTCACGAGCGCCTCGGCGTCGAACTCGCCCGCGAGCCAGCGGTCGACCAGCTCCGGCACCTGCGTCCGGCCCTTGACCCCTCCGAAGGACGAGCCCGTCACGCGGCGGCCCGTGATCAACAGCCGCGGCACGATGTCGAGCGTCTCGCCCTTGCCGGCGACGCCGATCATCGTCGCGAGACCCCAGGCCTCGCGCGCGGCCTCGACCGCCTGTTGCATCACGCCGACGTTCCCGGTCGCCTCGAACGTGTAGTCCGCGCCGAACCCGCCGGTCTCCGAGCGGATCCAGTCGACGGTGTCGTCGGCGGCGACGCGGGTGTCCGTGGCGCCGTGCCGCGTCGCCTCGGCGAGGCGCTCCTCGGAGAGGTCGATCGCAACGATCCGGTCGGCTCCCGCCAGCTTGCACCCGATCACGGCCCCAAGCCCCACGAGCCCGCAGCCGAAGACGACGCAGGTCGAGCCTGGCGTTACATGCGCCGTGTACAGGGCGGCTCCGATCCCGGTCGAGAGGCCGCAGGCGAAGGGCGCGCTCGCGTCCAGCGGCGCTTCCGGGCTGACGCGCGCGAGCGCGATCTCGGGCACGACCGAGTACTCCGCGAACGTCGAGGTGCCCATGAAGTGGCGGAGCGGGTCGCCGCCGGAGCGGGCGAACCGCGTCGTCCCGTCCGGCAGGAAGCCGAGGCCCTGCTGGTCGCGGATCGCGGTGCAGCGGTTCGTTCGCGGACTGCGGCAGTGGACGCACTCGCCGCACTCGGGCGCGAAGAGCGTCACGACGTGGTCGCCGGGCGCCACCAGGTTCACGTCAGGACCGACCGCCTCGACGACACCGGCTCCCTCGTGCCCGAGCACGCAGGCGGTGTAGCCTGTCGGATCGGCGCCCGAGGCCGCGTACAGGTCGGTGTGGCAGACCCCGCACGCCTGCAGGCGGACGAGCGCCTCGCCGGCCCTCGGCTCCGCGAGCTCCACCTCCTGCACGACGAGCGGCTGCCCGAACTCCTCCAGGACGGCTGCCCGCACGCGCATCGAGTGATCCTAGTTCGGCCGAGCGGGTAGCGACCGGCGGATGGCCGCGAAGGAGATCCTCGTCGTCGCGGCGGAACCACCGGACGAGCGCGTACGCGCAGGCTCCGCGAGGAGATCCCGGAGGAGCGTGAACCAAGCCGCACAAATTCCTTACATCTGCACCCGCAGGTTTCGCGCCGCCTCGGGTCTACCTCTATGGGATCCTGAAAGCTCCAGCTGGAGGTTTGGCAACGATGAAACAACGACGTACGCGCTGGGGACTTCGCATAGTCCTCGCCGGGGGCGTGGGTGCTCTGGCGTTCGCGGCACTCACGTCGGTCGGTGCTGCCGTGTCCCCGTCCGGGGCACCGGCTGCAACCGGCCAGTACCCGAAGAAGGTGACGATCTGTCACAAGACGCGGTCGAAGAAGAACCCGTTCGTGACCATCCGCGTGTCGCGGAACGCCGTGAGGGCGCACCTGCGCCACGGCGACAAGATCGGCCCGTGCTCGAAGGCCACCTTCACGCTTTGCGTCAAGGGCAAGACCATGAAGGTCAAGGGCGAGAAGAAGGCCGAGAAGCTCCTGCGCAAGCATGCGAAGCTCGGCAAGTGCAAGCCGAAGAAGCACGGCAACAAGGGCTCCGACAAGCAGAGGGGCAAGTCGGAGGAGAAGAAGCAGCAGGGCAAGTCCAAGGAGAAGGGCAAGCCCGCGGACAAGCCCGGCAACAGCGAGCCGGGCAAGCCGGCCGATACGCCCGGCAAGGGCGGAGACAAGGGCAAGAAGCAGTAGGAGTGCCCGCGAGAAGGGCCCCGACTGCGGTAGGGGCCCTTCATCCCTTCGCACGCGCGGTTCTTCTAGGCCGATCGGTCCTTCGACCGGACGTCCACGGGAGCCGAGCTTTGCCCTCTCCGAGAGGCTCGGACTGACCGGCTCGGTGCGTCGATGCTCCGCGCCGGCGGCGAGCTACGGCGAGACTAAGCCTTGGCCCTTGAGCTAGGCGAGCTGATCGAACACGACTAGGAGTGCGACGACGCCGACCACGAGGATCAGCACGACCGCCGCCAGTCCTCCGGCGACCAATTTCATTCTTCGCAGCACGAACGCCCACGCGAGCAAAGACAAGACCGTCTCAGCGGATCTCACCCGTCGCAGCCAGACGCTCGAGATCCCCAGAGCTGTGAGCAGCCTCCCGACCGGGCTCGCTTCGAACTGCGCCTGCTCCGCGGCGCGTACCCGCTCCTCGCAGCGGGCGGCCATCTCCCTTGCCTCCCGACGTGCGGCGCGCCGGTGAAACGGGAGACTCCGCTGCCGCCGCTGCCAGTACTCGAGCGAGCTGCGAGCGTCATCGAGGGGCGGCGGTGCCAACATGCTCTCCACCAGCAGTAGGTCAGGGTCTCGATCAGCGCGCATGCGGGGTCCAGCACTCTAGCCTGGACGGACAGGCGTTTACCTCGATACCCCCGGTCCTGCGCGAAGGCCGAATCAAGGAAGATCGGCGGGCGCTTCGCCACCGAGCGCCCCGCCAGCTAGAAGCCAGGCTGGCCGCCGAGGCTCTTGATCCGCGTCCTGAGCTTCGCGCAGTCGACGCGATGCGAGTTGGCCTCGGCGATCGCGCGCCTGAACGCGTCGTAGGAGGGCTTGGGCGTCCAGTTCGGATATAGGACACCCGACTGCCAGCCGCGCAGATTCGTTTCGTCGGCCAGCAGGAAGTTGAAGAAGGCCCCGACGGCCGGCTGGCAGTAGGCGAGTCTGATCGCATCGGTCAGCTGCGATGCCTGGTTGACCCGGCCACCGAGGGGCGCGACGACGGCACGGTCGGTTTCGCTGTTCCCGTAGAAGGAGCCCTTCGCGCCGACGCCGGTCTGGAAGCCGCCCTCGAGGTACCAGATGCGAACGTCCTTTTGGCCGGGGATCGGCTGGCGTGTGCCTCCGAAGGCGCTCTTCAGGTAGGAGAGCAGCCGTGGGTAGTCGCCCTGGCCGATGTCTCGGCGGTGGCGCACCCAGGGGCGCTCCGACGAGTTCGAGCCGTAGATGTTCTGTCCCCAGGCGTCGAAGATGCGAGCTCCGCGGTGCGAGCGGCGGTACGCCTGTCCCATCTTCGTGATGAAGTTCCTCGCAGAGTGGGAGATGTTGGAGCGCGCGCGCGGATTGTCGTTGCCGCGCGGAGAAATCGACGTGATCACGCGCACGGACGGATGCCTGCTCTTGATCGTCCTGTAGCAGCGCGCCACCAGAGCCTCGTAGGCGGCAGGGGCGGCGCTCGAGCCGTTGCGATTGAACTGGGGCCTCCAGAAGTAGCTGAGATTGGCCTCGTTCCAGATGTTGACCGCGGCGATCTGCGGGTGGCGATCAAGGACCGAGGAGACGAAGCTGCAGTACGCCGCTCGCCCGGAAGCCGTGCGAGGCGCAGCGCTCGCGGGCCCGAAGACGCTCAGGAGGATCTTCTGGGAGCCGGCGTTGCGGACTGTGGCGTCGAGCGTCGCGCTGTCAGAAGGGCTCACCTGAGTCTGCCCCGGCTGCCAGCGCTGGGTCACGCGGTAGTAGCCGAGCCCAAGGGAGTTCGCGACAGACGAGATTCCCTCCCGCGACTTGACGGCGTCGTCGTTGACCCCGACGGCGAGGTTCCGACCGGCGAGCGCCGACGCCGTCCCGAAGAGGGCGAGAACGAGAACGACGCCGAGGACGAGAGCGAAGTGCTTCATGAGCCCAGAGTGCCTGGTAATCCGCCACACCAAGTTGACCCAAACGCGTCAAAAAAACGTGGTCCCTGAGGCTAGCCGCGCTTCGCGGGGAGCGAGCGAGCGTACGCCGTGCCGAGCTCGACCCACTTGGCGAGCTCGCGCTCGGCGCGAACCTCGTCCGCGTCGACTCGGAGCCATCCCCGCATCTGCCGCCCGCGCATCTCCATCGGGCGAGCGCTTGTTGTCGCGACCAGCTCATCCGACTCCGCCGGGTCGACGCGAACAAGGATTCCGCCCTGCCCGCTCGCGGCGACGGCCATGTTGCCCCCGATCAGAAACGCCAGTCCGCCGAACATCCTCTGCTCGGTCAGATCGGATTCGTCGGAGACCAGCTCGCGAATCCGACCCGCGAGCTCCTCGTCATAGGCCATGGGGGCGATGCTACGGCAGGCGGGTCACGGATGAGGGGCGCTCTCTGCAACTGATCGGCCGCCAGGTCTTCACCTAGGCCGCGGCCGGCGGGACGTTCTGGTTCAGCCGAAAGAGGTTGGTCGGGTCGTAGCGGCGCTTGACCGCTGCCAGCCGGTCCCAGGTCGGTCCCGGGTAGGCGTCGCGAACCCGC
Organism: uncultured Actinomycetes bacterium; assembly: GCA_963733845.1. GTDB lineage: Bacteria > Actinomycetota > Thermoleophilia > Gaiellales > Gaiellaceae > DATFQE01. Next base: position 939,946 of record CAVTEM010000007.1, read on the forward strand.
GCCTCGCCCTCGTCGCCGAGGAAATTGACGTAGACGCCGCCGTCACCCTGCCGAAGGGCAGCCGCGAAGCCGCTGATCCACGCCTCGTGCACGGGGGATTCCCCGGCGTCCTCGTAGACCGCGCCGAGGGCGACCATGATCCGTCGGCCACGGTGCGCGTACGCCGTCGCTTCCGCGGGCACGCCGGCCATCGCCCCACCCAGCACCCGGAGTTGCGCCACGGCCATCGGCGCAGTCGAGGCGTGGAGATGGTCGAGAATCGCCGCCCCGGTGTCGCGGTCGACCGCGTCGACGAACAGCGACCGCGCCACCTCCTGGGCCGGCCCGGGGCCCTCCGCCTCCTCGCCGAACAGCGCGTAGATCTCCGGGTAGCGCATCGGCCGCACCATGTCCGCGACCGGCTCGGCGAGCGCCCGGAACGGCGCGTAGGCGCGCTCGCCGGACTCGACGTCGCCTGCGTAGCACATCAGCGCCATCACCACGGGCTTACCGTGGGCCTCGTTCGGGAGGAACGGCATCGGCGGCGCGACCATGATGTTGGCGATCGCCGACAGCTCCTCCGGGGCGGCTTCGGCCTCGGCGACGAACCCGGCGATCACCTCGGGCGTCGCCGGGAGAATCAGCATCCCGCCGACGATCGAGTCGACCTCGTGCAGCCGGAACTGGAAGCGCGTAGCGACACCGAAGTTGCCGCCCCCGCCACGAATCGCCCAGAACAGGTCCGGGTGCTCCTCGGCGTCCACATGCAGCAGCTCGCCGTCGGCGGTCACGAGCTCGGCGGCCAGCAGGTTGTCGATCGTGAGGCCGTGCTTTCGGACCAGGAAGCCGACACCGCCGCCGAGCGTGAGCCCTCCGATCCCGACCGAGCCGGTGTCGCCGAATCCGGTCGCCAGGCCGTGCTCCGCCGCCGCAGCCGTGTAGCCGGACGCTGTCAGCCCCGTCTGCGCCCAAGCGGTACGAGCCTCTGCATCGATGTTCAGCGCCCGCATGTCCCTGAGGTCGAGGACGATCCCGCCCTCGGAGACGCTGTGCCCTGCCAGGCTGTGTCCACCGCTTCGGATGGCGAGCTCCGCTCCGGTCCCGCGCGCGAGCGTGACGACGCGCGCGACCGCGGCGGCGTCGGCGGGCCGGATGATGACCGCCGGCCTGCGGTCGACGCTGCGGTAGAAGACGACGCGTCCTTCTTCGTATGCGTCGTCGCCGGGTGTGATCACGCGACCGTTGAGCTCGGCGCGCAGATCCTCGATCGAACTGGTGATCGTCATGTCTGGTCCCTTCGCGGTTCGCTGGCTCGGGTCTGTCTGCTTGGGCGGTCCGAACGGCCGACGGAACCTCGGCATTCCGTTCTCCGCTGAGGACGCCGTCGATCTTTAGACAGCGCACGGCCCCGGGACTCATCGGCCCTCAACAGCCTCCGAGGAGCTGGCCGGTTCCCGCGGAACGATTCTTGATCTCATGGACGAGATCACGTTGAACGAGACGGGCGGCCTTGGTGGCCGCCCGTCTCGATTTCAGCGGATGCCCAGGCGGCGACTACGAGGCGGGTGGAAGGAGGACCCTGTTCACCACGTGGATCGTCCCGTTCGAGGCCGCCACGTCGGTCTTGACGACCTTCGTCGAGCGGTTGAGGAATACGCTGCCGCCGGCAACCTGGATGCGGACGGAGGGCCCGGCAAGCGTCTTGACGCTGCGGAGCTGAACGACCTGCGCCGCTTTCACGTCCCCGGCGACAACGTGGTAGAGGAGGACGCGACGCAGCTGGGCGCGGTTGCGCAGCAGCTTGTTCAGGGTGGCCTTCGGCACCTTCCTGAAGGCCGCGTCGGTCGGTGCAAAGACGGTCAGCTTTTTCTCGCCGCTGAGGGCTCCGGCCAGCCCGGCTCGCTTGGTGAGCATGACGAGCGTCTTGAACTGGCCGGCGGCAACGGCTGTCTGGACGATGTTCTTGTCGGCCGTCGTCGGTTGAGCGGCCGGGGCGGGGACGGTTGCTTCTGCCGAAACTGCCCCGATCGCGAGCACGGAGGCCGCGAGGACGGCTACGAACACTTTGCGCATGCGATTTCTCCTTTTCGAGTTAAGCGGTCGTGACCTGAGGGTTGCGGCTCCAGCGGCGCCGGATGGCCTGCTGCTGCAGCACCTGGTAGACGGCTGCGATTCCGACCAGGCCATACACGGCCCGGCTTGCGAAGTTGGTCTCGCCGAACTCGAGACCCACCAGGGTCGCCACGAGGTCGAACTCGGCAACTGCGACGAGCCCCCAGTTAAGCCCCCCGACCACGAGGAGCGCAGCGGCGACGATGTCGAGCTTCTCCATGTCCGATCTCCTTTCTGTCTAGTGTTTGTCAAAGGATCGTACAGAGTCCTTCCGGGCTTGTCAAATCTCTGTCCAGGGTCTGTACAATGCAGCTATGAAGGCCGAAGTCACCGGGTACGTCCGCATTGGTGAGCTGAGTCGTCGCGCGGGCGTCAGCACCGACCTGCTCCGGGCCTGGGAACGCCGCTACGGTCTGCTGCGCCCAACCCGATCGGAAGGCGGCTTCCGTCTGTACTCGCCGCAGGACGAGCAGCGGGTGGCTCTCATGCGCGACCACCTCGAGCGAGGTCTCTCAGCTGCACAGGCGGCCCGCGTGATTCTCGACGAGACGGAGCGCCGCCCCGATGAGTCCCCTGCCCTCGCCCGCGGCGCCGAGAGCCTGCGGCAGGCGCTGGATGCGCTCGACGAGAGCGCCGCGCACACCGCGCTCGACACGCTGCTCGCCAACCTTTCCCTCGAGACCGTCCTCGGCGAGGTCGTAATGCCGTACCTGCACGAGCTCGGCGAGCGCTGGAAACGTGGCGAGGCGTCGGTCGCCGACGAGCATTTCGCCAGCAACCTGCTGCGGGGGCGGCTCCTCGGGCTCGCCCGCGGCTGGGATCGCGGCCTGGGACCCCGCGCTCTCCTCGCCTGCGCGCCTGGAGAGCAGCACGACCTGGCGCTCATCGTCTTCGGGATGGCCTTGCGCGAACGCGGCTGGCGGATCACGTACCTCGGGCCCGACACCCCGATCGACTCGCTCGAGAACGTCGCACGCACGCTCGAGCCGGCCGCCGTCGTCATCGCAGTAACGAATCCGCAGCGCCTTGCCGGAACCGAGGCGTCGTTGCGCAAGGTCGCACGAAACGTTCCGCTCTGGATCGCCGGCGCCGGCGCGAGTCCGAAAGTCACCGAGAAGGCTGGTGCTCGACACCTTGACGCCGACCCGCTCGGTGGAGCCGACCTCGTCGCGCAGGCGCACCACCACTGAGATGAGACCCGTCGAGTCTGAGGAGTGCGTCCGCGCGCCGGTCGCGATCGTCGAGGCTTCGCCGGAGGGTGGGCGCCGCCTGGCGTCTGCCTACTGGCGCGAGGTCGAACGGACGACCGGAGGCCTCGTTCGCGTTTCTCGGAGCCCGGACGGCCTAGCACTGCGCGCGCTCGGAGCGACGTTGCTCAGGTTCGGCCTCCCCCGCATCGAATGTGCCGGCAATCGCGTTTCGTGCTGTTACCCGATCGAGGGCGGGTTGCTCGCCAGCCGCCCGGGCGGCTCGATTGTCTTCGCGCAGGACGGCACTTTCCTCACCTCCGCCATCTCGGGCTTCTACCCACGCCTCGCCGTCTTTCCAGGGCTCTACTCCTACGTGCAGGCACGCCTGCACAACGCCGTGAGCAGGCGATACTTCGCCCGGCTGGTCCGCGAGGGCGCGATATGAGGGTGGCGATACTCGGGGCTACGGGAACGATTGGCCGCGCGCTACTCCCGCTGCTCGCTCCGCGGCATGACGTCGTGGCCGTCTCACGGCGCCAGCACGGCGGCAACGGCGCCACCTGGGCGGTCGCCGACGCGACGGACGAGCGCGCGGTCCGCCGTGCCCTGGAGCGTGTCGAGGTCGCCTACTACCTCGTGCACTCCCTAGGAGCGGGCAACTTCGAAGAGCGCGACCGTCAAGCCGCACGCACGGTGGCCCGGGCGGCCGAGCAGGAGGGTGTGCGGCAACTCGTGTACCTCGGTGGGCTCGGTGACGACTCACCGGATCTGTCGCCGCATCTTCGGAGCCGGCTGGAGACGGCGAAGGAGCTTGCGGCCGGCTCCGTGCCCGTCACCACGCTCCGCGCTGCGATCGTGGTCGGGCCGGGAAGCGCAGGCTTCGAGACGATCGTCGCGCTCGTCGACCGCCTGCCGGCCATGGTGTGTCCGCGCTGGGTCGGCGTACCTACTCAGCCGATCGCGCTCGCAGACGTCGTTCGGTATCTCGACGGCGTCTGCGGAGAGGAGGTGGCGATGGGCGAGAGCTTCGACGTCGGCGGGCCTGAGGTCATGACGTATCGGGAGATGATCGAACGAATCGCAGCGCTGCGGCACAAGCGCCCCCTGATCGTCGAGATTCCGTTGCTGACCGCAAGGCTCTCCTCTTACTGGCTGCACCTCGTCACCCCGGTCAACGCGGCTACCGCCCGGCCCTTGATCGAAGGACTGAGGAACGCGACCGTGGCGAAGGACGATCGGATCCGCGAGCTCGTCCGGATTGAGCTGACCCCGTTCGACGAGGCGGCGCGGGTAGCGCTGGGCCTGGGTGGCTCGCGGCCGCGACTCGGCCCTCTCTGATCCGTAGCGGGTGGAGGTCGAACGAGAGGTCGATGCCGGCACACCCCGCTGAGGCGCGCCGGCATCCGGACCGCGGAGAGGGTTGGTCAGTTGGGCGGACTGAAGCTGTACGGCCCATCCCAGGAACAGTTGGGCGGGACGGGGCATGCGACCACGATCGGGCCGGTGTGGAAGTGCGTGAACGTGCCGGTTCCGCCCGAGAACGTGACCACGCCGGTGCGGGTCGACAGATTGAGGACGACATGCCCGTAGGCGGTGTTGCTGCCCGGCCCGTCGATGACGAGGTCGGTGTCGAGGAAGCCGGGCGTCTTGACGCCGGCCGCCGAGGCGTAGACGACCCTCGAGCCGGCCTTGATCGAGTTGAGGTTCGAGGACGTGATAGTGCAGAAGCCGCCGGCGGCGCCCGAGTACTTCGAGCACTCCTTCGTCACGTGGAGATTGCCGCTCCGCGGCGAGGCCGCCGACACCGCCGCCAGCGACGAGGCCAGCACGAGCGCCGCGACGAACACGAGAAACTGAAGCTTCTTCATGACTTCCTCCCTGGTTTATCGCCTGCTGCGGGTGCCTGCAGGCCAACGGCCCCCAGCGTGGCACCGGGGCCGAGCTGCGTCTGCGGTGCCAGCCCCCGTTCGACGCGGGTGCCAGCACGGTGACGCCGCGTCAGGCGCAGAACCGGCGTACCTGGTGCGGAAAGCTCTCGACGTCGATCGGCTTGTCCAGGTAGCCGGCGAATCCGGCGCGCGTGAGCCAGGCGGTGTCTTCTTCGAACGCGACCGCGCTCAACGCGACCACGGGGATCGCCGCTGTCCGCGCCCCGTCCGCGAGGATCCTGGCAGCTTCCGCACCGTCCATGTCCGGCAGTCGGAGGTCCATCAGGATGACGTCCGGAAGATGCTCGGCGCCGAGCGCGACCGCCTCCGCGCCGTTCCGGGCAACCAGCGTCCGGAATCCGGCGGCGAGCAGCACGTCCCGAGCGAGCTTCAGGTTCCTCGCGTCGTCGTCGACGATCAGGACGAGCCGGGATTCCAGGCCCCGCCCGTTTTGAGGAGGATCGGGCACCGGCGTATTCTCTACCCGTGCCGATTCGGGTCGTGCTGGCGGACGATCACTACCTCGTCCGCGAAGGCGTACAGCGCGTGCTCGAGCCGGTATCCGACGTCGAGGTCGCCGCCGTCTGCAACGATCTCGATTCCCTTCTCGACGCGGTCGACGCGAAGCGGCCGGACGTCGTTGTCACCGACATCCGAATGCCGCCCGGGAACGCCGACGAGGGGATCCAGGCTGCCGAGCGGTTGCGCGAGACGCACCCGGACGTCGGCGTCGTCGTGCTCAGCCAGTACGCGAATCCGAGCTATGCCCTCGCCCTCCTCGACCGCGGTAGTGCGGGTCGCGCCTACCTCCTCAAGGAGCGGGTGGAGGACGTCGACCAGTTCGTCGGCGCAATCCGCGCGGTCGCAGAGGGCGGCTCCGTGATCGACGCCAAGGTCGTCGAGGCCCTCGTCGCGGAGAGCGGTCGGAGCGACGAGTCCCCGCTCAACGAGCTGACGCCGCGCGAGCGCGACGTGCTTCGCGAGATGGCCGAAGGGAAGAACAACGCGGCCATCGCCGAGACGCTCTTCCTGACCGAGCGTTCGGTCGAGAAGGTGATTCACTCGATCTTCCTCAAGTTCGGGCTGACGTGGGAGCCGGCGGTTCACCGGCGGGTCAAGGCCGTGATCCTCTACCTCGCGGAGAACGGCTAGGTTCATCCCGAGCTCGGCAGCGAGCCGGTGATGCCGGTGTGCCCCGCCTCCGACTCGATCGTCAACCGGCCGCCGAGCGCCTCCAGGCGGTCGCGCATCGGGGTTAGGTCGGCGTCGGCCGTGGCCGAGTCGGAGCCTTCCGCGACGATCTCGAACACGACCGTCCCCTCCTGCTGGCGGACGGTGATCGCGATCTTCTCCCTCTCGCCGAGGTGCTCGAGTGCGTCGGCGCAGGAGAAGTACACGGCCCCGGCAAGCTCGGACGGAAGGGTTGCGTCCCTCTGGAACCTGCACGCGCGTTGGCACGCCGACCATCGCCGCGGTGGTGCGCAGTGCAGCGCGGAGCCCGCCCGCTTCGAGCAGGGGAGGATGGATTCGGTGCGCCAAGGCCCGCAGCTCATCCAGGGCCTCCGCTACCTCGCCTGCGATCTCGTCGATCAGTGCACCCGCCGCAGCGGGATGGACGTCGACGAGCCTCCGAGCCTGTTGCAGCTCGACCGCGAGCGCGGCCAGGCGCTGCTGGGGGCCGTCGTGCAGCTCGCGCTCGATACTGCCGCGATCGGACGCGGCGGCCAGCACCAGCCGCTTCCGCGACGCACGCAGCTCCTCGATCTGCCGGTCCTTCACGGCGAGCGAACCGCGACGACGTTGAAGGCGGCGACCGGGCGCCCGAACCCTTTGAGCGTGAACTCGCCGGCCGGCTCGACGTCGACGTCTGACTCCACCTCGGCGTAGAGACGTTGCGAGATGAGCACTCGACCGCCGTTCGCCTCGTCCGCGAGGCGCGACGCGAGATTCGTCACCACTCCGATCGCGGCGTAGTCGGATCGGCCCTCGAAGCCGACCTCGCCACAGGTTGCGTAACCGAGGGCGATGCCCACGCCGAAGTCGAGGTCGTGTCCACGCTTCGACCACTGCGGCACAAGCTCCGCCATCTCCTCGCGTAACGCGCATCCGGTCCGCACCGCCCTGAGCGCCGCGTCCGGGATCTCGATCGGGTCGTTGAAGAAGAGCTGGACGCCGTCCCCCTCGAGGAATCCGACGGTCGCGTCAAAGCGCTTCACGAGGCGGCCGATGGCGTCGTGGAACTCGCCGAGCACGCGCATCAGCTCCTCGGGCTCGACGGCGTCGGCGAAGCTCGTCCAGCCGCGCAGGTCGGCGAACAACATCGCGACCTGTCGGCGGTGGCTGCGCAGGATCGTCTCGTCTTCCGAGGAGACGACGGCGTCGGCGAGCTGCGGGGAGAGGAAGCGACGCAGCCGTCGCAGGCGCTCGAGCTCGCCGACCTGGGTCTGCACGCGCGACTCCAGTGTGCGGTTGAGCTCTGCGAGCTCGGCCGCCTGCGCCTTGATCGTGTCGTGGTAGCGCTTGATCCGGAGCAGCGACCGCACGCGCGTGAGCAGCTCGTCGTGGTTGAACGGCTTCGGGATGAAGTCGTCCGCGCCGGCTTCGATCGCCTTCCTCTTCTCCTGGCCGACGCTCGACGTGACCATGATCACCGGGAGCACCGCGGTGGCGTCGTTCGCACGCAGGTGGCGACACACGGCGTAGCCGTCGAGGCCGGGCATCATCACGTCGAGGAGGATCAGGTCGGGTTCCTCCGTCTCGACGAGGTCGAGCGCCGCCAGGCCGTCGGTCGCGGTCACGACCTCGTAGCCCCGAGGGACGAGCACCGCCTCCAGCAAGCGCACGTTCTCCGGTACGTCGTCGACGACGAGGATCTTTGCGGGCCGCTCACTCGCGATCGCACTGCTCTCGACGACCCGGATCAGCTCGACGACGTCGACGGGCTTGGAGAGGTAGCCGTCGAATCCGACATCGAGGAAACGCTCGCTGTCGCCTCTCATCGCTTGCGCGGTCAGCGCGACCACGGGGATCGCGGAGGTTCGCTCGTCCCCACGTAGTTGCGCAAGGGCTTCGATGCCGTCGATCCCGGGCAGCTGCACGTCCATCAGCACGAGCGCCGGGTCGAGCGTCCGCGCGAGCTCGACCGCATCCTCGCCCGTGGTCGCTTCGAGCGTGCTGTAGCCCTTTGCCTGCAGCACGTCGCGGACAAGCTTCATGTTCGTCTCGTTGTCCTCGACGACGAGGATGCGCTCACCCGCCATTGCGGCCTGCCTTCTCGATCGGAAGCGTGAAGACGAACCGGCTGCCGTGTCCGGACCGGCTTTCGACCCAGATGCGGCCTCGGTGCAGTTCGACGAGGCGCTTCGAGAGTGCGAGTCCGAGGCCGGTGCCCTCGCGCTGCTGCACGCCGACGTCCGTCTGCTGGAACTCCTCGAAGATCCGTTCCTGGTCGTCTACGGCGATACCGGGCCCGGTGTCCGTCACCGACACAAGCACCTCTCCGTCCTCCCGCGCCGACGCGACGACGACGCTTCCGTCCCTCGGCGTGAACTTGACCGCGTTCGAGAGCAGGTTGAAGACAACCTGCCGGACGCGGCGCTCGTCACCGTCGACAAGATCGACGTCGGCCGCGAGCTCGAGCGAGAGGCGCACGCCGTTCTTCGTCGCCCGCTCCCTCACCATCACCACGCCGCGCTCCAGAGCCTCGCGGAGCGAGAAGGTCGCGACTTCGAGCTCGACCTGTCCGGCCTCGACCTTGGACAGGTCGAGCACGTCGTTGATCAGGTCCAGGAGGTGGTTTCCCGACGCGAGGATGTCGTCGAGGTACTCCTCCTGCTTGGCGTTGATCTCCCCGAACAACCGCTGCCGAAGCACCTGCGAGAAGCCGATGATCGCGTTCAGCGGCGTCCGCAGCTCGTGCGACATGTTGGCCAGGAACTCGCTCTTGTGCCGACTCGCGACCTCGAGCTGGCTGCCCTTCTGCGAGAGCTCTGCGAGCGCCTGCTGCAACTCCTGCGTGCGGTCCTCGACCCTTTGCTCCAAGCCCTCTGACCGATGCCTGCAGGCTCGCCGCCATCCCGTTCAACTCGTCTGCAAGGCCACCCAGCTCGTCCCGACGGTCGAGTTCGATCCGTTCGTCGTAGGCGCCCGCGCCGATCCGGGCCGCCGCCGTCCGCATCTGTTTGACCGGGCGGACGAGACGGCGAGCGAGCAAGACGCTCAGGCCGACCCCCGCCGCGAGGAACGCCGCGAGCAGGAGCGCCGTCCGCCAGATCTTTCCGCGGACCGGTGCGAACGCCGCGCTCTCGGGCTGCTCGACGAACACCTTCCAGCCGACCGGCTCGACGGTCGCCCAGGTGCTCAGCACCTTTTCGCCGCGGAAGTTACGGCCGACCGTCGATCCCGTTCTCGACGAAGCCAGCGCCTCCGTCACCTGAGGAAGAGCCAGAGAACGATGCGTGAAGGCGGACGCGTTCGGGTGGGCGATCGGGACGCCTTTGGCGTCGACCGCGTAGACGTATCCGGACGTCCCGAGCCGCGTCTGCCTGACAAGGTCCTGAATGACTCCGAGATCGATCGTCTCGCCGACGACGTCCGTTTCCTGGGGATTCGGGGTGCAGTCCGGTCATACGATTCTGCGACCAGCACTTCCATCGATCGTGCTCCGGGGTCGGACAAGCGAGCCGTGGCGCGTACACGGGACCGAAGTAGACCCCCGCCGCCCTCGCCTGCTCGACCGAACGATCGTGGAGGAAGCTTCCCTTGACCAGGGCGAGCCCGCCGCCGGCGCTTGCGAGCGTCTTCCGCCCGGTGCTGTCGATGTAGAACGCATCGGTCGCGTTCTCGCTGAGCAGGGGTTGAAGCACCGAGCCCAGTGCGGTGAAGGACAGGTAGCGGCCCGACATCGCTGTCATCCTGTTGGTCAGGTCGTATGAAGTACTGGTCGATCGTGACCGCGACCGACTTCGCCTTCTCCTGCTGCAGCCGGGTCAAGGCGCGCTTGTTGTCCTGGTAGGACGAGTAGAGCAGGTAGACGCTCGTACAGATCACCGGAACGGCGACCAGCAGTGCGAACACGGCGATGTACTTGGCCGAGAGCGACGAAAGCCACCGGCGGCCCCGCTCACTCACCGGCCGATTCCCCACCGGTTCTAGCTCTGTCTGAAGCTGTACGTCCCGTCCCAGTGCCACAGCTTGGGGATCGACGAATCGGCCGTGACACGTACACGGAGCATGGAACCCGGCGAGTGTTCCCGTGCCGTCCGAGATCGTGCACAGTCCCACCCCGGTCGCGAAACGAAGGAGGCAATGGCCGGTTGCGACGTTGCCGGGCCCTACGTAAATGGCAATGTCGCTGTTGAGCGCGGTCTTGCCGGCCATCTGGAAGTAGAAGATCTTCGAGCCCACCTTGACTGCCTTGACGTTCGATGACCTGATCGTGCAAAAGGCACCGGCGAGGCCGGTGAAGCCCGAGCAATCCTTCGTCGCATGGAATGCCTTCGTCGCTTGCGGCGAGCGATTCTGCGAGGAGGCAGCGGATGCGGAGAAGGCGAGAGCGGCGAGGGAGAAGACCGCCGCCGCAACGACGAGAACGCCCGTCGGCCATCCCGTTCGGCCGACCATTGATGCCTCCTTTGCTCGGGGAGCGAGCGTACCAGGCATTTGTGCGAGATGTAGCTTTCTCGCCGCGGAGCTCGGTTTCTTCCCGATGAGTGGCTTCCACATCTTCTGACCTCCTTGGGCTGCCTCGCTACCGATCTCGGAAGGAGATGATCGTGGTCAGAGGACGCAATCGCCAGGGTGCCAGCATCCCGAAATGACCCCGTGGTGGCCTCGGCGATGACGCTCCCGATCGCGTTTGCTGCACAGGTCGGCGGCGAGGCTTCCACGACGGGCTGCTCAGTCGAGGTAGCGGCCTCGCCGCCATCTGCCTGGTGTGCTAGCCGGGGACGATTCTGCTGGTGTGCGTTCGCGGACGCTGAGAGCGCTGCTGGGCGGCGGCCTTCCGCAGTTCGGTCGCATCGACCCGCTGCTTCGCGTTCGCCAGCGCCTGGGAGTGGATGTAGCGGAAGTCCTCACCGGTCATGTCGATCGGGCTGGCCTGGGCGGTCGCCGGCGCGATCGCCGCGACGGCCAGGCCGAGGGCGATACGGCGGATGGTGAACCGCTTGGCGCGCTTCATTTCTCCTGCTCCTTTTTCTGGGGGATAGGCCATGCCACCCAAGCTACGGTGGGGCCGCCTCGCGGTCGCTCATGGACACGACACACGGCGTGTCAAGCTCACGACACAGGTCGGGGCCGAGTCGCGGTAGCGCCCGGCGTTCGGCTCGCCGCCTGGCCCTCCCTTACTCGGCTGTTTCGGGGCGGGTTCGTGTCGTCGTGAGAGGCGTATCCGTTTCGATGCCTCGCGCGTTGAGGGCTCAGGATGCGTATCTGCGGTGCGTCCGTTGTGCTCGCGGTGATTCTCTGCCTCGGCCTGCTTGGAGCGCCCGAAGGCGCCCTGATCGGGCCCGGCGGGCCGGAGCGTGCAGCCGCGCAGTTGCCGCCTCCGCCTCCGCTACCGCCGCTACCGCCGCTTCCGCCTCCACCGCTTCCACCGCCCCCGACGCTGCCTCCACCTCCTCCGCTTCCGCCGCTACCTCCGCCGCCACTACCTCCGCCGCCGCTACCTCCTGTCCCGCCGGTTCCGCCGCCGACGCTACCCCCACCACCAACCCTTCCTCCGCCTCCGAGTCTGCCTCCGCCGCCCGGATCTCCGCCGCCCGCACTGCCACCCCCACCCAGCTCACCGCCTCCACCCGGCTCGCCGCCTCCACCGAGCGCCCCGCCGCCGCCTGGATCGCCACCGCCTGCATCGCCTGGCACTCCAACCGGACCCGGAACACCGGGCTCGCCGACCGGCCCGGGTGGGTCGAGTCCGAGCGCGCCAGGCGCGAGCACTCCGGCCGGAACGTCATCTTCCGGAAGCCCTGCGGCTGCCGCGGCCAACCCGTTCCTGACGACTCCTGCCGCGGGCTCTTCAGCCTCTAGGGCAGATGGACGGCAGCCGGCCGCGATCAAGGTCTCGCGCAACGTCGTAAGGCCCGGATCGAAGAAAGGTGCGACGACGATCGTCGTCCGGCTCGCGCGCCCGGCGCTACTGAGGGTCGACGTCGTCAAGGTCAAGAACTGCCAGAAGGTCGCCAGCTTCCGTGTCCGAGCGCACAAGGGCGTGAACAAGATCCGTTTCCGCGGTCGAGTGCGCGGGCGAGCGCTCCCCGAAGGCGCATACAGGCTCGTGTTCCGCGACCGGCGCGCGAATGCCCGAGCGAGCGTGATCGTCGTGGTCGCACACGGCAGGGTCGACCCGGCGACGCTCCGCGAGGCCCGGCGCGGCAGCTCCTGCGGTCAGCCCGACACGGCTCTTGCCACTACGACCCCAGCTCCGGCGATCGGCGGCGGCTCAGGCGGTGGGATCGTCGCGGCGAAGGCGAGCTCGAGCGCGGCAAGCATCCTGCCGGTCCAGGGTGCGATCGACTCGGTCGTGGAAAGAGCACGCGGCGTCAAGCATCGGATCGACAACCTGATCGAGGACTCGCCTCCGCTCGACACGCCACTCGTCGTCGCGCTGGCGGTGGCAGTTCTAGCGAGTTCGCTCCTTGGCGTGTTCGTCCTGACTCAGCTGATCCGGCAGCTTCGAGACGACTACTGAGGCGGCCCGCAACGTCTACTGTCGTGCTGGCCCGGTAGCCAGGATCACGCCGACTTTGCCGCCGCTGGGAGCGTTAGGTCTGGCTCTGGGCGGGATGTTCCCGCAGCTCGAGGACATCGATGAGTTCACCGATCTCGTGCTTGAGCTGGGCGGGGTGGCGCATCAAACGGGTGCGGTTGACGGCATAGCGGTTGCGGCGCCCGATGTGCTCGCGTTCGAGGTAGCCGGCCTCGACGAGGTCGGCCACGATGCGCTGGGCTGCGCGCTCGGTGATTCCGACCAGCTGGGCTAGGTCGCGAAGACGGACGTCGCTGTCGCGAGCGATGCAGAGCAGGACCTGGGTGTGGTTCGTGAGGAATCGCCAAGGTTTTGATTCGCTCGGGCTGGACAAAGGGGACATAGTTGTCGTATATTCTGTATCCGTATTTCAGTGACGTCTCTAAAGGGTCGCCTGTTGAGCGAGGAAGCTAGCACAACTAAGCGAGACGTTTCTGCCGGCCTCGACGCCGCTGGACACGGCGAGAGGGATCCAAGCATCGTCCCGTCGTCGGCCCGGCCGGGGCCGGGGAGCGAGGTCAACTCGCTGTTCGATCAGGTGCAAGCCTGGCTCGACCACGGACTGCAAGACGAGATCGATCAGGCCCGACGGGCCTACGCCACGCAGCTAGCTCGTGAACGGCCAACGGCGCTTGGCCAGGGGGAGGCGTGAGCGCAGAGGGCGCGCAGTCTTCGCCACGCCTATCGGGCATTCGCCAGGCGGACTTGGAAAGTTGTTGATTAGCGGGCCTTTCAGCCTACAACCCGCTGCTTCAAAGGGAGTGCCCCCGGCCGGAATCGAACCAGCGCACGCGGTTTAGGAAACCGCTGCTCTATCCACTGAGCTACGGGGGCAAGAGTGGGCGATTTACAGGTACTTATGCCTCTCGCCCTGGGGTCTGATGTTCTACCAACTCCGGCCTGCGGTCAGTGTAGATCGACTTCTGCCGAAACGCCTTTCTGCTCAGCCCCAACGCGCGTGCTGCTCGTCACTGGTTGGGGGCGGGCCCGGCAGCGGCGTGCGGCCGGGCGCGCGCAGCGCATCCAGATGGAGCGTCAGGTAGCGGGCGCGCAGCTGCGCGGTCCGCTCGGGAGTCGCTCCATGCAGGCTCGATATTTGCTCGAACACGTGGCTGAGGTCGTCGCGGGTGACGTCCTCACGCAGCACGCCGGCGGCGTGGGCGCGGGCCACGAGCCGTTCGTTGAGCTCGTCGGCCACGAACGCGGCGCGCCCAAGCTCCTCGGTTGGAGTGAAGCGGCCGGCGAGGTTGCGCGTCAGGGCGTGGGTGTCGGCCTCGACGATTCGTTCCATGAAGGTCGCGAAGACCTCCCAGGCGTCGCCGTCGTCGTCCTCGACTGCGGCGCGAGCGATGTCGATATAGAGCTGGAGCCCGTCACCACACAGCTTGCGCAGGAGCTCCTCCTTGCTCGCGTAGCGGCGGTACAGCGAACTGATGCCGACTCCGGCGTGCTCGGCGACCGCGGACACGGGCGCGTCCGGGTCCGCCACGAACACCTCGCGGGCGGATGCCAGGATCGTTTCGTCGTTCCGCGCCGCCTCGCCTCGACGCCCGCTCAGCCCCGGTTCACGCATGATCGCGAGGGTACTCGAACCTTCCTGTAGAGTGGAACGGAGTAGTCCGTTCTGTTTGACGAAAGGATCCTGCTGATGAGCGCCTCCACGACGACGAGCACTGAGCTGCGTCCTTACCGCGTCGAGATCCCCCAGGCCGACCTCGACGATCTCGCCGATCGCCTCGCGCGCACCCGGTTCCCTGACGAGCTCCCGGGCGTCGACTGGAGCTACGGCGTCCCGATGGACTACGTCCGCGAGCTCGTCGACTACTGGCTGAACGGCTACGACTGGCGCGCGCAGGAGGCGCGCATCAACGCGCACCCGCAGTTCCTCACGACGATCGACGGCCAGCAAGTTCATTTCCTGCACGTGCCCTCGCCCGAGCCGGAGGCCCTGCCGCTGATTGCCACGCACGGCTGGCCGATGTCGGTGGTCGAGTACCTCGACCTGATCGGGCCGCTGACCGACCCGCGCGCCCACGGGGGCGATGCCGGCGACGCCTTCCACCTCGTGGTCCCGTCTGTCCCCGGCGTCGGCTTCTCGGGCCCGACGGACGAGCCGGGCTGGGACACGCGCCGCGTCGCCGGGGCATGGGTCGAGCTGATGGGCCGGCTCGGGTACGAGCGGTACGGGGCGCACGGCAACGACGGCGGCTCGCAGATCTCGCCCGAGGTCGGCCGCAACGACCCGGACCGCGTCGTCGGGGTGCACGTGACGCAGCTGTTCTCGTTCCCGTCGGGGGATCCGAGCGAGTTCGAGGACATGAGCGAGGAGGACATGTCGGCGATGAGGTTCCTCGAGGGGTTCACCGCCGGCGGCGGCCTCGCTTACAACGCCTACCAGTCGGCTCAGCCACAGACGCTCGCGTACGCGCTGCAGGACTCGCCCGCCGGCTGGCTCGCCTGGGTGACCCAGCTGTTCCAACGCTGGGTGGACCCCGACTACATCATCACGAACGCTGCGATCTACTGGCTGACCAACACGATCGGGTCGTCAATCCGGCGCTACTACGAGGAGGCGCACCCCCGCACAGCCGCGCCCACCGAAGCGACCACCACCCCGACCGGCGTGGCCATCTTCGCCGAGGACTTCCAGTCCGTCCGGCGGTTTTCCGAGCGCGATCACGCCAACATCGTCAGTTGGAACCACTACGACCGCGGCAGCCATTTCTCGCCGCACGATGCCCCGGACCTGCTGCTCGGGGACATCCGCGAGTTCTTCCGGCCGCTGCGCTGAGGCGAACGGCGCGAGCCCCGCCCGCGCTCGCCGACGGCGGGCACGGGCGAGGCGCGCTCAGATTCAGGAGGCGTCGTCCAGCGACGTCGTCCAGACGCTGCGACCGTAGGTCGCCGCGTAGAGCGTGTTGCTGCCCGCGGGCAGGTCGATGTCGTTGATCGGGACGAGCGGCAGGTTGTCTCCCACCTTGAGCCACGTCTTGCCGAGGTTTGTCGTCCGGTACACGCCGACGTCGGTGGCGATGAAGAGCCATTTCGGCTTCGACGGGTGGCGGATGACGTCGTTGACGGGCGCCTGCGGGATCTTCTTGCCGGCGATGTCCACCCACGTGTTGCCGCCGTCGCTCGTCATGACGACGTGCGCATAGCCGTCACCCGAGCGCCAGCCCGAGAAGCTCGCCCACGCCACCTTGGGGTTGTCCTGATCGACGGTGACGCGGGTGACCCAGCGGCCGGGGAACACCGGGCTCTCCAGCTTCGTCCAGGTCACCTGGTCGGGGGCGGCCATCGCGTTGCGGCTGACCCACATCAGGCCGCTGTCGGTGCCGGCGTAGACGAGGTTTGGATCCGCCGTCGTCGTGCCCAGCGCCGTGACGGTGCCGAAGCCCGGTGCACGCGGCTCGGTGCCCTCGGTGAGGTCCGGGCTGAGCCGCTGCCACACGCGCTGGCCGGCGCCCGGCTCGGTGTTCATCCGGTAGACGAACTGACTGGCGCCGAACATGAAGTTCGGGTCGGCCGCGAACTCGA
Organism: uncultured Actinomycetes bacterium; assembly: GCA_963733845.1. Taxonomy (GTDB): domain Bacteria; phylum Actinomycetota; class Thermoleophilia; order Gaiellales; family Gaiellaceae; genus DATFQE01. Next base: position 956,439 of record CAVTEM010000007.1, read on the forward strand.
TCGGGGTTACCCAGTTCTTCCGGTCGGCCCCCGGGAACGTCATGCTGAACGAGGTTTGCCCGGTGTCGGTTCCGACGAAGCCGCGGCAGCCACCGTTCTGGGAGCAGGCGTAGTACTTCCGGTCGTTCGTCGGGTCGATCCGGTTCATCATCCCGTCGCCGCCGAGCAAGCTGAACCAGTCGCCGTTGACGGTGTTGTCGAGCGCCCAGGACTTGAGCGAGCCATTGTCCTGCGATCCGGCGTTGGCGCGGGAGCCGTCCTGCACGGAGACGTCCATCGCGTAGAACTGCGTCACGGGCAGGCGCGGAGCCTTGAACCAGGCGCCGCGCGCGGCGCCGTTCTGCGTCGACGAGTAGTAGCCGCCGTCGTTGCCGAGGTGGACCTTGCCCGGCGTGAAGGGGTCGAACTCCAGGCCGTGCTGGTCGGCGTGGATGGTGTTCGACGTCGTCCAGGTGGCACCGCCGTTGAGGCTCTCGGCCAGGCTGACACCGGCGACGAAGACGTGCAGCGGGTCCACCGGGTCGACGTAAACGCGCCCGAACCACCAGGCGAAGCCGCCGCTGATGTTCTGCAGCGTGCCGCCCGAGGTGGCCCCGACAGCGGTCCAGGTGACGCCTGCATCGGCGCTCGTGAAGAAGCCGTTGAAGTTGCCGCGGGCGGTGCTGGAGATCAGGTACGCCCGGTTCGGGTCGGTGTCGCTGAAGTCCACGCCCATCCGGCCGACGAGGTTGTCCGGCGTCTGCAGCGTCGGGTCGGTCTCGCTCTGCGGGAGCGGCGGGTTGTGGACCTTGGCCCACGTGTGGCCGCCGTTGGTCGAGCGGTAGACGTAGGAGTGCGGGCCGTAGATGCGTGACTTCTCGTCGCGGATCTTGTCCCAGGTCGTCGCGAGCATGACGTCCGGGTTCGTCTTGTTGATCGACACGTCGATGGCGCCGGTGGACGCGCTGTCGGGCACGATCACGCGGGTCCAGGTGGCCCCGCCGTCCTCGGTCAGGAACAGGCCGCGGGTCGGCTCGGTGTCGTGGAGCGCACCCATGACCGCGACGAAGACACGGTCGTCGTCGCGCGGGTCGATGACGATCTGGCCGATCGTGTCGCCGTCCTCGAGGCCCATGTTGGTCCACGTCGCGCCGTCGTCGGTGGACTTGTAGATGCCCTTGCCGTAGTAGGCCGAGCCGCCACCGTGGTCGGGCTCACCCGAGCCGGCCCAGACGACACCTTTGCTGTCGACCGCGACCGCACCCATGGACTGGGGCAGGTAGTGGTCCCACACGCTGGTGAACGTCGCGCCGCCGTCGGTCGACCGCCAGAGGCCTCCGCTGCCGGTTGCGATGTAGACGACGTCCTTGGTAGTGGGGTCTGCGGCGACATCGCGGACGCGGCCACCGATGTTGCTCGGGCCGAGCTCCGCCCACACCTGATCCGTGGCCGGCGACCCCTGGCTCGCCTGGCCTGCCGCCTTGGACTGCGCGATCGCCTCGTTGACGGCGGCGTCCGGGATGGAGCCGTCGGGGTTGGCCCGCTGGAGGTACATCCATTCCTCGGCCCCCACCGGGTCGGGCGTGACCACCGACTGGGCGGTCGGTGCTTGCTTCGCCCCGTCGTTCTGGGTGACGGCTGCGGTACCGGCCAAGAGGACGATGAGGGCCGCCGCGGCGGCCACGATCAAGCCAAACTTTCTCGTTCGCATCGGTGCGCGTACCTCCCCGGGTCGTTTGGCGCGCCTGGCGCCCCCACTCCGACGCGCCGATTGCGTCTCCCGGTGATATCGATGGCGTCTCCTGCCTGATATCACGCAGACCTACGCACCGTCGCCGGCGCAGCATATTGGATCGCCAAATCCTGCGCCGGCTGTGTGCCTGGAGGCCCTGCAAGAATCACGCAATGGTCGAGCATCGCCGCCACCGTCGCCGCTCGTTGGTTGGAGCGGTGGCAGCGTTCGTGGCGATCGCCCTGGCAGCGTTGGCGGTCGTTGTGAGCGCGAAGGTGCTCGACGAGGACGAGGCGGCTGACCCGTGTCGGGCCCGGAGCACCGCTCCTGCTCCCCCGGCTGAGACCGCGCTCATGCCGGCCGGGCTGTCCTTCGACCAGATCGGAACGGTCACGCGCGTCCAGAAGAACGAGAGCCAGGTCATGGTGCAGGCGGTCACGACCAAGCCGCTCGACGAGGTCACGGTGCTGATCCAGGACGCGGTGACAGCCGCCGGCTACCGCCCCGCCGGGATGGACAACGAGGGCTTCGAAGCGGAGGTCTTCTTCACGACCGCATCGGGGTCGTATGCCGCAGGACAGGCGCGCGTGGCGCAGTTCGGCTGCGAGGGTCGGTGGGACATCGACCTCGTCCTCCTCGACCCTGATGCCGAGCCCTCGCGTACGACCCGCACCACCACGACCTCGTAACCCGTCGGCTGCTCGAGGAGCCCTACAGGCGGATCACGACGAGCGTCAGCTTCGACGCGCCCTCGCAGTCCGGGATGTCGTTCACCCGCCAGCCGCCGCGGAACTCCTTGCCCGTGAAGAGCGACTCCATTTCGCCCGGCTCGGCGTCGCGCCGCCCGGTGGCGTAGCCGGCGTCCTCGAGCTCGTCGCCGAAGAACGCGGCCGAGTCTTCGAGCCCGCCCGGGACGGCGCCCTCGATCACGACCTGACCCTCGAACGGCGTCCTGCTGGCGGTCAGCTTCGTCCCCGGCGGCAACGGAAAGTCGTCCGGGAGCAGGGCGGTCGCGGGATCTCGCGTTCGGCGGCGGCGCACGGGGGCAGCGGACCGGCCGTCCGAGACGCGTCTCCGCCGCCGCAGCCCGCAAGCACGATGAGGCAGAGGATTGGATATGTAGGGTTCCGCGCGCGAGGCATGGCGAAGCCCATTCTCATCACGCGTTGGCTGCTGGCGACCGCTGTACTCGTGGCGGCTCTCGCCGCTTGCGGCGGCGGCGACGCCGAGTCCGGAGGCGAGCAGGTCTCCGGCGACGTCAGCTTCCTGGTCTTCGGCGAAGCGGAGGAGCTGAAGGCGTTCCGCGCCGTCGTCGACGCGTTCCGGGAGGTCGAGCCGGACGTGACCGTGAAGCTGATCGAGGCGAGCGACCGAGATGACCTGCTCGCACGCCTCTCGACGTCGTTCGCCGGCGGCTCGCCGCCCGACCTCTTCCTGCTCAACTACCGCTTCTACGGGCAGTTCGCCGCCCGCGACGTGCTCGAGCCGATCGAGGGCCGGGTGGAGGACTCCGACGCGTTCGACGAGGACGACTTCTACCCCCAGGCGATGGATGCATTCCGCTTCGACGGCAAGCTGATCTGCCTGCCGCAGAACATCTCCAGCCTCGTCGTCTACTACAACCGCGCCTTGTTCAGGCAGGCGAAGGTGCCCGAACCGAAGCCCGGCTGGACGTGGAACGACATGGTCGAGCGGGCGATCAAGCTGACGCGCGACACGAACGGCGACGGCGACATCGACCAGCACGGGCTCGGCGTGGAGCCGTCGATCATCAGGATCGCCCCGTTCGTGTGGTCGAACGGCGGCGAGGTCGTCGACGACGAGCAGGCGCCGACGCGGTTCACGCTCGACACGCCCGAGGCGACCGAGGCGATGGACGCGTTCTTCGCCCTGCGGCGCGAGCACCTGGTGGTTCCGTCCGAGCAGGAGGTCGAGGCGGAGGACGACGAGACGCGCTTCCAGAACGGCCGCGAGGCGATGCTGCTCTCGTCGCGGCGCTCGACGCCGGCCTTCCGGACGATCACCGCATTCGACTGGGACGTGGCGCCGCTGCCGAAGCACGACGAGCAGGCCGGGATCCTGCACAGCGACGCGTACTGCATGACGAAGGCGTCGGAGAACAAGGACGCCGCGTGGGCCTTCATGGAGTTCGCGCTTGGCCCCGAGGGCCAGCGGATCACCGCGCGGAGCGGGCGAACGGTTCCCTCGCTGAAGGCCGATCGCGCAGTCGAACGACTTCCTCGATCCCTCGCTGAAGCCCGCGCACTCCGAGGTCTTCCTCGACACGATCCCGGCGATTCAGCGCGTGCCGACGATCTCGACCTGGCCGGAGATCGAGGACGCTTCCGGGCCGATCCTGGAGCAAGGGTTGTACCGGGGCATGCCGGCGGACGAGGTCGCGAAGCAGCTCGTCGAGCGGACAGCTCCGATCTTCGAACGCGCGGAGCAGTAGCCGGCGGGCGCCGCGTCTGGCGGTTCCCGCGTTAGCCTGGCCGCGCTATGGCGGCGGCCCGGGTGGGCCGCCGCCAAGCTGCGACGGGCTTAGTTGAACGCGTACTGCTCGTAGTCGGCGACGTTGTCCTTCGTCACCACCGCGGCCGGCACGACCAGCTGCCGCGGAACCTCGGGCGGGACGAGCTCCTCGAAGCCCTCGCCGAGGGCGATGAGGCGCGCCATGTTCACGGCCGAGCCCGCCATGTTCGGGTTGTAGAGGAAGGTGGCGCGGTAGAGGCCGCCCTCCTTGATCTGCTCCATGGCGTCCTGCGAGCCGCCGACGCCGGTGAGGAACATCTCGTCGTCGCGACCCGCGTTCCGGATCGCCCGCACGACGCCCTGCGCCATGTCGTCGTCGTGCGTGTACACGGCGTCGATGTCGCTCTCGGACTGCAGGATGTTCTCCATCACGGTCAGCCCCTTGTCGGGGTTGAAGTCCGCCGGCTGGGAGGCGACGATCTCTGACGCCGCCGCCGGGGCACTTCTGCTTGAGCGTGTCGGTGAAGCCCTTCGTCCGGTCGGTCGTGACCGAGATCCCGGCCAGCCCCTGAATCTCGACCACGTTGCCCTGACAGTTCAGCTCGTCGGCGATGTAGTTCGCCGCCAGGACGCCGATCTGGTAGTTGTCGCCGAGGATCGTCGAGGTGGCCGCGTCGGGCGCCGTGAAGAGGCGGTCGACGTTGATCACCCGGATGCCTGCCCGCTCGGCCTTCTGAGCCACCGGTGTCAGCGCCGCGCCGTCGTACGGCAGCACGACGAGGGCATCGGGCTTCGTCGCGATCGCCTGCTCGATCTGCTGTGCCTGCGAGTCCGCATCTGCTGCCTCGAGCAGCTCGAAGTCGACATCGTCGTGCTTGTCGGCGGCCGCCTGGGCGTCCTTCGAGATCGCGCCGAGCCAACCGTGGTCGGTCGGGGGAACGCTCGCGACGATCTTGACGGTCTCGCCGGAGCCGCCTCCGCCCGTCGTCGTCGTCTCGGCGGTGGTGTCTGTCGTCGAGGCCGAGTCGCCGTTGTCGTCGTCGTCGCCCATGCAGCCGGTCGCGCCGATCGCGAGGACCAGGCCTGCGAGGACGGAGATCAGAAGTCGCTTTCGCGACATTGCATACCTCCTCGTGTGTTGACTGGGGTCGCCCGGCCGTTCGGGCATCAGTACCGCGCCTCCGGGCGCTGCAGCAGGACGGCACCGAGGACGATCAGGCCCTTCGTTACCTGCTGAATCTCGGTCGAGAGGTTGAGCTGGGTCATCAGGCTGAAGATCAGCGCGAACGTGAGCACGCCGAGGAACGTGCCGACGATCGACGCCCGCCCGCCCGCGAGCGCGGTCCCACCGATCACGACGGCTCCGATCGCGTCGAGCTCGTACAGGTTGCCGCTCACCGGCGAGGCGCTCCCGAGCCGGGCGCACAGCAGGACCGTCGAGATGCCGGCGAGGAAGCCCGAGAGCACGTAGACGCTGAAGATGATCCGCCGAACCGGGACGCCGGCGATCCGCGCGGCCTCGCGGTTACCTCCGACGGCGATCACGTAGCGGCCGTAGCGGGTGCGGTTGAGGACGATCCACCCGAGGATCGTGACGCCCAGGAAGACGAACACCGAGACCGGGATCCCGAGAATCCTCCCGGTGCCGAACCAGAGCAACGAGAACACGCGCGGGTCGGAGATCGAGCCCCCGTTGAGGTCCAGCAGGCTGACCGGCAGCTTGTCGTTCAGCAGGAGTGCCAGGCCCCTGGCGATCGAGAACATCGCGAGCGTCGCGATGAACGGGACGACGCGCCCGTAGGCGATGGAGGTCGCGTTGACGGTGCCGAGGAGCGTCGCGAAGAAGATCGCGCCGAGGATGAAGACGAGGCTGCTCGTCCCGTCCGTGCCCACGAGAATGCCGCCGAAGACGCCCGCGGCAGCCACGATCGACCCGACGGAGAGGTCGATCCCGGCCGTCGCGATCACGAACGTCATCCCGATCGCGAGCACGCCGACGACGCTCGCCTGGGTCAGCATGTTGCGGAGGTTGTCCCAGGTCGGGAAGGTCTCCGGCTTCAGGATCGAGCCGGTGACGAACAGGAGCACGACGACGATCGCGAGCGCGTACTCCTGGAACTCGAGCGCCTTCACGCGCTGACCGAGCGTGTCGACCCAGCGCGGCGACTCCGTTCCAGTGCTCATACGACCTCCTCGACCAGATCCGGTGCGTCGGTGGGAGCGACGGCGTGGCGGAGGAGCTCGCGCTCCGTGGCGCTCTTTCCGTCGACCTCTGCCACGATCTCGCCCTCGCGCATGACGAGGACGCGCGTGCAGATATGCGCGAGCTCGTCGAGCTCCGACGAAACCACGAGGACACCGAGGCCCGAGCTCGCCAGCTCGCTGATGATCCGGTAGATCTCCGCCTTCGCCGCCACGTCGACGCCGCGTGTGGGTTCGTCCAGCAGCAGCACGCGGCACCCGTGGAGCAGCCAGCGCGCGAGCACGACCTTCTGCTGGTTGCCGCCCGAGAGCAGGCGGACGTGGCGGTCCGGATCGTCGGGGACCGTGTTCAGCGCCCTGAGCTGCTTGCGCGCCGTCGCTCGCTCCCTGCGGATATCGAGCAGGACCCGGGAGAAGCGCCGCAGGTCGGTGACGGTCACGTTCTTCACCTGGCTCCAGTCGAGGATGAGTGCCTGCGACTTGCGGTCTTCCGGAGCGAGCCCGAGGCCGTGGCGAATCGCCGTATGCGGCCCCTTGAGGCGCAGCGGCTTGCCCTCGAGCGCGACCTCGCCCTCCTCGAGCTGGTCGAGGCCGTAGATCAAGCTGAAGCAGCTCCGTGCGGCCGGAGCCGACGAGCCCACCGAGACCGACGACCTCGCCCGCCTTGACCTGCAGGCTGACTCCCCGCACCGCGGGGAGGTTCCTGGCGTTCCGAACCTCCAGCAGGACGTCGTCTGTCCCGGCGGGGCGGTCGGGATAGAGCTGCTCCACGGCCCGCCCGACCATCAGCTCGACCAGCCGGTCGGTCGGCGTGGTCGCGGGAATGCCGGTGGCGGTCGTGCGGCCGTCGGCCAGCACCGTCACCCGGTTGCCGATCCGCCGGATCTCGTCGAGCCGGTGAGAGATGTAGACGACGCCGACTCCCTCGGCGGTCAGCCGGCGAACGACCTCGAAGAGGGTGCTGATCTCGCCCTCGTCGAGGATCGCCGACGGCTCGTCCATGATCAGCAGCCGCACGTTGCCCGAGAGTGCGCGCGCGATCGAGACGATCTGCTGCGCCGCCGGCCGGAGCTTCCCGACCTTGGCCCGCACGGGGATCGACTCGTGCCCGAGCCGGGCGAGCAGCGCCTCCGAGTCCTTGTACATCCGGTCGAGGTCGAGCAGGGGCCCGCGACGCGGCTCGTGCGCCAGGAAGATGCTCTCGGCCACGCTCAGGTCCGGGACGAGGTCGAGCTCCTGGTAGATGGTCGCGACGCCGCGCTTGAGCGACCCCGCGGGATCGCCCTGCGGCAGCGGCTCCCCGAGGAACAGGATCTCGCCGCTCGTCGGCTCTTGCACGCCGGAGACGCACTTGATCAGGGTCGACTTGCCGGCGCCGTTCGGCCCGAGCAGGCAGTGCACCTCGGCCTCGAGCACGTCGAGGTCGACGCCTTGGAGCGCCTTCACCCCCGGGAACTCCTTGACGAGGTTCCGGACCTCGAGGACCTTCGTCATCGCACTACCAGGCCCCGGAGGTTGTTGTGGGCGATCCGCAATCCTGCTTCGACCAGCTCCGGGGTGCCGCCCCAGACCGGGTCCTCGTGCTCGACGGACAGGACGCCGTCGAAGCCGCCCTCGTAGAGCGCATCCACGTAGCGCCTGAAGTCGACCTGCCCGAGACCGGGGATCCGATAGCGCCACCAGCCCATGCCCCACGGGTCCTCCTCGCGCGTCGAGGTGCGGCCGAAGAAGCCGTAACGGTTGCGCTCGGCCGGAAACGTCTCCGCGTCCTTGGCGTGCGCGTGCGCAACCCGGTCGACGTAGGGCCGGAGCGCCTCGACCGGATCGATCCCGAGCCAGAGCAGGTGCGAGGGGTCGAAGTTCAGGTAGAGCCCGAGCTCGAACATCCACTCCCAGAGCTCCGGCGAGTAGGCCAGGTTGCCCGGGTACCCGTCCGGGTGCCACCCCTCCATCACGCAGTTCTCGATCATCAGGCGGACGCCCCGCTCGCCCGCGTACTCGACGAGCGGCGGGAAGACGCGCTCTGCCTCGCGCAGATTCTCGGCGACGCTGCGCCCGGGGTCGCGACCGATGAACGTGCCGACCGGGACGCCGCCGAGGGCTGCCGCCGCGTCGATGCACGCGCGGAGGTGCTTGTGGTACGCGTCCCGCTCGGTCGGGTCCGCTGCGAGGTTGTTGTCGTAGTACGCGAGCGCTGAGAGGACGAGCCCGTGCGCGTCGAGGGCCTTGCGGACGCGCTCGGCCTCCGCCTCGTCGAAGACATCCGCCTTGACGTGGCTCGCGGTGAACGGCCGGTCGCCCAGATGGGGCCAGGCGGCGAGCTCGAGCGCCTCGTAGTCGTTGCTGCCCGCCCAGGCAGCGATCTCCTCGAGGCTCCGCTCGGGCATGCAGGCCGAGAGGAAGCCGAGCTTCACGACGCGATCGCCCTCGAGTCGGCGACGGCTTCCGCGACCTCCACCCAGCGCTCCTCACGGGACGAGGTCAGCACCGCCTCCGTGATCGCCGCAGTACGCAGCCCGTCGGAGAACGTCGGCATGCCGTCGGCGACCGAGCCGGACCGGAGGCCGTCGTAGAAGTCGGCCACGAACGCATCGAAGCAGTCCGCGTACCCCTGGGGGTGGCCGGCCGGCAGCACGGCGTAGCGTGCGGCCGCGGGCGACAGGGTCGCGGGATCGCGACGCCGGATCGTCAGGGTCTCGCGGCTTCCGCACCAGAGCTCCTCGGGGTGCTCCTGGTCGAAGGCGAGCGCCTCCTCCGTGCCGTCGAGCTCGAGCCAGAGGCGGTTCTTGCGCCCGGCCGAGATCTGGCTGACGACGACCGACCCGATCGCGCCGGAGTCCGTCTCGAACTGAACGACGGCGGCGTCCTCGGTCGTGACCGGCTGCAGGTCGCTCCCCCCGTCGCCCGGGGCGAAGGCATGGCGGCCCGCCTCGCCGGCCCGCTCCGAAACTGCGGTGAGCACCCGTGCCGAGAGCCGGGCGATGCGGTCGCCGGACACGAATTCGGCCAGGTCGCACCAGTGCGAGCCGATGTCGGCGAACGCGCGCGAGGCGCCGCCGAGCTGCTCGTCGACGCGCCAGTTGGTGTCGCCAGGGCGCAGGAGCCAGTCCTGGAGATAGGTGCCGTGGATCAGCCGCACCGGACCGGTCTGCCCGTTCGCGACTCGCTCGCGCGCCTCGCGAACCGTGGGGTAGAACCGGTAGACGAACGGCACGGCCGTGAGACGCCCTGAGCCGGCCGCGGTCTCCACCAGCCGCTGGGCGCCCGCGACGTCGAGCGCGATCGGCTTCTCGCAGATCACGTGTTTGCCGGCTTCGAGCGCGGCCTCGGCGAGCGGAACGTGAAGGTGATTCGGCGTGCAGATGTGGACGACGTCGACGTCCGGGTCGCGCACGAGCGCCTCGGGCGAGTCGAACGCTCGATCCGCACCGAGCTCGGCGGCTGCGGCAGACGCGGATTCCGGCGACGAGGCCGCAACGCCCGCAAGCGGCACGCCGGCCACGCGCAGGGCGCGGGCGTGGACTTTGCCGATGAACCCTGTGCCGGCAATCGCAGCCCGGAGTCGCATCCGGGGCGAACTTAAACCGCCCTTAGTCCAACTGTCAAGCAAAAGGTGCTCGACGGTCAGGCCGATCAGGGCCGACTTCATCCAGAGCGTGCTTTACTTTTCACGACATGACGACCGGCCCGCTGCGCCCGCCCTCGACGCCGACGAGCGCCGGCGCGCTGCTGCAGTTGATTCGCGAGGACGTCGCCGTGACGCGGGCAGATCTCGCCCGTGTGACCGGGCTCGCTCGTTCCACGGTCGCTCAGCGGGTCGACGCGCTGCTCGAGAAGGGGCTCGTCCACGACACGGGCGGCAGCGTCTCGACCGGCGGCCGCCCGCCCGCGGTGCTCGCCTTCAACCGCGACGCGGGCGTCGTCCTCGTCGCCGACCTCGGAGCGACCCATTCGCGTGTCGCGGTCAGCGACCTCGTCGGCACTCCGCTGGCGGAGCGGACCTCGGACCTGGACATCGCGCTCGGGCCGGAGGCCGCCCTCACGTGGGTGAGCGAGCGCTTCGAGGAGCTGCTCGACGACGTCGATCGCCCCCGCGGGGAAGTGCTCGGAATCGGCCTCGGCGTTCCGGGCCCGGTCGAGTTCGCAAGCGGCCGTCCTGTCAATCCGCCGATCATGCCCGGCTGGGACGACTTCCCCATTCCCGAGTGGTTCGCGGGCCGCTACGGAGCGCCCGTGCTGGTCGACAACGACGTCAACATCATGGCCCGCGGGGAGCATCGGATGCACTGGCGCGAGACGGAGCACCTGCTGCTGATCAAGGTCGGCACCGGCATCGGCTGCGGCATCGTCGCCGACGGACACATCCACCGGGGAGCACGCGGTGCGGCCGGCGACATCGGCCACATCCGCGCGACGAGCAGGGAGGACGTCGTGTGTCGCTGCGGGAACATCGGTTGCCTCGAGGCGATCGCCGGCGGGCAGGCACTTGCGGACGCCCTCTCCGCCGAAGGCGAGGACGTCTCCCGGAGCCGCGACGTCGTCCGCCTCGTCCTGAACGGCCATCCCGGCGCGATCCGGAAAGTCAGGGACGCAGGCCGGACGCTCGGCGAAGTGCTCGCCGGAACAGTGAACTTCTTCAACCCGGCCGTGATCGTGCTCGGCGGCGACATCGCCGAGGCGCACGCGCAGCTCCTCGCCGGAGTCCGCGAGGGGATCTTCAGCCGTTCGCTCCCGCTCGCCACCCGGGACCTCCGCATCGTGCCGTCCAGGCTCGGCGACCGGGCCGGCGTGATCGGCGCGGCGATCCTGGCGATCGAGCACGTCCTCTCGCCGGACGCGGTCGACCGCTCGCTCAGACCCGCGGCCTAGCCGGCTGCCGGATCGCCGACGCGGACGAGCGTGCCGCGACGGGCGGAAAACCACTCCGGCCTCGCGTCCGTATGTCGTGTTCGAAAGGGGAGGGGAGGAGTCTCATCTCGGCCCGGAGCGCCGTCCGGGCCGAGCACCACGATCACGTTCGACTGCCGGCGGCTGAGGCGGCTCGCTCGAGGGCTTCGACGACCTCGCCCGTCCACTGCTGTAGGGCGTCGACGTAGAAGAACCCGTAGCGGCGGGTCAGGTGCTCGAACGGAGGGTCGGGCTCGCCTCCGGACGCGTCCAGCTCCACCAGATCGTCCCGCAGCTGCTCCGCTTCGGCGCGCCGCTCCCGGACCTGGTCGAGCAGGGCGGCCGTGTGGCTCTCGTCTGCCAGCGCCAGCTTGAGCAGCAGGACGTTGCGTCCGAGGCCGGCGTCGAGCGGCGCCGTGCGGATCCACTCGCTCACTGCCTCGCGGCCGTCCGCCGTGATCGAGTACAGGTGCTTGTCCGGACGGTCGGTCTGCCGCACCGTCCTGCGGGTCGCGAGCCCGGACTCGACCAGCCGCGGCAGCGAGGAGTAGATCTGCGTCTTGGCCGGCGTCCAGTAGTAGCCGACGCTGCGCTCCACGAGCTTGCGCAGGTCGTACCCGGACTGCTCGCCCTTGCGGAGCAAGCCGAGCAGTGCCGCCTCGGTTGCGGTCAGCGTCATCGCAGCGCCGCCGCCAGGACGCGGTCTCGGCCGGCGAAGTAGTCCGCCGCGGTCAGCGGGACGGCGACGTCGGGCTCGACGGCGAGCCGAGCGTCCCCCGGCACGGCCTCGACCCACTGTGTGGGCGTGAACACGCTGACCCCGAGTGAGGGCAGCTGGATCTCCTGAGCGTCGCCGTAGTTGTTCGGGCTGCCCCCGGTGGGCTCGCCCACGAAGCGCGCACGGGTCGAATGGTCGATGTCCGCCGCGAGGTTGCCGGCGGCCGAGAAGGTCACGCGCGAGGTCAGCACGACGAGCTTCCCCGGCCGGTTGACGGTGCGGCTGCGCAGGGCGGCGAGCAGCGCGCCATAGGAGGTGTTATTGCCACCGCCGTTCTGCCGCAGGTCGAGCACGACGCGCCGCACCTTCGGCTTGCGGGCCAGGCGCAGCAGCCTCGCGGGGATGAGGCCGGGGTAGGTCGTCTGGTTGTACGCGACGTAGACCGCCCTCCCGCGCTGGAGCGGAGTGAGCCCGTAGCGCTCGCGGCCGAGCCGCTGGTAGAGCGGCTGGCGCTTGCGCGGCATGCCCTGCGGCGCGGGGATGAACGACGAGAACGGCAGTGCGCGCTGGTACTCCGGGACGGTCATGGACGACAGCGCCACCTCGCGGACCGCACCCCTTCCGGTGACGACCGTGAACGACGCGGCGTCGAGCCCGCCGATCAGCCCGAGCCCGCGCAGCGCCTCGGCGCTGACGAGGTAGAACGGTAGGCCGTAGGCGAGGCTCGAGTCGTTGTCGCGGGTGACCAGGGGCGTCAGCCTTGCTTCGACGTCGGCGATCGTCGTTCCCGCCACCGCGAGCAGGCGCGACCCGACGAGTGAGCGGTCGGCGGCCTGGATCACGTAGTAGCCCTCGGGAAAGCGCCAGAGCCGCCACGGGAACGCGTGTAACGGCACGCGGTGGCCTCCGTAGACAGGGAAGAGCCCGCTGTGGCCCTCGCGCTCGCCGAGCAGCGCGGTCAGCCGCATCGTCTCGGTCACCAGCTGCTCGCGCGTGAGGCCGGGCGCCCGCGCGGCCAGATCCTCGGCGGCGCGGTGGAACGCGTCCCTCCCGATCGAGTGGTACGGGTCGGGATGCAGCCGCTCGAGCTCGGCGACCAGCGTGTGGATGTCGGCGGTCGAGTCCGCACCACTCCCGGAGGCCGCGCCCGGGAGGAGCGCGAGCAGCAGCCCGATGATCGCAATCATAGTCCGCACTGAACTAACCCGGGCCGGACTATAGCAGAGCGCAGCGCAGGGCCGGCGACCCGAGGACCGCCGGCCTCAGCGCCTAGAGGAGCGCGGCCGGGTCGGTTCCGCTCCTGTCCTTGTTGGGACAGTCGCGGCCGTCGTGCCGATTGTCCTGGACGTAGCCAGGGTCGCTCTTCTGTGCGGGAGCGTTCTTGCCCGATTGGACGGGATCGCTCCCACCCGAGCCGCCGCCGAGGGCGGATCCCGCCCAGACGGTGGCCAGTGCCAGCAGGCCCGCGATGAGTACGACGACGGCCCGCCGGTCGAAACCGCGTGCTTCCGTCATGGACCTCCTTTCGCCGCTTGCTGGTGGATCGAAAGAAGTATCACGCCCAACCTGAAGCCGGGCTAAGAATCCGTGAGCCGGCCGCTGCGGCCCGCGTTGTGGACGCAGACGCACGAGAGCGACCGGCGCAGCCACTGCGGTTAGCGTAGCCGCGTGCGCATCGACGGAAGACGCAGCATCAAGGCGTCGCGCGAGCGCGTCTTCCGGGCCCTGACCGACCCCGACGAGATCTCGGTGCTGATGCCGGGGGTCGAGCGCGTGGAGGTCGTGAGCGAGGACGAGTGGGTCGCCGTCGTGAAGCCGCCGTTCGGTCGCGGGCTCAACCTGAAGCTGGACCTGCACGTCACCGATCGGGTGCCGCCGCAGCACGCCCGCCTGGTCGCCTGGGGCAAGAGCTTCGGCGCCAGGATCTCGATCGAGACCGAGTTCGAGCTCGCCGAGGACGGCGACGGCACCGACTTGAGCTGGAACGCCGAAGTCGGGGTGGCGGGGCTGCTCGGCGGGCTCGGCGGCAAGACGCTCGAGCCGGCAGCGCGCAGCCAGGCGGAACGGTCGCTCGACCGCCTGCAGCACCGCGTCGAGTCCGGAGGCTAGGGCTCGGCGACTTCCGTGTGGCGCTCGGCGACGCAGCCCCGCGCCCAGCGCTCCGAGACCTCGAGCAGGCGGCCCCGAAGCTCGTCCAGCTCGTGCTCCCCGGCCGGGAGGTCGTCCTGCGAGACCTGGACCCGAACCTGGTGCAGCTGAACCTCGGAGCCGTCGGCGATCTCGTGCCGCTCCTCGCTGATGATCGAGACCTCGCGCACGCGCGCGAGCAACTCCTTGCCGAGCTCGTCGATCTCGGCGGCAGTCGCCTGGCGGCCGGCGTACATGCCGAAGTTGATCCGGATGTCCAGACCAGGAGGCTCGTGTAGGCGGGCTGCGAAGGCGATCGCCGGTTCCGTTTGCACGTTCAAACAGTGCCCGGTACCGGTTCGGAACTAACGTCGCTAGCGCTCGCGCGGCTCCCAGCGGAAGAAGCGCAAGGCGGCGACGACGCCGATCGCGCCCCAGACGGCGATCACGGCCACGGCGGTCGGCTCCTCCCAGACCCGCTGCCCGTGGAGCATCACGTCCCGGACGAGCTCGATGAAGTACGCGAGCGGGAACAGCTCGGCGAGGGTTTGCAGGAAGTCGGGGAAGGAGTCCGCCGAGAAGAAGGCTCCGGAGATGAAGGCCAGCGGCAGGTAGATCGCGTTCACGACCGCCGAGGAGCCCTCGGCGCTGCGGACGAGGCCCGAGAGGCCCACCGCCAGAGCAGCGAACGTGACCGACCCCAGCAGGAGCGCCGCCGCAAGCGAGAGCCAGCGGTCGGGCAGGTCCGTGTCGAAGGACAGGCGTCCGATCGTCAGCATCAGCGCCGTCTCCAGCGCGAAGACGAACACGATCGAGGCGAGCACCGCGGCGAGGTACGTCGACGGCGGCAGCGGCGTAGCGCGCAGGCGCTTGAGGATGCCCTGCTCCCGCCGCACGACGAGCAGGATCGCGAGCCCGGCGAACGTCGTCGACACCGCCCCGTAGCCGAGCATGCCCGCGAGCAGGTAGTCGGCTCCGCGAACGCCGTCGATCTCGTCGTCGCCGTAGGTCGACCCGAGCAGGAAGAAGAGGATGACGGGCAGCATGAAGGTGAAGAACGCGAGCTCACGGCTGCGCCAGAAGAGCCGTTGCTGCGCCTTCAGCTCGTGCGCGAACAGCCTCACGCCCCTGGCCGCCTTTCGCTCCCGCCCGGCGGAGCCGGGCTCCGCGAAAGGCTGACGCTCGTGACGGCACGCCACGAGGGCCCCAGGAACGTGAGGAGCCTCATTCGACCGTCTCCTCGGCCGTGAGCGTCAGGTAGACCTCCTCGAGCGTCGGCCGCCGCACCTCGAGGCCCTCGAGCTCGACGCCGTCGGCGAGCGCACGGCTCGTCAGGTCGTGGAGGACGCGGGTCGGCTCCTCCGTGTGCACGACGACCACCTCGCCGTTCAGTCGGTAACGGATCTGCGTGGCCGGGGTCGCGCCGATCAGCTCCCCGGGTGTCCCGATCGCGGCGATCTGCCCTGCTCGCAGGACGGCCACCTGGTCGGCGAGCTGCTGTGCCTCCTCGATGTAGTGCGTCGTGAGCAGGATCGTCTTGCCGAGCTCGCGCAACGAGCGGATCGTCTCCCAGGCCATGCGCCGTGCGCCGGGATCGAAGCCGGTCGTCGGCTCGTCGAGGAACAGGAGCTCCGGGTCGCCGACGAGCGCGACCGCGAGGTCCAGTCGGCGCTTCTGGCCGCCCGAGAGCGTCTTGACTCGCGCGTTCGCTTTCTCCTCGAGCCCGACGAGCCGGACGACCTCGGACGGGTCCCGCGGCTCGCGATAGTAGCCGGCGAAGAGCTCCACGCACTCGCGGACGGTGAAGTAGGGGTAGAGCTCGTCCTGCTGAAGCACGACGCCGATCCGCTCGCGCCAGGCGAGGCCCGCCTGCTCCGGATCCGCCCCGAGCACGCTGACCTCGCCGCGGTCGCGCTTGCGGTAGCCCTCGAGGATCTCGACCGTCGTCGTCTTCCCGGCGCCGTTGGGGCCGAGCAGGCCGAAGACCTCGCCGGCGCGGATCTCGAAGCTGATCCCTTTGACGGCCTCGAAGTTCCCGTAGGACTTGTGCAGGTCCGTGACCGCGACGGCCGTCATGCTGGTATATCTACCAGATACATCGAGATATATCTAGGAGAGATGTCAGTCACGCTCACACCGACGGCCCGCGTCATCCTCGGAATGCTCCGGCTAGGCGCGGAGACAGGCTACGAGATCAAGCAGGCGATCGAGGTCTCGACCCGCTTCTTCTGGGGCGCGAGCTACGGCCAGATCTACCCGGAGCTGCGGCGGCTCACCGAGGCGGGGCTGCTCACCGCCTCGGACGCGCCCCGCGGCGGCGTCCGCCGCACCGAGTACCGGTTGACGCCGGCGGGCGAGCAGGCCCTTCAGACGTGGCTGACCGCGGACGACTACGGAGCGTTCGAGCTGCGAGACGAGCTCCTGCTGCGGTTCTTCTTCGCCGATCTGCTCTCCGGCGAGGACGCGCGGGCCGTCGTCAGGCGCATGCGCGAGCGGAGCGAGTGGATCGTCGAGCGGTTCCGCGAGATCGAACCGGACGCGAAGGACGGCTTCACCGAGGAAGGCGGTGAGCTGTACCCATACCTCGCCCTGAGCTACGGGATCGGCCTGATGGAGTGGATGGGCCGCTGGGCCGCCGACACCGAGCGGACACTCGAGGAGCGCGGGCTGCCTTAGAGTCGCCGCGTGCGGCGCTATCGGATCCAGGGGCTGGTGCTCGCCGAGCACGAGTTCTCCGTCCCACTCGACCACACCCGTCCCGACGGGGAGTCGATCACCGTCTTCGCGCGCGAGGCGCGGGCGGCCGGCAAGGAGGACGAGCGGCTGCCGTGGCTCGTGTTCCTGCAGGGCGGGCCCGGTTCGGCGGCGGCCCGGCCGACGGGCCTCGAGGCCTGGATCGAACGTGTCACGAGGGACTACCACCTGGTGCTGCTCGACCAGCGCGGCACCGGCCGCAGTTCGCCCGTCTCGGCGCAGACGCTCGCGAGCCTCGGCTCCGCCCAGGCGCAAGCCGACTACCTGAAGCACTTTCGAGCCGATTCGATCGTGCGCGACGCCGAGGCGATTCGCGGCGAGCTCACCGACGGCGAGCCGTGGGCGCTGCTGGGTCAGAGCTACGGCGGCTTCTGCATCGCGACCTACCTGTCGCTGGCGCCCGAAGGCGTGCGCGAGGCCTACGTCACCGGTGGGCTGCCGCCGCTCGAGCGCTCCGCGGACGAGGTCTACCGGGCGACGTACAAGCGTGTGGCCGACCGCAACCGGCGCTACTACGAGCGCTACCCGGAGGACGTCGAGCGCGTCCGCCGGCTCGTGGAGACCCTCGGCGCAGGCGACGTCCGCTTCGCCGACGGCTCGCCGCTCTCGCCGCGGCGGCTCCTGCAGATCGGCTCGATCTTCGGCATGAGCTACGGCTTCGAGAAGGTGCACTACCTGCTCGAGCTCGCCTTCGCCGGCGGCGGCGAGGTGAGCACGCTCTTCCTGCGCGAGCTCGACTACTTCCTGCCTTTCGACCCTGCGCCGATCTACGCGCTCCTGCACGAGGCGATCTATGCGCAGGGGGAGGCGACGCGGTGGTCGGCGGAGCGCATCCTGGCCGAGTGGCCGGACTTCGACCCGGCCCGCGACGGCCCGATCTTCTTCACCGGCGAGATGGTCTACCCCTGGCAGTTCGACGAGTACCGTGAGCTGCGGCCGCTGAAGGAGGCCGCCGAGCTGCTGGCCGAGTTCGAGGACTGGCCGAGCCTGTACGACGTCGAGCGCCTGCGCTCCAACGAGGTCCCCGTCGTCGCCGCCGTGTACGAGAACGACATGTACGTGGAACGGGCGTTCTCGCTCGAGACGGCCGAGGTTCTGCGGGCGAAGGCGTGGGTGACGAGCCAGTACGAGCACGACGGCCTGCGCAGCTGGGGTGAGGAGGTCGTGGGCCGCCTGTTCGCGCTCCGCCGCGGCGAGGTCTACTCGCTCTAGAGGTCGAGCACGACCATCCCGGCCGGCGGGAAAGGCGGCTCCACGCCGTCGCCCAGCTCTGCCGCGATGTGGCCGCAGTCCGGCTGGTGGCCGACGGTGACGACGGTCTCGCCCCGGCCGGCGATCGCCTCGCGCAGGCCCGCAGCAGTGGCGCCGAAACCGAGCCGCTCGTCGGTCTCCGGCTCGACACCGGTCGCGCGGCCGATCTCGGCCGCCGTCTCGCGCGCGCGGAGGAGCGGGCTCGAGAGCACCGCGTCGGGCGTCACGCCGTCGGCGGCGAGCCGTTCACCCAGTGCTCGCGCCGCGCGACGGCCCTCCGGAGTCAGGGCGCGCAGCTCGTCGGGCTCGCCTGGCGCGGCCTCGCGCGTGGCGGACGAGGTAGAGGCGCACGCGGAGAGGATAAGGGCCGCCTCAGGACGGCCGGATGCGCCAGACCTCGCCGCCCTCGTGGATCGAGAGCCACACGTCGCCCGCTGCGCCCGCGACGACCGCCGGGTTCGGCCCGGTGGCGATCGTCTCCTCGACGGCACCGGCCCAGGCCGAGGCTGGAATCCGCCGCAACCGTTTCGCAGAATCACGCATCAGTGGGTATCCGTCTCCGCATCGATCCTGAGCAGCCGGCCCTCGTCCGGGTCGCCCGCGCGCCGCTGCTCGAGGCGGTCATCAGCCTCCACGTCCTGCTCTATCCGAAGCGCCATCCGCTCCAGCACCCCTGGATCCGCGGCGCACGCTCGCTCTCGCCGGAGCTGAAGCGCGAGATCCGCGCCCTGGCCTTCCTCTACGACGACGCGGTGCCCGACTGCTTCCTGCCGCCGACGGCGGACACGGCATCCTCCTTTAGGAGGGGCTCGCTGCGTTCCGCGCCTTCTCGGGGAACGGGCCGCGTACGCGCTAGCCCGGCCACTGTTCCACTACGCCGAAGCGGACATGGGCGGAGAGGAGGCGCTCGAACGGGACGACGTCCAGAAACGGATCCGGCACACGAGCACGCGCTACGGCGAGGAGAGCGGCTGGATCGGCGAAGCGCTGCTGACAGAGCCGGAGCTGGTGCGCAGCGGGTGGCCGTCCTGCTCGCGGCCTACTGGGAGGAGGCGTTCGCGGCGGAGTGGGACCGGCTCGAGCCGGTGCTGGTCGACGAGACCGAGCAGGCACGGCGCGAGGTGGTCGAGGACAGCGTCTTCAGCCTGCTCGAGCGGCTGCGCCCGGAGCTCCTCGTCGACCGCGGCTTCGGGCTGGCCGTCCGGCGCTCCGGCCACCACCACGAGGTCGCGGTCTCCGATGACAACCCGTTGCTGCTACTGCCGAGCGTTTACGTCTGGCCGCACGTCCGCGTCAACTGCGACGCGCCCTGGCCGATCGCGATCGTGTATCCGGCCCGGTTCCTGCTCGAGCGCGGCGGGAGGCGCCCGCCGCCGGACAGGCTGGCGGCGGTCGCGCGCGCCGTCGGCGACCCGATCCGGCTGGACGTGCTTCGGCTCGTGGCCGAGCGGCCGCGCACGAACGAGGAGCTCGCACCGCTCGTCGGCTTGAGCGAGTCGGGGCTCTCGCGGCACCTGCGTCTGCTCACCGACGCCGGGTTCCTGACGACGAAGCGCGAGGGCTGGTACGTGCTCTACAGCCTGAGGCGCGAACGATTGGCGGCGCTCTCCGCGAGCTGCTCGGCTACGTCGAGAACGGTTCGGGGCCGGACGCCGAAGCGGCCGGCCCCGTGGACTGATCAGCGAAGCTCGGGCGCCATCTTAGTCGCGGGCGTGGGGCGGCATTGCGGCTCTCCGCCACCTAACGGCGCCTGGGGCTTTCACCCGAACCCTCGACCGGGTGAATCGTGTGTCGGCCCGCTAGCCTCATGCCGTGGCGACCCTTCGCTACGTCGTCGCCGACGTCTTCACCGAGCGCCCGCTCGAGGGCAACCAGCTCGGCGTCTTCACCGACGCGCGCGACGTCGACGGCGAGCTGATGCAGCGCCTCGCTCGTGAGCTGAATTTCTCCGAGACGGTCTTCGTCCTCCCCGCCGAAGGCGAGGGTCACGCGCGCATTCGCATCTTCACGCCGGCGGTCGAGGTGCCCTTCGCGGGGCATCCGACGCTGGGGACGGCAGTCGTCCTCGCGGCGCCCCTGCAGCTCGACGAGATCAGGCTCGAAACCGGGAAGGGCGTCGTACCGGTGCGCCTAGAGCGGGCCGAGGGCCGGATCACGTTCGGGCGGATGTCGCAGCCGCTGCCGAGCATCGAGCCGGTCGAGGCCGTCGACGAGATCCTCGCTGCGCTGCGGGTCGAGCGGTCGGAGCTCCCGGTCGAGCTGTACGACAACGGGATCCGGAACGCCTACGTGGCGCTCGGCTCGGAGGCCGAGGTCGCTGCCCTCGCCCCCGACTACGGTCGGCTCGCGGCGATTCCGGGGCTGATCGCCGTCAACTGCTTCGCGGGCGCCGGCACGCGCTGGAAGACGCGCATGTTCGCGCCGGTCGACGGCGTGCCCGAGGACCCGGCCACCGGGTCGGCGGCGGGCCCGCTCGCCCTGCACCTCGCCCGCCACGGACGGATTGCGTTCGGTGACGAGATCGAGATCTCCCAGGGCGCCGAGATCGGCCGGCCCTCGACGCTCTATGCGCGGGTGGAAGGCTCCGCCGAGCGGGTCGAGGCGATCGAGGTCGGCGGCAGCGCCGTCATCGTCGCGCGCGGCGAGTTCAGGCTTCCGTAGCGAACGCGACCGCTTCGATCTCGGGCAGGTCGAGCGCGAGCGGAGTCCCAGAAGCGGCCGCCGTCGGTCGACAGCCAGACCCGGTGGCGTGCGGCGAAGAGAATCCGGTCCGGGTTGTCCGGGTCGATCGCGATCGCCCATCCCGGAGGGAGGCCAGCGCCGGTCTCGTGCCAGGTCCGGCCCGCGTCGTGGGAGACGACGAGCGGCGGGCGGCGGTTGACGAGCGCGACCAGGGTCGAGCCCGACGCAACGCAGGCGCGCACCGACGGGAGTGAGGTCGGGACGTCGGGTGGCGCCTCGAGGCCGGCGCCTGCCTCGATCTCGACCACACCTTCCTCCGCGTCGATCGTGAGCAGCGCCTCGGCGGTCTGGACGAGCACCCGCGTCATCGCCGGCCGGTGAGGAGCGTCTGAACCAGCGACGTCGCCCGCCGCGCGGCGGCGACGGGCGCGAGCCCGATCGAGCGAGAGGCGAGGTAGCCCGCGGAGAAGGCATCGCCCGAGCCGGTCGGGTCGGCGTCGACGGGATCCGCGCGAACGCGCTCGGCCTTGCCGTCCGCGACAACGAGCGCCCCGCGCGAGCCGAAGGTCACGAGCACCTCGCGCGGGCCGAGCTCCGCGAGCGCGGCAGGCTCGAGCGACCCGGTCACGGCGATCGCCTCCTCCTCGGCGAGCTTGAGGATCGTGATGTGCTCGAGCAGCGAGCGGTCGAAGTCGTCGTCGAGGACGAGTGGGCCGGGCTCCGAGCGGCGCACGAGCCCTTGGCCGTCGTACGAGAGCCGCCGGCCGACTGCCAGCTCGGCGAGCGTCTCGGCTGGGAACTCGGAGCGGAGCAGCGGGCCCACGTGCAGCCACTGCACGTCCCTGAGCGCACCGTGCCGGAGCGATCGCGCCTCCTCGGGTGTCCACGAGTCTCCGGCCGACACGATCTCGAAGTGGCGCACGTCGCCCTCGTAGCGGAACGCGAACGTGGAGGTAGTCGTGCCGCCGAGGCAGGTCACCGGCAGCCCGAGCGCGGCGAGCGGCGGCACCAGGCGGCTGCGGTCGTCGTCGGCGCAACGCGTGACGACGACGGCGGGCCGGTCGAACAGCCTGAGGGCGCGGGCGGCGTGGAACGGGGCTCCGCCCGGCTGCGGCGGGCCACCCTCGATCCGGTCGATCGCCAGGCTTCCGACCAGGCCGAGCGGGCGCACCTCCTAGCTCGCGCGCACCGGGGCCTGGCGGCCCGCGAGCGCTCCGAGGCCGGCTGCCAGCAGGAACGCGGCCAGGAAGCTCGGCACGGTCGCACCGAGCTCGAGCTCGCCCGCGTTCGTCCGCTCGACGAGGTCGATCCACCAGCTCGGGCCCGTGGGGTGCAGCCACTGGTACAGCGCGAAGCCGACGAGCCAGGCGCCGATCAGCTCAGGCCGGAAAGCGGGGCCGTCGAAGACGTCGCGAGCTGTGTACCGCATGCCCGACAGCAGCCAGTCGGCGAGCAGCACGCCGAAGAGCGGCACGAAGAACGAGCCGAGCAGGAGCAGGAAGGCCTCGTAGTTCCGCAGCTCGATCGTCAGGGCGCCCACGGTCGCGATCGTCGCGGATATGACCACCAGGAGGCGCTGGGGTACGCCCGGAAGGAGGTTCTGTAGCGAGACGGCGGCCGAGTAGGTGTTCGCGAACGCCTCGTCGGTCTCGTCGACCGTGACGGCGAAGAGCGCGAGGGCGGCCGTGAAGCCGGCGGCGGCGACCGCGGCAGGGACGGCGACGGGGTCGCTCAGCCCGCGACCCAGCACGAGCAGGGCGCCGAGGCCGAACATCCACAGCGAGGGGACGAGGTAGCCGACGAACGTCCCGACGAACGCGGACCGGCGCGAACGGGCGTAGCGCGTGTAGTCGGCGGCGAGCGGAATCCACGTGACGGTGATCGCCACGACCAGGTCGATCCCGAGCAGGACCGAGGAGCCGCCCTCGCCGTCCGCCCGCCACAGGCCGCTCAGGTTCGCGCCGTCGAGGGCCCACCACGTGAGGTAGAGCAGCGACGCGAGCACGGCCCACAGCGCGAAGCGCCGCACGAAGCGCCGCACGAAGCCGATCGGGCCGATCAGCGCCAGCACGCCCGCGACGACGCCGAACAGGAGCGTCCAGAAGGCGCGGCCCTCGAAGCCGAAGAGCTCGTCCGAGAGGGCCGCGGCCGCTGCGCCGATGATGATCAGCTCGAAGACGGCCCAGCCCAGGCACTGCGCGATGTTGAGCGCGGTCGGCAGGTACGAGCCGCGCCGGCCGAGCGGCGCGCGCATCAGCACCATCGCCGGCACCCGCGCCTCGGCGCCGATCCCTCCGGCGGCGGCCAGCATCAGGTTCCCGATCAGCGCTCCCACGACGATCGCGGCGAGAGCCTCGGGCAGCGACAGGGCCGGGACGAGGAACGCCGCCGCGACCAGCACGAGCAGGCTGACGCCGAGGTTCCCCCAGAGCAACGCCGTGTCGACGGTTCCGAGCACGCGCAGACGCTCAGGGACGGGCTCGATCCCCCAGCTCGGCGTGTCGGTCTTCATTGCGCTCCCTTCGCCGGTACGAACCGGATCAGGTTCGACGGGTGTGTTCTCAGCCCCGGCTGTGCGGGGCACCCCGGTCGCTCGACTCTAGCGTTCCGCTGCGAGACTGAGTGCGTGGACGAACGCGACCTCCTGCCCGACCCGCTGGCGCAGTTCGCCGCCTGGTACGAGGAGGCGCCCGAGCTGCGAGACGCCATGGCGCTCGCAACCGCAACGCCCGCCGGGGCGCCCTCGGTCCGGATGGTGCTGCTGAAGAGCTTCGACGAGCGCGGCTTCACGTTCCACACGAACTACGCCAGCCGCAAGGGGCGCGAGCTGGAGACGAACCCGCATGCTGCGCTGCTCTTCCACTGGCGCGAGCAGGGTCGCCAGGCGCGGATCGAGGGCACGGTCGAGCGGACGAGCCGCGAGGACTCGGAGGCCTACTACCGCACCCGGCCGCCGGGCGCCCGGCTGTCGGCGGCCGCCTCGCCGCAGAGCGAGCCGGTCGGCAGCCGCGCCGAGCTCGAGTCTCTCGTCGATCAGGTGCGGGCGCAATACGGTGACGACCCGCCCCTGCCCGAGCACTGGGGCGGCTTCCGGGTCGTCCCGGACGCGTACGAGTTCTGGGTCCACGGCGACGACCGCCTCCACGACCGCTTCCGCTACGAGCGGGAACGGTGACGGCTGGACGATGACCCGCCTCGCGCCGTAGCGCGATCCGATTCCAAGTAACAGACTGTTACAAGGCCGAGGAACCGCTCAGCCAAGCCGTTCCAGAGGCAAGTAACAGACTGTTACTTGCCTCGGAGATCGCCTAGAACCCGGCTCCGCGGGCGCCGGTGGCGATCAGCAGGAGGACGATCGCGGACGCGATCAGCCTGTACACGACGAAGATCCCGTACGAGTGCGTGCGCACGTAGCGGAGGAGGAAGACGATCGCCACGAATCCGCTCACGGCCGACGCGATCATCCCGACCACGAACGGCCCGGCCGAGCCGGGCGGGAGCTCGCCGAGGACGACGTCGGTCAGACCCTTCCAGAGCACGGCGCCGAGCGTGATCGGGACGAGCAGCAGGAACGAGAAGCGGGCGGCCGAGTCGCGATCGAGCCCGAGGAAGCGGCCGGCGGTGATCGTGATCCCGGACCGGGAGACGCCCGGGGACAGCGCCAGCGTCTGCGCCAGCCCGACGGCGAAGGCCCGTCCGAACGTGAGCTGGTCGATGTGCCGCGTCTGTGGCCGCTGGTCGGCGATCCAGAGCAGCACCGCGAAGACGGCCAGGAGGATCGCGATCTGCCAGGGCTCGCCGAGGTTGTCGGCGATCAGCTCCTCGCCGAGGGCCCCGATGATGGCGGCCGGCACGGTGGCGGCCGCGATGAACCAGGCGATCCGCTCGTCGGTGCCCTCGATCGCGCGCCGGCGCAGGGAGCTCCAGAAGGCAACAGCGAGCCGGGCGATGTCGGCGCGGAAGTAGGCGACGACGGCGATCAGCGTGCCGACGTGAAGCGCGACGTCGAAGGTCTGGTTGAAGCGGTCGTCGTTCTTGAGGTACTCCCAGTCGGAGACCCACGGGACGAGGATCAGATGCCCGGACGAGGAGATCGGGAGCAGCTCGGTGGCGCCCTGGACGAGGCCGAGCACGAGCGCCTGCCAGTTCGAGAGCGCGCCCGGCTCCTCGCCCACGCGGAACGCAGCAAGCAGGAGGGAGGCGACGCCGAGCGCCGCGAGGCCGATCGCGGCTACTCGGATCCGCATCGCGGCATCAAAGCATCGCCGGTCGGTGGCCGGAAGGGTGAACGGGCGGGGAAGACGACGCCACAGAACTTTCCACAGATGTGGAAAGTGGGGCTACTTCGCGACCGGCTCGAGCTTGTAGCCGACGCCGTAGCGCGTGTGGACGAACGCGTGCTCCGGGGTGCGCCGGTCGATCTTGTCGCGGAGCTTGCGCACGAAGACGTCCACCGTCCGATCCCGCCGGGTCTGGCGGCGGCCCCAGATCTTCTGCAGGAGCTCGTCCCGCGTCAGGACCCGGCCCTGCTCGAGCGCGAGTGCGTAGAGCAGCCGGAACTCGGTCGGCGTCAGGTTCGCGCTCTGCCCGGCGACGTACGCCTGCACCGTCCCGGGGTCGATCCGGAGCTCCGCGATGTCGAGCGGCTCACCGCGGCGGATCTCCTGTGCGCGGACGCCCCGGCGGGCGGCTGCGCGCACCCGGGCGACAAGCTCTCGCATCGAGAAGGGCTTGACCAGGTAGTCGTCGGCCCCGAGCTCGAGCGCCCGGACGCGATCCTCCTCGGTGCCCCGCGCGCTGACGACGACGATCGGCGTCCCGATCCCCTCGCTGCGGGCGACCTCGATCAGCGACCAACCGTCCAGGGCCGGGAGCATCAGGTCGAGCACGCAGACGTCGGGTCGCTCGAAGCGGAGCCGGGCGACTCCCGTCTCGCCGTTCGCCACCCAGACCGGATCGAACCCCCCGGCCGTCAAGTGCGTGGCCATCGCCTTGGCGATGACTGAGTCGTCCTCGACGATCAGCACCTTCGACACTCTCTCGATGGTGCATCCAGTCACATGCCGCCAGGGTTCATCTTCGGTGAACGAAGCGTGAATGGGTGGTGAACGAAATTCCCTTGCAAATCCTTACGTGCGTGCCGCACAATTCCGGTGCACGCAAGCGGAGGGCTTGCGCGACCAGGAGGGAATTTTGGAGACGATGTGGTGTACAGCCGCAGCGCGGCGACCGCGCAACCCCTACACTCCCGCCGCCGCATGATCTTCGCGCTCATCGCCCAGCGCGCGACGGAGACCAACGTCGCACTCGCTTCGAGGTCGTGGCCCGGAGCTGAAACCCTGATCCTCACGCCGAAGGAGGCGCTCGAGCGCCTGCAGCCCGGCGACGTCGCGCTGGGCCGGCTCGACGTCCGGCCGACCCTCGACGGCATGGACGACGGCGTCAGCGAGCTCGCCGCCCTGGCGGTGCGCGGGGTGCGCGTGCTCAACGGGCCGCGCACGCTCCTCGCCGCGCACGACAAGCTGCTGACCGCGCACCAGTTCCAGCAGGCCGGGATCCCGCATCCAGCGACCACGCTCTTCTCGGCCACCGACGAGACTCCACCGCTCGAGCCGCCGGTGGTGATCAAGCCGCGCTACGGGAGCTGGGGCGCCGACGTCTTCCGCTGCGACGACGGCCCGGAGCTGCGCCGCTGCCTGGAGCTGCTGCCCGAGAAGCACTGGTTCCGCACGCAGGGTGCGATCGTCCAGGACCTGATTCCGCCGCGGGGCTGGGACCTGCGGCTGATCGTGGCCGCCGGCCGCGTGATCGGCGCCGTCAGCCGCGTCGCCGCCCCTGGCGAGTGGCGCACCAATGTCGCTCTCGGGGCGGTTCGAGCGCCCGTGCTCGACCCACCCGCCGAGGCCTGCGCGCTCGCGATCGCGGCTGCCGACGCCGTCGACGGGAGCCTGGTCGGCGTCGACCTCCTGCCCACGCCCGGCGGCGGGTACGTCGTGCTCGAGCTGAACGGCGCCTGCGACTTCACTTCCGAGTACTCCCGCGAGGACGACGTCTTCGCCTCCGCGATCCTGGCGCTCGCCGAGCGGGCCGTCGGCGTGTCCGCGCTCCTGCCGCACGCGATCGACGACCCCGCGGGCGAGGAGCTGTTCGACGCGGCCGAGAATCCGCCCGCCTCCTAGCCCCCGTGCAGGCACTCGAGCGGGAGCGGAAGCTCGCCGGGCCGGCCGAGGTGCTCGACGCGCTCGAGGGCGAGCCGATCGAGCCGCGGACGTTCGTCTCGACCTACCACGACACGGACGACCGCCGCCTTGCGCGGCACGGCATCACGCTGCGGTGCCGGGTCGAGAACGGCGTCAGCCGCTGGCAGCTGAAGCTCCCGCGCGCCGGCGGCCGGCTCGAGCTCGAGCGGCGCGGCGGCCCGGCGCGCGTCCCGGCCGACGTGGCTCGCCTGCTCGTCGGCGTCCTGCGCGGCGCCGACCTCGAGAACGCTGCGACGCTCAGGACGAGTCGGACGGGCAAGCGCGCGAGCCTCGGCGGCGGCACCGTCGAGGCGACGCTCGACGAGGTCGCGCTGCTCGACGGTCAGCGCGTGGAGGACAGCTTCACGGAGCTCGAGGTCGAGCTGCTCGACGGCGATCCGAAAGCCGTCGACGAAGCCGAGCGGACACTGCTCCGCGCCGGGGCCGAGGAAATCGAGCAGCGCCCGAAGGTGCTGCGCTACCTGGGTCTGGAGGAGAGGCCGGTGCCCTCGGCGGACGCGCGGACGATCGACCGTGTCCGTGCGCGGATCGGGGAGCAGTACGCCGAGCTGTTGCGCCACGACCCGGGCGTGCGCGTGGGCGACGACCCCGAGGACCTGCACGACCTGCGCGTGGCGGCCAGGCGGCTGCGCGCGCTCCTGCGGGCCGCCGACGTGCTGTTGGTGCCCGAGTGGTCGCAGCCGCTGCGCGACGAGCTCAAGTGGCTCGGCGGCGAGCTCGGCCCCGCTCGCGACCTCGACGTGCTCCTGGAGCACCTGCGAGCCGAGGCTGCGGCGCTGGGCGAGGACGAGGCGGCGTTCGGCGAGGTGCTGCAGAAGACTCGGAAGCGCAGCGGGCCGACGCCCGCGATCGCCTGCTCGCGGCTCTGACCGGCGATCGCTACCACGCGCTGCTCGAGGCGCTGGACGCCGCCTCGCGCGCCCCGCACGCCCGCGCGCTCGACGCACCGCTCGACGAGCTTGCGGCCGCGGAGTTCAAGCGGCTCGCCAAGGCCGTCAAGCGACTCGGCGACGATCCGACGGACGAGGCGCTGCACAACGTCCGGATCAAGGGCAAGCGGGCCCGCTACGCGGCCGAGCTCGCGGAGCCCGTCGTCGGCGAACCGGCAGCGCGTGTCGTGGCCCGGGCGAAGAGCTTCCAGGACGTGGTCGGCGACCACCAGGACGCGGTCGTCGCCGAGGAGCGGTTGCGCGCCCTGGTCCCGGAGCTCGGCTCCGGCGAGGCGGTCTTCGCCGCGGGCCGGGTCGTCGAGCGCCAGCGCCGCCGGCGCGTGGAGGCCCGTGCGGCGCTGCCCGGCGCGTGGGCGAAGCTCGAGCGCGCCGGCCGCAGCGCGTGGGCGTGAAGACCGACCATGTCCGTGCGGCGGGGGGCGTGGTGACCCGCGACGGTGCGGCGGGCCCGGAGGTGCTGCTCGTCCACCGGCCGGCCTACGACGACTGGTCACTTCCGAAGGGCAAGGCTCATCCCGGCGAGAGCGACGAGGACTGCGCAATCCGCGAAGTGGAGGAGGAGACCGGCCTGCGCTGCGAGCTGGAGCGCGAGCTGCCGTCCACCAGGTACCGCGATGCGCGCGGGCGCCCGAAGGTCGTGCGCTACTGGGCGATGCGGCCGGTCGCCGGCGAGGCGGCTCCCCACGCCGAGGTCGACGACGTCGCCTGGCTGTCGGCCGACGAGGCGAGGCAGCGTGCTCACGTGGGAGCGCGACTGCGCGGTGCTGGACGCGCTCTAGTGCACCTGCTCGTCCGTCACGCGACCGCCGGCCACTCGGACGCGTGGGTCGGAGACGACCGCATGCGCCCGCTCGACGAGCGCGGCCGGCGACAGGCGCTCGCGCTGGTCGAGCTCCTGCGCGACCGGCCGTTGAGCCGCGTGATCACGAGCCCCTACCTGCGCTGCGTGCAGACGATGGAGCCTCTGGCCCAGGCGCGATCGCTTCCGCTCGAATACCGCCCCGAGCTCGGGGACGACGCCGAGCCCGAGCAGGCGCTCGCGCTGTTCCACGCGCTCGAAGGCGAGCCGGCCGCACTCTGCGCGCACGGCGACCTGATCCGGGCGCTACTCGGCGAGGAGCTCGACAAGGGCGCGGTGGCGGTGGTCGAGGTGAACGGCCTGGTGATCCGCGAGCGGCTCGCGCCGCCGGCCTAGGCGGCGACGCGCTCGGCCAGCAGCGCGAGGGCCGCGCCTTCGCGGACGCCGCCGCGCGCGACCTCGAGCGTGGAGCCCGAGCCGCTGCCGAGCTTCCGCCAGGATGAGCGCCCCGGCCGCCAGCGTCCGAGCACGTTCCGGAGCGAAGTCGTAGCGCTTGACCAGCTCGGCCGAGCTCCGTCGTGCGAGCTCCTCGAGCGCGTCCTCGATCTGCCCGCGGTCGAGCGTGCGCTGTCCGGCGATCCGCCTCAGCGCACGAGCCGTGCCCCCGGTCGCCAGCGCCGCCTGTGGCAACGGCGGAGCGATCGCCTCGAAAAAGCGCTCGACCTCGTCGCGGGCCGCGTCGAGCTCCTCGTACGTCGGTGGATCGGAGCGCAGGAGCCGGCGGGTCAGGCGGAGTGAGCCGATGTCCACCGAGCGCGCCCAGACGGGGCCGCTCTCGGCCGTTCCGACGACCAGCTGCGTCGAGCCGCCGCCGACGTCGACCACCGCCACGCTGCCCGGGAGCGAGCGGACCGCCGAGAGCGCCCCGAAGTACGCGAGCCGGGCCTCGTCGTCGGCGGAGAGGATGCGCGTCGCCAGGCCGCTGCCGCGGGCAAGCGCCTTGCGCAGCTCCTCGCCGTTCGCCGCTTGCCGGCCGGGCGAGGTGACCAGGACCTCGATGGTCGCGCAGCCGAGCGACCGGGCCTGCTCGGCCAGCTCGACCGCGACGGCGGCCGCGCGTGCCAGCTTCGGGGCCGGGATACGGCCGTGGAGCTCGACGTCCTCGCCGAGTCCGAGCGGCTCGCGCTCCTCGTGTACGCGGAAGAGGGTGTTCTTCCGCCGCTTCGCGACGAGCAGTCGCATCGTGTTCGAGCCGACGTCGATCACACCGACCAGCATCGGGTTCGATTCTGAGCGGCGGGTCGGTCGGAGCCGGAGTGCCGAAAGAACGGTGTCCAGCTCCGTCAGGACGGCGCTTGCGTCCGCCGGCGCGCCGCACGCGCCTTGGCGCGCCTCATCAGCGTGGCCTGCGTCGGGCGGCTTCGGTGGTTCTTCTTCGGCTTGAGGCGGTGCCAGGTGCCGTCTCCGTGGAGCTCCCACGCGGTCAGGTTGTCCGCCTCGAGCGTGTCGAAAACACGATCGATCTCGACCTGGCCGCGCCCGTCCTCGATGGGAGCGAGCACCTCGACCCTGTGGTCGAGGTTGCGGGGCATCGCGTCCGAGCTCCCCAGCAGGTACGTGCGCTTGCCGTCGCACTGGAAGGAGAAGACGCGGCTGTGCTCGAGGAAGCGCCCGAGCACGCTGCGGACGCGGATGTTCTCGCTCAGGCCCGGGACGCCCGGCCTGAGCGAGCAGATGCTCCTCACGACGAGCGAGACCTCGGCGCCGGCGGCGGAGGCGGAGTAGAGCTCCTCGATCACCTTCGGGTCGGTGAGCGCGTTCACCTTGATCCGGATGCGTGCGTTCTGCCCCCCGGCTGCTGCCGCCCCGACGGCCCTGATCTCGTCGATCAGCCGCTCCCGCAGATCGAGCGGCGCGACGAGGATCTTGCGAAAGGCTTGCGGGCGCCCGTAGCCGGTCAGGTAGTTGAAGAGGTCGGCGATGTCCGCTGTGAGGTCGGCGTCGGCCGTGAAGAGTCCGAAGTCCTCGTACAGGCGGGCGGTCTTCGAGTGATAGTTGCCCGTGCCCACGTGGACGTAGCGGACGAGCGCGTCGCCCTCCCGCCGGACGACGAGCGTCATCTTGGCGTGGGTCTTCAGGTTCGGGAAGCCGTAGACGACATGGACGCCGGCCTGCTCCAGCTCACGCGACCATTCGATGTTGCGGTGCTCGTCGAAGCGCGCCTTCAGCTCGACGAGGCAGACGCTCTGCTTGCCGGACTCGGAGGCGCTGATCAGGGCGGGTACCAGCGGTGAGTCCTCGTCGGTGCGATAGACGGTCGTCTTGATCGCGACGACGTCAGGGTCGCTCGCAGCCGCCTTCACGAAGCCCTCGAAGCTGGAGGCGAACGAGTTGTACGGGTGGTGCACGAGCACGTCCCCGCGCCGGATCTCGTCGAAGAAGTCGTCGCCGACGCCGACCTTGAGGAAGCGCGTATGCGTGACGGCGAGCCACGGATCGGCCTTGAGCTCGGGCCGGTCGACCTCGAGCAGCTGGTCGAGCTCGGCGAGGTCGACCAGGCCGCTGACCATGTAGATCTGCTCGGAGGTGACGCCGAGCCCGCGCTTGAGCCGCTCGAGCATGCGCGCGGAAACGGAGCTCGAGACCTCCACCCGCACGACGTCCCCGAACCGGCGCTTGCGTAGCTCGAGCTCCACCGCCTCGAGCAGGTCGTCCGCCTCGTCGGAGACGTCGAAGTCGGCGTCGCGAGTGACCCGGAAAACGCTGCACTCCACGATCTCCATCTTCGGGAAGAGCGACGGCAGGAAGTGGCGCAGCACCCGCTCCAGAGGTAGGTGCAGGCCTCGCTTGCCGAGCGAGAGGAAGCGAGGGAGCAGCTCCGGCACCTTGACGCGGGCAAAGCGCTCCTCGCCGCTCTTCGGGTCGCGCACGAAGACGCCGAGGCTGATCGAGAGGCCTGAGATGTAGGGGAAGGGCTGGCCCGGCCCCACGGCGAGCGGGGTCAGCGCCGGGTAGATCCCCCGTTCGAAGGCATCGTTGAGCTCGGCCAGCTCCTTGTCGGTGCACTCGTCGATCTCACCGACGATCACGCCCGCGTCGGCAAGTGCGGGCCGGAGCTCACGCTTCCAGAGCCGTGCCTGTCGCTCGGTCAGGTCGAGGACGCGCTCTCGGATCTCGACCAGAGTCGCCTGAGCGGTGCGGCCGTCGGGCGAGGTCAATGCGATTCCGGACGAGGCCTGGCCGAGCAGGCCCGCGACCCGCACCATGAAGAACTCGTCCAGGTTGGACGAGAAGAACTTGCACATCTTCACCCGCTCGAGCAGCGGCTCCGACGGGTCGGCTGCCAGCTCGAGGACACGAGCGTTGTAGTCGAGCCACGAGAGCTCCCGGTTGAGGAGGCGCTCGTCGACGTCGGTGGAGAGAACCGATTGGGGCATGGGGGCCGATCTTCCTCCGAGCAGGTCGGGGCGAGGGTTACGGCTAGGTTAACGAGCGGAGAAGGTCTGGTGAAAGGCGCGGCGGGGCGGCCGCGTCCGACCGTTCTGCCGTGTGCCGAGCTAGTCCGTTTTCACCTCGGGCTCCAGCTTGTAGCCGACCCCGTAGCGCGTCTGGATGAACGTGTGGTCCCTGGCGCGGCGGTCGACCTTGTCGCGAAGCTTGCGGACGAAGACGTCGACCGTCCGGTCGCGGTGCCCCTCGCGCCGGCCCCAGATCTTCTGCAGCAGCTCGTCGCGGGTGACCACGCGCCCGCGCGAGAGCGCGAGCGTGTACAGGAGGCGGAACTCGGTCGGCGTCAGCTGTGCGCTCTCGCCGTGCACGAAGGCCTGGACGTCGTCGGGCGAGATCCGCAGCTCCTCGATCTCGAGCGGCCCGCCGCGGTCGGCCTCCTCGCCGCGCACGCCCCTGCGGGCCGCCGCCCCGACGCGGGCGACGAGCTCCTTCATCGAGAACGGCTTCACGAGGTAGTCGTCGGCCCCGAGCTCGAGGGCGTGGACGCGGTCGTGCTCCGTCCCGCGGGCGCTGACGACGACGATCGGCGTTCCGATTCCCTCGCTGCGCGCGGTCTCGATCAGGTTCCACCCGTCGCGGCCGGGCAGCATCAGGTCCAGGACGCAGACGTCGGGCCGTTCGAAGCGCAGCCGCGCGAGACCCGCGTCGCCGCGGGGGACCGTGAGCGGGTCGAAGCCCGCCGCTTCCAGGTGGCGGGCCATCCCCTGAGCGATGACGTCGTCGTCCTCGACGATCAGGACCTTGGTCATCGCCACGATTGTGAACGAGCGGACGCCCGCCAAGCGGCCGTGCGCCTGCTCGATCACCACTTTTTCACCACTCCTTCACCCACCGGGCAGCTTCGGGAAGCTCCCCCGCGAGCAGCGATACTCGGCGCGTGAGCGATCCCGCCGACGAGCTGATCCGCCTGCGCCTGGACGCCGAGCGCGGACGGCTTCTCGTCGAGCACAGCCCAGAGATCGTGGTCATCCTCGACGACAGGGGTCGCGTCGTTGCCAGCTCGAGGCGGGCGAGAGCCGCGCTCGAGGGCCTCTCCGAGGGAGCCGTGCTCCCGCCCCGCCTGCTGGAGCGCGAGGGGGTGACGCGGGTCGCGATCGAGGCCGGCGGCCACCGCGAGACGCTCTTCTACCTCGGAGGGAGCGGCGCGCTCGCCGCGTACGAGGAGCTGCGCTCGGGTTTCACGGCCGCGGTCTCGCACGAGCTGCGCACTCCGCTCGCCCGCGTCCTGGCGCTGCTCGACACCGTCGCGCTGCCGGGCCAGAACCAGGAAGAGCTGCTCGAGCAGGCCCGCGCGGAGGTGGAGCAGATCGGCGAGCTGATCGACGAGGTGCTGTTCCTCAGCGAGCTCGAGACCGGCCGCACGGTCGTGTCGCTGACGGCAACGCGGGCGCTCCCCGTCGTCCGCGAGACGCTTGCCGAGCTGCAGGAGTCGGCGGTTCGCGCGGGCATGACGCTGCACGCGGGCGGCGACGAGGCAGCCGAGCTCCCGCTGCGGCCGCGCATGCTTCGGGTGGTGGTCGAGAACCTCGCCCGCAACGCCTTGCGGTACGCAGGCGACGGCGCCAGGTTCACGCTGACCGTGCAGGAGGGTGAGCTGCGCGCAGAAGACGACGGCGCCGGTGTCTCGGAGGACGAGGTCCCGAGGCTCTTCGAGCGCTTCTACCGCAGCGACCGGGCCCGTAGCTCGCGCGGGACCGGCCTGGGACTCGCGATCGTCAAGCACATCGTCACGTCGGCGGAAGGGACGATCGAGGCGCACGGCGGGATCGGGCGGGGCCTGTCGATCGTGTGCCGGTTCTCGTCTTCACCAGATCGTCACCAGACGTTCACCTGATCCGTACCCGCATTCCGCGGTGGGGTCGAAACAATCGAGCGTGTGCGCACGTTCGTCGCGCTCCTTTGCCTGCTCGCGCTCCTGGGCGCCGCCTGCGGACGAGAGCGGCCGTCCGATGCCGCCCCGACCGAGACGCTGAGCGAGGAGGAGGCGACCGAGGGCTTCGGCGAGGAAGAGCTCGCGATCGAGGGCCGTGTGCGGGCGGACGGGTCGAGCACGGTGGCGCCGCTCGTCAGCCTCGCGGCCGAGCGCTTCCGCAAGGTGGAGCCGGGCGTCGACGTCACGGTCGGCGTCTCCGGGACGGGCGGCGGCTTCGAGCGCTTCTGCGCAGGCGAGACCGACCTCTCCAACGCGTCGCGCCCGATCGAGGACGAGGAGAAGCAGGCCTGCGCCAAGAAGCGGATCCAGTTCCGCGAGCTGCAGGTCGCCAACGACGGCGTCTCGGTCGTGGTCAGTCCCGACAACGACTGGGCCGAGTGCCTCACCGTCGACCAGCTGCGCAAGATCTGGGAGCCCGGCTCGAACGTGAAGTCCTGGCGCGATCTCGACCCGTCCTTCCCCGATGAGGACATCGCGCTCTTCGGCCCCGGTACCGACTCCGGCACGTTCGACTTCTTCACCGAGCAGATCGTCGGCGAGGAGGGCAAGAGCCGCTCCGACTACTCCGCGACCGAGGACGACAACGTGATCGTCAACGGCGTGTCGAGCACCAAAGGCGGCCTCGGCTACTTCGGCCTCTCCTACTACGAGCAGAACAAGGCGAAGCTGAAGGCGGTCGAAGTCGACGGCGGCGACGGCTGCGTCGGGCCCTCCGCGGCGACCGTCCAGGACGCCAGCTACGCGCCGCTCTCGCGGCCGCTGCTCGTCTACGCGAAGGTCGAGTCGCTCGAGGACAAGCTCCAGGTCTCGGAGTTCCTTTCGTTCCTGCTGACGAACCAGGCGTCGCTCGCCAAGAGCGCCCTGTTCGTCCCGCTGACGAAGGAGCAGGCCGACAAGGCCTTCACCGTCCTGGAGGGATCCGGCATCGACGCCGGCAACGAGTGAGGCCGTTCACCACTTCTTCCCCGGGTGTTCACACCACCGTTTCCCAAGGCAATCCACGACGGAGCGACCATCGCGGAGACCCGACCACTGAAACGGATGCAAGGGGGAAACGAATGCGTAAGCACGTGACGAGGACCGTCGTGCTCGTGGGAGTGACGGTTCTGGCGGCCACCGCGTGGGTGGCGACCGGCTCGGCGCGGCCGTTCTCGGGCAGCGTCTCCGGGACTTTGACGGCCGACGGATCGAGCACCGTGGCGCCGTTTGCCACCGCCGCTGCCGAGGCTTTCCAGCGCGCAAATCGAGGCGCCCGCGTCACCGTCGGCGTCTCAGGGCACGGGCGGCGGCTTCGAGCGCTTCTGCAAGGGCGAGACGGACATGGCCAACGCCTCGCGGCCGATCCGCTACTCCGAGGCGCAGCGCTGCCACAACGCCAACATCCGCTACATCCAGTTCCTGGTCGCGAACGACGGCATCTCGCTCGTCGTGAACAAGAGCAACACGTGGGCGACCTGCCTCACGGTCGACGAGCTGAAGAAGGTCTGGGACCGTGGCTCGCGTGTGAACAACTGGAAGGACGTGCGCGCCGGCTTCCCGGATGTGCCGCTGAAGCTGTACGGCCCCGGCACGGACTCCGGCACCTTCGAGTTCTTCACGGAGAAGGTGAACGGGACGGCTAGGCGCAGCCGCTCCGACTACAGCGCGAGCGAGGACGACAACGTGCTCGTCCGCGGCGTCGAGGGCGACCGCGGCGCGATGGGCTACTTCGGGCTCTCGTACTACCTGGAGAACAAGAGTCGGCTGAAGGTGCTCCGCGTCGACGGCGGCAACGGCTGCCAGACGCCGACCATCACGACCGTGCAGAGCCGCGCGTACAAGCCCCTCTCGCGGGCGCTCTTCATCTACGTCAAGCGGACGTCGTTCAACAAGGCGATCACCCGCGCGTTCATCAAGTACGTGATCCTGAACGAGAAGAAGATCGCCGGCACGGCGAAGATGGTGCCGCTGACACCGTCCCAGATTCGCAAGGCGAAGCGGCAGTACAACACCGCCCTGGCCAATCGGGCGTAGTAGACTAGACCGAGGAAACTAGGAGCCGTAGGTTGGCGACACAGGAGGCTTCTGCAGGCGCAGTCCGACTGCGTGCCACCCGCAGGCGCTGGGGCGAGGACGTCGTCAAGGGCGTCCTCGCCCTGTGCGCACTCGTCTCGATCGTGACCACGGTCGGGATCGTCGTCTCGCTGTTCATCCCCGCGATCGAGTTCTTCAGCGAGGTCTCGTTGTGGGAGTTCCTGTCAGGGAAAAACTGGGCACCGCTGTTCGAGCCGTCGAGCTTCGGTGTCCTGCCGCTGGTGGCGGGCACCCTCCTGGTCTCGCTCTGCGCGGCGGCGGTCGCGCTTCCCTTCGGGCTCGGATCGGCCATCTACCTGAGCGAGTACGCGCGTGAACGCACGCGCAAGATCCTCAAGCCCACCCTCGAGGTGCTCGCCGGGATCCCGACAGTGGTGTACGGCTACTTCGCGCTCACGGCGATCGCCCCACTGCTTCAGGACCTCGGGATCCAGGACGGAGTCTTCAGCGCCCTCGCCGCCGCGCTCGTGATGGGCGTGATGCTGATCCCGACGGTCGCCTCCGTCTCCGAGGACGCGATGTCCGCGGTCCCGCGCGATTTGCGCGACGGCGCCTATGCCCTCGGCTCGAATCGCATGCAGGTTGCCGTGCGCGTCGTCGTCCCAGCGGCGATCTCGGGGATCATCGCCTCGTTCGTGCTCGCGATCTCACGGGCCGTGGGCGAGACGATGATCGTCCTGATCGCCGCCGGCGGCCAGCCGAACTTGACGTTCAATCCCCTCGAGGCGGTGCAGACGATGACCGCCTTCATCGCCGCGACGGGCCAGGGCGACGTCCCCACGGGCTCGATCGAGTACAAGACGATCTTCGCGGTCGGGGCGACGCTCTTCGTGATGACGCTCGTGATGAACCTCTTCTCGATCCGGCTCGTGCGCAAGTTCCGCGAGGTCTACGAATGAGTGTTTCGCCCGCGGTTCTCCGCCCGGACAAGCCGCGCGGGCGCGTCTCGGGCGCGCTCTTCCGCGCGTTCCTCTACTTCTCGCTCTTCATCGGGATCTTCACGCTCGGCTTCCTGCTGGTGAAGGTCGTCGCCGAGGGCTGGAGGTACCTCGATCCCGTCCTGTTCCTCGAGCCGCCCTCGGCCGACCCGCAGATCGCCGGAGCCCGGCCGGCGATCCTCGCCACCATCTACCTCGGTCTGCTGCTGATCGCCTTCAGTGTCCCGATCGGCGTCGGCACGGCCATCTACCTCGAGGAGTACGCGAACCGCGACCGCTGGTACAACCGCGCGCTCGAGGTCAACATCCAGAACCTCGCCGCGGTCCCGTCCATCGTCTACGGGATCCTCGGGCTCGCCTTCCTCGTCCGCGGGCTCGGCATCGGCCGCGTGCTGCTCGCCGGCGCGATGATCCTGACGCTCGTCGTCCTGCCGACGGTGATCATCGCCGCCCGCGAGGCGATCCGGGCCGTGCCCGACACCATTCGGCAGGGCGCCTACGCTCTGGGCGCCACGAAGTGGCAGGTCGTGTGGCGCCAGGTGCTTCCGGCCGCGACGCCCGGGATCGCGACCGGTTCGATCCTCGCGCTTTCTCGAGCGCTCGGCGAGACCGCCCCGCTCCTGCTCGTGGGCGCGCTCACCTACGTGGCGTTCAACCCCACCCTCCTCGGCGACTTCACCGCGCTCCCAGTGCAGATCTTCCAGTGGACCGCACGGCCCCAGGAGGACTTCCGGATCCTCGCGGCCTCCGCGATCATCGTGCTGCTGCTGATCCTCCTGACGCTGAACGCCTTCGCGATCTGGATTCGCAATCGCTACCAGAGAAAGTGGTGACGATGTCAGACACAATCCCGGAAGTGAGCATGGACCGGCTCGTCCAGCGGGAGCGGGACCTGCCCTCGCGCGAGGCGCGCGAGGTCGTCTTCGACGTCCAGGACCTCGGCGTGACGTACAGCGGCAAGCCGGCGCTCAAGGAGGTCTCGCTGGAGATCTACCGCAACTTCGTCACGGCCTTCATCGGGCCGTCGGGGTGCGGGAAGAGCACGTTCATCCGCTGCTTCAACCACATGAACGCGCTGATCCCCGGCGCCAAGATCCAGGGAAGGATCGACTACCACG
This sequence comes from uncultured Actinomycetes bacterium, assembly GCA_963733845.1. Classification (GTDB taxonomy): domain Bacteria; phylum Actinomycetota; class Thermoleophilia; order Gaiellales; family Gaiellaceae; genus DATFQE01. The sequence continues at coordinate 994,824 of CAVTEM010000007.1, forward strand.
GCGTCGACCTCTACGGCGCCGACGTCGACCCGGTCGAAGTGCGTAGGCGGATCGGGATGGTGTTCCAGAAGCCGAACCCGTTCCCGAAGTCGATCTACGACAACGTCGCCTTCGGGCCACGCGTGCTCGGGATGACCGACCACCTCGACGACCGGGTCGAGCGGGCACTCCAGCAGGCGGCCCTCTGGGACGAGGTCAAGGATCGGCTCAAGGCCGGCGCGCTCTCGCTGTCGGGCGGGCAGCAGCAGCGCCTCTGCATCGCGCGCTGCCTCGCGGTCGAGCCGGAAGTGATCCTGATGGACGAGCCCGCCTCGGCGCTCGACCCGATCGCGACGACGCGCATCGAGGATCTCATGCACGAGCTGAAGAAGGACTACACGATCGTCGTCGTCACCCACAACATGCAGCAGGCTGCGCGCGTGGCGGACATGACGGCGTTCTTCAGCGTCGAGCGCGGCGAGGAGGGCCAGCGCACCGGGATCCTCGTCGAACACGACGTGACGACGAAGATCTTCACCCAGCCCTCCGACCAGCGCACGGAGGACTACGTCACCGGCCGGTTCGGCTGAGTTCCGGACGGAGGCGGGGCTGACAATGGCCGAGCAGGAAGCGAAGACGCGGGTAGGTCTCCAGGAGGAGCTCGACATCCTCCAGGCCTCGCTGATGGAGGAGGGAGACCTCGTCCTGCGAGCCCTGCGTGGCGCGCTCGAGGCGCTCGAGCAGCGCGACCCCGAGCTCGCCGACGAGGTGATCGCGTTCGACGACGAGGTCGACACCCGCTTCCGCGCGATCCAGCAGGGGATCGAGTCGCTGCTCGCGCGCCAGACGCCGGTCGCGGGCGATCTGCGGCAGGTGCTCGCCTGCCTGCACGCCAACCTCCACCTCGAGCGGATGGCGGACTACTGCGTCACGATCGCGAAGCTGACCAAGCTGGTGTACGGGATCTCCCCCGACGCCAAGCTGATGGAGTCGTTCGACGAGATGGCCTCGCGGGCCGAGGAGATGATCCGCGTCGCTCTGGACTCGTTCGGCAGCCGCGACCTCGCCGGCGCCGAGTCGCTCGTCGAGCTCGACGAGCTGATCGACCGCGCGAACCGCCGTGCGGTGCAGCACGTGCTCGCGCTGGGCTCGAACCCCGAGCTGCGCGAGTGGGGCCTGCGGATGATCATCGTCTCGCGCTGCCTGGAGCGGATCGGCGACCACGCGGTCGACATCGGCGAGCAGACCGCGTACCTCGTCACCGGCGAGTTCCGCGAGTTCACGGACGCGTCGCACTAGTGGCCGAGATCCTCGATCCCGTCACCCGGCACCACGTCCAACAGGCCGCGAACGCGCTGGCCGCCGAGTTCGCCGGCGTCTTCTCACGAGAGACGATCGAGCGCTACATCGCCGAGTCGCTCGACCTGCTCGGGGAGCCCCGGATCAACGTCTTCGTGCCCGTGCTCGCACACCGCTTCGCGCGTGAGCGGCTGAAGGCGCTCGGACAGGCCGAGGGAACGATCACGAAGCTGCAGCCGGAGGTGCTGTTCGTCTGCGTCCAGAACGCGGGACGCAGTCAGATGGCCGCGGGACTCGTGAAGCTCCGCTCCGAGGGACGCATCCACGTCCGCTCGGCGGGCAGCCAGCCCGCGAGCGAGATCAATGCCGCCGTGGTCGAGGCGATGGAGGAGCTCGGCGTCGACATGGACGAGGCGTTTCCGAAGCCGCTCACCGACGAGGTCGTGCGCGCCGCCGACGTGGTGATCACGATGGGCTGCGGAGACGCGTGCCCGATCTATCCGGGCAAGCGCTACGAGGACTGGACGGTCGACGACCCCGCCGGCCAGAGCCTCGACACCGTGCGCCGGATCCGCGACGACATCGACGACCGCGTCCAGAAGCTCGTCACCGAGTTGCTCGGTTAGGCCGTCGCTCGCCCGGGGCGGCTGCCTCCACCTCTGCGGACGAGGTCACCGTCGCGCCGCTGCGCCCGACGGGTTAGCGTGCCCGCGCCGTGCGTCTCGCGCTCACTCCGAAGACCACCGAGTTCTACGACCTCTTCGCCCGCGCGGGCGAGAACGCCCTCGCGGTCGCGCGGCTGGCGCAGCAGCGCTTCGAGGGAATTCCCGACAGCGACGTGCGCCAGAGCGAGATCAAGGCGCTCGAGCACGAGGGCGATCGCGTCACACGCGAGATCGTCGAGCTGCTCAACACGCAGTACATCACCCCGTTCGACCGTGAGGACATCTACGGGCTGGCCGCGGCGATCGACGACGTCGTCGACCACATCGACGAGGCCTCCGAGCTGCTCGGCGTCTACAAGGTCGACAAGCCCTCGCCGCGGGCCGTGCGCCAGTGCGAGCTGCTCGTCGACGCGGCGGGGATCCTGGCTCAGGCGCTGTCCGACCTGAAGACCCTGCGCAACGCGTCGCAGCACATCGTCGACGTGAAGCAGATCGAGGACGAGGGCGACGTCGTGCTCCGCGAAGCAATCGGGGAGCTGTTCGACCAGGCCGACGCGAAGACGATCATCAAGTGGAAGGACATCCACGACGCGCTCGAGGAGGCGATCGACGCCTGTGAGGAGGCCTCGAACGTGATCGGCAACGTCGTCCTGAAGAACACCTAGCCGGGAGGGCGCCTGTGGAGCTGATGCTCGTCACCGTCGTCGCGGTCGCGCTGTTCTTCGACTTCACGAACGGCTTCCACGACACGGCCAACTCGATCGCGACCACCGTCTCCACGAAGGCCATGACCCCGCGGGCGGCCGTGCTGATGGCCGCCGTCCTCAACTTCCTCGGCGCCTTCGTCTCGCTCGAGGTGGCCGCGACGGTTGCGACGGGGATCGTCGACGCCGACGTGATCACGCTCGAGGTCGTCCTCGCGGGCCTGGTCGGGGCGATCACGTGGAACCTGATCACCTGGTACCTGGGCCTGCCCTCCAGCTCGAGCCACGCGCTGATCGGCGGAGTCGCCGGCTCGGCGGTGGCAGCGGACGGCTTCAACGTGGTCAAGTGGGACGGCCTCCTGGACAACGTGCTGATTCCGTCCCTCGTGGCGCCCTTCCTGGGCGTCGCCGTCGCGGCCCTGCTGATGCTGATCCTGCTCTGGATCATTCGCAAGGGCGCGCCGAGCCGCGTGAACCGCATCTTCCGGCGCCTGCAGCTGGTTTCCGGCGGCTTCGTGGCGTTCACCCACGGCACCAACGACGCGCAGAAGACGATGGGGATCATCGCGCTGGCGCTCGTGGCCGAGGGCCACCTCGACCCGAACAACTTCGAGGTTCCGGTGTGGGTCATCGCGAGCGCGGCGACGGCGATGGCCGCGGGGACCTACGCCGGCGGCTGGCGGATCATCCGCACGCTCGGGCAGCGGATCACCAAGCTCGAGCCGCCTCAAGGCTTCGCGGCGCAGACCGCCTGCGCATCGATCCTCTGGACGACGGCGCACTTCGGCTTCCCCGTCTCGACGACGCACGTGATCAGCGGCAGCGTTCTCGGGGCCGGGGCGACGCAGCGGCTCTCAGCGGTGCGCTGGGGCGTTGCCGGGAACATCCTGATCGCCTGGGTGATGACGATCCCCTGCGCCGGGCTCGTCGGTGCGACGATGCAGGAGGTCACCCGGCTCCCCGGCGGCGGCGCGCTCGTCTTCGGGCTGCTGATCGCGATCGCGCTCTCGGCCTTCGTCGGCCGGAGCGGCAGGGCGTTCTGGCTGCGCCCGCAGGCGGCGGCCGAGGTCTAGCGTCGTTCTTCGAGCGCGCGGGCCACGTCTGCGAGCGACAGGTAGCCGGCGAGGCGGTCGCCGTCGAGCACGAGCCCGCGGTTGACGCCTGCCTCGCCCAGCATCGACAGGGCCGCGTAGAGGTCGTCGTCGGGAGCGAGCCGGGGCGCCTGCTCGAGCCCGATCATGCGGTCGCCGACGCGTAGGCGGCTCCAGTCGCCCTGCGGGGTCTCCAGCACGCTCCGTTTCGGGATGAGGCCGACGACGCGACCGTCGGCCACGACCGGATACGAGGTGAAGGAGTCCTCCGCGCCGAGGCCGGCCATGAACTCCGACAACGTCTCGTCCGTGCGGCGGCCGCGGCCGGATCGGCCACCATCAGGTCGCGCACGCGCAACCCGGCGATCGCCTGCCGCGCTTCCGCGAGCCTCGCCTCGTCGCCGGCCGCGTTGAGCACGAACCAGCCGAGGAAGCCGATCCAGGCGCCGCCGAGCGTTCCTCCGAGCAGGAACAGGACGACACCCGCGCCGATCAGGAGCAATCCGGTCGCGCGGCCGGCCTCGGCGGCGATGCGCGTGGCCCAGGCGGGGTCGCCCCTGAACCGCCAGAGCCCGGCCCGGACGATGCGGCCGCCGTCGAGCGGTAGCGCGGGCAAGAGGTTGAAGGCAAGCAGGGAGAGGTTGATGTAGGCGAGCCACGAGGCGACTCCATCGACCGACTGCGGCAGATCGGACAGGCGGGCGAAGCCGGCGAACATGGCACCCAGGCCGAGGGTGACGAGCGGGCCTGCGGTCGCGACCCGGAACTCCGCGCCCGGTCCGGCGAACGCGCCGCGGAAGCTGGCCACGCCGCCGAAGAGCCACAGCGTGATCCCCTCGATCACCATCCCCTCGCGCAGGGCCTGCACCGCATGGCCGAGCTCGTGCAGGAGCACGGAGACGAACAGGAGCACGGCCGCCGCGATCGCCATCCCGCGGTAGTCGGCCTCGGAGAGCCCCGGGTTCTGGCGCGGGAAGACCGTCTCCGACAGCGTCCAGACCATCAGGCCGAAGACGACGAGCCAGCTCCAGTGAACGCCGATCCGGATCCCGCCGATCCGCCCGAGCGACAGGCTAGGAGCTGGCATCGGCCGCGCGAAACGCCCGCAGATGGTCGTCGGAGAAGAGCACGAACGTGACCTGCTCGACGGCCGGAAGCGCGCGGAGCGACTCGCGTGTGGCTGCGATCGCAATCCCTGCCGCCCGCTCGACGGGGAAGCGGTACACACCGGTCGAGATGGCGGGGAACGCGACCGTGCGGGCGCCGAGCTCGGCGGCGACCGCGAGCGAGCGGCGGTGGCAGGAGGCCAGGAGCTCGTCCTCACCCTGCCCGCCGCCGTTCCAGACCGGCCCGACCGTGTGGATCACCCAACGGGCGGGCAGGTCGCCGGCGGTCGTCGGCTTCGCGTCGCCGGTCTCGCAGCCGCCGAGGCGCCGGCACTCCTCCAGGATCGCTGGGCCGCCGGCCCGGTGGATCGCCCCGTCGACGCCTCCGCCGCCGAGCAGTGAGGAGTTCGCCGCGTTGACGATCGCGTCCGCCGGGACAGCTGTGATGTCACCCTGGATCAGCTCGATCCTCACGGCCGCGACCGTACTGAATCGTGTGCGCCCGAGGGCACCGATCGGAGCCCGGCTACGATCCGGCGCGTGGAGCTTCCGGAGAGCGCGCGGGCAGTCCTCGAGTCCGGCCGCTTGGCCCACCTCGTGACCCTGAACCGGGACGGCTCGCCGCAGATTGCCTGCGTCTGGGTCGGCCTCGACGGCGACGAGATCCTCTCGGGACACCTTCGTGACCAGCAGAAGCTCCGCAACGTCCGTCGTGACCCGCGCGTCTCGCTCTCCATCGAGGGCACCGAGATTCAGCCGCCCGGCCTGCTTCAGCACCTCGTCGTGCACGGCCGCGCCCGCATCACCGAAGGTGGCGCCCCGGAGCTGCTCCAGGACTTGGCCCACCGCTACCTCGGCCCGGACGTGCGCTTCCCGCCCATGGACGATCCCCCGCCCGGCTACGTGCTGAGGATCCAGCCCGAACGGCTCGGCGGCATCGGCCCGTGGGCCGCCTGACCTCGAGCTGCTTTAGGGCCTCGGCGCCGATTTCCGCGGCGGTCGGTGATCCGTTCGCCGCAACAGACCATTAACAGTTCCGAAAGCCTCGTTTAACAGCGGTAACCAGGAATCAAACGGCGCACGGGTATAAGCAATGAGTACAGATGAGAGTTCCTCTCCCCACTCTCAGTCTGGTGGCCGTTCTCGTGGCCACGGCAATAGCAGGAGGCGCCGTCGCTCTAGGCGGCGCCGCCTTGCTTGGTGTCGTGGTCGTGGACGACGACCCCCAGACGCCGGTCTTCCAGGCACCGACCCGCGCGCTCTCGTCGGGGCAGCCGACGACGTTCAAGCGCGATCCGGGGCCGCTGACCATCCGCGAGATCTACCGGCGGGCGGCCCCGGGGGTGGTGCAGGTCACCTCGACGACGCTCACGCAGGGCGAGGTCGACCAGCTCTTCGGCTTCCCGCTGCCCCAGGAGGAGCAGCGTGACCAGGGCTCGGGCTTCGTGATCGACGAGTCCGGCCTGGTCGTCACGAACTTCCACGTCGTCGACGGCGCGACCGACATCGAGGTCAGCTTTTCGAACAAGGAGAGCATGAAGGCGAGGGTCGTCGGCTCCGACCGCTCGACCGACATCGCGCTCCTGAAGGTGAACGCCGACGCGCGCGCGCTCACACCGCTGGAGATCGGGGACTCCGAGCAGGTGCAGGTCGGCGACTCGGTAGTGGCGATCGGCAACCCGTTCGGGCTCGAGCGCTCCGTGACCGCCGGGATCGTGAGCGCGCTTCAGCGCACGATCGAGTCGCCCGCCCAAACCCCGATCGACCGGGTGATCCAGACGGACGCGCAGATCAACCAGGGCAACTCCGGCGGCCCGCTGCTCGACGCGTCCGGGAAGGTGATCGGCGTCAACACGCAGATCGCCAGCGAGACGGGCGGCAACGTCGGAATCGGCTTCGCCGTCCCGATCAACACCGTCAGCGACGTCGTCGGCCAGCTTCGCCGCAAGGGCCGCGTCGACCATGCCGAGCTCGGCATCGTCCCGCAGGAGATCACCGAGGAGATCGCCGACCTCTTCCGCCTGCCGACCGACCAGGGCCTGCTCGTCGCGAGCATCAGGGAGGGCACCGGTGCGGCCAAGGCCGGGATCCGGGCCGGCACCAGAGCCGATCGTCGTCGCCGGCGAGAGCTGGGTGATCGACGGCGACATCGTGATCCGCGCCGACGGCCGCCCGCTCCTGACCGCCGCCGACCTGCAGCGCGCGGTCGCGGCGAAGAAGCCGGGGCAGCGGATCAAGCTCGAGCTCTACCGCGGTGACCAGAAGCGCACGGTCTCCGTCGTTCTGACGCGCCGCGCGAGCTAGCTACCCTGTCGCGCCATGGAGCTGAGGGATCCGGCCCCCGGCCGGGTCGTCCTCGAGGACGAGGAGCTCTTCGAGCAGCACGAGCTCTGGAGCGAGGACGAGATCGAACATGCCGGTTGGTGGTGCGTCTCCACCAACCCCTTCCCGTGCCCGGCCCCCGGGTGCGTGTTCGTGGCCGAGTTCATGACCGCTGCGCATCTCGTGCTCGTCTGGGAGGAGCGTGACGACCCGAACCTCCTCCGCCACGCGGCTCGAGCCCGCGAAGTGGAGCGGAACCCGCACGTAGTCGAGTACCTGCCCTCCTTCGGCGCCAGTGTCTCGTACTACCTCTGGGAGGCGTCAGGCCGGCCCGTGCACGGCGTACGCGGGCGATGAGCGAGCAGGCCTTCGGGCGCCGGCGGCCGTGGTCGGTCGGCGTCGAGGAGGAGATCATGCTGCTGGACGCCGAGACGCTCGAGCTGGTTCCCGCGTCCTCCGATCTGCTCGCGGAGGCGCAGGACCTCGACGGTCCCGGTCAGCTCAAGCTCGAGCTCCTCGCAGCCGTGATCGAGCTGACCACCGACCCGTGCGAAACGGCCGACGAGGCCGAGGAGTCGCTGCGCGCGCTGCGGAACCGAGCGGATGCGGCGGCCGAAGGGCTCGGGCTCCGGCTGGCGGCCGCCGGGACGCACCCCACCGCCAGCCCCGAGCGCCAGGAGATCGCGGACGACCCGCGCTACCACGAGTTCGTCAAGTACGCAGGCGTGTCGGCCCGGCGGCAGGTCGTGAACGGGCTGCACGTGCACGTGGAGATGCCGAGTGCCGACGCGTGCTTCGCCGCCCTCGAGGGCGTGCTGCCCTGGCTCCCGGTCGTGCTCGCGCTGTCGGTGAACTCGCCGTATCTCGCCGGCCAGGAGACCGGGCTTGCCTCGAACCGCGCCGAGGTGCTCGCCCAGCTGCCGCGAAGCGGGGCGCCACCTGTGTTCGGCTCCTTCGAGGGCTGGGAGCGGTTCGTCGCTCGCTTCGTCGCCGCGGGACTTGCAGACGACTACACCCGGTTCTGGTGGGACGTGCGCCCGCATCCCCGCTTCGGCACGCTCGAGGTGCGGATGCCCGACCAGCCGACGGCGCTCGCGCGCACGACGGCCTTCGTCGCGCTGCTGCAGACGATGTGCGCGCACTTTGCCGCAGAGCAAGCCGAGGCGGCCGACCGAGGCGTCTATCAGCAGAATCGCTGGGCTGCGCTGCGCTTCGGCGCGGAGGCGGAGCTGCTCCATCCGACCGAGGACCGCACGGCATCCGTCGCGGAGCTGGCGCAGGAGCTGCTCGAGCGCGTGTCGGCAACGACCGACGAGCTCGGGACGGCAGGCGCGATCGGCGTCTTCGAGCGGGTGGAGCCCGAGGGCCTGCGCCAGCTCGAGGTCGGTCGCGCCCGCGGCCTGCACGCAGTGAGCGCGGACGTCGTCGAGCGCTCGCTAGTGTCCTAGCCATGGCGGTTCGGACCGAGACGCTGCACGTCACCGGGATCCGCTGCGAGCGCTGCGTCCACCGGCTGGCGGGGGCGCTCCAGGGACACGACGGCCTCGAGTACGCGAACGCGAACCTGATGGGTCAGGTGACGCTCGAGTTCGACGACGAGCGGACCGACCTCGACGCGCTCCTCGCGGCCATGGGCAAGGCGGGCTTCCGCCCGCTGGCCGCCGTCTAGTCCTCGCGCCCGCGTTCGACGACGGTGTCGTCGTAGCGGTCCCCGAGCAGCGCCGGCGACTCGCGGATGCCATCCGTCGGCTCCACCCCCTCGAGCGTGGTGATGCGCTCCTCGACCACCTCGGTGTCGATGTAGTCCTCCTGCCCGTCGACCGTCGTGTCCGCGAGGCCGTAGTGCGCGGCAACCGCGTCTTCGTCGAGCTCGCCGTTCACCTTCGGCGAATCCTCGAGCAGCTCCTTCGGGACCGTGATCACGAGCCGGCGTGCCTCGTCGTCGATGCGGCCGAACTCCTCCGGCAAGGCATGCCTCGTCTTCCGTAGCAGCCCCTGCTCGACGATGTAGTTGCCACCGCTCTTGTCGACCACGTGGCCGACCACCTTCTCGTCGTCGTGGGTGACGACGTCATAGCCTTTCATGGCGTTTTCCCCCTTGTCGCTGTGACCTCGGGTACCCGGGGGAATACGCGCCGAAACGGCGTCGTTGGGCCAGATTGGTAGCTGCTAGGGTCGAGCGCGTGGGTGAGACGACGCACGACGAGGCCCGGCGGCTGGCCGAAGGAGCGCGCGACCGCGTCCGCTTCGAGGAGGAGGCACTGGCCCTGGCCGATCAGGTCTATTCGGTGGCCCGACACCTGTCGGGCTCCAAGGAGGAGGCAGAGGATCTCGTCCAGGAGACGTTTGCGCGCGCGTTCCGGAGCTGGCGCTCCTTCACGCCGGGGACGAACCTCCGTGCCTGGCTGATGAGGATCATGACCAACCTCAACATCGACCGCGGTCGCCGCAAGCAGCGCTCGCCCGACATGCAACCGCTCGAGGAAGGCGACTACTACCTCTACAACCAAATCTCCGACTCGCTTCCGGAGTCGAGTCCCCAGGAGGAGCAGGTGCTCGGGCGGCTCTCGCAGAACGACGCCGTCCAGGCGCTGTCGGCCGTACCGCACGACTTCCGCGACGTCGTCGTGCTCGTCGACATCGGCGACTTCTCCTACCAGGACGCGGCCCAGATTCTCGACATCCCGATCGGAACGGTCATGTCTCGGCTGCATAGGGGTCGGCGTATCCTGAAGAAGGAGCTGGCGGATACCGTGATGGAGGACGCAGCGCGATGACGTCTTTGCCCGTCGAGGATCCATGCGACAAATGTGAGCAGATGCTCCAGCCCTACCTCGACCGCGAGCTGACCGAGACCGAGCGGTTCGAGGCCGAGCAACACCTCGACTCCTGTGCGTACTGCCGGGCGCGCTACCGCTTCGAGGAGAAGCTGCGGATGTTCGTGCGCCAGGCCGCGGTGGAGACGATGGATCCGGCGCTGAAATCGAGGCTGGCGTCCCTGCGGACGCCGCTATAGCCCCGAGCTGACGGCGCGCTCGGGTCACTCCGAGCTGGTCGGCGAGTCGCGCCGCGAGGTAGGTTCTGCGGGGGAGTCGCGGTACCTCCCCATGTCCTCGGCAGTGTCGATGTCGCCTGGAGAGCCGAGGTCGTCGCACGGGACGAGTACCGGGGTCAGGGCGCGCGCGCCCTCGTCCGGGATGCGGTTCCAGGCGGCCCGCGCGAGCAGCACCGGATGACCGCGGTCGCCGCCGTAGCTCGCGGCCAGGACGTCGGCGCCTCCCGCGCGCCAGGTCTCGGCGACGCGGTCGATCGCTGCAGGCGCGAGGTCGGGGCCGTCGGCCAGGACGACCACGGCCGCTTCGACCTCCGCCCCGAGCGCGGCGAGGCCGCACCGGAGCGACGCACCAGGCCCGAGCTCCCAGTCGGGGCAACGCACCGTGCGCGCGTCGGTGTCGACCTCGTACGCCCCGAGCACGACGACGACCTCGTCCACCGCGCTCGCGTGCACGCGCGGCGAGCACGCGGGGCAGGAGGAGCGCCTGCTTCGGCGACCCGAACCGCGACGCGGCTCCAGCGGCCAGCACGACGGCGGCGATCACTCCCTCAGCCTAGTAACAGTCTGTTACTAGCGACGAAGCTCGCGCCGCTTCGAGCGTTCCCGGGCAAGTAACAGTCTGTTACTTGCGGCCGGTCAGGCGTCCTTGAGCCGCATCCGCGAGATGACCACGACCTCGGTCGGCTCCTCGGTCGCCGGGTCGCCGAGCTGGCCGATCTTTTCGACGACGTCGAGGCCCTCGGTGACCTTCCCGATCACGGCGTACTCCGGCGGCAGGCCGATGTCGTCCCCCGTCACGACGAAGAACTGGCTGCCGGAGGTGCCCGGCGCCTCGGTCGGCGTCTTGGCCATCGCGACGACGCCCTTCGTGTACGTCGTGGACTCCTTGGGCGTGTCGACCGTCGAGTAGCCGGGGCCGCCGGTGCCGGTCGCGGTCGGGTCGCCGCCCTGGATCACGAAGCCGGGGATGATCCGGTGGAACGTCGTGTCGTCGTAGAAGCCGTCCTCGGCCAGGCCCGCCACGGACGCGACCGTGTTCGGTGCGGCGTCCTCGTCGAGCGCGATCGTGAAGTTGCCGCAGTTCGTCTCGACGACGAGCTCGGGCTTCTTGCCCTCGGGCAGCTCGCGTCTGCTCTTCGCCGCCGCCCTCCTGCCTCGGCTCGGGCGCGTCGACCTCGGCGCACTCGCCGGGCGTTGGTCGTCGCCGTCGCCACGGCGTCGGTCGTCGCCGCGTCGTCCGAGCCGCCGTCACCGTCCCCGCCGCCGCAGCCCGCGAGCAGGAGCACCGCGCCGACGAGCACGAGCCAAGCCCTCACGCGCCCACCTCCGCCAGCGCCCGGGCGGCGAGGGCACGGGCCAGCTCGAGCTTGTAGGCCGTGCCGGGCAGCGGCGTCGCGGCGTCGAGCTCGTCGACCGAGCCGAGCGCCCAGGGGACCGGCGCCACGCCCGAGAGCGCCGACCTCGTCTCGCCGCCGGTGCGGGCGACGGCGACGCCGACGAGCGGGAACGAGAATGCCTTGCGGTCCATCGCCTTCAGGTACGTGCTCGCGTCCGGCGTCGGGAACTTCGAGCTCGAGGATCAGCTCGCCGGGCCGCAGGGTGAAGGTGGAGCGGTCGTAGTCGGTCGGCAGCCGGTAGAGCTCGGCGACCGGCAGCTCCCGCTCGCTCGTCCGCAGCCGGCGCGCCGAGCGCGACGAGCGCGGCCGCCGGATCCGACGGATGCGCCGAGGCGCAGCGCTCGTTGCCGAAGATCGCATGCTCGCGGTGGGCGCCCGACTTCGCGAGGCAGCGCTCGCCGCCGTGGAGCCAGCACGGGAACTTCAGCCGCCAGTACCAGCAGCGCGTCGCCTGGAGCAGGTTGCCGCCGATCGTCCCCATCGCCCGCATCTGCGGCGAGGCGGCGAGGCGGCAGGCCTCGCGGAGCGCGTGCGGGACCTGCGGGTCGACCTCGAGCTCCGCCAGGGTCGTGCCGGCGCCGATCGTCGTGCCCTCGACTCCCGCGCGGGACGATCGCCCGCAGCTCGACGAGCGTCTCCGCCTCGACGAGGCGGTCGCGGAGCAGCGGAACGAGCTCGGTTCCGCCGGCGAGCGCGCGCCCGGCGCCGTTCTCCAGCGCCGCGCTCGCTTCCTCGACCGAGCTAGGCCGTAGGAGCTGCAACCTCGTCCTCGGGCGCGCTCGCGCGCCTCGCGCAGGGCTCGCAGCAGCTCCTCGCGCGTAATCGGCAGCGAGTGCACGTCGGCCCCGGTGGCGTCGCGGATGGCGTTGGCGATCGCGGCTGCGGTCGGGATGATCGGCGGCTCGCCGAGCCCCTTGGAGCCGAGGTTCGTCAGGTGCTCGTCGGGGACGTCGACGAACTCGGCGACGATCTCGGGCACGTCCGCGATCGTCGGCACCTTGTACGCATCCAGCGTCCGCGTCAGCGGGATCCCCGTCGCCGGGTCGTCGATCCGCTGCTCGGAGAGGGCGTAGCCGACCGCCTGGATGATCCCGCCCTCGACCTGGCTACGGGCGCCGAGCGGGTTGATGATCCGGCCGACGTCGTGGACGGCAGCGACGCGGTCGACCCGCACCTCGCCGGTCTCCACGTCGACGGCGACCTCCGCGACCTGGACGCCGAACGTGAGGACGCGCATCCCGGCCGGGTTCGGGCCACGCGCGCCCTTGCCGAGGATCTGACCGTCGTCCAGGAGAGCAGGTGACCTCCTCGACCGCCCAGGAGCCGCCGTCGGCGGAGACGACGTTGCCGTCCTTCAGCGAGAGGACGCGCTCCTCGACGTCATAGCGCTGCGCGGCGATCTCGAGGATCTGGCGCGCCGCGTCGGCCGCCGCTGCGCGCACGGCCGGGCCGACGCTCGGAACGGTCGACGAGCCGGCCGAGATCGAGGCGTATGGGCCGCGCGCCGAGTCGCCGAGCTCGACGCGGACGCGCTCGAGCGGGAGGCCGAGCTCCTCTGCGGCGATCTGCGCCATCGCCGTGCGGGTGCCCGTGCCGATGTCCTGCATCGCGGTGACGACCGTCGCGCGGCCGTCCGAGCCGACGCGCACCCACGCGTACGAGGGCGGGCCGCCGCCGCCGTACCAGATCTGGCTCGCGAGCCCGACGCCGCGCTTCCACGGTCCGGTCGGAGCGCGCGCGCACCTCGTCTCGGCGGTCCCAGTGGGCTTGCGCGCGGCGGTAGCACTCGATCAGGTTCTTGGACGAGAACGGCCGCCCGTCGATCGAGATCCGAGTCGGCGTGGTTCCTGCGCCGGAACTCGAGCGGGTCGAGCTCGAGCCTGGCCGCGAGCTCGTCCAGCAGGCACTCCAGGCCGAAGGTGCCCTCCACGAATCCGGGTGCGCGGAACGCCGCGTTCGGCGGCGTGTTCAGCTTCGCGCCGTACTCGGTCGTGCGCACGTTCGGGCAGGCGTAGAGCATCTGCATCGGCCCCGAGGTGCTGGCCGAGAAGCCACCGAAGCCGACCGCGTTGACGAAGTCGCCGCCGAGCGCGGTCAGCGTCCCGTCGGCGCGCGCGCCTGCGACGAGCCGCTGGATCGTCCCGTTCCGGTTGCCCGCGTCGAGGTTCTCCTCGCGGCGGTCGTTGAAGCAGCGCACGGCGCGGCCGGTTCGCTTCGAGAGCTCCGCCGCGACGTAGGTGTGCTCGCGCGGCCCGTTCTTGGAGCCGAAGCCGCCGCCCATGAAGTTGCAGACCACGCGCACCCGGTCCTCCGGGAGGCCCAACTGCTCGGCCACGTCGGCGCGGACGCCCCAGATGAACTGGGTCGAGATGTAGACCTCGAGCGTGTCGCCCTCCCAGCGGCAGACGGCGCCGTGCGGCTCCATGCAGTTGTGCAGAGCGACCTGCGTGCGGTACTCGGCCTCGACCACAGCGTCGGCCTCGGCGAGCCCGCGCTCGAGGTCGCCGCGCTCGTAGCGGCGCGGGCTCCCGAGGAGCTGCTCACGCTCGACGGCGTCGTCGGGATCGACGAGCGGCTCCAGCACCTCCCAGTCGACCTCGATCAGCTCGATCGCCGCGCGCGCCATGGTCGTCCGTGTCGGCGGCCAGGGCCGCCACGGGCGCGCCCACGTAGCCGGGCTCGTCGGTGAGCCGCTCGAGCTCGCCGGGGCCGAGAGCCGCTCGCACTCCAGGTGCCTCCAGCGCGGGAGCGAGGTCGAGCGAGCGCACGCGGGCGCGCGGAGTGTGGGCTGCGCAGGATCGCCGCGTGCAGCATGCCCGGGAAGACGAGGTCGGCCGTGTACGTCGCCTCGCCGCGCGCCCGTTCCGGGCCGTCGATCCGCGGGGCGTCGCGACCGACGGTCGTGAGCGGGCCGGCCGGCCACTGGTCGAGCGCGTCCTCCTCGACGACGACCCAGGTCTCGGAGTAGTTGCCCTCGACCTCTTTCTCGGTCTTGATCAGCCTTGCCAAGCGAGAATCGCCTCCTCGATCTTCGGATAGGCCGCGCAGCGGCAGAGGTTCCCGGCCATCGCGTGTCGGATCTGCTCACGGGTCGGCTCCGGCACGGCCTCGACGAACGCGGAAGCCGACACGATCTGACCCGGCGTGCAGAACCCGCACTGGAGCGCGTCGGCCTTCACGAAGGCATCCACGAGCGGGTGGTCGCGCAGCCCTTCGATCGTGGTGACCTCGCGGTCGCCCACGGTGTGCACGAGCGTGATGCACGAGAGCACCGGCACCCCGTCGAGCCGGACCGTGCAGGCGCCGCAGTGGCCCTCGCCGCAGGCGACCTTCGTCCCGGTCAGGCCCAGGTCCTCGCGCAGGGTCTCGGCCAGGGTGCGGCCGACCACAGCGTCGACCGAGTAGTCCTGCCCGTTGACGGTCAGCTCAGGCATCGGTGGTCACGGCGTAGATGTCCGCGAGGTGGATCAGCCGGAAGGTGGCGCGGCTGACGCGCACGCGGTCGGCCTCTTCCTCGACCTCGGCGAGCCCGCGCCAGAGGTCGCGGGCGGTGGCGATCAGCTGGCGGATCTGCTCGAGCTCTTCGGGCCGGCCGTTCCGCTCGTCGCAGGCGTTCAGGGCGAGGCCGAGCACCCCGATCGTGTCCGGCTGGCGCGTCCAGAGGAGGGGCGTCGCCATCGAGAGGTACTGGTGGATGCGGGCGAACGCCATCGGCTGCGTGAACATGTCGCTGCCCCGGGGCCGGGTCGGCTCGAGCGGCGGCTCGCCGTCGGCGATCCGGTTGGCGTTCCCGGCGAGCATGTTGCCGCAGGTCCTGGTCGGAGAAACCCGCCTGCAGCGCCGTACGGAGCG
Source organism: uncultured Actinomycetes bacterium (assembly GCA_963733845.1). Taxonomy (GTDB): domain Bacteria; phylum Actinomycetota; class Thermoleophilia; order Gaiellales; family Gaiellaceae; genus DATFQE01. The sequence goes on from CAVTEM010000007.1 coordinate 1,010,294, forward strand.
CGATCAGGAGCGAGCTCGGCTGGCGCCCGTACGGGTAGTCCGAGGCGTACAGCACCTGCTCCGGCGGAACCTGGTGGAAGAAGTCGAGCAGGTCGATCGGGCTCCAGACGGAGGTGTCGAAGTAGACGCCGGCCTTGCCCGAGAAGCGGCTTGCGAGCGCCGCGAGGTCGGCGATCCCGGCGTGGGCGATGATCAGCTGCGCCTCCGGGTGCGCGTCGACGAGCCGGTGCAGGTGGTCGGCGATCGGCGGCAGCCCGCGCCCGCCGTGGATCAGGATCGGCACACGGCGCTCGGCGGCGAGGGCGAACACCGGCGCGAGGCGCTCGTCGTTGAGCAGGAAGCGCTGCGCCCGCGGATGGAGCTTGATCCCGCGCGCACCCGCGTCGAGGCAACGGGTCGCCTCGCCGATCGGGTCCTCGGCCAGGTCGAGCCGCACGAAGGGGATGAACCGGCCCTCCGAGCGTTGCCCCCACTCGAGGCTGCGGTCGTTGGGCGCCCGGAAGGCGGGGTGGCGGTCCGGCTCGTCCATGCAGAACATGAAGCAGCGCGAGGCGCTGAAGGCGTCGAGCTCCTTCTCGAGCTCCTCGTAGATGCCCCGGAAGCCGTCGATGTCGAGGCCGAGGTGGACGTGCGCGTCGAAGATGTCGGCACCCTCCGGCAGCGTCGCGCGGAGCTGCCGGTCGTAGTCCGCGATCAGGCCCAGCGCGCGCTCGAAGAGCTCGTCCACGACCTCAGTCTATTCAGCGCTCAGCCAGGGACCGGGGCTGCCACCTCGGGCACCGACCGCTCGCGCGGCCGCAGCTCGACCCAGAGGATGCCGCCCAGGAACAACGCCATTCCGATCGGGCCCGGTGGGAACGGATGCCCGACGGCGAAGACCAGCGCTCCGAGCACCATCGCCCCCGTAACCCAGCCGGGAACGCGCTCCCTGACCGCCAGCGCGGCCGCCACGGCCGGGACGAGCCATGACAGTCCGGATCCGATCCAGAGCGCGACCAGCACTCCGTGCTCGCCGATGCCGTCCATCATGCGCTGCACGGCGGCCTGGTCGGCCGCGGACATCCCGTTCGCCTCCTGCACGATCAGACCGGTGGCGACCCCCGCCACGGCGTCGAACATCGAGTAGAGGATCAGGTACGGGACGAGCGCATAGCGGACGACGGTGGCCGCGGTACTCTCGACGCCCTCGACGAGCAGCCAGAGCCCGTACGCGATCAGGGCGATCAGGACCGGCTGGACGAGGTGCAGGAAGATGTACAGGCCGGTCGCGTCGCCGACCTCGAGGTCCCCCATCGGATGGACGAGCCCGAGGACGATGTAGCCGAGCGGGCCTCCGAAGAGCACGGCCCGACGAACCAACGTGGAGCGTTGCGTATGCATTGCTCGTGCGGTTCGTATCATGTTCGAGTAATAAATTCCAGCCGCCCGCGGCGAGATAGGATCCGTACGCGTTGACGGACGTCCTCATCTTCGCGGACACGATCAGGTCGCCCGAGCTGCGGCACGAGGTGCCGGTGGCGGTCCCCGATCCCTTCCTGTACTTCGAGCGCAACGGCTCGAAGGTGGCGATGCTCAGCTCGTTCGAGGTCGACCGGCTGCGCGAGGCCGGCGTCGAGGCGCATCCGTACGAGGCCTTCGGCTGGGACGATCTCGTGGCGAGCGGCATGCCCCGCGAGGAGGTCGATCTCGAGCTCGCCGTGCGCGCCGCGAAGGAATGGGGCGTCTCGAGCGCGGCCGTCCCGGGCACCTTCCCGCTCGAGCTGGCCGACCGCCTGCGCGCGACCGGGACCGAGCTGACCGTCGACCGCGACCTCTTCCTGCAGCGCCGACGCGTCAAGACCGACGCCGAGCTGGCCGGGATCCGCCGGGCGCAGAAGGGCGCGGACGAGGCGATGGGCGCCGCGCGCGACCTCCTGCGCCGCGCCGAGCCGAAGAACGGCTCGGTCGTCCTGGACGGCGAGCCGCTCACGTCGGAGCGCCTCAAGTTCGAGATCCTGCGCGTCTTCGGCGAGCACGGGCTCGCCGCCGACGAGTTCATCGTCTCGCACGGGCCCCAGAGCGCGGTCGGCCACGACATGGGCTCGGGCGCGATCGCCCCCGACGAGTCGATCGTGATCGACATCTGGCCGCGCGACCGCGAGTCGATGTGTTACGCGGACATGACCCGGACGTTCGTGGTCGGGACGCCCTCCGACGAGCTGAAGGAATACCACCGGCTGGTCTACGACGCGCTCCAGCGCTCGCTCGAGTCGGTGCGCGCGGGCGTCGAGGGCCGCTCGGTCTTCACCGAGGTCTGCGAGCTCTTCCAGGACGCCGGCTACCCGACCCAACTGTCGAAGCAGCCCGGCCAGGTGCTCGACAGCGGCTTCTACCACGGGCTCGGCCACGGGGTCGGGCTCGAGGTGCACGAGCAACCGTGGCTCGGCCGCGCGCCCGGCTCGATGGTCGCCGGCGACGTGGTCACGCTCGAGCCCGGGCTCTACCGCCACGGCTACGGCGGCTGCCGGCTCGAGGACCTCGCGCTCGTCACCGAGGACGGCTGCGAGAACCTGACGAACTTCCCGTACGACTTGCAGCCGTAGCTTCCCTGGTTTTCAGTTTGTAGAACACGGGTAGCAATCGTGACTTCCTCACCGGAGGTGGTCACATATGGCGACTCGTGTTCACCAGACCGAGCAGGCCGCCGCGCCCCTCGAGGCGCCGCCTGCCCTCGGTCTCGACTACGCCGAACCGGCCGACGACGCAGCCCTCGAGGCCGTCGCCGCCAAGCGCTGGCGCGTAGCTCTGGGTCTCACCGGAGCGATGCTCGTCGTCTACTTCGGCTTCATCCTGCTGATCGCGTTCGCGAAGGGCTTCCTCGCGAGGGAGATCACGGACGGGCTGAGCGTCGGGATGGCGCTCGGCGTGCTCGTCATCCTCGCGACCTGGGCGCTCACGTGGACGTACGTCCTTTGGGCGAACCGCGTCTACGAGCCGGCGCTCGCCCGGCTGAGGAGGTAGGCGATGCTGCTCGCGAAGTTCGTTCCGGGCGAGGCCAACTCACTCGCCATCGTCTGCTTCCTCGTGTTCGTCGCGATCGCGCTCGGCATCTCGTGGTGGGCCGCGCGGCGCACCCGCACCACCGAGCAGTTCTACGCGGCGGGCCACAGCGTCACCGGCTTCCAGAACGGGCTCGCGCTGGCCGGCGACTACATGAGCGCGGCGAGCTTCCTCGGCATCGCCGGCCTCGTGGCGCTGACCGGTTTCGACGGCCTGATCTACTCGATCGGGTTCCTCGTCGGCTGGCCGATCGTGCTCTTCCTGATCGCCGAGCCGCTCAGGAACCTCGGTCGCTACACGTTCGCGGACACCGTCGCCTTCCGGATGCGCCAGACGCCCGTGCGCCTCGCGGCCGCGGTCGGGACGCTGTCCGTCGCGACCTTCTACCTGATCGCCCAGATGGTCGGAGCGGGCACGCTGATCAACCTGATCTTCGGGCTGTCGTACGACGCCTCGGTCGTGGTCGTCGGCGTCGTCATGCTCACGCTGCTGCTGCTCGGCGGCATGATCGCGACCACCTGGGTGCAGATCGTCAAGGCGGTGCTGCTGATCGGCGGCACCACCGTGATGGCACTGCTCGTGCTGTCGCACTTCTCGTGGAGCCCGATCGACCTGTTCGGCTCGGCAGCGGACGAGAACGGCGCCAAGGTGCTCGCGCCGGGCTCGCTCGTCTCCGGGCACTGGGACGCGATCTCGCTCGGGCTCGCGCTGATGTTCGGCACGGCCGGGCTCCCGCACATCCTGATGCGCTTCTACACCGTCCCCGACGCGAAGGCTGCCCGCCAGTCGGTGAACTGGGCGACGCTCTTCATCGGGTTCTTCTACCTGTTGACGTTCGTGCTCGGCTTCGGCGCGATGGTGCTCGTCGGCCAGAATCCGATCAGCGCCATCGACAAGGGCGGCAACGCGGCGGCGCTGCTGCTGGCCGACGAGGTCGCCGGAACGCTGTTCTTCGGCTTCATCGCGGCGGTGGCGTTCGCGACCATCCTCGCGGTGGTCGCCGGACTGACGCTCTCCGGTGCCGCAGCGCTTTCCCACGACGTGTGGGTGAACGTCGTGCGCCGGGGCCACGCTCCCGAGAAGGAGCAGCTACTGGTCGCGCGGATCGCGACGTTCATGATGGGGGCGCTCGCGATCGTGCTCGGGATCGTGCTCCAGGGTCAGAACATCGCGTTCATGGTCGGGCTCGCCTTCGCGATCGCCGCGTCGGCGAACTTCCCCGCGCTCCTGATGGCGATCTTCTGGCGCCGGTTCACCACGGCCGGAGCGGCGTCGAGCATCCTCGTGGGCGCGATCTCGGCACTCGTCCTGATCTACATCTCACCGACGATCCAGGTCGACGTGCTCGGTCATGCGGATGCGCCGTTCCCGCTCACGAACCCGGCGCTCGTTTCGATGCCGCTCGCGTTCGGCGTCGGCATCCTCGTCTCGCTGCTGCGCCCCGAGCCGGCCGCGCAGGCCCGCTTCATCGAGGCAGAGCGGAGGATGCTGCTCGGCGAGCCGGCCCGGCCGGCCGCCGCGCGGCCCGCAGCCGCTCCCGCCCGGGCGCGCTGACGCGATAGGTTGGAGCCCTCCCAGATCCAGGGGAGGGCTCCAACTCTCGAGGAGGCGAACAGGTGGCTCAGACCGAAACCGGGCACGCGATCGAGACGATGTTCCTGGAGGAGCGGCGCTATCCGCCGCCCCCGGAGTTCGCCGCGCAGGCGAACGCCAAGGCGGACATCTACGAGCGCGACTTCGACGAGTTCTGGGAGACGGAGGGCCGCGAACGGCTGACCTGGTTCGAGCCGTTCACGAAGCTCTACGAGTGGGAGCCGCCTTACGCCAAGTGGTATCTCGGGGGCAAGCTCAACGTCTGCTTCAACTGCGTCGACCGGCACGTCGAGAACGGGCAAGGCGCCCGCATCGCCTACTACTGGGAGGGCGAGCCCGAGGATGACCGGCGGGAGATCACGTTCGCCGAGCTCCAGCAGGAGACGACGAAGCTCGCGAACGCGCTGAAGGCGCTCGGCGTCGAGAAGGGCACGCCGGTCGGGATCTACATGGGCATGGTCCCGGAGACCCCGATCGCGATGCTCGCGTGCGCACGGATCGGCGCGCCGCACACGGTCGTCTTCGGCGGCTTCTCGGCCGACTCGCTCTCCGACCGGCTGCAGGACATGCAGTGCGAGGTCCTGATCACGCAGGACGAGGCCTGGCGCCGGGGCACGACCGTCCCGCTCAAGCGGACGGCCGACGAGGCGCTCTCGTCCGCGCCCTCGGTCCGCCACGCGGTGGTTCTGCAGCGGACCGGCAACGACGTGCCGATGACCGAGGGCCGGGACGTCTGGTGGCACGAGGTCGCGACCGACGAGTCGGAGTACCCGTGCGAGCCGATGGACTCCGAGGATCTGCTCTACCTGCTGTACACGAGCGGCACGACTGCGAAGCCGAAGGGGATCGCGCACACGACCGCCGGCTACCTGGCCGGGGTCTCGGCCACGCACCACTACATCTTCGACATCAAGCCCGACTCCGTGTACTGGTGCGCCGCCGACGTCGGCTGGGTCACCGGCCACAGCTACATCGTCTACGGCCCGCTCGCAAACGGGACGACCGGGGTCATGTACGAGGGGACGCCCGACTACCCGGACAAGGACCGCTGGTGGGACATCATCGAGCGCTACAAGGTCGACATCCTCTACACGGCGCCGACCGCGATCCGCTCGCACATGAAGTGGGGCACGGAGCACGCGGCGAAGCACGATCTGTCGTCGCTGCGCCTGCTCGGGTCGGTCGGCGAGCCGATCAACCCCGAGGCGTGGGTCTGGTACCACGAGAACATCGGCGGCGGCCGCTGCCCGATCGTCGACACCTGGTGGCAGACGGAGACCGGGATGATCCTGATCACGCCGCTCCCGGGCGTGACGACGACGAAGCCGGGGTCGGCGACGAAGCCGTTCCCGACCGTGGACGCGGCGGTCTACGACGAGCAGGGCAACGAGGTCGGGCCGGGTGGCGGCGGCTATCTCGTGCTGCGGCGCCCGTGGCCCGCGATGCTGCGCGGACTCTTCAAGGAGCACGACCGCTACGTGGAGACGTACTGGTCGAAGTACCCGGACGTGTACTTCGCCGGCGACGGCGCGCGCATCGACGAGGAGGGCGATTTCTGGCTGCTCGGACGCGTCGACGACGTGATGAACGTCTCCGGTCACCGGATCTCGACGATCGAGGTCGAGAGCGCGCTGGTCGACCACCAGGAGGTGGCCGAGGCTGCCGTGGCCTCGAGGGCCGACGCCACGACGGGCCAGGCGATCGTCGCGTTCGTGACGCTGAAGGGCGGGGCCGACGGCTCCGTGGAGAAGCTCGAGGAGCTGCGCGCGCACGTGGCGACGAAGATCGGCCCGATCGCGAAGCCGGCGAACATCGTCTTCACGCAGGAGCTCCCGAAGACGAGGAGCGGGAAGATCATGCGCCGGCTGCTGCGGGACGTGGCCGAGAACCGGCCGCTTGGCGACACGACCACGCTGGCCGACCCGGCGGTCGTCGACGAGATCCGGGAGCGCTCCGCGAGCGAGCGCGACCAGGAATAGTGGCGCTCGAGCCGGAGCCGCAGCGACAGCTCGCGAAAGATCTCTTCAACCGCGTCTGGGAGCTGCTCGAGAGCGAGTCGCGGTCGGCGGAGGACGTGGACGAGATGGTCCACGCCGCGCACGCCTCGCGCTACCACTGGGGCGTCGTCGGCGAGCCGGTGAACCGGGTTCGAGGGGAGTGGCAGTGCTCGCGCGTGTACGCCGTGCTGGGACGGGCGGAGCCCGCCCTGTGGCACGGCCGCCGCTGCCTCGACCTCTGCGACGAGCACGAGATCGGCGACTTCGATCTCGCCTACGCCTACGAGGCCCTGGCCCGCGGCCACCGGGCGGCGGGGCAGGTACCCGAGGCCGAGGCGTACGAGCGGCTCGCGGTCGAGGCGGGCGAGCGGATCGCGGATCCCGAGGACCGCGAGCACTTCCACGGCGACCTCGCCACGCTGAGGTAGCCGGTGCGGGTGCTGGCCGTGGCCGTGCTGCTCGCGGTCGTGCCGTCGGCGGCGGCCCAGGATCCGGCCGTCGTGCAGGCCCGCTACGACGCGGCGCGCGACCGGGAGGAGTCGCTCCTCCGCTCGCGGTCCCCGGACCCCGCGGAGCTGGCGCGCCTGCGGGCGACGATCCGGTCGGCCGAGTACTTCGACCACCGGCCCCGCGGTTGGCCCGGCGGCCGCGACGTCCCGCGCACCCGCCTCCCGCCCGGGTCGCTGAGGGCGCGCGCTGCGGCCGCGACCGATCCGGCGCTCGAGCGGCGCCTGGCCGGGCTGGGGGAGTCGTACGGCGGCTGGGCGGCGTTCTGGGTGCACGACCTCGTCACGGGTCGCACCGCCGGCTGGAACTCGGACGCGCGCTTCCCCGCAGCCTCGACGGTCAAGCTGGGCCTCCTCGCTGCTGTGCTGCGGACGTTCGAGTCGGCTCCCGCTCGTTCCCGCTTCTGGTACGACCTTCGTCAGCTGACCGGCTGGTCGTCGAACCTGGCCGCGAACCGGCTCCTGTCCGAGGTGGGCACGTCTCGGGTGGCGAGCGCGCTCCGCGGGCTGGGGATGGTCTCGAGCACGTATCCAGGCCCCTACCGGGTCGGGACGGGCCGCGTCGACGCACCCAAGCCGCCGCCGCTCGGGACGTGGCGCTACACCACCGCCCGCGACCTCGGCCGAGCGCTCTACGCCCTCCACGCGGCGGCGGCCGGAAACCGCTACCAGCAGCGTCTCACCGGGCTCTCGCGCGGTCGCGCGCGGCTGGCGCTCGAGCTCCTGCTCGCCGGCTACTCGGGCGGCGACAACGCGGGTCTCGTCAAGCCCTTCGTCCGGGGTGCGCCGGTGGCGCAGAAGAACGGCTGGATCTCCGACACGCGCCTGACCGCGTCGATCGTCTACGCGAAGGGCGGCCCGAAGATCGTCGTCGTCCTGGCGCATCGTCCGAGCCTCCCGTACCGGGAAGCCCAGTCCCTGGGGAAACGCGCCCTCACTTTCGCGCGCATCCCGTGAGCCTTTCTTGCGGGTGCCTGGCACCAGCAGCTCGTCCCTTCGAGTCGTGTCCGAACGATCGGCGAGACATGCCGCGGCCCACGCGGTCGCGCTCGACGCCCCGCGACGCTGTGCGCGATTCGTGACGCTTTCGCGACGGTGCCTGGCACCGGGAAGGGCGGCTACGCCGGAGGAGTCACGTGCGCGGAGGTCACGTCCGCTGGGGACGGGCAGCCGCACAGGGCCAGGGCGCGCTCGAGCTCGGCCCGCAGCAGGTCGAGGACGCGGAAGGCGCCTTCCTCGCCGGCCACGGCGAGGCCCCAGAGCACCGGCCGGCCGACGAGCACGGCCCGGGCGCCGAGAGCGAGGGCGACGATCACGTCGGTGCCGCGGCGGACGCCGCCGTCGACAAGCACCTCGACCTCGCCGCCGACCGCCTCGACCACCTCGGGCAAAGCGTCGAGGCTGGCCGCGACCCCATCGACCTGCCGGCCGCCATGATTCGAGACGACCACGCCCGCGGCGCCGTGGTCACGGGCGAGCCGCGCGTCCTCGGCGGTCAGGATCCCCTTGACGAGCAGCGGCACGCTCGACTCTGACGCGAGCTCCTCGACATCGCGCCAGCTGAGGGTCGGGTCGAACTGCTCCGCCATCTCCGCGGCCGTCGCCGCAACGGGGCCGCCGACCGCCGCCGCGAAGCTGGGCACGGCGTACTCCGGCGGCACCACGAAGCCGGTGCGCAGATCCCGCTCTCGGTGGCCGAACCGCGGCGCATCCACCGTCAGCACGAGGGCCTCGTAGCCCCGCTCCTCGGCCTCCGAGACGAAGGAGCGTGTCACCCCACGGTCGCGAAAGACGTACACCTGGAACCAACGGCGCCCGCCGGGCGCGGCGTCCGCCACCTCGGCCGGAGTCGCCGTCGCGATCGTCGACAGGCACATCACGGTCCCCGCCCGCGCGGCGGCACGAGCCGTTGCACACTCGCCCTCCGGGTTCGCGAGCCGATGCAATGCGGTGGGAGCGACCAGCACCGGCAGGGAGACGGGCCCGCCGAGCACGGTCGCGGCGGTGCTGACGCTGCCGACGTCGACGAGCATCCGGGGGCGCAGCCGCCGGCGCCGGAACGCGCGGCGGTTGTCGCGGAGGGTGTACTCGTCGCCGGCGCCTCCGGCGTAGTAGCCGTACACGCCAGGATCCAGGACCTCGCGCGCGGCACGCTCCCAGTCCCGGGTATTGATCAACTGCTCAAGGTCGGTCATCCCTCCGGCTCGCCGGCGGGCAGCACGCGGAACGGCACCGTCTTCTTGTGCTCGCCGTCGATCGCGATCTCGATCGAGTACGGCCCCTCGCGCTCGGCCACGAACTGGCTCACCACGGTCAGCAGCACGCCGGCCTCCCAGCCTTCCTCGATGTTCGGGTTCGGCTCCGACTGGAAGCCGAGCGTCCCTTCCTCGCCCACCTGGTCGAGGTCGGCGTCGAGGATGCGGAAGCTGATCTGGTGCGGCTGCACCATCTCCTCCTGGCCGCCGCGGAGCTGGACGGTCAGCGGCAGGACGATCGGCGCCGGCAGCTCAGGCGGGTAGTACGTGTCGATTCCCGCGCCCACCAGGGTCGCCAAGCCACCCGACGACTCCGCGTAGCGGGCAAGCGTCGCCCAGTCGACCCTCACTCGGCCGTTGCGTCGTCCGGCGGCGTCCCGACCGCGGCGGTCCGCATGGCGCGGGCCTGCTCGACGAGAGTCGAGGCGAGCTCCTCGACGGGTCGGCCCTCGAGCGCCGTGATCTCCCCGGTCGTGTGGTCGATCAGGATCAGATGCGGCTCAACGTCGGCGGCCACGCTGCGGTCCTACCACACGACGGCGCGTCAGGCCAATAGCTTCTCGAAGCGATCCGCGTCGTCGAAGGGCCCGATCAGGGCGAGGTTGAGCCCGTGCGAGCCGATCACGTCCTGCGCCACACGCTGCACGTCCTCGGCCGTGACCGCCTCGATCCCGGCGATGACCTCCTCGGGCTCGGTCGCGCCGCCCTCGAGAATCTCGCGCCGGAGCCCGAACATGATCATTGCGTGCGGGCTCTCGAGCTGGAGCACGAAGCGCCCCTTCGCCACGTTCTTCGCCTTCTCGAGCTCGTCGGACGGCACCGCCTCGTCGGCGATCCGCTTCAGCTCGCCGACGATGGTCGAGACGGCCTCGTCGATGCGTGCGATGTCGACGCCGGCCTGCGAGTAGAGCGAGCCCGCGTCGGTGTACGAGTGGTTGGCGGCAAAGACGTAGTAGGCGAGGCCGCGGCGCTCGCGCACCTCGGTGAACAGCCGTGAGGACATGCCAGTCCCGAGCACGGTGGCGAGCACCTGCAGCGGGTAGCGCTCCGGATGCACGAGCGGGTAGGAGCGGACGCCGAGCGTCAGGTGCGCCTGGTCCGACTCCTTCGTGTGCAGCTTGACCCGCGGGCCGCCGTTGCCGGAGATCTCCACTGGCGGAGGCGCACCGGTCGCGGCAGGCTCGAGGTCGCCGAGCAGCTCCTCCACGTCCGCTCGCACGTCGCCGTCGATCCGGCCGCCGAACCCCACGACCGTGCGCTCGGGCTTGTACCAGCGGTCGATGTAGTCGGTAAAGGTGTCGCGCGTGGCGGCGCGCACCGTCTCCTTGCGGCCGATGATGTCCCAGCCGAGCGGCTGGTCGCCGTACAGGAGCGAGTCGTACACCCCACCGATGTAGTCGCGGGGCGTATCGAAGTACATGTTCATCTCCTCGACGATCACGCCCTTCTCGCGGTCGATCTCCTCCGGCTCGAACTTGGAGTGGCGGAGCATGTCGACGAGCACATCGAGAGCGAGTCGCCGGTGCTCGGCCGCGCAGCGCACGTAGTAGCCCGTGTACTCCTTGCCGGTGAAGGCGTTGAACTCGCCGCCGATCCCGTCGATCTCGGTGCCGATGTCGCGCGCGGTCGGGCGCCGCTCGGTGCCTTTGAAGAACATGTGCTCGGCGAAGTGCGCGATCCCGTTCGTCTCGGGCGTCTCGAACCGAGAGCCGGCGGAGAACATCACGAAGCACGCGACGGACTGGGACGTGGGGATCGGCGCCGTCAGCAGCCGGACTCCGTTCGAGAGTGTCTCGCGTTCGAAGACCCCCATCAGACCGTCACCTCGCTCGCCTCGAGCCATTCACGCCACTGTGCAGGGATCTCCACGCTCTCTCCTCTCGTGTAATCGAAGCCGACGAGGACGCTGCGCCCCTCCGCGGCGAGCCGGCCGTCCGCGCGCACCTCGTACTCGAGCTCGAAGCTCTTCGTGCCGAGCCGGCCGGGGCGCACGCCCACCTCGATCGTCTCGCCCAGCACGACCGGCGACCTGAAGTCGACCTCCATCCTGGCCAGGATCATGCTCGCCTGCGGGTTGCGGCCGCCGCCGAGCGACGACAGATACGCGATCCGGGCGGATTCCATGTACGTCAGGAACACGGCGTTGTTCACGTGCGCCAGCCCGTCGAGGTCGCGAAACCGCACCTCATCGCGGAAGACGAAGGGGAAGCCGTCCACGCCGCCATGGTATAGACGCGCATATGGCCGGAGACAAGACGCGCGAGGCGGTCTTCTCGCAGCCGGACTGGCTGCGCCGGGTGCCGACCGACCGGCGCCTGCCGGTCGGCGTCGCGTGCTCTTCACCGGGTGCGGGACCTCGTTCCACGCGGCGCAGACCGGGGGCGAGGCCGCGCAGGCGCTCGAGCTCGTGCTGCGGCCGGAACGCGAGGCGGACGTGCTCGTCGCGATCAGCCACGAGGGCGGCACGCCGCTCACGCTCGAGGCCGTCCGGGCCTGGCCGGGCGAGACCTGGCTGATCACCGGCGCCCCCGAGAGCGAGACGGCGAAGGTCGCGGACGAAGTCGTCGTCGCGACGCCCGGGATCGAGGAGAGCTGGTGCCACACGGTCAGCTACACGTGCGCTGTCGCCACGATCCGTGCGCTGCTCGGCGAGGACGTCGCCTGGCTGCCCGACGCTGTCGCCGCGGAGCTCGAGCGCCCCGCCGAGCCGAGCGACCACGAGCGCTTCGTCGTCGCCGGCGCGGGCCGTGACTGGCCGACCGCGCAGGAGGCAGTGCTCAAGCTGCGCGAAGGCTCCTTCGTCGCGGCCGAGGCGCACCACACGGAGCAGCTCCTGCACGGGCACCTGGCGGGGATCGACGAGACGGTCCGCTGCTTCGTGCTCGAGGGCGAGGGCCGAGCGGCCGAGCGGGCGCGGGACGCCGTCGCCGCGCTGACGGAGCTCGGCTGCGAGGTCGAGCTCGTGCCGACCCGCCACCCGGTCGTCGACATCGTCCGCTTCCAGCTCCTGACGATGGCGCTGGCCGAGCGGCGGGGCGTCAATCCCGACCACATCCGCACCGACGACGAGCGCTGGAAGCGCGCCCGGGCCGCCTACAAGTGACGCGCGAGCCGCCGCTCGAGGTTGGCCCGCACGTCCGGCCACTCCTCCTCGAGCACCGAGAAGTAGGCCGAGTCGCGCCACTCGCCGCCGCGCACCCACAGGTGATGGCGGAAGACGCCCTCGAACTGGGCCGGTAGCGCCGCCAGCGCGGCCCGCGAGCGCTCGTTCGTCGCCTCGGTCTTGAACTCGATTCGCGCCAGCCCGAGCTGCTCGAAGCCGTGCTCGAGCATCAGCAGCTTCGCCTCGATGTTGACGCCGCTCCCCCAGAGCTCCCGGATCACCCACGTCCAGCCGATCTCGGCACCGCGATGCTCGGGGCGGAGGGTCGCGAAGCGGCTGCTGCCGACGACACGACCGGTCGAACGCTCGACGGTCGCAAACGGAATCGACGCGCCCGCCTCCTGGGTTGCGCGCGCCTCCTGCCACCAGGGGTCGAAATCGCGGCTGAAGTCGGCATAGCCGAAGCGCCAGATCTCCCGGTCCCGGGCCGCCTCGCGCAGAGGTTCCTCGTGCTCGGGGCCGAGCGACTGCAACTCGACGAGCCTGCCCTCGAGCTTCACCGGTCCTCCAGGCGGTAGACGAAGCGAAGCGCTTGCCAGCGCTCGTCGATCGCCGCCGACTTGTTGTCGACGAGGCCCGCGTCGAGCCCGATCCGCTGGACGGTGTCGAAGTCGAGGTCGGTCTCGATCTTGGCAGCCTTCTTCGGCCAGGCCACCCAGAGCCCGTCGGCCGGCGCCAGCGTCGCCTTCAGGTCGTCGAAGCGCCGCTGGAGCTCGTCGCGGCTGGTCGTGAAGAAGACCACCACCCCCGCGCCCGGCTTCGCGCCCAGCTTCTGCGACAGCGGCGTGGCGGAGTAGTCCTTGTGGCTCACGCCGCCTTGGCGTGCCACTCGGCGAGGAGCTCCGCCTCGCGCTCGGGCTTCATCCCGGCCTCGCCGAGCTCGAGCCCGCTTGCGAGCGGCGCGCCGGGGTCGCCGGTGCGGAGCGCCCACTCCAGCGTGTCGCGCACCGTGTCGGCGACCGGCCGGAAGCTGAGCCCGTCGGCAACCGCCCGTGAGACGTCGACCTCCTGCAGGCGCCGCCAGGCCGGGTCGCCGGTCTCCGCGATCCACAACGGCAGTTCCATCCACTCGCCGACCTCGCGCTCGCGCAGGAAGGTCTCGTCGACCCAGGTGAAGCGCGCACTCGTCCCGCTGACCGCGCGGCAGACCTCGAGCAGCTCGCTCATCGTGACCGGCGGTGCCGGGCCCGTCGCGTTGAACGCGCCGGAGATCCGCCGCTCGCCGAGGTCGAGCAGCCAGGAGCCGAGGTCGCGGACATCCACGAACTGCACCTGGCGTCCCTTCCGCCCCGGAGCGAGCACCTCGCCGCCGCGGGCGACGCGGCTCGGCCAGTAGGTGAAGCGGCCGGTCGGGTCGTTCGGGCCCACGATCAGGCCCGCTCGGACGCGGGCGCTGCGACCGGGATAGACCTCGGCCACGACCTGCTCGCACAGCGCCTTGAAGCCCCCGTAGCGGTCGCCCTCGAGGCTCTCGTCCGAGGTGTCGTCAAGGCGGATCAGCGGAGTCTCCTCCTCGCGCGCGACCTCGCTGAAGTCACCGTAGACCGAGATGCTCGAGACGAACGTGTAGTGGCCGACGCGGTCGGCGAGCAGCTCCGCCGACCGGCGCACGACGCGCGGCAGGTAGCCCGACGGGTCGATCACGAAGTCCCAGTCGCGCCCCTCCAGGGTCGCGAGGTCGCCGTCGCGGTCGCCGCGGAGCTTCTCGACTTCCGGGTAGAGCTCCGGGTTGGTCTCGCCGCGATTGAACAGTGTGATCTCGTGGCCGCGCGCGAACGCGTCGTCGACGACCGCGCGACCGAGGAACTTCGTCCCGCCGAGGATCAGCACCCGCACCGGCAGAAGTATGGAGATGCCGTCAAGCGCGGCGGCCAAAGAGTGAGGCGGGGTCCTCGCCCCCTCGCGAGGGCCGCAAACGCCCCCGCCCACACCGGCTCGCGCGCCTGACTAGGTCCTGCTTTGAATCATGATACGCGTGGACTGCAAACGCGCCTAGAACTCGTTGAGCGCAGCCAACAGCCGGTCGACCTCGCCGTCGGTGTTGTAGTGCAAGAGCCCGATCCGCAGGGCCCCGCCGCGCTCCTCGAGGTCGAGTGCGCGCAGCACCTCGAGCGCGTAGTAGTTGCCGTGCCACGCCGCGATGTCGCGGGCGGCGAGCGCTTCGGCCAGCGCCGGGCTGTCGTGCTCCGGATGGGTCACGGCGAACGTCGGTACGCGCCCTTCCATCGTCGGCAGTCCGTGCAGCCGGAACGAGTCGGGCAGCCCCGCGAGGAAGCGTTCGCCCAGCGAGCGCTCGTGGCCGACGATCGCCTCCCAGCCCAGCGAGTCGACGTACGCGACCGCGGCGATCAGCCCGGCCAGCAGCTCATGCGGCTGCGTCCCGGTCTCGAAGCGCGCACCGAGCGGCTCGTTCGGCGCCGGCCGCACCTTGTAGGGCCGCCAGCTCTCGAGCAGGTCGGCCCTGGCCCACGCCAGCCCGAGGTGCGGGCCGTAGAACTTGTACGGCGAGCAGATCAGCACGTCCACTCCCGCGGCGGCGACGTCGATCGGCCCGTGCGGCGCGTAGTGGACGGCGTCGACCCACGCCAGCGCGCCCGCGCCGTGCGCCAGCGAGGTCACGCGCTCGACGTCCACGAGCGTGCCGAGCGCGTTGGAGGCCCACGGGAAGGCGACGACCCGCGTGCGCTCCGACAGCCGTGACTCCAGGTCGTCCAGGTCGAGGCGCCCTTCCGTGTCGATGTCGACGAACCCGACCTCGAGGCCGAGGTCGCGTGCGAGCTCGAGCCACGGCGCGACGTTCGCGTCGTGGTCGAGCCTGGTGACGAGCAGCTCGTCGCCTGCTGCGAGCTCGCGGCCGAGCGTGCGCGTGAGCGTGAAGCTGAGCGACGTCATGTTCGGGCCGAACACGATCTCCTCGGGCTCGCCGCCGACGAACGCGGCGGCCGCCCGGCGGGCCTCGTCCACCATGGCGTCGGTCCGCCGGCTCGTGGCGAAGTAGCCGCCGAGGTTGGCGTTCGAGTCGCGCAGGTAGCCGGCGATCGCGTCGATCACCTCGTCCGGGACCTGCGACCCCGCTGGTCCGTCGAAGAACGCCGTCGGCCCTGAGAGCGCCGAGAAGCGGGCCCGGACCGCCTCGATGTCGAGCATGGTCGCGCTCATGGATGCAACGCTAGCGGCGCCGTCCGGGTGCCGTCGTACGGTAGGGCCGTGCGATCTCAGGGAGCTGAGCGAGGCCGAGTGTTACGCCCGCTGTTACGGGAGCGGGGACGACTGGGTCCGGATCGTCAAGCTGCCGACGGTGACCCGCCCGAAGTACGCTCAGCACGTCTCCGGTGAAGAGCTCCGCCGCCTCTTCGAGCTCCGGCTCGACTCGCGCCAGCCGGAAGCCGCCTGATCCGGCTCCCAGCGCGGCCGAGTACGGACAGTGCTACGACTCGATGTACACCGTCAGGGGTTGGATGACGCCGTGGGCTTCCATCCGGGCTACGACCTCAGCGGGCGGCGCCGCGAGCATCGACCTCATCGCCTCGACGTCGGCAACGTCGGCGCAGATGGCGATGTTGTTACTTCCGTCCTGCGCGACGTAGTCGATCACGTTGCTGCCGGTTCCGGACTCGATGGCCGCGGCGCGTTCCGCCTTGCCTTGCAGCCAGCGATCGATGTCCTGGACGGCGTGTGTGATGACGACCTTCGGCATGTCGACTCCTTCGGCGGCGGGTAGCGTCTGGGGTGCCGACCCTACTCGATCAGGAGATGGACGCTGTCGCCGAAAGTGCGGTTCCCGACATCCTCGCGCCCGACCTGCGTGTGGTCTTCTGCGGTATCAACCCGGGCCGCGTGTCGGCCGCGGCCGCACAGCACTTCGCGAACCCGCGCAACGACTTCTGGCGGCTGCTCCACGACGCGGGCTTCACGCCTCGTCGCTATTCGCCCGCCGAGCAGTTCGAGCTGCCGGTCCTCGGCTACGGCCTGACCAACGCGGCCTACCGCACCACTCCTGGCTCGGGGGACCTGCGCCGTAGCGACTTCGAGGGCTCGGCCGCACGCCTGGCGGGCATCGCCGCGGAGCTGAGGCCGCGCTTCATCGCCTTCGTCGGAAAGGAGGCCTACCGCGGCGCATTCGGCGAGCGCGCCGAGCTGGGCGTGCAGGAGCGGGTGCTCGGCGAGACGCGCCTGTTCGTGCTGCCGTCGACCTCGCCGGCGAACGCGGCGGTTCCATACGCGGAGCGCCTGCGCTGGTTCGCCGCGCTCTATTCGGTCGTGTTCGTCTCGCCCTGAGGGTCGAAGCCGCCGGACTGGTTCAGCGGCTTCTTGTCGATCGCGTCCAGGCAACCCTGCTCCGTGGCGGGCTGCAACTCGGGCTGGCCCGACGTGGAAGCGGCGACCGCCTCTGCGACCGACTCCCTGGTGGCGGCGTCGGAGCTGTAGGTCGTCTGCAGGTCCTTGAGCGAGAACCCGGTGCACTGCTGGTAGCCGTTCTCGTATGCCAGCTGCGCTTCCTGGTCGTTGGCGGTGCGCGTGCCGCCGTCGTCGCCGCCGACGCCCGTGTCCGTGCTGCCGCAGCCCGCGATCAGGAGGGCGCCGATGGCGAGGGCCGCGATGCTTGTCCGCATGACCGGCCGAGGATAGCGCCGTGCGGCCTGCAGCGCGAGTCCGCTCAGCCGCGCCAGCGATTCGTGATCGGCACGCGTCGGTCGCGGCCGAACGCCTTCGGGCGGAGCTTGACGCCCGGTGGAGCCTGCCGGCGTTTGTACTCGGCCCGGTCGATCAGCCCGAGCGCACGCTCGACGGTGTCCGGATCGAAGCCGTCGGTCATCAGGTCCTCGCGCGAGCGGTCCAGCTCGACGTACGCCTCGAGCACCCGGTCGAGCGCCGAGTAGGGCGGCAGCGAGTCCTCGTCCAGCTGGTCGGCGCGGAGCTCCGCGCTCGGAGCCCGGTCGATCGTGGTCTGCGGGACGAGCTCGCGCCCGGCCCGCTCGTTCAGGTGCCTGGCCAGCCGGAACACGTCGGTCTTGAACACGTCCTTCAGGAGCGCGAAGCCACCGGCCATGTCGCCGTAGAGGGTGGCGTAGCCGACCGCGAGCTCGGACTTGTTCCCCGTGGTGACGACGAGCCAGCCCAGCTTGTTGGACAGGGCCATCAGGAGCACGCCGCGGATGCGGGCCTGGACGTTCTCCTCGGCCAGGTCGCGCTCGTGCCCGGCGAAGCTCTCCGCGAGCACGGACTCGAACGCCTCGACCATGGGCTCGATCGGCAGCTCGCGGAAGTCGGTGCCGAGGTTCTCGGCCAGCCTGCGGGCGTCCGACCGGGTGGCCTCGGACGAGAAGCGTGACGGCATCGAGACGAGGTGGACGCGTTCCGGCCCCAGCGCTTCGACCGCGAGCGCGGCGGTCAGGGCCGAGTCGATCCCGCCCGAGACGCCGACCACCACCTCCTGGAAGCCGTTCTTGTCCACGTAGTCGCGCAGCGCGAGCTCCAGCCCGCGGCGCATCTGCTCCAGGTCGTCGAGGAGCGGCGCGATCTGCGGCTCGGCGGGCTTGCCGTTCGAGGACGCGCGCGGTGAGCCGACGTGGATCGTCTGCAGGTCGAGCGGCTCGCCGCGATCCCGCGCGAGCGCCCGGCGGCGGACGTCCCTCAGTCGGCGGGCGATCGCGACCGTCGGCTCGACGTCGACGACCAGCAGTGTCTCCTCGAAGCCCGGAGCGCGGGCGAGCACCTCGCCGTTGTCGTCCAGCACGACCGAGTGGCCGTCGAAGACGAGCTCGTCCTGGCCGCCGACGGCGTTGACGAAGGCGATGAAGGCGACGTTGTCACGCGCGCGGGTGGCGAGCATCTGCTCCCGCTCGCGCTCCTTGCCGAGGTGGAACGGCGAGGCGGACAGGTTCGTGATCAGCTGCGCGCCGGCCAGAGCCAGCTCGGTCGCAGGCGGCCCGGGCTGCCAGACGTCCTCGCAGATCGTCGGGCCGATCAGCACGTCGCCGTGCTCGAGCAGGAAGAGGTCCCGGCCGGGGGCGAAGTAGCGGTCCTCGTCGAAGACGCCGTAGTTGGGCAGGAAGCGCTTGCGGTAGATGCCCTTGATCTCGCCGGCCGCGCAGACCGCACAGGCGTTGTAGAGGTCGCGGTCGAAGTGGGGCGTGCCGACGAGTGCGACGATTCCGCGCGCCGCCCGGGCGATCTCCTCCAGCGAACGCTCGGCCGCGCGGACGAAGCCGGGGCGGAGCAGCAGGTCCTCGGGCGGGTAGCCCGTGACGGCGAGCTCGGGGAAGAGGACGAGGTCGGCCTCCGCCTCGCGCGCCTCGGCCAGGCGGCCGAGGATGAGCTCGCGGTTGCCGTCGAGGTCGCCGACGACGGTGTTGATCTGAGCTAGCGCGAGTCTCATCGAAGCCAGTCTAGGTTTTCGCCTCTCAGTCGAAAACGTAGCATCGGGAGGCATGCCTGGGCAGATCGTGATCGAGCGGCGCTTCCGCGGGCCGACCGAATCGGGGAACGGCGGCTACACGTGTGGGCTCGTAGCGGGGTTCGTCGACGGCCCGGCGGAGGTGACGTTGCGCCTGCCGCCTCCGCTCGACCGGCCGCTCGACGTCGTGCGCGACGGCGACGCCGTCCGGGTTCTCGACGGCGGCACGCTCGTCGCCGAGGCGAGGCCGGCCACGGTCGACGTCGAGCCGCCGCCGCCGCCGTCCTTCGAGGAGGCCGTGAGGGCGGCGCTGCCCGAGGGGGATCTCGAGAGCCCGTTCCCGGAGTGCTTCGTCTGCGGCCCTCACCGCGCGGCCGGCGAGGGCCTGCGCATCTTCGCCGGGCCTCTGCGCGACGGTGCGGTCGCCGCGCATTGGCTTCCGGCCGAGCCGTACACGGGGCCGGAGTTCGTCTGGGCGGCGCTCGACTGCCCGGGCGCCTACGCGTGCGGCTTCGGCGATCGCGGCGTGCTCGTGCTCGGCCGCCTGGCTGCCCGCGTCGAGGCTCTGCCCGAGGCCGGCGAGCGCTGCGTCGTCGTCGCCTGGCCGCTCGGCGACGAGGGCCGCAAGGCCTACGCGGGCACGGCCCTGTACGGCGAGGGCGGCCGCGTCCTCGGCGTCGCCCGCGCCACGTGGATCGAGCCGCTCGGCCTCTAGGGCCATGCCTCGCGCAGCCAGGTCCAGGGGTCTGACCCCTGGACATGTCCCTTCGAGCCGTGTCAGCGCCGCAGCCGGATCGCGTTCAGGTCCTCGCGCAGGATCTCGTCGATCCGCTGCTCGAGCTGCTCGGGCGGGTCGTGCTCGGCGTGGATGTAGCGGCCGGAGAGCGCGTCGAAGCGGCCCGAGGCGAGGGCGCGCACGAGCTTCGGCGCCGCCTCCGGCGGAGTCCACGGCGCGTCGTCCGGAAACGCGTCCTCGGTCATCTCCGTCCGCACGAGGCCCGGGCTGATCGGGAACACCGGGATCCCGTAGGGCTCGAGCTGGCGGGCGAGCGTCTCGCCGAACCGGGTTACCGCGGCCTTGCTCGAGCTGTACGCCGTCGAGGTCGGCCCGGGCAGGTAGGCGGCGCCGCTCGCGGTGATCACGATTCGGCCCGCGCTCACGCTCGATCATCCCTGGGATGACTTCGCGGCAGCAGAGGTAGACCCCGAGCACGTTGACCTCGTGCACCTCCCACCAGTCGGAGGGCTCGAGCTCCCAGGCTCGCTGCTCCCAGATCGCGATGCCGGCGTTGGCGACGAGCAGGTCGATCGGCCCGAGCTCGCTCTCGGCCTTCGCGACCATCGCGTCCACCTCCTGGCGCGTGGACACATCCGCCACGACCGCCAGTCCGCCGATCTCGCGCGCGACCTCCTCGACCTGGTCGGGGCTGCGTGCCGAGACGGCCACGCCCATACCGGCAGCGGCCAGCTCGCGTGCGATGTTGGCTCCCACTCCACGCCCACCGCCGGTGACGAGGGCAACCTGACCTTCCAGCTCAGACGGCATTCGCAATCTCCTCCAGTGCCTCGGGGTTCTCCAGGGACGACAGGTCGCCGGGATCGCGGCCGAGCGCCTTCGCGCGGACCGCTCGCCGGACGATCTTGGCGCTACGGGTCTTGGGCAGTGCGGGGACGAACAGCACGCGCTCGGGCCGGAAGGCCTTGCCGAGCTCGCCGGCGACGCGGCCTGCCACCTCCGCGGCGAGCTCCTCGCTGCCCTCACGACCGGGCACGAGCGCGCAGAAGATCCAGGCCACCTCGCCCTTGACCTCGTGCGGGACGCCGACGGCGGCGGCCTCCGCAACCGCCGGATGGGCGACGGCAGCGGATTCGAGCTCCGCGGGGCCGACCCGCTTGCCCGCGATGTTGAGCGTGTCGTCGGAACGCCCGTGCAGGAACCAGTAGCCGTCCTCGTCCACAGAGGCCCAGTCGCCGTGCGTCCACACGCCCGGAAACCGCGACCAGTACGTCTCGATGTACCGGTCGGGATCGCGCCAGAACCCGCGCGTCATGCCCGGGAACGGCTGCCGGCAGACGAGCTCGCCGACCTCGCCGGTGCCCACGACCGACGCGCCGTCAGCGTCGACGACGTCCATCGACATCCCCAGCGCCGGCCCGCCCAGCGAGCAGGCCTTGATCGGGGTCGCGGGGGTGGGCGAGAGGAAACAGGCTCCGACCTCGGTCCCGCCCGAGCAGTTGATGATCGGGCAGCGCGAGCCGCCCACCTGCTCGAACAGCCAGCGGTACGGGTCGGGGTTCCACGGCTCGCCGGTGGTGACGAACGCGCGCAGCGAGGAGAGGTCGTCCTCCGGGTCGCCGTGCGGGATCAGGGCGCGCACGAGCGTGGGGGAGAGCCCGAGGATCGAGACGCGCTCGGCCTCGACCAGGCGCCAGAGCCGGTCTGGCGGGAAGTCGGGCGCGCCTTCTGCGAACACGAGGGTCGCGCCGAGTGCGTGGCCGCCCACCACCGTCCACGGGCCCATGATCCAGCCCATGTCGGTGGAGAAGTGGATCACGTCCCCGGGCCGCGCGTCGGCCTGGTAACCGACCTCGCGCGAGATCGAGACCAGAAATCCGCCCTGCACGTGGACGACGCCTTTCGGCCGGCCGGTCGTCCCCGATGTGTACGTGAGCAGGTAGGGGGCCTCCGAGTCGAGCTCGGCGGGCGGCAGCTCTCCGGGCTGCGCGGCGAGCAGCTCGTCCCACGGGGCGAGGACGACGTGCTGGAGCGCCGGCGCCTCGGCACGCGCCTCCTCGAGGATCTCGAGCATCGGTAGCTCGCGGCCCCTGCGCAACGAGGTGCGCGTCGTGATCGCGACCTTCGCCTCGGAGGCCCGCAGGCGCTGGGCGACCGCCGGCGCGGCGAACCCGGAGAAGATCGGCACCTGGACGGCTCCGATGTGGGCACAGGCATGAGAAGCCACCGCCACCTCCTGCGACATCGGCAGGAAGATCGCGACACGGTCGCCTGCTTCGACGCCGAGCAAGGTGAGGGCCTCGGCGAGCCTCGTGACCTCGTCCGACAGCTCCGCGTACGTCATCGAGCGACGGCGGCCGTCCTCGCCGAGCGAGACGCACGCCGTCGCTGCGGGTGTCCGGGCTGCCCAGCGATGCGCGCAGTTGTGCGCGATGTTCAGCCGGCCGCCGACGAACCAGGTCGCCCACTCCGGGCCGCGCGACAGGTCGACGACCGCGTCCCAGGGACGCGAGAACTCGAGCCCGAGGTCCTCGACGACCGCCGGCCAGAACCAGTCGCGGATCGTCCTGCGAACGGCGCAGCAGCTCGCCGTAGTCGTCGAAGCCGTGACGGCGCATGAGCCGCACCACGTTCGCGCGCTCGAGCACTTCGGGAGACGGACGCCAGACGACCTCGGCCACGTCGCGAAGCCTAATCCGGCGCCCCGCCGGCCGTTGACACGCTTAGCTAGTCACCAGCTAACTTAGCGGTCGCTAACCATGCGAGCACGAATCCTCGATCCCGAAACGCGCAAGTGGTGGACGCTCGGCGCCGTCGCCTTCGGGCTGTTCATGATCATGCTCGACAACACGGTCGTGAACGTGGCCCTCCCGGCCATCCAGGAGGACCTGGGAGTCGGCCTGTCGGAGCTCGAGTGGATCGTCACCGGCTACGCGCTCACGTTCGCCGCGCTGATGCTGACGGGCGGCAAGCTCGCCGACCTGCTCGGCCGGCGGCTGATCTTCGTCGTTGGGCTCACGATCTTCACGATCGCGTCGCTGGCCTGCGGCCTCGCGGACAGCGGCGACGTGCTGATCGGCGCCCGGATCGTGCAGGGAGTAGGCGCCGCGCTGATGAACCCGGCGACGCTCTCGATCATCACGGCCACCTTCCCGCCGCAGCAGCGCGGGACGGCGATCGGGATCTGGGCGGGCACCGCGGCCCTCGCGCTCGCGATCGGCCCGCTCGTCGGCGGGCTGCTCACCGAGCACGCGAGCTGGCACTGGATCTTCTTCGTCAACATCCCGGTGGGAGTGCTCGCGATCGTCGCCAGCTTCCTGCTGATCGACGAGAGCCGTGACACCTCCGAGGAGCAGCGGCTCGACCTGCCCGGCCTGCTGACGTCCGGAATCGGCCTGTTCGCGCTCACGTACGGGCTGATCGAGGCCAACACCTACGGCTGGACCTCCGGCCGCATCCTGGGCGCGTTCGCGATCGCCCTCGTCGGGCTGACCGCCTTCGTGCTGCTCGAGCGCCATCAGCGGGTGCCGATGCTCGACCTCTCGCTCTTCCGCAACCGGACGTTCGCGGGCGCGAACTCGGTGATGCTGCTCGTGGCGCTCGCGATGTTCGGCGTCTTCTTCTTCGTCTCGCTCTACATGCAGAACGTGCTCGGGTACTCGGCCGTCCAGGCCGGGGCGGCCTTCATGCCGATGACGGTCCTCATCGTCCTGATCGCGCCGCTCGCGGGGAGGAGCTCCGACCGCTTTGGCTCTCGGTGGCTGATGGGCGCCGGGATGACGCTCCTCGCCGTGCAGCTCTTCTACTTCTCGCGCCTGGGCGTCGAGGAGAGTTATTGGACGCTGCTGCCCGCGATGCTGATCGGCGGAGTTGGTATGGCGCTCGTGATGACGCCGAGCGCGGCTGCCGCCATGAGCGGTGTGCCCAGGGACAAGGCCGGCGTCGGCTCGGCCGTGCTGAACTCCGCCCGTCAGATCGGCGGCTCGGTCGGGATCGCCCTGATCGGGGCCATCATCGCCCACGAGGCCGGCGGGCGGCGGACGCCCGAGGCGTTCGTCGACGGGTTCTCCACCGCCCTGGTGGTCTCGTCGCTGATCGCGCTCGCCGGTGCGGCCCTCGCCGTGCTGACGATCCGTGCGCCGCGACACGCGGAAGCCGCGGCACCCGCCCCCGAGCTGGCGGCATGACCGCCCCGCGCATCAGGCTTCCTGCCGAAGAGCGGCGGGCGGCGGTGCTCGAGGCCGCGTGCGCGATCTTCGCCCGCGGGACCTATCGCAGTACGACGACCTCCGAGATCGCGAAGCAGGCGGGCGTCACGGAGCCGGTGCTCTACCGGCACTTCGCCTCCAAGCGCGACCTCTACCTCGCGTGCCTCGCGGAGGCCTGGAGCGACACGCGGCTGCTCTGGGACGTCGCGGTCGCCGAGGAACCCGATCCGGCGCTGTGGTCGACCGCGATGGGGAGCGCATACCTCGCCACGAAGGAGCGCCGCGGCCAGCTCGCGCACCTGTGGCTGCAGGCGCTCACCGAGGCGAGCGAGGACCCGGAGATCCGCAAGTTCGTCCGAGGCCAGCTGCTCGAAGTCCACGACTACGTGGCGGACGTGATGCGTCGCGCGCAGGAGGGCGGCGGCGTGCTCCCGACCCGCGAGCCCGGCGTGGAGGCCTGGGTGTTCATCTCGCTCGGCCTGCTCGGCACCGTCGGCAGGCGACTGGGCGGCGTCATCGGCGACGACTTTCCGCGCATCATGGCCGCGCGGCGCGAGTGGCTGACCGGCAGAGCCCCTAGCGAAGACTGAGCGAGGTGAACCGCGCACGGCTGAGCGCGCTGGGCTTCGAGCTCGGCGCTTGCGCCGAGGCCGGCGAGTCCGACGAGGGTGCGTGGTTCGCGACGGCGCCGGACGGCGCGCCGGTGGTGCTCAAGTGGTTCCCGGACGAGACCGTCGCCGACCGCTACGCCGTGCTGCTCCCCGGCCTCGACGAGCTCCGATCACGCGACGTCCCCGTGCCCGAGTACCCGCACGTCCTCGTCGTCGACGGCTGGACGCTGTCGGCGCAGCAGGTCCTGCCGGGTGCGTCGGTGCGCAACCCGTCACCGGCGATGGTGAAGCAGGTGGTCGAGTGTGTCGCCGCCATGGCCGGCGTCGCATGTCCGCTGCCGGCGCCCGACCTGCAGCCGTGGGGTGCGTCCGTCGTGCACACGCTCACCGTCGGCGTGGACGGGTGGGCGATGCACGAGCCGCTGCGCACCGGGGGTCGACGCAGCGCGGCGGTGCTCGACCGCGTGGAGGCCGTCGGCGCCGACGCCGACGCGGCGTGGTTCCCGACCGACGGGCTCGTGCACCTGGACCTGCACACCGACAACATCCTCGCCGGCGACGACGGCACCCTCACCGGGATCGTCGACTGGGAGGGCGCGTGCGCCGGCGATCCCCGCTTCGATCTCGTCAGATTCGCGTACGACCTCGACGGGCACGATCAACCGGTCTGGGACGTCGTCGAGGCCACCGGCATCGAGCCGCGCGTGCTTCGGGCGTACGTCGCCCACCACGCGCTGCGGTGCACGTCCTGGCAGATCCACCACCGCACCGACGACGTGCCACGCCAGCTCGACCGCGCCGAGCGCGTCCTCGATCGGTACGACGCCTAGGGAGACCGCGGCCGCGGTCTCCGGCGACAGCTACTGCAAGACGAATCTCCACACGTTCGTCTCACGCTCTTCGAAGCCGAGGCGGCGGTAGAGCCGGTTGGCGGCCTCCCGCGTCGGACGCGACGTGAGCTCGACCGAGCGCGCGCCTGCGTTCCGCGCGAGCTCCACCGCCGCCAGCGTCAGCGCCTCGCCCACGCCCTGCCCGCGCGCGGCCTCGTCGACCACGACGTCCTCGATCCAGGCGCGCACGCCGGTCGGAATCCGAAAGACCGCGAGCGTCAGCGTCCCCACGACCGCGTCGCCGTCGCGAGCAACGAGCAACGTGGTCGAGTCGGAGTCAACGATCGCCGAGAGCTCGGCTTGCGGTGGGCGGTGAAGCAGAAGACAACTGCGGGAGAAGCGAAGCGATCGCCGCGACCAGGTCGGACGAAACGGACTCCACCACCGAGATCTCCATCGAGTGATTCTGAACCGAAGAGGCGGCTCTCGGGCTCCTCGGTGAAGTACGCGCAGGAACCGCGGTGAAGCCGGCGTCAAGCCGCCACGAGCTTCGCGCCGGACCAAAAGTAAGCCCCCGGCTGCGGCTCCGGGGGCTCATATGTGTGGCAGCTGACTGCCACCTGTATGTGGAGGCGACAGGTCGGAGGCTTTTGGCTCTGCGGCCCAGCCAAGGCCTCCGACCCGTGTGTCGCCATCTCTGTGGCGCGCCCCTTGCACCTCCGCTCTGGCGTCGAGCGACGCTGCAAGGTGGACTGACTATAGAGGCGGTGTCGGTACTCGTCAAGTACCTCGGTCAAGTGATTTGAAGAAAAAGGACTTCACCCGCTAAACCGCATGAACATGCCCCTTTCGGGGGATGGCTGCTTTAGGCAGTTGCGCGAGGGTGAAGTGTGCGCTTAGCTACCATGGCGCTTTCGCCTATGTCCTCACGCTCGACTCACCTCCCCGCCCCCACTCGCACCGCACCGCGGAGCGCCGGCCTGAAGCTGGGCGAACGCGTGCGCCAGCTGCGCATGTCGGCGGGGATGACGCAGACGGATCTCGCCGGCGACCGCTTCTCGAAGGAGTACGTCAGCCAGATCGAGCGGGGCAAGACGCGCCCCACACGCGAGACGATCGAATGGCTGGCCGCCCGCCTCGGCGTCGACGCCGGCTTTCTCGCGAACGGCGTCTCCGCCAACGAGCGGGGCCGCATCGAGACCGCGCTCACGCGTGCGGAGGCCCTGACCGAGGATCACCGCTACGACGAGGCGCTCGTCGAGTACGAGGACGTCACGTCGGCCGTCAAGGGCATCGCCGCGCCGGAGCTCGAGGTTCGGGCGCTGGGCGGAGAGGCCTGGGCGCGCATGCAGGAGGGCCAGCTGCGCGAGGCGAGCGCACTGCTCGACCGGGCACGCGAGCTCACAGAGGGCACGGGCTTCTCGGACCTCGACCGGGCGGACGTGCTCTTCCGCCTCGGCGTCTGCCGCTACAAGCTTCAGAGCATCTCCACCGCCGTCGGCCTCTTCAACGAGTCGCTGACGCTGGCGGAGCGCTCGGGGATGCCGTGCGACCTGCTCCGGTCGAACGTCCTCGGGTGGCGCTCGCGCTGCTACCGCCGCCAGCGGGACTTCGAGGCCGCGCGCGAGGACGTCGAGCGCGCGCTCGAGCTCGCCGAGGGCCTCAACGACCGGCGCACGGTCGCGCACGTCTACTTCCAGGCGTCGCTCGTCGCCGAGCGCGACGGCCACTGGGTGCTCGCCCGCTCCTACGCCGAGCGCGCGAAGTCCCAGTACGAGGAGATCGCCGACCGCGCCAACGTCGGCAAGCTCCTGAACAACCTCGGCGGCCTGAACTTCCTGCTCGGCAAGCCCGAGGAGGCGGTCACGTACTTGAAGGACGCGTTCAAGGTCCTGCTCGAGTACGGCAGCGAAGAGGACGCCGCCCGTGCCGTCAACTCGCTCGCGCAGGTGCACCTCCGCTCCGGGGACGTCCGTCCCGCCGAGGAGCAGGCGCGCCAGGCGCTCGAGCTGCTCAAGGACCGCGTCGACCACCTCGACGAGATCGGCAACGCGCAGCTCGTCCTCGGGCGCGCGCTGCTCGAGCAGGATCGCCTCGACGAGGCCGAGGCGGCGTTCGGCTCGGCGGAGTCGAGCTTCGAACAGCTTTCTTCCCTTAGCCACCGCGCCGCGGCCTGGATCGCCCAGGGAGACCTGGCGACCCGGCGTGGCGAAGACCGCGCAGCGGCCGGCCTGTACAGGCGTGCGGCCGAGGCGCTCCAGGACGTTCGCTTCTAGCCCCCCGAAGGAGGTGACGACTTGATGAACTTCAGCCATGCCAGGATCCTGCTTCTCCTCGCGCTCGCGCTCGCGGCGGCCGTGTCGGGTGGCGGCTTCTTCGACGGACACCTAGTGGACCTGTAGCCCCGGGCGAGCCCGCACGTCGGGACTCGTCCGTGTCGCCCAGGCGCGGAGGCTCGGGCCCGCCCGAGGTTCCAATTGGGGTCTAACTCCCGGAGGACAAGCCGCTTCGCTCGACTGCATCGGTCGCGAAGCAGGAGATTCAGGCGTCTTCCCGTGGGGGGAGCCGGCGCCGCACCTCTCGCACTTCACACCGCCAGGACAACGGTGTCGTCGTCGTGTGCTCGCGGCCGGGCGCCTGTAGGTTCTCGCCTACAGCCGCAAAGAGGAGGAGAGACACGATGGCTGGAGACGGCTACGCGAAGCCCGTGCTTGTCACGACCGAGTGGCTCGTCGACCACCTCGGCGACGCAGGGCTGGTCGTGGCGGAGGTGGACGAGAACCCCGACCTCTACGACGAGGGCCACATTCCCGGAGCAATCAAGCTGCACTGGCGCGACGACCTCCAGGATCCGGTCGAGCGCGACCTGATCGAGAAGGACGCGTTCGAGCAGTTGATGGGCCGCTCGGGGATCACGAACGAGACGACGCTCGTCCTCTACGGCGACCGCAACAACTGGTTCGCCGCCTACGCCTACTGGTACGTCAAGATCTACGGCCACGAGGACGTGCGCATCCTCGACGGCGGTCGCCAGAAGTGGATCGACGAGAACCGCGAGCTCACGACCGACCCCGTCACTCCGGAGTCGGCGGCGTACACCGCGCAGGAGCGGGACGAGTCGATCCGGATCTACCGCGACGACGTCCGCGCGGGCATCGGGGTGGAGGGGCTCGAGCTCGTGGACGTCCGCAGCCCGCAGGAGTACGCAGGCGAGCTCATCTCGCCGCCGGGCTACGAGCAGGAGGGCGCGCAGCGTGCCGGCCACATCCCCACGGCGCAGTCGATCCCCTGGGCGCAGGCGGTTCGTGACGACGGCACCTTCAAGGCGGCGGACGACCTGCGCGAGCTCTACGGCGCCAAGGGCGTCACGCCCGACAAGGCCGTGACCGCGTACTGCCGGATCGGCGAGCGCAGTGCGCACACGTGGTTCGTGCTGCGCGAGCTGCTCGGATACGAGAATGTCCGCAACTACGACGGCTCGTGGACCGAGTGGGGCAACCTGGTCGACGTTCCGATCGAGAAGGGCTCGTAGCGAGAGGCACGAACTCGGGAGAAGTATTGCGCGGCGGGTCCGCGCGCCAGGCTCCTCCTCTCCCCTGACATGCGGCGGCCATCACGGCCGCCGCATACGCGCATTTGCCCGGAATTGCACCGCGCGGACGAGCGTTGTCACCTGACACGTTCGTCGCTACCCGTCGCTACAGTGCCGCGGACCCAAGGGAGGGAGGTCGCCGTCGTGAACGTCGACGCCGGAGGGATCAGGCTCACAGAGCTCGCATCTTGCGGGGGTTGTGCCGCCAAGTATTCGGCCGCTCGGTTGGAGGAGCTCCTACGCGGGTTCGTGCCCGTGGAGGCGGAGAACCTGCTGGTCGGGCTCGCACCCGCCGACGACGCCGCCGTCTACAAGCTCGACGATGAGCGCGCCCTCATCTTCACGCTCGACTTCTTCCCGCCGATCGTGGACGACCCGGCCGACTACGGCGCGATCGCGGCCACCAACGCGCTCAACGACGTCTTCGCCATGGGCGGCACGCCGCTGCTCGCCCTCTCGATCGCAGCCTTTCCGGAGAGCCTGCCGACCGAGATGCTCGGCAGCATCTTCGCGGCCGCCGACGCACAGGTCCGGGCGGCGGGCGGCCTGCTCGCGGGCGGGCACACGATCCGCGACGAGGAGCCCAAATACGGGCTTGCCGTGGTCGGCACCGTCAACCCGGAGGCGATTTGGCACAAGAGCGCGGCCCGTCCGGGCGACGCGCTCTTCCTGACCAAGCCGCTCGGGACCGGTCTGATCATGACGGGCGTGCGTCAGGGCCTGGCCGGAACGCAGCAACTCGAGCGCGCGGTCTCGTGGATGCGCACGCTCAACGCCGGCGCCGCCGAGCAGCTACGGCGCCTCGCGCCGAACGCGGTCACCGACGTCACCGGCTTCGGCCTCTTCGGCCACGCCCACGAGATCGCGGAGCGAAGCGGCGTCCGGATCGTGCTCGAGTCCGAGCGCTTCCCTGCGCTGGACGGCGCGCTCGACCTCGCCAGGAAGGGCATCCGCACCAGCGGCGACCCGCGGAACCGCGAGTTCGTCAGCGACCGGGTCGAGCTCGAGGACGGCGTTCCCGCGACCTTCGCCGCGCTCGGCTACGACCCGCAGACGGCAGGCGGGCTCCTGGTGTCGATCCCGGCCGAGCGTGGGCCCGCGCTGGAGGCGGAGTTCGAGGCGGCCAGGCTGTTCGTCCGGCGCGTGGGGGTGGTGGAGGAAGGAGCCGGGGTCCGCGTGCAGTGAGCCGCGGGATGGTCCACGGACGCTTCCAGCCGTTCCACAACGGCCACCTCGAGTATCTGCGCGGCGCCTACGAGCGCTCGACGGAGGTCTTCGTCGGGATCACGAACCCCGATCCGGCGCGGATCAAGCCGGAGCAGAGCGACCCGCTTCGACACCTGCCGGAGTCGAACCCGTGGACCTACGCCGAGCGTCTGGTGATGGTCAAGTCCGCGGCTCGCGGCGCCGGCCTCGACCTCTCGCGCGTGCACGTGATCCCGTTCCCCGTC
Source organism: uncultured Actinomycetes bacterium (assembly GCA_963733845.1). Taxonomy (GTDB): domain Bacteria; phylum Actinomycetota; class Thermoleophilia; order Gaiellales; family Gaiellaceae; genus DATFQE01. Next base: position 1,040,672 of record CAVTEM010000007.1, read on the forward strand.
AACGAGCCAGAGCTGTGGCCGGCCTACGTGCCTGCGGGTGTGACGCAGTACATCCGCCTCTTCTCGGCCTGGGGCGGGACGAAGCTCGACCGCTTCCGCGAGGCCGGCTACGAGGTGGTCGTCCTGGACGAGGGCGTCGAGAAGCAGATCTCCGGGGCCGATGTGCGCGAGGCGCTGCGCGAGGACGGCGACTGGGAGGCGCTCGTGCCGGCGGGGGTCGCGCGCGTGATCCGGTCGGTCGACCGCGTCACCGCCTGAGGCATGCACCCGATCGTCGTCGTCCTGCTCGACGGCCTCGCCGACCGCGCGCACGACTCGCTCGGCGGGCGCACGCCGAACGAGGTCGCGGACACGCCCAACCTCGACCGCCTCGTCGCCCGCGGCTCGAACGGCGTCCTCTACTCGCTGGGGCCGGGCCGGGCTCCCTCCAGCGAGCTCGCCCACTGGGCGATCCTCGGCTACCGCCCCGAGGAGTTCCCCGGGCGTGCAGTCTTCGAGGCGGTCGGCGTCGGGCAGGAGGTGAGCGCGGAGCACGTCTTCGCGTACGCAGCCCTCCGGCCGGCTCGAGAGGAGCGTGGCGAGCTCTGGCTGACGGGCCGGCCGCGCTACGACGAGGACGAGGAGGAGGCCCGCAAGCTCGTGGAGTCCTGCGACGGGCTCGAGGTCGACGGCCTCGGCTTTCGGCTTGCGCATACCCGGCGGGGAGAGGCAGTGCTGCGGATCGAGGGCGGCGCGGACGAGCGCCTGACCGACACCGACGCGTTCTTCCGCGACCGTCATCCCGTGCTGCGGCCGCAAGCTCTGGCGCCCGACGCCGAGCGGACGGCTCGAGCGGTGGAGGAGTGGACACGACACGGTGATCGAGCGGCTCGCGGGTGAGCGCTTCAACGTGATCACGCTCAAGTGGTGGGGCCGTCCCGGTGCGGTGCCCAGCTTCGAGGAGCGCCACGGCCTCCGGGGCACCTTCGTGGGCGAGTCGGCCTTCCTGCGCGGGCTGGCCGGCTACATCGGCCTGGACTCGATCGAGGAGCCCGAGGGCGACGACCCCGCCGCCGACCTGCGCCGGCGCGTCGCCCGAATCGAAGAGCGGCTCGAAGCCGGCGACGACTTCGTCTTCGTCCACCTGAAGGCGACCGACGAGGCGGGCCACACCAAGGATCCGGCGGTCAAGCGCGCCACGATCGAGGCGCTCGACGGCGAGCTCGCAGCGGCTTACGCCCTGGCATCACGCGCCATCGTCGCCGTCACGGGCGACCACGCCACCCCGACCTACCCCGACGTGATCCACACGGGCGACCCGGTGCCCTTCGTCCTCGCCGGCCCGGGCGTGCGTCCCGACGCGGTCGAGAGCTTCGGGGAGCTCGACTGCGCCGCCGGGATCCTCGGGCACCTGCGCGGGCCGGACGTGATGCCCGTGCTGCTGAACGCCGCCGACCGACCGCTCTTCGCGGGCTCGCGCCCGACGCCGTACGCCGGCGCCGACGGCTACCCGTCGCTGCTGGAGCCGCTGCGGATCCGGTAGAGCACGTGCGGGAGGCCGGCCCACTCGATCGGCTTCTCGTAGGTGAGCCCCGACTTCTCCATCACGCGCCGCGAGCGCCCGTTCTCGGGGAGCGTGAACGCGACGACGTCCGGGAGGCCGAGCTCGAAGCCGGCCGCGAGCACGGCGCGCGTCATCTCGGTCGCGTATCCGCGGCTCCAGCGCTCGGGATCGACCGCGTAGCCGACCTCGACCTCCTCGGCGCCGTCGACGACGACCCGGCGCAGGCCGCAGCGGCCGACCACCGTCCCGTCTTCGCGCTCGTGGAAGACCCAGTCGCCGAAGCCGTGCTCCTCCCAGTGCGCGAGCCTCGTCTGGAGCCAGTCCCACTCGTCCGGAACGCCGCCCAGCCACTCCGCCACCCGCGGCTCCGAATACAGCTCGATCAGCCGGTCGAGGTGCTCCTGGCCGATCCGCTCCCCCACGAGGCGTTCCGTCTCCAACCGTTCGTGCACGGCGGAGACGCTAGCCTCGAAGCGTGAGCGTGGAGTCGAGAGCCGTCGTGCGCGGCCGCCGGCTGGAGCTGACTCCGGCGCTCTTCGCGAAGGTCGCGCTCTGGTCGGCGATCTCGCTCTACCTGATCATCCTCAGCGGCGCGACCGTCCGCCTGACCGGTTCGGGCCTCGGCTGCGAGGGTTGGCCCGGGTGCGGCCAGGGGCGCTTGTTCCCCGAGAAGGATCACCACCAGGCGGTCGAGTTCGGCAACCGCGTCGTCGCGATCCTCCCGTTGACGCTGTCGGTGCTCGCCTGGGTCGCCTCCTGGCGGTTGCCGGCTGCTCCCGCATGGGTGACGAGGCTGGCGTTCGGGGTGGCGGCCGCGACCGTCTTCCAGGCGCCGATGGGGCTGATCACGATCCGGCTCGACCTGGATCCGATCGCCGTGCTCGCTCACTTCGTGCTGGCGATCGCCGCGCTCGGTGGCGCGGTCGTGGTCGCGATCGAGGCGCGTGCGCTCGAGCGGGGCAGCAGCGAGCCGGCCGTGTCCGTCTGGGTGAGGCGGGGTGGTCTCGCGCTGGGCGCGGTCTGTTTCGTGCTCGTCCTCACCGGGACGCTGGTGACGGCCGCCGGGCCGCACGCCGGCGACCCCGACGTCGTCGACCGCCTCTGGCGCCTGACCGAGGCAATGTGGGTGCACGTGCGCGCCAGCGCGGCCTTCGGCCTCGGCTTCCTCGTCCTGCTCGTCTACCTCTGGCGGCAGCGACCGGCGACGGACGCCCTGTTGCGGGTCGCCGGCGTCCTGCTTGCGCTCCTGCTCGTCCAGATGGCAGTCGGTGAGCTGCAGTACCGCAACGAGCTGCCCTGGTGGCTCGTGCTCGTCCACGTGTCGCTGGCGGCGGCGATCTGGGCCGCGACCGTGGCGTTGGTCACTTACATGTGGCGGCCGCCGGAGAGGCGGGCCTGATGAGACGGCGCTGTGCGACGTCCCATCAAACCCGCCTACACTTGAACGCATGACCGACGAGCTGATCGTCCACGAGCACCCGAAGCTGCGCAGCCCGGTGCTGGTGGCGGCCTTCCGCGGCTGGAACGACGGCGGTCAAGCCGCCTCGCTGGCGGCCGGCTACCTGGCGAAGCTCTGGAACGCACAGCGTTTCGCCGAGATCGACCCGGAGGGCTTCTTCGACTTCCAGGTCACGCGCCCGCAGGTCTCGCTCGAGGAAGGCGTCACGCGCCGCATCGACTGGCCCGAGACCGCGTTCAGGCAGGCGAGCCTGCCCGGCACCGAGCGCGACGCCGTCCTGCTGACCGGCAACGAGCCCAACTTCCGCTGGAAGGCGTTCACGAACCTGATCGTGGGGGTGGCGACGGAGCTCCGCGTCGAGCTGGTCGTGACGCTCGGCTCGCTGCTCGCGGACGTGCCCCACACGCGGGCCGCGCCCGTCACGGGCAGCGCCAGCGATCCCGAGCTCGTCGAGCGGCTCGGGCTCGAGACCTCACGCTACGAGGGCCCGACCGGGATCGTCGGCGTGCTGCACGACGCCTGCCGCTCGGCGGGCCTGTCCTCGGCGAGCCTCTGGGCTGCCGTGCCGCACTACGTCTCGCTGGCGCCCAGCCCGCGGGCAGCGCAAGCCCTGGTCGACCGTCTCGCCGGCCTGCTCGACGTCGAGATCGACTCGGAGGAGTTGCGCGAGGCTGGCGAGGCCTACGCGGAGCAGGTCAGCGCCGCGGTTGCGACCGACGAGGAGACGCAGGCGTACGTCGAGGAGCTGGAGCAGCGGACGGACGAGACGATCCCGGACGAGGCGCAGCTGCCCTCGGGAGACGCGCTCGCCGCCGAGCTCACCCGCTTCCTGCGCGACCGCGACGAGGAAAACGGCACCCCCGGCTCGCCCGGCCCCAGCTCCTAGCCGAACGTGAAGGCGTAGCCGGCGACGCCTCGCTCGAAGCGCAGTTCGAGCAGGCCGGTCTGCAGGCGCGGTAGCCGCAGCAGGTTGTAGAGGCGGCTCCCTCTCACGCGGACGGTCCGCACCCGTTCGCCGTCCAGGAGGACGTCCACGCGGCCCGTGCCGCCGAGGACGAGGTTGACCTCCTTCGCCCGGAAGCGCAGCCGCAGCCGGGCGTTCTGGCGCGCAACCGCCCGCTCCGGCTCCACGCGCCAGCGGCCACCGTAGGCCAGGCGGCCGAGCGCCAGCGCCTTGGGGAGCATGTACGGCGCCTCCCGGTCGGGGGCGACCGCCGCGTTCGCGAGCCCCATCAGGCGCTGATAGCCGAGGTAGGTCTCGGGCGTGGCCTCGCGACTCGGCATCGCCTCGGCGATCGCCGCCGAAACCAGGGCGCTGGCCGGCCGCTCGGCGAGCAGGCTGCGAATCACGCGCTCGGTCTCGGCGTACGCCCCCTCGCCGAAGTGGACATAGCGGACGTGGCCGTTGCGGTCGATCAGGTACTTCGCCGGCCAGTAGCGGTTCCCGTACGCATTCCAGGTGCCGTAGTCGTTGTCGATCGCGACCGCGTACCGGATCCCGAGGCGGTTGACCGCCCCGCGCACGTTGTCGCCCTCGTGCTCGAAGGCGAACTCCGGCGTATGGACGCCCACGATTCGCAGGCCGTCGTCGCGGTAGGCCTTGTCCCAGCCACGGAGGAACGGCAGCGTGCGCAGGCAGTTCACGCACGAGTACGTCCAGAAGTCGATCAGGACGACCTTGCCGCGGAGCCCCGCAATCGTCTGCGGCGGGGCGTTCAGCCAGCCAGAGACGCCTGCGAACTCGGGCGCGGGCCCGAAGTCGCGCAGGCCCTCGTCGCTCGCCTCGCCCTCGTCGCGACCTGCCAGCCGGTCGAGCTCGCGCTCGGCGGCGGAGCTCTGCTCGATTCGCTCCTGGAGGGACTCGGTGTAGCCCGGAACCGACGTCTGGAAGCGGCTGTCGGCGCCGAGCACGATCGCGAGCGCGGTGAGGGCGACGACCGCCCCGAGCGCACGGCGCACGGCGAGGCCGTGCGCGCGCACCGACTTCATCCCTGCCGCCCAGCGCCCGCCCGCGGCGACGAGCAGCATCGGGACGGCGGCGCCGAGGGCGTACGCGACCGTGAGCACGACGACGTCGAGGCCGAGCTCGCGGCTTGCCGCGACCACCGTCACCGCCGCGAGCACCGGCCCGGCGCAGGGCACGAACACGAGCCCGAGCGCCGCCCCGAGCAGCACGCCGCCGCCGAGATCACCTCCCGGCCGGCGGCCGAGGCGGGCCAGCGGTCGCTCGATCAGGACGCCTAGCCTGGGGAAGAGCAGCGAGGCGGCGACGAGGAAGAGGAGAGCGAGTGCGACGTTGCGCAGCAGGTCTTTCGGCAGGTCGAGCGCGTCGAGCAGCCAGACGCCCGCGAGCGTGAACGCGGTGAAGCTCGCGACCAGGCCTGCGACGATTGCGTACGGCCGGCGGCGGCCGCCGCTCGCGCCGCCCGCGAGCAGGATCGGCAGCACCGGGAGCACGCACGGAGAGAGGGCGGTGATCAGGCCGGCGGCGAGGCCGACTGGGATCAGAACGAGCATCTGACTCGTCTGAGCGTAGTCCGAGCCGTATTACGCGCGTCTAAACGCTCAGCCTTCGGCGGCGCGGGCGGGCTCGGGGAGAGCCTCGACCTTCGCCTCCTGCTGGCCGTTCTGCTGCGTCTGGGTCTGAGCCTGCTGCTGCTTCGCGCGCTTGCGGCGGCGGCGCCTGCGCGACCGGCCGGGGTGGGCCTTCGGCGCGGGCAGGTTGTCGGCGAGGGCGTTCGCGATCTCGGCGATCGGAGCGAGCTGCTCGCGGGCCGCGTCGATCAGCTGGTTCGCCCGCGGCGTGTAGCCCTCGGCCGAGGCGAGCAGAGCCACGCCGACCTGGAGCGTCTGCTCGCGGGCGGCATTGACGAGCCGGGCCGCGTTCTCCTCGTGCCGGTGCCCGCGTGAGTTCGCCAGCGCTCCGAGCAGGCGCTTCGCCTCCGGGAACTCGGCGCTGGCACGCCGATCCTGAGCCTTGCGGGTCGCGCGGGCGAGCTTCCACGTCCAGCGGCCGAGGATCTGGTCGGGCGCGTCGGCCTTGCCCGCGCCGAGCGCGCGCAGGAGCGTCCGCACGCCTTGGACGCGGTCCTTCTCCCACGTCGGCGCCTGCGTGACGAGCGTGACCAGGTCGTCGAAGTCAGCGCGCTCGACCTGCATCGAGACGCGGTCGGCGAGCGCGATCAGCCGGAGCCGCCGGTTCGGGTTCTCGGCCGCGCAGGTGAAGAGGAACTGCTCCAGACAGCCGCGGCTCGCCCGGCCGTCGGTCAGCTTCTTCACGAACTCGGTGCGCTCGTCGAAGCGCACCTGACGGCCGGCGATCGTCGCCCAGAAGCGCTGCTCGTCCTCGTCGAGGTAGCGCGGGTCGACGCGCTGCCACTCGCGGGCAATCACGTTCAGCCGCCTCTTCACGTCCGGGGTGACCGGGACGAGCCACGGGGCCGGGGCGAGCTTGCGGCGGGCCCGGCGGTTCGGCCGCCGGCGCGGAGCGGGCGTCACGCGCGCTCCCTCGCGGTAGAAGTCGGCGTCGAGCAGGCTGTGGAGCGAGACGACGCGCTCCGTGTGCGTCGAGCCCTTGTTCACGAAGTCGACGACGATGCCCGCCTCCTTGCGCGGGTGCAGGCGCATGATCCGGCCAATCCGCTGCTGGTAGACGCGGCGGCTCGCGGTCGGCGCGAGGTGCATGCAGACGGTCGCGCGCGGCGAGTTCCAGCCCTCTGCGAGCAGCATGGCGTTGATCAGGATGTTGATCTCGCCGCGCTCGTAGGCGGCCAGCGTTTCGGCCAGGCGGACGGGCGGCGTGCGCCCGCTCACTGCCTCGGCCTTCAGCCCGGCCGCCCGGAACTCCTTGGCGAGGTTGTACGCGTGGTCGACACCGGCCGCGTAGACGATCCCGGGCGTGTTGTCGAAGCGGTCGCGGTAGAGGCTGGCGGCCGCCTGATTGAGAGCCTGATGGTCGAGGACGGCGGCCAGCGCGCGCTCCTCGAAGTCGCCGCCGACGATCGGCACCGACGAGATCGCGGCGGCCGGGGGAACCCGCAGGTCGCGCAGCGGCGCGATCAGGCCGCGCCGCGCCGCATCCTGGAGCGGCAGGTCGTCGACCGAGGCGGGAAAGACGTCCGAGACCTGCTTCGCAATCAGCTGCTCGGTCGCGGTCATGCCGACGTAGAGCGGCTCCGGGAAGCTGCGGATCGCGGCGCTCGTCTTCTCGCCGAGGGCAGTGTGTGCCTCGTCGGCGATCACGAGCTGGTACGCGTCGCGGTCGACCGAGTCGACGTGGCGCGCAAACCAGGCGTACGTCTGGATCGTGATCGGGTTCCTGCCCTTGGGCTTCTTGCCGCGTTCGACCACCGGCTCCAGCCGGTCGCCGTAGCCCTCGTCGGTGAGGTCACGTGTGAACTGCGAGACGAGGAGGCGCCGGTGCGTGAGGATCAGGACGCCGAGCGTTCGCGCCGACTCGACGAAGCCGCCGGCCGCGATCGTCTTGCCCGATGCGGTCGGGTGGCGGAAGCGGAAGCGCCGCACGGCGCCCGGGTCCGCTTTCAGGTCGACCTCCTCGGCCTCGGCCTCAGAGGTCATGTCCTCGTCCTCGTCCGCGTCGAGCTCGGCCGGCTCTCCGTAGCCGTTGCCGTTGCCGTTCAGGTCTTCCTCGTCCTCGCGCTGGTTCGCGGCGATCAGCTCGGTCAGCATTCCGGCGAGCGCGTCCACCTGGTGGCGGCGTAGCTCCGTTCCCGAAGCCAGCCGTGGCGGGCGCTCGGACAGCACCCGCTCGAGGCCGAGCATCAGCCCGAAGCGCACCTTCCACTCCGACGACGGCGCGGCGGTGCCGGCGTCGAGCTCGGCGACTGCCTCGTCGAGCGCGCGGCGTCGTGGCATTCCGGGTGCGAGAACGACGGCGGCGTCTTCGCCTGCATGGAGGAACGGCTCACCGGCCCACGCTTGGGCGCGGGCAGCGGAGTCGGAGAGAGCGTCCGTTGCCTCCGGCGCTATGGTCGGGTGCTCGGTCGGGTTTGACATGCGCGCGACGCTTGGTGCATCGCAACCTATAGAGATGCGCCCGCTAGTCCCCTGAGACGGGCGTCTCTCGGAGCATAGCCGATTTCTCGGCCCTCACGACGCCTCGTCGAGGAAAGTCAGCAAACGCGGCTCGAGCCGGTCTGCGAGCTCAGGGTGATGGAGTCTCAGCTCCGTCAGGAACGCTGCGGTCGCGGCTCGAACCGCGCGCGCCAACTCGTTCCGGCCGAGCGAGCGCGGCAGAGCGTCCTCGAGCCCTGCGAGCAGCTCGGCTGGAAGCTCGTCGACCCCCTTGTACTCGCTGAAGTCGGCCCCGAGCCGGTCGCAGGCGAGCGCGAGCGCCCGCCATCGGAGCAGCCCGATGTAGTACTGCGCCCGCCAGGGCCGTCCGCGCGCGATCGCCACGCCCGCGTGCAGCACGTCGTGCCAGCCGAAGCCGGCCTCGCTTTCGGCGTCCGGTCCCGGCCAGTCGCCCTCCTCGTCGCCTGCCGGCTCGAAGCCGATGTCGACCTCCAGCAGGCTCTCGAGCAGGAACCCCCTGACCTCGTGCGCGCCGAAGGCGACCGAGAAGTGGTGGACGACGGGAAGCGCCTCGTAGACGCGCGGCACCCAGGCGTCGGCCACCGCCTTCTGGTCGACACTCTCGGCGACCGTCACGAACAGGTCGACGTCCGACCAGCGGTCCGCATAGCCCTGGGCGCCCGAGCCGGACAGGTAGGCGCGCTGGACCCGCTCGTCCTCGCGGAGGAGGTCGAGCAGGAGAGCAGCGGTCTCGTCGCGTTCCTCGGGCGTGTACAGCGTCACGCCTCTAGCGAAGCAGACCGACCACCTTCGCGTATGGGAGGTGGGCCACGCGGCCTGGCAACGCTGCGTCCGCGACCTGGTAGGCGTAGAAGAGCCCTGAGCGCTCGAGCTGCGCCTCGACGGTTCCGCGGGTCGCCGGCGGTCGCACGACTGCCCTCGCGCCGTCGGCGATCCGAAGGAGATGGATCTCGCGTCCGAGCACGTAGACGGCGATCCCGTTCTCAGCGTCCACGAGGCGGAGGCGCGCGTACGGCGTTCGGCACAGGGGCAGCGGGACGACGGGCCAAGAGCAGCGACGGTCGCTAGCGGTGCCGGGCGGCGCGATCGGCCGCGAGGCGTGAGCGCTGCCCGAGACGTCGTAAGCGTCGATCGTGTGCCGGCCAAGGGAGCGTCGCAGTACGACGAGCCGCCTGCCGTCGAGCGTCGCCCCCCGTACCTCTCCCGGCGCGAACGGGAACTCCTTCACGACCTTGCCCTCGCTGCTCAGAACGGCGATGGTTCCGTCGGAGCGCAGAGCGGCAACCCGCCCGGCCGAGACGGACAGGATTCCGAGCCCGCCCCGATCGGACGCGATCCGCGTGCTCCGTGTCCCACGGACGCGCTGGACCGCGCTGTCGTACGGCTCGCGCTCCGGCTTTCCGGCCGAGCACGGAAGCGAGGACTCGAACTCGACGCCCTCGCACACCGACCAGGTTCCGTAGACGAGGAGGTCGCCGTCGCCGTGCACGTTGCCCGCGTAGTGACCGACGAGCGAGTCGACGTTGTAGCTGCGCTGGGCGAGCTGGGCGACCTGGAGCGGCTTGCCGACCGTCGCGGTTCGGACGATCAGATCGTGAAAGTTGCCGCCGCCGTCCCAGACCCAGGCGACGCGCCGGTCTGCCAGCGCCACGTACGGGATCGACTCGCCTGTGCTCAGCCCCAGACATGGCCGCTTCCTGCTGCCGACGCGGACAAGGCTCCGTCGCGCCGGCTCCCAGACGACGATCCGCTCGCAGTCGCCGCGGCTCTTGCGAACGGTGACGGCGACGCGACCGCCGTCGGCCGCCAACGACTCGACCACACCGGAGGTGCGAATGACCTGAGGGCCTGCTGTCGGCTCGGCCGCGCCGGCTCCGGCGAGCAGGAGCCAGCAGAGCGCTGCGAGTAGCGAAACCGCTCCGACCTTCATGAGCCGACGCTATTCCATTGCTATAGCCGCGATGTTCGGCGGGGATCAGGAGTGCGTTAAGGCCTGGACGTCGCCCGCTTCGGCGAGCGGCCGTCCGGTCACGCGCTCCGAGATGCCGCTCTGGTCGAGGTGCTTCGTGATCCCGCCGAGCCAGAACGGCCAGCCCGCCCCCAGGAGCAGGGCGGTGTCGACATCCTTGACGTCCGCGACAACGCCTTCCTCGAGCATGCGGTGCACCTCGTCGGCGATCGCCTCGAGCGCGTCGCGCTGGATCTCGTCGACCGTTCGGCGGGCGTCGCCTCTCACGACGATCTCGTCCTTCCCGTCGGCGTAGTTGCGCAAAGTCTCCGAGAGCGGGAACCGGTCGGGGTAGGCCTCGTTAAGGGTCTCGAGCACGTGGTTCGCGACCCGCGGCCCCACCATCTGCAGCAGCACGGACGGCGCCATCGGCAGCCCGAGCCGCAGGATCGCCTCGTCCGTCTCGTCGACCGTGTTCCCCTGCTCGACCGCATCCATCAGCACCGTCGTCATCCGCGTCAGCACGCGGTTGACGATGAACGCGGGCGCGTCCGCGGAGAGAACCGGGCGCTTGCGCAGCTGCTTGACGGTGTCCCAGACGGTCGCCAGGGTCGCGCCGTCCGTCTCGGCCGCCCGGATCACCTCCACCAGCGGGAGGACGGCCACCGGGTTGAAGAAGTGCATCCCTGCCACCCGCTCGGGGTGCTGGAGCTCCGCCGCCATCTCCGTGACCGACAACGACGAGGTGTTCGTCGCGAGCACGCACTCCGGCGACACGACCCGTTCCAGCTCGGCGAAGACCTCGCGCTTGACCTGTAGCTCCTCGAAGACCGCCTCCAGCACGAGATCGCAGTCGGCGAACTCCTCGTATCCGGTCGAGCCGGTGACGAGCGAGCCGAGGAAGCGCGCCTTGCCCTCGGTGTACCGCCCCTTCGCGACCTGCTCATCGAGCTCCTCGCGGATCGAGGCGAGCGCCCGGTCGACGATCTCCTGGTCGACGTCGCGCAGCACGATCGGCACTTCGAGCCGGCGCAGGAACAGTGTCGCCAGCTGCGTGGCCATCAACCCGGCGCCGACGATGCCGACCTTCCGGACCTTGCGCGCCTCCGCCTCCGGCCGGCCTGCGTCCTGCTTCGCGCGCCGGTCGACGAGGTCGAACGCGTACAGGGACGCGCGCGCCTGCGGCGACAGCATCAGGTCGGCGATCGCCTCCTCCTCGGCGCGATAGCCCTCTTCGACCGTCCACGTGGCCGAACCCTCGATCAGCTCGAGCGCCCGGTACGGGGCGGGTGCGGCGCCGTGCACGGAGTCGTCGAGCTGGTTGCGGGCCCGCCGAACCGCCTCTGCCAGGTCCTCGGGATCCGGTCGTTCGGTGCGCTCGAGCCCGGTCTCGACCAGCTCGAGCGCGTACGCGATCGAGTCGTCGAGGAAGTCGGCCGGGGCGAGCAGGCGATCCGCGAGTCCTGCGTCCACCGCCTCGGCTCCGGTCAGCATGCGGTTCTGTCGCATCGGGTTCTGGACGACGAATCTCACGGCGGTCTTCGCGTCGACGAGCCTCGGCACGAGCTGGGTCCCACCCCAGGCCGGGAAGATGCCCAGGAAGACCTCGGGCACGGCGAAGTGCCGGACAGCGCCCGAGATCGTCCGCGCGTCGCAGTGCAGCGCGATCTCGACGCCGCCCCCGAGGCAGGCGCCGTTGACCGCCGCGACGGTGGGGAACGGCAGCGCGGCGATGCGGCCGAAGGCGTCGTGGCCGGCGCGGCTGCCGTCGATCGCTTCCTGGCGCGCGCGCACCTTCGGGAACTCGGTCATGTCGGCGCCGACGGCGAAGACGAACGGCTTGCCGGTCAGGACGAGCGCGATCCACTCGCCGTCCTCGAGCTCGGCCAGCATTCGCTGCGCGGACTCGAACGCTGAGCGTCCGAAGACCGTCGGCTTCGTGTGGTCGTGGCCGTTGTCGATCGTCACGAGCGCGAGCGGGCCCGTCTCGGTGTCGACGCGCTGGAGCTTGAACTCGGTCCGGACCTCAGACACGTTCCCAAAGAACTGCCGCGCCCATGCCCATGCCGATGCAGAGCGCGGTCAGCCCGTAGCGGACGTCGGGACGCTCGCGGAAGCCGTACGCGAGCTGGGCCATCAGGCGCACCCCGGTCGCGGCGAGCGGATGGCCGCAGGCGATCGCGCCGCCGTACGGATTGAGCCGCTCGTCCTCAGGGTCGACACCGAGCCCGTCACACCACGTCAGCACCTGCACCGCAAACGGTTCGTTCAGCTCGAACAGGCCGATGTCGTCGATCGTCAGACCCGCCTGGTCGAGGACACGCTTCGTCGCCGGAATCGGCCCGATGCCCATCAGCTCGGGCTCCACCCCCGCGAACGCGAAGCCGACGAGGCGCATCCTCGGCTCGAGACCGAGCTCCTCGGCGGCCGTCTCGGAGGCGAGCACGGCGGCGGTCGCGCCGTCGGTGAGCCCTGCAGAGTTGCCGGCGGTCACGCGGCCGCCCGGGCGGAAGGGCGTCGGCAGCTCGGCCAGCGCCTCCAGCGACGTGTCAGGCCGCAGGAACTGGTCGCGGTCGGCGACCGTCCAGCCCTCGTCGGTGAAGACGCTCATCCCGACGACGGTCTCGCGCATCACGCCGTTCTGCCAGGCCGCCGCTGCGCGCTGCTGCGAACGGACGGCGAAAGCGTCGGCGTCCTCCTTCGTCAGCTGCGGGAAGCGGTCGTGCAGGTTCTCGGCGGTCGCGCCCATCGTCACCGCCGAGTCGTCGACGAGCCGCTCGGTCAGGAAGCGAGGGTTGAAGTCGACCTCCTCGGCCATCGGGTGATGGCCCATGTGCTCGACGCCGCCCGCGATCACCACGTCGGCGGCGCCGTACGCGATCGAGCCCGCGCCGGCGGTCACCGCCGTGAGCGCACCCGCGCACATTCGGTCGACTGCGTAGCCCGGGACCGACTGCGGCAGCCCGGCCAGTAGGGCGACATCGCGGCCGAGCGTCAGACCCTGGTCGCCGACCTGCGCGGTAGCGGCGTACACGACGTCGTCGACGCGCTCGGGCGGGAGTGAAGGGTTGCGGCGTAGGAGCTCACGCACGACCTTCGCGCCCATGTCGTCGGCGCGCGTCTTCCAGAACACGCCCTTCGGGCCCGCGCGCCCGAAGGCGGTGCGGACACCGTCGACGTACACCACCTCGCGGAGCTCGCGTCCCATCCGAGCGATCTTAACCCCGCCGATTGACCGGTCGGTCAACGCCCGCTCGACATACTCGGGGCGTGAGGGAGTCCTGGGAGGACGTCGTCGAGCGCGAGCTCGGGCGCTACCACGACGGCGAGGCGCGACTGCCCGCCGAGCCCGACCCCCGGCAACGTCAGCTCACGCGCATGGGCAACGCCGCCAACGGGGCCGGGCTCGCGCTGCTGATGCTCGGGCGCGACGACGAGGCGGCTCGCTGGCTGGGTCACGCGGCCGAGCGCTGGCGCGAGAGCTTCGCCGACGCACCCCCCGACAGCTGGGGCAGGCCGATCGGGGCGATCAAGGCCCGGGTCCTCTCGGGTGACCCTGCGGGCGCGGCCGATGCGGCCCGCTGGGCGCTCGAAGCGGGAGCCGGACAGGGCAAGTCGCCGATCGGGCACTACGCGGCCGTGCTGGCCCACCTCGTGCTGGGAGAGGACGAGCAGGCGCGTTCGCACGCCTCGTCGCTCCGCGGCCGCGACGACTTTCCGGGCGACGTCGCCGACGCGCTCGCCACGCTCGCCGCCGGCGACCGGCCCGGCTACGTTCCAGCCGTCGAGAGCGTGCTCGAGTCGTTCGAGACCCGCGACGACTACCTCGAGGACGTGGCCGTCGCGGACACCGTGATCGTGTTGCAGGCGCTCGCCGAGCCGCGCGGGCTGGCGGCCGAGCTGAGCTCGCCGCTTCTGCCTGAATAGGAGGGCCTGCTACTCGCCTTCGATGTAGGGGTGCGACACGAGCGTCAGGAGGACGGCGTCGTCGTTCGGGTCCTCGAGCTCCTCGGCCTTGTCGACGAACTCCTGCCAGAGCCTGCGCACGTGCTCGGGCTTCAGCCGCGCGGTGAGCTGGGCGCTGCGGAAACGGCCCTCGGGGCCGAACTTCTCCCAGCCGCGCTGCACCTCCTCGAGCATCGCGGCGTGGATGTCCGTCGAGCCCGTCCCGAGCAGCTCCGGCGCGACCCGGATCGCCTTGGCGATCGCGCGGTAGGGCTTCTCCCTCGCGCGGCCAGCGCCCTCGACCGGCCGGATCAGCCCGGCTCGCACGAGCATGCGCACGTGGAAGTGCAGGTGGCCCGGATCGACGTCCAGGCGGCTTGCGAGCTCGCGGTTGGAGAGCTCCTCGCCGGTCTCGCCCAGCAACTCGAGCACCCGCAGGCGCAGCGGATGTCCCAGAGCCTTGATCTGCTCCGGACGGTCGATGGTGAGGACCTCTAGGGGCTCGGGCGCGGGCGTCGGCGCGTCCATTTCTCTCCGCTTTATAAACGAGTAGCTGGATCGTTGTCTATGAGGGCAGCCGCGCTGCGGCGTCCCGGTCGAGGAGCGCGAGCGTCCGGCCCCGCTCCGAGCGTACCTGGCTGGCAGGCGTTTCCGGGCCCGGTGGCTCAGCGAACGCCCGTCTCACAGCGTCGGCCTTCGACTCCCCCAAGGCGAGGAACAGCACCGTCTCGGCGTCACAGAGCACCGGCAGCGTCATCGACACCCGGTCGACGTCCTCCCGCGGAACCGGCACGGCCCGCTGCTCCCGCTCCTCGAGTGCCGGCGCGTTGGGGAAGAGCGACGCAGTGTGGCCGTCGGACCCGATCCCCTGGAAGGCCAGGCCGAGGCGAACCCCTGCGAGCTCGTCGTGGTAGAGCTCGGCCGCGCGGTCGGGGCCCAGCTCGCCGCTGATGCGGTGCACGGCCCGAGGAACTCGCGCGAGCCGGTCGAGCAGGTTTTCGCAGACGAGCCGGTAGTTGGAGCGTGGATCGGTCGGGTACACGCAGCGCTCGTCGCTCCACCACGCCTCCGTCCGGCCCCAGTCGAGCTCCAGCCGCGCAGCCCTCGCGTAGACGGGACCGGGCGTCGAGCCGCCGGAGAAGGCGATGGCCAGGCCCGCCCGCGCCGCCGCGGCGAGCTCGCGTGCCGCGTCCTCGTGCGCGTCGTCGGCGGTCTCGAAGACGCGGAGCTCGACATCGCTCACGGCTCGCCGGCCGCAAGCTCGCGCGAACGGACCATCGCGGCCTGGATGGCGTTGAGGAACGCCGCGCGCACCCCGGCTTGCTCGAGCTCGTGGATCGCGCGGATGGTCGTGCCGCCCGGGGAGGTGACCATCTCGCGCAGCTCGACCGGGTGCATCTTCTCGTCGCGGAGCAGCTTCGCGGTCCCGAACATCGTCTGGACGACCAGGTCGGTCGAGACCTCGCGTGAAAGACCGAGCAGGATCCCGGCTTCGATCATCGCCTCGGCCAGGAGCGCGAAATACGCCGGTCCCGAGCCGGAGACGGCGGTGACAGCGTCCATGTAGGTCTCGGGCACGCGCACGACCCGGCCGACGTGCGTGAGCACCTCTTCGGCGACGGCGAGGTGCTCCTCGGCGGCGTGCGTCCCGGCGCAGAGGCCCGCCACACCCTCGTGCACGGTCGCGGGGGTGTTCGGCATCGAGCGCACCACGGGTACGGGCTCGGCCAGCCTCCGCTCGATCGAGGCGGTGGGGACTGCGGCTGCGACCGACAAGACCACCTGATCGGTCGAGAGCAGCCCGCCGATCTCGCCGAGCAGGCCGTCGAAGTCCTGCGGCTTCACCGCGATCACGACCACGCCTGCGCCGCTGACGGCCTCGGCGTTCGACGGCGTCGCCACGACGCCGTGGCGCTCGGCGAGCTCGGCCAGCCGCTCGTCCCGGCGGCCCGTTACGACAATCTCGTCCGGCTTCCTCCAGCCGGTGCTCAGCAGCCCGGCGAGCAGCGCCTCGCCGATCTTGCCGCAGCCGATGATCGCGATCCTGCGGGGGTCAGGAGCCATGCGCGGAGTGTAGGCGCCTGAGAGCGGCGGCAATATCCGCCACTCGGGCGTGGTCCAGCTCGCCTTCGGGGTCGACGGCGGACGCCTCGAGGGTGGCAGCCCCCTGGTAGCCGTCGGACTCGAGCCGGCGCAGGAAGCCGTCGAGGTCGAGCGCGCCCTCGCCCGGGAGCAGGTAACGACGGCGAGGGTCGCCGTGGCGGATCTCGCCCCCGAAGTCCTTCACATGCACGTGCCCGACCGGCAAGCCGGCCGCAGGCGCCGCGTCGAGCTCGCCGTGCAGGGCGAGGAACTCGGTGTCGAGGACGGCGACGCAGCGGGGCTCGCGTTCGACGGCCTTCGCCACGTTCGCGAGCGGCGAACCGACGCTGCACGGAATCGTCTCGATTCCGAGCGTGAGCCGGTGGCGCTCAGCCACGTCCGCACAGGAGGGGAGCAGCTCGAGGTTCCGCTCCAGGTACCGGTCGCCGAGCGGCAGCTCCCACAGGTGGAGCACAAGCAGGCGGGCGCCGACGCGGCTCGCGATCAGCGCGCTGCCCTCCAGGCGCTCGATCGCGGTCTCGTCGCCCTCGCTCAGCTGCGCCCCGACCGCCTTCTCCGCATGCGCCGTCTCGAACGGCAGCGCCAGGTCGGCGAGGTCGGCGGCGATGCGCTCCGCCTCCTCGACCCAGCTGGGGTAGATCGAAAGCTCCAGCCCGTCGCACGGGAGGCCGCGTGCCTCCTCGACGAGCCTGTGGTCGGCCCGCGTGGGGTGGCGGGTGACGGCACCCGTCGAACAGAGGATCCGCATCGGCACGCTAGTGCCCCTTCTGGTAATTCAGCCCCGCTTCTGGGTCGCGAGCACCAAGCCAGGGGCCGCACTCGCCCGCGTCCAAGGCTCTTTGCAGCCTTTGCAAGGGCGAGGGTGGTTCCTGGCGCCGCGTGATCGTGGGCCAGAAGCAGGCCGGGATTGCCTGAAGGGGCACCTAGGCGGCGTAGCGTGTGCGGATGCGGCTCTGGCGCACCTGCGCAGGCGACGCCCGCACCGGGACGAGGCCGCGACCCCACCCGGCGAGGAGGTAGACACTCGCCAGGCCCTGCCACTCGCCGTAGCGGGCGAGCAGCTCGTCGGTCTCCTCGGCCTCGACCCAGCGGCCGCGAATGGCGGAGAGCAGCTTGACGAGCCCGAGGTCACGGTTGATCCCGCGGTCGTAGCGGCCGAGCCCTTCGATGAAGACGACTCCGATCGTGTACGGCCCGATCCCGCGCTCGCGCTGGAAGCGCGCCGCCAGGTCGACTCCGTCCAGTCCGCGCAGGCGCTCGAGGTCGAGCGAGCGGCACATGCGCACGAGCGTGGCGGCCTTCCGTGCCGACAGACCGAGCCGTTGGAGCTCGGGCGGCGCGAAACGGGCGAGCGCTTCGGTCGTCGGAGGCGTCCCCGCGACACGCAGCACCCGGCGCTCGACGCTGCGGGCTTCCCGGCTCGTGACCAGCTGGCCGGCGATCGCGCGGAGGAGTGCGTGGGCGACCGTCGCCGTTCGCAGCGGCCGCAGCCCGCGCAGATGCTTGGTCGCCGGCCCGATCAGCTCGTCGTCCGCGTACAGGCGCAGGAACTCGGAGTGGTCGTCGTCGAGGGCGAGCACGAAGCGCAGCCGCTCGAGCCCTGCCGCGGTCTCGGCCCGAAGCCGCAGAGAGCCGTCGCTTCGCTGCGCCGCGATCCCGCGCTCGACTCGCCCGTCGACGGCGAGCAGTGCCGAGAACAGCCCATCGCGGAAGCTGTGGCCGTCCACGCTCCTCCGGGCCGAGAGCCGGAGCGAGAAGGGTCCGGACGGGCGAACGTCGGCTTCCACGGGCATCGGCCGAGCATAGGGTGCGGCGCGGCTGCCGTTTCGCCTCCATCGCGGTGGGAACGGACCGACAATGAGCGACCACGAGCCCACCGAGGCCGAGCTCGAGGAAGCGCGCGCGAAGAAGGATCTCCACGAGGCCGAAGCGGACGCCGAGGAGACGCTCGAGCGAGCGGAGGAGCTCGCGGAGCGCGCGCCGGATCTGCCCGAAGCGCCCGAGTAGGCTGTCCGGTATGAGCGAGCCGATCGACCCCCGCGTCGACATCGGGCACGTGCACCTGAAGGTGTCCGACATCGACCGTGCGCTGGACTTCTACCGCGACGTGCTCGGGTTCGAGGAGATGGCGCGGATGGGCGACCAGGCCGCCTTCATCTCCGCCGGCGGCTACCACCACCACATCGGGCTGAACACCTGGGAGTCGAAGGGCGGCTCGCCGCCTCAGCCCGGGACGACCGGCCTCTACCACGTCGCGATCCGCTACCCCGACCGCGCTGCGCTCGCCAAGGCGCTCAGGCGCGTCGTCGACGCGGGCGTCCCGCTCTCGGGCGCGTCCGACCACGGCGTCAGCGAGGCGATCTACCTGCGCGACCCCGACGACAACGGCATCGAGCTGTACCGGGATCGCCCGCAGGAGGACTGGCCGCGCACTCCGGACGGCGAGTTCACGATGTTCACCGAGCCGCTCGACCTGCGCGCCCTGCTCGCGGAGGCGGAGTAGTGGGCAAGGGCTATGCCGAGGGGCCGGCCGCCGAGGAGGCCCAGGCCCGGCTGGACGCGCTCGAGGCCGGCGTGGGCGATGTCGTGCGGCCAACGCTGCGCGCCGCGGTGTTCGGGTCGACCGAGGACGAGTCCGAAAGGCACTTCCTCGGCTGGGCGGACGAAGTCGACGCCGACGCCTTGTTCGCCGCGGGTGAGGCGTGGGGGATCACCGTCGTCCGCGTGAGCCCGGAGGCCGTCACGACCTAGGACAAGCGGTGCGCGCGGCGAATTCGCCCGCGTGCCCAAGAGCTTGCCCGCCTTGCTGCTCCGCGCCGAGGGGCTCGTCCTGTTCGCGGCGGCGATCGCGCTCTACGTGCGCGAGGACTTCTCGCTCCTGCTGCTCGTCGTTCTCTTCCTCGCGCCCGACTTGGCGTTCGTCGGTCTCGCCGCCGGACAGCGCGCCGGCGCGATCGCCTACGACGCGGTGCACACCTACGTCGGCCCGATCTTGCTCACGAGCAGCTCGCTGATAGCGGAGTGGAGCACCGGCGTCGAGCTCGGCCTGATCTGGCTCGCCCACATCGGCATCGACCGCGCGCTCGGCTACGGCCTGCGCTACCCGAACGCCTTCCGGGACACGCACCTGCAGCGGGTCTAGGTAGACGCGACAACCGGGTGCCCCAAGCCCCGCCCGCCAGCCGTCAGGCTAGGTATGCGAAGCGCACCTGTGGTACGCGGAACTGGGTCAAGAGTGGAACTTCTCAGTAGGGACGCCGAGAGATGAGGATCGCCGCCGCCCTTGCGCTCGCTCTCGCCGCAATCGCGCGCTCGTACGCCTTCTGAACCGCCCCTGCGGACGGTGCTAGCCTCACCTTCGATGGCAAAGCCCGTCGAGCAGGTCGACCGCGTGATCATTCGCTTCGCGGGTGACTCCGGCGACGGCATGCAGCTGACCGGATCGCGCTTCACGAGCGAGACCGCGCTGCTCGGCAACGACCTCTCGACGCTGCCCGACTTCCCGGCCGAGATCCGCGCGCCCGCAGGGTCCCTGCCGGGCGTCTCGGGATTCCAGATCCACTTCTCCGACCACGACATCCTCACGCCCGGGGACGCCCCGAATGTCCTCGTGGCGATGAATCCCGCCGCGCTCCGGACCAACCTGCGCGACTTGCCCAAGGGCGGGACGCTGATCGTCAACCGCGACGCCTTCACCGAGCGCAACCTCGAGAAGGCCGGCTACACCTCGAACCCGCTCGAGGACGGCACCCTCGCCGAGTACCGCGTCCACGACGTCGCGCTGACGACGATGACGATCGAGGCGCTCAAGGAGATCGACGTCACCAAGCGCGAGGCGGAGCGCTCGAAGAACATGTTCGCCCTTGGTCTGATGTCGTGGCTCTACCACCGTCCGACCGAGGGCACGATCGCCTTCCTCGAGCGCAAGTTCGCCTCGATGCCGGCGATCGCAGAGGCGAACGTCAAGGCCTTCAAGGCGGGCTGGGCCTACGGCGAGACGAGCGAGGACTTCGCCGTCACCTACGAAGTCGCCCCGGCGAAGATGGCGCCCGGCACCTACCGCAACATCACGGGCAACCAGGCGCTCTCGCTCGGGCTCGTGGCGGCGAGCGTGCAGTCGAAGCTGCCGCTCTTCCTTGGCGCCTACCCGATCACGCCCGCCTCCGGGATCCTCGAGGAGCTCGCCCGGTACAAGCACTTCGGCGTCCGCACCTTCCAGGCCGAGGACGAGATCTCCGCGGTGGGAGCGGCGCTCGGCGCCGCGTTCGGCGGCTCGCTCGGCGTCTCGACCTCGAGCGGGCCCGGCGTCGTGCTCAAGGCCGAGACGGTCGGGCTCGCGATCGCGCTCGAGCTGCCGCTGCTGATCCTCGACATCCAGCGCGCCGGCCCCTCGACCGGGATGCCGACCAAGCCCGAGCAGGCCGACCTGCTGATGGTGCTGTTCGGCCGCAACTCGGAGTCGCCCGTGCCCGTGATCGCGGCGCCCACGCCGGGCGGCTGCTTCGACGCGGCGATCGAGGCGGCGCGGATCGCGCTCAAGTACCGCACACCCGTCTACCTGCTCTCGGACGCCTACCTCGCGAACGGCTCGGAGCCGTGGTTGCTGCCCGGACGTGGAGTCGCTGCCCGACATCTCGACCGAGTTCGCGCAGCCCGAGCAGCACGAGGGCGACTTCCTGCCGTACAAGCGCGACCCCGACACGCTGGCGCGGCCGTGGGCGATCCCCGGCACGCCCGGGCTCGAGCATCGGATCGGCGGGCTGGAGAAGGCCGACGGCACCGGCAACGTCTCGTACGACCCCGACAACCACGACCTGATGGTGCGTATGCGCGCGCGCAAGGTGGCCGGAATCGCCGCCGACATCCCCGAGCTCGAGGTGGACGACCCCGACGGCGCCGACCTGCTCGTGCTCGGCTGGGGCGGGACGTACGGGCCGATCACCGCCGCAGTCCGCCGGCTCCGGCGGGACGGGAAGAAGGTCGCGCAGGCGCACCTCACCTACGTGAACCCGTTCCCGCGCAACACGGGCGAGGTGCTGCGCTCCTACCCGAAGGTGCTCGTGCCGGAGATCAACCTCGGCCAGCTGGTGAAGCTGATCCGCGCCGAGTTCCTGGTCGACGCCGCCGGCTACCACCGCGTCAGCGGCCGACCGTTCCGCTCCGACGAGCTCGCCGAGGCGATCGAGGCGATGCTGTGAGCGTCTTCGACTACCGGACGACGAAGGACGGCCAGGTCTTCATCAGCCACCACGGCCGTGAGGTGACCACGCTGCGCGGCGGCGCGGCCGAGCGCTTTCTCGACCGGGTGCGCGGTGCCGACGAGGGCGAGGCGCAGCTTGCTGATGGCGCGCGCCACGGGCAACTACAAGCGGGGGAACGAGCGATGAGCGTGGTGCTCCGACCTCAGCGCCAGGTTGCAGGAGGCCTGCTCGCACTCGGCCTCGGCGGGCTCGTGCTCGCGCTCATGGTCGCGGCGCCGCACATCCAGGTGGTCGACCGCGGCCACTTCGTGGGCTACACGGAGCACGACGTCGTGCGCGTGGACGTCTTCGGCTGGTTCACGATGCTGGCGGCTCCCGAGACCCACGCCAACACCGACCTGATGAACGTGGTCGTCCTCGGCGTGCTGACCGGGGTCGCGTTCCTCGCCGCGGTCCTGACCCGCAGCCGGCGCCTGCGCTGGTTCTTCGGGCTCGCCGCTGTCGGTGCCCTCGCGGCCTGCGTCGACGAGGGCTTCGAACTCACGGAGACGCTCGTCTACAACGCCGGCTGGATCAGCGCGATCGGCATTCCCGCGCGCAAGATCGACGTCCTCGACGCGATCCCCGTCGCGCTCTTCGTCTGGTTCTTCCGCGACGTGCTGATCTCATCGGCCGCGGCACTGTGGTTCTGGGCTGCCGGAAGCGTGCTGTTCGTCGTCTCGCTCGCGCTCGAGGTCGTGGCTGTGACGCCGGTCGAGGACGCCGTCGAGGTGGTTGCATCGAGCAGCCTGCTGCTCGGACTCGTCGCGCTCTCCGCCGACCTGCTGAGAAGAGAGGAGGCGAGAGGAACATGAGCTCCGAGGGCAACGGTGCCGGGAAGCCGCTCGTGCAGCTGACGGCGAAGGACTTCAAGTCCGACCAGGAGGTGCGCTGGTGTCCGGGCTGCGGCGACTACGCGATCCTCGCCGCGATGCAGAGCTTCATGCCCGAGCTCGGCATTCCACGCGAGCGGATCGTGTTCGTCTCGGGAATCGGTTGCGCGGCCCGCTTCCCGTACTACATGGAGACGTACGGGATGCACTCGATCCACGGGCGCGCGCCCGCGATCGCCACCGGGCTGTCGGTGTCGCGGCCGGATCTGTCCGTCTGGGTCGTGACCGGCGACGGCGACGCGCTCTCGATCGGCGGCAACCACCTGATCCACGCGCTCCGGCGCAACGTGAACATCAAGATCCTGATGTTCAACAACCAGATCTACGGCCTGACCAAGGGCCAGTACTCGCCCACCTCGGAGCTCGGCAAGGTGACGAAGTCCACGCCGATGGGCTCCCTCGACTACCCGTTCAATCCCATCTCGCTGGCGCTGGGCGCCGAGGCGACGTTCGTCGCGCGCTCGATCGACACCGACCGCAAGCACGTGACCGAGGTCCTCCGCAAAGCGGCCGACCACAAGGGTGCCGCCTTCGTCGAGATCTACCAGAACTGCAACGTGTACAACGACGGCGCCTTCGACGTCGTCCGCGACAACAAGGACAACCGGATCGTCCTGCAGCACGGCGAGCCGATCCGCTTCGGCGCCGAGGGCGAGCGCGGAGTCATCCAGCGGAGCGACGGCACGGTCGAACTCGTCGACACGGCCAAGGTGGGTGAGGAGAACCTGCTCGTCCACGACGAGCAGCGTGAGAGCCCGTCGCTGGCGTTCGGCCTCAGCCGGCTGGCGCACGGGCCGACGGGGCCGCTGCCGGTCGGCGTCTTCCGGAACGTCACGCGCGAGTCCTACGACTCGCTCATGAGCGAGCAGATCGAGACCGCGAAGGCGCAGCGCGAGGGCGATCTCGGCGCGCTGCTGCACGCCGGCGACACCTGGCGGATCGGCTAGACCGCCGTCCCTCAGCTCAGGGGATCAGTCCGGCGACGCGCCCGATCGCGTTGATGACATTGCCGGCCAGCAGCGCGAGTGCGCCCAGGCATGCAATCGTGACCACGGTCAGCACGACGCCGTACTCGGCCATCGTCTGGCCGGATTCGTCGGAGAAGAGCTTGTCTGGCGTCACAGGGGAAGACCTCCGCGAGTTCGTGAGACGTGGCCCCGCCACGCCGCAAGGGTGTACTACCGTCGCCGCAGATATCGGCCGTAACGAGTAGGGGCACCATCCCTGGAATGGGTTCCCACGCGCTGGAGAGCCCGTCTGCCCCTACTTGGGCGTCTTCACTCCCTCGCGGAGGAGCTCGACCGTGCGCTGAACGCGGGTCGACGCGCGTGCGCTCCCGCTTCGCCTCCTCGATCCACTCGACGTACTCCTTCCGGTGGGTGTAGGAGAGCCGTCGAAGGTCGCGCGCATGCCACCCTCGGCAAGGGCGTCCGCGAGATCCACGGGCACCTCGACGGTCCGCTCCGTGGGGTCGAGCTCGACCTCGATCGTGACGACCTTCCCGAGCTCGACACCGGCGCCCTCGCGGACCTCGCGGCGGAACGCGAGGTAGTCGACGCCGCCGTAGCGCGCGACCGTCGTGGTGAACGGATAGCCCTCGATGGTGCCGCGCACCGGCGCGCGGACCTTGCCCCACTCGGCCATCGGGTCGAACGGGAGCGTCACCGCCCCTGCCGGGCCGAACGGCTGCAGGACCGCCTCGAACCGGTGCATCTTTGCGAGCCTACCGCGATGGCGCTCGAGATCAGGGACGTCGCGCCGGGTCTGTGGGTCTGGCGGCAGGAGCATCCCGGCTGGCGGCCGGGTGCCGGCTGGAAAGGCCCGGTCACATCGACCTGCGTGGAAGGCGGCGGCGAGGTCGGGCTGCTCGATCCGCTCGCGCCGCCCGACGACGCCGAGGAGTTCTGGAGCCGCCTCGAGGCCAAGCCGCCGACCTTTGCCGTCGTCCTCAAGCCCGACCACGTTCGCAGCGTCGACCTCTTCGTGCAGCGCTACGCCGTCGCCGCCTTCGGCCCGGACCTGTTCTTTCGGGGCGATGCGCCCGAGACCGAGCTCGACTGGATCGGCGAGGGCAGCGAGCTTCCGGGCGGGCTGCGGGCGCTCCACGACGGGCGCGGCCGCAACGAGACGCCGCTCTGGCTCCCGGAGCAGCGCGCGCTCGTCTTCGCCGACGGGATGACGGCGCCCGACGGCGAGCTGCGCGTCTGGTGGACGCCATGGCACGACAAACGCGTCCTCCCGGCACTCGCGGAGCTGCTCGAGCTGCCGTTCGAGCTCGTGATCGTCTCCCACGGCGAGCCGGTGCACGACCGTGCCGAGTTCGAGCGCGCGCTCGAACGCGAGCCCTACACCGAGAGCTAGGAGGAACCTCGATCCGTTCCTATCCCGGTAGGGGGAGCTTCGGGGGCAACTCTGGACGGCGGCCGCTGTGGGGCGCGGCCGCCGTCCTGCTCGTCGTGCGCGAACTTCCTAGGTGATGTAGCCGGCCACGCGGTTGATCGCGTTGATGATGTTCCCGGACAGCAGTCCGAGCGCACCGAACACGGCGATCGTGATCACGGCGAGCACGACACCGTACTCCGCCATGGTCTGGCCTTCCTCGCGCCGAGGGATCGAGGCGATCAGCTCGGCGGGCTTCCGCACCTGACTCATTCCAGTCCTCCTTGACACTTGGCGCGGCCGCCCCGCCTGGTTTGCGATCCAAGCGCGGTATCGGCCTTTGGGCTCAGCGCTTGATCCCTCTGGACAGGGATCGTCGCCGTCTAGTACACTAGACGTCTATGACGCTAGACGACAAAGACACTCGAGGAAGCGCGTGCCCTGCGCGCCCGCCAGCTGGAGCTCCAGCACGACGCCGACCGGGCCAAGCTGGACTATCACCACGCGATCCGCCGTCTGCACGCAGCCGGCGGCTCGATGCGCGAGATCGCCGAGGCGCTGGACCTCAGTCATCAGCGCGTGCACCAGATCGTCGAGGGCGACGAGCCCGTCGGCCGCCGGATCGGCTGGGGCCCGCCCGGGCCGCGACGCCGCCGGCACGGCCTCGCCCGGTTCACCCGCGTGGCCCGTCAGGTCGTGATGCGCTCGCAGAAGGAGGCGCACCAGCTCGGCGTGACCGAGATCGCCCCGGAGCACCTCCTGCTCGGGCTCGCCGCGCTCGAGCGCGGAACGGGCGGCAAGGCGCTCGCGGCCGCAGGGATCGACCTCGACCGCATTCGCGCGGAGCTCGGCGAGCCCGTGCGCGAGCCGGCACGTGGGCGACTGCCGCTCACCCGCGAGTCCAAGCAGCTGCTCGAAGGCTCTCTTGCGCAGGCGCTCGAGCGCGGGCACAACTGGATCGGCACCGAGCACATCCTGCTGGCCTTGCTCGCGGCGGGCGGACGGCCCGTCGAGCTACTCGAGCGACTGGGCACGACTCCCGACGCTCTGCGCGCCGAGATCGAGCGGATCCTGGCCGAAGCAGCCTAAGCAGGCTCGGCGCGCAGCTCGAACGGCCGCTTCGGCAGCAGGAACGCCGCCATCGCGAGCGCAGAGAGCCCCGCGACCCAGAAGGCCAGGTCGGTGCCACCGACCTCGATCAGCCAGCCGATCAGCAGGCCGCCCGCCGGCGCGAGCCCGTGGAACGCGAACAGGTAGAGGCTGAGGACGCGTCCGCGCAGGTGGTCGGGCGCGGTCAGCTGGAGCAGCGCGTTCGAGTTCGAGCTCCAGAGGGTGAAGCACAACCCGGCGACCAGCAGCGCAGCGGCACATGCCGCCACGTTCGCCCCCGGTGCCACGAGCAGCATCGCGATGCCGAAGCCCGTCGTTCCGGCCAGGAGCACCTTCCAGCTCGCTCGGCCGAGCGAGGCCGTGGCGAGGGCGCCGAGCAGCGCACCCGCGCCGAACATCGCCGAGAGCAGGCCGAAGACCTCGGGCCCCGCATGCAGCTCGGCCGCGAGGACGGGCAGGATGACGCCGTTGTTCACGCCCAGCGTTCCGACGACGAGCACGAGCAACAGCACGAGGGAGACACGCCTGTCCGCGCGAGCGTAGGCAAGGCCCTCGCGGACGCCGCGAAGCATCGTCGGTCGCGACTCGCCGCGGTCGACCGGATAGAGCCGGCTCGTGTCCATCAGCAGCAGCGCGGCGAGGACCGCTACGAAGCTGACGGCGTTGAGCAGGAAGCAGGCGCCGACGCCGACCGAGGCGATCAGCACGCCCGCAATCCCGGGCCCGACGATCCGCGAAGCGTTGAAGACGCTCGTGTTGAGCGCGATCGCGTTCGGAAGCTCGGCGCGGCCGACGAGCTGGTACACGAGCGCGTGGCGGCCCGGCGAGTCGAAGACCTGGGCGATCCCGGCGAAGAGGGCTAGAACGTACAGGTGCCAGACCTGGGCGACCCCGGACAACGCGAGGGCCGCGAGCACGATCGAGACCGCCATCGAGCTCGCCTGCGTCGCGATGACGAGCCGCCGGTTGTCGAGGCGGTCGGCCAGGACGCCGGCGAACAGGCCGAAGAGCGTCTGGGGCGAGAAGCGACAGAAGGTGAGGATCCCGACGGCGAGCGGCGAGCCGGTCAGCTCGTAGACGAACCAGGCCAGGGCGACGTTCTGCATCCAGGTGCCGCTGACCGAAACGACTTGGCCGGTGAAGAACAGCCTGAAGTTGCGGTGCTTGCGAAGGCTGGCGAACGTTCGCTCGTTGAGCGCCAGGAGCGCGGCGCTCACAGGCCGTCGCCCTCGACGAGCAGGTCCTCCAGCGGCTCGAGCGCGTCAGCCAGCGCCGCCAGCTTCTCCTCGGGCAGGCGGCTCAGGCGTGCGGCGAGCCAGGCCGTGCGGCGCGTGCGGACTCTGCGCAGGATGCGGTCGCCCTCGTCCGTGACCCACAGCGCCTGGCGACGCCGATCGAGCGGGTCGGCGGTGCGGCGGACGAGGCCCGCCTTCTCCAGCCGCGCCACCGAGACGGACATCGAGGCGGGCGACATTCGCTCGCGGGCGGCCAGTTCCCGGACGCCGATCCCAGGAGAGCGCCGAATCAGGCCGAGCAGGCTGGCCTGAGTGCCGGTGACGCCGAACGCCGCCGTCTCGCGGCGCAGCCCACGATTCAGCTTCAGGAGGACGGGCCGGAGCCGGCCTGCGACCTCGGTCGGCGAGACGGCTGCTTTCGTGGCCTGAGACATCGTTAGCCAGTCTAACAAAAGCCGTTAGCCAAGATAACGATCCCGAGCCTCTTGGGCAGACCGCAAGGTTCCTCGCGGGCCGGCATCTCTCACAGCGGAACCGGGCCCTCTGTGCATGAGGACGCACAGATGCGGCGGCCCGGACTTCCTTCTCATGGTGGGGGCGCCTCCCCGGGGGGTCGGGGCGCCCCTTCCCTTTCACGTTCGGGCCGTCACTACGGCGGCGGCCCGGACACCCCGCTACGAGAGGTCAGGCAGAGAGCGCTGCGACGCGCTCTGCGCGCGCACCGCGATAGTCGTCCCCGAGTGCGTCCTGGAGCTTCTGCTCCAGCTCGCCCGAGGCTGCGAGCTCCTCCACGATGTCGGCGCCGCCGAGCAGCTCGCCGCGAACGAAGACCTGCGGGATCGTCGGCCAACCCGACACGGAGGAGAGCTCCTGCCTGAACGCGGGGTCCGGAAGTATGTCGACCGCCGTGACGGGTGCTCCGGCCCCGCGGAGCGCCTCGAGCGCCCGGTGCGAGTTGCCGCACATCACGAACTCCGGCGTGCCCTTCATGAAGAGCGCGACCGGCTCCTTCTCGATGATCTGCTCGATCTGCTCGCGCAGCTCTGTCACTGACTCGACTCCCTTCGTCCGGATGCGTAGTTCGTGGATCGTCCCGTCGGCGAGCGGCGCCTCGAGCGCCGCGTAGACGAGCTTGTGCTGCTCGACGAGCGAGAGCCCGTCGAAGCGGCCCGACGCGACGGTCACCTGGAAGTGGTCGCCGCCGCCCGTGCGGTCGACGACGGAAAGCTCATTCGCGTCCGGAAAGGCGGAGGCGAGCAGCTCCTGCAGTGAATCGGTGGGGGCCACGCGGCCATCGTAGCCGCGTGACCCCCGAAGTCCCGTCAGCGATAGCGGAAGACGATGCGGCCGCGGTCGAGGTCGTACGGCGAGAGCTCGACCTTCACACGGTCACCGGGGAAGATGCGGATCCGATACCGGCGCATCTTCCCTGCGGTGTAGCCGATGGTCTCGTGGCCGTTGTCGAGGGCGATCCGGAACATCCCGTTCCGCAGGGCCTCGGTGACCTCGCCCTCGAACTCGATCTTCTCCTCGCGCTCGGGGATGGTTCAGCCCTACGAGGTGGCGACGACGTTCGTGGCCTCGGGGCCCTTCGTGCCCTCGCGGACCTCGAACTCGACCTTCGCGCCCTCGGTGAGGGACTTGAAGCCCGTGCCCTCGATGTTCGAGTGATGCACGAAGACGTCCTTGTCGCCCTCGTCGGGCGAGATGAAGCCATAACCCTTCGCGTCGTTGAACCACTTGACGGTTCCGGTTGCCATGCGGGGTACCTCCCGTTTTTTCGTTAAGCGAACGCAGTCAGGGAGGTCACGAGGACTACCGCCGAACAAACGCTCTTGAACGGGGCGGAGTTTATCCGGGAAAAGTCGAGCCCGCCCCGAGGAGTAGGGGCGGGCTCGTGTCCGGAGAGAGGAATGCGTAGAGCTTGGTTCAGTCGGCGTCGGGCGAGGTGACCGTCACCGTCTTGCGGATCTCGCAGTCGGCGTTGACGACGTCGGACTCGGCCGAGTTGAGCCACACGACGTCGCGACCTTCGCCGCAGTTGATCGTGTCGACCATGTCGTCGTTGGCCAGGGCGTGCAGCCGGTCGTTGCCCGGGCCGCCGTTCTCGGTGTCGGCGCCGCGGCCGACCCAGAGGCGGTCGTTGCCGTCACCGCCGTCGATCGTGTCGTTGCCGTGGCGTCCGCGGATGACGTCGTTGTCGGCGCCGCCGTTCAGCGTGTCGTTGCCGGGCCCACCCCAGACGTGGTCGTTGCCGCTGCCGGCGTCGACGGTGTCGTCGCCCCAGCCGGCCCAGATGCGATCCCAGCCGCCGAGTGCATTGACGGTGTCGTTGCCGCCGCGAGCGAGGAAGCGCTCCGCGGCGTCGCTGCCGGTGAGCACGTCGGCGCGGGGCGTGCCCTTGTGCGTGATGAAGCGATGAGCGGCGGCCGCGCTGACCACTGTTGCCCCCATGAGCGCGACCAGTCCGATGACGATGAGCTTGGTCTTCACGGTCCTGTGACCTCCTCGGGAAGCTTTGCGTCTCGGACTATTCCCGGCCCTCATTAGGCGCCGATGCGCGGTCTGCAAACGTTCTGTAAGGGCGCCTCGGGCAGACTTCGCCGCATGCCCGGCCCGTACGACCTCCTGCGGACGATCGGCGACCAGCTGCGGCGCAACCCCGCGTCGGAGCCTGCGGTCGACTGGGTGACGGAGCAGTTCGAGTCGCTGCGCCGACCGGAGCCGGAGCGCGACCTCGAGGAGCTGCAGGCCGAGCTCGACGCGCTCGTGGGGCTGGAGACCGTGAAGGAGCAGGTGCGCGCGCTGGTCGCGTTCCTGCAGGTGCAGGCGCGCCGCAAGGAGGCCGGGCTGCCCGAAGTGGCGACCGGCCAGCATCTCGTCTTCCTCGGGAACCCTGGGACCGGCAAGACGACGGTCGCGCGGCTTCTTGCGGAGATGTACCGCGCGATGGGTCTGCTCAGGAAGGGGCATCTCGTCGAGACCGACCGGGCCGGCCTCGTCGGCCAGTTCGTCGGCACCACGGCTCTCAAGACCGACCGCGTGATCCGGCGGGCGCTCGACGGCGTGCTGTTCATCGACGAGGCGTACGCACTCGCGCCGGAGGGGGCCTACCACGACTTCGGGCCCGAGGCCGTCGAGACGCTGCTGAAGCGGATGGAGGATTTCCGCCACCGGCTCGTCGTGATCGTCGCCGGCTATCCGCGCCTGATGAACGCCTTCCTCGACTCGAACCCGGGGCTGCGGTCGCGCTTTGCGCGGGAGATTTCGTTTCCGGACTACTCGACGGACGAGCTGCTCGCGATCACGGCGAAGTTCGCGGGCGATCACGAGTACGTGCTCGGCGAAGGGAGCGACGAGGTGCTGCGGGCCGTGCTCGGCGGCGCCGTGCGCGGCGAAGGATTCGGGAATGCGCGCTTCGCGCGGACGCTGTTCGAGCAGGCGCTGAACGCGCAGGCGCTGCGGCTGGCGGAGCGGCTCGACACCGCCGGCCACGACGACTTGATGACGCTGAGCTCCGAGGACCTCGCCGCCGCCGCACGTGCGCTGGGCGAGGAGCCGGCCCGGTCGCCGCGCTGGCGCCGGAAGCGCGTCTCCTAGCGAAGGAGAGCCTGGCGAAACGACGCTGTGACGCCGGGCCGCGCTGCTCGCCCCGAGGCGGCGTCCTCGGTCGCGCCACGCTACGCGTCCCAGCTAGACGGAACGCTCCCTGCGTCCTTGCCTCGGAACGACCATCGCACCCCGACGACGAGCGACGTTCCCCCAGACCCTCCCATCTAGGCCGCGACTCGCTCGTCGGTGTCGAGCCGAGTCAGGTAGACGGGGAGCTCGGAGCGCAGGTAAGCGACCAGCGTGCGTTCGTCCTTCGCGCACGGCACGAGGGTCTTCCAGCCGCCGAGGTGCTCGAGCCGGTGGAAGTCGCCGCAGGCGACGAACGGCAGCCGCGCCTCCTCGACCCACGAGAACAGGCGCGTGCGGTTGAACAGCTCGTAGCGGTCGACGAGCGGCCCCAGTCGCTCGCGATCGTGCGCGAACCGGTGCGTCGTGCGGGCCGCCGAGGCGTCTGCCTCGTCGGCGAACGGGTGCGCGGCGACGATCGCAGCTCCGGCCTGCCGCGCCGTCGACAGCGCGGCCTCGAGCCCGTCGTCCATCCCGACGAACGTGCGGAGGCCGAGCGCGAGCGCGTGTGCCGCGCAAAGCGGGTCGAGGTCGTTCCACGTGAGCTCCAGGCCCGGCAGGAGCAGCAGGTCGTAGCGCTCACGGGCCCGGTCCGCCTCGCGGTTCAGCTCGGCGAGGTAGCCGGTGTAGTTGCCGGCGTGCACCGCCCGTGGCCCGTGCTCCGCCTCCGGTAGCCAGGGGTCGTCTGCGCGGCACGTGTGGTCGGTGACGCAGAGGGCGTCGAAGCCCAGCCCGCCGTACAGGTCGACCAGCTCGCGGAGCGTGAGCGTGCCGTCGCTCCACGTCGTGTGCGCGTGGAGCTCGCAGAGGAGGGGAGCGGGCCTTGCTCTCATCTCTCCGAAAGCTTCGGCGTAGCAGGCAGTTTTCCGGGCGCCGAGGTGGTCGCCGGGCAGTAACAAGCTGGTGAAGCACGCCAGTAGCGATCATGTGCCCGTGCCGACCCGCCGACTAGTCGTGCTCGCGATCGCCGGCGCGCTCCCGTTGCTCGCCGCGCTCACAGGGCTGTTCCTCCTGCGCGACTCGGACGCCTCGACGCCCGCCTACCGTGGCTCGCTGCCACCGGAGGGCTTCGTCGCGCCGGACTTCGCGCTGCGCAGCTACACGGGGAGCGACGTGCGCATGGAAGATCTGCGCGACAAAGTGGTGGTGCTCACGTTCCTCGACGCGCAGTGCGAGGAATCCTGCCCGGTGATCGCCGCCACGGCACCGCGTGCGCGTGCGCGGCTCGCCCCCGACGAACGGGAGCGAGTCGCCTTCATCGCGGTCTCGACGGATCCGGTCGAGGACACGCCGGCCGCGGTGCGCGCCTTCCTGCGCCGCTACAGGGCCGACGGCGAGCTCGAGTACCTGATCGCACCGACGGCCGAGCTGCGCCGCGTCTGGCGCGAGTACGGCGTCCTCCCGTCCGAGACGAGCGGCTCGGACAACCTGCACTCCGCGCCCGTTCGGATCTATGCGCCTGGGGGCGAGTGGGTCACGACGCTCAGCGCGGGAGCCGAGTTGACGCCTCGAAACCTCGCGCACGACATCCAGGTCGCAATGGACGAGAAGTGAGTTTGCGAGTTAATTCGCCGGCGTAGCCGAAGGACTTCTACAGCAACTTCGCCGTCCTCGGTCAGGGGCGGTCTGCGAGGGCCCGCCGCGCCGCCTCGTCGAACGGCGTCGGCTCGAACGGGACGATCCGCCGGATCCGGTCGTTCTTCGCGACCGTCTCCACGCTCAGGCCCTCGACGAGCGGTCGCGCGACGGAGGCCTTCACCGGGGTGACGAGGTGGAGCCAGTACGAGGAGAGCCGGGGGCTCAGGACCGGCACCTCGACGATCGCCCGCCTCTTGCCGCGCAGGCGGGCCACTCGCTCGATCATCTCGCGGTAGGTCATCACCTCAGGGCCGCCCAGGTCGAAGGTCTCGCCAGAGGTGTCCTCCCGGCCGGCCACGCCCGCGAGGTAGGCCACCACGTCGGCGAGCGCGATCGGCTGGGTCGGCGTCGACACCCAGCGGGGAGCCACCATCACCGGCAGGCGGTCGACGAGCGCGACGATGGTCTGGAACGCCGCGCTGCCGCGGCCGACGACGACGGCCGCCCGGAGCGTCGTGACCGGAACGCCGCCCGCGGCCAGCAGTCGGGCAGTCTCGTGCCGGCTGCGTAGGTGCGCGGACAGGTCGGACGACTCGTCGCCGAGCCCGCCGAGGTAGACGAGCTGGCGCACACCGGCGCGCTCAGCTTCGCGTGCCACCGTCTCGGCCGCCCGGGCGTCGCGCTCTTCGAAGTCGTTCGCGCCGAGCGAGTGCACGAGGTAATAGACGACCTCGGCGCCCGCGAGCGCAGGGCTTACACCCTCCGGGTCGAGGACGTCTGCCTGAGCCCACGTCACGCCCGCCTCGTCGCGGGGTCGGCGTGAGACCGCAACCACGTCGTGCTCGCGGGAGAGCTCCGGTAGGAGCGCTCGGCCGATCATGCCGGTGGCGCCGAGGACGACGACCCTCATCCCGGACATAAGGTAGACGCGAATGGACGGCGCCCTCGTCCTCTTCACCCGCGACCTGCGCGTGCACGACCAGCCGGCGCTTGCTGCGGCCACCCGGTCGTCGGAGTGCTTGACGCCGGTGTTCGTCCTCGACGACGGCATCCTGGACAGCGACTTCGCGCGTCCGAACCGCGTCGTCTTCCTGCTCGAGGCGCTCGCCGACCTGGACGTCTCGCTCCGGGGGTTGGGGGCGCGGCTCGTCCTGCGTCGCGGGGACGTCGTGCGCGAGACGGTCCGACTCGCTCGTGAGGTCGGGGCGGGCGCGGTCTTCGCGAGCGAGGACGTCAGCGCCTACGCCCGCAGGCGCGAACGGCGCCTCGAGTCGGCGCTCGCAGCCGAACGGATCGAACTGCGGCTCCTGCCCGGTGTCACGGTCGTGCCGCCGCGGGACCTCGCGCCGTCCGGCGGCGACCACTATCGCGTGTTCGGCGCCTTCCATCGGGCCTGGCTCGAGCACCCGCGCCGGGGCGTCGAAGCTCCGTCGCGGCTACGCGGGCGTGACGCAGAGTCCGTGCGCATGCCCCGCCTCGCCGAGCTCGTCGACGGCGCACCTTCGCCCGAGCTCCCGCGCGGGGGCGAGAAGGCCGGGAGGACGCGGCTGGAGTCGTGGCTCGCGAACGGCCTCGCCGTCTACGCGGAGGGGGCGGACGACCTCGGCGCCGACGCGAGCTCGCGCCTGTCGCCGTACCTCCATTTCGGCTGCCTGTCACCGCTCGAGGTCGCAGAGCGCGCCGGCGCGAGCGAGGCCTTCGTCCGGCAGCTCTGCTGGCGCGACTTCTACCACCAGCTGCTCGCCGCCAACCCCGATCTCCCGCGCGCCGACCTGCGGCCCCGCGGCGACCGCTGGCACGAGGACCACGACGCCCTCGCCGCGTGGCGCGAGGGCCGGACGGGCGTGCCCATCGTGGACGCCGGCATGCGGCAGCTCGCGTGGGAGGGTTGGATGCACAACCGCGCGCGGCTCCTGGTCGCCTCGTTCCTGGTCAAGGATCTGTACGTCGACTGGCGCGAGGGTGCGCGGCATTTCTTCGACCTGCTCGTCGACGGCGACGTCGCCAACAACGCGGGCAACTGGCAGTGGGTTGCCGGCACCGGGACCGACTCGCGGCCAAATCGGGTGTTCAACCCGCTCCGGCAGGCGAAGCGCTTCGATCCGAACGGGGAGTACGTGCGCCGCTACGTCCCCGAGCTCGGATCGATCGGGGGTGCGGCGGTACACGAGCCGTGGCGCCTCGAGCCGGCCGCGGCCGGCGACTATCCCCCGCCGCTCGTCGTGCACGACGAGGCGGTTCGCCGATTCCGCGAGCGTAGGGCCGCCGCCTCCCGCTAGGCCGGCACGAGCGCGTCGGCCGCTGAGACCGGGTCTCCTTCGAGCAGCCGGCCGCCGACGCTCTCGGCGATCGCCGCATCCGCACCGGCGCCGGCCAGGGCGAGCGGTGCGATCTCGGCCAGCGCCCGCAGGGCCTCGGTGTTCGAGGAGAAGCGCCGTCGCGTCATGGCGGCGACGACGACGAGGTCCGGATCGATCGCCCTGGCCGTCTCCGCGAGATCGCCGACTGGTGTGTCCTGGCCGAGGAAGGTCACGCGCCAGCCGCGTGCGCTGACGGCGAGGCCGAACGCGATCAACCCGAGGTCGTGCAGCTCGCCGGGTGCGCCCGCCACGAGTACGCGTGGACCGACCCCTTGGTCCCAGCCGCGGGCGAGGCCGAGCAGGCGACCGCGCAAGAGGCCGCTCGCGTAGTGCTCCTGCGCGACCGAGACCTCGCCGCGCGCCCAGCGCTCGCCGAGCTCGCGGAGGTAGGGGAGCAACACCTCGCGGAGGATGGTGTCGAGCGTGAACCGCGCGAGCAGGCCGTCGATGACGGTGTGGGCCTCGGGCTCGTCGAACTCGTCGAGTGCTGCGCGCAGGCGGTCGAGCGCCTCGGCAGGTGAGGCGGACGGCGGGGCAGGCGCCTCCTCGGCCGGGCGTTCTCCGGAGAGGGCGAGCCGTGCGGCCTCGGCGGCCGACACCCCGTGGTCCAGATGCACCTGCATCAGCCGCACGCGCTCCTCGTCTTCGCGGCCGTAGAGGCGGAAGCCGCCGTTCGAGCGCTCGGGTCGGAGGAGCCCGTACCGCCGCTCCCACGCGCGCAGCAGCTCGGCGCTGACGCCGGAGCGGCGGCTCAGCTCGCCGATGCGCAGGTGCGGACGGGGGCTCATCCCGTCTGAGTGTACAGACTCTGAACAAACATTTGACACACGACTACATCTCTGTACAATCCCTCGACATAATCTCGACAAAGAAGGAGGGAACAAGTGAAGAGAATCGATTTTCTGGCCGCCACGCTCGTCATCGTCGGTGGCCTCAACTGGGGGCTCGTCGCGATCGCCGAGTTCGACCTCGTGGCCGCGCTCGTCGGCCTGGAGTTCGGCGAGACCAACGCTGTCAGCCGCGTCGTGTACGGCCTCGTCGGCCTGTCCGCCGCTTACCAGATCGCCCAGCAGAGTGCAATCCGGCGCCGCTGGAGCCGTGAACCCAACTTGACCACCGCCTAAGAGTCCGAAGGAGAACACATGACCGCTCAGATCCGGAACATCTCACTCCCCGTCGCAGCGCTCGCCGCTGCCCTGTTCGCGGCGTTTG
The DNA here is from genome assembly GCA_963733845.1 of uncultured Actinomycetes bacterium. Classification (GTDB taxonomy): domain Bacteria; phylum Actinomycetota; class Thermoleophilia; order Gaiellales; family Gaiellaceae; genus DATFQE01. The sequence goes on from CAVTEM010000007.1 coordinate 1,076,410, forward strand.
CGTTCGCCGCCGGCAGTACCGCAACCCCCGCCGAGGCGGCCCCGGCCGCGTCCAAGAACATCGTCCAGACGGCCGTCGCTGCCGGACAGTTCAAGACCCTCGTGGCCCTGGTCAAGAAGGCCGGCCTTGCGGGCGCGCTGTCGGGGAGCGGCAAGCTGACAGTTTTCGCTCCGACCGACGCTGCCTTCAAGCAGGTGCCGAAGGCGACGCTGGCCAAGCTCGGCCGGGATCGCGCTCTGCTCAAGAGCGTGCTGCTCTACCACGTCGCCAAGGGCAACGTGAAGGCCGCCCAGGTAATCAAGCTGAAGTCGGCGCCGACGCTGAACGGGCAGCGCGTACGCATTGCGGTGCGCAACGGCAGCGTCTACCTGAACGGCAACGCGCGCGTGGTCAAGACGGACATCGGTGCCTCTAACGGCACTATCCACGTGATCAACCGCGTGCTGATTCCGGCGAGCTAGCGCTTGCCGGCTCGGGGCGCGATCCCCGCAGTGCGGGGATCGCGCCCTTCCGCCTCAACGGAGCAGGAAGCCGGTGCCCAGGGGGTCGCCGGCCTCGAGCACGAACTCGTGACGGCCGGTTCGGTGCGCGCTGCCCGAGATCTCGGTCACGACTGCCGTGCGGCCTGCGACCCGGGTCTCCTCGACGATCTGTCCCTCGAACTCCGTGCCGACGATGCTCAGGTGCCGCAGGGCCTCACCGAGCCCGAGGCGCCCCTGCCGGTGCAGGACCGCGAGCCGCGCCGAGGTTCCGCTCCCGCACGGCGAGCGGTCGACCTCCCCGTCGGCGAACACCGTGACGTTCCGTTGCGTGAGCGGGCTCTCACCCTCCTCCGCAAAGAAGATCACGCCGTAGACGTCTCGCAGCTCGGGCTCCTCGGGGTGGACGATCTCGCCGCGGGCCTCGAGCGTGCGCTTGAGCTCGCGGCCGAGCTCGATCAGCGGCGGCAGGCTGCCGGCGTCGACGCCGAGCCCAACGTCTGCCGCCCGGACGCTCGCGTAGAACGCCCCGCCGTAAGCGACGTCGACGGTGAGCGCGCCGCGGCTCGTCTCCAGCTCGACCTCCTGCTCGTGCACGAACGAGGGCACGTTGCGAAACCGGGCTTGCTCCACCCGTCCGTCCCGCACGCTGGCGGTCACGGGCAGCGTGCCGGAGGGCACGTCGATCCTCAGCTCGGTCTCGGGCACGCGCGATGCGAGCAGGCCCGACTCCAGCGCGTAGGTGGCGAGCGCGATCGTCCCGTGGCCGCAGGCGGTGCTGAAGCCGGCGTTGTGGAAGAAGAGCACGCCGAGGTCGCTGCCGGGCGCGACCGCCTCCGTGACGAAGCAGCCGTACATGTCCGCGTGGCCACGGGGCTCGTTGACGAGCAGTGCCCGCACGTCGTCGAGCCGCTCCTGCGCGAAGCGGCGCTTCTCGAGGATGGTCGCGCCCGGGATCGGCTCCACACCGCCGGTGACGATCCGGAAGGGCTCACCGGCGGTGTGGTAGTCGACTGTGGTGACGACCAGCCGCTCGTCCACGCGGCGATCTTAGGAGGGCTTGGCGGGATGTCGCTCGTCGTCGGGGTGCGATGGTCGTTCCGAGGCAAGGACGCAGGGAGCGTTCGTGCGAGGGGCAAGGACGCGTAGCGTGCGACCGAGGACGCAGCATCGGGGCGATCAGCGTGGTCCGACGGCTCAGCGTCATTTCGCCAAGTCCTCGTGTGCAGCGTCACGCGTTCGTCCCGCGTGGAGTCGGCGTGGCGCTGACGGCGAAGTCGGCCGCGTTGTCGTTCGAGTCGGCACCGTCCGGCATCCGTCCGATGCTGGAGCCCGGGCTCGCCGTGGTGGGTGGCGCCGGCGCGGGGTTCCCCTCGACGAAGCCGTTGGCGACGGTGGCTCCCCCAGCCGACCGAGTCGAGCAGCGCACCGTCCGGGTTGCGCACGCCGACGCCGCCGGCGGTCGCGGCGAGGCCGATGCCGAACGACTGATCGGGCGCGACCGGGCCCGCGTAGGAGCCGCCGCCCAGGAGGTAGTGGCCGCCCGGGGCGATGATCGTTCCCGCGGGTACCGCCGCGAGCAGCGTGTCGCTGGTGCCGGCGGCGGAGCGGTAGACGACGCGGTGCCCGCCGACGTCGACAGGCTCGGTACCGGCGTTCACGAGCTCGACGAACTCGTTCGCCGCTGCGCCCGTCATGCCGGTCATGACCTCGTTGACGCGGATCGTCGATCCCGGCCCGGGGCCACCGGACACGGAGCAGACGATCGTGGCCTCGTTGCCGGGCCCGTACTGGATCGTGACGGTGCCGACCGCAGCGTCGACCGTGCACGGCAGCCCGCCGAGCTCGTCGAACGACGCCAGGCCGCGGCCGGGCTCGCCTCGCGGGCCGGCCGGTCCCTGCGCACCCTGTGGCCCAGTGGGGCCTGCCGGCCCGGCTACGCCGGGGACGCCCTGGAGCCCTTGCTCTCCCTGCGGGCCGCGCTCGCCGGCTAGGCCCGGGTGCCCCCGCGGGACCGGCCGGTCCGGGCGGACCGGCGCTGCCCTTCGGCCCACGCACGTTCCAAACGAGGCGGCGTTCATTGGCGCGACAGGAAGCACCGGACGAGACGAGGCGCATGCTGCCGCTGGACTTGGCAGCGCAGGCCGTGATCGTCTCCGTGTTGGAGTGGCCGCCGCCCGTGGTTGCGGCAAAGGCCCCGCCGCCGACGGCGGCCAGCAGGCAGAGGGGTACGAGAACGCGGACAAGCGCGCGCGGACGCATGGGATCTCCCTTGAGTCGAGGACTGGTCTGGCTCCGGAATACCCGCGCCCTGGAGCCCTCGCCAGAGCGCGTCACGGTCTCGGCACGGAGCTGACACAGAGTCGTGACGGCTCGCCGTCCAGAATGGACACATGCGGCCCGACAGCACCGTCGGCGTCCTCGCCGCCGCTCTCGTCGCGCTACTCGTCGTGGGCGCGCTGGCGATCGCCTTCGCGGCCCTCGCCGGCGAGGGGGACGAGCCACCGCCGCCGAGGGTCGTGACGATTCGAAGCTAGCTTCCGCGTCCGCCCGCGCGCCGCCGCGAAACGGCCGACCTGATGAAGTACGCACGTGGACGCCCACGAGCTCGCACGGCGCTTCCCGCCCGGTTTCGTCTGGGGCGCGGCTACGGCCGCCTACCAGATCGAGGGCGCCTGGGACGAGAACGGCAAGGGCCCGTCGATCTGGGACGAGTTCTGTCGACGCCCCGGCTCGATCGAGAACGGCGACACCGGAGACGTCGCCTGCGACCACGTTCACCGCTTCCGCGAGGACGTCGCGCTGATGGCCGAGCTCGGCCTCGACGCCTACCGTTTCTCGATCTCATGGCCGCGCGTCCTGCCCGAGGGCACCGGGCGGCCGAGCGAGGCGGGACTGGCCTTCTACGACGAGCTCGTCGACGCTCTGCTGGCCCACGCCATCCGGCCGTTCGCGACGCTCTACCACTGGGACCTTCCGCTCGCGCTCCACGAGCGAGGAGGCTGGGAGTCGCCGGACATGCCCGCCTGGTTCGCCGAGTACGCCGACCTGGTGACCCGGCGCCTGGGCGATCGTGTCCTCGACTGGATCACGCTCAACGAGCCGGAGGTCGTGTACTCGCACGGCTACGGCACCGGCGAGCACGCTCCCGGGATCCGGGACGACGCCAGTGCCGAGCGGGTCGCGGCGAACCTGGTGCTCTCGCACGAGGCGGGACTGCAGGCGATCCGGGCGGCCTCTCCCGAGGCGAGGATCGGGATCGCCCTCAGCCTCGCGCCCATCCACGCGCCGACTCCGGAGGAAGCCGCCCGCTACGACGAGGCACGGAACCGGCGCTTCCTCGACCCGATCGTCCGTGACGGATCGCCCCTCGACTTCCTCGGAGTCAACTACTACAGCCGCGAGGTACTGGGCCCGCTGCCCGCGGACGTGGAGCGGACCGCGTTCGGCTGGGAGGTCTACCCGGCCGGCCTGACCGAGACGCTGCTGCGACTGCACCGCGAGTACGGCCCAATCGAGCTCTACGTGACCGAGAACGGCGCGGCCTACCGCGACGAGGTCGGGCCCGCGGGCGACGTGGCGGACGAAGGCCGGGTCAGCTACCTCGAACGGCATCTCGCCGCTGCGGCGGACGCGATCGAGGCGGGCGCGCCCCTCGCCGGCTACTTCGTGTGGTCGCTGCTCGACAACTTCGAGTGGGCGAAGGGCTACTCGATGCGGTTCGGGATCGTGCGCGTGGACTACGAGACCCAGCGCCGCACCGTGAAGGCGAGCGGCCGGCGCTACGCCGAGATCGTCGGGGCGGCCGGGCGCTGAGCGCGACGCAGCTCCATCGAGCGCCCGGGCGCGTCAACTTGATCGGCGAGCACACGGATTACGCCGGCGGACTCGTGCTTCCCGTCGCGCTCGACCTCGGGGTTTCGGTCGTCGGCGAGCCCGGGGAGGAGATCGAGCTCGCTTCGGATCGCTTCGACGCCGACGAGGGCTGGCGGCGCTACGTGGCGGCGGTGGCCGCCGAGCTGGGTGCGACGGCCGGCTTCCGAGGGCGGATCGTCTCGGACCTGCCGGCGGGCGCGGGGCTGTCGTCGTCCGCGGCGCTCGAGGTTGCGGTGGCGCTTGCGCTCTGCAGCGCCGACGGCCGGGAGCTCGAGCGGCTCGAGCTCGCCGAGCTCTGCCGCCGCGCGGAGGAGCGAGCCGTCGGCGTGCCCTGCGGCCTCATGGACCAGGCGTCGGCTCTGCTCGCGCGCGCGGGCCACGCGCTCCTGCTCGACTGTGGGACGCGCGAGTACCGGCACGTCGAGTTCCCGGCCGACCTGGAGCTGCTCGTCGTCGACTCCGGGAGGCGGCGCCGGCTGCACGAGTCCGCCTACGCCGAGCGGAGGGCGGAGGTCGAGGCCGGCGATCCGCGGCGGCTCCGCCACGTGCACTCGGAGAGCGAGCGCGTGCTCGAGGTCGCCGCCGCCCTCGAAAGCGGCGACCGGGACACGCTGCGGCGGTCGCTGGCGGCCGGCCACGCAAGCCTCCGCGACGACTTCGAGGTGTCGACGCCCGAGCTCGACTCGCTCGTGGAGGCCGTGCTCGCGGCGGGAGCCGTCGCAGCACGTATGACCGGCGCGGGCTTCGGAGGCTCGATCGTGGCCGTGGTCGACCGAGGCGAAGGCGACCGCATCGGGCGCGCCGCCGGCGGCGAGTTCCACGTCTTCCGACCCTCGGGCGCCGCCAGGTCGATCCGGCCGGCGCGAGCGGACGAGGCAGCGACGGCCGCGGAGCTCGTCCAGCGGGCGTACGGCCATTACGTCGAGCGGATCGGAATCAGGCCGCGCCCGCTGGACGACGACTACGACGCGGCGGTCGCGGCCGGGGAGCTGTGGCTGCTGCACGACGGCGACCTGGCGGGTCTCGTGCAGCTCCGGACGGTCGACGAGCACCTGCTCGTCGAGAACGTGGCCGTCGAGCCCGACCGCCAGGGCGAGGGCCTGGGCCGGTCGCTGCTCGCCTTCGCCGGCGACGAGGCGGTGCGGAGGAGGCTGCCCGAGCTGCGGCTGTACACGAACGTGGCCATGACGGAGAACATCGCCCTCTACCGCCGGCTCGGCTGGGAGGAGTACGAGCGCAGCGCGGACGGGCCATACTCGCGGGTGTTCTTCCGAAAGCCAGCGGGCGAGGAGGTGTCATGACAGGAAAGGCCGACTTCACCGAGAGCGAGTGGGAGACCCTGCAGAAGGGCGTCACGGGGGCGGGGCTGCTCGTCTCGGTCAGCGACAAGGGGTTCTTCGACACGTTCAAGGAGGCCGGTGCCCTGGCCAAGCATCTGGCCAAGGCGCGCGAGGATCACGACAACGACCTCGTGCGCGAGCTCAGTCCCGCCGGCCGCAGCGGGTTCGGGCTGACCGACTCGCCCAAGGAGGTCGAGCAGGAGACGCTCGAGGCGCTCACGGCCGCAGTGGGCATCCTGCGCCAGAAGGCGCCCGACGACGTCGACGAGTACGGCAGTTTCGTGCTCGACGTGGCCGAGTCGGTGGCCGAGGCGGCCAAGGGGGTCGCCACCGGCGAGACGGCGGCGATCGAGAAGATCCGGGCGGCGCTCGACGCAGGCTGAGCGCCGCCCGGATCGGTCTTGCGTCTAGGGCGCCGGAACCAGCCTCAGCTTGGAGCTCGCGTCGCCGCGGATGTCGCCCGCGTCGACCGTCGCGTCGTGGTACTCGCCCGTCAGCCAGAGCCCGAGCTGGTTCCCGAACCAGCGGCCGGCCGGGTTGCCGCTCTCGCCGCCGGGAATCACCTGGACGGCGTGCGGGCCTGAGCGGAGCTGCTCGGCCGCGAACCGCCGCGCCGGCCCGCTGCCGAACATGAAACCGTTCAGCGTCGACGCCCGCGGGTTGTGCGAGGAGGCGTCGACGGCGCTGAACCCGCCGTCCGTGGCGATCCCGGACAAGCCGGGGCCGAGGTCGGAGAAGCCCGCGCCGGTCGGGATCGAGAACGGCCCGCCCAGCGGGTGCCGGAACACGATCCGGTGCAGCTTGCCCCAGCGGTAGTCGGCCTGGTTCGCCGAACCGCCGAAGGCCGGTGCGAACGCCGGGCTCGCCGCGAGGTCGAGCGCGGCCTTGAGCGCGCCGAGCACGGCGGTGTCGCGGCCGACCGGGCCGGCGAAGAACTGGATCCCGGATGCGCCGGTCCCGTTCGAGGCGAGCAGCCGCCGCAGCGCCGTCATCGCCTGGTCGCCGCCGGGCAGGAAGCCGCCGAGGCCGCGCGCCACGAGCGGTGCGTCCACGATCGCCGCGAGCACGCGGCCGCGCCAGAGGCTGTAGATCGTGGTCGCGACGCTGGCGTCGATCTCGGCCTGCGTGGGCGGATAGCGCATCCCGTAGAAGTCGCTCGCGTCGTAGCCCTCGGCGAGCCCTGTCGGGGTGGAGAACTTCCACGCCGCGAGGCGTGCGACCGCCTGCTGGATCGCCGGGTCGGCGCCGAGCGCGGCGAGCGCGGGCGGTGCGCCCGGTGTCTGAGCCGCTGCGAGCGCCGCGGTGACGAAGGGCGTCAGCACCTCGGCGTCGTGCAGCTTCTCGTCCGACTGGATCTGCGTCAGCTCGAAGAACGAGACCTTGCCGTCGCCGTCCAGAGCCTCGCCGATCCGCCGTGAGATCCGCGCGTTGCGGTTGCCGTCGGAGTGGCCGGGCGTGATGTAGCGGATTCCGCCGCCGGGCCGGAGCTCGTTCAGCGGGTCGTTGTCGAAGGTCTGCCCGTTCGGGTCCTGGTTCGCGTTCGCGATCCAGCCGCGCTTCGGGTTGACGAGGCCGTCCATCTCGGCGAACGGGAGCACCTCGTACGGAAGCGCCTGGTCCTCCGCCCGCGTCGGGTCGGAGATCCACTCGTTGCCGCCGAGGCCGCTGCGGACGAAGTAGGGCGGCAGGCCCGCGACCGTCCCTGCCTGGAGGTCCTCGCGCAGCGGGATCTCGCGCGCTGGTCTTGTAGCCGATGTTGCCGCTGTCGTCGGCATACATCCAGTTCTGCGCGCCGAAGTCGAAGTAGCGCTGGGCGTCGATCGCCTCGGTCACGTCATCCGCCTGGGAGAGCAGGCGGAAGAAGTCGACCTCGCGGGTGGCGCCGAAGCCCGTGAACTGCACGGACAGGCCGGTAGCCCCGGTCACACTGATGATCGGGCCGTTGTTCCGCCTCGGAACGACCACCGTGGCGGCGGGAACGCCGGCCGCAGGCGGGACGACGACGAGGTCGTCGGGGGTGCCGTTGCCGACCTGGTTCGTCCGGAACGTCTCCGGGATGATCTGGGTCGGCTCCGGGACGCCCTTGTACGTCGTCGCCACCGGGACGCCTCCCGCGATCACGAGCTGCTCCTGGTAGACGTCGGTGACGTCGGTCGGGTTCACCGTCGAGCCCCAGGAGACGGCGCCGTTCGTGCCGTGGACGACCGCCGGCGCTCCGGGGAAGGCCACGCCGTAGAGCGTCAGGCGCTCCTTGCCGTTGACGTCGATGCCGATCTCGTGGAAGGTCGCCGGAGAGGGGAGGGACAGGTGCGGATCGCTCGCCACCATCGGGCGCCCGCTCTTCGACTTCTTGCCGGAGACCACGAAGATGTTGGAGCCCGTCTCGACGGAGCGCTCGACGGCGATCCCGGCGCGCTCGGCTTTGGCGATTGCGCTCTCGGTGGCCTGGGCGACTGCGTCGCCGAGACCGTGCGTCGACCAGCTCGCATGGCCGTTTCCGTTCGCAGGCTGCGAGGTCTCGCCGGGCAGGATCGAGGGCGCGTGCGCGAACGGCTCGCTTCGGACGACGTCCTCGAAGAACAGCTTGCGCCCGTCGAAGCCGAGGGCGGCGCCGGCCGTCTGGTACGCGATCAGGCGCTGGGTGTTCGTGAGGTCGCCCAGGTCGAAGGAGAGCCCGAACGCCAGCAGCTTCGTGATCGCGACCGAGTCGAGTGCGGTCCAGGCCGGCACCTGCGCCTTGGTCAGCTCGAGGGCCGCGTACTCGGAGGGGAGCGGGTTGGCCGCCAGCCACGCGTTCACGCCCTTCGCGTAGGCGTCCAAAATCGTCTTGCTCGGCTGCGAGAGCTCCGCGAGCGAGCGGGCCGCAGCGCGGCGAAGTCCGAACGTGCGGAGCTGGGCGTCACCTGCGATCGCGCCGGAGCCCAGCAGCTCCGCGAGGGTGCCACTCGCCTGGCGGCGGCTCGAGTCCATCTGGAAGAGCCGGTCCTCGGCGTGGAGGTAGCCGACGGCGAAGTACGCGTCGTGGGCGCTCTTCGCGAAGACGTGCGGAACGCCCAGCTGGTCGCGGATCACCTCGACGGGCCGCTCGAGCCCCGGTGCCGTGATCCGGGTCGTGGTCGGCCCGTGAGCGAGCGAGGCACCGGGCAACAGCAGCAGCGCGGCGAGCGCGCCGAGCACGAACAGCGTCCTTGCGACCATCGAGTTCTCCTCTCCCTGGACGGCTTTCGTCCGCGCGATCATCACGCTCCAGCCCCCGCCCGGCAACCGGGTTCGGCGCGCCCCGGAGCTAGTGTCCTCGCGATGGAGCCTCCGGCCTACGGCGCTCAGAGCATGACCACCCCGCTTCGGCGTGTGGTCGTCGTCGCGCCCCGACCGGAGGAGGCGGCCCGCTGGAGCGAGGCGGGCTGGCGCGCCGCGCCCGACCCCGCGCGGCTGGCGGACGAGCACGAAGCGTTCCGGGCCGAGGTCGCCGCCGAGGGCGCGGAGGTGATCGTGCGGAGACCTCGCCCGGAGCGGGGCTCGACGGCATCTATCCCTACGACCCGGTGCTCGTCGGGAGCTGCGGGCGCGATCCTGCTGCGGCCCGGCAAGGATTCGCGTCTCGGCGAGGTGGAACCGCTGGGCGAGACGCTCGAGTCGGCCGGGGTGCCTACGGCGGCCCGCGTCGAGGCCCCGGCGACCGTCGACGGCGGCGACACGTGCTGGCTCGACGAGCGCACGCTCGCGGTCGGCCTCGGCTACCGCACGAACGAGGCCGGCGCAGCCGCCCTACGCGCGGCGCTCCCAGACGTGGATGTGCTCGCGTTCGACCTGCCCCACTACCGCGGGCGGGCGAAGCTTCTGCACCTGATGTCCCTGATCTCCCCCCTTGCGGACGACCTCGCAGTCGTCTACCTGCCGCTCTTGCCCGTCCGCCTGGTGGAGCTGCTCGCGAACCGAGGAGTCGAGCTCGTCGAGGTGCCCGACGAGGAGTTCCCGACCCAGGGCCCGAACGTCCTGGCGCTCGCGCCGCGAGTGGCGCTGGCGCTCGACGGCAATCCCGAGACGAGGCGGCGGCTGGAGCGCGCGGGGGTCGACGTCCGGGTCTACCGCGGCGACGAGCTCTCGCACAAGGGCGACGGCGGGCCGACCTGCCTCACGCGGCCGATCCTGCGCGGCTAGTGCTTCGGCCGGCCTAGGCTGCGCTGGGAGTGGACGGCCGCGCGTCGCGTGCGCCGGTCGTCGCCGCGATGAAGTCGCGGTACCAGTAGAAGCTCGACTTCGGGATCCGCGCCAGCGTCGGGTAGTCGACGTATACGAGCCCGAAGCGCTTGCCGTAGCCGTGGGCCCACTCGAAGTTGTCGAGGAAGGACCAGACGAAGTAGCCCGCGATCGGCACGCCGGCCTCGAGGGCGCGGCCGATCGCCTTGATGTGCTCCTCGAGGTAGTCCCGGCGCTCGGGGTCGCGGACGCTGCCGTCGTGGGCGCGCAGGTCGCCGAAGGCGGCGCCATTCTCGGTCACATAGATCGGTAGCGGGCCGAACTCGTTCTGGAGCTTCACGAGCAGGTCGAAGAGGCCGTCCGGGGAGACCTCCCAGCCCATGTCCGTGTAGTCGGAGTCCGCGATGTGCACGGTGCGGGCGCCGTTCTCGCCGTGGGCGACCACCTCGCGGCGGTAGTAGTTGATGCCCATGAAGTCGATTGGGGCGGCGATCAGATCGAAGTCGCCGTCCTCGACACGGGGTGCGCTGTCGCCGAAGTGCTCGAGCAGGTCGGCCGGGTACGAGCCCCGGAAGAGCGGGTCGAGGAACCAGCGGTTGTGGAAGCCGTCGAAGTGGCGGGCTGCGGCGACGTCCGGCGCGTCGTCGGAGGCGGGGTAGACCGGAAACACGTCCAGCGTGATGCCGACCTGGGCTCCCGGCGATTCACGGCGCAGGATCTCGGCCGCGCGACCGTGGGCGAGCAGCAGGTGGTGGGCTGCCGCGAGGGAGTCGCGCTCGCTCGTGCGACCAGGGGCGTGCATGCCCCACCCGTAGCCGAGCCACGCCGAGACGCGGGGCTCGCTGACGGTGATCCAGTGCTCGACCCGGTCGCCGAGCCTGGCGGCGACGGCTTCGACGTACTCGGCGAAGGCGTCCACCGTGGCGCGCTCCGGCCAGCCGCCGAGGTCCTCGAGCGCCTGGGGCAGGTCCCAGTGGTAGAGCGTGACGAACGGCTTGATGCCCGAGTCCAGCAGCTCGTCCACGAGCTCGTCGTAGAAGTCGAGGCCGGCGACGTTCACCTTCCCCCGGCCCTCCGGGAGGATCCGGGGCCAGGCGATCGAGAGCCTGTAGGCGTTCACGCCGAGCTCGCTCATCAGCCCCACGTCCTCGCGGTAGCGGTGGTAGAAGTCGCACGCCACGGCCCCGCTGTCGCCGTTTCTGACCTTGCCGTCGGTGGCGCAGAAGCGATCCCAGATGCTCTCGCCACGGCCGTCCTCGGCCACCGCGCCCTCGATCTGGTAGGCGGCGGTCGCCACGCCCCACACGAAATCGGCGGGGTAGACAGGGTCCTGGGGGTGTGATTCGTCGGTCGTCACTGAACCGGTCAAGTCGGTACTATAGTGCGCGGCGCCGCCGCTGCCAAGAGTGTTCGAACCTCGACCCGCCGTGCGCCGAGTTCTCGCCTCGGAGCGCAGTCAGGAGAACGCGTTGTCAGAGCCCCTCCGCTCTCGCAGGGTCACCATCCGCGACATCGCCGATCGCGCTGGGGTGTCGAAGGGAGCGGTCTCGTATGCGCTCAACGGGCGGCCCGGGGTCTCGGACGGGACGCGCGAGCGGATCCTCTCGATCGCACAGGAGCTCGGCTGGTATCCGAACCGCGCTGCCCGCGCCCTCTCCGCGGAGCGGGCGGACGCGTGCGGGCTCGTGCTCGCGCGCCCTGCGAAGACGCTCGCCCTCGAGCCGTTCTTCATGGAGTTCATCGCAGGCGTCGAGTCGGAGGTCTCGGCGAGGTCGTTCTCGCTGACGATCCAGCTCGCGGAGGACCTGCAGGAGGAGATCGAGATCTACCGCCGCTGGTGGGGAGAGCGGCGGGTCGACGGCGTGCTCGTCGTCGACCTGCGCATCGACGACCCGCGCGTCGACGTGCTCGCGCACCTCGGGCTGCCGGCTGTGGTGGTGGGCGGTCCCGTGCCGGGAGGCGCCTTGCCTTCGGTCTCTCACGACGAGGCCTCGGTGGTCTTCGAGGCCGTTCGCTACCTGGCCGCGCTCGGGCACACGCGGATCGGCCGGGTGGCCGGCCTGGGCGAGTTCGTGCACACCAGCCAGCGCACGGAGGCCTTCAGGGCCGTCGCGCAGGAGCTTGGACTCTGGGCCGAGGTGCTCGAAACCGACTACACCGCCGAGAGCGGGGCGCGCGCCACGCGGAGGTTCCTGTCCGCGCCCGACCCGCCGACAGCGATCGTCTACGACAGCGACCTGCTCGCGGTCACCGGCCTCGGCGTGGCGCAGCACATGGGCTTCTCCGTGCCCGACGACCTCTCGATCGTGGGCTGGGACGACTCGCTGATCAGCCAGGTCGTGCACCCGCCGCTCACCGCCGTCACGCGCGACATCACCGCCTACGGCGGCGTGGCGACGAGGCATCTGCTCGCCGCGATCGAGGGCCGCGCGACCGCGACCGAGAACGTCGAGACGCGCAGCGGCGAGCTCACGCCACGTGGCAGTACCGGCCGCGCTCCCGCAGCGGTCGCAGCTCGCGTAGGCCGACGCTGAGCCGAAAACGTGATTGTCCGGTTGACACTGAACCGGATAAGTGATGGACTAGCGACTGCTTCATGCAACCCTTGAGCGGATCGGACGAGGGCCGCCCGGGAACGCCGGATCCCTCGTGGCCCTGGATCGGGGCGAACTTCTGGTCACGCACCGGCGGGCCGCGCATGTGGACGAACTACAGCCCCACGGTTGTGCGGCAGGAGCTGGAAGTCCTGAAGGAGCACGGCTGCAACGTGACGCGCTCCTTCTGCTACTGGCCCGACTTCATGCCGGCTCCGGAGGAGCTCGACGAGCAGGTCCTGGCCCGGTTCAGTGATTTCCTGAACGCCCACGACGAGCTCGGCATCGGCACGATCCCGACGTTCATCGTCGGCCACATGTCCGGGGAGAACTGGGACCCGGCGTGGCGCGGCGAGCGCGACCTCTACCGCGACGTGTGGCTCGTGTCCCAGCAGGCCTGGTTCGCGGAGGAGATCGCGCGCCGGTTCGGCCGCCACCCGGCGGTCGTCGGCTGGCTGGTCTCCAACGAGATGCCTCTGTACGGCGGGCCCGCGCCCAGCGCGACCGTGACCGCCTGGGCGCGGATCGTCGTACAGGCCGTGCGGGCCGCCGGCGCCCAACAGCCGATCTCGCTCGGCGACGGCGCCTGGGGCGTCGAGATGACCGGGCGGGACAACGGCTACTCGCTCCGCGAGCTCGCGCCGATCGTCGACTTCGTCGGCCCGCACGTCTACCCGATGGAGGACGACGAGGTCCGGCAGTTGCTGACGGCCGCCTTCACGTGCGAGCTGGCCGGCAGCCTCGGTCAGCCGGTGATCCTGGAGGAGTTCGGCGTCAGCTCGGACTTCGCCTCGGACGAGAACGCCGCCGCGTACTACCGCCAGGTGCTGCACACGACGCTCCTGGCCGGCGCGCGCGGCTGGATCGCCTGGAACAACTGCGACTACGACGACCTTCGGCAGCAGGACCCCTACCGGCACCATGTCTTCGAGCTCCACTTCGGGCTGACCGACCGCCATGGTCAGCCCAAGCCGCAGCTCCGCGAGCTGGCCGACTTCGCCGCCTACGTGCGCGAGCTGTCGGCGTACAAGTGGGAGCGCGTCGCCGGCGACGCGGCGCTCGTCGTGCCCGAGCACTTCGAGCGCGAGCTGCCGTTCACGGACCCGGCCTACCGCGCCGACCTCCGTGACAATCTGCTCCAGGGCTACGTGGCCGCGCGCGAGGCCGACCTCCCGGTCGAGCTCGTCCGCGAGCGCGACGGGCTCCAGGGAGACGCCAAGCTCTACCTCGCGCCGTGCGCGAAGCTGCTGACGGCACCGGGACTCGACCGCCTCCGCGAGCTCGCGCAGGCCGGGGCCACGGTGTACGTCTCGTACTTCGCAGGGAGCACGTCGAACCAGCGCGGCCCCTGGCTGACCTGGCTCGACGAGCTCTTCGGAGTCCGCCACGGCCTGCGCTACGGGCTCGTGGATCCGATCTCCGACGACGAGGTGATCTTCGAGTTCGTCGACGGCCTCGGTGACATCGCGGAGGGCACGCGCCTCTCGTTCCGCGTTGCCGGCGAGCCCAGCGCCCGCGCCTATCTGCCGGTCGAGCCGGTGGGCGCGGAGGTCGTCGCGATCGACGCGCACGGCCGGCCGGCTCTGCTCCGGCACAGGCTCGGCTCCGGCACGACCGTGCTCTGCACCTACCCGATCGAGCACATGGCGGCGCGCACCCCGAACGTCAATCCCGAGGACACGTGGCGGCTCTACTCGGCGCTCGCGACCGCCGCCGGGGTCGCCCGGCCGGTCCGGGTCGACGATCCGCGCGTTCTCGTCGGCCGCGTCCGCGTGGGTGATTCGGAACGTGTCGTGCTCGTCAACTGCACCGCCGACGCGACGGCCGTCGAGCCCGTCGTCACGGGTGTGGAGCTGGCCACCGGGGCGGGTCGGGTGTCCCTCGAGCCGTTCGGTGTGAAGGTGATCCCCTGTACTGCGGCGCCTGCCGAGCGCCTGCCCGTGAGCGCAGCAAGTCATGGACGTGATCCGCAATGACTGAGCGGGTCGAAAGGAGGGATGCCCGCTGATTTGACCGCGGCATCGGATTTCGTCGTCAAACCTAGACCGCAGCGAAGTGAGCGGACTAAGAGGAGGACCAAAACGATCATGTCAAAGAGAAAGGTAAGGAGGCTTGGCGGCCTCGGGCTTATTGCCAGCGTGGCCGCCGTCGCCGTGGTCGCCTCGCTGATGGCGGCCGGTGCCGGGGCAGGGCCGCAGGGTCCGGCCGCCGTTCCGCGCGGCGACACGCTGTACGTCTCCGGCAAGCAGTGGGGCCCGTACACGAACTTCAACCCGCTGAAGCCGGACTACAACACCGGGATCGTCGGCCTCGTGTACGAGACCCTGTTCCGGTACGACCCGCTGAAGGACCGCTTCATCCCGTGGCTCGCGAGTGGCGGGAAGTGGGTCGGCAAGAACTACGTCGTCACCGTCCGCAAGGGCGTCAAGTGGAGCGACGGCAGGGCACTGACGCCTGCCGACGTCAAGTTCACGTTCGAGACGCAGAAGAACGAGGGCGCCCAGTACGGAACGATGTGGAAGACGGGCCTGAAGAGCATCTCCACGAAGGGGCAGACCGTCACCTTCCACTTCAGCGGCTCGCCCAACTACCAGGAGTGGGACTCGAATCGCTACTCGGTCCCGATCGTGTCGAGGCAGCACTGGAAGGGCTACAGCGCCAAGGAGCTCGTCTCGGGCAACGCCTCGAACATCCGCAAGATCGTCGGAACCGGGCCGTTCAAGTACGGCGGCGGTGCCGGCGGCAGCCAGACGCTGCAGTGGAACCGGCGTGACGGCTGGTGGGCGACGCAAGGCGTACGGCCTGAAGATGCCGATGCGCTACATCGTCGACATCCACAACACGTCGAACACCGCGTCCCTGCAGAACTTCCTGCAGGACCGGATCGACCTGAGCAACAACTTCTTCCCGGGCATCAACCGGTACGTGGGCAGCAAGGTCGGCACCTACTACAAGTCGGCGCCGTACATGCTCGCCGCCAACACGGCCTGGCTCGTGCCCAACACGACGAAGAAGCCGCTGGACGACGTCGTCTTCCGGCGCGCGCTGGCCGAGTCGATCAACGTCAACCGGATCGTCGTCGCGGACTACCAGAACATCGTGTCCAAGGCGAACCCGACCGGCCTGCTCCCGACCTGGACGAAGTGGATCGACCAGGCGCAGGTGCGGAGGCTCGGCTTCACCTACAACATCGCCCGGGCCAAGTCACGGCTCGCCGCGGCCGGGTACCGCGACCGGAACGGCGACGGCTTCGTCGAGGACAAGGACGGCGACTCCATCAACCTCCGTCTGATCGTCCCGAAGGGCTGGTCGGACTGGGAGACCGCGATTCAGATCATCGCCGACAGCGCCAAGGACGCCGGGATCAAGATCTCGCCGGCGTACCCGGACTTCAACGGCCTGGTCGAGGAGCGGAACACGGGCAAGTTCGAGCTCGTGATCAACAACGAGAAGCAGATCGGCAACACGCCGTACACGTACTACGACTACCTGTTCCGGCTGCCGGTTCTCGACTCGCAGACCGTGTCGAACTTCCAGCGGTTCCAGAGCTCGAGGGCCTGGTCGCTGTCGCAGCAGCTGAACAAGATCAAGTCCACCGACGTCAAGAAGGCCAAGGCCATCCACTCGCAGATCCAGAAGATCATGCTGGAGCAGCTTCCGGCGATCCCCCTCTGGTACAACGGCATGTGGGCCCAGTGGAGCAACAAGTACTGGGCGAACTTCCCGAGCGCGACCGGGAACCAGGCCACTCCTTCGACGTGGAACGGCTACCTCAACATGACGGGCATCGACGCCCTTGCGAAGTTGAGGAAGAAGTAGGACTTCCCGTCCCCGACGCGGAGCGTCGGGCCGCCGCCCCTCACGGGGCGGCGGCCCCGGCCTTCGCCCTCCGGCGGCGACCCCGGCCGCGACGGTCGAGATGACGATCTACCTCGCCCGCAAGCTCTCCATCTACCTGCTCACGTTCTTCGTCGCGGTCTCGATCGACTGGGCGATCCCGCGGCTGATGCCGGGCGACCCGGTCTCAGGCCTGATCGCCCGGCTGAACGCCGACCCGACCGCGGCCCAGGAGATGCACGGGTACTTCACGGAGTCGTTCGGGCTCGACGACCCGCTCTGGAGGCAGTACCTCAACTTCTGGTGCGGGCTCCTCCACGGCGACCTCGGCCCGAGCATCGCCTACGTCGGCACCTCGGTCAGCGACCTGATCCGCGCGGCCATCCCCTACACGCTCGCGCTGCTCGTCCCCGCGGTCGTGCTCAGCTACATCGCGGGAAACCGGGCCGGAGCGCTCGCAGCACGGCGCAAGGTGCTCGACAACACCGCACTACCCTTCGCGTACGTCCTCACCGCGACGCCGTACGTGTGGCTCGCACTCCTCCTGGCGTACGTGCTCGCTTTCCGCCTCGAGATCTTCCCGGTCTCGGGCGCCTACGACTTCTCGCTCCAGCCCGAGTGGTCGTGGGAGTTCGCGCGCAGCTTCCTCCAGCACTGGTTCCTGCCGTTCCTGACGCTCTTCCTCGTGCTGTTCGGCGGCTGGGCGATCGGAATGCGGAACCTGATCATCTACGAGCTCGAGGCTGACTACGCCAACTACCTCCAGGCGCTCGGCGCCCCGAGCAGGCTCGTGCGCAAGTACGCGTACCGGAACGCGGTGCTGCCGCAGATGTCGGGGCTCGCACTCGCGCTGGGCGCGGTCGTGGGCGGTGCGATCGTCACGGAGATCATCTTCGGCTACCCCGGCCTCGGAACGCTGATCTTCACCGCGATCACGAACCGCGACTACTTCCTGCTCCAGGGGATCTTCCTGTTCATCATCGTCGGCGTCCTGATAGCGAACTTCCTCGTCGACATCGCCTACGTGATCGTCGACCCGCGCACGCGGACGGGACTCCAGGGGTCATAGTGCCCCCCCAGGCAATACACGCCTGCTTCTGGCCCGCGATCACGCGGCGCCGGGAACCACCCTCGCCCTTGCAAAGGCTGCAGAGCGCCTTGGACGCGGGCGAGTGCGGCCCCCGGCTTGGTGCTCGCGACCCAGAAGCGGGGCAGCATCACCTGGAGGGGCACTAATGGCTGCCGATCCTCAGGCCGAGACTGTCGTCCCGCACACCGGCACGGTCGTTGCCCCGACCGGCGCCGCCCCCGTCCGCAAGCGCAGCGAGACGCTCCACTTCGCGCTCCGCAACAAGAAGCTCGTCTTCGGGCTTTCTCTCCTGTCCTTCATGCTCGTGGTCGCGATCGTCGGGCCGATGCTCACCGACCGCGATCCGTTCGAGTTCTACGACGCGCTCGGACAGCCGCCGTCCTCGGAGTACTGGCTCGGTACGACGGCGCCCGGCCAGGACGTCTTCACCCAGTTCGTCTACGGGCTGCGTGCCAGCTTCGTGGTCGGCGCGGTCGCCGGGAGCGTCGCCGCGTTGATCGGGATGGCGGTCGGCTTCGCCGGCGGCTACCTCGGCGGCGTCGTCGACGACATCCTCAGCATCCTCACGAACGTCGTCCTGGTAATCCCGACGATCGCAGTGCTGATCGTCGTGGCCGCCTACCTCAGCGTCGGCAGCCTGGTCTCCGAAGCGCTGCTGATCGGCCTCACGACCTGGCCGTGGGCGGCACGCGCGATCCGAGCCCAGACCTTCTCGCTCGCGACGCGCGACTTCGTCAGCCTCGCGCGTCTCTCGGGCCAGGGCACGTGGCGAATCATCGTCAGGGAGATCGCGCCGAACATGAGCTCCTACCTGTTCCTGGCGTTCATTCTCCTCTTCGGCGGCGCGATCCTGATCGCGGCGACGCTCGACTTCCTCGGCCTGGGACCCGCCAATGTGATGTCCCTTGGCCTGATGCTCAACGTTGCGGTCTCCAACAGCGCGCTCCAGCTGGAGATGTGGTGGTGGTTCGTCGCCCCGGGCGTCGGCATCACCGCGATCGTCGCCGCCCTGTACGTGATGAACGTCGGCCTCGACGAGGTCTTCAACCCGAGGCTCCGGAAGACGTGAGCGTCGAGATCGAGAACCTGCGCGTCTACTACCGCACGCTCCGCGGCGACGTGCAGGCCGTGGACGGCGTCACCTTCGGGATCGAGGACGGCGAGATCATGGGTCTCGCCGGCGAGTCCGGCTGCGGCAAGACGACGCTCGGCAAGAGCCTGATCCGCATGGACAGCCGGATGCGCCTCGTCGAGGGCACCGTCTCGCTCGACGGCGCCGAGCTGCCGATCGGCGACACGAAGGCGATGAACAAGCACCGCTTCAAGGACGTCTCGATCGTGCCCCAGTACGCGATGAGCGCCCTCACTCCGACTCGGAAGGTCGGGAAGATCATCCAGGAGCTGCTCGAGTCGCGCGGCGTGCGGTTCGCGACCGTGAAGCCCGAGCTCGAGCGCCGGCTCGCGCTCGTCGGCCTCCCGCAGGAGGTGCTCAGGCTGTACCCGATCGAGCTCTCGGGCGGGATGAAGCAGCGCACCGTGATGGTGATCTCGACACTGCTCAACCCCGCGCTCCTGATCGCGGACGAGATCACGTCCGCGCTCGACGTCTCGACCCAGAAAGCGGTCGCCGAGACGCTGATCGAGTTCCGGGACCGCGGCTACGTGAAGAGCATGATGGTGATCACGCACGACCTGGCGATCCTGTACCAGCTCGCCGACACGATCCTCGTCATGTACGCCGGCAAGCTGGCCGAGAAGGCGCCGGCCGAGGTGATCATCAACTCACCGCTGCACCCGTACACGCAGCTGTTGATCTCGTCACTCCCCGAGGTGGGCGTGACCTACGAGGAGAACAAGCTGACGGGCATCCCGGGCCGGCCGCCGCCGCTGCTCGACCCGCCCGAGGGCTGCCGCTTCAGGGAGCGCTGCCCGTTCGCGTTCGAAAAGTGCGTCGAGGAGCCGCCGTTCCTCGAGGTCGAGCCCGGCCACGAAGTCGCCTGCTGGAAGGTGTTTTAGGTAAGTGCCCCGTCCAGCAATACACGCCGGCCCCTCGCCCGCGATCACGCGGCGCCAGGAACCACCCTCGCCCTTGCAAAGGCTGCAGAGAGCCTTTGACGCGGGCGAGTGCGGCCCCTGGCTTGGTGCTCGCAACCGAGGAACTCGGCAGCATCACTGGACGGGGCACTGATGCTGACCCTCGACGGCGTGAGCAAGGTCTACAAGGTCGGCACCTTCGGCGGGAAGCAGCTGACCGCCGTGCGGGACGTCTCCTTCTCGCTCGAGCCGGGCGAGGTCGTGTCGCTGATCGGGGAGAGCGGTAGCGGGAAGACGACCGTCGGCAGGATGATCCTGCGCCTGACGCCGATCAGCGCCGGCGCGATCGAGTTCGACGGCCAGGACATCTCGCGGCTCAAGCGGGGCGGCGTCAAGGGTTACTACCGGGAGGTACAGGGCGTCTTCCAGGATCCCTTCAGCTCGTACAACCCGATCTTCAAGATCGATCGGATCTTCACGATGCTCCGGGGCGCCTACTTCCGCGGGCTGAGCCGGGCCGAGTGGGACGCGAAGCTCGTCTCGTCCCTGCACGCAGTCGGCCTGGAGCCGAGCGCGTGCCTGCAGAAGTTCCCGCACCAGCTCAGCGGCGGCCAGCTTCAGCGACTGCTGATCGCGCGGGCGCTGCTGCTCGACATCAAGTACCTCGTTGCCGACGAGATCATCAGCATGCTCGACGCCTCGACCCGGATCGACGTGCTCAACCTGCTCGGCGAGCTGAAGGCGCGCGGCCTGGGCGTCCTCTTCATCACCCACGACCTCTCGCTCGGCCACTACATCAGCGATAGGACGATGATCCTGCGCAAGGGCGTGCTCGTCGAGCTCGGGCCGACCGAGAAGGTGTTCGGCAACCCGCAGCACGCATACACGAAGCTGCTCCTGGACTCGGTTCCGCAGCTGCACACGAAGTGGAACGGGGATACCCCGCGTCAGACCCTTGCCGAGGCGGAGCTGCCCGAGGCCACGCCGACCCTCGTCGAGGTCGAGCCGGGCCACTTCGCGGCGATCTAGGAGCTACCTCGCATCGTGCGACTGACACTAGAGGAACACCTGCGCGCCCACAATGGCGCCGGGCCCGCTACCCGATCGGCACCTCGCCCTCAGGCCGGCGTGCGACCCGACGGGCCTGTTCGCCGGCCGGGCCGTCCTGGCAACCGACTAGCCGCAACGTTGCCGCGGCGGGAGCCTTCGTCCGAGGGCTCTCGCCGCGGACGCCTGCAGGAGCCGCGACGTACGGGCCGGCACACCGACGAGCTCCAGCGCAGGCGTCCGGAGCGGAGCCCGGAAGAGGCGGCCGTAGACGACCAATGCCGCCGTATAGGTCCCGAGCGTGCTCGGGTGGAAGCCGTCGGGGCCGTAGAGGGCGGTGCGGCGGCTGCAGCCCCACGCCTCCTGCCAGGCGAGGCCGGCCGGCAGCAGCTCGGCACCGGCGGCGCCCGCCGCCCGGCTGTAGCTGCGGATCACCTCGGAGAGCGCGCCCTGGCGGTAGGACTCCGGCCAGACGGTGAGCAGCGCCGGGCGTGTGCCCTTCGAGCGCGCCTCGTCGGCGAAGCGGATCGCCCAGGCGCGCAGGTTCACCTGGCTCTCGGGCAGCGCCGACGGCCCCTGCTGCATGACGATGACGTCCCATTTACGCGTGGCCAGCGCTTTCTGGGCCTCGCCCAGGTTCCAGTGGTCCTCCAGGCTGTAGCCGCCGACCGTGATCGACTCGTGTTCGAGCCTGCGGCCGGACGCGTTCGCCAGCCCGGCCACGTAGGCGGGCAGGTCGTTGGTCGCCGTGAGGCTGTTGCCGACGAACAGGACGCGCAAGGCCCGGGGCGGGGCGGCGCCGGCCGCGGAGCCGAGGCCGAGCACGAGCGCGCCGACCAGGAGGGCTCCGAGCGCGCGCGTCATGCTCGGACGATAGGGACGTTGCCGACGCCCCGGCAAGCGATTTCGGAAAGCCCGAATCAGACCGGCGTGAAGAGCGTCAGCTGCATCCCGTCCGGAGCGCGGACGCCGGACGTTCCGGTGCGTACCACGGGCGTCATGACCGGGCCGCCGACGGCCTGGGCGCCGCCCTTCACGAGCGCGCTTGGCCGTCTGCGTCGGAGTCCTCGACCTCGAGCGCGAGGCGGATCGGGCCGGAGACGACCTCTCCGACCTCGACCCGGTCGACGAGGTCGGACTGGTCGACCGAGAGCAGCTCGAGGGTCGCGCGACCCGCGTCGAGGACCGCGCCGCTGCCGGTCGGCTGGTTCCACTCCTCGATCACGGGCAGGCCGAGCACGTCCCGGTAGAAGGCCAGCGATCCGTCGTAGTTCTCGACCGTGTATGCGAGCCGCAGCTCGCGTACCGGGCTCTCCGCCATGGTGGTCTCCTTTCCTTCGCGGGGGACTCCAGTTTCGCGCTTCAGCCGCGGAGGTAGGCGAGAACGGCGAGGACCCGTCGGTGGTACTCGCTGGTCTCGCCGATGTCGAGCTTGATGAAGATGTGGCGTACGTGCGTCTCGACGGTCTTCGGACTCAGGAAGAGCCGCTTGCAGATGCCGTCGTTCGAGTGTCCTTCCGCAATCAGGGCGAGCACCTCGAGCTCGCGAGCGGTGAGCTCGCCGAGCGGACTGTCGTCGCGCGGCCTCCGGACGAGCCGCGAGACGATGGTCGGATCGAGGACGCACTCCCCCTCCGCGATCCGCTCGAGGGCGTCGACGAGCACGGCCACGTCCGAGACGCGCTCCTTGAGCAGGTAGCCGGAGCGTTCCGGGTGTTCCTCGAGCAGGCGCATCGCGTAGCGCGACTCGACGTAGTGCGAGAGCACGAGAACGCCGACGCGCGGGTGCGAGCCCCGGATCTCCTGCGCGGCGACGAGCCCTTCGTCGGTGTGGGTGGGCGGCATCCGGATATCGACGATCGCCACGTCGGGCCGGGTGAGCTCCACCCTCCGCATCAGCTCCTCGGCGGTGCCGGCCTTGCCGACGACGTCGTAGCCACTGTCGACGAGCAACCGCGCGACACCCTCCCGAAGGAGCGTCTCGTCGTCGGCGATCACGACGCGCATGGGAGCTCCGCGCGGATCGTGATCCCGCCGTTCGCGCCCGGGATGACGAGCAGCCGGCCGTCGAGGGCGCCGAGGCGGTCCTCCAGCGCCGTGACGTCGAGGGCATTTTCGCCACCCGTCCGTACCTCGACGACGAGAGTGCCCTCGGACGCCGCCGCCTCCACCGAGAGCGAGCCCGTTGCGGTGCGTGCGGCCTCGGCAACGACCGTGTAGGCGGCCGTCTCGATCGACGGGTCGTACCGCGTGTCGGCGATCGCACTGACGTGGATCGGCACGCGCCCCTCCTCGGCGAGCGCCTCGAGCGCCGCACCCAGGCCCTCGTCGGCGAGAACGGTCGGGAAGATCCCGTGGGCGAGCTCGCGTAGCTCGACCGCGGCCCTGCGCAGCTCGGCCTCCGCCTCCTCGAGCCGGCGAGCGGTGCGGCCGTCGTCGTTCATGCGTCCGCGCAGAAGCCGAAGCGAGAGCGAGAGCCCGACGAGGCGCTGCTGGGCGCCGTCGTGCAGGTCGCGCTCGAGGCGCTTCCGCTCGGCGTCGCCCGCCTCGACGATGCGGGCGCGCGAAGAGCGAAGCTGCTCGAGACGCGCCCGCACCTCCGCGTGCAGGCGCTCGTTCACCAGCGCCAGGCGAGCTGCGGCGGCGACCTCCTCGACGAGCTGGTCGTCGAGGAGCCCCGGTCGGTGCGCCAGCACGGCAACCGTTTCCCCCTCCTGAACGAGGCTGGTCGTCTCGAGATCGCTCGAGAGCTCGACCGGGCTACCTTGCGCGTCGACCAATCGGCGAGCCTCGCCGAGCGGATATGCGAGCACCAGTGCGGGATCGCCGACGATGCGCGCCAGTGCGTCCCGCAGGCCGCCGGGCGGAGGCGACTGGGTGAGCTCCACGACCAGGCGCGCGATCGCCGATCGCGCTCGGCGCGCTCGCGCGAGACTCCAGCCGGCGCCCGCCGCGACCGCCACCAGTGCGGCAGCCTGGCCAAACCACAGCCGGCGCTCCATGGTGCCGTTGGTGACCAGGCCGCGGTCCAGTGAGACCGCGAACGTTGCAGCGACAAGCCCGAGGTACACGCTCCCGGCGCCGAGGACAGGGCGCGTCGCCGGCGAGCGTTGCACCATCCGCACGACCGCGAGCAGCGCCAACGAGCCGGCCCAGACGAGGCCGAGGTAGACGCCCGCTCGGCCCAGGTCCTCGGCGGCCTGGCCGTGGGCGCTAATGAGGAGCAGATTGTCGGGACACGGCGCGCAGCCCTCGGCCTGCGGATCGAAGACGAGTGCCGGGAGCACGCCGAGGACGGCCACGCCGCCGGCGTACGCGAGAGTGACCGCTGCAGCGTCGACGCGCGAGGCCAGTCGACTTCCCGGATAGGCGAGCACTGCGTGCGCTACGAGGGGGGGACACGCGGCGTAGAGGGCCAGGCCGATCGTGAACGCGAGCGCCGATCCGAGCTCAGGGTTGTTCCACTCGGGCACGAACCACGCGAAGCCGGCTGCTGCCAGGAGCAGCCCTGAGCGGCCGGCGGGCCGGCGCGCCCACGTGGCGAGGCCGCACGCGATCAACGTCCAGGCCGGTGCTAGCAGCGCCACACCCGCAAGGTCCGACGTGGCTCCGAACCAGTGGCCGGGGTGCTCGCGCGCGGCGCGCAACGTAAGGATCCCGGCGGCGATTCCCAGGCCGAAGACCCCGACGGCGATCGTCCACCGTCGCATGCGCCAATCGTGGCATGCCGGAGGCGCGAAGCCAATCGGGGAGTGCCCTGATCCCGGCCGGCCAGGTTCAGGCTCGGCCCCGACGCCGCCGCTCCGAACATCGATCAGCATCGGCACGAGAGTCGCGTCGGCGGCTCGAGAAAGGAGCCGGCATGTTTCGAAGCATCGTTCTCGGTGCGGCGTGTGCGGTGGCCGCCGCGGCCGCGCTCGCGACTGCCTCGCCTGCCGCGACGACGGATGACCCACCGCCGAAGTTCAATCCGCCCAAGGGCTACTACCTGGCGCTGGGCGATTCGATCACCTACGGGTTTCAGAGCTCCAAGTTCTTTGCAGGTTTACCTCCGGCTGCGTTCGACACCGGCTACGTCGACGTGTTCGCGGCCCGCCTGCGGTCGATCCGGCCCGGGATCACAGTCGTGAACCACGGCTGTCCGGGCGAGTCGACGTCCGTGTTCATCGGCGGCCCGTGTCTCTTCAACCTGCTCGGTCTTCCACTCCACGACGCCTTCGCGGGGAGCCAGCTCGACGCCGCGACGTCGTTCCTCACGGCTCACCCGGGCCAGGTGAGCCCGATCACGCTGCACCTGTTCGGCAACGACGTTTTGGAGTTCGTCGCGTCCTGCGGCGGAGACTTCGACTGCATCCAGCGGAATGCTCCGGTGGCGATCGCACAGCTCGCCACGAGAATGGGCGTCATCCTCGACGCGCTTCGTGCCGTCGCCCCTGACGCCGAGATCATCGTCATCGGCGGCTGGGGTCTGCTCCTTGCCGAGAGCGATCCGCTGATCCAGGCCGCGAATGCGGCGATCGCAGCGGTGGCCGGCCGGCAGCGTGCGGTGTTCGTCGATGCGGCGCCGGTCTTCAATCCGCCGGGCGAGGAAGCACGGATGTCTGCAATCTGCGCGCTCACCCTGCTCTGCTCGGAGGGCGACGGCCACCCTTCCGATGCCGGGTACCGGGCGCTGGCGGGACTCGTCTTCGACGCGTCCGGCTACGCCCGGCTCGAGGGCTGAAGTGCGGTGGGTCAGGGATCGCACCGACGCCCATCCGCGGAAAACAGGCTCAGCCCTGATGCGCTGAATCAGGCCCCCGCGTAGCGTCGTCGAAGAAAGGAGGTACGAGGTGAAAACACTTAGACGACGCGTTGTGATCCTTCTGGCCGCCGTCGGGCTCCTGGCCGCCGGCGCAGCGGCGGCCTGGGCGAGTCCGCCCGAGAAGGAGGTGTTCTTCGACAGCTTCACCTTCACCGACACGTGGACGTGCCCGGGAATCGCGATCACCCAGCACAACGAGGAGCGGGACACGATCGTCGAGTTCTCTCCGACGAAGTTGCAGATCCAGCGGCACGGGATCGCGACCCTGACTGCAAACGGCAAGACGCTGACGAGCAACTT
Organism: uncultured Actinomycetes bacterium; assembly: GCA_963733845.1. Lineage (GTDB taxonomy): Bacteria > Actinomycetota > Thermoleophilia > Gaiellales > Gaiellaceae > DATFQE01. The sequence goes on from CAVTEM010000007.1 coordinate 1,102,011, forward strand.
CAGCGCCAGGATCTTCCTCGACCCGAGCACGACCGAGGTCAAGGTCGTCGGAACCGTCTACAACATCCAGGTTCCCGGTCGCGGCCACATCCTGCTCGACGCGGGGAATATCGTCATGGACGTCTCGACCGACCCACCGACGATCCTGCACGTCGGCGGGCCGCACCAGCAGTTCTCCGGGGACGTTTCCGAGCTCTGCGGCTACCTGGCCGCTTCATAGCTGACGGCGCCCGAGAGGTCAGTGCGTGCCCTGGCCTCTCGGGCTCCACGGGCGGTGCCGGAGCCGGCATGAGGATCCGCTTCCTGCTCGGATGCAGGTCGTGAGACAATCGGATCAGGGCGCGCCCCGACCGCGGAGCCGGGACCTCAGGTTCGGCCCCGATGTGCCGGCGGCGAGACGGCCCTAGCGTCGGCTGCAGCTACACGAAGGAGGCAGCCATGCACCGCACGAAGATCGTCGTCCTCTCGCTCACGGGGCTCGCGCTCCTCGCGGCCGCAGCCGGCTCGGTCGCCGCGAGCCCGGCCAAGACGCCGTGGAAGATCGCCTTGACGACCAACCGCGAGGGCGACTCGGAGATCTACTCCATGAACGCCGACGGCAGCAGGGTACGGCGGCTCACGCGCAGCCCGAGGTTCGACGGTCCCGGGCCCTGGTCGCGCGACGGGCGTCGAATGCTCTTCTACAGCCAGCGCTCGAACGGCGGCGACGTCTGGGTCATGAACGCCAACGGGAGCGGTCAGCGGAATCTGACCAGGAATCCTGCGCACGACGGCGGTGGCTCGTGGTCCCCCGACGGCCGGAAGATCGTCTTCTACTCCAACCGGGACGGCAACAACGAGCTCTACGTCATGAACGCCGACGGGAGCGGCCAGAGGATCCTGGCGCCGAACCCGTCGACCGACGAGGACGGCCCGGCCTGGTCACCCGACGGGCGAACGATCGGCTTCGTCACCGATCGGGACGGCAACAGGGAGCTCTACGCGATGAACGCCGACGGCAGCAATCCGCGGAACCTGACCCGGAGCCCCGGCGACGACGGGGGTGTGGACTCCTCTGGTCGCCCGACGGGCGCAGGATCGCCTTCGCAAGTACGCGCGACACGCGTGACCAGGACAACCCCGAGCTCTACGTCATGGACGCCGACGGAAGCAACATCAAGCGGCTCACGCGGACCCCCGGGGCCGAGGGCCCGCTCTCGTGGTCGCCGGACGGCCGGAGGCTCGCGTTCTGGCGCTTTCCGGTGAAACCGAGGTGGGCGTTCTTCGTCATGAACGCCGACGGCAGCGGCGTGCGCAAGGTGACCTGGTCACTCCCCCGCAGGCGCTGATGCGCCGCGCCTCCCTCGCCGCCGTGCTCGCCGTCGTCCTGGCCGGCTGCGGCGGCTCGGGGGGCGACAAGGCCGGCGGACGGGAAGAGACGCTCGCCAAGCCGGTCGCGCCGGTCGGGAAGCCGGTCACGCTGACGCTGGTCTCCTACGACGACCTCTGGACGTCGGAGTTCGCCGCGGCGGCGAAGCGGCTGTCGGGAGGAACGATTCGCATCGAGAGACGGCTCGGTGGAGGCGCGCTGCTCGACTACGAGCAGCGGCATCTCGGGAGGGTCCGTGCAGGCGAGGCGGACCTGGCGGGCGTCGGCGCACGGGCCTGGGATCGGCTCGGCGTGACGAGCTTCCGCGCGCTCGTTGCGCCGTTTCTGGTCGACAGCCGGGAGCTCGAGCGGCGTGTGCTCGAGAGCCCGCTCGTCGAACGGATGCTCGAGGGCGTCGAGCCGCTCGGCCTCGTCGGGCTCGCCGTCCTGCCCGGCGTCCTGCGACGACCCTTCGGGCTCTCGCGACCGCTCGTCAGCCCGCGTGACTATGCGGGCACGGTGTTCGGCAGCCGTTACGGAGGCGTCGCGCGGGACTCGGTCGCGGCGCTCGGCGCGACGGCGAAGGCCTATCGGATCGGCTCCTTGGCCGGGTTAGACGGTGCCGAGCTCGACGTGTCGACGATCGCGAGCAACGGCTACGACGCGCCGGGCGCCACGCTGACCGCGAACGTCGTCCTCTGGGCGCGGCCGGAGACAATCGTGATCAGCCGTGACTCCTTCGACCGGCTGCCACCCGCACAGCGGGAGATCCTGCGCCGGGCAGGACGGGAGGCGCTGGCGCCGGTGCTCGCCCGCATCGAGAAGGAGCAGACCCAGGCTCTCGAGCTGGTCTGCGGCCGGGGGAACCTGACGCTCGCAACCGCCTCCGCCTCCGAGCTCGCCGACCTTCAGGCCGCCGTTCAGCCGGTGTACGCCGAGCTCGAGCGCGACGTGCAGACGCGCGAGTTCATCGCGGAGATCCGGAAGCTTCGGCGCGGGATCCAGGCCGAGTCCCTGCAGTGCGCCGCCTCGGGGCGAGGCGTCTCGAAGCTCGAGGGCGCCTGGGAAGCGGACGTGACGCGCGAGGCGATGGTGGCGAATGGAGCCTCAGCCGCGGAGGCCGCGACGTACCACGGCCCAGGAACCCTCGAGCTGGTAGGGGGACGCTGGGCCTTCCGCGGCGATCGAGCGACCGTCACGGGCACCTACGCCGTGCTGGGCGACACTCTTCGCTTGACCATGCTCCGCTGCACGGCAAACCCGTGCACTCCCGGAGCGCGCACCGACTACGGCTGGAGCGTCTACCGCGATGCGCTGACGCTCACCCGGCGTTCGGGGCAGGCGGCTTGGCCGAGGCTCGTCGCGAGGCCGAGTCGGCGAGTCGGCTAAGGGTCGACCCTGACGGTTCGCCGGCGAAGGCCGGTGGCCGCCCCGATGTGTCGCGTGCGAGGCCGCCGTAGCGTCGGTCGCGACCGCATCTCGAACACCGAGGAGGATCCACATGCGCGCACCACTCGCACTGGCGACGACGGTGCTGGCGCTGCTTGCGCTCGCCGGACCGGCCGCGGCGGTTCCACCGATCCACGACTCGTTCACTGTGCACCTGACCGACCTCGACACGCAGACGTGCAGCTTTCCAGTCGTCCGCGACTGGGACTTCACCAACGCCGACACGGCGTTCTTCGACGGAGACGGCAACGTCACGAAGGTCCAGCTCCACCAGTCGAGCGTGGGGACGCTGACCGGTAACGGCGTGACGCTGCGGCTGAACATCCGCGAAACCATCATCCTGGCGTTCGCCGGCGGCGTCCCCGTGACGGCGAAGCACGTCGGCCAGCTCGACTACATCGGCGGGTCGCAAGGGCAGCCCGTCTTCCACCGAACCGGCCAGGCCGTCTTCGAGGTCGTCGGCGGCCTCGACGGGCCGCTGATCGCGAGGCACGGGCTGCGCGACGACTTCGATCCGGTCGCCTTCTGCGCCGCGTTCGCGTGACGGCGCCGAGAGCCAAAGGGCGGCTGACATGAAGCCGATCAGACAGGTGACCGTGACGACCCTCAGCGCGCTCGTACTCGCCTTCGCTAGCGATCTCGCGGAAGCTCGGCGACGACGCGAGTCCCGGAACCGCGCGGGCTCTCGACCGTGAGGTGACCGCCCAGGGCTTCGACGCGGTCCGCGAGTCCGCGCAGCCCGGAGCCGTGGCTCGGGTCGGCGCCGCCGGCGCCGTCGTCCACGATGGTCGCGACGACGCGTCCGCGCTCGGTCCTGAGCTCGATCGTGGCGCGGGATGCTGCCGCATGCTTCACGACATTGGCAAGGGCCTCCGAGCAGACGAAGAAGAGCGCCGCCTCGACGGGTTCCGGGAGCGGGCCGACCTCGCCCTTGAACCCGACCGGCAGCGGTGAGCGCGCGGCCAGGAGCGCAAGCGCAGGCGCGAGACCCCCGTCGGTGAGTGCCGCGGGGTGCACGCCCTGCGCGAACTCGCGCAGCTCGCCCCGCGCCTGGTCGAGCTCGCTCTCCAGGACGCCGATCGCCTGCTCATCGTCGGTCCGGGCAGTACGGCGCGCCTCGGCGAGCAGCCCCACGACGTGCTCGAGGCGTCGCTCGGCACCCAGGCGGAGCTCCTCCTCCAGCCGCCTGCGCTGCGCGTCTCCGGCCTCGACGATCCGGCGGCGTGATGCCTCGAGCTCGGTCGCCCTGACCTGCGCCTCGGCCTGCAGGCGGGCGTTCGCCACGGCGATCTTCGCCGCCGCCGCGACCGAATCGACCAGCTGCCGGTCGGACAGCAGCGTTTCGTCGTGCACCAGCACTGCGACCTGCTCTCCGCCGTCGTCGATCGCGGTGGCCGCTCTGCCCGAGCCTGGGGGCGGCAGCTCGACCGGTCTGCCGGCGTCGTCCACGAAGCCGCCCGTCTCGGGCAGGCGGTAGCCGACGACGAGCGAGGGATCGCCCAGAGCACGCGCCAGCTTGGCCCGGAGGGTGCCGGCTTCTTCGGCGCCGAGCTCGACGACGAGTCCGGTCACGACCGCTTCCGTCCAGCGGCCCTGGAGGAGGTCGCGCAGGAGCACGACGGCGATCGTCGCGATCACGACGTCGTAGGTCCACAGCACCGCCCGGTCGGCGTCCCAGCCTGCAAGTTGATTGACCGCTCCCAATGCGAGCACCCCGGCGAAGGCGAGCGCCGCCGCCAGCGCGGGGCCGCCCGCCTTGCGGGCCGGCCCGGACGTGGGGAGGAAGATCCGCAGCGCGGCGATCGCGATCAGGCCGCTCAGGACGAGCGTCAGGGCGGGGCTCTCCGCCAGCGGCTCGACCACCGCAGCCATGTAGGCGACGACGACCACGACGCGAGAGAGGCGCGTCGTCAGCCGACCGGTCGGATACGAGAGGTGCAAGTGGACGAGCGGCCCCCGATGGAGGAAGAGCAGCCACTCCGTCACGTTGCCGAGGAACCACGTGTAGCCGGCAGCCGTCATCAGCGCGCCAACCCGGCTCTCGGGACGCCGATCCCAGGCCGCGACGCCGCACGCGATGAGCAGACAGCCGACCGCGAAGTCGGCAGCCGAGAGCGCCGGCCCGAGAGTGTCGTCGTAGAAGGCTGCCTCGACCGCGACTCCGAACGCGATCCCCACGGGCAGGAGCGCGAGCCGCAGCCGCATGCCGTTCAGGGCCCGATCGCCGCGGCCAGGGCCTCACCCGAGAGCTCGCTCTTCGGGATGAACGGCCAGCCCGTCGCAGCGAGCCGACGGCGAAAGGACGTGATCGTCCGACTCGACGTGAGCACGACGACGGGGCCGTTCGCCGGAAGCCGCTCCGCGACCGCGAACCCGTCGAAGTCGGGCAGCTGGACATCGAGCAGCAGCACCTCGGGGCGTAGCGCGGCAACTGCCGCCAGTGCGGACGCTCCGTCGGCGGCCTCGCCCACGACGTGGAAGCCGCCTGCTTCGAGCAGCGCGCGAGCGGCGGCCCTGAAGCCGTCGTGGTCGTCCACGATCAGCACCGTCCGCGCCACGAGCCAACTGTGGCAGAGCCCGCCGGCACCCGCATCGGGGCCGACCCTGAGCGCGCTCGGCGTGCGCGAGGGAAAATTGCCTCGGCAGGACACCGACCAAGGGGGCGAAGGACGATGGCGACCATTCTCTGTGTGCTCTACGACGACCCGGTCGACGGCTATCCGAGCGAATACGCGCGTGACGACATCCCCGCGCTCGAGCGCTACCCCGACGGCCAGACCACGCCGACGCCCGAGGGGATCGACTTCACGCCCGGCCAGCTGCTCGGCAGCGTGTCCGGTGAGCTCGGGCTGCGGAAATTCCTCGAGGACCGCGGCCACACGCTCGTCGTCACCTCGGACAAGGACGGCCCCAACTCGGAGTTCGAACGCGTCCTGCCCGAGGCGGAGGTCGTGATCTCGCAGCCCTTCTGGCCCGCCTACCTGACCGCTGAGCGGATCGCCAAGGCGCCGAACCTGAAGCTCGCCCTCACGGCGGGGATCGGCTCCGACCACGTCGACCTGCAAGCCGCGATCGACAACGGGATCACGGTCACCGAGGTCACCTACTGCAACAGCATCAGCGTGGCCGAGCACGTGATGATGGCGATCCTCGCGCTCGTCCGGAACTACCTCCCCTCACACCAGGTCGTCCACGAGGGCGGCTGGAACATCGCCGACTGCGTCTCCCGCTCCTACGACCTCGAGGGGATGCAGGTCGGGACCGTCGCCGCGGGCCGGATCGGCTCCGCCGTGCTGCGGCGGCTGAAGCCGTTCGACGTCGGGCTGCACTACACCGACCGGCACCGGCTTCCGGCCGAGGTCGAGGAGGAGCTCGGCGTCACCTTCCACCCGGACGCCGAGTCGCTCGTCGCCGTCTGCGACGTCGTCACCATCAACGCGCCCCTGCACCCGGAGACCGAGCACTTGTTCGACGACGCGATGATCGGGCGGATGAAGCGCGGCGCGTACCTGGTCAACACCGCGCGCGGGAAGATCTGCGACCGCGACGCCGTGGCCCGCGCCCTGGAGAGCGGACAGCTCGCCGGCTACGCCGGCGACGTCTGGTTCCCGCAGCCGGCGCCGCAGGATCACCCGTGGCGCACGATGCCGCACCACGGCATGACCCCGCACATCTCGGGCTCGAGCCTCTCGGCGCAGGCGCGCTACGCGGCGGGCACGCGCGAGATCCTCGAATGCTGGTTCGAGGGCCGGCCGATCCGCGAGGAGTATCTGATCGTGGACGGCGGTCAGCTCGCGGGAGCGGGAGCGCACTCGTACAGCGCCGGCGACGCGACCGGCGGCTCGGACGAGGCGGCGCGCTTCAGGTCGAGCTAGGCCGCGATCGGGGTCAGCAGCCGGCCGTCGCGCATCGCCAGCCGGCGGGGCGCCCGGCCTGCGAGCGCCGTGTCGTGGGTCGCCACGATCACCGTGCTTCCCCGCTGAGCAGCGAGGCCGGCGAGCAGCTCGATCACCTCGCCGCCCGTGGTGGTGTCGAGGTTCCCCGTCGGCTCGTCGGCGAGGATCACGCGCGGCTCGACCGAGAGAGCCCGCGCGATCGCCACGCGCTGCTGCTCGCCGCCGGAGAGGTGGCCGGGGAGGTGCGAGGCGCGGTCGGCGAGGCCGACCTCGGCGAGCAGTGCCTGCGAGCGCTCGCTCAGCTCCGAGTCGGGGATGCCGGTGGGCGCCAGCTTTGCCTCGACGTTCTCGAGCGCGGTCAGCGTCGGGATCAGGTTGAACTGCTGGAACACGAAACCGAAGGAGCGGAGCCGCAGCTCCGCGAGGTCGCCGTCGCCGAGACGCGCGAGGTCGCGCTCCTCGAAGACGACGCTGCCGTTCGACGGCCGGTCGAGCGCCCCGAGCAGCTGGAGGAGCGTCGTCTTGCCGGAGCCGCTCGGCCCCTCGATCGCGACGAACTCGCCCGACTCGATCGTGAGGTCGACGTCGAGCACCGCGTTGATGATCGCGGGCCCGCGCGCGAACGACTTGCCCACGCCGCTGAGCTCGTACTGGCTCATTCGACCGTCCTCAGTGCGTCGGCCGGCCGTAGGCGAGCCGCCCGGAGCGCAGCCGCAGCACCTGCGAGCAGCCCGCCCAGGACGGCCAGCGAGAAGCCGAGCAGCAGGATCCCGCCGCCCGTTGGCGCGGTCAGCGAGACGGTCTGCGAGCTGGTGCGTGTGACCGCGCCAATGCCGAAGATGCCGTCGGTTCCGGTGGTCGAGCTGGCGGTCAGCGTCGGGCCGAACGCGTCGATCAGGCCGGCGGCGAGCAGCCCGACGGCGACGCCCGCGATCCCGCCGAGGATGCCGGTCGCGAGCGACTCGCCGGCGACCTGGCGCACGACGCGGCGCTGCGTCCAGCCGAGCGCCTTCAGCGTCCCCAGCTCGCGCACGCGCTTTCCCACGGAGGAGAGCGCCAGCAGGGCCGCGAGCGCGAAGGCAGCCGCGGCGGCGACGATCGAGAGCGCGACGCCCAGGTTGTCGGAGAGGTTCGACGCGTCGACGAGCGAGCCGCTGACCTGGTCGGCCACCTGCTTCGAGCTGGTCACGTTCGCCGCGGCGAACTGCGACTCGATCCCGTCCTCGGCGGCGCCCACGGACGAGCTGTCCTTGGCGCGCACGAGCACGACGTTGACGAGATCCTTCTGGCCGGAGAGCTTCTGCAGCTGGCCCAGCGGGAGGTAGACGTCCGCCCCTTGGCCGCCGAGCGGCGGGTCGACCAGGCCGACGACCGTGAAGCGCGTGCCGTTCAGGTTCAGCTTGGAGCCGACCTTCAGCGACTCGCGGGCGGCGTACGCGGAGGAGACGAGCGCCTCGCGGCCGGGGCGCAGGAAGCGACCCTTGTCGACCTGCGCGGCCGTGACGAGGCCGATCGAGGAGTCACCGGTCTGCACGCCGCCGATCGTGTACGACTGGCTCGCGATGTCCGTCTGCGGCGGATCGAGAACCTGCTGCAGGGTCTCACGTGGGGTCGTGATCGTCGCGCGGAACTGCTGCATGCGCTTCGGCAGGCACTTGGCGAACGCGCCGCCGCCGCCCGGTCCGATGAAGAAGCTGCCGGCCCGCGGGCCACCGCCACGTGCGCCGAGGCCGCTCGGCTGATCGCTCGGCGCCGTGGCGCCGCCGTTCTTCTCGATGCAGGCCTGGATCTTGTCGAGCTCCGCCTGGGTCGGCGGCTGGATCCGGCGCGCGACGTCGATGCGGTCGCCGCCGGCCTGGATCTTGGCCACGATCTTCGGCACCTTGCCCTCCTGGTGCACGGCCTGGAGGAGCAGGCCCGACGAGACCGCGCCCACCTCGCCGAGCGCGGCGATCTCCTGCGCCTGGCTCTCGGGGAACGTCAGCTGCGTGCCGGGGAGGAAGAAGTCGTGGACGAAGTCGTCGCCGGGCTTGCCGAGCTTGGAGAGGTCGGTCACAACCGAGCGGTTCGCCTCGACGAGGTCGCGGCCGGCGCCGGGGAACATCCCCTGCTCGGGCACCTCGCGGGTGACGGTCAGGTCGGTGCCGATCCCGGCGAGCGGGTCGAGCGTCGCCTTCTGCGCGCGCTCGAGCCCGTTCGAGAGGCTCGCGATCGCGATCACGAGTCCGACGCCGAGCGCGAGACCCGAGAGCGTGACGATCGTCCGACCCTTGCGCCGGAGCAGCTCGGCGCGGAGGTAGCGCAGGTAGAACACGGACGCAGCTAACCAGGGCCGGCTAAGAGCCGGCTAAGACTGCGCCGGCGATGAATTCGACCGTCCGAGCCGGTCGTAGTGGAGGTGGCTGCGACTGGCATGCTGGCCCGATGAGCACCGAGCTCGCCATCCGGCTGCGCGGAGTGGTCAAGCGCTACGGGCCGATCACGGCGGTGGACGGGCTGGACCTCGACGTGCCGCTGGGGACCTGTGTCGGATTGCTCGGCCCGAACGGCGCGGGGAAGTCGACGACAATGCGGCTGCTGACGGCGCAATCGATCGCGGACGAGGGCGAGCTCGAGGTGCTCGGCTTCAAGCTCCCGGAGGAGTCGAAGCAAGCCCGCGCCCTCTGCGGGGTGGCGCCCCAGCTCGACAACCTCGACACGACTCTGACCGTCGAACAGAACCTGCTCGTCTTCTCGCACCTGTACCGGATCGACCGCCACGAGCGCAGGGAGGCGATCGAGCGGGCTCTCGTGATGGCGAAGCTCGTCGACCGGCGCGACTCTCGCGTCGACAAGCTCTCGGGCGGCATGCGACGCCGGCTGCTGATCGCGCGGGCGCTGATCCACCGGCCGCGCCTCGTCCTGCTCGACGAGCCGACCGTCGGGCTGGATCCCCAGGTGCGCCAGGAGCTCTGGGCGCTGATCGACGCCCTGCGCACGGAGGGCACGACCATCCTGATGTCGACGCACTACATCGAGGAGGCGCAGCGGCTCGCCGACACGGTGCTGATCATGTCCCACGGCAGCGCAGTCGCCGCCGGCCCGCCCTCCGAACTGGTCGTCGAGCATGCCGGCCGCGAGGTGCTCGAGGTCTACGGGCCGCCGCCCCGGCTGGCCGAGGTCGAGGCCGAGGCCGGCGCTGCCGGGCTGCGGACGCGACGCACTGGGACGAGCATCTCGATCCTGGGCGTGGACGGCGGTAACGGCTTCGCGATCGAGGGCGAGCGGCGGCCCGCCAACCTCGAGGACGTGTTCGTGCTCCTGACCGGCGAGGAGATCGGCTGATGGCGGTCCGTGCCGAGAGCCGGCGCCGGATCGGACGGCTGGAGCGGTCGGCGCTCTCCGGCGTGCTCGTGCGCGAGGTCGTGAACTTCTCCTCCTTCTGGAAGTCGACCACGTTCTCGTCGACGGTCGAGCCGACGATCTACCTGCTCGCGTTCGGCTTCGGCTTCGGCTCGCTGGTCAGCACGATCGGCGGGCTCGACTACGTCGACTTCGTCGGCACGGGCACGGTCGCCACCGCGGTGCTGTTCTCGAGCGCATTCCCGGCCATGTTCGGGACGTTCGTCAAGTACCAGTTCCAGCGCACCTACGACGCGATCCTGGCCGCGCCCGTCGACACCGAGGAGCTCGTGAGCGCGGAGGCGCTGTGGATCGCCACGCGCGCCGGCGTCTACGGGTGCGTGCCGATGATCGTGGCGATGTTCTTCGGCCTCGATCCCTCGTGGGGGATGTTCGCAGTCCCGTTCATCGCCTGGATCGGCGGCTTCGGCTGGGCCGGCTTCGGGATCTCGATCGCGGGTTACGCCAAGTCGTTCGAGAACTTCAACTACGTCGTCAGCGCGGTGCTGACCCCGCTCTTCCTGCTCGCCGGCTCGTTCTTCCCGCTCGACGGGTTTCCGGAGTGGGTGCAGGCGCTCGCGCAACTCAATCCCCTCTACCACCTCGTGCAGCTGATCCGCGACGCGGTCTTCGGCTGGGACGGGTGGAGCGACCTCGCGCACCTCGTGTTCCTCGTCGCCTACGGCCTGGCGATGTGGCGCGTCGCGATCCGTGCGATGACGCAGAAGCTGATCGACTAGGGCTGTCCCTAGCGGCCAGGTCCAGAGGTCGCCCCGATGCGGCGGGACGCCCACCGCGGACACGCTGTCTGCTCCGGAAACCAGGAAGGGAGCAGCAAATGTTTCGCATCTCTGTGATCGCCCTCTCCGCAGTCGTCGCGGTGACGGCGATGATCCTGATCGGCGCGGCCTCGGCGGCGCCGAAAACGGTCAGTGGCACCGTCGGGCCAGGGTTTACGATCTCGCTGAAATCGGGCGGGAAGAAGGTCTCGAGCCTCAAGCCGGGCTCGTACAAGTTCGAGATCACGGACCGGTCGTCGTCGCACGACTTCCACCTGATCGGCCCGGGGCTGAACAAGCTGATCACGGGCGTCTCCTTCGTCGGTAAGAAGTCGGTCACGGTCACGCTGAAGAAAGGGACCTACCGCTTCGTGTGCGATCCGCACTCGAGCGCGATGAAGGGCAGCTTCAAGGTCGCCTAGGCGACCGGGACAGGCGGCGGGCCGCAGGCCCGCCGCCGCGCTTCCTTGGGTCACCGGACGCTCGCGCCTTTGGTTATCCGCGGTGCGCGACGTACTTCGCCTCGGTCGTCGCCCCCCACTCGCCGTCGATCGGCGAGGCGCCCACCTTGCGCTGCAGCCACTTGACTCCCGCCTCCGTCTTCGGGCCCCACTCGCCGTCGACTTCGAGCTTCGGCGTGTAGCCGAGCCCGTTGACAGCTTGCTGCTGCTTCCGCACGCTGCGGATCGAGGTCAGCGGCGGGCCGCTCTTGCGGCGCGGGGAGGAGCGGGTCGGGCGGGTCCGCCGGCGGCGCCGTAGCTCGGCCGGCCGAAGCCGTGGATCGCCGGCGAGGAGCGGGCGACGGTCTTCTCGTAGACGCCGTCGCCGTTGAAGTAGGTGCCGCCGATCGAGCCGCCCGTGTTGCCGCCGATCGTCGTGATCGTGGTCGCCCCGACCGCCGCGACCAGCTCGACATGCGTCTTCCCGCCCGGGCCGTAGTAGACGAAGTCGCCGACCTTGGGCCTGGCCCCGAAGCGCTTGCGTGAACGGAACCACGCGACGCCGGCCGGGCAGCCGGCGGTGCGCGGGCCGGCGGCCGCGTTCTGCGAGTGCGCCAGGCAGTACGAGAGGAAGCTCGAGCACCACGGGTAGCCGAAGCCGCCGTGGGGGTAGCCCGGAATCTTGCCCAGCCAGCGGTTGAACTTGGTGTCGTTGTCGCCGGTCTCGCGGTAGCCGACGTGCTTCCGCGCCTCTGCGATCATCGTGGCGGCCGACCCCGCAGCCGCCTCGAGCCCGCCCTCCTCCTCGACCGGCTCGCCCTGCGGATCGCCGTGCTCGCGGATCGCCTCGGCGAGCGCCTCCTGCCGGGCCTCCTCGGCGGGGTCGTCCTCGATGACGTGGATCGGCTCGTCGTGCTGCGTCACGACGCTCCTGACGCTACGACCGCCGGGCGCCTCGTGTCAACGGTTGCGTGCGGCTAGTGCATGACCGCGCTGCGGTAGCGCCACACCGAGAGCGCGCCGAACACCAGCGTGATCGCCAGCGACCAGACGATCGAGAGCCAGATGTCGTTGCCCGCGGGCGTGTCGATGAAGAGCGCGCGGGCCGCGTCGACCATCGTCGTGAAGGGGTTGTGCTCGGCGATCGGCTGGAGCCAGCCGGGCATCGAGTCGACCGGGACGAACGCGGAGGAGACGAACGTGATCGGGAACAGGATCGTGAAGCCGTAGGCGTTCGCCGCTTCCGGCGACGACGCGGTCAGTCCGATGAAAGCGAACACCCACGAGAACGCGTAGCCGAAGAACAGCAGGAGAGCGATGCCGGCGACCACCTCGGGGAGGTCGGTGCCGAAGCGGAAGCCAACGAGGATCCCGACCGTGAACATGACGACGAGCTGGATCACGTTCGTCCCGACGTCGGCGAGGATGCGGCCCGAGATCACCGCGGGCTGCCACATCGGCAGCGAGCGAAAGCGGTCGATCAGGCCCTTCTTGAGGTCGTCCGCGAGGCCGAGGGCGGTGACGAAGCCGCCGAACACCATCGACTGGACGATGATCCCGGGTATCAGGAAGTCGACGTAGTCGAGGTCGCCGGTGTCGATGGCGCCCCCGAAGACGTAGACGAACAGCAGCACGAACATCACCGGCTGCACCGTGAAGCCGACGAGGAGGTCCGGCTGCCGGCGGATGCGCTTGATGCTCCGCTTGGCGATCACCACCGTGTCCGAGAGGACGTAGGCAGCAGCGCTCACTCGTCCTCCTCCGTCTCGGCCGCGCGCCCGGTCAGGGTCAGGAAGACGTCGTCGAGCGTCGGGCTGCGGAGCGCGATGTCGTCGATCGCCACGTCGGCCTCGTCGAGGCTCCTGACGGCCTGGGCGATCGCGCCGTGCCGCTCGCGGAGCGGGACGCTGATCAGGCCGTCTTCCGCGACCGGCCGGCCGTCGGCGATCGGCGCGAGCGCTCCCAGGGCCGCGTCGAGGTTGCCGTTCTCGAGCCGGATCTCGAGCCGCTCGCCGCCCACCCGTCGCTTGAGCTCGCCGGGCGTGCCCTCGGCGATCACCACTCCGTGGTCGATCACCGCGATGCGGTCGGCGAGGCGGTCGGCCTCGTCGAGGTACTGCGTCGTCAGGAGCACAGTCGTCCCCCCGGTCACGAGCGCCTCGATCAGCCCCCAGAGCCCGATCCGGCTGCGCAGGTCGAGACCGGTCGTCGGCTCGTCGAGGAAGAGCACGGGCGGCCGGGCGACGAGCGCGGCCGCGAGGTCGAGGCGGCGGCGCATGCCGCCGGAGTACCCCTGAACCGGGCGGTCGGCGGCATCCTCGAGGCCGAAGTCGGCCAGGAGCTCGGCCGCGCGCTCCCGCGCCGGCTTGCGCGCGAAGTGGTACAGGCGGCCGACCATCTCGAGGTTCTCGAGGCCGGTCAGGTTCTCGTCGACGGCCGCGTACTGGCCGGCGACGCCGATGCTCTTGCGAACGCGCGGCCCCTCGCGCAGGACGTCGAACCCGGCCACGCGCGCCGAGCCCTCGTCGGGCCGCAGCAGCGTCGTGAGGATACGGACGGCCGTGGTCTTGCCCGCGCCGTTGGGGCCGAGCAGACCGAGGATGCTGCCGGTGTCGACGCGGAGGTCGACCCCACAGAGGGCCTGGACGTCTCCGTAGCTCTTGCGGAGCCCGATGGCCTCGACGGCGGCGGCGTCGGCGGACACGCCTTCACGCTACCTACCTGCTCCTGGTGGGGGCGCTAGTGGGGCGCCACCTGGAAGTGCATGTAGTCCTTGGCCGCCCAGACCTCGCCGCCCCAGTGCAGGCCCGCGTCCTCGAGCGCCTTCACGAGATCCGGGTTCAGGTCGAGGAAGCCCTTGTCGGCGTACCCCTGCATCGGGTCGGCCCGGAGCGCGCCGAGCGTCTTGATCGCCTTCTTCAGCTTCGCGTCCTTGGCGTTCCGCGTCTTGGTCAGGGGCGCCTTCGCCTTCTTGGTCGCCGCGGCGGCGATGTCCTTGTCGAGCTGGGCGATCTCCCCGGTGAGCGTCGCGATCTCGGTCTCCAGCTTGGCCATGTCCGCCTGGAGCTTGTCGAAGCGCGTCCTCTCGGTCGTGAGCGTCTTCTGGGCGGCCCGAGTGCGCGCAAGCTCTGCCTCGAGCGCCTTCACCTTCTTCGCGATCTCCTTCGCGCGCTTCTTGTCGTCGGAGCTCGCCTTCTTGCCCGTCGGCACCCCGGCGAGCTCGGCCTTGGCGGCGTCGACGTCCTTCGTCTCGCCGGTCGCTACCAGCTCGAGCAGGGCGATCTTCAGAGCCATGCCCTTCGACGAGTAGAGCATCTGGAAGAGGCCGCTCGCGAAACGGGAGGCCAGGTAGCTGTCCACGCCGATCGCCTGCCCGGGATCCGGTGCGGACACGTCGATGCCGGTCAGGGCGGTGATGATCTCCCGCTCCTGCTTCTTGATCAGGCGCGGGTTCGTGTCCTCGTCGATGTCGATCGCCTTGCCGTCCGCGTGGTTGCTCCAGTTGCCCTCGCTCGTCGTCCGCGGGTTGAAGGCCCAGCACTTGCGGAACGGCGCGTCCTTGTAGCCCTTCGCCTTCAGCGCGGTTTCGGCCTTGTCGAGCGCAGTCTTCAGGTCGCGGTGCGCGTACGTGAACTTGCCGAAGAAGCGGGTGGGGACGATGTTGTCGTGGACGTACTTGAGCGGCCGTTTGATCCCCTGCTTCTTGTACAGCGGGCAGAGGGTGTCGTAGCGGAACTTCGCATTGCCCTTGGGCCGGTCTGTTCCCTCGAAGTGCTTCTTCGCCGAGGCGAAGGCCGGGTCGGCCCAGTCCTCGGCCCACTGCTCCTCGTCGGTCTTCGGCTTGGGAGCAGGCGGCGGGGCCGTCTTCGGCTGGCGCAAGAGCGTTCCCACGGCCTGGTTGCCGGCGGCGTGTTGAAGGTCGCGGACCTGGTCGTGCGGGTGCACCGGTTGGGGCGCGGGCGGCGCGGGTTGCGGCTCGTCGCGCCTCCGCGGCGGCTGCGTGCGGACAGGCGGCTCTCGTCTGAGTCGACGGGTCATCGTGCGGCCTCGTCTCGACGCTACTCCCCGCGAGCGGAGCGGTGCAAGGCGACTTAGGGAAACCGCGAGCTGCGGGGATCGAGGTCGAGCGGCCCGTCGTCGCGGCAGTCCTCGGAGACGATGTAGGCCGGGCTGCCGCGCGCATGGAGTGCGTTCTCCGCCAGCTGCTGGCGCATCATCTGCCGGGCCGTGTCCGCCGAGAGGCCGAGGCGGCGGCCCAGGTCGACGGCGGACTGGAGCGCGTAGCACTCCGTCGTCGCCTCGTTGCGCTCGCCGCGGAGGTGCCAGCTCTCGTGGGCGAGCACGGCGAGCGCACGGGCCGTTTGGCTCGACTTGATCTCGCCGTCGAACGCGAGCTCGTAGAGCGAGAGGCAGCGTTCGGGGGTGAGGTAGGCGACGTTCCCACCTACGACCGCCACCCCGTCCGCGTGCTGGACGGCGCCGACGTGCGTGCCCGACTCGTCGCAGCGGATCGTCACGGGCTTGCCGGCGATGACCGACGCCTCCGCCGAGAAGCGGCGGACCGCCTCGGCGCGAGCGTCCGCGGGGAGGGCGTCCCACCCTGTGGTGCGGCCGGCGAGCCACAGGACCAGCGCCGCGGCTCCGATGACGCCCAGCCCGACGAGCAGACGACGAAGTGCCGGCGACAGCGCCGGCGGGTACGGGCTCGGCGGGAGCTCGTAGTCGTCGGGGTCGCGGGCCTCCGCAACCAGCTCCTCCAGCTCCTCGTCGGTCTCGCCCGAGTAGGGGATCCACAGCTCCTCACCTTCCTCGCGGACGAGGAGCAGCTCTTCGTGCTCGCGCTCGTAGCCGAAGCGCGCGCGGTCTGCCTCCTGCGGGGCGCGGTCGGGCTGCCGTCGGGCCGGTTGCGCACGGAGGGCTCCGACGAAGAACTGCAGTTCGAGCCCGAGCGCGACGAGGAACGCCAGCCAGACCGGCACCGTCGACCTGAGCCAGTCCGGTCCGAACAGCCACGCGAGCACGAAGGCGAGGAGCGCGAGTCGGAGCCACGTCGGAGCGAACACGCCCCGACGGTAGCCGCGTGCGGCTCCGTCAGCGCACGAGGCGCTACACGCGGCCGCCCTGCGTGCCGGCGTAGAGCTCGCCCCGCGCGTCCAGTTCTTCTGCGTCAGCCGGGCATGCGATAGGCCACCTCCAGCACGGGCCGAGAGCCGACCTCGGCGAACTCGGAGGACGGGAGCCTCGGGCCGCTGACCAGGAAGCCCTCCTCGCCGCCGGCGAGCTTCAGCAGGAGACCGTTGTTCGGCAGGCCGTGTTCCACCCAGTCCGTGACCAGGTTCGTCACGTCCCAGGACACGAGCCGAGGCGCTGCCGTCCAGAGCGACGCCTGGTCGGCGAGCGGACCGAAGTCGACCTCGCGTTCCCGGAACCAGTCGCGGCTGAGGATCGGGTGGACGTCGATCGTGTACACGCGTGCGGGACAGGGCAGGTCCGTCTTGCGCGGCCCGAGGCAGACACCGTCGAAGGAGAGGGAGAGCGTGGCCGAGTCGATGACCGCGCCGTGAGGGATCCCTTCGAGCGGGAAGCGAAGGGCGGACCGCCAGGCCTTGTCGACGTCGCCGCCGACCGCCAGCCGGTCGGAGAAGTCGCGGTAGCAGCGCTCGTCCCAGTCGTAGCCCCAGTCGCAGAGGAAGGGCAGGGACGCGTCGGCCGTCGGCGCCACGCGCTGGACGGCGCCTGCGGCCGGGCCTGCGGCGACGGCGAGTAACAGGAGGCTCAGGGCGAGGATCTTCACCCCGCCATCGTCGGGGCCGAAAACGCACGGCGTGTCACGGAGCTGCGCCGAGATCCGCGCAGTCCGTCCACAGGCCGTCAGCGACGGATCATTCGCCGCGCACCGACGAAGCTGCGTGCGTAGTACGACCCCGAGAGCCTGACCACCTCGACGCGCTGTCCGGACTGCGGCGCATGGACCATGCGGCCCCGGCCGATGTAGACGCCGACATGGCCGAGGCCCGAGAAGAAGAGCACGTCGCCGGGCCTCAGCCGCGAGCGCGAAACGCGCCGACCGAGCCCGTGGAGCGCGTACGAGCTGTGCGGCAACCTCACGCCCAGGTGGCTGTACGCCCAGTGGACGAGACCGGAGCAGTCGAAGCCGCTGCGGGGCGACGAGCCGCCCCACCGATAGGGAACGCCGACGGCCCTCAGCGCGATCTTCGCGGCGCGCTCGCCGAGCGTCGCCCTTCGCCGGATGCGGCGAAGCGCGGGATGACGCACGTTCGCCTCGTCGATCACCACCGCGGGCCGGGTGATCGGCGGATCTGCGTCAGCACGCAGCTCGGCAGACGCCACGGCTGCGGAGCCCAGGACGATGGCGACGAGTGCGAGCGCGGTTAGAAGGCGGCGGAGAGAAGGCATGGAGAGGACGAAACGACGGGCCGCGGAATCGGTGAAGGAGCGGCCCTGGCCTGTTCGTGAGCGCGGAATCGTAGCGGGACCGCCGAGCGTGTCCAATTTGACCGGGTTGCCTGGGCGGTGAGTCGGGGGTGCTAGTGGAGAATCACCGCATGGAGTCGATCCTCGAGGCGATCGGGAACACGCCGCTCGTCCGCCTCGGCCGCTGCGCGCCGGCGAACGGAGCCGAGCTGTGGTTGAAGCTCGAGTACCGCAACCCGAGCGGATCGATGAAGGACCGGATGGCGCTGGCGATGGTCGAGGGGGCGGAACGCGACGGCCTGATCTCCCCCGGCGACACCCTGGTCGAGTACACGGGCGGCAGCACCGGCCCCGCTCTCGCGCTCGTCGGCACGGCGAAGGGTTACCGGGTGCTGATCGTCATGGCCGACTGCTTCACGGAGGAGCGCTTCCAGCTGACGCGCGCACTCGGAGCCGAGATCGAGGTCGTTCCGTCGGTCGAGGGCCGGCCGAACGTGACAGCGAAAGACATCGAGAACATGGTCGCGCGCGCCGCCGAGCTGGCCGACGAGCCGGGCCACTACGCGACCGACCAGCTCAACAACCCGTACATCGTCCCCGATCACTGCGAGCGCCTCGGGCGCGAGATCTGGGAGCAGACAGGCGGCCGCGTGACCGCGTTCTGCCAGGGCATGGGCACCGCTAGCTCGGTGATGGGCGTCTCCGACGCCCTCAAGCCCCACGGTGTCTTCATCCAGGCGCACGAGCCGGCGTCGTCGGCCGCGATCAGCGGCGGCGAGCGGGGGCCGTTCGTGATCCAGGGCTGGACCGGACTCGTCATGCCGCACTGGGATCCCGAGCGCGTCGACCACCTGGAGCCGATCGCAGACGAGGAGGCGGTCGAGATGACCCTTCGGCTCTCCCGCGAGGAGGGCATCTTCGCGGGCATCTCGACCGGCGCGAACGTGGTGGGGGCGCATCGGCTCGCCGAGCGCCTCGGCCCGGACGCCGTGATCGTGACGCTGGCCGTCGACAGCGGCTTCAAGTACATGAGCGTCAGTCCGTTCTCGGACCTCGGCTGATCCGGCTGTACGATCGGCGGCTTGCAGGTTCTCGTCTGGACCGGCGTCGACGCGCCCCGGATGGAGATCGCCAGGGTGGAAGTCGACGCGGAAGGGATCCGCGCCGAGGGGACGCAAATCGGCGTCGCGTACGAGTTGCGCTACCGGCTTGCCTCAGGCGTGCTCGAGCTCGAGGTCGTCGGCGGGCCCTCCGCACGTGTGGAGCCCGGCGACGCCGACTTCGTCGATCTCGGGTTCTCGCCCTTGACGAACACGCTGCCGGTCCTGCGCGACGGTCTCGCGGGCGGCGAAGGCGGAGCGCGCGACTACGTGATGGCGCTGGTGGAGGTCCCGTCCCTCGAGGTGTCGCGCTCGAGCCAACGCTACGAGCCGCTCGGGCGAGGGCGGGTCCAGTTTTCGAGCGGCGACTTCAGCGCCCTGCTCGAGCTCGACGAGACCGGGTTCGTCCTTCGCTATCCCGGCCTCGCCGAGCGAGTCCCGCTCTAGAGCCGATCGCAGGCTGGCTTGCGCCCTGAGCCCTGCTAGGCGGAGAGGAGGCGGTCGAAGAAGGAGCGGTAGCGGGTGAGGGCGACGCGGAGCTCCTCCGTGGAGACGTCGTCGCCTCGATCCCACTGACCCTCCAGGCGCTCGCGTTCGTTCGAGAAGGTGGCCGCGAGCCGCTGCATGAGATCGGCAACGAGGGCATCGGCCTGCGCGACCGAGTCGCGTGGCTCGTCGACGAAGCTCGCCTGGATCTCGTGCCAGCGGGTGGTGAAGCGTTCCCCCTGGTCATCGGGCAGGAGCGGTTCGCGATCGTCCGCGGCGACCGTCTGCTGTGCGGGCTCGCCGTCGCCCGTGGAGTCGGCAGGATCGGCGTCTCGTCTCGTCGCTTCGTCCGTGGCCGGCGTCTCGGCCCGGGGCTCGTCGCCGTCGACGGGCTCGGCGGAGGTGTCGCGTTCGACCGACGATTCGGACTGGTCGATGTCGGAGTCGTCGGTATCGGATCTCGTCGCAAGGTCACGGGTGCTCAGCTCGCGGTCTGACATCTAACGCACCGTCCTTTCTTCGCTTCGGTAGGAGTCGAGCCGGTCGGCCGGCTCGGCGCCGAATGGGTCGGGCGTGCCACAGACGGACGCAGCGACCTCATACCTACGCAGACGTCCCTTAAACCCCGGCGTTCGAGGTGCGCTCGACCGGTTCCCGCTCGGAAACGCAGGGGCCGCCTGGACAAGCCGTTTTCGCTCAACCAGGCGGTTGTCCCTGCCGTGGGCGCCGCCGAATGCTGTGCGCGTGTGGTCCCGGTGTGGTCTCCGAACACGGCCGTTTTGGCCACTAGCGGGCCGGCCTGAGATCTTCGACCGGGGCCGGTCGCGCTACAGCACCGTGGCGTCGCGGAGTTCAGTTCGCCCCGGCGCCCTAGCCCCGAAGTCGGGAGGCTGGCGTGCTGGGATTCATCAGTCCACCAGCTTGACGCCATGAACGTAGAGCACATTCGCGACGTTCACCCAGATCGGTATGTCCTCTGTCGTGAGCCGTGAAAGCCCGCCCGACGAGACGAGCTGCCCCACGACGGGTGGGTTCTGATCGACGTCCAGCGTCAGGTGCTCTCCCTTGGTGCTCCCCACAAACACAATGCGCGTACCTAGCTCTGGTCCTGGTGCAGGCTCAATTGCCATCTAAGCCTCCTAGACTCGGGGTCGCGCGAGTCTAGGGATGCCGGGCCTCCTCAGCCGGGGGCTGAGGCGCTGTAAGCGCCGCGGCGTTCAGTTCATTGCCGGCCGGGGCCGAGGGAGGCTCGCACGTCAGCAGTCGGCTGGGTGAGCGTGCCCTCCTTCGGCCGTCTGGTCTGGCCTATTGATCCACGCTACTCAGCGCGGTAGGCCCTCCGAGCGATGTCAGGCGAGAGCACGCTGGCCCAGGCGAGCACTACGGTCTCGCCGCGGCGAGGTGGTCGATCGGTGCCGGGGCGCTCGTTAGGCTGTGTCGCCTGCTTATTCCCACAACCCGAAGGAGGACGGCCGAATGAGCGGTTACGCGGTGGCCCAGATTGACGAGATCGACGAGATCGATGACGGCCGCGTCCTTTCGCGCCCCGTCCGGTTCCACTTCGGCATCACGTCGTTCGGCGTCAACGCATTTACAGCTCATCAGGTGGGCGATCGGCTCATCAACGAGCACGACGAGTCACAGGAGCATGACCTGCAGGAGGAGCTGTACCTCGTCCAGCGCGGGCGCGCGACGTTCGAGCTCGACGGCGAGCGGGTGGACGCACCCGCGGGCACACTCGTCTTCGTTCGCCCCGAGGTGAAGCGGACGGCGTTCGCTGAGGAGCCGGGGACGACGCTCGTCGCGGTCGGTGGAACTCCGGGGAAGGCGTACGAGGCCCAGGGCGGCGAGATCTGGATGCCGCTCCACCATCTCTACGAGTCAGGCCAATACGCCGAGGCTGCCGATCGGGGACGCGAGTTGATCGAAGCTCATCCCGAGTACGCCGGGCCGCTCTACAACCTCGCGTGCTGCGAGAGCCTCGCCGGTCGGACAGACGACGCGATCAGGCATCTCCGGCTCGCGATCGACCGCAAGGAATCGTTCCGTTCGCTTGCTGCCGAGGACAGCGACTTCGACCCGATCCGCGCCGAGACCGCTTTTGAGGAGTTGGTTCAGGGCAACGCAGGCGAGCCGACCACGACGTAACAGACTCGCATCGGTCGCATCGGGGGACATTCCGAACGCTGGCCCAGTCGAGATTCCCTGAGCCTACGGATTCACAGTGCGCTCCGAGCGGGGTCTGGCGGATTAGGTGCGGGCGGTGAGGAGCTCTCCGCCGCGCTCGTTGCGAACGCTGACTTCGCCCAGCTCGCACCCAGGAGAGCTGCGCAGGCTCGTGGTCATTGTTGAAGTGACCCTCGCTCGCGATCGGCTCCGGGGCAGCTGGCGTCCCGCGCAGTTCAGGGCCGGTCGTGTAGACGGCGACCCGGCCGCCGCGTCGCAGCCGCGACGACACCGCGCAGAACCCCGACCGGGTCTTCGCGGAAGAAGAAGACAACCGACATCGCAATGGCGCTGAACTCGCCGTCGGCGAACGGCAGACGCTCAGCTTTCGCCAATACGACGTCGGCGCCAGGCGCCCGTTCGCGTGCGAGCGCGACCATCTCTTCGCTGTGGTCCAGCCCCGTGACGCTCGCGCCGGTTACGAGCGCGTCGCGTAGCAGCAGGCCGCCGCCGCAGCCGACCTCAAGCAGCTGATCGGCAGGCTCGAGCGCCAGAGCGTCGAGGATCGCGCGTCGCGCGAAGTCGTGCACGTCCTCGGCTCCGTACACTTGCCGCGCCCACGAGCCGGTCGGCCGGCGCGCAACCCGGTCGACCAGCCACTCGACGAACGCTTCGTCAGGCAGGCCGCTCTCCCGCCACGCTGCGAGGTCCTCGTCGCCGAGGCCGAACGCGCCCAGCGTGTCCGTGTGTCGCTTCGTAGCCTCGCCGGCCAAGGCGTTTCGATCCTAACGACGTTGCGCGAGCCCGAGGTAGCCGAGTACCCAGACACGAAGCAGATCACCGCCCAAGCGCGAACCGCGTCCCAGACCGGCGAGCGCATCTGGCTGATCCACGACATCAACTAGCCACGCGTCGTCGGGTGACATTCCCGCACACTGGCCCAGGCGAGAGTTTGCCGCGCAGGCTGCGCCTGCAGGCTCCGACTAGCGTCTCCGTGTGGCTCACGACACCCCATCCTGGGAGCAGCCCCGGCTCTACACGAACAGGCTTTGCCTCCGCACGCCGACTCTCCAGGATGCGGATGCTCTGTATGACCTATTCGCGGACCCGGAGGTTATGCATGGCTTGAACAAAGAGCCCGTCTCAGGGTTCGAGGACGCACGAGCCATGACCGAAGCAGGACTTGGCGGTTGGAGAACAGACGGGCTCGGTCCATTCATTCTCGAAACCGTCGCGATCGACCCGCAGGTGGTCGGTCAAGCCGGTCTGATGATCTTCGACACGCGCGGCTGGACGCCCTCGACCTGGGCAAACGCAGGAAGGCATGCTCAGCCCGAGCTTGGCTGGGCCTTGCTACGTCCGCACTGGGGCCACGGATATGCGACCGAAGCCGCCGCAGCCATCCGGGACTGGGCCTACGAGTCTCGATCCATAGACCGGCTGGTCTCTCTGATCTCGTCCGACAACGTCCGCTCCCAGCGGGTCGCGGAGAGGCTTGGTGCGGTACCGACGGAGACCGTCACGCCTCGACACACGAGGCGGAAGACGGTCATCTGGAGACATCCGCCCGCCCCCTGAAGCGGGATGCTCAAATTCCTGAACACTCGCTCAGCCGAGGGGCGCGTTGCCTTCTAGCCCGTTCCGCTTGCTACCGGGCTGGGGGTGAACAGCCTCCAGTTCCCCTCGGAGACGACTTCGACGGTGCCGTCGACCACTTGGATGGCGGTGTCGTCGTCGATCGCGTATGCCGGACCGTTGATTCCCGCCGCCCACCTCTCTGCGTCGGCCATGGTGTTCCCCGGCAGATCCTCGTGAGCCAGGTGCGGGCAGATCGAGAAGTCGACGAGTCCGAGCGTTTCGTCGCCACCGGTGGGCGGCTTCGACTGGACGAAGTCCTCGCCGATACGCGGGGTCATCACCATGCTCCCGGCGCTCAGTCCCACCCAGACGATCTCGTGCAGCGACGGCACGAGGTCCGCCAGCCCGGACTGCCGCATCCAGTGGCACAGATACAGGGCATCGCCGCCATTCACGAGTAGGACGTCTGTCTCTCGGACCCATGACACCCAGCGTTCTTGGTCGATGCTGGGCAGCGCGGTCAACTCCAGCACGCCCAAGGACTTCCAACCCAACTCGCACATGGGGCAGCGGGGCTCCTGCCCGCTGATGAAATTCCATGCTCTGCCAGGGACCGGCCATTGGGTGCGCGTACGACGCGGTGGGGATGCAGAGGGCGTCGAACTCGGCAATCGGCTTCCCCAACAGGTCGACTAGAGCGTCGTGGATAATGCGTTCTTGATGCCGGCGGACGTAGAACAAGCTTCATGCGAGCCTCCTGGAGTCCTGACTGCAGGCGAGTTCTTACGGATCCGTACGCGCTAGAGACCGGCAGACCACCAAGAACTCATCGTTCCGCGCAGACCACGGACGGGTTGCCCATCAAGCTTTCTGCCGTGGTGGTGTGGTCTGGCTGTGGCCTGGATCCGTGCCGTCAGCACGTTGTTCCTGCAAGTCGGAAACCCGGTCGGGGAAAGGTTGCCCTGCGCCTACCTCAGCGTTGGCCCGGGTGTCCCGATGGACACCCGAGCCCACTATCCGCCGCCAGGACTACGGCGTCGTCGCCTCGCAGTTGAAGATCGCGTCGGTACCCGGCCCGCCGGTGCAATCGTCGTCGTTGCTCCCAGGTGGGAAGGGCGGCCCGCCGGGCGGCGGCGGGAACGGATTGTCGCCGTCGATGAAGTCGTCGCCGGGTCCGCCCGAGATCACGTCGCTGCCGAAGTTGCCGAACAGCGTGTCGTCGCCTGGGTCGCCGGCCATGACGTCGTCTCCGGGACCGCCGAAAGCGGTATCCGCGCCGGGGCCAGTGCCGATCGTGTCATTGCCTCCGAACCCGATCGCCTGATCGTCTCCGGGCCCGGCGTCGAGTGTGTCGTCGCCGCCGACGCCTGCGAGCACGTCGTTGCCCGGGCCGCCGCTGAGATGATCGTCGTTGTTCCCGTTGGACGGAATGAACGGCGGCAAGTCGAGCTCGTCGCCGATCATCTCGTCGTCCCCAGGGCCGCCGCTGAGGTCGTCGTTGCCGCCCTCGCCGCAGATGATGTCGTCGCCGCCGAGGCCGTTGATGTGGTCGACACCCGGGCTGCCCACGATCACGTCGTTGCCCGGTGTGCCGTGGATGTTTCCAGCCCCGACGATCGTCGCCGGGACCTCTTCGCCTGGAGGCCCGCAAACGGGGGTCTCCTGCGCGGACGCGCTGGACAAGAACGCAACACCGAGCAAGAGCGCCAATGCGCCCAATACCGCAGAACGTTTCATCTATCTCCCTCTCCCTAGAAGCCCGGCGACGCTCGCCGAGGCAGTCGCATCATCTTGGCAAGCAAGTGAGCGCGGTACAAGGTGCCGAGCCGCCGACGGGACTCCCCCGACCCGCCGTGGTGTGTTGGTTACGCTCCGCGCCGCAATCGAGACAGGGGGGAACGATGAAACGCTGGATTGCGCTCGCAGCGCTGTGCGCGCTCGTGCTGACGGCGCCCGCGTCGGCTGCGACTGACAGTTCGAAGTACCGCGAGCACATGAAGCTCGCGAAGCTCGTCAAGCACCTAGAGGCACTTCAAGACATTGCGGACGCGAACGGGGGCACGCGCGCCTCCGGCACGCCCGGCTACACGGCGTCCGTCGACTACCTCGCGGGCAAGCTGCGCGACAAAGGATTCCGCGTCACGATCCAGGACTTCCCGTTCGCGTTCTTCCAGGAGCTGGCGCCGCCGAAGCTCGAACAGGTCTCGCCGACGGCGAAGCCGTACGTGGAGACGATCGACTTCTTCACCATGACCTACTCCGGTTCGGGCGACGTGACGAGGATGGTGCAGCCGGTCGACACGAACGCGACGCCGAACGCGACGAGCACCAGCGGTTGCGAGACGGGTGACTTCACCGGCTTCGTCGCCGGCCGGATCGCGCTGATGCAACGCGGTACCTGCACCTTCCGGGTGAAGGCGCTGAACGCCCAGGCGGCCGGCGCCAGCGCGGCCGTGATCTTCAACCGCGGCGGTGGCGAGAACGGTCCGATCAACGGAACGCTCGGTTCGCCCGGTGTGACGATTCCGGCGGTCGGTGTGAGCTTCGCGGTCGGGCAGGAGCTCTACAGCGCCAACAGCAGCGTGGTCGCGCACGTCTTCACGTCCACGATCTCCGAGATCCGGACGACGAGCAACGTGCTCGCCGAGACTCCGGGCGGCCGCGCCGACAAGGTCGTCGTCGCCGGGGCCCACCTCGACTCGGTCACCGCCGGGCCAGGCGTGACCGACAACGGGAGCGGCGTGGCGACGATGCTCGAGGCCGCGCTCAACCTCAATTCGACGGTGAACATGTTCAAGACCGGCGGTAACGGCCTGAAGAACAAGGTCGTGTTCGCCTTCTGGGGCGCCGAGGAGCTCAACCTGCTCGGTTCCGCTCACTACGTGAGCCAGCTCACACCGGCGCAGCGGGCCGCGACCACGATCAACATCAACGTCGACATGCTGTCGTCGTCGAACGGCGTCTACTTCGTGCAGGACGGCGACGGAGCTCACACGGGCGGCCTCGTGCAACCGGGCCGGTCTGCAGAGCTCGAGCACGTGTTGACGTCGTATCTCGAGTCGCAGGGTCTGCCGTGGGTGGCGAGGCCGTACGACGGCCGCTCCGACTACCAGTCGTTCGTCAACGCCGGGATCGGCGCCGGCGGGCTCACCACCGGGTCGGATCAGGTCAAGACGCCGGCGCAGGCAGCGTTGTTCGGTGGGACAGCCGGGATCACGATGCACCCGACCTACCACACCGCTGCGGATCGTCTCGAGCACGTGAACATGAAGTCGCTCGACGACATGTCCGACGCGACGGCCCACGCGATCCTGTGGTTCGCGATGGACGGTCAATAACCCGGATCAGCGTCTGAGGACGCTGGGAGAGGCCGGGCGACCGGCCTCTCTCTTGCTCTTGTCTGAAACGCTGCTGTAACGCGGGCTCTTTACACCTACTCCGGAGTCGTCCTATCGTTGCTTCAGGCCTCCGAAAGCGAGGAGCACGCGTGCAAGTGACCGACGACCCCCGGGTCGGTACCGAGCTCGCCGGCTACCGGATCGAGTCGCTGCTCGGCCTGGGCGGCATGAGCGTCGTCTACCTCGCCGAGGACCTGCGGCTCAAGCGGAGGGTTGCGCTCAAGCTGCTCGCCGCCGGCCTCGCCGAGGACGAGTCGTTCCGCGACCGCTTCCTGCGCGAGTCGGAGCTCGCCGCGTCGATCGACCATCCGAACATCGTCCCGATCTACGAGGCCGGGACGAACGAGGACGTTCTCTTCATCGCCATGCGCTTCGTCGAAGGGCGCGATCTCAAAGAGCGCCTACGCCGCGGCCCCCTCGGCCCGGCCGACGCGGTCGGCGTCGTCGCACAGGTGGCGAGCGCCCTGGACGCCGCCCACGCCCGCGGGCTCGTGCACCGCGACGTCAAGCCCTCCAACGTGCTGCTCGATGTGGGCGCTCGCCCCGACGGCTCCGACCACGTGTATCTGGCCGACTTCGGGATCACCAAGCGGACATCCGACGACCCGGGATTCGGCGAGGAGGCACATCTACTGGGGACGATCGACTACGTCGCGCCCGAGCAGATCGCGGGCGGCGAGGTCGACGGGCGCGCGGACGTCTACTCGCTCGGCTGCGTGCTCTACGAGTGCCTCGTGGGCCGGCCGCCGTTTCAAGCCGACTCGGAGCTGGCTGTCGTGTTCGCGCACCTGGAGTCGGAGCCGCCGGCGCCGAGCGCCGAGCGGCCCGACCTTCCGGCTGGGCTCGACGGGGTCATCGCTAGAGCGCTCGCGAAGGAGCCCGCGGACCGCTACGCGAGCTGCCGGGCGCTGGCGAGCGCTGCATTGGCCGTCGCGGTCGACGAGGCGAGCCGCCTGGTCGTCGACGTCGCCTCTCGCGCCGCAGCCGGCAGGAGCGAGCTGAGCGAGGTCGAGGCCGAGCTCGCCGGCAAGGTTTCGGAGCTCCAGCTCGCACACGAGCGGGAGCGCGCCCTGTCGCTCCCGGTGGCCCGCCCGGACGCCCAGCAAACGTGCCCGTTCAAGGGCCTCGCAAGCTTCGACACCGGCGACGCCGACTTCTTCTTCGGCCGCGAGCGGCTGGTCGCAGAGCTCGCCGCCCGTCTGGTCGGCACGGGGTTCCTCGGCATCGTGGGACCGTCGGGCACGGGCAAGTCGTCCGTGCTCAGGGCCGGCCTCCTCCCGGCACTCGCCGGGGGCGTCCTCCCGGGGAGCCAGGGCTGGCGGCGGTGGCTCCTGCGTCCCGGCGAACACCCGATGGACGAGCTGGCCACGGTGCTCGAGTCCGAGCGCCGAGGATCCGCTCGCGGCAGCCCTCGACGCGCTGTCCCCCGGCGAGCGCTTGCTGCTCGCCGTCGACCAGCTCGAAGAGCTGTTCACCGCCTGCCGATCGGACACCGAGCGCGCCGCGTTCATCGCCACGCTGACCCGCGCCGCCACGGATCCGGAAGGCCGAGCGCTCGTGGTGGTCGCACTCCGCGCCGACTTCTACGGGCGTTTCGCCGCGTATCCGCAGCTCGCCGAGCTGCTCGGTGCGAACCACGTGCTGGTCGGGCCCATGCAGGCGTCCGAGCTGCGGCGCGCGGTCGAGTTCCCCGCCGCGCGCGTGGGCTTGCGCGTGGAGCCGGGGCTGACCGATTCGCTCGTCGGCGATGTGGAGGGCGAGCCGGGTGCGTTGCCGCTGCTTTCCACCGCCCTGCTCGAGCTCTGGCACAAGCGTGGCGACAACGCGCTGACGCTGGCTGCCTACCGCGAGTCCGGGGGCGTCGACGGTGCCGTCGCGCGCTTGGCCGAGGCGACATATGCGCGCGTCCCCGACAGCCGCAAGCCGCTCGTTCGCACGATCATGCTTCGCCTCGTCGGTTCGGATGAGGGCGACGTCCCCGTCCGCCGCCGCGCCGCCCTCGGCGAGTTCGACGCAGGGCGAGACGAGGTTCGCGACGTGCTCACGACGCTGGCCGACAGCCGGCTCGTCATCATCGACGAGGGCTCGATCGAGGTAGCGCACGAGGCGCTCCTGCGCGAATGGCCGCGCCTACGCGAGTGGATCGAAGAGGACACAGAGGGGCGCCGCCTGCACCGCCAGATAACCCACGCCGCCAGCGAATGGAACGGGGGTGGGCGCGACCCGGACGAGCTCTACCGAGGCGCCCGTCTCGCCGCCGCACTCGACTGGAGCGCCGACCACGCCCCCGAGCTCAACCAACTCGAGCGTGAGTTCGTCAGCGAGAGCCGCGACGCCTCCGAGCACGAGGCGACGCATGCCCGGCGCGCCAACAGGCGGCTTCGCGCGACTACTCGCCGGGGTCGCGGTCCTGCTGCTCGCCGCTCTCGCGGGTGGGATCCTCGCGCTCGTCCAGCGCGGCGAGGCGCGTGACGCCGAGACCGCGCAGGTCGCCCAGCGGCTCGGCGCGCAGGCGCTCGCCGACGAGGATCTCGACCGCTCGCTGCTGCTCGCGCGCCAGGCGGTCGCGATCGCCGACACGCCGCAGACGCGCAGCTCTCTGCTCTCCGCGCTCCTGCGCTCGCCGAAGGCGATCGGGATCATGCACGGCCCCGACGACGCGTCTCCGGGGGGAATCGCTCTCAGCCCCGACGGGAGGACGATCGCGGTGAGCGACTTCTTCAAGAAGCTCCTGTTCTTCGACGCGCGCACGTATGGGCCGATCGGGGAACCGCTGCGGCTGACGCAGTGGGTCGACGGCCTCGCCTATAGCCCCGACGGCGAGACGATCGCTTTCGGGGGAGACTTTTACCTAAGTCTGATCGATGCGCGTACACGCAAGACATTGGAGGGAGCTCCGCTCAGCGGACACGCTGCACGCATGGCGTTCACCCGGGACGGGTCGAAGCTCGTCGTCCTCACCGTCGAGCCTTTCACGATCAGCATTCGGGACGCGAGGACGCTGGATCCGGTAGGTCCGGCGATCGAGCCGAACGGGTTCAGCCCGTCGTCGATCTCGTCCTTCGAGCAGCCTCCGCACTTCGCGCTCACGCCCGACGGCCGGTCCGTCGTGACGGCGTCGGATCAAGGCGAGCTGACGTGGTGGGATCTCCGTAGCGGCCGAAAGGCCCGCACGCTCGAGATCGAAACGGGGTACCACCCGCTCGCGCTCAGCCCAGACGGTCGAACGGTCGCCGTCGGAATCGAGGGCGGCATCCAGCTCGTGGACACGCGGACGGGAGAGACGGAGACGCGCACCGCCGACCTCGCCGGGCACCCGGAATCGCTCCTGTTCAGCCAGGACGGCAGAACGCTGGTGTCGACGAACGACGACGGAACCGTGACCGTGTGGGACGCCGGCTCAGCGACGCCCCGCGAAACGCTGCGCGGCCACTCGGCATTCCAGGCGGCCTTCAGCCGCGACGGTGAAACGCTGTACACAGTGGGCGAAGACGGGACGGCGATCGCCTGGGATCTGACGGGCGGGCGCCGGCTCAACCGGCCGTTCATGCTTTCGGACGATCGTCCACTTCGACGAGATGTCTGGCGGCTACCCAGGAAGGTTCAGCCCCGACGGCCGGCTGATCGCGGTCGGCCTCACGAATGGGGGAATTGCCTTCCGGGACGCGCAGACCCTCATGCCCTCCGGCGCACCGCTGCGGGAAACGGGAGGCAAAGTCGAGGCGCTCGCCTTCTCACCCGACGGAGCAACGCTCGCAGGTGTCAGCCGCAGCGGTACGACGACTGTGTGGGATGTCTCGTCGCGGTCGTTGCGGTACGAGCCGTTCTTCGCAGGTCTGGACGCGCAGCGTCGGGTTCAGCCCGGACGGCAAGACGCTTGCGACGAGCGGCTCCGGCGGCGGGGTGGCGTTCTGGGATGTCGAAACGGGGGAGCTTTCCGGCAGGATCGGAGGGTTCGGCCGCTCTATACGATGTCGCATTCAGCGCAGACGGAGAGCGGGTGGCATTCGCCGAAGACGGTTCCGGGTTCCCGCGCGCCCAGGTGTGGGACGTCGCCACGCGTTCGCGACTCGCGGAGGTGTCGGGCGGCGACGAAGGAGATGCCCTGGCCGTTGCCCTCAGTCCGGATGGCCGCATCGTGGCCGTCGGCGGGTATGGCCGTGCCGTGCGTCTCTGGGACGTTCGCACCGGGAAGCTTCTCCACGCTCTCGACGCCGGTGGCGCCGAGTCGCTCGAGTTCAGCCGAGACGGCCGAACCCTCGCCGTCTCCAACGCGCGCGCCTCGCTCTGGGACGTGCAGACGGGCGTCCAGATCGGCCCCACGCTCACTGCCGGAAGCCGGACGGCGGACGATGGATCTCTCCCCCGACGGGCGCCGACTGCTGATCACGAGTTCCGACGGGACCGGGGCAGTCTGGGACATCGATCCGGAGTCGTGGGCGCGGCGGGCGTGCGCGCTCGCGAACCGAACGCTGACCCGCGACGAGTGGGAGAGGTTCCTCCCGGGGCGGCGGTACAAGCCGGCCTGTGCCGGCTGAAGCGCGAGTCAGGGGCGAATCGACCAGGTAAAGCGTGTGAGTGCCGCCGGCGGAGCCAGCCCGCCGGGGCGTAGGCCGCGGCGGACGAGCAGCACGGGCGGAGTGGCTTCTCGGGCGAGCCTGAGGCGGGCAGCGCCGAGACCCTCGCGATGCCACCTCGTCGACAGGCCGACGACGAGCAGGCTCGCGTCGCGGCTCGCTTCCAGCATGCCCTCCTCACCGGGCTGGGTCAGCAGCGGCTCGGCCGAGATGCCGAGAACGCGCTGGACTGCAAGCGCGCCGTGCGAGAGCAGGCGGCTTGCGTCGCGTTTGCCGTGCTCCGGGATCGCGGCGGCACCCGCCAGCCGCAGCGGCCGCCCTGTCGCGCGGGCGAACCAGGCGCCGAGCTCGACCGCCGCCCAGTCGTGCTCTGCGCCTCCGAACGGCACGAGCACGGGGCCGTCCGACGTCGCCTCCCGCGGAACGAGTAGGGCGACATCGCAGGGCGTCTCCGCGAGGAGAGCGGCGAGTTGCTCGTCGGGGGCTCCTTCGGCGAGAAGCCCATCCGGTGCGCCGGCGAGCAGGAGCTCGACGTCGAGATCGGTAGCCAGCCGGGCAAGCTCCTCCCCCGGCGCCGTCGCCGTGAAGGAGGCGGCACGGGCGACAACACCGCGAGCTTCGAGGGCAGATCGGCGCTCCTCGAGCCACGTCGACGCCGTGCCGAGCTGCGCCCCGTCGGAGACCAATCTGGCCAGCACGACGACGCGAGGCCGGTCCCGTACCAGCGGCTCCGCGGTTGCCAGCAACGCCTCGACGTGCGTCTCATCGTCGAGTGCGACGAGGATCGACCGTTCTGCCGGTGCCGACGCTTCGAGCTCCAGCTCGGGGTCCTGGCGAAGAATCGCCTGCTCGAGCTCCTGAAGCGCAGGGCTCGGCTCGATTCCGAGCTCGTCGACGAGCGACCGGCGCGTGTCCTGATAGACGGCGAGGGCCTCGGCCTGCCTGCCCGACCGGTACAGCGCGGTCATCAGACACATCCGCAGGTGCTCGCGGAGCGGGTGCTCGGCGACGAGTGCCTCGAGCTCTGCGATCAGCTCGTCGTGGCGCCCGAGCGCGAGGTCGGCATCGACTCGCAGCTCGACCGCCGCCAGCCTGACCTCCTCGAGCCGGGCGATCGCGGCCTGCGCGAAGTTCTCGTAGGCAAAGTCCGCGAGCGCCGGGCCCCGCCAGAGCGAGAGCGCGTCGCGCAGCCGTGCCGACGCCTCCGCGGTCCGACCGCCGCCGAGCAAGCCTCTGCCCTCGTCCACCAGCCGCTCGAAGCGATGGAGATCCAGGTCGTCGGGCTGGACCCTGAGGACGTAGCCGGGGGCCCTGGTCTCCAGCACGTCCTGCGGCAGCGCCTTCCGGAGCCGCGAGACGTTGACCCGCAGCGCACCGTCGGCCCGCTCGGGAGAGTCCTCCCCCCAGAGCTCGTCGATCAGGCGGTCACTAGGAACGACCTCGTTGTGACGGAGCAGGAGCACGGCCAGTAGGGCGCGCGGCTTCTGCCCGCCCAGTGAGACCTCGCCGCCCTCGTCCCACACCTCGAGCGGCCCCAGGATCCGAAACTCCATCTGCCTGGTCTGGAGACGCTAACAGCTGTTGCCGGCCTGAAACGGGCCTGAAACGGACCGGGCCGATCATCGACTTCGACAGACGAGTTCTCTCGACAGCAAAGGAGGCAAGTCATGAACTCCACCAAGACCACGATTCGCCGACTCGCCAGCACGGTCGGTGTCGCGTTGATCGCACTCGCGCTCGCAGCGGGCGCGGCCGGAGCCTCTCAGGTGAGCGGCACCCGCGGGGCGGAGGAATTCACCCCCGGCGTGACGGACTTCCCGAGCAGGCTCTGGGAACCAGCCGAGCGAACGGCCGGGGAGTTCGTCCCCGGCGTGACCGACTTCCCGAGCAGGTTCGGTGAGGCCGGCGAGCGGGCGGCCGAGGCGCGGCTCGCCCAGCTCTCAGAGCAGGGCCCGCCGGTCTACGTTCGGGCCGAGGCGAGTGGATTCGACTGGAGTGCCGGGGCGACCGGCGCCATCGCGGCCACGCTCTTGCTCCTCGGCGCGGCGCTTGTGGTTCGAACGGCGAGGCGCAGTCGCGTCGCGCTCGGCTGAACGCCACCTGGGGTCAGGTCTTGCATTGCTACATCCGCCGGCGCACCGGCGGATTGCAAGACCTGACCCCACGAGCACCGCGCCGGCGCTTGCGCGCCCGACCGAGTCGCGAGCCTGACGCTGCATGTGTCACGGCGGTCAACGACGGCGCCGCCTTCGCCTCCTACCGTCAACTCATCGAGTGAAAAGGAGGCCATCATGAAAATCGACACCAGCAAGCGTCGCCGGGCGGTCATCGTCGCGATTGCCGCGCTCGGCCTCGTCGGCGCTGGAGGAGTCGCCGTCACGGGCGACGCCTCCGCAGTGAGGTCCGACGAGACCGTCGCCCCGCCCGGTACGTCCGAGACGTACGTGGACATGCGGGAGGACGGTTCGTATTACGACCCGTCCCTCGGGCGGCGCGTCTCTCCCAGGCTGCTTTGGCCATACGAGACGGGCGCCGTCGCCGGCACGTCCGAGACGTACGTGGACATGCGGGAGGACGGTTCCTATTACGACCCGTCCCTCGGGCGACGAGTCTCCCCGGCCAGATAGCCCTGCCGTTGCAGGGATTGTCCGATACCGAGCCGATACCGGCAATGACCACACCGGCACCGGATCGTGGGCGCCGCCGCCGAGCCTCCTTGGCGAAGAGCCGCAACGGGCGGCTCGGACAAGGAGGCGACCATGAAGTCCACCACGACCACGATCCGCCGGCTCGGCTGCACCGCCGCTCTCGCGCTCGCGACGCTCGTCGCAGTCGGAGGCTCCGGTGCGGCGGCCGGCAAGGCGGCGGTCTGCAACGCACCGGCACAGGCCTGCATGACCGACGCCGCGTACCGCGCGCTGCTGATCCGCAGCCTCGCGCTCAACCGCAACTACGGCCTGGGCGAGTAGGCCGGCTGTATCTGGCCTGAAACGGACCTGAAACCGACCGGCTCGACGATGCGACAAACCAGCAAGGGGTCTGGGAAGGAGGCGTCATGAAGCGACCGAGCTGTGCCCGACTTTCGACACGCCTATTCAGGAGGTTCCCATGACTCGCAGTACCCGGCTCGCGCTCTTTGCGTGCGCCATAGCAACCGCGATCCTTGGCGCGCCGGCCGTTGCGCAGGCTGACGTCGTCAAGGATTGGAACGCCATCGCGCAGGCCGAGACGCTCCTGCTCCGGCCGACCGCCCACGGCCAGACCCGTGGGATCGCGATGGTCCAGGGCGCGGTCTACGACGCGGTCAACGCGATCGACCGCGGCCATCAGCCGTACCTCGTCGACCTCGACGACGTCGGGGCCCAGCCGTGGGTGTCGCAGGATGCGGCCGCCGCGACGGCGGCCCACCGCGTGCTCAAGGCGATCACGCCGGTTGCCCGCCATGCCGGGCTCGACACGGCCTACACCACCACGTTGGCGGGGATCCCGGACGGGCCGATCGAGCAGGGAGGCGTCGCTGCAGGCGAGGCCGCTGCCGCCGCGATGATCGACGCGCGGATGGGCGACGGGTTCATGACGGCGTTCACGCCGACCATCGGGACGGATGCGGGCGACTGGCGGCCGATCGGCTGGCCGGCCACTCCGGCGTTCGACCCCGACGGCTACGTCGGGAACATGAAGCCGTTCCTGATCAAGAGCCCTTCGCAGTTCCGCTCGAAGGGGCCGTACGCGCTCACGAGCAAGAAGTACGCGAGGGACTTCAATGAGGTGAAGGAGCTCGGGGCGCTGAACAGCTCCACGCGTACGGCAGACGAGACGGCCGCCGCGGTCTTCTGGCAGTTCGCCCCGATCGCGCTCTGGAACCCGCTCATGCGGGATCTCGCCGATCGGTACGACCTCGACACGGCCGACCAGGCCCGCCTCTACGGGATGGTCAACCTCGCGGCAGCAGACGGTGCGATCGCCTGCTGGAACGACAAGTACCACTGGAGCTTCTGGCGTCCGATTGCGGCGATCCGCGAGGCGGACACCGACGGCAACCGGAGGACGATCGCCGATCCGAGCTGGGAGCCGCTCTTCGCGGCGGCGACCGCGACGACCCCGCCGCTGGGGACGCCGCCGTTCCCGGACCACCCGTCGGGCCACGGCTGCCTGAGTGGGGCGGTCCTGAACACGATGGCCGACTTCTTCGGCACCGACAAGGTCGAGATCACGGTGGTCTCGGGTCGTTCCCTGAACGGCGTGCCGATCCCGCCACGGACGTTCAAGCGCTTCTCGGACGCGAAGGACGAGATCATCGAGGCGCGCATCTGGGGCGGGATCCACTTCCGCAACGCGGATGTGCAGGGAACGGTGATCGGCAAGAAGGTCGCGAAGTACCTCCGCAAGCACTACTTCCGGCCTCTGCACTGCCGCTGAGGCAGCAGCAATCGAAGGAAGGCCCGCACCGCGGGCCTTCCTTCATGTCTGGCAAGAGCAGCTCGGGCCTAGCCCGACTCCTGGGTGAGCCCGATCAGGTTCCCGTCCGGGGCTCTGAGGACCGCCAGCCGGCCGCCCGGGACGTCCACGATGCCGGTCGCAGGGTCGCCGTTCGTGACCTCGGCCGTGCCGAGCTCGGCGAGTGAACCGTCCGCGATCTCACCGAGCGGAGTCGCCCCGCGAGCAACGAGCGCGCGGTGGGCGTCTGCGACGTCGTCGACCTTCCAGAACACGAGCGGGTGGTCGACCCAGGGAAGGGCCGTCAGCCCGACCTCGACGCCGTCGCCGCTGAAGACGGCGAAGTCGTCGCCGACGAACGCGGGCTCCCGGCCCAGCATCGCAGTCCACGCTGCGACTCCCGCATCGAGGTCGCGTGCCGGGAACACGACGTTCGCGAAGCCCTTCAGCTCACCCATGGCCGGTCTTCTATCAGCAGGCCCAGCATGAGTGGGCCGATCGTCACGGCACCGCCGTCGGGCTCGCCGACCTCGAGCAGGCGGCGCAGGTGCTTCGCCGCATCCGCGGGGACCCGCGCGCAGCGCGCCGAGTCTGGGACTGCAAGCCGGGATCGTCGGCTGAACGGTGGGTCGTCGAGTCAACTTGCATCATTGCGAGTGACAACCTCGATGATGCGCGCCTTTAGGTTGGTCGGATCGCAGCGTTTCGCGCCCAGTCCTTCGAGACCAAGCGGTTTGATCGTTTTGATCGCAGGCTCTGCGCGTTCGACGCTTTCCTTCGAGAGGACGTAGAAGTGCCAGCCTTTGTCGATGTCCTTGCCCTCGTGACGAGCGAACACGAAGACGTCGCAGTGGTAACCGCGACCGAGGTCTTCGAACTTTTCATCCCGGCCTTTCTTCGGACCATCTACCTCCCAGGAGGCGGGGATGATCTTGTCCGGCCATCGTGCGATGCGCTCACCCGAACACTTGATTTGGATACGGACGGGCCGCTGCCACCCCGCAAGCGGCATATTCACGTCCCATGCACAGTTCGGGTTCAGGATCATTTCACCATCGACGAGCTTGGCGATGATCGATTCGACGAACACAGCCCTCACACGGGCGTGCAGGCCCCAGATCCTCGCCTCGGTGACCTGACGATGAACGTCCATTGCGCCGTCAAAGACACCTGGCGGGAGCGGTTGCTTCGCTTCGTTGACAGACATCACGCGTGACCCCTCGGCGATGAGCGTCACGATGATGCCAACCGTACGCTCTCGGCTCCTACTAGAGCGATCGCGACGGTGATGCGCCGCCACGGCCTCACTCCTGCGCCCTGACCGCCAGGCTCGAAGGACGGTGCGAGATGATTCTCGTGTGGGCGCACGGCCTCTTCCGTCCGGAACCGTCACGTTCCTCTTCACGGACGTCGAAGGCTCGACCCGCCTGCTTCAAGAGCACGGGCCTGCGTATGCCGATCTCCTCGCAGAGCACCGTCGTGCGATCCGCGAGGCGCTGGCACGCCACGACGGCGTCGAGGTGGACACGCAGGGCGACGCCTTCTTCGTCGCGTTCCCGCGCGCGGGCGAAGCCGTCGCCGCCGCGGCCGAGGCGCAGAGAGCGCTGGAAGCCGGGCCGATCCGAGTGAGGATGGGCGTCCACACCGGCGAGCCGCTCCTGACCGACGAGGGCTACGTCGGCATGGACGTCCACCGAGCGGCGCGGATTGCGGCCTGCGCGCACGGCGGGCAGATCGTCCTGTCGGAGACGACGCGGCGCCTGCTCGACGCCGAGCCTCCGCTGCGCGACCTCGGCGAGCATCGCCTGAAGGACCTGATCGGCGCGGAACGCCTCTTCCAGCTCGGCGAGGGCGACTTCCCGCCCCTCCGGACGCTCGACGCGACAAACCTGCCGGTCGTCTCGCTCCCGCTCGTCGGCCGCGACCGGGAGCTCGAGGAACTCGTTGCGATGCTCTCGAACGGGACACGCCTCCTGACGCTGACGGGCCCGGGCGGGACGGGCAAGACACGCCTCGCGCTCCAGGTCGCGGCGGAGCTCGTCGGTCGGCTCCACGACGGTGTCTTCTGGGTGCCCCTCGGAGCGCTTACGGATCCCGGGCTCCTGCCCTCGGAGGTCGCCCAGACGATCGGCGCCCCCAACGACCTCACTGCGTTCCTGCGGGGAAGGGAGCTCCTGCTCCTGCTCGACAACTTCGAGCACCTCCTGGACGCCGCTCCGGTCGTGAGCGCGATCCTGAGCGCCTGCGCCGGCGTGAGGGTTCTCTCGACCAGCCGGGCGCCGCTTCGTGTCGCCGGCGAGCACGAGTACCGGGTCGAGCCGCTTCCGGACAAGCAGGCTGCGGCGCTCTTCACCGAGCGGGCACGTGCGGTCGGGCGCGAGGTCGCTCCCGACGCGACGGTCGAGGAGATCTGCCGCCGCCTCGACGGTCTCCCGCTCGCCGTCGAGCTGGCCGCGGCGCGGACGAAGCTGCTCGCACCCGAGCGGCTCCTCGAGCGCCTCGACTCCGCGCTCGCACTTCTCACCGGCGGCACCCGGGATGCGCCCGAGCGCCAGCGGACACTGCGCGCGACGATCGAATGGAGCTACGACCTGCTCGACCCCCGTGCGCGCGAGCTGTTCGGCCGCTTGTCGGTCTTCTCGGGCTCGTTCTCGCTCGAGGCAGCCGAGCAGGTGTGCGGCGCGGATCTCGACGACCTTGGCGCGCTCGTCGACTACAGCCTCCTGAAGCCGATCGGCGAGGACCGGTTCTTCATGCTCGAGACGATCGGAGAGTACGGTCGAGAGAGGCTCGAGGACGGGAACGAGGGTGACGAGCTACGGCGGCGCCACGCCGACTTCTTCTCGGCGCTTGCCGAAGAGGCCTACAGGCGTCGCTTCGACGCGGAGGTCGAATGGTCGGAGCAGCTCGAAACCGACCACGACGACTTACGGGCCGCGCTCGACTGGCTGCAGGAGCACGACGCCGACCGTGCGCTCGAGCTCGCCGGCGCACTCGGTTGGTTCTGGCTCTCGCGTGGGCTGTTGCCTGAGGGATGTGGGCGGCTGTCTGCGGCGCTTGCCGCTTCCGGCGCAACGGGTGCGGTCCGCGCCCGCGCGCTGACGTCGTCCGGCGCGCTGCTTGCACGGCAGGGAGATCCGGCGGCGGGGATCGCCGACCTCGACGCCGCCGTCGCGATGTGGCGTGAGCTCGACGACCTCGATGAGCTTGCGTCGGCGCTCGACAGCCTCGGGTGGCCGCTTGTTTACGACGCCAATGACAACCCGCGCGCCGTGGAGGCGTTCGAGGAGAGTCTCGACCTACGCCGCGAGCTCGGCGACGAGGCCGGAGCGAACCGTGCCCAGGTCGGAATCGCCCAGGTCCTGGTCGCCAGGGGCGAAACCGCGCCCGCGGAAGCGATCTCGCTGGAGCTGCTCGACAGTGCGGCGGCCGACGCTCGTACGGTGCACTTCGCGTATCACTTCCTGGCGGACTGCGCACTCATCCGTGGCGACCCGGAGGAGGCGAGAACGCGCTACCGCCAGAGCCTGACGGCCGCCCTGCCGCTGGGCGACGTCGTCGAGACGAGCTTCGAGGTGCAGGGTGTTGCGATGTCGGAGGCGGCGGTCGGCGATCCGCGCCGCGCAGTCGTCCTCGCCGCATCGGTCGACGCCCTCTGGGAGTCGCTCGGCCTGTCGTTTTCCATTGCCTTCTGGGAGGAGCTGCTCGAGCGGTACCTCGCACCTGCGCGCGCGCGGCTCGAGGACGAGTACGAGAGCGTTCGTGCCGAGGGTCGCGCGCTCGCCTTCGAGGATGCCGTCGAGCTCGCCCTGCGAGACGATGCGAAACAAGGCGACGATGAAAGCGAGTGACCCGCAGCGCGGCCGACCGGCGCTCAGGTTCGCACTGCGTCGGCGCTCGCGTGCGTCACCGCGTAGTGACGCATCTCCTCGATGTCGTGCACGAACGGGCCGACCGCCTCGAAGAAGCGACGGAACTCAGGGCTCCGGCGAAAGCCCGCGAGATGACCCTCCTCGGAATCCCACTCGATGCGAACGACATGCTGGGTGGGATCCTCGGTGCAGCGCGAGACCTCGTATCGCTCGCAGTGCTCGGAGGCTTGCAGTGCCTCCGAGGCGGCTCGGTACGCCTGTTCGAACGCCTCCGTTCGCTCGTCGTCAATCGTGTAGCGGATGTACTCGACGATCATGCGTTTCCTCCTCAGGGTCTCGTTCCCGACCCGCTATGCACTCCCCGATAGCAGGCCCTGCTTGGCCGCGACCGGCTCGATGCTCAACTCCATCAAGAACTGCAGCTCGTCGGACGGCTCGTAAGCCTTCACGGCGGCCACGACCGTCGCCTTCGCCTGCTCCGTCTCCGACCAGTCGGCCTTCGAGACAGCTTCGAGGAACAGCTCGATGTAGCCGCGTTGCCAGTCCCACATCTCGCGACCGACCGGGCCGCCGTGGCCGATGTAGAAGACGGCGTCTTCGGGGAAGCGTGCGCGCAGCTTCTCGATGTTCGCCAGCCATTCGGCGTAGAAGCCGTCGGCGAGATAGCAATGGCTGTGGTCGTAGATCTGGTCCCCCAGGAAGACGATCCTCTCGTCGTCGCCGAGCACCCAGGGACTGTCGTGCGGTGACTCGCTCGGACCGAGATCGATCACCGTGAACGTCAGGTCGTCGAAGTTCAGGCTCTCGCCGTCGCGGATCGGGGTGTCGGGGAAGACGCGCGTTGTGGGCCACTCGTCGCCGAACATCGGCCCGATGATCTGGTCCTTGATCGCATCGTCGGCGGCGATCGTGTCGATCACGCCTTGGGGGGCGGCGATCGGTACGTCGTAACCGGCCACCAGCTCGGCCAAGCCGGCGTAGTGGTCCGGATGCGAGTGCGTCACCAGCGCGGCGAGGAGCGGCTTGCCGAGTTGGTCGAGAGCCGTCCGCATCTCCCGGGCAGCCGACACGGTCAACAGCCCGTCGACGGCGACGACACCCGATTCGGTCTCGACGAGGTAGGCGTTGACGAAGGCGCCCTCCGCTCTCGCGGGGAAGCGGTGAATCTGCGGCATCGGAGTTCAGGCTACGTGCCCGGAGCCCGCGGACGTCACACCGAACCGGTGTAGAGCTAGACCGATTCCGTATGGGTGGTGGATAGGCTGCCAGCGGATGCCCGAGCTGCGTCATCTCCGCTACTGACGCGATCACCTCCGGCACGAGCTCTCGCATGACCTCGACGACGGCCGGGTCGACCGCCGTTCCGCGGCTGCTGCCCGCCGAGTGAGCCGTCACGCGC
Organism: uncultured Actinomycetes bacterium; assembly: GCA_963733845.1. Taxonomy (GTDB): domain Bacteria; phylum Actinomycetota; class Thermoleophilia; order Gaiellales; family Gaiellaceae; genus DATFQE01. Next base: position 1,142,752 of record CAVTEM010000007.1, read on the forward strand.
GCCCGGTCTAGCCGAGCCCGATGAAGCGGACCTCGGGCGCGTAGCCGGAGCCCTTCCTCCGCTCCAGCGCCTTTAGACGCTCACGCGTGAAGCGGTGCGCCAGCGCTGGGAGGAAGTCTTCGACCTGTGCGCTCTCGGCGAGCTCACGCACGGAGTCGTCCATGAGGTTGCCACCTCGACATCGATCCGTCACGAACGGCTCCGCTGTGCGCGCGCGACTCGGGTAGGACGGGTGAGACGGATGCCGCCTCGCCGGGCGGTCTCAGGGCTGAGCGTACGATCTATCCCGAGAGCGCGAATGGACGAGGTGATCGCCGCCAACCTGCTCGAGCGCGGCCGCGCGTCGTACGCGAAGCGCGCCTGGCTGGACGCCTATGAGTCGCTGTCGCTGGCGGACGCCGATGTGCTCCTCGAGCCGGAGGACCTGGAACTGCAGGCCAGGTCGGCGTACATGCTCGGTCGCGACGATGACTACATAGGCGCACTCGAGCGTGCCCACCACGGCCACCTGGATGCCGGCGAGGTCCCCAGCGCCGCGCGCTGCGCCTGGTGGATCGGGCACAACCTGCTCTTTCGCGGCGAGACTGCCCGTGCGAACGGCTGGTTCGGCCGCGGCGACCGCTTGCTCGACCAGGAGAGTCGTGACTGCGTCGAGCGCGGCTATCTCCTGATACCCGTTGGTCTCCAGGCCGGTGACGCCAGCACCGCGTACGAGACGTGGACGGAGGCTGCCGCGATCGGCGAGCGTTACGACGACTCGGACCTCGTCACGATGGCGCGGATGGGACAGGGCCACATCCTGGTTCGGCAGGGGCGGACGGAGGAGGGCTTCCGGCTTGTGGACGAGACCATGGTCGCCGTCACAACGGGTGAGCTGTCGCCGATCGTTGCCGGAATCGTCTACTGCAACACGATCAAGTTCTGTCAAGACGCTCACGACGTGCGCCGCGCCCGCGAGTGGACCAACGCCCTGACCGAGTGGTGCGCTCGCCAGCCCGACATGGTCGCACACACCGGCGTCTGCCTCGTGCATCGCGCCGAGGTCATGCAGCTCCACGGGGCCTGGCGGGCCGCTCTGGAAGAGGTGCAGCAAGCCGGTGACCGCCTCCGCCAAGGCGCGTTGAACCAGCGCAGCGCGGGAAGCGCCCATTACCGCGTGGGGGAGATCCAGCGGCTGCAAGGGAACTTCGCGGCTGCGGAGGAGGCGTATCGGGCGGCGAGCAGGCTCGGCTTCGAGCCACAACCGGGCTTGGCGCTCCTGCGTTTGGCCCAGGGCAACAGAGCTGCGGCCGCCGCTGCGATCGGGCGCGTGGCAGCTGAGACGACAGAGCCCCTCAAGCGTGCCGAGCTGCTGCCGGCGTTGGTCGAGATCATGCTGGCCGTGGGCGACCTCGAGGAAGCGCGCCGCGCCTACGACGAGCTCGACGCCATATCGGAGTCGCACGAAAGCGACCTGCTGAGAGGGCTGACCGAGCAAGCGGGCGGGGCGGTGGTGCTCGCCGAAGGCGACGCCGGGGCTGCTCTGAGCTCACTCCGCAGGGCGCTGAGCACCTGGCACGACCTCGAAGTTCCGTACGAGGCCGCGCGTACGCGCGTCCTGGTCGGGATCGCCTGCCACCGCCTGGGCGACGGCGACGCGGCGACGCTCGAGTTGGAGGCGGCACGCACCGCCTTCGAGGAGCTGGGTGCGAGCCCGGATCTGACGCGAGTGGAGTCGCTGGAGGCATCCGCCCCGTCGAAGGGTGCCTATGGATTGAGCCCGCGCGAACAGGAGGTACTGCGCCACGTCGCGGGCGGAAAGACGAACAAGGAGATCGCGGCGGAGCTCGTCCTCAGCGAGAGGACCATCGAGAGGCATGTCAGCAATATCTTCGCCAAGCTCGGCGTGCCGACGCGTGCAGCAGCCACCGCATTCGCCTACGAGCACCAGCTCCTCTGAGTGGAATCACCCAGCCGCCGAACGGCGGAAGTTGCGTGGTATCTCCGAAGTCTCGCCCTCCTCCTCCACCTAGTTTCGGGCGGAAGCGCTCAAACCGACCGAGGAGGAGCCATGAGCCGGGAATACGACGCGATCGTCGTAGGGGCGCGCTGCGCCGGATCGCCGACAGCGATGCTGCTCGCCCGCCGGGGCTATCGGGTCCTGTTGGTCGACCGCGCGATGTTCCCGAGCGACACGACCTCAACCCATCTCGTCCATCCGCCCGGGGTGGAGTCACTCGCGCGCTGGGGCCTACTCGATTCCGTCATCGCAACGGGAAGCCCGCCGATCGACACGTATGCCTTCGACCTTGGGCCGTTCACGATTTCCGGCGCGCCGGGGACGGATGAGACACCGGTCGCGTACGCACCCAGGCGAACCGTGCTGGACAAGCTGCTCGTGGACGCCGCCTCCGAGGCGGGAGCAGAGGTTCGTGAGCGGTTCACGGTCGAGAGCCTCGTCGTGGAGGACGGTCGCGTCGTCGGCATTCGCGGTCATGCCAAGGGCGGCACGTCCGTCACCGAGCTCGCCGGGGTCGTCATAGGAGCCGACGGCCGGTACTCGCTCGTCGCCGACGCGGTCGACGCCCAGGAGTACAACGAGAAGCCGCGACTGCAGGTGAGCTACTACTCGTACTGGAGCGGCCTGCCGATGAGCGGGCGCTTCGAGACCACGATCCGCCCCGGTCGAGGCTACGCGGCGTGGCCCACGGACGACGACCTGACGCTGGTCATCGCAGGCCGCTCGATCGACGAGTTCGACGCCGTCAGACAGGACATCGAAGGCACCTACCTCGAGACGCTCGAGATCGCTCCGGCGTTTGCGGAGCGGGTCCGGGGCGCACGGCGCGAGGCTCGCTTCGTCGGCACAGCGGTCCGGGGCTACTTCCGCAAGCCGTTCGGCGCGGGCTGGGCCCTGGTCGGTGACGCGGGCTACAACAAGGACTTCATCACGGCACAGGGCATCCACGACGCCTTCCGCGATGCCGAGCTGTGCGCGACGGCGCTCGACGAGACACTGCAGGGCGGACGGAGCTTCGAACGCGCCTTCGGCGAGTACCAAGCGCGTCGAGACGAGTGCGTCCTGCCGATGTACGCGTTCACGGCCGACCTCGCGGCGATGGAGCCTCTTCCACCCGGCCTGGAGCAGCTGCTGAGCGCGGTCAGCACGAGCCAGGAGGCGATGGACGCGTTCGCCCGCGTCGCCGCAGGAGTGACGTCACCGGCCGAGTTCTTCTCGGACGAGAACGCACAGCGAATGCTCGCCTCCGCGGCCTAGGATGACCACGATCGCTGCAGAATCACCCCGCGAAGAATCTGCCGCGCTGAAGGCCGGCGCCGGCCTGATGACACTCGGCGCCGTCGTGTTCATCGGCTACGCAGTCGCTTTCTTCGTCCGGAACTTCACCGACAGCTTCCTGGAGCTCGGGATCGGGCCAGGCGAGGTGGACAAGGGCAAGGACGCGATTCAGGCATTCAGCCCGGATCTCTACCACTACATCAGCCACCTCCACCTCGCCGTGTCCGGCTCCCTCGCCGCCACGGGCCTCGCCGTCGCTGCCCTCTCGTGGTTCGGCGTGCGGCGCGGGCTGATGTGGGCCTGGGCTGCGGCCGTCGCGGCGCCGGTGGTGGCCCTCACGGTCGCGCTGCCGGCGCACTACCCGTGGGGGTTCGCGACGATCGGGCACCTCGGCCCGGTCTACCTCGCCACTGCGATCTTCGTTGTCGGTGCGCTGCTGGCGCTGAAAGGACTGGGCGAAACCAGCGAGACGCACGCGTAGGCGAGCGTCTCGCCGGCGCGGCTTTTACTCCGCGAGCCTCACCGCCCGCGACGTCCCCAGCACGGTGCCGTCGGCCTCGAGGGCGCGGACCCGCACGAACGGCTCCGTGGTGCGCGCGGTCAGCTTCGTCTCGAAGCCCTTCCTCGGAACGGTCGCGATCGGGTGCAGCCGCTCCGCGTCGGGCCCTGTCACCAGCTGCCACCGGGCCACATCGGTGGCGCCGTTCCAGCTCGCGTACGCGGTCACCCGGCCGTCCTCCGCGCGCGTGGCGGCGAGCGCCGGATCGTCCGCGGGACGGCCCCTCCACTTCGCGCGGTAGGCGCGGTAGGAGTCCGCGCCATCGCCGCCGAAGCGAAGGTCGAAGGCCACCTCGCCGGCGCGGTCGAACTCGGTCACGTACGGCGCCTGCCCCCAGCCCACGAGGACGTGGCCGTTCGGGAGGAACTGGGCGTTCGCCTGGGTCTCGGCGAAGAGCTCGTCGGGATGCTCGTAGGTGCGCTCGAGCGTCGCGCGCCTCTGGTCGTCGTCGAGCTCGAGCACGAGGACGCGTGAGCGGGCACCCTTCCGCTTCGCGCCGTTGTCGAAGAGCGTGAGCGTCCCGTTCGGCTGCCGCCGCGCGTCGTGCTGGAGCGCGAAGCGCGTCCCCGGGCCCATCGCATAGTCGCTGCGCTTGCCGCCGAGGCGCCAGAGCACACGGCCGTTCTTCTTGCTGATCTTGTAGACGGCGCTCGTGTGCCGCGCCGAGACGAGCAGGTCCCCGTCGAGATCCTCGGCCACCGAGTTGACGTGGAAGTAGTCGAACGGCGGCGCCGCCTCGCCCTGCTCGGCGGGTGGCGACTTCTGCACCGACTCGTCGGGCCCGATGTGCTCGCTCGCGTGCCACTCGTAGAGCACGCGGCCGCTCGCGATGTCGAGCTCTTGGATGACGCCGTCGAAGATCTCGCCGTCCTTCGGCCCGCCGACCGGCGACAGGTCCCACGGCTTCCGCTCGTAGATCGTGATGAGCGCCGTGTTCCGCTCAGTGATGAGGAACTCGTGGATGTCGCCGACCAGGCCGTTACCGGCCGTCACCGTCGCAATCTCGTTGTACGACTCGTCGACGATCACGTAGTGGCCGGCACCGACGCCTCGCGGCGCACGGCCGCGCCACCAGGTGAGGACGGGGCGGCCGCCGTAGCGCTGCGCGCGGAAGTCGGCCACGGCCATGGTCTCGAGCGGCCGGAACCAGACGACCTCGCCGCGGTCGTCGAGGATCATCGGACCCGCCTGCGCGACGGCCCGCTTCGGAGCCAGCAGCACGTAGCCGTCCGTCGTACCGCGGGCGGGCGTGTTGACGACGACGCGCGGCGGCCTCAGGTCCGGTCGGGAGTGGAAGCGCTGGGCCGGGGCGCAGGCGCGGGGCTCGCCGAGGCGCTCGCCGCGGACGTCGGCCGTGGGCTGTCGTCCCGCACGAGCGCGGCGGCGACAACCGCCGCGACGAGCGCGGCCACGAACACTGCGCCGCGGGCCACGACCGAACGCTATCGCGCGTCCGTGACGCCTGTGGCGAGTACGTGACCAGCAGAGACGCGGCACTGGGCGCGGCAGCCCGAGCTTGCCTTCCCGCGGTCCTTGGCCCCATTGTTATGGGGACGATGGCGGCAATCGTTGGCAGGGAGGACGAGCTCAGCTCCCTCCGGGCCTTCGTTGACGACGCGAGGCACGAACCAGCCACGCTCGTCCTCGAGGGCGAGGCGGGAATCGGGAAGTCGACGCTCTGGGAAGCGGGCGTCGAGCACGCGCACGCGCAGGGATTGACGGTCCTTTCGTCGCGGCCGGCCGAGGCGGAGCGTGCCCTCGGACACTTGGGGTTAGGGGATCTGCTCGACGGGGTCGTCGACGACGTGCTGTCTGCACTCTTGACGCCCAGACGGCGCGCGCTCCAGGTGGCACTGCTCCATGAGGAGGCGACAGGTGACCCCGTCGATCGACGCACGCTCGCGGTCGCAGTGCGCGACGCGCTGCAGCTTCTGAGCGAACGTGGGCCGATTCTGATCGCCGTCGACGACGTTCAGTGGCTCGACGCGTCCTCGTCGCGTGCGCTCGCGTTCGCTCTGCGGCGGCTCGACGCGAGCCCGGTCAGCCTTCTCCTCGCACGGCGTCTGGGGGAGGGCGCGCGTAAGTCGGAGCTCGAACGCGAGCTGGATGCGGACCGCTTCCAGCAGGTGGTCGTGGGGCCGCTCAGCGCGGGGGCGCTCCACCGGTTCCTGCGCGATCGGCTGGGGAGGTCGTTCCCGCGCCAGACGTTGCTCCGGATCCACGAGCGGTCGGGCGGGAATCCATTCTTCGCGCTCGAGCTGGCCCGCGTTCTCCCTGCGGACATCGACCCGCTTGAGCCGCTTCCGGTCGTCGAGACCGTCGAAGAGCTCGTGAGCGCGAGGATCTCGGCGCTCCCTGCCTCCACTCGCGACGCGCTTGCATTTGCCGCCGCGCTGGGCACGACGTCGGTCGCTTTGCTCGAGCGCGCGGGGGTTGCTGCGGACGCGCTCGACGAGGCGGTCGCCGCGCGGGTGATCGAGCGCGAGAACGGGATGCTTCGCTTTACCCACCCGTTGCTGTCGTCGGTTCTGTACGCAGACCTGGGCGAAGGGCGGCGGGACGTTCACGCCCGTATCGCCGAGATCGTCGAGGATCCGGTCCTCCGCGCCCGTCACACCGCGCTCTCGACGGGCATGCCTGACGCCGACGTAGCGAGTCTGCTCGATGACGCTGCCACGCTGGCAACGGATCGCGGCGAGTCGGCAGTGACCGCCGAGCTTGCAGAGCAGGCACTTCGACTGACCCCGCCGGATCAGGGTGACGACCGCCGCCGGCGAGCGCTCGCCGCTGCGCGTGCGCACCTCGCTGCCGGGGAGTGGACGCGCGCGCGAACGATCGCGACGGATCTGCTGGCCGAGACGGCCACCGGGCCGCTCCGTGCCGAGGCCCTCCTCCTCCTCGCCGAGTTCGAGCACGACGACCTCGCCGTCCCGGTCCTCGAGGAAGCCCTGAGCGAGGCGTGGTCGAACCCGGCGCTTCAGGCTGCCATCCACATCCGCCTCGCTGGGGCGGCGCGCTTCAGGAAGGGGTTCCCGACGGCCGTCGAGGGCACGCGCACCGCCCTCGAGCTCGCCGACCGCCTCGACGACGACGTCCTCCGCTTTGAGGCAGTCGCGCAGCTCTACTTCCTCGGCGCCATGGTCGGTGACGTCGAGACGACGGCGTACGCAGAAAGGGCGCGCGACCTCGCCGCCGCCGCCGGCGACGCGCGCTTGCTGCGGAAGGCGAACGTCCTCGGCTCCGGGATGCTCTCGGACTGGGGCAGCCTCGACGGGAGGCGTGCCGCGTTCGAACGTGAGTATCGCGAGTGGCAGGAACGCGACGAGCTCTTCTGCGCAGAGGTGCTCTGGCATCTCTCATGGATCGAGCTCTGGGCCGGTCGCTGGGAGGTCGCGGCTGACTACGCTGCCCGCGCCCGCGACGTCAGCATCCAGTACGGGGTCGAGAGGAACCAGGACTACATCCCGAGCTCATGGGTCGCCGTCCATCGCGGGCGGCTCGAGCTCGCGAAAGCAGAGTCGGAGCGCGCACTGAAGCTCTGCGACGAGCAGATCGGATTCCACCCGCCCCTGCTTCTGGCCGTGCCGGGACTCGTCGCGCTCTGGAGCGGGGACGCGGTCACGGCCGCCGACGTCCTCGGGAAGGCCGACCGGCAGGCGGCGGCGCTCGGGTGGGGTGCACCGGACGCGCGCCCGTGGACTCCCGACTACGCGGAGGCGCTACTCGAGCTCGGTCGGGTTGACGAGGCAGTGCGGGTCGTCGACCTCTGGGAAGCGGATGCGCGGCGACTCGGCCGGGAGAGAGTTCTCGCACACGTGACGCGCTGTCGTGGGCTCGTGGCCGCGGCCAGCGGAGCTGTCGACGACGCAGTCTCCCTTCTGAAGCAGGCGATCACGCAGCACGACGAGGTCGGCGATGCGTTCGGAAAGGCGCGAGCGCTGCTCGCGCTCGGAATCGTCCTCAGGCGCGTGCGGCAGAAGCTCCCGGCCCGGGAGGCGATCCAGGCCGCACTCGCCGCTTTCGAGCAACTCGGAGCAGCCACCTGGGTCGAGCAGGCGCGTGCCGAGCTCGGGCGGATCGGCGGGCGCACACGGGAGGAGGGATTGACAGCGGCGGAGCGGCGGGTCGCCGTGTTGGTCGCCGCCGGCCGGACGAATCGGGAGGTCGCAGCCGAGCTGTTCCTGGGCGAGCGGACCGTCGCCGGCCACCTGACCCGCGTGTACTCCAAGCTCGGCGTGCGCTCGCGCACCGAGCTCGCGCGCCTGTTGATCTGACGATCCGGTCCGCGCGGGCAAAGTCAGGACGTTCTTACCTTTCCTCGCCGCTCGCCCGGCCCTAGCGTCGAGCGCAGTGCCTGACTACCTGGTGGAGACCTACCTCGCGCGCGGCTTGGCGGGAGAACGCGCTTCGCGCGAGCGGCGGGCACGCTCGACGGCGGATGAGCTGGCAGAGGAGGGTACGCGCGTCCGCTTCGACCGCTCGATCTACGTTCCCGAGGACGAGATCTGCTTCTTCGTCTTCGATGCTCCCTCGGGTCGCGAAGCCGCGCTCGCCGCCCAGCGGGCGGAGCTCGAGCCGATCCGCGTCGTCGAGGCGATCTCCTCAGGAACCGAGGAGTCACGAGACCCTCGGATACCCGGCACTCGAATCAAGGAGAAGGAGGAGGAGTGAAAGCTAAGGGCTATTTCCTGGCGACCGCCGCGGTGGCGGTGCCGCTGATCGCGCTAGCCGCCTTTGTCGGCATCACGATGGCGTCTCCGGCCTCAGGTGTGACGCCGACGCTGCTCGCGCGTGGAGCGTACGAGGACTTCAAGGTGAAGTCTCTCCCTCACTCGCCCGTGGACTTCAACGTCAAGGCGAAGTCGCCGGTCGACGTCGTCGTCCGAAGACACGATTACCTCATTGGGTCGCACACCGGGTGGCACAGCCATCCAGGCCCGGTCTTCATCACGGTCACCCAGGGCACGCTGACGTACTACCTGTACGACGATCCGGACTGCACGCGGCACACCGTCACGGCAGGACAGGGGTTCGTCGACGACGGGCGCGGACACATGGTCCGCAACGAGTCCGGGGCGCCGGCGCAGGACATGAGCGTGATCATCGCGCCGACAGGCGGCGCTTTCCGGGGCGAGCTCGACGCTCCGAACCCGAACTGCGGTTTCTGACGACGAGGCAAGCGGGGAGTCGGCCCAGGTCGGCTCCCCGTTGCTGTTCTCGCTTCGAGAGGAGCGCGGGCTTCGCCCCGGGATCTCCGCCTGTTTTCACGCGGTCGCTACAGCCCTAGACTCGGACCGGTGGTCGTCTGCTCGAGCTGTGCAACCGCGAACCGGGAAGGTGCGCGTTTCTGCGACTCCTGTGGCGCGCCGCTCACCGAGGCCACGCGCGTTCGCGAGGTGCGGAAGACGGTCACGGTCTTCTTCTGCGACGTCTCGGGCTCGACCGCGCTCGGCGAGCGGTTGGACCCCGAGAGCCTGCGACAGGTCATGGCGCGTTACTTCGAGACGGCCAGGACGATCCTCGAGCGGCACGGCGGCACAGTCGAGAAGTTCATCGGCGACGCGGTGATGGCGGTTTTCGGCGTGCCGGCGGTGCACGAGGACGACGCTCTCCGAGCGTTGCGCGCGGCGGAGGAGCTCCGGGACGGACTCGCCGGCTTGAACGAGGAGCTCGAGAGGGCGTACGGCACGCGGCTCGAGCTGCGCATCGGTGTGAACACCGGGGAGGTTGTCACCGGCACCGCGGAGCGGATTGTGACCGGCGACGCCGTCAACGTCGCCGCCCGGCTCGAGCAGGCCGCCACACCGGGCGACGTGTTGGTCGGCGAGGGCACAATCCGGCTCGTCCGCGACGCCGTCGAGGCCGAGCCCATCGACCCGATGCCGGCGAAAGGTAAGGCCGAGCCGGTCCCGGCGTATCGGCTGCTGAGAGTCAAGGTCGGGGCGGGGACCAGACCAGGCGCCGCGCCGATGGTAGGGCGGGGGCGCCAGCGAAAGCTGCTCGAGGACGCGTTCGCGAACGTCGTCGGCGAACGCGCCTGCCAGCTCTTCACGGTGCTGGGCGCCGCCGGCGTGGGCAAGTCGCGCCTCGTCGCGGAGTTCCTGCGCCAGCTCGAGGGGGCCGCGACCGTCGCGCGCGGCGGCTGCCTGTCGTACGGCGAGGGGATCGGCTACTGGCCGGTCACGGAGGTCGTGAAGCAACTCCTCCCCGGCGGGGAGGGAGACGGCGCCACGGCGGCACTCGGCTCGATCCTCGGCGACGAGTCCGCGGCCAGCTCGCCCGACGAGATCGCCTGGGCGTTCCGCAAGCTCCTCGAGGCGCACGCGGCCGACCGGCCGCTGGTGGTCGTCTTCGACGACATCCATTGGGGCGAGCCAGCATTCCTCGACCTCGTCGAGCACGTAGCCGACCTGAGCCGCGACGCCCCGATCCTCCTGCTCTGCCTCGCGCGCCAGGAGCTCCTCGACCTTCGTCCCGCTTGGGGCGGTGGGAAGCTGAACGCGACGAACGTCCTGCTCGAGCCGCTCGGGCCCGACGAGTCGCGCGAGCTGCTCGCGTCTCTGGTGCGAGAGCAGCCGATCGATGACGCGCTGCGAGAGCGGATCCTCGAGACCGCGGTCGGCAATCCCCTTTTCGTCGAGGAGATGGTGGCAATGGTCGCGCACCGGGGCCAGATGGAGGTCTCGGTGCCGCCGACTATTCACGCCCTGCTCGCAGCCCGGCTCGACCAGCTCGACACGGCGGAGCGCAACGTATTGGAGTGCGGCTCGGTCGAGGGCCACGTCTTCCACCGAGGAGCCGTGGTCGCGCTCGCGCCCGAGGCGACCAGCGTCGACGGGCGCCTTGTCGGGCTCGTGCGCAAGGACCTCGTCCGCCCCGAGCGCTCCATGATCGTCGACGACGAGGCGTACCGCTTCCGCCATCTCCTAATCCGGGACACGGCGTACGAGGCGCTGCCGAAGGCCGTTCGCGCGGAGCTGCACGAACACTTCGCGGCCTGGCTCACGTCGCACGCGGCCGAGCTAGTCGAGTCGGATGAGCTCGTCGGCTACCACCTCGAGCAGGCCTATCGGTACCGCGTCGAGCTTGGCCCGCTCGACGACGCCGCGCTCGCGCTCGCCGGGCGCGCGGCCGAGCATTTGCTCGTCAGTGCGGGGCGGGCGCGCGCCCGCGGTGACGTTCGCGCCGCGTCCGCGCTGCTCGGCCAGGCGGTCGAGCTCCTGCCGGCAGAAAGCCCCGAACGGCGCGCGACTCAGGTCGAGCTGGCCGTCGTCCTGAACGAGCGCGGCGACTTCGACGGCGCAGAGGCTCTCCGGCAGGAAGCAAACGCGGCCGCGCGCGCCGCCGGCGACGACCGGCTGCTCGCTCGCCTGCTGCTCGCCGAGGTTGAAGCCCAGATCCTGCACGCGCCGGATCTGACGATGCGCGACTCACTGACGACGTCCGAGCGGGCTCTCGCGGAGCTCGAGCGCATCGGTGACGAGGAAGGAGCCGCGTGGGCACTCAAGCTCGTGGGCAATTTCAAGGCCTGGCTCGGGAACAGCGCCGAGGCGGAGCGCATGTGGGTGCGCGCCCTCGAGCGGGCCGAGAAGGTCAGTCCCTGGTTAACGAACGAGGTGCGCCAGTGGATGATCTGGGCGCTCTGGTGGGGGCCGACCCACGTCGACGAGGGTATTCGCCGCTGCGACGAGATCAAGCGGCAGACGACGTCGAAGCGACTCGAAGGGACCGCGATGCTCATCGGCGGGAGCCTGAAGGCGACTTCGGGGGCACTCGACGAAGGGCGCGCGGAAGCAGCCGCAGGCCGCCGGGTCTTCGAAGAGCTCGGCGAGCGGCTCTGGTGGGCTGGGACAGCCATGGTCCTCGGCGCGATCGAGCTCAATGCTGGCGCGAACGAGCGAGCCTACGAGCTCCTGTCCAACGGGCACGCGACACTCGCCCAGTACCACGAGACCGGCTATCTCGCCACTGTCGTCGGCTACCACGCACAAGCGGCGCTCGAGCTCGGCCGCGTCGACGAAGCGCTCGAGCTCGCGGCGGAGACGGAGCGGCTGGCGCAGCGGGACGACTTCGAGCCGCTCGCGCGCCTGGGCCTGGTCCGAGCGCGCGCCCAGGCCAAGCGCGGAGACTTGGACGCCGCCGACCAGCTGATCCGCGAGGTCGCGGAGATCGTCGAGCCGACGGACTACCTGATCCTGCACCTCGACCTCGCGTTCGCGCGGGCGGAGGTCGACCGCCATGCCGGCCGGCGCAGCGGCGAGCGGCAGGCCCTCGAGCACGCCTTCGAGGTGGCGGAGGCGAAAGGCAACCTCGTAGCGGCACAGCGCGTGCGCGGGCGGCTGTCAGTGCTTTGAGGAGTCGTCCGCGGGACGCCTAGCGCGCCTCGCGCAGCGGTCGGTAGTTGGCAGCGAAGATCCTCTTGCCGGCAAGCCGTAAGGTCAGATTGCGGACGATGGGCGGCAGGCTCCGGGTGCGGTCGCGGCGATGAGTTTGCTCCTGTACCCATGCGATGCGGCCGGCCCGTCGTCGTTCGTATTCGGCAAGCGCTTGCTCGAGGGGTTGGCTCGTCGCAAGCACGTCGGCGAGCACGAGTACGTCCTCGAGCGCCATTGCGGCGCCCTGAGCCATGTTCGGCGAACTGGCGTGGGCGGCGTCGCCAACGAGCACGATGCGATCAGCCGTCCACACCGGCGGGACGACCTCCTCGATCGGCGCGAAGTACGCCTCGCCGGCGTGCTCGAGCAGTCGCGGCACCGGGTCGGCGAAATCGGCAAACGATTCGCGCCATTGCGCGGCGCGAGCATCTGTCGGGTCGCTCGTGTTGATGTCGCAGTAGCAGTAGACGCTGCCGTTTCCGAGCGCGACGGTGAGGAAGGCGCGGCCTCGGCCCAGCATGACGGTCCAGTCGTTGATCTCGGGGAAGCCTTCCGCGATGAACCGCCAGCTCGCCTGTCCGACGTAGCGGGCAGGAGGACCGCCGAAGGCGAGGCTGCGGATGCTCGAGTGGACTCCGTCCGCTCCGACGACGAGGTCGTAGTCGCTGCTCGAGCTGTCGGAAAAGCGCACGCGCGTCCTCGGGCCGGCCTCAGCCAAACCGGTCACCGAGATGCCGAGGCGGACCTCGGTCCCAGCGGTCCCCGTGCGGAGCGCGCTGTGGAACGCAGCTCGAGGAATCGCCACGCAGCCGCCGACGCCCTCCCAGTAACGGCGGACATCGATATCGAAGAGCAGACGACCACGATGATCGAGAAACCGCTGTCGCACGATCGGGTTTGCACGTGCGGCCACTACCTCCGAGATCCCGAGCTCGTCGAGCGCCCGCACGCTGTTGCCGGGCAAGTACATTCCGGCCCCGCTCGTCTCCCACTCGGTCGACCGCTCGACGACCTCCGCCGTGATGCCGTGCTGACCAAGTGCCCGGGCGAGCGCGAGACCGGCGATGCCCGCTCCGACGATCAATACATCCATGACATCAGCGTGGATCGTTCCAAACGGTGGGGACTAACGCCGCCAGCGGTGCGGTTGTGGTCACGGCTTCCTCCTCGGTCGGTTGATTGTCGACGGTAGGAGGCGGCGCCGTTTGTGGCTTCGGCGAGATCACCCAGCACGCGGCCGGCGAGGGCGTGGGTGTTTCCACCCAGCAGGCTGCCAACGGAACACGACGGTTTGACTGAAGGCAAGAACAGGAGGACACTCCCGGTTACCGAGAGGCGGGTTTGAAGCCCCCGTCTTGTGCGTTCTCGGGGGGAGAGGGAGAACCGCTCATGATTGGCAAGGCACTTGGCGTCGCCGTTGCTGTGGCTGCGGCCGCAGCGTTGTTCATTCCGACCGCGTTCGCAGACAAGCCGGTGACCGTTCCGTCGCCGTTTTCGGATGCGACGGGCCGGTACTGCGAAGACTTCGATGTGCTCGTCCATGCGACGACGAACAAAGGGCGAACGCAGATCTTCAGCAGCGGAGCGATCATGTTTACGGGCTCACTGAAGGTCGAGGTCACAAATCTCGACTCGGGCAAGACGATCGCGCTGAACATCTCCGGGCCGGGCACGATCTCCGCCGCAGGGAATGTGCTGACTGGGACAGGGCCGTGGCTCTTCTTCGGCGAGGCAGGGTTCTTCGGGCCCGGATCGCCGCCGGAGCTGAGCACGAACAACGGCCGCATCGAGATCGATCTGACCGACGGCTCGTTCATCAGCCGCATCGGCCACAGCGTCGATCTCTGCCCGGTACTCGCCGCAAGCTAGACCGCGAGCCGGCGCCGCTCTCCTCGAGCGGCGCCGGCCGTCGGTCGACCGCTACTCGCCGAGGCCGTCAGGAGGCGGCGGGACGAAGCGGTTCCGACCCGTCCCAACCCTGGGCGCCCTCGCGCACCAGCTGGAAGAAGTCGCGCAGTCCCTGGCTGTCGACGTGGATCTCGATGTCGTGGCCCAACGAGGCGGACGCGTCGTGGAAGGTGATGTCGAGTTCGCCGAGTTGGGCGCTGAGGTACTCCGGTAGCCCGCGTTCCTCGAGTTCGCGCCGAAGGTCCTCTACTGATGCCGGCGGTACCGCCCAGGCGACGTGATGGACCCCCGGTCGGGCGCCTGAGAAGCGGGCCTCGATCCGCTCCGGAACGAGGCGGACTATCTCCATCAGCTCGATCGGGCCGCCGCCGCAGTAGCCGAACGCCGAGTGATGGACGAACTCCGCCGGCTCACCCCTCGAGGTGATGTTTTCGAGCGGTACGTTTTCGACGAGGAGGAACGGCCCGGCTCCGAGCTGCTCCGCCAAGCGCTCAACGGTCGCCTCGATGTTCTCGACGACGTAGGCGTAGTGGTGTGCTCCCTCCAGCGACGGTCGAAAAAGATCCTCTGGCACGACTCTCTCCTTGGTCGTTCAAGTATTGCGACCGTGGGGTCACTTGGCTTCGATCGTGACCTGCTCCGATGCGGCCTTCGGCCACCTGCTTGTCGTTGATCGACAGTGTCCCGGTGCCGCCTTTGCCGGCGCATGGCGCTGACAGTTCCGGCCGCGCCGGCGAGCCCGAGGCGCGGCCGCTGCCACGAAACCGCTGCAAAGCGTAATACGGGAGCGACGGGACTCGAACCCGCGACCTACAGCGCAACAGGCCGCCGCCGAGCCGTGTGGACGCCGGCTTGTGCCGCAGTTGCCCGCGGAAGATCATGCGTCTGTGGCGCTGCAGCCGTCGGGAACGGTGACGTTCGTGTTCACAGACATCGAGGGCTCGACGGCGCTGCTCGACGAACTCGGTGCCGAGGGTTTTAGGGAGGCGCTGGGCGAGCACCGTCGGGCTTTGCGGGAGGCCTTCGCTGCGCACTCGGGCTACGAGGTCGATGAGGCGGGTGACGGCCTGTTCTACGCGTTCGCGGCGGCGTCGGAAGCGGTAGCGGCGGTGGCGCAGGCGATGGTGTCGCTTGCCGACGGGCCGGTACGGATCCGGGTCGGTGTGCACACGGGCGAGCCGCTGCTCGATCCGCCGAAGTACGTCGGCGCGGACGTCCACAAGGCGGCAAGGATCATGAGCGCAGCCCACGGCGGGCAGGTGCTGCTCTCGGGAGCGACCCGCGAGCTGGTCGCCGGGGATGTGCTCGACCTGGGTAGGCATCGATTGAAGGACTTCGCCGAGCAGGTCTCGCTGTTCCAGCTTGGAGCCGGTCGCTTTCCGCCGCTGCGGACGATCTCGAACACGAACCTCCCCGTGCCTCTTTCCTCCTTCGTCGGGCGGGAGCAGGAGCTGACGGAGGTTGTCTCGCTCGTTCGGGACGAGGCGGCGCGGCTCGTGACACTCGCCGGTCCGGGTGGGACGGGGAAGACGCGACTGGCGCTCGAGGCGGCGGGAGAGCTGGTGAGCGAGTTCGGGGCCGGGGTGTTCTGGGTCGGGCTGGCGCCGGTGCGCGATCCGGCGCTGGTCCTCGACACGATCGCGCGAACGCTGGGGGCGAAGCAGGAGCTGGCTGCGCACATAGGCGACAAGCAGCTCTTGCTCGTGCTCGACAACCTGGAGCAGGTGGTCGAGTCGGCGGTCGAGCTGGCCGCCCTGCTGCGGGCCTGTCCGAACCTACGCTTGCTCGTTACCAGCCGGGAGCTGTTGCGGGTCGACGGTGAGGTCGTCTATCCGGTGCCGGCTCTTGCCGAGCCGGAGGCGGTCGAGCTGTTCTGCGCGCGGGCGCGCACCGAGCCGGACGAGGCGGTTGTCGAGCTGTGCGGCAGGCTCGACAACCTGCCGCTGGCGCTCGAGCTCGCCGCCGCCCGGGTCAGCGTGCTCACGCCCGGCCAGATCCTCGAGCGGATCTCGCAGCGGCTGGACCTGTTCAGGGGCGGCCGCGACGCCGACCCGCGCCAGCAGACCCTGCGGGCGACGATCGCCTGGTCGCACGACCTGCTCTCGAGCGGACGAGCAGCGGCTATTCGCCCGGATGGCCGTCTTCCGCGGCGGCTGCATGCTCGAGGCGGCCGAGGAGGTCGTGGACGCAAATCTCGACGCCCTGCAGTCGCTCGTCGACAAGAGCTTGCTCCGGCACTCGGAGGAGCGCTTCTGGATGCTGGGGACGATCCGCGAGTACGCCCACGAGCTATTGGAGGGAAGCGACGAGGCCGACGCCATGCGCCGTCGGCACGCCGATCACTACCTCGCCCTCGGCGAGCTCGCCTACACGGAACGGTTCGACCGCGGCCTGACCTGGGTTCGGAGGCTTGGGGAAGAGCACGACAACCTCCGCGCTGTGCTCGACGACCTGCAGGACCGCGACCCTCTCCGTGCCCTCCAGCTCGCCGGCGCGCTCGGCTGGTTCTGGCTGGCCAGATCGCACTTCGCAGAGGGCATACGAAGACTCGAGGACGCCCTGGCGTCACGCGCGGAGGACGGACCGCGCACGGCACGGGCGCTGACTTCCCTTGGAATGATCGACACCGAGACCGACGAGACGGACCCGCTGAGTCGACACGAGCAGGCGATCGAGCTCTGGCTCAAACTCGGGGACGAGACGGAGTTGGCGACGACTCGTGACGGGCTGGGCTGGGCTCTCTACATGTGCGGCGAGAAGTCGCGGGCGCTTCACGTGTTCGAGCAGAACCTCGAGTTCGCGCGCCGTCTCGGTCACCACGCACTCGTCAACCGCTCGATCGCCGGTGTTTGCCAGTTGCTCGTGGCAACCGGTGAGTTCGAGCGCGCGGAACCGCTGGCGCTGGAGCTCCATGCCTCGATGCGCGACAGCGAAGACGTCCAAAACATGGTCGCGGGGGACCACTATCTCAGCGACTGTGCCATGGACCGGCGCGACTACGCCCTCGCCGAGCAGCACCGGCTGCGAGCCCTCGAAACCACGCTCAGGATCGGAGACGTGATGCAACAGACCATCGAGGTCCTCGGTCTCGCCTTTACCGCCGCCGGGCTTGGACGAGACGAAGACGCACTCCGCCTCGAGGGAGCCATCGACGCGAAATGGAAGGAGTTCGGCGTATCCCATGCTCCACCGTTATCCGAGGCATGGCGAGCGCGCGACCTCGTTCCGGCCCGCTCCAGGCTCGGCGAGCCGCGAGCCAGCGCTGCCTTCGACGAAGGACGAGCGATGACGTGGGACCAAGCCGTCGCGTTCGCGCTGGGGAAGAAGTCGGCCAGGTGACACGTCTCGTCACTCCCCGTAACGCCTGGTCACGGGTTCGGCCTAGCAGAGCCGTTCTCGGCTCCCGCGAGCACCCGGCTTAAGCAATGGTCTAGCGAGTTTCGCTAGCCCCTCCTACAGCGGCCGAGCCCGAATCCGCCGGAACGAGACGCGCGAGCCCGCGTCGTGGTTCTGCAGCCCGACGTAGCCGACCCGTGAACGGACGCCGTTGAACTGGGTGACCCTGGCGCCGTTCAGTACGACGGTGTACCGCTGTCCGACGACCCGGATGTGGAAGCGGTTCCAACGGCCCTCAGGCCGAGATGCGAGCCGGGCCGCGGGCGCGTGGTCGTAGATCGAGCCGGTCCGGTACGCCGGCCCTCTGACATCGCAGTCGTCGATCTGGACCTCGTAGCCCGAGCTCACTGCGTCAAGCGGCGAGCGCGGCCGGCCGGGGAAGCGCACGAAGATGCCCGAGTTGTCACACCGGTCGGCCACCTTCCAGTCGACCTCGAGCTCGAAGTCGCGGAAACGGCGGCGATTGAACCAGAGCAGGCCCATCCCGCCGTGGGTGACGAGCGCTCCGCGCTCGACCGCGAAACGTCCCGGGCCGGTCATCGTCCAACCAGCGGTCGAGCGGCCGTCGAACAGCGGGATCCAACCGGCAGCTGCCCTTGGGGCGGTTGCGGCCGGAACGGCGGGCGCCAGCGCGAGGACGAGCGCGACGAGCCCGACGGCTCTCATACGGCGCGCCGGCGGCGCAACCAGAGCTCGTATGAAACCCACAGCACGAGGAACGTGGCGCCGAAGAGGACGGCGACCCGCGCGAGGTCGATGGAGCCGCCGCCCGAGCCAGCGGCGGGTTCGCGTGAGCCGAGCGCCCGAGCGGGAGGGACATCCGCGGGCAGCGGGCGATCGCCGGCCCGAGCGATCTGTCGAACGGCGGCCATCGACGCCTTCGCAAGCGCATCGCCCTGGGCGCGGCTCGGGAGCGCAAGCCCACGCACCAGCGAGCGAGCATCGGCGCGACTGATCGGCCGGAGGCGTCCGTTGCGCAGCTCCCGGCCGGAGACGCCGAAGCCGAACGGCGTCACGATCAGAATCGGTGCCCGCACGCTCCCGCCGAGCTCGGCATCTCACGAACTCGGCGTAGCGCTGCGGCCGGCGGAGCATCGCCGGGTCGTCGGTCAGGTCGCCTTCGGCGGCGACGAGCGCGACCTTGATCGGGTAGCCGCGCTGCTCCGCCGCCTGCAGGAGCCCGAGCAGCTGGAGCTCGATCGCCTGGGACGGCCGGTTGGCGAATGCCGGGTAGAGCTGTTCCGCCTCGAGGTAGTGGCTGGGCGGGTCACCGTGCGCGAGCGCGTTGTTCGCACCGGCAAGCGCGACCAGCACAGCTAGCGCGGCGAAACACAAGCGGAGGCGGCAGCCCAGCAGGGCGAGACCGCCGCCTCGATCGCTTGCGGGCGGGCCTTTACTCGACGAGCTCAGCCTCGCTCTCGAACGGCGCCTCGTCGGCCACCGAGCTGTGCGGGTGGCCTTTCGTGCCGCCGCGCAAGCCCAGGAGGTTCTGCAGGCTGATCTTCGCGTGGCGAAGGGATCGGCCCGGATCGTTCGCGGGCCCCGGACCGCTGTCGCTCTCGATGATGTAGTAGCGGGAGCCCTTCTGCCCGACCTCGTCGAAGAGGCGCTTGAAGCCGATCACCGCCGGGTCCGGATCGACGGGGTAGCCCTGGCCGATCGACCCCTCGAGCACGTAGATCACGTCCACGAACGTCGGCGTCCTCTGTACGGTCTGGGTGAAGGGGTTCGTCGGCGGAGCGGGCGCCGGGACGAGCCTGCTGCCGTCCTTGATGTGCCAGGCGAGGAGCCTCCGCTCGTTGCGGAAGAACCAGCCGGGTAGGTCGAACATCGTCTGTGGGGGATTGGGGCCTGGGAAGCGCGCCCGACCTGCGTACGCGTGCAGGATGTCCGGCTCGAACCACACGACGCTCGGGTCGGTGTTCTCCGTGAACCAGTCGAGACGGTGGACCAGAGACAGCTCCGGGTGCGCCGGGTCGTTGAAGAAGTTGAAGTTGTTCTGCTCCGGATGGAGGTAGTACCGCATCCCCTCGGCCGCCAGGGCAGCGCCGACGATGTTGTAGTTCTGAGCGGCGACCTGCCAGTTCGCCAGCAGGTTGGCTCCCGCCCCTCCGACCGGGTCGCCGGCCGTCCCGATGATCGTGTGTCCGAGCGTATGCGCGATGTCGATCTGCACCTGGCGCGTCGTCGGGTTCACCATCCCCGCCAGGCCGCCCGTGTGCGTGCCGGTGGAGGCGAGCCCCGCGTTGTCGAGCGCGGTGCGGATCTCCGGGATCGTGATCGGGCCGTTGGCGCCCTGGCTGAACTGGAAGAACTCGATCCCCCGGTAGCCGACCGACGCGAGGTACTCGAACACCGCGGCGAACCCGCCGGGAAGCGGCTCGAGCGGGCCGAGGTCGTTCGGGTCGTCGGGGAAGGTCGGGCCGCCCAGCCGGCCCATCACCGAGCCGTTCACCCTCGTGATCGCGTCACGGATCGAGAACTGCTGGATGCTGAGCTTGCCTGGCGGGACGAGCCGTTCACCCGTTCCGTTCGGGCCGCTGAACGCGCTCGGCGCCCACGAGCCGAGGGCGGCGACACCGGCCGCGCCCGCCGCGGCCGTTCCGAGGAATTTCCTGCGGCTGAGGGTCTCTTCCTGCGTCACGTGCGTCCTCCCTTCTTCGCCTCACTCGAGGCGTCGATGCCCTCGCGGCCTACGGAATCGAGATTCCCTGACCGCCGAATTCGATCCAGTTCAAGTTGAAGAAGTTGTTCGCCGGGCCCGCCGCGACCGGCCGGAACACCAGGTAGACCTTGTGGAGGCCACCGGGATCGGAGAGCGGGAACGGTCTGGCTGGCGTACGTCGTCGCGCCGGGGGTCGGGGCGATCGTCACCGTCGTCAGTAGCGGGCCGTCGACGGCATCCAGCCGGATCTCGACCGCGCCGGTGCCGTTCGCGCCGCTCCCGCCGGACGTCCGGAAGGTGATCGCGTTGATGTTCAGCAGGTTGAACGGGCCGTTCAGCGCGATCCAGTCGCCGTTGCCGAGGCTGCCGCGCTGGAGGCCGCCGCCCACATCGGTCGTGGGCGCCGTGTTCGTCCCGGACTGCTCGATGGCGAACTCGACCTCCTGCCTCTTCTGGCGAATGATGTGCTGATCCACGGTCGTGAGCGCGGGGATGCCGGGCGCCCCGCCGAGGTCGGTGTAGGACGCGCTGACGACGCCGAAGACGTTGCCGCCGTGTGAGACGTCGTTCGCGTCGGTCGAGAGGGTCCCGGAGCATCCCGTCTTCGAGTCCTGCGCGTGCCCGTGGGTGTCGTGGCCTAGCACGAACGTGACCTGGACGCGGCTGCAGTTGATCGCGCCGTCCTCGGGGTCGGTGACCGTCACCGAGAATGGAATCGTGTCGCCGAACGCGAAGAGCCCTCCTTCGACCGGCACGGTGATGTTCACGGTCGGCGAGGTGTTGCCGACGGTGATCGTCGTGTTCGCCGAAGCCGACTTTCCGCTCGAGTCGGTGATCGTCAGCCTGGCGGTGTAGACGCCGTTGCTGGTGTAGGTGAACGACGGATTGGGGTCGATGGAGTCGGTTGTCCCGTTGCCGTCGAAGTCCCACGCGAAGTTGATCGAGTCTCCCGGGTCAGGGTCGTTCGAGCCCTCGCTCGAAAAGGCGACGGTGAGCGGCGCTTGCCCGTCCGTAGGCGTCGCCTTCAGGACGGCGATCGGCGCCCGAAGACCCTTGACGTAGGCGAACTTCTCCATCGCCGCGTCCGGGTTGATGTTGAAGAAGCCGTCTCCGTAGGTGAGGAGGTAGAAGTTCCCGTCGGCTCCGAACTTCTGGTCCATCGGGTTGTCGCAGAGGAACGGCTTCGTCGGCGTCGTCGGGGCCGCGCCGCAGTTCAAGGCCTCGTTGATCTTGAAGATCCGGTTTTGCGAGTCGAGCCGCATCTCGCGCAGGTAGTCGCGGGTGAACTCGCCGAAGAGGAACGCGCCGTCGTAGTAGGGCGGGAACTTGGTCGGGTTCGGGTTGGTCGGGTCGTAGTTGTACGGCGAGGCGCCGTGCGGACCGACGCCGCCTCCCGGTCCGAGCTCGGGGAAGAGCTGCGGACAGGTCGGGTCAGCCGGGCTCTGCGCGTAGTACGCGAGACACGGCGTGCCGAGCGGCGTGGGCAGGTTGTTATCGCGGAACGAGTACCAGACCTCCGGCTGCGCGACGGGCGGCGTCACGCTCAATCCCGGCTCCACGGTCGGGCCGCCGTCTACGACCCATCTGGAGTCGTTGACGGGGCCATGACTCGGGTTGTCGCACTCGTAGGCCTGCGGTGGGCTGTCGAGCGGCGTGCTCGTGTTGAAGTTCCACCGGAAGTACGGCAGCGTCGGCGAGTAGCAGAGAGGCCAGCCGTAGTTGGACGGCTTGCGCACGATCGCCACACGCCCCGTGCCCGCCGGGCCCCTGAACACCTGCGGCGTCGGCGAGTCGGGCGAGTAGTCAGTGATGTACGCGACGTCGTTCTTGTCGAGGTTGATCCGGAACGGGTTCCGGAAGCCCATCGCGTAGATCTCGGGCCGAGTCTTCGCCGTCCCGGCCGGGAAGAGGTTGCCGAACGGGACGCCGTACGAGCCGTCGGCATTGACGTGGATGCGGAGGATCTTGCCGCGCAGGTCGTTCGTGTTCAGCGCGGACCGTCGTGCGTCCACTTGCGGGGCGTTGAAGAGCCCGGCCGGGGTGATCATGTCGTTGAAGGGAGAGAAGCCGCCGGAGTTGCCGCCGCCGGCGGGTGTGTCGTCGCCGGTGACGAGCCACAGGTTGTTGGCGGAGTCGAAGGTGATGTCGCCGGCGACGTGGCAGCACGCGCCACGGTTGTTCGGCACGCGGAGGATCTGCTGCTCGGACGCGAGGTCGAGATGAGCGGGGGTACCCGGCGTCGCGTCGACGAACTTGAAGCGCGAGAGCTGGAAGTAGCCGAGCCACGGGTCCCACGCGCTCAGCGACGCGGCGGTGGTCGGCGCGTTCCCCGCGGGCGTGTCGAACGTCCTGGTGACGCCGTCCGACTGCGTGACCGTGACGGTCGGCGGCGCGTAGTAGAGGTACACCCACTTGTTCGTGGCGAAGTTCTTGTCGACGGCCGGGCCGTACATGCCGTCCTCGCTGTTGGTGTACACCGGGATCTGGGCGAGCAGCACCGTCGCGTTCGCGCCTGGGTCGTGAAGGCGGACGCCGCCTCGTCGGTCGGTCTGGATGACCCGACCGTCCGGGAGTACGTCGAACCCGATCGGCTCGCTGATGTTCGGCGGCGCAGCGACGAAGCTCATCTCGTAGTTCGCGAGGACGGTGGCGCCGCAGTCGCTGTAGACGGGATCCGTGACACCCGCGGCCCAGCGGATCGCGCCCGCAAGGTGGGCCCGGAAGCCGCTCTCGCCGAACGTCGAGGCCGTATGGCCGCCGGCCGTGTAGAACGAGCGGCCGCCCTTGTAGTCCTTGCACCAGGCGATCGGGTGGTCGAACCCCATCGTCCCGCCGCTGTAGGTCTTCTCGTCCACCGTCGCGAGCACGTGCGAGAAGCCGCGCACGTCGGCCGCAAAGTTGTACCACTGGTCGGTTCGATTCCAGTACTCGGGGAGGGGAGCGCTTGCCTCGTGCACCCGGTCGGCGACCTTGATCGTCGCCGGCGTCACGCTCGACGCGCCCGTGGAACGGGTGCCGAGGATGTCGGTCAGGAACTGCCAGCCCGGCTCGGTTTCGATCGCCGAGTGGATGCCGACGAAGCCGCCGCCGTCGTGGAAGTAGTCCTCGAAGGCGGCCTGCTGCGCGTTGTTGAGAACGTCGCCGCTCGTGTTGAGGAACACGACGGCGCGGTAGCGCGAGAGCTGGTTGGCGACGAACTTGTCCGTCTCGTCGCTCGCCTCGACGGCGAAGTTGTTCGCCTTGCCGAGCTCGCGGATCGCCGCCACCCCGTCCTTCGTCGACGCGTGGCTCTCGGCCGCAGTCTTCGTGAACACGAACACGCGGTACGCAGGCTTCGAGCTGCTCGCCGGCGGCGCCGGCGCAGCGGCAGCGGGCAACGCAAGGGCGAGAACGGCCGGCACGAGCCAGCGCAGGACGGTTGTCCGGCTTGCGGACGTCACTGAGAACCTCCCCCATGAGTGATGTCGAGCGTCTGGCGGCGGGCGTTCGGCGTCGGTGCGCCAGAGATCGATTCACCTGCCGCACGGCCCAGCGCACTCCCCGCGCCGATGACCGAGCTCATTGCCGCGGGACTCTACGACATCTTCTGCCTGATGACCGGATAAGTTGTTATCCGATAAAGCAAAGTTTGCGTCGGTAACCGCAAGAAGTTTGGTCGGTGAGACGCAAAAGGTGGCGTCATCGGCGCGTAGACTGGTGGTCGCGATGACGCGGACGATCGCGCTGGCCGAAGAACGCCTTCAGGGGGTTGTCAGCGTGCTGGATCACGTTCGCGCTCACGGCTCCGCGACGCGGGCCGGCCTGGTGCACGCGACGGGGCTCAGCCGTACCGTCGTGACGCAGCGCGTCGGTGAGCTGATCGAGTATGGCTTGCTGGCCGATGGGAATCTGGGTTCGTCGACGGGCGGGCGTGCTCCACGTCTCGTCCGCTTCCGTGCCGAAGCCGGCCACCTGCTGGTGGCGGATCTCGGCGCGACGAGCATGGACGTCGCGATCGCCGACCTGTCCGGGGCGATCCTCGCCCACGTCCAGGAGCCGTGCGATATTGCGGCCGGCCCGGAGAGCATCCTCGGCCGCGTCGAGGAGCTCTTCGTCGGAAGCCTCGGGGTCGAGTCGCGGCGCGGGACCCTCTGGGGGATCGGAATCGGCGTGCCGGGCCCGGTCGAGTTCGATACCGGGAGCCCGATCGCACCGCCGATCATGCCGGGCTGGGACCGCTACGCGGTTCGAGAGCGGTTCGCGAAGTACCGGGTTCCCGTGTGGGTCGACAACGACGTCAACGTCATGGCCGTAGGCGAGCGCCGTGCCGGTATCGCCCGCGGCCACGACAACGTGGTGTTCGTGAAGATCGGAACCGGCATCGGCGCGGGCATCGTCGTCAAGGGAAAGCTGCACCGTGGTGCCCAGGGCTGCGCGGGCGACGTCGGCCACATCCAGATCACCGACGATCCGGCGGTCGTCTGCCGGTGCGGCAACATCGGCTGCCTGGAGGCGCTTGCCGGAGGGGGAGCGCTGGCGCGTGACGGCGAGACCGCCGCGCGCGAAGGGCGAAGCCCGTTCCTGCGCGCGGTCCTGGAGGGGAATGGGCAGCTCGAGGCGGCGGACGTCGCCCGCGGCGCGACGCACGGCGACGCGACCTGCGTCGAGCTGGTCACGAACGCAGGACGGCTGGTCGGGCACATGCTCGCGAGCGTCGTGAACTTCTTCAACCCGTCGCTGATCGTGATCGGCGGAGGCGTTGCAGGGGCCGGCGACCAGCTGCTCGCGACGATTCGCGAGACCGTGTACCGGCGCTCCCTGCCGCTCGCGACGAGAGAGCTCGTCGTCAAGCGGTCCGAGCTCGGCGACCGAGCCGGCGTCGTCGGGGCGGCTGCGATCGTGACCGACGAGCTGTTCAGGGCGAGCCACCTCACGCAGTGGCTCGGCGTCGGCACGCCGAACGGCGGACACGTGGTGGCGGCTCCCCACTGATGCTCGCGGTGTAGATCCAGCTTGCGCCCGTTCCTCGAATCGGTGTAGCTAGATGTCGTGACCACGGAGGTGTGAGCGCGGCTGATTGGTGGCCGGGCTCCTAGCGAGCTGTGGGGTCGGAGTCGGTTGCACCAGCGACGAGACGGAGCTCGGGTTGACCTACGCGCCGGGCGTCTCGGACAATCGAGCGGATGGAGAAGGGACAAGAACTGCTCGTAGGACGGACTGCGGACATCGCTGCGGTCGAGCGGTTTCTCGACTTGGTCGCCGAAGGCGGCGGTGCGCTCGTGCTGGACGGCGAGGCCGGCATCGGCAAGACGACGATTTGGCGCGAGGCGCTTGCCGGCGCCGCCCGCCGTGGGTTCCGCGTCCTCGTCGCGCGGCCCGCGGAGGCGGAGGCGACGCTCTCCTACACGGCGCTTGCCGATCTCGTCGCAGAGCCGTACTCCAAGCTGAAGGACGACCTGCCTCTGCCGCAGCGACGCGCCCTCGACGTCGCACTGCTGAGCGCCGAGACCGATGGGGAAGCGGACGCGCGAACGACAGCCACGGGCTTTCTCAGCCTCCTCGAGGCGCTGGCCGCCGAGAGCCCGGTCGTCGTGGCCGTGGACGACGTGCAATGGCTCGACCCCGCGTCGCTGCGCGCCCTCGAGTTTGCCGTCCGCAGGCTGCCGCCGCGAGTGGGCGTTGCGGCAGCGCGCCGGTCGGACGGCGCCGATGAGGCACCGCTCGGCCTCGCGCGCGCGCTTCCCGCCGAGTCGGTCGAGACGCTCCTGCTCGGCCCCTTCTCGGTCGCGGAGCTCCACCACCTGATCCGCGGCCGGCTCGGAGCCGCGCCGACCCGCCCCCTGCTCGTGAGGATCGCCTCGGCTTCGGGCGGCAACCCGTTCTACGCGCTCGAGATCGCGCGCGCGCTCGCGCGTGAAGTGAAGGAGGCTCGCGGGGAACCGGTGCCGATCCCCGACAACCTCCAGGAGCTCGTCATGGCGCGCATGCGCGAGCTCTCCCCCCTCGCCAACGAAGCAGCACTCGTGGCCTCGGCGCTCTCGCGTCCGACCGTGCCGACGCTCGTGGCCGCGCTCGGCCGACCGGACGAAGGCGAGGCTGCAATCGTGGAAGCCGAGGAGGCCGGAATCATCGTCGCCGAGCGCGCGCGGATCCGTTTCGCGCATCCGCTGCTTGCCTCGGCCGTGTACGCGGCCGCCTCTTACGAGCGACGGCGCCAGCTGCACCGGCAGCTCGCCGGCATCGTCTCCGATCCGGAAGAGCGCGCACGTCATCTCGCTGAGGGCGCACTTCAGGCGGACGGCCCCATCGCCGCCGAGATCGAGCGGGCAGCCGACGGGGCCTCCCGCCGCGGCGCACAGGACGCAGCCGCACAGCTGTACGGCGCGGCGGCTCGCCTGACGCCCGACGAATGCCCGGACGACGAGGCCAGGCGCAAGCTCGGCGAAGCCGCCGCCCTCCTCGCAGCGGGCGATCCCGGCGGTGCGCGCACCGTTGCCGACTCGGCGCTCGTGCGCGCCGAGGCCGGACGTTTGCGTGCCGAGGCGAACCTTCTGCTGGGCGAGATCGCCTGGGTCGAGAGCCCCGGGCGGCCGCAAATCGACCACCTCGAACGCGCCCTGAGCCTCGCGGACGGCGACCGTCGCCTCTGCGCCCGGATCCACGCGAGGCTCAGCGAAGCCTCGCTGCTCGACCAGCGAAAGGCGCTCGAGCATGCCGAGGCGTCGGCAGCACTACTCGACGAAAACGAGGACCCCGCGCTGCTCGCCCATGCGCTCCTCGGCAAGCTCTTCTACGGCGCTCAGCTAGGCCTGAAGGCGCCGCCCGGACTCCTGGACCGAGCGTTGCGTTTGGAAGAGCGCGCCGGCCCGAACGCGCAGCGGAGCCGCATGCCGCTCATGTGGTTTGCCTGGATGGACGAGCTCGAGGCGGCGAGGGCTCGGCACGCATTCGAGGACGCCTGGTATCGCGATCGCGGCGAGGAGGGCTGGCGGGCCGAGCGTCTCGGTCACCTCGCGCTGGCCGAGCTCAACGCCGGGAACTGGGAGGCAGCCGAGCGCATGATCGAAGAGAGCTGCGCAACCCTCGAACAGATGGGCTTGCGCATCGGCCCCTGGGGCATCATCTGGCGAATTCGCGCTGCCGTCGACCTCCATCGCGGCCGAATCGAGCGTGCGAGAGAGACGCTGCTCGCGCTCGCCGAGAACTGCGAACGAACCGGTCACCACTTCTTCGCGGCGGTTGCATTGAGCAGCCTCGGCTCCGTCGAGCTCGCCGCCGGCGACGCCGAAGCGGCCGACCAGGCGTTCATCAGGTTCCGAGAGCACCTGGACACGATCGGCGTCGTCGCGGCGCCGGGCCCGCGCCAAGACGCGGATCACGTCGAGGCGCTAGTCGCACTCGGGAAGCTTGAACGTGCGGACGCTGTGCTGGGGGATCTCGACTGGCGCGGCCGCACGATCCCGCGACCGTGGATCACAGTGGCGCTCCCCCGTGCGCGAGCGCTTGTGCTCACGGCGAGAGGAGACGCGGCCGGGGCGCTCGTGGAGCTCGAGGATCTCGACACAGCGGCCGCGGCCCGCGTGCCTTACGAGCACGGCCGCACGCTCCTGGTGAAGGGTCGCCTGCAACGCCGGCTGAAGCAGAGAGGAGCGGCCGCGGAGACGCTGCGGGAAGCAGCCGCGATCCTCGAACGCAGCGGAGCGACGATCTGGCTCGATCAGGCGCGGCGTGAGCTCGACCGCGTGGGCTTACGGCGGGCGCCCGACGAGCTGACCGCGTCGGAGCAGCGCGTAGCCGAGCTCGCCGCAGCCGGGATGACGAACCGTGAGGTGGCGCGCGCCGCCTTCATGAGCCCCAAGACTGTCGAGGCGAACCTCAGCCGCGTCTACCGCAAGCTCGGGATCAAGTCGCGTGCGGAGCTCGGGGCGAATGTGGCCGCAAGAGGCGAGGGAGGGGCAGGGGCACAACCGTAGGGAAACCCCCGATTCGGCGAAGGCAGCGCCGTCCTAGCGTCGTCCATATGCACGAAGGCGGCGAGACGTGGGGCACCTACCTGGTCGAGCACTACTGGCCGGGAAGCTCTGCGGAGACGCTCGACCGCGCCGTTCGGGACGTGCGGCGGGCGACCGGCGAGATGACTAAGCAGGGCCAGTCGGTCCGCTACGTCCGGGCGACGATCATTCCCGGTGACGAGGCCTTCATGGCCACGTTCGAAGCAACGTCGGAGACGCTCGTACGCGAGGCATACGTGCGAGCCGGCGTCCCGCTCGAGCGGATATCGCCGGCGATCCAGCCCGACGGCCGGCAATGAACGCCGCCCTCACCCACCTCAACCTCGAGTCAGAAAGGAGCTGAGCATGACCTCCAAGAGGCCAGTGATCGGCATGATCTCGGCGATCGTCCTGGCGGTCGTCGTCGCAGTCGGCGCGATCTCCGCGTCGGCCGGCACCAACCGCGCTAGCCACTCGGCGAATCCGAAGCTCGTCGGATCGTGGATGGTGAGCGTCAACCGCGGTCCGTCGCTGCCGCCGCTGAAGTCGCTTCAGTCGTACAGCGTGGGCCGCACCGTGGTGGAGATCGCGAACGGCGGCGCCACAGTTCGCAGCCCGTCGCACGGTACCTGGAAGCGGATCGGGAGCCGCACGTACGGCTCGACGACCGTGTTCTTCCGCTACGACCCCGTCAGCGGGGCCTTCATCGGCACGCTGAAGCTCAGGCACGAGCTCGAGCTCGCGCCGGACGGACAGTCGTTCAGCGGCGTCGCCGTCGGCGAGCTTCGCGACGCGAATGGCAACCTGCTCCCCGGCAGCAACACGCGCAAGGATCTCGTGGCTGCCGAGCGGATCAACGTCGAGCCTGTTCCGGATATCCCGTAGCACCTGGCCGGAGGGGGCCTGCCGCGTGGTAGGCCCCTCCTCCCTTGTCAGTGACCGAGAGCGCGCCGCGAAGTAGCTGAGGCGGTGGCGGCACTGCTACGCGCCACGCTGCCACAGCAGACACCTTTCGCGGAGTGCCTGACCTTCGGGTTCCGATCGCGGCAGCGTCCCCACCGCCCAGTGCGTGAGAACGGCACAAGTTTCGCGCAACGTTCCTATGCGTTTCCGGTCGGATCCGGCAGAAGCTGGTAGCGTCTGATCCGAGCGCCTCAACCCTCGGCGCGGCGAAGCAGAAACGGGTCATAACGATCGACCCGCCGAAGGTCCAGCCTCAGCAGGCAGGTTGGAGTAGCCGCCGCTGGCCTCAACCGCTCGGCCGGTGACGAAGTCTCGAGCAGGGGGTAGAGATGTCGCGATTTCGGGTGGGTCTCGCCGCGGTGGCGATGACGATGACCGCACTTGCCGTACCTGGCGCCTTCACCGCGGGAGGCGGGGTGGCTAACGCCGCTCCCATTCCTGGGGGAGACATCAGAACAGTCTGCGCGAGCGTGGGTACGGACAATCCCGCGACCAACACCTTCACGTTGATTGCCGACTGCGGAGAGGTGACGTCGCCCCTGACGGTTCCGGACGGCTACACGGTGGAGGGCGGCGGGCACGTGATCACCGCCACCGACCCTGTCGGCGTACGAGTTTCAACGGTGGCGTGGTGACGAATGCCCAAGGCCCAGGCGCACACTTGATGCATGTGAACAACGTCATCATCCAAGCCGTGGGGTTCGCGTTCCATGGTTGCGCCTTTCAAACTCCAGGCGGCCCAGGCGTTCAGGTCGGACTCTTCTTCGACGATGCTGACGGCACCGCGACGAACGTCATTGTTCGGAACATCACCCAGCATTCTGGCTGCCAAACCGGCAACGGGATCCGTGCCAACGCGCGTGCCGGGATAGCACGCACGGTCACGCTCACCCACGTCACCGTGACCGGCTTCCAGAAGAACGGGGTTACCGGGTCCGGCCAGATGACGCTCAACGTGGGCGGAAACAGCACGATCGGTCCGCCCGACGCCTTGCCGGGTTTGAACTCGACCAACGGCGTCCAGTACGGGGACGGCGACGCTGGGGGCACGTTCACGGGCAACACGGTGATCGGTGCCGGCGCCGGCACCCCGCCTGACGGTACAAATTCAACCGGAATCCTGCTGTCCAGCGCCGCCAACGTCACGATCGCCAACAACACGATCACCGGCGCGGGCACCGACATCGGGATCGCGGTCTCCAACAGCACGAACGTCACGATCTCCCACAACGCCGTCGGGCGCACCGCGCCCGACTCACCGGACCCCACTGGAAGCGGGATCGTGGTCTTTCCGTCGGCCACGAATGTGGCCTTGATCTGCAACACCTTCAGTGGCTGGCAGCCGAACAGGAACATCGTCGGCGCAGTCCAGATGTCGTGTACGCCGCTGCCCAACGGCACCGAATGCATCACCTACTCGGCCGACACCCTCAGTGTTGAGGGTGGCACCGCGCCGTTTACCTGGTCGGTCTCGGCGGGGACCCTGCCACCGGGCCTGACGCTCGCACCCTCGACCGGGGCGATCACCGGAACCCCCACCGCAGCGGGGACTTACAACTTCAACGTGACGGTGGTCGACTCGACGGAGCCAACCCTGACCGCCACCCAGGCCCAGACCATCACCATCGCTCCCGGTTGTGCCCCACCTCCGCAGCCTCCGCCCCCGCCGCCTCCGACGATCGATCTCCAGATCGAGAAGACGGACAGCCCGAATCCGGTGAACGTCGGTGGGACGCTCACGTACACGCTTACCGCCCGCAACAACGGGCCGAGCACGGCGACGCAGGTCGTGATCACCGACTCGCTGCCGGCGACGGTCACCTACCTCTCGTCGAGCTCGACGCAGGGGACGTGCTCCAGCTCGGGGCAGCTCGTGACCTGCGCGATCGGCACCATGCCGGCCGGTGGGACCGTGACGGTCACGATCAGGGTGCGCCCGCTGCAGTCGGGCACGATCCTGAACGTGACGGTGATCGTGGGCGCCCAGGCGGAGACGAACACGGCCAACAACCGTGACGAGGAGCCCACCCAGGTCAGGTCGGTGCGGCGGGCGCCGGCGGCGGTCGTGTGCCCGACGCTGACCGTCTCGACGAAGACGACGCTGACGGTCGGCAAGCGGAGCACCATCAGGGCTGTCGTGACCCGCCGCGGCAAGCGCGTGCCAGGCGTGCGCGTCCTCGCGAACGGTGCGGGCATCCGCAAGAGCGGCGTCTCGGACAAGCAGGGGGTGGTGAGGATCCCGGTGAAGCCCGCGAGGGTGGGCGTTGTCCAGCTCCGGATCACGGGTCAGCCCGGCTCGTGCGCGAGCAGGAGGATCGGAGTCGTCGGCGTCCACAAGCCGCCGGTCTTCACCGGCTAGCACGATTCAGGCGTCGTGCTCGCGCTCCTCTCCTTCCCGGGAGGAGCGCGAGCCGCGCTGGACGGCGACGCGATGCGGACCGGTGCGAGCGGGCCTGCCACTCGTGCGGGCGCGGGTGGCGCTGCTCGCCAAGCCCGACCGGAAGGCGCAGCAGGCGGATGGGTCGCCGCCGCAGCGCCTGCAGCGGCTCTGGACCCGGCAGCCTAAAGGCTGTCGCGTCGTAGCCCGGGCGGGATAAGCGCGGGATGACCCAACGGCAGACGCCCGCCGCGCACGCGAGATCCCTGCAAGTAAAGACGGGAGCGACGGGACTCGAACCCGCGACCTCCGGCGTGACAGGCCGGCGTTCTAACCAACTGAACTACGCCCCCGCGTGTGTGGCCGGAGGATTGTAGCCTGGCTAACCGCGCTCCACGACTTCTCGCTCCGGGTCTCGCGCGGGATCCGCGTCGGGAAGCGCGTCGCGCGACCACTCGCGGGTCTTCCACGCCGGGACGGGTGTCTCGCAGGCCGCCTTCGGGACGAACCGGGACCGCTCGGCGAGCGTGTAGTGGTGGATGTAGCGCGGGCAGTTCGGGAAGACCTGCTCCGCCCGCACGCGCACGACGAACTGCGCCTCCGGGTAGTCCGCGAGCAGCGGGTCGTCGTCGGCGATCGAGGCGACGCCGTTCAGCCGCAGACGCTTGCGCTCTTCGAAGTTGATGAAGAGCAGCCCGACCTGCGGGTTGACGAGCAGGTTGCCCGTCGAGAGGTACATCCCGTTGCCGTCGTAGCTCGGCAGCGCGATCGTCCGCTCGTCGAGCACGCGGACGAACCCGGGCTCGCCGCCCTTGTACGAGCAGTTGGGGCGACCCTCCGCGTCGGCGGTCGCGACGAAGACCATGTCGCAGCGCTCGATGAATGCGCGGTCGGCGTCGTCGATCGTGCCGCGGGAAACCAGCTTCTCGTCGATCCGGTCTGCCAGACGCCGGGTGTCGAAGCGGTCCTGGAGGCTGCGCGAACCCTCGTGGTACGTGGCCACCTCCCGATGATCGCACCGGCTGTCCGGGCCGTCCAGCTAGCCTCGACTCGCTGACGCGGCTCGACTGGATCGTGCTCGGACTCGCCCTGCTGACAGGCCTGCTCGGGGCCCGGCGGGGGTTCCTCGCCACCGCACTGTCGGCCGCAGGCGTGGTTTTCGGCGCGCTGCTCGGGGCCCGGCTTGCTCCGCATCTGCTCGCGGAGGGCTCGAGCTCGCCCTATACGCCGCTCGTGGCCCTGCTCGGCGCCGGTGCCCTGGCGATCCTCTTCGAGGCCGTGGGGGCGACGGCCGGCGCGCGCCTGCGCGGCGCCCTGCAGTTCCGCTCGCTGCGCGGCGCGGACTCGATCGGCGGCTTCGTGCTCGGCGCGGCGATGGGCCTCGTGCTCGTCTGGGTCGCGGGAGCCGTCGCCCTGCAGCTCCCCGGCCAGACCCGGCTGCGGCAGGAGGCTCAGCGCTCGGAGGTGCTGCAGCGGCTGAACGAGATCGCGCCTCCGTCGCGGGCCCTGCGCGCGCTGGCGCAGGTCGACCCGTTCCCGGCGTTCGCCGGCCCGCTGGCGCCGGTCGAGCCGCCCAGCCCGCAGGTTCTCCGCACTCCGGGAGTCAGGGCTGCGGCACCGAGCGTCGTCCGGGTGCTGGGAACGGCATGCGGTCTGTCGATCGCAGGTTCGGGCTGGGTGGCGGCACCCGGCCTCGTCGTGACGAACGCCCATGTCGTCGCGGGCCAGGACGACACGACTGTCGAAGCGGCGGGCACCGGCCGGCTCGACGCGGACGTGGTCGCCTTCGACGCGACCAACGACGTCGCCGTGTTGCGCGTCGGCGGCCTGGGCGCGCGGCCGCTCCGGCTCGTCGAGCCGGACAGCGGCGACTCCGTGGCGGTCCTCGGCTATCCCGAAAGCGGTCCCTTCACGGCCACGCCCGCGCGCATCGGCCCGACCGCGACGGTGGTGACCGAGGACGCACTCGGGCGCCGGCGGGTGACGCGCCGGGTCACGAGCTTCCTAGGGCGCGTTCGCAAGGGCAACTCGGGCGGGCCCGCCGTGAACGCGCGCGGCGAGGTGGAGACGACCGTGTTCGCCGCCCGGACGGGTTCGGACGCCGGGTACGGCGTTCCGTCCGACCTCGTCAGGGAGGCGATCGGAGGAGCGCGCGGCCCGGTTTCGACAGGGGCCTGTGCGCTCGGCGGCTAGCGGCGGACGTTTCGCCGCCGCTAGATCAGGTCGAGCACGGCTAAAGGCCGCCTGAACGGCGCCACGATGTAGACGCCGTCGGCGCGACCGCGCGAGGCCGCGATCAGCTCACGGGCGTGGTTCATCCCGAGCTCGGCCGCGTCCGGGCCGGCGTCGCGCAGCGCCTCCTGTAAGGGCTCGGGGACGAGGATCCCGGGCACCTCGTTGTGCAGCCGCAGCGCGAGCCGGTAGCTCGTCAGCGGGAAGATCCCCACGAGGACGGGGATCGGCCACTCGCCGCCGAGAAGCTCGCGGAAGGCGTCGAGACTGTCCAGGTCGTAGACGATCTGCGTCATCGCGAACCGCGCGCCCGCCTCGACCTTCTGTCGGAAGCGGTCGAGCTCGAGCTCCATGTCGTCCGGGGTGGGGTTGACGGCGACGCCGATGAAGAACGAGGTCGGCGCGTCGATCGGACGACCGTTGTAGTCCTCGCCGCGGTTCATCTGCGAGAGCAGCCGGGTGAGGCCGATCGCGTCCACCTCGTAGACACCGCGCGATCCCGGGTAGTCGCCGACCTCGGGCGGGTCGCCGGTGATCGCGAGCACGTTGCGGACGCCCTCGGCGTGGGCTCCGAGCAGCATCGACTCCAGGCCCATCACCGACCAGTCACGGGTCGTCAGGTGCGGAACGGTCTCGATCCCGGCCTGGCGCTCGATCGCGGCCGACACCATCAACGCGTTCATGCCTGCCCTCGCGGTGGCGTTGTCGTTGATGTCGACGAAGCCGACCTTGCCCGAGTCCTTCAGTGCGGTCGCGACCTCGATCAGGCCCCGGTTGGAGGCGCCGAGCGGTGGGTCGAGCTGAACCGACACGACCCACTCGCGCTCGCGGAGAGCACGCGCGAGCCCCGTCTCCAACTGCTCTTCGCCGAGCGCGACGACGAGCTCGCGCTCGTCCAGCTCGAGCGGCGCGCGGGCCTGCCGCTCTTCGTCCACCGCGGTCTTGATCGCTGCGATCTCGGCCGGGGTCGTCCCGCAGCAGCCGCCGATGATCTTCGCGCCGAGGTCGCGTGCGTGGGCGGCGAACTCGCCGAAGTACTCCGGCGAGGCGTGGGGGTAGATGACGCGGCCGCCCGCGAGGCTGGCGAGGCCGATGTTCGGGAGGGCCGCGAGCGGCTTGCCGCTCCCCTTCATCTGGTCGAGCGCGTGCAGGGCGACGAGCAAGCCGGCGCCGTGGTTGGCGCCCATCGCGGCCACGTCGAGGGCGGACAGACGCTCCGCGGCCTCGGCAGCGTTGATACCGGCGAGGGTCTCGGCGCCCTCGTCGAAGGTCATCAGGGCCACGATCGGGAGGCTCGACACGCTCCTTACGGCCTCGACCGCGTCCACGATCTCACCAAGGTCGTAGAAGGTCTCGACCATGAACAGGTCGGCGCCACGGCCTTCGAGGACGCTCGCCTGCTCGGCGAAGAGCTCGCGACGGACGCGGCCGGTGGCCGCCTGCCCGATCGGCCCGATCGAGCCGGCGACGAAGACGTCCCTCCCGGTCGTCTCGCGCGCCTGGCGGGCCAGCTTGACCGCCGTCGAGTTGATGTTCTCGAGCTCGTCCTCGAGGAAGTGCTGAGCGAGCTTGCGGCGGTTGGCGCCGAAGCTGTTCGTCTCGATCAGGTCGGCGCCCGCGTTGATGAAGCTGACGTGGAGCGACACGACCGCCTCGGGCGCTCGCAGGTTGGCCTCCTCGGGGCACCGAAGCCGGGGGACGGCCGAGGAGATCAGCGCACCCATCCCGCCGTCGCCGACGACGATCGGCCCGTTCTGGAGCCGCTCGAGAAACCGGGAAGGCATCCCGGGACTCTAGAGGGCTGTGGCCGGCGCACTGGCGGGGTCACGTCTTGCAATCACGCATGCCGACGCCGTCGAGTGGCAATGCAAGACCTGACTCCAGGCGGACAACGCCCGCGGAACGCCCAAGCGGGGCCGCCGCCTGGCCCCGCTTGAGTTCCTCTGAAGAGAACCGCAGTGAAGTTGTGTTCGAGGCTCCGCCGCATCGTGGCCTCGCCCCGGGAACCGCCCCCGCCGCATCGGGGCGTCTCCCTTGTTCTGGAGTCGAACCGCGCCGCATCGGGTTCTTCTCCTTTCGAGTCGGCCCCCGCCGCACCGGGGCCGTGCTCTGTATGCCAACTATCGCCGCGGTGGCATCGCTTGATCCATCACCCTTTTCGGGTTGACGGAGTTGCTTCACTAATCAGTTGACTCGCGGCGCTAATAAGCTGATTTGCAGGCAGTTATGCGTCTCGGTCGGGGTGGAGCACCCGGCCTTCCATGCCTCCGGCGACCGTGATCACCTGGCCCGTGACATGGCCGGAGAGCACGTCTGAGGCGAGGACGACGACCTGGGCCGCGACGTCCTCGGGGCGAGCCACCTTGCGCAGCGGCATCGTCCGGGTGACGCGGGCGACGAGGTCGGGGTCGTCGAGCTCCGCTCGCGTCATGGGCGATGCGGTCCACCCGGGGCACACAGCGTTCACGCGCGCGCGAGGGGCCACGCGCACGACCTCGTTCTTCAGGCTCAGCAGCAGCCCGCCGACGATCGCGGACTTGGCGGCTGCGTAGTCGGCGTGGCCCGCCTCGCCGAACAGTGCCGCGGTCGACCCGACGAGCACGAGGCTGCCGTGGCCGGACTCCGTCACACCGCGGAGGAAGCCGCGCGCGGTGAGGAACGTCGCGGTCAGGTTGGCGCGAAGGGTCTCGTCCCAGCGCTCGAGCGGCAGCTCCCAGACGGGCACGTCCTCACGGGGCCACACCCCGGCGACCGCGGCGCAGACGTCGAGCGGGCCCGCCTCGGCGAAGAGGCGGTCGACCTCGTCCTCGCGCGTGAGGTCGGCCTGGACGATCTGCGAGCCGCCCACCGCCTCCGCTCGGTCGCCGCCGCGGTGGTAGTGGACGACGACCTCGGCGCCCTCGGCCATGAAGGCCCGTGCGCACGCGGACCCGATCCCGCCCGAGCCTCCCGTGACCAGGACGCGCTTGCCTTCGAGGCCCGTCTCCACCGGCCAACCCTACGGACGCCCGCGGTGCCAGGCGGCGCGATCGGGTAGAAACCCCCCGTGCGCGTTCTGATCATCAGCGACATGGAGGGCGTCTCCGGGATCGTCCGGTGGGAGCAGGTCTCGGGCGGCGAGGCGATGTACGAGGAGGGCCGCAAGCTCTACACGGGCGAGATCAATGCGGCGGTCCGCGGCGCGAAGGCTGCAGGCGCCGACGAGATCCTCGTCATGGACCACCACGGTGCCGGCAAGGGCTGGAGCTTCAACTCGCTGATCCCCGAGGAGCTCGACCCGGCCTGCGAGTACGTCGTCCAGTCCGAGTGGACCGAGTACACCGACTTCCTCGAGGAGGGCTGCGACGCGTGCCTGCTCGTCGCCATGCACGCCCGCGCGGGCACCACCGACGGCGTCCTGAACCACACGGTGTCCGGCCAGGCCTGGGCGAGCCTCTCGTTCAACGGCACGGTCGTCGGCGAGACCGGCATCAACGCGGCCCTCTGCGGGCAGTGGGACTGCCCGGTCGTGCTCGTGACCGGGGACGACGCGACGTGCCGAGAGGCCAAGGAGCTGCTCGGCCCGGCCCTGACCACCGTCGCGGTCAAGAAGGGCCTCGGCCGCTTCAGCGCCCGCAACATCCCGCCCGTCCGGGCGCGCGAGCTGATCGAGGAAGGCGCGCGCACGGCGCTCTCCGGCGACCTGAAGGCCGTGGCGCCGTACGACCCCGGCCGCCCGTGCGAGATCAGGGTCGAGATCACCACCACGGATCGCATGGATGAGTTCCGCACCAAGGCCGGCGTCGAGATCGAGGAGCCGCTGACGGTCGTCTCACGGGCGGACGACTGGTGGACCGCCTGGTCGCGGCTGTATTTCTAGTACCGTTCGGCACATGGGATTGCGCGAGCTGTACAGAAAGCTGGCCAAGATCGGCTCGCTCGGGCGCGGCGACCATTCGCTCGAGGGCGACCGGCCGGTCGAGAACATCGACGCGATGGGCGCCGCCTACTCTCGGGACCTCGACTTCGACGGCTCCCCGGGCGGCGGGATCCCGCCGAACTACGTCAAGTCCTACGACGAGGGCCGACCCCGCAAGTAGTTCAGCTACTCTGTGGGCACGGATGGCATTCCCGCCGTCCCGTGAGATTGAGCTTCTCGTTCTCCTCCGTGGGCCCGAGCAGTTGATCTCGAGCCCAAAACCAAGGAGTAGAGAACTTGACCGTTGAGTCTTTCCACGCGCTCGGCGTGAGCGCGGAGGTCGCACAGGCGCTCGCCGCCCGCGACATCGTCACGCCCTTTCCCATCCAGTCCCTCGTCGTCCCGGAGGCGCTTCGCGGCAGCGACGTTCTCGCGAAGTCGCCGACCGGCTCCGGCAAGACGCTCGCCTTCGGCGTTCCGATCGTCGATCGGATCTCAGCCGACTCGGCCCGCCCGGCCGCCCTCATCCTCGTTCCGACGCGCGAGCTCGCGCTGCAGGTGACCGAGGCGGTCGCGTCGATCGCGACCTCGAAGGGTCTCCGCGTCGAGGCCGCCTACGGCGGTACCCCGGTCCGGAAGCAGGCGAACCAGATCAAGGGTGCCCACATCCTCGTGGCCACCCCGGGACGCCTGTTCGACTTCATGGAGCGGCGCCTGGTCGAGCTGGGCGGAGTCTCGGTCCTCGTCCTCGACGAGGCCGACCGGATGCTCGACATGGGCTTCAAGCCCCAGGTCGACCGCATCGTCAAGCGCGTGCCGAGCGAGCGCCAGACCATGCTCTTCTCCGCCACACTCGACGGCGAGGTCGGCGAGCTCGCTCGGGCGTACACGCGCGCACCCCGCCAGCTTCGAGGCCCAGCCGCCGGAGGGCGAGCGCGCCGGCGTGACCGACCACCGCTTCGTGGCCGTCACCCAGGACGGCAAGGTCGACGCGCTGATCAAGGAGCTCGAGGGCGAGCGCGGTCTCGCGCTGGTGTTCGTGCGGACGAAGCGCGGAGCCGATCGCCTGGTCGGAGAAGCTCTCTCGTCGCGACGTGCACGCCGTCGCGCTGCACGGCGACATGAACCAGCGCGCGCGTGAACGCGCCCTCGGTCGTTTCCACGCCGGCAAGGTGAAGACGCTGGTCGCGACCGACGTGGCCGCCCGCGGGCTCGACCTGGCCGAGATCACGCACGTGGTCAACTTCGATCCGCCCGAGGACGACAAGGGTTACGTCCACCGGGTCGGGCGCACGGGCCGCGCGGGCCGCGACGGCAGCGGTGTGACGCTCGTCACGCCGGACCAGCAGGCGGACGTGAGCCGCGTTGCGGTCCGGCTCGGCCACCGCGAGCAGTTCGAGCGCGAGGGCATGAGCGTCGCGAGGCCGAAGCTCCTCTACACGAGCCGCCGCGGGCGCAACTCCCGCTGGTAGGCGCGGGCTTCTAACCCCGGCGCACGGGTGCGATGATGCTGGTGTGAGCGAGCTGACCGATGCGGAGCTCGTTGCTCGTTGTCGTGAGGGCGACGACGATTGCTGGCGCGCGTTGGTCGAGCGCTACTCGCGCTATGTCTACGCCATCTCGGTGCAGGCCTTCCGCCTGCCCGAGCCGGACGCCGACGACGTGTTCCAGGAGGTCTTCGCCCGGGCGTACGAGCACCTGGACAAGCTCCGTGACGACGCTGCCGTACGGCCGTGGCTGGCGCAGCTGACACGAAGGCTCTGCATCGACACCCTGCGCAGCGGCTCGCGCGAGCAGCTCGCGGGCGAGGATGTCGAGCCGGAGGATGTGGACGACACGATCGCTCAGCTCGACGAGGCGCTCTCCGTGCACGAGGCGATGCGGACGCTCCCCGAGCACTGCGCGGAGATCCTCGACCGCTTCTTCAGCCGCGACGAGAGCTACCGCACGATCGGCGAGGCGCTCGAGCTGCCGTCGGGCACGGTGGCGAGCCGGATTTCCCGCTGCCTGACCCGCTTGAGGGGCGAACTCGAGGGCGAGGGAAGAAATGCGGCCGCTGCACAGTCTGGTGGTTGGCGATGAGCGGATACGACGAAGAACACATCGCGGACCTCCTTCGGCGGCTGCCGCCGGCGCCGGAGGGCTGGGTGCGGGCCGCCCAGGAACTCCCCTTTGCCCGACGCGGCCTCGACGACATCGTCGAGCGGGCGCGCGCCGACGACCGCTTTCGCCGGGCGCTCATCGCCGACCTCGAGTCGGCGCTCGCGGCCGAGGGATACGAGCCCGACCCGAAGGTGGTCGAGGCCCTCCGTCGCCGCCTTCCGGGCGACGAGTAGCGCGAGGCGCGTCTAGCGGGGACAATCCCCGCGTGGAGAACCCGGAAGACATGCTTTCCGCACCCCTCGGCGACGTGCTCGGACACATAGCCTCGGAGGTGCCCTCACCGGCGGGCGGGTCCGCCGCCGCGATCGCGGTGGCGCTCGGCGCCGGGCTCACGGCCATGTGCGCCCGCAACTCGCGCGAGGGCTGGCCGGACGCCCGGGGCGCGACGGCCCAGGCGGAGCTCCTGCGCGCGCGCATCGAGCCACTCGCCCAGGCGGACGCAGAGGCTTACGAGAGCGCGCTCGCCGCCTTCGAGCTTCCGGAGCTGCTCGAGCCCGAGGTGCGGGACGCGACACTCGGCGTCGCGCTCGAGCGCGCGGCCGCGGTCCCGCTCGCGATCGCGGAGGTGGGAGCAGACGTCACCAGCCTGGCCGCCGACCTGGTCGAGCACGGCAACCCGGCTGTCCGCGGCGACGCCGTGGCCGGGGCCCTGCTCGCCGAGGCAGGCACACGCGCGGCCGTCCACCTCGTCCGCATCAACCTCGGCACGATCCCCGAGGACACCCGCGTGACGCGTGCCGACACGATCGCCGAGTCCGCCGCGCGGTCGGTGCAGCGGGCGCTCGGCGACCATGAGTAGCCGGCCGCTGCCGGCCTGGAGCCTGCCCGCCGGGCGGGCCGACGAGCTGCAGCTGCCGGTCGAGTGGCCGGCGCAGCTCACTCGCGACTGGGCGTGGGGCGATTCCAGGGGCGAGGGCATCCGGGTCTGCATCCTCGACAGCGGCATCGAGAGCGGCCATCCGCTCGTGGGCGCAGTGGACGAGGCTGTAGCGGTGACCGTCGGCGAGGGCGACGAGGTCGAGGTCAGCGTGGACGAGGAGGGCGATCTGTGCGGCCACGGGACGGCGTGCGCCGGGATCGTGCGCTCGATCGCTCCGGAGGCGGCCATCTCGAGCGTGCGGGTCCTCGGCGCCGGCTTCACGGGCAGCGGGCATGCCCTGCTCGGCGGGCTGCGCTGGGCCGTCGAGCAGGGCTTCGACGTGATCAACATGAGCCTCTCGACGACGAAGCGACAGTTCGCCGGGATCCTCCACGAGCTCGCCGACACGGCCTACTTCCGCAAGACCGTCCTGGTCGCGTCGGCGCACAACATGCCGGTCGAGAGCTACCCGTGGCGGTTCTCGTCCGTGATCTCGGTCGGCAGCCACGAGGAGCCGGACCCGCTCGCGTACTACTACAACCCCAATCCGCCGGTCGAGTTCTTCGGGCGTGGCGTGGACGTCGAGGTCGCCTGGCTCGGCGGCGGCACGATCCGGTGCACCGGCAACAGCTTCGCGACCCCGCACCTGAGCGCGATCTGCGCGCTCGTGCTGGCGAAGCACCGCGAGCTGACCCCATTCCAGCTCAAGAGCGTGCTCTATCTGACGGCCGGCAACGTGGGAGGAGGACGATGAGCGACGATCTCAGAGCCGCGGTGGCGGCTGGCGTGCTGGGAGCCGAGCAGCAGCACCGGGAGCTGCTGCAGTCCGTGGTCGAGGTCGCGCGGGGGATCTTCGCCGCCCGGGCCTCGTCGGTCTTCCTGCTCGACGAGGAGGCCGACGAGCTGGTGTTCGAGGCGGTCGCCGGCGAAGGGGCCGAGTCGCTGATCGGGCAGAGGATCCCGGCCAGCACAGGCGTCGCCGGCTGGGTGCTCGTCACCCGCCAGCCGCTCGTGCTCGAGGACGTCGGCAAGGACCCGCGCTTCGCCCGGGACGTGGCCGAGAGCACCGGCTACGTGCCTCAGGGGCTGATGTGCGTGCCGCTCCTACACGAGGAGCGAGCGCTCGGCGTCCTCAACGTGCTCGATCGCGCGAGCCAGTTCACGCTCGAGGAGATGGAGCTGCTCGGCCTGTTCGCGAACCAGGCGGCGATCGCGCTCGATCTGCTTCAGCGCGCGCGGCGGGCGCAGGCCGTGCTGGCCGGTGAGGGCGACCCGGCGGAGGCGCTCGCGCGCGTGGCCGCCTTGCTCGAGGGTGAGGACGGCGCGGCCGGGCGGGAGCTGCTCGGCGCGCTCGAACGCGTGCTCAAACGCGCCTAGAACGTGAGAGAGGCCGGGTCGCCCCGGCCTCCCGAAGATCGATCCGAGCCGGTGCTACGTCTGCATCTTTCCGGGGCTGAGCTTCGGACTCAGGACGTGGGCCTCGACGTCGTCCTCGTCCGTGGCGGCGAACTTGTCCTTCTCCTCGGTCTCGCCCATGCGCTGGTTCAGCTTGTGCGCCTCGACGTCGTCGGGCTCGCCCATGCGCCCGAACTTGTCCTCGGGCTCGCCCATGCGCTGGTTCAGCTTGTGGGCCTCGACGTCATCGGGCTCTTCGGAGCTCCGCTTCTCGCGCTCTTCGGACATGAATCCTCCCTGTTTCGATGCCGCGCATCCTGCGCCTCTACATCGCACTAGACGGGCGATGCACGCGAAATCTTCCCTCGATGGCTTCAAAAACACAAGGAAGGCTGCGATGCTCAGAGCGTGAAGGGGCTCCGAGGGTGGCTGGGGGAGTCGCTGCAGGCGTTTCGAGAGGTCTTCCGGAACCCGAACCTCCGCCGCCTCCAGCTCGCGTGGGCCGGCTCCATCATCGGCCACTGGGCCTACGGGATCGCACTCGCGGTCTACGCGTACGAGCAGGGCGGCGCGACCGCCGTCGGGGTGGTCGGGCTGGTGCGGATGCTGCCGGCCGCGGTCGCCGCGCCGTTCATGTCCACGCTCGCGGACCGCTACCCGCGCGAGCGGATCATGCTCGTCTCGGACGTGAGCCGTCTCTTCGCGATGGCGGCCGCGGCCGGGGTGGCGCTGTCGGAAGGGGCTCCGGCGCTCGTCTACGCGCTCGGGTCCTTCGAGGCGATCATGCGCACCGCGTTCCAGCCGGCTCAGTCCGCGATCACGCCGACTCTCGCCAGGACGCCGCAGGAGCTGACGGCGTCCAACGTGACCGCGAGCACGATCGAGAGCGTCGGCGTCTTCATCGGCCCCGCCCTGGGGGGCCTGCTCCTCGCCGCCACGAGCCCCGGCGTCGTGTTCGCCGCCACCGCCGTCACCTACCTCTGGTCCGCGCTGCTCGTCGCCCGGATCCGCGCCGAGCGCCCGGAGGTGGTCGCCGCCGAGAAGAACCTCGCGAGGCAGGCGCTCGAGGGGTTCCGGGTGATCGCCGAAGACTCGAAGCTGCGGCTCCTGATCGGCCTGTTCGCGGCGCAGACCCTCGTGGCGGGAGCGCTGAACGTCCTGATCGTCGTGACGGCCCTCGACCTGCTCGACCTCGGCAACGCGGGCGTCGGCTACCTCAACTCGGCGATCGGCGTGGGCGGGCTGCTCGGTGCGCTCGCCGCGGCTGCGCTCGTCGGGCGACGCAACCTTGCCTCCCCGTTCGGGATCGGGATCGTGCTCTGGGGCATCCCGATCGCCCTGATCGGCCTGTGGCCGGAGCCGCTACCCGCGCTGCTCCTGCTCGGCCTGCTGGGGGTCGGGAACACGGTCGTCGACGTGGCCGGTCTCACACTGCTCCAGCGGGCGGTCCCGGACGAGATCCTGGCCCGCGTGTTCGGCGTGCTCGAGAGCCTGGCGGTGGCGACGATCGGGCTCGGCGCGATCCTGGCGCCGCTGCTGGTGGCCGTTTTCGGCGCTCGCCCCGCGATGGTCATGACCGGCGCGCTGCTCCCGCTCGTGACGGCGCTCTTCTGGCGTCGCCTGACGGCGATCGACTCCGGCTCCGACCCCGCGGAGCAGCTCGGGCTGCTGCGGTCGCTGCCGCTCTTTCACCCGCTTCCGCCCGCAACCGTCGAGCCGCTCGCGGCCAACCTCGTTCCCGTGCGCGTCGTCGCCGGCGAGGACGTCTTCCGGCAGGGCGACTCCGGTGACCGCTTCTACATCGTCGAATCCGGCGAGGTCGTGGTCTCGGTGGACGGCAAGCCCGTCAACCGCCTCGGCCGAGGCGGCTACTTCGGCGAGATCGCGCTCCTCAGGGACGTGCCCAGGACCGCCACAGTCACGGCCGAGCAGGACACGAACCTGCTCGCGCTCGAGCGCGACGAGTTCATCGCGGCCGTCACGGGCTACGCGCCGAGCGCCGAGGTGGCGGACGCGGTGATCGCCAGCCGGGTGGGCGGCCTACGGCCCGGCGTAGCCTCGTTCTAGCTCGACCAGGCCTTCGAGCATCGGCTTCACGCCCCACGTGTCGGCGAGCTCGCGGTACTCGCGCAGCGCACGTTCGGCCCGAGCCGCGTTCGGCGCCTTGACCGCCCGGATCATCAGGTTCTTCGTCGTGTGCTCAGCGGCGACGAACTCCATCGCCTCGGCGCGGTAGCCGAGCGCCTCCAGTGCGCTCGCCCGCAGCGAGTCGGTGATCAGGTCCGCCAGCCGGGCGCGCAGGATCCCGTGCTCGACCACCGGCCGCCAGGCGCTACGCGTCCCATGCTCCTGCGCGAGCGCGTGGTTGATCTGGACGAGGCACTCGTGCTGGCAGCAGGGCGCGAGGACGATCGCCTCGGCGCCGAGCCGGACGCCCGCGGCGATCGCCTCGTCAGTGGCGGTGTCGCAGGCGTGCAGGCTGACGAGCAGGTCGACGGGCTCCTCGCGCGCGCGGGCGTAGTCGAGGATGGTCGAGGCCTCGAAGCGGGTTCCCTCGTAGCCGAGCTCGCCCGCGATCGCCCGCACGCGCTCGACCACCTCCGGGTTCGAGTCGACGCCGACGAGCTCGACTTCGCGACCGCGTCGCTGCGCGTACAGGTAGAGCGCGAGGCTCATGTAGGCCTTGCCGCAGCCCGCGTCGACGATCCGCAGCGGCCCGGTGCCGGCCCAGATCGGCAGGGGCCGGAGCAGCTCGACGTAGTGCTGCACCTGGCGCTGCTTGTCGCCGGTCGCGCCG
Organism: uncultured Actinomycetes bacterium; assembly: GCA_963733845.1. Taxonomy (GTDB): domain Bacteria; phylum Actinomycetota; class Thermoleophilia; order Gaiellales; family Gaiellaceae; genus DATFQE01. Next base: position 1,187,586 of record CAVTEM010000007.1, read on the forward strand.
GTCGCGGCGAAGAGCCGCGCCACCTCCGGGTCGGTCGGGGGCAGCGGGTACACGGGGCTGCGGTCGTGTGCCGCGAGCCCACCCCGGCGCGTCGGCTGCGAGGGCTTGCCGCGCGTCACGAGCCAGCGGCCCTTCTTCGTCCGCCGCGCGTGCCAGTCGCCGTTCGTGCCGACGACGTCGATGCCGAGCAGCTCCTCGTCCAGGAGCGTGCGCAGCTCCGTCGGCCAGTCCGAGAGCGGGACGTTGCGTGTCTCCTCCCGCCGCCCGACCGCCTCGACGAGCTTCACGGAGGGCCCGCGTTTCAGGCCGACGGGCGACGCGGTCAACCTTCCCTTGTCGGGGCGGCGGAGGACGGCCTTCGACCACGTCTCGACGAGCTCGGGGTCGGCGAGCTCCTCGTACAGCGGCACCAGTTCCGTCGCGAGCGTTGCCACCGAGGTCCATGATTGCTTGCGGAGTGATCTCGTCGCTACACGTAGCCACCGGTGCGCTCGCGGGAGCGCTGCTCGGCTCGTCCCGCGCGGCCCTGCTCGTCGGGCCGATCCTCCACGCCGCCGGCGACCGGATGCCTCACGAGGACATCGGCTGGCGTGAGTTCGAGCTCTGGACGAGCGTCGGCGGCGTGATCGCCCTCGGGATCGCGCGCGGGCCGCTGGATCCCGCCACGGTGGGCGGGTTCGTGAGCGCCGCGCCCGACGTGGAGCACGTCCTGCGCTTGCCCCGCCCGGGCGGCAAGAAGCTGTTCCCGAGCCACCGCCTGCCGGGCTGGCATCGACCCGGGGGCGTGACCGCAGGCGTCCAGGTCCTCGCCGCCGGCGTGATCCTGGGCGCTCTGGTGGCCGGCGGACTCGCGCGTCGCGCCTAAGCGCCGAACTCGATCCGGCGCTGCAGCTCGACCGGATCGTCGATGTGGCCGTCACGAGGCACGTAGCCGTCCTTGCCACCCACGATCAGCAGAACGAGATCCTCGTCGCCGGCGTTCGAGAGCTTGCGCAGCGTGGTCGACTGACAATGGAAGAGGCCGCCGGGGCCGAGCTCCCGGGTCTGGCCGTCGACCTCGACCCGCGCGCGACCGCTGTGCACGAAGTAGAGCTCGTCCTGGGTGTCGTGGTAGTGGGGGAAGCCTTCGAAGCGTGGTGGGTAGACGACCGCGTTGACGCCGAAGGCCTCGACGCCGAGGGCGGAGCGGATCTTGCGGAAGCCCGGCCCTTCGCCGAGCTCGTCGATGGAGCCGAACGCGTAGGTGCTCATGGCACGAGTCTACGCAGCGAAGCTAGGCCGAAGCCTTCTCGGCCGCGGCCTTCACACCCTCGCCGAGGCTCGGGTAGGTGTGGTGCACGGAGGCCAGGTCGTCGACGGTCGCGCCGAGCTCGAGCGGCAGCGCCAGCCCCTGCACGATCTCGCTCGCCGCCCGGTTCACGACGTGGACGCCGACCACCTTCCGCGAGCCGCGCTCGAACACGATCTTGTAGATCCCGCGGCTGGAGTCGTGGTACTGGGCGCGGGTGACTGCGGAGACCGGGTGCGTCACGACGTCGACGTCGAGCCCCTCCTCCCGCGCCTCCTGCTCGGTCTTGCCGATCGCTCCCAGCTCCGGCTCGGTGAAGATCGCGGTCGGCAGCGCCGAGTAGTCCGCCTCGGGGGCGCCTTCGGTGAACATGTCCCGCACGGCCACGCGTGCCTGGTACTGCGCGACCGGCGTGAACTGCAGCTGGCCGGTGACGTCTCCGGCAGCCCACACGCCCTCGGCCGTCGTGCGCAGCCGGCCGTCCACTGCGATTCCGGTCCTGGTCGTCTCGATCCCCGCCCGCTCCAGCTCGAGCTCCTCGACGTTCGGTAGGCGGCCCGGAGCGATCAGGATCGCGGCAGCGTGCACCTCGTGCTCGTCGCCCTCCTTCGGAGCGAGGGTCGAAACGACTCCGTCACCCTCGGCGCGGACCCGCTTCACGAACGTGCTCGCCACGATCTCGATCCCCTCGTCCTCCAGCGCCGCGCTCAGCTCGGCAGCGGCGTCCGCGTCGCTCCGCGGGGCGATGCGGCTCTCGCCGTCGACGATCGTGACGCGCGAGCCGTAGCGGGAGAACGCCTGTGCGAACTCGAGCCCGACCGGGCCCGCCCCGACGACGAGCAGCGACTCGGGCAGCTCCGTCAGCTCCAGTGCCGCGACGTGATCGAGCCAGTCGACGGTGTCCAGGCCTTCGATCGGCGGCACGGCCGTGCGGGAGCCGGTGGCGACGAGCACCCGCTCGGCGGCGAGCCGGCGCTCTCCCACCCGCACGGTCTGCGCGTCCTCGAAGCTCGCCACGCCGTCGACGAGCTCGTAACCCGCCTTCGTCAGCCGTTCCCGCCACTGGTGCTGCGTCGAGAGCAGGGAGTCCTTGCGCGCTTTCACGCGGGCGAGATCGACTCGGGCCGGGCCAACGTCGAGCCCGAATCGTTCGCCGAGCGTATTGACGTCGTGCGCCAGCTCCGCCGCGACGAGGTAGGCCTTCGTGGGTCTGCAGGCGACGTTGGGACAGCTCCCGCCCCAGCGCTCGCGCTCGACCATGGCGATCCGCGCCCCGTGCTTTGCGGCCTGGGCCGCCCCGTCCCGGGCAGCGGAGCCGGCGCCGATCACGACGAGGTCGTACGTCTCTGTGTTCATCTGCCCCCTCAGCGTCCCGATTGGAACCGGCATCGTGACCGATCCGAGGTTTCGCGTACCCGGCTCGCGGCACAACACCCAGATGCGCTTTCGCCGCGGAGCCCGCCTCGATCCCTCGCAGGTCAGCGATCGCCGTGGCCTGGGCGGCGGGCGCGGCATGGCCGTGGGCGGCGGCGGCCTCGGCCTGATCGTTCTCGTGATCGCGCTTCTGCTCGGCGTCGACCCGACCGGCGGCGCCGGAGGAGGCGATCCGTACGCCAGCCTGGACGACCGCGCGGTCAGCGGCGGCGAGCTGAGCCAGGAGTGCCAGACGGGCCAGGATGCGAACGAACGCGAGGACTGCCGTATCGTGGGAGTCGTCAACAGCACCCAGGCGTTCTGGTCGGAGACGTTCCAGCGCAGCAACCGCCAGTACCGCCCCGCGCAGACGGTCTTCTTCACCGGCTCGACCGACACCGGTTGCGGCTTCGCGAGCTCGGACGTGGGCCCGTTCTACTGCCCCCGCGACCAGCAGATCTACATCGACCTCGACTTCTTCGACGAGCTGCAGTCGCGGTTCGGCGCGGGCGGTGGGCCGTTCGCGCAGGGCTACGTGCTCGCTCACGAGTACGGGCACCACGTCCAGAACCAGCTCGGGACGCTCGCGCGAGCCCAACAGGGCGGCACCGGGCCGGAGAGCCAGGCCGTCCGGGTCGAGCTGCAGGCCGACTGTTACGCGGGCGTCTGGGCCGCGAACGCGGTCGCGACCGGCATCCTGGAGGAGCTGACCCAGGCCGACATCAACGAGGCGCTCGACGCGGCCGCGGCCGTCGGCGACGACCGCATCCAGGAGGCGACCCAGGGGCAGGTCACCCCCGAGCGCTGGACGCACGGCTCCTCCGAGCAGCGGCGCCGCTGGTTCGGCCGCGGCTACGAGAACGGCAAGCCGGCCGCCTGCGACACGTTTTCGGGTTCCGTCTAGCTGAAGGCGGGGCGTGCGCCCCCGCGTGCCCTTCCGGTCGGTTTGGCTTTCGCCCCCTGCGGTGAGTCCCCAGGTGGGGGCGCTCGGCCGGGGCCGCAACGGCCTGGGCGCCCCTTCTTCCTCCGCCTGCAAGGCGTCTCCTTCCGGTTGCCGCTGTCGTGACTTAGAGAGCTGACGTGCCGTGGCGTTACAGGCCGACGGCCGCCGAGAGCCCGGCGGCCGTCGCGTCACGGAACGGTGGCCTAGGCGGCCCTGGGCAGCGGCTCCACGTCCTCCTTTACGGGCTCGGGCTCCTCAGCCGGCCGGCTGGGTGCCTCGATCGTCAGGTTCGGGAGGATCCGGTCGAGCCAGCGCGGGATGTACCACGCATGGTCCCCGAGCAGCTTCATCAGGGCCGGGACGAGGATCAGGCGGATGATCAATGCGTCCACCAGGATCGCCACGCCGAGCCCGAGCCCGAAGCTCTTGACGACGCGGTCGTCGGTCAGGATGAAGGCCCAGAAGACCGAGCCCATGATCAGCGCCGCGGCGATGATCACGCGACCCACGGCGGCGACGCCGTCGTCGATCGCCTGGTGTGCCTTGCCGCTGTGCACGTACTCCTCGCGGATCCGGCTCGCGAGGAAGACCTCGTAGTCCATCGAGAGACCGAACAGGATCGAGAGGACGATCACCGGCAGGAACGAGGACGTCGGGCCGCCCTGGTCGAGTCCGACGAAGCCCTGCATCCAGCCCCACTCGAACACCGCCACGAGGACGCCGAAGGCGGCGGCCGCAGAGAGCAGTGTCGTGATCGCCGCCTTGGCGGCGACGACGATCGAGCGGAACGCCATCGTCAGCAGCAGGAACGTGATGCCGACGACGTAGAGCAGGAAGAGCGGGAACTTCTCAGCGATCTTCGAGGCGACGTCGTCGTTCGTCGCGACCGTGCCGCCGACGTAAGCTTCCGCGCCGGAGTCGCGGAGCGTGGCGGGGATCACGTCGTCACGGAACGTCGTGACGAGGTCGGAGGTATCGGTCGACTGCGGCGAGGTGGTCGGGTAGACCACGATCTGAGCAGTGTCGCCCGACTCGTTGGCGATCGGAGGAATGACCGCGGCCACACCGTCGGTCTTGCTGAACGCAGCGGCGAGCTTGTCGGCTGCGCCGGGGTCGTCCGTCTGTTCGACGGCGACGAGCAGCGGGCCGTTGAAGCCCGGCCCGAAGCCCTCGGCCAGCAGGTCGTACGCCTTGCGGGTGGTCGTGTCGGCCGGGTCGGTGCCGGCGTCCGCGGTGCCGATCTGCATCGACATGAGCGGAATCGCCAGTGTCGCGACCACGGCGAGCGTGGCGACGACGGCGGTCTTCGGATGGCTCGTCACGAGCCGGCCGAAGCGTGCGACCGCGGTGTTGGCCTGGGCCTCGGCGCCGTCGTGCGACTTCGTGAAGGGCACCTTGGCCTTGTCGATGCGGTGGCCGAGCTTGCCCAGGACGGCAGGGAGGATCGTGATCGCCGAGAGGACGGACACGATCACCGCGAGCGCGGTGCCGAAGCCCATGATCGTCACGAACGGGATCCCAATCACGGCGAGGCCGGAGATCGAGATCGCCACGGTCGTTCCGGCGAAGATCACGGCGCGGCCGGCGGTTGCGACCGCGGTAGTGGCAGCGGCGACCGGCTCGGATCCGTCCGACAGCTCCTGGCGGAACCGCATGACGATGAACAGCGCGTAGTCGATCGCGACGCCGAGGCCGATCATCACTGCCAGGATCGGGGTCACGTTGTTGACGCTCACGATGGCCGCGAGCAGCGTCAGCAGCGACATGCCGATGCCGACCGAGACGATTGCAAGCGTCAGCGGGATCGCCATCGCCACGGCGGTGCCGAGGACGGCGAGCAGGACCATCACGGCGGCGAGGAGGCCGATCATCTCGCTGGTGTGCGCCTCGACCTGCACTGAGTCCATGACGGTGCCGCCGAGCTCGACCTCAACCGAGTCGCCGACGGCCTCGCGGACGTCGGCTTCGAGCTGCTCGACGTCGGTCGGCTCGACCTCGTAGCCGGGCTTGTCGAACTGCACCTCGACGAAGCCGATGGTGCCGTCCTTGCTGAGGCCGCCGCCCTTCTGGGCGTACGGGTCGCCGACGGAGACGACGCCGCTGATCTCGGCGGCGGCCTCGCCGGCGTCGTGGATGGCTTGCTTCGCCTCGGGCGTGTTCAGGCCGTCCTCCGAGTAGAAGACGAGCTGGGTCGAGTCGCCCGAGCGCGCGGGGAAGCGCTCCTCGAGCAGGTCGACCGCCTTCTGGGCGTCCGAGCCGGGGATCGTGATGTCGTTGGCGAGCTTCCCGCCGAACGCGCTGGCCGAAAAGGCCACGGCCACGATGACCGTGAGCCAGACTGCGAGCGTGCGCCACGGATGGAGCGCGCACGCATGTGCCATCCTGGCGAGTGCTCCTTTGGGCCCTGCCTTGGAGGCGGGGCGATTTGCCTTTTGCAAGGTGTCTCCTTTGTCGGGGTAGCGCCCCAAACCTGCGGAGGCCTTGCCGAAGTCGCATCGGCGAGATCGCCCAAACGCCGTTCTAGGCGTACGATCGGCAGGTGCTGTACGGGCGCGATGTGGAGCGCGCCCAGATCTGGGCGCTCCTCGAGGACGCAAGATCGTCGAAGAGCAGTGCGCTGGTGATCCGCGGCGAGGCCGGAATCGGGAAGAGTGCGCTCCTCGAGGACGCCCGCGAGCGCGCGACGGACATGCACGTGCTCGCCGCCCGCGGGATTGAATCCGAGTCGGAGCTTGCGTTCGCGGGGCTTCACCAACTCCTGCGGCCGGCCCTGGACTACGTCGACCGGCTGCCCGCGCCCCAGGCGGACGCGCTTCGCGGCGCGCTCGGCCTTGCCGAACGTGCCGGCGACGATCGGTTCCTGATCTCCGTCGCGTCCTTGACGTTGCTGGCCGAGTACGCCGAGCGCCGTCCGGTCGTCTGCCTCGTCGACGACGCCCAGTGGCTCGACGCGCCCTCGGCCGGCGCGCTGTTGTTCGTCTCGCGGCGCCTCGACGCCGAGGGCGTCGTGATGCTGTTCGGAGCCCGCGATGCGGACGGGCGGCAGTTCGACTCGGGCGCCTTGCCCGTCCTTCACCTGGGTGGTCTCGACGCCGATGCCGCAGCCGCGGTCGTGGGCCGACACGTCCACACCACGGTTGCGGCGCCCGTCCGCGACCTGCTCGTCGAGCAGGCCGGCGGGAACGCGCTCGCCCTGGCGGAGCTTCCGGCTGCGCTCACCGCCGGCCAGCTCGCCGGCGACGACCCGCTTCCCGACGTGCTGCCGCTCTCGCGTGACGTGGAGCGGCTGTTCCTCGAGCGAGTGCGCCGGCTCCCCGCGCCGACCCAGCGGCTGCTGCTCGTCGCCGCCGCCGACGACACGGGCCGGCTCAGGACGATCGTGAAGGCCTCTGAAGCGCTCGGCGCCGACGGCGCCGCGCTCGACGCCGCCGAGCAGTCTGGCCTCGTCGCAGTGCACGGCGCCCGGCTAGAGCTTCGCCATCCGCTCGTGCGCTCGGCCGTCTATCAGGGGGCGGCTTGGACCGAGCGAAGCGCGGCGCACCGAGCCCTCGCCGCCGCTCTGGACGCCGACGAGGCCGACCGGCGCGCCTGGCACCAGGTCGCCGCCTCGCTCGATCCGGACGAGGACGTGCTAGGCCAGCTGGAGGATGCGGCGCAGCGGGCGAGTGCGCGTGGAGGCCATGCGGCCTCGGCGCGAGCGTACGAGCGGGCGGCTGAGCTGACCACGGATCCGGCGGCGCGAGGGCGACGCCTCGTCGCGGCTGCCGTCGAGGCGAGCATGGCCGGCCAGAACGAGCACGCTGTGACGCTCGCCGAACAGGCGGCTCCGCTGAACGACGATCCGACGGCCCGAGCGGAGGTCGCGCGGGTTCGCGGGGTCGCGCAGCTGCGGTGCGGGACGCCCTCGGAGGGTCTACGCACGTTCCTCGCGGGCGCACAGGAGCTGACCGACGGAGACTCCGAGAAGGCGCTGGAGATGCTCGTCCACGCTGCCGAGAGCGCGTCGCTCGCGGGTGACCCGGAAGGCATGCGCGCGGTCTCGCGCGCGGCCTCGAAGCTCTCGGTCGGCGAGGATGAGCGCGCCCGGTTCCTCCTCCGCTTCCTCTCAGGACTGGGCCCGTTCAGCGAGGGAGACGCCGCCGGCGCGCCGCTGCTCGAAGAGGCGGTCATCCTGGGTGAGGCCGCCGACGACGCGCAACTAGTGTTCTGGGCGTCGGCCGCCGCCGCGTTCATGGGCGATCTCGGGCGGGGAAACGTCCTCGCGGCCCGGGCCGCCGCGCTCGCGAGGCAGCGCGGCGAGGTCGCGCTGGTGGCCCATGCGCTCTCGTCTAGCGCGGCGTACCTGCTCGTCGAGAACCGCTTCGCGGCCGCCTCGGCTGACGCCGAGGAGGCCGTCCGCCTCGGTCGCGAGATCGGGGCCGAGAACCTCACCGGGTTGCCGCTCGGCGTGCTCGCGATGGTGGCGGCGGTCCGCGGGCGGCAGGACGAGGCCCGCGAGCTCGCCGACGAGGTGCTGGGATTCGCGCGCGAGCGCGGCCTCGCGCTTCCCGCGGCGTTCGCGGTCTGGGCGCTCGCAAGCCTCGACCTGGCTCGCGGCCGCTGGGAGCACGCGCTCGAGCGCTACGAGGCGCTCGCCGAGGTGCGCCCCGGCTTCGGACACCCGCTCGCCGCCATCCTCACCGTGCCCGACCGGATCGAGATCCTCGTCCGGCTCGGACGCACGAGCGAGGCGCTCGAGGCGCTTCCCGCCTTCGAGGCGTGGGCCACCCACGCGGGCGCGTCCGCGAAGTCCAGGCTGGCGAGCTGCCACGCGCTCGTCTCGAGCGGCGACGAGGCAAGCGAGCACTTCGAGGAGGCGGTGCGCCGGGCGGAGGCCACGCGTCCGTTCGACCTCGCCCGCATCCGGCTGCTCTACGGCGAGCACCTACGCCGCGAGCGCCGGCGCCGCGACGCGCGCAAGCACCTCCGCGCGGCGATCGAGGCGTTCGAGAGCTTGGACGCGGCGCTCTGGGCAGAGCGCGGTCGCACCGAGCTTCGCGCCTCCGGCGAGACGGCCCGTAAGCGCGACCCGAGCACGGTCTCGCAGCTGACTCCGCAGGAGCTGCAGGTGGCCCGCTTGGTCGCCGACGGCCTGGCCAACAAGGAGGTGGCGGCTCAGCTCTTCCTGTCGCCTCGCACGGTCGATTCCCATCTGCGCAACGTCTTCGCCAAGCTCGGCATTACCTCGAGGACGCAGCTTGTCCGGCTGCCGCTCGACGCCGAGTCGCCGGTCGCGGCCTAGAGTCGTCACGTGGCAGTTGCAGCTGGTACGGAGCCTCTCGGCGACGAGCTTCCTACGCCCGCGCGCGCCTAGAGCGGGAACGGGCCGCGGCGTAGGATCGAGCCATGCTGTACGGGCGCGATCGCGAGCGCGCCGAGATCTGGGCGTTGCTGGAGGAGGCCCGCGCCTCGCGCAGCGGCACGCTTGTGATCCGGGGCGAGGCGGGGATCGGGAAGAGCGCGCTGCTCGAGGACGCCCGCGAGCGCGCCGGCGACATGCAAGTCCTGGCAGCCCGCGGCATCCAGTCCGAGTCGGAACTGCCCTTCGCCGCGCTGCACCAGTTGCTGCGACCCGCGCTCGGTCAGCTGGACCGGCTGCCGGGCCCGCAGGCTGCGGCGCTCGGCTCCGCCCTCGGCCTGGACGGGGATGCCGCCGAGCAGCGGTTCCTCGTGTTCGCGGGCTGCCTCTCGCTCCTCTCCGAGGTGGCTGAACGCCGTCCGGTCCTCTGTCTCGTCGACGACGCGCACTGGCTCGACGCGGCCTCCGCGGACGCACTTCGGTTCGTCGCCAGGCGGCTCGACGCGGAGGGAATCGCGATGCTGTTCGGCGCCCGCGAAGGCGACATCCGCGTCTTCGATGCACCAGACGTGCCCTCGCTCGTGCTCGGGAGCCTCGATACGGAGGCCGCAAGCCGGCTCCTGGAACGGGGTGTCAAGGTGGCGCCCTCGGTGCGCGAGCGGCTACTCGCTCAGACCGACGGCAACGCGCTCGCGCTGGTCGAGCTGCCCTCCGCGCTGACCGCCGAGCAACTGTCCGGCCAGCAGCCGCTTCCCGACGCGCTTCCCATGACGCGTCAGCTCGAAAGCGTCTTCCACGAACGCGTACGCGATTTTCCCGAAGACACCCGTCGCCTACTGTTGATTGCGGCGGCGGACGACTCCGAGGACGTGAGGCTCGTGACCAGCGCAGCGGAGCGGCTGGGCACCCACGAACACGCGCTCGACGCCGCCGAGCAGGCAGGGCTCGTGAGCGTGCACGGGACCCGGCTCGAGTTCCGGCATCCGCTCGTCCGTTCGGCGGTCTACGGCGCGGCCACGTCGAGCGAGCGCCGGGCCGCGCACGCCGTGCTGGCCGAGGCGCTCGCCGGCGTCGAGGAGCACGCTGATCGGCGCGCCTGGCATCTCGCGGCGGCCACGCTCGACCACGACGAGGAGGTCGTGCACGCGCTCGACGAGGCCGCGCGACGTGCCGAGGAGCGAGCAGGGCACAGCGCCGCGGCCAAGGCGCTGCAGCGGGCGGCGGAGCTGGTGGACGACCCCGGGGAACGGGCTCAGCGGCTCGTTCGCGCTGCGCTCGATCTCGGAATCGCCGGTCGGGACGAGGAGGCGCTGGCCGTCGCCGACAGGGCGGAGCCGATCGCGACCGACGCGGTGCTGCGCGCCGAGCTTGCCCATGTGCGCGGGGTCGCCGCGGTCCGGAGCGGACGTCCACACGAGCTCGTCGCGCTGCTCATCGACGCGGCCCGTAACGTGGGGCCGCTCGACCCGACGAAGGCCGTGGAGCTGCTGATGGACGCCAGCTCGGCGGCCTGGCAGGGGGGAGATCTGCCCTCCTACCTGGAGGCGGCGCGGTTAGCTTCGACCATCCCGTTCCCGCCCGGCGACGAGGTCTGCGCCGTTCTCCTCGACTCGCTGACGGGGTTCGAGCGGATGATCGCCGGCGACCCAGGCGCAGGCGTCCCGCGCCTCGAGAAGCTCGTCGAGCTCGGTGCCATGGTCGAGGAGCCGCGTCACGTGATCTGGGCCAACTTCGGCGCCGCGTGGATCGGCGACGGGCGAAGTGTCCAGCAGCTCCTCGAACGGGCGGTTGCCCTGAGCAGGCGCCGCGGGGAGCTCGGGACGCTGGCCGAGGCGCTCGCGATGCGGGCCGGGGATCTCGTCCTCTCGCAACGGTACGACGTGGCGATCGAGGCGGCCGAAGAGTCGATCGCGCTGGCGCGCGAGCTCGACGCGGACAACCTGCTGCTCCTCCCGTTGTCCGTCCTCGCCATGGCGTCGGCCGTCCAGGGACGTGAGGAGGAAGCCCTTCGGCACAGCAACGAGGTGATCGACCGGGCGGCCGCTAAGGGCTTCGTGCTCCGAGCCTCCTTGGCCGTCTACGCACTGGCGCTGGCCGAGCTCGGGTGCGCCCGCTGGGAAAACGCGCTCGAGCGCCTCAACTCGCTGCTGAAGGCCGAGGCAGCCTCGCTCGACCCGCTGGTGCCGCATGCGCTCCCCGACAAGATCGAGGCCGCTGTCCGCGCCGCCAGGCCGGACGAAGCAACCGACGCATTGTCGGCGCTCGAGGGTTGGGTGGGCTCCACGCGTGACCCACGCGCTCAGGCGCGCCTCGCCGCCTGCCGGGCGCTACTCGCAGAGGGCGCCGAAGCCGACCACCACTACGAGGAGGCTCTCGAGCTCTCCTCACACCTGGGGCCGTTCGATCTCGCCAGGATCCGCCTGCTCTACGGCGAGCATCTGCGCCGCAATCGCCGCCGCACCGACGCCCGCACCCAGCTCCGTCCCGCCCTGGACGGGTTCGAGCGGATGCGCGCCGAGCCCTGGGCGGAGCGCGTCAGGCTCGAGCTTCGTGCCACGGGTGAGTCCACGCGAAGGCGTGACGCAAGCACGATCGACCAGCTGACGCCTCAGGAGATCCAGATCAGCCGGTACGTGGCCGAGGGCATGTCGAACAAGGAGATCGCGGCGCAGCTGTTCCTGTCGCCGCGGACGATCGACTCGCACCTGCGCAACGTCTTCGCGAAGCTGGGCATCACGTCGCGGATGCAGCTGGCACGGATGCCGCTCGGCGACGAGCTTCCTACGCCCACGCCGGTCTAGAGCGAGAACGGGCCGCGGCGTAGGATCGAGCCATGCTGTACGGGCGCGATCGCGAGCGCGCCGAGATCTGGACGCTGCTCGAGAACGCCCGCGGGTCGCGGAGCGGGGCGCTCGTCCTGCGCGGCGAGGCGGGCATCGGCAAGACCGCTCTGCTCGAGGACGCCCGCGAGCGGGCCGCGGACATGCACGTGCTCCAGGCGCGTGGAGTGGAGTCCGAGTTCGAGCTCCCCTATGCCGGCTTGCACCAACTCCTGCGGCCGGCTCTCCATCACGTCGAGCGGCTGCCCCCGCCTCAGGCGACGGCTCTCCGCATCGCGCTAGGGCTCGATCAGGGCGGCGCGCACGAGCGCTTCCTCGTCTTTGCCGCGTGTCTCTCGCTGCTGTCCGAACTGGCCGACGGAAGGCCCGTGTTGTGCCTCGTCGACGACGCCCACTGGCTGGATGCCGGCTCGTCCGACGCCCTGCTCTTCGTAGCGCGGCGCCTCGACGCCGAGGGCGTCGCGATCCTCTTCGGTGCACGGGAGGGCGACGTGCGAACGTTCGAGGCGCCGGGCGTGCCGTCTCTGGCGTTGTCGGGTCTCGACGCGGAGGCGGCCGGAACGCTACTTGCGCGAGGCGAGGGGGTCTCCGCCTCCTCGGCAGTCCGTTCGCGTCTCGTCGAGCAGACCGGCGGCAACGCCCTCGCCCTGCTCGAAATACCCAGCGCCCTGACCGCTGCTCAGCTCGCGGGAGAGGAGCCGCTGCCGGAGGCGTTGCCGCTGACGCGCGAGGTCGAGCGCGTCTTTCTGGAGCGGACTCGCAGGCTGTCCGAGTCGACGCAACAGCTGCTGCTCGTGGCGGCCGCGGATGACCTCGAGAGCGTCGCGGTGGTCACCCGTGCGGGTGAGCTGCTCGGGCTCGGGCCGCAGGCACTCGACGAGGCCGAGCGCGCGGGCCTGCTGTCGGTGGGCGGCCGGCGGATCGTGTTCAGGCATCCCCTGGTTCGCTCCGCGATCTACGCGGCGGCGCCCCAGAGCGAGCGGTGGCGCGTACACCGCGCGCTCGCGGAGTCGCTTGCCGCCGATGAGGACTCCGCCGACAATCGAGCCTGGCATCTCGGGGCCGCCTCGGTGCAGCCGGACGAGCACGTCGTCCAGGCACTCGTGGCAGCGGCCCGCCGCGCCGAGGAGCGCGGGGCCCACACCGCGGCGGCCAGGGCGTTCGAGCGAGCCGCCGAGTTGTCGCTCGTCGAGGCCGATCGAGGCCGCCGTTTCGCCGCTGCCGCGAGCTGTGCGAGTGTCGCCGGTGCCGATGACCGCGCGGTCGAGCTTGCCGGCCGTGCAGCTCCCCTGATCGAAGAGCCGCTCGTGCGGGCGGCGCTCGCGAACGTTCGCGGCTTGGCGGAGCTTCGCCGAGGCCGGCCCGCCGACGCCGCGACGACGCTGACGATGGCGGCGCGGGAGGCCTCGTCGGCGCATCCCGCCCGAGCGCTCGAGCTCCTCCTGGACGCGTCGTGGGCGGCGGCGGAAGGTGCAGGTCCCGATGCCGCGCTTGCCATCCGCGACCTGGCGGCGACGATCACGCCGGCAGCGAGCGACGGCCCTGCTCGCGCAATCGCGGATCTCCTGGCAGGCGCCGAGGCGATCGCGGACGGCGACATCGAACGCGGGCGGGAGCTCCTCGAGCCCGCCTTCGCGTGGGCCGCCGCCGACGACGATCCGAGGCATGTTTTCTGGTGCGGCATCGGTGCGCTCTGGCTCGGAGACGACGCGCGCGCGAACGAGCTCTTCACGCGAGCCACGACGCTGGCGCGGGATCGCGGCGCCCTCGGGATCCTGTCGCTCACGCTTCGCCTCCGCGGGGTGCAGCACTTCTTCGCGCAGCAGTTCGACCAGACCGTGCTGGAATGCCGGGAGGCGGTCCAGCTCGCGCGCGAAGTCGGCGCCGACAATCTCATGCGAGTTCCTCTCGGCATCCTCGCCGAGGTCGCGGCGATTCGCGGCGACGTCGACGTGGCGCGACGGGACGCGGCCGAGGCGCTCGCGCAGGCGGCGGATCGCGGGCTGACCCTGGCCGCTGCCTATGCCGGCAGGGCGCTCGCCGCGGTCGACCTGGGGCAGGGACGCTGGAGCGACTGCCTGGACCGGCTGGAGTCGGTCTCCGACCTGGGGATCGCCGGATTCTCCCGTTACGTCGTGGTTCAGACCATGCCCGACCGGGTCGAGGCGGCGGTTCGGTCGGGCCAGCGTGAGCGTGGAGTCGCAGCGATGACAGAGTTCGAGAGCTGGGTGGCCGGCTCGGGCGCTTCCGGTGCGAGAGCGCGACTGGCCGCGTGCAGGGCTCTGCTCGCAGACGGCGACGACGCGACCGCGCACTACGAGGAAGCGCTCGGCGGCAGGGGCGACCTCGGCCCGTTCAGCCTCGCGCGCGTTCAGCTCCTGTACGGGGAGCATCTTCGCCGTGAGCGTCGCCGCAGCGACGCTCGGGTGCAGCTACGGAAGGCGCTCGAAGCGTTCGAGCTGCTGCGCGCCGCTCCCTGGGCGGACCGAGCCCGCTCGGAGCTCGGTGCTTCGGGCGAGACTGCGCGAAAGCGCGACGCGAGCACCGTCGACCAGCTGACGCCGCAGGAGCTTCAGATCTCGCGACTCGTCGCCGAAGGGCTGACGAACAAGGAGATCGCCGCGCAGCTGTTTCTGTCGCCACGGACGATCGATTCGCATCTTCGTAACGTGTTTTCCAAGCTCGGGGTCACGTCGCGCACGCAGCTCGTACGGCTGCCGCTCGGCGCGGACGATGCCCGCGCCGAGCCGGCAGCCGTCTGATTCGCTAGGCGGCCTGAGCTTCCGCCGCCGGCACGCCGGCGACGTCGCCTTCGTCCGAACGAGGCTTGGCGGGAAGCCAGCGCCTGACCGCGACGGCGCCTAGCACGGCGACGATCGCCGCGGCGCCGAAGCCGATTCCGAGTGAGTCGGTGAAGGCCCGGGCCGCGGAGTCCGCGAGGCTTGCGCCTTCCGCCGCCGGGAGGGTCTCCGCGACGGCGTTCGCCTGGCCGATCGAGTCCTCCGCGAGGTGCTGCTGCCCCGCGGGCAGCGAAGCGGTCGAATCGCTGACCTTCGACGAGTAGATCGAGGCGATGAGCGAGCCGATCACGGCCGTGCCCAGAGCACCTCCGACCTGGCGGGTCACGTCGTTCATGGCCGAGGCCACGCCCGACTTCTCCTCGGGCACGGAGCTCATCACCGATGCCGTCGCCGGGCCGAGGATCCAGCCCATCGACAGTGCGACCCCGTAGAACCACAGGCCGATCGGCCAGTAGCTCATGTCCGGACTCCAGAGCAGCGTGAGCGACAGCATCGTGCCCAGGCCGACGAGGCCCGCCGACATCACCTTGGAGGTGCCGACCTTTGCCACCAGCTTGTGGCTCGAGCCGGCGCCCATGACGAGGCCGAGCGCGAGCGGAACCATTCCGGCTCCGGCCTCGAGCGCGGAGTAGCCGTGCGCGTCCTGCAGGAACTGGGTCATTGCGAAGATCGCGCCGAACAGCGCGAACGACGCGAACCCGAGCCCCGCGGAGGCGACGCTGAAGCGCGGGTTCCGGAAGAACGACAGGTTCAGCATCGGGTTGGCTGTCCGAAGCTCCCAGCGCACGAACGCGACGGCCAGAGCCGCGGCAAGCGCGAAGCTGCCGAGGATCAGCGGGTCGGTCCAGCCACGCTCGGGCGCCTCGATCAAGCCGAACACGAGCGTCACGAGTGTGACGATGGAGAGAATCGCTCCGACGAGGTCGAACCGGCCGGGCTCCGGGTCTTTGCTGTCCGGAACGAGCACGAAGCCGAGCGCGAGCGCGGTTGCCGCGACCGGGACGTTGATCAGAAACACGGACGTCCAGCTGAACCATTCGAGCAGGAGCCCGCCGCAGAGCGGGCCGAGCCCGATGCCTACTGCGGCCGTGGCTGCCCAGATGCCGATCGCCTTCCCGCGTTCCTGTTTGGGGAAGACGTTCGTGATGATCGACAGCGTCGCGGGCATGATCAGCGCCCCGCCGACGCCCATCGCGGCTCGCACGGCTATCAGTTGATTCGCGGAGTCGACGAACAGCACGGCCAGGCTGGCCCCGCCGAAGAGCACGAGCCCCGCTTGGAGTGCGCGCTTCCGCCCGAACCGGTCGCCGAGCGTGCCCATCGTCAGCAGTAGGCCGGCGAAGACGAGTAGGTAGGAGTCGACGATCCACTGGAGCGTCGAGTTCGAGGCGTCGAACTCCGCCTGGAGGCTTGGGAGGGCGACGTTGAGGATGGTGTTGTCGAGCCCGATGATCAGCAGGCTCAACGCGAGCACGCCGAGGGTCTTCCAGCGGCGCGCGTAGTCCTTCGGCGAGATCTCCAGGACCTCTCCTCCGGCTTTGTGTGTGGTCACGCGGTTTCTCCTTTCAGATTCATGAGTTGTCCTGAAGCTGCGGAGGAGGCCGGTTGGCTCGCGTCGGTCAAATCACCCAATCTCGGCGATCTCACCGATGCGACCACGCAGCGGCGATGCCACCTTGAGGCCATGATTGGAACGACGACGAGTTACGACCTGATCGCAATCGGGTCCGGCCCTGCAGGCCAGCGTGCTGCCGTGCAGGCTTCGAAGCTCGGCAAGCGGGCGGCCGTGATCGAGCGCGCGAACGTGCTCGGCGGCGCTTCGACGAACACCGGCACGGTGCCCTCGAAGACGCTTCGCGCCGCGATCGTCCGGCTCACCGGCTGCCGGCCCAAGCACACGGTCGAGCTCGACGACCTGGTCTGGCGAGCCCAGCAGGTGATCGAGCACGAGCGCGAGGTGATCTTCGACCAGTTGCGCCGCAACCACGTCGACGTGCTGACGGGTACGGCGTCCTTCGTCGACCCGCACACACTGCGGGTCGGCGACCGCTCGCTCTCGGCCGAGCGCTTCGTGATCGCCGTCGGCACCACCCCGGCCCGGCCGGCGGGCGTCGAGTTCGACGACCGGACGGTGCTGGACTCGGACGGCATCCTGCGGCTGCGCCGCCTGCCGGCGACGATGACCGTGATCGGCGGCGGCGTGATCGGCCTCGAGTACGCCTCGATGGCCGCAGCGCTCGGCGTGCACGTGACGCTCGTCGAGAAGCGCGCACGGCTGCTCGAGTTCGTCGACGACGAGCTCGTCGAGGCGCTCCAGTACCACCTTCGCGGCATCGGGCTCGTCCTGCGCCTCGGTGAGGAGGTCGAGTCGGTGCGCCGACTCGAGGGCGGCGGCGCCGTCACCCAGCTCGTCAGCGGCAAGCAGCTTCCCTCGGAGGTCGTGCTCTACGCGGCCGGACGCCAGGGCGCCACCGACCGACTTGAACCTCGCCGCGGCCGGCCTCGAGGCCGACTCGCGCGGGCGAATCGCCGTCGACAAGGACTACCGCACCGCGCGGTCACACATCTTCGCCGCCGGCGACGTGATCGGCTTCCCGAGCCTGTCCGCGACCTCGATGGAGCAGGGGCGGCTGGCTTCGCTGGCGGCGTTCGGCCGCCCGGCGGGCTCGGTCCCAGAGCTGCTCCCGTACGGGATCTACACGATCCCCGAGCTGTCGTTCGTCGGACGGAGCGAGCGCGAGTTGACCGAGGCGGCGGTGCCGTACGTCGTCGGGCTCTCCCGCTACCGCGAGCTGACCCGCGGCGAAATCGCCGGTGACCGCTCCGGCCTGCTCAAACTGCTCGTGCACGCCGGCACCAGGCAGATCCTGGGCGTGCACATCTTCGGCACCACGGCGGCCGAGCTCGTACACATCGGCCAGACCGCGATGGCGGGCGACCTCACCGTCGACTACCTCGTGGACGCGGTCTTCAACGTGCCGACTTTCGGCGACGCGTACAAGGTCGCCGCGCTCGACGCAGCCAACCGGCTGAACGAGCTGGGGAACGGCCGCTCCCTCGCCGCGTAGGCGACCGCCGCCGTCACCTAGGTGAGATCTAGGCGGGAGGGCCGGGACAAGAACGGTGATGTGCCCGATTCGACCGCGTGCGCCTGAGCCCAGGTTGCCGGTGACGCAACCAAAGGAGCCTCATGTTCGCGCAGCCCACACCCGAGTACGACATCCACGAGCTGGAGTACCGCGCAGCCGACGGCGTCGAGGTCGCCCTCTTCTGGGTCGTCGGAACCACCAACCTCGTCGTCGTCGTCAACGATGCGAACAGCGGAGACGTCTTCGAGCTGGCCGTCGATCGCAGCGAGAACGCCTACGACGTCTTCAACCACCCGTACGCGTACGCAGCCGCTCGCGGCCTCGAGTACGGCGCCGAGCTCGGCGAGCCTGTCCATGCGTGACGTCGCTCACTTCTTCTGCCTTGTCTGCGGCGCGCCGCTGCCGACCAGCCTCAGGCGCGCCGCGGCCCTGTGCTGCCGCGACTGTGCCGACGACGACGCGCCTCCTCGCTCCGAGCTCGTCGACCCGGAGGCGAGGCCCTGACCGTGCCGGTTCGCCCGCGCCTCCTCCGCTTCGCCGCCGAGGTGATCCAGCTGCGGCCGCGGCGGGAGGTACTCGAGGATGCCCGACGGGCTGCTTGAGCTCGCGTCCGCGTCGCCCTGGGCGTACGCGCTCGTGCTCGCCGCCGCTGCGCTCGACGCGGTGTTCCCGCTCGTCCCGAGCGAGACCACGGTGATCTCCGCCGGCGTCCTGGCCGGCCTCGGCGATCTCAGCATCGCGCTGGTGATCGCGGCCGGCGCCGCCGGCGCCTTCGCGGGGGACAACGGCGGCTACGCGCTCGGCCGCGCCCTTGGGCCGCGCATCGAGCGGCGTTTAAGCCGCAAGCGGCGTGCCTGGGCCGAGGACACGCTCGCCCGGCGCGGAGGATCGATCCTCCTGCTCGCCCGCTTCGTGCCCGGAGGCCGCACGGCGGCCACGCTCACGGCGGGCGCCGTCGCCATGTGCTGGCGCCGCTTCCTCGGCTTCGCGGCCCTCGCCGCGGTGCTCTGGGCCTCGTTCGCCGCCGTCGCCGGGTACGTAGGAGGCCAGAGCTTCCAGGACGACCCGCACTTCGCGTTCGCCCTCGCGTTCGCGCTCTCGCTCGGGCTGTTCGCCCTGCTGGAAGCCGTTCGGCGCCTACACCTAGGCGCAGGTTCGGCGATACCACCGATTCGAAGGTGGCGCCGCGACGACAGGTTGCCGGCATGACAAATTCCTCGTACCTCCCCATCGCAGACCACGGCGTCATCGGCGACATGCGCACGGCGGCCCTGGTCGGCACCGACGGCACCATCGACTGGCTTTGCTGGCCGCGCTTCGACGCACCCAGCGTCTTCGGCGCCATCCTCGACTCCGCGAAGGGCGGTCACTACCGCCTGGCGCCGGTCGACGACGCCACCACCAAGCAGCTCTACTTTCCCGACACCAATGTCCTGATCACCCGCTTCCTCTCGCCCGAGGGCGTCTGCGAGGTGCAGGACTTCATGCCGGTGCACGAGGCCGGGTCCGACGCGCCCCAGCGTCTGATCCGGCGCGTCGTCGGCGTGCGCGGGTCGATGCGGATGCGGCTCGAGTGCGAGCCCCGCTTCGACTACGGACGTGATCACCATGAGGTGGTCCTTGCAGCGGGCGGGGCGCTCTTTCGCTCACCGGCCCTCTCCCTGGCGCTGGGCGCCCCAACCCCGCTTTCCGTGACCGCCACCAACGGTGTCGCCTCCGACTTCGACGTCGCCGCCGGCGACAGCCTCACCTTCGTGATCGAGGAAGCCGCCACCCCCGTACCCCTGACGCACGACGAGGCCGAAGCATCCTTCGAGGAGACCTCGAGGTTCTGGCGCGAGTGGATCTCGCGCTCGACCTACACGGGTCGCTGGCGCGAGATGGTCAACCGCTCGGCGCTGACGCTGAAGCTCCTGACCTACCGCCCGACCGGCGCGATCCTCGCCGCCGCGACGGCCAGCCTGCCCGAAGACCTCGGCGGCGAGCGCAACTGGGACTACCGCTTCACGTGGATCCGCGACTCGGCGTTCTCGCTGTACGCGCTCCTGCGCCTCGGCTACACCGAGGAGGCGGAGGAGTTCGCCCGCTTTCTCAGGCACTGCTTCGACGAGACCTCGGCCAACGGCTGGGGCCCGCTGCAGCTCATGTACTCGATCGACGGAAACGGCGACCTCCCCGAGGAGACGCTCGATCACTTCGAGGGCTTCATGGGCTCAGCGCCGGTGCGGATCGGCAACGGCGCCGCCCACCAGCTGCAGCTCGACACCTACGGCTCGATCCTCGACGCCGCGTATATCGCCGAGCGGTACGGCAAGAAGAAGATCTCGC
Source organism: uncultured Actinomycetes bacterium (assembly GCA_963733845.1). GTDB lineage: Bacteria > Actinomycetota > Thermoleophilia > Gaiellales > Gaiellaceae > DATFQE01. The sequence continues at coordinate 1,207,626 of CAVTEM010000007.1, forward strand.
ACGACGGCTGGAAGGCGATCTCCCAGATCGTCGAGTGGGTCTGCGTCAACTGGGACCAGCCGGACGAGGGCATCTGGGAGACCCGCGGAGGCCGCCAGCGGTTCACTCACTCACGCGTGATGTGCTGGGTCGCGGTCGACCGCGCGGTCCGGATCGCGCGTGACCGCTCGCTCCCGGCGGACATCGTCCGCTGGATGGCCGTGCGCGACGAGATCTACGCGCGAGTCATGGAGCACGGCTGGAACGAGGAGCGGCAGGCCTTCGTGCAGCACGAGGACACCGACGTCCTCGACGCAGGCGTCCTGCTGATGCCGCTCGTCCACTTCATCGCCCCCACCGACCCGCGCTGGCTCTCCACATTGGACGCGATCGGCGAGGAGCTCGTCTCCGACAGCCTGGTCTACCGGTACGACCCGGAGGCCTCCCCCGACGGCCTGGACGGTAGCGAGGGCACGTTCTCGATCTGCACCTTCTGGTACGTCGAGGCCCTGGCCCGCGCCGGGCGCCTGGATGAGGCGCGGCTCGTGTTCGAGAAGATGCTCACCTACGCGAACCACGTCGGCTTGTACTCCGAGCAGCTCGGCCCCAGCGGTGAGTCTCTCGGCAACTTCCCACAGGCGTTCTCGCACCTGTCGCTGATCAGCGCCGCGGTCAACCTGGACCGGCGGCTGGGCTGACGTGCAGCGGGCCGCCTCCACTCCCGAGCCCGCCGCGGTTGCGCCTCTCGCAGCCGCGGTCGGGCTCGAAGCGATGATCCTCGCCGCCGACATCGGGCCCACCACGGCTCACGTCGCGCTGTTCGACGTGAGCGGGCGCCGGCTGCTGCGGGTCGAGAGCTTCCGCACCGGTGAGCACGAGAGCGTCGCCGCCTTGCTCGCCCGGTTCTTCGACACCGCATCGAGCCCGCAGGTTGAGGCAGCCGCAGTCGGCGTCTCCTTCCCGCTTCCCGTGTTCGCCCACGAGCTGGCCGAAGTCTTCGAGATCCCCACGGTCGTCGTCCTCGACGGCCTCGAGGCAGGCGTCCACCGGCTGCGCGACCTCGCGCGGCTGGGCGCCGAGCGCCTCGTCTCCGCCCCCCGAGAGAAAGCGATGCCCCGCGCATGACCCATACCCTCGTCCCTGAGGACCACGTCATCGTCCTCTTCGGCGCCACCGGCGATCTCGCCCGGCGCAAGCTGCTGCCCGGCCTCTTCCGCCTAGCCGGCGCCGGCCTGCTGCCCGAGCGCTACCGGATCGTCGCCACCTCGCGCGCCGCGCTCGACACCGACGGCTTCGTCGAGCTCGCGCGTGAGGCGAACCTCGAGTTCGGGCGCCATCCGGAGCTCAACGGCAGCTGGGATTCGTTCGCCCGGAACCTGTCCTACGTCGAGACCGAGCCGTCCGCCCTGGCCGCCGCCGTCGCGCGCGCCGAGCAGGATCTCGGCGGCTCTCCCCGCCGGCTCCACTACCTGTCGATTCCACCGACGGCCTTCACGAGCGTCGTCGAGACTCTCGGCGCGTCGGGCCTGGCCGACGGCGCTCGCGTCGTGCTCGAGAAGCCGTTCGGCACCGACCTCGGCACGGCCCGCGCGCTGAACGAGACCGTCCATTCCGTCTTCGCCGAGGAGGACGTGTTCCGAATCGACCACTTCCTCGGCAAGGAGACGGTCCAGAACATCCTCGCGCTGCGGTTCGCGAACGGCGTCTTCGAGCCCGTCTGGAACCGCGACCACATCGCGCACGTGCAGATCGACGTCCCCGAGACGCTCTCGATCGGCACGCGCGGGAACTTCTACGAGGAAACCGGCGCTTTCCGCGACATGATCGTCACGCATCTCCTGCAGGTGCTCGGCTTCGTCGCGATGGAGCCGCCGACCTCGTTTGCGGCCACCGCGCTCCTGAACGAGACGGCCAAGGTGTTCGAGTCGCTCGTGCCGATCCGGTCGCGCGACGTCGTCTTCGGTCAGTACCTGGGCTACCGCGACGAGGCCGGGGTCGCTCGCGACTCCGACGTCGAGACGTTCGTCGCAGCCAGGGTCGAGATCGACAACTGGCGCTGGGCCGGCGTTCCGTTCTACCTGCGCACCGGCAAGCGCATGGCCGAGACGCGCAGGTTGCTGACGATCGCCTTCCGCGACCCACCTCGGCGCATGTTCGGTGCCGAGAACGGCTTCGCGCCGAACGAGCTCGTCTTCGACCTCGGCGACCCGGGCGGAGTCTCGGCGACCTTCCTGTCCAAGGTCCCCGGCCCAACGATGCAGCTTGCTCCGGCCCACTTGCGGCTCGAGGTCGACGGGTCGTTCCCGATCGACAACGGGCTCGAGGCGTACGAGCGCCTGCTCCACGACGCCCTGCTCGGCGACCGCACGCTCTTCACGCGCGCAGACGGGATCGAGCGCCTCTGGGAGGTCTCGGCCGGCGTTCTCGACGAGCGGCCGCCCGTGCACTTCTACGCGCCCGGCTCCTGGGGCCCGCCTGCGGCGAGCGACGAGCTGATCGCCCCCGGCCGCTGGCGCCTGCCCGAGAACGGAGCACGGCGCTGAGCCGCCGCGTCGGCGCGGTGCTGTTCGACATCAACGGCACCCTCATCACCACGGGCGGGCCGGCGCGGTGGTGTGGTGGCTCGCCTTCGAGGAGCTCTATGGCGTTCAGCCGACATCGGTCGTCCTCCGAGAGCTCCAGGGGGCTCAGCCCCGACGAGGTCTGCGACCACCTCGAGATCAGCGAAGCGAACCAGCGGGTGTTGCTGCATCGAACCCGAGCGGCGGTGCGCCGAGCCGTCGTCCCGTACCTCGACGGCGACGACCGCGCCCTCCCGCAAGCCGACTGATCCCGCGCGCCTCTCGTCACACACCGGCGCGCGTTTCGCAACGGTGCCTGGCACCGTCGAAGAGCATCGGGTCCTGTCCGAAACGACCGTCGGTGGACAAGCCTCCGCTGCGTGCGGGCAGAATCAGCGCACTTCGCCTGTGAAGGATCCGTGACGCTTTCGTAACCGTGCCTGGCACCGGCGAGAGCGGTGCGTCCACGGCCACCGCGTCCGTTGGGGGCGGTCAGGCGGCCCGGCGGTGCGTGAGGTCGTCGTACTCGTCGCGGTCGCGACGGCGGCCCCCGGCATGGCTGTCGGCGGCGCCTGTCGCGACGCGCGTGACGAACGAGAGCAGCATCCCGACGCCGATCAAGACGTAGAACGCCGTGAAGAGCTTGCCCGCGTCCGTCTTCGGTGTGAAGTCGCCGTAGCCGACGGTGGTGAGGGTGAGGACGCTGAAGTAGAAGGCATCGAGCAGGCGCAGGCCCTCGACGAGGGAGTAGAAGACCGTGCCCCCGAGGATCGCGATGGCGCTCAGGAACGCCAAGGCCCTGAACTGACCGTCGTGGCGGATCGCTCGGAGCGAGCGAAGCGTGTGGAGGAGGAGGAGCGGCATCAGGCCGCGGGGTTGACGACGGTGGCGCCGCCGCTGCCGTTCAGGCTCAAGCGGCGATCCGTGCTTCGACGCTGAGCTTGCGCAGCGCGTGCAGCTCGATCTGCCGCGCGCGCTCGCGGGTGACGCCCAGCTCGGCGGCCACGGCGTCGGCGGTGCGGGGGACGCCGTCGCGCAGGCCGTAGCGGAGCTCGATTACCTGGCGGCCGCGCGCGGGCAGCGACCGCAGCCGCCGCCTCAGGGCCTCGGCCTTCGAGTCGTCGTCGTACGACTCGGCGAGATCGGCGGTGTCGGGGTCGGCGATCGTGTCACCGAGCGAGTGGTCGGTCTCGCTCGCGATCGGCTCGTCGAGCGACGAGACGGGCTGGTAGGCGGCGCGGGCCTCGGCGACCTCGGCGGTGGAGAGGGCGGTCTCGGCCGCGATCTCGGTGACCAGCGGCTCGCGGCAGAGGCTGGCGCGGAGTTCGGTCTCGGCCCTGCGGACGAGGGTGGCCCGCTCTGCCAGGGCGGCCGGCACCCGAACCGCGCGCGCCCGCGAGAGCGCTTCCACGACTCCGTGGCGGATCCACCAGGCCGCGTAGGTCGAAAACTTGGTGCCCCGCCGCCAGTCGTAGCGATCGGCGGCGCGGACGAGCCCGAGCGTCCCCTCCTGGATCAGGTCGAGCAGGTCGATGCCCCGACCCCGGTACGGCTTCGCGATTGTTACCACGAGCCTCAGGTTCGACTCGATCAGCCGTCGTCGAGCGCTCTCGTCACCGGCCTGGACGCGCTTGGCCAGCTGCACTTCCTCGGCGCGGGTGAGCAGCGGGTACCGGCCGATCTCCGAGAGGTAGGTCTCGAGCGAGTCACTTGCGATTGCTGTCGACATTGCTTCTCCTTCCGCTGACTTCCTGACCTCCACGCTACGCCTGCGCTCAGCGGGTCGCATGGGCGAAATCGCCGGTCTCGATCACCTAGGTGGGACTAGGCCGCCAGAAGCTCCTCGAGCTGCTCGATCTCCTCGATCGTCTCGACGAGCGCGAGGTACGCGAACGGGTGGTGGAACGCGTCCAGCGCCAGCTCGGGCATCACTTCCACGGCGAAGAACTCATCCGTCCGCAGATCGAGCACCTCGACCGTGATCGTCTTGCGGTCGGGGCCCCAGTACAGCGCCACGTCGATCCCGGCGCTCGACCGGTGGGCCAACTCCTTGCGATGTGTGCGCGTTGCGGCCATGTCGGCTCTCCTTGGTTCGAGTGAGACCTGTTTCGGTCGCTGTCACTCTGGGCTGCCTTGACCGCGCTCGCATCGGCGACATCGCCGGTTTGCCGCCGGCGAGCGGGACCGGTCTGATAGGAAGCCTCGATGGCGAGCGACGTCGATACGGCCGAATTCGAGCGCGAGGTGGTCGAGCGCTCCCACGAGGTGCCCGTAGTCGTCGACTTCTGGGCCGAGTGGTGCGGGCCCTGCCGCGTGCTGGGGCCTGTGCTCGAGCGCGAGGCCGAGGCGCGAGACATCGTGCTCGTGAAGGTCGATGTGGACGCGAATCCCGACCTTGCGAACCGCTACGACGTGCGCGGGATCCCGGCCGTGAAGGCGTTCAAGAAGGGGCGCGTCGTCTCCGAGTTCACGGGCGCGCTACCGCCTGCCTCCGTGGCGAGCTTCCTCGACGAGCTGACGGCGCCGTCGGAGGCGTCGCGGCTCGTCGACGACTTGCGGGCACGTGGGGAGCGGCCCGAGGTGGTCGCGGCGCTGGGCGAGGAGGATTACGAGCGTGCGTTCCGGCTGTTGCTCGAGGAGCTGGAGGACGCCGACGCAGAGGAACGCGAGGAGATCCGTCAGTTGATGGTCGCGCTCTTCGGCGAGCTCGGCCAGGAAGACCCGGTGGCGGCTCGCTACCGGCGCCGCCTCGCTGCCGCCCTCTACTGAAGCTCGCCGGCCAGGAGGCCGGCGACGTACCACTCGTCGAGCGGGTCGAAGATGTCGTAGGCCTGGCCGACGACGGCGATCTGCTCCAGCGCGTGCGGACAGACGACGGCGTCGGCTTCCGCTTGCGAGGCGCTCGAGCCCGTCCACGTGGCCGACGGGGGTCGCTGCGATCAGGGTGCCGGCGCTCCGGGCCCGCGCCCAGCGGCAGGCGGCGGCGAGCGTCAGCCCCGTGATCAGGCCGTCGTCGACGAGCACCGCGACGCGGCCCGCTACGGGAAGCGGCTCGTGCTCGAGCCGCTGCTCGAGGGCGCGTGCGCTGCGCCGGGCGCGTTCGACCACGGGCTCGACCTGCTCGGCCGGCACACCGTGTCCCTCGCGCAGGTAGGCAGGGCCTTCGGCGGTCGTGGCGCCGAGCCGCAGCCCGAAGGCGTTGACCCGCTCGACGTCGACGGCGGTCAGGGGCGCCTGGAGCGCGCGGGCGACCTCGACCGCGACTGCGACGCCGCCTCGGGCCACGCCGACCACAACGGGATCGTCCAGATCGAGCGCTACGACGTCCTCGCTCAGCAGGCGGCCGGCCGCCTCCCGGTCGCGAAACAGAGGCTCCATCCACGAGACGATTCGCACCGTCCGATTGTCGCCTGTGGCTGGGCGGATCGGCCGTCGTGCCTGCGCGGGTCCGTATTGTCCAGGGCGTGAAGCTGGTCGTCACCGGCGCGAGCGGGAAGGCCGGCCGGGCGGTCGTCGCCGAGCTGCTCTGGCACGAGCACGACGTGCTCGGGGTCGACGCCATCGCGCCGGAGGAGGAGGTCACGCCGTCGCTCCAGGCCGACCTGACCGACTTCGGCCAGACCGTGGAGTGCCTCGCCGGCGCCGAGGCAGTCGTGCACCTGGCCGCGATTCCGGCGCCCGGGATCCGCACCGACGAGACCACCTTCCAGACGAACATCCGCAGCACCTACAACGTCTTCGAGGCGGCCCGCGTCCTCGGCCTCGCCCGCGTCGTTTGGGCCTCCAGCGAGACGATCCTCGGGCTGCCGTTCGACCGCGAGCAGCCGGCCTACGCGCCGATCGACGAGGAGCACCCACCGTATCCGGAGTCGAGCTACGCGCTCTCGAAGCTGCTCGGCGAGGAGCTCGGTCGCCAGTTCCACCGCTGGAACGGCACGCCTCACGTCGCGCTGCGCTTCTCGAACATCATGGAGCCGGAGGACTACTCGTACTTCGCGTCGTTCTGGGACGACCCTCGGCTGCGCCGGTGGAACCTCTGGGGCTACGTGGACGCGCGTGACGTCGCTGCGTGCTGCCGGCTGGCGCTCGAGGCGGAAGTCGGTGCCGAGCACTTCATCGTCGCGGCCGCGGACACCGTGATGAACCGGCCCAGCCGCGAGCTGATGGCGGAGGTCTTCCCGTCCGTGCCCTATCGGCCGGGCGACGGCGACTTCGACACGCTGCTCTCGATCGAGAAGGCGCGAAGGATGCTGGGGTACGAGCCACAGCACTCCTGGCGCGACCACGTCGAGGGATGAGCGTGGATCGGCATACTCGCGTCGTGGCAGGGGTCGTTCACCTGGCCGGCGAGGGCGAGGAGCTGTTCGGCGGCAGGATCGTGCTGAAGGCGACCTTCGACCAGCTCTGCATCACGGAGTCGTGGTTCTCGAGCGCGCGCGACGGAGCGAGCCCGCACCTCCACAAAGAGCACGTCGACTCCTTCTACGTCATCGAAGGCGGGCTGGCGGTCCTGATCGACGACGAGGAGGTCGTGCTCGGGCCGGGCGGATTCGCCTCGGCGCCGCCGGAGCTCGTGCACGGGTTCCGGACGACCATGCCCACGCGCTTCCTCAACTTCCACACGCCCGACGGGCGCTTCGCGGACAACCTGCGCGAGCGGAACCGGGGCGAGCCGGGCGGCTTCGACAGCGTCGACGCCGAGCCGGGCACGGGCATCGCCGGCTCCAACGGCGTGGTCCTGCAGCCCGGCGAGGGCGAGCGGCTGGAGGCGAACCGGCGGGTCGCGACGATCAAGGCCGGCCGCGAGGAGCTGGCCCTGATCGAGTTCGAGCTCGAGCCCGGCTTCGAGGGCCCTGCGCCGCACACTCACGACGACCACGTCGACTCGTTCTACGTGCTCGAGGGCGAGGCCGAGTTCGAGGTCGAGGGCAAGAAGCTGCTCCTGGGACCCGGCTCCTTCGTGGCAGCGCCGCCGGGAGTCGAGCACACGTTCGCCGTGGGGCCGGGCCGCAGCCGGCTACTGAACATCCATGCGCCGAGCGTCGGCTTCCACGAGTGGCTACGGGGGATCTGAAGAGCGGTTGGAGCGAGAACCCGCGGTGCGATGCGGCGAAGCATCGTGACGCTTCATCGTCCAAACGCCCACGCCACCATCAGCGGCAGCTCTTCGTGCGGGAACCTGTCGCTCGTGCGATACGACGCCTCGATCATGATGATTTCGACGCCGGCATCCCGAAGCGCGGTCGCCCATCGGGTGGCGTCTGTCGCGGAAGAACTACTCCCAGGGCCCCGCGGACGAAGGAGCACCGGAAGCGACTCGAGCAAACGCTAGCGGCCTGTAACCGCATCCTGGGCGCAGAGGATCGCCTGCAGAATCTGGAGCCGAAGTAGGGCAAGGGCCACTCCGTGCGCGAGATCGAGAACCGCTTCTGATCGGCGGTATCGACGACCTCTGGTTGGCGCTCACCGATCCCCGCCGTCTCGCCCGCTGGACTCGGTGAGGTAGAAGGCGACCTCCGCCTCGGCGGTGAGTACGAGCTTCCGCTTCTTTGCCAGCGGATCGGAAGGCACTGGCGCGTGGAAGCGTGCGAGCCCCGCGGCGGCTGCTATGCGGTGACCGATGGCCCTGGACCAGCCAGACGAGGACGTCATCGAGGCCACGCTGGCCGCCGACGGCGACCAGACCATCCTGGTCTGGGAGGAACGGGGCATGCCGGTCGACCAGCTCGCCGGCTACGGGGCCGGGGTGCAGATCCATGTCGAAGATCTTGCTGCCTACCTGGCCGGGCGTGAACGCTGCGATGCAGCCGCCAGGTTCGCCGAGCTGTTCCCTACCTATCAACAGTTGGCCGTCAACGTCGGCTAGTTACTACTCAGACAAACGAGCCTGGAGAATGGCAGCTGATGGCAACTGTGCAGGAGTACCTCGACGCGTACGACCGGCAGCTTCGTGCGGACGCCGAAACCCCGAGTGCGGTGGCCGTGACGCGCCTCGGCCCGCTGAGGCTCGTGACGTTCGCGGGCGGTCGGGGTTTCGTCACCTACCGGGATCTCGGAGGTGCGGATGGCGCGGTGATCGCCCGGTGGGTGGAGGGCGCTCTTGCGCACTACCGTGAGGATCCTGGGATAACCCGAGTCGAGTGGAAGACGCGCGCGCACGATCACGCGCCGGCGCTTCACGACGCGCTCGTGCGAAATGGGTTCGTGCCCGGGGAGCCGGAGTCGATCATGATCGGCGAAGCCGCTCTCCTGGCGGTTGACGTTCCATTGCCGAAGGGGATCCACCTCCGGCGGGTCACGAGCGAGCCGGACGTCCGCGCGCTCAGTGCGATGCAGGAAGAGGTCTTCGGGGGCGGGTTCGCCCAAGAGATGGCAGATGCGCTGCTCCGAAGACTGGGGTTCGGGGATGGGATGGAACTCTGGGTGGCAGAGGCCGACGGAGAGATCGTCAGCTCCGGCCGCCTGGAGCCGGTGCCCGCCACGGAGTTCGCCGGGATCTGGGGCGGCGCCACGCGACCGGAATGGCGTGGGCGCGGGATCTACCGTGCGCTCACGGCGGCCCGTGCACGATCAGCGCTTGTGCTTGGCAAGAGGCTGATCCACAGCGACTCGACCGAAGAATCGCGCCCGATCCTCGAACGAGCGGGACTAGTCAAGGTCTCGACGACGACGCCCTACCTGTGGGTCGCCGGCGGGTAGGCGGGTCGGGCGACGCGCCTGCTACCCGCCGGCGGGCGCGTCGAGCAGGAAGTCCAGCAGGAGCGGATTGACGAGCTCGGGCGAGCGGATATCGGGCCGGTGCCCGCCGTCCGGGATCAGCTCCAGCCGTGCGTTCGGCAGCTCGGCGGCGATGCTCTCGGCGTGCTCGACCGGGACCGGCGCATCGGCCTCGCCGTGGACGATCAGCGTCGGGCAGGCGACCTGGCCGAGCAGGCGAGCCGGCCGTTGCCAGTCGAACTCGAGCTCCTGGGTGACGGCGACCTCCGGGCTCGCTTCCAGGCCGATCGCGATCATCTCGGCGGTCACTTCGGCGGAGTCCGGCTCCGTGAAGACCTGGTGCATGAAGGGCACGATGAACCCGGCCCAATCGGTCCGCAGGCTCTCGAGCCAGCTCGGGCTCGGAGGTGGCGGCTCGGCTTCGAGCTGCATGTAGGGCGCGATCGCGACGATGCGGTCGAATCGATCGGGGTCGTCGGTGGCCAGAAGCACCGCGACGTTCATGCCTCGGGAGGCAGTGACGAGCGCCGCACGCTCGATCCCGGAGGCCTCGAGAACCGCGAGCGCGTCGGCCGCGTGGAACGGAAAGTCGTAGCCGCGCTCCGGCCGCTCACTGGCGCCCGCGCCTCGCGGGTCGTAGGTAAGGACGGTCGCGTGCGACTGGAGGGCGGCCACCTGGTGGCCCACGACGCGCGCATCGACGATGTTCCACGTCGGCACGAACAGAATGGCCCGCTCGCCGCCGCCGTACCGGTACCAGGCGATCCGTGTCCCGTCGCCGCTCGTCGCCATGCCGTCCGCAACGCGGTTGGGCGCCGGGATCACGCATCGACGATACAACGCTCCGACGGGACGGCGGCAGCTCGTGTCGGCTGCCGGGTGAGCGGGTGGAGCGGCGACGTCTGCGACATCTTCCCCGCCAGCGTCGTGACGAAGGTCAGGAGAATCCCGATGCCGACGAGCACGTAGCCGGCGGTGAAGAGCTTGCCGACGTCCGTCTGTGGCGCGAAGTCGCCGTAGCCGACGGTGGTCAGCGTGACCACGCTGAAGTACAGCGCGTCGACGAAGCGAAGGCCCTCGACGAGCGAGTAGAACGCTGTGCCGCTGACGATCGCGATCAGGGTGAGGAGCCCGAGCGAGACGAACTGGGGGTCGCGGCGGAGCGCCCAGATCGCGCGGATCATGCCGAGCAGGAGCAGCGGCACGGCTAGGCCACCGAGCTGCGTTCGAGGGGCGAGTTGGACGAGGCCCAGTCGGTCCAGTACGACTCGGTGTCGGCGAGCGCTCGCAGCGGATCGATCGGAGCGGGTCCGGCCTCGCCGGCCGGCTGCCAGGTGAGGACGAAGGGGATGAGCTCGCCTGCCGTGACGAAGAAGTCCGCCACCACCGCGGAGCCCTCCTGGCGCGTTTCGACCGGGGTGCGGAGCCAGAGGCTGTCCGGCTCCGCGAAGCGGACCCTGAGGTCCATCCGCACACGCACGCGGCCGCGGACGCCCTCGGCCAGGCGCACGATGCTGGGCGCCTGGCTTCTCGGTGGCATGAAGTCGACGAGGCGGATCGAGCCCTCGGCGTTCTCGAAATCCGTCTCGAGGACGAGCGTGTCGCGGCGGTAGCGGCGGCGAGTCGCCGGCACACGCCCTGCGGGCGCAATCTGCCAGCGGCCGTTCTCCTCGTCGCCGAGCAGGGCGGCGAACGAGGCTGCCGGGTCGAAGCGTGGCAGGCAGAACCAGTCGATCGAGCCCTTGTCGTCGACGCGCGCTGCCGAGCGCGTGTCGCCCAGCAGCGCGTAGTCCTCGATCCGAAGTGTCATCAGGATCGCCTCTTTCCGCCTAAGCGGCCCGGGCGGAATCGACGACCGGCCGCCGCAGCTCGGGCGCGGCTTCCGCTTCGCCGGCGACCGTCTCGCGGGCCGGCAGGAAGCGGGCTACGAACACGGCCGTGACGGCTGCGAGCGCCGCGGCGACGAGGAGACCGGTGCCCATGGCCTGCGTGAAGGCGTCGCCCGTCGTGGCGAGCAGGCCGGAGGCGGCCTCCGGTGGCAGCTGTGCGGCGATCGCGGTGGAGGCGCCGACCGAGTCCTCGGCTCCTGCCTGCGCCTGAGCGGGCAGGCCACCCAGCGAGCCCTCGACGTCGTTCGTGTAGAGGGAGCTGACGAGTGAGCCGATCACGGCCACGCCGAGGGCGCCGGAGACCATGCGTGCGACGGTGTTGGTCGCCGAAGCAACGCCCGACTTGGCCGCGGGAACGGCGCCGACCACCGCTTCGGTCGCAGGGGCCATGACCCAGCCCATGGCGAGCGTCGTCCCGAAGAACCAGGCCATCAGCGTGAAGGTCCCCGTGTCGGGTCCCCAGAGCGTTGTCAGCGCGAACGCGACTGCGAGGCCCGCCAGTCCCGCCGCGACCACCTTGGCGGTGCCGAGATGCCTGACCGCCTTGCTCGACGAGCCGGCCCCGATCATCAGTCCGAGCGCCATCGGGCTCATCACGACGCCGGCCTCGATCGCGCTGTAGCCGTGGGCGAACTGCAGGTACTGGGTCAGGGCGAAGATCCCGCCCAGCAGGGCGAAGAACGCCACGCTGACCGCCGCTGTGCTGACGCTGAAGCGGGCATTGCGGAAGAAGCCGAGGTCGAGCATCGGCTCGGCGACGCGCCGCTCCCACCAGAAGAACGCGGCGAGCAGCACGACGCTCAGGCCGATTGAGCCAAGCGCGAGGCCACTCAGCCAGCCCTGCTCGGGCGCCTCGATGATCGCGTAGACGAGGACGCTGAACCCGGCCGTCGAGAGCGCGGCTCCCGGCAGGTCGAAGGCACCGGGCTTTGGATCACGGCTCTCGGGCACGTAGCGGATGCCGAGCAAGAGCGCCGCGGCCGCGAAGGGCACGTTGACCAGGAAGACGGACGACCAGGCGAACCACTCGAGCAGCAACCCGCCGGCGAGCGGGCCGAGTCCGATCCCGACTGCGGCCAGAGCGGCCCAGATCCCGATCGCCTTGCCGCGTTCCTCGCCTTTGAAGAGGTTGGCGATGATCGACAGGGTGGCGGGCATGATCAACGCGGCGCCCACTCCCATCGCCGCGCGTACGGCGATCACCTGGTCGGCCGAGTCGGCGACGAGGGCGGCGAGGCTGGCGAGCCCGAAGATGGACACGCCGGCCTGGAAGGCGAGCTTGCGCCCGTAGCGGTCGCCGAGCGTGCCGAACACGAGCAGTAGGCCCGCGAAGACGAGCAGATACGAGTCGACCATCCACTGCAGCTTCGAGTTGGAGGCGCCGAACTCGTCCTGCATCGTCGGCAGGGCGACGTTGAGAATCGTCGTGTCGAGCCCGATGATCACCAGGCTCAGCGAGAGCACGCCGAGGGTCTTCCAGCGGCGGGCGTAGTGGACGGGGTCGAGCGTCATGACGCTGCACTCCTTTTGGGTTCGAGAGCGGTTCGGTTTGTCGTTTCCATCGCTCTCCACGATCGCGGCACGAGCCCGGGATCGCACCGGCGATTCCGCCAGGTTTTTCGAGGAGCTCTCGCCGGGGCACGAGCAGAGCGGCGTTACGATCAGCGCAGATGCTCCACGGGAGGGATCTGGAGCGCTCCCGTATCGGCGAGCTTCTCGATCGTGCTCGTGCGTCGGAAAGCGCCGTCTTGGTCGTCTTCGGCGAGCCGGGCGTCGGCAAGTCGGCTCTCCTGGAGGACGCGCGCGGCCAGGCCGGCGACATGCGCGTGCTCAGCGGCGCAGGGGTGGAATCAGAGGCGCAGCTCCCGTTCGCCGCCTTGCACCAGATCGTTCGCCCCGTCCTCGAGCACATTGAGAGCCTGCCGCAGCCGCAGGCCGCCGCCCTCAAGGGGGCGCTCGGCCTGGCGGCAGAGGGAAGCGACGACCGCTTCCTCGTCTCGCTCGCAGTCCTGAGCCTGCTCGCCGAAGCCGCCGAAGAGCGACCGCTCCTGTGCCTCGTCGACGATGCGCAATGGCTCGACGACGCGTCTGCGGACGCACTCGTCTTCGTCGCCAGGCGGCTCGAGGCCGAGGGCATCGTGATCCTGTTCGCCGCCCGGGAGGGTGAGTTTCGGCGCTTCGAGGCGCCCGGGCTCCCGGAGCTCCGCCTGGGTGGGCTCGGAGAGGAGGCGGCCGGGGCCCTGATCGATCGCCACACCGGCATCGCGCTCTCGCCCGAGGTACGCGAACGGCTCGTCGTCGAGACGGGCGGCAATCCGCTGGCGCTGCTCGAACTCCCCTCGTCCCTGAGCGAGGCGCAGCTGTCGGGCGCCGAGGCGATGCTCACCCCCATCCCCGTCGGCGCCCGGGTCGAGCGCGCGTTCCTGGCGCGGGTCGAGCGGCTGCCGGCGGAGACGCAGACGCTCCTGCTCGTCGCCGCGGCCGACGACAGCCGTGAGCTCGCGACGGTCTTGCGTGCCGCAGCGGAGCTCGGAGTCGGAGCGGAGGCGCTCGATCGCGCCGAGGAGGCGGGCCTGGCGCACGCGCGCGGCGCCGAGCTCGAGCTTCGCCACCCACTCGTCCGCTCCGCGGTCTACCAGGCAGCGCCACTCTCCAGGCGGCAGGCAGCCCACCGCGCGCTGGCGAGCGTCCTGGACGGCGAAGCCGAGGCGGACCGCCGCGCCTGGCACCGCGCCGCGGCGAGCGTGGAGCCCGATCCGGCCGTAAGTGAGGAGCTGGAGCAGGCGGCCGAGCGGGCGCGGCGGCGGAGCGGCTTCGCGACTGCCTCGCTCGCGTTCGAGCGGGCCGCAGCGCTGACAGCGGACGAGGAGGAACGGGGACGGCGACTGACAGCGGCCGCGGAGAACGCCTGGCTCGCGGGCCGCATCGAGCGGGCGCTGACGTTGCTCGAAGCGGCGCGCCCGCTGGTCTCGGAGCCGATCCAGCGCGCGGACGTCGACCGCTACCTCGGTCTGATCGAGATGACGCGCGGGGTGCCGGCCGACGCGTGTCAGCTGCTGCTTCGTGCAGCAGAGGAGGTGGCGTCGAGCGACGGCCACCGGGCGCTCCAGCTGCTCAACATCGCCGGCCTCGCCGCGGCCTATGCAGGCGACCTCGAGGCGGCTGTCGCGATCGCCGAGGCGGCTCGCGGCCTGACCATCGAGGAGACCCCGTTCGTGCGCATGCTCGCGCAGCTCCTGATCGGGCTCGGAGACCACGCCCAGCGCGACTTCGCCGCTGCCGCGCCGAAGCTCCGCGAGGCGCTCGAGCTCGCGGAGAAGCTCGATCACGATGCTGTGAGCGAACAGCCGGTGGAGCTGCTCTTCGCGGGACGGGCCGCCCTCTACCTCGGCGACGATCAAGCGACCTACCGGACGCACCGGCAGGCGGCCGCTCAGGCGCGGGCGACCGGCGCGGTCAGCATCGTGCCGCAGATTCTTCCCCGCCTCGCGCTTGCGGAGGTGTGGGCGGGCCGCTGGCCCTCCGCGGCGGCCAACGCGAACGAGGGCCTCCAGCTCGCGCGGGAGATCGACCAGCCCCATGGGGTCGCGCAGCAGCTCGTGATGCTCGCTCTGCTCGCGGCCGCTCGCGGTTCCGAGGACGAGTGCCGGTCGCTGGCGGCCGAGAGTCGGGAGCTCGCCTCCGCTCGCGGGCTCGGGGTCGTCGCCGAGATCGCGCAGTGGGCATTGGCGCTGCTGGAGCTGGGACTCGGTCGGGCAGAGGAAGCGCTGAGGCGCTCCCGAGAGATCTCCAGCACGATGGTCGTCTTCTGGGGTGCGCTCGATCGGGTCGAAGCTGCCATCCGCGCGGGCGACCCCGAAGCTGCGCGAGCCTTTCTGGACGCGTTCGAGCCGTGGGCGGAGAGCAGCGGTGTTGCCTGGCCGCGTGCGGTGGTCCTGCACTGCCGTGCGCTGCTCACGGGGGATGAGACCGAAGCCGAGCGCCTGTTCGCTGCCGCGCTCGCCGAGCACGCCGCGGCCGGCCGGCCCTTCGAGCTTGCCCGCACCGAGCTCGCCTACGGCGAGTTCCTGCGCCGCGCCCGACAGCGGGTCGAGGCGCGCGGTCACCTGGGAGCCGCCCTCGACCGCTTCGAGGGGCTCGGCGCGGCGCTCTGGGCGGAGAAGGCGCGGGTCGAGCTGAGGGCGAGCGGCCAGACGGCGCGCAAGCGCGACCCGAGCACGAGAGCCGACCTGACCGAGCAGGAGCTGCAGATTGCCCGCTTCGTGGCGGAGGGCCATACGAACCGGGAGGTGGCCGCCCAGCTCTTCCTCAGCCCGCGCACGATCGACTTCCACCTCCGCAACGTCTTCAAGAAGCTCGGCATCAGCTCCCGCACCGCGCTCGCCCGACTCGATCTCGACTCCGAGGCCGTCGGCGCACGCGCTCGGAGCCCGGCGCTTCCGCCGGCGTAAACCTGAGCCTCGACCCGGGCCGTGCGCGGCTCTTTCTTGACAACCGCGCTGCGTGCCGCATTGAATCCCTCGATGCTTCTCGCAGAGGTCGAGTACGCGCGGCCCTCGAGCATCGACGAGGCCCTGCGGTTGCTGTCGGCGCACGAAGGCGCACGAGCGCTCGCCGGCGGCCAGACGCTGACGAACGTGATGAAGGCGCGCGCGGCGGCGCCCGACGTGCTCGTCGACCTGGCCGACCTCGACGAGCTTCGGCGCATCGCCCGAGCGGACGACGGCGGTCTCGAGCTCGGCGCGATGGCCACCTACACCGCCGTGATCGCCTCGCCCGAGGTGGGCGACGCGCGGCCGATCGTCGCCGAGGTGTCCGCGCAGATCGCCGATGTCCAGGTCCGCAACCGGGGGACGGTGGGCGGCAACCTCTGCACCAGCGATCCGACCAACCATCTGCCGCCGCTGATGGCTGCCCTCGGCGCGACGATGACGATCGTCGGTCCCTCGGGCGAGCGGACGATCGCCGCGGACGAGTTCTTCCTCGGCGTCTACATGACCGCCGTCGCGCCGGACGAGCTCTTGACGAAGATCTCGATTCCCCCCGCGGATGGCGCCGGCGACGGCTTCGCCGCCGTCACGATCGGGAAAGACGGAACGTGCATCGCGAATGCCGCGGCCACGGTGCAGGACGGCAGCGCGCGTATCGCCCTCGGCTGTGTCGCCGCCACGCCGGTGGTGCTGAGCTCCGATGCGGAGGACGGCGCGATCGCTGCCGCGCTTCAGGGGGCCGACCTCGACCCGCCCGGCGACGTACACGCGTCGGCCGACTATCGCCGCCACCTCGCCGGGGTCCTCGCGATCCGCGCGGTGCGGCAGGCAAGGGGGAGCTGATGGAGCCGATCTCGGCCCAGCGGATCACGGTCTCGGTCAACGGCGAAAGCCACGAGCGCGAGGTGGAGGCCCGGCGGCTGCTGGTCCACTTCCTCCGCGACGACCTCGACCTCACCGGCACCCACGTCGGGTGCGACACGGGCAACTGCGGAGCCTGCACCGTCATCTACGACGGCATCGCGATCAAGAGCTGCATGATGCTCGCGGTCCAGGCGGACGGGGCGGTGATCGAGACGGTCGAGGGCCTGAGCACCGACGACGAGCTCCATCCGCTCCAGAAAGCCTTCGGAGCGACCCACGCGCTCCAGTGCGGCTTCTGCACGCCCGGGATGCTGATGAGCGCGAAGCACCTGCTCGAGCACAACCCCGAGCCGACGGAGACCGAAGTCCGGCGTGCGATCCAGGGGAACATCTGCCGCTGCACGGGCTACGTCAACATCGTCGAGGCCGTGCTGACGGCCGCAAAGGGGGCTACGTGAGCGAGACCACCGTCTCACCCGAGCAGGCGCTCACGGTCGAGGAGCAGGAGGTCAAGCCCGGCTTCATCGGGCAGAACGTTCCGCGGAAGGAAGACCAGCGCCTGGTTCAGGGCGAGGGCGTCTTCGTGGACGACGTCAAGCGGCACGGCATGGCGTACGTGCACTTCGTGCGGTCGCCGTACGCACACGCGGCGATCACGCGGATCGACGTGTCGAAAGCCGTCGAGCTCGAGGGTGTCTACGGGACCCTGATCGGCGAGGAGGTCGCCGCGATAAGCGACGCGTTCTTCCAGATCGCGCCGCCCCCCGGTGGGCACGTCAAGGACTTCGCGCTCGCCCGTCGGCCGCGTTCGGCACGTCGGCGAGCCGGTCGTCGCCGTGGCCGCGACGACGCGCGAGCTCGCGCGCGACGCCGCCGACCTCGTGGAGGTGGACTACGAACCGCTCGAGCCGGTGCTCGACGCCGGAGCGGGCGGCCGACCCCTCGTCGCCGCTCCTGCACGAGGACGTCGGCTCGAACGTGATCTGGTCGGGCGAGTTCGACTACGGCGACTACGACGCGGCGCTCGCCGAGGCGGACAAGGTCGTGCGGATCAAGCGCCTGCACTTCGACCGCTTCTCCTCAACGCCGCTCGAGACCAGCGGCGCGGTCGTCGAGTACAACCGCGGCACCGCGCAGTGGACGATCCACTCGAACAACCAGTTCCCGGGCTTCGCCCAGATCATGATGGCGCCGGCCCTGCGAGTCGGGATCGACAAGCTCCGCTTCGTCTCACAGGACATCGGCGGCGGGTTCGGCAACAAGATCTGCACGCACGTCCAGCTGGTCGCGCTCTGCCTGCTCGCGCGGAAGCTGAAGCGCCCCGTGCAGTGGACCGAGTGGCGCACCGACCAGCACACGGCGAACTCGCACGGCAACGAGCGCGTGTTCCTCGACGTCGAGGTGCCGGTGAAGGCGGACGGGACGATGCTCGGCTTCCGGGCGCGGATGCTCGACGACTGCGGTGCGTGGACCCGCTACGAGCCGCTCGGCTGCATCATCTGGGCGCAGGTCACGCCGGGCGTCTACCGCTGGCGGAACGTCCGGGTCGACTTCACGCAGGTCTGCACGAACAAGTCGCCGTGCGGCCCGAACCGCGGCTACTCGCGGATGCAGCACCTCTGGTTCACGGAGCGCGTGATCGACATCGTCGGACGCGAGCTCGGGATCGACCCGGTCGAGATCCGCAAGCGCAACTACATCCGCTCCGACGAGATGCCCTACGAGACGCCCAACGGCTGTATCTACGACTCCGGCGACTACGCGGCCTGCCTCGACCAGGCGCTCGAGCTGATCGGCTACGAGGGGATCGAGGAGCGGCGGCGCGACGCCGAGGCCCGCGGGAAGCTGCTCGGCGTCGGCATCGGCTCGACGCTCGACTCGGGCACGAACAACTTCGGCCAGTCGACGATTCTCAACCCGGAGCTGCAGTTCTCGGGCAACAACGAGGTCGCGACGGTCAAGCTCGACATCTTCGGCGAGATCGTCGTCACGCTCGGGACGACACCGCAGGGCCAGAGCCACGAGACGACCGCGGCGCAGGTGGTCTCGGACATCCTCGGGGTCAGCCCCGACATGGTCACGGTCCGGGCCGGCCACGACAGCTACTGGAACTCCCACGCCGGCTTCTCCGGAACCTATGCCAGCCAGTTCGCGGTCACCGGGCTGGGCGCGGTCAAGGGCGCGACGGACATGCTCGCGGAGGAGATCAAGCAGATCGGAGCCGCGGTCCTCGGCGCCGAGTCGACCGACGACGTCCACCTCGAGGGCGGCTTCGTCAAGCGGAACGACAACCCCGAGGCCGCGCTGCCGTTCATGGCCTGCGGCGCGATCGTGAACGCGAACAACGCGGTGCTGCCGATGGAGGCCCGCAGCATCACGCTCAACTGCCGCTACGTGTACGTCCCGCCGCACCAGCTGCCCGACAAGGAGCGCAAGTACGGCAACCTGACGCTGACCTACGCGAACCAGATCCACGCCTGTGTGGTCGAGATCGACCCGGAGACGGGCGTGTACGAGATCGTCGACTACAGCGCGGTCGACGACTGCGGCGTGCGGATCAACCCGCAGATCGTCGAGGGGCAGGTGCACGGCGCGACGGCCCAGTCGATCGGCGCCGCCACGCACGAGACGTTCCCCTACGACGAAGACGGGAACCTGCTGACGCCGAACTTCTACGACTACCACGTCCCGCACGCACTCGACATGCCGCCGATGAAGACCGGCTATGTCGAGTCGCCCTCGCCGTTCACGCCGCTCGGCGCCAAGGGCATGGGTGAGGGCGGGGGCGCAGGGATCAGCGCCGTCTGCGCGGCGCTCCAGGACGCACTCGCGGGGGCGGGCGGAGCGATCGTCTACGACAGCTCCAATCCCTACAACCGGGTCTGGGAGCTGCTTCGCGACCCCGAGCAGAGTCGCGGCCTGGTCTCCGTGGACGAGCGATGAGGGTCGCAGGCGAGCGGACGTTCGCGGCGCCGCGTGAGACCGTCTGGGGGGTCCTCAACGACCCCGGGCAGATGGCGAAGCTGATGCCCGGCGTCGACAGCTTCGACGTCGAGGACGACAAGCACTGGCGGGCGAACGTGAAGATCCCGCTCGGCCTCGGCTCGCTCCGCCTGAGCATCAACTTCGAGAAGACCGAGGAGCGGGCGCCCGACTTCGCCCGCTTGCACGCCAAGGGCACCGGCGTCGGAGCGCTGATGGACATGGACACGCAGTTCAACCTCAGCGAGAGCGACGGTGCGACGGCCATGGCCTGGGAAGCCGACGTCCGCATCGCCGGACCGGTCGGGAGCATGGGCCAGCGCGTGCTCCAGCCGATCGTCAACCAGCAGGTGCAGAACGTGCTCACGGCTCTCGACAAGCAGGTGGCAAGCGCAACGTGAGCGTGCCCGTGACGGGCGAGGAGTTCGTCGCGATCATGTCAGCCTTCCCGACGGGCGTCGCGATCGTCACGGCCGTCGATCTCGACGGGACGCCCCGCGGGCTCACGACGAACGCGGTCACGAGCGCGTCCCTCGCGCCGCCGATCCTGCTCGTCTGCCTCGACCTGACCTCCCGCACGCTTCCGGCCGTGCGGCGCAGCGGACGGTTCGCCGTCAACTTCATGAGCGCAGGCTGCGAGGCCGTCTGCCGGAAGTTCGCGGAGAAGGCCGACGACAAGTTCGATCACGTGCGGTGGGCGCCCGGCGTCGGCGGCGTGCCTCTGCTCTCCGGGCACGCGGTCGCGATCGCCGAGTGCGCGGTGCAGGACGAGCTGGAGGTCGGCGACCACGCGGTGGTGACGGGGCTCGTCGAGGCGGGCTCGCCGCCTGCTGCGACCGGCGAGCCGCTCCTCTACTTCCGCCGCGCCTTCCACGGGGCCGGCCCGTCAAGCTGAGAGGATTGGCCCGTGCCGCCGTTTCGCATCGGGGTGATGCAGCTGACGATGGAGCCGCTCGAGGAGATGCTCGCGTCGGCGCGCGTCATGGACGAGGTCGGGATGGACACGATCTGGCTGGCCGAGGCCTATCCGTGGTGGCGCAAGCACGGCATGGAGGCGCGCTCGTCGACGGTCGTGTCGGCCCTGATCGCCCGCGAGACGAAGCGGCTGACGATCGGCTGGGGGATCATCTCGCCCTTCACCCGCCACCCCGTGCAGGCCGCGATGGACGCGCGGGTCGTCCAGGAGGTCGCCGGGCCCGGGCGCTTCCTGCTCGGGTACGGGACGTCGAAGATCTTCCTCAACAACGCCAAGCGCGGCGACGAGAAGCTGTCCACGCTCGGAGCCATGCGCGACGCGGTCGAGATCACGCGCGGTGTCCTCGGCGGCGCCGCGTTCGACTACGACGGCAAGGTCTTCAGCGCCTCCGTGCCGGCGCTCGAGAACGGGGCGCACACACCGCGTGAGGTCCCGCCCGTGTACGTGGCCGCGACGGCGCCGAAGATGCAGGCGCTCGCGGGCGAGC
Source organism: uncultured Actinomycetes bacterium (assembly GCA_963733845.1). GTDB lineage: Bacteria > Actinomycetota > Thermoleophilia > Gaiellales > Gaiellaceae > DATFQE01. Next base: position 1,228,571 of record CAVTEM010000007.1, read on the forward strand.
TCGCCGACGGCTGCCTGACGCCGTCGATCACGACACCCGCGTTCGTGCGCTACACGCGCGAGAACGTCGGCCGTGACATCGACATCGGCTGCACGATCGTCGCCTCGATCGGCGCGGATCGCGACGAGGGCCGCGACGGCGCCCGCGAGATCGCCGGCATGTACCTCGCGAACAAGGTTCAGAACATCAAGGGCGCCGCCGACACGCTGCTCGACCTCGCGGGCCTCGAGCAGGACGAGATCCGGCCGATCGCGGAGGCGATGGAGAGCGGGGGCCGCCTCGCCGCGAAGGAGCTCGTGACGGACGCGATCCTGGACAAGTGCAAGCCGATCGCGGGCACGCCCGAGGATTGCATCGAGGCGATCGAGGAGTACCGGGACGCGGGCTGTACCCACGTCATGCTCGAGCTCTGGGGCGCGAAGCGACACGAGCAGCTGCGGCTCTTCGGCGAGCGGGTGGTGCCGCACTTCCGATGATCGACCGCGACCGCCTCGTCGATCTGGCGCTCCGCCTCGTCTCGACGCCGTCGTTCACCGGCTCGGAGGAGGCGGCGGCCGACCTGATGCGCTCCGAGCTTGCCGCGCTCGGGCTCCAGGTGCAGTGGCAGCAGGTCGAGGACGGCCGCGCCAACGTGCTCGGCACCTGGCCGGGCGCGGGCGGAGGGCCCACGTTGATGCTGAACGGCCATCTGGACACGTCCTACTCGGGGCGTGAGCCCTGGCTCGAGGGCATTCCGGGCTTCCAGCCGGTGGGGTTCGAGCGCGAAGGACGCATCTACGGGCTCGGGATCTCGAACATGAAGGGCGCGCTTGCCTGCTACGTGGAGGCGGTTCGGTCGCTTCAGGACGCGGGCATTCGGCTGAAGGGCGACGTCCTCGTCGCGGCGGTTGCCGGCGAGATCGAGAAGACGCAGCAGGGCGACGCCCAGGGCGCCGAGTACAGGGGGTACGCGGCCGGCTCGCGCCACCTCGTCGGGCACGGCGGTGCCGCGGACATGTGCATCCTGGGCGAGCCCACGGAGAACAAGCTCGTCCTCGCGCACTTCGGGACGCTCTGGATGCGCCTCTCCACGCACGGGCCGTTCGTGCACACGGCGTTCAGCTCGGGCCGACTGGAGGAGAACTCGATCGTGCGCATGCGGAGCGTCCTCGACTCGGTGCTCGAATGGCTTCCGCGGTGGGAGGAGGAGATGAGCCACGACGGCTACCGGGGGGTCGCGAACGTCGGCGCGATCCAGGGTGGGTTCGGCTGGCGCGTCTCGCGCACGCCGCACGCGACCGACCTCTTCGTCGACCTGCGCGTGCCGCCGTCGGTGCCCATGGCCGAGGCGCGACGCAAGGCGCTCGAGTTCGCGCGCGGCCTCGACGGGGTCGAGGCAGAGGTCTACGTGACCGCACCGGGCGCCGAGATCGAGGAGAGCCACCCGCTCGTGGGGGCGCTCGGCGACGCGCACGCCGAGGTCTTCGGGGCTCCCGCCGGAGCGCGACGTGACGCGCTGGTTCTCGGACGCGTCGGTCCTGAGCCGCTACGGGATCGCGACGGTCAACTACGGCACGTCGAGCGGCCTTCCGGACGCCGAGCTGGGCGAGAACCTGGAGATCGAGGGGCTCGTGAAGACCGCGGAGGTCTACGCGCGCGCGATCCAGAACGTCTGCGAGGTCGCATGAAGCTGGTCACGTATGACCTGAGCCCGATCTCGGTCGGACTCGGCACGATTGACCTCCACCGGCGCCGGGTCGGGAGAGTCGTCGACGACACCGTGTACGACCTCGAAGTCTCGACCATGCGCGAATACTTCGAAGGGCTCCAGCAGGCGCCGGAAACGGGCGAGACCTATCCGCTCGACCAGGTCCGGCTGCTCGCGCCGATCGTCCCGAAGAAGTTCTTCCACACGGCCGGCAACTTTCGCGAGCACGAGGAGGAGTCGAAGCGCGTCGGCTGGACGCACGAGATCGCGCCCTGGATCGTCTTCTTCCAGAACGTCGACGCGATCGTCGGCCCCGACGACGCCGTCGTCTACCCGGAACACCTCACCGAGGAGCTCGACTACGAGCTCGAGCTGGCGGTCGTGATCGGCAAGCCCGGCAGGTGGTTCTCGCCCGAGGAGGCAATGGACTACGTCGCCGGCTACGTGATCTTCAACGACATCACCGCACGCGACATCCAGCGGCGCGAGATGCGCTCGGGCGTGTTCTCGTTCTGCAAGGCGATCGACACGTTCTGCCCGCTCGGCCCGTGGATCGTCACGCCCGACGAGATCCCCGACCCGCACGACCTGGCGATGGAGCTGCGCGTGAACGGAAAGGTGCGGCAGACGTCGCACTCGGGCCGGATGTCGACGACGATCCCGGAGATCCTCTCTCACTACTCGCCGCTCGGCTACAGCCCGGGCGACGTCGTCTCGACCGGCACGGTCTCCGGCGTCGCGGGCTTCAGCGAGGACGCGGCCGAGCTCTACCTGAAGCCGGGCGACGTGATGGAGGCCGAGATCGAGCGGATCGGCGTGCTTCGCAACCCGGTCGTCTCCTGGCAGGAGGCGCACGGGGAGCCTCCCCCGCCTCGCGTGCGCTGGTAGATGGCCTGGCCGCGCGACGACGCGAAGCTCGACCGCGTGCGCGCGTTGATGGCCGAGGATGACCTGGACGCGCTGGTGGTCCGGGCTCCCGACAACGTCCTCTACCTGACCAACTTCTGGGGCATGAAGGGCTACGACGCAGTCGTCTTCCCGCGGCAAGGCGAACCGATGCTGATCTGCCTCGAGGCCTCCGCAGACGACGCTGCGCGCATGGCGTGGACGACGGACGTCCGGCTGTTCCGCGGCTACGACGAGAGCGATGCACGGCCACCGCTCGCGCGGACGATCGACACCGCCCGCGAGGCGGCGTCCGCCTACGGGCGAATCGGGCTCGAGCTCACCCTCGGCACCCAGGCGGCCGACCGCATGGTCGGCGAGCCGACCACGTACACCCACGACTACTTCCACGCCTTCGGCACGGAAATCGCGGACGCCACTCCGCTGCTCGCGCGCGCACGCGCGCGCAAGACCGAGCAGGAGATCGAGCGCATGCGGCTGGCGAACGAGATCGCGGCGGCGGCCATGGAGCACGTCCGCTCCAACCTCGTGCCCGGGATGAAGGAGAGCGAGGCGGGCGCCATCTGGAACGGCTTCGTCCACGGCCACGGCACGGGCTGGGAGGGCAAGGTCGAGCTCGCGCTCGGCTTCTCGCTCGTCTGGTCGGGGCCGGGTATCCGGACTTTCACGGCGACCGGAGACCGGCCGGTGCAGGAACACGAGCCGACGCTCTTCGAGATCTGGGTCTGCGCCGACGGCTACTGGTGCGACCACACGAAGAACCTCTGCCCGGGCGAGCTGACCCCGGAGTACGAGCAGCTGCTCGAGAGCCTCACCGCGGTCTACGATCGCGCGATCGACCACTGTCGTCCCGGAGCGAGCCTCGCGGAGCTCGACCGGCTGATCCGCGACGGCATCGCCGACGCGGGTTACGCCGGCCAACCATCCCATCCCGTCGCCCACGGAGTGGGCGCGCGGGCACACGAGCCTCCGTACGCGCACCAGGCCGGGTCCGGGACGATCGAGGAGGGGATGGTGCTGGCGATCGAGCCGGGGATCTACTGGGAGAACGGCGGCGGGCTGCGGCTGGAGGACAACTTCCTGATCACCGCGGCGGGCGCCGAGAAGCTGTCCTCGTTCCCGGACGGGGTCGTCCGGTGAGCCAGCTCGACCACTTCGACCGGATCGCGCCTCGCTACGACGAGCTCCGGTCGCCTCTCGAGGTCGCGCCGGTGCACGAGATCCTCGTCCGCGAAGGCGCGCTCGAGGGCGCACGGATCCTCGACGTCGGCTGCGGAACCGGGCAGCATGCTGCGATCCTCGCCGAACACTTCGGCTGCCGGATCGCCGGCGTCGACCCGTCGAAGGGGATGCTGGAGCAGGCGCGCACGAAGCTGCCGGAGGCCGACCTGCGACTGGGGATCGCGGAGGAGCTGCCGTTCGACGACGACAGCTTCGAAGCAGCGCTCACGATGCTCGCGGTGCACCATTTCGACCGTGCCCGGGCCTTTCCCGAGATCAGGCGCGTCCTCGTTCCGGGCGGGCGCTACCTGCTGACAACGCCCGATCCCGCCGCGTTCGCGCACGCCTGGATGGCGCCGCTGTTCCCGTCGTACGTTGCCGTGGAACAGGCGCGTTTCCCGTCCTTCGCATCGTTGCGAACCGACCTCCATGCCGCTGGTTTCGCCGACGTTCGGTGTAGTCGTCACGACGTCCCACGCTCCTTCCACCGAGACGAGGCGCTCGCCAAGCTCCGCGGCCGCCACGCGTCCACCTTCGACCTGCTCGGCGAAGAGGAGTACCGCGCGGGGGTCGAGCGCGCGGAGCGCGAGCTGCCGGACCGGGTCGAGTACACGCTCGAACTGCTTGTCGTGAGGGCCGAGCGGTGATCTGGGCCGGCTCGCTCAACCGGCCGTACGAGCTCGACGCCGAGGTCGGCTTCTACGACACGACGCTCCGCGACGGCGAGCAGACGGTGGGCGTCGTCCTCACGCCCGACGACAAGCTCGAGATCGCGCGCGCTCTCTCGGAGGCCGGCATCGAGCGGATCGAAGCGGGCTTCCCGCGTGTCTCCGACGACGACTACCGCGCGGTGCAGCTGATCGCGGGGGCCGGCCTCGCCGCCGAGATCTGGGGCTTCTCGCGCGCGGTTCGGGCCGACGTCGAGGCGCTCGTGGAGCTCGGCGTCGGGGCGAGCGTGATCGAGTCGCCGATCTCGGACCTGAAGCTGGGCGCGCTCGGCGTCTCCCGCGAGACGATGCTCGAGCGAATCCGTGCGGCGGTCGCGTACGCCGTCGAGAACGGGATCCGCGTCGGGTACTTCGGCGTCGACTCGACGCGCGCCGAGCCGGACTTCTACGACGCGGCTTACGCGACCGCGGCCGAAGCCGGTGCCGCCGAGGTCGTGGTCGTCGACACGATCGGCGTCGCCGGGCCCGAAGCCGTGGGCGAGCTGGTCGAGCGCACCCGTGAGCTCGTGGGGCCGGGGATCCCCGTGCACTTCCACGGACACAACGACTTCGGCCTGGCGACCGCGAACGCCGTGGCGGCGGTGCGCGCGGGTGCTCGCTGGGTGCACGGGACCGTGAACGGGATGGGAGAGCGGGCCGGCAATGCCAACCTCGCCGAGGTCGCGCTCGCCCTGCGCGCGCTCTACGGCGTCGAGACGGCGCTCGACCTGGCGGCCATGCGGGCGCTGTCCGACCGCGTCAGGGAGCTCTCGGGCTACGAGCTCGAGCCCTGGAAGCCGCTCGTCGGCGAGAACCTCTTCCGCCGCGAGAGCGGCGCGGTGGCGAGCCAGTTCCACGATCCGCCCTCGATCGAGCCGTACTCGTCGGAGCTCGTCGGCGCCGAACGGTCGATCGTGCTGGGCAAGAAGAGCGGCCTCGACTCGATCCGGATCAGGTGCGCCGACCTCGGGCTCGACGTTCCCGAGAGCGCGTATCCCGGCCTGCTCGCCCGCGTCAAGCAGCTCGGGACCGACAAGCGCGACCTGGTCACAGACGAGGAGTTCCGTCAGCTCGTTCAGGAGGGAGGAGAGAAGTGAGTCATCACCGAGAGCTCGTCAACCCACCGGATCTCCATCCGGCCCCGGGTTTCAGCCACATCGCCGTCGCGCACGGCACCAAGTTCGTCCACTTCGCCGGCCAGCTTGGAATCGGACAGGACTTTTCGCTCGTCGCCGAGGACCTGCACGGTCAGACCGTCGGAGCGATGCGCAACCTCGAGACAGCCATGGGCGCGGTCGGCGTGGGCTGGGACGACATCGTGCGCCGGACGATCTACACGACCCAGCCGACCGAGTACGAGACGATCACCGGCGCGATCGACGAGGTGACGGGCGGAGCGGATCACCCTGCCCAGACGATCGTGGGAATCACGGGTCTCGCCGTTCCCGGCTGCCTGATCGAGATCGAGTGCACGGCCGTCCTGCTCGCGTGACTGTGGAATCGGCCGGGATCCGATCGTAGACTCGCCGCCGACCCCTCCGAAGGAGCGTGCGATGCGCTTTGGCCTCTACTCCGAGCTGCAGTGCCACCCCTGGCAGACCTACGAGCAGGTCTACGGGGAGACCCTCGAGCAGGTCGCCAACGCCGACCGGCTCGGCTTCGACTGCTACTCGATCATCGAGCACTGGTTCTTCGACCGGTTCGGCATCTCGGCGAACCCGTTCGCGTTCTTCGCGACGGCGGCCGCACGGACCAGCCGGATTCGTTTCCGCACGCTCCTTCACGTCCTGCCGTACCACAACCCGGCCGTCCTCGCGGGCCAGATCGCCCAGATGGACCTGCTCACCGGCGGCCGCTACGAGTTCGGCGTCGGACGCGGCCACGCCTGGCTGCCGAACAAGGCCGGCGTGCCGCTGGACGAGACGCGGGCGCGCTACGAGGAGGCCTTCGACATCCTGATGGGGCTGCTCGACAACCAGGACGGCTTCTCGTACGACGGCGAGTTCTGGAAGATCGACAACGCGCGGGTCGTCCCGCGCTCGCAGACCGAGCGATTCCGGATCTTCACGGGCGGCACCAGCGACCGGACGTACGAGCTCGCCGCCGAGCGCGGCTGGGGGGTCGTCGTGCCGCCGCTCCTGCCCTACGAGGCGCTGCACCCGCAGCTCGAGATCTACCGCGAGCACTGTGCCAAGCACGGGAACGAGCCCGACATCGTCTTCATCCACGCCCTGTACATGGACGAGGACGAGGCGACCGTCCGCCGCGAGGCCGAGCACTGGATCCACCACTTCCTCGCGGGCAACGCCTCGCCCGGGCCCGAGCTGCCCTCCGCCGACGAGCTGAACGCGGTCGGCTACGGGTTCTACGCCTCCGGCGCGCTCGAGGGGCTCGCTGCGATGACCTGGGAGCAGCTGACCGAGTCGGACGCCGTCTGGGCCGGCACGCCCGACCAGGTGATCGAGAAGATCGAAGCCGTGGTCGAGAAGTGCGACGGCCTGGCCGAGATCGCGATCACCGTCAACGCGGGCGGCGCCGAGCACTGGAAGGCGATCAAGACGCAGGAGCTGTTCGCGCGAGCACGTGATCCCGCACTTCCGCGGCGCCGTGCGCGAGCCCGCCGAAGCCACCGCCTGATGGCGAGGACGTACGACGCGGTCGTCGTCGGCAGCGGCATCAACTCGCTCGCGTGCGCGGCGCTGCTGGCGCGCGGCGGCTGGGGCGTGTGCGTGCTCGAGCGGGAGGACGAGCTCGGAGGCGCGATCAAGTCTGCCGAGATCACCGAGCCCGGCTACCTGCACGACGTCTTCAGTGCGTGGCATCCGCTCTGGGTGGGCGGGGCCGCGCACGCCGAGCTCGGGGACGAGCTCGCGGCGCGCGGGCTCGAGTATCTGAACACCGAGCTCCCGACCGCGACGCTGTTTCCCGACGGCGAGAGCGCCTTCCTGCTGCGCACCGGTGAGGCGAACGCGGCCGAGCTCGATCGCCATGCGCCCGGGGACGGAGAGGCGTGGGGCGGCATGCTCGACGCCTTCTTTCCCAACGCCGACCTCGCCTTCGGCGTGCTGGGAACGGAGCTGTGGTCGCGGGCAGGCGCCGGTCTCGGGTGGAAGGCGTACCGCCGGCTCGGGCGGCGCGGTTTCGCCGAGTTCGTCGGCGAGCTGACGATCTCCAGCCGCGACTGGCTGACGACCACATTCCAATCCGAGCGCGCCCACGGGCTGCTCGCGCCCTGGGTGCTGCACACCGGTCTCGGGCCGGACGCGGCAGCCTCCGGCTACATGACCCAGGTGATCGCGGTCGCCGTGCAGGAGGGAGGCATGCCGATCCCGCGCGGCGGCGGCGCGAAGCTGGTCGAGGCGCTCGCCCGGCTGATCGCGGACAACGGCGGCGTCTGCGAGACCGGGAGCGACGTCGAGCGCGTCGTGGTGGCCGAGGGCAAGGCGACCGGCGTCCGGCTCGCGGGCGGCGAGACGGTTGAGGCGACTCGTGCTGTGATCGCGAACGTCACGCCCACGCAGCTCTACGAGCGGCTGCTCGGCGAGGGCGATGTGCCCCCTGAGGTGGTCGCGAAGGCGCGCCGCTTCCGCTACGGGCGCGGCGAGATGCAGATCCACCTCGCGCTGTCCGAGCCGCCGCGCTGGGAGGGCGACGAGCGGCTGGGGGGAACGGCAATCGTCCACGTGACCCCGGGGCTCGACGGCGTCTCGCGTGCCGTCAATGAGGCCGAGCGGGGGTTGCTGCCCGTCGAGGCGACGATCGTCGTGGGCCAGCCCCTGACGATGGATCCCTCGCGAGCGCCGGCTGGAGCCGGCCTGCTCTGGATCCAGCTGCAGGAGCTCCCGTCCCGGGTCGTCCGCGGCGATGCCGCCGGCGAGCTCGACCCCGGCGACGGAACGTGGACGGTGGAGCTCCGCGAGCGGTATGCCGACCGCATCGTCGGACGGCTCGCACGTCAGATCCCGAACCTGGAGGGGGCGATCAAGGCGCGCACCGTGCTGTCGCCCGCCGACCTGGAGCAGGCGAACATCAACCTCGCCCACGGCGATCCCTACGGAGGTTCGCTCGCGCTCGACCAGAACTTCCTCTGGCGGCCCTTCCCCGCGGATCCCGGGCACGCGACCGCCGTCGACCGGCTCTGGCACATCGGCGCGAGCACGCATCCGGGGCCGGGCCTCGGCGCGGGCTCCGGGACGATGGTGGCGCAGCAGCTGCTCCGGCCGGCGCTGCCGAAGCGGGCCGGCAACCGGCTCCGCGGCCTCGTCTCGCGCTGATGCCGGGCTTCGCGATCTCCCAGATCTCGACGTTGCCGGCGAGTTTCGAGGAGGACCTCCGCGCCTACCGCGACGCGGGCGCCGAGGGGATCGGCGTCTGGGAGATCAAGCTGCGGGAGGGCGAGGAGGAGGCGCTGCTCGCGGCCCTGCGCGAGAGCGGCCTGACGTCGACGACCGCGGTACCCGCGGTTCCCTCGATCGCGCCGATTCCGATTCCGGGCCCGGACGATCCAGCCGAGCGCGTCGAGGCGTACTGCGCCGGCCTACGGCGGCTGGCGCCGTTCCAGCCGAGCGCCGTCGTGCTCCTCACCGGAGCGGGGACGCGAGAGGTCGTCGTCGACGGGCTGCGCACGATCGCCGCCGAGGCGCGCTCGCTCGGGCTGACCGTCGCGCTCGAGCCGTACAGCCGGTTCGAGGGCGAGCAGTGGACGATCGTGAACACGATCGCCGAGGCCGCCGAGCTGATCGACGAGGCCGAGGTCGCCGACGCGGTCGGCATCCAGTTCGACTCCTGGCACCTGTGGGACTCGGACCTCGAGGCCGACCTCGATGAGCACGGCGGCCGGATCGTCGGCGTGCACGTCAGCGACGTCCGCGAGCCCACGCGCAGCTTCGCCGACCGCCTCCTGCCCGGCGACGGCGTCGCCGACCTCCCGCGCATCCTGGGTCTGCTCGACCGGTCGGGCTGGGACGGCTACTACGAGCTCGAGATCTTCTCGGACAACGGCGCCTTCGGCCAGGCGCACCCCGACTCGCTCTGGGACGTGCCCGCCGACGAGCTCGCGCGGCGGGGGCGGGAGGCGTTCCTGGCCTGCTGGGAGCGGCGCTGATCGAGCGCGTCTGCGTGGTCGGCGGCGGGGTGATCGGCAGCCTCTACGCGGCTCACCTCGCCCGTGTGTGCGACGCCTCCGTCCTCTGCCGGCGAGAGGAGCACGCCCGCGCGCTCACCGAGCACGGCCTGCGCGTGTCGGGGCGCCACGAGTTCGCGGTCGAGCTGCGCGCCGCGACGGATCCCGCCGAGCTTCCGTCCGCGGATCTGGCGATCGTGGCCACGAAGGCGACGGAGCTGGAGACGGCCGCCGCGACGCTCAGTGGGCACTGGCCGGACGCGGCGGTGATGACGGTGCAGAACGGACTCGGGGCCGAGGAGATCGTCCGGCGTCACGGCGAGTGGCCGCTGATCTCGGCCGTGACGTTCATGAGCGGCACGCGCCACGAGGACACGCTCGTCGAGTACATCCTCGACACCGAGACCTGGCTGGGGCCGTTTCGCGGAACACCGCAGGAGACGGTCGACGAGGTCGCGGGCCTGATCGTGCGGTCGGGTCTCAAGGCGCGGGCGTTCGACGACCTCCGGCCCGCGCAGTGGTCGAAGCTGATCTTCAACTCGACGGTCAACACGGTCGCGGCAGTCACGGGGCTTCCCCACGACAGCCACTTCGCGGCCCGGGACCAGGTCGGGGATCTCGGCCAGCTCGTCTACGGCCTGATCGAGGAGGGGAAACGCGTCGCAGCGGCCGCCGGAGTCGAGCTCCACGAGGATCCGTGGGAGATGAACGTGCTCGCCACGCGGCGTGGAAGCAGGCACTACCCGTCGATGCTGGAAGACGTCCAGGCACACCGACGGACCGAGGTCGACCACATCACCGGGGCGCTCGTGCGCGAGGCCGAACGGCTCGGGGTCGACGTGCCGCTGCAGACGACGATGTACCGGCTGGTCAAGGCCCGGGAGGCCTCCTGGGAGCCCGATTGACCCGATTGACCCGGTCGACTCGTATGTACTTCAATAGCCCGAGCGAGGCTCCGGCGACTCCGAGAAAGGAAGTGCGCAGATGAGAGGTGCCAGACGGTGGGGCGTTCTTGCGGCGGGCGTGGCGGTTGTCGTCGCCCTCGTCGGATCGACCGGCGGTACGGCTTCGGTCAAGCAGAGTGGACCGATCGTGATCGGCTGGGCGTTCGACGCGAAGGGGCAGATGGCGCCGTTCGACGGCCCGGCCCTCGCCACGGCGAAGATCCGCGTCAAGGAGGTCAACGCGAAGGGCGGCGTTGGCGGCAGGATGCTACGGCTCGACACCTGCGACACGCAGAACAACAACCCTGCGCGCGCCAAGTCGTGCGCACGGAGGCTGCTCAGCGGCGGAGCGGACATCATCTTCACGACCTGCGACGTCGACTTCGCGACGCCGGTCGTCCAGGAGGCGATCAACCGCGGCGTCCTGGCGGTCTCGACGTGCATCGGCACCGACCAGATGGGCCCGAAGCGCTTCGGCAAGACGAAGGGCAGGCTCGCGTTCAGCTTCGGCAACGTCGCTCAGGACGAGGGCTCGGCCATGGCCGAGTACGCGTACAAGCGCGGCTGGCGGACGGCAGGGCTGGGCACCAACACGCTGCTCGTGTACTTCAAGAACGTCGTGCAGGCGTTCGACAAGCGCTTCACGCAACTGGGCGGCCGGGTGGTCGCGCGTGAGAACTACGCGACGGGCGCCAACAACGTCCAGACGGCGGTCGGACGGCTGAACAGCACGCGCGCCGACGTCTACGTCACCTCGACGGCCTTCGGTGAGCTGCCGGCGTTCGTCTCGGGGTTCCGCTCGCTCGGGAACCAGACGCCGATCCTCAACTCCTGGGCCGGCGACGGCACCTACTGGGCCACGAAGAGCCCGCAGGTGACCAACTACTACGCGGTCACGTACGCCTCCGTGTTCGGCGACGAGCCGAACCTGGCCGTGCGGAAGCTCGCGAAGCAGGTCAAGGCGGGAACCGGCGGCTTCGTGCAGGGCGCCGGCACGATCGACGGGATCGTCGTCGCGATCAAGCGGGCGAACGGCTCGACGAACGGTGCTGCGCTGGCCACCCAGCTGGAGAAGTTCAAGAAGGTGCCGACGATCGCCGGCAAGGTGAGCTTCTCGAAGCAGCTGCACAGCGTCTTCGGACGCCAGTACCGCGTGATCCGGATCCAGAACAACAAGGGCAAGGTCGTCGGCTCCGTCACCGCCAAGGTCGTCCCGAAGATCTAGGGCTTGGCCGCGGCGACGATCGCCTCGGAGGCGGAGAGGAGGCCCGGAGAAGCTCTTCGGGCCTCCTCCGTCTCGCGGTCGTTCGAGGGCGTCCGCGCACTCTCCGACGTCACGCTCGAGCTGCACCGGCACGAGGTCGTCGGCCTGATCGGGCCGAACGGCGCCGGCAAGTCGACGCTCGTCAACGTGCTCTCGGGCTTCGACTTCCCGACCGCCGGGAGCGTCGAGCTCGCAGGCCGGCGGGTCACCGGTTGGAGCGCGCACCGCCGCGCCCGGGCCGGGCTGGCGCGCACGTTCCAGCACAGCCGCTCGTTCCGCCAGCTCACCGTGCGGGAGAACGTCGAGGTCGCAGCACTCGGCGTCCGCGCAGGCCCTCGCAAGGCCCGCCGTCGCGCGGACGATCTGCTCGAGCTGCTGGGCCTGGCGGGGCTGGCCGAGGCGCCTGCCGGGCACGCTGGCACACGGCGACGAACGGCGGCTCGGCGTCGCCCGCGCGCTCGCCACCGAGCCGGCGTTCGTGCTGCTGGACGAGCCGGCCGCAGGTCTGCCCGAGGCCGAGGTGCCCGAGTTCGCCGCCGTCGTGCGCTCGGTGCGTGACGACCACGCGGCCGGGGTGCTGCTGATCGACCACAACATCGCGCTCGTCATGGACGTCTGCGACCGGATCCAGGTGCTCGACCAGGGCCAGACGCTCGCCGAGGGCACACCCGAAGAGATCCGGCGCAACCTCGACGTGGCCGCCGCCTACCTCGGCGAGCCGGCGGTGACCGATGGCTGAACCGGCACTCGAGCTCGCCGGCCTCGAGATCCGCTACGGCGCCGTCGCCGCCGTGCGCGATGTCAGCCTGCGCGTCGAGCAGGGCGAGATCGTCGGCCTGATCGGGCCGAACGGCGCCGGCAAGTCGACGACGCTGCACGCCATCACCGGTCTCGTCCCGGCTCACGCCGGCGACGTGCGCCTGGCCGGCCGCTCCATCCTCGGCCGCTCTCCCGAGGCGATCGCGCACGACGGTGTCGCGCTCGTTCCCGAAGGGCGGCGGATCTTTGCCGACTTCAGCGTCGAGGAGAACCTCCGGCTGGGGCTCGCCGCCCGCCGCGGTCGCAACGGCCGTGGAGCCCTCGCGGAAGCGTACGAGCTCTTCCCCGTCCTGCAGGAGTTCCGCCGCCGCTCGGCCGGGGCGCTCTCCGGGGGCCAGCAGCAGCAGCTCGCGATCGGACGAGCGCTCGTGGCGCGCCCCGAGGTGCTCCTGCTCGACGAGCCGTCGCTCGGGCTCGCCCCCGTGCTCGTGGACGAGGTCTTCGGCGCGCTCGGACGGATCAGGGAGGGAGGCGTGTCGATCCTGCTCGTCGAGCAGCGCGCGCAGCGGACGGTGGCGCTCGCCGACCGGACGCACGTCCTCGCGAACGGCGAGCTGCGCATGACCCTCAGCCCTGCCGACGCGGACGAGACGGAGAAGATCGTGGCCGCGTACCTCGCCTCATGAGCGTCCTCGCCGCCTTCGACGCGCAGACGTTCGTGGACGCGGTCGGGCTCGGCGCCGTCTACGCCCTCATGGCCGTCGGGATCGGGCTCGTCTTCGGCGTGCTGCGCCTCGTCAACTTCGCCTACGGCCAGCTGATCATGGCCGGGGCCTACACGCTGGCGTTCACGGCGACGTGGCCGATCGCCGCGAGCATTGCCGCGTGCTTCGCGGTCGTCGTCGTGATGTCGATGCTGATGGACCGGATCGTGTTCCGTCCGCTGCGGGGCCAGTCGCCTGCGGTGATGCTGGTGACGACGTTCGCGATCGCCTTCATGCTCCAGGCGATCGCGCTCATGATCGACATCCGCGACGACACGATCGGGGAGATCGCGACGTCGATCGCGTCGTTCAACCAGGCGATCACGGTCGCGGGCACGGACGTCCGCAAGATCACGATCGCCGCCATCGTCGTCGCCGCGGTGACGCTGGCCCTGCTCGCGCTGCTGCTCGCGAAGACGACGATCGGCCTGCACATGCGCGCCGCAGCGACCGACTTCGAGACCGCCCGGCTGCTCGGCGTCCGCGCGAACCGCGTGATCGGCTTCGCCGTCTTCCTCTCCGGCCTGCTGGCCGCAACGGTCGCGGTCATCCTCACCGTCCAGTTCCCCTTCGTCGGGCCCGGACTTCGCCCTGCGCGAGACGATCGTCGTCCTCGTCGGCGTCGTCGTCGGCGGCATCGACCGGCTCTGGACCGCCACGCTGGGCGGGTTCGCGATCGGCTTCGCCACCGGGGTCATCAACGGCGTCCTCCCGACCGACAAGACCGTGTTCCTGCCCTCGGCGGTGTTCGCGCTCGTCATCCTCGTCCTGCTCCTCCGACCGGCGGGCCTCTTCGCGTGGGGGCGCAGGGCGGCCGTGGAGCGCGTGTGAAGCGGCTGGCCACCGGCCTGCAGCTCGCGGTGCCTGCGGCGCTCGTGGTCGCGGTGGGCATCGCCTCGACGTTCGCGAGCGTGTCGAACGAGATCTACTTCCTGGACGCGCTGGTCTCCGTTGCAGTCGTCGTCGCGATCTACGTCTTCGTCGGCAACTCGGGAGTGCTCTCGTTCGGGCAGATCAGCTTCGTGGCGGTCGGCGCGTTCGCGGCGGGCCTGATGACGATCCCGCTCGAGTCGAAGACCGGTGTCCTGCCACAGGTGTTCCCGATCCTGCGCGACCACACGATCTCCAATACCGCCTCGCTGCTCCTGGCCGCCGCGGTGGGAGGCGTCTTCGCGTTCCTCGTCGGCCTCCCGCTGATGCGGCTGTCCGGGCTCGCGGCGGGGATCGCGACGTTCGCCGTGCTGGAGATCACGCACAACCTGCTGCGCGAATGGACGAGGATCGGGCCTGGTGCGACGACGCTCTCGCTCGTACCCGAGTCGACGGGCGCGCGCCAGGCGACGGTCGGTGCGCTGATCGTGGTCGGGGTCGCATTCGTCTATCAGCGCAGCCGCCTCGGGCGGCTGCTCCGCGCCACGCGCGAGGACCCGGCGGCCGCGACGGGGGTGGGGGTGAGCGTCCACCGCCAGCGGCTCTGGGCCTTCACGGTCTCCGGGGCCCTCGCCGGCTTCGCGGGCGGGTTGCTCGTGCACGAGCTCGGTTCGATCACGACGGAGCAGGTCTACCTCGAGCTCACCTTCGTGACGCTCGCGATGCTGGTCGTCGGAGGCGTGTCGAGCCTGTGGGGTGCCGTGCTCGGCGCCCTCGCCGTCAGTGGCCTGAACTCGTTCCTGATCGAGGCCGAGGACGGCGTCGGCGCGATCGACCTTCCGTCGGGCTCGCGCCTGATCCTGCTCGGCGCGATCATGGCGACCATGCTGATCCTGCGGCCGTCGGGCATCACCGGAGGACGGGAGTTCTCGCTTCCGGGCCTGCGATGAGGGTCTGTGTCGTCGGCTGCGGCGCCGTCGGCTCGCTGTTCGCGGCGAATCTCGCCCGGCTGGACGACGTGGACGTGTGGGCCTACGACGTCTGGCCCGAGCACGTCGAGGCGATCAATGCGGGCGGGCTGCGGCTCTCCGGGGCCGACGAGGTCGTGGGGCGGCTGCGCGCGACCGCGGATCCGGCCGAGCTGCCCGCCTGCGACTTCGGGATCGTCGCGACGAAGAGCATGCACACGGGCTCCGCCGTCGCCTCGGTCGTCCACGCCCTGGAGGGCGCGAGCGTCTGCTCCGTGCAGAACGGTGTCGGCAACGAGGAGGCGATCGCCGAGCACGTCGAGCGCGTCATCCGCGGCACGACCTTCCCCGCCGGGAAGGTCCTCGAGCCGGGCCACGTGCAGTGGGACGTGAAGGGCGACACCACGATCGGCCCCTTCGAGCCGCGGCCGGCGCCGATGGACGAGGTCGAGCGGCTCGCCGAGGCGTGCACGCGGGCCGGGATGCCGACCCACGCGGTCGCCGATGCTCGCGGGCCGCAGTGGGGGAAGCTGATCTTCAACGCGGCCACGAACCCGATCGGCGCCCTCACCGGGCCTCACGCACGGCCGCGTCTGTGAGGACCCGGCGCTTCGCCGGCTGGTCAGCGCGCTCGTCGACGAGGGTAAGGCGGTCGCCGCCGCGCAGGGCATCGAGCTGGAGCTCCGACCCCGAGGAGCTGATCGACTACGCCGCCCGCCCGGAGGTGGCGTACGACCACAAGGCGAGCATGCTCCAGGACGTCGAGGCTCGCCGCGAGTCCGAGATCGACTTCCTGAACGGAGGCATCGTCCGCTTCGGCGGCGAGACGGGGGTGGCGACGCCGCTCAACCAGGCGATCGTGGCGCTGATCAAGGGAATGGAGGCTTCATGGCGGCAGTGAGCAAGGCGGACGTCGAGCGGCGCTACGGGAACGTGAGGGAGGCTCTCGCCCGCGACGGCCTGGGCGCCGCGCTCGTCGCCGGCAGCGAGTACACGGGGTTCGAGGGCGCAGTCACCTACCTGTCCGGGTTCGGGATCGTGCACCGCTACGCCTACGTGCTGCTCCCGGTCGAGGGCGAGCCCTCGATCGTCTTCCCCACGGAGGCGCGCTACGTCGGCGAGCACGGCACCACGTGGATCGACGACCAGGTCTTCGTCGACCGCCCCGGTGAGTGGCTGGCCGACCGGCTCGCCGGCCGGCGCGTGGGCGTGTACGGGCTCGACTACGTGATGGCCGTGCGCGACTATCGCGCGCTCGAGGGCCGCGCCGAGCTCGTTCCCTGGGACGTCGAGTTCGACCTCGCGCGGGCCGTGAAGAGCGACGAGGAGCTCGAGTCGGTCCGCGAGAGCGTCCGCATCAACACGGAAGGCTTCTGGGCGTTCCTCGAGGCGTACGCGCCCGGCCGCACGGCGGCCGAGGTGCTGGCCCCGGCGGAGCAGCTCTTCGTCGAGTCGGGGTGCGGGCGGCTGACGATGAACATGGTCCTCGTCGGGGCGGAGTTCGCGATCGCGCGCAGCGACACCGTGCTCGGCGACTTCTGCGTGCCCTCGCTCGAGGTCGCCGGGCCGGGCGGGCACTGGGTCGAGGTCTCGCGGGCGATCGGCACGACGAGCCCCGAGGTCGAGCGGATGCGGGAGGCCTACGAGCAGTACTACGACGCCGCGAAGCAGGCCCTGCGGCCGGGCGCGAGCGCGCACGACGTGCACCGAGCCGTCTCGCAGGGCTTCGTCGACCGCGGCTACGCCCTCGGCCACGTCACCGGCCACTCGATCGGGATGACGATGATCGAGTTCCCCAAGATCGGCGAGGGCGTCGAGACCGAGCTGGCCGAGAACATGGTCTTCTCGATGCACCCGCACGCGATCGCGGAGGACGGGCGCGAGTGCCTCTACATGCAGGACACGTGGCTCGTGACCGCGGACGGAGGCGTCCCGCTGGCCGACCTCCCGATGCGGATCTTCGACGGCTCCGAGCGGCCGTGATGGCGTACGCTCGCGCGGTGAGCAGCTCCTCCGACGAGCGCTACGAGGACGGCCTCCGCGCGTACGCCAGCCAGCTCGGGATCGCTCCGGACGAGGTGCCCGCCTGGTTCGCCGAGCGGTTCGGCGAGCGCTTCGGGCACGAGGCGATCAACGCGGGCGGGGGCGCCTGGACGGACGACGCCCTCAGCCTGCGCGACCGCAGCCTGATCGTCGTGGCGGCGCTGATCGCCCAGGGCGGAGTCGACGACCGGCTGCGCAGTCACGTGCGCTGGGCCGTCGAGCACGGGTCGAACCGCGACGAGCTCGAAGCGCTCGTGACGCTGCTGGCCGTGTACGCCGGCTACCCCCGCGCGTCGGTCGGGATGGAGGTCGTGCGCGACGAGCTCGACCGGATGGAGGGGACCGCGTGAGCGAGAACCAGCCCGAGCCGCCCGCCCCGACGGTCGTCGAGAGCGGCATCACCGAGATCGCGCGCGACGTGTGGGTGATCCCGGACCGCCGGGTGCCCCTGGTGCCGAACATCGGCGTCATCGGCGGCGACGACGCCGTGCTGGTCGTCGACACGGCGATGGGTCCGGAGAACGGCGCGCGTGTGCTCGCGGCCGCGCAGGAGAAGGCAAAAGGCAAGCGGCTGCTGCTCACGATCACGCACTTCCACCCCGAGCACGGCTTCGGCGCCCAGGTCTTCCGCGACGAGGCGACGATCGTCTACAACGCCGCCCAGCGCGACGAGCTGCACGACAAGGGCGCCGGCTACGTCGAGCTGTTCCGGACCTTCGGGCCGGCGGTTGCGGACGGCGCTCGAGGGAGTCGAGCTCGTCGATCCACACGAGGTCTACGAGGGCGGCGAGACCGAGCTCGACCTCGGCGGCCGGACCGCGCAGCTCAAGACGTGGGGCGTGGCCCACACCCGCAGCGACCAGGTCGTCTTCCTGCCCGAGGAGCGCATCCTGTTCACGGGCGACCTGGTCGAGGAGCGGATCTTCCCGATCTACCCGTACTTCCCGCCTGACGATGCCGACGTCGACGGCAACCTCTGGATCGAGGTCCTGCGGAGGCTCGAGGAGCTGGACCCGGCGGTCGTGGTGCCCGGTCACGGGGCGGTCGGCGACGTGAGCGTGATCACGGCCGCGCGCGAATACCACGAGCTGCTGCGCGAGGAGACGCTCGGCCTCGCCGCCGAGGGGCTCGACGCGGACGAGGTGGTGGCGCGGCTGGAGCCCGAATTCCTGGCCCGCTACCCGGACTGGGAGCAGCCCGAATGGATCGGCTTCGGCATCCGCTCCTTCCACGCTCGCACGGACGGCTGAGCGCGACCGCACTGCGTTGACACGGCCTCGCGCGCTGTGGTCAGATCGTCGGCGATCCCCGACGGCGCGCCCCCAGGCGTCACCGTCCAACCAAGGAGGGACCTTGCGGATTCATCGTCTGGTGTCCACCCTCGTTGCGCTCGCGTTCGTCGGTCCTGCTCCTCGGCGCCGTCGGCTGCGGCGGCGACGACGACGACGATTCGGCGTCGGAGACGGTCGCGACCGAGACGAGCGGCGGCGACACGACTGCGAGCGAGACGGGCTCCATCCCCGAGGGCTACTCGGGTGTCGAGGCGGAGCCTGCCGACCGAGTACGACGCGCCGGAGATGCAGGACGGCACGACCTGCAAGATCGGCTTCCAGAACCCGGTCGCCGCGAACGAGTTCCTCGGCTTCGTGCAGAAGGCCGTGATCGCGCAGGCCAGGCAGTACGGCTGCACCGTCGTCGCTCTCGACGACGCGCTCAACCCGGACAAGCAGGTCTCGAACATGCAGCAGCTGCTCGGCCAGAACGTCGGCGCGATCATCTTCTATCCGCTCGACCCGAGGGCGACCCAGCCGGTGCTCAAGCGAGCCCAGACCCAGGGCGTCCCCGTGATCGCCATCGACGCGAGCTTCGGCAACACGGACCCGGTCCCCCTGATCGCGACGCAGGTGTGGCAGGGCAGGGACATCCAGGCGTTCCTGCAGGCGAACGCCCTGGCCGAGGAGAAGCCCGACGCCAAGGTCGGCCTGATCGGCATCGGGATTCCGGTGCCCGCGATCAAGTACCTCACCGAGCGGCAGAAGTTCTACTCGGAAGAGGAAGGCATGACCGTGATCGACACGCAGGACAACCCGTCCGACGACGTCACGGGAGGCGAGAAGGCGGGCAACGCGCTGCTGCAGCGCAACCAGGACGTCGACTCCGTGCTCGCCTACAACGACCCCTCCGCGCTCGGCGCGGTGATCGCGTCTCGCGCGACGGACCGGGACATCACCGTCGTCGGGCTGAACGGCTCGAGCGACGGCATCGAGGGCGTCAAGAGCGGCAGGCTCCTCGCGACGGTGCAGGTCGACCCGATCGGCATCGGCTCCCAGACGGCCGTGGCCGCCTACAGCCTGATCACGAAGCAGAACACGCCTCTGCCGGCGATCGTCATCCGCCCGGGCACCCTCGTGAACCAGGACAACGTCGAGGACATCCCGAGCTGGCAGGCGCAGCTGGACGAGCTCGGATAGACCTGCGGGAGCGGTGGGGCGGCCGACGCCGCCCCACCGCAGCGAGCAGATGACCGGGGCTCCGTTCTTGCAGGCGACCGCGCTGCACAAGCGCTACGGGGGCGTCCACGCGCTCCGTGGCGCCCGCATCGCGGTCTTTCCCGGCGAGGTGCACGCGCTCGTCGGCGAGAACGGCTCGGGCAAGTCGACGTTGCTCGGAATCCTCTCGGGCCAGATCCGAGCCGACTCCGGCGAGGTCTCGCTGGCCGGCCGGCCAGCAGCGTTCCGCAGCCCCGCGGACGCGCTCCGCGGCGGGATCGCGACCGTGACGCAGGAGACGACGTTGGCGCCCGACCTCTCGATCACGGAGAACGTCTTCCTGGGGCGCCGCATGGTGCGCCGGGGGCCCGTGATCCACTGGCGCGCGACCCGGCGGCGGGCGGTCGAGGCGCTGCTCCGGCTCGGGCTCGACGTCGATCCGTCACTGCCCGTTCGCCGGCTGCGCCCCGACCAGCAGCAGCTGGTCGAGATCGCTCGGGCGCTCACGATCGACGCGCGCGTCCTGGTGCTCGACGAGCCCACGAGCTCGCTCACCGACGACGAGGTGGCATCGCTGTTCGGACGCGTCCGGGCTCTGAGGGACGACGGGGTCGCGATCATCTTCGTCTCGCACCGGCTGCAGGAGGTGTTCGAGCTGGCGGATCGGATCACCGTGCTCCGCGACGGCCGGACCGTGGGCGAGGCGCCCGCGGCCGAGCTCGACCGGGCGAGGCTGATCCACCTCATGGTCGGGCGCGCCCTGGAGGAGATCGAGCCGCCGGCGGCGCAGGAGCACGAGGGCCGTCCCGTGCTGCGTGTGCGCGGGCTCACGCTCCCGCGGAGCCTCTCCGCAGTGGACCTCGACGTCGAGCCGGGCGAGATCGTCGGCCTCGCGGGACTGGTGGGCGCCGGCCGGAGCGAGCTGCTCGAGACGGTGTTCGGCCTTCACCGCCCGAGCGCCGGCAGCGTCGAGGTGGACGGTGCCCAGGCCTCGTTCCGCAGCCCGCGCCAGGCGATCCGCGGCGGGGTCGCGTTCGTGCCCGCCGACCGCAAGGTCCAGGGCCTCGTGCACGAGATGACCGTGCGCGAGAATCTCGTGATGGCCTCGACGTCGCGCCTCGCCAGGCTCCGGCGTCCGGTCGCGCGACGGGAGCTACGCGTCGTGCGCGAGTCCTTCGAGGCGATGCGCATCCGTGCCGCATCCTCCCGCGTCCCGGTCGCGACGCTCTCGGGCGGGAACCAGCAGAAGGTCGTCCTGGCGAAGTGGCTGGCGACGTCTCCTCGCGTGCTCATGCTCGACGAGCCGACGCGGGGGGTGGACGTCGGTGCGAAGGCCGAGATCTACCAGCTGCTGTTCGACGCGGCGGAGCGCGGCCTGGGGATCCTCGTCTCCTCCTCCGAGAACCAGGAGCTGCTGACCCTGTGCGACCGGATTCTCGTGCTGTTCCGCGGCCGCATCGCCGCCGAGCTCTCACGCGAGGAGGCCACCGAGGCCAGGATCGCTCACTTCGCCGGGGGCCACAGATGAGCGCGGACGCGAGCGTGCAGCGAGCCGGAGCGGCAGAGCCTGGGCGGCCGGGCGGCCGGCGTGTGGTCGGCCTCGAACCGCTACGCGGTCGTGCTCCTGCTGCTGATCGGGATCTTCTGCTTCTTCTCGCTGACGCAGCCGGACTTCTTCTCCCGGGCGAACATCGAGAACCTGCTGACGGGCAGCTCGATCCTGTTCGTCGTCTCGATCGGGATGACGTTCGTCGTGCTCACGGGCGGGATCGACCTGTCCGTCGGCTCGCTGCTCGCGCTGTCGGGGATCATCCTCTCCGAGCTGTTCAACGACCTCGGGCTGCCGGCGCCGCTCGCCGTGCTGGGAACCTGCCTGGTCGCAGCCTTCCTCGGCGGGGCCGTCAACGGCGTGCTGATCGGCCGGCTCGGGCTCTCGTTCTTCGTCGTCACCCTCGGCACGCTGTCGATCTACCGCGGCCTCGTGAACATCTGGTCGGACACCGAGACGACCTACATCACGTCGAGCTTCATCGACGGGATCGCGTTCGGCAAATTGCTCGGGATCCCGTATCCGATCTGGATCATGCTGGCGACGTACCTCGTCGCCCTCGTCGTCCTCCGCTGGACCTACTTCGGCAGGGACGTCTACGCGGTCGGTGGGAACATCACGGCGGCCCGCCTCTCCGGGATCAACGTCGCGCGGACGCTGATCATGGTCTACGCGATCGTCGGCCTCTGCGCCGGGATCGGCGGCGTGATCCAGGCGGCTCGGCTGGGCGCGGCCAGCCCGCTGGTCGGCGAGGCGACGCCTCTCGACGCCGCCGCGGCGGTTCTCCTCGGCGGCACGAGCTTCCTGGGCGGCGTGGGCGGCGTCACCGGGACGGCGGTGGGAGTGCTCTTCATCGGGACGCTGCAGAACGGCCTCTCCATCTCGGGCGTCTCGAGCTTCTGGCAGCAGGTCGTCACAGGCGTGATCCTGATCCTGGCGATCGCGATCGACCGACTCCAGCAGACTCCGGGCGGACGGCTGCGAGGACTGAGAGGCTTCGGTCACGGGCCGACGTCCACGTCCGAACCAACGCTCGAGGAGGGGCCGACGAAGTGACCGGAACGCCGTACCTGGCCGATCTCACGTACACGAGGCTCCAGGAGATCCTCGACTCGCCGCGGGTGCCGGTACTGCTGTGGCCCGTCGGGTCGACGGAGCCGCACGGGCCGCATTCGCCCCTGGCGACCGACCCGATCATCTCGATCGGGATCGCCGAACGCGTGGCGCGGCGCCTGACCGACGATCCCGAACTGGCGGTGCTGATCCTGCCGACCCTCTCCTACGCCGTCACGCGCTACAGCGCGGGCTTCGCCGGTGCGATCCATGTCGAGTGAGGACACGCTCAGGAGCATGATCGTGGACGTGTGCGCGTCGCTGGCGGGCCAGGGCTTCCCGCACGTGGTGCTCGTGAACAACCACTTCGAGCCCGAGCACGTCCAGACGCTCCACCGCGCCCTCGACGAGCTGGACGAGCGGGGGATCCGCGCCGGCTACCTCGACCTGACGCGGCGCGAGCGCGCGCAGAAGCTCACCGACGAGTTCAAGCTCGGCGAGTGCCACGCGGGGCGCTACGAGACCTCGCTCGTGCTCGCCCAGGCGCCGGAGCTCGTCGACCGCGACGCCATGGCGCGGCTTCCCTACGTCGGTGTCAGCCTGCCCGAGGTGATCTCGGCCGGCCTGAAGGACTTCCGCGACATGGGCCTCGCGGAGGCCTATTGCGGCGCGCCCGCGGAGGCGACCGTCGAGGAAGGCGAGGCGACGTACGAGACGCTCGCGGACATGACGATCGAGCTCATCCGCGCGCTCGTCGACGGCACAGGCGGACGCGATCGATCGGGGCTCTTCGGCCGTGTGTGAGTCGACCGACCGAGGAGGATGACGCCGATGGCCTCGACCACCGTCGACCCCGTCACCTTCGAGATCATCCGGCACAAGCTCTACGGCGTGATGGACGAGGCGATCATCGCGCTCGAGAACGTCTCGGGCTCGCCGATCACGAACGAAGGCCACGACCTGATGGCTTCGCTCTACAAGGCCGACGGCGGCCTGATGGTCGGGGGCGTCGGCTTCCTCCACCACCTGACGAGCGCGGCGCAGGCCGTGAAGCACATCCTGGCCACCTACGCCGACGATCCTGGGATCAACGAGGACGACGTCTACTTCCTCAACGACTCCTACACGGCCGCCTTGCATCCGCCGGACGTCTACCTGATCTCGCCGATCCACTTCGAGGGGCGCCTGACCGGCTTCGCGGCCAACTTCGTCCACGTGACCGACATCGGCGCGATCGACCCCGGCGGCTTCTCGCCGAGCGCGCGCGACAACTACCAGGAGGGCTTCCAGTCGAAGGGCCTGAAGCTCGTCGAGGGTGGCCGCATGCGCCGTGACGTCCTCGACACGTTCCTGAACATGGTGCGCGACCCGGGCATGACCCAGCTCGACCTCAGGTCGCAGCTCGCGGCCAACCACGTCGCCAAGCAGCGGATGCTCGAGCTCTATGCCGACTACGGCGCCGACGTCGTCGAGGCGGTCTCAGAGGAGCTGATCCGCCAGTCCGAGCAGCTCGTGCGCAACCGCCTCTCGGAGCTCCCGGACGGCGAGTGGCGTGCCCGCGAGTACATCGACATGCCCGACGCGAACGCGAAGGTCGAGCTGACCGCGATCAAGGAGGGCGACACCCTCACCTACGACTTCACCGGCTCGAGCCCGCAGACAGAGCTGGGCGTGAACTGCTCGTACTGGGCGACCTGGGGCGGCCTGTTCGCGCCGATCTTCCCGCTGCTCGCATGGGACGTCACCTGGAACGAGGGCGTCACGCGCCCGATCAAGCTGATCGCGCCCGAGGGAACGATCGTGAACTGCATCCGGCCGGCGCCGATCTCGATCGCCACCGTGGGGACGATCCAGATCGTCAACAACCTCTCGACGCTCGCGCTCTCGAAGCTGTTCGGCGCGAGCGAGCGGCACGCCGATCGTGCCACCGCGGTGTGGCACGGGAGCCACGCACACGTCGAGACGCACGGGTTCACCGCGGAGGGAGAGTTCTTCGTCGCCCCGCTGACCGACACGTTCTGCGGCGCCGCCGGCGCTCGTGCCTTCGCCGACGGCGTCGACCTCGGCGGCGAGATCCCGAACATCGTCTCCCGCTGGGCGAACGTCGAGAGCCAGGAGTTGAACACGCCGATCCGCTATCTGTTCCGCCGCGCGGTGCCCGACTCCGGCGGCCCGGGCAAGTACCGCGGCGGTGTCTGTCACGAGTACGCATTCGTCCCGAACGGGACGAGCGGCCCGATGGGGCTCGTGCTCTTCGGCAAGGGCACCCGTGCCCCGATGAGCCTCGGCCTCTTCGGCGGCTACCCCGGCTGCAACGTCGGCTACACGACCTTCCGCAGGGGCAACGTCGACGAGCTCCCGGATCGGCTGGAGGCGCTGCGCGGCGAGGAGCAGTTCGATCAGTCCTGGGGTCACGTCGAGCTCGACGAGGGCGACATCCAGTACGTCCGCTTCATGGGCGGTGGGGGCTACGGCGACCCGATCGACCGCGATCCCGAGCTCGTGCTCAGAGGACGTCCAGGCGGGCCTCGTCACCGACGGGCCGGCGTGGGACATCTACGGGGTCGTCCTGGATGGGGAAGCGGTGGACGTCGACGCGACGCAGGCGAGGCGCCGCGAGCTGCGCTCCGAGCGGGTGGGGCGGGAGCTGACGCCGCCCGACGTGCGGACCGACGTGCCTCGCACCGGGCATGCGGCTGTCCGAGTACCTGCAGCGCACCGACGGCCGGGGCGACGCAGTGCACCTGGTGCGGGCTCGAGGTCGCTCCCGCGGGTGAGGACTGGAAGGACCACGCCGCCCTCCGCCGGCTTCCGGTGGAGCGTGCGGGTCCGCTTCGGACGGCGGCGGGCGAGTTCTTCCTGGTCGAGGCCTGCTGTCCCGGCTGCGGCACGCTGCTCGACACCGAGCTCGCCGCCGGCGACGACGGGCACCTGCACGACCGCGTCCGCAGCTGGCCCGGGGTCGATGCCTAGTGGAGTACGTGGTCGGCATCGACATCGGCGGGACGTGCACCGACTGCGTCGTCGTGGACGGCGACGGGACCGTCACCCTGGGGAAGGCGTTCTCGACCCCGCCCGACTTCTCGGTCGGGATCCTCGATGCCCTCGGGATCGCCGCCGAGCAGCTCGGCGCCGACGCGGGTGAGCTGCTGGCGGGCACCGGGCTCTTCCTCCACTCCTCGACGGTGGCCGAGAACGCCGTGGTCGACGGGACGCTCGCACGTGCGGGCGTGATCACCACCCGTGGCTTCGAGGACACGCTCTTCGCGATGCGAGGCGGCTACGGCCGCTGGTCCGGCCTGACCGAGGACGAGAAGCGCAACCCGGTCGAAACGGACAAGCCGCCGCCGATCGTCCCGCGCGAAGCTGATCGTCGGAATCGCGGAACGCACGGACGCGAGCGGCGAGGTGAAGAGCGCGGCGACCGACGACGAGATCGAGCAGGCCGTGCAGGCGCTCGTCGCGCAGGAGGTCGATGCGATCGGCGTGAGCACGCTGTGGTCGTTCGCCAACCCGGACACGGAGCGCCAGGTCGCCGAGGTCGTCAAGCGCATCGCCCCGGACGCCTTCCTCACGCTCTCGCACGAGATCGCGCCGGTCGTGGGCGAGTACGAGCGCACCTCGACGACGGCGCTGAACGCGCGCCTCGGGCCGGTCGTCCAGGGCTACCTCGCCAACCTGCGCGCCAAGCTGACGGAGCACGGCTTCGCCGGCCAGCTGCTCGTCGCCCAGGCCTACGGCGGGCTGCTGCCGGTGGACGAGGCGGCGACCCGCCCGGTCGGGATGATCGAATCCGGCCCCGTCAGCGGGCTCGTCGGCTCGCAGAGCCTCGGGGAGCAGCTCGGGCTGCGAAACATCATCGCCGCGGACATGGGGGGCACCACGTTCAAGGTGGGCACGGTGCGCGAGGGGTTGATCGAGTACCAGCGCGAGTCGCTCGTCCTCCGCTACCACTACGCGCTGCCGAAGATGGACGTCGTCTCGCTCGGGCTGGCCGGCGGCAGCATCATCTCCGTCGACGAGCGCACGGGTACGCCGCGCATCGGCCCGAGGAGCGCCGGCTCGTACCCGGGCCCGATCTGCTACGCGCACGGCGGCGAGGAGCCGACGGTGACGGACGTCGACGCGATCCTCGGCTACCTCAACCCGAGCTACTTCCTCGGCGGGCGCGCGGAGCTGGACATCGCGAAGGCCCGGAGGCTCTTCGAGGCGAAGGTTGCGGAGCCGCTCGGGCTCGACGTGGTCGCGGCGGCGGCGGCGATGTACAAGCTGGCGAACAGCCTCTTCTACGACCTGCTGCACAAGACGACGGTGCAGCGCGGGCTCGACCCGCGCCGCTTCGCGCTCTTCTCCTTCGGCGGCACGGCGGGCATGCACGTCGGCGCCTACGGGGAGGATCTCGGCGTCTCCACGATCGTGATCCCGCACTCGGCCTCGGTCCACGGCGCCTTCGGCCTCGTCATGTCCGACATCGCCCACGAGGACCAGATCACCCGGCCGCTCCGCGCTCCTTTCGATCTCGGCGCGATCGAGGAGAGCTACGCCCTGCTCGAGGAGCGCATCACGCAGCAGCTCGAGGCGGAGGGCTTCGACCGCAGCCAGATGCGGCTCCACCGCGCTGTCGACATGCGCTACCGCCGCCAGGTTCACATCGTGACCTCCCCCTTCGTGGGCGACGACATCAGCGCTCACTCGCTCGACGAGACGATCGACCTGTTCGAGCGCCTCTACGAGGAGAAGTACGGGCCGCAGTCGGCCTACCGGGAGGCGGGGATCGAGCTCGTGAGCTTCCGCGTCCGCGGCGTCGGGGTCGTGAGCAAGCCGGAGCTCCACGTGGAGGCGCTCGGCGAGGAGGATCCGGCGGAGGCTCTGGTCGAGCGTGTCGAGGCCTGGGTGGACAAGGCCGGCGAGCTGCAGGAGGTTCCCGGCTACGACTTCGAGCGTCTACGTCCCGGCAATGTGGTCCCCGGTCCCGCGATCGTCTGGACGCCGATCACGACGCTCGTGATTCCGCCCGGCCAGGCAGCGCGGCTGGACGAGCACCGCAATCTCGTGCTCTCGGTCACCGGCTGATTCCCGCCGCCGGGTTCCCTTCTACCCCGCGTGGTGCGAGAATCGCCCAGTGGATGCGGCAGGGGTGACCTCGAACTGATGCGCGGCTTCGTCGTCTCGGAGCAGGCTGTCGAAAGCCATGCCGACGCCGGGGACACGGCTGCCGTGAAGGTGACGATCGACAGCACCTCGGGCTCCGAGCGCCTCGTGCAGCGGCTGATTCGCTGTGCTCCGGGACGATCGCGACCGCGGGCCCTCGAGGGAGTCCAGGAGATTCTCTTCGTCGTGTCCGGGCAGGGTGCGCTCGTCCTCGACGGCCGCGCCCACGACCTCGAGCCGGATACGGGCGCCTACGTCGCGGCCGGGGAGAGCTTCGAGCTCGACAACCCGGGGCCCGACGAGCTCGTCGTCCTCGCCGTCAGCGCTCCGCAGGAGGAGTCCTCGCCCGGCTCCGAGCAGCGGACGGTCCGGTACGAGGACCGGCCCACGCTTCCCGCCGGCGGCGACCGCAAGTTCAGCTACCTCGTCGACCACGACATCGGCTCCCGGGACGTAACGCAGTTCCTCGGCGAGATCGCACCCGGGCGTGCGCCCGATCACAGCCACGTCTACGACGAGGTCATTTACGTCATAGAGGGTGAGGGCAAGTTGCATCTCGACGGAACAGTGACGGCGATTGCCGGCGGCTCATGCATCTACTTGCCGCCTTTGGTCGAACACTGTCTCGAGAACAGCGGCAATCACCCGATGCGCGTGCTGGGGGTCTTCCACCCTGCAGGCGACCCGGCCTCGCGGGCCTACGAGGCAACGCAAGAGCAGTCATCTAAGGGAGGAAGAGCATGAGGAAGGCTTTTTGGCTGGTGCCGCTCGTCGTCGCACTTGCGGCGGCGGCAGCAGCTTACGGGGGCAATTCGAGCTCTGATCGAGCGGGCTCGGCGGCGGCTCCCGCCTCGGCCGACATGGCCACGATCGCGTGCGGCAGGACGCGGACCATCGGCGTCGCCGCGCCCATCACCGGAGCCGCGGCATCGCTCGGGCAGCAGCAGCTCAAGTGGGCACGCTTCTTCGTCACGCGCTACAACCGGACGCATCCGCGGGCCAAGCTCCGGATCGTGACCGGCGACACCCAGCTGCCCGACACCGCGCAGGCGATCCAGGTCGCGGAAAGGCTCTCGTCCAACTCGAAGGTGCTCGCGGTCGTCGGGCCGGCGGGCAGCCAGGAAGTGCAGGTCTCGTCGGCGCCGTTCCGTTCAGGCAATCTCGGCTACGTCTCCGGCTCGGCGACGCGTACGAGCCTGACGAACGACGGCACCCGTCGCGGACGCTTCTTCCGGGTCGTTCCGAACGACGACCAGCAGGGCCCGCGCGTGTCCAACTACATCCGGACGAACCTGCGCGCGACGAGGGTCGTGATCGTGGACGGCCAGGACTCCTACAGCGTCGGCCTGTCCGACACGGTGGAGCGGCTCCTCAAGGCGGCCGGTGCGGACGTGCGTCGCGAGTCGGTCAACCCCGACACGACCACGGACTTCTCGTCACTCGCGGCCCGCATACCGTCGAACACGCAGGTCGTCTACGCCCCGTGGCAGCTGGCTCCGAAGGCGCAGCTCTTCGGGCAGCAGCTGCGTGCGGCCGGCAGGACCGCAACGCTGTTCGGTTCGGACGGGTTGTTCGATCCGGACAACTTCAAGATCCCCGGGTCGTACGTCTCGTTCTTCCCCATCGACCTGAAGAGCCCGGTCATTGCGGCGTACAGGCGCGGGCCCGGCTCGGGTGAGAGCGAGCTCTTCGGCCTTCCGTCCTACGTCGCGACAGACGTAGTCGCGAGGGCGATCGAGAAGGCGTGCAAGAACGGCCAGGCGACGCGTGCCGAGGTTCGGCGCTTCATCGGGTCGACTCTGATCCCGAAGCCGCAGTCGCTGCTCGGCTTCCAGGTTCGGTTCGTGCAGCGCCTCAAGGCGCCGCTCGGCCCGGGCGACATGGAGCGGCCGGCCGACTTCGGTATCTACCGGATCAACGCCAGCGGCGCCTACGTGCGCGTCTCGTAGCCAGACCGCCGACGTGAACCAGGGGGTGCGACCCATCGACGAGATGGGTCGCACCCCATTCTGAGAAGCTTCCCGACCCGTGGAGCTCCCGCTCGCTTTCGACTCCCAGCTCTTCGTCCAGCTCACGGTGAACGGCCTGACGCTGGGCAGCCTGTATGCGCTGATCGCGATTGGCTACACACTCGTGTACGGGATCCTCAAGCTGCTGAACTTCGCGCACGGCGACGTCTACATGGTCGGCGCGTTCATCGGGTACGGCGTCCTGGTCGCGTTCGACGGGCCGCTCTCGCCGAACATCGCGCTCGTCCCGCTGATCGTGCTCATGTTCCTCGTTGCGATGCTGCCGTCCGGCGCGCTCGGGGTCGTGATCGAGCGGTTCGCGTACCGGCCGCTCCGCGATGCTCCTCGCCTGGCGCCCTTGATCAGCGCCCTCGGCGTCTCCTTCTTCCTGCAGAACAGCGCTCTGCTCCTGCTCGGAGCCGAGTTCCGCAGCTACGACTCCTTCCTGCTCGGCTCGGCCCAGCCTGAGCTGTTCATCCCCGGTCCGCTGGTGGATGCAGTGTTCGTCGTCAACGGGGTGAACGTCCAGCTGGTGCAGGTGCTGGTGATGGCCATGACCGTGGTGCTGATGGTCGCGTTGACCCTGCTCGTGGCGCGCAGCAAGCTCGGCAAGGCGATGCGGGCGACGGCGTTCGACCGCGAGGCCGCGGCGATGATGGGCATCGACATCGACCGCGTGATCGCCTCCACGTTCTTCATCGGCGCGGTGCTGGCCGGCGCGGCCGGGGTGATGTTCGGGCTGCTGTTCAGCCAGGTGTTCCACCTCATGGGCTTCCTCGCGGGGCTGAAGGGCTTCACCGCGGCGGTCGTGGGCGGGATCGGCAGCATCCCGGGAGCGATGCTCGGCGGGCTGCTCGTCGGGCTCACCGAGGCCTACTCGGCCGGGTACCTCGGCGGTCGCTGGTCCGACCTGACCGTCTTCGGGATCCTCATCGTCGTCCTCCTCGTGCGGCCGACCGGCCTCCTCGGCGCGCGCGCGATCCAGAAGGTGTGATGAGCTCGAGCGGCGACAGCCCGGACACCCCGCGCGTCGGCGTCGACGACTGGGTCGCGGAGATCGAGGGGCGTATCGAGCGCGGCAAGGGCGTCGTCGGGCTCGCCCGCCGCTGGGCGTCGCGCGTCCCGCCTGGCGTCCACCTGGCCCTCTTCGTCGGCTTCGCCGCCACGCTGCCGCTCTGGATGGGCCGCGGTGACCTCTTCGCCTACGGCATCTTCACGCTGATCTACGTCCTGCTCGGCCTGGGGCTCAACGTCGTCGTCGGCAACGCCGGCCTGCTCGATCTCGGCTATGCGGCGTTCTTCGGCTTCGGCGCGTACTTCTACGCGCTGGTCTCGTCCCCCCACTACGGACTCCACTGGCCGGCGCTGGTCTCGATTCCGATCATCGTCGCGTCGACGGCGGCGCTGGGCCTGTTGCTCGGGATTCCGTCGCGCCGACTGCTGGGCGACTACCTCGCGATCGTGACGCTGTTCTTCGGCCAGGCGTTCGTCGTCTTCGTCCTCGCCGCGAATCCGACCGTCGCCGGCAAGGGCTTGACGGGCGGCCCGAACGGCATCGTCGACATCGACCCGCTGACGTTCTTCGGCTACGAGCTCACGACCAGGACGCAGCAGTTCTACTTCCTGCTGCTGACCGTCACGCTCGTGCTGATCGGGCTGCATTTCATCAGCGAATCCCGTACCGGCCGAGCGTGGCGCGCCCTCCGCGAGGATCCGCTCGCGGCCGAGGCGATGAGCGTGCCGGTCAATCGGCTCAAGCTGATGGCCTTCGCCTTCGGCTCGGGGATCGCCGGCCTCACGGGGTGCATCTTCGCGGCCGTCCTGACGGCTGTCAGCCCGGGGAACTTCGCGCTGCCGCTCCTGATCACGATCTACGCGATCGTGATTCTCGGTGGCATCGGGAGCCTGACCGGCGTGATCCTCGGCGCGATCGTGATCAACGCCTCCTTCCAGTTTCTCGCGCCGGAGAACCCGCAGGACCGAGCCAGGCTCCTCTTCTACGCCGTCCTCCTGCTTCTGCTGGCGGTCGGCCTTCGCAACTGGTGGAAGCTCGGTGCCGTGCTCGGCGGGGTCGTCGTCCTCGGCGTCGTCACGCAGGCGATCGTCGACGCGGCGGCGCCGACGTGGACCGGTGGGGGCGTCATCGAAGGCGGTCGGCTCGGGGGCGTCGTCGAACACTGGGTGCTCATCCCGTCGGGGCACGGCCGGTTCGGAGAGGTCGCGTACGTCGCGCTCGTCGCCGCCGTCCTGACCCTCACCCGCTTGCACGGCTGGGTCCGGCTCGCGGCGCTCGTGCCGACCCTCTACCTCGCCGCGATCGTGTGGGAGACCAGCTTCGTCGAGCAGCCTGCGGTCGCGCGCTGGATCCTGTTCGGCGCGCTGCTCGTCGCCCTGATGAACTTCCGCCCGCAGGGCCTGCTCGGGACTCCGCGGGTGGAGATCGTCTGATGGCCGCTGTTCGAGCTGAAGGGCGTGACGAAGTCCTTCGGCGGGCTCACGGTGGTCGACGGGCTGAGCCTGGCCGTCGAGGAGGGCGAGATCGTGAGCCTGATCGGCCCGAACGGGGCCGGCAAGACCACGGTCTTCAACCTCGTCACGGGCATCTACGCCCCCGACGAGGGCGAGATTCGCTTCGACGGGGCAGACATCGCCGGCCTCGCTCCTCACGTGATCACCAAGCGCGGGATCGCGCGCACCTTCCAGACGCTCCGGCTGTTCCTGAACATGAGCGTCAAGGAGAACGTCATGGCCGCCGCGTACGGCCACACCAAGGCGACCGTGTTCGAGTCGATGCTGCGGCTCCCGCGCGCCCGCCGGGAGGAGCGGGAGATCGCACGCATGGCCGAGGAGAAGCTCGCCTTCTTCGGGCAGCGGCTCATGGGCTACCGCTGGGACCAGCCGGCCTACAGCCTCTCGTACGCGAACCGGCGCCGGCTCGAGATCGCCCGTGCCATGGGGGCGAACCCGCGCCTGCTGCTGCTCGACGAGCCGGCCGCGGGCATGAACCCGGCCGAGACGCACGAGCTCACCGAGCTGATCGGCCGGCTGCGCACCGAGGCCGAGTACACGATCCTCGTGATCGAACACGACATGCACGTGGTGGAAGGAATCTCCGACCGGGTCGTCGCCCTCGACCACGGCGTCAAGATCGCCGAGGGCTCGTTCGAGCAGGTGGCGACGAACGAGCTGGTGATCGAGGCGTACCTGGGGCTCAAGGCGGCGGAGGCCGGCTGATGCTGCTCCGGCTCTCCGAGATCGACACGTACTACGGCGAGATCCACATCCTCCAGGGGCTCTCGCTCGAGGTGGGCGAGGGGGAGCTCGTCTGCCTCCTGGGGGGAAACGCGTCCGGAAAGTCGACGACGCTGAAGACGATCCTCGGCCTCGTCCGCCCGCGGCGCGGAACGGTCGAGCTCGAGGGCGAGGACGTGACCCAGCGCGCGACGAGCTACCGGATCGCCCAGGGCCTGGCGATCGTCCCCGAGAACAGGCGGCTGTTCGCTCCGATGACCGTGCTCGAGAACCTCCAGATGGGGGCGTACCTGCGCAAGGAGGGCTCCCAGGAGGCGATGGAGCGCGTGTTCGAGCTCTTTCCGCTGCTGCGCGAACGGCGCAAGCAGCTGGCCGGGACGCTCTCGGGCGGCGAGCAGCAGATGGTCGCGATGGGCCGTGCGCTCATGTCTCAGCCGAAGCTGTTGCTGATGGACGAGCCGTCGATGGGGCTCGCTCCGATCCTCGTCGAGCGGAACTTCGAGATCATCCAGCAGGTGCACGAGGCGGGCGTCGCCGTGCTCGTCGTCGAGCAGAACGCCAACGTCTCGCTCTCGATCGCCGATCGCGGCTACGTCCTCCAGACCGGACGGGTCGTGCTCGCCGGCTCTGCGAAGGAGCTGCTCGCCGACGAGGGCCTCCGGAAGGCCTACCTTGGCCGCTGAGCCCGTCGCAACGCGCCCGCTTCCCGACCGCATCCGGCACCGCTTCCCGATCTTCGAGCGCCTCGTCTACATCAACAGCTGCTCGCAGGGAGCCCTCTCCGACTCCGTCCGCGGCGCCTACGAGGCGTACCTCGGCGATTGGGACGAGTACGGCGCTCCGTGGGAGTACTGGGTCGAGCGCACCGACGCAGGGCGGGCAGCGTTCGCACGGCTCGTCAACGCGGAGCCGGACGAGATCGCGGTCACGACCTCGCTCTCGGCCGGCGTGAGCGCCCTCGCCAGCGGCCTGCGCTACGCGCGCCGGTCGAAGATCGTCGTCACCGACCTGGAGTTTCCGACCATCGGGCAGATCTGGCACGCGCAGGCGGCGCGCGGCGCGCGGATCGAGCACGTCGGGGTCGCCGGCGACGGCACCGTGCCGCTGGAGGCGTTCGACCGGGCGATCGACGAGGACACGGCGCTCGTCTCGATTACGCACGTCTCCTACCGGACGGGTGCGATGACCGACGTCGAGGGCGTCGTGGAGCTCGCCCGGGAGCGCGGCGCCCTCGTCCTGCTCGACGCCTACCAGACGGTCGGCTCGCTCCCCGTGGACGTCAAGGCGCTCGACATCGACTTCCTCGCCGCGGGCGTGCTCAAGTACCTCCTCGGCTCCGCCGGGCTGGCCTTCTTCTACTGCCGCCGTGAGCTGTTCGAGCGCGCGTGGCCGACGGCGACCGGCTGGTTCGCCGACCAGGACATCTTCGAGATGGACGTGCACGACTACTCGCCCTCGCCGACGGCGCGGCGCTTCCAGTCGGGGACGCCGCCGATTCCTGCCATCTACGCGGGAATCGCCGGCATCGAGCTGATGGAGGAGATCGGGATCGCGGAGACCCGCGAGCACGTCCTGGAGCTGAACGACCGGCTGATCGGCGGCGTAGAAGAGCTCGGCGGAACGGTCGTCACGCCGAAGCAGCGCGAGCGCCACGGCGCGCTGATCTGCGTCCGCTCGAACGACGTCGACGCGCTGGTGACGGCGCTCGAGCGCGACGGCATCGTCACCTCCTCGCGCGACGGCAATGTGCGCGTGTCGGCACACAGCTACAACTCGACGGACGACGTCGACGCAGTCCTTGCAGCGTTGACCCGCCATCGGCACCTGCTGGCGTGACGATCGAGCGGAGGCCGCTCGGCCGCACCGGTCTGACGCTCACGCGCCTCGCGCTCGGCTGCGGCAACTTCGGGGGCGTCGGCTCCGCGCCGCAGTTCTTCGGCATGGGCGAGAGCGAGTCCGAGGCGTTCGAGCTGATGGACGCCGCGCTCGCTCTCGGCATCAACCTCTTCGACACGGCCGACGCGTACGGGGGTGGGCGCAGCGAGACGTGGATCGGCCGGTGGCGTGCGGCACGCGGCGCGGACGTGCTGCTGAGCACCAAGGTCTTCCATTCGGTCGAGGGCGACCCCGACGATCGGGGTCTCGCCGCCGGGCGGATTCGGCGCCAGATCGAGGGGAGCCTCCGTCGGCTCGGTGTCGAGCGGGTCGACATGTACCTCGTCCACGCGCCCGATCCGGAGACGCCGCTGGACGAGACGCTGAGCGCACTGGACGAGCTCGTGCGAGCGGGGAAGGTCGGGGCGATCGGCGGGAGCAACGTCGATGCGGCCTGGCTGGAGGAGGCGCTCGCGATCGCGGAGCGTGAGAGACTGACCCCGATCGGCTGGGTGCAGAACTCCTATTCGCTGCTCGACCGCGCCGCCGAGCGTGAGGTGCTGCCGCTCTGCGCGGAACGAGGTCTCGGCTTCACCCCCTTCGGCCCCCTCAGCGGCGGCTGGCTCACCGGCAAGTACCGGCGCGACCAGGCGCTGCCTACAGGATCGAGGATGACGTTGAGACCCGGGCCGTACGAGCATCTCGACCGCGAGGAGGTCTACCGAGGCCTGGACGCGTTTGCCGATGCCGCCGCCGACCGCGGCGTGGACCCTGCCACGCTCGCGCATGCCTGGGTGCTCTCCCATCCCGACGTCACCGCCGTGATCCTCGGCCCGCGGAGCCCTCGGCACCTCGAGCCGGCGCGCGCCGCGCTCGAGCTCACGCTCAGCGCCGGCGAGCGTGACGAGCTGGCGTCACTCTTCCCCGCATGATCCTGGTGCTCTCGGAGCTCGAGGTCGAGCGGCTCCTGCCGATGGAGGAGTGCATCGAGGTGATGGCCGACGCGCTGGCCGCCCTGGCGCGCGGTGAGATGTACCAGCCGCTGCGGAGCGTCGTCCGCCCGCCCGACGCACCGGGGCTCATCGGCCTCATGCCCGCCCATCGGGCCGCTGCGCCGGCTGCGTTCGGGCTGAAGGCGGTCAACGTGATGCCGGGCAACCCGGCCCAGGGACTGGACGCCCACCAGGGCGCGGTCCTGGTGTCGGACGGCGACACGGGCGAACTGCGCGCGATCCTCAACGCCTCGGCGATCACCGCGATCCGGACGGCGGCCGTCTCTGCGGTCGCTACGCGCGCACTCGCCCGGGAGGACGCGCGCGAGCTCGCGATCCTCGGCGCGGGCGTCCAGGCGCGATCGCACCTGCAGGCGATGGCCCTGGTCCGCCCGTTCGAGCGTGCGCGGATCTGGAGCAGGACGGCGGCGAAGGCGGAGCGTCTGGCCGCCGAGTCCGGGACGCCGTTCCCGGTCGAGGTCGTCGCTGACGCCGAGCAGGCGGTCCGGGGAGCCGACGTGATCGTGACTGCCACGTCTTCACCGACACCCGTGGTCCAGCGGGCATGGCTCGGCGAAGGCGTGCACGTGAATGCGGTCGGGTCGTCGATCCCGACGACCCGCGAGCTCGACTCCGAGACGATCGCGGCCGCGTCGCTCTTCGTCGACCGGCGAGAGTCGACCGAGAACGAGTCCGGCGACTACCTGCTGGCGCTCGCCTCGGGAGCGATCCGGCCGGGGCACATCCGGGCCGAGCTCGGCGACGTTCTCGTCGGCGCGGCTCCCGGCCGCACGTCCGACACCGAGCTCACCCTGTTCAAGTCGCTCGGGCTCGCCGTCGAGGACCTCGCGGCGGCCCAGTACGCCGTCGAGCGGGCGCATGAGAGCGGCGTGGGCACCGAGGTCGCCTTCTGATCCCGCTCGAGCAGATCCGCGCGGCCCGCGAGACGATCGCCGGGACAGCGGTCCGGACGCCGCTCGTCCGGCTGAACGCACCCGAGGCGCCGGCGGAGATCTACCTGAAGCTCGAGAACCTGCAGCCGATCGGCTCCTTCAAGCTGCGCGGCGCCTACAACGCGGTGCGGAACGCCTCCGCCGAGGAGCTCGCGAACGGCGTCCTGACGGCGAGCGCGGGGAACATGGCCCAGGGGCTGGCGTGGGCGGCGCGGGAGGTGGGCGTGCCGTGCACGATCGTCGTTCCCGACCACGCGCCCGAGACGAAGCTGGCCGCGATCGGGAGGCTCGGCGGCGAGGTGGTGAAAGTGCCGTTCGACCGTTGGTGGGAAACGATGGAGCAGCACCGCTTCGAGGGCGTCGACGGCCTCTTCGTGCATCCGGTCGAGGACGACGGCGTCATGGCCGGGAACGGCACGATCGGCCTCGAGATCGTCGAGGACCTGCCCGATCTGGACGCCGTGGTCGATCCCGTGGGGCGGCGGCGGTCTCACGACCGGGATCGCCAGCGCGGTCAAGGCGCTCGCTCCCGGCGTGAAGATCTATGCGGCCGAGCCGGACACGGCCGCGCCGCTGACCGCGACGCTCGCCGCCGGGTCGCCCCAGGAGGTGGAGTACCAACCGTCCTTCGTCGACGGAGCGGGCGCCCGGGCGCTGCTCCCACGCATGTGGTCGCTGGCGGAGCCCCTCCTCGACGGTGCCTTCGCCGTGTCGCTCGACGACACCGCCGCCGCCGTCCGCCTGCTCGCCGAGCGGGCTCGCGTCATCGCCGAGGGAGCAGGCGCCCTCGCGACGGCAGTCGCCCTTTCCGGACGGGCAGGGGGCGGCAGGATCGTCTGCATCGTCTCGGGCGGGAACATCGATGCCGGCAAGCTGGCGACCATCCTCGAGGGCGGGACACCCGCCCACTAGGAGGTCTGGTTCCTCCTAGCTCCTACGTGGGGCCACGCGCGCCGGCGGCCGCCGCGAGCGCCTTCCACGTCTTCTTCCCGACCTTGCCGGTCGGCTCGATGCCGTTCGCGCGCTGGAAGGCCTTGACGGCCCGATTCGTCGCCGGGCCGAAGTTCGACCCCGCCGCGAACTGGAGAGGAGTTCCTTTGCGCTGTCCCCACGCCGTGAGGAGCGCCTTGAGCCGGACGACATCCGGGCTGTTCGCGCCTTCGGAGAGGACGACCCCTTTGGCATCGGAGGCCTGCTTGAGCTTCCGGACGAGCTCGATGAAGCGCGGCCAGCCGTTCAGGCCGCCGTTGACCCGCGTGCGGACGTGCTTCCACTGGCCGCGCCGCGCGGCCGCGCCAAGGCCGCGATCCTTGAAGTACCGGGCGAGGATCCGCGCGGCGACGTCCGGCGACAGAGCGAGCTCCGGCTGTTCCTCCAGCGGAACTCCGAGCTTCTTCCCGTAGTCGCGGTAGTTGGCCCGTCCTGTGATCTGGATGAACCCGCGTCCGTGGTAGCGGGCGCCGTCGCCGGGCTGCGTGTTGCCCAGATCCGTCCGACCTTCGTACATTCGCGTGAAGTACTGCGGCCCTCCGAACTCGTTGATCGGATTGAACGAGCCGACCTCGGTCCCGATCGTGGCGAGGATGGCGATCATGCTGGCGCGGTCGGTCAGACCCTCCGCGGCGCTGGCCGCTGCGATCTTCGGCCAATGCCGTTTCACGTTGGCCACCGGAACACCCAGCGCTTCTGCGATTTCGGCCGGGGTGAGGTTGAAGGACTGCGCCATTCGCTAGGGCTGAGGCGCGGTGTCCAGCGCGACGAGCCCTCGTCCGGGAACGAAGCGCGCTGCCTCCGTCTCTAGGCGGCGTCGTTCGTGCCAGTTGAGCAGCGTGTCGATCCACTCCTCGTCGCTGATCGCATCGACGATGAGCGCGACCCGGCTCGGCCTGCCTTCTGGAGTCGGCCCCAGCAGCTCGGCGAGGCCGTGAGCGTCGTCCGCCCGACCGCAGTGCGTTTCCGTGTCGGCGTGCTTCCGCCAGGCGGTGACCAGGTCGGTGGCGGTGCGAATGCCGTTCTGGCGCATGACCAACCGGGCCTGCCGGCCTTCACGCGTGCGCCCGCCCAGATACAGGTAGAGGATCGCCTGGTCGACCCAGTCGACGAGCCGCGAGACCGGGATCCGCGTCCGCAGCATCAGCTCGACCAGGTCGTGGTGGGCGAGGGCCTCCACGTTCGTGACACCTTCCTCTTCGAGCCGCGCGCGATCGTAGACGTCGATTCCCTCGAGCTCGGTCAGCGGCTGTTGCTCCACGAGCGCTTCCAAGCCGTCCGCTTGGCCCCGAGCGGGCCCCGAGAGGCCTACGTGGCGCGCGCTTTCCCGCAGCCGGACGAGGATCGTCTCGGGGACGAGCCCGCCGAGGAACGCGACCACCAGGACCAGCGGATTGCTTGTATCGAACGCCTGGCCGAGCACGAAGGCGAGCACGAACGAGAGCAGGATCCTCACGGTGATCTGGCTATACGTCTTCGGTCGCAAGTCGCCGCGGACGTAACCGCGAAAGACCAGGTTGAGGGCGAAGAAATACGCCCCCAGGAAGGCGAACACGATCGGGCGCTCGTGTGGACGGAGGTAGTCGTGCACGAGGAGGTCGTGGTCGACGGCGCTCGAGTAGGAGGGCAGCGGGAGCGTCAGCAACCAGCCGATCGAGATCGCCGCGGTCGCAATCACGACGGGGAGTCGCTTGCCGGGAAGGATCCGCCCTGTGACCATCTCGCGCCCGTAGGCCTCGTCCATCGGGCCGCCGTATCTGGCCTTGATGTCGGCGACGGTCTCCACGCTCGGATCGAACCTGAAGATGTGCGACATGAACTTCGAGCGAAGCGTCTGCAGCTTCTCGCGGTCGAACGCGAAGTACAGCAGCGCCGGAACGCCCGCGAAGGTGATGACGAGCAGGAGTTGAAGAGCGGACCCGACGAGGTGCGCGAGCGCCGTGTCTGCGTCTCTCGGCGGCGTAGTCGCCCCACGCGGTGCGGACGTCCGCCGTGTAGAAGACGGCCAGAGCCGGCGCGGCCATCGCTGCGCCGAGGGCGAGAACAAGGATGCCGAGCTCGGCGAGTCTCGTGGGCATCCTGGCGCCCCAGTCGAGGAACGCGCGCCAGTGCGAGTGCGAGCAGACGTACTTCAGGACGAGCGCGGCCACGGCGAGGACCGGAACGCCCACCGCCCAGTACCAAGTCGAGCCGGCGACGAGTCCGTACACGACGAACGCGACGACGACGCACACACCCAGAACCAGAACCGCCCTGAGCCTGCCGTGCCCCGACGGCGTCACCGACTCGACGCGGATGTAGTTCTGATCCTCCGCCTGGGCGAGCGGATACGCCTGAGCCTCGCTTGCCGAAAGCTTTCGCCGCGCGAGCGGAGGGATGACGAATGTGCCCTCACCGGAAGTGAACTCCAGGCGTTTGTTGGTCTGATTGACGACGACCTTCTCCGCGGGCTCGCCGACAGGCGTGTTGAGCCGAGCGGCAGTGCGTAGCTCGGACGCTGCGGAAGTCACGTGTTCTGGAGGAGCTCGACCATGTGAGCACGCTACGACGAGGCGTAGGGGTTTGACGCTCGCGGA
>CAVTEM010000008.1:0-128246 GCA_963733845.1 uncultured Actinomycetes bacterium
GGCGGCTTCGAGGTTCAGCAGATACGAGGCAGGCGGCCCGTCGACCGCGACCAGCGCAGCAATGCGCACGAGCATCAGACTCTGCGCGTCGAGGCTGGACGCCTGGAGCGACTCAGCGGTCATCCTTGCGAGTAGGTCGAGAACCGGAGTCTCGGTGGATTGCTCAGCCATGAGGTCTCCTTTCGTCCAAAGCACCTACAGGGTGCTGATCAGCTTCGATCGTGTGCTGGGTCAGCTGCGCGCGGGCCCACCTGCCCGCGGGCAGTGAGTGTCTAGCTCAGCGGTAGCCATCGCCGCAGTACGCGCCGGCGGGACGGCAAGCGCGCCGCAGTCCACCGAACCGTTCGCGCGAATCGCAGAACCGCGACTGCGATGAACCCTCTTACCCGAGCCTTCATGTTGACTCCCTCCCGCCGCTCAATTCGTCAGCTCTTCCGCTGACGCAATCGACCGCGTCAGGGCCCAGATCACCCACACGGCCAGCGAGATGATCAGGATCGCCCAGAACGGGTAGATCGGGATGAAGAAGAAGTTCGCGATGGCGCTGAGCACCGCGAGCGTCACCCCGACCACGCGCGCCCAGGTCTTGGCAGTGAAGAGCCCGTAGCCCGCGAAGGCGACGACAACGCCCAGAATCAGGTGGATCCAGCCCCAGGTCGTGGTGTTGATTTCGAAGATGTAGTTCGGTGTCACGGCGTAGAACTCGTCCTCGAAGATGCCGGCCAGCCCGGCGATGGCCTGAAAGCAGCCCACCATGATCAGGATGACGCCGGCGAAGACATAGCCCGCGACGGCGGAGTCACTGAGTTCCGTGGTTCGCGTCGACCCGTAGTCGGTCATCTCGTCTCCCTTCTTCGTGCGTTGGACAACGTCTTGCCCTGCGCAGCCATTGTCCAACCGGTGTGTGTCTCCGACCTCACCCGCCGATCGCGTTCACCCAGGTGAAAAACCTCCTTCCCTACCCCGCAAATCACGTCCCTAGAACTCGCTGACACCTGAGACCCGCGAGGTGGTTGCACCCCTTGCTTCAGGGTGCAGACACCCCGGGCGCATGCACGACCGAAGTTCCGTGCAGGCCTTATTGCCGCGCAGTGCCTCTGTGAGCGACGCTTGCGCCAGCCTTCTAGAGGCGGAGCAGGGTCGAATCGCTGTGACCACAACCTTGAGAGCGGCCGACCGAGTCGCAGCTACTCCCTCCGACGACGGGGACTTCTTCGAGTGGAAGTTCGAGCGGGTTCGCGGCCCGCGCGACGCTCTGGTCCGTGCGCGTTTCACGGACGTGCTGCGTGAGTCGGCGCCGAGACTCGTGCTGCTGGCTGCGCCGCCGGGGTTCGGGAAGACGACCGTCCTCGCGCAGTGGCGCGAGGTCGATGACCGCGTCTTCGCCTGCCTATCGCTCGACTCGGGGGACAACGACCCGGTCACCTTCTGGAGCTACATCGTTCAGGCGATCCACCACGTCGCGCCCGGATGGGGCGCCGCCGCCCTGAGTGCGCTGCCTGAGCCGCGCGCGGATGCTGTCGAGGCGGTCGTCCTGGCCGTCCTCCGCGACCTGGAAGCAATCGGCGAGAAGCTCGTTCTCGTGCTCGACGACTACCAGGAGATCACGAATCGCATCTGTCATGACTCGCTCAACTTCTTCCTCGAACGAACGCCGAGCAACGTCACATTGGTGCTCTCGACGCGTTCGGATCCACCGATCCCGATCGGGAGGCTGCGCGCCCTCGACGAGTTGATCGAGCTTCGTGCCCTGGACCTCAACTTCACCGAGGCCGAGTCAGCCACCTTCCTCAACGAGATCTTGCGCCTGAGCCTGCCGACCGAGACGCTCGGCGCGCTGCACGAGCGCACCGAAGGCTGGCCGGTCGGCGTTCACCTGGCGGCGATGTCGCTCTCTCAAGCGCCCGATCGCGCCGGCTTCGTCGAACACTTTGGCGGCGCCAGCCGTCACATCGTCGACTACTTGACCGAGGTCGTTCTCGACACGCTCGACGAGGACCGACGCCAGTTCCTCCTCGAGACGTCGGTCCTCGACGCGATGTGTGGGCCACTCTGCGACGCGGCCACCGGGAGGCAGGGCTCCGCCGACGCCTTGACCGAGCTCGAGCGCGCCAACCTCTTCCTGTTACCGCTCGACGACCGCCGGGAGTGGTATCGCTACCACGAGTTGTTCGCGGACGTGCTCCGGAACCAGCTGCTCCAACGCGATCCCGAGCTTGCCCATGCCGTGCACCGGCGGGCGTCCGAATGGCTCGGCTTGGAGGGCTACCAGTACGAAGCCGTGCGTCACGCCGTCGCCGCCAACGAGCACGAGAGCGCGGCCATGCTGGTACTGGACGACTGGTACCCCTCGCTCGGGCAGGACGACGCCGCGGCGATCCTCCGCCAGCTCGAGGAACTTCCGAGGTCGAACGTCGAGCGAGATGCGCGGCTCGCCGTCGTCAGGGCCTGGGCGCTGAGCGCGCTCAATCGCGGCGAGGACTCGCTCGCCGCGCTCGAGTCGGCGGAGTCGGCGCGATTCGAACAGCCGATGCCCTGCGGGCTCC
This sequence comes from uncultured Actinomycetes bacterium, assembly GCA_963733845.1. Lineage (GTDB taxonomy): Bacteria > Actinomycetota > Thermoleophilia > Gaiellales > Gaiellaceae > DATFQE01. Next base: position 2,547 of record CAVTEM010000008.1, read on the forward strand.
CGTTCGAGGCTGCGACCGCCCTGACCCGCGCCTGCTTCCCCTGGGGCGACTCGGCTCGCATGCTGGGCGCCGCCGAACGGGTTCTCGAGCTGCTGGGGGACACGTTCTCGGTCGCAAGGCCGATTTCCCTCCTCTCGCTTGGCTGGGCACGGCGCGTTACGGGCGCGTCGGAGGCGGCCCGCGCACCACTCGAGCAGGCCGCCTTCCTCGCCGCACGTTCGAACCAGTGGCTTGTCGCCGGCATCGCCAAGGCGCTGCTCGCGCGGATCTCGCTCGCGACGGACGACGTCGACGTCGCTACGTCAGCGGCTCGGCGTGCGCTGAGCACCCTCGAGGTTCACGGCGTCGCCGACAAGCCCGGCGCAGGTATCGCGCACGTAGCCCTTGGCGCCGCCCTCGCCCGCGGAAACGAGCTCGAGGAGGCAGGGAGGTTGCTCGATCGGGGCGTGGCGAACCTTCGGGCCCGTGGACAACCGCTGGACATTGCGGATGCGTTGCTCGTGTCAGCCCCGGTACGCCGGGCCCTGGAGGCACCCGCTCCCGCGCGAGCGATGCTCGAGGAGGCGAGGACACTCCTCGCCGACTGTCCGGATCCGGGAGTGCTGAGCGCACAGCTTGTGGAAGTCGCGCACACACTGACGCCGGCCCACCGCCGAATCGCGGGTGGCAGCGACCTGACGGAGCGCGAGCTCGAGGTTCTCCGCTACCTCGCCGAGGGCCTCTCCAAGCGAGAGATCGGTCAGGTGCTGTTCCTTTCCTTCAACACGATCCACTCACACACGAAGTCGATCTACCAGAAGCTTCGGGTCTCGTCGCGGCAGGATGCGATCGCGCGTGCGCAAGAGCTCGGAGCCTTGCCAACCGCGCAGAAGCTCCACTAAGGGTCGCACTCGCGCTGGCGACAGGCATCACTTTCCTCCTTCGGGGTTCGTGGACGCGCGGACGACGCAGCGGAAGCCGATGTGGCCGGTGGACGTGTCGATCGCCTCGCTCTGGCGCGCGGCCGGCCGGTAGCGCAGGCAGTAGTTCGGCGCGCAGAGGTGCGAGCCGCCCTTGATCACCCTGCGCGGAAAGCGCTCGCCGGGAAGCGTCGGCGGCGCGCAGCAGGGGCTCTCCTCGGCCGCTCCGTTGGGCCGGAACCAGTCGCTCGTCCACTCCCAGGTGTTGCCGGTCATGTCGTAGAGCCCGTAGCCGTTCGGCGGGAAGCTGCCCACCGGCGCCGTCCCCTCGAAGCCGTCGACCTTGAGGTTCTGCCAGGGGAACTCGCCCTGCCAGCTGTTCGCCATCGCCTTGCCGTCGGGGAAGTGCTCGTCGCCCCAGGCGAACGCCGCGCCGTCCAGGCCGCCGCGGGCGGCGTACTCCCACTCGGCCTCGGTCGGCAGCTCCTTGCCCGCCCAGGTCGCGTACGCCTCCGCGTCCTCGTAGGCGACCTGCACGACCGGGTGGTGGTCCTTGCCGTTGATCGTCGTGCCCGGGCCGCCGGGCTTCTTCCAGTAGGCCCCAGGGACGTACTCCCACCAGTTGCGCACGTCGTTCAGGGGCACGGGCCCGGCGGACCTGCGGAACACGAGCGAGCCGGGTACGAGCAGATCGGGGTCGGCGTCGGGATAGTCGGCCGGGTCGAGCGGCCGCTCGGCCACGGTGACGTAGCCGGTCTCGCGCACGAAGCGGCGGAACTCCGCGGCCGTGACCGCGTGCTCGTCGATCCAGAAGCCGTCGACCTCGACCTCGCGGACCGGCCCCTCCTCGGGATAGAAGTCCTCGGAGCCCATCCGGAAGGTCCCCGCCGGGAATCCGAGCCATCCCGTTGCGCTCAGGCATCGTCGCCGAGGCTCGCACGGCGCTCACTGTGTCATCCACGCGCCTTCCATCCGGTCAGCCTTTGGCGGTCTACGAGGCCCCGCGGCCGGCCGGCCACCAGGCCGGCTTCTTGGCGGTTCCGGTCTGGACTGCGAGGGCAAGCGAGTCGAAGACCGACCACGCCTTGACGATCTTGTCGTCGTCGAGCGTCAGAAACGCGGAGCCCTGGACCTCGATCGCGTTGCCGCTCGCCGGCAGATCTGGCCGCGTGCCCGTGTGCGTGCCCGTCAGCACCCACTCGATGGCGATCTTGTCCTTTTCGCGGATCTCCTGCGTGAGCTCCATCCTGATGTCGGGCACGATCCCACGCCAGTACTCGATGCTCTCCTCCGCCAGCGCCGGGCCGCTCTCTTCGGGACGAAGGTCGGGTGCGAAGCCGTTCACGTAGACCGCGCAGTCTGGTGCGACGTGCTTCTCTGCCTCGCTGAAGTCGCCCTCATTCCAGGCAGCCACAAGGAACCTCACGGCGGGATGCTTTGCCTCGTGCTCACCCTGCTTGCCCTGCCTGAAGTGTCTGACCGCCAGGGCGCCGAGCGTCGGAATGATCGCAACGTCGACGCCGACGGGCACGACGAGCTTGGCCAGCAGCCAGCTGCAGAATGCGGCGAGCGCCAGGAGGCCGATGTCTCGCACGAATCGACCGGCTTCGGCAGTGATCTGTTCGGACATGAGACCTCCTCGTAACTGGATGCATACCTCACCGCTCGCCGCGGCCGAGCTTCCTCCTCTCGTCCAGCGTGAGTCGAGGGGGCCGGCGGCGTGTCCGCCGGCCCTCTCAACTGGGGTCTAGCGGCGACGCGAAGCGCCGCCTGGCAGTGCGACGGGTGGTCCGTCGCGCGACTCTGCGAGTCCTGAGCATCTGCTCCCTCCGTTCTCTTCGTCGATGACGCTACGCGGTGCTCGCGGCGGGGGTCTTGGGCTCCATCGCGTGGAGCTCCTCGGCCTCCTTCGCCGACACCAGCCCGATCTCGACGAGGTCGAACGGACTGATGAAGCCGTCGCTGATGCGGAAACCTCCCGCGCGCACGATCGCATCCCGGAGCGGAACCGCCCAGTGATGCTCGAGCAACACGAGCGCGGCGGCCGAGTCGTTGGGGATGTCCTCGATCACGTCCCAAGCCTCCTCATCCGAGAAGGCGTGCACGCCCTGCTCGGCGGCCGCCTCGGCGCCCGCGCGAGCGCCCGCCTCCATGCCTTCCTCACCCTCGATGCCGAGGCCGATCAGGGCACCGACCGTGCTGCCGAGTTCGATCGCCTCCTCATCCGTGAGGTTGCTCAGATGCGCCACCTCGATCTCCCCGCTTGGGTCCTTGTGGACTGCAAGGGCGTCGATCACTCGTACCGTGTCGCTCTCCCGTAGGCGCTCCAGCTCTGCGGCGATCTCCCCGTGAAAGTCGGGATGAGAAAAGCCCAACACGATGAGCTGAACAGGTCCGATAGCCATCACATCTCCTCTCTGATCGTTTGCTTCCCTGGCCCCATCGGTTCATCCGTGGGCCGGTCGTCTCCCGGGTTCACGCTGACGATCTCGACTCCGAGCGTGGTCAGCCAGCTCAATGCTCCCTGGAGCTGAGCCTGATCGAGGATGTCCCCGGTCAGCACCGACTCCTCGCCGACGACTTGGACGGTCATTCCTTCCAGTGGTCCCACGAGCGGCTCGCTCAGCTCGCCGCGAATCACAATCCGGTAGGGGACGCTCTCCTGTCCGCTGCGGCCGGGGTAGCGCTTCGACATCGTCGGTGCACCGCTTCCCGACCTAGGTCACTCTCGATCGTCCTGCATCAAGCCCGGTCGCGGCGGATCTCGACCTAGATGCTCGTGAAAGGTCTTCCGCCCTCACCGCCGCCGCGTTGAACCAGTAGAGGATCACGTATGCGACCAGAACCCCCGTCGCCGCAAGCCACAGGAACACGACCGTTGCCCAGAACGATTCCATCGCCCTCCCTTCGGTCGGCCGGCAGGTCGTCTCGGGAGGAGGTTCCTGCAGTCTCGTAGGTCTCGCATCACCCGGAGGTGCCCTTCACCCGGGTGAACTCGCAGCCGGGCGATGTTCGGTGACCGCTCCTCTGCGAAGGTCGGGAAGCACGCCACACGTGCGCCGCGATAGCAGTCGGAATCGAAGGGAGAGCCCTGATGGCTGAGACACCGACCGACGTCCTCGTTGCCGGTTACCCGGACATCGACGAGGCGACGAAGGACTTCGAGTCGCTCGTCGCGCTCGTCAAGGAGAAGAAGGTCTCGATCGAGGGAGTCATCCTCGTCACACACGCGGAGGACGGCAGCGTCGTCGGTACAGCAGACCGGCGACAACCTTGGCCGCAAGGGAGTCAAGCTGGGGAGGCGGCGTCGGGCTCGCGGTGGGCTTGTTTGCGCCGCCGATGCTCGCGTCGGTCGCTGTCGGCGCGGTCGCGGGCAAACTGCTCGGCAGGTTCGCCGGCAACAAGGTTCAGAAGGAGATTCACGAGAAGATCGGCGAGAACCTGCCGCCCGGGTCGGCCGGAATCATCGCGATCTTCGACGACGAGCAGAGGCTCGGTGTCGAGCAGGCGCTCGCGGGCGCGATGCTCCGGTCGGTCGTCCAGGGCGACAAGAAGGGCATGAGCGCATTGAAGGAGTCGCTCGGCGAGGCGATGGGGAAGTTCAGCCCGGACCGCACCGTGCTGCCGATCCCCGATCCGAACTTCGGCGGAACGATCGGGAGGACGATCGACGCGTCCGTCGCCGACTGGACGATCAACATGTCGCCGTCGCCGCCGGAGGGGGCGCCGAACGTGTTGCTGGTGCTGATCGACGACGCCGGCTTCGGGAATCCGTCGACGTTCGGCGGGCCCGTCGCGACGCCGGCGATGACGCGCGTCGCCGATCAGGGCCTGAGGTACAACCGCTTCCACGTTGTCGCGCTGTGCTCGCCCACCCGGGCCGCCCTGCTGTGCGGTCGCAACCACCACACGGTCGGGTTCGGGTCGATCGGCGAGCTCCCGGGCCCGTTCCCCGGCTACTGCGCGAACGTGCCGAAGGACTGCTCTCCGTTCGTGAGGGCGCTCCAGGGCAACGGCTACTCGACCGCCGGGTTCGGCAAGTGGCACATGACCCCCGATCACATCCAGGGTGCAGCCGGGCCGTTCGACCGCTGGCCGAACGCCTGGGGATTCGACCACTTCTGGGGCATCCTCGGCGGCGAGGCGGGCCAGTACGACCCGGTCATCACACAGGACAACACGACGATCGGCGTCCCGGAGGGCCAGGACGGCAACGAGTACTACTGGCCGGACGACCTCACCGATCAGGCGGTGGGCTGGCTGCACGAGGTGCGCGCCCAGGACCAGGAAAAGCCGTGGTTCATCTACTACTCGACCGGGTGCTCGCACGCGCCGCACCAGGTCGCGGTCGAGTGGAGCGAGAAGTACCGCGGCAAGTTCGACAGGGGCTGGGACGTGCTCCGCGAGGAAACCTTCGAACGGCAGAAGGCGCTGGGTGTGATCCCGCCGGATGCGGTGCTCACGCCGAGACCGGACGCGCTTCCCGCCTGGGACTCGCTCTCGGACAGCGAGAAGAAGCTGTACGCGCGGCAGATGGAGGTCTATGCCGGCTTCCAGGAGAACGCCGACTGGAACGTCGGCCGCCTGCTCGAAGCGGTCGAGGAGCTGGGCGAGCTCGAGAACACGCTCGTCATCTACATCTTCGGGGACAACGGCGCGAGCTTGGAGGGAACGCTGACCGGCTCCTTCAACGAGCTGACGATGCAGAACGGGATCGCCCTCACCGCCGAGCAGCAGCTCTCTCTGATCGAGCAGTACGGCGGGCTCGACGCCTGGGGCACCGACGCATACGCGCCTCACTACGCGTCCGCCTGGGCGTGGGCCGGGAACACCCCGTTCCAGTGGGGCAAGCAGGTCGCCTCCCACCTCGGCGGCACGCGCAACGGCATGGTCCTCTCCTGGCCGGAGCGGATCAAGGACGCCGGCGGGTTGCGCACCCAGTTCACTCACGTCATCGACGTCGGGCCGACGATCCTCGAAGCGGCCGGTATCCCCGAGCCCAAGGTCGTGAACGGGATCGAGCAGAAGCCGATGGAGGGGACAAGCTTTCTCTACACCTTCGAGGACGCGAACGCACAGGAGCGACACACCGTGCAGTACTTCGAGATCGTCGCCAACCGGGCGATCTACAAGGACGGTTGGTGGGCCGCCTGCAAGCTCGACCGCATCCCGTGGGACCTTTCGCCACCGACGATGGCGAAGTTGGCCCCCGGGGTCTACGACCCCGAGCAGGACACCTGGGAGCTGTACTACCTACCCGAGGACTTCAGCCAGGCGAAGGACCTCGCTGCGGAGAACCCGGAGAAGCTCGCCGAGTTGAAGGAGCTCTTCTGGGAGGAGGCCGAGAAGCACAACGTCTTGCCGTTGCTGGGCGCGTTCTCGGTCTTCTTCGGGATCCTGCCGCCGCTGCCGACCATCACGACCCAGACGTTCTACGGCGACGTCCAGAACATCGCCTCCGGGATGATCCCGCGCGTCTACGGCCGCTCCTACGCGATCGAGGCGGAGCTCTCGGTCCCGGACGACGGCGCCGAGGGCGTGATCGTCGCCGAGGGGGACGAGATGGGCGGGTTCTCGCTCTGGGTCGACGAGAACGGCCTGTTGCACCACAGCTACTCGACGATGGGCGTCGAGCAGTACGAGCAGGTCTCGATCGAGCCGATCCCGACCGGGGACATCACGGTCGGCATGCAGTTCGACGCCGACCGCCAGGAGCGCAGGGCCGGCGGAACGGTCTCCCTGTATGCGAACGACGAGAAGATCGGCGAGGGGCGGATGGAGAGCACGGTTGCAGTCCGCTTCACGGCCTACGGCGGCATGGACGTCGGCCGCGACAACGGGCTGCCTGTCGACCGCGCCTACGCGGCCAAGTCGCCCTACCCCTTCACCGGCACGGTGAAGAAAGTTGTCTACGACCTCAAGCCGGGCACCCACGATGACGAGATGGCGCTTCACGAGGAAGGCGTGCACGTCGCCGCAGCCCACGGGGTCAGCGCCTAGCGCGCGAGCGGCACGTTACTCGGGTGAGGCTCCTGCCGGCGCGGTCCCCTCGCCGGCAGGAGCTTTGCCGTGCTCGCGCAGCTCGTGATGGAGGGAGCTGTTGAGAATGGGCGAGGTGACGACGAGCCTCCCGGCGAAGTACATGAAGAAGAGGATCGTCGTCATGGCGCCGATGCTCCCGTACAGCGTCGTCGACTTCTCGAGCTTCGGCGCGAGGAACTCGACGATCAGCACGTGGAGCACCTGAAAGCCGATCGCGACGAGGATCGCGCCGGGTAGCAGCGCCCGCCAGGGAGCGTCCCGGTGCGGAAGGCGGAGCGAAGCCCAGAGCCAGAACGCGGCGAGCGGGACGATGGTCAGCGTCGCGGCGAAAAGGCCCACGAGTGCTGCCTCGTCGCGAAGCCACCAGGTAATTCCGGCTGCGGCCATGAAGGCGCACAGCACACCCGTGAAGGCAAGTGAGCTCGTCAGCGGCTTCGTCCGCGGAGGGGGCTGGTCCCAGACGAGCGAGTGAATGAGCTGCACCGCTTTCGCGCCCGAGTATCCCGCCCAGAGGAGAAGGGGCGCGCCGATCCCGAGCAGCCACCACCAGTCGGACTCCGCGGCTCGCGCGACGTCGCCGATCACGTCGACGACCGCCGCAGGAAGACCGCCGCTTGCGAGGGCCTCCTCGGTGCTGTCGGCATCCATGAGGCCGAGCGCGCCCCCGACGATCAACCCGAACGGCAAGAGCCAGAGGAACAGGCGGTAGGCGATCCCTCCGGCGAGAACGCTTGCCGCGACGCGCCGGTTACGTTCCGCCGCCCGGAAGGGGACTGCGAGCGACACGTGCCGTGTGCTGGCGCTTCTTGCGCTTGCAACCGCGGCCGTGAATCTGACGCGGGCGCGATCGTCGAGGCCGGCGTCGGGTGCTTCGTTCGGATCCAACTTACTCGTCGGATCCGGCGGAGCTCCGCGCCGCAGGCTCCGCGATCTCATCGGTCGGCTCGGCGTCCTTCGCTCCTCTACGCCTCCGCCGGTCGACGAAGTAGATCGCTGCCAGCGCGGCGGAGGTGATCAGCGAGGAGATAACGAGAGACGCGAGCGGATAGCCGGAGAGCGTGGTCGCAACCTTGTAGGCCAACGCGCACGTGTAGACCGACCACAGGATTCCTCCGACGATCGACCAGGGGAGAAAGCGGCGGTAGGGAAGGCTGGACAGCCCCATGGTTGCATTGACGGCGAACCGCATTCCCGGGACGTAGCGCCCGGCGACGATCATGAGCCCGGGGGAACGGTCGAGGGCGTCCCAGCCGGCGCGAACCTTCGGATTCTTCAGCGCCGCGTCGAGTTGGCCTTGCACTCTGGCGGCGCTCCTGCGGGCGATCCAGAACAACGACGAGTCCCCGACGATCGCGCCGAGCGCTCCGGCGAGCATGACGAGCTCCAGCTCGAGTGTTCCCTGCGCGGCGAGCGTCGAAGCACTGCTGAGCGTCGTCTCGCCTGGGAAGATCGGGACGATTGCATCCAACCAGACGAGCCCGAAGCACAGGACGTAGGCCCATTCCTCCGGCGCCTCGCTGAGCCACTCGGCAACGTCCCCTTCCTCCAGGAGCTGGAGCAGGACGATCACGACCAGGAGGACCCCGAAGCCGCCGACGATCATGGCGCCGAGGTGCCGTCTCCAGAGAGGTTCCTGCTCCTCGAGATCGACGGCTGTCATCGCGCGCCCGCATTCTCGCGACCGGGTCATGCTCCCTCATCGCCCGAGCACCCCGTTCACCCGGGTGAACTCGGCGTTCAGGCGATGAGGCGCGATTTCTCAGGCTCTAATGTCGCACCGATTTGGGCAGCTCGGGCCTAGTTGCGATCTCGCTCCTCGTACTCGCGTACGCGACCTTCTCGCGGCGGCTCTCGGGGTCCGTGATCACCGCCGCGATGGTGTTCGTCGCCGGCGGCATCCTCGTGAGCGACGAGGCGCTCGGCTGGCTCGATCCGGCGATCGAGAGCGAATTCGTCCGCCTGGTCGCCGAGGCGACGCTCACGCTCGTTCTCTTCTCGGACGCTTCGCGGATCGACCTCGCAGCGCTGCGCCGCGAATACGTCCTACCCCTTCGCCTGCTTGCGATCGGGCTGCCGCTGACGATCGTGGCCGGCGCGCTCGCAGGTGTCGGCGTGCTCGGGGAGCTCGCGCTCATCGAGGCGGTCCTGCTTGCGATCGTGCTCGCCCCGACGGACGCTGCGCTGGGGCAGGCGGTCGTCACCGATCCCCGGGTTCCTTCACGTGTCCGTCAGGGGCTCAACGTCGAGAGCGGGCTCAACGACGGCATCTGCGTGCCGCTGCTCCTGATCGCGATCGCGATCGCCGAGGCGCAAGAGGGCGCGATCGGAGACGGCGAGGCGGTGGAGCTCGTGCTCGAGGAGATCGGATACGGATCCGTCGCGGGCGTGATTGCGGGGCTCGCGGCCGCAGCCGTGGTCAGGGTGGGCGTCCCGCGCCGCCTCGTGGACGAAATCTGGGTTCAGGTCGTACCGGTCGCGGGGGCTGCGCTCGCCTACGGCCTGGCCGTGTGGATGGGCGGCAGCGGGTTCATCGCGGCGTTCGTCGGAGGTGCGGTCTTCGGCGGGCTCCGTCGTGAGGTCGGAGGCGAGGTGACGCTCTTCCTCGAGGAACTGGGCGGCCTGCTCGGTGCCGCCACGTTCGTCCTCTTCGGCGCCGTCATGCTCGTGCCAATGCTCGACGATCTCACCGCCGAGGTCGTCCTCTATGCGCTTCTCAGCCTGACGGTCGTTCGCATGGTTCCCGTGGCGCTCGCGATGCTCGGATCCGGCGCCAGGCCGCCGACGGTCGCATTCATCGGCTGGTTCGGGCCGCGCGGACTTGCCTCGATCGTCTTTGCGGTGCTCCTCGTCGAGGATGCCCACCTGACCAACGAGACAGTGCTGCTGGACACGATCTTCCTCACGATCGGGCTCTCGGTCCTCCTGCACGGCGTGACCGCAACTCCGCTCGCGAGGCGTTACGCAGCGTGGTTCGCAGCTCACCCCCGCGACGCAGCGCCGGCTTTCGAAAGCGCGCCGGCGCCCGAGCAGCGGCCACACCGGTGGGCAGCCGGGCTCTGGCGAAAGCACCGAGACGCCGAGGCCGCCGCGGCCGAGACGACGTCCTAGCGCGAGCGGACGTCGTCTGAGCTAGCCACGGTGGCCTTTCCTTTGGGATCGTCGATCAGTCGCAGCTCAGGCGTATTCACTCCTGGGCGTCATGAATGCCCCGATGAGCCAGAACAGCGGGAAGAAGAACCCGAAGAAGAACATCCAGCCATGTCCATTTCTCAGCGTGGAGAGGCCGAGCGTCCAGAGCACGATCAGGTACAGGACGACTCCACCAATGCCGACGAACCACCACATCGTTCCTCCTATCGTCGCCCGGTCGGTCTGGGCCGAGATCACCCGTCGACAGACTCGCGCCGCCGGCTCGACGAGAAAACACCCGTACGGGAGGTTCACCCGGGTGAGTGGGGTCGCCTGGGTGGAGAACAACGGCACCGCGGCCCCGAGAATCGCGGGCGCGGAACCATGCGCTTGTCAGCGACCGCATGGTTCCGCCCAGGGCGAAAGGAGAGAAGGATGCCCTGGGGACGAGGCGCGGCCCGCCCACAGGTGACCGAGATCTCACCTTCCGCTGGACCGCGGCGCTGCTTCCGAGTGAGATCGCCTCTTAACGGCGCGAACTCTGTAAACAACGTTAGAAGCTCTCAAGAGGCGCCGACCAGAATCGAACTGGTGTACGAGGCTTTGCAGGCCTCTGCCTAACCACTCGGCCACGGCGCCCTGGATGCGGCGGCATGGTAACGCCGACCCGCACGAACGCTAGCTCACGGGTCGGTCGCTACCCGGTGAACGGGGGTCGTACGACCGCTCTCCGCGCGGCGCAGACCCGGATCACCGTCCTGAGCGTGACCGGCGGGCTGCCGGTGCCCCTCTGGAACGTCGCCCGGACCCTCAGCCGGTAGCGGCCGGGCCCGCGGATGACGCGCGGAGTCACGTGTGCCTGGAGCGACTGCAGGTTCAGCCGGCGCTCGAGTCGACCGTTCACGAAGATCCGGACGCTGGCGACGCGCGTGCCTTCGAAGCTGATCCGCGGCACCCGTTCGCGGATGCACGCTGACGTCGCCTTGCGGAAGTCGATGCCCGCGACCGCGGCGTCGTTCGCATCAGGCGGCGCAGGCCCCGGCGGCACGAGCGGCGACGGCGGCGGAGGTGGAGGCGGCGGCGGGGGCCCGGGCGGCGGAGGCGGTGGCTGTGGCTGTGGCTGTGGCTGTGGCTGGGGCTGCGGCTGCGGCTGCGGCGGGACGGGCGGACACGTGAGCTGGGTGTTGATGCTGCTGCTGTCGGTCACGGTGCTGCCACCCACAGTGCCGGTTACCGTCGCCGTGTTCGGCACGACCGACGGCTTGCAGTCGGCGGGCGCGGACGTCTTCTTCGAGCAGGCGTACGTCCACGTGTCGCCCGGGTCGAGCGTCCCCGGCGTGTCGTCCGAGCCGGCGGCGTCGGCCTTGCCGACGAGCTCCGGCGGCGCGTCACAGTTGGGATCCTCGACTCGCACGGACGCGGCCGGGAACGGAAGCTCGCCCGGGTTGGTGACATACGAGCGTGTAGCGCAGCGTGTCGCCGGCGGTCGCGGTCGCAGGCCCGGTCTTGTCGATCGCGATCCCGGGGGTGCCGCGGCGGACGTTGTAGAACGTGCAGGTGGCAGTCTCTCCCGAGGACAGCTGCACGGTCGTGGACACGCCGCTCGCGCGGCGCCGTGCACGCCTCGTCCCGGGCTTGCACCCGACCGACGACGTGTAGTCGGCCGGGTTCGTTACGCCGCTCGCGTCCTCGGACACCGTGTACGTACCGGGCGGCTTGGACAACGAGCCCTTCGCTCCGTCACCTGCGGCGGCGACGAGCACGACGCTGTTCACGAGCAGGTCGAAACGGCCCGGATCGTTGCTCGGGAACAGCTGCTTCACGAGCGTCAGAACCGCCGCCTGGAAGTTTCCGAAGTCCTTTCCTCGCGCGTACGTCGTGGTGGCAGTGTCTGATCGGCCCCCACCCGCACTGGAACTGGCCGCCGGGCGCCGAGCCGGTGCCGCCGTGAGTGGTAGCCGTTCGGGAAGCTGCAAGACACGTCGGCAGCGGCCGCTCGTCTGCGCGCCGCGCGTCGTCGGGAGCGTCTCGCGCAGCATGTACGTGCTGCCCCGGATGTCGTTGACGACGTACTGACCTTGAGCGTCCGTGATCCCGGACGGCTCGTTCGTCTCCCACGTCCCGTTGCTGTTGTAGTCGGCCCAGATGCGCCATCCAGGAAGGCCGGGCTCGCCGTCGTCCCGCCGGCCGTTCGCGTTGAGGTCGTGGAACTTGGTCCCGGAGGCCGCGCAGGAGCGGAGGTTGATCGCACGTGGCGCGACGTAGTCCTGCATGTTCGACGACTCCGAGGTGGACGAGCGCGAGTGCATCCAGATCGACCCGTACGAAAAGCACTCGTTCTCCAGCGCGTCGTCCAGGATCTGGCTCAGGTTCAGCGCCGCCTCGCCGAACCGCTGAGTCGGGATCGTCTCCTCGTAGAAGCCGGGAAGCCGGCTGAGGATCGTGTCCGCGTTGACGGCCCCCTGTGCGTCGACGCTCGGCGTCAGTCCGGAGAGCGGGTCGAGACCACCACGGGTGGCGCACCCTGTGGCGGGATCGGTCTGCGTGGTGACCCACCGCTGGAGCACGACGTCGACGCCGACGTTGTTCCCCCCCACGGCCTCGTAGGAGACGAGGACGTCGCCCGTACGCCGGCACGGGATCATTGCCAGTCCGTTGTCCCAGAGACGCGAGTCGTGGTTGAGCTCGAAGGTGAGGAAGGTCGTGGCAGCCCGAGCCCCGGTCCGAAGCCTGACATCGGGACCGCCGCGAGCGAACCCGAGATAGACGAATGCGTCCGCACCGCCCGAGTCGACGGCTGACCAGGAATCGAGGATGTTCGCCTTGGGTGGTTTCACGCCGCCCGCCTCGATCGTGAAGTCCCAGCCGTCCGGCTCGTCCTCCTTGCTGCCCCCAATGAAAGCCGTGTCCTGCTGGGTTGTCGTCCGACGTGTGCCCGACCCGGCCCTCAGCGCTCAGGCCCTCCCAGTCGATGAGAGCAGGCGCGTTGTTCTGGTTGCCGTCGGCGCCCTGGAACGTGCTGCGCGGGAGCGGGTTCGGCGACGGCAGCAACGGCGTGCCGAGGGCAGGCGGGGCGAAGAACAGCGCGAGTGCGATGACGAACAGCCCTCGACCGGGGAGGGCTCGCCGCAGACGGAGCCCAGGCCCGCCCGTACAATGCACGGCGAAAACGCTATCCGTAAGTCGCGAAAACAGCAAGTCGCCGACTGAGACAACGCGTTTCCCGAGCCCGACCGGATGGGGACGGCACGACGACCTGCGCGCGGTCGCGAAGAACCTCCGCTAGCTGTTCGCGACGGCGAACGTGAGCGGCGGGCCGAGCCGCACGCCGCCGTAGTGCCACGTGACCGTGTAGAGCCCCGTGCCGAGGTTGGGGAAGCTCTTGTACCAGGTGACCTCGGAGAGCCACTGGTCTCCCCGCCGCCGCAGCGGGAAGCTCTTGCAGGTCGCCGCCCGCCGGATCGGCTTCACACAGAGCCGGTAGCGGCCCGAGAAGCTGAACGTGGCGAGGCGAAGCTTGACCGCCCCGCCCGACCTCTGCGCCGAGGTGCAGTAGTCGCCCGTTGGGCTGCAGTAGCGGTCGCGCATCGCGGCGCCGGCCGCCGAAGCGAGCAGGAGCGACACGCCGATCGCGATGACGCCGAGCGCGAGACGCACGGGCGGCAGTGTAGTGGGCGGGCCTTGCGGAGTGCCCCGATTTGTCCTCGGCTAAGAGGAGTGGCTAGGCGCGTGGCAGCTCGACGGTGAAGGTCGAGCCGACGCCCGGCTCCGAGTCGAGTGCGATCGTCCCGCCCATCCGCCGGACGAGCTCGCGCGTGATGTAGAGCCCGAGCCCCGTACCCCCGCCCGCGCGGGTCAGGTTCGTGTCGAGCCGGTAGAACTTCTCGAACACCCGGCGCTGCTCGGCCGCAGGGATCCCGAGCCCGGGGTCGGTCACGACGATGCGAACCGCGGCGGGCCGGGCTGCGAGGCCGACCGTCACGCGACCGCCGTTCGGCGAGTACTTCACCGCGTTGTCGAGCAGGTTCACCAGCACCTGCTGCAGCCGGTCGCGGTCGGCGAACGCCTCGGGCAGCCCGGCCTCCGCCTGGAGCTCGACCGTCGTCGCGTCAGGTAGCTGCCTGCGCATCTGCTCGATCGTCTCGCGGGCGAGCTCGACGATGTCGACCAACTCGCGGCCCACCGGCAGCTCGCCGCTTTCGAGGCGGCTGGCGATGAGCACCTCCTCGGTGATCTGGGTCAGCCTGACCGCCTGGTTGGCGATGATCTCGACCAGCGTCCGGCGTTCCTCCGGCGAGAAGTCGACGTCCTCGCGCAGCAGCGTCTGCGCCGCTCCGTAGATGCCGGCCATCGGCGTTCGCAGCTCGTGCGAGACCGTGGCGACGAACTCGCTCTTTGCGTCCTCGAGCGCCCGCTCGCTCGTCAGGTCCCGGAAGGCGTAGACCATGCCCTCCGGGCTCCGGACGGCCACGAACGAGAGCCAGGCCTCGCCGCCCTTCAGCTCGAGCGGCAGCGTGACCGACGGACCGGGCGCACCCCCTTCGCCGGCGTTGATCTGCGAGCCGATCGCCTCCCAGCCCGGCAGGACGTCGGCGATCGGACGACCGGAGACCTCCTCGGCCCTCAGGCCGGTCAGGAGCGCCGCAGCCCGGTTCCACAGGCGGACGACGCCGTCGTCGTCGACAAGGAAGATCCCCTCGCCCACCGCCTCGAGCACGTTCGCCGCCCGCTCGCGCTCCGCCGCGACCGCCTCGGCCCGTACGCGGGCGGCCGTCTGGGCCTCCGCGGCCTTGTGCAGCCTCGCGTTGCGGACAGCCGCCCCCATCAGCGCGACGAGCGCCCCGACGAGCTCGAGGTGCTCGTCCGTGTACGGCTCGCCGTCGCTCATGAGCTGCACGACCCCGACGACGCGGCCCTCGTGCTTGACCGGGAACATCAGCGCTGCCTTGGTCCCGGGCGGGCCCGTGTCCGGGACCTTGCGCATAGTGCCGTCGCGCTCGACGTCGTAGAACGTGCCGCCCCTCTTGACTTGCTCGCGGACGTCGTTGAGGAGCAGAGGCTCGCCGCTCGCGATCACGCGGCTCTGCATGCCGCCCTCCGGGTTGAAGGCAACCGGCGGCAGCGTCTCCGGGTCGACGTGGTTGCCGTTCACCCAGGCGTACTCGCAACGGATCAGGCCGTCGCCCGGGTCGTAGTCCGAGACGACGACGCCGTCGTGGTGGACGGAGTCGGCGAGCAGCTCGTGGAAGCGGTCGTAGACCCGGCCCGGCTCGAGCGTCTCGCCCAGGTAACGAGCCGCCTCGAGCAGAAGCTCGACACGGCCCGTGGCGCGTTCGGTCGTCACCCACAGAAATTAGCGCTCGAACGGCTCGAGTACGAGAAGGGCGGGCCCGTGGGCCCGCCCTTTCTCGCCCCTGCGAAGTCGGTCGGTCAGGCCGGCGAGAGCCTGGTCTTCCGGCTGTGGCGGATGACGAGGGCAGAGCCGCCGATCAGGAGGGCGAGTGCGAGGCCGAAGCCGCCGACCGTGGTGCCGACTTCGAAGCCCTCGCCGCTCGAGCCCACCGTCGGCGAGCCCTGGTTGGACGGCCGCGAGACCGTCAGGTCGTCGGCGCCGATCGCGCCGCTGTTGGACAGCACGCCGTGGCTGAGGTACGGGATCTCGCCGCTCTGCTTGCCGCTCGCGCTGCTCGCGGGATCGAAGTCCATGTGCGAGACGCCGACGCCGCCGCTGAGGTACGGGATCTCGACGACGGGCTGCTGATTGTTGGACGCAGTGGGCTTCGCCTGGGCGGTCGGAACCATGATGGCCGCGATCGCCAGTCCGAAGGCCACACGCTTGAGTGAGAAACGCTTGGTGCGAGTCATCTCTGCTGCTCCTTCGAGGAGGGGACTTGGCATGCCCCCACGCTAGAAGCGAGCAACCCGCGTGTCGTTCGCGCGCGCGACGCTCAAACTGTCAAATCCGCGACAGAGCGGATGCTCAGCGCATCTCTTCGAAGCGCCCCAGCTCGGGCCCCTGCTCCTTGATCAGCGTCTCCCTGCGCTCCCCAGGCCCCAGCGGTGGAGGCGTGCCGTTGCTCCCGCGGCCGCCGCCGGGGGGCCTGGGGCCGATTCCGTTGCCGTCCTTGTCCGTGAGCCCGAGGCTGCGCTCGAGCGTCTTCTCGGCGCTGCCGAAGATCACCGACGTCTTCCGCTCGAAGAAGCCGGCCAGGAACGCAACGGTCCCGTAGTAGAAGAACGCCTGCTCGTCGGCCGGCAGCTCGACCTGCGGCAGGCCGCTCGCGATCAGGAAGTACATCGCGACCCCGAAGACCGCTCCGACGAACGGCCGGAACGAGCCGAGTCGCCGAACCGTCGGCCGTCCCACCTCGTAGTCGAGCTCGAACTTGTCGCTGTCGGACATGCGGAACATGACGCTGACGATCGCTCCGATGCCCCCGGCCGCGTAGGAGACGAAGAACGCCTGCAGGCTCTGCACGTGCGAACCCTCGAACCAGCCCGTCAGCCAGAACGCGAACGCCAGCCCGCTCGCGACGAGCGCCGAGGCGAAGGCGCCCACCATCATGCCGGTGAAATAGACGAAGCGCGCCGACCGCTCGGCCGCCCGTCCGTAGTACTCCTCGATCTGGACGAGCTCCTTCGACTGCGAGTCCACGATCTCGTCGATCTTCTGCGCGTCCACCTTGCTCGGCTGCCGTTCGATGAAGCCGAGCAGGTGGCTCTGAACCGTAAAGATCCACTGCATCGCGATGCGCTCACTCGTGCCGCGGAGCACCTCGCCGACACGGATCCCGAGCGTGTCGCAGTAATGGAGCAAGTCGGCGATCCGCGCCTCGCGTGCGAGCCAGTCCGACGCCCGGTGCAGCCGGATGATGGCGTCCTGGTCGACCAGCGGGTCGACGTCCTCGCGGAACTTCCCCCGCACCAGCCTCCAACCCTTCAGCTTCCAGCGCTTGAAGCGGCTGCGCGCCCTGATCGTCAGCGCGACCGCCGAGGGCCGGCGCCTCGACCAGTACGCATGCAAGAGAACACCCTCGCACCGCTGGAACTCCTCCAGCTTCGCGCGGAACTCCTCCTCGAGCGCCTCGTCCGGCCTGCCGTTGCGGAACGAGCGCTCCCACTCGTAGTGGACGCGGACCAGCTCCGCGAACGAGACTGACCCGCTCTCGCCGATCGTCAGCGCCTCCTCGGGGACGTGCTCAGCGACCGTGTCCTGCTCGGGCTGAACTGCAGTATCCGTCATCTCGACCTCGCTTCGAGCTCTCGGACCGCAGCTTCCAAATTGTGCGCTTCGTTTCGAGGTTAGGCCTCGAAATCCTTTTTTGCAAGCGGAGCTAGGCTGGCCTCGAAATGCGGATCGTGGTGGGAGCAGACGACGAGGGCGCCGTCGCGGACGCGGTCGTCGAGGACCTGCAGGCCCGCGGGCACGAAGTGACCTTGCTGGAGCGCGACCGGTGGCCGGAGGTCGCGAGCCGGGTCGGGCAGGCGGTCGCCGCCGGCGAGGCCGATCAGGGCGTCGTGTTCTGCTGGACGGGCACGGGCACGGCGATGGCCGCCAACAAGGTCCCGGGCGTGCGGGCGGCGCTCGCCTGGGAGCCGTGGATCGCCGAGGGCGCGCGCCGCTGGAACGACGCGAACGTGCTCGTCATGAGCCTGAAGCGCACGACGCCGGAGACCGCGCGCGAGATCCTCGAGGCGTGGTTCGCGGTCGAGCAGCCCGACCCTGACGAGCGGGACAACATCGCCCGCCTGGCCGAGTTGGATTCGTCAGCCGGTCAGTAGCGCCGTGGGGCGATGTTGTCCATGTCGGAGTCCCTCGGCGCGCCGGGCGAGGCGACCCCGTTGACCAGGAAGTAGGTGATCGAGCCGAGCACCGGGAGGATGATGATCAGCAGGATCCAGGTGGCCGTCTTGAGGCCCGAGCGCGTGTGGCGCCGCCGGATGATGTCGACGACGGTCGCGATCCAGATCACCACGATGAAGACGCCCAGTAGCCACCAGAACCACGACATGCGCTGCTCCCTTCTCGAGGTCGAGGACGATGGTAGACCGGCGACCGCCGGCGTGCCTCACCCTCTGTGGATGATCACGCTCGCTTGCAGGACGCTCGCAGCCCTTCCGTTGCGAGGCCTGGCGACCTACTCCCCACGACCGGCGCGCCTGCTGCTCGGCTCAGTACGGACCGAGATGTCGCTTGTGGGGCATGCATGCGCGCGGCATACTGGCCAGCGGAACGAGAAGGCTGCCCAGGCCGGCGTTCCGTTCGACAACATCTTCAGCTGAAGCGCTGTCCCTCGACAAGGAGAGGTTATGGCAGTCGGCCCCGTCGACGTATACATCATTGGCTTTCCGGGCAACAAGTTCACCGGGCGTATCGCCCCGGCGATCCTGGAGCTCGTAGAGAACGGCACGATCCGAGTGCTCGATCTGACCTTCGTGATGAAGGATGCAGACGGCGTCGTGACGACACTCGAGGCTGCGGACCTCGACGCGGAGGGCGCGGGCTTCGTCGAAATCGACGTCGTGCAGCCGGGTGCGTTGGGGCCCGAGGATGCCGAGGAGGTCAGCGACGATCTCCCGGCCAACAGCGCGGCCCTCCTGATCGCATTCGAGAACCTCTGGGCCACGAAGGTGGTCGACGCCCTCCAGGCTGCCGACGCCGTGTTGATCGACTCGATCCGGATCCCCGCCGAGGTCGCGGCGGCCGTGATCGAGGGCTAGACCGTCCACTTCGAGATCGAAAGGAGCGACATGGGACTACTTCGTATGGCAACCCGCACCGCCGTCGTCGCGGGAACCGCGACCGCCGTGTCCGGGCGTGTGGCGCGTCGTCAGAACGCCAAGTGGGAGGAGCAGGACTCTCAGCAGTACCAGCAGGAGCAGCAGCAGTACCAGCAGGCCGCACCGCCACCGGCACCGGAGGACGACTCAGGCGCACAGCTCCAGAAGCTGGCGCAGCTTCACACCCAGGGTGTGCTCACGGATGAGGAGTTCGCTGCAGCCAAGGCCAAGATCCTCGGAATCTGAGCGGATCACGCGCGGGCCTGTGAGGCACGCCGAGGCGTACTCGCGGCTGGCAGGGGTCTACGACGAGATTGTCATCGACCCCTGCCACGACCGCTGGGCCTCGTTCCTCCATGAGCTCTGGAGCGCCGACCCGGAGGGCGTACGCTCGGTGCTCGATCTCTGCTGCGGCACCGGCGTCCTCGCGGGCGAGCTGATCGCACGGGGCTACCGGGTCGTCGGCGTCGACGCATCCGACGCGATGCTGGCGCTCGCACGCGAGCGCCTCGGCCCCGAAGTGGAGTTGAGCCGCATGACTCTCCCTGACCTCACGGGCGAAGGTGTCTTCGACGCGGCGGTCTGCACGTTCGACGGCTTCAACTACCTCACCCCGGACGAGCTGCGATCAACGATGGCCGCGGTGGCCCTCCGGCTTCGTCCCGCCGGGTGGCTCGTCTTCGACCTCCACACCGACGGGATGATGAACTTCACCATCGCCAACTCCGTCGTCGCGGGCGAATCGGCCGGGAACGGCTTCGTGATCAGCAGTACCGTGGATCCCGACGCCCGCACGTGCGACACCACGATCGAGCTCACGCGGCCCCGCGCCGCTGACTCCTTCAGCGAGCAGCACAGGCAGTACTTCCACACGGATGCGGAGGTCCGTGCCGCGCTCCAAGGCGCGGGCTTCGCGGTGATCGCGGTAGGCGAGGAGTACACGCACGAGCCGGCGGACGCCTCGACCCTCCGCGCGACGTGGACGGCACGGCGTCGACCGATGTGATCTGAGCTACTGCGGCGGGATGTTCTGGTTGAGGCGGAAGAAGTTCGTGGGGTCGTACTTGCGTTTGAGCTCGACCAGCCGGTCGTACTTCTCGGTGCCGTAGGCCTGTCGAACGCGGTCGGGTCCCTCGTCGCCGAGGAAGTTGACGTAGACGCGGTCGCGCGCGTGCGGCTGCATGGCGTCGAAGAAGTCGCGCGCCCAGGCGGTGTGCCGGTCGCTCTCTGGGTCGTCTTCGGTCCAGACTGCGTTGATGACGACGTTGTGCGTGGCGTCGCGCTGGCTGAAGGCGGTTGCGTCCTCTGGCACGCGACCGAGCGCCCCGCCGAGCTGGAAGCTGATGGTGTATGAGCGTGGCGACGTGATCCGCGAGGTGTGGTCGATGAGCGTGTCGATCGCCCCGTCGGTGAGCGGAGGGAGCTCGACCGACTTCCAGTAGCGGTGCCAGCCGTGGGGCACCAACGGGTCGAACATCGACTGCACCGCCAGGTACGGCTTGGGCTCGAGCAGGTCGACGATCGGGTTGCCGAACTCCTTGAGCGGGCGCACGACCTCGGCCCCGTCCTCGGGCGGCCCCGGCGTAGCACGCGCCCACCATGACGATCGGCTTGCCGTGCACGTCCTCGGGCAGGAACGGCGCCGGCGGCGCGAGCTCGAGCTCGAAGATCGTCGTGAGCTCGTCGGGCGCGGTGGCGGCGAACTCACGGTAGAAGCCGCAGCACTTCCGGGGCATCGTGGAGCGGGTGGAAGATCGGCCCGGCGAGCACGATCGGCCCGACCGGATGCAGGCGGTACTCGAACGACGTGACGATGCCGAAGTTCCCGCCGCCGCCGCGCACGCCCCAGAACAGATCGGGGTTCTCGTTCTCGCTTGCGGTGACCAGCTCGCCGTCCGCAGTAACGAGGTCGATCGGAGAGCAGGTTGTCGACCGTCGCGCCGTACTTGCGCATCAGCCAGCCGATCCCACCGCCGAGCGTCAGGCCGGCGATCCCGGTGTGCGTGACGATGCCGCCGACGGTGGCGAGCCCGAAGAGCTGGGTCTCGCGGTCGAGCTCTCCCCACAACACGCCTGCCTCGGCGCGCGCCGTCCTGGCTTGCGGGTCGACGCGAATGCCTTTCATCGGCGACAGGTCGATCACGAGCCCGCCGTCGCAGAGCGCGTGACCCGCCGACCCCGTGGCCACCTGAGCGGACCGCGACGAGCAGATCACGCTCGCGTGCGAAGCGCACCGCGGCGACGACGTCGGCGATGCCGGTGCAGCGCGCGATGCCGGCCGGACGGCGGTCGATCGCGCCGTTCCAGATCCTGCGACCGGTGTCATAGTCGATGCTCGCCGGCAGCAGCAACTCGCCACGCAGCGCGTCCCCCAACTCGTCGAGCCCCTCGGTCTCGCGCGGCGGTGTCCGGAGAGCACTCATGGTCGTCTTCCGCTGCTCGTTGCCCTCTCGGTAGTCATGCCGCCACGGTAGGCCCACGCCCCCCGTGCGGCTAGACCGAGATTCGAACCAACCGGTTCGAGATTCGAACCAACCGGTTCGGATCTCGAACCTGCGACTGGACTGAGGGCTAGCATGGTGGCGCGATTGCGAAGCTACGCTCAGTACTGTCCGATCGCCAAGGCAAGCGAGGTCCTCGGCGACCGCTGGACGCTCTTGATCGTGCGCGAGATGCTCGGTGGCGCCAAAGGCTTCAACGAGCTACAGCGCGGCCTGCCTGGGATCTCGCGCTCGGTCCTCACTGACCGCCTGCGCTCGCTGGAGCGGGCCGAGATCCTCGCGCGGCGAACCGGCCCCAAGGGCAGGACGCTCGAGTACCAGCTGACGCCCGCCGGCCGTGACCTGGAGCCAGTTGTCCAGGCGCTCGGGGAGTGGGGCGCGACCTGGTCGTTCACCGATCCCCGCCCCGAGGAGCTCGACCCTGACCTCTTGATCGTCTGGATGGCCCGCCATGTGCAGCGCGAGCAGCTTCCCCCCGGCCGAACCGTGCTCAAATTCGACTTTCGCAATCCGGCCAAGCGCTACTGGATGGTGCTCGAGCCCTCGGAGGTCTCGGTGTGCCTGCAGCATCCCGGGTTCGACATCGACCTCGAGGTCAAGGTCGACACAGCCACCCTCTATCGCGTCTACCTGGGACGGGTCGGAGCTCGGCGGCGCGATGCGGATGCAAAAACTGACGATGAGCGGCCCGCGTGCGCTGCAGCGCGGCTTTGGTCGCTGGTTCGCCTGGAGCGCGTTCGCCCCCGCCAGCCGGTTGGCCGAGCAGCGCCGCACGGCTGCGTCGCGGCTTGGGACCCTCGACAGCGTGAGGATCGCGGACTGACAGGGCGAGCGAAGCAGTCGCACATCACGACGACGGCCCAAGGGCTCCCCGGCCTCGACGTGGGAGTACGCTGGCCCTCGTCCTTGACCGAAAAGGTGAATCGCGCATGAACAAGCCGCGCATCTTCCTCGGATCGTCGGGCAAGCAGGCCAACCTGCTCCAGGCGATCGCCGGCGGGCTCGAGGACGTCGCCGACGTCGAGCCCTGGACGACCACGTTCAATCCGGGGCGGTCCACCCTCGATCGGCTCGTCGAGCTCTCCCAGGAGGTCGATTTCGCCGCGTTCGTGTTCGCCCAGGACGACTGGACCACGACGGATGCGTCCCAGTCCGGCCAGGCGTCGCCGCGCGACAACGTGGTGTTCGAGGCCGGGCTGTTCGGCGGCGCGCTCGGTATCCGGCGCACGTTCATCCTCCACGCGAACGGTTCGAAGCTGCCGAGCGACCTGCTCGGGCTGACCTCCGTCCGCTACGACCCGGCCACCAGCCCGGCGGAGGTTCGCGCCATCAACCAGAAGCTCCGCAAGGCGATCGAGACCGAGGGTCGCCGCGGTCTGGTCGAGGGGCTGTGGTGGCAGCTCTCACTTACCGTGCTGAGCGAGGACGAACCGTCGGCGGTGGGCCTCCTGCGCATCTCTCGGGACCGCGACGGTGGCCTGAACGTGAGCGGCCGGGCCTGGCAGGAGGACGGCACCCTGTCGGCGCGCTACTGGAGCGAGGCTGCGAAGGAGCGCAGGGAACCGGCCGGCATCCTCTACTTCTGGAAGGGCGAGCGCCCTCGGCACCCGAATGCCCCGCAGCTCGAGGGCTCCGGCGAGATCACGTTGGAAACCGCCGACCGCGCCACCGGGTACTGGACGACACGGTCGGATCGCGACCCCGGGATGAACGCCAGAACCGCCGGCGTCTACCTTCGAGCCGACCCCGCAGACCTCCAGGTGCTGGAGGGCGGGAGCGAGGAGGAGCGGGCCGAGCTCATCGCGCAGCGCCTCCGGGAGTGGAAGTCGGCCGCGAACGCATTTTGACGTCAAGCCCCGCCGACGTCGTAGGGCTGGACTTCGACGCCGAGGACGGGCTCAGCCGGCGATGCAGGGCCGACCGTCGACACGGCGAAACCCACCCGCTAGAGCCTGCTTGCCCGGGGCTCCGCGGGCGCTCGGGGGTCGCCGCAGCTCCTCGAGCGCCTCGCCTATTTCCTCAACCGCTCAGCCGACGCGAGTAGGGTGCGCACATGAGCACGAACGGTCGGCGCTGCACCATCTGCCAGGCTCCGGCGTCCCCGACCGGTAATGCCCGGCTGTTCACGCGGTACCGCGAGTACCGCTGCGAGCGCGGCCACACCTTCTGGAGCTGGGCGGTGCCGACACCCCCGCGGCGCCGGAAGGGTGCCGGTTCGTAGGATTCGCCGCTTTCCGCGCGGCCAGGGTCTAGCAAGCGCCAGTCAGGAAACCTTCACGAGATCGCCCGACCGTGTCCGGGTGCGATGACGATCTCGCCCCGGTCGCGCAAGAGCACATATGCCGAGGGGGTCATCACGACTTCCTCCGCGCAGGACGAGCGCTCGCATTCGCAAGCGAAGGCTCCATCCTCCGCCCCAAAGCCCCAGGCCGCGTTGTAGATCCTGTCGTTGACCACCGAGGAGACGCGCTGCTTGCGGCCGTCGCTCTCCATGACCTCTCCTTCCTGCCCTCCAGGCCAGATTGGCCAGGTGAAGGGTCAAAGAGGTCGGGCGAGCGTTTGCTACACCAAGCCTAGCCCTTTCCAGTGGCCAGCGGAGGGCAGCTCCTGCGGACTCGCTCGCATCGCTCCTCAGCGATTGTGTAGAGCAGGCTCGTCCCCTATCCTCCGGCGAGCGATGACCACTTCGCCTGCGCGTCGGTTGATCGTCGCCTACGCGGCTCTCCTAGCGCTGTTCGACCTCTCCGTCATGCTGCCGGGCAACCCGTATTCGAGCGTCGAGGGTTTCGTCGGTGCAGTTGCAGTCCAGACACTCGTCGTCTGGCGGCTCTGGCACGGCTCGTCGATTTCATGGCTTCTCGCCATGGCCTTCGCGGCGGGCTACCTCGTGTCGATCCTCGGATTCGGGCCGTCGCTCGAGGTCGGTTACAGCTT
Source organism: uncultured Actinomycetes bacterium (assembly GCA_963733845.1). GTDB lineage: Bacteria > Actinomycetota > Thermoleophilia > Gaiellales > Gaiellaceae > DATFQE01. The sequence goes on from CAVTEM010000008.1 coordinate 26,833, forward strand.
GACTTTCGTGCTCGCGATCGCCCAGGCGGCGATCCTCTGCTTGTACATACGCGCCCGATCACACCCACCGGCTTGGGCTGCAGGCAGTCCGCCTGAGCCCCTCGGGCAGTAGCGCCGTGTATTAGAGGCCCGGCCCGACGGCGGCCTGAGTACCGCATCTTCGGCCGCCGGCCGACTCCAGGCCGGGGATTTAGTGCACCTCAGGCGGTTGCTCGCGAAGGGCCGCAACGACCAAGCGGGAGATGAGCTCGGAGGCCTGATTGAAGGCATCCTCGCGCTCAGCCGCCGTTGAATCCCCGCAGGCCACGTCAGGCCCGTGGTACGCGAGAGAGGTGACGGGCCTGTCGGCGCCCTGGGGCTGTTCGCGCTTGGGCGACTCTCCGTCGCAATAGACAAGGCCAAGTTGGGACGTGAGCCTGTCGAGTGTGTGCGTCCCCACAACGAAGCTGACCCGGCCCGACGAACCGCCGGGTGCCCTCCCCCAGCAGAGCGAGCCGCGCCCAGAGGAGCTGAGCACGAAGTCGTCGTTGTAGCTGAAGCCGTCGGAGCTGTAGTACTCGACGAGGGCGCCGGCGGTCTCGCAGGTCGGAGGCGGCCAGCCGCCGGGCTCCCTCCCGGTGACGACGATCTCCTCGGCCGTCTCGGTCGGGGGCCGACGCGGTTTGTCATCCGAACCCCAGACTGCGCCGACGAGGATCAGAAAGAGAACCGGCACGAGGAGAACGGCACCTCTGGCTGCGTTCGCGGCTCTCATTTCCCAGATACGGCGCCAACCCCAGCTGACGTCACAGCCGCCCGCCGACGACGGCGTTTAGGACACCACTGGGCCATAGCCCCGGCCCTCAACAGAAAACCCCGCCTGAGCGGGGCTTTTCAGAAGAGAAGAGCGGATGATGGGACTCGAACCCACGACTTTCTCCATGGCAAGCAGCGGCGTCCGTTCGCGTCCGTTCGCGCCCGCGCGCTGAACCCGCATCGTTGCGCTGATTCGGTCAGCCAGCGCACGCCCTCGACAGCTACCGCGATGATCAAGACCGGGCGAGCTCCGTCGAGAGCAAGCGGATCAGTTGCGTCCGACGCGCTGCGCCTCAAGGCTGGCCCTGCAAGAAAAGTCCGTTCGCCTCAAAGCTCTTCGCCTCGCGCGCATTCGCGCGTTGGTGTATTGCGGGCTCAGGCCGGAACCTGACTGCAGGGCCAGTCCGGTCATCCTACGCCTTCTGTGGCGTACGCGAGGTTAAGCCTTCTTACCGATCCGCAACCAGCGACGGATCCTTGCCATCAGGCTGTCGGGAACGGATAACCGGCCGGCAATTCCGCCGAGGGTGAACTTTCGCCGTAGCCCGTCTCCCAGACATGTTCACCGACGTGGATGAGCACGCGCTCGTCGTCTTCCTCGACGTCTTCCACGTAGTACTGCCCGCCGCCACCATCAATCGCCTCGAGTGAGACGCACCGTTTTCCGTGGAGGTCTCGCCAGGATGCAATATGGCCCTCGGGCAGCTCGAATTCACGGCCATGGCGCTCGAGCCACGTCGCCTTTCCTTCTACGAGCTCGCCCGACACGCCGCTTGAGAGTACCCGCGAGCTAGAGCGGCGACAGGCCGAGCCGGATCCGCCAGGGCTTCCTAACGATTCCCGCAGAGCTGGAGGGCGTGGTCGCGTCGGAGACCCACGACTGCGGCCTCGGCAAGCTGCTCGAGCCGATGGCGCGCGAACTTGCGATCGCAGCCGTCGACGTAGAGATCGAGCGCTCGCGAGAGCAGGTCGTCGATGAGCGGGCGAGCCGAGCTCGCCCTCGAGGCCGATTGGCCGTGCTCTCCGACCAATCGCGGCGCGCGCCGGGCCGATCAGATCGACTCTCGGAGCGCGTTGGCGGCAGCCTGGAGACGCTCGCTCACCTCGGCGAGCTCGCGGGCTGCGAGGTCGATGCGTTCTTTCTGGGTGTCGGCCTGCTCTTGCTGGGTATCTGCGCGCCCTCGAAGAGCTGCGAGCTGTCTCGCCATCTCCTCCACCGTGAGCGTGAGCGTCGCGAGCTGGCCGGCAACGCTCTCGATGTCGTCCTGGGCCGCCATGCCCGAGCCGATTCTACGCTCCTCGTCGCGCTAGCGCTTCCCGCCACCGCCGAGGGCGCCGCGGTGGGGAAACGAGAGAGGGCCCGGCAAGAGCCGGGCCCTCCGTCGGAGGCGGTGCGGTCGAGCTACGCGACTAGGACGCGGTCGCTGTGAGCGACGACCTGGCCGCTCGTGATCTTGGGCTCGTTCGGGATCGTCGTCTCGAGCTTCTCGTCGCGGATCCACGTAGCGACGACGTTCGTCGACTCCTTGCCCTGCTCAGGCGTCTCGAAGAGACTGAGCGAGCTGAAGACGCCACTGCCGGCCTCGATCAGGTAGTAGCCCGCGAACCCGGGCAGCTTCTCCAGCTTCGGGACGAGGGTCTCGTTGGCCTTGCCGGTCAGCTCGGCCGTGCGATTCTGATCCACACCGTCGTAGCGGCGAATGATCGCATGCATGTGATGCTCCTTCTTCTCCGTACAGGCAGAAAACCCGATTGAGCTCCCTGATGCGCTCAGGCCTGATGTGACAACTCGAAGAGGACGTGCAGAGCCTCGACGGCTTTAGTGCCAGGACGAACGCGCTTAGTCAGTGTAGCCGCGATTCATGCGCCCCGGAGCCGATGCGAGCCCGACGACTACTCAGGGGGTCTCTTGGGGACGTGTCTTTATGACGCATGGCCTAATACACCGCGTCCCGATGCCCTGGAATCTACCCGAGGGCACGGGCCTGACTGGGCTCGCAGTCTGGACTCCTTTGTAACAGGTAGCACAAATAATGCTAGGGTAGGTGGGCGCGTAAGACCTAGCGCGGCAGCCGCCGAGGCCTTCAACGGCATCACTCCTCCTCGACTCCCGAACCGGGCCTGAGTGCAAGGGAAGAGCGAACTGCTCTTCAGGTGAGTCCTTACTCGATCCGGCCTGAGCACGTTGACACCAGGCGGATCGATAGAGAAGGCGGGTGTGAGATGACGAGGTTCCTTCATTGGCGCAAGATGACCTGGGCGATCCTGCTCTGGAGCGTGGCAGCCACCGGGTGGCTGATCGCCGGCGGTGCTGTGGTGCCGAGCTTGCTGATGTGGTCGTTCGGAACCATTCTTCTGACGCTTCTCTGGTTCATCACCCGGCCGCTCTGGCGTCAGGGCCGCGGCGCGCGCATTCGTCGGCTACGAACGCCCGATAGCAGGCCGGTCCGGAACGTCGAGAGCTTGTCGACCGGGCATTAGCCGGCCCTCACCAGCGTAGGTCGGGAGCAAACGTGGTCGGCGTATCTCCTTGTCGGCGATGGAAAAACGCGCGAGCGTCGCAGCGCGGACGCCGCGGGGTCGTCGGCGCGGCTGTGCGTCCGCGTCTTGTCCTTGCTACCGCGCGATCGCCACAGCCGCGAACCTGAGCGGTCCGTGCCCCGCAACCTCAGATTTGCGGCCGCCACCGTCCCCAGAAGAGCCAACGCGCGTCACAAATCCAGATTTCAAAGTTACGAGAGGGAGGCCTGTGATGAATCTGCAACCACTTGGTGACCGCCTGATCGTCGAGGTGCTCGAGGAGGAGGAGACGACCACGAGCGGGATCGTCCTGCCGGACACGGCGAAGGAGAAGCCGCAGCGCGGCCGCGTCCTCGCGGTCGGGCCGGGCCCTCGTGACGAAGACGGCGAGTACATCAAGATGGACCTCGAGGACGGTGACGAGATCATCTTCTCGAAGTACGGCGGCACCGAGATCAAGCTCGGCACCGACGAGGTTCTGATCCTGCGCGAGTCCGACATCCTGGCGAAGGTCGTCGGCGACCGCGAGCCCGTCGGTGCGAAGGCCTAGAGAGACCAACCGAGTTAGGAGAGCGTCATGGCTCACAAGGAGCTCAAGTTCAACGAGGATGCGCGCCGCTCGCTCGAGCGCGGCGTGAACATCCTCGCCGATGCGGTCAGGGTCACGCTTGGCCCGAAGGGGCGCTACGTCGTGCTCGACAAGCAATACGGCGCGCCCACGATCACGAACGACGGCGTCACGATCGCGCGTGAGATCGAGGTCGAGAACGCGTTCGAGAACCAGGGCGCCCAGCTCGTGCGCGAGGTCGCCACGGCGACGAACGACGTCGCGGGCGACGGCACCACCACGGCGACCATCCTGGCGCAGGCGATCGTCCGCGAGGGTCTGAAGAATGTTGCCGCCGGGGCCAACCCGATGGCGCTGAAGCGGGGGATCGAGCAGGCCGTCCACGCGGTCGTCGAGGACCTGAACAAACAGTCGAAGAACATCGATGGCAAGGAGGACATCGCCCGGGTCGCCACGATCTCGGCTCGTGAGCGCGAGATCGGCGACGTGATCGCCGATTCGATCGACAAGGTGGGCAAGGACGGAGTCGTGAACGTCGAGGAGGGCCAGACCTTCGGGCTCGAGCTCGAGTTCACCGAGGGCATGCAGTTCGACAAGGGCTACCTGTCCCCGTACATGATCACCGACGCCGAGCGCATGGAGGCCGTGCTCGAGGACCCGTACATCCTGGTCGCGAACCAGAAGATCGGGGCCGTCAAGGACCTGCTGCCGGTGCTCGAGGCCGTGATCCAGGCGGGCCGCCCGCTGCTGATCGTGTCCGAGGACGTCGAGGGCGAGGCGCTCGCGACGGTCGTCGTGAACAAGCTGCGTGGGACCTTCACCGCCGTCGCCGTCAAGGCGCCGGGCTTCGGTGACCGCCGCAAGCGCATGCTCGAGGACATCGCGATCCTCAGCGGCGCCGAGGTGATCACCGAGGAGATGGGCCTCAAGCTCGAGAACACCAAGCTCTCCCAGCTCGGCAAGGCTCGCAAGGTGGTCGTCGACAAGGACACGACGACGATCATCGACGGGGCCGGCGAGGCGGAGGCGATCAAGTCCCGGATCAAGCAGCTGAAGGCGGAGATCGAGAACACGGACTCCGACTTCGACCGCGAGAAGCTCCAGGAGCGGCTCGCGAAGCTGGCCGGCGGCGTCGCGGTGATCAAGGTCGGTGCCGCGACCGAGACCGAGATGAAGGAGAAGAAGCACCGCGTCGAGGACGCGGTCCAGGCGACCCGCGCGGCCCTCGAGGAGGGCATCGTCCCCGGCGGCGGCGTCGCGCTCCTGAACGCAGTCAAGTCGATCAAGCTCGATGGCTTCCGCGATCCGGACGAGCGGACGGGCGCGCAGATCATCGTGCGCGCGCTCGAGGAGCCGCTCCGCCAGCTCGCCAACAACGCCGGGCTCGAGGGCTCGGTCGTGGTCGACAAGGTCCGCCAGGCCCCGAAGGGGCACGGCCTGAACGTCGACTCCGGCGAGGTCGAGGACCTGGCCAAGTCGGGGATCATCGACCCGACGATGGTCACGCGCTCGGCGCTCCAGAACGCCGCGTCGATCGCGAAGAGCATCCTCATGACCGAGGCGATCGTCGCCGAGGCGCCCGAGAAGCAGACCGCCGGTGCCGCGATGTCCGGCATGGGCGGCATGGGCGGCATGGGCGACATGATGTAAGGCAGCACTTAGGTGGAAGGCCGGCCAGGAGTGCCGGCCTTCCACTATTCGGGCTCGGGGCTTCTCTGCGCCGGTACTGCGTTGCGTGGCCCGGCGGGGTGTGGCGATTGGGCGCACGCAAGACGGTGGAACTCGCGCTCGACGGCCGCGCGGGCACAGTCGAGGTCGCGGAACCGCTGACTGTGCCGCTGGACGCGCGGGCTGAGCGCCTGAAACGCCACCAGGGGCCGCTCTGGCGTCAGGGCCACGGCGTCCGCATTCGGCGGCTACGTACGCCCGATAGCGGGCCGGTCCGCAGCTTCGACAGCTCGTCGACGGGCATTAGCCAGGCAGACCCGAGAAGCCCGCGCGGCTGGAAGAGGCAGCGCTGATCACCCCCCGTCGGCGACCTTGGCTCCGGCGAGGGAAGGGGCTCCCTCCGTCACCTAAAGTGGCGGTCGCGTTCCTCCTGGCGTCGCCGGCCTTCCCCAAGGATCTAGAGCGTGGAGGCCTGGCTGTCGCGATCGCGCGCAATCGCGCCTTGAATGCTGGCCTTCGGCAATCTCGTCATCGCCGCGCGCTCGCCCGCCTCCCGCGCGTTCAGGCTGACGCTGCTTGATCGAGTCGCCCTTCGCGGTCTGCTCCTGAAGTGGCGTCGCGGTCGCGGGGAGGGCCGCCATGCCAATCGAGACACAGCGCCGTGGCGTCGTCACGTAGCTGACCGCCGCTCGCCTGGAGGACCGCCTGGGTGAGGTCCTGCACCGCCTCGCGCGCGTGCATGTCCATACTCGCGGTCAGGATGGCGGCGATGTTCATGCGCGCGGCGTCGCGCTCCAGCATGCCGTCGGTGACGAACATCAGCCGGTCGCCCACCTCCAATGGCAGCGCTTGCACCCGGTAGCCGCGTCCGGGCTGCAGGCCGAACGGGCGGTCAGCCTCCAAACGAACGCTCTCGACCTCCCCGGCCCGCAGCCGCAGCGGCGGCGGATGGCCGGCGTTGACGATGCCCGCCCTCGCGTTGGCCAAGTCGATCCGCACGAGCAGGCCGGTAACGAACTGGCCTTCGCCCGCCTGCTCGGCCAGCGCATCATTCGCCAGCCGCGCCTGCTCGGCCAGCTCAACCCCCCGCCGACGGGCGTTGCGTAGACCCCCGACCAGCACGGTCGCCAACAGGGCGGCATCCATCGTGTGGCCCATCGCGTCGGTCATCGACACGTGCAACGTGTCTCGCTCCAGCGAAAAATCGAACGTGTCACCGCCGATCTCACCCGCCGGTTGCAGCCAGGCGGCGAGAGTGAACTGCCCGGCCTCGCAGGTAAAGGCACCAGGCAACAGCCGATGCTGGATCTCCGCCGCCAACGACAACGGAACCGAGCGCTGCCCCCACTCGAAGAGGTCGGTGTACCGGCGGTTCGCAATCACCACATAGGCCAAGAAATGCGCCGCCAGAGCCACATCGGCCACCGTCTGCTCAATCGGGAACTCCTCCAGCCCCAACTCCAAAACACCGACCGCCTCACCGCGGCTGGTCACCGGCGCGAACAAGCGAGCGCGGCCATCCTCGACGACCACTTCGACGGCCTGGGCGGCCAACGCCCGCCCGTGCGGCGTCCCAATCAACGGCACCCGCTCCGCAGTTTCCTTCCCCTGCAACCGCAGTGCCCCCTTTCCGCCCGAGTGGCCCAATCGGATCAGCGACCGCCCACTGAAGTCGGCGATCAGAAAGCTGACCTCGCGGGCACCGATCGCTTCCGCCAGCGCGGCAGCGAGCACATCGACCGCCGCCACCGGCGGCGCCGCCTCGACCGCAGCCAGCAATGAATTCAAGTTCAACGGTGATCGCCGACCCTGCCCCATCACGCCTCCAACCTAACGCGACCGTCGCCAACACCGAGTCGTCCCCCTCGTCCCGGGCCGCCAAACGCGCGTCCACGCGCTCGCCAGAATCTGAACGAGATCGGCCGTTGAGATCAACGCGAACGTGAAGCTTTCCCAGCAGGAGGAGGACACGCGAAAGCAGAACGAGTTGACCCGTTAGGTCGGTGCCAGGATGACCGCGCCGGAGAAGTTCGGCGCCGAACCGGCGGAACTTCTCCAGGTGCTGAAGCCACTTCCTGGGTACAAGAACATGTCGCACGAACAAAACTGGGAACAAAAAACGTTGTCACAATAGGCGAAACCAATTGCGTGCAGTGCGCAGCAATCTCTTGTATCTGACGTTGACTTCGCGGCAAAGCAAGCACCACTCATCCCCCTGCTGCCCCGCAAGCGCGCGACCCGGTGGCTCCTTTCACTCGATATGTACGAGGCGGACGGGCTAGCTCAGGCAGATACTCGGCCTCGCAAGGTCGTCCCTAGCGAATGAAAGGAAGAGTCGTGGCCGAATCGACCACCGAGACTCCCGTTCTCGACCTGATCGCCAGCATGACCGCCCAGTCGGTCGAGGCGTCAAGTCTCGATCCGGAGACACTCATGCTCGTTCGAATCGCTGCGCTGGCCGCAGTCGATGCACCACCCGTCTCGTATCTCCTCAACCTCGGCGTAGCGAGCGAGCTCGACATCGACGCCGAGCAGATCCGCGGCGTCCTCGCCGCGATCGCACCGATCGTCGGCACAGCTCGCATCGCATCCGCGACCGGCAAGATCGTCGATGCGATCGAGGTGGCGATCGAGGTCGCGGAGCTCGACGAGGAACAGCAAGGCGAGGGGTAACCCGCGCCGGCCGAGCCGCCCCTCGTCGTGAGGGGCGGCTGACGTAGATGGTCGACGATCGAAGTGGCTTTCGCCTGACCGGAACCAGCGCCGTCCGGCGGCCGATGGCTCAAGAGGTATGCGATGGAGCGCTCTCCGAGGTCGCTGTGCCCGGGTCGCCGAATGCGACCGCGGCCCGGAACCGACGGCTGGGCAGGCACGGCGTCGGGCCAATGAACGGATCGGGCCCTCGGTGCTGTCGTGGCGGACAACGCTACGTCCGAAGGGACTGCGACAGTTATGGCGAATCCGAGGCCGTACAGACACGAAGGCAGCGCGAGCTCCCTTCACGACGCGGCTGGTGACGTTTCCAGAAGAGAGGTAGAGATGAACTCCAAGAGCATGGCAGGGTGGATTGGCTTCGCCGGCATCGTGCTGCTGATCGTCGGCGCGATCGACTTTTTTCAGGGCCTAATCGCTCTGTTCGAAGACGAGTACTTCGTCGTCACTGCATCTGGCTTCCTCGCCGTCGACCTGACGGCGTGGGGCTGGATCATGTTGATCTGGGGCGTGCTGCTCGTTCTCGCAGGCCTCGGGCTACTAGGCGGGCAGGGGTGGGCGCGCTGGTTTGCGATCGTGGTCGTGTCCCTGAACTTCATCGCCCAGCTCGGCTTTCTCGGCAACAGCCAGACTCCAATCTGGTCGCTGACTGTGCTTGCGCTGAACATCATCGTGCTCTACGCGCTGACCGCACGCTGGAGCGAGAGCACGGAGGACCTCAGCACCGTCCGTTAGCCAGTCGGAAATCGTAGGCCGTCGCGTGACATCGTCCGCGACGGCCTACGGTCATTGGCTCTTGGCTACGGCGTGGCGGTCGTGCGCTTCGTGAGCGGGGCGACTACGTTGAAGGACCGGGGCCGGACGGTCGCGCGATCCTCGTGACGGAGCATCATCCGAACGGGGTGGTCACCGGCTTGGTGCCAGCTGGCGAAGCTGACTCGGGAGGATCGGCGTCGTCGGGTTTCTCGCGAGATGCGTGCCCCCCCACGCCTTCGTCGAGATCGCCAATGCCGTAGTAACTGCGCCGTCACCGTGGGGCTAGACGCCCGGTCAGGCCCGCGCCCGGCGCCGTAGCTCGGGCGCGACCTCGACGCGCCCCCGCGCGAAGGCGTCGACCCGCCTCCAGCGCCCGGGGATGTCGAGCAAGGCGAGGAGCCCGATGTTCTCGGCCAGTGCCGGGTCGACGATGAGGTGGTCGCCCTGTGGCTCGAGGCCGAGCATCGTGCGGAGGAGGAGCAGTGGTGTTCCGGTCGACCAGGCCTGCGGGCTGCACGCCGTGGGGTACTGCACCGGGTACTTCGTCACGCCCCGCTCGTAACCGCCGAACGCCTCCGGCAGCCTTCCGTCGAAGAACTCGGCCGCGTCGAGGATGCCGGCGGCGATTACGGCGGCCTCGTCCTTGAAGCCGTAGCGGCGCAAGCCCCAGGCGATGAACGAGCAGTCGAAGGGCCAGACCGTGCCGACGTGGTACCCGATGGGGTTGTAGCGACCCTCGCCCTCTGCCAGTGTGCGCACGCCCCAGCCGGAGAAGAGCCTCGGTCCCATGAGGTGCTCTGCGACCTTCTTCGCCTTGGACTTGTCGACGATGCCGCTCCACAGCAGATGGCCGTTGTTCGAGGCGAGCGCGTCGATCTGCCGTCCCTCGTGGTCGAGGCCCAGCGCGAAGTACTCGCCGTCTTCGACCCAGAAGTCGCGGTTGAAACGCCGCTTCAAGTCCGCCGCCTGCCGCTCCAGCTTGTCGGCGAATGCGGGATCCTTCCAGACCTCGCGCGCTAGGCGCGCCCCTCGCATCTTCGCGTCGTAGGCGTAGCCCTGGAGCTCGCAGGTCGCACGCGGGAAGCCCGGGATGCGGCCGTTGCGGTCGGAGATCGAGTCCCAGGAGTCCTTCCAGCACTGGTTCTCGAGCCCGGTGTCCTCGTTACGGCGCTTGTACGAGATGTAACCGTTGTCCATCAGGTCGGCGTAGTCGTCGATCCAGGCGAGCGCCGCCCTGGCCTCGCGCTCGAAGGCGCGAACGAGGCGGCGATCGCCGCTCCAGCGCTCGTACTCGTCGAGCAGCACGACGTAGAGGGGCGTGGCGTCGGCGGCGCCGTAGTACGGCGAGTGCGGTCGCTCCTCGAACGCGGTCATCTCGCCGTACCGCATCTCGTGGAGGATCCGGCCGGGATCCTCGTCACGGAAGTCGTCGACGCGACTTCCCTGCCAGTCCCCGAGCGCCTGGATGGTCGTTGCTGCGAGCTCCGGCGTGAAGGGCAACGCCTGCAGGCTCGTGAAGATGCTGTCGCGGCCGAACATGGTCATGAACCACGGCAGGCCGGCAGCCGGCAGGCTGTGCCCTCCCGCGACCGGCGGCGCGAAGCGCAGCGCGGCGAGGTCGACGAGGCTCCGTCGATAGGTCGCCTTCAGCGAGTCCGAGTCGGTTTCCAGGCGCGGAGCGTCTGCCAGCCAGCGGTCGAGGCTGCGCTCCATGTTCGGTTGAGCCTTTCGCTTGCCGCGGTCGTACTTCGGCCGGACGTAGGTTCCTCCGGCGCCCATGGCAGTGACGACGTCGAGATCGGTCGTCCACTCACCGTGAGGCTCGAGGTGAACCGCAAAACTCAAGCCTTTCTTGTCGACCTTGGCCGGTGCGGAGGCCGAGATCACGGTCTGGCGCCTGTACGACTCGCGGTCGTACGAGAGCAGGAGGCGGCCCTTCCGGACCTCTGCGGAGTAGCGCCCCTTCTTCTCCAGCGCATCCTTGACCTCGAACAGGTCGGCGAAATCGCTGGCAGCGTCGATGCGAACCTTGAGGTCGACCGGCTTGTCGTCGTGGTTCAGGATCGTGAGCTCTTCGTGGAACCCGTCCCCGACCGCGCGCCGGCGAATGACCGAGCTCTTGGCGTCGACGTAGACCGTTCCGGTCCCCGGCACGAGGAAGAAGCGCGATTCGAAGTACTGCAGGTCGTCGACCGAGAGCGGATTCAGCCGCTCGCCGTCCACGGTCAGGATCCACGTCGACAGGAAGCGGCTGTCGAACGAGAAGAGGCCGGTCGGATCCGTCAGCGACGCCTCGATGTCGCCGCGAGAGTCGCTGACCACGAAGGTGTTGCCGTCGAGGATCTGAACGAGCCCGTTCACGGCTACTTCCTTCCGCTCGGTGGTCCTGGGAAGAGCCGCTGGAAGAGGACGAGTAGCTGCTGCCTGCCCTCGACAATGACCAACCCCCGCAGCAGGGCTGCAGTTGCGTTTTCTCTCCCGCTGACGATCTGATCGAAGAGGGCGTGGTCCATACGGGCAACACAATCGGCCTTCGCGTTGGCGTGGGACACGGTCACGTCGCCCTTCTTGACCGTCACGAACCAGCGAACCTTGGTCTTGCCGTTCGAGAGCTCGATACGCAACGTCCCGGTTGCTTTCTCCAGCAGCGGCTCGTGACCGCGCGCGGCCAGGTCTTCGAAGAACTCTGTTGTTGCGTCCGTCATGGCCCCTCGTTGTCGGTCGCTCAATGGAAGCGCCGTGGCGAACGAGGTGCATCACCCTGACTGCATGAATCACACCGTTGGATGATGCTCAGGTCACGTCGCAGGCGGACGTCCGCGGTCTGCACGCCCTTGACGGTCGTGTCCAGGTCCTCGCTGATGTCGTTGATCATCACGTTCATGTTCGAGCCCGCGAAGCTGCAGATGAACTGAGCGAGCGCGAGCGGAAGGATCAGGCGTCGCGCCGCACCGACCGAACGCTCGACAACCGGGGCCCCGCCCGGGACGACCGCACCGTCCGTCACCTGGCCCGCCCGTTTCGTCCACGAAAGGAATGCGCGTGCCGCTGGCGTCGGCCAATCGGTGCTGATACCCGCTGGGAATTGTCGACTTTGGGATCATGAATCTGGGCCTCAGTCATCAACGGGGCGTCTTCTTCGTTACGGTCCACTCGTACCCGTTCGGGTTCCAGTTGACCGTGGCATCGAGCGGCTGGGTGCGGGCCGAGCTGTGCCGACTGGCCCTCATGCTCCGCCTTGGGCATCGCTCATCGTTGTCTCCAGTTCTTCGTGGCAACTTGCACACAGACTCACGGTGAAGCTGCTCGCTCCTTCCGGAACGACGACGACGTCCTCGACCGGGCCGAGCTCGTCTTGCGATGCCTGGTTCCATTCCTTCGTTGAGATCGCCAGCTGGCGTACCTGGACCGTCGTCTCGTAACGCACGGGCGCGCACCACATCATCCGGGTCGGATGAAACCGCCCGCCTGCGACGGGGCGCTGACCGACAAGGAGTGTGCCGCCGCGAAAGCCGCCTGCTCGAGTAGGTCGGCCGTCAAGCCGGGATCGGGCCGTCCCGTACCGGGACTGCGTCGCACTGGGCCGGGTCGGAAGAGGAAGTAAGTGGAACAGGGGCACCGAGAGATACCCCTGTTCCTACTCTTCGGCCAAGAGAGTGCGGCGATCCCGGTGGGATCGCCGCCCCTCGTGCGTTACGTAGCTAGCAGGCGGTGCCGATCCCGTCCTCGGTGTAGTTGCGGCAGAAGACGATGATTCCGTTCTGTGTGATCTCGAGATGCGCGCCGGTGACAGTCACCACCGGATTGACGACCGTCCACTGGGTGCTCCCGCCTCCCCCGCATCCAACCTCCTGTGCCGAGGGTGCCGGGTCGGGCGCCGTCGCCGTTGCAGTCAGATCGTTGATCGTGCCGCGGCCATTGTGGTCTGCGTTGCCGAGGTCCTGACTTGCCGTCCGCGGCTGCGCGGCCACCGGATTCTGGCCGGGCGACAGATGACCTTGCGGGTTCGCACAGTCATAGTTGACTTCTCCGCTGACCGTCAGGGTGGCGATCGCGGGAACACTCCCGAGTCCGCTGAAGTTGCCACCGCGCAGAGTCACCGATGCTGCATCAGGATCTCCAAAGGTGGCCACGGGGAACCTCTTCACGTTTACCGCAGCCACTGCAATCGAAGCTGTGACGGCAACAGCGACGACCACCGCTACGAACACCAATAGGGGCTTCCTCATCATTCACCCTCCTGTCGAAAGAGTGGAACGCTGCCTTTTCCATGAGGATGAGGCGCGTCCGCCGTGCCGACGGTCGTAATCGGGAGGCGCGGCTGGTGCGCCTCGTCCACAGGGCCCGACGTTACGACGTCACGCCGCGCCTGAACAGACGCGATTTACAGTGTCTTGGCCCTACTGCCCTCGCAGCAGGACTGGGGAGCTCACCTGATTACCAATGAAGTAAGGCATTCCAGTTAATAGCCGTAGAGCCGCATTGACCTTCATGTTCAAGCTTGAGCAGCCGGACGGGACGCCCGCCGACCCGCCGCAGGTCAGGCTCGGCGTCTACGTCTGGCACCCCGGCGTCACGCCGTGATGGAAGTCATGCACCGGATCACGGACAGTAGAGACGTTTGGGCCACTACCGGGCCACAGACCGCCGGTCGCGATCTGGCTCCTCAAAAACGGAAAAACCCCGCCTTAGCGGGGCTCCCTCGAAGAGCGGATGAAGGGACTCGAACCCTCGACCTTCTGCATGGCAAGCAGTTCCGCTGGGTCCCACCCGGTCCGACCATCCCCGCCTGAAGCCGCTTTCCTCCACGGCTTGCGGCTGTTCCGCCGATCTGGGCCCGCATAGCTCCACGGACCCGTTTTCGGACGTTTGGGGCATGAATGGGGCACGCCGGACCTGTCCGAAAGAGCGTCTGGCGCCACCGCATCGAGGCGCCTACCCTCGAGTTGGGCCGGGTCGCGGTAGCGCCCGGCCGTTCAGCTCGCCACCCGGCCCGGCCCCCTCGCCGCGTCCCATAGGAAGTAGATGAGCAGTCCGACGAGTGGGACGACGAGTATGACAACCAGCCAAAACAACTTGCCCGCGATCCCGAGATCTCGGCGGCGGACGACGCGGACGGCGACGAGCAGCCAGACGAGGATCCACGCGACGAACGCGACGGTGACAAGCCCCTCGTCGAAATCGTAGACAAGGTTCGCCACGTGGGTGGGGAGACTAACGAGTCCAGGCGATGCGCATGGCGAACGCCGTTTTTGCGCAGCGCGGTGCGGGGGTCATCTCCCCTCCTATGTCAAGGATCCGGCGCCTCGCCCGCTGTTGCAGCTGCGATGCGCCGGCCACCGTCCCGTCTCCCCAACAGAAAACCCCGCCTGAGCGGGGCTTCCGTGAGGAGCGGATGAAGGGACTCGAACCCTCGACCTTCTGCATGGCAAGCAGACGCTCTAGCCAACTGAGCTACATCCGCGTGGGTCGCCAGTATAGCCGTGGTTCGGGCGTCCTCCCCCCGGCGGCTAGGTTCCCGTGATGGAGTTCGATCGGCATACGCTCGTCCTGCTGGTTCGCCCACCCGACGCGCCCGAGATCACCGATGACGAGGCGCTTCGGCTCCAGGACGCCCACCTCGCAAACCAGGCGCGCCTCGGCGATGAGGGCTACGTGATCGCCGCCGGCCCGTTCACGGACCAGGACGACGAGCGGCTGCGCGGAATCGCCGTGCTCAGCTGTGACCCGGAGACGGCACGACGGCTCTACGAGGACGATCCCGCCGTCCAAGCGGGCCGTCTCGGCGTCGAGATCCTCACGTGGCTGGTGCCGGCCGGGAACGTCCGCTTCGAGCACGTCGAGGCCCCCCACTCCACCGCCGAGGCGCACGACGATTGAGCCGCCTACACTGAGCTCGTGCTGAGGCAGCTCACGGTCAGAGCCACGCCGCTCACCAATCGTGCGGCCGAGTATGCGCCGCTTGCGCCCGCGTGCTGCAACGCCTGCCGGACGTGCACGACGACGAATCTCGTCGGCCTCTTCTCCGCCGGGGCGATCGCGGCCTACGCGGGCGTCAGGCGTTTCTTCGCCCGGCAGCCGTAGCGGCGACAGCTAATCCCGTCGGTAGTGCGCCGTGAGTTGCGTTTCGGCGAGGACATGTGGCGAGACGGCCTCATCGAAGGCCGCACCGTCGGCTGCTCGCTCCAGTTCGATCGGGTTGTGGAGCGCCAGCAGGCGGAAGACGTACTCGTGCTCCTCGCCTTCGGGCGGGCACGGGCCGCCGTAGCCGAGCTCGTCGAAGTCGTTCAGGCCCTGACGGACCTGGGCGGCGTCCGGCGAGAGGCCGCGCGGGAGGCCCTCGGCCGTCGGCGCGATGGAGTACACCAGCCAGTGCGTGAAGGCGCCGCCCCGCGCGTCGGGGTCCACGAGCACGAGCGCGAGCTGCTCCGCGTCGCCGGGTACGCCTGTCCACGCAAGCGCAGGCGAGACGTCGTCGCCGTCACAGGTGAAGCGCGCGTCGATCGACTCCCCTTCGGCGACCTCGCCGGCGTCGGTGAAGACGAAGCCGGCCGCCGTCGGGCCTTCGTCCACGGTCGCGCCGCTGCCGCCTCCGTCGCCGCCGCACGCCGCGAGCACGAGCACCGCGACGACCGGCGCCGCGAGCCTCACAGCGTCGCTCGGTCGAGCGCCTCGTTCACGAGCCGGTCGGCGAGCTCGTTGTGCTCGCGGCGGACGGCCGTCCAGCGCACGCGACCGACGCCTCGGGCGAGCCGTCCCGCCTGGTTCGCCAGCTCGCGCAGGTTCTCGTTCTTGACCCGGTACTCGCCCTTCATCTGCTTGACGAGCAGCTCGGAATCCGAGACGACCTCGAGCTCGCGGACGCCCAGCTCGCCGGCCTTCTCCAGCCCAGCCACGAGGGCGCGGTACTCGGCCACGTTGTTGGTGGCGACGCCGATCGCCTCGCCGTGTGCCGCGAGCACGGTGCCGTCCTCGGCCTCCAGCACGTACCCGTAGGCGGCCGGGCCGGGGTTGCCGCGGGCCCCACCGTCCGTGAAGAGGCGGGCCTTCACGGCTTGACCTCCCGACACTGTTCGGAGGAAGCTACACGCATGCGCTCGATCCGGATCACGTATGACGAGCATGGGCGCTCGGCGCACCGGCCGCGCCGCTGGGGTCGGATCGTCCTCATCGTGTTCGCCGTGATCGTGCTGATCTGGGTGGTCGGGTACATCGTCTTCAACGTCGGCGGAGTGGTTCCGGGCACGGGCGAGGGCGACATCATCCAGACGCCCTGACGACGCCTACTCGTCCAGGTTGTCGATCTGGGCCCGCTGGAGCTTGCCCGAGTAGTCGACGTAGACCGACTTCCACTCGGTGAAGACGTCGAGCGCGGCCTGGCCCGCCTCGCGGTGGCCGTTGCCCGTGTCCTTGGTGCCGCCGAAGGGCAGGTGGACCTCCGCTCCGGTCGTGCCGGCGTTCACGTACGTGATGCCCGTGTCGAGGTCGCGGACCGCGCGGAAGGCGTTGTTGACGTCCTGGGTGAAGATCGACGAGGAGAGCCCGTACTGGACGCCGTTCGCGACCCGGATCGCCTCGTCGAACGAGTCGACGGGGATCAGCGCCGTCGTCGGGCCGAAGATCTCCTCCTGCGCGATCCGCATGTCCGGGCGCACGTCCCCGAAGACCGTCGGGCGGTAGTAGAAGCCCTTGTCGAGGCCGTTACCGCTCGCCACCTCGCCGCCGGTCAGGAGGTCGGCGCCCTCGTTCCGGCCGATCTCGGTGTACGAGTGGATCTTCTCGAGCGCGCGCTCGTTGATGACCGGGCCGATGTCCGTCTCGTCGTCCCACCCCACTCCGAGCTTCAGGCGCTCGACCGCCTGCACCAGCCGCGACGAGAGCGTCCCGTAGACGTTGCGGTGCACGATCACGCGGCTCGCCGCGGTGCAGCGCTGGCCGGAGGTGCCGAACGCCGACCAGATGATCCCGTCGACCGCGAGATCGAGGTTGGCGTCGTCCATGACGATGATCGCGTTCTTGCCGCCGAGCTCGAGGTGGACGCGCTTGAGCTCGTCGGCGGCGTTCTTCAGCACCTGCACGCCCGGTCTCGCGCGACCCCGTCAGCGTGATCACGGGCACGTCCGGGTGACGGACGAGCGCGTCGCCGACCGCGCCGCCGCCGCCGTGGACGATGTTGACGACGCCCTTCGGGACGCCCGCCTCGGTCAGGAGCTCGACGAAGCGCTCGCCCAGGAGCGGCGTGTCGGTGGCCGGCTTGAACACGACCGTGTTGCCGGCCACGAGCGCCGGCGCGATCTTCCAGGACGGGATCGCGATCGGGAAGTTCCACGGCGTGATCACGCCGACGACGCCGATCGGCATCCGCACGCTCATGTTGAACTTGTTCTGCAGCTCGGACGGCGTCGTCTGGCCGTACAGCCGGCGGCCCTCGCCGGCCATGTAGTAGCTCATGTCGATCGCTTCCTGGACGTCGCCGCCGGCCTCGGCCTTGACCTTGCCCATCTCGCGCGACATCAGGTCGGTCAGCTCGTCCTTCGCCTCCGTGACGAGGTGCGCGAAGCGGAACAGGATCTCGCCACGCTTCGGCGCCGGGACGAGGCGCCACTCCTCGAAGGCGGCCTTCGCCGCGGCGACCGCCCGTTCGACGTCCTCGGCGCCCGACTTCGGGAAGACGCCGATCGTGTCGCCGTTTGCCGGGCTCGTGGACTCGAACGTCTCGCCGGAGGCGGCGTCGACCCACTCGCCGTCGACGTAGTTCTTGAAGGTCTTGGCGCCGAGGAGAGCCATCGGCGCCGATCCTAGCTAGGCGGTCTCAGGCACGTCCGTCGCTGGATACGTTCCGGGCCGCCGGCGTCTGCGGTCGCGCAGCTCGCGCCGCTCCTTCTCCTCCTCCGTCGGCTCCCTCAGCGAGCGGCGGTCGGGGCCTGTGCGGCGGTCGACGATCACGGTCACGTTCGGGTTGTCCTGGTAGTACTCGGTCAGACGATCGAAGAGCTCGTCCTCGAGCTCCGGAGGAATGACGCAGTAGATCATCCTGTGCCGATTGTAGGTAGCTGGTCGGCCGCGCGCCTAGACGCGCGCGATCGCCGGAACCAGGCGGCCGTGCCGGTCGAGCTCGGCGTTCCATTGCTGCAGGCCGCGGTCGACCTCGCCGAGCTCGAGCCCGCGCTCCTCCAGCCGTACCGGCTGCGCCGAGTCGACGGTGACGCGGTACTGGTACCACGAGATGTCCCAGGCGACCGTGATCACGACCTCCGTGTTGACCCCCGAGAGCGGCACGATGCTCGCCTTGGGCGGGCCCAGGCTCTTGGCGATGCCCGCGACCGTGCGCCTGTAGGCGCTCGCGTTGAAGAGGTCGGCGGCGTCGACCATCGCCAGCTCGGGCTCCGGTGAGCCGGCGCAGGATCGGCTCGGGCGCGACCGTCTCGTCCTCGGGCGGCGTGCGTCGCGGGTCGAAGATCGCCGAGAGCGAGAGCCGCCGCCGGCGGCGCGCGGCCGGCACGGTCGGGCTGGTCGGCGAGCCCTCCTTGACCCAGCCCTGCTCGACGGCCCCGTCGGCGCAGAGCTGGCAGACGTCGACGAGCCCGCCGCCCTCGTGCGGTGCGAACCGGAGGGCCCGCTCGCCCACGAGCAGCGTGCGCTCGCAGATCGCGCAGGTCGTGTCCACGAGCGTGCGAGAGGCCTTAATGCGCCTTCTCCTCCTCCTGCTCCTGCTTCGCCGCCTCGATCACCTTCTGGGCGACGTGCGAGGGAACCTCGTCGTAGCGGAGGAAGTGCATGTGGTAGTCGCCTCGGCCGCCGGTGAGCGAGGTCAGCGCGGGTCCGTAGGTGAGGATCTCGGCGAGCGGGATCTCGGCCTTGATCACGGTCATGCCGCCGCGGGGCTCCATGCCGTGCAGCCGGCCGCGGCGGGAGTTGAGGTCGCCGTTGACGGCGCCGACCGCGTCGTCCGGGGTGATCACCTCGAGCTCCATGATCGGCTCCAGCAGCACCGGCTCCGCCTGCTCGTAGGCGCTCTTGAACGCGATCGAGCCGGCGATCTTGAACGCCATCTCCGAGGAGTCGACGGTGTGGTACGAGCCGTCGACGAGCTGGACGCGGACGCCCTGGATCGGCGCGCCCGCGAGCCCTCCGTGGAGCATCGCCTCCTGGATCCCCTTGTCCACCGCCGGCCTGAACCCCTGCGGGATCACGCCGCCGACGATCTTGTCCACGAACTCGTACCCGGTGTGGTCCTGGGTCGGCTCGATCTGGATCACGCAGTCGCCGAACTGGCCGCGACCGCCCGTCTGCTTCTTGTGCCGGCCCTGAGCCCGGGCCGCCTTGCGGATCGTCTCCACGTACGGGACCCGCGGCTGCCGCAGCTCGACGTCGACGCCGAAGCGCCGCTTGACCCGATCGATCGCGACCTCGACGTGCATCTGCGAGAGGCCCGAGAGCAGCTGCTCGCCCGTCTGCTGGTCGCGGCGGACGATCAGCGTGGGATCCTCTTCCTGCAGCCGACGGAGCGCGGTCACGACCTTCTCCTCGTCGCCCTTCGCCTTCGGGGAGACGGCGAAGCTCATCACGGGCTCGGGGAACTCGAGCTTCGGCGGGTCGAGCTCGCGCTCGGCGTCGAGCAGGAGGTCGCCGGTGACCGTCTCCTTGAGCTTGGCGATCGCGCCGATGTCGCCGGCACCGAGCTCATCCACCTGAGTGTGCTCCTTGCCCTGGAGCGCGAGCAGGTGCCCGATGCGCTCCTTCGAGTGCGCGCGCGCGTTGACGACGATCGAATCGGACTTGATCGTCCCGTTGAGGACACGGAAGACGTTGATGCGGCCCGCGAACGGATCGGCGAGCGTCTTGAAGACGAAGGCGGACGAGCCGTCCCCGTTGACGGCGACCCCGCCCTCGTGCTCGTCCGGAGAGGGCACGCCCTCGACGAGCAGGTCGAGCAGCGCGGTCGTGCCGAGGTTCTTCGTCGCCACCCCGCACGCCACCGGGAAGATCTCACCCCGCTCGACCGCGTCGTGGAGCGCGTGAGCCACGTCCTCGGGCGAGAGCTCCTGGCCGTCGAGGTAGCGCTCCATCAGCGCCTCGTCGGTCTCGACCACCGCGTCGAGCAGGCGCTCGCGCTCGTTGGAGACGAGCTCGGCCATGTCGTCCGGGATCGCAGTGTGGCCCTCCTCGCGCTGGCCCTCCGGGCTCATGTAGGCCCGCATGTGCAGGACGTCGACGATTCCCTTCAGCTCGTGCTCGTGGCCGATCGGCAGGTGGACGGCCACGCAGCGCGGCGAGAACTGCTCGCGCAGCTGCTCGAGCGTCCGCATGAAGTCGGCGCGCTCGCGGTCGAGCATGTTCACGAAGAACATCCGCGCGAGGTTGAGCTGCTCGGCGCGCTCCCACACGCGGCCGGTCTGCACCTCGATCCCCATCACGGCGCTGACGGCGATCAGCGTGCCCTCGACGACCCGGAGCGAGGCGATCACGTCGCCCTGGAAGCTGGCTTCGCCGGGCGTGTCGATCAGGTTGACCTTGTGGCCCAGCCAGTCGACGTGACACGGCGAGGCCTGGATCGACATGGCCCTGCGGTGCTCGTCCTCGTCCCAGTCCGAGACGGTCGAGCCCTGCTCCACGCTGCCGAGCCTGTTGATGGCGCCGGACTGGAACAGCATCGCCTCGACGATCGAGGTCTTTCCCGTCCCACGGTGTCCGGTGACGGCGACGTTGCGGATCTTGCTCGGCTCGAGCGCGGACATGCGGAAGAGGTCCTCCTCGGTCGGGTGCGGCTGAGTGAAGCCCGATCTTAGCGACCTGGGTTTTGCAGGCTAAAGCGTTCGCGCGGCGCTGTCCGCCGGTGTCAGGCGAAGCGCCAGCCCATCGCCTCGCAGGCCCGGACGACCGCGTCCTTGTCGAACAGGTTCAGCGCGATGCCGTCCTGGTCGCTGTCGACGATGCAGAGGTACGCCTGCGGGTGCTTGCCGCCGGAGCGGCGGATGTAGAGCTGACCCGATTCGCGCTGGAGCTCCTGCACGCCCGACTTGCCTTCGTGCCAGAGCCTGATCGCGTCCTCGGCGACCTCGAGGCGCGGTGGGTTACGGGTCAGGCTGGAGCCAGAGGGCAACCGTCCCCACGAACAGGGCGCCGAACAGCACCTGCACCCAGAGGCCGGCTCCGTAGCCGCGCAGGAGCACGAGTCCCCACACGACGGTCAGGAACCCGAACAGGAGGTGCAGGTTCCGCCGGTGAACCGGCACCACGATCGGATCGGCCCGCACTCCGCGCCTAGCTCTCGAAGCCAGGCCGGCTCGCCCCGGCCGAGAAGCGCGCCCGCAGGCGCAGGATCGCCTTGGTGTGCAGCTGGGAGACGCGGCTCTCCGTGACGCCGAGCACCTCGCCGATCTCGCGCAGGGTCAGCTCCTCGTAGTAGTAGAGCGTGACGACGAGCTTCTCGCGCTCGGGCAGGCGTGCGATCGCCTCGCCGAGCGCCTCCTTCAGCTCGGTCTGGGCCAGCGCCGACTGCGGCTCCGGCCCGGTCGTGTCCTCGATCGTGTCGATCATGGCCACCTGGTCGCCGCCGGAGGACGAGATCGTCCAGAGCTCGTCGAGGGCCGCGATCGAGGTGCGGCCGATCTCGCTCAGGCTCGTCTCGAGCTCCTCCTCGGTGATCCCGACCTTGGCGGCGATCTCCTCGTCGGTCGGCGCGCGCATGTGCTTCTTCTCCAGCTCGGCGATCGCCCGCTCGATGTCGCGTGCGCGCGCCCGGACCGACCTCGGCACCCAGTCCATGGCGCGGAGCTCGTCGATGATCGCGCCCTTGATCCGCGCGATCGCGTAGGTCTCGAACTTGATGTCGCGCCCGGGGTCGTACCGCTCGATCGCACCGATCAGCCCGAGCAGACCGTAGGAGACGAGGTCCTCCTCCTCGACGTGCGAGGGGAGTCCGCTGCCGAGCCGCCCCGCGACGTACTTGACGAGCGGCGCGTAGGTGAGGATCAGCCGGTCACGGATCCCCTTGTCCTTGGACCTCCGGTAGTCGAGCCACAGGCTCTGGGTGTCCTCGGCGGTCGCCACTGCGACAGAATACGGCCCGGCGCGGCCGCTTCCCTGCTCAGCCCGCGCGAAGTGCCCTAACGGCCATGCTCCCCATCCAGAGTGCGAGCGCGCCCGCGGCGAGCACGATCACCACCCAGATCCACGCCTCGTCGCGGGCGCCCTCGAACGCCGTGGCCGCGATGCCGACGAAGAAGATCGCGATCAGGGCGAAGAGCACCCCGAGCGCGCGGCGTTGGGACGGAGCCGGCACGGCCGCCGAGTGTAGACACGGTGCGCTTTGATCCCCCGCGATGCGCGCCGCCGTCCTCGTGATCGCCCGGGCCGTGCGCACGCTTGCGCTGCTCGCGGGTGCGGCGGCGCTCGTGCTCGTCGTGGACCTCTACTCCGACGGCGTCTCCGGGCTGGACGTGGTCGGGGGGCTGATCGTGATCGCGCCGCCGGTGGTCCTGTGGCTGCTCTGGGCCGCGCTTCGCGAGGTCGCCGAGCTGCCCGACCGGCTACGACGGCTGCCGGAGACTGCACGCGAGCGCAAGATCGACCTCGATCGGATGGCGGCCGAGCTGCGCGAGCCGGGGCGCCGGCTGGTCCGGTTGCCGAGAACGCTCTGGCGCCTGCGGGTGCTCGCCGGAGCGGCGCGCGACCTGGCCGCCCCCCACGCCCCCTTGCTCCCGTTCTTCAGCGTCACGTTCCTGACCTGGTCCGCGATCGCTGCGGGTGCTGCGGTGCTCGAGATCGTGCTCGCGCTGGTGCTGCTGATCGGCCTCGTGATCTGAGGATCGCGCGCGCCCTCGCCCGCGAGAGGTTCGCCGAGCTCCACGGCTCGTCGGGCACATCGTCCAGCGCGAGCGTGCGCAACGGCTCGGGAAGCTCGTCGAGCACCGGGACCGCATCGGCGCTCAGCCCGGCGAGGTACGTGAGGTCGAGGCGACCGGTCTCGCGCCAATGGTCGACGTTCCGCTCGGCGATCAGCCGGTCCGGGTCGGCGAGTGAGAACGCGATCAGCGCAAGGGCGGTGCCGGCGACCGCCAGCTCGGCGAACAGCGCGCGTACCCGCCGGACGCCGCCGGAGAGCAGCACCAGCGCGAAGGCGCCTCCGAGCCAGAGGACGACGGCCTCGGCTCCCAGGCGCGCACGCGTGAGCCCGTAGGCGTCCTCGTAGAGGCGCAGCCGGTGGAACGCCGAGGCGAGGATCACGAGCGTGAGCAGGCAGAGGGCGCCGAGCAGCACCCGCAGCAGGATGCGGTGCGCCCGGCGCGGTGCTCCGGCGAACCTGACCGCGAGACCAAGCACTGCGAGCGTCAGCACCGCGGCGGCGAGCAGCTCCCAGAAGCCCTGACGCGCGTACTCGGCGTAGGTCAGACCCGCGGTCTCCAGGACGTGGTCGTGACCGCCGAACAGAACAGCGACCTGCACGACCACGAACGCGGCGAACAGCGAGACCAGGCTCACGAGCGGGATCGCCCACTCCACCGGCCCCAGACGGCGTCGGGCACCGACCTCCCGTCGCTTGTTTGGTCGCCTCGTCGCGAGGGCGAGACCGAGCGTCGAGGCCAATGCGACCGCGAAGATCGCTGCGCGCAGAGCCAGCGAGTGCTCGGAGGGAAGCGGAATCCGCGCGCCGAGCTCGGCAAAGGCGGCATCGGCCGCGAGGAACAGCGCCGCGAACGGCACCACGAGAAAGCCGCCGAGGCACGCGCCGCGGAACGCCGGGCCGAACGTGCTCGCGCTTTGGGGGAGAACGGTCGGCAGGTCGTGGAGCGCCTGGAACGGCGCGCCGACCGCGGCGAGTCGAGTGCCTGCCGCCGCGACACAGGCAACGAGCCACGCCGCGCCCAGGTCGACCGCCACTACCCACCCTGCGTCGCGCAGCGCGGCGAACGACGCCAGGCCGAGTGCGAGGAGGAGGAAGACGATTGCGCGCGGATCCGGCCGCCGAGCCAACGTGGCTGCGGCCGCGGCCAGGCCGGCGGTGAGCACGACGCCGACCCCCGGCGGTCCAGCCGGAAAGAACGCGGCGGCGCAGAGCGCGGCCGCGAGAACGAGCCACCTCATCGCGGCAGCTCGACCACCATGCGACAGCCGTGCGGGGTGACCGGTTCGGCGCGGATCGTGCCGCCGTGCAGCTCCACGATCCAGCGGGCGATCGCAAGCCCGAGGCCGCTGCCCCCCTCGGTCGCGGTGCGGGCCTGGTCCGAGCGGTAGAAGCGCTCGAAGACGCGATCGGCCTCCTCGGCCGGGATCCCCGGGCCCTCGTCGGCCACCTCGAGCCGGGCCCTGCCGTCGTCGCCGACGACGCTGAGGACGACGGAGCTGCCCCGGGGCGAGTGGCGGACGGCGTTCGAGACGAGGTTGGCGACGACCTGGTGGAGCCGGTGCTCGTCCGCGCGCAGCCCCACCTCCGCGTCGCCGGCCAGGGTCAGCCCGACCCCGCGCGACTCCGCCTGCGGGCGCGATTCCTCGAGCACCTGCTCCACCACCGGGCGCAGGTCGATCCGTGCGCGGTCGAGCGGCACGGCCCCCGACTCGAGCTTCGAGAGCTCGAGCAGCTGTTCGACGAGGCCGCCGAGCCGCTCCACCTGCCGGAGCGTCGTCTCGAGCGTCGAGCGCTCGACCGGCTCGACCCCGTCGATCAGGTTCTCGAGCAGGGCCTGCAGCGCGCTGATGGGCGTGCGGAGCTCGTGGGAGACGTTGGCGACGAGGTCCTTGCGCATCCGGTCGACCTCCTCCAGCTCGGCGGCCATGGCGTTGAACGCGCGGGCGAGCTCCCCCACCTCGTCCCGCGACGTGGCCGTGACCCGGCGGGCGTAGTCGCCGCGGGCCATCGCGCGCGCGGCCACCACCATCTCGCGCAGCGGAAAGGTCATGCCGTGCGCGAGCACCTGCACCATCCCGAGCGCCAGCACGACAGCGACGAGTCCGGTGAGCACCGGCGAGAGGCCCAAGCGGTCGGCCCACAGCATCACGCCGACGGTCACGAGCACGGCGGCGACGATCACGACGCCGAGCTTGAGCTTGATCGAGCCGAGGAAGTCGAGCGGCCTCACGCAGAGCCGTTCCTGCGCAGCGCGTAGCCGACGCCGTGCACCGTGCGGATCACGTCGGGTCCGAGCTTCGCCCGCAAGGCGCGCACGTGCGAGTCGACCGTGCGCTCGCCGGACCCGACCCGGTACCCCCACACCTCGTGCAGGAGCCGGCGGCGCGCGAAGACGACGTGCGGCGACTTCGCCAGCCGATGCAGCAGGTCGAACTCGGTCGGCGTCAGGTGCACCGTCTCGCCCTCGAGGGTGACCTCGCGCGTGGCGGGGTCGATCAGGAGCTTGCCGAGCCGGATCGAGTCGCCGCTCGCCGCGGGCGCCCGCTCGACGCGCCGCAACAGCGCACGCACGCGCGCGACCAGCTCGCGCGGGCTGAACGGCTTCGTCAGGTAGTCGTCGCCGCCGACCGCGAGCCCGAGCTCGACGTCGGCTTCGGAGTCGCGGGCCGTCAGCATCAGCACGGGCACGTGCCGGTCGCGCTGGATGCGGCGGCAGACCTCGAGTCCGTCGAGGCCGGGCAGCATCAGGTCGAGGATGACCAGATCCGGGCGGAAGCGGCCCACGAGCTCGACGCCGTCGATCCCGTCCGCCGCGGTCTCCACCTCGAACCCCTCCGAGCGGAGCCGGGCGGCGAGCGACGCGGCGATCGTCTCCTCGTCCTCGATCACGGCGATTCGGCGCTTGTCCACGGGCTGAGCGTAGGTCACCGTCGTCGAGAGCTCTTACGGATTCCGTGGAGGTTTCGTGCAGGGGTCATGGCGCGCGTCGCGCCCTCGTCGCGAGCATCGCGAGTGCGGCCCCACACCAATGAAGCCCAGCCAGACGCGCGGTCAGGACCGCA
Source organism: uncultured Actinomycetes bacterium (assembly GCA_963733845.1). GTDB lineage: Bacteria > Actinomycetota > Thermoleophilia > Gaiellales > Gaiellaceae > DATFQE01. The sequence continues at coordinate 52,763 of CAVTEM010000008.1, forward strand.
CGAGTCGCAGAAGTCGCAGTCGCCGGCGACCGGTGTGCCGCAGCTCGGGCAGCTCTGCTCGGGCTCCACGGTTCTTCAACGGCGAGCGTCGCACGGCCCCAGGCCCCGGCGCAAGGCCGGCGACCGGCGAAACCGCCAGTACAATCGGCGCGCGAACCTAGGGGCGTAGCTCAACTGGCAGAGCACCGGTCTCCAAAACCGGGGGTTGCAGGTTCGAGTCCTGCCGCCCCTGAATCTCTCGGAGGGCCGGAAACCCGCATGGTTAGCGGTCTTTCTTGCTTTGCTTCATCGTGGGACAGGCCGGCTCGTGCACATATGCATGATCGATGCGGACGAGTTCCGGAAGCAAAGCCGGTGGGGGTACGAAGCGCGCTGATGTCGGTGCCGCGCCCGGGGCTGCAGTCACCTGCCGGACGGCTCGCCGGGAACGACCTCCGCGATGTGGTCGAACGTGACTCCCGCTCGTCGGTTGACGAGGGAGATGTCGTGCGCAGTCGTCGCGGTCAGCATCCACACATACGTCTCCTCGCCTACGAGCGCGAACGATCGAAGCCAACGAAGCGCCAGCCCCTCACGTTGCAGCTCGGCAACCGCCGCACGCAGGCGAGCCGACAAGTCGACGGCCGTCGCTTCATCGAGCTTTGGGACGTAGGTCTCGACCAGGTACGTCGTCGGGTTTCGGGAGGCCATCGCGCGACCGTAGGGCGACGGGCTTCGCGCCGCATCGCGGGAAACCCGACAACTCGCTACACCTCGGCGAGCGAGACGGAGCCGTCAGCAACACGACGGGCGAGCTCGGTGCGCGACCGTACGCCCAGCTTTCGGTAGATCCGGGTGAGATGGGCTTCGACAGTCGCGACGGTCGTGAAGAGCTGCGCGGCGACTTCACGATTGCTCCTTCCTGCCGCGACGAGTTCTGCGACCTGCCTTTCCGCATTCGTCAGCTCGCGATCGCGCCGAGGTCGAGGCCTCGCCCGACGCAGCTCCTTCTCGGCTCGCTGCACCCACAGAGCAGCTCCCAGGCCCGCGAAGATCGTAATCGCCGACTCGAGCTTCTCGGCAGCCCGCCGACGCTCGCCCGCACGGCGGAGCGCCTCGCCGGCCACGAGCAATGCGCGACCACGGTCGAGCGGGAAACCGGCCGCCTCGAAGGCATCGGCCGCCTGCTGGCCCTGCGCCGCCGCTTCGACGGCGTCTTCCCGTGCGAGCAGGCACAGCGCCCGCGTCCGCAGCGCTGCCGGCCCAGCCCAGCGGTGGCCGTGCCGCGCTTCGTCCTCGAGCGTCTCCACGAGTTCGTCGACGGCCTCGAGTCGTCCGAGGGAAACGAGGGTCTCGACGGCATCGGCAACTGCTTCGATGACTTCCAGGCGTCCCCATGTGGGCGTTCGCGCGACATCCTGAAGCGCCTGCCAGGCGCTCGTGGGCCCGCCGAGCGAAAGCTCCAGGAACCCGAGCACCCAGCGATTCATCGCGGCGAGGTGCGGCCAATGCATCGCTTCGGCGCGCGCAATGCCCTCCGCCGCGAGGCTGCGAGCGTCGTCGACCTCGCCGCGGAGGGCGGCGAGCCGGGCTCTTCTTTCCAGAATCTCGGCTTCTGCCCACGGCCCGCCACCCTCGAGCGCGAACTCCCAGGCGTTGTCGGCGTAGCGCTGGGCGAGCTCCCACTCGCCGGCACGCCATTCGACGTCGACCAGGTCTCGCCGGATGCGGTATCGCTCGGGCTCGACGCTTCCTTGGAGGACAACGCCGAGCTCGGCCTCGAGCAACTCGCGGGCGCCGTTCAGGTCCCCTGCCCGCAGAAGCTGCCGACCGCGCGCCTCGCCGAGCGTCGGCCAGCCGGGAGGCGTGCCGTGCACCTCGGCGAGCGCGACCGCGCGTTCCAGCAAGGCGGGCTCGGGACGACGTGCGAGGTGTCCGCGGTCGGCGACGGCAAGGAGCGCCGCGGCGAGAAGCGCCCGATCGTCTGCTTCCTCGGCCGCCGCCAGCGCCTGACGGGCGGTTGCCTCGCTGGCGGCGAGATCGTCCCGATACAGCTGGTAACTGCTCGTTCCTAGAAGGACTCGAGCGCGGAGCGTCGAGTCCTCCCCGGCGTGCTCGAGCGCCTCGGCGAGGGGGCGACCGCTGGCCTCGATGTCGTGCTCGAACCCCACGCGGAGTAGCAATGCGCGCGCCCGCACTGGACCGTGCAACCCGCTTGCGAGGACTCGGTCGACCCACTGGCAGGCATCAGCGGTCCGGCCCGCTCCGCCGAAGTACCAGGCCACCGCAAGCGTGCGTTCGTGGCCGTCCGAGACGTCAGCAACCGGCGTCAGCCGCACGGCCTCCTGCCCCAGCTCGGCAGCCGCCTCGGGAGCACCGCGCGCAAGGGCACGGGCTGCGGCCTCGTCGAGGAACGCCGCGATCGTCGCGTCCGGCTCTGTTGAGGCGAGGGCGAGGTGCCGCGCTCGCTCCTCGAGGTCCTCAGAGACGTCGGCGAGCTGGGTGTGAAGAAAGCGACGCTGCGAGGGCGCGAGTTCGGCGTACGCTGCCGAGGCGAGCAACGGGTGCGTGAAGCGGACGACGCCGTCGTCGCCGATGCTGACGACCCCAAGATCGACGGCGGCGTCGAGCAACCGTCGCGACTCCGGGTCGATCGCCGCGAGCAGCGACGGCGTCGGGCGTGCGGCGGCCGCGATGACGGAGAGCAGACGACGGATCTCTTGCGGCTGATCGGCGACGCGGGCGCGGACGAGCTCCTGCAGCGACGCCGGAATCGGCATCGGCGCGAGTACCGGCCCCTTCCGACGGGCCAGGGAGCGGGCGAACTCGAGCGCGAACATCGGGTTGCCTCCCGACGCCTCGTGGACCCGGGCGAGCGTCGGGCGTGGGATCCGTACGTCGAGGCGAGCTCGAAGCAGATGAGCGAGTGCCCCGAGGCTCAACGGGTCGAGTCGTAGCTCGCTATACCTCGCTTCGTCGAACGCGCGCGCGAGGTCGAGCGGGTCGGGCCCGTCCCCGCGTTGTGTGACGAGGATCCCTACAGACGTGTCGTCAAGGCGTCGCGCAGCGAAGGCGAGTGCGCGCCGTGACGGCACGTCCAACCACTGGACGTCATCGACTGCAACAAGCACGGGACGATCGCGGGCAAGCAGACGAAGCAGTGCCAGGAACGCGCGCGCTGACGCGATCGCATCCCCTGATGCCTCCTGCGGCGCTTCCAGCCCGACGGCAACGGCGAGCGCGGCGCGCTCGTGATCGGTGAGCTGGTCGGCGACCGCGGGAAAGGCGTCTTGAACGAGATCGGAGATCCCGACGAAGGCAAGCGGCAGCTCCGCCTCGACGCACCGGGCGGACAAGACGAGGCCCGCGGTCTTCCCCGTGTCGATCGCCGCACGCCACAACGTCGTCTTTCCGATCCCAGGCTCGCCACGGATGCACAGCGCCCGCGGGCCCTGCTCCAACGTCGCCACGAACTCGCGCAGGAGGGTGAGCTCATCCTCACGGCCGACGACGTGCGTGTCCGCAACAACAACCACCTGACGAATTGTCCCCTGGCCCGAGTTCCGTTTCCAGGTGCGGTTTGGTCGAAGTGTCGGGGTTCCCAGGATGCGCTCGTTCCCGCAAGGCAGCAGTGTCGAGGACGGACAACGAGAAAGGAGCCAGCATGACCAGGAAGCCCACGCTTCTGCGCATCCTCATGGTGCTCGCATTGGCGGCCGTCGCAATCGGCGCCGTCCATTCGGCGAGCGCAAGTTCCGACGACGCCGGGAACCAACTTGCCGGCACTTGGCGCGTGGTGGTGAACCGCCCGGCCCCGCTGTCCCCGATCGTGTCGCTGCAGGTCTATACCGGCGACGGCAGCGTGATCGAGACGGCGAACGACACGGGCGCGCGCTCCGCTTCGTACGGGGCCTGGGAGCGCGTGAACGGCCGCACGTACGCCGCGAGCGGAGTCTTCTTCCGCTTCGACCCGCAGACGGGCGTGCAGGTGGCAACGCACACCATTGACCGGACGATCCGGCTTTCGGCCGACGGGCAGACGTTCGCAGCCGTGGCGCACGCGGTCACGACCGACATGAACGGCAACGTGATCGCGGATCTCCGGGTCCCCTCGACGGGCGAACGGATGCAGGTCGAACGGATTACGGATTAGCCGTAGGACCTGCGCGGCGAGAAGGAGTTGAGCAGTGTGAAGGGGCCGGGCTTACAGCCGGCCCCTTCACTCGGAGACGCGACAGATCGACTGTGGGGGCGCAGGCGCTCCACTCGGCGACTGAGCCCTGATGACGTAGCGTGTCGCCGACGTGGACCGCGCCTCCCCCAGTCCCGCCGTCGCCGCCGACGCGGCGGCGGTGACTGAGGTCGTCGTGGCGCTCGAGTCGTCGCTATACGGTCAGACCGCGTTCTCGCAGGCCGATCTCGAGGACGAGTGGTCGGACCTCGACCTCGAGCAGAACGCGCGCGTCGTTCGCGACGGCGACCGCATCGTCGGCTACGGCGCGGTGCGCGAGCAAGGCGAGCTCTGGCGCGCCGAGGGGTACGTCCACCCCGACGCGCTCGGGCGCGGGATCGGGAAGCTGCTCGCGACCGAGCTCGAGGAGGACGCGGCCCGCCGCGGCGCACGCAGGATCCAAAACAGCGTCTTCGAGGCCGACTCTGCCGCCCGCAGTCTGCTCGAGTCGCTCGGCTACCGCGACGTGCGCGTCTTCCGCGAGCTGCGCATCGAGCTCGAGGCGCCGCCGCCCGCACCCGTATGGCCGGACGGGCTGCGCGTTGTCCCGTTCGTCCCCGGGCGTGACGCGCTGGCGTACCACGCCGCGCACCAGGAGGCGTTCGCGGATCACTGGGAGTACACGCAGCGCGACTTCGAGTCGTGGTCGAAGTTCCACCTCCGCAGCGAGCGCTTCGACCCAACGCTCTGGTGCGTCGTCCGCGCCGAAGACGAGATCGTCGCCGGGACGATCTGCACGGGCAACACATACGGCGGCGGCTGGGTCCAGGCGCTCTTCACACGTCGCCCGTGGCGCAAGCAGGGCGTGGGCGCGGCGCTACTCGGCGACTCGTTCGGGCGCTTCTGGGAGCGCGGCGAGCACAGCGTCGGGCTCGGCGTCGACGCGGCGAGCGACACGGGCGCGTTCCGCCTCTACGAGCGCGCTGGGATGGCGCCCGCGCTCGGCTGGGTGATGTACGAGAAGGAGCTTCGTCAGTCTTAGCGCCGGGCCGCGGAGTGGTCCGGCCGAGGCAAGTGAAGTGGCGTGGCCCCGACGCTTCGCGTCGGGGCCAGCCGAGACTTCGTTATCGCCTGTTCGGGTTGGGCGGAAGGAAGGTCTTGTTCGGATTGCAGGCTACGCCGGGATTGCCCTCGTGCGGATTGACGAGACCCAGCTTGAGCTCCTGCCCGTACGACTGCGCCTTGGTACCGACGGGACCGTCTACCTGGTCATTCAGTCCCGAGAACGAGCACCACGACTTTCCCTGATTCTGATCAACGTTCTTGCCGCTTCCAGTGACCTCACCGGCCAGAGCCGGACCTGCACCCAGAGCCATGACCGCGGCTGCGCAACATCCAGCCGCCAGCAGAGACTTAGTACGCCGCATGTCTTTCCTTTCGATAGTAGTGGCGCCTGTTCGGCGCCTTAGGCCGCAAGACTTTGAGCGTACAACCAGTCGCCCACGCGGTCAACGCCGCGCAGGTGCGCTCGGGATGGCCGCTGCCACATGGGCGCGATCCTGGGCCGCTCGACGCGGCCAACGGACGGAGAGGACGCGGCCGCTGGGACCGCGCCACACAGTGGACCGTGTCCCGGTCAACGGACGGGGATCTCTACCAGGACAAAGAGAGGGCCGGTCTCCCGGCCCTCCCCATGCGTGTCCGTTACTCGTCTAGCTGTTCTAGAACTTGTCTTGTTCTTGGACCTTTCGCCTAGGCCAGACGTCCTCCCGCGGTCCGTTTAACCGCGAAGGTCGCTCCTGCGATCGTCAGGAGCAAGCCGCCGATGAGCAGAGCGTCACCAGGGGCCGGCGCCTCGAGCGTCAAACCGCCATCGGTTGCCTCGCCGCCCAGGCCGTACTGCTGGTTCATCCCTTCGGAGCGGGCCACGAGCGCGGCATCTGCGGCAGCCTCGCCGCTGGTGCCGAGCGCGTACTGCTGGTTCATCCCCTCGGACCGGGCCGCCAGCGCGGCATCCGCGGCAGCCTCGCCGCTGGTGCCCAGGCCGTACTGCTGGTTCATGCCTTCAGAGCGGGCCGCCAGCGCGGCATCCGCGGCAGCCTCGCCGCTCGTGCCGAGGCCGTACTGCTGGTTCATCCCCTCAGAGCGGGCCGCCAGCGCGGCATCCGCGGCAGCCTCGCCGCTCGTGCCCAGGCCGTACTGCTGGTTCATCCCCTCGGAGCGAGCCGCCAGCGCGGCATCCGCAGCAGCCTCGCCGCCCGTGCCCAGACCGTACTGCTGGTTCATCCCCTCGGAGCGAGCCGCCAGCGCGGCATCCGCAGCAGCCTCGCCGCTCGTGCCCAGACCGTACTGCTGGTTCATCCCCTCGGAGCGAGCCGCCAGCGCGGCATCCGCAGCAGCCTCGCCGCCCGTGCCCAGACCGTACTGCTGGTTCATCCCCTCGGAGCGAGCCGCCAGCGCGGCATCTTCGGCGGCGGTCGACGTCGCAGTGATCGGCGTGGCCGCGGTACCGCCGCTGTCGCCTTCTGCGACCGCCGCGTTCGCCATCGCCGCACCGCTTCCGAGCGCACCCGCCGCAACGACGGCGAAGACCGCGGCGCCCGCGCGCAGTCCGTGGGCCTCCACGTCGCCGAGTGCGCCTGCGAGCTCATCTCGGTCGAACGTCAGAACCACGTCGTCGTCGGAGGAAGCCTCGAGCAGCCGCTCCAGGTCGTCGCGGCTCCAGGTCATGCTGATCGTCGCGTGTTCACCGCCGTCTGCGGCGACGAGGTCCAGCACGAGCTCCGGGGTGCCGTCCGCCTCGTGCAGGACGTCCGTGATTTGGCGTCGCGAGACGCTCGCGCCCACCGCGCGTGGCGCCAGGATGTCGCTCGTTAGATGCGCCGTACCGACTGCATCCATGCGCATTCTCCTTTCGGCCGTGTTTGTAGCAGCGATCACATGACGTCGATCGTCGCAACTTTCTTCCCTTCGCACAAGAGTGCGACAGTGAATCCTGGCGAGTGGGCGTCCAAATCGGTCGTGCACAGAATCTCCACGGAAGAGCCGTAGCATCCGCAGGCGGTGGGGTCTGAACCGGGGCGATTCCGCTGGTTACGGCGCTTGCTGATCGCGCTCGGCTTGGCTGCGGTCGTGCTGGTTCTCGGAGCCTGCGCTTCGGTGATGTACGTCCATACGCTCTGGGAGGCAGGGAGCTACCGCTGCGGAAGACAGATCACGGCGGAGGCGTACAGCGGGTGGAGCGTCAGCTTCAACGGCCGGACAGACGCGTTCGTCTGCACTCTGCGCGACGACAAGTTCCACGCGGTCGCCCATAACGAGATCCCGGTCGGTGAGGTCATGGGAGCTTCGGGCGGCTGGCCGCTCTTTCCGGCACTGATCGCTCACGAGCTAGAAGCTGTGGACGACGACGCCCCGTAGGCGGCTGGCCGCCGCACGGCTGATACGGACGGTGTCTAACGACCCCTTGCGGGCCGGTGCAGCTGTGGGACAGTGGCCAAGCTCGTGACCAGGGCTCTGTCACTCGTCGTCCTGCTCGTCGCCGTGGTCAGCGGCTGTGGCGGCTCGCTTGAGCCCTTTGAAACCGAGTCGGGTTCCGCCACCCGACTCGATGGCATAGAAGCCACTGTTCAGGCGCTCTCGGTCGCAGAAGCGATACGCATGCGGGCGAAGAAGCCCGTCTACGTGCGTGGGTATCTTCTCGCGCCGCCGGACGACGTAGACGTCCTCTGCACGAGGCTGGTTGAGAACGGCCTGTGTCTTGGTCCGGCGCTGGTGCTCGATTTGTTACGAGTGGATCTCGACGGCGCTCGCGCCTTGGAGCACGGCTGCTGCGCAATCGGCTACTGGTCACCCCGTCCGCTGGTGTTGCGGCTGCGCCTTGCGCACGGCCGCCGCGCGGTCGCTCTCGGATAGAGGGCCCGTCGGCGCGGGTTTTGACCGCGCCCGCGCGGGAACGCGAAATGCATGAACTCTCCGGAGCCAAGATCCTCAGCGAACGAGACGGTGAGTCTTGACGCCGTTGTCGTCGGCGCAGGTCAGGCCGGTTTGGCAATGGGCTATTTCCTGAAGCGACAGGGATTTCGTTTCCTGATCGTCGAAGCCGGCTCGATCGCTTCGGCCTGGCGTGAGCGGTGGGAGTCGCTGACGTTGTTCACGCCGCGCCGCTACAGCAGCCTGCCCGGCGTGCCCTTCCCTGGCGATCCGGACGGGTATCCAACGCGAGACGAAGTGGTCGCATATCTCGAGGAGTACGCGATCCGGTTCGAGCTGCCGATCGAGGAGCATTCGCCGGTTCGGAGTCTCACAGCGGCAGACAACGAGAGGTTGGTGCTCGACGTGAACGGCAGGACGATCACTGCAGGCCAGGTGGTCGTCGCGACAGGGCCGTTCCAGACGCCGTACGTGCCCGAGGTGGCCGAGCGGCTCGCGCCGGATGTCTTCCAGACCCATGCGACCGGCTATCGCAAGCCGAGTGACATTCCTGAAGGCACGGTGCTCGTCGTAGGCGGCGGCAACACGGGCTTTCAGATCGCGAAAGAGCTCTCGCAGACGCACGAGGTTCAGCTCGCGGTCGGCTCGCGCCAGACACCGCTTCCGCAGCGCATCCTTGGGCGCGATCTGTTCTGGTGGCTGACGAAGTCGCGCCTGTTCAACACGACCGTCGAATCGCGGCTCGGCCGCCGGCTCAGCACGCGCGAGACGCTGATCGGCTCGAGCCCGCGTGAGCTCGAGCGGCGCTACGGCGTCGAGTTGAAGCCGCGAGTCGTCGATGCGAACGAGCGGACGGTTCGCTTCGAGGATGGCAGTGAGCTCGGGGTCGACGCTGTTCTCTGGGCGACGGGGTACCGCGCGGACTACTCCTGGATCCAGCTCCCCGTTTTCGATCAGGACGGCCGGCTCCGCCACCGGCGCGGAGTCACCGATGTCCCCGGCCTCTACTTCCTCGGACTGACGTGGCAGCACACGCGCGGCTCGGCGCTGATTGGATGGGTCGAGCACGACGCCGAGTTCATGACTGAGCAGATCGCCGCACTCGGCGAGCGCCGACGCGAGCCCGCGGCCGCCAGGGAGGAGGAAAGGGTTTGAGCATGCACGATCACCACGGACACAGAGCCACTGCCGTCGAGCAGCTCCCTACGGACCCGACCGGGCTACCGGAGGCAACTCGACCGGAGCTCGTCGAGCTCAACGACGGCGACGAGTTCAACCTCGAGATCATCCCGGTCGCGAAGCGGATTGGCGACGCGACCGTGCGAATGCTCGCGTACAACGGCTCGATTCCCGGCCCGACGCTCAGGATCCCGCAGGGAGCGACCGTGACCGTCCACGTCACGAATCGCGGCGATCTCGAAGCGACTGTCCACTGGCACGGACTCCGGCTCGAGAACCGCTTCGACGGAACGCATGACACCCAGGCGCCGATCCCGGTCGGAGAGACGTTCACGTATGAGATCACCGTCCCCGACCCCGGCGCCTACTGGTACCACCCTCACATCCGTGAGGACTACGGGCAGGAGATGGGCCTCTACGGCAACATCCTGGTCGACCCCAGTGAGCCCGAGTACTGGCCGCCGCCGAACCGCGAGCTGCTGCTCACGCTGGACGACATCCTGATCGAGGAGGGCAAGGTCGCTGCGTTCAGCGAGTCGGAGACGACGCACGTCGCGATGGGCCGCTTCGGCAACGTGATGCTCGTCGCCGGCGAGCCCGACCTCTCGCTGACGGCGAACCGCGGCGAGGTCGTCCGCCTCTATCTGACGAACACGGCGAACACGCGTGTCTTCAACGTCGCGCTGCCGGGCGCTCAGTTCAAGCTCGTCGGGGCCGACAGCGGCCACTACGAGCACGAGGAGTTCGTCGAGGAGGTGCTCCTGGCTCCCTCAGAACGCGTGGTCGTCGACGTGCACTTCCCGGAACCGGGCGAGTTCATCCTCGAGCACAGAACTCCGGAGCGTTCCTATCGACTCGCCAACGTCACCGTCGGCGAGGAGTCAGTCGAACCCGACCTCACCGATCGGTTCCAGGTGCTGCGGACGAACCCGGACATGACAGCCGAGCGCGAGCGGATCGCGCCGTATCTCGGTGCTCCCCCGGACAAGACGCTCGCCTTCGTCGCGGAAATGGACATGGGAGCTCCCGAAGGAGCAGCCGTCGTCTACGCATGCCCGATGCATCCCGAGGTGGCCAGCGACGAGCCGGGCAAGTGTCCGAAGTGCGGGATGAAGCTGCTGGCGACCGCCGCACCCAGTCAGACCAGCTTCGTATGCCCGATGCATCCTGAGGTCGTCAGTGACTCGGCCGAGCGCTGCCCGAAGTGCGGCATGAAGCTCGTGCCATCGAATCTCGCCGGGTCAAGCGGCCACGAGCATCATGGACACGGCGGTCATGAGGGCCACGGGCACGGAGGCCATGGCGGACACGAGGGCAGCCAGGGACATGGAGAGCATGAGGGCCATGGCGCGCACGGCGAACACCACCACGCCAACCACAGCGACCATCACGGCGGCCAGAGCCATGGTGGCAGTCACACTGGTCACGGTCATCACGACCATGACCACGCCCACGACGCAGCCCAGGGAATCGAATGGGAAGACGACATGGTCGAGGTCAACCGCATGACGACGCCGGCGAACATGCGCTGGAAGCTGGTCGACCGGGAAACGGGCGCCGAAAACGCGGGGATCGACTGGCGGTTCCGCGTCGGCGACCGAGTGAAGATCCGCCTCGTCAACGAGATGGACTCAGACCATCCGATGCCCCACCCCTTCCACGTCCACGGCGCGGGACGTTTCCTGATCCTGTCTCGGAACGGAGTCGACGAGCCGAATCTGGCCTGGAAGGACACGGTGCTCGTGCGAACCGGGGAAACCGTGGAGATCCTCCTCGACGTCACCAATCCCGGAACCTGGATGGCGCACTGCCACATCGCCGAGCATCACGAGAGCGGAATGATGCTCACCTTCCAGGTGGACGAGAGCGCGTAAGGCGGCCGCGAAGCCGCCGACGCGCGTCAGCGGGTCGGGGCGGCGGCGGGCTGCAGCGGGACACAGGCGGACTCCTGGCGCTGTCCGTTGAGACGGGCGGGCACGGACCGTTCGCTGCCGGTCTCGTTCCGGAGTTGGAACTGGCTAGCCCATGTTGCGCATCCAGGCCTGATGAGTTGCGGCATCGCTGGGAAAGAACGCTTCGATCCGTAGCTCTTGAGCGGTGATATCGGTCGGCGTGCCGATGGTCGATACCACGGAGAAGAAGCTGAGGCGGCCGGCGCCGAACGCGAAGGTGACGTCGATGACAGGCGAGGTCGGCTTCGCGACCACGGCTTCGTCGATCACCCGGGCGACGTCGGGGCGGGAGCGGAATCCCTCGAGGCGCTCGACGGTGGCGGGGTCGATGACGCCGCCGATGGCTTCGCGCCGGCAGCGTTCCAACAACTCGGGCACAACGGCATCCCAGTTCAGCACCGCGTTGCGGACCGGGCCGGGCTGGATCATCAGGTCGAGGACGTTGGCCGGCTCGGGCAACGGCTCCGGAGCCAGCAGCTCGCCGAAGAGTCGCTGGGCCCCATCGTTTGCCTGCAGAACGTTCCAGGCTCGGTCCATGACGACGGCAGGGAAGGGCTCGTGCTTGGACAGCATCGATCCAAGGGCCACGCGCACGCGGTCCAGTTCGGGGCCTTCGAGCTTGCCCGCGGCATACAGCGGCGCGTACCCGGCGGCGAGCAGGAGGCCGTTACGTTCGCGAAGCGGAACATCGAGCGCGCGCGCAAGCCGGACGACCATCTGTCGGCTCGGTTGCGACCGTCCGGTTTCGACGAAGCTGACGTAGCGCGCTGTGGTGCGCGCGTCCCCCGCGAGGTCGAGCTGGCTCTTCCCTCGGACGCGTCGCCAATGCCGCAGCAAGTCTCCGAACTCGACACGTGCTTCGGCGACTGCCACGCACCCATGCTAGGCGCCTGTTGCCCGTTCGCACTTCCCTGCCAGGGAATTGCCGGGCTGTCCGAGCGGGTGCACTGTTCGCGCTCCAACGACCAAAGGAGTCCAACGATGGAGCTCACCATCTACAGCGCCGAGGACGCCCCAGACGGGTCGAAGGCGATCCTCGACGGCATCGCGGGCGATCTCGGCTTCGTGCCCAACGTGGCCGGCACCGCCGCGGGCTCGCCCGCTCTGCTCAGCGCGTTCGACGGGCTGCGCCGCGCAGTTGGCTCGGGCCAGCTCGACCCGATCGCTCGCGAGGTCGCCGGCGTGGCCGTCGGCGTCGCAGTCGACAACCGCTACGGCGTGGCGTTCCACTCGACGGTCTTGGCCAGCCTCGGCGTCGACGAGGCCGAGATCGAGCGCATGCGTACGAGCAAGCCGCCGTCAAACGTCAAGCTCGCCGCGGTTTACGAGCTTGCGCGCAGCATCGTGATCGACCGCGGCAAGGTGGAAGACCGTGCAGTCTCCCGCGCGACCGCCGCGGGCGTGACCAAGGCGGAGGTCCTCGAGATCGTGGCCGAATGCACGTTCGCCGGCCTCGTCGGCACACTCGACAACCTCGCCGGCCGTGTCGAGCTCGACGAGTTCCTCAGACCTCGCACGTGGAACTGATCCCCGCGCGCCTATGAGACAGCCCGCCCTCGGATGCCCGGGGGCGGGGAGCGCGGGTCGGCTGATCCCCAGGCGGGCGCTTACCGCAAGCGAACCGCAATAGCGACTCGTGCGAAAGCAAGGTTGTGCCCGGTCTCCGACTCCACCGACGGAACGGAAGTTGATGAGGCGGTCGTGACGGCCGCTGCCGTCGCCGCTGTCCCCGCCGCGCGCCCCCGATCTGATTGCTGTCACCGACCTCAGCGACGCCGAGCTGACCATCCCGGCGCCTGCTCTGAAGGGAGTTTGAGATGAAACGACCAATGTGGGTCGCCATAGCAGTGGCGAGCATTGTGACGAGCGGGCTCACGGGAGCCGCCGCCGCAGACCCGCCCGCACCGACCACGCGCGAGGCGGCAACCCGCGAGGCCGACGAATACAAGGTGTTCCGGCCGTACGGCGCCCGGGGTGGGCTGAAGCAAGAGTTCAAGCGGCTGGCCGCCGACCATCCGGGCATCACCAAGCTGGTCACGATCGGCGAGACCCACCAGGGCCAGGACATCGTCGCCCTGAAGGTGACGCGGCGGGCCGCGCAGCTGCGCGACGGGCGCCGGCCGGCGATCCTCTACGTCGGGGCCCAGCACGCGCGCGAGTGGATCAGCCCGGAGATGGTCCGCCGGCTCGCGCGCCACGTGATCGACGGCTACGGCAGCAACCGCGCGCTGACCAGGCTGGTCGACTCGACCGAGCTGTGGTTCGTCCCGGTCGCCAACCCCGACGGCTATGACCACAGCTTCACCCCCGGCAACCGGTTGTGGCGCAAGAACCTGCGCGACAACAACGGCGACGGCCGGGCCAACGTGGGCGACGGCGTCGACCTCAACCGGAACTTCCCTACGAAGTGGTCCTACGACGATGAAGGAGCGTCGGCCGCGCCCGCCAGCGAGGCCTTCCGCGGGCCGCGCCCGGCTTCCGAGCCCGAGACCCGGGCGCTCGACCGCCTGATGCGCCGGGTCGGGTTCGAGTTCGCGCTCAGCTACCACTCGACGGGGTCGCAGTTGCTCTACGGGACCGCGTGGCAGGTCGACACCCCGACGCCGGACGACGTCGTCTACGAGGCGCTCGCCGGCGACGACGCCGAGAGTGCCGTGCCCGGCTACGACCCGGACCAGTTCGCGGATATCGGCGTCGCCAACGGAGAGTTCGGAGGGCACGCCCACGCCGCCCACGGCACGCTCGCGTACGTCCCCGAGATGTCCTCGTGTGCGACCGCGAGCGCGTCCGATCCGGACGACGAGTTCGAGCCGGCCGAGTGCCGGTCGCAGTTCGAGTTCCCCGATGACGAGACGCTCGTCGCCGCGGAGTTCGCCAAGAACGTCCCCTTCGCGCTCGCCGTGGCGCGATCGACCCACGACCCCGACGACCCGGTCTCGGTCGTCGGCCGAGCGACGCCCGAGTTCGTCGTCGACGCGTTCGACGTGTCCTACGGCGACCCGCAGACCGTCGCCGTCACCGCGCGCCGGGACCAGCGCCACCGGCGGCTCAACTACCGGATCGACGGCGGCCGCATCCACCGCGTGCCGGTGACCGAGTGGCGCGGCGGCGAGCGCTACGGCGGCGAGGGCGACGTCTACTACGCCGAGTACCGCGGGAAGGTGCGGGGCGCTCGCCCGGGCGACCGGGTCGAAGTGTGGTTCAGCGCGGCGGGAGCCGAGAGCGACCACTTCACCTACAGGCAGGAGTCCACCACGGGCGCCGAGGCCCTGATCGTGGCGAACGAGGACTACACCGGCGTCAACCCGACCTACCCGGCGGGCACGACCGCGCCCAAGTACGCCGACGAGTACGCGGTCGCGCTCGCCGCCAACGGCGTCTCGCACGCGACCTGGGACGTGGACGCCCAGGGCGTGCCCCACCCGCTGGGCGTGCTCAGCCACTTCGACGCGGTCGTGTGGGAGAGCGGCGACGACCGCCTCCCCCAGGAACCCGAGGACCTGCTCACCGACACGTTCCTGCTCGGACCGCTCCCGGACCTCGCCGTGGCCGAGCGCCAACAGTTCCTCACGCTCGCCGTCCGCGACTACCTCAACGAGGGCGGCAAGCTGATCCAGGCCGGCGAGACAGCTCAGTACCAGGGCCTGATCGGCCGGTCGCTCGGCGGCCTCTTCTACGGGCTCGACGGCGCGCCGGAGGAGGACTGCGTCGTCTCGCGCGACTTCGTGGCCGACTGCGGGCTGCTGGCCGACGACTTCGCCCAGTACTACCTCGGTGTCCGCGAGCGGGTCACGTTCGCCCGCCCGACCGGCGTCGAGGGAGCCGGGACGTTCGGGGGTCAGGCCGTCGTCGACAACCCCTTGAACGAGGCCGGCGCCTTCAGCCTCACCAGCGACGCGCTGGCGCCGGAGCGGTTCCCGCTGTTCGCCGGCGAGGGGTCGGGCGACTACGTCGGCGCGGCCGGGGTCAACCCGCTCGGCCCGGTCGAGGGTCGGCGCTACGCCGGGGCGCTGCACGCCGACTCGTCGTACCAGCGACTCGGGCAGACGATCGACCTGACCGATGTCTCCGCCGCCGATGCGCCGACGCTCTCGATGTCGCTGTCGTTCAGCACGACGGTTACGTTCCACAGCGTGATCCTCGAGGCGGCGCCGTCGGGCACCGACGACTGGACCACCCTGCCCGATACGCGCGGCGGGACCACCAAGGCTCCGCCGACGCCGTGCTCGGAGGACCTGCTGACCACGCATCCGTTCCTGCTCCACTACCTGACGCCGAGCATCCCGTGCGCACCCCGGGGCACCACCGGCGAGTGGAACGCGTTCAGCGGCGAGTCGGGCGGCTGGCGCAACGCCTCGTTCGACCTGTCGCGCTACGCCGGCCGACCCGTCGACGTCAAGGTCAGCTACGTGGCCAACACCGTCATCGGCGGGAAGACCGGCATCGGCGTGTTCGTCGACGACACTCGCGTGACGACGACTGCCGGGGTCCTCGACGCCGACGGCTTCGAGGGCGAGACCAGCTCCTGGGCCGTGGAGGGCCCGCCGCCCGGCAGCCCGCCCGCCAACGGCAGCGGGTTCGCGATCTCGACCGAGCTCATCAGCGTCAGCGCATCGGTCGCCACCCGGGACACGGTGCTCTTCGGCTACGGCATCGAGGCCCTGGCGACGCCGCAGGAGCGAGCCGACGTCCTCGGCCGCGCAATCGAGCACCTGCTGCGCGGAGGCGCGTCCCGATGATGGGCCCACCGTCCCGTGCGTCCGCTGCTAGCCGTGACGCTCGAGTGCTTCAGCGGGACGCCCGTAGCCAAGCGGGGTGGCGAAATATTGAAATCCGCCCACCAGCGCTGCTGGCAACCTGTCGAGCCGTGAACCAGCCCGGCTCGGACACCGAACGCGCGCTCGGGATGCTCGCCGCCGAGCAGGCGGCGCTGCGGCGCGTCGCGACTCTGGTGGCGTCCGCGGCCGCGCCGGATCAGGTCTTCCACGCTGTCGCCGAGGAAGCCGGGCGGCTGCTCGGCGCGAAGACCGCTGCCACCGTGCGCTTCGCTGAGCAGGGCGGCGTGGTGGTCGGGCGCTGGGACGTGGACGAAGCTGCGGGCTTCGAGGTGGGCACGCTGGTGCCGTACAGCGATCCGCATGTACCCGTCTACCGCGCTTCGCAGTACGGCGGCCGGATCGATGACTACACGGACGTCCCAGGAGAGGCGGCGAGGATCACGCGCGAGGCCGGCTACCTCTCCTCGGTCGTCGCGCCCATCGTCGCCGGAGGGCGCACATGGGGTGCATTGTTTGTCTTCTCGACGGCGCGGCGGCATTTCGGAGACGACGCGGAGCGGCGTCTTGCGGACTTCACCGAGCTCGTGGGGCTCGCGCTCGAAAGCGTTGAGGCGCACGACCGGCTGACTGCTTCGCGAACGCGCATCGTCGAGGCTGGGATCAGCGAGCGACGGCGGCTCGAACGTAACCTCCACGACGGCGCGCAGCAGCGTCTCGTCTCGCTGGATCGCCGCAGCCCTTTGGGCTGCGTCAGACGTTGTCGGCGTGCCAAGCGAGCGCGTTCGGAGCGATGCTGCTCGAGGCGGCCGTCTACTACGTCGTGGCGGAGTGCTTGACGAACGCGGCCAAATACGCCGAGGCGTCGGCTGGCCGCGTCGTCATGTCGACCGACGCTCGCGTTGTCGCTGCGGAGGTCCACGACAATGGCCGCGGCGGTGCGACCCTGGGCGCGGGATCGGGATTGCGAGGCCTGGCCGACCGTGTAGAGGCGCTCGGCGGTCGGCTCGACGTCAGGAGTCCGATCGGCGCCGGCACCGTTGTGCGCGCACAGCTTCCCCTGCGGTGACGTCGAGCTCGACGAGCTCCGGGCGAGCCGTGGGACTCAGCTGAACGTGACGAGGGCGTCGTTCATGCTTCGGCCCCCTTGCCGGCAGTACCGGCGCCCGTCCGCGCCGGCGACCTGCGCGCAACCGCTGCGCGCGAAGACGCCGTCCGTGAGGACGGCGAGCGTCTTGCCGAGCCAGCGGTAGCAGGCACTCCGCGTCGCGCCGCCGAAGAGCTCGCACCGCCCGATCAACTCGACGTACGCCGCGATCGGGTAGCCGAGCAGGTTCTGCACCTTCACCCCCCGAATGCAGCTCCGCGCGTCGGACGGATCGAGGAGTCCTGCGCAGATTCGGAGCTGCACCGCCGGGTCAGGCGGACCAATCACGGATGCCGCCGTCATGCAGGCCTCGCGCTGAAGTGCCTCGAGACCGCTGCAGAGCTTGTCGAGATCGCCGGGACCCCGGACCTCGACCGCGTCCGGGCGGTTGTCGACGAACGCCCGGTACCAGCACGGGCGCACGAACATCACCGGCTGCGCCGCGCAGAGCTCTCGCGGGTCGGTCACGGCCCGCTCCGGCAGGCTCGCATCGTCGGCGCCGACGACTGCGAACCAGTAGTCGTGGTACGCGCCCTGGGCGCAGTCGGCCGCGGCCCCTGGGCCGAGCTGACGGCAGAGCCCGAGAGCGGGCGCCAGGCGGTCGTCGTAGATCCGCATGAACGCGTGCCCGAACCCGTGTGTGCAGCTGTAGCGCTGGTAGCGGGTTGCGGCGTCCGCGCACACCGCGGCCGCCTCACGGGGCCGGGTCGGATCGATCCGCGGGGCGACGGCCGTCACGAGCCCGTGGGCGAAGCCCGCGCTGCACCCCGGATCGTTGCTCTTCGGCAGGTAGTCCATCAGCGTCGCGAGCGTGACGCCTGCCTCGCGCGCGTACGTGCGCGCGACCGTGTGCATGATGCCGTGGCAGTTGGAGAGCAGGAAGCCGCCTTCCTTCCAGGCTGAGCGGGCAATCGCGTTCACCGCCGGTCGCGGGTCGTCCCGTCCCGCGACCATGGCATGAACTCGCGCGTGTAGCAGGCGCGGGCCCCGGCCCCGACCACGGCGCGGCAGCGCGCGGGATCACCGCCGTGAGCCGCCGGCGCCTCGCCGTCTCCGAAGACGAGGACCGCCGCCGCAATGCCAACCGCGAGGAAGCCCGCGAGCGCCACCACGAGCACGCGGATCGCTCTTGGCGTCACCGCCGCCGCCTCGACGCGGCTCCGAGCATGGGACGACGGGCGGCTCGCCGTGGCGAGCCGCCCGTCCTCCGCGTTACTGCGGTGGCGCGATCACGAAGACGTCCCGCCCCTTCGAGATGTTGCCCTTGATGTCTTTCGCAATCCATCTGAACACGGTCGTCTTGGTGACGTGGAACACCTGACCCGGCTCACGCGGGCCCGTGGAATCCCAGAGCGCCGACGCTTCGGTCGGCGTTGAGTTGTCGGTCGTGTAGTGGATGACCGACGGCTCGTTGACGTACTGGAACGTCGTCTCGATCGGTGTCTTGGACACGGTCGGTCCGGGCATGATCACCTCGGGCGGCGTCGTGTCCCGTGCGTAGTCGAGTGCCGACTCGAGCAGCCCGTAGTTGCCGGCCGCGAACTCGAGCGCCTCGTGCTTGCCCTCGGTCGCGTAGTCGGGCTGGAACCCGACGCCCGACTGGAGCGTTCCGCCGGCCAGAACCGCACCCATCGGATGGGCGAGCGCCAGCGGCTCGGTGAGGGTGATGTTCGGTTCCGGGCTCGGAGGATTCGAGCCGGCCACCGAGGCGACCGTGCGGACCTCGGCGTTGGCCGTACCGGCGTCCACCGTGATCTTGTCGCCTTCGCCGAAGCCGTTCCGGTTGGCGGCCCTGATCTCGGTCGCGCCCGCCGCGGAGGCAACCGCGAGGGTGGTGTTGACGTAGCGGTCCGCGCCCGTTTCGAAGCTGTACGCGATCACGTCGCGGTTGTACCAGTGCTCGTCCGCGCTGTTCCCGCCCGCGGAGTAGAGAACGTCTGCAATGGGGCCGGTGCGCTCCGGAAGGATCACAGTGTTCCGCTGCTCCTTGATCCGGTTCAGGATGCGATCGCCGGCTGCGAAGAAGTACTTCTCCACGCCGATGTTGGCGTGAACGAGGTCTCCCTCCGACCGGTCCGGCAGGTAGGCGCCCGGAGCCCACATGAAGTAGCCGCCGAAGCTGTGGATGTTGTTGGAGAACTTGATGTTCGAGAACGTGTCCGCAACCCAGAACTCGTTCTTGATCTCCGGCTCCGAGGCTTCGGCTGGGCCCGCATAGACCTCGCTCGTGCACGAGTACGACGCCCCGATGTAGCCGTCGAAGATCGTGCCGGCCGTGTTGTTGCGGTTCATGTCGACGCCCCACGCGGTCCGTGAGGCGGGATCCGAGTTGACGTACGGCAGCCCCGTCCCCGGGTTCACCCGGGGCGCCCAGAAGTTCGGCGCGAAGGGGTCGTCGGTCTCCTTGCCGCCCTCGACGCAGTGGTTGGTCATGTTCTTTCGCTGGCCGTTGAAGTTGTGGATCGAGTAGTGCGCGCCGTCGGGGTTCGACGACGGGAGGATGAAGATGTCGAGGTTGTCGACGAGGCTCCGGGTGCTCGGATCGATCGCGTAGTTGCGGAGCAGCTGCTCGGCGGTCTCGAGGCACGTGAGCGGCGTCGCCCATTCACGCGCGTGCTGCTGGCAGTAGAGGAAGACGCCGACCTTCGAGCCGTCGCGCACCTTGCCGATTCGCAGGACGGAGTAGCTGAACGGCCCGCGCTGGACGTGAGCGTTCGTCGCCGTCGTCAGGAAATCGGACAGGTTGACCTTCGCGCGAGGCTGCACGATGCCAAGGCCCGTGTTGCCGCGATAGGTGAGCGCAACGACGAGAGCGCTCGCCGCGGGACTGGCGTTGATCGCCGCGATCACCTGTGCAGCCGTGCTGGTGAGCACGCCGGCACCGTCCGTCCCGAGGCTGACGAGGATGTCGTTCCCGCTGACCGCCACGCTGAGCGGCGAGCTCGCAGCCAACGGATTGCGGAACTCGGCCGTGATGTCGTTCCCGCCCTCGTGGCCCCAGGCGCGTGAGGTGAGGATGACGGCCTGGCTCTGTGCGGTGGCGCCCTGGGGCGAGTTCCCCGGCAGCGTGGTGCCCGCCATCGTGGCCTGTGCTCTCCGCTGATAGCCGTTCGTCTTGTTCGGGAGCGGAACCAGCTCGCTGATGTTCGGGAACTCGGCGGCGAGCTGCCCGAGACGTGCGTAGACCTCGGTCGGGTCCAGGTAGCGAGTCGTGAAGTCCTTCAGGAAGCCTGGCGCCATCGGAGGCAGACCGCCGCCGAGCCAGATGTTGACGTCGGCCTCCTTCATCGCGCCCGTGCTCGAGCCGATCCGGATCTGGGTGGGCCGTGGCGGCTGGGCCTCGCCCGCCTCGCCGATTCGAACGAGCTCGCGATGCTCGATGTACGTGTCAGGCGTGGTGTCGGGATCGATGTTGACGCCCATCGTCCGCGGCGTGGAGTCGATCGGCGTGCCGGCCCCGGTGTTCCACGAGAGGGACAGGGTCGGCCCGATGTACGTGGAGCCTGTGGGCGCAGCTGCGCCGTCGCGGTCCTTGGCTTCGACCGACAGGAACCGGCCGGCGTAGTTCTCGAAGTAGTCGACGCGCAGGACGACGATCTCGTCCTCGTGCGACTGCACGGTGATGGGCTCGTCCAACGCGGCGGCGTCGGCGCGGTTCTCGGACTTGACCTCCGCCTGCCGCGCAGCGATCCGAGCCCGCCAGGTGTCGGGGCCCTCGATCGTGCGGCCGAGGTCGTAGCCGCCCACGTCGAGCGCTGCGAGCTCGAAGTCCGAGCCGAAGACGGTCACCGTCACCGAGCCGTCGGCGTTGTGACGGAGATAGTGCTCGTTGAAGTCGACGCCGTACGATTCGGCGTTCAGTTGCAGCCGCTCAGCGGCGGCCTTGCTGGGCAGGTTGACCTCGACCAGGCTCTCGCCCTGGTTCGGATCGATCCCGCGTGCTTCCTGAGCCGCTGCGGCGCTGGTCAACGCCAGCGCGCACAGCGAGGCAGCGAGCAGCGCTCGCTGCATGGCCCTGAGGCGCATGGAAAGTTCCCCCCTTTTGGAACGGCCAGAAGATGGCTGTCATCTCGGTTACCTGAGCCGCCGCGGAACCATACGAAATCGCGGCGCCCGCGAGACTCAGTTCCTCGCCGTCGCCGAGCGCCTCTCAGGGCTGTGCGCGTTCAGCGCGTCGCCAGAGTGTCTGGAGCGAGTTCGCGAGGCGCTCGGGCTCGATCCGGTGCGGCGGGTCGAAGTGGTGTCGCTCCTCGAAAACCTCGAGCTCGAAGTCTGGGAAGACTCCGCTCAGACGCGTCGCGATCTCCCCGAACTGGTCCGGGTTGCTGAGAGCGCCGAGCGCGTAGTAGACGGGGCGATCGAAACGGTGGAGGGCAGCTCGGGGGATGTCGCCGTGCTTGAACGCGCGCAGGAGTGCACGAATGCCTGCGGGACGTTTGGCCATCCAGGGCGGCGGGTCGCCGGGCGGCGGAGCCGGGAGCGGGACACCCGGCTTGAGCCCGAGCCGCATGAAAGTCGGCATGAGCTGTTCGACCGGGAGCCCTTCGAGCCGGTCGAACTCGAGCCAGAGCGCCTGTCTCCGTGGGGCTCAGATCCCAGCTTCCCGCCCAGGCGGGATCGAGCAGCGCCAGGCTCGCGACCCGCTCGGGTCTGGCAGCGGCGAACGAGAGCGAGGCCGCTCCCCCGCCCGAGTACCCGACGAGATGAAGCCGGTCCCAGCCGTGTGCGTCCGCCTCGCGCAGCACGCCGTCGATCTCGACGTCGAGGCTGTAGTCCTCGGGCGGCTCGGGCGTTGCGTAGACCTCGAGATCCTTTGCGACCGCCTCAACGCCCGGGCCGAGCGCGGCGATGAGAGCGCCGTACGCAGGCTCTGCCGGGAGCACAACCCCCGGAAGCAAGATCACCCGAAACGAGGACAATCACGGCACTTTTGTCACATCCGAGCGCGACGCGCTAGCGAGAGCCGTTCCGCCTCACGTCGGCGAGCGTTCTGGTCGCCTCGTCGATGTTGCGTACGGCCTCGGCCAGGTCGCGTCCCGCTGCATGTGAACGCCGGGATCTTCGCGCCGCTGCCTCACGACCCGCAGGGGGCGCGGGCGTGAGACCTGCAGGTACGAGGACGATCGTCGCTTCCAGCTTCAAGAGCGGGATGCCCAGGAGACGCGCACGGACGGATGCCTCGACGAGCGCGCCCTCCGAGAGGCGTTTGCCGCTGTCGGGAGCCGCCGTTACGGCGATCTGCGTGGACGACCTAGCCATCGCCACCCGTCCCGTCGAGGCGCCGCCTGAGCGCCGAGATCCCGGCGCTGCCCGCCGCGAGCCCCGCGACGGCGCCGGCGACGAAGCCCGCCTTCAGCAGCCTGCCCTTGGTCAACGTGCCGCTCAACGCATCGAGCGAGTCACTGATCGAATCAAGAAGACGGTCCGATTCGCTCTTCCTGCTCAGGAGTCTCATCGCCTGTTCCCTTCCCCACGAGCTGCCCTGGTGAGCACCTCGACGAGCTCGCCTTTCGTCATGTTCGTCCGTCCCTCGACGCCCATGCTGGCAGCAAGGTCGAGCAGCTCAGGCTTGTTGTAGGACTTCAGACCGCCGTTCCGCGGATTGCGATTGAGCTCGCGCACGGTCTGCTTCGCGGCTGCAACCAGGTCCTCGCGGAGCTGCTCGGTCGCTTCGACCCGCGCTTCGGCGTCGGTCTTTAGCTGCTCCGCCTCGACGGCGAGCTCCTGCGCCTCGCGACTCGCTTCCTCGGCGGCTGCGCGCGCCGCCTCGACGGCCTCGTCTGCCAGTCGCTTGGCCTCCGCCCGCGCCTCGGTCGCGTCCTCGACGAGCTCCTCGGCACGCTGCCGAGACTCCTCCGCATCCTGCTGAGCTTCCTCGAGTTCGTCGTCGACCTCGCCCTGGACTTCGTGAACCTGTTCCTCGGCATCCTCCTCGGCGGCTTCACGTTGTTGCTTCACGTACAGGTCGGCGGTCTTCTGAGCCTCGGCGACCCGCTGTCTGACCTCGCGAGCCGTCTCGCGCTCGACGCCCTTGACACGGGCGTGACCGCGCTCCTCCACCTCTCGAACATGGTCCGCACGCGCCTTCGACTCCTTCGCGGCCTCGAGGGCTGGTCCTCGGCCTCCTGCGCACGCTCGGCGGCGTTCTGCGCACGTCGTACCCGGAGCTCGACCGCGTCTCCACCCACCGGCGCGGCGTCGACGACGGCTGCCCCCACCTTCAGACCTCGATCGCGGGCGCCCGCCGCAGCGGACCCGGCCGCGGTTCCGATCGTCTCGGCCGGTTTCAGCGCGCGGCTCAACAGCCAGGCGGCGTTGGACGGCATCTCCTTCAGACCCGTTCGCGTTCGCTCGAGCACGATGTCACCTCCCAGTGGATCGAATGTCCGGCACTACCGGGCCGACGCGGTCTTGCGTCGACGCTGGCTCGTTCGCTTCGTCCCCCCGGCCCCGGACTGGCTCCGCGACCCCTGGGTCCGCGACCCCTGGGTCCGCTTCCCCGACTTCGCCGAGCTCTCGTCGCCTGTGACCTCCTTGACGCGGTCGAACAAGTCCGTGTCCGGAAGGTCGGTGGCGCGGTCCTTCGCTTTCTGCATCAACCCTCTCGTCTTGCGAGCCAGACTCGAGCTGCTGGTCGCCAGCGCGTACGCCGCCGCGCCCGCGGCGGGCAGCACCAGCCAGCGTGCTCCGGGCCCGCCCTTCCTTGCGCCCTTGCCTTCTGCGGCGTCAACGACGTCGGCAAATCGCTCGGCCACGTCGATGAGCCGCTCCGAGAATCTGTTCATGTCGGCCATTCCACGGAACCTCCTCATTGGCATTTCCTCGTTTCGGAGCCTGTTCCCCGGGCGCAAGTGGTGAAACAACGCCCGCGGGCGGAATCCGATTGCGCCGACCTTGCCGTAGGTCTCAGCGGGGATGGACCTCACGACTCGTGAGATCTGGGCGCTTGTGCACGGGCTGGTGATCGGTGGGCCGTTCTTGCTCTCCTTCGCCGCCGCGCTGGTGGCGCTCCACGGTCTTCGCTCCCAGCTCCTCACCGCCGAGGGCGTCCGCGAGCGTGTGGCGCAACTGCGCCTCGGCGCGAGCGTGATGGCGGTGATGTCCTGGGCGATCGTGCTCATCGGGATCTGGGTCCTGCTCCCGTGGTACAGCGAGGACACGCCCGACAGCCCGAGGTCGATCCTGCTCGCCGATCCGGGCACGCGCCAGTGGCACGAGTTCGCGGACGTCTGGAAGACCCACGTCGCATTCATGGCGCCGATCCTCGCCACCACGGGCGCCGCCCTCGTTCTGTACTACGGCCGCACGCTCGCCCGCGACCGCAGCATCCGCAACCTCGTCCTCGCCTGTTTCCTCGGCGCATTCGCCGTCGCCAGCCTCGCCGCGCTGATCGGATCGCTCGTCACACGCGCGGCGCCGATCCGCTGAAGGAGTCGCCATGACCTCACGCGAGCTCGTCTACGAACAGACAACTCCCGCCGGGATCGTGAAGCCCGCACCCGAGGAGCTCTCCGTGCCCGAGCCGCGGTCGGGCCCGGCCGCCGCGGTCGTCCTGGCCGCCGGCATCGGGTGCTTCACGCTCGGCCTGCTCTCGGTCCTGGCCGCCGCGAGCGGCCGGGTCTCCGAGGCGCTGACGCTGTCCGAGCGCGTCGGAGACGTGTCGGGCCTGACGACCGTGACCGCCGTCGTCTTCTTCGCCGTCTGGGGAGCCCTGAGCCTCGCGTGGCGGCGATCCGATCCGCCGCTGATGCGGGTCGCGCTCGCGAGCGGCGGCCTCCTGGCCCTGGGTCTTCTGGGGACGTTCCCGCCGTTCTTCAACGCGATCGGCTGAGCAGGGGCTCGGCGGGGGAAAAGCAGTGAGCCCCGGACGGCTTGCGGCTGGCCGCCGGGGCTCAACTGTGAGGGAGGGCTCCGTGGAGGAGGAGCCACGCCTACCCCTGTCGGCGTCTTCGGCCGAGACCTTTAGCCCTTCGTTGCTACCGTCCGCGCGGGGTTGTCCGTGGGTCGCTTCGTTCTCATCTGCACGCTTGCGCTCGCCGCCGGCCTGGGCGCGACGACCGCCGAGGCCCAGGCGCCGGTCACGCTGCGCATCGTCTTCCCGGAGGGGTTCAGCGCGCGCCAGATGACCGACCGGGTCGCCGAGGTGCGGAAGATCGCGATCCGGAAACGCGGCGTCACGCCCCGCCTCAGCGGCGCGGCTCTACGCCGGCGCCGTCGAGCGCACGCCCGCGCCGCGGGCCTTCCGCCCGCACCTGAAGCGGCGCAGCCTCGAGGGCTTCCTGTTTCCGTCGCTGTACGAGTTCTCGCCTTCCACGCCCGCGTCGACGCTCGTCGCGAACCAGCTCGCCGCCTTCGAGCGCAGCTGGCGCACCGTCGACCTGCGCTACGCACGCAGCCGCAACCTGAACGCCTACGACGTCCTCAACATCGCCTCGATGGTCGAGCGCGAGACGGCGGTCGCGAGCGAGCGCAGGCTCGTCGCGGCCGTGATCTACAACCGGCTGAAGGCGCGGATGCCGCTCGGCATCGATGCCACGCTCCGCTACGGGCTCGGGATCCAGGGGACGCGGCCGCTGACGAGGAAGCACCTCGCCAGCAACTCGCCCTACAACACGCGCCGCTTCCAGGGCCTCCCGCCCACCCCGATCGGGAACCCGGGCGTGGCCTCGATGCGCGCCGCCGCGCGGCCGGCGCAGGTCGACTACCTCTACTACGTCCGCAAGCCGAACAGCCTGCGGCACTTCTTCACCGCAGACGAAGAGGAGTTCTGCCGCAAGGCGCGCGAGTACGGCTACGACTGCTGAGCCGACTCGCGACGGCTAGCGGCTACGACTCCTGATAGTCCTCGTACTCGGCCTGCTTGCGCTTGTCGTAGATCCAGGCGATCCCGAGCGCCAGGCCGCCGAACACGACGAAGGCGCCGAAGATGCCCCACGCGAAGAGGGCCACCTCGACGATCAGGAAGAGGACGCCGACCGCGATCCCGATCCCGATGATGGCGGCGACGAGGCCGAGCCAGAAGCGTCCACCCATGGTGCGATCCAACAGCACCGACGGGCTGCGCGCAACTCTATGGCGCTTCGGCGTCCGCCTGCCTTCGGCCGCAGGGACGGCGTGGCGAGCAGGCCGATCACGATCGTCGGCACCATCGTCAGGAAGCGGAAGACGAGCACCGCCGCGACGACTTCCGCGTTGGCGCCGCCGAAGCCGATCAGGGTGGCCGTGAGGCTCAGCTCCACGACGCCGATGCCACCGGGCGTGATCGGGATGCTTCCGAGCAGGCGGGCGAGCGCCCAGGCGGCAAACGCCTGCACCACCGAGACCTCGTCGGCCGAGACCTGCAGCGCCCGCAGCGACACGAGCAGCACGACGAAGACGGTCAGGCTGCCGGCGAACGTCGTCAGGGTGAGCACGTGCCAGCGGCGGCTGAGCAGCCCGACTGCCTCGACGCGGAAGTGCTCGAAGTTCTCGCCACCCCAGGTGACGGGCTTCCGCCGCAGCTTCCGCATCGTCCAGCTGGTCGCCTGCGCGGCGATGTCCCCGAGGTCTCTGGCCATCCGGTTGCTGTACAGCACGAGCACCAGCCCGACGACGACGACCCCCAGGACGGCCACGCCCACGAAGGCCGCGGTCGCGAGCAGAGCGGTCTCCTGTCCGGCGGCGGTGAGCAGGAACAACGCGACGATCGGATAGAAGAGGTTGGCGAGCTGGTTCCAGAGGCTGACCAGCGTCACGGCCCGTCCGACGGCCGGGCCCGGGAAGCCCTTGCGCCGCAGCATCGCGTAGGAGCCGGCGATCCCGACCGCTGCGCCGG
The DNA here is from genome assembly GCA_963733845.1 of uncultured Actinomycetes bacterium. Taxonomy (GTDB): domain Bacteria; phylum Actinomycetota; class Thermoleophilia; order Gaiellales; family Gaiellaceae; genus DATFQE01. The sequence goes on from CAVTEM010000008.1 coordinate 79,713, forward strand.
CCGGCATCACCAGCGAGAGGGCGGTCGACATCTGGGTCATCAGCAGCGCGGGCCAGAAGCGCAGGCCGGACAGCAGCACCATCCAGGGCGGCGCGAAGGTGGCGAGGTTGATCGCCGTGGCGGCGAGGAGCGCCAAGAACCACGGCCACGAGAGCTCCTTCACGACCGCCCAGACGTCGCGGTAGTCGGCGATCTTCGGCAGGAAGTACGCGAACGTGAGGACGACCAGCACCAGGCCGACGGCCCGCCAGGATCAGGCGCTTCGAGAGCCAGCGCCTGCGGCGGCCGCGCCTCGGCCGCGCTCATGACGGTAGGACTCCGCGGACGAGTCGGAGAACATCACCCACGTGACCATCGGCGACACCCTCAAGAGCCTCCTGGTCGGCCGCGGCCGACCCGTCGCCGGAACGGTCTACGGGACGATCGTCGTGATGGCGACCATCGCCGCGGGGTCGCGCGGCGAGCACACGGACACCGCGAGGCTTGCGATTCTCGCGGGCGGCACCGTGCTCGTGCTCTGGCTCGCGCACGTGTATTCGGACGTGCTCGCGGAGAGCCTGGAGCGCAGCCGGCGGCTGGACGTCGCCGAGTTCGCCGATGTCGCCCGTCACGAGCTTGCGATTCCGTTGGCGGCGCTGGCTCCGGTCGCCATGCTCGTCCTCGGAGCTTTCGGCGTTTTCGGGGAGCAAACCGCCGTCCGCCTCGCGCTCGGCTTCGGCGTTGCGACGCTCGCGTTCCAGGGCGCCCGCTATGCCGCGCTCGAACGCCTCAGCCGGGTGGAAACGGCCGTCTCGGTTGCGCTGAACGTGCTGCTCGGGCTGGTGATCGTCGGCCTCGAGGCTGCGCTCGCGCGAGCTGCCGGGCTGCGCTGCTCGCCCCGAGGCGGCGTCCTCAGTCGCGCCACGCTACGCGTCCCAAATACACGGAGCGCTCCCTGCGTCCTTGCCTCGGAACGACCATCGCAGCCCGACGACGAGCAACCTTCCACCAAGCCCTCCTAGGCCGCGCCGGTCGCGGCCGCCTTGGCCTCGGCCACCTTGGCGCGCCTGGCCTTCGTCAGCTCCTGCACGAAGATCTGGATCATCGCGGCCAGGGGAACGGCCGTGAGGGCGCCGAGGACCCCGAGCAGCGCGCCGAAGAGCGTCACCGCCACGATGATGAAGAAGGCCGACAGGTTGACCGCCTTGCCCTGGATCTTCGGCGTGAGCAGGTTGTTCTCGACCTGCTGGTACACGAGCACGACCACGAGCATGATCAGGGCGGCCGCGATGCCCTCCTCCGCCCAGAGCGTGGGCACCAGGACGAAGCCGGCGATCGTCGCGCCGAGGTTCGGGATCATGTCGAGCAATCCGGCGATCACGCCGAGCGCGATCGCGTAGCTCGAGCCGAGGATCCAGGCCGTCACGCCCTGGGTCGTCCCGGCGATCGTCGCGATCACGACCACGCCGATCGCCCAGCGCGACACCGACTCGGTCACGCGCTCCCACACGCCCAGCCAGCGCTCGTCTTCGCCGGGCATGAGCACGCTCGCGAACGATCGCTTCAGGTTGGAGATGTCGGTGAGCAGGAAGAGGCAGATGAACAGGATCGAGAACGAGGCGACGAAGATCGCGAAGAAGTCGCCTGCGATCCCCAGGATCTTCGAGATCGTGTCGGGCATCGAGACGGAGGCTTGCTCGGCGCCGGACTGGACGTTCTCCGCCGCGCCCGAGTCGCCCAGCCACGAGAGCTCGTCCGAGTCGCGGAGCTGCTCGACCGTCTGCGGCAGCTCCTGGACGAAGTCGCGCACGGAGCCCACCAGCGGCGCGAGCAGCAGTAGGGCGAGGACGACGACCAGGAGGGCCACGCCCAGCACCGTGACCGTGGCGGCGAGCCCGCGGGAGAGGCCCGTCTTGCGCTCCACGATCCGTACCGGGAACTCGAACACCAGCGCGAGGAAGATGCCGACGAAGACGATCAGGAACACATCACCGATCGCTGCGAAAGCGGCCAGCACGCCGATCGCCGCGGCCACGATCAAGATCGTCCGCATCGGGATCAGGAGCTCGACGCGCCTCGACTCCGGAGCGCTCACCGGCCCCCTATTCCTCGGAAAGCGCGGCCTTCTCCGCCGCGTACTCCTCGTCGCTCAGTGCGCCCTCGTCGTGCAGGCGGGCCAAGCGCTCCAGCTTCGCCACGCGGTCCTCCGCGCCGGACCGGCTCCGGCCACGCCCGACGGTCCGCTTCAACGCGCCGACCGGGTCGGGAGCAGCCGGTGACGGCACCTCGCGCGCCGTCTGGCGCCGCAACAGCTCGACCCCGACAGCGAGGACGGCAGCGGCCGCGACCATCAGCTGCACGCGGCTCGTCTGGACCGTCGGCTGCCACCAGAGCAGGAGCAGGAACAGGAAGGCGGCCGCGCCGAACGCGATCTCCGGGCGGGCGAGGTACGGGGCGAGCGCCTTCCTGGCGCCGACCCCGCTCTGCGAGGTACCGGCCAGCCAGGCTGCCACGAGCACGATCACGCCGAGTCCGACGAGGGTGAAGCCGCCGTCGCGGAGCTGTGCGGTGAGGATGTCCCAGGCATCCTGCACGGCGGGCCGCACGGTCTCCGACTGCACCAGATCGTCGACGACGTAGTTGCCGGCAAGCCTGCGCACGACGAGCACGAGGAAACCAGCGAGGATCGATCCGAAGGCGATCAGTCGCAGGATCGAGAGCCGGCGCCCCCGCGCGATCCAGAGGGCGACTCCGAAGAGCGCGATCGGCAGCACCCAGAGCCAGCTGCCGAGGAACTTGAGCCCCTGCGTCAGGTTCTGCGCCGTCTCGAGCTGATCGGCCTGCATGATCTCGATGCGGCCGGCGTCCGGGCCGAAGCGCTCGGCGACGTCGCCGATGATGGCGACCCGCTCGCCCAGCTGGATCATGAGCGGCTGCAGGTCGAGAACGACCACACCCTCTTCGGTGCTCACCGGGCCCGTGTCGTCCTCGAGCACGTCGATCAGCTGCCGGTGCGCGCGCGTCACGGTACTCACCCACAGCGCCTGCACGCGCGGGCGCTCGAGCATGCGCACGGCCGCCCGGTCCGAGAACTCGCGTAGGCCGGCGGCCGCCGGGCCGGCGAGGCCCTTCGTCTCGGGCGGGAGCCGCCGCTCGAGCTCCGCCTGCACGTCGACGTTCGCGTACAGCTGGTCGACGAGCGCCGCGGCTACCTCGTCGCGGATCTGCTTGTCGGCGATCAGCTCGCTGGCGGTCTCCGAGACCGTGTCCGTGTCGAGCGCCTGGAAGCGGATGAAGCCCGCCAGCAGGCTGACGACCACGAGCAGGACCGCCACGACGACGATGCCCCGAGCGAGAGCGATGCGCACGGGGCCTTTTATCGCAGCCGCCGGACGTCGGGGAATCACACCATCGGGATGAAGTGCCGTCCGAGCGCAGCTGCGAAGATTTCGCGATCGGGGGTCTACTGACGCACGGAGGAACGATGGCCACGCGGGAAACCAGCGGCTGGACGGCCGGTTCGTCGTCGTCGCCGACGTGATGCTGATTCGACGACGAATACTTCGTCGTGGCGACCTCGTACGCGCGCTCTGCGCCTACAACCGCGAAGCGGCGGGCACCAAATAGACGCGCCGGCCCGGCTGATCTACGTCGGGCACGCGACCGTCCTGATCGAACTGGACGGGATCCGGCTGCTGACGGATCCCGTCCTTCGTATGCGCGTGCTGCATTTGCGCCGGCGGGTCGCCCTCGCCCCGGGAGCGCTCCAGGACCTCTCTGCAGCGCTCGTCTCCCACGCGCACTACGACCACCTCGACCTGCCCTCGCTCCGGCAGCTCGGTCGCGAGCTCCCCATCGTCGCCCCGACCGGGACGCGAAGGATCCTGCGCGGCTTCCGTGACATCCGCGAGGTGGACGTGGGCGACGAGGTGCGCTTCGGAGACGTGACCGTCACCGCCACGCCCGCCGAGCACGCGAGCTCGCGCATCACGGCACGCTCAACCCGGTCGGTCGGGTACGTGATCGCCGGCTCGCGCCGGATCTACTTCGCCGGGGACACGGATCTCTTCGAGGGCATGGCGGAGCTCGGCGGCTCGCTCGACGTGGCGCTCTTGCCCGTCGCCGGCTGGGGCTCGAAGGTAGGCCCCGGCCACCTCGACCCCGAGCGGGCGGCGCGCGCGCTGCAGCTCCTGAAGCCGCGGCTGGCGGTGCCGATCCACTGGGGAACGCTCTCGCTTCTCACCAAGGCTGCGGCCACCGAGGCTCCCGAGAGGTTCCGGAGCCTGGCCGCGGAGCTCGCGCCGGAGGTCGAAGTGCGCGTCGTCCAGCCCGGCGAGACCCTCGCGTTGTAGCCCGCCGAGTCGCCCGAGATTTGCGCTTCAGGTGGTGCGGCACCTAGTTTGTGCGCGGGGGTCAGACGGAGGAACGATGGCCGGACGTGGCCGTTCGGAAACATCGCAGCGCTCTAAAAGCCCAGCAGCCTCGAGTGTCAGGACCCGGCAGGGAGAGCCGCCCGCGTTCGAGCTTCTGCGCTCGAAGCTCGACGTGCCTCCGCTCCGGCCCGGCCTCGTTCCCAGATCCGGGCTGATCGAGCGCCTCGCGCGCGCCCGCAACCGACGTTACGTCAGCGTGGTCGCACCACCCGGTTACGGGAAGACGACGGCGCTCGGGCAGTGGGCGGCGACCGACGAGCGCCAGTTCGCCTGGGTGTCGCTCGACCACCGCGACAACGACCCCGTCGTGCTCATGACGTACGTCGCCGAGGCCCTGAACGTCGACGGCACGGTCGACCCCACGGTCTTCAAGGCGCTCAGGGCGCCGGGAGACTCGCTCTGGACCTACGGGCTCCCTCGGCTGGGCGCGACGCTGGCCGCGAGGAGAGAGCCGGTAGTGCTCGTGCTGGACGACGTGCACGAGCTCGAGGACCCCGACTGCCTGGATGCGCTGGCAGCTCTGTTCGCTCACGTGCCGCGAGGGTCGAAGCTCGTGCTCTCGGGGCGAGCGGAGCCTCGCCTCGGGCTCGCGAGGCTGCGCGCGACCGGCGAGCTGCTGGAGCTGTCGGTGCCTGCGCTCGCGCTGACCGACACAGAGGCCTTCGGCCTGCTGACGGCCGCCGGCCTGACGGTGACGGCGGGCCAGGCCAAGGCGCTCAACGACCGCGCCGAAGGCTGGGCCGCGGGCCTGTACCTCGCCGCGCTCTCGCTGGACGGCACGGCCGATGCCGACGCGCTGAAAGCCTTCGCCGGTGACGACCGCTTCGTGACGGATTATTTCCGCGCGGAGCACCTCGGGCGGCTCGGCGCGGACCAGGTCGAGTTTCTGACCCGCACGGCGATCCTCGACCGCATGAGCGGGCCGCTCTGCGACGCCTTGCTCGAGCGCAGCGACTCGGCGCTCATGCTCGAGGCGCTCGAAGCCGCGAACCTCTTCGTCGTCCCCCTCGACCACAGGCGCCAGTGGTTCCGCTACCACCACCTGCTCCAGGAGATGCTGGCGGCCGAGCTGGAGCGCCGAGAGCCCGAGCTTCCGGCGCTACTGAATCGCCGCGCGGCGATCTGGTGTGAGGAGAACGACGACCCGGCCGCGGCGATCGAGTACTGGGCTGCGTCCGGCGACACCGACGAGCTGGCACGGGCCTTCACGACTTGGGCCTTCCCCTTCTACCGCAGCGGACGCGTGACAACGGTCGAGCGCTGGCTGGCCAAGTTCGACGACCCCCAGGTGCTCGAAGCCCATCCCGCCGTCGCCGTCTACGGCGTCTGGATCCACAACCTGCGCGGCCGGCCCGAGCTCGCGGAGCGCTGGGCCGTCGCCGTCGAGCGCGCAGAGCACGAGAAGCCGATGCCGGACGGGAGCCCGTGGTCCAGCTGGGCTGCGACGGTGAGCGCGCTGCTCTGCCGCAGCGGGATCGAGAGCATGGAGGCCGATGCCGCGAAGGCGGTCGCCGGGCTCACGGCTACGAGCCCGTGGCGGCCGATTGCGCTGCTGCTCGAAAGCATCGCGGTGCTACTCGGCGGCGACACCGAGCGCGCCGACGGGATGCTCGCGGCGGCGGCCGAGGCGGCTGCCGGCAACGGCGCCACGTACGCCGGGGTCGTCGCACACGCCGAGCGTGCCCTGATCGCGCTCGCACGGGGAGACGTGACCGCCGCGGAGACCGAGGTCACGCTGGCGAGCGCCTTCGTCGGCGACACACCGTCGGCCGACTACGTCGTCACCGGGTTGCTCTTCGCTGCGAGCGCGCGCCTGGCGATCGCACGCGGGCTCCGCGCCCAGGCTCGCGAGGCGCTCGCCAATGCGCAGCGAATCCGCCCCATGCTCACCTACGCTCTCCCCTGGTACTCGGTTCAGTGTCGGCTCGAGCTCGCGACGGCGCACCTCGACCTGGCCGACCCGAGGGGAGCAGCGACGCTCTACCACGAAGCCGACGACATCCTGCGCAGGCGGCCCAGCATCGGCACGCTCGCGCAGCAAGCCGAGGACGTGCGCGGCCGGTTGACCGAAGTTCCACAGGAGGCTTCGGGCTGGGCCTCGACCCTCACGGCCGCGGAGCTCCGCCTCCTGCCGCTGCTCACGACGCACCTCTCCTTCCGTGAGATCGCGGAGCGGCTCTTCGTCTCGCGTAACACGGTCAAGACGCAGGCGATCTCGGTCTATCGCAAGCTCGACGCCTCCAGCCGGAGCGAGGCGATCGCACGCGCCACCGAACTCGGGCTCGTCGACTCGCCGCCAGGCCGCGCAGGTGCCGGGTTTCACCCCCTCGGGGTGATGCGCCCGGCCGGTACTCCAGGTCGGATGAACTCGACCATAGGTGGACGACTACCGAGCAACGCTGCGAAGGCTCGCGGTTCGTGACGACCGCCTGATCGACGCGCTACTCGGGAGCGAACGTGACAGCGTGCCCAACTCGGGCCTCGACGAGCGCTCGCACGCGCTGGCCCGGATCGGGTCGTTGATCGCGCTGGACGCCACGCCCGCCGCGTACATGTGCGCGGTGGAGGCCGCAGTCGGCGCCGGCGTCACGTACCAGCAGATCGTCGGCGCTCTGATCGCGGTCATCCCGGTCGTGGGTGTCGCCCGCGTGGTCTCGGCGGCTCCGAACCTCGGGCTGGCGCTCGGCTACGACGTAGGCGAGGCCGTCGAGCAAGCCGCCAAGCCCGCCTAGCCCGCGCTCGCGTCTTCGCCTCGCTACCGGCCACCCCTACTGCCGGGCCATCGCAATCGTCAGCCGCTCCTCGGGACCGATGAGGTGGTCCGGCATCCTCGGCGTCGTCGCCGAGGTCGAGCTGCGACCCACAGCACCCGGCCGTTGAACGCGGTCGCACCCTCGGCGATGTCGTCGGTGACGGGGGTGGCGCTGTCGGAGCCGATGTCGGTCGTCTCGTCGGCGGAGAAGAGCCATCGGCACCGTCGCCTCCACGCGCCCTTCGCCGACCTTGCTCGCCGTCGAGATACAGGCTGATGTCTCCGCCCTTGCCGAGCCCGCCGCCGTCATAGGCGAACTCCACCCGGACCTGGTGTTCGCCGGCGGGGATAGGATCGTCGCCGTAGACCTTGAACTGCTGCAGCCCGAAGAGGTTGTAGCAGTAGGCGGGCTGCCGCTCGTTCGAGTAAGAGCGTCACCCGCCGAAGGCGCCTCCCTGCGCGATGATCACGCCCTGCGGCGCCGCTCCTCCGGGACGACGATCTGCGGCGGTCACCGCGTGCGACTTGTTCTTGAGCACGACGACCGAGTTCTCCGAGAGGCGGCCCATGCCGCCGAAGAGGAGCTGGCGGGTTCCGCGAACCAGTTGCGGCCGGCCCGCGAGATCGGGGTTGAAGCGTTCGCCCGGCGGTCGTCGAGCGGCAGGACGTTGTACTTCGCCGCTTCGATCAGGAACAACGTCTGCAGCTCGCTGAGCTTCTCCGGGTGCTCCGCGGAGAGGTCATGCGCCTGCGTCCAGTCGTCCGGGCCGTAGAGCTCCCAGACGTCCGCGTCGATGGCGGGTTCTCCACCATCACCCAGGGAGTGCTGTGCCGCGTGACGGCGGTCCAGCCCTTGTGGTAGATGCCGCGGTTGCAGAACATCTCGAAGTACTGCGTCTCGCGACGTTCCGGCGAGGAGGCATCGTCGAAGGAAGGCGCCATCGAGACGCCGTGCAGCGGCATCTGCTGGATCCCGTGGACGAACGTGGGCTCGGGAACGCCGGCCGCATCGAGGACGGTCGCGGCGACGTCGATGACGTGGTGGAACTGTGTCCGCACCTCGCCCTTCGCCTCGATGCCCTTCGGCCAGTGCACGATCGTGCCGTTGCGCGTGCCGCCCCAGTGCGATGCGACCTGCTTCGTCCATTGGAACGGCGCGTCCATGGCGTGCGCCCAGCCAACTGCGTAGTGGTTGTAGGCCTTCGGGCCCGCCGAAGTCCGCGATCCGTGAGGTCATGAAATCGACCGTCTCCAGGCCGTACGCGCCGTTCAGGACGATCAGCTCGTTGAAGCACCCGTTCGGCGTGCCCTCGGCCGAGGCGCCGTTGTCGCCGATGATCACGTAGACCAGCGTGTCGTCGAGGATCTCGAGCTCGGCGAGCGCGTCGATCAGCCGGCCGACGTGATGGTCGGTGTGCTCCAGGAAGCCGGCATACACCTCCATCTGGCGCGCGAAGACCGGCTTCATGTCGTCAGGTGTGTCGTCCCAGGCCGGGATCTCATCCGGCCGCGCGGTCAGCTCGGCATCTGCCGGGATCACGCCGAGCTCCTTCTGGCGGGCGAGCGTCTGCTCGCGCAGCTCGTCCCAGCCCTGGTCGAACTTGCCCTTGTACTTCGCCGACCACTCCTCGGGCACATGGTGTGGCGCGTGGGTGGCGCCGGGTGCGTAGTAGACGAAGAACGGCTTGTCGGACATCAGCGCCTTCTGCTCGCGCACCCACTCGATCGCGCGGTCTGTCATGTCCTCGGTGAAGTGGTAGCCCTGAGCCGCGGTGCGGTCGGGCTCGATCGGCACGGTGTCGCGGTAGATCGCGGGCGCGTACTGGTTCGTCTCGCCGCCGATGAAGCCGTAGAAGTGCTCGAATCCGCCGCCGCCCGTCGGCCAGGCGTCGAAGGGGCCCAGCGGGCTCGTCTCCCACACCGGGACCTCGTGGCACTTGCCGAACTGCGCCGTCGAGTAGCCGTTCAGCTTGAGCGTCTCGGCGAGGGGCGCCGCGGTCTTCGGGCGGATCGAGTTGTAGCCGGGCGCCGAGGTCGCGATCTCCGTGATCCCGCCCATGCCGACGGCGTGGTGGTTCCGCCCGGTGAGGAGTGCCTGCCTGGTGGGCGAGCAAAGCGCCGTCGTGTGAAAGCGGTTGTACTTCAGCCCGTTGCCGGCGAGCCGCTCGAAGGTCGGGGTCTGGCACGGGCCACCGAAGGCCGACGAGCAGCCGAAGCCGGCGTCGTCGATGAGGATGACGAGCACGTTCGGTGCGCCTTCGGGCGGCCGCAGCGGCTCGATGGGCGGGAACGACGTGTCGGGATTCTTCGCGTCGTATGTCGTGATTCCGACGTGCTGCGGGTCCGGGATCGGCAGGACCTGACGCGGCGGCTGCGAGCTCTCGGGCATGACGCCTCCTGGTTGCGGCTTTGCCGACCAAGGCTCTCTGCCTGCCGTCCGTGCCTCATCGCCCAGATTGGATGAACCTCGCCTTCACCCACACTCCCAGCGTGGCGCAGCGTCCTTGCCGACCGGCGAAGCGGACGATGGGATTCGAACCGACGACCCTTGGCTTGGGAAGCCACGAGAACGGGTGAACGGGCGAGACCGGCCGACTACTGGAAGTGACGCAAACCCGCATGGCTACTTGGACGCGCGCGTTCCATCGCGCAACCACGCCGATCGCGATCACGACGGGATCCGATCGTTCTGGCGTTTTTCTGGCGTTCAGTCGGCCAGGCTGCAACGGCTCTAGTGGCCCGGGTTGCGGAGCCGGGAAGCCAATCGTCACCTAGGCGAGCGTCCTCTCCTGACCAGCGCCGTTCTGTCCTAACGCGCCACACCCTCCTCGGCTCGTTTAGTCGAGCAACCGGATTAGGGTTCGAGGCCGTCCGAGAGTGTCCAGCCTGGTGGATCGTCTGCTCGTGAGAAGGGAGCGATATGGCAACTCAGTCCAGTCTGAGCGTCCTGATCAACGGGTTTGGGGTGCTCTTCGTGATATTGAACTCGTTCGGGCTGGGCATGAGGCTTCCGGTCGGCAAGTTGCTGGCAGAGGCCTTTGCCCATTGGAAGATTGCCGTGTGGGCGTTGGTGATCAACTTCGTCATCATCCCGCTCCTGTTCATCGGCTATTTGCTGACGATCGCCTCGTCCATTCCCGGAGAGATCAAGGTCGGGTTCTGTGTCGCAGCCCTGAGTGCAGGTATGCCTTTCGCTCCCCTCCTCGCTCGGCTAGCCAAGGCGGATGCCAGCATTGCCACCACGCTGTTGGTGGTTTTGAGTGCCGGAACGATTATCGCCCTCCCGCTGGGTTTGCCCTTCGCCATTGATGCGGTCGACGCGCAACTCAAGACCTCGGCCTGGGATGTTGCGTGGCCACTGCTGCTTTTTATCCTCCTGCCGGTGGTTCTCGGTTGCGGCTTCAGGGTCTGGTGGCCCGACCTGGCGCCGGACTTGGCGCAGTGGGCCGTCCGGGTTTCAATTCTCTGTCTGCTCTTCAATCTCAACTTCACGCTGGTTGCGTATTGGGATCTGTTCGAGCAGACCTGGGACACCGAGAGCTACATCGCGGCCCTTGCCGGCCCATTCATCGGCCTCGGGTGTGGCTACCTGCTCGTTTCCAGCCTTCGAGTCAAAGACGTGGGAATCAGACATGCGACCGAGGCGACCACGGCGGTGCGCAACATCGGTCCGATGCTCCTGATGATGATTTATCCCTTTGCAGCCGACCCGCTGGTCACGGTGTCGATCACGATCCTCAACACTGTCGGCATCACGATCGTTCTACTCTTCGTCCTGATGTGGAGGCGCGCTGCTTCACCATCGGACACCCACGCAACCACCTGAGCGCGGGAGTCCGAACTCCCTACGTCGTCGCATGCGTGGGCTTGCCCCGCTTGCGCGCCAGGGACATGAGCACGCCGGATCCAGAGACGGCGAGGTAGGCCGTGAGCACCGCGACGGCGACCGGCGCGATCTGCAGCGTGCCGATCTGGGTCGTGAGGGCGGCGAGCAGGAGCAGCGAGAAGGGGGCGGCGGCGAGCGCCGCCGGGAGGGCGGCGAACATCGCTGCGAACGCGAGGCCCTCGGGCAGCCCCGGGATCAGCACGTGGGCGGTCATCCCGGCCGTGCCGCCGATGAACAGCATCACGAGGAACGGTCCACCGATGAAGCCGGTGGCCTCACAGAGCGCGAACACGAAGATCTTCGCGAACACGACCGCGATCAACAGACCGGCGCCGAGCGCCGCCCCGTCGCGGATCACGGTCGTGAGCTGATCGGTTCCGGTGAACAGTGTCAGCGGCAGCGCGACGCCGACCAGCCCAAAGGCGATTCCGCCGATGACCGGCCGCAGGACGGTGAACTTCGCGAGCGGAGCCATGAGTTTCGCCATGACCCCGATCGCGACGGCTGTGATCAGCGCGAGCGCGCCGGCGACGAGTCCGAGGGGAACGGCCGCGAGCATCTGCCAGTCCTCATACTCGTACGACGGCAGCGCGTAGATCCCGACGAACGTCGATCCCCCGATCGGAAAGTACACCGCGAACGCGACCGAGGCGGCCAGCAGACCTCCGACCAGCGTGTCGGCGAAGCGTGCCGCCTTTGGACGCGCGATCTCGAGCGTGAGAATCGACGCCAGGATCGGAGACGACAGCAGGCCCCCGTACGCCGCGGACATCCCACTGAGCGTGTTCGTCGCGCGCATGTCCTCGTTGAGCTTCTGCCGCTCCGAGACCCAGGTTCCCAGCCCGCCCCCCATCTTCCCCAGTGCGTCCTCGGGCCCGAGGCTCGCCCCACCCGCCAGCGACACCAGCGAGACGGCAACCGCCCCCGGCACCGTGGAGGGCTCGACCCGCTGGTCCTTGAGCACCTGGACCGTGCCCGGCAGCTTGACCGGGACGCGAAAGAAGCGCCGCAGCACACCGACGAGCAGGCCGGCACCCGCGGTCACCGCCACCCACCAGAGGCTCCCATCGAGCCATCCGGGGTCTTCGGGAAGCGTGAACCAGAGCTCGGTGCCGCCCTCCACCAATCCCAGAAACGCCAGCGCGGCAAAGGCGAGCACGACGCCGAACAAGATGGCGTAGCGCACGATCACCCAGAACCCGGGTGACCGCGTCAGGGCGACGTTATCTGAGCTTGGATGCGAGTCCTCGCCAGTCGCGCGTGTGCTCATCGGGTCCCTAGACCTCGAGCAAGGCTGGTCGTCAGCCCCACGGGGGTGATGTCGGGGATGGGCAGGACATCACGCTGCGGCTCGGCATCGGGGCCTCCTGGTTGCAAGGCGCACGCGCAACCCTCGCCTCGGCCGTCCAGAACCTCATCGCCCAGATTGGATGAACCTCGCGTTCACCCGCACCGGATGATGCGCCGATCCCCTCGGGACGCCGACCATCGCTCCCGGCGCAATGTTCCTCCTGCTCGCGATCGTGCTCCTCCTCTTCCTGCCCTTGCCCTGGAATCTCGTCGCGGCGCTCGCGAGTCTCGGCGCCTTCGCCCTCGAGGTGACCTATTGGCAACGCCGGACCCGTAACCGGGCCGTTCGGACCGGCGTCGAGAACCTGGTGGGCTCGCTCGGCGAAGTGGTCGAGCCGCTGCAGCCCGTGGGACAGGTTCGCGTGCTCGGCGAGCTCTGGCAGGCGCGCGCCTCGGCCGAGCTCGGCCGCGGGAGCTCCGTCCGCGTCGTGGCCCTCGATGGCCTGACCCTCGTCGTCGAAGCAGCCCCCGACGAGTACCACGCCGAGGACACGGGCGGCTCGGCGGCACCTGGGCCAGCGTCGTCCTGACCCCTTGATCAATCTCGAGGTCTTCGGGAGATCGGACGCGATGGAGGCGGTCGCGCGGCAGCTCGACGAGGTCGACGGCGTCGCCCGAGTGCGAGTCGTCGATGCGACGCGACGCGGCCACGCGGTCCTCTCGGCCGGGGTTCGACCGAGCGCGGTCGACACGACGCTCGACGAGGTTCGCCGGCTCGGTGTGGCCGATGCAGACATCACCTTGACGCGGGTGGAGCTCGTCGGCTCCCTCGCCACCGGCCGGGTCGAGGCAGGCCTCGTGTGGGCGGACATCATCGGGTCGGCCCTGCTCAACGCCCGGCCGATCGCGCGCTACCTCGCCTTCATGGTCGCCGCAGGCGTCATCGCCTCGTACGGCGTGATCGAGGACAGCGCGATCCTGATCGTCGGCGCCATGGCCGTCAGTCCCGACCTGCTGCCCATCACCGCGATCGGCGTGGGCATCGTCGCGCGCCGGCCCCTGCTGGCCGGCCGTGCCCTCCTGACGCTGGCAGTCGGCCTCGGCGTCGCGACGACCGCGGCGGCCCTGTCCGCGCTGGCCCAGGATCGGTTCGACCGCCTTCCATCCGGCTTCGACATCGAGGAGACCGGGACGCTCGAAAGCCTCACGTCCGTGAGCGACGAGACGATCGCGGTGGCCCTCGTCGCGGGCGTGGCGGGGATGCTGGCGCTCGAGACCCGGGCGAGCTCGGGCGTAGGCGTGGCGATCTCGGTGACGACGATCCCGGCGGCCGCCTATCTCGGCGTCGCCGTGGGCATCGGCGAGGCCGAAGCAGCCGCGGGCGCTGTCGGCGTGCTCGGCGCGAACGTCTCGATGATGGTCGTGGGTGCAGTGGCCACGCTGATGCTTCAGAACGCGCTCAACCGGCGCGCGGTCGCCAGACGGCGGCGGACGCACGCCACGCGCGCGGGTCTCACCGGAGGAGAGTGACCGCCGAATCATCCCAGGTGGATGACGCCGCGTTCTCGTTGCCTTCTTAGGCTCGTCGGCAACGACCAGGGAGGACACATGACAGGCGCAACCACGGCAACGGCGACCCCGGCCAAGGCGACACGGGACGCGGAGCCGAGAGCAGCCGACGTCCTCGTCGTGTTTGGAATCACCGGCGACCTGGCGAAGGTGATGACCTTTCACTCGCTCTACCGACTCGAGGCGCGCGGGCTCCTCGACTGTCCAATCGTGGGCGTTGCCTTCGACGACTGGACGCTCGACGACCTGAAGCAGCGCGCCCGCGAGTCGATCGAGGGGACGGGTGAGCAGCTCGACCCGAAGGTGTTCGACCGGTTCGCCGAGCGCCTGTCCTACGTGAGCGGGGACTTTGCCGACGCCGCGACGTACGAGCGGGTCGGCGAAGCGATCGACGGTGCCTCGACACCCGTCTTCTACCTGGAGATTCCGCCGTTCCTGTTCGGCGCGTGCGTGAAGGGACTGGCCGAGGCGGGCTTGACCAAGAGCGGGCGGGTCGTCGTCGAGAAGCCCTTCGGCCACGACCTCGAGTCGGCGGACGCGCTGGCGGACGAGTTGCACCAGTACATCGACGAATCGCAGCTCTACCGCATCGACCACTACCTGGGGAAGATGGGCCTGGAGGAGATCCTTCACCTCCGGTTCCGGAACTCGATGCTCGAGCCGCTCTGGAGCCGCAATTACCTCGAGTCCGTCCAGATCACGATGGCCGAGAGCTTCGACGTCGCGGATCGCGGCCATTTCTACGATCCGGTCGGCGCCTTGCGCGACGTGGTCGTCAATCACCTGATGCAAGTCGTGGCGGCGGCGGCAATGGAGGCGCCCTCCCGGGCCGACCCGCAGACGATCAAGGACGCCCTTGTGACGCTCTTCCACGCGGTCTCCGAAGCCGACCCGGCCCACTACGTGCGGGGGCAGTACGACGGGTACCTCGACGTCGACGGCGTCGCGCCCGGCTCGACGACGGAGACCTTCACAGCCCTACGCCTCGAGATCGAGAACTGGCGCTGGTCTGGCGTTCCGTTCTTCATCCGGGCCGGCAAGTGCCTCCCCACCACACAGACCGAGCTCCGTTTGGTTTTCAAGAAGCCGCCTAAGCTGCGCTTCGCCGGCTCCGGCCAAGAGGCCGAGCCGAACCAGCTCGTCATCAAGCTCGATCCGTCCCCGGGCATCAGGCTCGTCGTTCAGGCGCACCGGGCCGATCGGCCGGGAGGGAGCAGGATCGACCTCGACATGGAGTTCGCCGAGGAGGGCGGTGAGGGCCCGACGCCCTACGAGGTGCTGCTCCACGCGGCGATGGTCGGCGACAGCACGCGCTTCACCCGCCAGGACGGTGTCGAGGAGACCTGGCGGATCATGCAGCCGCTGCTCGACGCGCCGCCGCCGGTGCACAGATACGCACCGGGATCGTGGGGCCCGGAGGAGGCGCAGAAGTTGGTCGCAGGCCACGGCCGCTGGCACGGCCCCTGGGTGACGGAATGACCGCGGTCGAGCCCACAGCCGAGACGCAGCCCCAGAGCGCAGCCGCGCCGTCGCCGTTCCCGCCGATCGCGGAGTACGCGTTCATCTCCGACTGCCACACGGGCGCGCTGATCGCAGCCGACGGAGCGGTCGACTGGCTCTGTCCACCCCGGTTCGACGCGCCGAGTGTGTTCGGGAGCCTGCTCGATCGTCAGGCCGGCTTCTTCCGCCTCGCGCCGTACGGGATCAACCACCCGACGGCACGCAGCTACGTCCCCGGGACGAACGTCCTCGAGACGACCTGGAAGACACCGAACGGCTGGATCGTCGTCCGCGACGCCCTGACGATGGGGCCTCGAGACCACGAGGACCGGATCACGCCGCACACCCGTCCGCCGGCCGACGACGACGCCGAGCACATGCTCGTACGCACCGTCGAGTGCCTAGAGGGCCGCGTCGAGGTCGAGCTGGTCTGCGAGCCGGCCTTCGACTACGGCCGCGTGCCGGCCGAATGGACCATGGCCGAGGGCGTCACCGGCACCGCCGACGCGAGCGGAGACGGGCAGACGCTCAGGCTCCAGACCGATCTCGCCCTCGGTATCGAAGGCAATCGCGTGCGGGCACGGCACGTCCTCGAGTCCGGCGACCGGGCCTACTGTGCGCTCTCGTGGGCCGAGGAGCTCGCGGTCCCGGAGGACGTCGAGGACGCGGAGTCGCGACTGGCGGCGACGACGCGCTTCTGGCGTGCGTGGCTGGGTAGGGCGCGCATCCCCGATCATCGCTGGCGCGACCCGATCCAGCGCTCGGCGCTCGCGATCAAGGGGCTCACCTACATGCCCACCGGAGCGACGGTGGCGGCCTTGACGACTTCCCTGCCGGAGACCCCCGGTGGCGAGCGCAACTGGGACTACCGGTACACCTGGATCCGCGACACCACCTTCACCCTCCAGGCCCTGCACTGGCTCAACCTCGACTGGGAAGCCGACGAGTTCATGCAGTTCGTCGCCGACGTGGAGCCGACCGAGGACGGTTCGCTGCAGATCATGTACGGGATCGACGGCCGGCGGGACCTGACCGAGTCCACGCGGGACGACCTCTCGGGGTACGCGGGCGCACGTCCGGTGCGGATCGGCAACGGGGCGTTCGACCAGCGCCAGAACGACGTTTTCGGCGCGGCGCTGGATTCGATCCTGCTGCACACCCGCCGCAGCGAGCGCCTTCCCCGGCGCCTCTGGCCGATCGTCGAAACGCAGGCCGAGTGTGCGACCGCCGTCTGGCGCGAGCCCGACCAGGGCATCTGGGAGGCGCGCGGCAAGCCGCAGCACTACGTCTCGTCCAAGCTGATGTGCTGGGTCGCGCTCGACCGCGCCTCGCAGCTCGCCGAGATCCGCGGTGACGCCGAGTTGGAGAAGACCTGGCGGGCGACCGCGGACGAGATCAAGGCGGACATCCTCGAGCACGGCGTCACCGACAAGGGCGCACTGCGCCAGCACTACGACACCGACTCGCTCGACGCCTCCGCGCTCCTCGCGGCGATCTTCGACTTCCTGCCGCACGACGACGAGCGGCTGCGCGCCACGGTCAACGCGATCGCCGAGGATCTGACCGAGCACGGCTTCGTCCTCCGCTACCGGACGGACGAGACGGACGACGGCCTCTCCGGGAAGGAGGGAACGTTCCTGATCTGCTCCTTCTGGCTCGTGTCGGCGCTCGCGATCGTCGGCGAGCTGCAGCGGGCCCGCGACCTGATGGAGCGCCTCCTGCGGATCAGCTCGCCGCTCGGCCTGTACGCCGAGGAGTTCGACTCCGACACCGGCCGGCATCTGGGCAACTTCCCGCAGGCGTTCTCCCACCTGGCGTTGATGGAAGCCGCGGCGCGAATCATCGTCCCCGAGCTGATGGAGGAGTACTGACGTGGATTCCTACGACGTGATCATCATCGGGACCGGCGCCGGCGGCGGCACGCTCGCACGTCACCTCGCGCCATCGGGAAAGCGGATCCTCCTGCTCGAGCGTGGCGACTGGCTGCTCCGGGAGCCGTCGAACTGGTCCGCGCACGACGTCTTCGTCGAGAACCGCTACATCCCCGAGGACACCTGGTACGACGAGAGCGGCAAGGCCTTCCAGCCCCAGGTCCACTACTGCGTCGGCGGAGCCACGAAGCTCTACGGGGCCGCGCTCTACCGCCTGCGCAAGGAGGACTTCGGCGAGCTCCAGCATGCCGGGGGCGTCTCGCCGGCGTGGCCGATCGAGTACGAGGAGATCGAGCCGTACTACAGCCTCGCCGAGCAGCTCTACGAGGTCCGCGGCGCGCGCGGGGAGGACCCGACCGAGCCGCCGGCGAGCGCGCCGTACCCGTTCCCGGCGCTCTCGCACGAGCCGCGGATCCAGCAGCTCTCGGACGACCTCGAGGCGGCGGGCTACCACCCGTTCCACGCGCCCTGCGGCGTGCGGCGGACCGAGACGAACCTGCCGTACAGCCACTGCATCCGCTGCGCGACGTGCGACGGCTTCCCCTGCCTCGTCCACGCCAAGTCCGACGCCGAGGTGCTCGGCGTGCGGCCGGCGCTCGAGCATCCGAACGTGACGCTGCTGACGAACGCCCGGGTGGTCAAGCTCGAGACGAACGGGTCGGGGAACGAGCTCGCGGCGGTCGTCGTCGAGCGGGACGGCGAGACCGAGCGCTTCGCGGCGGAAATCGTCGTCGTCGCCTGCGGCGCCGCCAACACCGCCAAGCTGTTGCTCGCGTCGGCCAACGACCAGCATCCGAATGGGCTCGCCAACGGCTCCGACCAGGTCGGCCGCAACTACATGTTCCACGACTCACTCGCGTTGCTCGCGCTCTCGGAGGAGGAGAACCCGACCGTGTTCCAGAAGACGCTCGGGCTGAACGACTTCTACTTCGGCGCGGACGACTTCGAGTTCCCGCTCGGGAACATCCAGATGGTGGGGAAGTCTTCGTCGCAGATGTACCGCGGCGAGAAGCCCGGCGAGACGCGACTCGCGCCGGAGTGGACGCTCGAAATGGTGGCGAAGCACGCGATCGACTTCTGGCTCTCGACGGAGGATCTGCCGAGCCCCGACAACCGGGTCACGCTCGCACCCGACGGCAACGTCCGGCTCGCGTACTCCGAGACGAACCCGGAGGCGCGGAAGCGGCTCTACGAGAAGCTCAAGTCGCTGCTGCCGAAGCTGCACATGAACGAGGGCCACCTCTTCCACCGCTTTGCCTACATGAAGACCGAGATTCCGGTCGCCGGGTGCGCCCACCAGGCGGGGACGTGCCGTTTCGGGTCCGACCCCGCGTCGTCGGTACTGAACACCGACTGCCGGGCTCATGAGGTCGACAACCTCTACGTCGTCGACACGAGCATCTTCCCGAGCATCGGGGCCGTCAATCCGGCCTTGACCGCGATGGCCAACTCGCTCCGCGTCGGCGACCACCTGCTCGAGCGGATGGGTGCGGAGAAGCCGGTCGCGGCCTCCGCGGAGGCCGCGCGGTAGCCATGAGCGCCGGCGCGTCGGCGGAGCTCCTCATCGGGATCACGGCGGAGGGCAAATCGCTCGACGACGTCACCGAGCCGCTCACGTCCGTCTCGGCACATGGGGCTGCCGCGGGGGCCTGACCGGCCACGACGGGCTGACAGCGGATGGCAAGCAGGGCCGAGACGACCACGGTCTACGGTGCCGGGCTCGTGCAGGGCATCGTGCTGGTCACTTTTCCGGCTGCGAGCACGGTCTTCACCGATCCCTCGGAGTACGACCTGTCGAGCACGCAGTACGCCGGCTTGTTCCTCCCGCAGGTGATCACCGCGATCACCGCTTCGCTGCTCGGTGCCGGCCTGGGTGGCCGCTTCGGGACGAAGCGCGTCTACGTGGCCGGGCTGGCAGGCAGCCTGCTCTCGATGGCACTGCTCATCGTCAGCCTGTTCTTCACGGCGGACGAAAGCGTCGCCTACGGGATCCTGCTCGGAGCCACGGCGTTCCTGGGAGTCGGCTTCGGCCTTACGGTGCCCGCGCTGAACACCCTCGCGGCCGCCTTCCACCCGGCCGGAATCGACCGGGCGATTCTCGTCCTCAACGCCCTGCTGGGACTCGGCACCGTCCTGGCGCCGGTCTTCGTCGCTCTCTTCGTCGGCCTTGGCTTCTGGTGGGGGCTCCCCGTGACATCGGCGGTGCTGCTGTTCGCGCTGCTCGCCGTGAGCGTGCGGCTACCGCTTCGGGTTCCGGTGCCTCAGAGTGCAATGAAACGGGGCAGGACCCCGCTGCCGGCGCGGTTCTGGGTGTACGCGGGGTTCGCGGTTCTCTACGGCATCTGCGAGACCCTCAACGGCAACTGGTCGCAGCTCGACCTCACGACCGAGCTCGACGCGTCGACGACGCAGGCCGCTCTGGCACTCACAACGTTCTGGGCGATGGTGACGCTGGGACGGGTCCTCTTCGCCGCGATTCAGCGGTGGGTACCGGCGCGCGTGACGTACCACTCGCTCCCCTTCCTGCTCGCGGGTGCCTTTGTGATCATCGCCCTGCTCCCCGACGACGAGCCCTGGCTCGGTGTTCTGGCGTTCGGTCTCGCAGGGCTCGGGTGCTCGGCACTCCTGCCGCTCACGATCAGCTTCGGGACGGAAGAGCTCGCCTCCGTCTCAGCCGCCGTTGCCGGAGGCGTGATCGCCTTCTACCAGCTCGGTTACGGGATCGCGGCCTTCGGTGTCGGGCCGCTCCTGGACGGCGGCGTCGAGTTGCCCACCATCTACGGGTTCGCGGCGGGCATCGCGGCCGTGATGGGGGTCTGGTCTTTCGTTGTCGCGCGCCGAGGGCCGGCCGGGTCTACGCTCCGCCCGGTGCCGGACTAGGAGGTGTCGATGAGCGCTCCGTCAGGCGAGCAGGTCGAGCTCGAGCTGGGTGACCAGCGCGCGGTCGTGGTGGAGGTCGGCGGCGGCCTGCGCGCCTACTCGGCAGGCGGTCGCGAGCTGCTCGACGGCTACGGGGCCGACGAGCTGTGCACGTCGGGGCGGGGGCAGCTGCTTCTCCCCTGGCCCAACCGCATCCAGGAGGGGCGTTACGACTTCGGCGGACGCTCCCACCAGCTGGCGCTCACCGAACCTGAGGCCGCGAACGCGATCCACGGTCTCGTCCGCTGGGCCGCCTGGACGATCGCCGAGCAGGAGCCGGACCGAGTCGTCCTGGAGCATGTGCTCCACCCGCAGCCGGGCTACCCCTTCACGCTTGACCTGCGGATCGAGTACGCGCTCTCGGACTCGGGCCTGAACGTCCGAACGACCGCGACGAACGCCGGCCGGGATGCCTGTCCCTACGGGGCAGGCGCACATCCCTACCTGACGGTCGGCACCGACGCGGTGGACTCGATGCTCCTCCAGGCGCCCGGGCGGACCGCGCTCGAGTCGGACGAGCGCGGCATTCCGACCGGCCGGGTTGCCGTCGACGGCACCGAGTACGACTTCCGCCGTGAGCGCGCCCTCGGCCCGACGCGGCTCGACCACTGCTTCACCGACCTCGAGCGAGACGACGACGGCCTCGCCCGCGTTGTGCTCCGACACCCCGAAACCAGAGCCGAGCTGACGCTCTGGCTGGACAACGCCTACGGGTATCTGATGCTCTTCACCGGCGACCCGCTTCCCGACGTCGCGCGCCGCAGCCTCGCCGTCGAGCCGATGACGTGCCCGCCGAACGCGTTCCAAACCGGTGAGGCACTGATCGAGCTCGAGCCCGGGCGCTCGTTCGCGTCCACCTGGGGGCTGAACGTCAAAGACGCTCCGTGATCGACGCGCAGTCGCTCGTGCTGGTGCTGGCGGCGGCCGCCGGCGGCGCGATCCTCTCGAGGCTCCCCTCACGCCTCGTGCTGCCGACGGTCGTGCTCGAGATCGCTCTCGGGATCGTGATCGGACCCGAAGGTTTCGGCTGGGCGAAGGTCGACGACCACATCGAGTTCCTTTCCAACCTCGGCCTCGTCTGCCTCTTCTTCCTGGCCGGGGTCGAGCTGGTCGACCATCGCGTGCCGCGCCGGTCGCTGATCCGGGGGAGCACCGGGTGGCCGATCTCCTTGGCGATCGGAATCCTCATCGGCCTCGGGCTGCGCGCGGCCGGCCTCGACGCGGAGGCGTGGCTCCTCGGGGTCGCCCTCAGCACAACCGCTCTCGGGACGCTCGTTCCAATCCTGGCCGACGCCGAGCTCCTGCCGACACCGCTCGGCTCAGCCATCCTCGGCGCCGGCGTCGCCGCCGAGTTCTGGCCGATCGTGGTCATCTCGATCTTCCTGACCGGCGCGTACGGCGCAGCGGTCGAGACGCTGCTCCTGGTCGGCTTCGGCGCCGTCGTGCTGCTCGCCGCCGTCGCTGCCCTGCGGGCGCGGCCGCCGCGCATCGTCCGCATCCTCCAACAGACGGTGCACACGACCGGTCAGGCCGCCGTTCGGACGTCGATCCTCATCATGGGATTCTTCGTCTACATCGCCATCGAGGCCGGCTTCGACTTCGTGCTGGGCGCATTCGCCGGAGGTCTCGTCGTGGGCCTCGCCCTGCAATCACCGGAGCCGCACCCGGTGCGGATGCGGCTGGAAGGTGTGGGGTACGGCTTCCTGATCCCGATCTACTTCGTCGTCACCGGCATGACCTTCGACCTCGACAGCCTGCTGAGCGCCACCGGGCTGGCGCTCGCCGCGCTCTTCCTCGCGTTCCTCCTCGTCGCGCGCGGCCTCCCATCCCTGCTCTGGCTCCGCGAGCTCGGGGCACGGCGAACCGCAGCTCTCGCGTTGTTCAGCGCGACCGGCCTCCCGCTGATCGTCGCGATCGTCGGCATCGGGACGGACCGAGGTGCGATCGCAAAGGACGTCGGTACGTCACTGATCGGAGCAGGAATGGTCTCGGTTCTCGTTCTGCCGTTCCTGGCGACGCTGGTCGCGCGCGGCGATTCATCCCGCGCGGGTGATGCCGACCGCACTCTCCCCGCCTAGCTTGCCCCTGGAAAAGGAGGTAGCCGTGTCAGGTGATCGCCCACTCGTCCTGGTTCTCGGCGGCGGCTTCGCGGGTATCGGCGCCGCTCGCGAGCTGAAGAAGGCCGACGCCGACGTCGTGCTCGTCGACAAGCACGACTACCACACGTTCCAGCCGCTCCTGTACCAGGTGGCGACGAGCCTGCTCGAGCCGGACGCCGTCGGGCATCCGCTGCGCGACCTGTTCCACGAGCAGTCGAACGCGAGAGTCCACCTCGACGAGGTGACCGCGATCGACCTGGCGAAGCGCGAGGTGCAGTTCGCCGAGCTGGAACCGATCACCTACGACTACCTCGTGCTGGCACTCGGCGCCGAGGTCAACTTCTTCGGAGCGCAAGGAGCGCCGGAGCACGCGTTCCCGATGTACACGCTCGCCGACGCCGTCCGCCTGAAGAAGCACATCCTGGAGAGGTGGGAGGCGGCCGACAAGGACAATTCGCTCGCCGGCGACGGCGCTCTGAACATCGTGGTCGTTGGCGGCGGTGCAACGGGCGTCGAGAGTGCCGGCGCGCTCGCGGAGCTCTACCACAGCAACTTCGCAGAGGACTACCCGGACATGCCCCGGGAGCAGGCCCGCATCACGCTCGTCGAGGCCTCGCCCGAGCTGTTCGGCATGTTCAAGGAGCGGCTCCGCACCTACACGAAGGAGGCCCTGGAGGAGCGGGGCGTCGAGGTGGTGCTCGGGGAGATCGTCGAGTCGATCGAGCCGACGCGGGTCACGCTCAAGTCCGGGAAGGTGCTCGAGGCGCACACGCTCGTGTGGGGCGCAGGGCTCCAGGCGAACCCGATCGCCTCCTCGCTCGGCCTCGAGCTCCAGCGCGGAAATCGCATCGCGGCCGAGCCGGATCTCAGCATCGCGGGCCATCCCGAGGTCTTCGCCGTGGGCGACATCGCCTGGATCACGGACTCGAAGACCGAGCAGGTGCTGCCGCAGCTCGGCTCGGTCGCACTGCAGGCGGGCGAGCAAGCCGCGAAGAACATCGCGCGACGGCTGGAAGGCAAGGAGACCGAGCCCTTCCGCTACCACGACAAGGGCACGATGGCGACGATCGGTCGGGGGGCCGCGGTCGTCCAGCTCCCGCACGGCAGGACGATGAAGGGCGAGACCGCGTTTCTCGCCTGGGGAGCGGTACACCTCGCGCTCCTGTCGACCGGCGAGGACCGCGCCAAGACCATCGTCGACTGGACCTGGGCCGGGTTCACGCACGAGCGCGCCGCCCGCATCTCCGTCGAAGCCTGACGGTCGGGCTAGGAGGGCCTGCCGTCGGGCCGGTCGTAATTGGTCAGCTCGTCGCTCTCACGGGACTGTGGGATGACTCAGTACCCGGTGCCAGTCTTCACCCGCTTGCGGTCGAGATCGTGCAGGCCGCCTTTCTTCTTCAGCGTCTCGCACGCCTCCGCGATGTCGTCGGCGAGCTTGGACGCGAGCGAGTGTCCGAGCGTCAGCTTGACAAGCGCGCGCATGATCGTCACGTGGTCGGCGTTCGGCGGCAGCTTGTAGGCGGGCACCATCCAGCCGCGCTCGGCCGCGAGCTGCGACGCGACGTCGAACTCGTCGTAGTCGTGGCCGTCCGTGAGCTGGAAGGCGACGAGCGGGAGCTGTTCGTCGCCCTCGTGGCCGATCAGCTGGAACTCGCCGATGTCGGCGATCCGCTCGGCGAGCATGCGGGCGTTGGCCTGCATCGTCTCCATGATGTAGCGGTAGCCGTCGTGGCCGAAGCGCACGAAGTTGTAGTACTGGGCGAGCACCATCGCCGACCCGGTCGAGAAGTTCAGCGTGAACGTCGCGTCGGTCTTGCCCAGGTAGTTCTCATAGAACACGAGGTCCTCGGCCAGGTCACTCTTCTCGCGGAACACGAGCCACCCGATGCCCGGGTAGACGAGCCCGAACTTGTGGCCCGATGCGTTGATCGAGCGCACCTGCTCGAGGCGGAAGTCCCACTCCGAGTCCGGGTACAGGAACGGCCACACGAAGCCGCCGCTGGCGCCGTCGACGTGCAGCGGGACGTCGAGCCCGCGCTCGTCGCGCAGGCGGACCAGGAGGTCGTTGATCCCGACGATGTCGTCGCGGTGGCCGGTGAACGTGGTGCCCAGCACGGCGGCGACGCCGATCGTGTTCTCATCGACGTGCGGCTCGACGTCCTCGGGCCCGATCGTGTACTTGTCGGGCTGGAGCGGGATGATCCGCGGCTCGACGTCGAAGTAGCGACAGAACTTCTCCCACACGACGTGCACGTCGCCGCCGAACACCAGGTTCGGCCGGCTCGTGTCCTTGCCGGCCGCATCGCGGCGCTCGCGCCACTTCCACTTCAGAGACAGCGCGCCGAGCATGATCGCCTCCGAGGAGCCCTGACAGCGCGCGCCGGTCGTCTCGCCCGGTGCGTGGAACAGGCTCGCGAGCATGCGGATGCAACGCTGCTCGATCTCGGCCGTCTGCGGATACTCGGCGTGGTCGATGAAGTTGCGGTGCAAGTTCTCGGCGATGATCCGCTGCGCCTCGGGCTCCATCCACGTCGTCACGAACGTCGCGAGATTGCGTTGCGGGATCCCGTCGAGGACGAGCTCCTCGCCGATCAGGCGCATCGCGTCGACCGCACGCATGCCGTGCTCTGGGAGCTCGTTGTCCGGCGCAGGCTCGAGCAGGAAGCGGTTGCCATAGGCGGCCGCGAGCTCCTCGAGCTTCTCGATCATCGCGGACCCATCGCCGCCGTCCGTGGCACCGGGGCTGGACGGGCGGGGCTGGTGGATCGACATGGCTAAACCTCCAAGGGGCCGGAACCACGGGGCCGGAATCGCCGGGCGCTCCGTCAACCCGGATCGCGCCAGCACCTTAGGCTCGACGCCCGGCGCCTACATCCCCCGAAACGGATGATCTCGGATACGAGCCGGCCGCCGGTCCGGCTGTCGGGCTGACGTGATCTTGCTCCGCGACCGTGAAATCATGAGCGCTGTGAGCGAGGAGCGGGTCATGACCCGGCAGCGCTGGATGGCCGTCTGCTTCGCACTCGGGTCGACGTGCTTCCTCATCGGACCGTTCCCGGGCTACGTGCAGCTCGTCGGCGAGTCGGCCGACGCGATCACGTTCTTCGTCGGCTCGATCCTATTCACGCTCGGCGGCGGTATGCAGAGCTGGCTGGCGTGGCCCGAGCGGCGCAACCCGGATGGCGGCCGCGCCGCGTGGTGGGCGGCGATCATCCAGTCCGCCGGGACCCTGTTCTTCAACGTCACGACCTATCAGGCGATGCACGTCGCGCTGACGAGCCCCGACTACGACGAGCTCGTCTGGCACGCGGACTGGCGGGGGTCGATCTGCTTCCTCGTCTCGGGCGGGATCGCGTACGTCGCCTCGCCGCGCCACGCCTGGCGCGGCTGGCTGCCGCGGCGCGGCGGCGCGGGTTGGTGGCAGCCGGCGGTGAACTTGCTCGGCTGCATCTTCTTCGGGATCTCGGCCGTCGCCGGCTTCGTCGTCCCTGCGAGCGGCTCGATGCTCGACCAGGCCGCGTCCAACTGGAACACCTCACTCGGCGCTGCCTGCTTCCTGGCCTGCGCGCTCGACACGCTGAACACCGGCGAGGCCTCGAAGCTGCCGATCCGCCGCCGGTTGCGCAAGCTCGAGCACGAGCTCGAGACCGAGGTCGAAAACGTCATCTGAGACGGCAGCCGGGATCGCCGATCGCGCACTTCTGCTGCAGCGTCGCGGCGAGCGCGAAGAGCGGACCGCCGCACCGCAACCGTCACCGGGCCCGCTTATGTTGCGGCTTGGGTACGGTGGAGCCGATGGCCGAAGTGGTCGAGGCACGCGACCTGACCGCGCCTTCGCAGGATGGCTGGGCGGTGGACTACCAGATCCGCCGTGAAGACGGTGAGGAGCTTCACGCCGAGGTTCGCTGCTGGGAAAAGGCGCACGCCGCTGCCGAGCGGGCAGCGAACGCCGAGGCTCTCGCGGCGATCACGGACCGCGGCGTCACGGCCGCGCTCGAGTACGCCGAGCTGGTCGAGTCCCCGGCGAAGCGCGGGGCCGTGCTGATCTCGATCTGGTTCGACCCGGCCGACGATGGCAATCTGCGTCGCCGGGTCGGCTATGAACGTCCTCTCGAGTAGCGCGCTCAATCATCCCCTCTGGACGATGTGACCGCGCGGCCGGGCGCAAAGGATCGGCGCTGCACTTCGGACGAGGGCTGGTGGAGCATGGCGAGGCGCGCGGTCGACCACGGGCTCATCGAGACTGGCTCAAGCTTCGATGGGGCAATAGCCGGCGAAATCCGGGTTCGGGTCTGACCGATGGGCGCGCTCGCGTCCGCAGCGCTCGAGCTAGCGCGCTGGCAGTTCGCGCTGACGACGCTCTTCCACTTCATCTTCGTGCCGCTGACGCTCGGGCTGGCGCCGCTGCTGGCGGTGATGCAGACGCTCTGGCACCGAACGGGCGACGAGAAGTGGCTCCGGCTGACGCGCTTCTTCGGGACGCTCTTCCTGATCAACTTCGCGATCGGCGTTGCCACCGGCCTGGTCATGGAGTTCCAGTTCGGCATGAACTGGTCGGTCTTCTCGACCTACGTCGGCGACGTCTTCGGCTCGCCGCTCGCGATCGAGGGCCTCGGGGCGTTCATGCTCGAAGCGACCTTCATCGGCCTCTGGGTCTTCGGCTGGAACCGGCTCTCGCCGCGGGTGCACCTCGCGACCATCTACCTCGTCTGGCTCGGCACGTGGCTCTCGGCGTACTTCATCCTGACGGCGAACTCCTGGATGCAGCACCCGGTCGGCTACGAGCTCAACTCGCAGACCGACCGCGCGGAGGCCAACGACATCTTCGAGATCCTCTTCCAGGGGTTCGTGTTCTTCGCCTGGACGCACATCATCCTTGCCGGGCTCCTGACCGCCGGTTTCCTGGTGCTCGGCGTCGCCTGCTGGCATCTACGGCAAGGCAGGAACGTCGACCTCTTCCGTAGCGCGGCGAAACTCGCGATCGTCGTCGTTCTGCCGCTCTCGGCGGTCCAGCTGGGAGTCGGGAGCGAGTTCGGCGTCTTCGTGACCGACGTCCAGCCGATGAAGATCTCGTCCACGGAGGCGCTCTGGGACACGGAGCAGCCGGCGGCGTTCTCGCTCTTCCAGATCGGCGGCTTCACCGAGGACGACCAGACGCCCTCGTTCTCCATCTCGATCCCGCGGCCTGCTCTCGTTCCTCGCCACGAACTCGTTCAAGGGCGAGGTGGTGGGGATGAACGAGCTCCAGGACGAGGCCGAGCAGCAATACGGCCCGGGCAACTACATCCCGGACGTGCGGCTCACCTACTGGAGCATGCGCGTGATGGCCTACTTCGGGACGCTGATGCTCGTGCTCGCGCTCTGGGGTGCCTGGCTTCTTCGGCGGAAGAAGCTCGAGGGCGCGAAGTGGTTCCAGCGAGCCGCGATGGCGGGGATCGCACTGCCCTTTTTCGCCAATTTCGCCGGCTGGATCCTCACCGAGGCCGGGCGCCAGCCCTGGGTCGTCTACGGGCTGCTGAAGACCGAGGACGCGGTCTCGAGCACGGTGAGCACCTGGACGGTCGGCCTCAGCCTCGGCGTGTTCGCCTCCCTGTACGCCGTGCTCGGCGTGGTCGACTTCTATCTGATCCGCCGGTACGCCCGCGTCGATCCTCCCGAGGTCGGACGCGAAGGCGAGGAGGGGGCGCCGCAGCCGGCGCCCGCCTACTGACGTGACGCTGGAGATCTTCTGGTTCTGCCTCCTCGCCCTCCTCTGGACGGCGTACTTCCTCACCGAGGGCTTCGACTTCGGCGTCGGCATGCTGCTTCCCGTCCTCGGCCGTAGCGAGGCCGACCGGCGCACCATGTTCGAGTCGATCGGGCCCGTCTGGGACGGGAACGAGGTCTGGCTCGTGATCGCCGGCGGCGCGACCTTCGCCGCGTTCCCGGTCTGGTACGCGACGATGTTCTCGGGCTTCTACCTCGCCTTGCTCGGAATCCTCGTGCTCCTGATCGTCAGGGTGCTCTCGTTCGAGTGGCGCGAGAAGGCGGAGAGCCCGGGCTGGAAGGCGTTCTGGGGCTGGATGAACACCGTTGGATCGGTCGGCGTTCCGTTGCTCTGGGGCATCGCGCTCGCGAGCCTCCTCCACGGAGTCCCGATCGCCTCCGACCAGACGTACGCCGGAGACTTCGGCGACCTCTTCAGCGCCTACTCGATCCTCGCCGGGATCGCGCTCTGCCTCCTCTTCGCGCTCCACGGCGCCGTTTACCTCACGCTGCGCACGCTCGGGGACCTGCGCGAACGAGCACAGCGCACGGCGTCGCGCCTCGCCCCGGCGACGGCGGTCGTCGGCGCCGCCTTCCTCGTCTGGACGCTCGTGGTCGCGAACGACAAGAACGACAAGGGCGTCTTCCCCGGCATCCTCCCCGTTGCGGTCGCGGCGGTCGCCGTAGTCGCGG
Source organism: uncultured Actinomycetes bacterium (assembly GCA_963733845.1). Classification (GTDB taxonomy): domain Bacteria; phylum Actinomycetota; class Thermoleophilia; order Gaiellales; family Gaiellaceae; genus DATFQE01. Next base: position 108,509 of record CAVTEM010000008.1, read on the forward strand.
CCGTCTTCCTCGTTCGGGCCGGGAATGAACGGTGGGCGTTCGCCGCCACCGCGGCGACCATCGTCGCCGTCGTGGTCACCCTCTTCGTGAGCCTCTATCCGAGGGTCATGGTGTCGGATCCCGAGTTCGGGAACAGCCTCACGATCGACAACGCCTCGTCGGCGCACTACTCGCTCACCGTGATGACGGTGGTCGCCGCCGTCCTCGTCCCGGTCATCGCGCTCTACCACGCGTGGACGTACCACGTCTTCCGAGCCAGGCTCGGCGGCGAGGACGTCGGCAGCCCCGTCGACCTGGTGGCGCGGAAGACCGGCGGCTAGAACCGGTGCGGCTGCTCGACCCGCGCCTTCTCCGTCGCGCGCGGGCCGCGCGCGTCGCGCTCGCCGCCGACGCCGCGCTCGGGGTCGCCGCGGCTCTGCTCGTCCTCGCCCAGGCCGTCCTGATCGCGACGATCGCCGCCCGCGGCTTCGGCGGCGCATCGCTCGACGACCTGACGCCGCAGCTCCTCCTGCTCGTCGCCGTGGTCGCGGCACGGGCGGCGCTGGCCTGGGGGTTCGAGGTCGTCGGCCGCCGCGCGGCACAGGCGGTGCTCTCGAGCCTGCGGCTCGAGCTCGTCGAGCGGAGGCTGGCGGACCAGCCGGCGGCGCTCGACGGCACCGCAGGCGCCGAGGTGGCGACCACCGCCGTGCAAGGAGTGGACGCCCTCGAGACGACCTTCGCGCGTTACCTGCCGCAGGTCGTGCTCGCCCTGGTCGTGCCCGTCGCAGTGCTCGCGCTGGTGGCCTCGCTCGACCTCGTCTCCGCCGGGCTGATGCTCTTGACGCTGCCACTCGTGCCGATCTTCATGTGGCTGGTCGGCCACTACACGGCGCGGCGCACACTCGAGCGCTGGCAGGCGCTCACGCTGCTGTCGACGCACTTCCTCGACGTCGTCCGCGGCCTGCCCACGCTGCGCGCGTTCAACCGAGGCAAGCAGCAGGGGCAGCTGATCGAGGAGGTCGGCGACACCTACCGGCGCACGACGCTGGAGACGCTCCGCGTCGCCTTCCTCTCCGGAGCGATCCTGGAGCTCGCGGCGACGCTCGGGATCGCGCTGGTGGCCGTGACGGTCGGGGTGCGCCTCGTGAACGGCGGCATCGGGCTGGAGGCCGGGCTGACGGTGCTCGTGCTCGCCCCGGAGCTCTACCTGCCGCTCCGCAACCTCGCCGCGCAGTTCCACGCGAGCGCCGACGGGGCCACCGTTGCGAAGCGCATGCTCGATCTCATCGACGAGCGGCCGGCGGCACGCTCGGGCGCGATCGTTCCGCCGAGCCCCGCAGACGCGACGGTCCGGCTCGAGCGGGTGTCCTTCGCGTACGCGGCGAGGCCCGCGCGCGCTCTCGACTCGGTCGACCTGGAGCTCCCGCCCGGCGCGACCGTCGCGCTCGTCGGGCCGAGCGGCAGCGGCAAGAGCACGGTGGCGGCGCTCCTGCTGCGGTTCGCGGAGCCTTCGAGCGGACGGCTGACGGTCGGCGGGGTCGACCTCGCCGACTGCGATGCGAGCGCCTGGCGCCGACACATCGCCTGGGTTCCCCAGCGGCCCACGCTGCTGCGCGGAAGCCTGGCGGACAACGTCCGCCTCGGCGACCCCGCCGCCGACGACGCGCAGCGTGCTCGCGGCGGTCGAGCTCGCGGGCGCGAGCGACTTCGTGGGCGGTCTCCGCGACGGGCTCGCGACCGTCGTCGGCGACGGCGGGCGGCCGGTCTCCGCCGGCGAGCGCGGCCGGATCGCGCTCGCGCGCGCGTTCCTCCGCGACGCGCCGCTCGTGATCCTCGACGAGCCGACGGCGAACCTCGACCCAACGAGCGCAGAGCTGATCGTCGATGCAATCGAGCGGCTGAGCCGGGACCGCACGACGCTCCTGATCACACACGCGACCGCGCTCGCCGCTCTCGCCGACCGCGTCGTCGACCTGCGCGCGGGGCGGGTCGTCGAGCCGGCCGTGGAGGCGGCGTGACCAGGACCCTCCGTCAGCTCGGGGCGCTCGCGAGCCCGCCCGCCGGTCACGTTCTGCTCGTGCTGACGCTCGGAGTGGCGGCGATCGGCTTCGGCGTGGCGCTGATGACCGCGGCGGGATACCTGATCTCGCGTGCCGCCGAGCAACCGCCGATCCTCTCGCTGACGGTGACGATCGTGGCCGTGCGCTTCTTCGGCCTCGCGCGCCCGGTGGCGCGCTACCTCGAGCGGCTCGCCTCGCACGACGCCGCGCTGCGGGCGCTCGGTCGGATCCGCGTGCGCTTCTACGAGCGGATCGAGCCGCTGGCGCCGGGGCAGCTCGCCGGGTACCGCTCCGGCGACCTGCTCGGCCGGATGGTCGGCGACGTGGAGTCGCTTCAGGGCCTCTACGTGCGGGGGTTGGGACCCCCCGTCGTCGCGCTCGCGATCGCGAGCGCGTCCGTGGCGGCCACGGCCTGGTGGTCCCCGGCCGCGGCGGCCGTGCTCGCCGTGGGCCTGTGCCTTGCGGGCGTGCTCGTTCCGACGGCGACGTGGGCGTTGAGCCGCGCGGCGGCCAGGCGCCAGGCGCCGGCCCGGGCCGAGCTCACGTCGGAGCTGGTCGAGCTGCTGCGCGGCGCGCCCGAGCTCGTCGCCTACGGCCGTGAGGCGGAGGCCGCGGACCGTATTCGCCGGGCCGATGCCGAGCTTGCTCGGCTCGGCCGTCGCGACGCGCTCGCCGCCGGGCTCTCCGAGGCGCTCACCATCGCCCTCGCGGGCCTGACGGTGGCGGGCGTCCTCGCGGTCGCGGTCGACGCACATGCGAACGGCACGCTCGACCGGGTGCTCGTGGCGACGCTCGCGCTGCTCGCACTCGCCTCCTTCGACGCGGTTCTCCCGCTGAGCGCAGCGGTCCGCGAGCTCGCGACGAGCGTCCCCGCGGGTGAACGAGTGCTGGAGCTGACCGGCACCGAGCCCACGATCGACGACCCGGCCGAGCCGATCACGCTCGCCCGACGGTCCCGCGACGGTGGCGCTCGAAGGGGTGACCGCGCGTTATCCGGGCGCAGACCGACCTGCTTTCGAGGGCCTCGACCTCCGGCTCGAACCAGGAAAGCACATCGCGCTCGTAGGCCCGACCGGTTCCGGGAAGACAACGGTCACGAACCTGCTGCTGCGCTTCCTCGACCCCGAATCGGGCCGCGTGACGATCGCGGGTCGTGACATCCGCGAGTACCGGCAGGAGGACACGCGCGCCACCTTCGCGCTCGCCGGTCAGGACGCGCACCTCTTCAACTCGACGATCCGGGCCAACCTGCTGCTCGCGCGCCCGGCCGCGACGGACGACGCCCTGTGGGAGGCCCTGCGCCGAGCGAGGATCGACGCCTGGGTGGCCTCGCTTCCCGACGGGCTCGAGACGCTGGTCGGCGAGGAGGGAACGGCGCTCTCGGGCGGTCAGAGGCAGCGGCTCGTGCTCGCGCGCGCCTTCCTCGCCGACGCCCCGGTGCTGCTCCTGGACGAGCCGACCGCGCAGCTCGACCGGGAGACCGCGGCCGAGCTCGTCCAGGACGTCTTCGCAGCCGCGGACGGCACCACGATCCTGCTGATCACGCACCGTCCCGAGGGGCTCGACCTCGTCGACGAGATCGTCCGGTTGGGGTGAGGATGCGGGGCGTCCCAGGTCTTAGCGTCCCGCACATGTCCGACGCCGCGGCTGCCGGCCAGACCCCGGCGCTAGGCGACGGCCCCGCGGTCGCCGAGCCCAGGCGAATGGTCGTCTCCAGTCGCCTCTGGCTCTGGGTCCTGCTCGTCGGCGCCGCCCTGTTGCTGATCACTGCGATCGCCACGGGCATCACCGACGTAACCCACCTGATCCCGAACGTAATTCTGCTCGGGAGCTTCCTCGTCCCGGTCTCGATGGTCCTGTTCGCGCTGTCCCGCGCCAGCGAGGGCCACCTGACGGCAGAGGGCGTCCTGCTCGGCTTTCTCGGCGGTGGCACCCTGGGCACGCTCTTCGCCGCGCTGACCGAGGTGTACTTCCTGCCGAGCACCGTCGGGAACTTCGTCGGGGTCGGGCTCTTCGAGGAGACGGCGAAGGCTTTGGTCGTCGTCGGCGTCGGCTGGCGGATCGCGGAGCGGAGGCCGCGCGACGGAATGGTGCTCGGCGCGACCGTGGGCGCAGGCTTCGCGTCCTTCGAGAGCGCCGGCTACGCCCTGCAGACGTTCATCGACCATCGCGCCGACCATCCGGTCACGAACATCCTCAGCACCGAGGCACAGCGCGGGTTGCTGTCCCCGTTCGGGCATCTGACCTGGACGGCGCTCGTGGGCGGCGCGATCTTCGCCGCGTGGCGGAGCGGTGTCTTCCGGCCGGTTGCGCCGGTGATCTGGACGTTCCTCGGCGTCGTTGCTCTTCACGCTGCGTGGGATTCGAGCTACGGCTGGGCGATCGTGATCGCCGAGGGCCTCGTCGGCCCGGGCTGGGAGAGCGGCTGGCCGAGCACCGAGGACTGGATCGGGAGGCCGACGGGCTCCGAGCTGGTCACCTTCAACGTGGCGTACGACCTGCTGATCGGCCTGAACGCGGCGATCGGGATAGCCTGGGTGATCCTGGCCTGGCGGAAATACGGACGTGCACGAACGACTGGAGGCTCGTGACGGAATCGGACGCCGACGAGCAGCGCTCCGGGCTGGCCGCGGCCGCCGGTCGCGCCGCGTTCTTCCCCGCCCGCGCGGCGGCCCAGGCCTGGCGCGGACGGCTCGAAGAAGCCGCAGACGAGGTTCTGTCGGCGCCGGAAGTCGCCCGCGTCGTTGACCGACTGCTCGCCGGCCCGCTCCCGGAGGAGCTCGCGCGCTCGCTCGTCCGTCATCGGGTCCTCGAACGCATCGTCGCCGAGCTCGCCGCCAGCGGAGAGCTGGAGCGTCTCACGGCCGCTGCGCTGGCGAGCCCTCGGACGCTCGAGGTCACCGACAGCGTGCTGGCGAGCGACGAGACGCAACGAGTGCTGCGCCACGTCGCCTCCAGCCCGGAGCTTCGGGATGCGATCGCCAAGCAGACGACAGGCCTCGCGGAAGAGGTCGTCGGAGGCGTCCGTGCCTCCGCGCTGCGGCTGGACGACCGGGCCGAGCAGTTCGTGCGGCGCCACGCGCCGACGGAGCCTGTCGAGTACGCGGGAATCGTGACGCGCGCGCTCGCGCTCGCGACCGACGCGGCGGTGGTAACCGTTTTCTTCATGGCGGCGACCGGGATCGTCTCCTTAGTGGCGTCCCTTGTCGGCGGCCTGCGTCCGGAATGGCTCGTCGGTGTCCTGCTCGCCTCCGGCTGGGCGCTGATCGCCGGCACGTACTTCGTCCTCTTCTGGAGCGCCGCCGGCCAGACGCCTGGAATGCGGCTGCTGCGCCTGCGCGTGCTCGCCCCGTCGGGCGACGCACCCTCGATCGGCCGGTCGATCGTGCGCGTGGTCGGGCTCGTCCTGGCGATCGTGCCCCTGTTCGCCGGCTTCCTCCCCGTGCTCTTCACCGAGCGGCGACGCGGGCTCCCGGATCTGCTGGCGGGAACGGTCGTCGTGTACGCCGACACGCCCCAGTAGGCGAAGCCTCAATCACACAGAATGGATGATGATTCGCTCTCTGAGGCTGGACGATGCTTGCTCGAACGGCGCGAAAGGAGGGCCATGGGACTGCTGCGTGGACGGAGGGACGAACAGCACGGGCGTCGGTTCCAGATGCGCGAGAAGCTGCTCTCGATCGGCGACGACTTCTGGATCGAGGACGAAGAGGGCGATCGGGCCTATCGCGTCGACGGCAAGGCCATGCGTCTGCGCGACACGATCCTGCTCAAGGACACGTCCGACCGCGAGGTGGCGAAGATCCAGGAGCGCAAGCTGAGCATCCGCGACAAGATGGCGATCGAGCGCGACGGCGAGACGATCGCGACGGTCCACAAGGCGCTCGTAGGCATCCGCGACCGGTTCGTGATCGAGATCGAGAACGGGCCCGACCTGAAGGCGCACGGGAACATCGTCGACCACGAGTACGAGATCGAGCGCGACGGCGACACGATCGCGACCGTTTCGAAGCGCTGGTTCCGTGTACGCGACTCGTACGGTGTCGAGCTCAGGCCGGGCGAGGACGAGGGCATCCTGCTCGCGGCCGTCGTGGCCCTCGAGGCGCTCACGGACGGTCGCTAGTGTCCACGACGGGCGCCGCGGCCACAGAGGCACCGAAGCAGCGCTCCCGGGCGCTGCCGTTCGGCGACCCGTCGCGCCCGAGACGCCTGCGCGAAGGTGATCGCCTGGCTCGTCGGGATCGCCGTCGCCCTGCTCGTGGCCGAGCTGCTCGGTCTCGACGTCGCGGGCTGGCTGTCCGATCTCTGGGATCAGATCAAGGCGGTACCGGTCGGCTACATCGTCGCCGGGGTCGCCCTCCAAACGGCGCAGACGTTCTTCGCGGGGCTCTCGTACTACGGCATCCTCCGCGCCGCCTACCCGAACCAGGTCGAGCTGATGCCGATCGTCGCGGCCTACGCGGTCGGCGTGGCGATGAACGGGTTCCTGCCCGCGAACATCGGCACCTTCGTGACCCTGCTGATGTTCGTGGCGATCATTCCTGCCGCGACGTTCGCGGGCTCGATGGCCGCATACCTCGTGCAAAAGATCTTCTTCACGATCGCCGGAACCTTCGTTTACCTGTACCTCTTCCTCTCGGTGCCTGGCTCGTTCAACGAGAACCTGGGCAACATCACCGACAACCCGGCGCTGACGATCCTGATCGTGGTCGGCGGAGGTTTCCTGATCGTGCTCCTCGGGCGCATCTTCTGGAAGCAGGTGAAGAAGCTCTGGGAGAAGGCGAAGCAGGGCGGAGCGATCCTCGCGCACCCGAAGCAGTACCTGACCAGGGCGTTCCTGCCGTCGTTCGCCTCGTGGCTCTGCAAGCTGGCGGTGATCGGGGTCTTCCTGGCGGCGTTCGCCATCCCGGTCACCTTCGAGTCGATCATGTGGGTGGCCGGGTCCGGCTCGCTCGCGAACGTGGCCTCGTTCACGCCGGGAGCCGTCGGCATCACCCAGGCGACGAATGCCCTGGCGTTGGACCAGTGCTGTGACGTGCCGAGGGACACCGCGATCGCCTACTCGACCGCCCAGCAGCTGATCATCACCGCCTGGAACGTCGGGCTCGCGCTGGTCCTGACCGTGGTCGTCTTCGGCTGGACGGGCGGCAAGCTGCTCGTCACCCAGTCCTACGCCGACGCGAAGGACAAGGTGGCCGAGCAGAAGGACGCACGCGCCGCAAGGGAAGCGGGAGGAGAAGCGGGCCGCGAAGGACGCGGAGTGACGACCGGGGCGTCCGCCTCGTACGGCGAGGCGGTCACGTGGCAGCCGGAACGGCCTCGCTTCAAGCCGATTCGCCTGCTGATCTCCTGGGCACTGACCGGAGCGTCGCTTTGGATCGCGGCGGCCATCCTCCCGGGCGTCGACATCGCCGGAACGGCGGGCGCCCTGGCCGTGGCGGCGGTCGTCGCCGTCCTGAACGCGGTGTTGCCGCCGGTGCTGGCGGCCCTGCGCCTGCCGTTCATGATCGCGCTCGGCTTCGTGCTCGTCCTCGTGCTCAACGCCGTCGTGCTGAAGCTGGCCTCCGACCTGCTCGAGAACACCTTCACCGTGGACAACTTCGGCTGGGCGCTGCTCGCGGCGCTCGTCGTGGCGGCGGCCAGCGTCGTGCTCGACGTGATCTTCGGGACGAACGACGACGACACCTACACGCTCCGGGTCGTCCAGCGGATCGCGAAGCGCCAGGGCGGCGCCGAGCGTACCGACGTGCCGGGAATCGTCTTCCTCGAGATCGACGGCCTCGCCCTGCCGGTCCTGCGGCGCGCGATGCGCGACGGGAACACGCCGAACATGGCACGGTGGGTCGCCGAGGGCACGCACGAGCTCACCGGGTGGGAGCCCGACCTCTCCTCGCAGACCGGGGCCAGCCAGGCGGGGATCCTGCTCGGGTCGAACGACGACATCCCCGCGTTCCGGTGGGTGGACAAGGAGAGCGGTCTGCTGACGGCCTGCTCGGCGCCGGACGACTGCGCCAAGATCGAGCGCGACCGCGCCACGGGCATCGGCCTGCTGATCGACGGGGGCACGAGCCGCGGCAACCTGCTCTCGGGCGAGGCCGACGAGGTGATCCTCACGGTCAGCCGGATCGAGGCCGAGAAGCGGGCCAATCCCGGCTACCGCGCCTTCTTCGCCAACGGGTTCAACGTCACGCGGGCGCTCGTCCTCTTCTTCTGGGAGCTGGTCCTGGAGTGGACGGCCGCCCTGCGCGCGATCCGGCGCGACGTGCGCCCGCGCGGCCACCGCGGCGGCGTCGTACCCGTTCATGCGCGCAGCGATGTGCGTGATCGTCCGCGACCTGATCGTCTACGGCGTGCTCACGGACATGATGCGCGGACGCCCGGCCGTCTACGCGACCTTCTCGAGCTACGACGAGGTCGCCCACCACTCGGGCCTGGAGCGCAGCCGACACGCTCGAGGCGCTGCGCAAGCTCGACCAGCAGTTCGCGCGCATCGACCGGGCGCGGCGCTACGCGCCCCGGCCGTACGAGCTCGTCGTCCTGTCCGACCACGGTCAGACCCAGGGAGCGACGTTCAAGCAGCGGAACGGCTACGGCCTGGACGAGCTGGTCGAGCGCTCGCTCGCACGGGGCTCGGTCACCGGCGTCTCGGGCGGCGACGAGCAGCACTCGATGGTCGCGCATGCGGTCGGCGAGGCGACGGGACGGCCCGACAAGACGAAGCGCCCGAAGAAGGACGTGTCCGACCGCTTCGTCGTGGTGCTCGGCTCGGGGAACCTGGGGCTGATCTCGCTGCTCGAGGAGCCGCGCCGGCTGACCCTGGAGGAGATCGACGAGCGGCATCCCAAGCTCCTGCCGGCCCTCCGCGCGCACCCCCACGTCGGCTGGCTGCTCGTGCGCTCGTCACAGCGTGGCCCGGTGGCACTCGGAGCGCACGGCGCCAACTACCTCGCCGAGGGCAAGGTCGAGGGCGAGGACCCGCTCGCACCGTTCTCGCCCACGGCCGCACAGCACCTGCTCCGCACGGACGGCTTCCCGCACGTGGCCGACATCATGGTCGGCAGCTTCTACGACCCCCATCTGGAGGAGGGCTGCGCCTTCGAGGAGCTGATCTCCTTCCACGGCGGGCTCGGCGGGCCCCAGACCGAGCCGTTCATCCTCCACCCCGTCGAGCTGGCCGTGCCCGAGCAGCCGATCGTCGGCGCGGAGCAGGTCCACGGCGTGCTCTCCGGCTGGCGGCGGTCGCTTCAGGGCGACAACGCCGGCGCGCAGCCGTGAACATCGTCTGGGCGGCACTCATCATCGCCGCGGGGACGGCTGTAGCCGTCGGCGTCATGCTGCTCGTGCGGCGCGGCGCCCCCGAGGGCAGTCGTTTCCGCGACGGCGACCGCGCCTCCGGGGTGTTCGGCGTGCTCGCGACCGGCTTCTCGGTGCTGCTCGGCTTCATCGTCTTTCTCGCGTTCGAGAGTTACGACCAGTCGCGCGCCGGCGCCGAGGCAGAGGCGCTCGTGCTCGCGCAGCAGGTCCAGACGGCCGAACGCCTCGGGCCGCCCGTAGCCGCTCGCCTGACGGGCCAGCTGATCTGCTACGGCCGCTCGGTCGTGCACATCGAGTGGCCGCTCGCCATCGACGGAACACTCGGTGACCGCATCAACCCATGGGGCGTCGAGATGTTCGAGACGGTCAAGGCGGCGCAGCTCAGCACCCCGGCGCGGGAGGCCGCGTACGCCAAGTGGCTCGACCAGAGCTCGGACCGCGAGGCGGCGCGGCAAGACCGAATCCACGGCGCCGTCGGGGTCATCCCGACGCCCCTGTGGATCGTCCTCTTCTTCATCTCGATCGTCATTTTCGTCTTCATGCTCTTCTTTGCGGACAGCGGCGAGGGGGCCGTCACCCAGGGCGTTCTGATGGGATCCGTGGTCTCGGTGATCCTGGCGATCCTGCTGCTCATCCGGTTCCTCGATTCGCCCTTCCACGAGGACGTCGGCGGGGTCAAGCCGATAGCGATGGAGCGCACGCTGAGGGTCATCGACGAGTCGATCGAAGCCGCCGGGATACGCGTGCGCCTCCCGTGTGACGAGCGTGGGGTCGCGCTGGCGTGAACCAGGACCGCGACTGGGTGGAGCTCACCGCGATGCTGTTGCTCGCGCTGGCGGCGGTCGCGACCGCGTGGAGCAGCTATCAGGCGACGCGCTGGAACGGCGAGCAGGCGAAGACGGCCAGCCGGGTGAACAAGACGCGCTTCGAGGCGAACCGTGCCTCCGACCTCGCCAACGCACAGACCGACGTCGACGTCGCGACCTTCATCCAGTGGGTCGACGCGTACGCGCAGAAAGAGGCCGAGCTGACGAGCTTCTATCGCGCGCGCTTCAGAGACGAGTTCAAGCCGGCCTTCAACGCCTGGGTGGCGACGAAACCCCTACAGACGGCGGGCGCGCCGCCCACGCCGTTCGCGATGCCGGAGTACAAGCTGAAGGCTACGACCGACGCCGAGCGCTTCGACCGGCAGGCCGAGGCGCTGGCCGCCGAAGTACGTCGCGACATTCAGCGCGCGTCGAACTACGTGCTCGCCGTCGTGCTCTTCGCGGTCTCACTCTTCTTCGCCGGGATGAGCACGAGGCTCGGAACAAGGGGGCTTCGAGAGGGCATGCTCGTCATGGGCTGGGCCGTGTTCCTGGGTGCGGTCGTGTGGGTCGTCACCTCGCCCGTCAGCGTGGGGATATGAGGGATCATCCCGTTCGCACGATGAAACGACGAATGCACAGAGACGAGACTGCGCACGTGAGACGCCCCGCGCTGCTCCCCTCGCTCCTGGCGACCGCAGTGCTGGCGCTCGCGGGCTGCGGCGGCGACGACGACAACGGCGACTCGAGCTCCGGCGGCAACAGTGAGAGGCCCGCCGACCAGATCGTGGCGGACGCGGGTCTGGAGATTTGCAGTGAGGGGCAGGAACAGATCGCCCAGTCCACCGTCGGCCCGGGACTGTCCGCCATCCAGGTGTTCTTCGTCGCCGAGGACTGCGCCGGCTCCGAGGTTTCTCCGAACGTCGTCCGCGTGTACCAGTTCAGCGCTCCGGACGAGGTCGAAGCGGGAGCCGGCCGGGCCAAGACGGAGTATCCGGACGGCGTCGTCATGGTCAGCGGAGCGCTCGTGTTCGCGGTCACCGGGCCGGACGCCGAAGCGAACGCCGACTCGGTGGGCAACGCCTACGCCGGGCAGACGGGCGCGACCGTCAGAACCGTCTAGGAGGGCTACTCGACGACGAGCACGTCGCAGCCGGCGTCCTTCTTGACCCGCTCCGCGACGTCTCCGCCCAGGGAGGCGGCGTGATCTGGACGCGTGGTGGTGCGCACCGAGCACGATCAGCCGCGCGTTCCGCGGTCCGCGTCGCTGCGTCAACATGCTCGGCCGGCTCTGGCACGCGCCGCGCAGACGGTAGTCGGCTGCTTGACCCCGGCTCAGCGAGGCCGCGATCTTGGCGGACTCGCGCTCAAGCGCCGCTGGCAGAGCGCCGCGCAGGCGCGGGCGAGCCCGCGGACAAGCCGAATCTCGTCATGGGCGATCACGTCCAGGTCTGCTGGGAGAAGTTCGCCACTACTGGGACTCGAGCTGCGCCTCGTCCCGATGGAACGACCGCTTCCACCTCGCGGCCGACGGAAGCCGTCGAGCGGTGCGTCGAGAACCCGATCGGCGTCGTCGCGATCCTCGGCTCGACCTTCGACGGCTCGTACGAGCCGATCGTGGAGATCTGCGCCGCGCTCGACGACCTGCAGTCGCACGGGCTCGACGTCCCCGTCGCACGTCGACGGCGCGTCGTGGTGCGTTCGTCGCACCCTTCGTCGACCCGGACCTCGAGTGGGACTTCCAGCCTCCCGCGCGTGCACGTCGATCAACGCCTCCGGGCCACAAGTCGGGCTCGTGCACCCCGGGGTCGGCTGGGCGCTCTGGCGCGACGCGCCGGCGCCTGCCGACGACCTCGTCCTCTGGGTCGACGACCTCGGCGACAACATGCCGACCTTCGCGCTCAACTTCTCGCGCCCCGGTGCCCAGGTGGTCGCGCAGTACTACAACTTCCTCCGGCTCGCTTCGACGGCTATCGGCGCGTCCAGGGGTACGCGCGCGAGGTCGCGATGATCCTGTCGTCGCTCCAGGTGGAGGAGCTCGGACATCGTTCGCGCCAGTCAGGCCGGCGAGGAGCTGCCGTCTTCGCCGTCTCGCCGCCGAGCCGCGGCGAGCGCGACAATTACACGGACTGCGACGGCTCGAACGCGGGGCGTGCATGGGGCTGGCTACGGACCGCGCCGGACGGCCGCATCCCCGGGAAGGAGTGAACCGCCGCATCCGGGTCCGGTCAAGCGCGGGTTCACGCACGACGTCGGCGACCTGCTGATCGCCGACCTGAAGCGGCAGCTTCCACGCCTCCAGAAGCAGCCGGCCCCCCTCCACGAGGGCGACGCCACCGGGTTTCACCACTAGCCGGGGCCCAGGCGCTACGCCGATGCGCTCACCCGCGTCGGCTCGAAGGAGTGGAGTTCGTCCCGCCCGGGCTGGACGACGCCCCAGCTGGACTCGGGCACTTCGTTCCACGTGCCGACGAGGCTGCCGAGCGGCTCCGAGACCACCAGCCGCGATTCCTCGTCGAGGTCGTCGAATCGGCTGTCGTCCGGATAGAGCATGCGGACCGTCTTCAGCTCGGTGCTGAAGAAGAGCGAGCGCGCTCGGCCTTCGCTCGCGTAGCGGAACGCCCAGATGCTCTCGCCGTCCGTTGTCGCAACGGTCATCTGGATCGGGTGCTCGACCCCGTGCTGCCGCCCGGTCGCCTCGATGAAGCCCACCGCGTCGGCGACCGCGCGGGGTGGATCGTCCTCCAGGCCGAGCGTCAGCGCGAGGTAGAAGAAGATCTCCGAGTCGGTCGAGCCCTGGATCTCGGGATACAGGGACGGGTCGACCGCCAACACCAGATCGCGCTTGACCTCCGGTAGGCCGTAGATCACGCCGTTGTGCATCCAGAGCCACTTGCCGTGGCGGAACGGATGACAGTTCGTCAGCTGAACGGGGGTCGCGGTCGCCGCCCGAATGTGCGCGAACACGAGCGGCGACTCGACGTGGTCCGCGAGCTCGCGGAGGTTACGGTCGTTCCAGGCCGGCTCGATGCTGTGGAAGACGCCAGGCGTCTCGCCCGTGCCGTACCACCCGATTCCGAACCCGTCGCCGTTGGTCGTCTCGGCCCCGAGCCGCGAATGCAGGCTCTGGTCGATCAGCGAGTGCTTGGGCTCGTAGAGCAGCCGTTTGATCAGAACGGGCGAGCCGGAGTATGCGAGCCAGCGGCACACGGGCTCACGCCTCCCGCAGGCGCGAGCCCCCGTACACGGCGAGCGCGTAGATGATCAGGATGTCGATCGCGAACATGGAGATCGCCCAGAACGGCTGGGCCTGCAGGAACGCCAGCTGGCCGATCGCGTTCACACCGGCACAGGCGATTCCGAACCAGCGCGCCCACTCGCTGCCGCCGATGATCGCGAACGCGGCGAACAGCTGCAGGATCCCGAGGACCAGGACGATCCAGCCCCAGGTATTCAGGTTGCTGAAGATGAACGTCTGCTCGCCGACGTAGACCCTGGAGTCCGCGACCGCGAGGATCCCCTGGATCGCGTTCCACACGCCGGCGAGGCCGAGCAGCGAGGCGGCGAAGACGATCCAGCCGCCGCCCCGTGATGCCCTCGTAGCCCGGTCGTATCCCTGTGTTGCCATTCCGCCCTCCTTTTTGCTCAGACGCTCTGGCTAGGCGAGCGCCTTGGCCTTGATCGCCTCGAACTCGGCCTGGTTGATCGCGCCGCTGTCGAGCAGCCCCTTCGCGCGCTCGATCTCGGCGCTGGCACCGCCCTCGGTCGCGACCGAGCGGACGTATTCGTCCATGTCTGCCTTCTGGGCGGCCGCCTGCTCCATGTTCCGTCGAGCCATGTCGTCGGCGTTCGCGATCAGGTAGGCGAAGACGCCGAGGAACGGCACGAAGAGGATGAACACGAGCCAGATCGCCTTCTTCCAGCCGCTCGCATCGCGGCGGCGGAAGACGTCGATGACGATGTGGAAGAGCAGGATGAACCACGCCACCCAGATGAAGAAGACGAGCAAGCTCCAGAAGGCGTCCAAGAACGTGTAGTCGGCAAGAACCATTTGCGGCCCTCCTAGGTTTCGAAGTGCGATGAGCCTTCCTTCGACGCGGAGGCCGGTCATCATGCCGATCGGGTGATTCCGCCGTCGTCGAGGGCCTGGAGAGGGAAGCCGCCGCGATGATGGCCCGCGAATAGGAGGTCCGGGCCGCCGACGGGGCTGTGCAAGACTCGGAGGGTGGGGCCGGTGGCTGAGCGCGAGGGGATGGCTCGGGTGCCGGCGGGGACCTTCCGGATGGGCTCCGTGGACTTCTATCCCGAGGAGGGGCCGGTCCGCGAGGTCGAGTGGACGGCTTCTGGATCGACGAGCACGCGGTCACGGCGGCGGAGTTCCGCCGCTTCGTGCGCGAGACCGGCTACGTCACCGTGGCCGAGCGGCCGCTCGACCCGGCCGACTATCCCGACGCCGACCCCGATCTGCTCGTACCCGGCTCGCTCGTGTTCCGCATGTCCGCCGGGCCCGTGCCCCTGAACGACGTCCGCAACTGGTGGGAGTACGTCCCCGGGGCGTACTGGAAGAAGCCCGGCGGCCCGGGCACGACGATCAACGGCAAGGACCAGCACCCGGTCGTGCAGGTCGCCTACGAGGACGCGCAGGCGTACGCGGCCTGGGCGGGCAAGGAGCTGCCGACCGAGGCCGAGTGGGAGTACGCCGCCCGCGGCGGCCTGGACGGCGCGGCGTTCGCCTGGGGCGACGAGCACTTCCCGGACGGCAAGGCGATGGCGAACAGCTGGCAGGGCGAGTTCCCCTGGCAGAACCTCAAGGTCGACGGCTTCGAGGGGACGGCGCCGGTGGGCAGCTTCCCGCCGAACGGCTACGGGCTCTACGACATGACCGGCAACACCTGGGAGTGGACGAGCGACTGGTTCCGGCCCAACGGAGCGGCCGAGGAGAGCCCCTGCTGCGCACCGCCGACGCTTCCCGGCGAGCGCTTCCCGCGCAGGGTGATCAAGGGCGGCTCGCACCTCTGCGCGCCGAACTACTGCCTGCGCTACCGGCCGGCCGCGCGCCAGAGCGAGACGATCGACACCTCGACGAGCCACATCGGCTTCCGCTGCGTCGTCCGCGCGTCCACGAACCCCGAAGGAGGAAAGTGATGCCCGTGGCTCTGCTCGAGGGTGCGACGCTTAGTGGAGCTTCTGCGCGGTTGGCAAGGCTCCGAGCTCTTGCGCACGAGCGATCGCATCCTGCCGCGACGAGACCCGAAGCTTCTGGTAGATCGACTTCGTGTGTGAGTGGATCGTATTGAAGGAAAGGAACAGCGCCTGGCCGATCTCTCGCTTGGAGAGGCCCTCGGCGAGGTAGCGGAGAACCTCGAGCTCGCGCTCCGTCAGGTCGCTGTCACCCGCGATTCGGCGGTGGGCCGGCGTCAGTGTGTGCGCGACTTCCACAAGCTGTGCGCTCAGCACTCCCGGATCCGGGCAGCCGGCAAGGAGTGTCCTCGCCTCCTCGAGCATCGCTCGTGCGGGAGCGGGTGCCTCCAGGGCCCGGCGCACCGGGGCTGACACGAGCAACGCATCCGCAATGTCCAGCGGTTGGCCACGGGCCCGAAGGTTCGCCACGCCCCGATCGAGCAACTTCCCTGCCTCCTCGAGCTCGCTTCCGCGGGCGAGGGCGGCGCCAAGGGCTACGTGCGCGACGCCTGCGCCGGGCTTGTCGGCGACGCCGTGAACCTCGAGCGTGGTCAGCGCACGCCGAGCCGCTGACGTGGCGATGTCGACGTCGACATCGCCGGTCTCGAGCGAGATCCGGGCGAGCAACGCCTTGGCGATGCCCGCGACAAGCCATTGGTTCGAACGTGCGGCGAGGAAGGCGGCCTGCTCGAGTGGCGCGCGGGCCGCCTCCGACGTGCCCGTAACGCGGCGTGCCCAGCCAAGCGAGAGGAGGGAGATCGGCCTTGCGACCGAGAACGTGTCTCCCAGCAACTCGAGGACCCGTGCGGCGGCGCCCAGCATGCGAGCCGAGTCGCCCCAGGGGAAGCAGGCGCGGGTCAGGGCGGTCGCAGCCTCGAACGGGAGCCCGCAGGGCATCGGCTGTTCGAATCGCGCCGACTCCGCCGACTCGAGCGCGGCCAGCGAGTCCTCGCGGCGATTGAGCGCGCTCATCGCCCAGGCCCTGACGACGGCGAGCCGCGCATCTCGCTCGACGTTCGACCTCGGAAGTTCCTCGAGCTGGCGGAGGATCGCCGCGGCGTCGTCCTGCCCGAGCGAGGGGTACCAGTCGTCCAGTACCAACATGGTCGCGCTCTCGTGCTCGTCGGCGGCGACGGCGTGACGCACGGCCTCGTACTGGTAGCCCTCCAAGCCGAGCCATTCGGACGCCCGCCGGTGCACGGAATGGGCAAGCTCGGGATCGCGTTGGAGCAGCTGGTTCCGGAGCACGTCCGCGAACAACTCGTGGTAGCGATACCACTCCCGGCGGTCGTCGAGCGGTAACAGGAAGAGGTTGGCGCGCTCGAGCTCGGTCAAGGCGTCGGCGGAGCCCTGCCTCCCGGTGGCCGCGTCGCAGAGTGGCCCGCACATCGCGTCGAGGACCAATGTCTCGAGGAGGAACTCGCGTCGGTCCTCATCGAGCGTGTCGAGAACGACCTCGGTCAAGTAGTCGACGATGTGACGGCTGGCGCCGCCAAAGCGTTCGACGAAGCCGGCGCGATCGGACGCTTGAGAGAGCGACATCGCCGCCAGGTGAACGCCGACCGGCCAGCCTTCGGTGCGCTCATGCAGCTCGCCGAGCGTCTCGGTCGGCAGGCTCAGGCGCAAGATCTCGTTGAGGAAGGTGGCTGACTCGGCCTCGGTGAAGCTGAGGTCCAGGGCACGAAGCTCGATCAACTCGTCGAGGGCGCGCAGCCTCCCGATCGGGATCGGCGGATCCGAACGCGTCGACAGCGCCAATGTGACGTTGCTCGGCGTTCGTTCGAGGAAGAAGTTGAGCGAGTCATGACAGATGCGATTCGTGATCTCCTGGTAGTCGTCGAGCACGAGAACGAGCTTCTCGCCGATTGCCTCCAGGTCGCGGAGGACAGCCGGGACGACCGCATCGACAAAATCCGCACGCGGCTCAGGCAGCGCACTCAGGGCGGCGGCGCCCCATCCGGGCGCGACGTGGCGGATCGCCTGAACGATGTAGCTCCAGAAGGTGACCGGGTCGTTGTCCCCCGAGTCGAGCGATAAGCAGGCGAAGGCGCGGTCATCGACCTCGCGCCACTGCGCGAGGACGGTCGTCTTTCCGAACCCCGGCGGCGCAGCCAGCAGCACGAGTCTCGGCGCCGACTCACGCAGCACGTCGGTGAAACGCGCACGGACCAGAGCGTCGCGCGGGGCGCGAACCCGCTCAAACTTCCACTCGAAGAAGTCCCCATCGTCGGAGGGGGTAGCTGTGACTCGGTCGGCCGCTGTCAAGGTCGTGGTCACAGCGATTCGACTCTGATCCAGCTATAGAAGGCTGGCGCTAGCGTCGCTCACGGAGGCACTGTGCGGCAATAAGGCCTGCACGGAACTTCGGTCGTGCATGCGCCCGGGGTGTGCGCACCCTGAAGCAAGGGGTGCAACCACCTCGCGGGTCTCGGTGTCGCGAGTTAGGCCGTGATGGGAAGGAGGGTTTTCACCTGGGTGAACGCGATCGGCGGGTGAGGTCGGAGACACAGACCGGTTGGACAATGGCTGCGCAGGCACACGACGTTGTCCAACGCACGAGAGAAGGAGACGAGATGACCGACTACGGGTCGACGCAAACCACGGAACTCAGTGGCTCCGCCGTCGCGGGCTATGTCTTCGCCGGCGTCATCCTGATCATGGTGGGCTGCTTTCAGGCGATCGCCGGGCTGGCCGGGATCTTCGAGGACGAGTTCTACGCCGTGACGCCGAACTACATCTTCGAGATCAACACCACGACCTGGGGCTGGATCCACCTGATTCTGGGCGTGGTCGTCGCCTTCGCGGGCTACGGGCTCTTCACTGCCAAGACATGGGCGCGCGTGGTCGGGGTGACGCTCGCGGTGCTCAGCGCCATCGCGAACTTCTTCTTCATCCCGATCTACCCGTTCTGGGCGATCCTGATCATCTCGCTGGACGTGTGGGTGATCTGGGCCCTGACGCGGTCGGTTTCGTCGGCGGAGGAGCTGACGACCTGAGCGGCGGGAGGGAGTCAAGATGAAGGCTCGCGTAAAAGGGTTCACCGCAGTCGCGGTACTTGGATTCGCACGAAGAGCCAGTGGACTGCGGCGCACCTGCCGTCCCGCCCACGCGGGCTGCGCCGATGGCGCCCGCTGAGCGCAGACACACGCAGTGCCCGCGGACGTCGTGGGCGTCGGGCACCGCTGACCCCAGCCACACGATCGAAGCCGATCAGCACCCTGTAGGTGCTGTGGACGAAAGGAGACCTCATGGCTGAGCAATCCACCGAGACTCCGGTTCTCGACCTACTCGCAAGGATGACCGCTGAGTCGCTCCAGGCGTCCAGCCTCGACGCGCAGAGTCTGATGCTCGTGCGCATTGCTGCGCTGGTCGCGGTCGACGGGCCGCCTGCCTCGTATCTGCTGAACCTCGAAGCCGCCGGCGAGGTCGGCGTCAACGATGAGCAGATCCGCGGCGTCCTCACTGCCGTTGCGCCGATCGTCGGCACGGCGCGTATCGTCTCGGCGGCCGGCAAGATGGCGCGCGCGCTCGGGCTCGCGATCGAGCTCAGCGAGCTCGAGGCGGCGGGAGAAGCCGGCGAGCAATAGCTCTCTGCCGTGACCGGCTCGCCCCGACCGGAGAAAGGACCGACCATGGCCACCACAAAAACCTCCAGGCTCTCCGACAAGGACCAGGCCGAGTTGCTCGCGCTGACGAAGGGCGCCGACAGCGTCGAGCTCAAGCTGACGGTGCCGGTGTCCGACCGGAGCCGTGGGGCGGCAGCGCTCGGCGTGGATCCCCTCGACGCCCAGATTCGCCAGGTCTACTTCTTCGACACGCCGGACCTGAAGCTGAACAAGGGGGCCTCGTCGTTCGCGCTCGCCGCGTCCAGCAGAAGGGAGACGACACGGTCGTGAAGCTGCGCCCGGTAGTCCCGAAGGAGCTTCCCGAAAGCTGCGCGGCTCGCCGAACTTCGGCGTCGAGGTCGATGCGATGCCGGGTGGGTACGTCTGCTCCGGATCGATGAAGCGCGCGCTGTCGGAAACGGACGTCAAGCAGGCGGTGGCCGGTAAGCGGCCGATTCGCAAGCTCTTCTCCAAGGAGCAGCGGTCGTTGTACGCGCGCACGCACCGGAGGGGCTCGAGTTGGACAACCTCTCAATTCTCGGCCCGATCATCGTGCTCAAGCTGGAGTTCCGCCCAGGGATACGCCCGCAAGTCGTCGCCGAGCTCTGGCTCTACCCGGACAACTCCATGATGCTCGAGCTATCGACGAAGTGCGCGCCTTCGGAGGCGTTCCAGGTCGCCGCCGAGACGAGAGCATTCCTGACGCAGAAGGGCGTCGATCTCACCGGCGAGCAGCAAACCAAGACGAAGAAGGCACTCGAGTTCTTCTCGGAGCGGCTGGAGGCAAACGGCG
>CAVTEM010000009.1:0-202113 GCA_963733845.1 uncultured Actinomycetes bacterium
CGCCGCCGCCGAGACGGCCGAAGCGCTCGCGCAAGGCGCGAGGTCGTCTACCAGGCCGTCTTCGTCGACGACGGGTGGCGCGGGATCGCCGACTTCCTCGAGCGGCAGCCGGACGGCTCCTACGAGGCCGCCGACACGAAGCTCGCGCGGCACGGGAAGCCGGCGCACGTGCTCCAGCTCTGCTTCTACTCCGAGCAGATCGGGCGCATCCAGGGCGCGCTGCCCGAGCGGATGCACGTCGTGCTCGGCTCCGGCGAGCGCGAGAGCTACCGGTCCGCGACTTCCTCGCCTACTACCGGCGCGTGCGCGCAGCGGTTCCTCGAGTTCGTCGCCGACCCGCCCGAGACGTACCCGCTGCCCGTCGCGCACTGCGGGATCTGCGACTTCCGCGCGCTCTGCGAGGCGTGGTGGGAGCGGGACGACCACCTGACCCTCGTCGCGAACATCCGCCGCGACCAGATCGTTCGGCTCGGCGAGGCCGGGATCACGACGCTCGCCGAGCTCGCGACGCGCCGCCCGAGACCGCCGTCCCGCGCATCGACGCCGGCACCTTCGAGAAGATCCGCCACCAGGCCGAGCTCCAGCTCGCGGCCCGCGCGACCGGGCGAGCACGCGTATCGACCTGCTCCAGCCGGAGCCGAAGCGCGGCTTCGCGCTGCTGCCGAAGCCCTCGCCGGGCGACGTCTTCTTCGACATGGAGGGCGACCCGTTCTGGGAGCCGACGCGCGGGCTCGAGTACCTGTTCGGCGTCCTCTGGCCGAGGACGGCGAGCGCAGTTCCGCGCCTTCTGGGCGCACGACCGCGACGAGCGAGCGGCGCGCGTTCGAGCAGTTCGTCGACTTCGTCCACGAGCGGCTCGCGCGCCGACCCCGACATGCACGTCTACCACTACGCGCCCTACGAGCCGGCCGCGCTCAAGCGGCTGATGGGCGAGTACGCGACGCGCGAGGACGAGGTCGACGACCTGCTCCGCGGCGAGGTGCTCGTCGACCTCTTCGCGGTCGTGCGCCAGGCGCTGCGCGATCTCGCACCCGCGCTACTGGCTCAAGAACGTCGAGCGGTTCTACATGCCGGCGCGCGAGGCCGAGGTCAGCGCGCGGCGACGACTCGATCGTCGCTCTACGAGCAGTGGCTCGAGAGCGGCGACGACGCGCTGCTCGAGGCGATCGAGCGCCTACAACGAGGAGGACTGCCTCTCGACCTGCCTGCTGCGCGAGTGGCTGCTCGAGCGGCGCGCCGAGGCCGAGGCGCAGTACGGGCGCGAGATCGCCTGGCGCGAGCCCGAGCCGCTGCGCGAGATCAAGCGAGGAGGCGGCGGAGGCGCTCGCCGAGCGCGAGCGGCTGCGCGACGAGCTGCTCGCCGGCTCGCCGACGACGACGAGCGAGGACGAGCGCTGGCTCGCGGCGCACCTGCTCGAGTACCACCGGCGCGAGGCGAAGCCGGTCTGGTGGGCGTTCTTCCACGGCTCGAGCAGACGAGCCCGAGGAGCTCGTCGACGACGCCGAGTCGATCGGCGGGCTCGAGCCGGACGGCGCCGAGCCGGAGCGCGGGCAAGAAGTCGCTCGTCTACACGTTCACGTTCCCGGCCCAGCAGCACAAGCTCGAGCGCCGGCGACGAGGTCGTCGATCCCGGCGACCGGGAAGAGCGCCGGGACGATCGTCGAGCTCGACGACGAGCCGGCTGGCTGCGCTCGCGCGCGGGCCGAGCGCTCGAGGACGGCCGCTGCCGCGCGCGCTCATCCCCGGCGGGGCCGTGGGACACGAAGCACCAGCGCGCGGCGCTCATGCGGCTCGGCGCGCGGTCGCGACGGCGACGGCGCTACGCGGCGCTCGAGGGCGTCCTGCGGCGCGAGCTGCCGCGCGGCCGGCGCGAGCGTCGTCCAGACGACCGACTCGACGAGATGAAGCAGCTCGTCGCTCGGCCTCGACGGGCGCCACCTCTTCGTCCAGGGGCCGCCCGGCTCGGGCAAGACGTAGACGGGCGCGCGGCTGATCGTCGCACCTGCTCGCGCGAGGGCAAGCGCGTCGGCGTCGCGGCGACGAGCCACAAGGCGATCCACAACCTGCTCGACGAGGTCGAGGCGTGGCCGCGACGGAGGGCGTCGATTCCGGGGCTGAAGAAGTCGAGCGGCGAGCCGGAGTCGGTCTACGAGCGGCGGGCGGATCGAGAGCCGGACGAGCATCGAGCCGACTTCGTCGACCCCGAGCGTGCGGCTGCTCGCCGGCACGGCCTGGCTGTTCGCGCGGGCGAGCTCGACCAGCAGCTCGACTACCTGTTCATCGACGAGGCGGGCCAGGTCTCGCTCGCCGACGCGCTCGCGGTGGGCACGTGCGGCGCGGAACGCTCGTCCTGCTCGGCGACCCGCTGCAGCTCGCGCAGGTCTCGCAGGGCACGCATCCGCGCGGGCTCGGGCGCGTCGGTGCTCGAGCACCTGCTCGGCGACGCGCACGACGATCCCGCCGGACCGCGGCCTCTTCCTCGAGCACACGTGCCGCATGCACCCGGACGTGTGCCGCTTCGTCTCGGAGGCGTTCTACGAGGGCCGGCTGCGCGCCGGCCGAGGGCTGCGAGCGGCAGGATCGACGGCGTTCGGGCACGGGCCTGCGCTTCCTGCCGGTCGAGCACGAGGGCAACCGGCGCTCGTCGCCCGAGGAGGCGGAGCGCGATGCGCGGCCGAGATCGAGCGGCTGCTCGGCGGCGACGTAGACGGACGCGCAGGGGCGCGACGCGGCCGCTCGCGCGTCGACGACATCCTGGTCGTCGCGCCGTACAACGCGCAGGTCGCGTGCCTGCGCGAGGCGCTGCCGGCGGGCGTCCGGGTCGGCACCGTGGACAAGTTCCAGGGCCAGCAGGCGCCGGTCGTCTTCTTCTCGATGGCGACGTCGAGCGGCGAGGACGTGCCGCGCAACCTCGAGTTCCTGTTCTCGCGCAACCGCCTGAACGTGGCCGTCTCGCGCGCGAAGTGCCTGGCGATCGTCGTCGCGAGCCCGAAGCTGCTCGACATCCGCTGCCGCACGGTCGAGCAGATGCGGATGGCGAACGCGCTGTGTGCGCTCGTCGAATGACCGGAAAGCTCATCGGGGTAGAGCACCGCTTCGAACTATGTCGTGGGAGAGGCGCCAGAGATCGACTCGAGCGTCTGCGCCGAGTGAGGCCGCGATTCGTAACGCCGCGCATCCTTGTCTGCTGAGCCACGGTGCGATAGGACCGGCCTAGACCGACATACCTCACAAGACGAAGGGGGTTGAGGAATGTCCAGGATCGCGTATCTGATCCTCGCTGCGGCCGTCTTCGCTCTTCCCGGCACCGGAGTGGGCGCCGCCGTCCGGGCTGCCGGCCACGTCGAGCCAGTCGTGACGCACGGCGTCGTCGTCGGCGACGTCACCGCGCGTACGGCGGTGCTGTGGGCGCGGGCCGACCGCGAAGGCACGCTCAAGGTGCATCTCTCGGGAGGACGGCACCACGGAGTCGAGCGGCTCGAAACGCACGCAGCCGACGACTACACCGGGCAGGTCGTGCTGTCCGGGTTGAGGCCGGACACGACGTACCGCTACCGGGTGGGCTCGGAGCGTGGGACGTTCGAGACCGCTCCGGCAGCGGACGACCGTGCCCGTATACGGCTGGTCTTCGGGGGAGACGTCGCCGGCCAGAACGTCTGCCGGGACGCCGGCGAGGGCTTCCCAATCATGGCGACGATCCGGGCCGAGCGGCCGGACGTCTTCGTCGGCCTCGGCGACATGATCTACGCGGACAACGCCTGCAACGCCGTGGGCCTGTACGGCAACGCCCAGGTTCTGGGGGCCCGGCCCCGCGCCCGACCTGGCCACCTTCTGGGCGCACTGGCGCTACAACCGCGCGGACGAGGCCTCGCAGCGGCTGCTCGCGAGCACGAGCTACATCGGCGTCTGGGACGACCACGAGGTCGTGAACGACTTCGGGCCGCTGAACGACACCCGCTCGACGCCGCCGTACGCGGCCGGCGTCCACCTGCTCCCGATCGGTCTCGAGGCATTCCTCGACTACACGCCGATCGCGGTAGCGGCGAACACGCCCAAGCGGCTGTACCGCTCGCTGCGCTGGGGCAAGCACCTGGAGCTGTTCGTGCTGGACACGCGGCAGTACCGTGACGCGAACGCCGCGTCCGACAGCCTTGACCGCCCGAAGACGATGCTCGGCCGCGAGCAGCTGACCTGGCTGAAGGAGAGCCTGGCCGACTCGGACGCCACCTGGAAGGTGATCGTCTCCAGCGTTCCGATGTCGATTCCGACCGGTTTCCCCGCAGTCCCCAACGGCCGTGACGGCTGGGCGAACTTCGACGAGACGACCGGCTTCGAGCAGGAGCTGCTCGACATCCTCGGGTTCATGGAGCAGAACGGGATCGTCAACAACCTCTGGATCACGACGGACGTCCACTTCGCGGAGGCGTTCCGCTACCGGCCGTTCCCGGCGAATCCCGGATTCGTCGTCCACGAGTTGGCGACCGGGCCGCTGAACGCCGGGATCTTCCCGAACCGCGACGTGGATCCGACGCTCAGGCCGGAAGTGCTGGCGTTCTTCGGCCAGACAGCCACGACCTGGGAGGAGGCGAAGCGCTTCTTCAACTTCGGCACGCTGCAAGTTGAACGAGACGGCCGGCTGACCGCCGGGATCGTGAACACGGCGGGCGACACGCAGTTCTCTCTCTCGCTGACGCCCCGGTAGCGATGGGCATCGATCTCTTGAGCTCGAGCTTGCCGGCAGGCGCCTTCTCGACTGAATCGTCGCACGGCGCGCTGCAACAAAGGCGAGTAGAGAGGCGTGGGGAGGGCGGCTGCGCCGCCCTCCCCACCGCCCTTCCTAGGGCACCTGCTCGCGACTGACTCACTATTCGCGGCTCGGCGTCGCCACGAAGGCGACGAACGCGCCCGCTTCGTCGTCGAACGCCTGGCCGGTGATGCGGCCCCGATCGTCGATGTCGTAGGCGGCGATGAGGACGTCGTCGGAGTCGACGAGCGTGTTGAGGTCCGTCATGACGCCGTCCTGCCAGAGGAAGGCGCGGCAGTTGCCGGCGACGTCGCAGGAGATGCCGACCAACTGGCGCCGCTTGTTGATTCCCTACGCTTCGCTGTAGACGTCGCGAGCCGGGAGCGTGCCGAGGTCTTCGATGCCGTCGCGCTCGGTCCAGAGAAAGGCGCGCGGCCGGAGGTTGCCGCCGTCGGCCTCCGAGAAGTTGGAGAAGCCGACGATGTCGCCGCGCTGGTTGATCGCCATCGGCGTGTTCCAGGCGACGCCGCCGAGGTTGCCGATGTCGATCACCTTGCCGTCTTCCCAGAGCACGGCGTGGCTGGCGGTGAACCGGCCGACCGCCTGGTCGCAGATGCCGGAGATGCCGACGATCTGGCCGCGGTCGTTGATCGCGGTGGCCGCTCCGGACGTGTCGCCGGGGAGCAACGGCAGCTCTCGCGATCTGGTCGCCGGGCCCCCAGACGACGGGGCGGAACTGCAGGACCTGCGGCGGTTCGCAGGTCGAGTCGTGCACGGTGTTCTCGGCCCAGCCGACGATCTGGCCGCGGTTGTTGGCGCCGGTGGCGAAGCCGTGTTGCCGCCGAGCGTGGGCAGCGGCCTCATGACGCCGTGCTCCCAGATGAACCCGAGACAGCGGAAGCCGGTGCGCGTCGCGGCGGGGAAGAAGGCCGAGCAGCTCCAGTTCTCGTCCGAGCGGATCCGGTTCGTCGGTCTGCGAGATGCCCGTGATCAGGCCGCGCACGTTCTTGACCGGCCAGCGAACGACGCTGTTGGGCTCCGGCTGCCGAGCGTGCCGAGATCTGTGAGCGACCCGTTCCGCCACAGGGTGGCGTGGCGAACGCGATTTCCCGCCAGGTTGGAACGGCCGGCCACCCAGCCGCGGTTGTTGATGCTGAAACCAGCACTGGACCCGCCCCCGAGTGATGGGAGCTGCGTGACGTCGTAGCGGAGAGGCTCGTTCACAGCTCCGTATCCGGCGCCGCTCAGCAGGGCAACGGAGACTGCGGAGAGCACGATCAGGGCCTTCATCTCGACCTCCTCTGGTGTGCATGCCGTCCGTCGCCAACGTGCCGCCGGGCGCCGCGGCTTGCTGGCCGTTTTCGGACAGATCAGGCGTCGGAGGCGAGCGTGCGTGATCCCGGGCATCTGGGAGATCACGACCCTGTGGTAGCTCACGATCAGCTCCATCACGGGGCCGTCGTAGCGCTGACGCCACTCCTCGCGCCGTAGAAGGCACGAACTGCTCCAAGCGCCGGGCGTCAGAGGGAAATGCGCGCGCGAGGTAGTAGTGCTCGTCGTCTGCGAGCGAAGGGCCGTAGCCGACCACCTCGATCTCGTGGCGGCCGAGCATGGGCAAGGCGCCTTCCCGAAAGATGCGGTCGAACGCCTCGCGGCTGCCCGGCACGAGCTTGTACGTCCGCAGATCGAGGACCGGCCTCACGCCGCCGTGCGCTCACGTGTGTCTGCGGCCGTCCACAGGTGCGTCGCCGCGAGGGCCCGCCATGGCCGCCAGCGCTCGGCAACGTTCGGCTCATCGAGGGCACGTCGAAGCCCGAGGTCGGTGGTTGGAAACGCATCTGGCTCGCCGAGCCGGAGAGCGAGCGTGTTCGCGGTCCAGGACCCGAGCCCGTCGATCGCCGTCAAGGAGCCGATCAGCTCGTCGAGCCCGATGCTGCCGTCGAGCCGGACGGCGTCTTCGGAAACGGCGCGTGCGAAGGAGCGGATGGTTTCCTGCCGGGCGCGCGGAAGCCCGAGACCGGCGAGATCGGCGCCGGCGAGCGTGGTTGACGGCGGGAACGTGTGGGTGAGGCCGAATTTCCGCAGGCCTGGAACGGGCGTACCGAATCGCTCGACGAGCCGGCCGGCGATCGTGTTGGCCGCCGCGATCGTCACCTGCTGGCCGAGGATGACGCGAACACCCGCCTCGAACGGATCCCAGGTCCCCGGCGGGCGAAGACCCGGACGCGCGCTGAACAAGGGCCCGATGAGGGGGTCGGCGGACAAGTGTGCCGCGGGCTCGTCGAGGTCGAAATCGAGGTTCGCGATGCGGCGGGCGCGGGCGACGAGATGAACGAGCCCCTCCCAGTGCGGCAAGTGGACGATAAGGACGAGATGGTCGTCGCCGCCGGGGGAGAGCTCGAGCACGCCGGGGTCGCCTGCGACGACGATCGTGCGGCGGTACGTCTCTCCCGAGACGTGCTCGACGCCGGGGATCGCCCGTGCCGCCAGGTAGGACACGAGGCCGTGCCAGTCGAGCGGTCCTCGGAACGTGAACCGCAAGGGGAGACCGCCGTCCGCGACGAGGCGGTCAGCCTTGCGCCGCCGCGCCCGCAGCCGGCGCGGCGACGCATGGAAGATCTCCTGACAGGCGCGATTGAACTGACGAACGCTGCCGAAGCCCGTCGCAAGCGCGATCTCGAGGATCGAGAGATCGGTGTCGTCGAGGAGCCGGCGGGCGAAGTGCGCCCGGGCGGAGCGCGCCAGCCCATCCGGAGTCACACCGAGCTGCGAAGTGAAGAGCCGGCGCAGATGGCGCGCCGAGACGCCGAGCCGCGCGCCGAGCTGTTCCTCGGTCGCATTGTCGAGCGCTCCGTCGAGGATCAGTCGCACGGCACGGCAGACCAGCTCCGGACCGCTCCAGGTCACACATTCCGGCCAGCGATACGGCCGGCATTGGAAGCAAGCTCGATAGCCCGCCGCCTCGGCGGCAGCGGCCAGCGGGAACCGCCTGCAATTCTCGGAACGAGGCCGCGCGCCGCAGCCGGGCCGGCAGTAGATGCCGGTGGTGACGACCCCGGAGAACGAGTGCACGGGCAGAGATATAGCGGCCGGTCGGTCGGAAAACTGGCCGGATTCGGACACGCGTCGGGGCGGTCGGCTCTAGCGCAGCCCGAGGACCTCGTATGCCGCGACCGGCCGGGCGAAGCCTTTGAGCTCGAGCTCGCCCGCCGGCGCCGTCTCGACCGCCTCCTCCACGGCTGCGAACAGGCGCTGGCCGATCAGGATCTGGCCCGCGGCCGCCTGGCGTGCTGAGCCGCGAGGCGAGGTTCGCGACCGGCCCGAGTGCGCCGTAGTCGTAGCGGCCCTCGAACCCGATCCGACCGATCGTCGCGTAGCCGGCCTCGATTCCGATTCCGAGCCCGAGCTCCGTTCCACGCTTTCGCCAGCCCTCGGCCAGCTGGGCGAACCGGTCCTGTGCGGCCAGCGCGAGCCGGACGGCCTGAAGCTCGTGGTCGGCGACGCGCGAGCGGATCGTTGAAGAAGACCATCACCCCGTCGCCTGCGAAGTGCTCGAGCGTCCCTCCGTACGCCGGGATGAGGTCGCCGAGCGCGGCGTGGTACTCGCGTAGGACGTCGAACAGCTCCTCGGGGGCGGCCGTCTCGGCGAAGGCAGTGAAGCCGCGCAGGTCACAGAAGAGACACGAGATGTAGGCGCGGTGCCCGGCCAGAAGTTGTTCGCCTTCGCGGCTCGAGATCAGCTCGGCGACCTGCGGCGACACGAAGCGGGCGAGCTCCGTGCGCTGCCGCTCCACTGCCTCGAGCAGCCGGGCGTTCGTGATCGCAATCGCGGCCTGGTCGGCGAACGTCTCCACGAGCTCGATGTGCTCGTCCGCGAACGGCGCCGGCTCACGGCGTGAGAGCACGACCACGCCGATGAGCTCGTCCTCGACCATGATCGGGACGCCGATCAGCGAGCGGTAGTACTCGGTGGGACCGCCGTATGAGTACTCGGGATCGGCGTGGATATCGGGGATGTGGACAGGGCGGCGCTCGACCGCCGCGCGGCCGGCTGCCGTGGTGCGGTCGAGGGCGTGGGGATGCTCGCTGTCGTACTCGCCCCCGCCGGCCAGGGTGTGGTGTGCCGCCACGTGCAGGAGGCCCTGCTCGAGCAGGTAGAGCGCGCCGTACTCAGCCCTGCAGAGCCGCTCGCAGGCCTCGATGACCTCGTCCAGCACGGGCTGGATCCCCTCGCTGCGGGCGACGGCACGCAGGACGCCGCTGATCGCGCGCTGCTGCTCACGCAAATCCTCGACCTGGCGGGCGAGCTCGGCGTCGTCGGAGGCCACGCTGGACATTCGCGCAGCTTAGGGCCAACGCGGCGCATGGCGTGACGGCGTTGGGCTGGTCGAGCCAAGCCGGGCTAAAGCACGTTGGCCCGTCTGCCGACGTTCTGTACATGCTTGCGCCCGACCCCCGGTTCAGCGAGATCGACGCCATGGACGGCACGACGTTCGAGCTCTCGGTCGTCGACCTGCTCCAGGTGCTCGGCTACGAGGACGTCGAGCGGATCGGCGGCCTCGAAGAGGAGGTCGACATCCTCGCCACCGACGAGGGCGAGCGGATCGCGGTCCAGGCGCAGCGGCAATCCACTCCGGTGGGAATCAGCGCGGTACGCGCGCTGATCGAGGGCATGAAGCGCTGCGGCTGCACGAAGGGGCTCGTGATCACGAACAGCTTCTTCACCGAGCAGGCGATCGAGCTTGCCGACCTCTGCGGCGTCGAGCTCTGGGATCGCAAGGTTCTCAGCGAGCTCGTGGAAGGCGAGGAGCCCCGAGTGGATCATGGAGTCTGCGCGGTGTGCGGCCGACCGGCCGCGAGCGGGGTCGCCGACTACGGCGGCGCCGTCTTCTGTCGAGCGCACGAGGCTCGCGCTCAACGCCGGGCGTCCTAGGTCGTCGGTCGCTCTGGCGACCTGGGCGGCCTGAGTACACTCGGAGGATGGCGGTACGGGTAGAGCAGACTGCCGCTCCGTCCGCGGTGCCGGCGAGCCCGCTCGACGACGTCCTGCGGCGCGTGAACGGCATTCGCATCGCGCACGGCGCCGACCCGCTGTACGAGCTCCCGGCCGCCTGCACGGCGTGGGAGGGAGGCGGCTGCGTGCTGGAGCGGGCGTTCGAGGACATCGGTGTCGCCGTCGTCGACTACCAGCGTGCGTTCGGCCGCGGGCTCGACTTCAAGCACGGCCTCGGCGACTTCATCCGCGACTTCGACGCGGGTCGGTTCCCGGCGCTGCTCGACCCCCAGTAAGCCCGGCCCAGATCGGGTAGAGCCCGAGCTGTCCCGGGCGGCGCGCGAACGCTGACAACGGGCCGCTCCGGGGCTTCCCATTGGAAGTAGCGTGTGCGACGATCGCCGAAGAGGTGATCTGAAGGCAGCGATGAGCGACCGTGCCTCCGAGCGCGAGTCCTCTGCGGCGGCGTGATTGGTTACTTCGCGACCCGGTTCTTCGTCGACGAATTGCGGGAGGAGCGCGTTAGCTCGGGCCGGTACACAGAGGCCCAACGCCTGGTGCTGCTCGCGGCCGCCGCGGCAGCGGTGTGGGCGTTGCTTGCGGCGGTGTTCTAGTGCCACCGCGATTCGTCGCGCTTCGCGACCCGGCCGAGGCAGGCGAGGCCATCAGGCCCCCGACCAACCAGACGGCTCAAGCTAGAGTCAACGCGTGGCCAGGATCTCGGCGGAGGAGGTCGCCGAGCTCGTCCCGTGCTCGCTCGAGCAGGTGCGCCGGCTGGAGGAGCTTGGCATCCTCGGGCCGCACACCGAAGACGGGCTGTTCGAGCCTGCCGCCGTGCACGTCGTCCGGCTCATGGACGCCTTCGAGGAGTCGGGGGTCTCGCTCGACGACATCGGGCGCGGCGTCGCCGACGACCAACTCTCGTTTCCGCTCGGCCTCTTCCTGCCGGAGCCGGCGGCGATGTCCAAGACGTACGTCAGCCTCGGCGCCGAGCTCGGCCGTGAGCCCGACCTGCTCAGGCGGCTCAGTCGCGAGCTCGGACTCCCGCCGCTCTCCGACGACCGCGTCCGCGACGAAGACGCGGAGCTGCTGACGCTGATCGTCGCGAGGCTCGACTTGGTCGACGACGAGGAGCTCTCCCGCTTCGCCCGGCACTACGGCGGCATCATTCAGCGGCTGGTCTCGTCGGGGCTTCAGTTCTTCGACCGCGCGGTCCGCGAGCGTGTCGACACCTGGGGGCTCTCGGCCGCGGAGCGAGACCTCGTCATCTACCAGAAGGGCGCGGGCTTCACGGAGCTCGTCGGCACGCTCGTCCCCTGGCTCCAGCGCCGCCACCGCGAGCACGCGGTCCTCGATTACATCGTCACGGCCACCGAGGGCTTGATGGAGGAGCGTGGGATGACCCCACCGCAGCCGAGGCAGCCGCCCGCGATCGCCTTCCTCGACCTCACCGGGTACACGACGCTCACGGAGGAGCACGGCGACGAGGCCGCCGCCGAGCTTGCTGCCGGCCTCGCGGGTGTCGTCAACGAGGCCGCGCAGGCGTTCGGCGGGCGGCCCGTCAAGTGGCTCGGCGACGGCGTCATGTTCCACTTCACCGACCCGAGCAGAGCGATCCTCGGCGGGCTCGACCTCGTCGAGCAGACGGAGAAGGCGATCTCGGTGCCGGCCCGGATGGGCATCAACGCGGGCGCGGTAATCGCGCAGGAGGGCGACTACTTCGGGCGGACGGTGAACGTGGCGGCGCGCATCGCCGACTACGCGCAGCCGCACGAGGTGCTCGTTAGCGAGGAAGCCCGGCGCAACGCGCCTGAGTCCGATGTCGCATTCGAGCTGATCGGCGACGTTCCCTTGAGGGGCGTGGCGGACGCCGTTCGGCTGCACCGCGTGACGCGGTCGTCCTAGCTCTCAGACCACGTCAGAACGTCGGCGAAGCGGTGGTCGGCGAGGACGCCGAAGAGCGGCTCGCGCGTGAGCTTTGCGCGGCTCGTCGCGGGGCTTGTCAGGCCGCAGAGGAAGCGGGCACGCTGCCTCGGCAGCCGCATTGCGTCGGGATTCGCGGCGCTCAGCCCCTCGAGCGCGTTGCGATTTACAACGGTGTCGATCTCGGGCAGCGGCGACGGCGCGGGCAGGCGTTGCGGCTCGCCGCTCAGGCAGAAGCTGCAGTGACCGCACGGCTCGGCGCGAATCTCGCCGAAGTAGCCAACGAGCGCGGCGACCTGGCAGCCCGCATGGGTGACGAGCGAGACGACGCGCTCGATGCGCTCGGTCTCGGCTCGCTCGCGCCGGTCGAACCGCTCCGCAAGGCCGGTGACCACATCTTCGAGCGAGTTCGGACGGGAGAGCAGCGTGTACCGCTGGCGAGCGTCGGCGGGCTTCAGCTCGACGAGCCCCTGCTGCTCCAGGTAGCCGAGGGCGGCGACGATCCGGCCTCGCTCCTCGCCTAGCTCGGCAGCGGCCTGCTCGGGGTCGATCTGCGTCCAGATCCGCCCCGTCTTGCCGGTCGCGACGAGGCGGCGGAGGAAGTCGGCCCGGGTCGAGTCGAAGCCGGCGAAAACATCCTCCAGCTCGCCGATGGGACGAAGCTGAATAGCCCGCGTAGAACGGCGTGCCCTGCCTGAGGAAGCCGTCGAGCTCGAGGTAGGTGAGGACGGTCTTCAGGACGAGCGGACGAACGTCGTGGCGGGTGGAGAGGTCGTACTCGGCGACGTCGAACTGCGCTCCCGACCTCGTTGGCGAAGACCTCGTCGCAGAGGCTCGTGAGCGCTTCGCGGGTCGGCGTGTCGCCGAAGGCGAAGTTCTCGAGCGTCGGGACGTCGTCGGGGCAGGCGAGGAGCTCGCAGGTGCTGGGGGCTCCGTCGCGGCCGGCGCGGCCGATCTCCTGCGAGTAGGACTCGAGGCCCTTCGGGAGGTTGAAGTGGTAGACGTAGCGCACGTCGGCCTTGTCGATCCCCATGCCGAAGGCGATCGTGGCGACGACGACGTTCCGGTCGGATCCCGTCCACCAGTCCTGCACCGCGACGCGCTCCTCGGCGCTCATGCCGGCGTGGTAGGCGCGGGCGGGGAGCCCCGCGGCCGCCAGAAGCGACGCGACGCGCAGCGCCGTCCGCTGCAGCGTCACGTAGACGATCGTCGAGCCGGGCTCGCGCTCCCGCAGCCGGTCGATCAGGAGCTGGTCGCGTGCGTCGGCCGGCGTGGGCGTCGTCAGGAGGGTCAGGTTCGGCCGGTAGAAGCCGGTGACGACGGCGTCGGCCTCCTCGATCCCGAAGCCCTCGCGGATGTCGGCGACCACCGCGGGCGTGGCCGTCGCGGTGAGGGCGAGCACGCGCTCGGCCCCGAGCTCGCGTGCCCTGACGGCGAGCTTGAGGTAGTCGGGCCGGAAGTTGTGGCCCCACTCCGAGATGCAGTGCGCCTCGTCGACGGCGAAGAGGGCGATCTTCGTGGCCTCGAGCTGGGCGAGGAAGCGCTCGTTGTTGAAGCGCTCCGGGGCGACGTAGAGCAGTCTCAGACGGCCGTCGCGCAGCCGGTTCGAGACGTCCCGGGCCTCGTCGGGACCGAGGCTCGAGTCGAGACGCGCGGCATCCACTCCCCGGCGGGTGAGGAAGTCGATCTGGTCCTTCATCAGCGCGATCAGCGGCGAGACGACGATCGTCACGCCGTCGAGCAAGAGCGCCGGGAGCTGGTAGCAGAGGCTCTTGCCGCCGCCGGTCGGGAAGACGGCCAGCGCCGAGCGGCCGGCGAGCAGCGCCTCGACGACCTGCTGCTGGCCGGGGCGGAAGGAGTCGAAGCCGAACTGCTCCGCGAGGACATCGGTGGGGCTCGTGGTCGTGTTGGCGATAGCCATCCGGGCGGCAACCGTAGCGGTCGCACCGGCCCGGCTCAGCGCACCCGCGTGAGACGTCACGAAGTCGGCACCGGCAGTAGGATCCACGCGTTCCACTGCCGATGAGCCGCCGCCGCCGCCGGATCGCCCAAGCCGACCAGCCTCGTGAGGTGGCGAAGCCCTGGCTCGACCTCGACGCGGTGCTGATGGAGCGGCTGCGGGTCGCGCTCGCGTCGCAAAGGCCCGTGACCGAGTCGGAGCTGCGCAAGTTGACCGAGGAGGCCCGTGCCTGCTCGCTGATGCTCGGAGCCGAGCTGGAGCGCGGGGAAGTGCGGCTTGCCCAGTTGGATGCGGACCCGGCCAGCCCTCTGGCCGAGATCGGTGCGACGTTCCGCGCGGTCAGCGAGCTGCGGCGTGACCGGGCGGAGTTGCTCTCGCTGCTCGGCCAGGTCGAGGAGCGGGCGCGTGCGGCACGAGCGGCCTGGCTGACGGCCTCGGCGCGTTCGCCGCTGCGCTAAGTCGTCACGAAGCTGACACAGACGCGTGCGTCTTTCCCTGGCTCAATGGTGGCGTGGACGCAACCGCCCTCGCAGCCCGGCTGGATCTCGACCTCGACGCGATCGGGATCTGCTTCGCGTGCCTCAGCATCGTCTCGATGACTCTCGACTCCGGCGACGAGCGCTCGGCACGACGGGAGGTCAAGCGGATGGCGCCCGACCTCTGGGAGGAAGGCCTCGCGCTTCCCGTGCTGGCTGCTCTCGAGCGTGCACGTCGCGCCGGCGACGACGATGCGCGCGTGGCGATCGCGGAGATCGAGCGGCTGGGGGCGCGGTCGCCTGTGGTGAAGGCGATCGTACGTCGGCTCGCTCAGGAGCTCAGCGCCCGCATGCGCGCGGACTTCGACCGCGAGTTCCCGAAAGGCCGGGTGGTGCCGATCAGGTCGCGCTAGCCCTCACTCACAACCGATGCCGTTGCCGTTGCCGTCGAAGCGGTGAGGGTCGGCGCCGCGTACGGCGAAACCGCTGACCGAGAGGTCGCCGCAATCCAGATCCGGCGGAGGCGGCGGGATGCACACGGTCGGGTAGGAGGGGTCGCAGTTCCCGGCGGCGGGCGGAGAGCGGTGGCGGTGTGGCCGGAGGGGCCGCGCAACCACGCCAGACGTTCTGCGGGCGTCCGCGACCGATCTGCTCCGCCCGGCGATACGAGGACAGCCGCTGGAACGGGCGGTCGTAGACGTACACCTGGGCGAGCCCCGCCGCGACCTGCTGGTAGCCGAGGTCGCGGCCGCCGACCCAGGCGTAGGCGAGCAGCCGGCCGTACCGGTCGCGCGTGTCCTGCGTCGCGTCCCCGCGGAGGACGACGCGCTTGCCATGGGCGAGCCGCCGCGCCTGCGCGGTCGCCTGCGCCGCAAGGCAGGCGCCGCGTTCAGGCGTGTCGATTCCGATCAGCCGCACTCGCTCTCGGCGTCCGTTGGCGAGGCGGACCGCGATCGTGTCGCCGTCGACCACGTAACTGACGGTGCCGCGGTACGTGAACGCGCGTTCAGGCGCAGGCTGCGCGCTCGCGGCGACGACGGCCGCGGTGACGACGAGGACGAGGAGGGCGATCAGATGCCGCATTCAGCCCTACGACGGTATGACTTCAAAGCCATGGCCGCAATAGTCCGTTTGGACTATTGGAGCGGCCCGAAGAAGTCGATCGAGGCGCCCACGCGGCGGTAGCCGAGGCTCGCGTAGAGGCGCTTCTGCAAGTCCGTCCAGGGCCACGCCTCGAGGCGTTCGAAAGACGCGGCCTTCGCCGCGGCGATCTGCATCCTGGTCATTGCCGAGCCCACGCCTCGTTGGCGCCAGGCAGGCCGGACGACGGTGATCCGATGGACTCCGACCTTGCCGCCCTCGATCCGTCGCAGCACACCGAACCCGACGGCCTCGTCGTCGACAACCGCAATGGGCGTCAACTCGAGGGCGATCTGGGGGTCGGCGACCTCGTACAGCTGCCACTCGTGGAGCGTGGCGGCCTGCTTCGAGATGGGGCCGCCGAGCTCCGGGTAGGTCTCCGCTGCGACCTGGAACGCCGAGCCCAGGAGGTCGGGGCGGTCGGCGAGCCAGTGGAGCGATACGCCGTCGAGCGGAAGCGCCTCGGGCGGCTCGAGCCGCCCGAGCTCGAGCACGACATGGTCGGCCGGGTACTCCTGCGCCACGAAGCCGCGCCGCTCGAGGAAGCCGATCGAGTACATATCGTCCTCGCGGGCGTCGACGTGCAGACCGTGCTTGCCGAGCCGGCGGACGCGCTCGGACAGCTCGCTCAGCAGCGCCGACCCGACTCCGCGTCCGCGATGGCGCTCGGGCACGATCACCTCGACATAGGCATGGTCCGACTCGAGCGAGTTCGGGTCTCCGGCGAGCATCCCCGTGCCGACGACCTGGTCGTCCTCCAGCGCCAGGAGAGTGACGTGCTCGAGCAAGCTGGCGCGGAGGAGCGCGATCATCGTCGCGTCGTCGGGATCGTCAGGGACGACCTCGTTCCGGGCTGCCACCCACCGCTCGAGGTCCTCGAATCCCGAGGCAGGCCGGATCTCGATCGTCATTGAAGTGGCCCGCGGAACGCGATCGTCTCCGCGTGCTCCTCGAAGCCGAGGTTCGCACCGTACGTCCTGCCGGCGTGCCCGTCCCGCCCCCAGGCGACGACCGTCTCGAGCCCGTCCCGCTTGGCCGCCGCGAGCTGGGCCAGGAGGAGGAGCCGCGCGATCCCGCGCCGACGCCAGTCGGCCCGCACTGCCGCGATGCGGTGCTCCACCGTTCGGCCGTCGGCACGGCGAATCATCGTCGCGAACCCGATCACTTCGCCGTCCGCGACGGCGACCGGCTGTCATGTCGAGCGCCGTTCCTGGGCCGCCCAGGTGGTAGACCTGCCAGTCGTGGAGAGTCTGGGCCTGTCGCGCCTGGTATCCGCCCATCTCCGGATAGGCGAGCTTCGCCACCTCGTACATGCCCTGGACGAGGGCGGGTCGGTCGGAGAGCATGACAACCTCGACGCCTGCCATCGGTGACGGGTCCGGCTCCTCGAAGTTCGACAGGTCGAGCACGTACTTGGCCGCGCGCCCCTGTTCGACGAAGCCGCGACGCTCCAGAAACGCAATCGAATACGCGTCGTTTGCGCGCGACTCCGTGTCGAGACCTTTCCTGCCCAGCCGCCGCGCACGCTCGGACAGGTCGCCGAGGAGCGCCGCACCGACTCCGCGCCCGCGGTGCCGCTCGGGCACGGTCACCTCGACGTAGCTGTACCCCGATTCGACGGACTCGGGGTCGCCCGCGAGCATCCCCGCCCCGAGGATCTCGCCGCCTGCGCAGGCGAGCAGGTCGACGCGCTCGAGCTCGCTCGCTCGGACGAGCGCCATCATCTCCGCGGAGTCGGGATCGTCGGGGAGCACCTCGTTCCGCGTCGCCACCCACCGCTCGAGGTCGGCGTACCCGGAGACGGGTCGGATCTCGATCGTCACTGAAGTGGCCCCCGGAAGTCGATGCTCGCCGTCCGCGCCTCGTAGCCGAGCGACTCGTACACCGCATGGTGCTGCCACGGCCGCGCCCAGGCGAACAGCATCTCGAAGCTGCCCTCCTTCGCGGCTGCGATCTGCGCCCGCGTGAGGGCGGCGCCGACCGCCTGCTCGCCGGGACGGATCGTCAGCACCCGGTGGCAGCCCGACCGCTCCTCGGGCACCTGCATGAACGTCGTGTAGCCGACCACCGTGTTCTCGGCAACGGCGAGCGCGGTCAGGTCGAGGCGAATGCGCGGGTCGCCGAGCTCGTACACCTGCCAGGCGTGAAGGCTTCCCGTGTGGTCCCGCATCGTTCCGACCGCGAGGGAGAACATGCCTTCGAGCAGGTCCGGCCGCTCCGAGAGCCACGCGAGCTCGACGCCGTCCGGAAACGCCGGGGGAGCGGGCTCGTGCGCGGCGAGGTCGAGGACGAGCTGCGTCCAGCGGTCGACCTCGACGAAGCCGCGTCGCTGCAGATAGGCAAGCGAATAGGGGTCGTCGGAGCGCGCCTCGACCTGCAGCCCGGCCCGGCCCAGGTCGCGGAGCCGGACCGAGAACGCCTTGAGCAGCGCCGTGCCGACTCCGCGGCCGCGGTGGCGTGGCGGCACCATCACCTCGACGTACGGGTGAGTGGCGCTGAGAGTCCCCGCGTCGCCGGCGAGCAGGCCGGTGCCGACAACCTCATCGTCGTCGTACGCGATCAGGTCGAGGCGGCCGTCCTGGCTTGCGCGGAGGAGCGCCTTGAGCTCCACCGTGTCCGTGTCGTCCGGGACGACCTCATTGCGCGCGGTCACCCAGCGCTCGAGCTCGTCGTAGCCCGAGACCACCTTGATCTCGATCGGCATCGTCTCCCTCGAGCATCGCGCCCACGGCGCGGCCGGTCAACGCTCGGGCTTGGCGGCGAGCTCGTGCTCGAGCTCGTCGAGAGCGGCGCGTAGGATCGCGATCCGCTCGGCGACCGGGGCAGGCGCGCCCTCGCCGATGCCGATCCCGAGCGCGCGCCGCCGCTCGATCTCCCGTGCCTCCTCCATCGAGTTGAGCACGATCCCGATCAGGACGTTGAGCACGACGAACGCCGCGACCAGGACGAAGCTGACGAAGAAGATCCACGAGTACGGGTGCACTGCCATGCCCTCGTCCATGTACGCAGGGAAGTTCTCGAGCGTCAGCAGGATGAACATCGTCAGCATCGCGTCGCCGATGTTGCCCCAGTGCTCCGGGAGCTCCTCCGCGAACAGGAGCCAGCCGACCATCCCGTAGACGAACAGGATCACGGTCGTCAGCATCGCCATGCTCAGCAGCGGCGGCAGGCTGCGGACGACGCCGACGATCAGGACGCGGACGTCCGGGAGCAGGCGGACGATCCGGACGATCCGGGCCAGGCGCACGAGGCGGAGCAGCGTCGAGCTCTCGCGGATGCCGGGCACGAACGCCGCCCCGATCACGACGAAGTCGAAGACGTTCCATCCGCTCCTGAAGAAGTCCTGCGGCCGGCGGCCGTACGACGCGAGCCGCAGGCCGAGCTCGACGACGAAGACGCCGAGGAAGAGGGCGTTGAGCAAGTCGAGCGCGTCGCCGTAGCGCTCGACAACGCCCGGATAGGTCTGCAGCCCGAGCACGACCGCGTTCGCGACGATCACGCCGATGATGAACGAGTTGAAGGCGGCCGACTCGACGAGCCGCTGGAGCCGACGGACTCTCAACTCACGCGCGGTCGGTCGCCTCTGCGGGTGCTCCGCGCGCGGGCCTCGACGGCCCGGGCCAGGGGAAGGAGGACGGCCAGCGCGAGCGCGCACACGGAGGCCGTGATGAGCCCCGCCACGCCGAGCGCGAACGCGACCGCCACGAGCGGCACGACCAGGTTGGCCGGCGCGGGCTGCAGCCGCGGCCGCGGGACACCGCTGGCCACGACGGCCGCGACGGCCGCGCCGCACCCGATCGTAAGCGCGCCGATCACGCAGTCGAGCACGTAGTGGTTCGCCGTGCGCGACGACGACCACGAACACGAAGCGCGGGGTAGAGCGCGAGCGCGCGGGCGATCGGCGAGCGCGGCCAGAGCCAGAGCGAGCCGGCGGCGATCAGGAGTGCGTAGCCGAAGTGCTGGCTGGCGATCGCCGCGGTCGAGTTCTGGAGCAGCTCGGAGGTCGTCTGGGACAGCTGCGCGTCGGTCGGCGGGCCGGCGCTGCCGAGCTCGGGCAGCCAGCGCGGCGGGGCGGTCGGGAGCAGGCCGATCAGGAGCGCCGCGGGGATGTACGAGACGAAGAGCGTAAGGCGGATCAACGGATACCGCGCGGGTGCCGCGAGTCGCGCGGCGGCGAGGAACGCGAGCAGCATCGGGAGGTGGATGTGCTCGTACGCGAACGTGAGCAGCTCGAGGGCGCGGCCGCCACGAGTCGCCTCGATGAACGCCGACTCGACGTCGAGGGCGAGCGCCGCCTCGACCTCGAGCAGCGAGCGCGCATTGGCCAGCGACGGCGCGACCGCGCCCTCGAGCGGAATGCGCACGGCCTGCCAGGCGAGCAGCACGCCGACGACGAGCAGGAAGTCGATCTCGAGGCGCGCCGGCGCGAGCACTCCACGCCGCACCGTGTCCATCAGCCGTCGCACGACCCGCGATGCTACGTGCTCCGGTCGGACACGGATTCGGCACACAGTCGACGCAGTCACGTGCGTTTTTCGCTGGTTGCATTCGCGGCGCCATGGAGACCCGAAAGACGCCACCGACTGTTCGGCAGGTCTATGCGCTGGCAGCAGCGCTCTGCGAGCGCATGGGCGAGGAGTTCCCGCCGACGCGAGAGGCGGCGTCGGCGACGATCGAGCGGCTACGCGTCGAGAACGGGCACCCGGCACCCGCGCTCGACGACGCGCTTCCTCGGCCGCCGCGCGAAAGGAGGCGCAAAGCGAGACGCTCAACCGACATAGAGACGAGTCGCCACGTCGTCGCCGATGCGGCTGAGCGCGGCCCGACCGGAGGAGAAAGTGACGAGCATCGGACGCCTGGAGGCCGGCCCGGGGCCATCCTGAGCCCCTCCTACAATGGGCCGTCCGTGCCCTCCGAGTTCGTCCATCTCCACGTTCACAGCGAGTACTCGATCCTCGACGGCGCTTGCCGGATTCCGGCGATGGCGGCGCGGGCGGGGGAGCTCGAGATGCCCGCCGTCGGGCTCACGGACCACGGTTCGCTGGCGGGCGCGATCGAGCTCTACCGGGAGGCGGCGAAGCACGGCGTCAAGCCACTGCTCGGCTGCGAGGTCTATGTCTGCGACGACCGGCGCGCGCAGACGAAGGGGTACGCGCACCTCACGCTGCTCGCCGAGTCGAACGACGGCTACGCCAACCTGATCAAGCTCGCCTCGGCCGGCTACCTGGAGGGCTACTACTACAAGCCGCGGGTCGACTGGGAGCTGCTCGAGACGCACGCGAAGGGGATCGTGGCGCTCTCGGGCTGCCTCTCCGGGCGCGTCTGCAAGGCGCTCGAGGAGAACCGGACGAAGGACGCGCAGGCCGACCTCGACCGGCTCACCCAGGTCTTCGGTCGCGACTCGGTCTACGTGGAGATCCAGAACGCCGGCCTGCAGGAGCAGGCGCGGATCAACCCGTTCCTGGCCGAGCTCGCGCGCGAGTCGAAGCTGCCGCTCGTCGCCACCGGCGACGTGCACTACCTCCTGCACGAGGACGCGCGCGCACACGAGGCGCTGCTGTGCGTCCAGTCCGGCGACTCGCTCAAGAACCCGAACCGCTGGAAGTTCGACACCGACCAGTTCTACTTCAAGACCCCGGCGGAGATGGCCGCCGACTTCGCCGAGTATCCGGAGGCGGTCGCGCGCACGCTCGAGGTGGCCGAGCGCCTCAACGTCGAGATCGAGCTCGGCGTCCTGCGCCTGCCGAAGTTCCCCACGCCCGACGGGCGCGAGGCCTTCGACTACCTCGTCGAGCTGTGCGAGAAGGGCCTGGAGAAGCGCTACGGCAAGGTCACGCCCGAGCTCACGGAGCGGCTCCAGTTCGAGCTCA
Source organism: uncultured Actinomycetes bacterium (assembly GCA_963733845.1). Taxonomy (GTDB): domain Bacteria; phylum Actinomycetota; class Thermoleophilia; order Gaiellales; family Gaiellaceae; genus DATFQE01. The sequence goes on from CAVTEM010000009.1 coordinate 21,108, forward strand.
AGACGATCCGCGAGATGGGGTTCGCGGACTACTTCCTGATCGTCTGGGACTTCATCGCGTTCGCGAAGCGGAACGGGATCAGCGTCGGGCCGGGCCGCGGCAGCGCGGCCGGCTCCCTGGCCGCGTACTGCCTCGAGATCACCGACGTCGACCCGATCCACTACGGGCTGCTGTTCGAGCGCTTCCTCAACCCGGGCCGCAAGTCCATGCCCGACATGGACATCGACTTCGCCGTCGCCGGGCGCGACCGGGTCATCAACTACGTGGCCGAGAAGTACGGGCGCGACCGGGTCGCCCAGATCATCACCTTCTCGACGATGATGGCCCGCGCGGCGGTGCGCGACGCGGGCCGCGTGCTCGAGATCCCGTACGGGACGGTCGACAAGGTCGCGAAGCTGATCCCTGAAGGGCCGAAGGTCTACCTCGACGACTGCCTCAAGCCGAGCGGCGAGCTGCGCAAGGCCTACGACTGCGACCCGCTCGTGAAGGAGATCGTCGACCTCGCCAAGCCGCTCGAGGGGCTCGTCCGAGCCGACTCGATCCATGCGGCCGCGGTCGTGATCGGCGACCGGCCGCTGACCGAGTACGTCCCGCTGCAGCAGAAGGGCGGCGACCAGGAGGTCGTGACGCAGTTCCCGATGGGCGACGTCGAGGCGCTCGGGCTGCTGAAGATGGACTTCCTCGGCCTGCGCAACCTCGACGTGATCGACAAGGCCGTCGCCCTCGTCGACGGCCTCGACATCGAGACGGTCCCGCTCGACGACAAGCGCACCTACGAGATGCTCGCGCGCGGGGAGTCGGCCGGCGTGTTCCAGTTCGAGTCCTCGGGGATGCGCGAGGCGCTCCGCCAGGTGCGGCCGACCGAGTTCGAGGACCTGATCGCGCTCGTCGCCCTCTACCGCCCGGGCCCGATGGCCTACATCCCCGTCTACGCGAAGCGGAAGTACGGCCAGGAGGCTGTCACGTTCGCCGACAAGCGCCTGGAGCCGATCACGAGCCCGACCTACGGGATCTGCATCTACCAGGAGCAGTACATGGAGATCGCCAAGGAGCTCGCGGGCTTCAGCCCCGCCGAGGCCGACGATCTCCGCAAGGCGATCTCGAAGAAGATCCACTCGCTGATGGCCTCCCTCAAGGAGAAGTTCCTCGAGGGGTGCGCGCAGAACGGTCTCGCGCTCAACGTCGCCAAGCAGCTCTGGGACGACATGGAGAAGGCGCAGGACTACTCCTTCAACAAGTCCCACGCCGCCTGCTACGCGCTGATCGCCTACCGCACCGCCTACCTGCGCGCGAACCACGCGCACGAGTACATGGCCGCCCTGATCTCGTCCGTGATGAACACGAAGGACAAGGTGCCCTTCTACGTCAACGCCTGCCACGAGATGGGCATCGAGGTCGAGCCGCCCGACGTCAACTGCTCCCGGACCGACTTCGCGGTCGTCGCCGGCAAGATCCGCTTCGGCCTGAACGCGGTCAAGAACGTCGGCGAGGGCGCGGCCCGGGCGATCATCGCCGCGCGCGAGGAGGGCGGCGAGTTCGCCTCGATCTGGGACTTCACCGAGCGCGTCGACCCCGCCGTCGCCAACAAGCGCGCGCTCGAGTCGCTGGTCAAGTGCGGCGCGCTCGACTCGACCGGTGCCTCGCGCACGGCCATGCTGACCGCGCTCGAAGACGCCCTCGGCTGGGGTCAGCGCCACCTCGCCGACCGCATCTCGGGCCAGGGCTCGATCTTCGAGGTGCTCGGCGGCGACACGGACGAGCCCGCCACGCGCCACCATCCGACGCTGCCGAACGTCCCAGACGACAAGGCCGAGCGCCTGCGCTGGGAGAAGGAGACGCTCGGCCTCTACGTCTCCGAGCACCCGCTCGAGGGGATCCGTGACCAGCTGCGGCGCAAGACCGACTGCGGCCTGGCGGAGGTCGAGCGCCGGCGCGACGGCGAGGTCGTCACCGTCGGCGGGATCGTCGGCGCGATCAAGCAGCTGACGACCAAGAAGGGCGACCCGATGGTCTTCATGCGCCTCGACGACGTCACCGGCGGCGCCGAGGTCGTGGTGTTCAACTCCGTCTACGCCGCCGCGCGAGACCTGATCGAGACCGATCGCGTGCTCGTCGTCAAGGGGCGCGTCGACCACAAGCAGGAGGGCGAGACGAAGCTGCTCGCCAGTGAGGTCTCTCCGTTCGAGGCGATCCCCGAGCGGCGCGAGGTGCACCTGCGGGTCGACGCGCAGCGCGCGCCGGCCGGCGTGATCCGCGAGCTGGCGACGTTGATCCGCGACTTCCCGGGCGAGTCGCCGGTCTTCGTCGACCTCGAGACCTCACTCGGCCCGAAGCGGCTGGAGCTCGGCGCCGGTTACCGCGTCGCGCCGACCGCGGACTTCTACGCCGAGGTCAGGCAGCTCCTCGGCGAGGCCGCGCTGAACGCGTAATCCGGTAGCCGCTCACCACTACCTCACCGTCGGGAGGTCATGACAGCTCGGCACTGAACTCGAGTCGCGTCGTCCCGATCTCGAACGCGACCAGGCCGGAACGGTCGTCGAGCACCGGAACTCCGAGTCGCCCGCCGTAGAAGTCCCGCAGCGCGGCGAGCGATGTGTGAGACGAGCGCAGGCCCACGTGAAGGAAATCCACGCTCCCGACTCTAGGCGGCGCGTTTGGACTGCCCGGAAGCCGACCGGCTCCCGGGCAGTCCTCGGTTGCCCAGTCAGGGCAGCAAGCGGATCAGCGCGGACTCGCTCGCGAAGCCGTTGACGGTGTGGCCGGCCGCCACGAGCTTGCCGTCGGGCTGGATCGCGATGTCCCTCCCGAGATCTCCACTGCCGTGGAAGTCGACGGTGAAGATGCCCTCCTCGGCGAAGCTTTCGTCGAGGGTGCCGTCGTTCGCATAGCGGGTGAGAGCAAAGTCGAAGACCGTGTCGCTCGTGTTCCGCCCGACTAGGACGATCTTGCCGTCGGACTGGACCGCGACGTCCTCGGCGAAGTCGTCGCCGAAGGGAATGCCGCCCGAGACGTCGGTGGTGACCAGGTGGTCGCTGGACAAGCCGCCGAAGCCCTGGTCGAGGGTGCCGTTCGGCTCGTAGCGGGTGACGGCGAAGTCGACCGTCGGCCCGTGGGCCCTCGAGTTACCGGCGGCGATGATGCGTCCGTCCGCCTGGATCGCGATCGCCCTGATCGCGAACGAGCCGGCGAAGGCGGGGCGGACCACGCCGCCTGCGAAGGTCGAGTCCAGGCTTCGGCCATCGGGCTCGTACCGGACGATCGCGGCATCACCGCCGAAGTCGGTGTCGCCCGCGAGCACGATGCGCCCGTCGGCCTGTACGGCCACGTCCTGGCCGAGGTCGGTGTCGCTACCGATGTCCGTCGTGACCTTGCCGCCGGTCCCGAAGTCGCTGTCGAGGGTGCCGTCGTCGCGGAGCCGGGCGACGGCGAAGTCGTTCTCGAAGCCGAGCCCGATCCCCCTCGGCGTGTGGGCGTGCCCCGCCACGACGATCTTGCCGTCGGACTGCACGGCGACGGCGTTGGCGACGTCTGCACCCGACTCGGGGACGCCGTCGCCGTCGATGTCGACGCCGAAGTCGACCGTGGCGAGTCCGTCGTCGGAGAAGGTGTCGTCGAGCTCGCCGTCCGGGAGGTATCGAGCCACGGCGAAGTCGAGGAAGTTCGTGGCCGTACCGGTCACTTCGGCCTTGCCGACGGCGATGATCCTGTTCTCGGAGTCGAGCGCGACGTCGAGCGCCGCGTCGCTGTCGAACGTGCCGCCGAAGCTGGTCGTGACTACGCCGTCGCCGCCGCCGAACGTCTCGTCGGGCGCGCCGGTGTCGTCGTGCCGGGTGAGGACGAAGTCGCGTGTGTTCGCCCCGGCGGTGACGATCGCGCCGTCGGGCTGCACCAGCACGGCCTCGGCCTCGCTGCCGGGCGTTGTCACCTTGCCGTCCTCGCCGAAGCTCGGATCGAGGCCCGAGGGCGGCAGCGGCGTGACGCAGTCGACGAGGATGTCCGTCACGTCGGCCCCGTCGATCTGGCCGGTGCCGTTCACGACCACACAGAGCTGGTCCGGGTTCGACGGCTGGCTCGCAACCTGCACGTCGTACGGGGCGCCGTCCGCCTTGGCGATCGGAAACTCGAACGCCCCATTGGCGCTGATGTCGAACGGCGGACCGAGATCCGTCAGCACCAGGCCCGAGCCCTCGAGCCCGCTGACCGTGCCGCCGACCGTGAAGCTCTCCGGCTCGACCACGGTGTCGTCGTCGATGATCGTCAGCTCTGCGTCGCTCGGCTCTCCGAGCTCGGCGCACTGCGGGTTCGACAGCGTCACGTTCACCGTCTCGGACGCCTCCGGGTCGAGGTCGTGCAGGATCGGGATCTCCGCCAGCCGCGGCGAGTCGTCGCCGTCGGCGAAGGTCACGACCGTGCTGACCTCGGTGTAGTCGACTCCCGCCTCGGCCGAGCCGGCCGTCGTCGTGAGCTCCGCGCTGACCGCGCCGGTGCTGCCGCCCGACCTGGTGACTACCACCTCCGGCTCAGCGCCGGGCCACTCGCCGATCGCGTAGTCCGGAGCGTCGAGCTGCAGGGTTCCGCCTGCCGGGTCGGCGCCGCCGGGGCAGCTCGCGGGCACCGGCGCCTCGAGCGGCGGCTCCGGGAACGGCGGCTCGCCGCGCGGCCGGACGCCGCTCGTGTCGTGCAGGCCGAGCCGACGCTGCGGATCGCGGATGGACGCCTCGACCGCCGACTCGCGGCCCCGAATGTCGAGCGCGCTAGCCCGCATGAACACGTGCACCCCGTACAGCTCTCCGTCGTCGAGCGAGGAGATGTCGAGGTTCATGCGCACCGGCCGCGCGAGCTCGAAGAGCGCCGTTCCAGGCGGGGTGTCGGCCTGGACGAAGTTGTCGTCGTCCCACAGCGGCGAGGGCGAGCCCGCGGACGTGAACGCGCGACCGACCAGGTCCGTCGAATGCCCTTTGAGCCGTGCCATCCCGGCGGTCTCGAAGAAGTGGCCCTCGGCCGTGTACGCCCTCGCGTCGAACTCGACCGTCGCCTGGAGCAGCGCGCACCCCAGGTCGGGAGTGCACTCCCCCGGGAGCAGCCCGCCGTTGGCGTCGATCGCGTGCATCAGCGCCTTGGAGATGACGATCTCGTGGGTGGCGTCGCCACGCTGCTTCTGGAACGCCTGGTCCTGCTCGAGCGCCGAGAAGCCGCCGAGCGGGCTTCCGTTCGTGAGCCGGTCGCCGATCGGAGCCTGGGCGAAGACCTCGAAGGTCTTCCCGCTCGCCGACGAGGAGATGCGACCCGTGGCGATGCCGTCGAAGTCCGGCGGGACGTCGAACGTGACCGGACCGTGGTCGAAGAACTCCTCGAGCAGGCCGCCTTGCTGGACGCCGCTCGCCACGGTGAGCGTCGGCTCGTTGGCCCGGAACTCCCCGAACGACCAGAAGCGCACGGGCCGGTCGTCCTGCGGCCCGCCCTGGCCGGTTGCGCCGCCTGCGGCCGCGAGCATCGTCAGCCCCGCGGCCACGACGAACATGGCTCTCATGAACGTTCTCGACATGGCTTCTTCCCCCTCGTACCTGGCGTTGATCAGGCTTTCGAAGCTAGGACGAGGGCCTAGACCCCACTAGCTGGAAACCCCTAACCTGGGCCCCGGAAGCCCTACGATCGGCCCTGTGCTCTCGCCGGAGGAGCTCGACGGGCTCTGGAGCCTCGAGCGGCCGTACCTCAACACGGCCAGCTACGGGCTACCCCCGAAGCCCGCGTTCGAGGCGCTCCAGGCGGCGCTCGCCGACTGGCGTGACGGCCGCACCAGCTGGGAGCCCTGGACCGAGTCGGTCGGCCGCGCGCGCGAGTCCTTCGCCCGCCTCGTCGGTTGTCGGGCCGAGGACGTCGCCGCCGGAGCGACCGTGTCGGAGCTCGTCGCGATCGTCGCCGCCTCGCTGCCGGACCGGGCCGAGGTGCTCGTGCCGGAGGTCGACTTCACGTCGAACCTCTTCCCCTGGCTGGTGCAGGAGCGCCGCGGGGTCACGGTCCGCACGGCGCCACTGGCGGGAATCGCCGACGCCGTCACTCCCGCGACGACGCTGGTCGCGGTCAGCACGGTCCAGTCCGCCTCGGGCGAGCTCGCCGACCTGGAGGCGATCCGCGAGGCGGCCCGGGCCCACGAGGCGCGCCTGCTCGTCGACGCCACGCAGGCCTGCGGCTGGCTCCCGGTGCGCGCGGCCGACGCGGACTTCGTCGTCGTGCACACCTACAAGTGGCTGATGTCTCCGCGCGGCGCGGCGCTCATGGCCGTCCGGCCGGAGCTGCTCGACGAGCTGACGCCGCTGCACGCCGGCTGGTGGTCGGCGCCGCAGCCTTTCGCCGACTACTACGGACCGCCGTTGCGCCTCGCCGACTCGGCGCGCCGGCTCGACACCTCGCCGGCGTGGTTCTCCTGGGTCGGCGCCGCGCCGACGCTCGAGCTGGTGGAGCGGATCGGCGTCGAGCGGATCCACGAGCACGACGTCGCGCTCGCAAATCGCTTCCGCGCCGGCCTGGGCCTCGAGCCCGGCGACTCGGCGATCGTCTCAGCCGACGTCGCAGGCACCGAGAATCTGGAGCGCGCCGGAATCCAGGCCGCGGTCCGCGCGGGCGGGCTGCGGGTCTCGTTCCACCTCTACAACACCGCCGAGCACGTGGATGCGACGCTCGACGCGCTTCGCGTCTAGGAGCCCGAACGCGCGATCCGGAAGCCGTCGGCGAGCACCTCGCCCGCGGGCGGTCCGGACAGGACCGCCTCGACCGGATGAGGCTCGGCCGGTCGGCCCGTCGGCAGCCAGCCGCGTCCCGGCGGGCACAGGATCAGCGTGTGGCCGCGCTCGCCCACGAAGCCGAGCAGGCCCTCCTCCGTGACCGTCCCGTCCCAGAGCTCGAGCCCGAGCGGGGCGAGCGCGTCGGCGATCGGCGCCGGTGGGCCGACGAGGCAGAGCTCCGAGAGGCCGAGCAGCTCGCGGGCGGCGAACGGGCCGTCCTCGTCGTTCTCCCCGAGGCCGCGGTGGGCGATCAGCTCGGCGACGTTCCCGGCCGGGTCGTGGAAGTAGCACGCGTCCGCCGACCAGAAGTCGAAGTCGAAGACGACCTCGTCGCTGTCTGGCTGAGGCAGCAGCGGAACACGCTCGCGCAGCCAGTCCAGGGCGGCGCGAAAACGGTTGCCCGGAGCGAGGAACGCGAAGTGGTAGAAGGGCTCCGCCTCGCTCGCCCGGAAGTCGAGGCGGGTCGTTCCGACCTCGATCGCGACCAGATCGGGCCCTTCCTCCACGAGCGAACAGCCGAGCACGTCGGCATAGAAGTCCCGCAGCGACGGGAGCGAGGACGAAGGCGCGTCGAGCTTGACGTGGAGGAAATCCACGCCGCGTGGGCTCAGCCCAGCTCGAAGGGGACTTCGTAGCTGGTCACGGACTGGATCTCGCCCTCGGACGGGCGCATCGCCGCCTGGCGCAGGCCGGCCGCACGGACCTCGCTGGCTTCGAGGGCGGCGCGGCTCTCCCAGAACGTCAGGGTCATCAGCGTCCCCTGGTCGTGGTCGACCATGACCTGGCCGCCGCGGAACCCGTCGAGCACCGCGATCTCCCGGCCTGCCTCGCGAATGGCGGCGAGCGCGTCGTCGACGCGGTCAGGCTGGAGCGCGTACCGGGCGAGGCGCGCGTGCACGTGGGAACCCTAACCCGCGAACCGGTGTAGAAGAGGCAAGTGGTGAGCCGACCACTGCCGGAGTCAGATCTCGTCGAGCGAGCCCGGGCCGGGGACGCTCGGGCATTCGAGGCGCTCGTGCGATCACACCAGGGAATCGCTTTCAGGACCGCGTACTTGATCACGGGCTCGGCCGCCGATGCCGAGGAAGCCGCCCAGGACGGATTCGTCAAGGCGTACCGGGCGCTGGGCCGCTTCAGGCGCGGCGCGCCCTTCCGGCCCTGGGTGCTGGAGATCGTTGCGAACGAGGCCCGCAACCGCAGGCGCTCGGCCGGACGCCGCTCGACGCTGGCCCTGCGCGTGGCTGGCAGCACAGCCTCGGGGGACGCGGCTCCGTCCCCCGAGGGTGTGCTACTCGCCACGGAGGAGCGGGAGGGCCTACTCGAGGCCGTCAACGGCCTGCGCGACGACGACCGCCTGGTGATCGGCTGCCGCTACTTTCTCGAGCTTTCGGAGGAGGAGACCGCGGCGGCCCTCGGGATCAGGCGAGGCACCGTGAAATCGAGGCTCTCCCGCGCGCTGGAACGGCTGCGAGCGCAGCTGGGGGTGGAGGCATGAGCGAGCTCGAGCTTCGCCTGAAGAGCCTCGGCCGCGAGCTGGCGCTGCCCGAGCCGCCGGATCTCGCGCCGGGCGTCCTGCGCCGGATCGCCGAGCCCGCCCGGCCGCGACTGCTCCGCCGTCGCGCCGTGCTGGTCGCGATCGCCGCGGCCGTCGTCGCCGTCGGCGCCGTCCTGGCGGTTCCGCCGGCGAGGAGCGCGATCTTCGACTTCTTCGGCATCGGCAGCGCCGAGATCCGCCTGGTCGACGAGCTCCCGGAGGTCGACACGGGCGTGCCGCTGAACCTCGGCGACGAGACCTCGCTCGAGGCCGCGCGTGGACGGGAGCCCAAGCCGCTCGAACCGCGCGGAGAGGAGCTGGGTGAGCCTGATGCGGTGTTCGTCGCCGGCCACGATCTGGGAGCGCCGCTCACGTTCGTCTGGGGCGACCCCGAGCGTCCGCGGCTGCTCCTGACCCAGGTCAGCGGCCGCTTCAACTTCGAGAAGCTCGTCCAGTCCAACGAGGGCGGGATCACGCTCGTGCAGGTGAACGGCGAGAACGCCATCTGGATCGAGGGCGAGCCGCACGTGATCTTCTACGAGAACGAGCAAGGCGGGGCGGACCTGCCCGGGCGGCTGGCGCGTAACACGCTCGTGTGGTCGCGGGGCCCCGTCACGCTGCGGCTCGAGGGCGATCTCTCTCAGGAAGACGCCGAGCGGATCGCCCGGTCGGTTCGCTGACGGAACCGCGGACTCGCACGCGGTGTAGAGACAGAAACGACCGGAAGGAGACGCACATGCGCACGCTGCTCTTGACGCTCGTCGCGGCAGGGGCGCTCGCGGTGGCGGGCACGGCCTCCGCGGGCGGCTGGGCGACGGCGGGCGTCAGCCCGGTTCCCGACAACCCCACGGCCGGGTCGACCTGGGACGCGAAGATCACGATCCTCCAGCACGGCCAGACCCCGCTCGAGGGCGTCTCTCCGACGATCTCGCTGATCGGGACCGACGGAGAGAAGGTGACGTTCCCGGCGGAGCCGACCGGTGACCCGGGCGTGTACCTGGCGAAGGTCGAGTTCCCGGCCGCAGGCTCGTGGTCGTACGAGATCTACGACGGCTTCACGCAGTACGGCGGCGCGCAGATGCACACGTTCGGCGCCATCGAGGTCGGGGCCGCGGGCTCCGGCTCCTCCGGCTTCGATCTGCCCGCTCTGCCGCTGACGGCAGGCTTGCTGGCACTCGGCGCCCTCGTCGCGCTGTTCTTCGGGATGCGGCGGCTGCGCCCGCGCCCGGCACCTCAGCTCTAACCGTGACGAGAAGGGCAGGGCCGCTCAGGCGGTCCTGCCCATCACCTGTTAGGAGTCCTTTAACTTGCGTTTCCTTTTCGTTTCGTAGGGCGATTTACCCCTTCAGGGTGAGATCCAGGATCGCCAAACAGCCGAAGTAGGTGCACATGGCGTCCACTGACCTACAGACTCTCGTCGAGACCGAGTCCGAGCGGATCGAGCGGTGGCGCGCCGAGGAGCTCGAGCGGGCAGGGTACGAGCCCAGCTCTGCGGCGAAGATCGCGGTGCGGCCTGACATCGATCTTCATCTCGCGATCGATCTCCTCGCGCGTGGCTGTCAGCCCGATCTCGCGCTGAAGATCCTGCTCTAGCAGCAGGCATTCGCGCGCGCGGGCAGAATCAGCGCCCGTGATGCCGCTCGCCTCGATTCCGTCGCCCGACTCGGGCGTCTTCGAGCTCGGTCCGCTGTCGCTGCACATGTACGGGCTGATGCTGCTGCTCGGAATCGCCGCGTGCATCGGTCTGACGGGCCTGCGCTGGACGCGGCGGGGCGGCGACTGGGACCTCGTGCTGCGCGTGGCGGTGTGGGGCGTCGCCTTCGGGATCGTCGGAGCTCGCCTCTACCACGTGATCACGAGCTGGGACGAGGTCCCCGATGAGTGGTGGGGCGTGTTCGCCGTCTGGAAGGGCGGCCTCGGGGTCTGGGGCGGGATCCTGCTCGGGTGCATCGCCGGCGCGGTGGTCGTGCGGAAGTCGGGCGAGAGCGTCGCCGCGTTCGCCGACGCCGTCGCACCTGGTCTCCTGGTCGCGCAGGCGATCGGGCGGGTGGGCAACTGGTGGAACCAGGAGCTCTTCGGCGAGCCGACCGACGTCTCCTGGGCGCTCGAGATCGACATCGAGCACCGCCCGCCGGACTTCGTCGACTCGGAGACCTTCCACCCGACCTTCCTCTACGAGGGGCTCTGGAACCTGTTCGCCGCCGGCGTCCTGCTGCTCGTCGACCGCTTCTTCCGCATCCGTCCGCCCGCGCTGTTCGCGCTCTACATCTCGCTCTACACGGCGTTCCGCATGTACGAGGAGACACTGCGGATCGACAGCTCGCACGAGCTCTGGGGCCAGCGCCTGAACTTCTGGGTCGCGCTCGTGCTGTTCGTGCTCGCGACCGCGTTCTTCATCTGGTGGCAGCTCGTGCGGCCGTGGCGGCTGCGCCGACGTGGGGTGCGCGCGGCCGATCCGGTCACGCGCGGCCCGGCGATGGCGATCCCGAAGAAGCGCGTCCGACCCCAGCGCTAGCGTCCGACGGGTGATCGTCGGGGAGCTCGATCTCGACCTCGAGGCGTTCGAGGGTCCGTTCGACCTGTTGCTGACGCTCGTGCTCAAGGACGAGCTGCCGGCCGGCGACGTCGACGTGGCCGGGATCGTGGCCGAGTTCTGCGAGCGCCTGGCCGAGCGGGACGAGCTCGACCTGGAGGCGTGCGGCGAGTTCCTCGTCCTCGTGGCCGGGCTGCTGGAGCTCAAGGTGCGCGCGCTCTTCGGTCTGGGCGAGGGGGAGGACGAGCTCGACCTCGACCCGGACGAGGCCGCGGCCGACCTGGCCGCAAGACTCGCCGAGTACCGGCGCATCCGCGAGGCGGCGGCGTGGCTCGCGGAGCGGCTCGACGGCGAGCGCTTCTTCCGCGTCGGGCCGTCGGCGCTGGCTCCCGTTCCCGTTCGGCAGCTGGCGCAGCAGGATCCGGCTCAGCTTGCGGAGGCGCTGCGGGCGCTGGCGGCGGAGCCTCCCGCGGTGTCGCTGTCGCACATGGCGCTGCGGTTTCCGCCGGTGTCGGTCTTCCTCGCGCGCTTTCGGGCGTTGCTCTCGCGGCGCTCGCGCTTCGACTTCGACGGCGAGGTCGCCGAGCTGTCCCGCGTCGAGCAGGCGGTCGCGTTCCTCGCGCTGCTCGAGCTGCGGAAGAGCGGGGAGGTGGCGCTCGAGCAGGCGGCGCCGTTCGCGCCGATTCGTGTGACGAGGGCGGCGCCGATGCGCGAGGAGGTGAGCGCGTGGAGCGCACGCTCCGCCTGATCTCGTCGAACCCGGCCGACCGGCTGGCGCGGACGACTCGAGGCGCTGCTCGTGGTGGCGAGCGCGCCGCTGTCGCTGGAGGAGCTCGTCGCGGCGGCGGACGACGACGCGGAGCGGATCGAGACCGCGCTCGCGCTGCTCGGCGAGCGCTACCGGGAGGGCCGCAGCGGGATCGTGCTGGAGCGGGTCGCGGGCGGGTGGGCGTTCCGCGCGGCGCGCGAGGCCTCGGAGGCGTGCTCGCGCCTGTTCGAACGGCCGGTAGAGCGCGGCCTGTCGGGTGCGGCTCTGGAGACGCTGGCGATCGTCGCGTACCTGGGGCCGGTGACGCGGCCGGAGATCGCGCGGGTGCGCGGGGTCGCGGCGGACTCGGTGGTGGCGGGCCTGGTCGAGCGCGGGTTGATCGCCGAGGCCGGGCGCGACGAGCACGCGGGCGGCGCGGTGCGCTACCGCACGACGCCGCTCTTCGAGCGCGTGTTCGGCCTCGAGTCGCTGGCGGCGCTCCCGCGGCTGGACGACCTCGGCGGCGACGCCGAAGAGCTCCGCGAGCGCCTCGAGGCGATCGCGGAGAAGCGCCCGGCGTAAGCCTTCCCCACCCCTTCAAGGGGTGGGGAGTTGGAGCCCTTCCACCCGCCACCCGCGGTCGAGCGTACCCGCCGAACGCGCACCTGTTCGTGCCGAGTCTGCGCCGACACGGTCAACATTCGTTCGTGCGCCTCAACGCCTACCTCGCGCGCGCCGGCGTCGCCTCCCGGCGCGGCGCCGACGAGTTGATCAAGGCCGGGCGGGTCACCGTCAACGGCGAAGCCGGGCAGCTGAACACCTTCGTCGAGGCCGGCGACGCCGTCGAGCTCGACGGGCGGCCGCTCGCGCCGCAGCGGCTCGCCTACGTGCTGCTGCACAAACCGGCCGGTGTCGTCACCACCGCCCGCGACCCGCACGGGCGGCCGACCGTCGTCGGGCTGCTCCCGGCCGAGCCGCGCGTCGTGCCCGTGGGCCGGCTCGACGCGGACACCACGGGCGCGCTCCTGCTCACCAACGACGGGCCGCTCGCACACCGGCTCGCGCACCCGCGCTACGAGGTGGAAAAGGTCTACGAGGCCGAGGTCGAGGGTCGCCCCGACCGGGCCACGCTCGCACTGCTCCGGGAGGGCGTCGAGCTCGAGGACGGACGCACGGCGCCCGCCGAAGCGCAGCTACTCGGCCCGCACCTGGTCGAGCTCACGCTCCACGAGGGCCGCAAACACCAGGTCAAGCGCATGCTCGAGGCGCTCGGACACCCCGTCCGCCGCCTGCACCGCAGCCGCTACGGCGGCCTGAGGCTCGGCGAGCTCGGGCCCGGCGAGTGGCGGGAGCTCGAAGACGACGAGGTCGAGCTGCTCAGATCCGCCCCACGGCGCTACGGCCGCGTGACCCCCGCGGCTAACGCTGCACGAACCCCATCCGCTCGAGCATCGCGCCCAGCGTCGGGGCGGAAGCCTCCCGCGCCTTCTCGGCGCCTTGTTCCAGCAGGCGCCGCAGCTCGCCCTCGTCGGCGCGCAGCTCCTCGTACCGGGTCCGGATCGGCTCGAGCAGCGCCACGACCGCATCGCCCACGTCCTGCTTGAACGCGCCGTAGCCCTGGCCGTCGTAGCGCGACTCGATCCCTTCGATCGGCTCGCCGGTCGCCACGTGCAGGATCTCGATCAGGTTCGAGATCCCGGGCTTCCCGTCCGGGTCGTACACGACGTCGCGGCCCGAGTCGGTCACCGCCGAGCGGAACTTCTTCACGATCGCCTCGGGCGGGTCGAGCATGCCGATCGTCCCCTGGGGCGTGCCGCCCGTCGTCGACATCTTCCGGTCGGGCTCCTGCAGGTCCATGATCCGCGCGCCGACCTCCGGATAGATCCCCTCGGGCAGGACGAAGGTCTCGCCGAAGCGCGCGTTGAACCGCTCCGCGACGTCGCGCGCCAGCTCGAGGTGCTGCCGCTGGTCGTCGCCGATCGGCACACGGTCGGTCTGGTAGAGCAGGATGTCGCCGGCCATCAGCGCCGGGTAGGTGAAGAGCGCCGAAGAGACGAACTCCTGCCGGTCGCCCTTGTCCTTGAACTGGGTCATCCGGCGCAGCTCGCCGAAGCTCGTGACCGAGCCCAGCAGCCAGGCGGCCTCGGCGTGCGCGGACACGTGGCTCTGGCAGAAGACGGTCGAGCGCTCGGGGTCGAGCCCGGTCGCGAACAGCATCGCGGCCAGGTCGAGGGAGCGCGCCCGCAGGTCGTCCGGGTCGTACTCGACGGTGATCGAGTGCAGGTCGACGATGCAGAAGAAGGCCTCGCCGAGCTCCTGCGTGGCCGCGTACTGGCGGAAGCCGCCGCTGAGGTTGCCGAGGTGCTTGCTGCCCGTCGGCTGGATGCCGGAGAAGACTCTCATCGTCCTCCGATTATCCCCACGGGTGCGTCGATCGACGCCCGGAGCGAGCGGACGAAGTCCCGCAGCGCGTCAGGGCCGTCCTCGGCCACCTCGAGCGCGCGCGACCCGACGACGACGCCGTCGACGAGCTCGGCGGCCGCGGCGGCCTGCTCCGGTGTCGAGATCCCGAAGCCGGCGTAGAGCGGCAGGTCGGTGGCTGCTCTGGCCCGGCCGGCGAGGCCCGCGAGCGAGGGGGAGAGGCGCTCGCGGGCTCCGGTCGTGCCGGTCACGGTGACGAGATAGAGCCAGCCGTCGGTGTGCGCGGCGGCAAGCGAGATCCGCTCGTCGGTGGAGGTCGGCGCGACGAGCTGCACCCGGCGCAGGTCGGTGCGCTCGTCGGCAGGAAGGTCGGCCACGATCAGGCTCGTCGCTCCGGCCGCCTCGGCGTCGGCGGCGAAGCGCTCGTAGCCGTACGCCTCGAGCAGGGAGGCGTAGGTCATGGGCACGAGCGGAACGTCCACGCGCTCGCGCACGCGCGCAAGGCAGTCGAGGCAGGCGGCTGTCCTCATCCCCTGGGCGAGCGCGCGCTCGGCCGCTCGCCTGATCACCGGGCCGTCCGCCAGCGGGTCGGAGAACGGGAAGCCGAGCTCGACCAGGTCGGCGCCGCCCTCGACGGCCGCCTCCGCCAGCTCCGGAGCGTCCGGCCCGGCCATCAGGTAGATCGCGAGCGTCTTCACGCCTCCTCCACCTGGCCGAGATCCTTGTCGCCGCGCCCGGACAGGCAGACGAGCACGAGCTCGGCGTCCAGCTCGGCCGCCCGCGCCAGCGCGTGCGCCGGCTCGAGCGCGGGCAGGATCCCCTCGGTCCGCGCGAGCCGGCGGAACGCGGCGAGCGCCTCCTCGTCCGTCGCGGTCAGGTACTCGGCTCGGCCGCTGTCGCGCAGGAACGCGTGCTCGGGGCCGACTCCCGGATAGTCGAGGCCGGCGGAGATCGACTCGGCGTCCAGCACCTGCCCGTCCTCGTCGGCGAGCACGGAGGAGCGCGCGCCGTGCAGCACCGCCGTCCGGCCGTCCGAGAGGCTGGCGGCGCCGCCGGCCTCGACCCCGACGAGCCGCACCGCGTCGTCCTCGAGGAAGCCGGCGAAGAGGCCGATCGCGTTCGAGCCGCCGCCGACGCAGGCCACGGCCGCCTCGGGCAGCCGTCCCTCGGCGGCAAGCAGCTGCTCCCTCGCCTCGAAGCCGATCACCGCCTGGAGCTCCCGCACGATCTCCGGGTAGGGGTGCGGACCGACGCAGGAGCCGATCAGGTAGTGCGTCGTCTCGACCGCGCCGATCCAGTCGCGAATCGCCTCGCTCGTCGCCTCGCGCAGCGTGGCCGTCCCGAAGGTCACCGGGCGGACCTCGGCGCCGAGCAGCCGCATCCGCTGGACGTTGGGGCTCTGGCGGCGCACGTCCTCCTCGCCCATGTAGACGACGCACTCGAGGCCGAAGCGCGCGCAGACGGTCGCGACCGCGACGCCGTGCTGGCCGGCGCCGGTCTCGGCGACGATGCGCGTCTTGCCGAGCCGGAGCGCCAGGAGCGCCTGGCCGAGCGCGTTGTTCAGCTTGTGGGCCCCCGTGTGGAGCAGGTCCTCGCGCTTCAGGTAGAGCCGCTTACCGGGCGCGAACCGGCTGGCCAGCGTGAGCGGAGTCGGACGGCCGCCGAACGAGGACAGGAGCGCGTGCAGCTCGCCGTTGAAGCCGTCGTCGTCCCGCGCCTCCCGCCAGCCGCGCTCGAGCTCGTCGAGAGCCGGGATCACGGTTTCCGGCACGAAGCGCCCGCCGTAGTCGCCGTAGGTCAGCACCGGGCGGCCTCCACGAAGGCGCGCACGCGCGCGTGATCCTTCACCCCGGGTGAGGCCTCGAGCGACGAGCTCGCGTCCACTGCCCAGGGCCGAACGGCCTCGATCGCCGCGCCGACGTTCTCGGGCGAGAGGCCGCCCGCGAGCATCAGCCGCCCGCGAGCTGCGCGCGCCCGCTCCAGGTGCTCGGGATCGTCGTTCTGCCACGCACGGTCGACGACGCGCGCCACCTCCTGCCCGTCCCTGAGCAGGACGGCGTCGCGCCCGCGATGCCCGTTCTCGCGCTCGTAGCGCTGGACCAGATCGGCCGGGTACTCGGCGTCCTCTCCGACGACGACGGCGACCGAAAGCATGGTCTCGGGCACCGGCAGCACGCGCTCGGCCCGCCGCGGGCTCTCCGCCAGGACGAAGCCGGCCAGGTCGGCGCCGGCCTCGGCGGCGGCGGCGACGTCGTCCTCGCGCGTGAGCCCACAGACCTTCACGAGCGGCCGGGCGAGCAGGTCGCGGAGCTCGCCGGCCGGATCCCCGGCGCGCATCAGCGCCGAGCCGACGAGCACGGCGTCCGCGCCCGCCAGCTCCGCGGCCGCGGCCTGGGCCCGCGAGCCGATCCCGCTCTCCGCGATCACCACGCGGTCGCGGGGAGCACTTGCGACCAGCTCCAGCTGCGCTCGCCGGTCGATCCGGAAGGTGGCGAGGTCGCGCGCGTTGACGCCGATCGGATCGGCGCCGAGGCGCACCGCGCGGTCGAGCTCGTCGGCGTCGTGAGCCTCGACGAGGGCGTCCAGCCCGAGCTCGTTCGCAGCGCCGAGCAGCGCCGTCGCCTGCGCGTCGTCGAGGTCGCGCAGGAGCAGCAGCACGGCGTCGGCTCCCAGCTCGCGGAGCTCGGCCAGCTCGTCCCGGGTCGAGAAGAAGCCCTTCGCGAGCAGCGGCAGCCCCGTCGTCGCGCGGGCAGCCTCAGATCCTCGTTCGTGCCGCCGAAGCGCTCGTCCACGAGCACGGAGACCGCGGCCGCGCCGGCGCTCTCGAACGCCGGTCGCCAGGAGCGCCGGGTCGGCGTCCGGGTCGCAGGTCGCCGGCCGACGGCGAGCGCCGCTTCACCTCGGCGATCGCACCGAGGCCGGGCGCCGCCAGCGCGTCCCGGAAGCGTCCCATCAGGCCTCCACCCGTTCGGCCTGCGAAAAGGCGATGAGCGCTTCCAGCCTCTCGCCCGCCGCGCCCGACGCGACCGCTTCCCGCGCGTAGCCGAGGCCGTCGGCGAGGTCGCGTGCGTGTCCGCCCGCGGCGATGGCGCCCGCCGCGTTGAGCAGGATTGCGTCGCGCCGGCCGCCGTTGCCGCCGGCGAAGACCTCGCGGATCGCGCGCGCGTTGTCCTCGGGGCTGCCGCCGCGCAGCTCCTCGGGCGCGCAGCGGGGGACGCCGAGCTCCAGCGGGTCGATCTCGCGCTCGCTCACCTCGCCGTCGACCACCTCGCAGACGAGGTTCGGCCCTGCGGGCGAGAGCTCGTCGATCCCCTCGGCGCCGTGGACGACGAAGGCGCGCCGGGCACCGAGCAGCGCGAGCACCTCGGCAAGCGTCCGGACGAGGCCGGGCGCGTAGACGCCCACCACCTGCGCCCGCGC
Organism: uncultured Actinomycetes bacterium; assembly: GCA_963733845.1. GTDB lineage: Bacteria > Actinomycetota > Thermoleophilia > Gaiellales > Gaiellaceae > DATFQE01. The sequence continues at coordinate 38,546 of CAVTEM010000009.1, forward strand.
TCCGGCAGGGTTCGTCAGCGGCCCGAGCACGTTGAACACCGTGCGGGCCGCGAGCTCGCGCCGGACCGGCGCCGCATGGCGCATGGCGGGATGGTGGGTCGGCGCGAACAGGAAGCCGAAGCCGAGCTCGTCGATGCCGCGTGCGATTCGCTCGGGCTCCAGGTCGAGCCGAAAGCCGAGCGCCTCCAGCACGTCGGCCGAGCCCGACGCCGAGGAGACCGCGCGGTTGCCGTGCTTCGCCACGCCCGCGCCGGCGGCTGCGGCCACGAGGGCCGCCGCCGTCGAGATGTTGAAGGTCTTGCCGCCGTCGCCTCCGGTGCCGGCGGTGTCGACGAGGTCCTCGCGCTCGGGGCGTACGGGCAGAACGTGCTCGCGCATCGCCTCCGCGCAGCCGGCGATCTCCTCGGCGGTCTCGCCCTTCAGCCGCAGCGCGACGAGGAAGCCGCCGAGCTGGCCGGGAGTCACGTCGCCGCGCATGATCGAGTCCATGGCCGCGCGCGCCTCGGCGCGGGAGAGGTCGTGCCCGTCCAGCAGGCGGGCGAGCGTGTCCTGCATCATCGTGTCCCCTCCAGGAAGTTCTTGGCCAGCTCCGGCCCGATCGGAGTCAGCACCGACTCGGGGTGGAACTGGACGCCGTCGGCCGGGCAGCTCGCGGTGGCGCACGGCCATCACCTCGCCGTCGGTGCACGTCGCGGAGACCTCGAGCTCGTCCGGGATCCGCGTCGCGGCGAGCGAGTGGTAGCGGCCGGCGAGGAAGTCCTCGGGAAGGTCGCGGAAGAGCCCGCGCCCGTCGTGGGAGATGAGGCTTGCCTTGCCGTGGACGAGCTTCTGCGCCGGCCCGATCTCGCCGCCGAAGGCCTCGACCAGAGCCTGGTGCCCGAGGCAGACGCCGAGCGTCGGTACCCGCTGGGCCAGCCGCCGCACGATCTCGACCGTCGCGCCCGCCTCGCTCGGCCGGCCTGGACCGGGCGAGACCACCAGGTGCGAGGGCTGCATGCGCTCGGCCTCGTCAGGGTCGACGGCGTCGTTTCGCCGGACGACGACCTCGGCGCCGAGCTCCGCGAACAGGTGCGCGAGGTTGTAGGTGAACGAGTCGTAGTTGTCGACCAGGAGGATCACAGGCGCGCCTCCGCGAGGTCGAGCGCGCGCTCGAGGGCCGCGAGCTTGGCCAGGCACTCGTCGTGCTCGGCGTTCGGCAGCGAGTCGGCGACGATCCCCGCCCCCGCCTGCAGCAGCGCGTGGCCGTCGTGGAGGACGACGGTGCGGATCGCGATGCAGGTGTCGAGCGTGCCGCCCGGGAGCGCGTAGCCGACGGCACCCGCGTACGGCCCGCGGCGGTACCCCTCGAGCTCGGAGATCAGCTGCATCGCCCGCACCTTGGGCGCGCCCGAGACCGTGCCTGCGGGGAAGCAGGCGCGCAGGAGGTCGAACGGCCCGACGCCGTCGGCCAGGTCGCCGGCGACCTCGGAGACGAGGTGCGTCACGTGCGAGAAGCGCTCCGGCTCGAGGAAGCGCTCGACCCGCACGGTGCCCGGCCGGCAGACGCGCGAGAGGTCGTTGCGGCCGAGGTCGACGAGCATCACGTGCTCGGCGCGCTCCTTCTCGGAGGAGAGCAGCCGCTCGGCGTCCCCCTCGCCGGAGCGCGTGGTGCCCGCGATCGGGTTCAGGCTGGCCCGCCCGCCCTCGCACTTGACCAGGGTCTCGGGCGAGGAGCCGACCAGCGCGAGCCCGTCGAGCTCGAGCAGGAACAGGTACGGCGAGGGGTTCACTCGCCGCAGCGAGCGATAGAGCGTGAGCGCGTCGACGTCCGTCCGGCGCTTGGCTCTCTGCGACACGACCACCTGGAACGCGTCTCCGCGCTTGATCGCGCGCTTCGCGTGCTCGACCGCCCGCTCGTAGCCGAAGCGGCCGGGCGAGCGTTCGATCGAGCCGCGCACGCGGCCGTTCGGCGACGGCGGGGGAGGGAGCGCGCCGTCGAGCCGCTCGCCGATCTCGTCCCCGTCGCCCTTGAGCACCTCGGCCAGGCCGAGCACGTGGTCGAAGCGGATCAGCGTCTCGGGGACGACGAAGCGGCTCCGAGGGAGGTCGGGGCCCTCGTCGGGCAGCGGGACCGTCGGCTCGAGCTCGGCCGCGTAGTCGTAGCCGACGTAGCCGACCACGGGCTCGCCGCACGCCTCGGCCTCCGCGAGGTCGACGATCCGCGAGCCGCAGCCGACGAACGAGTGCCGCCCGAGCCGGCCGCGCTCGACCGACTCCAGCAGGAAGGCGGCCCGGCCCTGTTCGCGCAGCCGGACGTACGCCCCGAGGGGAGTGACGAGATCGGTGTTGACGACGGTGGTTGCGTTCATCGGACAAACAAAAAGACCCTCCGGCTGGAAGGTCTTCGAGCGGAACGGGCTGTGTGCCTAGGTCAGATCAGGCGACGCTCCCGCCCCGCTCGTGGCGCCATGCCCAGGCCCAGCTGCGGGTCGCGAGAGTCATCGGGTGGAGCGTACGGCCGCGCGGCCTGGGCGTCAAGCGTCCTCGTCGGACGCGACCTCGCGCTTGGTCAGCGCCAGCACCTCCGCGTACAGCGCGTTCAGGCCCTCGGGCGAGAGCGGCCCGCGGTTCGCGCGCAGCAGGTCCTGGAGCATGTGCTGCTCGCGGGTCGTGTCGACGAAGTCGAACCCGCGCGAGTCCTTGTAGGCCTTCAGACGGCTGACGAGGTCGAGCCGTTTGTTGATCGCGCCGACCAGCGCGCGGTCGTTGTCGGAGATCTGCTGGCGCAGCTGACGGACGAACGGATCCTGTGCAGGATCGGACACGGCGTGAGCTTACCCCTGCGGCCTCTCTAGACTTGCCAGCGCCGTGGCTGTTTACAACGGATCGCCGGAGCTGCTGATCGTGATGGGGTCGGGTGCGACGCTCGAGCAGACCGAGCACGTCGTCGCGCGCCTGGAGGAGGCCGGCGCGCAGGCGCGGGTGTCCCGAGGACGCGAGGCGACGGTGATCGGGGCGATCGGCGAGCGCGAGCGGCTCGCGGCCCTGCCGATCGAGGGCTACCCGGGCGTCGAGCAGGTGCTGCCGATCCTGAAGCCCTACAAGCTGGTCGCGCGAGAGCTCAACCCGGACCCGACGGTGATCGACGTCTCCGGCCGCAAGATCGGCGACGGCTACTTCGGCCTGATCGCCGGGCCCGTGCACGGTCGAGTACCGCGAGCAGACGCTCGAGACCGCGCGCGTGGTGGCGGCGGCCGGCGCGACCATGCTTCGCGGCGGCGCGTTCAAGCCGCGCACGTCCCCGTACACGTTCCAGGGGCTCGGGCTCGAGGCCCTCGACATCCTGCGCGAGGCGAGCGAGGAGACCGGCCTGCCGATCGTGACCGAGCTGATGGACCCGCGGCACGTCGAGGAGGTCGTCGAGGCGGCCGACGTGATCCAGATCGGCGCCCGGAACATGCAGAACTTCCTCCTGCTCGCCGAGGTCGGCCGCGCTGACAAGCCCGTGCTGCTGAAGCGCGGCCCGTCGGCGTCCGTGGAGGAGCTGCTGATGGCGGCCGAGTACGTGGCCAAGGAGGGGAACGACCGGATCATCCTCTGCGAGCGCGGGATCAAGACCTTCGAGACCACCACCCGCTACACGCTCGACCTCGGCTCCGTGGCCGTGCTGAAGGAGGAGACGCACCTGCCGGTGATCGTCGACCCGTCGCACGCCGCCGGGCGCCGCCAGCTCGTGCTCCCGCTCGCCCGGGCCGCGGTCGGGGTCGGCGCGGACGGGATCATCGTCGAGGTGCACCCGCGGCCCGAGGAGGCGCTCTGCGACGGCCCGCAGCAGCTGCCGGCCGACACGTTCGCGGAGTTCGCGGAGGAGATCCGCAGCATGGCCGCGCTCATGGGCCGCCAGATCGGCTAGAGAGTCATGGTCGACCGGCTAGCGGTCCTCGGCACCGGCCTGATCGGGACGTCCGTGGGGCTCGCGGCCAAGCGGGCCGGCGCAACCGTCGCCGCGTTCGACCCCGACGAGCGCACGCTCGCCGTCGCGGCGGAGCGGGGCGCGGTGGACGAGCCGGCGGCCACGCCCGACGATGCGCTCCGCGGGGCCACGCTGGCCGTGGTGGCCGCGCCGGTGTCCCAGCTCGTCTCGCTCCTGCCCGGAGTGCTCGGCGGCAGCGACTGCACCGTCACCGACGTCGGCTCGACGAAGGCGGCCGTGTGCGCGGCCGCGGCCGGCGTGGGGCGCTTCGTCGGCGGGCACCCGATGTGCGGGTCGGAGTCGCGCGGGCCCGAGCACGCGACCGCCGACCTGTTCGAGGGCGCGACCTGGTTCCTGACCCCGGTCCCGGAGACGGACGCCGCCAGCCACCGGCTCGTCCACGGCTTCGTCTCGGAGCTGGGCGCGACGCCGGTCGCGATCGAGCCGGCGGCGCACGACCGCGTCGTCGCCCTGACCAGCCACCTGCCGCACGCGCTCGCGAACCTGCTCGCCAACCAGGTCGGAGCGGGGCGCGTCGACGGCCACGATCCGCTCGCCGCCGCGGGCGGGTCGCTGCGCGAGATGACGCGCGTCGCGGGCGCGAACCCGCGCATCTGGGTCGACATCTTTCTCGAGAACGCCGCCGCGATGAGCGTCTCGCTCGCCGATCACCGCCGCCGCGTCGAGCAGCTCGAGCAGGCCCTGGAGGCGCGCGACGCGGGCTTCCTCGCCCGCTGGATCGCCGAGGCGTCGTCGAACCGGCGCCGGCTGCTCGCCGAGGCGTTCCCCGACCCGGGCCACCTGCAGCAGCTGCACGTGCACGTGCCCGACCGCCCGGGCGTGCTCGCCGGGATCACCCAGGCGCTCGGCGCCGCCCGGATCAACATCGAGGACTTCGAGCTGCAGCACGTCTCCCCGGAGCGCGGCGGCAACCTGACCGTGCTCGTCGCCGGCGAGGACTCGGCGCGGCGGGCTGCCGAGCTGCTCGAGGAGCAGGGGTACGGCGTGGTCGTCGAGCCGGTGCTCGAATGACCCTCGTCGAGCCGGCGGCGACGCTGACCGGCCACATCCGAGTCCCGGGTGACAAGTCGATCTCGCATCGCGCCGTGCTGCTCGGCGCGGTGGGCGAGGGGGAGACGCGAATCTCCGGCTTCGGGCGGGCGGGGGACACCGAGTCGACGCTCGCTGCGGTGCGGGCGCTCGGCGTCGAGGTGGCGGAGGACGACGTCGACGTGCTCCGCGTCCAGGGCGCCGGGCTGCGCGGCCTGCGCGAGCCCGAGGGTGGCGAGATCGACGCAGGCAACGCGGGGACGCTGCTGCGGCTGCTGCCGGGGCTGCTCGTCGGACAGGAGGGCACCTTCACGCTGACCGGGGACGAGTCGCTGCGCTCCCGCCCGATGGAACGCGTGGCCGAGCCGCTGCGCCAGATGGGCGCGCGGGTCGAGACGACGGACGGCCGCGCGCCCGTGACCGTGACGGGCGGCGCGCTCGAGTCGATCCGCTACCGGCCGCCGATGCCGAGCGCGCAGGTGAAGTCGGCGCTGCTGCTGGCCGGGCTCTACGCGTCCGGCGGCGAGACGACGGTCGTGGAGGCGCTGCCGACCCGCGACCACACCGAGCTGATCCTCCGTGAGGCGGGCGCGAAGGTGACCCGTCGCGGCAACAACGTCTCGGTCGCTCCGACCGAGCGGCTCGAGCTGGGCGAGGTCGAGGTGCCCGGCGACTTCTCGTCGGCCGCGCCGTTCGTCGTAGCGGCGACCCTGCTGGCCGGTTCCGACCTCTACATCCACGACGTCGGGATCAACCCCACCCGGACCGGCCTGCTCGACGTGCTCGAGCGGATGGGCTCGCACATCGCGGTGTTCAACCGGCGGCGCGTCGGCGGGGAGCCGGTCGGCGACGTCGAGGTGCGATCCGCACCGTTGACGGCGACCACGGTCACGGCGAAGGAGGTACCGCGGATGATCGACGAGCTGCCGCTCTTCGCGCTCGCCGCGGCGAGCGCCCGGGGCGAGAGCATCGTGCGCGGGGCGGGCGAGCTGCGCCACAAGGAAACGGACCGCATCGAAACTGTGAAAGAAGCGCTCAAAGCCCTTGGCGTGCGGGTCACGAGCAGCCACGATGTCCTCGGGGTGAGAGGGGTACCCTCCCGCCCCAAGGGTGGGGGCGTGGAGTCGCGCGGCGACCACCGGCTGGCCATTCTGGGCGGGGTCGCGGGGGTCGTGTCCAGAGAGGGCGTGCGGATCGAGGGGGCCGACGCAGCGGCTGTTAGCTTCCCCGGATTCTTCGAGTTGCTGGAGTCGGTGACCGTGCGATGAAGGGAGCAGCGTGATCGTGGCGATCGACGGCCCGGCCGGCGCGGGCAAGAGCACGGTCGCGCGGCGGCTCGCGTCGCGGCTCGGCTTCCGCTACCTCGACACCGGCGCGATGTACCGCGCGCTGACCTGGCTCGCGCTGCAGGAGGGGGCCTCGCTCGAGGACGGCGCCGCGCTCGCGGCTCTCGCCGAGTCGAACCGGGTCACGTTCGACGCCCACGGCGGCGTCGCGATCGGCGGCCGGGACGTCACGACCGGGATCCGGGGCGCGCGCATCGACCGCGTCGTCTCCACCGTCGCCCGCCATCCCGAGGTGCGGGAGGTGATGCGCGACCGCCAGCGCGAGCTCGCCGTCGAGGGCGACGCCGTGATCGAGGGCCGCGACATCGGCACCGTCGTCGCGCCCGCCGCCGAGGTCAAGGTCTACCTCGTGGCGCGGCCGGACGTGCGGGCGCAGAGGCGGCTCAGCGAGCGGCCCGAGATCGGAGCCGACGCGCTTGCCACCGATCTCAGACTGCGCGACGAGCGCGACGCGGCCCGCATGCAGCCGGCCGCCGACGCCCGGACGATCGACACGACCGACCTCGACATCGACGACGTGGTCGCCGAGATCGAGACGCTCGTCCGCGAGCGGTCGCCGGCGTGAACCGCACCGACGCCATCTGGACCCTCGGCCGCGCGACGATCGGAACCGCGGTCCGGATCTTCGCTCCGCTGCGGGTGTACGGGAGAGAACGCGTCCCGCGCGAGGGCGGGCTCGTCCTGGCGCTCAACCACTTCCACTGGCTCGACCCGCCGGCGTTCGGCGGCGCGTGTCCTCGCACGATCTACTACATGGCGAAGGTGGAGGCCCACGTCGTGCCGGGTCTCGGTCAGCTGATCCGCGCGTTCGGGACCTTCTCGGTGCGGCGCGGCGAGTCCGACCGCGATGCCGTGCGGATGATGCGGAAGATCGTCACGGGCGGCCACGCCCTCGGCCTGTTCGTCGAGGGCACGCGCCAGCTGAGCGGGGTGCCCGGCGAGGTGAAGCCCGGTGCGGCGATGGTGGCCGTGCAGGAGGACGCCCCGGTCGTCGTCGGCGCCATCCACGGCACGCAGGACTGGAAGGTCGGCAACTTCCACCCGGTCTCGATCGCCTGGAGCGAGCCGATGAGGTTCGACGGCCTGCCGAAGAACGCCAAGGGCTACCGCGAGGCCTCGGCCGCGATCCAGGCCGAGATTCGGCGCCAGTGGGACTTCCTCGTCGACGCGCACACGCTCGGACGGCCGCGCGGCGCGCTCCCGCCCGCATGAGCGGCCCGCGCGTCGACGCGCCGCCGGCGGAGGAGGCCGCCGAGCAGGGGTTGCTCGGCCGCGTTGCGATCGTCGGCTTCCCGAACGTGGGCAAGTCGACGCTCGTCAACCGGCTGACCGGCTCGCGCGCCGCCGTCGTCCACGAGACCCCGGGCGTGACGCGGGACCGGAAGGAGCTCCTCTGCGAGTGGAACGGCCGCGAGTTCCTGCTGATCGACACCGGCGGCGTCGACATCGCGGACCCGAGCCCGATCACGCGCTCGATTGCCGAGCAGGCGCAGGCGGCGATCGCGGAGGCCGACCTCGTTCTCTTCGTCGTCGACACCCGTGCGGGCATCACACCCGGCGACGAGGAGCTCGCCGCGATCCTGAGGCGCGCGCGCAAGCCGGTCTTCCTGCTCGCAAACAAGATCGACGATCCGGCCCGGGATACGGACGCGCTCGAGTTCCACCGGCTCGGTCTCGGCGACCCGGTGCCGCTCTCAGCCCTGCACGGACACGGCACCGGCGACCTGCTCGACGCGATCGTCGCCGCGCTGCCTGGTAGCGCCGAGGCGGCGGTGGGCGAGGGCGCGATCCGCGTGGCGATCCTCGGTCGGCCGAACGTGGGCAAGTCGAGCCTGCTGAACAAGCTGCTCGGGGAGGAGCGGACGATCGTCTCCGAGGTTCCGGGCACGACCCGCGACTCGATCGACACCGTCCTCCGCCGCGGCGAGCGCGAGTACGTGCTCGTCGACACCGCGGGACTCCGGCGCAAGCGCCACCAGCGCCAGGGGATCGAGTACTACTCGGAGCTCCGGGCCTTCGCGGCCGCGGAGCGAGCGGACGTGGCGCTCGTACTCGTGGACGCGAGCGAGGGTGTGGTCGAGCAGGATCTCGCGGTGGCCGACGTCGCCCGCAAGGCCGGCTGCTCGACACTCGTCGTGCTCTCCAAGTGGGACCTGTCAAACGTGACGATCGAGGACGTGCGGCCGCGCCTGGAGTCGAGGCTGCGGCAGCGGCCGCCACTCGTCGCGGTGTCGGCGAAAACGGGCCGCGGCGTGCTAGCGCGTGCTCGACCGCGTCGAGATGCTCTTCGACAAGCACACCGCCCGCGTCCCGACCGGCGAGCTGAACCGCTTCCTGCAGGAGCTGCGCGAGGCCCGGCAGCCGCCGCAGAAGGCGGGCAAGCGCCTCAACCTGCTCTACGGGACGCAGGTCAGCGCCCGGCCGCCGCGCTTCCGCATGTTCGTCAACGACCCCGGTCTGATCACCCGCGACTACGGCTTCTGGGTCGAGAACAGGCTGCGCGACCGCTTCGAGCTCGAGGGCGTGCCGGTCTCGATCGACTTCGTCCGCCGCTCGTGAAGGCCGTCGTCGTCGGGGCGGGGTCGTGGGGGACGGCGTTCGCGCGCCTGCTCGCCGACCGCGGGCACGAGGTAACGCTCGCCGCGCGCGATCCCGAGCAGGTGCAGCGCGATGCGGGAGAACGGTCGCAACCCGCGCTACCTGACCAACGTGCCGCTCGACGGGATCGCAGCCGGCCGCGATCGCAGACGCGCCGGTCGAGGACGCCGACGTCGTCGTCGCGGCCGTTCCGAGCCGCGCGTTCGGCGAGGTCGTCGCTGCGCTGCCGGGCTCGGCGCCGGTCCTGAGCCTGACGAAGGGCCTCGACCCGGCAAGCGGCGAGCGCCTGTCGACGCCTCGTCCGCGACCGGCCGGTCGCGGTGCTCTCGGGCCCGAACTTCGCCGAGGAGGTCGGGCAGGGCCTGCCCGGCGCCGCCGTGATCGCCAGCGAGGACGAGGCGCTCGCAGCCGAGCTGCAGGACGCGATCAACTCGCTCGTCTTCCGCGTCTACGTCAACCCGGACCTCGTCGGAGTCGAGCTCTGCGCGGCGGCGAAGAACGTGATCGCCCTGGCGGCGGGCGGTGTCGACGGGGTCGGACTCGGCGACAACATCAAGGCCGCCCTGATCACGCGCGGACTGGCCGAGATGGCGCGGCTCGGGGAGGCGTGCGGTGCACGCCCCGAGACGTTCGCGGGCCTCGCCGGGATGGGAGATCTGAGCGTCACCTGCTGGTCGAGACACGGGCGCAACCGTCGGGCGGGCGAGCTGATCGCCCGGGGTGCGACCGCGGACGAGGCTGCCGCCGAGATCGGCCAGGTCGTCGAGGGCCTGACCACTGCGCCCGTGCTACGCGACCTCGCCCGGCGGCTCGAGATCGAGCTGCCGATCACCGAGGGCGTCTGCGACGTTCTCTCGGGCCGGAGCCTCGACGAGCTCGCCGCCGGGTTGATGGGACGGCGTCCGACCGCGGAGTAACATGGGTGCGAGATGAGGGTCGCGCATGCTTCGCTGCTGGCGGGTCTCGTCCTCGCGCTCGTCGGGTGCGGCGGCAGTGACAGCGCGGCCACCGGCGGCGAGGGCGCCGCGTCGATCGCGCCCGAGTCGACGGCGGTCTACGTGACGCTCAACACCGACGTGGACTCCGACCAGGTCGACCAGCTCGAGGAGCTGCTGGAGAAGTTTCCCGACCGAGGGAAGCTGCTCGCCGAGCTCGAGCAGGGCTTTACCGAGGAGGGCCTCTCCTGGGAGGCGGACATCGAGCCCGCGCTGGGTGACACGCTCGATCTCATTCTCCTCGACCTGGAGGGCGAGGAGTACGAGGAGTTCGTGGCAGTCCTCAAGCCGGCCGACGAGGCGAAGCTCAAGTCGTTGCTCGCGAAAGGTGACGACCCGCCCGTCACGCGCGAGGTCGACGGCTGGACGGTGATCGCGGAGACCGCCGCGGTCCTCGACCACTTCGAGAACGCCCGGGCGAGCGGCTCGCTCGAGGACTCGCCGGAGTTCGAAGCGGCCATGGACGACCTACCGGAGGAAGCCCTCGCCAAGGTCTTCGTCAACGGCGAGGCCGCGACGAAGGCCGCCGAGGGCGCGGGTGCCCCGGCCGGCAAGAACCGGCTGAAGGCCTTCGCGCTTGCGCTCGGAGCCGAGTCGAGCGGGATCCGGCTCGAGGGCGCAGTGACGGCGGAGCTCGAGGAGCAGTTCGCGAGCATCGAGCCGTACGAGTCCACGCTGATCGAGGCCGCTCCCGAGGACGCGCTGGCGTTCATCTCCGCCAACGGCCGCGGCCGGGTCTCGGACAGCTTCCAGCAAACGCCCGGAGCCTTCGGCCAGCTGCGGGACCTGCTCGGCGTCGACCTCGAGGGCATCTCGGCCCTCTTCGACGGCGAGTTCGCGCTCTGGGTAGGCCCGGGCGCTCCGATTCCGGAGGTCACGTTCCTCGCAGAGGTCGAGAACGAGCAGCAGGCGCTGGCCGCGCTCGACCGCCTCGCCCGGCTGATCCCGCCCGAGACGGGCGCACAGAGCCGCACCACCGAGGTCGACGGCGTGCAGGCCAAACAGGTCCTGCTCGACGGCTTCCCGATCACCTACGCGGTCTTCGACGGCAAGGCGATCATCACGACCAGGCCGGGCGCGATCGCGGACGTCCGCTCCGACGGCGACAGCCTGGCCGACGACGCGAACTTCGAGCAGGCCCGCGAGGACGCGGAGATGCCCGACGAGACGTTCGGCTTCGTCTACCTCGACCTCGACCGGCTCAGTGCCCTGGTCGAGGGTTTCGCGGGCCTCGCGGGCGAGGAGATCCCGCCGGAGGCGACGCACATCCTGGAGCCGCTCGGCGCGTTCCTCTTCTCCGTGAGCGGGAAGCCCGAGGATCTGAAGCTCTCGGCCTTCCTCTCGATCGAGTAGGTAGCCTTGCGGCCTTCATGGCCGCCCGCGAGTTCCTCTTCACGTCCGAGTCCGTCACCGAGGGGCATCCGGACAAGATCGCCGACCAGGTCTCGGACAGCGTGCTCGACGCCGTCCTCGCCAAGGACCCCGGCGGCCGGGTCGCCTGCGAGACGCTGATCACGACCGGCCTCGTCGTCGTCGCCGGCGAGATCTCGACCGAGACGTGGGTGGACATCCCCAAGCTCGTGCGCGAGCGGATCGGCGAGATCGGCTACACGGCACTCGGAGTGGGGCTTCGACGCCACCACCTGCGGCGTCGTCGTGGCGATCGACGAGCAGTCGCCCGACATCGCGCTGGGCGTCGACATGTCGTACGAGCTGCAGCACGACCCCGGAGACGACGACCCGCTCGACCAGATCGGCGCCGGCGACCAGGGGATGATGTTCGGCTACGCCACGCGCGAGACGGCCGAGCTGATGCCGCTGCCGATCATGCTCGCGCACAAGATCGCGCGCCGGCTGGCGGGGGTGCGCAAGTCGGAGCAGCTGAAGTACCTCCGGCCCGACGGGAAGGCGCAGGTAACCGTGCGCTACGAGCTCGACGAGCATGGGCACCAGACGCCGGTCGAGATCGTGCGCGTCCTCGTCTCGACGCAGCACGCCGAACAGGTCGACTCCCAGACGATCAAGGAGGACGTGATCGAGCACGTCCTGCACCCGATCCTCGACCCGCGTCTCTACGACGAGCGCCGGCTCCACAACGACCGCGACTTCGTCTACGTCAACCCGACCGGGAAGTTCGTGCTCGGCGGGCCGATGGGCGACACCGGGCTGACCGGACGCAAGATCATCGTGGACACCTACGGCGGGGCCGCGCGGCACGGGGGCGGGGCCTTCTCGGGCAAGGACCCGACCAAGGTCGACCGCTCGGCCGCCTACGCGGCGCGCTACGTGGCGAAGAACGTCGTCGCCTCGGGCCTGGCCGACCGCTGCGAGCTCCAGGTCGCCTACGCGATCGGCGTGGCGCACCCCGTCTCGATGGAGATCGACTGCTTCGGCACCGAGAACCTGCCCGTCAAGCGCATCGAGGAGCTCGTGCGCGAGCACTTCGACCTGCGGCCCGCCGCGATCCAGCGCGACCTCGACCTGCGGCGTCCCATCTACGCGAAGACCGCCGCCTACGGGCACTTCGGCCGCGACGACCACGACTTCACGTGGGAGCGGACGGACAAGGCCGAAGCGCTCAGCGCCGCAGCAGGCATCGACACAGCCGCCACGGCCGTTCCGTAGGGCGTCCTTTGGCGGTGCCAGGCACCGTCACAAGCAGTGCAACGATCGTTCCCCTGACCGTTCGGGACGCCCCTTCCTGGTGCCAGGCACGCGCAAGAAACGCGCACGCCTTCCGCGCAGGCCCGTGACGAGCTGCCGCCTCGGTTACCGATTGAAAACGGTAACTCAGGCAGCCGGGCGCACGAACAAGCCCGCGGCGGCCTTCTCGCCGATCGCGCGGTCTTCGCCGTCGATCGACACCGAGAACTGGCCGGCGGCGGGCTCCGCGGCCTTCACCTCGATCGCGGTGCCGGGCGTCAGGCCCTGGTCGTAGAACCAGTGCAGGAGCTCGCCGTCGTGCTCCGCGAGGCGGACGATCGTGGCATGCGTTCCGGCCTCGAGCTCGCCGAGCGCCGCCAGCTCGAGGTTCTCCTCCTGCTCGAAGTCCGGATCGACCGGCCAGCCGTGCGGGCAGCGGTCGGGGTTGCCGAGCTTGACCGCGATCCGCTCGACCATCTCCTCGCTGAACGTGTCGCCGAGCTCGTCTGCGTGCACGTGGGCCTCGGCGGCCGTGTAGCCCATGAAGTCGGTCAGCAGCCGCTCGATGATCCGGTGCTTGCGGACGACCCGCTCCGCGCGCGCGCGTCCGGACGCCGTCAGCAGCGCCTCCTTCTGCTCGCCGCGCTCGATCAGGCCCTCGGCTTCCAGCCGCTTCAGCATCTCGCCCGCCGAGGCGCGCGAGACGCCGAGCATCTCGGCCACGCGCGACGCCAGCGTCGGCGACCCGGAGCTCAGCGGCCTGTACTCGCCGATCGGGAAGGCGAGGAAGTAGATCGTCTCGAGGTACTCGTCGACCGAGTGACCGGCGTGCGCCATCGAAGCGAGGCTATCGCAACCGGGCGGCCCGGCGGACCGCGTCGCGGGCGGTGTCGGCGGCCTCCTCGACCTCGCCGGACGGGGCGTTCCGCTCGACGAGGGACGCGACGAGCGTGACGGCCTGCGGCGGCGTCGGCCGTCTCCTCCGGTGCGAGCAGGCGCAGGTCGGGCTCCACCTCGTCGAACGACTCCTGTGCGCGCCTGAGTTGGTCGCGAGCACCCTCCGGGGCGCTCTCGTAGTGGAGCGCGACAAGCTCGAGCGCGTCGGCGGTCGTTGCGGCGTCGCTCTGAACCTCGGAGACCGCATCCTCGAATGTCGGCTCATCCGACAAGACCTGCGAGACCGCGACGCCGAGTCCGAGGCCGAGCAGGAGCGCCGCGATCACAGACGCGGCGAGCCATCCGCTCGGGCGGCCGGCCTGCCGATAGAGCGACATCAGCGGCCGAGGACGGCGACGGCGGGCCCTCGGGCGTCGAGGGCGCGCTCGGCGGCCGAGAGGACGTCCTCGGCCCGTCGGGCGTCGGAGAGATCAAGGATCCGTGACCCGGACACGAGCAGGACGCGCGGGAGCATGGTGGCCACGCCGAGCTCGCGCGTGTGGTCGCGCAGCTCGACGCGCAGCCGCTCGAGAAAGTCGCCCCCCTCGCCGGCGAACACGCTCCGTGCGTCCTCGGCGACGGGCACGGCGGCGCGGGCGTCCACGACGGCGACCCGGCCGGAGCCGTTCTCCGAGAAGACCCGATAGAAGTCGTTCGACGCGAGCAGCGAGAGGGCGTCCGGTGTGAGGTCGAGGGCGTGGGCCGCCGCCTGGAGCCTCCGCTCCTCGTCCACGGGCTCCGCGCGGACCGCGCCGGTCTCCAGCGCAACGGCGCCGGTCGCCACCGCGCGGAGCACTCGGTCGATCTTGTCGTAGGTCGTCTCGACCGAGACCGAGGCCGGGGCGGCGCCCGCTGCGACGCAGGCCGCTTCCGCCTCGCTCGCGAGCTCCGGAACGTCGAGCGCTGAGACGCCGTTCCTGGCGACCTCCACGCGTACGAGCGACAGCGCGGCGCCGATCGAGGACAGCACCTCCGGATGCCGAGTCCGCAGGAGAGGTCGGCCGAGCAGCTCTGCGGCACGCGCAACGAGCACGTCGCCCGAACCGCCGAGAGCCACGAGGGGAACGTCGGCGCGGAGGCCGTGTTGCCTGGCTGCTTCGGCGACGGCGTCTGCGACGCGCCGCGCGGCGCCGTCGAGAAGCCGGCGAGCGAGCTCGTCCACGGTCGTCCGAAGTCGCTCGGCGAGCGGGGCGAGTGCGAGGCGCGCCGCTTCCCGGTTGCCCGCGGCGTAGGCGTCCTCCGCAACGCCGAGCGCATTGGCTGCGCACGTCGCGGTGACGGCGAACGTGCCGGCGGCGGACCGCACGACGGCGTAGTCCGCCGGGTCGCCCTCGCGCGGCGCGCGCAGTTCCAACTCCGCGCCGGCGAGGTCCTCGGGCGCCGCGAAGCAGGCATACGGCAGCCCGGCGAGGTGGGCGCTCCGCGGCCCGACGTCCTCGAGCTTCCTTCGGCCGAGGCGCGCCATGCTGCCCCCGGCCGCGCCGACGACCCAGCTGTCGATCGAGCGGACGCACGTCGGGCGGCCCATGACGCGGAGTGTGCGCAGAACGGGGCGGCCGTTCTTGATCACGGACACGTTCGAGCTCGTCCCGCCGCACTCGACCACGATCCCGTCCCGGATCTCCAGCTGGTGCAGGGCTGCGGAGACGCCCGCGGCCGGCCCCGAGCCGATCGTGAAGGACGGCCGGCGCCGGAACTCGCCGATGCTCATCGCGCCGCCGTCGCCGCGCAAGACGAGCAGCGGCGCGTCGAGCCCCGCCTCGGCGAGGGCGGAGGCGACGAGAGCGGTCGTGCGCTCGACGAGCGGGAGGATGCTCGCGTTCACGGCCGCGCTGACGGTGCGCGTCTCCAGCCCGTACGCGCCCGAGAGCTCGTGCCCGGCGCACGCGGCGAGCCCGCAGGCCCCGGCCCGCTCGCAGACGAGCTGCTCGGTCTCGGGGTCGTCGACGGAGAAGGCGGCGCTGACGGCGACGGCGCGGCACCCTTCCCGGGCGAGTCCGAGCAGGGCGTCGTCGAGCACTCGCTGGTCGAGGCCGTGGGTGGCGTCGAGGAAGACGTGCGAGGTCTCGAGCTTCCGCTGCGGCGCGAGCCCGATCGTTCCGACGCGCGTCCGCTTGCGCGCGACGCGGAGGTGCGGTGCCTCGCCGAGGCCGACCACGCCGACGCGCGGCGACGTCGCCCTTCGAGCAGCGCGTTCATCGCCTGAGTCGTCGAGAAGGCGACGAGCTCGATCGCAGCTCCGTCGACTTGGGCGAGCAGCGAGCGCAGCGCGTCGGCGACGCCCTGGGCGACGCCGTGCTCGTGTGCGTGGGTGGTCGGGTACGGCGGCGTGCGCGCGCAGCTCCCGGGTCGCCGGGCAGACGGCGGCGGCCTTCGTGAAGGTGCCGCCGACGTCGATCCCGACGCGCAGCTTGCTCATGCCTGTGCTGCCTCCAACGTTCGGCGGCGCATCCGCTTCCAGCCGAAGAGATAGGCCGCCCCGAGGACGTAGAGGCTGAGCAGGGCGACCTGGACGAGGATGCCTTGGCGGGTCGGGTGGATCCCCGTCAGCTCGGCGAGGAAGATCGGCAGCCGCGCCCACTCGCCTTCGATCGGCGTCACGGGCAGCCAGGCGGCCTCCTGGAGCGAGCGTACGGCATTCCCGGCGAAGGCGACCGACAGCATCAGGAGCAGGTGGACGCGCCTAGCGACCAGCAGTTGCTTGAACGGCAGCTTCTTGCCGAGCACGATGACCGCGTAGGCGGCCGCTCCCGAGCGCGACGGCGGCGGTCGCGGCTCCGAGCACGACCCAGAGTGCCGAGGCCTTTCGCGAAGATGGCGAGCGCCTGGTAGAAGAGGACGGTCTCGAAGCCCTCGCGGTAGACGGCCGTGAACCCGAGCCCGGCGAACGCGAGCGAGCTTCCGGCAGCGATCGCGGACGCCACACGCGCCCGCATGAACTCGAGCCGTCGCTTCTGCTCCAGTTGCGCGACGAGCCAGAACGAGACGAGGAAGAGCACCGCGACCGCGAGCGACGGCCGTCGACGCCCTCGAGCAGCTCACGCTGGACCGGCGCGATGTCGAGCACGAGCGTGGCGAGCAGCCAGGTGGGGATGGTGGCTCCGATCGCGGCCAGCACGCCCAGGCCGAGCGGCTTTCGGTAGCCGGTCGCCCGGCCCGAGGCGAGCGAGCCGAGCAGGATCGCGATCAGCAGCACCGACTCGAGCCCCTCACGGAAGAGGATGCCGAACGAGAACAGGAAGGCGAGCAGCGGGGCCGCGAAGCCCTTGTCGGCGAGCGTGCGGTCGACGTCGCGCAACCCGAGCAAGATCTCCGCCTTCGTGTCGTTGCAGCTCACCGATCGGCTTGCCGTCGCGGATGCCGTTCCGCAGCTCCGCGAACGCGAACTCCACGTCGAGCACGAGGTTCGGGTCGCGCAGCCGGAGCGGCACCTCCGCGTGTTCGAAGTGATCGAGGTACGCCGTGCGGGCGAGCTCGTAGCCGCGCTCGCGGTCGCCTGCTCGGCGGCCTCGTAGCGCCTCCTGGGTGAGCTGTCCGCGCCGTCTCGACCTGCGCCGTGGCCTCGGCGAACTGCGCGTCGTCCGCGCGTGCGCGATGGCCGGGGCGAGGAGCGCGGCGGTCGCGAGGGCGAGGAGCAGGAGGCGGCGCACCCCTACTGGGCCTCCTGGAGCTTCGTCTTGGCGGTGTCGAGGTCGGTCTTGGTCTCGTCGACGAGCGCGGCGACCTCAGCGCCGGATGCGCCTTCCTTCATCTTCGTCGCGGATGTCCGTGCTGATCCGCTCCTCGAGCTCCTCCGTTGAGCTCGTGGTCGCGCTCGTCGAGCGGATGCTCGACGCGCTCGAAGTGCTCGAGGTACGCGTCGCCCACGTTCGTGTCTGCAGCTTCAGTGTCGCCGTTGCGGTAGTGGGCGAGGCCTCGTCGAGCAGCGTCTTGACCTCGTCGATCTCAGCGGCCGCTTCGTCCGGGGACAAGTCCTCGCCCTCTTCCTCCTCGGCCGCTGTCTCGCCGGACGTCGCGGTGGCTCCGGAGGACGACTCGTCGTCCGAGCCGCAGGCGGCCCCGGTCAGCGCGACAGCCGCCAACAGGAGGGCGAGGACAAGCAGCGTTCTGCGCACGTGAGATCCTCCTAGTGAGGGTACCCTTACTGCATCAGGTAAGGCCCACCTTACAAGAGGTCTCCAGGACGTCTCGCTTCCATTGCAAGGCAGCACCTTACAAGCGGAAGCTGCCGACCTGGGACGCGGCTACGGTCACCGTGTGCCGCCCGCATCGGTCTTCCCGCTCGTCAGGGCGCGTGCGCTCGCCGGACCATTCACGTACGAGGTGCCCGCGGAATCGGGCGGGGTGCGGTCGTCGAGGTCCGGTTCGGCCGCGGCAAACGCCGAGGCGTGGTCGTGGGAGTCGGCGCGAGGCGCCGCCCGGCGTCGAGATCGCGGCGGTCGGACGGGTCGTCGACGCGGTTCCGCCGGCGCTCGTCGACCTGGCGCTCTGGATGGCGCGCTACTACGGCTCGACGCCGGCGAGGGCGCTCGAGCTCGTCGCGCCGCGCGCCGAAGCGGCGTAAGGAGCAGCCCGCCGCGGCAGAGGTGCACGCGCTTCCGGGGAGGCCGAGCCGGCTGCGCTGACCGACTCGCAGCGCGCGGCGCTCGCCCGCGTGGTCGCGGCGCTCGACGGCGAGGGCGGCTCGTTCCTGCTCCACGGCGAGACCGGCAGCGGTAAGACCGAGGTCTACCTCCAGGCCTGCGCGGCCGCGCTCGAGCGCGGGCGCGGGGCGATCGTGCTCGTGCCGGAGATCGCGCTGACGCCGCAGACGGTCGGCCGCTTCCGCGCGCGCTTCGGCGACCGCGTCGCGCTGCTGCACTCGGGGCTGACCGACGCTGCTCGCCGGGACGAGCGGCAGCGCGTGGTCGCGGGCGAGGCCCGAATCGTCGTCGGCGCGCGCTCGGCCGTCTTCGCGCCGGTGCGCGACCTGGGGCTGATCTGCGTCGACGAGGAGCACGACCCCTCGTACAAGCAGGAGTCGGACCCGCGCTACGACGCCCGCACCGTCGCGGCCAAGCGGGCTGCCCTCGAGGGCGCGGTCGCGCTCTTCGGGAGCGCGACGCCGAGGCCGGAGAGCTGGGCGCGGCTGGAGCGGATCGAGCTCGGCGCGCGGCTCTCCGGCGCGCTCCCGCCCGTCCAGGTGGTCGACCTGCGGCGCGAGGCCGGCTATCCGCTCTCGGCCCCGCTGCTCGAGGAGCTCGGCGGGATCGCCGAGCGCGGGGGGAAGGCGATCCTGCTCCTGAACCGGCGCGGGGTCGCGCCCGCGCTGCACTGCCGTGCCTGCGGGGCCACGATCCGGTGCGGGCGCTGCGACGTCTCACTCGTCCTGCATGCCGACGGCTCTCTGCGCTGCCACCACTGTGGCCACGAGGAGCGCGCGCCCGAGGCCTGCCCCGCGTGCGAGTCGCCGGAGCTCGCGCGGATCGGCGCCGGGACGCAGAAGCTGGAGCGGGAGCTCGCGAAGCGGCTGCCCGAGCTGGAGCTGATCCGCATCGACGCCGACACCGTCGACCGGCCCGAGGCGCTCTCGGATGCGCTGCGCCGCTTCGCCGCGGCCGATCGAGCGGTCCTGCTCGGCACGCAGATGGTCGCGAAAGGCCACCACTTCGCGGGCGTCGCCCTTGCGGCCGTGGTGGATGCCGACACGGGCCTCGCCATGCCCGACTTCCGCGCCGAGGAGCGGACGTTCCAGCTCGTGACGCAGCTCGCCGGCCGCAGCGGGCGCGACGCGCCGGGCCGCGTGCTCGTGCAGACCTTCCAGCCCGACGCGCGGCCGATCCAGCTGGCGGCGCGCCACGACGTCACGCGCTTCCTGGCCGACGAGCTCGAGCGCCGCCGCGAGCTGGGCTACCCGCCGTTCAGGCACCTCGTCCGCATCGTCGTCTCGGGAGCGGGCTCGGATCCGGCCACGGCGCTCGGAGAGCTGCGCGAGGAGCTGGAGAAGGCGGGTGACGCCGACCTCCTGGGGCCGGCTCCCTTGCTGCGCCTGCGGGGCCGTCACCGCGCCCAGCTCGTCGCCAAGACCGACCACCCGGGCGCCTTCGCGGCCGAGGCCGGGCGGCTGCTCGCGGCGGCCGCTCCGGCGATGCGCAGGGCAGGCCTGACCGCGGTCGTGGACGTCGACCCGCAGGCCCTCTGACGTTCCCTACACTCAGGCCGATGGAGAACGAGGCGGCCGAGGACAAAGCGACAGCCGCGCGACCCCGAGCGCGAGGCGCGCCGGCGGGTCGCGCTGGCCCAGATCCGCCAGTACGGGGATCCGGTGCTGCGCATGCGCGCCCGCGAGGTCGAGAGTTCGACGGCGAGCTCGAACAGCTCGTCGGGCGCATGAAGGCGCTGATGCAGGACGCGACCGGCGTCGGCCTCGCCGCCAACCAGGTCGGGGTGCTCCAGCGCGTGCTCGTCATGCACCCGAACGAGGACGGGCCGATCGCCCTGGTCAACCCGGTGCTGCGCGACCCGTCGGACGAGGTCGAGACCGACGACGAGGGGTGCCTCTCGCTCCAGGGCGTCACCGTGCCTGTCGAGCGGAGGATCCGGGTCGCGGTCGACGCCTTCGACGAGAGCGGTAACAAGATCGAGCTGGAGCTGGAAGGGCTCCCCGCTCGCATCCTCCAGCACGAGGTCGACCATCTCGACGGCGTCCTCATCCTCGAGCGCACCACTGACGACTCGCGCCGCGAGGCGCTCGCCGTCCTGCGCCCGCGGATCACGATCGCACCCTCCTAGTGCCCCGGATCGGCGTCGCCGCCACGGCCGGCTTCGGCGCGGACGTGCTCGAGCGCCTGGCCGAGCGGCACGAGCTCGCGTTCCTGCTCACGCGGCCGGACCGGCCCGCGGGCCGCGGCCGCAAGCAGACCGCGCCGCCGGCGAAGGTCGTCGCCGAGCGGCTCGGGATCCCCGTGCTCCAGCCCGAGCGGCCCGCCGAGGCCGAGCTCGACGCCGAGACGATCGTGCTCGTCGCCTACGGCGCGCTGATCCCGAAGGAGCTCCTGGAGCGGCACGAGTGGCTCAACGTCCATCCCTCGCTGCTGCCGCGCTGGCGCGGGGCCGCTCCGGTCGAGCGGGCGATCATGGCCGGCGACGAGGAGACGGGCGTCAGCGTGATCCGGCTCGTGGAGGAGCTGGACGCCGGCCCGATCGGGGCGCAGCAGGCGTTCGCGATCGAGCCCCGACGACGACGCGGGCGCCGTCTTCGCGCGGGCAGCGGAGCTGGCGCCGGCCCTGCTCGAGGCCGCCGAGTCGTTCGAGCCGCAGCCCGCGGAGGGCGTCACCTACGCCGAGAAGATCGGCCCGGCCGACCGCGAGCTCGACTGGTCGCGCCCGCCGCAGGAGCTGCACGACCGCATCCGCGCCCTGTCGCCGCACATCGGCGCGCGCGGCGAGGTCGAGGGCCGGAACGTGATCGTCTGGCGCTCGCGGCTCGACGGCGACCGGCTGGAGCTGCTCGAGGTGCAGCCCGAGGGCGGGAAGCGCATGTCGTACGACGCCTGGCTGCGCGGCTTACGCTCCTGACGTGGGCTGGAGCGAGTGGATCCGCACGGTCGAGGTCGAGCCGTCGCTGTACGCGGCCGACTTCTCGCGGCTGGGCGAGCAGATCGACGAGCTGCTGAACGCCGGCGTGCGGGTCTTCCACTACGACATCGGCGACGGGCACTTCGTCGAGCCGATCACGATCGGGCCGATCGTGCTCGAGTCGATCGCGCCGGCGATCCACGAGCGCGGCGGGGTGCTCGACTGCCACCTGATGGTCGACAACCCTGCCCGCCACATCCCGCAGGTGGCGCGGGCGGGCGGCGACAGCGTCACCTTCCACGTCGAGGTCACCGACGACCCCGGCGCCCTGATCGCGCTCGCCCGCGAGCACGAGCTGGGCGTCGGAGTCGCGTTCAATCCGGGCACAGCCGTCGAGGACGCGGCCGCGCGCGGCCGAGGGAGCCGACCTCGCGCTCTGCATGAGCATCTGGCCCGGCTACTCCGGCCAGGCGTTCATGCCCGAGGCGCTGGACCGGATCGCCCGCCTGCGCGAGCTGCTTCCCGAGACTCCGATCCAGGTGGACGGTGGGATCGGGCCGGAGACGATCCGGCCGGCATACGAGGCCGGCGCGAACCTGTTCGTGGCGGGCACCGCGATCTTCGGCCACGAGGACCTGCCGCGGGCCTACAGCGCGGCTCGTCCAGCTGCTCGCATGAGCCTGGAACGTGCGCTCGAGCTCGCCGAGCGGGGCCGGGGGACCGCGCATCCGAACCCGGTCGTCGGGGCCGTCGTCGTGCGCGACGGCGAGGTCGTGGGGGAGGGGTGGCACGAGCGCAAGGGCGAGGCACACGCGGAGGTGAACGCGCTCGCGGCCGCCGGGGAGCGGGCCCGGGGCGCGACGCTGTTTCTGACGATGGAGCCGTGCTCGCACCACGGCTCGACGCCGCCGTGCACGGACGCCGTGCTCGCCGCCGGCGTCGCGCGTGTCGTCGCCGGCTCGCTCGACCCGAACCCGGAGGCGGGCGGCGGCCTGGAGCTGCTCCGGAGCAAGGGCGTCGAGGTCGAGCACACCGACTCCTTCGCGGCGAGGGCGCAGAACGAGGCCTGGCGCACCTGGGTCGCCGAGGGGCGGCCGTTCGTGACCTACAAGGTCGCCTCGACGCTCGACGGCCGCGTCACCGTTCCCGGCGAGCGCTGGGTCAGCGGCGAGGAGTCGCGCCGGCTCGTCCACGAGCTGCGCGCCGCCTCGGACGCGGTCGCGGTCGGGATGGGCACGGTCCGGGCCGACGATCCGCGCCTGGACGCGCGAGGCGTGGACGCACCGAGGCAGCCGCGCCGCCTCGCGTTCGGCCGCGGCCCGCTTCCGCAGGGGTCGGAGCTCGAGCTGCGAAGCGGAGCCCTGCGCGAGGAGCTCGAGGCGCTCGCCACAGAGGGGGTGCAGTCGCTCCTGCTCGAGGGCGGCCCCACGCTCGCCGGCGCCTTCCTCGCCGAGGGTCTCGTCGACAAGGTGCTCGTCTTCCTCGCCCCCTTGCTCGCCGGCGCAGGCCCCGTCGCCGTGGCCGGGCTTGACACCCCCGCTACCCTGCGGCGTTTGACGGCCCGCCGTGTGGGCCAGGACCTTCTCGTCTGCGGCTATGTCCACGAACCCTGATCGCATCGTCAACCTGCTCTCGAACTGGCTGGGCGGCCGGCTGCCGACCGACGAGCTCAGGCGCCAGCTCGACGAGATCGGCACCGACGATCTCTCACCCGCCGCGGCCGAGGCGGTCGAGGAGCTGCGCGGCGAGCTCGCAACCGCGCAGAACGGCGAGCGCGGCCACCTGGAGATGGTGGCCCGCGAGACGCTCGAAGCCGTCGCCCTCGGCTGAGCGACCGCTAGCGTCTTCCTCGTGTTCACCGGAATCGTCCGCGAGCGGGGCCGCGTGCTCCGCGCCGACGGAGGCGCCGACGGCCTCTCGCTCGAGCTCGAGGCGCCCCAGACGGCTGCCCTGAGCGGCGTCGGCGACTCGGTCTCGATCGGCGGCGCCTGTCTCACGGTCACGTCCGTGCAGGACGGCCGGCTCGCCTTCCACGCCGTCCCCGAGACGCTCGAGCCGTAGCTCGCTCGCACGGCTCGAGCCCGGCGCCGAGGTCAACCTGGAGCCGGCGCTGCGAGCGGGCGACCCGCTCGGCGGCCACTACGTCCAGGGCCACGTCGACGCGGTCGGCAGCGTGCGCTCGCTCGAGCCGGAGGGCGAGGGCGCCCGTCTCTGGATCGACGCTCCCGCCGAGGTGCTCCGCTACTGCGTGGACAAGGGCTCGATCACCGTCGAGGGCGTGTCCCTGACGATCGCCGCGCTCGACGCCGACGGCTTCGCGATCGCGCTCGTGCCGCACACGCTCGAGGTCACGACGCTCGGCTCGCTGACGGCCGGAGACCCCGTCAACCTCGAGGCCGACGTGATCGCCAAGTACGTCGCCAGGCTCGTCCGGCCCGAAGACATGGGTACGATCAGTCGAGGATGACCTCCACGGCGACGCCGCAGACCGAGGCACCGTTCGCGACCGTCGAAGAGGCGATCGAGGACATCCGCCAGGGCAAGTTCGTGGTCGTCGTGGACGCGGCGGACCGCGAGAACGAGGGCGACCTGACGATCGCCGCCCAGTTCGCCACGCCCGAGGCGATCAACTTCATGGCCATGCACGCGCGCGGGCTGATCTGCCTCTGCCTGACCGAGGAGCGCTGCGACGAGCTCGAGCTGCGGCAGATGACCGACCGCAACGAGACGCCGTACGGGACCGCCTTCACCGTCTCGATCGAGGCGCGCGAGGGCGTGACGACGGGGATCTCGGCGCATGACCGGTCGCACACGATCCAGGTCGCGATCGACCCGAGCAAGGGCGCCGACTCGCTCGTCCAGCCCGGGCACGTCTTCCCGCTGCGCTCCAAGCCGGGCGGCGTCCTGCGCCGCGCCGGGCAGACCGAGGCTGCGGTGGATCTGGCGCGCCTGGCCGGGCTGAATCCGGCCGGCGTCGTCTGCGAGATCATGAACGAGGACGGGACGATGGCCCGCATCCCGGACCTGGTCCCCTACTGCGAGCGGCACGGCGTCAAGCTGGTGACCGTCGCCGACCTGATCGAGTACCGGCGCCGCACGGAGAAGCTCGTCGAGCGCATGACCTCGGTGCGGCTGCCGACCGAGTACGGCGAGTTCACGGCCGTCGCCTTCCGCGAGACGCTCACCGGCAAGGACCATGTCGCGCTCGTCCGGGGTGATGTCGAGGGCGCCGACGACGTGCTCGTCCGCGTCCACTCCGAGTGCCTGACCGGCGACGTCTTCCACTCGCTCCGCTGCGACTGCGGCGAGCAGCTCGCGCTCGCGCTGCGGCGGATCGCCTCCGAGGAGGCGGGCGTGCTGCTGTACATGGCGCAGGAAGGCCGCGGGATCGGGTTGCTAAACAAGCTCAAGGCCTACGAGCTGCAGGAGAACGGCCTCGACACCGTCGAGGCGAACCTCGAGCTCGGCCTGCCGATCGACGCGCGCGAGTACGGGATCGGCTACCAGATTCTCACCGACCTCGGGCTCTCGACGATCCGGATCCTCACGAACAACCCGAAGAAGCTGAGCGGGATCGAGGGGTTCGGCCTCACGGTGGTCGAGCAGGTGCCGATCGAGGTGCCGCCCAACGCGGAGAACCAGCGTTACCTCGAGGCGAAGCGAGACAAGCTCGGTCACCGGCTGCACCACCAGGACGTCAAGTTCGAGTCCGAGGAGCAATGACCGACCGACCCGCTAGAACATCGCGGACATGAGCGATCGTTTCGAGGAGCTGCGGCGGAGCTTCGAGCAGGACGAGCGGCAGCCGTACGACCACGACCAGTTCGAGGAGTCCAGCGAGGACGTGCTGAGCGCGCTCGTCGAGCCCGCCGAGGACGAGGCCGAGCCCGAGCCCGAGGCGGAGGCCGAGCTAGAGGCGGAGGCCGAGCCCGAAGCTGAGCCGAGGAGCCGGAGGCGGTCGCCGAGCCGGAGCCGGAGGTCGAGGAGCCTCCGGAGCCGGAGCCCGACCCCGTCGCGCAGCACGCGCCGCCGGGCTTCCGCGTGCCGGATGGCTACGCGACGCTCGAGGGGACGCCGAACGGCTCGGCGCGCTCGGTCGGAGTCGTCGTCAGCCGCTTCAACGGCGACATCACGGCGCGCATGCTGGCGCAGACGCTGACCGCGCTCGAGGAGCAGGGCGTCGCCCGCGACGCCGTCACGGTCGTGCCGGTGCCCGGCGCGTTCGAGCTTCCGCTCGCCGCGATGGCCCTGGCCAAGACGCGCCGGTTCGCCTGCGTGGTCGCGCTCGGCTGCGTGATTCGGGGCGAGACCTCGCACTTCGAGCTCATCGCAGGCGAGGCGGCGAGCGGCCTGCAGCTGGCTGCTCTCGAGACCGGTGTGCCGGTCGCCTTCGGCGTGCTCACCTGCGAGAACGTCGAGCAGGCCGAGGCGCGGATCGAGCGGGGCGCCGAGGTCGCGCGCGGCGCGCTCGAGATGGCCGACCTCTTCGGCCAGATGCGCGCGCAGGCGCGTTGAGCCGCCCCTCGTAACAACCCGCCCGCGCGGAGTACCGTCAAACGATGCGGAAGGCTGCTCTAACGCTCGGAGCGCTCGCCCTGACGCTGGCGCTCGTCTCGGGCGCGACCGGCACCAGGCCCTTCGGCGATCACCCGCCGCCTCCGCCGCCGAAGCCGCACGAAGACCCGTCGCCGAAGAAGAAACCGGCGCCCAAGCACGAGGACACGAAGAGGGGAAAGACAGGGGCACGCGGGCCGGTCGGGCCGCGCGGCCCGAGGGGACCTGTCGGCGCGCGCGGCCTGGACGGCTTGCCGGGCGCGAAGGGCGACCCCGGCGTGGCGGGGGCTGCGGGCGCGCACGGCGACCCCGGAGCTCCGGGGGCTGCGGGCGCGAAGGGCGACCAGGGCGCTCAAGGACCCCAGGGGATCCAGGGCATTCAAGGCATTCAGGGCATCCAGGGCGCATCCGCGAACGACACCGCGCCACCCGGCACGCTCCTGATCGGCGCGGTCGGCGGCGACTTCAACGTCGGCGAGGGAGACGCCGTCAGCGACTGGGGCGTGATCGTCTCGCTGCCCATGCAGGCGCGGGACCTACTCGGCGACGACGACGTCTTCATCGACATCGACAGCTGGGCAGACGCGGAGGGCGACGAGACAGACGACGAGAGCGTCGACTGCACGGGAACGCCCGCCGCTCCCACGGCCCCGGAGGGCAAGGTCTGCATCTACGTCTCGGGCGCGACCAACGTCAGACTCATCAACGGTTGGTCGATCCTCCCGGACGACGGCGAGAGCCGCTTCGGGTTCAAGCTCGGGTGGGAAGCGCCCGCCCTCGGCGACACCTACATCGACGCGGTCTGGGCCTACAGGGCCTCCAGCTAGTTCAGCTAGACTGCCGCCTCTCATGGCCAAGGTTTGCGCCGTTTGCGGGAAGAAGCCGTCCTTCGGGAACAGCCGGAGCCACTCGATGGTGGCCACGAAGCGCCGCTTCAACCCCAACCTCCAGCGCGTTCGGGTGTTGCTCGCCGGCAAGCCGACGCGCGCGTACGTCTGCACGCGCTGCCTCAAGGCCGGCAAGGTTCAGAAGGCCGTCTAAGACGCGGGGGAAACCATGTTTCCCCCACGAGCCCCTTCTTCAAGGTTCTTCTGAACGTCAACGGGGCCGGCAAAGCCGACCCCTCCTAACGCTGCTGCCCACCTGCCACGAAGCAGTCAGAATCGTCGCATGAGCGACCACGATGTCGCGCTCGCGCTCTCGCGCGCAGCCCTGAGCTCGCTCGAGCGCAACCGCCGCCGGATCGACGACCTCAACGTCTACCCGGTGCCCGACGGCGACACCGGCACGAACATGACGCTCACCGTCCGGGCGGTGGTGGACGCACTCGAGGGGGACGCGGACCAAGCAGGCAGATCGCGCGGCGGTTGCGCGCTTCGTCGCCCGGGCCGCGCTGCTCGGCGGCCGCGGCAACTCCGGCGTCATCCTCTCGGTGCTCGTGCGCGGCGTCACCGACGTCCTCGGCGAGGCGCAGCGGATCGACCGCGAGACGATCGCGAGAGCGCTCCGATCGGCCTCCGACCTGGCCTACGCCAAGGTGAGCAACCCGGTGGAGGGCACGATCCTCACGGCGATCCGGGTGCTCGCCGAGTCTGCGGAGGAGGCGACCGAGGACGACCTCGAGTCGCTCCTCAGGCTGCTCGTGGCCCGCGGCGACGACGCGGTGCTGCGCACACAGGAACAGCTCCAGGTGCTCCGCGATGCAGGCGTGGTCGACGCGGGCGCGGCGGGGCTGCTCGAGGTCGTGCGCGGGATCGCGTCGCACGTCACGGGGGAGCCGCTGCCGGAGGCGCCCGAGGAGGAGCGGGCCGGGATCGAGTCCGTTCACCAGGAGCTGTCGCAGTTCCGTTACTGCACCGGCTTCGTCATCGAGGGTGACGGACTCGACGCGGAGACGCTCGAGCGGGAGCTTGCCGCGCTCGGCGACTCGCTGCTCGTCGTCGGCGACGAGACGGCGCTGAAGGTGCACGTGCACACGGACGACCCCGGGCGAGCACTCCAGCTTGCGACGGCGATGGGCGTCGTGGAGGCGGTCGAGGTCGCGAACATGCACCGCCAGACGGAGGAGCGCGCGGTACGACTGCTCGACGCGGCGGACGTGAGCCCCACGGCGGTCGTTGCGGTGTCGGTCGGGAATGGCAACCGGCTTCTGTTCGAGTCCGCGGGCGCGACGGTCGTCGACGGGGGCGAGACGATGAACCCGTCGACCGAGGCCTTGCTGCGCGCGATCTCCGCGGCACCTGGCGCCGAGGTGGTCGTGCTGCCGAACAATCCCAACGTCTTTCTCGCCGCCGAGGAGGCCGCAGGGCTCGCGAACAAGCCGGTGCACGTCGTGCGCTCGGGGTCGATCCAGGCCGGGCTCGCTGCGATGGTCGCCCACGACGCCACGCGCGAGGGCGGCGAGGACGCAGCGGAGATGACCGAGACCGCCGAGGGAGTCGCGGTGGGGGCCGTGACGGTGGCCTCGCGGGCGGTGGAGGGCATTGCCGAGCCCGGCGACTATCTGGGCCTGGTCGGCCGTGAGCCTGTCGTCGGAGGCAAGGATCTCGCCGGCGTGGCGGAGCAGGTCGTCGAGGCCCTGCTCGTGGAGCCGCATGACGTGCTCACCGTGCTGACCGGCGCAGACGTGGCCGAGCTGGACGGGCTGCTCGAGCGAATCGAGAGCCGCTGGCCCGAGCTCGAGGTCGATGTGCACGCGGGCGGGCAGCCGCACTACCGGCTGCTCATCTCCGCGGAGTAGGAACCCGCGTCGGCAAGGCGTATGGTGCGAACGTGGATGCCGCCATCCGCGTCGCGCTCGTCGAGGACAACGACGTCTTCCGCGAAGCGCTCGAGTTGCTGCTCGGCCTCAGGCCCGAGATCGAGATCGTCGCCGCGCTCCCCGACGGGCACGACGTGGTGGAGATGTGCCGCGAGCTGCAGCCGGACGTCGTGGTCATGGACTACCGGATGCCGGGACTCGACGGCCTGCAGGCAACGGCCGCGATCGTGGAGGCGTGCCCGGACACGGCGGTGATCGCGCTCACCGCCTCCGCCAACGCCCGCGAGATGGGCGCCCTGATCGAGGCCGGCGCGGTCGCCTGCCTCACGAAGGACCAGCAGCTCGACGAGATCGTGGACGCGGTGCACCGCGCCGGGGGTCGCCTGGCTCCGGCCGAGTAAGCTCGCCACCCGGTGGAACTGACCGCCCAGAACACGGCGATCGTGCTCGACTCGACCGCCGACTTCCCCGAGGCATCGCAGCGCTTCCCCAACTGGCGCGTCGTCCCGCTGTACGTGCGCTTCGGGGACGAGAGCTTCCGCGACTACGTCGACCTCGACCCGGCCGAGTTCTATCGGCGGCTGCCCGAGGCCGAGCGGCCGCCCACGACCTCGCAGCCCACGCCGGCGGACTTCCTGGCCGCCTACGAGGAGCTCGGCGGCTACGAGCGCGTGCTCTCCGTGCACCTCTCCCGGCGGCTGTCCGGGACGTACGAGAGCGCTGAGCGGGCGGCGGCGGAGGCGGGGGAGCGCGTGCGCACGATCGACTCCGAGACTGCGTCGGCTGCGATCGCGATGCTGGCCCTGGCGATCCAGCGCCGGCTCGAGCGCGGGACGACGGACGGGGAGGTGGACGAGCTCGTCGCTCGCTTCAAGCGCGTGGCCGGCATGATCTTCACCGTCGACACGCTCGAGTACCTCGCCAAGGGCGGGCGGATCGGCAAGGCGTCCGCAATGGCAGGCCAGCTCCTCCACATCAAGCCGATCCTGACGCTCTCCGGCGGCGAGGTGCTGCCGTTGAAGAAGGTGCGCGGTGCCCAGAAGGCCTACCGCGAGTTCGAGCGCTCGTTCGCCGAGGCGACGAGCGACGAGGCCGGCCTACGCGTCGGGATCGCCCATGCCGAGGCGCCGGACCGGCTCGAGGCGCTGCGGCGGATGGTGCAGACCCTGAGGCCGCAGGCGGAGATCGAGCTCGCGACGACGCTCGGCCCCGTGGTCGGCACGCACGCCGGCCCGGGCACGGTCGGCTTGTTCTGGTTTCCCGACCCGGACAGCGCCTGACGGGACCCGTCCGGGGTCAGACGCCGGACCCGTCCGGATCGGACAGGTCGTTCGTGCGCGCGGCCAGGGTGTGGTCGCGCTCCGTGATCGCGTTCTCGACGTGGGTCCACCAGCGCAGGGTCACGCGGTTCCAGTGGATCGCCACATCGGGGTGATGGTTCTCCGCCTCGGCGAGGGCGCCGACCCGGTTCACGAACGCGAGCGCTTCGGCGAAGTCGGCGAACTGAAAAGTGCGCTCGAGGGCGCCGTCGACCTCGGCCCAGCCCGGCGGAGGCTCCACGACTGTCATCATGGAATCCGTCTGTCGATGAGGCCCGTAGGACCTCGAAATCGAGGAAAGGGAGAATTTTGACCGCCATCCGCCTGATAGCCGCCGCAGCGATCGCCGCGCTGCTGGCCGCCGCGTTGGCCGCCGCCGCCCCGTCGGCACCCGCCGCCCCGACCAAGCTGGTCGCGTCGGTCGGGCCGGGCTTCACGATCACGCTGACCAAGGGCGGCAAGAAGGTGACGAGTCTCAAGGCCGGTGCCTACTCGATCACCGTCAACGACAAGTCCACCTTCCACAACTTCCACCTGACGGGGCCGGGCGGCGTGAACAAGAAGACCACCGTCGGCTTCAAGGGCACGCCCAAGGCGTGGACGGTCAGGTTCCGCAAGGGCACCTACCGCTACGTCTGCGACCCGCACGCCACGATGATGAAGGGGTCGTTCAAGGTCACCTAGTTCGGCGCGCGCGACGCGGTCCCGGCCGTGCGGAGACTCGTGCCGGGACCGCGCTCGCCGAGCGCGAAGCGAGCGTCCGGCTCGGCCCCGCTCTCGAGCAGGCCGGCCACGTACTCGCCCAGCGAGGGGCCGTGCTTGAAGCCGTGCCCGGAGCCGCCGCCGAGGAGCCAGGTGCGCTCGTGCTCGGGGTGGCGGCCGATCAGGAAATGCGTGTCGCCGGTAAGGGCGTAAGGGCAGACGCGTGAGAAGACCAGCGGCGCGTCCGCCAGCGCGGGGAAGCGGCGCCCGAGGTAGGCCCGCGCGGCGCTCTCCGCTTCGGCGGTGAGGGTGCGGTCGTCCCGGTCGGGGTCGAACTCGGGCCCTTCGCGATCGGGACAGACCTTGACCCCGCGACCATCCAGGTCGCCGAGCCCGTAGAAGGCGGCGTGGTAGTCCACCCAGGCCGGCAGGGGCGGCGTCTCCCACGCGATCGGCGCACCGAAGTGCAGCACCTCCTGCCGGGTCACGCGTAGACGCACGAGCTCGGGGAAGATCCCGGCGAGCCACGGGCCACAAGCCCAGACGACGACATCGGCGTCGAGCCGCTCACCCTCCACGTCGACGCCGCCCTCCGCGCCCGGACGCGCCTCGCCGCCGACGAAGCGCACCCCCTTCCGCCGCGCGAGGGCGGCGATCGCGCGGGTGGCGTCGCGCGCCCGGAGCGCGCCGGCCTCGGGCTCGTACAGGCCGAAGGCGAGGTCGTCGCCGGCGAAGCTCGGGAACAGGTCGCCGAGCTGGTCGGGGGACAGCCGCTCGGTGGGAACGCCCTCCTCGGCGAGCACGCGCTCGCTGACCGCCTCCCAGCCGTCCTCGTCGTGGGCGAACCAGACGACCCCGGCCGGCACGAGCAGCGAAGCGCCGGTCTCCTCCTCGAGCTCCCGCCAGCGCTGCTGCGCGCGCCGGACCGAGCGGACGTACCAGGTGTCGGCTCCGTGCGCGGCGCGGATCAGCCGCGACTCGCCGCCCGACGCTGCCCTCGCGTGGCCGGGCGGATAGCGGTCGACCAGCGTGACGTCCCAGCCTCGCCCTCTGAGCTCGAGCGCGAGCGAGCCGCCGAAGATTCCCGCCCCGACCACGATCGCACTGGACACGAGCGAGGCAGGCTACTGGACGACGAGCCCGCCGTCCTCGATCCGCCCGCTCAGCTCGACCACGTCCTGCGACCAGCGGCCGCCGGTCTCGGGGTCGCGGGTCAGCGGCAGCTTCGCCTCCTCCTCGTCGGTGAGGTTGGAGACCGGCAGCGACGGCATCGCGCAGACCGGCGGGTACGACTCGGCCAGCTGCGCGCACAGGCGCGGCAGGATCGTCCCGGGCGCGTGGGAGAAGTAGCCGCGCACGACCGCCTCCTGGCCGTTGCTGAGGCCGAGCGCGGTGGATGGGTCGACGTGCACGGGCCCGGACGGCTCGTCCGAGCCGCCGCAGCCGGCGAGGACGAGCAGCGCCGCGAGCAGGAGCGCCTTCCTCACTCCGCCACGTCCAGCTCGTCGGCCTGGCCGCCCGCGATCCGCCAGCCGCGCAGCTCGCCGGTCGGCAGGGCCAGGATGAAGTACGGCTGCCCTTCCCACAGCCCGATGTTCGCGAGGTCCGTGCGCGACGGCTGCGCGCTGTCCGTCGGATGCGAGTGGAAGACGGCGACCTGGTAGCCCTCGTCCTCCAGGAAGAAGTCGGCCGGGTCGCCGGGCTTCAGCCGGAAGCGATACGGGCTCGCGAGCTCGTTCTCGCCAGGCAGGTAGCGCTCGGCGACGCCGTCGCGGAACGCGAGCAGGCCGCACGCTTCGTTCGGCGCCTCGGCGCGCGCGTGCTGCTCCAGCTCCCGTCGGACCGCGGTGGGGATCACCACCAGACGGAATTCTCCATCGCCGACTCCACGTCCTCCGCGGCCCAAAACGGCGCGGACAGGTACTTCCAGCCGCCGTCGGCCAGGACGCAGACCACGACGCCCTCCTCGAGCTCGTCCGCCAGCTTGCGGCCGACGTGCACGACGGCGCCGGACGACACGCCCGCGAAGATCGCCTCGCGCTCCAGCAGCGCCCGCACTCCGGCGACGGACTCGGCGTTGGTGACCAGCAGCTTGCGGTCGAGCTTGCTCACGTCGAGGATCGGCGGAACGTAGCCATCCTCGAGCGAGCGGAGCCCGATCACGGGGTCGCCGGGGAGCGGCTCGGCAGCCGCGACGACGACGTCGGGAAACGCCTCGCGTACGCGGGCGCCCGCGCCCATGAGCGTTCCGCCGGTGCCCAGGCCCGCCACGAGCACGTCGACGCGGTCGAGCTCCTCGACGATCTCGGCGCCGGTCCCTTCGTAGTGGGCGCGCGCGTTCGCCTCGTTCGCGTACTGGAAGGGCATGAAATAGCGGGGGTCCTCCTCGGCCATGCCCAACGCATGCTGGACGGCGCCGTTCGTGCCCTCGTCGGCCGGCGACTCCACGATCGACGCGCCCATCAGCTCGAGCAGCCGTCGCCGCTCTGGGGTTGCGTTGGCAGGCATGACGCAGGTCAGTCCGTAGCCCTTGATGCGCGCGACCATCGCCAGGGAGATGCCCGTGTTGCCGCTCGTCGGCTCCAGGAGCTCGCGGCCCGGCTCGAGCGCTCCGCGGGCCTCCGCCTCCTCGACCATCGCCTTCGCGATCCGATCCTTGACCGACCCGCTTGGGTTCTGGCCTTCGAGCTTCGCGTACAGACGGACGTGCGGGCCGGGCGCGAGCCGCTTCAGCTCGACGAGTGGCGTGTTCCCGACGAGGTCGAGGAGCGAGCTAGCGACCAACTCCGCCCGCCATCGCGGGGAGGAGGATGACGGTGGAGCCGTCGGCGACGGGCGTCTCGAGGCCGTCCTGCGTGCGGATGTCCTCACCACCGACGTAGACGTTGACAAAGGCGGCAATGTTGCCGTCGTCGAAGATGCGGGCACGGAGCGCGGGAAAGCGGTCCCCCACCTGGGTCAGCACCTCGCGCACGGTCGCGCCGGCCGCGTCGACCTCGCGTCGGCCCTCGGCGTCGGGCCTGAGCGTCGGCGGAATGCGGACGGTGGTCATCGCGCGGCGCAGAACTCCACGTAGTCGATGTACTCCGTGATCGTCGGGTCGTCGCCGCAGACCGGGCACTGAGGATCGCGACGGATCGCGACCTCCGTGAACGTGGTTGCGAGCGCATCGAAGAGGAGCAGCCGGCCGACGAGCGAGTCGCCGGCGTCGAGCGCGAGCTTGAGTGCCTCGTTCGCCTGCAGCGAGCCGATCACACCTGGGAGCACGCCGAGGACGCCGCCCTCCGCGCAGCTCGGTGCCAACTCGGGCGGCGGCGGTTGCGGGAACAGACAGCGGTAACAAGGGCCCTCATGGGGCTTGAAGACGGTGGTCTGCCCCTCGAAGCGGTAGATCGAGCCGTGCACGACCGGGATGCCGTGCCAGACGGAGGCGTCGTTCAACAGGTAGCGGGTGGGGAAGTTGTCCGCGCCGTCGACGATCACGTCCCACCCCTGGCCGAGGATGTCGTCGACGTTGTCCGAGGTGAGCCGCTCCTGGATCGTGACCACCTCGACGTCCGGGTTCAGCTCGGTCAGGGTGCGCCTTGCGGAATCGGCCTTCGGCTCGCCCAGGCGCGCCGTCGAGTGCAGCACCTGGCGCTGCAGGTTGGACTCGTCCACGACGTCGTCGTCCACGATCCCGAGCCGGCCGACGCCGGCAGCCGCGAGGTAGAGGGCCGCGGGCGAGCCGAGGCCGCCCGCGCCGATCAGGAGCATGCTCGTGTCGAGCAGCTTCAACTGGCCGGCCTCGCCGACCTCCGGGATCAGGACGTGGCGGCTGTAGCGCTCGCGCTGCTCAGGCTCGAGCGTCCGCTCCAGCGTGCTCGGATAGCCCCGCGTCATCCAGTCGACGATCCCACCTGCGAGCGAGACCGGGCGCTCGTAGCCGAGCTCACGCATGGCCTCGGCCGCGCGCAGCGAGCGTGCGCCGACCGCGCAGTACAGGACGACGCTCTGCGAACGGTCCGGCGCCACCTCCTCGATGCGGTCGGCCAGGTCGCGCAGCGGTACGAGGACTGCCCCGGGGATGTACCCGTTCGCCCACTCGTCCTCGCCCCGGACGTCGACGAGCAGGGCGCTCTCGTCACTCTCGAGCAGCTCGCGCGCGCCGGGAGCGTCGATCTCGAGCCCGTGCTCCACCTGCGCCATGTGGTGAGGATAGCCACGCGGGTACCGTGGGCCGCGTGTCCCCGCGGGTTCGCATCGCGCTGATCGTCGCCGTCGCCGCGCTCGTGGCTGCGGCGATCGCGGTCGGCGCCGGTTTGCTCACGCGCGACGACGCAGAGGGGAGCGCCAGGGAAGGCGCGCCGCCGCTCGTTCTCGACCTCGGCGTCCGCACCGACCGGGAGGCCCGCGATCTGCGCCGCGCGGGTGAGTTGTATGCGCACGGGCAGGTGGAGGAGGCGGCGCGGATCTTCGAGCGGTACCGCTCGACGCAGGCGCGCATCGGCCTCGCGCTCGCGCGCTGGCCGCGCGGGACGCAGGGCCGGCTCGAGCAGCTCTCGGCCGCGCAGCCCCGCAGCGCGGCCGTACGGCTCCACCTCGGGCTCGCCTACTTCTGGGCCGGGCGGGACGCCGAAGCCGCGGGGGAGTGGCGTGCCGCCGCGCGCGTGGAGCCCGACACGGTCTTCGCCGTCCGCGCCTCGGATCTCCTACACCCGAGCCAGGCGCCCGGCCTCCCCACCTTCGTGCCCGGCTTCGACCCGCCCGCCGCCCTGGGTGGACTTGCACCGCCGCAACAGCTCGCGCTCCTGCGCCGGAACGCGGGCCGTCCGAACGCGCGCGCGAAGCTCCTGTACGGGGTGGCCCTGCAGCGTCTCGGCCGCCCGCGCTCGGCGGAGCGCATGTTCGCCGAGGCAGCCCGGCTCGCACCGCAGGACGCCGAGGCGCAGACGGCTGCCGCGGTCGGCCGTTTTCGCAAGGAGGCGCCCGAACGAGCCTTCTCCCGGCTCGGCCCGCTCAGCCGCCGGTTCCCGCAGGCGGCCACGGTTCGCTTCCACCTCGGCCTGGGTCTGCTCTGGCTCGGAAACCTGCCCGAAGCGAAGCGTCAGCTCCTGCTCGCCCGCCGGGCCGCGCCCGGCTCGCCCATCGCGATGGAAGCGAATCGCTTCCTGCAGCGTCTAGAGGGCGTAAGAACACGGTCCTGAAGGCTAGGACTCGTGGACTGCAAGATGGGTCTTTCGGCCCATGGCTACGACTAGATGCGCGTGAAAAACTGACGAATCTTCGGAGCGTTGACGATGAGGCAAACCGGGTCTACGGTGAGAGGGCCGAAACAGGGGGTCAGGATGGCAGGGGAGCGCGCTGTGGCGGCGGGGGTCGTTACGGATTTATTGGAGACCGACGAGGTGAAGAGCCTGCTCGCGTCGGCACAGGAAGCAGGTTCGATCAAGGCAGACGACGTCGTTCTCGCGCTGGGCGAGCTCGACCTGGATACGGCGCAGCTGGACGAGGTCTTCGGAGCGCTCGAGGAGGCCAACGTCGACGTCGTCAGCGGCGACGACGAGGAGGAGAGTGCGTCCGCGCGCTCATCGCAGCGCGAGGTGTCGACGGACGCGCTGCAGCTCTTCCTCAAGGACATCGGCAAGGTCGAGCTGCTGACCGCGCCTCAGGAGATCGAGCTGGCCAAGCGGATCGAGCGCGGCGACGACAGCGCCAAGCGGCAGATGGTCGAGGCGAACCTGCGCCTCGTCGTCTCGATCGCGAAGAGGTACCGCAACCAGGGCCTGCCCTTCCTGGATCTGATCCAGGAGGGAACGATCGGGCTCGTCCGCGCGGCGGAGAAATTCGATCACCGCAAGGGCTTCAAGTTCTCGACGTACGCGACGTGGTGGATCCGCCAGGCCGTCGCCCGGGCACTCGCCGACAAGGCGCGGACGATCCGCATGCCCGTCCACGTGGTCGAGAAGCTGAACAAGATCGTGCGCACCGAGCGCAAGCTCCGCGCCGAGCTGGGCCGCGAGCCCGGTTCGCGTGAGATCGCGCGGGAGCTCGATCTCACGATCGACGAGGTCGACCAGATCCGGCGCAGTGCGCAGGTTCCCGTCTCGCTCGAAAAGCCGGTCGGAGACGACGAGGAGTCGGAGTTCGGCCACTTCCTGACCGACGAGACCTCGCCGCTGCCCGAAGAGGCCGCCGAGGAGGTGCTCCGCAAGGACGCGCTCAGGCGCATCCTCCGCACGCTCTCGGCTCGCGAGCGCCGGGTGCTCGAGCTGCGCTACGGCCTGAACGGCGAGCAGCCGCGCACGCTCGACGAGGTCGGCCGCGCGTTCAACGTCACTCGCGAGCGGATCAGGCAGATCGAGAACCAGTGCCTGAAGAAGCTCCGCGCCGTCGCCGAGGCCAACGCTCTCCGCGACGTCGCCTAGGTTCGCGCGCAGATAGGGCGACGCGTTTGCGGCACGCGTCGCCCTAATTTTTCGCCGAGCCGGCTCTGCATAGACTGATCCGCCGATGGACCAGCAGCTCCTCGACCGGCTCGCCGAGTGGATCGCGATCCCGAGCGTCAGCGCGGATGCGGCCCACGCGCCCGACGTCGCCCGCGCCGGCGAGTGGCTCTGCGAGCGCATCCGGGCGGCGGGCGGCGAGGCCGAGCTGGCCGACTGGAAGGGCCAGCCGCTCGCGCTCGGCGAGCTGCGTGCGTCGTCGAACGCGGACTCGGCGCCGACGGTGCTCTGCTACGGGCACTTCGACGTGCAGCCGCCGGACCCGCTCGAGCTCTGGGAGTCGCCGCCGTTCGAGGCGACCGTCCGCAACGGCCAGGTCTTCGCGAGGGGCATCGCCGACGACAAGGGCCAGCTGTTCATGCTCCTGGAGGCCGCTTCGCGCCTCGCGCTGGCCGGCGAGTTGCCGGTGAACGTGCGCTTCGCCTGCGACGGCGAGGAGGAGACGGGCGGCCACTCGATCGTCGAGTACCTCGCCGCCGACGAGCGCGGCGCCGATGCCTGCGTGATCTTCGACAGCGGGATGATCGAGCGCGACCGGCCGGCGTTCAACATCGCGACGCGCGGGCTCTGCTACTTCCACGTCACGCTTCGCACCGGCGACCGCGACCTGCACTCCGGCATGTACGGCGGCGCGGCCATGAACGCGGTCAGCACACTGACGAGCGTCCTCCAGGCCGTCCTCCCCGGCGACGACGGGCGGATGCCCGAGCCGCTGCGGAAGGGGATCGCGCCTCCGAGCGACGAGGAGCGTGCAGCGTGGTCGGCGATGCCAGGGGGCCGGGCGGAGCTGACCGGCCAGGGCGCGCGCCCGCGCGACCCGGCGGCGGCGGAGGAGTTCTACCTGCGCACCTGGGCCGAGCCCGCGGTGGACGTGAACGGCCTCACCGGCGGCTCGCCGCACCTGCAGAAGACCGTACTCCCGGTCGAGGCGGTCGCGAACGTCTCGATCCGGCTCGCGCCCGGCCAGGATCCGCTGGAGATCCGGCCGGAGTTCGAGCGGCTGCTGAGGGAGGCGACACCCGAGGGCGCCGAGCTCACGGTCGACCTCTGGGCGTTCAGCGAGCCGGGCCTCGTCGACCAGGGGGCCAAAGCGATCCAGCTCGGCCTCGACGCCTTCGAGCGCGTGCTCGGCGTCCGGCCGCTGTTGATCCGCTCCGGCGGGACGCTCCCGATCGTGCCGGCGCTGGAGAAGAAGGCGATCCCGACGATCATCACGGGTTTCTCCCTGCCGGACTGCAACATCCACTCGCCCAACGAGCGGATCGAGGTCGAGTACCTGCCCAAGGGGATCGCGGCCGCCGAAGAGCTGTTCCGGGCGTTCGGCGGCCTGTAGGAGCTGTAGCGCTTGCGGCTTGTTCGCGGCGCTCGAAGTCCCTAGAGTGGCCGCGTGTCTGCGGTGACGGCGTCGGCGGCCCAGTGGCAGCTGGGGATCGCGCTGGGGGTCGTGGTGGTCTTGGTGGCCGCCGCGATCGTGATCACGATCGTGCTGCTGGCGGTCCGGATCGCCAAGCAGGCCAGGACCGCGGAGGAGGCGGTCGAGGTGATCCGGCAGCAGACCGCCGAGCTCGGCGGCATCGCCCGGATCAACGACTCCGGCGTGCGGATCCTGCACTCGGCCCGCGCGCTCCGTAAGGCGGCGGTCGGGAAGTGATCGTCGCGGCCCTCTCGAGCAACGAGTACTGGGTGATCTCGCTGGTGATCGCGGCCGTGGCGGCGGTGGCGGTTGCGCTCCTCCTGGCCGTGCTCGTCGTCACCGTCGGGCGGATCGAGAAGTCGGTGGACGGGCTGGTCGAGGTCGCCGGCAAGGTCGGCGCGAACACCGCGAACATCCCGCAGCTGCAGGCCACGGCGCCGGTGCTGGCCGAGATCGTGGACGAGGCCGTGATCCAGGACGGCTACATGAATGCGCTCACGGACGGATTCGAGGCGGCATGAGCGACCAGGACCTCCTGATCCTGCTGAGCGTCGTCCTGGCGGTCGTCGTCGTGGTCGTGCTCGCCGCCGCCCTGATCCTCGTGCGCAGGAGCCTGCGCCGGATCTCCGAGGGGCTCGCGACGCTGTCCTCTGCCCTGCAGGGCGTCGAGTCCGAGCACCTGCGGCCGCTCGAAGGCGCGGTCACGGCGATCAACGCGCAGTTCGACATCATCCTCGGCGCCCTGCCCGGGATCGCGAGCAAGGCGGCGCTGGTCGCCGAACGGCGGCCGCGATGACCCTCTGGTGGATCGGGAACGCGATCCTGTTCCTGGCGATCGTCCCCGTAGTCGTCTACCTGCTGCACGGCGTGCTCTCGGCGGCGCGGAGCATCGTCCCGAGCGTGGAGTCGATCGCGCAGACCGCGGCCGCCGGCTCGGAGGACCTCGACGCCGCCGCGCTGCTTCTGACCACCCAGGACCAGGTGAAGCAGACCGTGGCCGGAGTCGCGAACTACGGCGGCTCGCTCGACGTAATCCTCGACGACGCGCCCTAGGAGACGACGATGACACCGGTACTGGCAGCCGAAGCAGCAGGGATCGCGACGATCGTCGCGGTCGTGCTGATCGTCGCCGTGCTGGTGGTCTACCTGCTCGCGATCATCTGGCAGCTGCGCAAGATCACGAAGGGCCTCGACGTGGCGATCGAGCACGTCGGCGGGATCGTCGAGAAGAGCGCACCGGTCAACGATGTCGTGACGACGATCAACGGGCAGCTCGACGCGGGCGTCGACCTGCTCGAGGGCCTGCTCGTCAAGAAGGCGGGGCTGACGGACGCCGTCGGCCTCGTGGAAGGCCTCTACGCGGGCTCGGCCGCCGCCGGCTTCCGGGACTTTCCCGAGAGCACGACGATCGAGGCGCCCCGCATCGGCGAGGTGTACACGAAGGGCACGCTCACGCTTGCCCGGCTCGGCCGGGAGGCGCCGATCGCCGTCGGGAATCCGGCGGGCCCGGCGCTGCGCGACGTCCAGCGAGGCAGCCTCGCCGCGCGCCTGCTCTACCCCGAGCAGCGGCAGTCGCGGCCCGAGTCGCTGCCCCGGTCGCCGGTCATCGGCACCGACTCGCCGGTGCAGTACCCGCCGAGCGAGCAGCGCGGCGGCACGACACCGGACGAGGCGGAGATTCGCGAGAAAGGGCCCTGGACCGAGACCGCGGCCGAGGGCATCGTCCCCGCCGAGCTCGGTGGCTCCGACGCGCCGCAGGAGCTGCTGGCCGAGGACCCGCAGCTCGGCAGCGCGGTGCTCGGCGAGACGACGGGTGCCGAGGAGCCGGCGACCGAGAGCGGGATCGACCGGGCTGCGGGCGACCGCGCCGACTCGACCTCCGACGGGGGGCCGGAGGTGCCGGAGGGCGTCGAGCCCGACCTGAAGGACGCGCCCACCGCGAGGCGCCGACCCGACGCGGAGCCCGCGGACGAATGAACCTCGAGACCGAATACCGCTCCGACACGTAACGTCAGGAGAGACTCGTGCAGACCCCTGCCTCATTCGAGTACGAGCGCGCGACCACCGTCGAGGGTGTGATCGCGTCCCTGCAGAACGCCGGCAGCGGCGCCCGCATCATCGCCGGCGGCCACAGCCTGCTGCCGATGATGAAGCTGCGGCTCGCGGCCCCCGAGCATCTGATCGACATCAACGACCTGAAGGAGCTCTCGTT
Organism: uncultured Actinomycetes bacterium; assembly: GCA_963733845.1. Lineage (GTDB taxonomy): Bacteria > Actinomycetota > Thermoleophilia > Gaiellales > Gaiellaceae > DATFQE01. The sequence goes on from CAVTEM010000009.1 coordinate 79,070, forward strand.
CATCCGCGAGGAGCAGGGCGAGATCCGCATCGGCGCGCTGACGCGCCACGTGGAGCTCTTGAAGTCCGACCTCCTCGCCGAGCGCCTGCCGATCTTCCGCGACGCCGAGAATGTGATCGCCGATCCGGTCGTCCGCAACCGGGGCACGATCGGCGGCTCGCTCTGCCAGGCGGATGCGGCCGAGGATCTCTCGGCGGTGTGCACGGCGGTCAAGGCGCGCGCAGTGATCCGCGGCGCCGACGGCGAGCGGGAGGTCGGCCTCGAGCAGTTCCACATCGGGCCGTACATGACCGCCGTGGGCGACGGCGAGCTGCTGACCGAGGTCCGGATACCGCTCCGCGACGGAGGCGGGAGCGCGCACGAGAAGGTCGAGCGCCGCGCGGGCGACTGGGCGATCGCGGCCGCCTCGGCGGCCGTCTGGATCGACGGCGGGAAGATCGCCGACGTCGGGATCGCGCTCGCCGCGGTCGGCCTCACGACAGTTCACGTCTCCCGGGCCGAGGAGCTGCTGCGCGGCGAGGCGCCCTCCGAGGAGCTGTTTGCGCAGGCCGGCGAGATCGCCTCGGCGGACTGCTCGCCGACCGCGGACGGCCGGGGCCCCGTCGACTACAAGCGCCATCTCGCGGGCACGCTGACGAAGCGCGCGCTCGCCCGCGCGACCGCGCGCGCACTAGGGCAGGAGGGCTGATGGACGTCACGATCACGATCAACGGCGAGCAGGTCTCGCGCGACGTCGAGCCGCGGCAGCTGCTCGTCCACTTCATCCGGGAGACGCCCGGCCTGACCGGGACGCACTGGGGCTGCGACACGTCCAACTGCGGTGCGTGCGTGGTGCTGATGGACGGCGAGCCCGTCAAGTCCTGCACGATCCTGGCGGCCATGTGCGTCGGGCACGAGATCCGCACGGTCGAGTCGCTCGAGGTCGACGGCCAGCTCGACCCGATCCAGCAGGGATTCCACGAGCTGCACGCGCTCCAGTGCGGCTTCTGCACGCCGGGGATGCTGATGACCGCGCGGGCGCTGCTGGACGAGAACCCGGACCCGTCCGAGCAGGAGATCCGCACGGCCATCTCGGGCGCGATCTGCCGCTGCACCGGCTACAAGAACATCGTCGCGGCGGTTCGCTGGGCCGCCGAGCACGAGGCAACCGCGAAACAGGGGGTCTGAGCATGGCCACGGTCGAGAACCTGCCGAGCCCCACGACCGAGCGGCCGATCGGCTTCGGCCGGCTGAAGCGCAAGGAGGACGCGCGCTTCATCCGCGGCAAGGGCACCTACCTGGACGACATCCGCCTGCCCGGAATGGTGCACGGCGCCGTGCTGCGCAGCCCGTACGCGCACGCGCGCATCGTCTCCATCGACACGTCGCGGGCGCTCGCGCACCCCAACGTGGCCGCGGTCGTCACCGCCAAGGACCTCGAGACGCTCGGGCTCGCGTGGATGCCGACGATCTCCTACGACACGCAGGCGGTGCTCGCGGGCGACAAGGTCCGCTTCCAGGGGCAGGAGGTCGCGTTCGTGATCGCGACGGACGAGTACTCGGCGAACGACGCGCTCGAGCTGATCGACGTCGAGTACGAGCCGCTGCCGGCGATCGTGAACGCGCGCAAGGCGCTGGACCCCGACGCGCCGCTGATCCGCGACGACAAGGCCGGGCAGCGCGACAACCTCGCCAGCCCGACGTGGGAGGCAGGCGACGAGGAGGCGACGAACCGCGCCTTCGCCGAGGCGGACACCGTGGTGTCGCGCGACATCATCTACCCGCGCTGCCACCCGGCGCCGCTGGAGACCTGCGGCATGATCGCCGACTTCAACCCGGAGACCGGCCAGCTCGACATCTACAACGGCAACCAGGCGCCGCACGCCCACCGCACGGTCTACGCGCACGTCGCCGGGCTCGCGGAGCACATGATCCGGATCCAGTGCTCCGACATCGGGGGCGGCTTCGGCAACAAGGTCCCCGTCTACCCGGGCTACGTCTGCGCGATCGCCGGCTCGATCGTGGCCGGGGTGCCGGTCAAGTGGGTCGAGAACCGCACCGAGAACCTCGTCTCCACCGGGTTCGCGCGCGATTACGTGATGCACGCCGAAATGTGCTCGAAGGACGGCAAGATCACCGGCCTCCGCGTCGACGTGATCGCCGACCACGGCGCCTTCGACAGCACCGCGCAGCCGACGAAGTTCCCGGCCGGGTTCTTCCACATCGTCTGCGGCTCGTACGACCTGCAGGCGTCCCACGTGAAGGTCAAGGCCGTGTACTCGAACAAGGCGCCCGGCGGGGTCGCCTACCGCTGCTCGTTCCGGATCACCGAGGCCGTCTACCTCGTGGAACGGATGGTGGACGCGCTCGCGCTGGAGCTGAAGGCCGACCCGATCGAGCTGAGGATGCGGAGCTTCATCGCCCCCGAGCAGTTCCCCTACGAGACGACGACCGGCTGGACGTACGACTCCGGCAACTACGCCGAGACGATGCGCGTGGCCATGGAGCTGGCCGGCTACGAGGAGCTGCGGCGCGAGCAGGCGGAGAAGCGCGCCCGCGGCGAGCTGATGGGCATCGGCGTCTCCTTCTTCACCGAAGGCGTGGGCGCGGGGCCCCGCAAGCACATGGACATCCTCGGCCTCGCCATGAACGACGGCGCCGACCTGCGCGTGCACCCGTCGGGCAAGGCCGTCGTCTCGATCAGCGCGCAGACGCAGGGACAGGGCCACGAGACGACGTTCGCGCAGATCGTCGCCGAGGAGCTGGGCATCCCGCCCGAGGACGTCGAAGTCCGGCACGGGGACACCGACCGGTCGCCGTACGGGCTCGGCACGTACGGGAGCCGCTCGACGCCCGTGTCCGGAGGTGCCGTCGCGGTCGTCTCGCGCAAGGTGCGCGACAAGGCGCGCCTGATCGCCTCGACGATGCTCGAGGCGAGCCCGGACGACCTGGCGTGGGAGAAGGGCCGCTGGTACGTCAAGGGCGACCCCGAGAAGGGGGCGGCGATCGAGGAGATCGCGGCCAGGGCGTACAGCGGCGAGGAGCTGCCGACCGGGATGGAGGGCGGCCTCGACGCGCAGGTGATCTACGACCCGCCCAACCTCACCTATCCCTACGGGGCGTACATCGCCGTGGTCGACATCGATCCCGACACCGCGCACGTGACCGTTCGGCGCTTCGTCGCCGTCGACGACTGCGGCGTCCGCATCAACCCGATGATCGTCGACGGCCAGATCCACGGCGGCCTCGCCGAGGGCGTCGGCATCGCCCTGATGGAGGTGATCAGCTTCGACGAGGAGGGGAACTGCCTGAACTCGTCGTTCATGGACTACCTGATCCCGACGGCGCTCGAGTGTCCCGACTTCGAGCTCGGCGAGACCGTCACCCCGTGCCCGCACCACCCGCTCGGGGCCAAGGGGGTCGGAGAGTCGCCGAACGTCGGGTCGCCGCCGGCGATCGTGAACGCGGTCATCGACGCGTTGCACGAGACGCACGGAGTCGACCACATCGACATGCCCTGCACACCGGCGCGCGTGTGGGCTGCGATGCAGGGGCGCCCCGAGCCACCGCAATGACCGAGGTCACGGGCGAGGCGGCGGGCGAGCTCCGCCGGCTCGTACCCGACGTCGAGACGCTCGCCCGCCGGCTCGGCGCCGTCGACTACCTCGTCGACGAGGGGCTCGCGACTTCGCTGTTCCTCAGCCTCCGCCTCCCGCAGCCGTTGCTGCTCGAGGGCGAGGCGGGCGTCGGCAAGACCGAGGCGGCCAAGTCGCTGGCGGTCGTCCTCGACACACCGCTCCACCGCCTGCAGTGCTACGAGGGCATCGACGTCGCCGAGGCGCTGTACGAGTGGAACTACCCGCGCCAGCTGCTGAGCATCCGCCTCGCCGACTCGAGCGGCTCGGAGCTGGGCGAGGAGGAGCTCTTCGGGCCCGACTACCTGATCCGCCGCCCGCTCCTGCGGGCGCTCGAGCACCCCGGCCCACGCCCTGCGGTGCTCCTGATCGACGAGATCGACCGTGCCGACGACGACTTCGAGGCGTTCCTGCTCGAGCTGCTCGGGGACGCGAGCGTGACGATCCCCGAGCTCGGCACGATCCGGGCGACGCATCCGCCGGCGATCGTGCTGACGTCCAACCGGACGCGCGACCTCCACGACGCCGTCAAGCGCCGCTGCCTCTACCACTGGATCGACTACCCGAACACCGAGCGCGAGGTGGAGATCGTGCGCCGACGCGTCAAGGATGCCTCGGAGACGCTGGCGGTGCAGGTCGCGAACGCGGTCTCGCGCATGCGCGACAGCGACGTGCAGAAGCCTCCGGGCATCGCCGAGTCGATCGACTGGCTGGCGGCGCTGAGCGTCCTCGGCGTCGAGCAGCTGGACGCCGCCGCCGTCGACCGTACGCTGGGATCGGTCCTGAAGTACGCGGAGGACCAGGACGTGATCCGCGCCGCCGGTCTCGAGCAGCTCGTGGGCCGCGGTGACTGACTTCGGCGTCGAGACGATCGAGCTCGACCTGCCGCCGCTCGTCGTCGCGCTCGGCCGGCGCCTGCGGGAGCGCGGCCTGCCGGTCACCCCGGGCCGGGCGGTCGAGTTCGCGCACGCACTCGGGCTCGTCCGGCCCGTCTCGCGCCGGCGGCTGTACTGGACCGCCCGCGCCGTCTTCGTCTCCGACCCCGGGCAGGTCTCCGCGTTCGACGCCGTCTTCGCCTCGGTGTTCGGCAGCCGGGCCGTGCCCGAGCCGCAGGAGCTCGAGGAGCGTAGGCCGGCGCCGGCGGACGAGCGGCCGCCCTCGGCCCGCCGGGACGGGCTGTCGCGGGAACAGCGCCTGACCGTGTCGTCCCCGGCCGACGGGCGCGACGAGGCCGACGACACACCGGAGACCGAGCTGCCTCTGGCGCTCGCGAGCGACGAGGAGCTGCTCAGGCAGAAGAGCTTCGACGCGCTCGAGCCGCACGAGCTCGCACAGCTCTACCGGCTCATGTCCCGACTCCAGCTGGCGGCTCCGCGCCGGCGCAGGCGCCGGTACGAGCGGGGTCGCCGCGGCGAGCAGATCGACCTGCGGCGCACCCTGCGCGGCAGCCTGCGCACGGCAGGCGATCCGATCAGGCTCGCGCGTCGACGCAGGCGGGTCGCCCGCCGGCGGCTGGTGCTGCTGTGCGACATCTCCGGCTCGATGGAGCCCTACGCACGCGCCTACCTGCAGTTCCTGACGGCGGCTGCCGGCAACGGGCCGAACGCCGAGGCGTTCGTCTTCGCCACGCGCCTGACTCGTCTGACCCGCGCCCTGTCCTCCAGGAACCCGGAACGCGCGCTCCAGCGGGCGGCCGCCGCCGCGCCGGACTGGTCGAGCGGCACCAGGATCGGCGACGCGCTGCGCGAGTTCAACAATAGGCACGGCCGGCGCGGGATGGCGCGCGGTGCCGTGATCGTGATCCTCTCCGACGGCTGGGAGCGCGGCGATCCGGTGCTCGTCGGGCGTGAGCTCGAGCGCCTGGCGCGACTGGCTCACCGGATCGTGTGGGTCAACCCGCGGGTCGGCGCCGGCGGCTTCTCGGTGGGGTCCGCCGGGATGAGGGCGGCGCTGCCGTACTGCGACGCGCTCGTGAGCGGTCACAGCTTCCAGGCGCTCGACGAGGTCGTGGAAGCGATCGGAGCCGATGCGTGGAGCAGGCCCGCGCCGCAGCTCGACGCCGACGAGGAGGAGCCGTGGGCGAGCGCCACCCCGGTGCCCGGCAGCTCGGTCGCGATGCCGAGCGGCCACGGGCCCAAGCGGGGCGAGACCACACCCGGCTGGGTGACCGATGACTGAGAAGCTCTGCATCTACCCCGGTTGCGAGCGTCCGGCCGTCCCTCCGCTTCCGCAGGGCGGCCCTCAGCCCGCCTTCTGCGACCTGGAGGAGCACAATGCGCTGACCGCACACCAGGAGCGCCAAAGGTTGGCCGAGCAGGAAGAAACCGACCCGAGAACGAGGAGGAGCAGTGGCTGACGAGGCCTACCGCGCAGTCTTCCTGCGCGTGCATCCGACCGGGAAGATGGTCCTGAGCCTGACCACCGAGCCCGACGGGAAGGACAGCGAGTACGCAGGGCTCGTCGCCGACGAGCTCGGCGTGCCGCCCCTGGACGTCAAGGTCGTCCCGGCAGACACCGACCGCTTCGGTGTCGGGCACGGGTTCAACGCAAGCCCGTCGGCGGGCACCTCGGCGGCAGTCGTGAGCGCGGCCGGGAAGATCAAGGACAAGGCGCGGCTGCTCGCGGGTATGTCGCTCGAGGCCGACCCCGAGAGCCTGCGTTGGTCGAACGGCGCCTGGGTCGGAGGACGACGAGGCCGAGGTGAGGACGATCGAGGCGCTCGCCCTCTACGCGCACGGCACCGGGGAGCTGCCTCCGGGCGTCGAGGGCGGCCTGGACGCCCAGACCGTCTACCGGGACTGATCAGCGCCGCCGCGACAGCGGGATGTGGGCCCTCGAGACCCAGCCGTTCACGACCCCCCAGTCGAGGTTGGCCAGGAACGCATCGACGTAGGCGTCTCGATCGGTCTGGAAGTCGAGGTAGTAGGCGTGCTCGTGGACGTCGAGCGCGACGAGCGGCGTCGCGTTCCAGACCGGGTACGCGTTCGGCCCATCGCCGACGTAGTTGAACACGCCGCCCCTCGTCCCAGTCGTAGGCGGTCCAAGCCCAGCCGCGGGCAGCCATCGCCGTCGCCTTCAGATCGGCGCGCCACGCGTCCGCCGAGCCGAAGTCCCGCCTGATCAGCGTCCCTGCCGCGCCCCTGGGGTTTCCTCCGTCGCCGCCGAGGTGCTCGAGGTAGAGCTCGTGGTTCTTGATCCCGCCGAGCGCGTACGAGAGCTCGATCTTCAGCGCGCGGACCTCGGAGTAGACCTGGTTCGCATCGCCGAGCTCGGCCGTCTCGAGCTTGCGCAGGATCTCGTTCCGCTTGCTTACGTAGCCTTCGTACAACCGGTGCTGTGCCTCGATCGACTCGCGGGAGATTCCGTCGAGCTCGAGCAGGGCCGGCCTCAGCTCCCGCGCCTTCAGCTCCTGGAACGATCCAGGCAGCTCCGCCTTCGACGGCAGGCTCGCCTCGATCGTGACCTCGACCTCGTCGGCCACCTGGAGCGCACCGAAGAGCGCGGAATAGGGCGTGATGCCCCACGTGCTCTGCGTGAGGACGGCGCTGCCCGCGAGCCTGCCCCGGTCGTCGACGCTGAGCTCGAAGGCGAGCGGGTGGGTGGCCCCCGCGAGGGTCAGCTCCCCCTCGACGCCGACCCGCCCGTCGTCGGCGGCCTGCACCGAGGTCGAGCGGAACTGGATGTCCCCTCGCTTCAGGACCTCGTCGTCGATCGTCTCCTCGATGCTCGAGTGGTCTTCGTCGGTCAGCTCCACCATCCCGCCGGTGCCCTCGCGCACTCGCAGCGAGGCGCCGTCGGCATCGAGCGCGAGCGCGACCTGCTCGGCGACCTCCAGGGTCGCCTGCCAGACGGTGACGTGGAGCAGGAGGTCGTGGCCGGCCTTCGCCGCGGCGCCCGCCCGTCCCGTCCGGACCGAGAGGGTGCCGTGCCGCGGCCCGAGCTTGAACGTTCCCGTCGGAAGCGGCACGCGCGGACCCTAAGCGAACGCTAGAGTCGCCCGATGGCCGTCGAGCTGGAGCATCCCTTCACGATCGAGAAGCCGATCGACGAGGCCTACGCGGCGATCCTCGATCTCGAGCGCGTGGTCCCCTGCGTCGAGGGGGGCAGCGTGCTCGACAAGACCGGGCCGGAGTCGGTGCGGGCGGAGATCGCCATCAAGATGGGCGCGATGTCGCTGAAGTTCACGGGCACGGTCGACATCGTCGAGCAGGATCCGAGCGCCCATCGCGTGGTCATGAAGGTGAAGTCCAAGGAGGCGGGCGGCCAGGGACACGCGAACGCCGACGTCGCGATCGCGCTGAACGACGGGGGCGGCGTGATCCACACCAACGCCCAGATCACCGGCAAGGCCGCGTCGATGGGCGAGGGAGTCGTCGTCGGCGTGCTGGACGCGCTGATCAGGGACTTCAGCGGCAAGCTCTCCAAGCTCTGACGGTTCGGGACGCCGTGACGATCGTCACGATGCGGGAGATCCGCGAGGGCGAGGTGCCCTACGACGCCGGCACCGCGCTCCAGGAGGATCCCGACCGGCCCGTCTTCAACGGCAACGGGCCCGACGACTACGTCTGCGTCCGGTGCGGGAACGTCCTCGCCCGGGCGATGCACCCCGTGCAGATGACGAAGAAGGTCCGCGTCCGCTGCGGCCGCTGCTCGACCGTCAACGTGTCCGTGATCGACGGGTACGACGGCACGGTCTCGTAGGAGGGCGCCAACCCTCCTAGCGCAGCGCCCGTAGCGCCTCTCGGGCGCGCCGGTAGGCGGCCGCTCCGTCGCCGTCCAGCGTCGCGATCCGGACGACCGGCGGGTGGCCCATCGCCGGAGCGGCGAGGTCGAGGAGCGCGTCGTGGTAGGCGCGCTGCCGCTGGACTCCGCCGAAGCCGAAGCCCTTGGCGGGGAGGCCGCCGCCGAGGCCGTCGGTCCCCGAGCACAGGCTGCGGCACAGCTCCCGGTGCTCGTCCAGGTCGAAGCCCAGGTCCGCGTCGGCTGGATAGAGCTCGAGACAGGCGAGGCGAAACGACGTGAAGTGGGGGGTCTCGTCGAGCTCGATCACGGTTCCGGTCTCCTCGTGCACGAGCTCGAGTGGCAGCAAGAGGTTCTCGCGCGACGCCTGCAGCACCGAGACGTCGCCCTGGAGGCGGGCGTGGATGGCGGCGAGGTGCTCGAGCGCCTCCTTCACCGGGCCGACGAGTGCTGGATCGCGCCGGCTCTTCGCCACGCGCTCGAGCCCCACGTGGCCTTGCTCGCAGAGCCAGTCGAACGAGCCTCCGCGGAGGACGATCCCGTCCTCCGCCGCGGCTTGCGCGAACGCCTCCTGAGCGGCGCCGGGCGTCACCCCAGCTGCGAGCCGAGGTCCTCGAGCGAGGCGAGGTTGTGGCCGCTCGCGAAGACGTCGACGTAGGGCAGCGCCGCCGCCATACCGCGGGCGAGCGGCTCGTAGGCCGGGCTCTCCTGGAGCGGGTTGAGCCACACGACACGGTGGGCGAGCCGGGCGAGCCGGGCCATCTGCTCTCGCAGGCGGTCTGGGTCGCCCACCTCGAGCCCGTCCGAGCAGATCACGACCACCGCTCCCCTGGCGAGGCCGCCGTGGCCGTAGTCGTCGAGGAAGCGCTCCAGCGAGTCGCCGATCCGCGTGCCGCCCTCCCAGTCGACCACCTCGGCCGCCGCGCTCCGCAGCGCGCGGTCGGGGTCGCCCGTCGTCAGCTGGCGGGTCACGCGCGTGAGCCGGGTGCCGAAGCAGAACGCCTCCCAGCGGCGGTCGGTACGGAGCGCGGCATGGGCGAACATCACGAGCGCCCGCGAGTAGTCGGCCATCGAGCCGGAGACGTCGAGCAGGAGCACGAGGCGGCGGCTGCGCCGGCGGCGCTCGCGCCAGACCCGATCGAGCGGCTCGCCGCCGGTACGGAAGGAGCGTCTGAGCGTGCGCCGGAAGTCCGGCGCGCCGGCGCGGGCCGCCTGCCTGCGACGCGAGCGCCGGGTCGGGACGGCGATGCGGATCCGTGCCATCAACTCGCCGAGCTGCGCGAGCTCGTCGCGCGAGCACTTGGAGAAGCTCTTCGTGCGCAGGAGCTCGACCTCGCTCGCCAGCGCAATCTCGACCTCCTGGGCAACGACCTGCGGCCGGGGCGTCGGTGGCGGCCGCCTCGTGCGCTCGCTGTGGAAGTAGCGCCGGAAGACGCGGTCGTACGTCTCGAGCTGATCGTGCCGGCCGACGAGCGTGGTCCTGCCGGCCCAGTAGAGATCGGTCGGATCGAGTAGCGCAGCCGCGCGGCAGAACTCGAGCACGCGGCCCGTGCCGACCTCGAGACCCTCCTCCCGGAGCGCGCGGCCGAACCCGGCGAGCTGCTCGACCGGATCGCTCACGCGAGCAGCTCGGGCAGCTCCGGCTCGACCCGCTGGAGGTCCTCGCGGTTCTTGACCGCCCAGCCGATCGTCGCCCGGGCCGCGTCGCCGTCGACGGCCTCGGCGTCGAGCAGCGTCAGCGCGCGCGCCCAGTCGATCGCCTCGGCGACGCCCGGCCGCTTGACGAGGTCGAGCTCGCGCAGCCGCGCCACCGCGGCCGCGACCGAGCGCGCGAGCTGCTCGGAGACGCCTGGCGCGCGCAGCCGTACGATCTCGACCTCGCGCTCGAGGTCGGGGTAGTCGATCCAGTGATAGAGGCAGCGGCGCTTGAGCGCGTCGTGCAGCTCGCGCGTGCGGTTGGACGTGATCACGACGACCGGCGGCTCGGCGGCCGCGACGGTCCCGAGCTCGGGCACGGTCACCGTGTAGGCGTCGAGCACCTCGAGCAGGAACGCCTCGAACTCGTCGTCGGCGCGGTCGAGCTCGTCGATCAGGAGCACGGCGCCGGCGCCCGCGCGAATCGCGCGCAGCAGCGGCCGCTCGAGCAGGAACTCGGGGCCGTAGAGCTCGGCGACCCGGTCCTCCTGGGCGACCTCGCCCGTCTGCAGCGCCCGCGCGTACAGCAGCTGGCGCGAGTAATCCCACTCGTACAGGGCCTGGGAGGCGTCGATGCCCTCGTAGCACTGCAGACGGATCAGCTCGGCGCCGCGGATCCGAGCCAGGGTCTTGCCGACCTCGGTCTTGCCGACGCCCGCCTCCCCTTCCAGGAGCAGCGGCCGGCCCATTGCGACGGTCAGGTAGATCGCCGTCGCGAGGCCGCGGTCCGGGAGGTACGACTCGGCGGCGAGCGCGCGCTCGACTTCCTCGACAGAACCGAAAGCCATGGGCTGATCGTACGGGAAGGTAGTCCCTGCAAAACGGCCTGTCGCAGCGTATTCTCGCGTTTCGTCTGGCCCCCACAGACCGCGGGGACGAAGGAGGGATCGCCCTGATGGACCCCGGCAGCTCCAGCGGATGACCTCGGCGCAGGAGGTGCTCAGGCGGGCCGGCGAGCTCACGGGTCAGAACCGCGGGTTCGTCCTGGCCACAGTGGTGAACGTCACGCGCCCCGCCTCGACGCGCCGCGGCGACAAGGGGCTCGTGACCGAGAGCGGCGAGCTGGTCGGCTGGGTCGGCGGGGCCTGCTCGGAGCCGATCGTGATCCGGGAGGCCTTGCGCGCCCTCGCCGACGGCGAGCCCCGACTGCTGCGGATCGGGCCTCCGGGCAGCCACGAGGAAACGCCCGACGACGTCGTCGCCGCCGAGAGCATGTGCGCCTCGGAAGGTACGGTCGAGGTCTTGCTCGAGCCCCAGCTTCCGGCTCCGCTTCTCGCCGTGGTCGGCGACGGCCCCGCGGCCCGCGTCCTCGCCGAGCTCGCGGGCACGATCGGCTGGCGCGTCGCGACCGAGCTGCGGAGCGATGCCGACGCCGTGGTGGTGGCGACGATGGGTCACGGGGACGAGGAGGTGCTCACCGCTGCGCTCGCGGCGCCGATCGGCTACGTCGGCCTGGTCGCCAGCGCGCGCCGCGCCGGGGCCGTGCTCGCCCAACTGCGCGAGCGCGGGGTGGAGGAGGAGGCGCTCGCCCGCGTCCGTAGCCCGGCGGGGCTCGACCTCGGCCCGTCGAGCCAGCCGGAGATCGCCGTCGCGGTCCTCGCGGAGCTCGTTGCCTGGCGGCACACGCACGGCGAGGTGCCGACTCCGCCGGCCGAGGCGGTCGACCCGGTCTGCGGCATGACCGTGGCGATCGAGGGGGCGAAAGTGACGGCCGTCCACGACGGCGTCACGTACTACTTCTGCGGCGGGCACTGCCGCAAGCGCTTCGAGGCGGATCCTGCGGGCTTCCTCGGAGTCGAGACGCAGTGAAGATCGAGAACTCGTTCGAGGTCGAGGCTCCGCGCGAAGCGGCGTGGGAGCTCTTGATGGACGTCCCGCGCGTGATCCCGTGCATGCCGGGCGCCGAGCTGGCCGAGACGATCAACGAGTCGACCTGGAAGGCTCACATGAAGCTGAAGCTCGGCCCGATCTCGCTCAACTTCGAGGCTGACGTCACGCGCGAGGAAGCCGACGAGCAGGCCGGGCGGGTGCGGCTCGCCGCGCAGGCTCGCGAGCTCAAGGGCCGCGGAGCGGCGCTGGCGTCGATCGAGTCGACGCTCGCGGCCGTCAACGGCGGTACGAAGGTCGACGTCGTGACCGACCTCGGCATGTCGGGCCCGATCGCCCAGTACGGCCGCGGGATGGTGCAGGACGTCTCCACGCAGCTGATCTCGAGCTTCGCGGAGTGCCTGCAGAAGCAGTTGATCGCCAGCCCGGAGGAGGCCGAGGCTGCGGTCGCGGCACAGGCAAAGCCGGTCTCCGGCCTGCGGCTCGGGCTGGCCGCGTTCGCGCGCTCGTTCGGCCGCATCTTCCGTCGCAAGGAAAGGAGTGGCTCGTGAGAGAGATAACCCTGACGGTCAACGGCGAGCGACAGGAGCTCGAGGTCGAGCCGCGTGACTTGCTCGTCTTCGTCCTCCGCGAGCGGCTCCGTCTCGTCGGAACGACGGTCGGCTGCGACACGTCGTCCTGCGGCTCGTGCACGGTGCTGCTCGACGGCGAGTCGGTCAAGTCCTGCACGGTGCTCGGCGTCCAGGCGGACGGCCACGAGGTGACGACGATCGAGGGCCTCGCGCAGAACGGCACGCTGCATCCGGTGCAGCAGGCGTTCCACGAGAACCACGGGCTCCAGTGCGGTTACTGCACCCCGGGGATGGTGCTCGCCACGGTCAGCCTGCTCCAGGAGCACCCATCGCCCAGCGACGAGGAGATCCGCCACCTGCTCGAAGGCAATCTCTGCCGTTGCACGGGCTACCAGAACATCGTCAAGGCCGTGAAGGCCGCGGCCGCGAGCTGAGGAGCGAGAGATGGCTGTCACCGAGGAACGCACCGAGCCGTACGTCGGCAGCTCCGTCGCCCGCAGGGAGGACGCGAAGCTCCTGACCGGCCAGACGAGCTGGACCGACAACCTGAGCGTGCCGGGGATGCTCTGGATCGCGGTCGTACGCAGCCCGCACGCGCATGCGCGCATCACGAGCATCGACCTGTCCAAGGCCCGCGAGGCCGAGGGGGTGGTCGCCGCGTTCTCCGGCGAGGACCTCGCCGACGAATGGGCCGCTGGGCTGCCGTGCGCGTGGCCCGTCACGGAGGACACGAAGACTCCGCCCCACTGGCCGCTCGCCAAGGACAAGACGCGCTACGTGGGAGACGGCGTCGCCGTCGTGATCGCGGAGAGCCGCGCGCTCGCCAAGGACGCGACCGAGCTCGTCGAGGTCGGCTACGAGCCGCTCCCGGCCGTCACGGACGTGGCCAAAGCGCTCGACGACGGCGCACCCAAGGTCCACGACGAGCTCGACTCGAACCACTGCTACACGTGGACGCTGCAGAACGGCGAGGTCGACCGCCTCTTCTCCGAGGCGGCCGTGACCGTCAAGGAGCACTACCGCCAGCAGCGCCTGATCCCGAACGCGATGGAGCCCCGCAGCGTGCTCGCCCAGCCGAGCCCGGCGCTGGGCGAGTACACGCTCTGGTCGGCGACCCAGATCCCGCACATCCTGCGCGTGACGCTGGCGTTGACGACCGGGATCCCGGAGTCGAAGCTGCGCGTGATCGCCCCGGACGTGGGCGGCGGGTTCGGCTCGAAGCTGAACGTGTACGCCGAGGAGGCGCTCTGCCTCGCCCTCTCGCGGCGGCTGGGCGTGCCGATCAAGTGGAGCGAGGAGCGCTCGGAGGGCTACCTGGCCACGATCCACGGCCGCGACGTGCTCCAGGAGATCGAGCTCGCCGCCACCGCCGAGGGCAAGATCACGGCCGTCCGCGTACGGCTGACGGCCGCGATGGGCGCCTACCTGCAGCTCGTCACGCCGGGTATCCCGATCCTGGGCGCCTGGCTGTACGGCGGCTGCTACGGCGTCGAGGCCTACGACTTCGAGTGCGAGGGCGTGTTCACGCACACGACGCCGACCGACGCCTACCGCGGCGCGGGCCGGCCGGAGGCGACCTACGCGATCGAGCGGGCGGTGGACGCCCTCGCCCGCGAGTTGGGCAAGGACCCCGTCGAGCTGCGCCGCATGAACTTCATCAAGGAGTTCCCGGCCGATCTCGCCTCGGGCCTCACGGTCGATTCGGGCGACTACGACGCGTCGCTCGACCGCGCGCTGGAGCTGCTCGGCTACGAGGACGTCCGTCGCGACCAGGCCGAGCGGCGGGAGCGGGGCGACCGCGAGCAGCTCGGGATCGGCTTCTCCACGTACATGGAGATGTGCGGGCTGGCGCCGTCGCGGATCCTCGGCGCGATCCGCTACGTCGCCGGAGGCTGGGACGCGGCCACGATCCGCTGCCTGCCGACCGGAACCGTCCAGGTTCTCGTCGGCACCTCGCCCCACGGGCAGAGCCACGCCACGACGTTCGCCCAGATCACGGCCGACCAGCTCGGGATGCCGGTCGAGGACATCGAGGTGCTCTTCAGCGACACCGCGATCGTGCCTTTAGGCATGGACTCGTACGGCAGCCGCAGCCTGACGGTCGGCGGGGTCGCGCTCTACCACGCGGGCGACAAGGTCGTCGCCAAGGCGAAGAAGATCGTGGCGCACTCGCTCGAGGTGTCCGAGGACGACCTCGAATACGAGGGCGGACGCTTCACCGTTCGCGGCACCGATCGCTCGATGACGGTCAAGGAGGCCGCGTTCGCCGCCTGGACGGCGCACAACCTCCCCGACGGGATGGAGCCCGGCCTGGAGGAGAGTCACGTGTACGACCCGCCCAACTTCAGCTGGCCGGCGGGCTGCCACATCGCCGTAGTCGGCATCGACACGGAGACGGGTGCGGTCGAACTCCGCCGCTACATCGCCGTCGACGACGTCGGCACGGCGATCAACCCGATGATCGTGGACGGGCAGGTGCAGGGCGGGATCGCCCAGGGGGTGGCTCAGGCGCTGCTCGAGGAGGCCGTGTACGACGAGGACGGCAACCTCGTGACCGGCTCGATGACGAACTACCTGCTGCCCTCGGCGGCGGAGCTGATCGACTTCGAGCTCGACCGCACCGAGAGCCCCAGCCCGACGAACCCGATGGGCGTGAAGGGCGTGGGTGAGACCGGTGCGATTGCGTCGACGGCCGCGGTCATGAACGCGGTCGTGGACGCGCTGACGCCGTTCGGCATCACCAACGTGGACATGCCCGCCACGCCCGAGCGAGTCTGGCGTGCGATCGAGGAGGCGAGATGATCCCGGCAACGTTCGACTACGAGGTCGCGGGCTCGGTCGACGAGGCCGTCGAGCTGCTCGGCTCCCGCGAGGACGCGAAGCTGCTCGCCGGCGGCCATTCGCTGCTGCCGCTGATGAAGCTCCGGTTCGCCCGGCCCGAGCTGCTCGTCGACATCGGGCGGCTCTCCGATCTGTCCTACGTCCGCGACGACGGCGACACGGTCGCGATCGGAGCGCTGACCCGGCACCACGACGTGGCGGGCGACGGCGTCCTCCAGCGAGACGTGCGGGCTCGTCGTCGCTACACGGCAGAGCTAGATCGGCGACCCGCAGGTCCGCCACCGCGGCACGATCGGCGGCTCCGTCGCGCACGGCGACCCGGCCTCCGACCTACCGACCGTCCTGCTCGCGCTCGACGCCGAGCTCGTCGTCCGTGGCCCGGGCGGAGAACGGACGGTGGCCGCCGCCGACTTCTTCCAGGGCCTCTTCCAGACGGCGCTCGGGCAGCAGGACGTCCTGACCGAGATCCGCGTGCCCAAGCTCGACGGGGCCGGCTGGGCCTACGAGAAGTTCAACCGCCGTGCGCAGGACTGGGCGACCGTCGGGGTCGCCGCGGTCAGGCAGAACGGCTCGGCGCGGGTCGGCGCTGACGAACATGGGCTCGACGCCGGTTCGCGCGTCCGCGGTCGAAGAGGCGATCGCCTCCGGCTCGGACGTCGCGGCCGCCGCGGAGCGGGCCGCCGAGGGCACGAGCCCGTCCGAGCGACACGTACGGGAGCGCCGAGTACCGGAAGCATCTCGCGACCGTGCTCGTCCGACGCGCCCTGGAGGGGGCCGATTCGGGCTAGGCTCGAAGGCGTGAGGACGGACGACACGCTGCGGCAGGCCGCTGCGCGACCTGCGGATCTCGGTCACGGACCGCTGCAACTTCCGCTGCGTCTACTGCATGCCGAAGGAGGTCTTCGGGCGGGACTACGCGTTCCTGCCCCGCGAGGAGCTGCTGAGCTTCGAAGAGATCGAGCGGCTGGCGCGCGTCTTCGTCGCGCACGGCGTCGAGAAGCTGCGCCTGACCGGCGGCGAGCCGCTCGTCCGCCGGGACATCGAGCGGCTGGTGGCGAAGCTCGCCGGCATCGACGGGGTCGACCTGACGCTGACGACGAACGGCTCGCTGCTCCCGCAGCGGGCTCAGGCGCTTGCCGACGCCGGTCTCGGTCGCATCACGGTCAGCCTCGACTCGCTGGACGACGAGGTCTTCCGGCGGATGAACGACGTCGACTTCCCGGTCGAGCGCGTGCTCGCGGGGATCGAGGCGGCGGCCGCGGCCGGCCTGCCCGTCAAGGTCAACATGGTCGTTCGCCGCGGGCTGAACGAGGACAGCGTGCTCCCGATGGCCCGCTACTTCCGCGAGAGCGGCCACATCCTGCGCTTCGTCGAGTACATGGACGTCGGTCACACGAACGGCTGGCGGCTCGACGACGTCGTCCCCGCGGCGGAGCTCGTCGCGGCGATCGACGCGGAGATGGGGCTCGAGCCCGTCGAGCCGGCGTACCGAGGCGAGGTCGCGCGCCGGTGGCGCTACCGCGACGGGGGCGGCGAGGTCGGCCTGATCGCCTCGGTCACGCAGCCGTTCTGCGGCGACTGCACCCGGGCCCGGCTATCCGCCGACGGGAAGCTCTACACCTGCCTGTTCGCGCTGCGCGGCCACGACCTCCGCGCGCTGGTGCGGGCGGCGGCGCGTCCGACGCCGAGCTCTCCGAGGCGGTCGGCGCCATCTGGCGCGTCCGCGACGACCGCTACTCGGAGCTTCGCACCGCGGCGACTGCCGACCTGCCCAAGGTCGAGATGTCGTACATCGGCGGCTAGGTTCGGAGCCGCTGACTCGGTCGTTCGGCCCTTGCCGAACGGTCAGAAACTGTTCCCTTTGCGTAAGCAACGTCGGCCTGCCCGGGGCATTTCGCCGGGCGGCCCAGAAGCGCACCCTTGATTCGCGACCGGGCAAACGGGCTCGGTCATCTCGATGGGAGGTGCGTGATGAGACTCAAGCTGACGCCAATGTCGATGCTCGTGGGGTTGGTCGCGACGGTGGTTCTCGCCGCTGCGGGCACCGCGGCGAGCGGCCGGTCCGAGCGACCCGTACCGCAGTCTCCGCAGAGCTACTACCTGGCACTCGGGGACTCGATCGCCTACGGCTTCCAGCCGAACAAGCCGGCGGCTCGACCGTCGGCGCTCGCCGGCTACGTCGATCCTTTCGCCGCGCGTCTGCGGCAGCTCTCACCGACCATCCAGGTCGTCAACTACGGGTGTCCGGGCGAGTCCACCGTGACGTTCACCCGGGGTGGCTGCCCGTGGCTCGCCGAGGGCAGGAAGCTGCACGCCGCGTTCAAGGGCTCCCAGCTCGAGGCCGCCCTGTCCTTCCTGCGGGCACATCCCGGGCAGGTCAGTCCGATCACCCTGACGCTGTGGGGCAACGACCTGGCTCCGCTGTCGGCGAAGGGCAAGCGCGCGCCGGAGGCGATCGCCTCGTTCTCTTCGCGCTTCAGCTCGATCCTGCGTCGACTTCGGGCCGCTGCGCCGAGCGCGAAGATCATCGTGACCGGCGCCTGGAACCCCGAGGCCGATCAACTCGAGCAGGTCAAGCCGCTCTACCGCTCGCTCGACGCGGCGATCGCCCGAGCCGCGGCGGCATCGCGCGCTCGTGTCGCGAACATGCTCGCGGCGTTCAACGGGACCGGAAGCGTTCGCGTCCAGCGAGCTCGGCTCTGCGCACTCACCTACGCGTGCAAGGGCGATCCGCATCCGACTGCCGCTGGGAACCGCGTGATGGCGGACGCCTTCATGGCTGCGTCGGGCTATGCGCGGACGCCGTAGGCCCGACGGGGACTCGGCGCTTCGGCGCTAGTCCCAGGGCGGCGGGTTGTGCACCCAGCGTCCGCCGAGCATCGTCGCGACCACCTCGAGCTGCCCCAGTTCCCCCGCGGGGCACTCGAGGGGGTCGCGGTTCAGCACCACGAGGTCCGCGTAGTGCCCGGGCACGAGCTTTCCGCGCCGGCGCTCGTCCCGGGCCAGCCAGGCGGGCGTGATCGTCGTCGCCCGCAGCGCCTGCTCGGCCGTCAGGGCCTGCTCGGTCCGCCAGCCGGGCCGGTCGTCGAGGGTGCGCAGGACGCCGGCGACGATCCCCGCGAGCGGGTCGAGCTCCTCGATCGGGGCGTCCGACCCGTTGGCGACCACGGCGCCGCTCTCCAGCAGCGAGCGAAATGCGTAGGCGCCGTCGAGCTTGCCGGCCCAGAACCGCTCGGCCACGTCCCGATCCGACGGTGCGTGCGAGAACTGCACGGAGGCGGCGACTCCGAGCGAGGCGAACCGGCCCACGTCCTCGGGCGCCAGCAGCTGGGCGTGCTCGATCCGCTGCCGCAGGCCGAGCGGCTCCCACTCGGCGCGCGTCGCCTCGAACGCGTCGAGCGCCTCCCGGTTGGCCAGGTCGCCGATCGCGTGCACGGCCACCGGTAGACCGGCCCGCGCGCCGGCGCGGACGATCTCCTCCAGCTCCTCCCGGCTCGTGATCTGCACGCCCGAGCCGTCCAGCATCCGCGCGGTCTGCGAGCCGAGCGTCCCGTCCATGAACGCCTTCAGGTAGCCGATCCGGAGCAGCGGGCCGCCGAAGCCCGAGCGGATGCCCAGCGAGGTGAGCTCGCCGACCCAGTCGTACGGGAGCGACTGCCAGACGCGCAGGCTGAGCGAGCCTTCCTCCTCGAGCCGTTGGAAGACCTCGAGCGCGCCGAGCCAGCCGTCCTTGTCGTGGATCGCCGTCACTCCGCGCGCGTTGGCGATCCGCACGCCCTCGCGCGAGGCCTCGACCATCTCGCCGAGGGTCGCCGCGGCATAGCGGTCGCGGAAGTGCCAGCAGGACTCCTCGCGCAGGACGCCGGTCGGCTCGCCGCGCTCGTCCAGCTCGACGACGCCGCCGGGCACGGCCAGGTCGCCGTCCGCGAGCGCGAGCGCCGCCGAGTTGAGCCAGCAGGAGTGCGAGTCGCGCGCCGTGAGGATCGTGGGCATGGAGCCCGTCACCTCGTCGAGCGCCTGCCTTGGTCGGCTCCACCGCCGGCGACCAGTCGGCACTGCGCCAGCCGCGGCCGCGCAGCCAGCCGCCCGACGCGTCGCCGACCGCGCCGCGCACGCGCGCGAGCGCCTCGTCGAGCGAGCGAGTCCCCTCGAGCCGGACCTCGCGCTGCGCGAGCGCCCAGGTGGGGAAGTGCACGTGGGCGTCGTTCAGACCGGGCACGATGCAGCGCCCGCCGAGGTCGACGCGCTCCGGCGGCGCGAGGGCGGTCTCGTGCGTCCCCACACCGCCCACGATCCACTCGCCCGCGACCGCCAGCGCGCGCGCCAGCGGTAGCGACGGCTCCATCGTGCGAACGACGCCGTTCTCGAGAATCACGACGCGGCGATCCTAGTTAGGGTGCCGCCCGATGTCGCAGGGGGGCGAGTCCATCTGGGTCGCGACGACCCCGGACACCGACTACCCGCAGCTGCAGGCGGACGTCGAGGTGGATGTCGCGGTCGTCGGCGCGGGGATCACGGGGATCACTGCAGCGCTGCTGCTCAAGCGGGCGGGCAGGCGGGTCGCCCTGCTCGACTCCAAGCGGATCGTCCGCGGCGCCACCGGCTACACGACCGCGAAGGTCACGTCGGGCCACGGCCTCGTCTACGGAAAGCTGACCGAGACGTTCGGCGAGGAGGGCGCGCGGATCTATGCCGAGTCGAACCAGGCCGCGATCGAGCGGATCGCCGAGCTCGCGGCCGACGGCGGGATCGACTGCGACTTCGAGCGCAAGGACAACTACGTGGTCGCCGAGAAGCCGGAGCAGCGCGAGCAGGTCGAGCGCGAGGCCGCCGCGATGAGCAGGCTCGGCTTGCCGGCCTCCTTCGTGACCGAGACGCCGCTGCCGTTCGAGGTCGCGGGCGCGGCCAAGCTCGAGAACCAGGCCCAGTTCCACCCCCGCAAGTACCTGCTCGGCCTGGCGGCCACGATCCCGGGCGACGGCAGCCACGTCTTCGAAAACTCACGCGCGCGGTTCGTCAACCAGGGCGAGCCCAGCGTCGTCGAGACGGAGCTGGGCAACGTGCGCGCGGCCGACGTGATCCTCGCCACGCACCTGCCCTTCATGGATCGCGGCCTCTTCTTCGCCAAGGCGTGGCCGCATCGCAGCTACGCGGTTGCCGCGCCGCTCGACGCGGCCCAGGCGCCCGACGGGATGTTCATCAACGCCGGCCTCCCGACACGCTCGGTGCGAACGATCCGCGACGGCGAGCGCCTGCTGGTCCAGGCGGGCGGCCAGGGGCACAAGCCAGGGCCGCCGGGCGAGGACGAGCGCGAGCGCTACGACGTCCTGGAGGCCTTCCTGCGCGAGCACTGGCCGGCGGCCGGGGAGGTCGAGTACCGCTGGTCGACCCAGGACTACATGTCGCTGGACCGCGTGCCCTACGTCGGCCGCCTGCACCGGCGCTCGCGGCACGTCTACGTGGCCACCGGCTACAGCAAGTGGGGGATGACCGCCGGGACGGTGGCCGCGGAGCTGCTGGCGGACGCAGTGCTCGGCCGCGAGAACCCGTGGGCCACGCTCTACGACTCGAAGCGGCTGAACCCGCGCGCGACCGCCGTCGGGTTCCTGAAAGAGAACGCGGCCAACGGCTACCGCTTCCTCGCGCAGCGGTTCGCACGCGCCGAGAAGCGCGATCCGGAGCAACTGGCCCCGGGCGAGGGTGGAATCCTCCGGGTGGCCGGGCTCAAGCGGGCCGTCTACAAGGACGAGCGCGGCGAGGTGCACGTTCTCTCCCCGGTCTGCCGCCACCTGTGGTGCTACGTCGAGTGGAACGAGGCGGAACGGAGCTGGGACTGCCCCTGCCACGGCTCCCGCTACACGGGCGAGGGCCGTGTGATCCAGGGGCCGTCGGTGCAAGATCTACGTCGAATCGACTGAGGAGGAGGACCGATGATCGACCACGTCGGGATAGACGTTCGGGACCTGGAAGCATCCAAGACCTTCTACGAGCAAGCGCTCGCGCCGCTCGGCTACACGAAGCTGATGGAGTACCCCGAGGCCGTCGGCTTCGGGAAGGACGGCAAGCCCGACTTCTGGATCGGCCGGCGCGGGAACCCGGGGACGACGCACATCGCGATCCTCGCGCCCGACCGGGCGACCGTCGACGCGTTCCACCAAGCCGCGGTTGCCGCCGGCGGCGAGGACAACGGCCCGCCAGGCCCGCGCCCGCAGTACCACCCGAACTACTACGGCGCGTACGTGCTCGACGCCGATGGCAACAACGTCGAGGCGGTCTGCCACCTGCCCGGGTAGGGCTAGGCGCGCTCGCCCCTCGGCTCGACCGCCAGCACCTTCCCGCACGACGAGCAGATCAGGAACCCGCGGCCGTCCGAGAAGGAGGCGGGGTCGAGCGGAGCCTCGCAGCAGACGCTGAGGTAGCGCTGGACCTGTGCTTCGACGGTCTGGGCCATGGGGAACGGCTCCGCAGTCGGCGGCCAGAGGTTCCCAGCCGGGGCGGACGGCAAACGGCGAACTACACTCCCGGCCGTGCCGTTCGACACCCTCAGCCGCCGAGCAACGGGAGATCCGCGACCTCGTCCGGACGCTCGCACGGGACCGCATCGCGCCGCGCGCCGCCGAGATCGACGAGTCCCACGAGTTCCCCTGGGACATCGTGGAGCTCTACCGCGAGCACGGGCTGTTCGGGCTCTTCTTCGAGGAGCGGTACGGCGGCCTCGGCACCGGCACCCTGCTCGCCCTGATCGCCATCGAGGAGGTCTCGAAGGTCTGTGCTACCAGTGGCCTGATCCTCGCCGTGCAGGAGCTGGGCTCGCTCGGGCTCAAGCTGGCCGGCAGCGAGGAGCAGAAAGAGCGCTACCTGCCCAGGCTCGCCAGCGGGGAGTGGCTCGCGGCCTACGCCCTGACCGAGTCCGGGTCGGGCTCCGACTCCGCGGCCATGCGCACCACCGCTCGCGTGGACGACGGCGAGTACGTCCTCAACGGCTCTAAGCGGTTCATCACCAATGCCTCGGTCGCGAACCTCTACACCGTCTTCGCCAAGACCGACCCGGACGCAGGCCACTCCGGGATCTCGGCGTTCGTCGTCGAGGCCGACACGCCCGGCTTCGAGGTCGCGCGGCTGGAGCCGAAGCTCGGGATCAGCGGATCCACTACGGGCGAGCTCACGTTCGACGACGCGCGGGTCCCGGCCGGCAACCGGCTCGGGGAGGAGGGCGAGGGCTTCAAGGTCGCGATGCGGATCCTCGACCGCTCCCGGCCCGGGATCGGCGCCCAGGCGCTCGGGCTCGCGCAGGGCGCGACGGACTATGCGCTCGAGTACGCGCGTTCGCGCGAGACGATGGGCAAGCCGATCGCCGAGCATCAGCTGATCGCCGCCAAGCTCGCCGACATGGAGACCGCCTGCGAGGCGGCGCGCGGCCTGCTGTACGCGTACGGGCAAATGGCCGATGCCGGCATGGACGGGGCGGAGCTGACCAAGGCGTCGGCGCAGGCGAAGCTGTTCTGCTCGGATACGGCCATGTGGGTGACTACCGAGGCGGTGCAGATCCTCGGGGGCTACGGCTACATTCGCGAGTACCCGGTCGAACGGATGATGCGCGACGCGAAGATCACCCAGATCTACGAGGGCACCAACGAGATCCAGCGGCTCGTGATCGCACGCGAGATGCTGAAGGAGAACCGGGCCTCGCTCCTCACCACCGTGTCCTAGTGCCTCGGGCGCGCGACCTCGGGATTCGGATCGGAGAGCTCCAGCCGGGCTCGCTCGACGCGATCACCGACGTTGTCGGCACCAGGGTCGGCCACACCACGATCGTCGAGGGCGAGGACGTCCGCACGGGCGTCACCGTCGTCCTCCCCGGGGAGCTGCCCGCGTTCGCCGGGACGCACCGGCTGAACGGCAACGGTGAGCTGACCGGCCTCGAGTGGGTGCGCGAGTCCGGGCTGCTGACGACGCCGATCGGGCTCACGAACACGTTCTCCGTCGGCGTCGTGCGCGACGCGATCGTGGCGGCCCAGGACGCGGCGGGCGTCGCCGAGTGGCACCTGCCGGTCGTCGGCGAGACGTACGACGGGGTACTCAACGACATCTCGGGGATGCATGTCCGGCCTGAGCATGTCCACGCGGCCCTCGAGGCGGCTGCGGACGGGCCGGTCGACGAGGGCGCGGTCGGCGGCGGCACCGGGATGATCTGCCACGGCTTCAAGGGCGGGATCGGCACGGCCTCGCGCGTGACCGACGACGGCTACGTGGTCGGCGTGCTCGTCCAGGCGAACCACGGCCGCCGGCCGCGGCTTTCGATCGACGGCGTGCCGGTCGGGCGCGAGCTCGGCCCCGACCGCATCCCGGTGCCGCAGCGACCCGACGACGTCGCCGGGTCGATCATCGTCCTCGTGGCGACGGACGCGCCGTTGCTCCCGCACCAGTGCGACCGGGTGGCCCAGCGCGCGGCCTTCGGGATTGCCCGCACCGGCGGCGCGGGCGAGAACTCCAGCGGCGACCTGATCCTCGCGTGGTCGACGGCGAACTCGATCGGTGCCGAGGCCACCCAACCGGTGACCATGCTCGCCAACGAGCGGATCGACCAGGTCTTCTACGGCGCGATCGAGGCGACCGAGGAAGCGATAGTCAACGCGCTCCTCGCGGCCGAGACGACCACAGGCAAGGGCGGGGCGACCGCCCATCGGCTCGACCACGACCTGCTTCGCGAAGCGCTCGCATGAGGGAGGTCAAGCTCTCCAGCGCCGACCGCGTCCTGTTCCCCGACGACGGGATCACCAAGGGCGACCTCTTCGAGTACTACGGCGCAGTCGCGGACACGATCGTCCCGCACCTGAAGAACCGGCCGTTCACACTGAAGCGCTACCCCCACGGGATCACGCAGCAGGCGTACTTCCAGAAGCAGGCGCCGAAGGGAATCCCGGACTGGATCCCGACACGGCAGTTCGTGACCCGCCCGCGCGAGGGCGGCGATCGGCTCGTCGACTTCGTGCTCGTCAACTCGCGCGAAGCCCTGCTCTGGATGGTGCAGATGAACTGCGTCGACATGAATGCGTGGTACTCGCGCGTCGACAAGCCGGAGCGCCCCGACTTCGTCGTCTTCGACCTCGACCCGCCCGACGACGGCTTCGCGGACGCGATCCGCGTTGCGCACCTGGTGCGCGAAGCCCTCGAGGAGCTCGACCTGCGCTCGTACGTGAAGACGAGCGGCGCCGACGGGATCCACGTGCTCGTCCCGATCACGCGACGCTCCACGTTCGGACAGACGTACGAGTTCGCCGAGCTGCTCTCGCGCTCGCTCGAGGGGCAGCACGACGGACTGGTCACGACGGAGTGGCTGAAGAAGAAGCGGCGTGGCGTGCTCCTCGACCACCGCCAGAACGGCCACGGCAAGACGATCGCCTCGGCGTACTCCGTGCGACCGAAGCCGTCGGCGCCGGTGTCGACGCCGCTGCGCTGGGAGGAGCTGACCGAGGACGTGCGGCCGCAGCACTTCGGCATGAGCGAGGTGCTCGAGCGGGTCGAGCGGCACGGCGACCTGTACGAGCCGGTGCTTCAGGGCGGCCAGGCGCTCGGCCCGGCGCTCAAAGCACTACGAGCGGTCTAGCTCCGCGTCTTCTCCCGCGGCGCCGTGACCCAGACGAGGTCTCCACTGTTGACCTGAAGTCCCTCTGCTGCGCTGGCCGGATTGCCGCGGATGACGGCCAGCCAGCCTCGCGAGTCCACGATCAGGCCCCATTCGCCGGGCTCAAGGTCGGCATAGGTGGTGATGCGCCTGGCGGCGGCGGCGCCCCCGTGCGTCTCCACGGAGATCTGCTCGCCGCGATCGAGACCCGCGGCCTCGAGGTGCGACTCCCGCAGATTCAGCTGCACGTTCCCGAACCTGTTGAGATCGACGACCTCGCACTCGATCTTGCCTGCCTCGACGAGCGGCTCGGGCAGCTGCAGGTCGGCCAGGCTCTCGACCGCGACCGGCTCGCCGAGCTCCTCGAGCGGCATGCCCACTGCGAGCGACGCGGCTGCGGGCGCGAGCACGTCGCGGGCGTGGAAGGTGGGAGCGACGGGCTGGAGCACCACGTCCGCGGCAGAGATCGACACCGCCCGCGCCGGTCCGCCTGACGCTTTCCAGGCCGGCGCGAGCAGCCCGTTGTCGGGCCCGACGAGGACACGGCCGTCCCCGGTCTCGACGACGATGTCGCGATCCCGGCCGACGCTCGGGTCCACGACCGCCAGCACGATGGCGTCCTCGCGCACGTACGGAAGCGAGTCCACCAGGAGCAGCGCTCCGGCGCGGACGTCCAGAGGCGGAACGCCGTGCGAGAGGTCGACGACGGGGCTGGCCGGCGCGATTCGGTTGATCACGGCGTGGCAGATCCCGACCCATTCGTTCCGGTAGCCGAAGTCCGAGAGGAAGACGATGGAGCGGCTCATCGCAAGCGAAGCTTCGCGGCGGTGTCGTCCTGATGCAACCCGGACGAGCGACAGCCGGTGCAGCCCGCTTGTCTCGACGCTCCGAAGGAAGTTCAATCTCAGCGTGCTTCACCGACTCCTCGCGCCTGTCGCGACCGCCGCTCGAAACGAGAACCTGCGGCGCGTCGAGCTCGCGTGGGGCGCGGCGATCGGCGCCGAATGGGCGCACTTCGTCGCCCTGGGCATCTACGCCTACCAGGAGGGCGGGGCCAGTGCCGTCGGGGTCGCGGGTCTCGTGCGCCTCCTTCCGGCTGCCGTCATCGCTCCCTTTGCGGCCTCGCTGGGTGACCGCTTTCGCCGCGAGCGCTTCCTCCTCGCGATGGCTCTCGTGGGCGCGGCGGCTCTCGCGGGAACCGCCGCCGCGGTCGCCGCGGAACAGCGCGCGCTCGTGTTTGCACTCGCGGCCGTCGTCGGGCTTTCGACCACCCTGATCAGGCCCGCCCTGCAGGCGCTGCTTCCCTCGCTGGCGCGGACGCCCGAGGAGCTGATCGCGGCGAACGGCGCCACGTCCACCATCGAGAGCATCGGAACACTCGTCGGACCGATCGTCGCGAGTGTCGTCGTCTCGCTCTCGGACGTCGCCGTGGTCTTCGCGTTCGGAGCCGGAGCGCTGGTCGCCGCGGCCTTCGTTCTGATGCGGGTCAGGGTCGAGGGACGGATCGAGCTCGCCTCCGCGGACGACGGCTACGGGGTGAGGCGCACACTCGTGGCCGGGTTCCGGGCGATTGCCACCGCGCGACGACCCCGACTGCTCGTCGGGCTCGTCGCGGCGCAGGCCTTCGTTCGCGGCTGCCTCAACGTCCTCATCGTCGTCGTGGTCTTCCAGGTCCTGGACGGCAGTGAGGCCGACGTGGGCTACCTGACGGCGGCGATCGGCGCGGGAGGGCTCGCAGGCGCATTGGCCGCGATGACGCTCGAGACGCGACGCCTTGCCGTCGCGTTCGGGCTGGCACTCGTGTTCTGGGGCTTACCGCTCGATCCTCATCGCCCCGCGTCCGGGCTTCACGACTGCGATCGTCCTGCTCGCGGTCGTCGGCGCTGCGAACAGCGTGGAGGACGTCGCCGTCTTCACGCTGCTGCAACGCCTGGTGCCCGACGTCGTCCTGACACGCGTGCTCGGCGTCCTCTGGGGCCTCGCCATGGGGGCCGTCGCGCTGGGCTCGATCGCCGCGCCGGTCGTCGTGGAGGTGGTGGGGGCCCGTGCCGCTTTCCTCGCCGTCGGAGCGATACTCCCGCTGCTGACCCTGCTCGCGTACCGCCGGCTCGTGGAGATCGACCACGCGGTGGCTCCTGCCGCCGAGCTCGAGCTGATCAAGAACGTGCCGATGTTTGCGCCGCTCTCGATCGCGACCAAGGAGCGGGTGGCCGCGAGTCTCGTCCGCGTCGCGATTCCGGCCGGGAAGTCCGTGTTCAAGGCGGGGGAGGCAGGTGACCGCTTCTACATCGTCGACAGCGGGGTTCTCGACATCGACGCACCCGGAAGGCGCATCGCTGCGCGCGCAGCCGACTTCTTCGGCGAGATCGCGTTGCTGCGCGACGTGCCGCGGACCGCGACGGTCACGGCAACGGAGGATTCGGTGCTCTACGCGCTGGAGCGGGACGACTTCCTCGTTGCCGTGACCGGGCATTCCGCCGCTCACGCCGCCGGCCACGAGGTGGTCGAGGCCCGAATGGCCGGGGCCTGACGCGGCCTACCGCGGCCGCGGAAGCGAGCCCGTGTCCACGACCTCGAAGGCCGAACCGGTCACGCGGTGCAGCGTGTGCAGCTGGTCGTTCGACCAGCGGGGATCAGGTGCCCCGCTGAGGTACCAGTCCGACCCGTTGTCCGCGACGATCATCCCGTAGCGCCTGAGCGCCTCCAGCACGATCCGCGCCTGGCGCGGGTACGGACGTGTGTCGAAGCTCGCCTTCAGGCGCAGCCGCAGGCCCATCGGAGGCAAGCTCGGATCGGTGAGGTCGCTCGCGAAATGGCGGGCGGGATACACGAACGCGCGCCGACGTACGCGAGACGGTGAAGCGCAGCGCGTGGTCGATCCGCCCGCGCTTGACCTCGTCGAAGCGTGCGAGGCCGGGGAGGATCGCGAGGCCGGCCGCGTCGGCCGAGGTCCAGCCCGCCGGGCGGAGCCGGTTCTTGCGCAGATCGAAGATCGCGCCCGAGCCCGCGCGCCAGCCGCCGCCGGGCCTGGAGTAGAGGGCGAAGAGCTCGTACAGCTTGCAGCTGTCCTTGTCGACGAGCAGCGCGTGGCGGTCGCCGTCTGCGTTCGGCCCGCCCTCGATCTTCACGCCGCGCGGAATCGGGTACGGGCCCTTGTCCGACTCGGACGCGTATTCGAAGCTGACGCGCGAGCGCGGCGTCTTGCGGCCGACGACCGTGATCGGGATCCCGATCGGGCCCCCGTCCCAGAGCCCCGAGCCGAAGTCGGCGTGGACGTGGTCACCGACGCCGATCGAGCGCACGATCGCGTCCGAGCCCGCCGCCACCGGGAGCCTGTCGACGCGCTGGTTCCACGCGTTCGTGGCCGGGAAGACCTGGCACTTCGGCGCGGCCGGCATCCGCAGGGCCTGCGCCGACGCGCCCGAGAGCGCGAATGCGCACAGCGCCAGGACGGCGAGGCGGGCGACCATGTCGTCGAAGGTATCGGCTCAGGCGGACTGGGCCCTGAGCTTGGCCTTGTACTCGCGCTTCAGCGTCTGGTAGCGCTCGAGCGCCTCGCGCGAGTCGACGTCGCCCAGCGTCGGGTGGCCCGGGACGAGGCCGTCGGCGGCCGCCACGCCGAAGCGCTTCGACAGCACGCTGCCCAGCGCCTTGATCTTCATCTCGCCGAACCCCGGCAGCGAGCCGATCCGGCTGCGGAGGTCGGCGGAGTCCGACGCCTCGGTCCAGAGCCGGGCGGCGTCTCCGTCGTACTCCTCCTCCACCACTGCGCAGAGCTCCTGGACGCGCTTCGCCATCGAGCCCGGGAAGCGGTGGATGGCGGGGCGCTCCCTGAACGCGAGGTCGAGCCGCTCGGGGTCGAGGCGCGCGATCTCCGTGGCGTCGAGCGTCCCGAGCCGCTGCTTCAGCTTCAGCGGCCCCAGGAACGCGGTCGGGACCGGCACCTGCTGGTCGAGTGCGAAGCCGATCAGCAGCGCGAGCGGCTCGCGGGCGAGCAGCTCGTTCGCCTCGTCGCTGTCGGTGAAGTAGAGCCGGTCGGCCACGGCCATGGCCTCAATCCTAGTGGGAGCCTGGTGGAGTCGTCGCCTGACGCCTCAGCGTCGTTTCGCCAGGCTCCCCTCAATAGCCGTAGCTCCCCGTCTTCGTGGTCGTCGGCTCGTCGTTGCCGCCACCTGGCCCTGGGCTCTCCTCGCTGCCTCCGCAACCGGGCAGCGCGAAGGCGAGGAGGAGAGCCAGCACGGCCAAACCCGTCCGTCGCATGCACCAGGGAGTAGCCCGGTCGCCGGGATTCGGATTGTCGGCCTTGACCTGCAGAATGGAAGGATGAGCACGGTCGAGCAGGGGCGCACCGCGGTCGAGGAGGCGGACTGGCCGCTGGCGTACGAGACGTTCGCAGCGGCCGACAGCGAGGGCGGCCTGTCGGGCGACGACCTCGAGGGGTATGCCCAGGCGGCCTGGTGGACCGGCCGGATCGACGACTTCTTCGACCTCGCGCAACGCTCGTATGCCGCCCATGTCGCCGAGGGCAACCGGCTGCGGGCGGGCTTCGTGGCGCTCCGGCTCGCCTACTACTACGGCCTCCAGCTCAAACCCGCGGTCGCGTCCGGCTGGCAGAACCGCGCCGAGCGGCTGCTGGCCGCCGAGCCGGAGGCGGCCGAGCACGGCTACCTCGCGCTTGCGCATTCCGCCGCCGCCCGGATGGAGGGCCATTTCGACGAGGCGCTCGAACACACGAGCAGGGCGCACGCGATCGGGCAGCGGTTCGACGACCGCGACCTCGTCATGCGGGCCGTGCAGCAGGAGGGGACGATCCGAATCGCGCAGGGCGACCTCCAGGGCGGCTTCCGGCTCGTGGACGAGGCCTGCGCGGCCGCCGTCAGCGGCGAGCTCGGGCCGCTGACGACCGCGGCGGTCTACTGCAACACGATCACGGCGTGCCGCGACCTCGGCGACTACGGGCGCGCCGGTGAGTGGACCGAGGCGACCAAGCGCTGGTGCGAACGCCAGACGATCCAGGGCTTCCCCGGAGTCTGCCGCGTCTACCGGGCCGAGATCATGCGCCTGCGCGGCGCGCTCACGGAGGCAGAGGCGGACGCCCGATTCGCAACGACCGAGCTAGAGAGGTTCGCACCCGACCTCGCGGGCGCGGCCTTTTACGAGCTGGGTGAGATCCGGCTGCGGGTCGGCGACCTCGACGGCTCCGAGGTGGCCTTCCGCGACGCGCACAGGCTCGGCACCGATCCGCAGCCCGGGCTGGCGCTGTTGCGGCTCGCTCGTGGAGACGTCCAGGGCGCCCGCGGCACGCTCGCCCGCGTGCTCGCCGACACGACCTGGGACAAGCTGGCCCGAGCCCGGCTGCTGCCGGCCCAGGCCGAGATCGCGGCCGCCGAAGGCGACGTGGACGCGGTACAGGCGGCCGCCCAGGAGCTGTCCGAGATCGCCGACGGCTACGACACACCCGCCCTGGCGGCTGCGGCCGCGCACGCGCGCGGCCTCGCCCTGCTCGTCGCCGGAGAGCCTGCCCGCGCGGCCGAGTCGCTGCGCAAGGCGGGAGCGCTGTGGTTGCAGGTCGAAGCCCCGTTCGAGGGCGCCAAGGCCCGGCTGCTGCTGGGCGAGGCGTACGCCGTCGAGGGCGATCGCTCTGCTGCCGAGCTCGAGCTGCGCGCCGCGCGCGACGCGTTCGACCGGCTGGGAGCCGGCCTGGAGTCCAAGCGGGCGAACGACCGGATCGAGTCGCTGCGGCCGTCCACGTCGGAGCGCGCTCAGCTGACCTTCCTCGTCAGCGACGTGGTCGGCTCGACGGCGCTGATCGAGGCGATCGGAGACGAGGCCTGGACCGACGTCGTCGCCTGGCACGACCGCACGCTGCGCGAGCTCTTCGCCGAGCACGGCGGCGAGGAGATCGACAACGCGGGCGACGGGTTCTTCGTGGCCTTTCCGGACCCGGGGCGCGCGGCCGAGTGCGCGGCCGCGATCCAGCGCACGCTCGCCGAGCACCGGCGGACGGCCGGTTTCGCGCCCCAGGTGCGGATCGGCATCCACTCGGCAGAGGCGACCCGCGCCAACGGGAGCTACCGCGGGCGGGGCGTCCACGAGGCCGCGCGCGTCGGCGCCCTGGCCGGCGCGGGCGAGATCGTCGCCAGCCTCGAGACCGCGAAGCTCGTCGACAGCCTCGAGCGCTCGGAGGCGCGCAGCGTCGAGCTGAAGGGTCTGGCCGAGCCGGTCGACGTCGTGACGCTGGTCTGGCGCTAGGCGAGCAGCTCGTCCGCGTGCGGGAGGAAGCCGCGGGCCGCGATCGCGCGGGCATAGTCCGCCCAGCGCGGCTCCTCGGCCAGGAGCGGCGCGAGCAGGCTCTCGGGCGGCTTCGACGTCGCCCGCGTGGGCGGCGTCCAGGATCTCCGCCCAGCGCACGTCGATCTCCGAGAGGCCGCCGGCGCGCGCGGCCGCGGCGCGCCTGTCCGAGATCGGAGTCGTGGCCCGGTAGCCGTCCTCGAGGTCCAGCAGCCTGCCGCAGTTCCTCGAGCGGCTCGGGGTGGTCGTCGATGCGCAGGTCGCGAGAGTCGCTGCCACGGGGGTCCTTCGGCCGCGCACGACGAGAGTCCCGCCCGCCTGCTGGCCGCGCCAGTCGCCGCCCGCCTCCTCGGCGGCGTCGAGCGCGGCGAGAAGCCGCCTCGCCAGCGACCCGGTTGCCGCCTCGAAGCTCTCGGCCATGGCGGGCCAGACGTCGGCAGTTCGCATCATGTTCGCCTGGACCGTGTAGCCGTCGCCCGTGCGGTGCCCGGCCTCGGGAATGCACTCGTCGCCCGTGTGCACGGCCGTCCGGCCCTCGGCGTCCACCATCCCCACCTGGCGCACGGCCGCGTCCTCGTCCGCGGCGACCAGGCCTGCCAGCGCCCGCTCGGGCGTCTTCCCGGTGCGCAGGAGCTCCAGCCCGAGCGGGCCGTAGCCGCGCTCCGTGAAGGACTGGGTGGCGACCGCGCCGACCCCGGGGAGCGCCCACAGCACGCCGCCGCCCGTACGGAATGCCCGCGACTGGACGCCGACGCCGAGCTCGCCGGTCTCCGGGTCGCGCGCGACGATCGAGTACGTCACGAGCCGCGCTCCCGCAGCCAGGCGACGACCTCCGCCGCGTTCTCGTCCGGCGGGAAGACCGGGTAGAAGACCTTGACGATCCGTCCCTGCTCGGCCACGAGCGAGAGCCGCCTGTACAGCCGCCCGCCGTCGAACTCGAACGTCGGCAGGCCTAGAGCGTCGCGCGAGCCGGAGCGTCGGAGTCGGAGACAACGGGGTGGGGGAGCCCGAGGCGGCCGGCCGCCTCGACCTGGTCCTCGAGCGGCTGTGCGGAGAGCCCGACCACACGCGCGCCGAACTCCCGCAGCTCGCCGCCGTGGTCGCGGTATCCGCAGGACTGGGGCGTGCAGCCGCGCGCGCCGGGCGTCTCGTCCCAGCCCGCGGGCGGCTCGACCCCGGGCCGACCGGTGCGCGGGTACACGTAGAGCACGAGCAGCCCCTCGGCTTCGCGAGCGAGCTCGAGTTCGCCCTGGGTGGAGTCGAGACGTAGCCGCGGCACCTCGCGCCCGGTCAGGTGGTCGGCGGCTCCGTCGTCGATGGGCACCGGGAGGTCGGTCGGTAGGACGGTCGGGTCGTACACCGCTACACGAGCCCCGCCACGCGCTCGGCGACCGCAGCCGCGGAGAGGTTGGTGTTCGCGCGCGGGATCGTCGGCATGATCGAGGCGTCCGCCACGACGAGATTCTGGACGCCGAGCACACGCGCGCGCTGGTCCACGACCGAGCCGAGCGCGCAGGTCCCGACGGGGTGGAAGAAGCCGCGCACGGCTTCGCGGACGTACGCGCCGAGGTCGGCGCCGGCCCCGGGCCGGAGCTCCGCGCCGACGAGGTCCGCGAGTGGCTCGGTCGCCGCGAGCTCGCGCACGAGCTCGAGTCCGCGGACGACCGTCGCCAGGTCGCGCTCGTCCGTCAGGAAGCCGTGCTCGACCAGCGGCGGGGCCGCCGGGTCGTCCGAGGTCAGCGTCACGCGGCCCGTCGAGTGCGGCTTCATCGAGAACACCACGCCGCTGAACCCGTACCCGCCCTCCTCGAGGGGCTCGTTCGCCGGGAAGACGAACAGGTCGACCGCCTCGTCCCAGAGCGTCACCTGCGCCATGAACAGCGGGTGCTCCTGCTCGTGGGCCGCGGTCGCGTCGACGAGTGCCTGCTCGATCTCCCACGCCCAGCCCACGCCCACGTGGTCGCGGAGGTTCTCGCCCACGGGCAGGTCGAGCCCGAGCCCGGGCCCGATTCCGCTCCGCAGCAGAATCGCGGCCGAGCCGTACGCGCCCGCGCTCACAACTGTCGTCCCCGCCTCGATGAAGCCAGACGAGGTCTCGGCGCCCACCGCTCGGCCTGCGCGGAGGATCACGCGATGCACGAGCGTGTCCGGGACGACGGTCAGGTTCGGCCGCCCCCGTGCCGGGTCCACGTAGGCGAACGCCGTGTTCCAGCGGACGGTGCCGACCGCGTTGACGGGGTGCGCACCGCCGCCGAGCCCGAGCTCGCGGCCGGCTTCCGCCCACCCGCGGTGCCACGGCGAGAGCTCCTCCGGCTCGAAACGGCGGGCGCGCAGCTCGTTCTCGGCGCGCGCGAGCGCCGGCTCGAGGTCCGCGTACGTCCAGCCGGAACCCCACTCGTCGTAGTCGGCGGGCAGGCCACGGAGAACCACGCAGGCGTTGTGGGCCGAACAGCCGCCCATGATGCGGGCGCGCAGCTGAGAACGGTCCTCCTCGTCCGTCCGCGCCCAGGCGTGCGAGAAGGCGACGTTGCGGCCGTCGACCATGTCGGCCGGCCACACGCCTCGTCGTACGGCCCGTAGTCAGGGCCGGCTTCGACGAGGCAGACCGACCGGCCGGGGTCCTCGCTGAGCCGCGAGGCCAGGACGCACCCGGCGGTCCCGCCGCCCAGCACGAGGACGTCGTAGCTCATCCGAGCGCCGCCGCGACTCGGGCCACGTCGGCGCGCCAGAGCTCCTCGGGCACGGGCGGGAGGATGTCGTCCCAGATCGTGATGAAGCTGCCGACCAGCTGCGGTATGCGGGCCGGACGGGCGATGAACCACCAGTGGAGGTGCTCGCCGCCGTCGCCGTAGCGGCAGACATGGACCCGGCCGATGTTGCCGAGACCGCGGATCGCCCGCTCGATCCGGGCGAGCAGGACGCCGAGCTCCGCCGCGAGCTCGTCCGGGAGGTCACCTGGCTCTGCGTGATGCTCGCGCGGCTCGAGGATCGCGACGAACGGCAACCCGGTGGGGCCGAGCGCGTGCAGACGCCAGCGCTCGTGCGTCCAGAAGAACTCGTCGTCCGGCGCGGTGCAGCGCTCGCAGCCGACGCCGCCTTCTCCGCGCCTGGGCGTGTCGACCTCCGTGGGCGGCGCCAGCGGCCGCGGTCTCAGCGCGCCGTCGAACGGAAAGGTGTCCCACTCCTCGACCGGCGGCATCCGGAGGGCGCCGGCCGCGCGCGCGTGCAGCTCCTCCGGGGTCTCGGGCACCGCTAGGCGAGCGGGCTCGGGTGGCGGGGCTCGTACAGGCCGATCTCGCCGGCCCCGGGGACGGCGAAGCGGGTCAGGAGCCCCCAGCCTTCATCGGAGATCGGCGCCGGCTCGACGCCGCGACCGCGGAGCTCAGCGACGGTGGCCTCGATGTCGTCGCACATGAAGAAGAGCTCGTGGCGGCCCGGCTCCGGCCCCGGATGGACTGCGAGCTCGCCGGGCGGCAGCGCGAAGATCAGCCAGCCGTCACCCGCGTCGACGGCTTCGAACCCGAGCACGTCGCGGAAGAACGCGCGAGCGGCCTCGGCGTCGTCGGCGTAGACGATCGTGTGCGCGCCCGAGATCACGGGCTCGCACCGCGGACGCACCAGGCCCTGGCGGTGAGCGTGAACGGTCCGGTCGGACTGCCGAGGCGCGTGCGCAGCTCCTCGCGAAGCGCCTCCTGGCCCGCGGGAGCGAGTGACACGGCGTGGGCTCCTGCCGGCCCGATGCCGGCGAGGAAGGGCGTCCACAGGTCGTCGAAGTCCTCGTACGACGCCTCCACGTCGACCGCCGACACGGAGACGTCGTCGAGCGCCGCCGCCGACCAGAGCGCTTCCAGCTCGTCCGGGGTGGCATAGCGCATGAAGCCCTCGTCCTTGCCCGCGCTGTCCGGATCCAGGGCCGCGACGGCATCCCAGAATGCACGGAGCATGCGCATCTCGCCACCGTAGTCCCAGACAGCGGCGGCCACGACGCCACCGGGCTTGGCGACGCGGCTCATCTCCGCCACGCCGCGCGGGGCGTCGCTCATGAAATTGACGACGAGCTGCGCGAGCACTGCGTCGAACGCACCCTCGTCGAAGGGCAGCGATTCGGCAGACGCCACGCGGACGTCGGCTCCCGGGATGCGCGCGCGGCAGCCCTCGGCGAACGGCTCCGAGGGGTCGACCGCAGCGACGTTCGCCGGGCCTACGAGCCGCGCGGCCTGGCCGGCGAGGGCTCCGGAGCCGCAGCCGACGTCGAGGACGCGCATCCCTGCGGAGACGCGGGCGACCTCGAGCAACGCGTCGGCCAGAGCCGGCCCGTAGCGGCCGATGAAGCGGTCGTAGGCGTCGGCAGGAGCCTGGAACATTGCGCGCACCGGTGACTCTAGACCCCGTGGGTAGGCTGGTCGCATGGGTCCGCTCGACGTCTTCAGTCCCGCGACGCGAGCCTGGTTCGAGGGTGCGTTCGAATCGCCCACGCCTGCCCAGGAGCAGGGCTGGCCCGCGATCGCGAGCGGCGAGCACACGCTGATCCAGGCGCCGACCGGGTCGGGCAAGACGCTCGCCGCCTTCCTCTACGGGATCGACCGCCTGAACGAGAGCCCGGGCGAGGGGCTGCGCCTGCTCTACGTCTCGCCGCTGAAGGCCCTGAACTACGACGTCGAGCGCAACCTCCGCGGGCCCCTCGCGGGCCTCGGGAGCGAGCTGAGCGTCGCCGTCCGCACCGGGGACACGCCGCAGAAGGAGCGGCAGACGATGCTCCGCAAGCCCCCGGACATCCTGATCACCACGCCCGAATCGCTCTTTCTGCTGCTCACCTCGCGCGGGCGCGAGATCCTCGGCGGCGTCGAGACGCTGATCCTGGACGAGGTGCACGCCGTCGCCGGCACGAAGCGCGGCGCCCACCTCGCGCTCAGCGTCGAGCGGCTCGTCCGCCTCGTCGACCGGGACGTCCAGCGCGTGGCGCTGTCGGCGACCCAGCGGCCGATGGAGGAGATCGGCCGCTTCGTCTCGGGCGGCCGGCCGATCAGGCTCGTGGACGCCGGCCGGGCCAAGGAGCTCGACCTGCGCGTCGTCGTCCCGGTCGAGGACATGCGGGAGCCCGCGGCGAGCCCGGAGCTCACCGACCTCCTCGGCACGGGCGCCGAGGGCCAGACACAGTCGATCTGGCCCTCGATCTACCCCGAGCTGCTGGAGCTGGTGAAGGCGCACCGCTCGACGATCGTCTTCGTCAACAACCGCCGGCTCGCAGAGCGTCTCGCCTTGCGCCTCAACGAGCTGGCCGAGGAAGAGATCGCGCGCGCCCACCACGGCTCGATCGCCCGCGAGCAGCGGCTCGAGATCGAGGAGCTGCTCAAGCAGGGCCGGATTCCGTGCCTGGTCGCCACCTCGTCGCTCGAGCTCGGGATCGACATGGGCGCCGTCGACCTCGTGATCCAGGTCGAGTCGCCGAAGTCGGTCGCCCGCGGCCTGCAGCGCGTCGGGCGGGCCGGCCACACGATCGACGAGGTCTCGCGCGGGCGCATCTTCCCCAAGTTCCGGGCCGACCTGCTCGAGTCCGCCGTGGTCGCGCGCAAGATGCGCGCCGGCGAGATCGAGGAGACGTCGATCCCGCGCAACCCGCTCGACGTCCTCTCCCAGCAGATCGTGGCGATCTGCGCCGACGAGGAGATCGCGGTCGACGAGCTGCACGCGCTCGTCAAGAGCGCGTACCCGTTCGCGGAGCTCTCGAGGGTCCAGCTCGAGAACGTGCTCGACATGCTCGCCGGCCGCTACCCGTCGGACGAGTTCGCGGAGCTGCGGCCGCGGATCGTCTGGGACCGGACCGGTGGCCTGATCCGGGGCCGACAGGGCGCACGCAGGCTGGCCGTCACCAACGCGGGCACGATCCCGGACCGCGGCCTCTTCGGCGTCCACCTCGTCGACGGCGGCGGCCGCGTCGGCGAGCTCGACGAGGAGATGGTCTACGAGGCGCGCGCGGGCCAGACGTTCCTGCTCGGCGCGTCCACGTGGCGGATCGAGGAGATCACCCGCGACCGCGTGCTCGTCTCGCCCGCGCCGGGCGTTCCGGGCGCGGTGCCGTTCTGGAAGGGCGAGGGCGTCGGCCGGCCCTTCGAGCTCGGCGCGGCGATCGGACAGGCCTCGCGGGAGCTGGTCGCCCTGCCCGAAGCCAAGGCCCTGGCGCGGCTCGACGAGGAGTTCATGCTCGACGGGCGGGCGGCGCGAAACCTGCTCACGTTCCTGCGCGAGCAGGAGGCGGCCACGGGTGTGGTCCCCTCGGACAAGACGATCGTCGTCGAGCGCTTCCGGGACGAGATCGGCGACTGGCGGGTGTGCGTGCTGACGCCGTTCGGCGGCCGGGTGCACGCGCCCTGGGCGATGGCGGTCGCCAGGCGGCTGCGCGAGTCGCTGGGGCTCGAGGTTCAGTCGCTGTGGTCGGACGACGGAATTGCGCTGCACCTGCCCGACGCGGACGCCACACCGGCGCTCGAGGAGATCCTGATCGACCCGAACGAGGTGGAGGAGCTGGTGGTCGCCGAGGTGGGGGACACCGCGCTGTTCGGCGCCCGCTTCCGCGAGAACGCGGCCCGGGCGCTCCTGATCCCGCGCCGGCGGCCCGGGGAGCGCACGCCGCTCTGGCAGCAGCGGCTGAAGGCCCAGGGCCTGTTGCAGGTCGCGCGCAAGTACGGCTCGTTCCCGATCATCCTCGAGACCTACCGCGAGTGCCTCCAGGACGTGTTCGACCTGCCGTCCCTGAAGCGCTTGCTCGCGGGCTTGCACGCGCGCTCGATCGACTATGTCGACGTCGAGACCGCTTCCTCCTCGCCCTTCTCGGCCTCGCTCCTCTTCGACTACGTCGCCACGTACATGTACGAGGACGACACGCCTCCCGCGGAGCGGCGGGCCCAGGCGCTGGCGCTCGACCGCGACCTCCTGCGCGAGCTGCTCGGCCAGGAGGAGCTCAGAGACCTGCTCGACCTCGACGCGATCGAGGAGGTGGAGCGGTCGCTGCTGCCGACCCCGCGCAACGCCGACGAGCTCCACGACCTGCTCCGGCTTCGCGGCGACCTGCGGGCGACCGAGGCCGACTCGGGCTTCGCCGAGACGCTCGTCCGCGAGCGGCGTGCCCTCCGCGTCCGCATCGCGGGCGAGGAGCGCCTGATCGCGGCCGAGGACGCGGGCCGCTACCGCGACGCGCTGGGCGTGATGCCGCCCGGCGGGCTGCCCGAGGCGTTCCTCGGCGGCGGCCCCGACTCGCTGCGCGAGCTCGTGCTCCGCTACGCCAAGGGGCGCGGCCCCTTCATCACCGCCGACGCGACCGCGCACTTCGGCCGGGACGTCGAGCCGCTCCTGCGCGAGCTCGAGCGGCAGGAGCTGCTCGTGCGCGGCGAGCTCCGGCCGGGCGGCACCGAGCGCGAGTGGTGCGACCCGGACGTCCTGCGGCGCCTGCGCCGAGCCTCGCTCGCCGCGCTGCGCCGCGAGGTCGAGCCGGTCGAGCAGGCGACCCTCGGGCGCTTCCTGCCGAGCTGGCACGGGATCGACCGCCGGGCGACGCTGCGCGAGGCGCTCGTCCCGCTGCAGGCGCTGCCGCTACCCGTCTCGCTGTGGGAGACCGAGGTGCTGCCCAGACGGGTGCCCGGCTACGCGCCCGCGCAGCTCGACCAGCTCTGCTCGACCGGCGAGGTGGTCTGGGTCGGCGCGGGGCTCGACCGCGTGGCGCTGTACTTCCGCGAGGACGCGCCCGCGCTCGGTCGCGTCCCGGGCACGGAGCCGCCCGATGGAGAGGTGGCCGAGAGCCTGCGCGAGACGCTGCGCGGCGGCGCGCAGTTCTGGTTCGACCTCCTGGAGGAGAGCGGCCTCGAGGCCGAGCAGGCGCTGCCGTCGCTGTGGGAGCTCGTGTGGTCGGGCGAGGTCACGAACGACGCCTGGACGCCGCTCCGCGCGGGGCGGCGGTACGGGATCCCCAAGCCCGAGCGGCGGCCGCGCCGCTTCTCGCGCCGGCGCGCGACGGCGGTCACCGCCACGCAGGGCCGCTGGTCGCTGACCGACCGCCTCTTCCCGGGCACCCCCGACCGGCGTGCGCTCGCAGAGCTCCTGCTCGAGCGGCAGGGGGTCGTGACCCGCGACGGCGTCAGGGCGGAGGGGATCGCGGGCGGCTACGGGGCGGTCTACGGCGAGCTCAAGGCGCTGGAGACGGTCGGGCTCTGCCGCCGCGGCTACTTCGTCGAGGGGCTCGGCGGCGCACAGTTCGCGCTGGGCGGCGGGGTCGAGCGGCTGCGCGAGCTCCGGCCCGTTGAAGACGAGGACGGGACAGACGCGCTCGTGCTCGCGGCTGCCGATCCCGCGCAGCCGTACGGCGCTGGGTTGCCCTGGCCGAAGCGGGCGGGAGCGCGAGCTGCCCGTGTCGCGGGCGCGCACGTCGTCCTGCTCGGCGGCCGCCCGGCCCTGTTCGTCGAGCGTGGGGGCAAGTCGATCGTCCCGCTTGCGCGACCCCGAGGACGAGTGGCTGCGGCCGGCGCTCGGCGCCCTCGTCGCGCACGTGAAGGCCGGCCGGGCCAAGCGGCTCGCTGTCGAGCGCTTCGACGGCGAGCCCGTCA
Organism: uncultured Actinomycetes bacterium; assembly: GCA_963733845.1. Taxonomy (GTDB): domain Bacteria; phylum Actinomycetota; class Thermoleophilia; order Gaiellales; family Gaiellaceae; genus DATFQE01. The sequence continues at coordinate 118,869 of CAVTEM010000009.1, forward strand.
CCGAGAGCCCGGCGCTGGCCCTGCTCGTCGAGGCCGGTTTCATGGCCGGTCCGCGGCGCGCGGTGCTGCGCCCGTGAGCCACTGGCTCGCGGACGTCCAGAGCCGCAGCTACGAGGGCGCACGCGGCGGGATCCGGAGCTCGTGGCCGCAGGCACAGGCGCTCGACGAGGCGGGGATCGCCGCGTTGCTCGGCCGTCACCGCTACTGCGTGCTGGCGACGGGCCGCGCCGACGGACGCGCGCACGCCGCTCCGGTCGCCTTCGTGGTCGGCCTGGACGCGCTCTGGTTCGCCACGGTGAATGGGCTGCGGCTGCGGAACCTGCGCGCGACCGGCTGGGCCTCGCTCGTCGTGATGGAGGGCCAGCGCGACGAGGACGAGCCCGGAGACGAGGAGCCGCACCGCGCGCTGACCGCGGAAGGCCCGGTCACGCTCCACGAGGGCGAGGAATTCGCCCGCGCGTTCGAGCCGATCCGCGACACCTGGATCGACCGCCACGGCCACGGGCCGGACTGGGCGGTCGCGCTGGCCGAGCTGAGCCCGGCGCGCGTCTTCTCATACGGGTCCGGCTAGGCGGCCGAGCACGACACCGAAGAGGGCGTGGCGCCACGTCGCCTGCGCGAACGCCCTCGGGTTCGTGAGCAGCGGCGGGACGCCCTCCTCTCCGCGCGCCGGGTGGTACCGGTCGACGAGCCCCGAGAGCGGGTAGAGGGCGAGGTGCTCTGCCAACGCCATTCCGACCGCCAGTCGCGTGTTACCGAGACGCGTAGCGTGCCTGCGCGCCTCGTCGAACGCCAGGCCGAACGCCGCCCCGTTCGCCACATGCAAGGCGAAGCCGATCGGTCGCCACGCGGGGCCGCGCGTGACCGCCTTGCCGAGCACCGCCACGTCCGAGTAGTCGCAGCGCAGCAGCCGTCGGTCGAGGGGCTCGAGCAGGCCCCAGACCACGGCCGCGGCCGCGCCGGCGGCCGCCGCGCGTGCCCTCCCGCTCACGGAGCCGTCGGCCGCAGGGCGGGCACCGCCTTGGCGAGGTCGGAGCCCACGTAGGCCGCACCGATCCGCTTCGCCAGGCCGGCCGAGGCCGCGGCGCCGCCGATCACGGTCGCGACGCTGGGTTTGGCGGCCGGGAGGAGCGCCCCGAACTCGCGCACGAGCGCCTCCCCGTTCTCGGGCATCGTCACGCTGAAGGCGAGCACCGAGGCCTCGCGGCTGTCGGCGAGCGCGACCGCGTCGGCGACCGGGGTGCACTGGCCCAGGTAGACCACCTCCCAGCCGTCGGCGCGCAGCAGGCACGCGAGCATCAGCAGGCCGAGCTCGTGCTGCTCTCCTGGCCCGCAGGCGAGCACCGCGAGACCGCGCACGGCGCCGCGCGGCTCTGCGAGGGTCCGTTCCAGACGAGCACGGATCGCGGCGCTGGTCAGGTGCTCCTGGCCGACGCTCAGCTCGCCGCGCGCCCAGCCGTCGCCGATCCCGACGAGGCACGGCGCGATCACGTCCCGGAGCGCCTCCTCCAGCGGGTAGAGCGTGAGCGCGTGGTCGAGCAGCGGCCCGAGGCCGTCGCGCCCCTGCCGGGCCGCGGCGGCTGAGCAGGGCGTCGCGCAGCTCATCCGGGCTTCCGTGGGCCTCGCCGCCGGCCGCCGTCAGCATCGCGGCGGCCTCGCCGATCCGGTAGCCCTCGTCCAGGCGGGCGGCGAGCCAGAGCACGCGCTCGACGTCCTCCTCCGAGTAGCGCCGCTGACCCCCGGGTGTCCGCGCCGGTCTTAACACGGCGTAGCGCTGCTCCCACTTCCGCAGGGTGTGCTCGCCGACCCCCGTGCGGCGAGCGACGGCCGCGATGTTCAGCCCTCCGCCGGACAAGGTCGCTCGGAAGCATGCCGCAACCGGGCGCTCGGCGCTACGCTCGCCGCATGCCCGAGGGCGATTCGCTGCACCGCGCCGCCCGTCGTCTCCAGCCGCTCGTCGGGCAGCGCCTCCAGGCCGAGTCGCCTCATCCCCGGGCCGCTGTCACCGGAGTCGCGGAGCGCGTGGACGGCTTGAGGCTCGAGGGCGTCGAGGCCGTGGGCAAGAACCTGCTGCTGCGCTTCGAGGGCGGCGTCGTGCTGCGCAGTCACCTGCGCATGCGCGGCCGCTGGTTCGTCAGGCCGCGCGGGTCGCCGATCCTCGGCCGGCCGTGGCTCGTCCTGCGGGGCGAGCGGCTCGAGGCAGTTCAGGTCAACGGGCCCGTCCTCGAGCTGCACCAGCGGGCGGTGCAGCGGCTCGGTCCCGACATCCTCGACCGGCCGCCCGACTTCGACACGATGGTCGCGCGACTCCGGGCGCAGCGCCCTGCGCGTGCGGTCGGCGAGGCGCTGCTCGACCAGCGTCTCGTCTCCGGGATCGGCAACATGTGGAAGGCCGAGGCGCTCTGGCGTGCGCGTGTTTCGCCGTGGCGGCCGCTGGGCGACGTCGCCGACGACGAGCTGCGCGACACCCTCGACCAGGCCGCCCGGATGATGCGGGCGTCGGTCGACGGGTCGCGCGAGGGCCGCGCCGTCTACCGCAAGGCCGGCCGCCCCTGTCCACGCTGCAGCGAGACGATTCGCTCGCGCGGGCAGGGGGACGACAACCGCATCGCCTACTGGTGCCCGGGCTGCCAGCCGGGAGGAGTGATCCGCGGGGAGGCGTAAGGGAACGACGTGGCCGTTCGCTCGCCGCACCTCTACGAGTCCCTGCGCGCCTTCTGCCTGGGCGCGATCGCGTACCTCGCGCGCGAGGTCGACGCGGGCGCCGAGATCCCGTTCGCGTTCGAAGGCCACGGCTCTCCGGACCGACCCACCCTGTACGAGTACCGGCCGCTGGTGCGCGAGTTCGTCGAGGCGCGGGCCGACCGGATCGCCTCGCTCCCGGACGCCAGGACCGCGCTCGAAGGACTGCGCCGCGAGCCCGCGGCGGCGATCTTCGCGCGCGCGCACTCGCGTCCCGGCGAGCGGGAGCCGCTCGTCGCCTCCGTCCTGCTGCCCCTGCTCGAGGCTACCGCCGAGGGCGGCGGAGGGGCGGCCTGGGACGACGATGCCTTCGAGCGCGCGTACGCCGAGCTCGAGCGCTCGCTCTTCGGCTCGCGGCGGCTGTACGCGGCGGTCGCGCCCGTCGTCGGCGTCTCGCTCGGCGCTCCGGCCGAGCTGGGCGACGGCGTACGCATCAGGGCGGCTGCCGCCGGCGAGCTCGCCGCCCACCGCCCCGACGCGGCCTCGCTTGCACCCGCCGGGTTCGGACGCGAGCCCGACCGGCTGTGCGTGCTCGAGCTGGAGCAGGAGCTTCCGGAGGGTGGGGCAGAGCCACCCGATGCGCCCGGCGAGCTCGCCGACGCCGTCACGGCCTTGCGCCTGGCCACCGCCGGCCCGATCGCCGCCGGCCCCGTGCTGTTCGAGCGGCTCGACTGGAGGCCGTACGGGATTCGGCCGGTGCTGCCCGTGGCCGCGACCGCGCCGCCCGGTGAGCCGGTCCGGCTCGACTCCTATCGCGCCGGCGTCGCCGCGGAGCTGCGCCGCAAGCTGCCGCTTGCCGACGACGACCGCGAGCTCGGCGATGCCCTCGATCGTTTCGAGCTCGCACTGTTCCAGGACGAGCCGTTCCGTTCGGAGCAGCTCCGCGCGTCGCTGGAGTCGCTGCTCGGTGGCGGCGAGGGTTTCTTCGCGGCGGCGATGCGCGGTGCGGCGCTGCTGGGCGAGAGCGGTCGCGAACGCGCCGAGGCACTCGCCACGTTCCGCACGCTCGGCGCCCGGGGAGGAGGCCCGGCCGCCCAGGACGCGGTTCGGCGGGTGCTCGTCGAGACACTCGTCCACGGCGGGCGGAGCGCGCTCGTTGCCGCGCTGGACGAGGCGTTGCTCGGCGTGCGGCCGCGACCGGCCGCAGCGCTCGAGCTCCAGGCCGCCGCCCGGTAGCACTTCTGTCACAGAGTCGGCACAGACACGCGCCACGGTCCCGGCTACCGTCGCCTGGATGGACGAGGCGCTGCAGGTGCTGGAACGGCTGGCCAGGATCGAGTCGCTCGAACGGGAGGGCTGCCCGGCCCAGGTGCTGCTGGGCGAGGTCCGGGCCCTCCTGCGCGAGGCCGAGGCGTGGGTACGGTCGGAGCCGAGCGGCACGGAGCGGGCGGCCGAGCTGCTCGAGCGAAGTCGTGTCGGCTCTGGCTGCGGGTCGGACCAGGGAGGAGGTGACCGCTTAGACGCGAAGTCCCGGCTGACAATTCAACGTCCGAACGAGGCCCGAGAATGTCCCCGTGAGGCGGCATTTCGCACACACTGAGCGTGTGAAGGAGATTGCTAGCATCGCGCGAAGGAAAGAGGCCTGATGGGCCTTATGCGCCTTCTTCCGCGTCCGCAGGAGCGAACGCCCACCTCCCGGGAGACACAGTTGGCAAGGGTTATCGCGTTCGCGAACCAGAAGGGCGGGGTCGCGAAGACGACTTCGACGCTCAACCTCGCCGTGGCGCTGCACGAGCGCGGGCTGCGCGTGCTCATCGTCGACCTCGACCCGCAGGGCAACCTGACCATGAGTCAGGGGCTCAACCCGGACTCGATCGAGCGCTCGATGTTCGACGTGCTCGTGCACCGGCTGCCGATCGCCGAGGTGATCCGGGAGCAGGAGGTGGACCTGGCCGTCTCGTCGATCGACCTCGCCGGCGCCGAGCTCGCGCTCTCGAGCCAGATCGGCCGCGAGCGGGCGCTCGAGAAGAGCCTGTCTCACGTCAAGGAGAATTACGACTACGTGCTGATCGACACGCCGCCCTCGCTCGGGCTGCTGACGATCAACGCGCTGGTCGCGTCGGACGGCGTGATCGTGCCGGTGCAGTGCGAGTACCTGTCGCTCCGCGGGCTCGTGCAGCTCGAGAACACGCTCTCGATGATCCGCGAGAACCTGAATCCCAACGTCAAGATCGTCGGGATCCTGCCGACCATGTTCGACGGCCGCACGCTCCACTCCAAGGAGGCCATCGAGATCCTGACGGAGAACTTCGGTCCGCTCGTGTTCAACACGAGGATCCGCAAGACCGTTCGCTACGCCGAGGCGCCGGTGAAAGGCAGCTCCGTCCTCAAGTACGACCCGAAGGGGCCGGCAGCCGACGCCTACCGCGACCTCGCGAAGGAGGTGCTCAATGGCGCGAAAGCGCGCAAGCATGCGTGAGGGCCCGCTCGCGGAGCTGTTCCGCGCGACCGAGGCCGCACAGGAGCAGGGCGAGAAGCCCAAGAAAGAGGGCTCGCGTCCCCGCCCCGTACCAGTCCCGGACCCGCTCGAGGAGACGGTCGAGCACGCTCCGCCGTTCATCGTCGAGCCCGACCACGAGCCCGCCGAGGGTGCGCGCCGCCTGCTCGAGCCCATGCCCGAGCCCGCTCCGCGCCTCCACCGCGCGCGCCGCGGCGACGCGCCGACCTACATGGCGGTCATCCGCGTCGTCGGAGTCGGCGGCGCCGGCCTGAACGCACTCAACCGCATGATCGACTCGGGCATCACCGACGTCGACTTCATCGCGGTCAACACGGACATCCAGCAGCTGACGCTCACCGACGCCGAGGTGAAGATCCACATCGGACGCGAGCTCACGCAGGGTCTCGGTTCCGGCGCCTCCGCCGACATCGGCCGGCGCGCCGCCGAGGAGGCCTACGACCAGCTCAAGCGCATCCTGCGCGGCTCGGACATGGTCTTCGTCACCGCGGGCGAGGGCGGCGGGACCGGCTCCGGGGCGGCGCCAGTGGTCGCGCGTATCGCACGCGAGCTCGGGGCGCTCACCGTCGGGATCGTGACGATGCCGTTCCGCTTCGAGGGCACGAAGCGCAAGGGCCAGGCCGAGGCCGGCGTGGACGAGCTTCGCGCCAACTGCGACACCGTGATCACGATCCCGAACGACCGGCTGCTCGAGGTCCTCGATCGCGACACGTCGATGCTCGACGCGTTCCGGGTCGCCGACGACGTCCTCCGTCAGGGCGTCCAGGGCATCACCGACCTGATCACCATGCCCGGCCTGATCAACCTCGACTTCGCCGACGTGCGCACGATCATGAAGGACGCCGGGACGGCGTTGATGGGCATCGGCTTCTCCTCCAACGGGGAGAACCGCGCCCGCGATGCCGCGGAGCGCGCCCTGCGCTCGCCGCTGATCGACACCGAGGTGACGGGAGCGCGCGGGATCCTGCTCTCCGTCGCGGGCGGCGAGGATCTGACGCTGTTCGAGGTGAACGAGGCCGCCGAGGTGGTGCGTCAGGCCGCGACCGACGAGACGAACATCATCTTCGGCGCGACCGTGGACGAGCGCCTGGCGGGGCAGGTGTGGGTGACCGTGGTCGCGACAGGGCTCGGCGGGCCGCAGCGTCGACGCACGCTCCGCGAGCCGCGCACGAGCGGCTTCGACGACACGCTCGACACGCCCTCGTTCCTGCGCGACACGCCCGCCTAGCGGCCGCCGCTCAGCAGCTCGGCACCCGGCCGGCGAGCGCCGCGAGCGCGCGGCCCGTGCTGACGTCGAACCGCAGCTGGACCGGGCCCGGCCGCATGACGGTCAGCCTCAGCATCCCGTCGACGCCGCGCGACAGGCACCCGCGCGAGGTGCGCCAGTACGGCGAGTGCCGTAGCGCGATGCGGTAGGTGCCGCGCTCCCCGAGCCTCACCATGAGGCGGCGCCGGGTCAGCGCACGCACGTGCGCAGGTCCTGGGCCCGTGACGATCGGTCTCGGCGAGGGCACTTCGAAGATGCTGAGCTGGGCCGTGCGGAGCACGCGCTTCAGGCCTGCGTGGCCGCTCCGCACCAGCTCGGCCTCGGCCTTCGCGCTGTAGTCGTGCGGCGCCTCCGGCAGCACCACGTAGCGAATCCCGAGCCCGCGTAGCCAGGCCAGATAGTTGCGGGCTCCGAGCTCGGGCCGGTAGAGAACCTGATTCTGGGGGAAGTCGTCCTGGCGGTACCAGCCGCGTGCGAGCGGGATCCCGGCTCTCGGCAGGTAGACGGCCGCCCAGTGCCCAGCGGTGTCCACGGCCTCCACGCGGTAGGCGGGCGTGAGGTGCTCCGAGAGGAACGCGATCGCCGGCTGCCAGTACGCGACAGAGGAGGCCGGGTCGGCGTTTCCCCGGGCGAAGTTGCGTGCCAGCGGGGCCGCGTTCCACGCGACGACGAGCACGAGAGCGCCAACGGCGAGCGGCCAGGGGCGCCAGTCGCGCAGTGAGAGCGCGAGCACGACGAGCGGGATGGCGGCGAAGCGGAGGCGCGACACGTTCTCTCCGACCGCCGAGGGCACGAGGAACGCGGCCGTGCAGGCGGCCAGGTAGACAGCGAAGAGGATGCGGAGCAGGCGGGCCCGCTCCACGCGCCAGGTCACGATCAGGCCGAGGATGCAGAAGCCGATCGCGGCGGCGGCCTGGACGGGCGGGAACGGATAGCGCCCCTCGCCCGGGAAGGCGCGCCAGAGCGCAACCTCGAGCGCGCCGGCCCCGATCAGCATCAGCGCCGGCGCCAGCGAGAGCCGCAACTCCGTGCGACGGGCGATGCCGACGCCGACGACGACCAGGGCGAGCAGCAGGAACGAGAGCGGGCTCGCCGCCAGCGTCAGCACCGCGAGGAGCCCGAACCGGGTGCGCGCGCCGGCCTGCAGCGCCCACAGCGCGAGCAGGGCGAAGGCGATTCCGAGCGCGAACGGGAACGCCGCCGAGAGCACGACGCCCGCCCAGACCACGGCGAACGTCCGGCTCGACCAGCGCGCGGTCGGGCCCCACTCGCGGCCGAGCACGACCGCGAATGCCAGCGCGGCCGTCGCTACCGTCGCGACCGCGAGCAGCTTGATCCCGAACAGCGCGGCGAGCGGGTAGTAGAGGACGCTGTACGTGACGAAGCTGTAGCGGCCGGCGTACCAGAAGTTGTTCCAGAGCTCGAAGCCCTCCTGCACGAACAGGCTGCGCTGGTACGCGTGTGCGGCGAGGTCGCTCCCGGGCGGTCCGAGCCAGGCGAGCAAGGCGGCAAGCGTTGCGGCTGCGCCCGCCGAGAGGAGCGCCTCGCGCGCCAGAGGTTGCGCGCGATTCATCCCGCGCGATGCTAACGCTTACCCTTCGCCCATGAAGGGCGCCATTGCCGCCGGACACCCGCTGACCGCGGAGGCCGGTGCCGCCGTCCTGCGCGACGGCGGCAACGCCGTGGACGCCTGCATCGGCGCGGCGTTCGTCTCCTGGGTCACGGAGAGCCCGCTCACCGGCCCCGGCGGCGGCGGCTTCATGCTCGTCCACCGCGCCAGGGACCGGACGGCGTCCCTGCACGACTTCTTCGTCTCGCAGCCGGGCACAGGGCTCGGCCCGGGCGAGCGGGCGCGCATGGAGGACATCGACGTCGACTTCGACGGCAGCACCCACCAGATCTTCCACGTCGGGGCAGCCTCGGCCGCCGTGCCGGGAGCGCCGCTCGGCCTGGAGACCGCGCACCGCCGCTACGGCTCGCTGCCGTGGGCGACCCTGCTCGAGCCCGCGATCGAGCTCGCACGCACGGGAGTCGAGCTGACGCGCCAGCAGGCGTATCTGCACGCGCTGCTCGACCTGATCCTGCGCCACACCGAGGAGGCCCGCGCCGTCTACGGCCCTCGGGGCGAGCGCCTGGTCGCCGGCGACCGGCTCGTGATGACCGACCTCGCTACGACGCTGGAGGTCCTGCGGGACCGCGGCGCGCGGGAGCTGTACGAGGGCGAGATCGGCCGGCTGATCGCCGACGACCAGGCGGCCCGCGGCGGGGCGATCACGCTCGAGGACCTGGCGTCCTACCGTGTCATCCACCGGCGGCCGATCGGCGCCGACTTCCGCGGCCAGCGCTTCCTCTCCAACCCGCCTCCCTCGTCGGGAGGCGTGCTCATCGCCTTCGGGCTGCGGCTGCTCGACCGGCTGGCGCTGGGCGGCCCGAGCGGGAGCGCCGGCGCGATCGCCGCGCTCGCCGAGGTGATGCGCGAGCAGGCCCGTGCACGCGGCGGCCGCTTCGGCAATGACCTCTACCGCGGCGGGCTCGCGGCCCGCCTGCTCGCCGACGGCTCGATCGCCGCCGCCCTGGAGCGGATCGCCGAACGCGTGCCCGTGCAGCCCGAGGCGCCGGCGGCACGGGGCACGACGCACATCTCCGCCGTCGACGCGCGAGGGAACGCCGCCTCGATGACCGCCTCCACGGGAGCAGGCTCGGGCGTGGTCGTGCCCGGCACAGGCATCCAGCTCAACAACATGCTCGGCGAGTACGACCTCAACCCGCCCGGCAGCGACGGCCGTTCGGGGACGCGCCTCACCAGCATGATGGCGCCCTCGCTCGTGCTCGAGGACGAGCGTCCGCGGCTCGTCGTCGGCAGCGCCGGCTCGCTGCGTCTCCGCGGCGCGATCATGCAGATCGTCGTCAATGCCGCCGGCCGCGGGCAGGGCGTCGAGGAGGCGATCGGCGCCCCGCGCATCCACCTCGAGGAGGACGGACACCTCCACTGCGAGGGCGGAACCGACCAGGAAGCGATGGACGAGCTCGAGCGGCTCGGCTACGACGTGGTTCGCTGGCGGCGCCCGAACCTCTACTTCGGCGGAGCCTCAGCCGTCGAGTTTCTGCAGGACGGGACGCTGGCCGCGGCCGGCGACCCCCGCCGTGGCGGCCACGGCGTCGTCGTCGCGGCGTGAACGGCGCCTTCGAGATCAGGCGGGCGCGACCCGCGGACGCCGCGGCGCTCGTCCGGCTGGCGGAGGAGGTGGCGGCCGAGCCCGAGGGCTGGCTCGTGACCGACGGCGCCTGGCGAAGCGTGGGCGAGGAGCGGCGCTACCTCCGCACCCTCGTGCGCTTCCCACATGCGGCGGTGCTCGTCGCCGAGGTCGACGGCGAGATCGTCGCCCGGCTCTCGCTGGCGCGCGATCCGCATCCGGCCAGCGCCCACGTCGCCGATCTCGGGCTGATGGTCGCTTCCGCGCAGCGGAGGCGCGGGATCGGCAGGGCGCTCCTCGGCGCCTCCGTGACGTGGGCGAGGGGCGCGGGCGTGCGCAAGCTGGAGCTGCACGTCTTCCCCCACAACACCGGGGCGCTCGCGCTGTACGAGCAGTTCGGCTTCCGCCGCGAGGGTGTCCGGAACGGGCATTACCACAGGGGCGGACGCGATCTGGACGCTGTTCTGATGGCCTACAGGGTCGAGTAAGCTCGGATCAGGTGCCGCTCGCGGAGATCGCCGACAGCTTCTTCACGCCCGCGGTGGGGGCGATCGTCCCGTACGAGCCGGGCAAGCCGGTCGAGGAGGTCCAGCGCGAGCTCGGGCTCGAGCGTGTCGTCAAGCTTGCATCCAACGAAGGGCCGTTCGGGCCGGTGCCCGCCGCGCGCGACGCGCTCGAGCGCAGCGCCGCCGAGCTGAACCGCTATCCGGACGGCGGCGCGTACCGGTTGCGGTCGGCACTCGCCGATCGACATGGCCTGCGCTTCGAGGAGGTGGCGACGGGCTCGGGCGCCGACGGCATCGTCGACTGCCTCTCCCAGCTCGCGCTCGCGCCCGGCGACGAGATCGTCTGCGGCTGGCCGTCCTTCCCGAGCTACGTCATCTACGCGACCAAGCTCGGCGCCACCGCACGCACCGTCCCGCTCCGTGATCACCGCTACGACCTCGAGGCGATGCTGGCGGCGATCGGTCCGCAGACCAAGCTGGCCTACCTCTGCTACCCCAACAACCCGACGGGAACCGCGAACTCGCGGGCCGAGCTCGACGAGTGGTTCGAGCGCGTCCCCGGGCACGTGCTCACCGTGCTCGACCAGGCGTACTACGAGTACGTCGAGGACCCCGACTACGCGGACGGGGTCGAGGCGTACCTCAAGGCGGGGCGGCAGGTGGTCGTCCTGCGCACGTTCTCGAAGATCTACGGGCTGGCGGGCCTGCGGGTCGGCTACGCGTTGGCGCCGGCCGCGGTGGTGACCGCGATCGGCAAGGTCAAGCGCGCTTTCGACGTGACGACTGCCGCACAGGAGGCTGCGCTGGCGAGCCTGGACGCCGGACCCGAGCTCGAGCGCCGCCGGCGCGTGAACGCCGAGGGGCGGCTTCAGCTCGAGCGGATCCTCCGTCAGCACGGTTTCGACCCGCCCGTCCCGGCGGTCGCGAACTTCCTCTTCGCCGAGGTCGGCGAAGACGCCAGGCCACTGTTCGAAGCGCTGCTCCGCGAAGGCGTGATCGTCCGGCCGACCGGAGGGTTCGGCGCACCAGGGGCGATCCGTGTGAGTGTCGGAACCCCTGAGGAAAACGACCTCTTCGGGGAGGCGCTCGGCCGAGTCCTGGCAACCGCAGACCTGGCATAAGTGTCGAGCGAGGCCGTTGTCGGGAGGCTCGACCTCGTCCTCCGTGTACCGAGCTTCCGCCAGCTCTTCCTCTCGACGCTCTTCTCCGGCTTCGGAACCTGGCTTGCGTTCGTCGCCCTGACGATCGACGTCAAGGACCGCACCGACTCGGGCCCCTGGGTCAGCGCGCTCCTGATCGCCGACATCCTCCCGGCCGTCCTGATCGGCCTGCTCGCCGGCCCGCTCGTCGACCGGCTCTCGCGCAAGTGGCTGATGGTCGGCGCCGACCTGATCCGGGCTGCGATCTTCTGCGCGCTCCCGTTCGCGTCGAGCGCCGGGATGATCGTCGTCCTGGCCGCGCTCGCGGGCGTGGGCACCGGGCTCTTCCGGCCGGCCGTCTATGCGGGGCTGCCGAACCTCGTCGACGACCGCGACCTGCCGAGCGCGAACGGGCTGATCCAGGGGATCGAGAACCTCACCTGGGCGGTGGGCCCGCTCGTCGGCGGCGCGCTCGTCGCGGCAGCAGGCCCGGAGCCTGCGTACTGGGTCAATGCCGCCACGTTCGTCGTCTCGGCGCTCCTGCTGCTCCGGATCCCGGGCCGGCGCCTGCAAGCGGGGACGGCGGTGAGCCGCGGGCACTGGCGCGACCTGCTCGAGGGGCTGTCGTTCGTCCTGCGGTCGCGGGCGCTCGTCATGGTGCTGCTGGCGTGGAACGTCTTCATGCTCGCGAGCGCGGGCATCAACGTGGCCGAGGTCTTCCTCGCCAAGGACACGTTCGACGCCGGCGACTTCGGCTACGGGCTGCTCGTGGGCGCGACCGGCTTCGGGTTGGTGCTGGGCAGCCTCGCCGCGTCGCCGTTGCTGGAGCGGCATTCGGTGTCGCGGGTCTATCCCGGCTCGATCTTCGTGGTTGCGGCCGCCGTCGCTGCCGGCGCGGCCGCTCCGAACGTCTGGATCGCAGCCGGCTGCGTGTTCGTGGTCGGGGCCGCGAACGGAGCGGCCGTGGTCTGCAACGCCCTGCTCGTGCAGCGTGCTTCCCCGGACGAGCTGCGCGGGCGCGTCTTCACCCTGCTGATGAGCTCGTCCTTCGGCGTCTTCGCGATCGGCATGGTCATCTCCGGTCCACTCACCGACGCCGTCGGCCCGCGCTGGGTCTGGGCCGTGTCGGCCGCGTTCGCGGCGCTCTCCGCGCTGATCGCACTGGCGTTGTCCCGCGGGATCGACCGCGAAGATTCCTAGACTCCGGCCGTGGCCGCGAGGCGGGACTGGACGCGCGAGTCGCTCGGCGAGGCGGTACGGGCGGGCGACCGCCGCGCGATCGCCCGGGCGATCACGCTCGTGGAGAACTCGGATCCACTCGCCTACGAGCTCGTCAGCGACCTCTACTCCGAGACGGGCCGCGCCTACACGGTCGGGATCACCGGACCGCCCGGGGTCGGCAAGTCGAGCCTGATCAGCGCGCTCGTCCGCCACCTGCGCGAGGCCCAACGCACGATCGGCGTCGTGTCCGTCGACCCGTCGAGCCCGTTCACGAAGGGCGCGCTCCTCGGCGACCGGATCCGCCTGAGCGACCACTTCCTCGACCCCGGTGTCTTCATCCGCTCGATGGGGACGCGCGGCCACCTCGGCGGGCTCGCCGAGACCACGCTGCAGGCCGTGCTGCTGTTGGACGCGGCCGGGAAGGAGCTGATCTTCCTGGAGACCGTGGGCACCGGGCAGAGCGAGGTCGAGGTGATTTCCGTGGCCGACACGATCGTGCTCGTGCTCATGCCCGGGTCCGGCGACTCGATCCAGGCGCTGAAGGCGGGGATCATGGAGATCCCCGACGTGATCGCGATCAACAAGGCCGACCACCCGGCCGCAAAGACGATGCTGAACGAGGTGCGCTCGATCCTCTCGCTCGACAAGGAGCGCGCCTGGAGGCCGCCGATCCTGCTGACCGAGGCGACCCGGGGGGAGAAGGTGCCCGAGCTCTGGGAGAAGATCGAGGCGCACCGCGCCCACCTCGAGAACGACGGGCTGCTCGCCGAGCGGCGGCGCAAGAACCTGGCCGGCGAGGTCTTCGCGGTCGCGTCAGCGCGCGCCAAGACCCACCTCGAGCAGGCGGTGGCCGAGGATCCCGAGCTGCGGCGGCTGCTGGAGGCCGTCGAGTCGCGGGAGCTCGACCCGCTCTCGGCGGTGCGCGAGATCATGGAGAAGGTGTTCAAGGTTGGCCACGGAAACGGTTCCGACGCTTAGGGAGATCCAGGAGGCGCGCGAGCGCCTCGCCGGCGTCGCGCGCCAGACGCCGGTGTTCCGCTCGGAGACGTTCTCGCGCACTGGCCGGCCGCGACGTCCAGCTGAAGGCCGAGGGGCTGCAGCGGACCGGCGCGTTCAAGATCCGCGGCGCGTTCAACAAGATCTCGACGCTGACCGAGGCCGAGCGGGCCGCAGGCGTGGTCGCGGCGAGCGCGGGCAACCACGGCCAGGCGGTGGCCTGGGCCGCACGCGAGGCCGGGATCCCGGCGACGGTCTTCATGCCGCAGGACGCGCCGATGGCGAAGGTCGAGGCGACCAAGAACTACGGTGCCACGGTCGAGCTCGGCGGTGAGGACTTCGACGAGGCGATGGCGGCCGCGATCCAGGCGGCCGAGGACAGCGGCGCCACCTTCGTGCACGCGTTCGAGGACGAGCGGGTGATCGCCGGGCAGGGCACGCTCGGGCTCGAGATCGCCGATCAGCTGCCGGACGTCGAGACGGTCGTGGTGCCGATCGGGGGCGGCGGGCTCGCCTCGGGGATCGCGCTGGCGCTGCGCGAGCTCAGGCCGAGCGTGCGGATCGTGGGCGTCCAGGCCGCAGCGTGCGCGCCGTACACGGGGGCGACCGACCACGGCTTCACCATCGCCGACGGAATCGCCGTCAAGCAGCCGAGCGAGCTGACGGGCGCGATCCTCCGGGACACGCTCGCCGACATCGTCACCGTCACCGACGAGGAGATCAGCGAGGCGATCGTCCTCCTGCTCGAGCGCGCCAAGCTGGTCGTGGAGGGCGCAGGTGCCGCGTCGCTCGCCGCCGTGCTGGGGGGCCGGGTGGGCGGCTCGGGACAGGTCTGCGCCCTGCTCTCGGGCGCGAACATCGATCCCACGCTGCTGATCTCCGTCATGCGGCACGGGCTGACGTCCTCCGGCCGCTACCTCGTCGTGCGCACGAAGATCTCCGACCGCCCGGCGAGCTGCTGAAGCTGCTCTCGCTCGTTGCCGAGGAGCGCGTGAACGTGGTCTCGGTCGAGCACCATCGCGAGGGCCTCGACCTCCCGGTCGTGGAGACCGAGGTCGAGCTGACGCTGGCCACGAGAGACCGCGAGCATCGCGACGGCCTGCTCGAGACGATGCGCCGCTGGGGCTACGGGGTCGAACGCGTCCGCTAAGGACGTGTCCAGGGGTCTGACCCCCGGACACGGCCGTTGGAGACGTGCGGCTGGGCTCGTAGACTCGAACGCATGGCCTCCGCTCCTCGCCGCGAGCGCAAGGTCGTCAGCGTGCTCTTCGCCGACCTCGTCGGCTTCACGTCGCGCGTCCGACTCGCTCGACCCCGAGGACGTCGAGGCGATCCTTGCGCCGTACCACGCCCACGTGCGCACCGAGCTCGAGCGCTTCGGCGGCTCGGTGGAGAAGTTCATCGGCGACGCTGTCGTGGCCGTCTTCGGCGCGCCCGTGGCGCACGAGGACGACGCCGAGCGCGCGGTCCGAGCCGCCCTCGCCATCCGCGACTGGGCGCGGGACGACGACGCCGGTCTCGAGCTGAGGATCGCGGTCAACACCGGAGAGGCCCTCGTGTCACTGGATGCGGACCCGGCCTCGGGCGACCACGCGGTTGCGGGCGACGTGGTCAACACCGCCTCGCGGCTCCAGGCGGCGGCGCCCGTCAACGGCATCCTCGTCGGCGAGGTCACCCACCGCGCGACGGAGCACGCGATCGAATACCGCGAGGCCGCCGCGGTCGAGGCGAAGGGCAAGGGCGAGCCGGTCGCCGTCTGGGAGCCGGTCCAGGCCCGGTCGCGCCTCGGCTCGGACGTCGGCCTGCGCACGCGCTCGCCGCTCGTCGGGCGCGGGCGCGAGCTCGAAGTGCTCGTCGGCGCGCTGGCTCGCGTGCGGGAGGAGCGCTCGCCCCAGCTCGTCACGCTCGTCGGCGTCCCCGGGATCGGCAAGAGCCGGCTCGTACACGAGCTCTCACAGCTCGCGGAGGACGATCCCGAGCTCATCACCTGGCGCCAGGGCAGGTGCCTCGCCTACGGCGACGGCATCTCGTTCTGGGCGCTCTCGGAGATGGTGAAGGCCCACGCCGGCATCCTCGAGGGCGATTCCGCCGAGGTGGCCGAAGGGAAGGTCCGCGCGGCGGTCGCCGACGCGCTCTCCGACCGGACCGAGGCCGACTGGGTCGTCGATCACCTGCGGCCGCTGCTCGGCCTGGGGGAGGGAGGCTGGACGAGCTCCGACCCGCGCGCAGAGGGGTTCGCCGCCTGGCGGCGGTTCTTCGAGGGCCTCGCGGAGCAGCGCCCGCTCGTCCTCGTCTTCGAGGACCTCCACTGGGCGGACGAAGGCCTGCTCGACTTCGTCGATCACCTCGTCGACTGGGCCGTCGGCGTTCCCGTGCTCGTGGTCGCGACGGCGCGGCCGGAGTTGCTCGCACGCCGGCCGGGCTGGGGCGGCGGCAAGCCGAACACGACGACGGTCTCGCTCTCCCCGCTGAGCGAGGAGGACACCGCCCGGCTCCTGCACGCCCTGCTCGAGCGGGCGGTGCTGCCCGCGGAGCTGCACACGCTGCTCCTCGAGCGGGCCGGAGGCAACCCGCTCTACGCCGAGGAGTTCGCTCGGATCGCGGACGAGCGCGACGACGGCGGCGAGCTGCCGCTGCCGGCTTCGATTCAGGGTCTGATCGCCGCGCGCCTGGACGCCCTCGCCCCCGACGAGAAGGCCCTGCTCCAGGACGCGGCCGTGGTCGGGAAGGTGTTCTGGGTCGGCTCGGTCACCGCGCTCGGCGGCGACTCCGGGCTCCCTGACGTCGAGGGTCGGCTCCACGCGCTGGAGCGGAAGGAGTTCGTGCGGCGTGAGCGGCGGACCGCGGTCGCCGGCGACACGCAGTACGCGTTCGGCCACGGGCTGGTCCGCGACGTCGCCTACGGCCAGATTCCCCGTGCCTCCCGCGCCGACAAGCACCGCCGTGCAGCCGAGTGGATCGAGGCGCTCGGGCGCGCCGAGGACCACGCCGAGATGCGGGCGCACCACTTCGTCAGCGCCCTCGAGACCGCCCGGGCAGCCGGCCAGGATTCGGCTCCGCTCGAGGCCGCTGCCGCCCGGGCTCTGCGGGACGCCGGCGACCGCGCGCTCGCGCTGCACTCGACCCTCGCTGCCTCGCGGCTCTACGACCGGGCGCTCACCCTGATGGCGGTGGACGACCCGTCGCGGCCGCGCCTCGTCCTCAGTGCGGCGACCGCACGCTTCGACGCCACCTTCGACAACCTCGACGAGCTGACGTCGGCCCATGATCTCCTGCTCGCGGCCGGCGACCGCGAGGCGGCCGCCCGCGCGGCGGTGCTGATCGCGAACTACCACTGGAGCCACGGCAGCCCGGGCGAGGTCACCAGGGAGCAGCTCGAGCGCGCGGCCGAGCTGGCCGAGACCTTGCCGGCTTCGCCGTCCAAGGCGGTCGTCCTCGCCGAGCTATCGCGCTTCCACATGCTCGGGGACCGCTTCGACCTCGCCGGTCGGTTCGCCGAGGAGGCGCTCGAGCTGGCCGACGAGCTCGACCTGGACGAAGCGCGCGCAAACGTCCTCAACAACCTCGGCACGATGAAGGTCGCCGTCGGCGACCGTAGCGGCATCGCCGACCTCGAGCGCAGCATCGCGCTCGCCGAAGCGCACAACTCCGCCGAGGCCGTGCGGGGCTACAACAACCTCGCCTACTGCCTGTACCGGCTGGGCGACCTCCGGCACTACGCGGCGGTGACCGAGCGCATGCAGGCCGCCTCGGAGCGGTTCGGCGGCGACTGGGTCAGCTGGGCGGCCGACCGGCGCGTGCACGTTCTGTACCAGTCGGGCGAATGGGACGAGGCCGCCGCGCTCCTGGAGAAGATGCTGGCCGGCGTGGCCGCCGGTTCCGGCCATTACCTCGAGGCGGCCTGGAGGGACACGAGGGCGCGCATCCGGCTCGCTCGCGGCGACACCGACGGAGCCGAGGAGGACGCCTAGGTCGCACTCGATCGCGCCCAGGTGACCGGCGACGCCCAGCTGGTCATACCGATGATCGCGCTGCGCGCGCGCATCGTCGCCGAAGAGCGGCCGGAGCTGGCCGCGGAGCTCGTGGACGAGCTCGGCACCTTCAGCGAACGAGGCGCGGCGAGCCTTCCGCATGCGTGGTTCCTCGACGCGGTCGAGGCCGCGCGCATGGTCGGCAAGACCGAGCTGCTCGAGGAGCTGGCGGCGCGGGCGCCGACGACGACGACCTGGATGGAGGCCGGCCTCTTGCTCCTCCGCGATGACCCGGAAGCAGCGGCCGCGATCTTTCGCGAGATGGGCGCACGGCCCGACGAGGCGCACGCCCACGTGCGCGCGGCCGAGCGGCTGGTCGCCGAAGGGCGCACCGCGGAGGCCGACGTGGAGCTCGCTCCCGCGCTGGCGTTCTACCGCGAGGTCGGCGCCACGGCGTTCGCGCGCCGCGCCGAAGCCCTGCTGCGCGAGTCCGCCTGAAATGGACGGCGGCCCCCGGCGCGAGCGCAAGGTCGTCAGCGTGATCTTCGCCGACCTGGTCGGCTTCACGTCGCGTGCCGAGACGCTCGACCCCGAGGACGTCGAGGCGATCCTCCGACCCTTCCACGACCGTCTTCGCTCCGAGCTCGAGCAGCGCGGCGGGACGGTCGAGAAGTTCATCGGCGACGCGGTCATGGCCGTCTTCGGCGCCCCGGTCGCCCACGAGGACGACCCCGAGCGCGCCGTGCGGGCGGCGCTCGCGATCCGGGACTGGATCACAGACGAGGAGGAGCTGGAGGTTCGGATCGCGGTGAACACGGGTGAGGTGCTCGTGTCCCTCGAGCCCGGCGCAGGAGCCGAGCGCGGGCTCGTTGCCGGAGACGTGGTGAACACCGCCGCGAGGCTTCAGTCCGCGGCGCCGGTGAACGGGATCCTCGTCGGCGAGGCGACCCACAGCGCGACCTCCCGCGCGATCGAGTACCGCGAGGCGCCGCCCGTCGAGGCGAAGGGCAAGTCGCGCCCGGTGCCCGTCTGGGAGGTGATCCAGGCGCGCTCGCGTTACGGCGCGGACGTGATGCACGAGCCGAAGACCGCGCTCGTCGGGCGCGAGCGCGAGCTCGGACTGCTGGTCAGCACGCTGGCCCGGTCGCAGCACGAGCGCTCGCCGCAGCTCGTCACCCTCGTCGGTGTCCCAGGCATCGGCAAGAGCAGGCTCGTCTACGAGCTCTTCTCCGAGGTCGACACCCGGCCGGAGCTCATCTACTGGCGCCAGGGCCGCTGTCTTCCGTACGGCGACGGGGTCGCGTTCTGGGCGCTCGGCGAGATCCTCAAGGCGCACGCCGGAATCCTCGAGGGCGAGACGGAGGAGGCCGCGGCCGAGAAGCTGCGTGCGGTCGTCGAGGAGGCCGTGCCCGAGCAAGACGACGGCGCCTGGGTCCTGCGCGAGCTCAAGCCGCTCGTCGGGCTCTCCGAGGGCGACACGGGTGACCGTCGCGCGGAGAGCTTCGCCGCCTGGCGGCGGTTCTTCGAGGGCCTGGCCGAGCTCGACCCGCTCGTGCTCGTCGTCGAGGACCTCCACTGGGCCGACGAGGGTCTGCTCGACTTCGTCGACCACCTGATCGACTGGGCAACGCAGGTGCCCATCCTCGTCGTGGCGACGGCGAGGCCCGAGCTGCTCACGCGCCGGCCGGGCTGGGGCGGCGGGAAGCCGAACGCAACGACCATCTCCCTGTCACCGTTGACCGAGACGGAGACCGCGACTCTCGTCCACGGCCTGCTCGGCCGGGCCGTGCTGCCCGCCGAGGTGCAGGCCGGGCTGCTCGAGCGGGCAGGCGGAAACCCGCTCTACGCGGAGGAGTTCGCCCGGATCGCGCTCGAGCATCGAGCACTCGACGCTGCTGAGAGCCTGCCGCTGCCCGAATCCGTCCAGGGGTTGATCGCCGCTCGTCTCGACGCCCTCAGCAGTGAGGAGAAGGCGCTCGTGCAGGACGCTTCGGTGCTCGGCAAGGTGTTCTGGCTCGGGGCGGTGACGGAGCTCGGCAGCGTCGAGCGTGGTCGGGCGGAGGAGCTTCTCCACGACCTTGCCCGGAAGCAGTTCGTCCAGCGGGAACGGCGGTCGTCGCTGGAAGGCGACACGCAGCACGCGTTCATGCACACGCTCGTCCGCGACGTCGCCTACAGCCAGATACCACGAGCAGATCGCGCGGAGAAGCACCGGCGCGCGGCGGCCTGGATCGAGTCGCTGGGGCGGCCGGAGGACTACGCCGAGCTTCGCGCTCACCACTACGTCAGCGCCCTGGAGACGCTTCCCACTGGAACAGACACGGCCGACCTCGGCCGTTCGGCCCGGCTTGCGCTCCGCGACGCCGGTGACCGGGCCGCGTCCCTCAATGCGTTCGACGCCGCCGTCCGCGACTACGAGCGTGCGCTCGGGCTGTGGCCCCAGGACGATCCCGAGCGACCTCGGCTGCTGCTCTCACTCGCCGAGCAGCGTTTCAGCGCCGAGATCTGGGACGAGCGCGACGGGGCGATCGCGCGGGATGCCTTGCTCGCCGTCGGTGACGAGTCGGGCGCTGCCGTAGCGGAGATCATCCGCGCCGAGGTCCTGTGGAATTCCGGCCGTGGCGAGGACGTCCTGGCGAGCCAGGAGCGAGCGGCGAAGCTGGCGGAAACCCTTCCGGTCTCGCCCTCGAAGGCACGTGTCTATGCGGGCCTGGCGCGCCTCCACTGGCTGGCGAACCGTGAGGATCCAGCGGCGGTGTTCGCAGACGAGGCGCTTGCGATGGCGGACGCGCTCGGCCTCAGCGGCGTTCGCGCCAGCATCCTGAGCGTCCGCGGCGGCGTGCGAACGATGAGGGGCGATCAAGGCGGCGTGGCGATGATCGAAGAGAGCATTGCGCTCTTCGAGCAACTGAATTCTTCCGACGCCCAGCGGCCGTACAACAACCTCGCCGACAGCCACTACAACCGCGGCGACCTCGACGAGGCCGACGTGGCTGTCCGGCGCATGAAGGAGGCCTGGAAACGGTTTGCGAGCGTCGACTGGCTCCGGTGGGCGGAGGCCGAGGAGATTCGACTGGACTACGTCGCCGGCCGCTGGGATCACGCCGTCGAGATCGCCGACCGGTGGATCGAGGACGCGGCGCAGCAGGGCGGGCACTACCTCGAAGCGCTGTTCAGGTGGTACCGCGGCCGGATCCACCTGGCACGCGGTGACGGAGCGGCTGCCGTGGAGGACGGCGAGACCGCGCTCGAGCTAGGGCGAGCCGGGCGCGACGCGCAGCTCGTGATCCCCTCGCTCGCCTTCCTGAGCCATGTGCGCTGGGAGCTCGGCGAGGACGATGCCGAGGAGCTGGCGCTCGAGCTCGTCGACCGGTGCCGGGGCCTCGAGCTGAACGTGGCACAGGATTGGTTCCCCGAGGTTGCGGTCGTTCTGGCCGGGCTCGGCCACAGGGCCGCGATCGAAGCGACGGCCGAGGAATCATCGGCTCCGACTCTCTGGCGCGATGCGGGGCTCGCACTCGGGCGCCGCGATCCGTTGACGGCTGCCGAGATCTTCGGGCAGATGGGCGCGCGCCCGTTCGAGGCGGAGACGATCCTGCTTGCCGCCAAGGACGGCCTCGACGCGGAGCTCCCGAAGGCGATCGAGTTCTTCCGCGAGGTCGGCGCGTCGGCCTATCTGGCCGATGCGGAGTCCCTGCTCGCTAAGAGCCGCAGCGCCTGAACGAGACGGTCTCGCCGCCGCGCTCGGCGTAGTCCTGCACTCCGCCGTGGAGCACGGGGCGGGCATCGATGCCGTCGGCCGCCAGGACGCTCGCCGCGATCGCGGCCCGCGACCCGGTCGTGCAGATCGTGACCAGAGGCTGCTCGCCGCGCAGGTCGTCGGTCCAGGCCGGCACGAGTCGGTAGGGGATGTGGCGGCTCCCGGCGATGTAGCCCTCGTCGCGCTCGTCCTTCTCGCGCACGTCCAGGACCGTGACCTCGCCTTCGGCCAGCAGCGCGTCGAGCTCCTCGAGCTCGACGAACGCCGTCCGCTCGTCCGCAGGCGGATCCACGAGCCGGCCGGCCAGCTGCAGGATCCCGACCGAGCGCAGCCCGCGGGCCGCGTGCTCGGCGTCCTCGGGCGAGTCGGCGACGAGCGCGACCTCCGCCCCGTCCGGGATCACGAAGGCGGCCTTCGTCGGCCAGCTCGAGTCGCCCAGCGGCACGTTCAGGGTGCCGGGCGCGTGGCCGGCGGCGAACAGCTCCGGTCTGCGCACGTCGAGCACCACCGCACCGTCCGCGGCGGCGACGGTCCCGAGCGGGCCGGGCGCTCCCACGAAGGGACCGCGGTTGAGCTCGACGATCCGCTCCATGTTCGGCGGCCGCGGCGCGGTGGACGCGCTCGTCTCGGCCACGAACTCGTTCTCGTCCTTGACGAACGCGGCGTTGAACTGCCGCTCGAACCCGATCGTGGTCGACGCCTTCGAGCTCATCTGCGTGCCGCAGAGCGAGCCGGCGACGTGGCCGGGGAAGACCTCGACGCCGTCACCGAGCTCCAGCAGCGCGCGCAGCGAGCGGTGCAGGTCACGGGCGCCCTCGGTCGCCTCGACCGCGAGGTCCGGGCGCGCGGCCGTGCCGACGAGCAGCGAGTCGCCGGTGATGACGAACTGGGGGTCGTCGCCCCGGGCCCTGTCGACGACCGCGAAGCAGCAGTGCTCGGGACGATGCCCTGGCGTGTGCAGGACGCGGATGGTCAGCTCGCCGACCGCGATCGCATCCCCGTCGGCCAGCGGGTCGAACGGATACTCGGGCTCGGCCTTCGCGTGGATCGCAAGCCGGGCTCCGTGCTCCAGGGCAAAGCGTCCGTGGCCGGAGAGGTGGTCGGCGTGGGTGTGGGTCTCCAGCACGCGGACGATGCGCGCGCTGTGCTGCGCGGCCTCCTCCAGATACGGCTCGATCGCGTAGGCCGGGTCGATCACCACCGCTTCCCCGGTCTTCTCGTCGCCGATCAGATAGGACGCGCAGCCGAGATCGTCGTCGACGAACTGGCGAAACAGCACCGCAGGATCCTAGCGCCGCCGCCGGAGGCCCTTTGGTCTGCATCGAAGCCGACGAGGATCATCAGGACGGGCGCCTGACAACAACCGCCAACAGAGGCATTCCAAGCCTTAACCAGCACTTAATCGGCATGATTCGTCTAACCGGGCATAGAGATCACTGTTCTGTAATCGCCCAGGAAGGACGTACACGGATGCAGAAGCGCAAGCACTGGCTGCTGTCCGCGCTCGTTGCGACCGTCGCCGGTCTTGCGCTGGCGGGTTGTGGCAGCGACGACGACGGCGGCGACAGCGCCGGCACGGGTGGCGGAGAAGCCGCCTCGGAGCAGGTGCTCAAGTGGGGTCTCGGCTCCGAGTTCAACCTCGACCCCGGCCTCGCCACCGACACGACCTCGTCGAAGATCCTCTCGAACATCTTCGACCCGCTCGTCAAGCTGGACAACGAGCTGAAGGCCCAGCCCGCCGCGGCGGAGAGCTGGGACGTCAGCGGCCCCAACGTCACCTACCACCTCCGCGAGGGGATGACGTGGACGAACGGGGATCCGGTGACGGCAGGCGACTACGAGTTCGCCTGGAAGCGGGCCCTCTCGCCCGAGCTCGGTAGCGACTACGCGTACCAGCTCTACGGGATCAAGGGCGCGGCCGACTACAACGCCTGCGAGAAGAACTGCGATGCGCTCGCGGACAAGGTCGCGATCAAGGCGACCGACGACCAGACGCTCGAGGTCACGCTGACCTCCGAGCAGCCCTGGTTCATCGAGCAGTCGGCGCACCACGTGTTCCTGCCCGTGAACCCGAAGGCCGTCGAGGCCAACCCGGAGCAGTGGACTCAGCCGGCGAACATCGTCACGAACGGTCCGTTCAAGGTTGAGGCCGCGCAGCCCAGCGCCTCGATCACGCTCGTCAAGAACGACGACTGGCGTGACGCGGCCAACGTCGCACTGACCCGCGTGGAGGGCCGGATCATCGTCGACGGCACCACCGCCGTTCAGTCGTTCGAGGCCGGCGAGGTGGACGTGCTCGACGAGCAGCTGCCGAGCGACGAGATCTCGCGGCTGAAGGACACGCCGGAGTACGAGCTCTACCCGGGCCTGTCCACGAGCTACTACGGCTTCAACATGAAGCAGGTGCCGGACATCAACCAGCGGCGCGCGATGTCGCTGGCCGTCAACCGGGCGCAGATCATCGAGAACATCACGCAGGCGAACGAGATCCCCGCGAAGGGCTTCACGCCTGACGGCATGCCCGGCTTCGAGGAGATCACCGGCGAGGGCTCGCCGTGGACTCCCGCCGACGGCGACATGGATCAGGCCAAGGCCGAGATGGCGAAGGCGAAGAACCCGGTCAAGTCGGTTGCGCTGTTCACGAACGAGGCGCCGCCGAACGAGGACGTCGCGGTCGCGCTCCAGAGCATGTGGAAGGAGCTCGGCATCGACTCCACGATCAAGGTGATGGAGTGGCAGCAGTACCTGGAGATGCTGGGTCCGCCGCCGCCCAACTCGGTCGACCTGTTCCGGCTCGGCTGGGTCGGCGACTTCGTCGACGACATCAACTTCCTCGAGCTCTGGACCTGCGAGTCGGGGAACAACAACACGAACTTCTGCGACAAGTCGTACGACGAGCTCGTCCAGAAGGCGAAGGACACTCCGGACAACGCGGCACGGACGGAGATCTACAAGCAGCTCGAGGCGAAGCTGACCGGGCCGGACGGTGCGCTGCCGTTCATTCCGCTCTGGTCGGGCACGTACAACAACCTCGAGCGTGAGTCGGTCAAGGGCACGTTCAACATCAACCTCCTGGACCAGGTCGACCTGACGCAGGTCGAAATCCAGGAGTAGCGCTGAACGACACTCCACAGGTCCACGACGGGGGCGCCACGGCGCCCCCGTCTGCTTGTTACCGTCAAGGCGTGCTCGGGTAGGAGGCCCCTCGTGACCGCGTTCATCATCCGGCGGCTGCTGTGGACGATCCCGGTTCTCCTGCTCGTGATCCTCCTGACGTTCGTGATGATGAAGCAGATCGCCGGGAACCCCTTCCGGCAGAGCTCACGGGCGGTCACGCCGGCGATCCAGGCCAACCTGGAGCGCAAGTTCCACCTCGACGACCCCTGGTACACGCAGTACGCCTACTACGTCAAGGGCGTCTTCACGTTCGACCTCGGCCCGTCGCTCGTCGTCCGCAACCGCAGCGTCAACGACATCATCACCGAGCACGCGCCGAAGTCGATCGAGCTCGGCGTGCTCGCCTTCATCTGGGCAGTCGTCTTCGGGATCCCGGCCGGGATCTTCGCGGCCCTGAAGCACAACACCAAGTTCGACTACGGCCTGATGCTGCTCTCGAACGTCGGCTTCGCCGTGCCCAGCTTCCTGGTCGCCACGCTGCTGATCTACTTCGTCGCGCTGAAGTGGGGCTTGCTGCCCACCAACGGGTGGGATACCTGGGAGCACAAGATTCTGCCCTCGTTCGCGCTCGGGCTGTTCCCGATGGCCTACTTCGCCCGGCTCGTGCGCGGGTCGATGCTCGAGACCCTGCAGCAGGATTACGTGCGCACGGCCAAGGCGAAGGGGCTGCGCTGGCGGCGCGTCGTGGGCGTGCACGTTCTCCGCAACTCGCTGATCCCCGCGATCACGGCCACCGGCCCGCTGCTCGGCTTCATCATCACCGGCTCGTTCGTGATCGAGGTGATCTTCTCGATTCCCGGCATCGGCCGGTATTTCGTGACCGCCGTCTCCTCCCGCGACTACTCCGTCGTGATGGGAATCACGGTGCTGACCTCGGTCGTGATCGTGTTCGCCAACCTGATCGTCGACATCCTCTACGGCGTCCTGGATCCCCGGACCCGCGAGGCGAGGACCTAGTGGTCGTCGACCCCCGCGACGCCGTCGTCCCCGGCACCGGCGCCGCCGCTCCGGATCTCGCCGACCCGCATCCGGCCGGCACGGCCGCCGGCGCTCCGACCCGCCACGCGAGTCTCTGGCGGGACGCCTGGAGGCGTTACACGCGCAACCGCGCGGCGATGATCTCCGGCGCCATCTTCCTGATCATCCTCGCCTGGGCGCTGATCTGGCCGTTCATCTCCCCCTACGACCCGGACGCGCCCGACTTCACGATCGCGAACCAGGGCATCAGCCTCGAGCACCCGTTCGGCACGGACAAGTTCGGGCGCGACCTGTTCACGCGGGCCGCGATCGGCACCCGGGTCTCGATCTTCATCGGCTTCGGAGCCACGCTCGCGATCCTGCTGATCGGCGTCGTCTACGGCTCGATCTCCGGCTTCGTCGGCGGCTGGCTCGACAACGCGATGATGCGCCTGCTCGACGCACTCTACGGGCTGCCCTACCTGCCCTTCGCGATCATCACGCTGGCGATCATCGGCACGGTCAACGCCTGGACGATGGTGATCGCGCTCTCGATCGCCAGCTGGTTCACGGCGGCGAGGATCGTCCGCGGCCAGATCATCACGCTGAAACAGAACGACTACGTCCGGGCGGCGCGTGCCATCGGTGCGCGCTGGTACCGGATCCTCAGCCGGCACCTGTTACCGAACACCATGGGTGTCCTGATCATCGCGATCTTCCTCGAGCTCCCCGGCGTGATCCTGGGCGAGGCCTTCCTCTCCTTCATCGGGCTCGGCATCAGCCCGCCCGACTCCTCGCTGGGCCAGATGGCAGAGGAGGGACGTGCGGCGTATCGCACGCACCCGAACGTCATCGTCATCCCGAGCCTGATCATCGCGACCATCGTCCTGGCGGCGAACTTCATCGCCGACGGGATGCGCGACGCGCTCGACCCGCGCACCAAGGAGACGTGAGTAGTGCCTCCTCCGGCAATCAGCCCATCGCCTCCGACGCCCGCTGACCTCCGCTGGGCTGCGTCCTCAGTCGCCCCGATGCTGACAAGCATCGAGGCTCCCTGCGTCCTTGCCCAGCGGGCCCAGCGACCCCCGGAGACGGGGGCGGATCACCGGAGGAGGCACTAGTGGCGCTGCTCGAGGTCAACGACCTCCGGACGCACTTCTTCACCCGCGAGGGCGCCGTCCGCGCCGTCGACGGGATCAGCTTTTCGGTCGACCGCGGCGGGACCCTCGGCATCGTCGGCGAGTCGGGCTGCGGCAAGTCCGTGACCGCGCTCTCGATCATGGGGTTGCTGCCGAAGCCGCCGGCGGAGATCGTCACCGGCGAGATCCTCTTCGACGGCCGCGACCTCACCACCCTCTCCGAGAGGCAGCTCGAGGATGTGCGCGGCCGCGAGGTGGCGATGATCTTCCAGGACCCGATGACCTCGCTCAACCCCACGCTGAGGATCGGGACTCAGATCACCGAGGTGCTCGTCCGCCACTACGGGATGAGCAAGGACGAGGCTCGCCGCCGGGCGATCGAGCTGCTCGAGGAGGTGCGCATTCCGCGCGCGGCCGAGCGCCTGGGCGACTACCCGCACCGCTTCTCGGGCGGCATGCGCCAGCGGGTGATGATCGCGATCGCGCTCGCCTGCAACCCGAAGCTGCTGATCGCCGACGAGCCGACGACGGCGCTCGACGTGACCGTGCAGGCGCAGGTACTCGATCTGCTCGAGGACCTGCGCGAGGAGCACGAGATGGCGCTGATCATCATCACGCACGACATGGGCGTCGTGGCGGAGGTCGCCGACGAGGTCACGGTCATGTACGCGGGCCAGATCGTCGAGCAGGCGAGCGGACAGGAGCTCTTCGACCACCCGGAGCACCCGTACACCGAGGCGTTGCTCGGCGCCCTTCCCGAGCTGGACGACAGCAACGTCCGCGAGGGCAGGCTGGTGGCGATCCCGGGCCGGCCGCCCGACCTGATCGACCCGCCCGAGGCGTGCCGGTTCGCCGCGCGCTGCCGCTACGCGGGGACGCACGACACCTGCTCGACCGTCGAGCCGCAGCTGCGCGAGCTGCGGCCCGGCCACTGGGTGCGGAGCGAGCACCCGCCAGCGAGCGCGCCCGGCAGCCAGAGACGGTGACGACATGAGCGCCAACGGCACGCCGCTCCTCGAGGTCGGCGACCTGCGCAAGGAGTTCCACGTCCACAGCGGCCTCTTCATCCAGCGCGTCAGCCATCCGTGAACGCCGTCGACGGCGTCAGCTTCACGCTCGCCGAAGGCAAGACGCTCGGGCTCGTGGGGGAGTCCGGGTCCGGGAAGTCGACGACCGGCTACTGCGTGCTGCAGCTCCTGAAGCCCACGTCGGGCTCGGTTCTGTTCGAGGGGCGCGAGCTGACGACGCTCGGGCGGGAGGACGTGCGCAAGCTCCGGCGTGAGATGCAGATCGTCTTCCAGGATCCCTACTCGTCGCTGAACCCGCGCATGACGGTCGGTGACATCGTCGGCGAGCCGCTCGTGGTGCACAGCGTCGGCTCCAGGCGCGAGCGGTCGGCCCGCATTCGCGAGCTGCTGGAGGTCGTCGGCTTCGACCCCTCCTTCTCCAACCGCTACCCGCACGAGTTCTCGGGCGGGCAGCGGCAGCGGATCGGCGTCGCCCGCGCGCTGGCACTGAACCCGAAGCTGATCGTCTGCGACGAGCCCGTCTCCGCGCTCGACGTCTCGATCCAGGCGCAGATCCTGAACCTGCTCAAGGACCTTCAGCGCGACTTCGGGCTGGCGTACCTCTTCATCTCGCACGATCTCTCGGTGGTGCGCTCGATGAGCGACCACATCGCCGTGATGAAGGACGGCAAGATCGTCGAGGCAGGCGTCGCAGACGACGTCTACGAGCGGCCCCAGGACGAGTACACGAAAGCGCTGCTGGCGTCGGTGCCCGTGCCCGACCCGCGGCGGATGCGCGAGCGGCGCACCGAACGGCGCAAGCTCACGCACGCGCTTGCCGAGGGCTAAGAGAACGCGCTTCAGCGTTCTTAGCGCGATTCTGCTCCTGCTTGCCCTCGCCGCCGGGTGCGGGGGCGGGGGAGACGAGCCCGAGCAGATCCCGTCGGCGAGCCCGTGGCGCTTCACGACGCCGATGGCGAACCGGCGCAGCTACGTCGCCTCGGCCGAGCTCGGCGGGCAGATCTACGTGGCGGGCGGGATGGTCGGCGATTCCGGGCGGCACCTCGACCGCGTGCAGCGCTTCGACCCGGATCGCGGCGTGTGGCAGACGAGGCGCCGGCTGCCCGAGCCGGTCCGAGCCGCCGAGGGCGCCGCGCTGGGAGGCCGGTTCTACGTCGTGGGCGGCACGACGCCTGACGGCGGCGGCCGCCAGGTGTACGCCTACGACCCGGGCCGCGACGAGTGGGAGTCGCGCGCCCCGCTGCCCGAGCCGCGCTCGAACCACGCGGTCGTCGCGCTCGACGGGAAGCTGTGGGTGGTCGGCGGCTGGCACGAGGGCGAGCGAGCCGACGTCTTCGTCTACGACCCGGCGCGCGATCGCTGGAGCAGAGGGCCGTCGCTCCCGCGTCCGACCCACGCGCTCGGCGCGGTCGCCTTCCGCGGGCAGCTCTGGGCGATCGGGGGCCGGCGCGGCGACCGGCGGCTCCGCGAGGTCTGGATCCTCGATCCCGGCGCGAGTCGCTGGCGGCCGGGCCCGACGCTTCCGCGACCGATGGAGCTCCTCGGCACCGACGTCGCCGGCGACGAGATCCACGCTGTCTGGGAGCGGACGTACCAGATCTGGGATGCCTCCGAGCGGCGCTGGCGTCAGGACGAGGCACCGCAGGTCCACCGTCACGCGCTCGCGCTCTTCGAGGTCGGCGGCCGGCTCTACGCGGTCGGAGGCTGCACGACGAAGCTCCGCGACAGCGCGGTGGTGGAGACGCGCCCGCTAGGCGGCTCGAGCGAAGGCGCGTAGGCGCGCGAGCACCTCGAGCGAGCTCGAGACCACCCGCACCTCCACGCTCGGCCGACGCGCGACCCAGACCTGGAGCGCGAGCTGCAGCCGTCGCAGTGAGGCCTTGTCGCTCGCCACGGAGCGATCGACCGCGACCACCCCGGGGCCGGCGGGCGACACGTCCAGGCCGCCGCGGCGTAGGTAGCCGACCAGCTGCACGGCGAGCGCCGGATCGTCCAGCTCGAGCCTCACCTCTCGAAGTGTCCGCCCGATCGGGCGGGTCGCACAAGGGCCGAACGGCCTATTTCGTCAGCGCGGAAGCGGCACGTGCGGAACGCATACGGATTCGGCGACGGGGAAGCGACGCGTTTTCCGCTACGGCAGCGGCACGCTCCGCACCGAGACCACGCCGAGTCGCCGGAAGAGCTCGTCGGCCTCCTGCCCGCACTCGGGCCGGCCGGTGAGGGACAACGCCCGGAGGGTGAGCGCGGCCTCGAAGTCGTTACCGCTCTCCCTCGCCGCGGCGAGGCTCGTCTCGAGCCGCTCGCGACCCTCCTCCGGTCGCCGCGCCTGGATGTGGGCGTAGCCCAGCGCGCGCTGGAGGAGCGGGACCCGAGGACCGGCCTCGCCGGCTGCCTCGGACGCCGCGAGCGTCGCGGTCGCGAGCTCGAGCGCCTCCGCGTAGCTGCCCTCGAGGACGAGGCACTCGGCGCGCCGCATGTCCAGCTCGAGCAGGAAGCTCTCGGAGCCGATCTCCGCGAGCTCCGCGTGCGCCTGGTCGAAGAGGCGGTGGGCCTCGTCGAAGCGTCCCGCGGCGGCCGCGGCGCGGGCGAGGTTGAGCACGACGACGGCGGCGCCGAACGTGTAGCCCGAGGCTCGGTAGACGCGCAGCGCCTCCTGGAACAGCTCGGCGGCGCGTTCGGTGTGCCCCTGATCGAGCAGGATCTCGGCCTCGTTGTTCGAGGCGGTGGCCGCGCGGACGACGTCGCCGGAGGTGTGCTCTGCCTCGCGGCTCTGCTCGTAGTAGGCCTGCGCGTCGCCCCACCGGCCGGCGTAGTAGGCGCGGATGCCCCAGTTGTTGAGCACGATCGCGCGGCCGATCGGATCGCCGAGCTCCTCGTAGATCGGCAGGGCCTTGGCGAGCCACGACTCGTCGAGCCCCCCGAGGGCGCGGTCGGCCGAGTCGAGCAGGCGGTACGCGTGGGCGAGCTCGCCGCGGGCACCCGCACGCTCGGCGCGTGCGGCGGCCTCCTCGCTGACGCGGAAGCAGTCCGCGAAGTGACCCTGGCGGTAGAGCACGACCGCGTACTCGAGCTCGAGCTCTGCGACCTCCGGCGCGTACACGTCGTCGTCTCGAGGTGCGGCTTCGAGCGCGCGCTCGAACCACGCCACGGCCTCGTCGTAGTGACCCAGTCGTTCGAGGAGCGTGCCCTCCTTCCGCGTCAGTCGAAGCTGGGCAGCCGGGTCGTCAACCCGAGCCGCTCTGGCGCGCCGGTACGCGCCGCGGGCGTCCTCGTAGCGGGCGGAGAGCTCGCAGACGTCTCCCAGTGCTTCGGCGACGTCGGCCACGTCGCGCGGCGGGGCAGCCGCGAGCTCGTCGGCGGCGCGGAGCGCTCGACCGAAGAACTCCGTCGCGTCGACGTTCGCGAAGCGCGAACGCGCCCGCTGTCCGGCGACAACCGAGTAGCGCCAGGCTCGCGGCCCGTCGCCCGCTTCCAGGAAGTGGTGCGAGAGCAAGCCGGCCGCCTCGTCGGTCCGGCCCGCGAACTGCTGTTCGAGCGCCGTGCCGACCAGGCCGTGGATCTCGCGGCGTCGCCTGAAGGAGAGCCCTTCGTAGGCCGCCACCCGAAACAGCTCGTGCCGGAAGAAGAAGGAATCCTCGGAGCCGCGCTCGACGAAGTCGGACAAGCGGTGCCAGCGACCGATGTCGGTGACGTCCTGCAGCTCGCCTGCGACCACCTCCCGCAGCACGTCGAGGTCGAACCACTGCCCGACGACGGAGGCGTAGCGGAGCAGCAGACGGTCGTCGGCGGGCAGCGTGTCGATCCGCTCCGTCATCAGCCGTTCTACCGTTTCCGGCAGCTCGCTGGTCCCCGCGCTCGCCGCCGCAACGAGCTCTCGGACGAAGAGCGGGTTTCCGCCCGAACGCGCAGAAACGGTCGAGAGGTCCTCGTCGCCGAGGGTCAGCTCCTCGTCCGCCGCGAGAGCAAGCAGCGCCGTCGCGTCGGCGTCGAGCGGCCCCAACGCCAGCACGACGTGGTCTTCGCGATCCTCCTGTGCCAGCGCCTCGCCGGTCGGCCGCCGGGTCGTGCAGACGAGCCACGGCCGCATCGCCGGCTCGGCGAGCAACGCGCCGAGCAGCTCGCGAGAGGCGTCATCCAGCCAGTGCGTGTCCTCGACGACGAACAGCGTCGGCATGAGCAGCACGCGTGTCAGGAACTGCTCGACGACCTCGTGCACGCGCCTGCGCCGGAACGCCGGGCCGATTGCGTCGACCTCCGGCGTGGCCGGCACCGTCGCGTCGAACGGTACGGCGAGGAGCGGCAGCCACGGCTCCTGGTCGGGCATGACCGCCTGGACCCACGCGCCGAGCTGCGCGCCCGCATCCTCGGAGCTCGCGCCAGGGAGGATGCCCGCGAGCTGGCGCAGGATGGGCCGGAAGACGAAGTAGGGGGCGGCTGTCGCATGTGACT
The DNA here is from genome assembly GCA_963733845.1 of uncultured Actinomycetes bacterium. Taxonomy (GTDB): domain Bacteria; phylum Actinomycetota; class Thermoleophilia; order Gaiellales; family Gaiellaceae; genus DATFQE01. The sequence continues at coordinate 150,873 of CAVTEM010000009.1, forward strand.
CACAACGGGCCAGGAACTGTGCGAAGCCGACGGCTTGGCCGACGAGCTCCTCCAGGAGACGGGACTTCCCGATGCCAGGCTCGCCGACGACCTCGACGAGCCGTTGTTGGCGCAGGCGGGCCGCGTTCACCGCCGCGAGCGCCAGCTCGAGCTCGGAATCTCGGCCGATCAGCGGCAGCGGCAGCGGAGCCTGTTCCTCGCGGCGGCCGATCAACGCCCCGACGCTGTAGGCGGTCACCGCGCGCTCCTTGCCCTTGACGAGGAACGGCTGCGCCTCCGACTCGAAGAGGACCTCGGACCGGTCGAGGACGGCCCCGGTGGAAAGGATCTGACCGGGCTGCGCTCGTCCCGTCAGGCGCGCGGCGAGGTTGACCGTGTCGCCGAGGACGGCGTAGGTGTGGCGGGTGCGCGCGCCGATCTCGCCCGCGAAGACCCTGCCGCGGTTGATCCCAGCGCGGAGCGTGAGACCGCAGTCGGAAGCCAGGATCCGCTGCACCGTGCGCAGCATCCGCGCCTCGTCGAACCCGCCGCTCGTCGGGGCGCCGGCGGTGAGGTAGACCTTGCCACCGTCGACGTCGATGTCCGACTCGAGCCACGTGACGCCGTTGTCGTCCGCCGCCTCGCCGACCGCGTGCGCAAAAGCGCCGATCCGCTCGTCGAGCCCTTCGAGACCCTCGGCCGCGAGCGCCGCTTCGACGCCGGAGAACTTGACGAACGCCGTCGCCGCCTGACGGTGCTCGGCCTCTCCCGAGCCGCTGCCGAGCATCTCTCGGAGCGGTTGCGGGACGAACTGCTCCAGATTGCCGCGCGGCGGCGCGTCGCTCGGCACCGGGGCCGCCGCGGCGTGCCCGGCGAAGTCGTCGACGAGCAGGAAGGCGCCGTCGCGTTCGCGGTCGACCCAGCCCTTGCCCAGCGCCGCTGCGGTGGCCGCGCTGACGAGGATCTCGCCGGCCTGGGCAGCGTCCTCGAGCTGAATGGTCGCGGTGGCCGCCGGCCCGGCGACGATCAGCTCACTGTGCGACGTGCCGGCCAGGAAGAACTGGCAAGGGCCGGAGAATACGCCCGTCGCCATGCGCAGCGCGACGTGTCCGACCGAGCTTTCCGCGCGCCCGCTCTCGGCGATCACGCTCTGCATCTCCACGGCGGCGGTGCAAGCGCGCCGCTCGTGCCAGGGGCCCTCGAACAGGATCAACAGGGCATCGCCGCGGAACTTGAGCACGTCGCCGCCCCGCTGCGTCGCAGCGCCGATCAGCCCGTCGAACACCGACGAGATGAGGAAGACGAGCTCTTCGGCGCCGGCGCGTCCTTTCGCGGCGAGACGCTCCGAGAGCGCAGTGAAGCCGGACAGGTCCGACCGACAGGAGCGACCCGTCGAGCTCGCGGGCGGTCGTGCCGACCTCCCAGTCGCGGACGAGCCGGGCGACGTACGGGTCGAGCGCGGACTGCGGCGGCGCAGCGATGTCATGAGCATGCCGCAAGGGTCGGCCCAGGGCCCGATTTTGAATTGGGGCGCCAACGGAGTACGGTGGACACATGTCCGGGGACTGGGGGGTCGCTGCGGCCTTCTTCCGTCGATTAACGCAAGGGCGGCTTCGGCGTCGCGCCCTGGTTGCGGCCTGCGTCGCCGCGCTGACCGCAGCGCCCGGGGCGCTCGCGGGCACGGTCACGATCGCGCCGGAGGCCGACACGTTCGTCGTTGGCGAGGAAGGGCTCACGACCACGAACTACGGCGGCTTCGACTACTTCGACACCTACGGCGGCTTCACGAGGAACTGCGAGCCGTGGGCCGCGCCGGCGTACAGCCTGCTGCGCTTCCCGCTCGGCGCGATCCCGGGCGGGCGGCAACTGATGGACGCGCGCGTGCGCCTCGTCGAGCGCGCCAGCTACGCCCAGGACGGCGACCCCAACCACCACATCGTCTTCATCGCGAACGACACGTGGCTCGAGAGCGGCGTTGGCGGGGTCACCTGGGCCACTAAGCCGTCGGACGGGACGGTTGCGCCCGGCGATCCGACTCTGGCCGGGTTCCCGGGCGGCGACATCCGCCAGTCGGTGTTCGCGCTCGGCTCGAGCTTCATCCTCCCCGACGTGTTCGGCTGCAACGCCGACCCGATCGCGCGCGGCAACACGGCGCACGTCTTCCCGCTCACGACCCCGGACCCCAACGCGCTCAAGAATCAGGACCAGTCGGAACGTGACTTGCTGACGCGCATCGCCGGGGAGCGGGGCGGCGACGGCAAGCTCTCCGTCGAGGTCTACAACCCGAACTGCCCTGTGTGCCCCGCAGGCACGAACCGCGCCTACTGGGCTCGCTACTGGAGCAAGGAAGCCGCCGACCCAGCCGTCCGCCCGGGACTCACCGTCCGCTACGCGGACATCTCGCTCCAGGCGTCCGCCCCCTCGCCGGTCGCGGCCGGCCGGCCGGTGAGGTACACGCTCACGTACAAGAACGACACGGCGGGCCCCCTGACGCTGCAAACCGTGCGCGCCGTCTTCCCGGCCGGCTTCTCCTACGTCGCCGGGTCGGCAAGCGGGATCATCTCCGGTGCGCCGCACACCGAAGGCGAAGGCCCAGGCGCGACGCAGGTCTGGGACGCCAACGTCTCGCTTCCGGCCGGCGCGAAGCGGGTGGCGCAGTTCACGCTCACCGCATCGGACACGCTCGGGTCGTACGACCTCGTCGCCACCGGCTCGAGCGGCGAGCAGGACGTCGGCTCGGCGACGGTCACCGTGGAGGTCGTGCCCGGGCCGGACAGCGTCACCGCCTCGCTCGAGCGCAGCGAAGGCACGCCGTCCGTCGTCGAGGCAGGCACCGATTCGCTCGACATCTTCCGGCTTCCGCTCGACGCGATCATCCACCCCGCCTGCGACGCCGATCACCCAGCAGCCGATCACGCAGCAGCCGATCACGCAGCAGCCGATCACGCAGCAGCCGATCACGCAGCAGCCGATCACGCAGCAGCCGATCGCGCAGATGCCCATCACGCAGTTCGGGTTCGCCGACGCAGGCTCCGTGGCGCTGCTCGCGGACGTGACGCTCGACACGCTGCCGACCACGATTGCCGGCGGCTGGCCGGCGATCCTCGCCGGCTCGGGGCTTGCGAACGCGCCGCCGCAGGGCGTCAACCTCCGCCAGGTGCTCGCGCTCGGCAGCCCGCTGCCGTCCGGCATCACGCTCCGCATGGGCGACTTCGACTGGTCGTACAGCAAGCTGCGGAACCTCTCGGTCATGGCGCTCGCCTACGGGTCGACGCCGCTGTCGTCGCTCGACCCGGCCGGCGGCGGGACCGCGCTCGAGGACTGGTGCGCAACCTTCGCCGGGCCGCCGCTCAACTGCACGAACAACCCGAACTCGCTCGGCGGCCAGTCGGTGATGAGCGCGGCGCTGCAGGGAGCCCCGATCACGCAGCAGCCGATCACGCAGCAGCCGATTACCCAGCAGCCGATCACCCAACAGCCGATCGCGCAGATGCCGATCGCTCAGATGCCGCTGCAGGCGCCGATCACGCAGCAGCCGATCACGCAACAGCCGATCACCCAGCAGCCCATCACCCAGCAGGAGCTGACCTACTTCGCGACGTCGTCCTCCCCGATCACACAACAGCCGATCACGCAGCAGTTCCTCTCGGCGTCGGGGATGAACGGGGTGAACCTCCGCGACATCCTCTCGTCGGGCCAGCCGGTCACCTGTCCCGGCGCTCGCTACGGCGCCCGCTCCAAGCTCGGCGACATCACGGCGTCGGGACTGCCCGCCTCGATCGTGACCGCCCCCGGCGACGCCAACCTCTCGGCCGCGTTCTGCGCCGGACACATCGCAGCCGGGGCGACGCTCGCGACCCTCGGTGCGGCCGTCGACCTGACCGCCTACACGATCGGGGACATCGGCTGGTACGGGAACCTCACTGTCCAGAACCTCGTCGCCGGCCTGCTCGCCGACGGCTCCGCAGCCAACTACACCATCGCCGACCTGATCGCGATCATGGTCAACCGGCAGGTGCTCGACTGGGAGAACCTCGATCCTGCCGTCCTCAGCTCCTTCGGGACGAACCGCGACGGCCGCGTCCGCTGGGAGGCGACCGCGGAGATGGTGTCGGACGGCGGCGGCAGCGCCGACCTGACCGCGACGATCACGCTGCCGCCGGGCTTCCGGTACGACACGGGCCCGCTCTTCTCGGAAGCCGAGTACGCCGCGATCGCGGTGTGCGGGGGCGAAGAGTGCGACATCGTCCTCGACTCGCTCGACAGCGACGAGGACGGGCCGGCGATAACGACCGAGCCGAGCTCGGACGGGCCGATCCAGACGTTGACCTTCACGCTTCCCGAAGCGGCGTTCAACGACGACTACCGGATCGACTTCGCCACCTACGCGGGCTTCGTCCTCGGCCCCAAGCAGGCGGGCATGACCGCCGAGGCGGTCGGGATCGAGTCGGACCCGGATACCGCGGGCGTGACCGTCGGCGACACGTTCGAGGACGGTGACGGCGGCAACGACAGCCCCGAGGCGGCGGTCCTGCTCGACAACCCGAACACCGAGATCCAGGAGTCGTACGTCGCGGACAAGGGCGACGTCGACTACTTCACGGTGCACGTCCCCGGCAACGCGCGCGTGATCGCGCACCTGACGAACCTGAGCGCCGACCTCGACCTCGCGCTGCTCGGGCCGGCGCAGGCGGTGCTCAAGCCGACGACGACTCCGGGCCGGGCGCCGCAGGATCCGCCGATCCGCGACACGGGCGTCGACCGGGCGAGCGTGAACACGAGCCTCGAGCCCGCGGGCCTGCAGGACACGCCGATCACCCAGCAGCCGATCACGCAGCACTCGATCAATCGCGACAAGAGCGAGGAGGACGCGGTCGGCATTGCGCCGCCCGGCGGCGCCGACTTCGTCATCCGCGTCGCCGGCTACAACGACGCGTTCGTCGACCGGCCGTATTCGCTGCGCGTCCGGGTCACCGACCCGTTCGTCGAGCCCGTGTGCACGCCCCGCGCGAACATGCCGCACGCGCTCGCCGGCACGCCGACCCCCGTTCCGGCCGGCGCGAACACGCTCTTCGTCGTCGCCCCGACACGGCTCGAGGCGACCTACCCCGGACAGTCGGCCTCGGTCATGTCGGCGCTGACCGCGATCGCGACGGGCCCTGCGAATCTGGGCGTCAACGGCTACCTGCTGCGCGTCGACCGGTACCAGGACGTCCAGGACGCGTACGGGGCGTGGGACGGCAACCCGTGCTCGGTCGCCAAGGCGAACGCGGTCGCCGCGGCCATCTCGGCCAAGATCGACGCCCTCAAGTCGGCGAATCCGACGATCAAGTACGTCGTCATGGTCGGGGGCTTCGACCAGGTCCCCGCCTTCGCCGTGCCGGACCTGACGCGGATCGCCAACGAGATCGGCTACGCCTCGACCTTTGCGAACAACCAGTACTTCGGCGGTGCCAACATGGGCACGGTCGCGACGGACGACCCGTACTACGACACCGACCCGGTGCCGATCGACGACGGCCAGTTCTTCGTCGCCGACCTGATCGGCGGCCGGCTCGTGGAGACACCGGCGCAGATCGCCGGACAACTCGACCGCTACGCCGCCGCGAACGGCCAGCTGGCACGCTCGACGGCCTTCTCCGAGGGGTACGACTTCACGAAGGACGGGGCGCAGGCGGTCAGCAACAGCTTCGGTACGTCGCTCGGAGCAGGCAACGTCCGCCAGCTGATCAACGACAACTGGACGGGCACGCAGCTGCTCGGCACCGGCGGGCTCTTCCCGACGGCCGGGGCATCGACGTTCAACCTGCTGAACGGCCACTTCGACCACTTCCGGATGCTCACCGCGAACGGCAACGCGCAGGGCACGATCGAGACGATTTCGGCGACGGCGCTGTCGGGCTCGCTCCTCGGCCGCGTGCTGTTCACGGTCGGCTGCCACTCCGCCTTCCCGGTCAGCGACGTGATCGTCGGCGCAACGACCCCGGCGAAGGATTGGCCGGAGATCATGGGCGGCAAGCTCGCGCACTGGGCCGGACAGACGGGCTACGGCTACGGCGACACCGACACGGTCGCCTACTCGGAGCAGCTGATGTCGTTCCTCGCCACGCGGCTGGACGGCCGGCTGTCGATCGGCGAGGTTCTGACCCGCGCCAAGCAGGACTACTACCTCACCGCCGGCGGCACGCTGTCGTCGTACGACCGCAAGGCGCTGCTCGAAGCGACGATGTTCGGTCTGCCGTTCTACGGCGTCGGCGTCGCACCGACCGCCGTTCCGGGCTCCCCGCCCGGCGTGCCGGTCGCGGGCGCAACCAACGTGACGACCCCCGCCGACGGCACGCTGGTGAACGACCCGGTCAGCGGCCAGCCCTCGGCGGAGTTCTCGCTCACGCCGACGTTCACGCTCGTGCCCGGCCCGAAGGGCCTCCACTACTCGAACGCCGGCCAGGTCACGAACGTCAACTACCGGCCGATCGTGCCGCGCGTGTCGCTGCCAGCGACGAGGCCCGGCCAGGTCGCGCACTACCCGTTCCTCGAGTCGCTCGAGTCGGCGCCGGACGAGGCGAACTTCAACGCGGCGTTCTCCACGCCGACGATCGACCTCGGCTCGCTGTCCCCAGAGATCCTGTTCGCGGACGCGAAGTTCCCAAGCAAGCTGACGACGCTGGTGACGACGAAGATCGGCAGCGACCAGGTCTCTCAGCTCAACGTCTCGACGGGCCAGTTCTTCTCCGACCCGTCGAATCCGAACCGGTCGATCGGCACGATGCGCCGCTTCACCAAGGTCACCGGCCGCGTCTACTACAACCCGGGCGCGAACTTCAGCACGACGGCGATCCACGACGTGCAGGCCACGCGCTTCGGCTCGAACGTGGCATTCGTGGTGAACGTCCCGGACGTCGTGCGCGTGCTCGTGCTGTTCCGCGACGCGAGCCCACCGGTGAACGGGTCGATCAAGTGGAAGGCCGTGGAGCTCGCGAAGGATGCGGCGAACCCCTCACGCTGGACGGGCGGCTCGCCGATCGTCGGCAACAACATCGAGTGGATCGTGCAGGGGCTCACCGCGAACGGCAACGTCGTGACGAGCTCGAACAAGGCGCGCTACTTCGACGCCGCGGCGGCTCAGACGGGCGGCAACGGGATCCAGATCAACCTGACGAGCAGCGCGCCGGAGAGCCCGACCGCCTACTTCGGCGGGCCCGTCACCGTCACGGCCACCGGCCCCGCCGGAGTCGAGTTGTTCCGCCGCCTCGACGACGGTGACGAGTTGCCGTACACAGGACCGTTCGTCGTCTCCGTGGACGGGCCGCACACCGTCGAGTTCAGGGGGAGAGACGGCTCCACGGGAGCCCGGTCGTTCGTGATCGACGCGACGAACCCGCTCGCGCCGGTGATCTTCACGCCGCCGCTACCGGCCCCGGCCACGTACACGTTCGGCCAGGTCGTGAACGCCGACTACCACTGCCGTGACTCCGGGTCGGGCATCGCGACCTGCGCCGGCACGGTCGGCAGCACGCCGGTTCCGAGCGGCACCCCGCTGCCGACGAACGCTGTCGGCATCAGGACGTTGTCCGTCATCGGGACGGACTTCCTCGGCCACACCGGGCCGCCTGCGACGCGTCCGTATCAGGTCGTCTGGGCCTTCGACGGCTTCTTCCCGCCGGTGGACAACCTGCCCGTTCTGAACCTTGTCACCGCCGGCCAGGCGGTTCCGGTCAGGTTCAGCCTCGGGGGCGACTTCGGCCTCAACATCCTGGCTGCGGGCTCGCCGTCTTCCGCCAAGGTCGAGTGCTCGGCTACGGAGATCCCCGACGACATCGAGGTCACCACGACGTCGAACAGCGGCCTGTCGTTCGGCGGCAGCCAGTACACCTACGTGTGGAAGACGGAGAAGTCGTGGAAGGGCCAGTGCCGCCGCTTCACGCTGAAGCTGATCGACGGAACGACCCACGTCGCTGACTTCAAGTTCAAGTAGGACCTCTGCGTATAAGGGAGGGCGACGAGGAGCGGCGAGCTCGCCCAGGGACTCGCCGGGGAACGCGCTATAGGCCGAGGTGGCGGGCGATCACCATGCGCTGCACCTCGTTCGTGCCCTCGCCGATCTCGAGGATCTTCTGGTCGCGGTACAGGCGCGAGATCGCGGACTCGTCCATGAAGCCGTAGCCGCCGTGGATCTGCAGCGCCGCGTTGGCGACGCGGTGTGAGAGCTCGCCCGTGTACAGCTTCGCCATCGCCGCCTCCTTGGCGAACGCGCGGCCCTGGTCCTTGAGCCAGGCGGCCTTGTAGACCAGGTTCCGGCCCGCCTCGATCTCGACGGCCATGTCCGCGAGCTGGAACTGGACCGCCTGGAAGGCGGAGATCGGCTTGCCGAACTGCTCGCGCTCCTTCGCGTAGCGGTAGGCGAGGTCGTAGCGCCCTGGGCGAGCCCGACGCCCATCGCCGCAACCGAGATGCGGCCGCCGTCGAGGATCTCGAGGAACTGCTTGAAGCCCTCGCCGCGCGGGCCGAGCAGGTTCCCCTCCGGCACGGCCGCGTCCTCGAAGGAGAGCTCGCGCGTGTCCGAGGCGCGCCAGCCGAGCTTCTGCATCTGCGGCGAGATCTCGTAGCCGGGCGTGCCGTTCGGGACGACGATGTTCGAGACCTCGCCGTCGCCGGTCAGCGCCGTGATCGTGACGAGGCCCGAGATGTCGGTGCCGGCGTTGGTGATGAAGATCTTCGAGCCGTTCACGACCCACTCGCCGTCGCGCAGCTCCGCGCGGGTGCGGGTGGCGCCCGCGTCCGATCCGGCGCCCGGCTCCGTCAGCCCGAACGCGCCCAGCTTGCGGCCCGAGGCGAGGTCGGGCAGCCAGTCGCGCTTCTGCTCCTCGGTGCCGAAGAGGAAGATCGGCATCGTCCCGAGCGAGGTGTGGGCGGCGACCGTGATCGCCACCGACGAGTCGATCCGCGTCAGCTCCTCGATCGCGATCGCGTACGCGAGCGTGTCCGTGCCGCCGCCGCCGTACTCCTCCGGGAACGGCATGCCCATCAGGCCGAGCTCGGCCAGCTCGGCGACGAGCTCGTAGGGGAAGCGGTGCTCGCGGTCGAGCTCCTCGGCGACGGGCGCGACGCGCTGCTCGGCGAAGTCGCGCACGGTCGTGCGGACGAGCTCGTGCTCGGGCGAGAGGTCGAAGTTCACAGCGAGTTCACTAAGAGAGTGTGCCCGCGAGCTCCGTGATCAGGCGCACGCCGTAGCCCGTACCGCCCTTCTGCCACAGGTAGTCCGGCCGTGGCCAGCGGAAGTACCCGGTGCCGGCCATGTCGATATGGGCCCACGGGCCCTCGCCGGCGAACTCCTGCAGGAACTCGGCGGCCAGCACCGGCACGCCCTGGCGCAGGATCGACGAGTTCTTCATGTCGGCGAAGTTGGAGTCGATGTAGCGGCGGAAGCGGTCGTGCATCGGCAGCGGCCAGGCGTGGTCGCCGCTTGCCTCGCCGGCCGCGACGACGCGGTCGCGCCACTCGTCGTCGTTGCCGAAAACGCCCGCATAGAGGTCGCCGAGCGCGGCTTCCATCACGCCGGTGAGCGTGGCGAAGTCCACGATGTGGGTCGCGCCCTGCTCGCGCGCGTAGGTGAGCGCGTCCGCGAGCACGAGTCGACCCTCGGCGTCGGTGTTGATCACCTCGATCGTCTTGCCGTTCATGGCGTAGAGGATGTCGCCCGGCCGGTACGCGCCCCCGCCGACCATGTTCTCGGTCGCCGCGACGACCGCGATCGTGCGGACCGGCAACCCGAGCTCGGCCATTGCCCCGACTCCCTCGATCACCGCGGCCCCTCCGGCCATGTCGCCCTTCATGTCCTCCATGTACGTGGCCGGCTTGATCGAGATCCCGCCGGTGTCGAAGGTGATCGCCTTGCCGACGAGGCCGAGGACAACGTCGCCGGTCGCGTCCGGCGGCTCGTACCGCAGCACGATGAGACGCGGCGGGATGTGCGAGCCCTGTGCGACGCCGGCGAAGGCGCCCATCCCGAGCGCCCGGATCTCCTCGGGGCCGAGAGCCTCGGCTGTGACATTCCCGTGCGCGGCCGCGAGCTCCTGCGCCCGCTCGGCCAGTCGCTCGGGCGTCAGCTCGTTCGCGGGCGCGTTCGCGAGGTCGCGCGCCCGGTTCGCCGCCTCCGCCACGCTGACCGCGCGTTCGGCCGCAGCCAGGGCGCCGTCGTCGGCGCCGACCAGCACGAGTCGCTCGAAAGGACGCGGACGGTCGCCGTCGGCCTTCCAGCGACCCGGGTCGTAGCTGCCGAGCACCAATCCGTCGACCGCGGCGCGCGCTTGCTCGGCAGCGGGCAGGTCGAGGTCGCCGTCGACGACCCAGGCGACCGATCCGCCGATCTTCGAGGTGGCGCGCGCGACTCCCGCCGCTGCGGTCCGGACGGCGTCTGAGTCGAGCGCGGCCTCAGGGCCCAGCCCGGTCGCGACCACGCGCCCGGAGTCGCCGTGGAGCACGGCGGTCTGACCGCGGGACTTCGCCACGGCTTCCTCCTCCACGACGCGGGCCAGCCGGCCCTCGAGCCGTTCGTCGAGGCCGGAGACGGCGGCGGGAAGGGGCGGTGCGGGGTCGGCGAGCGGGACGGCGACGACGTCTGCCTCGACCGACTCTGCTCCCCCCGAGGACAGCTCGACCCTCATCTGGCCGGGCGATGCTATCCGAGCAGGTTTCTACCGTGCGTGTCGAAAGGTTTTTACGAGGTCTTAACCATTTTTCGCAGAGATCGACACACACTGTGCGCGTGACCCTGCGGCCACCCACTTCGCACGATGCCCCGAAGTCCGTCGAGGATCTCCAGGCGGACCTCTCCGCTCTCTGCACCGAGCGCCAGAACCTGCGCGCGGCCGGAGCCCGGGACGGCGACCTCGAGCGCAACCGGCTCGAGATCGCACGCCTGCAGTTGGAGCTCTCGCACGCGCTGATCGGGCGCTACGCACGCACCGCGGCGGCCTGATTTCACGAAAACGCGGGCGGGTAGGCTCGCGTGGGTGAACAGAGGACGCGCAGCGTGAACGGGAGCATCGACGCCCGTGGCATGACAGCGCTCGGCTCCGGCCACCTCGCGACCGACTTCGCGAACGGCGCCTTGCCCGCGCTCCTGCCCTTTCTGGCCGACGAGTTCGACCTCTCCTACGTGCTGGTCGGGCTGGCGATGCTCGCGTGGGCGTTCTCGTCCTCGATTCTGCAGCCGCTGTTCGGGCTCTGGTCGGACCGTCGCGGCGCGATCTGGCTGCTGCCCGCGGGGCTCGTGCTCGGCGGCCTCGGCATCGCGTTCGCCGCGGTCGCCCCGAGCTACTGGCTCTGTCTGGCGCTGATCACGCTCTCGGGCCTTGGCACGGCCGCGTATCACCCCGAAGCGAGCAAGTTCGCGGCGTACGTCAGCGGTCGCCGGCGGGCGAGCGGGATGTCGCTGTTCTCGATCGGCGGCAACCTCGGCTACGCGCTCGGGCCGATCGCGGCCACGTTCCTCGTCGTGCACTTCGGCCTGGAGGCCGGCCTGCTGCTCGCTCTGCCGTGCCTGGCCGCAGCCGCGGTCTTCTTCTGGGCGATCCCCTACCTGCGCCGCTTCGAGCCGTCGCGCGAGCTGGTACACGCCCGGGCCGGCGAGGACCGGATCGGCGCGATGGTCGCGCTCCTGGGCGTGATCGCGTTCCGCAGCGTCTGCTGGTTCGGGCTGATCACGTTCGTGCCGTTGTACGAGGTCTCCCGGGGCAACACGGAGGCGTACGGCAACCGGCTGCTCGCGGCGATGCTGCTCTTCGGCGGGATCGGGACGCTGCTCGCCGGGCCGCTGGCCGACAGGTTCGGGCGCCGGCCCGTGCTCGTCGTGAGCGTCTTCGCGACCGGGCCGCTGGTGCTGCTCTACCTCGCGGTGGGCGGGCCGGTCGGTGCCTTGGCGCTGGCGCTCGTCGGCCCGTGCGTGATCGGGACGTTCGGCGTCACGATGGTGATGAGCCAGGAGTACCTGCCGCGCCACATCGGGCTCGCGTCGGGACTCGGGATCGGGCTCTCGATCGGCCTGGGCGGAATCGCGGCGGTCGCGCTCGGCGCACTCGCGGACGCGGTCGACCTCGAGACCGCGCTGTACGTCTCCGCGGTCGCGCCGTTCGTGGCCCTCGCGCTCTGCGCGTTCCTGCCTCCGACGGCGCGCTCGCCACGGGGCCTCGCGGCCGAGCCCGTGCTGTAGGCTCGCCGGCATGGCAGACAGCGCACGCGACTTCTTCGAGGGCCTCGAGTCCCGGGTCGACCCCGCCAAGACGGCAGGGATGACCAACTCGTACCTGTTCGACATCGACGGCGCGGGTCAGTGGAAGGTGGACGTCGACGACGGCAAGGTGACCGTGACCGAGGGTGCCGGCGACGCCGACACGACCATCAGCGCCACGGAGGAGACGTTCCAGAAGATCGCCAGCGGCGAGCAGAACGCGACCGCCGCCTACATGACGGGGAAGCTCAAGATCAAGGGCGACATGGGCGCGGCGATGAAGTTGCAGAAGCTCTTTTGATCGTCTAGCTTCGAGCGGAACGTCGTTCGGGAGGGTCCGCTTGACCTGGTACGAGTTCCTGCTGTTCTTCCACATCTCCATGGCCGTGATCTGGATCGGCGGCGGCGCCATGATCCAGTTCTTCGCGCTGCGGATCATGAAGGCGACCGATCCGATGCGGCTGGCGGAGTTCGGCCGGGACGTGGAGTGGATCAGCACCCGCGTCTTCATCCCCGCCTCGCTGCTCGCCTTCGTCAGCGGCGTCTGGATGGTGATCGACAGCGACTTCTGGGGCTTCGGCGACGACTGGATCGTGATCGGCCTGATCCTGTACGCGACGACGTTCCTCGCCGGCGCGCTCTTCTTCGGGCCGGAGTCCGGGCGGCTCGGCAAGCTGGCCGCGACGGAGGGGCCCACGTCGCCGGTCGTGCAGCAGCGGATGCAGCGGCTGATCGCGCTCACGCGCGCCGATCTGATGCTGCTCTTCCTGATCATCTTCGACATGTCGACGAAGCCCGAGTGGGGCGACCTCTCGCTCTGGGTGGCGATCGCCGGATTCGCGATCCTCGCCGGGATCCTCGTGAGGCACGGGCTGAGGGCCCGGCTCGCGGTCGCTTCGGCGGAACCGGCCCGCGAGGCCGTCTAGCTCCTTACTCCTCGAGCTCGACGAGCGGCTGCCTGGCGGCGACGCGGTCGCCCTCGGCGACGTGGACGGCCTTCACGACCGCCTCGTAGGGCGACACGACCGGTGTCTCCATCTTCATCGCCTCGAGCACGAGCAGGGTCTGGCGCGGCTCGACGCGGTCGCCCGGAGCCGCGAGCACCTTGATCACCGTCCCGGGCATGGGCGCGGTGAGCGTGCTTTCCTCCTGGGCCGGCCCGTGGGCATGGGCGGCGGCCTCCGCGTTGGGGGCGGGCCGGCGCGCCGGCGGGGGCAGGTTCAGCCGCCACGGCTCGCGCCACACGCGGTCGGGGAAGCGGGGCGGCGCCGAGAGCGGCGGGTAGTCCTCGAGGAACGCAGTCGTCGTCTCGCCGGCCTGCACGGCCGGATGCGCCACCAGCCAGCGCAGGAAGGGCAGGTTCGTCGTCAGTCCCGCGACCTCGGTCTCGGCGAGCGCTGCACGCAGGTGCGCGAGCGCCTCGTCGCCGCGTCTCGCCGTGCGCGATCAGCTTGGCGATCATCGGGTCGTAGCCGACCCCGACCTCGTCGCCCTCCTCGACACCCGCGTCGACCCGGATCGTCGTCGGCAGCCGCAGCCGCTCGATCCGCCCGGCCTGCGGGAGAAACGTGCGCGGGTCCTCGGCGTAGAGCCGCACCTCGACCGCGTGGCCAAGTAACAGACTGTTACTTGCTCCAGATCCGCTTCGTGGTGCCGTTCCCTGCGCTAGTAACAGACTGTTACTTGCCTCCAGCGGCTCGCCCTGCGCGATCCTCAGCTGCTCGCGGACGAGGTCGAGGCCCGTCACCGCCTCGGTCACCGGGTGCTCGACCTGGATGCGGCCGTTCAGCTCCAGGAACCAGAAGTCGCGGCCGCTGAGCATGAACTCGGCCGTCCCGGCGCTGCGGTAGCCGATCGCGCGCGCGAACGCGACCGCAGCCGCGCTCATCTCCGCACGGAGAGCAGCGTCGAGGGCGGGGGAGGGGGACTCCTCGAGCACCTTCTGGTGGCGGCGCTGCACGGAGCACTCGCGCTCGCCGAGCGCTACGACGTGGCCGTGCGCATCAGCCAGTAGCTGAATTTCAACGTGCCTCGGCCGCTCGACGAAGCGCTCGCAGAAGACGCGGTCGTCGCCGAAGGCGGACTTCGCCTCGCGCCGGGCGGCGGCGAGCGAGTCCTCGAGCTCCTCCGCGGCGTGCACGATCCGCATGCCGCGGCCGCCGCCGCCCGCGGCGGCCTTGATCACGAGCGGGTAGCCGATCTCGTCGGGCTCGCCTTGCGCGACGACCGGCACGCCGGCCTCCAGGGCGATCCGCTTCGCCTCGAGCTTGTCGCCTCCGGCGCGGAGCGCGTCCGCAGACGGCCCGACGAAGACGAGGCCCGCGGCCTCGACCGCCTGGGCGAAGTCCGCGTTCTCGGCGAGGAAGCCGTAGCCGGGGTGGATCGCGTCGGCTCCGCTCTGCTTCGCCGCTCGGATGTGCTCCTCGGAGGCGAGGTAGCCCGCGATCTCGACCGTCTCGTCCGCGACCCGCTCGTGCAGCGCGCCGCGGTCGTCGGGCGCGGCGACGGCGACGGTCGCGATCCCGAGCTCCCGCGCGGTGCGGAAGACTCGGACGGCGATCTCGCCGCGGTTGGCTACGAGGAGCTTGCGGATCTCCATGGGCCCAGGAGGGCAAGGCTAAGCAGACAGAGGGCGGAGAGGATGAGGTAGGGGACGGTGTCCGAGGTGGCGCGCGCGAGCGCGCCGCCGCCCGAGGCGCCGAGCGCCTGCCCGGGCGCCCACGCGAGGTTGACGAGAGCGAAGCCGTACGCGTAGTCGAGGCCGCGGTGCTCGGCGAGATCGGTCAGGTGCGACATCGCGGGCGTCCAGAAGATGCCGAAAGCCATCCCGGCGAAGAGCACCAGCACCGCGAGCACCCAGCGCGATTCCGGCCAGGGCAGGAGAAACGCCGCGACGGCCGAGGCGACGAGGCCGACCCGGATCGGCAGCAGCCGCCCCCGCACGTCCGAGATCCGCCCTGCCGCCGGATTCAGCACTGCCTCGATGCCCGCGGAGACGAGGAAGACGCCGCCGATCCCGACCGCGCTCATGCCGAGCTCGTCCAGGCGCAGCGAGACGAGCACGCCCATCGTCGAGAACAGGAGCGCGGGCAGCGTCACGAACCACACGCTGCCCAGCACCGCGCGGTCCTGCACCGCCGCCCAGAGCATCGACAGGGGCTGCGCCCGCTGCGGCACCACCGCCGGCGTCGTGGCCGCCCACACGACGAGCACGAGGCCGAGGACGCCGACCGACGCGAAGGTGACCTCGATCCCGATCACCGACGCGATCCCGCCGAGGACGGGCCCGAAGAGCGCGCCGACGATCGCGGCGCTCATGGCCGTCCCGATCAGCAGCCCGCGCCGCTCGACGGGCGCCTCGGAGACGAGCCACGCCAGCGAGGCCGTCCACGTCAACGCGCTCGCGAAGCCCTGCGCGAAGCGCGCGATGTCGAGCACGACGATGTCGTCGGCGAACCCGAAGATCGTGGTCGTGACCACCATCAGCAGCAGCCCTGCGATCACCGTCGGCTTGACCCCGAACCTCGACGACGCCAGCCCGCCCGGGATCCCGCCGGCCAGCGCTCCGGCCGGATACGCGGCCGCGAGCACGCCCACCCCAGCCTTGGACAGGTCGAGGTCCTCCGCGTAACCCGGGAGCAGCGGCGTCAGCGCCGCGAAGAACATCGTGTCGACGAAGATGATCGCGCCGACGAGGAGCAGCAGCCGCCGCACGCGGCGCTAGGCGGTCCAGCCCGGTTTTCGGCGCTCGAGGAAGGCCCGCAGCCCGTCCTGGCCCTCCGGGCTCGTGCGCAGGCGGGCGGCGATGTGGGCAGTGGCCTCGACGCTAAGCGTCCGATGTTCGCGCGCCAGGAGCTTCGCCTCGCGGGTGGCCTGGGGCCCTGACGTCAGCAGCTCGGCCACGACCCCTTCGACCGCCGCGTCCAGATCGACGGCCACCTCGTGCACGAGGCCGATTCGCAGCGCGACGTCGGGGCCGAAGCGCTCGCCCGTCAGGAAGTAGCGCCTCGTCGCGCCGGCGCCGATCCTCGGCACCACGAACGGGGAGATCACCGCCGGGGTGATCCCGAGCTTGACCTCCGGGAAGCCGAAGATCGCGTCCTCGCCGGCGATCGAGATGTCGCAACAGGCGACGACCCCGGAACCGCCGCCGAGGGCGTACCCCTGGATGCGCCCGACGACCGGCGCGGGGCAGCCGTCGATGGCCTCGAGCATGCGGTAGAGGCGCATCGCGTCCTCGACGTTCTCGTCGTAGGAGAGCTCGATCGCGGCGCGCTGCCAGTCGACGTCGGCTCCGGCGCAGAAGCTCGGCCCGTCTCCGGCCAGGATCACCGCGCGTGCATCGCCGACGTCCGAGAACGCCTCGGTCAGCTCGGCGATCAGCGCCGCGTCGAAGGCGTTCCGCCGCTCGGGACGGGCGAGCGTGACGCGAAGCAGCGGGCCGTCCCGCTCGATCCTGAGGGCGCCCATCGGGCCGGAGCATAGAGTTGGGCCATGCTGCGGGGAGCTCTTGCCGCGTCGGTCACGCCGCTTCGCGACGGCGGGGACGCGCTCGACGAGGACGCCTTCGGGCCGTACGTCGATTTCCTCGTCGAGGGCGGGGTCGACGGCATCCTCGCGCTCGGCACCACGGGCGAGGGGATCCTGCTCGCGCCGGCCGAGCGGCGTCGCGCGTCCGAGCTGTTCCTGGCGGCTGCGGCGGGGAGGTTCCAGGTCGCGGTGCACGCGGGTGCCCAGACCACCGCCGAGACGGCGGCTCTCGCCGCGCACGCGGCCGAGGCGGGTGCCGACGCGGTCGCCGTGATCGGGCCGCCCTACTACGCGCTCGACGAGCCCGCGCTGCTGGCGCACTTCGAGGCGGCCGCGCGCGCCTGCGATCCGCTCCCGTTCTACCTCTACGAGTTCAGGGCGCGCTGCGGCTACTCGATCCCGCTCCCGGTGATCGCGCGGCTGCGCGAGAGGGTTACGAATCTCCGCGGGCTCAAGGTTTCCAACCAGCCGTTCGACGCCGTCGAGCCCTACCTGCTCGAGGGCCTCGACGTCTTCGTCGGTGCCGAAGCGCTGGTGCTCCAGGGCCTGGAACGTGGTGCGGCCGGAGCGGTGTCCGGCCTGGCAGCGGCATACCCGGATCTCGTGGCGAGGTTGGTCCACGAGCGGGAGGGCGACGTCGGCCCCGTCCGCGCCGCGCTCGAGCGCTTCCCCTTCCACGCGGCGCTCAAGCGGGTCCTCGCCAGGCGCGGCGTCCCGATCCGCGAGAACGTGCGCGCACCGCTGCGCATGCTCACCGACGAGGAGCGCGCGGAGCTCGACCGATGGCTCGGATCGTCGTAGCGGGAGCCGGCGCCGCCGGCGCGAGCGTCGCGTACCACCTCGCCCTGCTCGGAGCGGACGACGTCGTCGTCGCCGACCCGCGCGGGGTGGCGGGAGGCTCGACGAGCCGCGCCATGGGCGGTGTCAGACAGCAGTTCTCCACCGCCGCCGAGGTAAAGCTCGCCCAGGCGAGCATCCGCTTCTTCGCCGAGCTCGGCGCCCCCCTCTTCACGCAGGTCGGCTATCTCTTCCTCGCGACCACCGAGGCCGGGCTCGCCGCGCTGGAGGAGCGGCGTGAGCTGCAGGCGTCGCTGGGCGTGCCGGTCGAGCGCGTCGACCCCGGGGACGTGCCCGGGCTGTCCGTGGGCGACGTTCTCGGCGCGGTCACGTGCAGGGAGGACGGCGTGGCCGATCCGCCGGGCGTGTGCCGCGAGGTCGTCCGTCGCGCGGTCGACCTGGGCGTTGACGTTCGGGAGGGCGTGGACGCCGTGGAGCTCGACCGGGACGTGCTCGTGATCGCCTGCGGCCCCTGGTCGGGCGAGGTGGGCGAGCAGGTGGGCGTCGAGCTGCCGATCAGGCCGCTGTGCAGGCAGCTGGTCGACACCGAGCCTGTCGACGGCCTGCCGGCGGACCTGCCGATGGTGATCGAGGAGACGGGCTTCCACTTCAGGAGGGTCCCGTCCGGCGGGCTGCGGCTCGCGATGGGCGAGGCGACCCTGCGTTGGGGCTTCGAGACCGACGTCGACGTGGACCTCGTCGATGACTGGCTCGCCCGCCTCGGCCGACGGTACCCGGCGGCAGCGGGGATCGCGGTCGCGCGGGCATGGGGCGGTCTCTACGACATGACCCCCGACGCGCACCCGATCCTCGGGCGCGTGGCGGACGGGATCTACGCGGCGTGCGGCTTCTCGGGGCACGGCTTCATGCAATCGCCCGCCGTCGGTCGCGCCGTCGCCGAGGAGATCCTGCTCGGCGAGTCGGAGCTCGATCTCTCGGCCTTCCGGCTGGAGCGGTTCGCCGGCGACGCGGTCTTTCCCGAGACCCTCGTCCTGTGATCGAGCTCACGTGGGAGCAGGTGCGCGCGTTCCGCGCTGCGAGGAGCCTCGACGGTACGGGCGGGATCGACGAGACCGCCCGGCGGCTGGGCGGCGTGCAGGCACAGGTGCTGTCGTACGCCGAGCTCGCACTGGCTGCGCGCGTCGACGGGCTGCGGGTCGAGGAGGTCCGGGAGGCGCTCTGGACACGCCGCACCCTCGTCAAGACGTGGGCGATGCGCGGGACGCTCCACCTGCTGCCCGCGGACGACCTTGCGCTCTGGGCGGGAGCCCTCCGGACGCGCTCGTACCTGTGGCGCAGCGCGGCGTGGACGAAGTACTTCGGCGTCTCGGTCGAGGAGGTGGAGACGCTCGTGGCTGCGATCGCCTCCTCGCTGGACGGCGAGGGGGAGACGCGCGAGGAGCTCGGCGACGCCGTCGCGGAGCTCGCGGGAGAGCCCGCCCGCGAGCTGATGGCGTCGGGCTGGGGCACGCTGCTCAAGCCGGTGGCGATGGAGGGCGGGCTGGTGTTCGGGCCCAATCGCGGCCGCAACGTCACGTTCGTCAACCCGCACAAGTGGATCGGGCCGTACGAGCCGCTGCCGTCGGATCAGGCGATGAGCGAGGTCGTTCGCCGCTGGCTCCGCATGTACGGGCCCGGGTCGAAGGAGGACCTCGCGCGCTGGTGGGGGATCTCGCCCGGGCGGGCGCGGAAGCCACTCGAGGTGCTCGGCGACGAGCTCGTCGAGGTCAGCGTCGAGGGCCGAAAAGCCTTTGCGCTGGCCGAGGACGCGCGGTCGCTACGGACGGCCAAGGCCGACGGGCGCGCCCGCCTCCTGGGCGGCTTCGACCCCTACGTGGTCGGGTTCTTCCCGCGGGACGGCCTGGTGGAGGCCGAGTTCAAGTCGCGCGTCTCGCGGACGGCAGGCTGGATCTCGCCGGTCGTCCTGGTGGCGGGGAAGCCGGTCGGCGTCTGGAGCCACGAGCTGCGCAAGGGGACGATGGCGATCACGATCGAGCCCTTCGGGCGCCTGCCGGCGGCGCGCGTGCGCGAGCTGGAAGCCGATGCCGAGCGGCTGGCGGCCGCACTGGGAGCCGTTCCCTCGCTGACCGTCGTTTAGGCCGGTCCGTCCCGTGCCGAGCGCGGCCGGGCTGAGCCGCGCGATCTTCGTCCGAATTCGGCACGAACACGTGCGCTTTTCCCTGCTACTTCTTCAACGGGGTCGAGTGGGGGGTCCCCTCCCAGGGAGGGGGATGCGCTTTCCTACTCGAACGCGAGCCCGAGCCGCGACAGCTCTTCCTCGTCGAAGCGCCCCTCGATCGTCGCCTCGACGTCGAACTCCTCCGCGATGTCGGGCGGTTTGCCGATCAGCTCTGCGGCGCGCGAAACCGGGGCGGCCAGCGCTGCATCGGCGGCCGCCCGCGACTCCCACAGGTAGATGGCGCCCCAGCGTTCGGTCACCTCGTCCGAGACCCAGACCTTGAAGCGCAGTCCGGGCGTTTCTGCGAACGCGTCGACCGACTCGTCGCGGAGGTAGCGCCGGAGCTCCTCGATCGTCGTCTTGGAATCGGCCAGGTTCCAGAGGACGAGCCTGAGCAGCACCTACTCGTCCGCTTCGACCGGCAGCTTCGCCAGTAGCTGTTTCAGCGAGCGCAGCACGTCCGCCTCGTCGTGCCCGAAATCGTCGAGGTAGGCGTGCACCGCGGAGTGCAGGAGCCTGAGCTCCTCGTCGGTCAGTTCGATCGTGTGCATGCCGCGGAGCCTAACCCCACGCGGGAGGCTCGTAGGCCCCCTCGAGCGGCGCGCCGAAGGTGACGAACTCGAGCCCGTCGGCACCGGCGGTCGGCACCCGGGTCGAGCCCGGGTCCACGCGCAGGAAGCGCCCGGGCTTGAGCTCGACCTCCTCGCCGTCCACGCTCATCTGCCCTGACCCACGGACGACGAAGTAGACCTCCTCCTGGCCGGCGTCCGCGTGGTCATGCTCGCGTCCGGTCACGCCGGCGGGGAACGTGAAGTAGTTGAAGCCGAACGCGCGCCCGCCGACGGCGCGGCGCACCTTGCGCACCATCCCGCCCGGCCCCTCGCCCTCCAGCTCGTCCACGTCCGCGAAGGTGTAGCCCATGCCGCCTCCTACATCCGAAAGATGCCGAACTTCGTCTCCGGGATCGGGGCGTTGAGCGCCGCCGACAGCCCGAGTGCGAGCACGCGCCTGGTGTCGAGCGGGTCGATGATCCCGTCGTCCCAGAGCCGCGCCGTCGAGTAGTACGGGTTGCCCTCGGCCTCGTACTTCGCCCGGATCTCGTCGGGATCCGCATCGCCGACCATCGTCAGCACCGTCGCCGCCTGCTCGCCGCCCATCACGGAGATGCGCGCGTTCGGCCACATCCACAGCTGGCGCGGGCCGTACGCGCGCCCGCACATGCCGTAGTTGCCGGCGCCGAACGAGCCGCCGATCACGACCGTGAACTTGGGCACGTCGGCGCAGGCGACCGCCATCACGAGCTTGGCGCCGTCCCGCGCGATCCCGCCGGCTTCGTACTCGACCCCGACCATGAAGCCGGTGATGTTCTGCAGGAAGACGAGCGGGATCTTGCGCTCGCACGCGAGCTCGATGAAGTGCGCGCCCTTCTGCGCCGACTCCGCGAACAGGACGCCGTCGTTGGCCAGGATCGCGACCGGGTACCCCTCGATGCGGGCGAAGCCACAGACGAGCGTCTCGCCGTAGAGCCGCTTGAACTCGTCGAAGCGGCTGCCGTCCACGACTCGCGCGATCACCTCGCGGGGATCCAGCTGCTGGCGGTGGTCCTCGGGGATCAGTCCGTACAGCTCGGCCGGGTCGGCGACGGGCTCCTCCGGCGGAGCGACGTCCCAGGGCGGCTCCTTGCGTCGGTGCAGGTGGCGCACGATCGAGCGGGCGATCGCGAGCGCGTGCTCGTCTCCGGTCGCGTAGTGGTCGGCGACACCGGACCGCCGCGCGTGGACGTCCGCGCCGCCGAGCTCCTCCGCCGTCACGTCCTGGCCGGTCGCCGCCTTCACCAGCGGAGGCCCGCCGATGAAGATGGTGCCGGTGCCGCGCACGATCACGGTCTCGTCGCTCATCGCCGGCACGTAGGCGCCGCCGGCCGTGCACGAGCCCATCACGACCGCGATCTGCGGGATCCCCTTCGCGGACATGCGCGCCTGGTTGTAGAAGATCCGCCCGAAGTGCTCGCGGTCGGGGAAGACCTCGGCCTGCAGCGGCAGGAAGGCGCCTCCGGAGTCGACGAGGTAGATGCACGGCAGGTGGTTCTGCTCGGCGACCTCCTGCGCCCGCAGGTGCTTCTTGACGGTCAGCGGGAAGTACGAGCCGCCCTTGACCGTGGCGTCGTTCGCGACCAGCACGCACTCCTGGCCCTCGACGACGCCGATGCCGGTCACGATCCCGGCCGACGGAGCCTGGCCGTCGTACACATCCCAGGCGGCAAGCGCGCCGAGCTCGAGGAAGGCGCTGCCGGGGTCGAGCAGCCTGTCGATTCGCTCGCGGGCGGTCAGCTTCCCGCGCGAACGGTGACGCTCGACGGCCCGCTCGCCGCCGCCCGCTGCGACCCGAGCGCTGCGTGCGCGCAGCTCGCCGACGAGCTCCTCCATCCGCGCCTGCCCACGCTCGAACGCCTCGGACGCCCGATCGACCTGCGACGTGAGCACGGACACGCGGATCAGACTAACCAGCGGGTAGGACCGAAGGTCCTATTGTGAGCGGCGCGATCCTCGACCACAGTTGGACTGGCAGGCCGCACAGTGCGGCCTTCGACCTACTTGCGGCAGATGAGGATTCGAGTCGACGACCCACAGCTCGTGGACGAGCTCGTCCACCACCTCCGGCGCTCCGGCTGCGTCGCCGAGCCCTCGGAGGTGGACGCGCACGGCGACGGGATCACCCTCGACGTCCGGCTGCCTGCCGCCTTCGACGAGGCCCAGGCCCGGATGGAGGTCGAGGTCTACCTGAAGGTCTTCGAGGCCACCCACCCTGGTCGGACCGCCAGCCTGCTCGGCTGAGGGATCGACTCCGCCGCCCGCGCGGCCGATCTTCAGAGCATGCGCCGCCTCGCCGCCATCGCGTCGGCCGCCGTGCTGGCCGCAACGGCCGCCGCCGACGCCTCCGCGACGATCGTGCCCGGAAAGGGCATGTCCGGAGTGGCGCTCGGGATGACCAAGGCCCAGGTACGCGCCCGCCTCGGCGGGCCGGTCGGAACCGGCGGCGGACGCTGGTACTACGCCCGCGTGTGGGTCGGCTTCCGGGCCGGCCGTGCCGTCGAGATCACGACCACGCGCAGCACCGAGCGCACCAGCGGCGGGCTCGGCGTCGACTCCAGCGAGTCGTCGTTGCGTTCCGCCTATCCACGGCTTGCCTGCACCCCCGCGACGCCGTTCAGGCGCTGCCGCCTCGGCAGCGGCGCTCCGGGCACGCGCGTGACCGACTTCATGGTCGGACGCGGCCGCGTCCTGCAGATCACGGTCGCGCTGCTGCCCGGCTAGAGCGCCTCAGCACGACGCCCTCGAGGTGACGCCGTACCGGCGGCGCACGCGCATCCGGAAGCGCTTCCTAGTACTTCTTCTTCCGCTCGTCTTCGAAGACCTGGTCGCCGGCCGTCCACTCGATCGAGGTGAACGAGAAGCTCAGCTGCACGCGCCCGTCGGCCAGGTCCTTGATGCCGACGACGCGAACGCCCTTCAATGTCGACTGCTCGAGGCCGGTGAAGACGATCTTCTCGATCGCCTCGTTGGTGACCAGCGCCTGCCTGAAGCGGGGCATGCTCGTGGTCTTCTTGATCACGACGACGACGTCGGAGTACTCGCGATGCCCGAGGTTGGCGTTGTTCGACTTGTCGACCGCGGCCTTCATCTCCAGCTCGTACGTGATCACGTCGAACGCGCCGGCGTGTGCCTTGTCCGTGAGCGGCCCCTTGATGCCGTCCACGTACATGTACGTGCGCTCGTCGACTTCCGCGACCGGTGCCTGCGGAGCCGCCTCGCGCAGGAGCTGCTGTTGCAACGCGTGGTTCCCGCCCGCGCGCTGCAGCTCCTCGAGGACGCTCGCGCGCTTGCCCTCGTCGAGCTGCGCGAGCGCGGGCTTGCGTTCGAGCTCGCGCTCCAGCTCCTCATCCCAGCGGCGACGCTTCGCCATCGGTTCGATGCTAACGCCGCGTTCGCGTGCGCACAACGAGACGCTCAGCGCCGCGCCTTGGCCAGCGCCTGCTCGGCCTCGTCCACGGCGTCGGCCGCCTCGTCGGCCGCCCGGCGGGCCTGCTGCGCCGAGCGCTCGGCGTCGCGCGCCTCGCGCTCGAGCCGGCGCTGCTCGGCCTTCGCCTCGCGCAGGGCCGCCTCGGCCTGCTTCACGCGCTTGCCACGGCTCTCGTCCTCGCGCTTCGGCTTGCCCGCCGGCTGCGACGGCGCGAACGTCAGCCCGGCCAGCGGGTCGAAGCCGCCCGGCTCCGGCTCCTCCGTCAAGCGCCCGGCCGCGAGGGCGTCCCGCAGCTCCTCGTCCACCGACGCGGTCCGGAAGGTGGACACGATCCGCTCGAGCACGGGGTCGGTCGCCTTGCCCAGCAGGCTGCGGGACGCATCCCGGAGCTTGCGCAAGGCATCGTTCTGCGCCTGCTGCGCCGCGGCGAACGCGTCGTGGTCGCCGCCGGCAAGCGCGGTCCGGAGCGCCTCGCTCGAGTCCAGCAGCTTCTTCACGCCGGGCTTGTTCCGGCGTGCCAGCTGATTCACCGTCCACAACGGCACGGACGGCTTCCGCGCACCCGAGACCTCCGCGGCCTCGTCGGCGCGGCCGTCCGCCTTCAGCTGCTTCGCCAGCGCGGTACGGCGCTCGACGAACTCGTCGAGCGGCGCGGAGCAGAGCTCGTCCAGGATCGCCTCGTCCACAGGGGAGAGGTTAGTGCCGCACTACGCGGCCTCGAGGGCCTCGATCAGCTCCTCTTTCGACATGTCGGCCCGGCCGGGGATGTCGGCCTTCTTGGCGCGCTCGTAGAGCTCCGGCTTGGACAGCTTGCCCAGGCCGTTCCGCCGCTTGCCGTTCTTGCGTGAACCGCTGCCGGCCGACTCGAGGCTCGCACGCAGCGCCTCCATCAGGTCCGGGACGCGCTCCTTCTTCTCGGCCCCGGTGTCGACGTGGACCTCCTCGCCCTTCCTCTTGCGCTTGATGACGTCGCAGAGGGCGTCGCGGTAGGTGTCCTTGTACTTCTCGGGTTTGAACTCGCCGCCGAACGAGTCGATCAGCTGCTGTGCCATCCGCAGCTCGTCCTTCGAGACACGCGCCTTCTTCGGCTTGATCTCGTCGATCGGCCTGATCTCGTCCGCGAAGTACATCTTCTCCAGGGTGATCAGACCGTCCCGGATGCGCAGGCAGCCGAGGTGCTGCTTGTCGCGCATGACGTACTTCGCGATCGCCGCCAGGCCGGAGTCCTCCATCGCCTTCAGGAGCAGCGAGTAGACCTTCTCGCCCCCCTGCGCAGGCCCGAGGTAGTAGGTGCGCTCGAAGTAGATCGGATCGATGTCGTCGTAGGGGACGAAGTCGCGGATGTCGATCGTCTTGAACCCCTCCGCCTCGGCACCGGCGGTCTCGAAGTCCTCGTCGGTCATGTAGACGTACTCGCCCTTCGAGTATTCGAACGCCTTGACGATCTGGTCGTCCGGTACGGGCTTGCCCTCCTTCTTGCAGACCTTCTCGTAGCCGATCCGGCTGTCGTCCTTGGAGTGCAGGTAGTGGAAGTGCAGCTTGTGCTCGTCGATGGCGCTGTACATGCGCACGGGCACGTTCACGAGCCCGAAGGAGATCGCGCCGGACCAGATCGCGCGGGGCATGAGCGCGGTGTTCCCCTTGCCGCCGGGTCGGAAACGGCTTAGGTTCGACCGGTGGGCGGCTTCGAGCATGCGCGCGAGCCGGCGGAGCCGGAGTCGGCGGCCGCCGAGGCCGCAACCGCCCAGCCCGCGGTGGGCCCTGAATTGGTCCGCAGCCTCTCCCGCAGCGCCGGTAACCGCGCCGTCAGCGCGCTGCTCCAGCGGCACGGAGCCCACGTGGCGGCGGCCGCGCAGACGGGGAAGGCGACCACGTGGGAGGCCGTGGAGGCCGACCTCAGCTTCTCGCCGTTCGGCTGGGAGGCGATGCGGATCCTGAAGGACAACAACATCAAGCTGAACAAGACGACGAGCGGCGCCGTCGCGGGCTTCCAGCCCGATCAGAACACCTGCTTCATCAACCTGTCGATGCCGTCGTACGAGATCGCTGCGTACTTCGTGCACGAGATGTACCACGCGTCCCAGTTCCACGGAAAGCGCTCGCCCGCGGCGACGACGATGGCGGAGGACCCCTGGGTCGCGCTGATGGTCACCGAGGAGGTGGACGGGACCGTCAAGGGCTTCATGCACAAGCTCTCGCTCGAGAGCTTCGGTCGCGCGCCGAAGAACGACCGGCCGGCAGGGATGAGCAGGTTCCGGGGTGCCTACCAGTACGCCTACAACGAGGCGATCGCCGAGGGCGTGGACCCGGTTGAGGCGCGCAAGCGCGGCATGGCCAACGGGGCGAGGATGATCCGCTACATGTTCAAGCGGCCGTCGAAGAAGCTCTCTGCGGACCTGCAGCCGAACCAGTTCGAGACCTACTCCGAGTACTACCACCGCGAATGGGCGGATCAGCGGAAGAAAGCGGCCGCGAAGCCCTGAGCGACGTCTCGATCCCGCCGTGTTTGGCCTGGTGGCAAGAAGAGCCGGGCGGTCCGGAGTGGCTGGACCGGCTCCCGGCGCTCGTGGCGGACTGCGCCGCCCGCTGGTCGCTGTCGTTCGGGCCGCCGTTCGACTCGCATACCTCGTGGGTGGCGCCCGTCACCCGCGCGGACGGTTCGTCCGCAGTCCTGAAGCTGAACTTCCCCGATCCCGACACCGAGCACGAGGCCGACGCGCTCGCGCACTGGGACGGCGTCGGCGCGGTTCGCCTGCTCGAGCACGAGCCGTCGGCCCGGGCGCTGCTGATCGAGCGCTGCGAGCCCGGCACGCAGCTCTGGGCGGTCGTCGACGACGACGAGGCCACGCTGATCGGCGCGGACGTGCTGCGCCGCCTGTGGCGGCCGCCCGACCACGGCCCCTACCGCCGGCTGGCGGACGAGGCCGCGCGGTGGGCGGAGGAGTTGCCGCTCCGCTGGGAGCAGCGTGGCCGCCCGTTCGAGCGGTCGCTGCTGGACGCCGTCCTGGCGGCGATCGGGGAGCTGGCGCCGTCGCAGCCCGAGCTCGTCGTCGCCCACCAGGACCTGCACGGCGGCAACGTGCTCCGCTCCGGGGACGCCTGGGTGGCGATCGACGCCAAGCCCTTGCTCGCGGAGCGCGCGTTCGACACCGCCTCGCTCGTGCGCGACCGGCGGCCCTGGCTGGCGCGGGAGGCCCATCCGGAGCGGCGGCTGGCGCGCCGGCTCGACCTGGTCGCGGACGCCCTGGCGCTCGACCGTGAGCGCATGCGCGCGTGGGGGATGGTGCACGCCGTCGCCTGGGACGGCGACGAGCTGATGATCGCCTGCGCGCGCTGGCTCTCGAGCCTGCGTCCGTAGCTGCCGATCTAGCTCGCGCTCGAGAGCTGGCCGTAGTCGGCGTCGTCGAGGTGCTCAGCCGTGAGCGCCTGCGAGCTCGAGCTCCTCGCGGGCACCGCGTAGGCACGCTCGCCGCCCGTACGCGTTCCTGACGCGCGCGCAAACTCGCCGCACCGGGTCGAGCCGGTGGCGGAAGACGAACATGCCGACCTCGCCGATCTCGGCGTAGCAGGTGAAGCGCAGCGTCCCGTGCAAACGGAGGCCGTCGCAGGCGTGCGGGGCGTGGAGGCCGTACAGCGCCGCGCCCAGGCGGACGAACTGCATCGAGTTCTCCATCAGGACGCCGTCGAAGCACCGCTCGATGGCGTGGTCGTGCAGGTGCTCGCGGCAGAGCCGCAGGGCGCGGTGGACGTCGTGGCCGGTCCGCATCAGGTAGCGGTGGCCGAGCGCGTGGTCGCACGCGTCTCGCAGCTCGGCGGTGCGCCGGCGGGCGCAGGTTCGCGGCCCCGCGTCGGCGCTCGCCGCCTCGACCACGCCGTGCTGGTAGCCGTCGCTGCACTGCGTCCCTCCGAGCGCCAGCGCCCGCTGGACCTCCCGGACACGGGTCACGACGACGTGGGCCAGCTCGTGCGCGAGCGCGTGGCAGTCGTCCAGCCGCCCGCGGCGGACTGCCTGCTCGAGGGCGTCGAGCGTCCCGGCGACGCGTCCCTGCGCGGCCGCCTGCCTGAACGTCGGGCGCAGGCACGCGGCGATTGCGGGCTCGGTCGAGCGGCTCAGGCACTGCGCGGGCAGCCGAACCGGCGTGCTCGCACCGGCCACCTGAGGCGCGAGCATGGCCAGGAGGCACACGCCGATGCTGACCAGCCGAGCGTTCATCCTCCAACTGTGGCACGATCACGCCGACAAGGGGAGGGGTCTCCGCGATGAAGCCGCGGTTCAGCTGGGTTCTGCTCGGGTTGTCACTCACCGCCGTGCTCGGGGTGGGGAGCGCCTCGCCCGCTGCCTCGACGACGAAGGAGCAGCTGGCGCCGCCGTCGGTGCCGGGCGAGCTGATCGTCCGCTACCGCGCAGGCGTGGGGGAGGCCGGACGGGACGCGGCCCTCGCGACCGTGGCCGCGAGCGAGCGGCGCGAGTTCGGCGCGCTCGGCGCGGAGCTCGTCTCCGTCGACGCGGCGGACACCGCCCAGGCGCTCGTGCGCCTGAACGACGACCCGCGCGTCGCCTACGCCGAGCCGAACTACCTCCTGAAGGCGGACGGGATCCCCAACGACGCCTCCTTCGGCCAGCTCTGGGGCCTGCACAACACCGGCCAGACGGTCGACGGCCGGGCGGGAACCCCGGATGCGGACATCGACGCGGTCGAGGCCTGGGACGTCGCCGGAGGCTCGGCCTCGACGGTCGTGGCCGTGATCGACACGGGCATCGACTTCGCGCACCCGGACCTGGGCGGCAGCGCCACCGCGAGCGCACGGATGTGGACGAACGCGGCCGAGAGCTGCTCGGGCTGCCGCACCGACGGGCTCGACAACGACGGCAACGGCTACGTGGACGACTGGCGCGGCTGGGACTTCGCCAACCGGGACGGCGACCCGGCCGACGACCACGGCCACGGCACCCACGTGGCCGGGACGATCGGCGCGGTCGGCGAACGACGGCGTCGGCGTGACGGGCATCAACCGCTCTGGCGTTCGGCTGATGGCGCTCAAGTTCCTCGACGCGGAGGGCTTCGGCACCACGGCCGACGGCATCGCGGCCATTCTCTACGCGGCCGCCAAGGGAGCGCACGTGATCAACGCATCCTGGGGCGGCGAGGGCTACTCCCAGGCGACCGTCGACGCGCTCGCGGAGGCCGACCGCCTCGGCACGCTCTTCGTCGCAGCGGCCGGCAACGACGCGCGCGACAACGACTCGCAGCCGCACTACCCGTCCTCGTACGACGTGCCCAACGTGGTCGCCGTCGCCGCCACCAACTCGAACGACGCGCTCGCGGACTTCTCCAACATCGGGCGTGAGAGCGTCGACCTGGCCGCGCCCGGAGACCGGATCTACTCGACGCTTCCGGGCGGAGCCTACGACTGGTGGAGCGGGACGTCGATGGCCACTCCGCACGTGGCCGGGGCGGCCGCGCTGCTCCGCTCGGTGTTTCCCTCGGCCACCGACCTGGCCACGAAGGCGCTCCTGCTGCGGACGGTCGACGAGCGCTCGTCGCTGTCCTGGATCGCGACCCGCGGCCGGCTGAACCTCGACCGGGCCGTCCGCTGCACCGGGGCGGGGAAGACATGGATCGAGTCGCCGCGGCCGGGCTTCACCGTCTCGGTCGGCGAAGCGGTCCAGATCCGGGCGATCGGGGCGACCTGCGCTTCGCCTGGCCCGCTCACGGTGACCGCGAACGGCACGGCAGTAACCTTGACGCCGCGCGGAGACGGGCTCTACACCGGCAGCTACGTGCCCGACGCGACCGGCCCGCTCACGCTCGCGGCTGCCGCCGGGGCTGACGCGCAGAGCTCGGCCGGCACGGTCGTGGACAACTATCGCTTCGAGGACGGGCCTTACTCATGGATCGACGCGACCGCCGGAGGCACACGGCTCGCGCTCGGCGACGACGCCGCGGCCCCGGTGCCGCTTCCGTTCGCGTTCCGCTTCTTCGGCGCCTCGTTCACGAGCGTGAAGGTGTCCTCCAACGGCTACCTCGTGCTCGGTCCGAGCGCGGCCACGAACGAGCGCAACGTCAGCGTTCCGAACTGGACGGAGCCGAACGGCTTCATCGCGCCGCACTGGGACGACCTCAACCCGGCCGCGTCCGGCGGCGTCTGGTACCGGACGGTCGGCACGGCGCCGGCCCGGAGGTTCGTCGTCGCCTGGGTGGACGTGCGCCATTTCGCGGAGATCGCGCCCGGGACGATCACGTTCGAGGTCGTGCTCGAAGAAGGCACGAACGCGATCGCCTACCAGTACGCCGACCTCGAGCTCGGCCACGACTTCTACGACTGGGGCGGCTCCGCGACTGTAGGCGTCGAGAACGCCGACGGGACCGTCGGGCGCGAGTACCTGTACGGGCCCGACGACCAGCGGCTGCGCCCGTACGTCGGCGCGAAGTCGCTGCGCTTCCTCTACGGCGTCGGCGGGACGCCACCACCACCTCCGCCGCCTCCGCCGCCTCCGCCTCCTCCTCCTCCTCCGCCTCCTCCTCCTCCTCCTCCACCACCACCACCACCGCCCCCGCCTCCGCCTCCGCCTGGAGACACCACCCCGCCGCAAACCACGATCACGTCTGGCCCGGCGACGCCGACCACGTCGCGTCAGGCGACGTTCCGCTTCGTCTCGAGCGAGTCCGGCTCGACCTTCCGCTGCAAGCTCGACGGGGCGGCGTACACGGCGTGCACCTCGCCGAGGACCTACACCGGGCTCTCGTTCACGACCCACACGTTCCGCGTGCGCGCGACCGATGCGGCGGGCAATGTCGACCCGACGCCGGCGACCTGGACGTGGCGCGTCCGCCGCACAGCGGCAGCGCTGCGCGCTCTGAAACAGCAGAAGGCAAGGACGACCCGCGGCCGCTGAGCTTAGGCTTGGCGCGTGGCGGAGACACGTGCCGAGCTGATCGAGGCGCTGGCCCGCCTCAGCCTGTTCGCGGACCTGACCCAGCCCGAGCTCGAAGCCGTCGTCCACGGGACCGAGGAGGAGGTGTTCGGGGAGGGCCAGCGGATCCTGCGGGAAGGGCTCAGCGGGTCGGGCCTGCACCTGATTCTCGAGGGCGACGTGATCGTCCGCCTCGGCGACCGCGAGATCGCGCGGCTGGGCCGCGGCGAGTTCTTCGGCGAGATCTCGGTGCTGCTCGGCTCGCCGCCGATGGCGGACGTGGTCGCCGCGTCGCTCGTCCGCTGCCTGGTCGTGCCCGCGCCCGAGGTGGAGCCCTTCTTGCTCGAGCGCCCGCGGGTGATGTACCGCATGCTCCAGGCGGAGGCGCGCCGCCTGCGGAGCGCGGAGCTTTGGCCGAGGTAGACGCGCGTCCTCACCCGCCCGGCCGGTACGACGTCGTCGTCGTCGGCAGCGGCCCCGGCGGGCTCCAGACCTCGTACTACCTCTCCCGCTACGGCGTCCCGCACGCCCTGATCTCGGCGGACGACGCCCCGGGCGGGATGTTCCGCAGGTTCCCGGTCTTCGACCGCCTGATCAGCTGGACGAAGCCCGACGCGCCGTTCGATCCGGGCACGCGCGAGTACGAGGCTTACGATCACAACAGCCTGCTCGCGGAGGATCCCGCCCTGAGCGCGCTGGTCCCGAGGTACATGGACCGGGCCTTCGACGTCCCCGCACGCGCCGAGATGGAGTCGGGGCTCCAGGCGTTCGCCGACCGGGCCGGCGTACGGGTGCGCTACGGCTGCCGCTGGGAAGCGACGCGCCGCGACAACGACGGCTTCGTGCTCTCGACTACGGACGGCGAGTATCGCTGCAAGGCGGCGGTGTTCGCGCTCGGCGTCACCGAGCCGTGGAATGGCGGCATCGCCGGCGCCGACGAGGCGCCGCACTATGTCGAAACGAAGGAGCCGGCCGCGTACCGCGGCAAGCGCATCGTGATCGTGGGCAAGCGCAACTCTGGCTTCGAGCTCGCGAACGGCCTGCTGCCCTGGGCGAGCCAGATCACGCTCGTCTCGCCGCGGCCGGTCCGGTTCGGCGTGCTCGCCCGCTCGCCCCTGCGAGTCCGCTACCTCCAGCCCTTCGAGGAGTTCGTACGTGGCGGCTCGGGCGCGCTCGTTGTGGACGCGGCGATCGAGCGGATCGAGCGCCGGGCGGACGACTACCTCGTTCGCACGCAGGGCACGACCTGGCCGGGAGAGCTCAACTTCGAGGCCGACGAGGTGATCGTCGCGACCGGCTTCGGCACGCCGCTCGGCGACCTGCCTGCCCTCGGCGTGGCCACGCTCCGGGACGGCCGCATCCCGGCTCAGTCGCCGTTCTGGGAGAGCGTCTCCGTCCCCGGAGTCTTCTTCGCAGGGAACGTGACCCAGGGCGCACCGGGGCTGCAGAAGCAGGGCCTGGCCGCGAACTCGAGCTCGGTGAACGGCCTCCGCTACAACGCCCGCGTCTTGGCTCGGCACCTCGCCGAGCGGCTCGGGTACGGACAGCCGCGGCCGATCCTGCGCCCGGAAGCCGTCGTCCCGTACCTGCTGGCGGAGATCGCCCGCGCTCCCGAGCTGTGGATCCAGAAGGGCTACCTCGCCCGCGTCGTCGCGTTCACCGAGGCCGGCATCCGCGACGACGGCATCCTGCCGCTCGAGTACTTCGTGGACGGCGTCGGGGAGGACTCCGCCGCCGTAGCGGTCGAGATGGACGCCAACGGGACCATCTACCCGGGTGTCTACCTGCGCAGGGAGGGCCGCCTGACCGAGCATCACCTCGATCCTCACCCCACGTACGCGTTCGACAGTGAGGCCCACCGCGCCGGCCTCGAGGCGCTGCTCGGCTCGCACGCCGCGTAGGGCATTCGGCCTCGGCACCGAACTCCGCAGCCGTGAGCACGCGGGTCGAGCGGCGGATCACGGAAGTCCTGGCGGGGCTGACCCTGCGCAAGGCGATCGGCCTGATCGTCGCGGTCGCCTCGGTCCTGTCCGTTTCGGCGGCGATTCTCGTGCGCCTCGTCGATCCGGCCATCGGCACCTTCGGCGACGCGCTCTGGTGGGCCGTCTCGACGGTCACGACCGTCGGCTACGGGGACGTCGTCCCGACGAGCCCGGCCGGCCGCACCGCCGGCGTGATCCTGATGCTCACCGGCATCGCCTTGATCCCGGTCATCACCAGTGTGGTCGTCTCCGTGCTCGTCGAGCGCAGAGGCCGGGAGGCGCGGTTGGAGGAGCAGCGCGACCTCGAGCTGATCATGGGACGGCTCGACGAAATCGAAGAGCGGCTCACGTCCCGCTAGGCACTCACTCGAGCATCGCCAGCGCGAACGCCAGCCCGAACCCGAGCGTCGTCAGCAGCCCGACCAGCTTGCCCCCGTGCTCGTAGGCCTCGGGCATCATCGTGTCGGCCAGCATGGTGAGGATGGCGCCGCCCGCGAACGCGAGCACGAACGCGAGCGCGTCGGGACCGGCCGAGTCGAAGAGCGCGTAGCCGAGCAGTGATGCGAGCCCGCTCACGAGCGCGACGAGCGTCCAGAGGCCCATGATTCTGCGGGGAGCCCAGCCGCCCGCCTTCAGGCCGCTCGTGGCGGCAATCGCCTCGGGCAGGTTGGAGAGGAACACCGCGGCGATGACCGCGACGCTGACGCCGTTTCCCTCGAGCAGGCCGAGCCCGATCACGGCGGACTCGGGGATCCCGTCCAGGACGATCCCGAGCACGATCGCCAGGGCGGAGCCCGTGCCGGGCGCGCGGTTCATCGACTTCCGCTCGGACCCGCCCATGCGGTCGACGATCACGTCACCGGCGAAGAAGGTCAGCGCACCGGCCGCCAGGCCGAGCCCGATGGTGCCGTTCTGCTCGGCGGTCCGGAAAGCCTCTTCCACCAGCTCGTAGGCGAC
The DNA here is from genome assembly GCA_963733845.1 of uncultured Actinomycetes bacterium. Classification (GTDB taxonomy): domain Bacteria; phylum Actinomycetota; class Thermoleophilia; order Gaiellales; family Gaiellaceae; genus DATFQE01. Next base: position 184,502 of record CAVTEM010000009.1, read on the forward strand.
AGCTGCGATCAGAACGCCAGCGCCGAAGGCCATGATCCAGCCGAGCACGCGTTCCCGGATCGGCAGCAGCAGCGCGAGGGCGCCGCCGACGAGGAGCGACGAGGCGGCGAAGAGGCCCCAAAAGAGCGCCTCGCTCATGCCTCGTCGCTCACCCGCGGACGACGCAGCGGAAGCCGATGTGTCCGGTGGACGTGTCGATCGCCTCCCCCTGGCGGGCGGCCGGGCGATAGCGCAGGCAGTAGTTCGGCGCGCAGAGGTGCGAGCCGCCCTTGATCACCCTGCGCGGAAAGCGCTCGCCCGGAAGCGTCGGCGGCGCGCAGCACGGGCTCTCCTCGGCCGCTCCGTTGGGCCGGAGCCAGTCGCTCGTCCACTCCCACGTGTTGCCGGTCATGTCGTAGAGCCCGTAGCCGTTCGGCGGGAAGCTGCCCACCGGCGCCGTCCCCTCGAAGCCGTCGACCTTGAGGTTCTGCCAGGGGAACTCGCCCTGCCAGCTGTTCGCCATCGCCTTGCCTTCCGGGAAGTGCTCGTCGCCCCAGGCGAACGCCGCGCCGTCCAGGCCGCCACGGGCGGCGTACTCCCACTCGGCCTCGGTCGGCAGCTCCTTGCCCGCCCAGGCCGCGTACGCCTCGGCGTCCTCGTAGGCGACCTGCACGACCGGGTGGTGATCCTTGCCGTTGATCGTCGTGCCCGGGCCGCCGGGCTTCTTCCAGTAGGCCCCAGGGACGTACTCCCACCAGTTGCGGACGTCGTTCAGGGGCACGGGCCCGGCGGACCTGCGGAACACGAGCGAGCCGGGTACGAGCAGATCGGGTTCGGCGTCGGGATAATCGGCCGGGTCGAGCGGCCGCTCGGCCACGGTGACGTGGCCGGTCTCGCGCACGAAGCGGCGGAACTCCGCGGCCGTGACCGCGTGCTCGTCGATCCAGAATCCGTCGACCTCGACCTCGCGGACCGGCCCCTCCTCGGGATAGAAGTCCTCGGAGCCCATCCGGAAGGTCCCCGCGGGGATCTGGGCCATCGCCTCGCGTTCAGCCACCGGCCCCACCCTTCGAGTCTCGCACAGCCCCGACGGCGTCCCGACCTCCTATTCGCGGGCCATCATCGCGGCGGCTTCCCGCTCCAGGTCGACGTACTGGTCGTCGCCGACGTTGACCTCGACCTGGAGGATCGTCCCGCCCTTGAACGTCGCCGGCGCCTTGTACCGGCCGCTGACCGCGTCCCCCGAGTCGCGGCCCACGCAGAGACCGTCGCCGCAGAGCGTGAACTGCGCCAGCTGGGTGCGCATGGGGCCTTCGGCGACGACCTGGTCGTTCACGTACAGCTTTGTCGTGCCGAGAGCCTCGCCGTGCTCGCCGGCGCCCTCCTTCGTGAACTCCATGCCGAGGACGTACTCACCAGGCTCGAGCCGGTCCGAGACGAACTGCTGCTCGGGCGCGACGCCGAGGAAGTTGTAGACGTACCAGAGCTTCTGCTCCTCCAGGAAGAGCGCATGCCCACCGAAGCGCGAGCCGTGGGCGAAGATCACGCCCTCGGCGTCGGGGCTCGAGAGCTCGACCTCGGCGAGGATCCTGAACGACCGGGAGCGCGTGTTGACCGCGACTGACTCAGGCACCTCGGCCGTGTCCGGGTAGTACACGTACGTGTCTCGCGGCGGCTCGGGCTGCGGGCGCGGATCCGCCAGGATCTCGGGCGGGAGCCGGTCGTCGAGCGGAAGCACGTCGAACTTCTCCGCCTCCTCGAACCAGGCATCGATCAGCTGCTTCAGCTTCTCTGGGTGCTCCTGTGCGAGGTCGTGCGCCTCCGAGCGGTCCTCGTCGGTGTGGAAGAGCTGCCACTCGTCCTGGTCGAAGTTGCCGATGCCCGAGGTCGGCCCGTGGACGGCGACCGCCTTCCAGCCGTGCTCCCAGATCCCGCGCGTGCCGAGCATCGCGTAGTACTGCCGCTCCTTCGTGGGCGACGCGTCGGCGTCGTCGAACGAGTAGCGCATCGAGTTGCCCGGCAGCGGCACCTGTTCGTGGCCGTTCAGCGTCTCCGGGAACTCGAGCCCGCAGCACTCGAGGATCGTCGGGACGACGTCGATCGCGTGGTGGTACTGGTGGCGGACCTCCCCCCGAGCCTTGATGCCCTTCGGCCAGTGGACGACCATCGGGTCGCAGACGCCACCCTGGTACGAGTAGCGCTTGAACATCCGGAAGGGCGTCGAGAAGGCCGCCGCCCAGCCGGTCGGGTAGTGGTTGTACGTGTTCGGCGTGCCGAGGTCGTCGAGGTGCTTGAGGTTCTCCTCCATCTCGTCCGGCCAGCCGTTGAAGAACTTGTTCTCGTTGACCGAGCCGTGCGGGCTGCCTTCGCCGGAGGCGCCGTTGTCGGCGCAGTAGAAGACGATCGTGTTGTCGAGCTGCCCGGTCTGCTCGAGGTAGTCGACGACGCGGCCGACTTGGTGGTCGGTGTACTCGGAGAAGCCGGCGAACACCTCGGCCATGCGCGCGAACAGACGCTTCTCGTCGTCAGTGAGCGAGTCCCACGGGCGGACGTCGTCGAGCGGCGAATAGGTGCCGTCGGGCATCGGGTTCAACGGCGTGAGCTCGGTTCCCTCGGGCAGGACGCCCTTCTCGATCATCCGCGGCAGCACCCACTCGCGGTAGGCCTCGTAGCCGTCGTCGAACCTCCCCTTGTACTTGTCGGCCCACTCGGTCGGGACGTGGTGCGGAGCATGGTTCGCACCGGGGCAAAGCCACATGAACCACGGACGTGAAGGTGCGCCCGCCTTGATGTCGCGGATCATGTGGATCGCCTGGTCGGCGAGGTCCTTCGAGAGGTGGTAGCCCTCCTCCGGCTGGTAGGGCTGATCGATGCGGTGGTTGTCGACCGTGAGGTCGGGATACCACTGGTTCGTCTCGCCGCCGAGGAAGCCGTAGAAGCGGTCCCAGCCCTGGTGGAGCGGCCAGGTCTCCTTCGTCGACCCGGCGTGCAGGTCGTCGACCGGGACGCTGTGGTTCTTGCCCAGCCAGAACGTGCTCCAGCCGGCCTTGCGCATCACCTCGGCGAGGGTGCCGCACTCCGGCGGGATGTGTGCGTTCCCGCCGGGGTAGCCGATCGCGCCCTCGGTGATACACGCCATCCCGTTCTGATGGTGGTTGCGCCCTGTCAGGAAGCACGAGCGCGTCGGCGAGCAGAGCGCGGTCGTGTGCCACTGCGAGTACAGCAGCCCGTTGTCGGCGAGCTTCTTCAGCGTCGGCATCTCGATCCTGCCGCCGAACGGCTCCCAGGAGGCGAGACCAGTGTCGTCGTAGAGGACGATCAGGACGTTCGGCGCGCCCTCTGGCGCCTGGTCAGGAACGAACGGGTCCCAGTCCGGCGTCGAGTCGCGGATGTCCACGTTGATCGTTCCCTTGAACGGCTTGGGCATGGCGGCGGCTCCTCGTCTCGGGTCTCTCTGCTTCGGTTTCGTCCAGGGTGCGAGACTAGAGAGTCCGGGGAGGCGGCGGAATCATCCGATCGGCATGATGACCGGCCTCCGCGGCGAAGGAAGGCTCATCGCACTTCGAAACCTAGGAGGGCCGCAAATGGTTCTTGCCGACTACACGTTCTTGGACGCCTTCTGGAGCTTGCTCGTCTTCTTCATCTGGGTGGCGTGGTTCATCCTGCTCTTCCACATCGTCATCGACATTTTCCGCCGCCGCGATGCGAGCGGCTGGAAGAAGGCGATCTGGCTCGTATTCATCCTCTTCGTGCCGTTCATCGGCGTGTTCGCCTACCTGATCGCGAACGCCGACGACATGGCTCGTCGGAACATCGAACAGGCGACCGCCCAGAAGGCAGACATGGACGAATACGTCCGCTCGGTCGCGAGCGAGGGCGGGGCCAGCGCCGAGATCGAGCGCGCGAAGGGGCTGCTCGACAGCGGCGCGATCAACCAGGCCGAGTTCGAGGCGATCAAGGCCAAGGCGCTCGCCTAGCCAGAGGAGGCACATATGGCAACACAGGGTTACGACACGGGCTACGAGGGCATCAGGGGCGGCGGTTGGATCGTCTTCGCCGCCTCTCTGCTCGGCCTAGCCGGCGTGTGGAACGCGATCCAGGGGATCCTCGCGGTCGCGGACTCCAGGGTCTACGTCGGCGAGCAGACGTTCATCTTCAGCAACCTGAATACCTGGGGCTGGATCGTGCTGGTCCTCGGGATCCTGCAGCTGTTCGCCGCGTTCGCGATCATCGGCGGCAGCGAGTGGGGGCGCTGGTTCGGAATCGCCTGTGCCGGTGTGAACGCGATCGGCCAGCTGGCATTCCTGCAAGCCCAGCCGTTCTGGGCGATCTCCATGTTCGCGATCGACATCCTGATCATCTACGCGCTCGCCGTGTACGGGGGCTCGCGCCTGCGGGAGGCGTGAGCCCGTGTGCCGCTGGCTCGCATACTCCGGGTCGCCCCTCCTGATCAAACGGCTGCTCTACGAGCCCAAGCACTCGCTGATCGACCAGAGCTTGCATTCGCGGCTCGGGGCGGAGACGACCAACGGTGACGGGTTCGGAATCGGGTGGTACGGCACGGGCGAGACGCCCGGCGTCTTCCACAGCATCGAGCCGGCCTGGAACGACCGGAACCTCCGTGAGCTCGCGGACCACGTCGTGTCGCCGCTCGTATTCGCGCACATTCGGGCGGCGACCGCGACCCCCGTTCAGCTGACGAACTGTCATCCGTTCCGCCACGGCAAGTGGCTCTGGATGCACAACGGCGTGATCTACGGCCTGCCGAAGGTCAAGCGCGATCTCGTGCTGGCGATCGACCCCGCCCTCTACCCGGAGATCCAAGGCTCGACCGACTCCGAGATCTTCTTTTACCTCGCGCTGACGTATGGCCTGGAGGACGACCCGCCCCGCGCGGTCGCCGACGCGGTCGGGTTCATCGAGGCGACCGGGCGGCAGCACGGGGTCGAGCACCCGATCCAGATGACGGTTGCGACCACGAACGGAGAGAGCATCTGGGCGTTCCGCTACGCGAGCGAGGGCCGCGCGCGCTCGCTCTTTTTCAGCACCGAGCTGGAAACGGTCCGCATGCTCTATCCGGACGACAGCCGATTCGAGGGCCTCGACGAGGAATCGCGGCTGGTGGTCTCGGAGCCGCTCGGCAGCCTTGTCGGAGTCTGGAACGAGGTGCCCGAGTCGAGCTGGGGCGTGATCCAGCCCGGCCGGGACGAACTCAACAGCTTCGACGCCGACGCGGCGTGAGCGCCGGCTCGCGCCTGGCCGCCGGCAGTGATGAAACCTGGTGGCGACCCCTCGTGGAGGGGGGTCGGCTGCTTTTGCAAGCGCGGAAGCTGCGCTTCAGGTTCGCGATCAGCAGGTCGCCGACGTCGTGTATGAACCCGCGCTTGCGGAGAGGTCGTGGGCTATGAAGACGTAGGTGAGGTCGAACTCCTTTTGCAGGTCCTGCAGCAGGTTGATGACTTGCGCCTGGATCGAGACGTCCAGGGCTGAGACGGGCCCGTTGCACTAGATCAGGCGCGGGTTGAGCGCGATGGCCCTTGCCACCCCGATCCTCTGCCGCTGGCCTCCGGAGAACTCGTGGGGGTAGCGGTTGTAGTGCTCGGGGTTGGGGCCCACCACCTCAAGAAGCTCCTGCACCCGCCGCTTGCGCTCGCCGCCTGAGCTACCGTCTACGTTGTGGGTCTTGAGCGGCTCGGAGACGATGGTGCGCACGGTCATGCGGGGGTTCAGGCTTGCACAGGGGTCCTGGAAGACGTCGCCATGTTCCGAACCATGCTGAGCATCCGCTTGCCGGCCTAACGAGTATGTTTTCTTCGTCGAACACGACCTCGCCCTCCGTCGGTTCCAGGAGGCGCAGGACGAGGCGGGCGTACGTGCTCTTCCCGCACCCCGACTCCCCCACTAGCCCGAGCGTCTCCCCGCGGCGCACGGAAAAGTAGGCACACGTCCACAGCCTTCACGCGCCCGACCGTGCGCTGCAACACGCCGGCCTTTATGGGGAGGGCATCTTCAAATTTTCTGTCTCCAGCAGATACTCGCCGGAATGACCGTTGGTCTCCGGCTGCCGTTCGTCCTCTCGGTCACGTCTCTACCCCCAGCTCTTGTCGACGCGCGCTCGCGGCCCCCTCGATCTCCTCGACGAGAGGATGCACGCCGGGGTGGGGGCCGGCTTCTTCTTTTACAGGTCAGGGTCGATCTCGTGGCACTCGTCCTTTACGAAGGACAGCGAGGGCTGAAGTCGTACCCCTTAGGAAGGAAGATCAGGCTGGGCGGAGGGCCTTTATCGGCAGGAGCCATACCTCGCCCGCGGTATCCAGGCGGGGCAGCGAGCGCAAGAGCGACCACGAGTAAGGCATCAGGGGTCGTAGAAGACCTCGTCTGTGGTGGCCTGCTCGACGGCGCGGCCGGCGTACATCACCATCACCTTGTCCGCGAGCTGGGAGACCACGCCGAGGTCGTGCGTGATCATTATGATGGCCGTGCCGTATTTCTCCTGCAACTCGACCATGAGCTCCAGGATCTGGGCCTGGATCGTCACGTCGAGGGCCGTAGTCGGCTCGTCCGCTATAAGGACCTTGGGGTTGCAGGAGAGGCCCATCGCGATCATGGCCCGCTGGCGCATGCCGCCCGAGAACTGGTGCGGGTACTCCCGGCCCTCCTCTCGGGGTTGGCGATGCCGACGTCGCTGAAAGCACCTGCACGGTCTTCTCCTGGGCCTCACCCTTGGAGAGGTTCTGGTGGATGCGAATCGCTTCGCGGATCTGGTTGCCCACCGTGAAGACAGGATTCAGACTCGTCATCGGGTCCTGGAAGATCATGGCTATATCGTTGCCCCTGATCTCCTGCATCCGCTTGTCCGAGGTCTGGAGCAGATCCTGATCCTCGAAGAGGATCTCACCCTCGGGATACTCCGCCGGGGGTTTGGGGTTGAGCTGCATGATGGAGAGGGCGGTTACGCTCTTGCCGCTCCCGGACTCCCCCACTATCCCCATCGTCTCCCCAGCCTCCAGCGAGAACGAGACGCCGTCGACCGCCTTGACGACGCCGTCCTGGGTCCTGAAATGGGTCTTGAGGTTGTTCACTTCGAGCATCGCCACCGTCTACCCGGCCACCTCCATGATCTATCCCGAGGCCTCCACCTGAAGCGTAGGGTACAGTACTCCCCCCGCTTGGGCCAGCGGGCGCAGTCTCCATGTTTCATCGAGCATGGCGTCCGCGGCCGGCCTGCTCGCCCTGCCCTGCTCCCATGACACTCGCGGTGTCGACCAGACTCCACCGATCCGGTGCGGCTAGCGTAGAATACCGAAGTACGCGCAAGAGAGAGGAGTTCTTGGACATGGCCGAGCTACGGGTGCCAGAAGAGGTCTTGACGGCCCTGGGAGACGAGCCCGAACGGGAGGCGCTGGAGGCGCTGCTGCTGCACCTGATCCGTGCTGACAGGGTGAGCGTGGCGTGGGCCGGGGAGAAGCTCGGGCTCGACCGCCGGGAAGCGATCCGCTGGTACACCTCCTACGGCCTGCCTTTTCCCGACTACGCCGAAGAGGATCTCGAAGAGGACGCGCGCTACGCGGAGGGGTTCGGGGCCTGACAGAGGTACGCCGCGAAACGCGCGAGCCTGCCGCCTTCGACACCGGGCCGCTCATCTATCTGGATGCGATAGGTTACCTGGACGTCTTGAGGGAGTACCTCTGTCTGGCTGAACCGCAGCCGAGAATGGATCAGGGTGCGTTCTCCCACTCCACGGTCTCGAGTACTCTTTGCGACTCGGGGAGGACCTTCTCGAACGTTTCGGAGCCGGACCAGACGTCGATGATAACTGTCTCGCCAGCGACGCCGTTCAGTATGATAGTCCGGGACGTGAAGCCCTCATCGGCGCACCAGTGGTGGCCTGCGCGGAGGGGCCAGAGGGGTACGCCCTGGCCCAGGCAGTCCTCGCTAAAGTAGTCACCCGGCAAGGAGGAGACCCTGGTGTCGAATCGCCTTCCCTGGACGCCTCCGACGCTCACCGGCTGCGGACTCGAAGTTTCGAGGTACGGGTGCTCCTGGAACCATGAGACCCAGTCTTTGGGGCAGGCAGGAGCCTGCCAGGTTTCCTCGGGTCGCTGACTTTGCCGGGTGGATTGTTGAAGGAGATGACCGCGAAGTAGCTGCCCCCCTGATACTCGCGCGCGATCTCGAAGTACGGCTCTTGCCGTAGCTCGGAGACCTCCCACCCTTTGCCGACCTCGAAAGAAAGCGCCGGTTGGAACCGGTCGGTTGCGTACCGGCCGGGAGAAAGGGAACCGAATTGCTCCGACAGCGGCCGGGTGTCGTCTCCGCAGGCGGATGCAGCCACAAGGCCTATAACCGCAAGCACCGCTACCCTAGCCCGCAGACTCCGAGACATGCTCACCTCCCGCAGGCCCTGTCCGCTACGGTATCCTCGGAATCGAACGGTAACAAGGATGGAACTCTGTGCCCTCCTCCTCAGCATGGAGCTTGACCAGAGCCCTGGTATCAAGGTACAGGATCAAGGGTCGTGAAGAGAGTGACTCAGCGGTGGTCCTCGATCACCGCGGCCCCGAGGTTGTCTGGACCCTCTATTCGCACCCGCCTCTCTCTAGGCACACCCTTGGGCTTGCGCCGGGGCTGGCCCAAAGACCAAGGCGGCAGGTATCCCCGACCGGCCAGATACTCTCTGAGAGCCGCCTGCACCACGTCCACGAGCCTCGGCGGTATGTCCTGGTCCAGCCTGTATGCCTCCAGCGCCTTCTCTACATCATCCGCTATGGTTACCGACGTACGTTTCATGGCCTCGATTCTAACCGCCTGGCTGCGTTGGTGCAAAAGGTGTAAGCGGTGCGTTTACACCTCCGCACCCTCCAGGGCGTACGAGATAGCCGCTTCCCACGTCATCGCCTGTCCCTCTTCCCACGCAGCCTCCCATGCTGCCTCGCTGAGCAGGGAGCGGGCGGCTGCCAGATAGCGCTCGTGGCGGGGACGGTCGCCGGGCAGCAGCGGAGCGCCGAGGTATTGGCGCAGGGAGTCGGCGGCTCCGTACAGTCGCGCTGCCCGTTCTCCCTCGCCCTGCATCCCGGTTGCCCCGGCGAACCCTTCCAGGCACTCGGCGATGCTCACCAGGTCCTCCAAGTCCCGAAATAGCGTGAGGGCCTCTGCGAACAGTGCCGCGGCTTGCGGGTATTCTCCCCGCCCCAACGCCACCCATCCCAGGTTCGTGTTGACAGCGGCCACGGAGCCCTTGTCCTCTGCTCTCTGGGCCAACGCGAGCGCCTCCCGCAGCACTTCTGCTGCCCGCTCATAATCCTCCCGGCACAGGGCCGCCCAGCCCAGGTTGTTGAGCGAGTGAGGAAGGCGCCCTTCATCCTCCAGTTCGCGGTCCAGGTTCAGAGCCTCCCCGTAAAGGATTTCTGCCTGCTCCCACTCGCCCCGGTCGGCGGCCGTGTGTCCCAGGTTGTTGTACGCCCTGGCGAGGCCCAACTTATCGCCCGAATCCTTGTACAGTGCGACGGATTCCTCGAGGAACGATTCCGATCGTTCGTCGTCCCCCTGGTAGTTAGCTATCGCACCGGCTGCCCTAGCGCTTTCGCCCGCACTGATGGAGGCACCGTACTGCTCCTGCGCAGCGCAGGTTCCAGCCACCTCATCCCCTCGCGAGGTGTCCTCGGTAGAGCCAGAAATAAATCAGCGCGCCAGCCAGCCGCAGCGTCAGCTGAATATCTCCGACTTCGAGTGACCACGACAGCGCCGCCCTGATGTTGTCGTGCTCGGCCTCCAGACGTTCAGACCACGTCACCTGATCCGGCCCCCCGGTCAGCTCCGGCTCGGCTTCCTCGGACAGGGCCAGGAAGAATTCGGCGTGCAGCCTCCTTACCTTCTCAGCCTCCCCGCTCTCCTGGAGCCTCTCGCGGGCAAACTCGTGGATGGTCTCAAGCATAACAAAGCGAGGCTCTCCCCCCGGTCCCTCTTCTTGCCTGAGGAGGCTCTTCTCCAAGGAGCGAGTCCAGCCTGTCGAACGCGCCCTAGTTCTCCCCGGGTCGCACACCGTCTCTATAGCCTCGAGCGTTCGGCCCCCGGCGAACACGGCCGAGCCTGGCGAAGAGCGTCTGCTCTTCGGGGTCCAGCAAATCGTAACTCCACTCGATGGCGCCCCTGAGGGTCTGTTGCCTCTCTGGCAGGTTTCGCGCTCCTCCCGTAAGGAGCTTGAGACGGCTCCCCAGGCGGGAGAGCAGCGTCTTCGGCGTCAGGAGGCGGGGATGCGGGCCGCCGCGAGTTCTATGGCCAGGGGAAGCCCGTCCAGCCGGAGCGCAGATCTCAGCCACCGCAGGGGAGTTCTCCTTGGTCACGGAGAAGTCTGGTTTCACGGCCCTTGGCGCGCTCCACGAAGAGTCTCACCGCCTCGTACTTCGTCAGGTGCTCTAGCGGAGGAAGGCGCCGCGGGTCGGGCAACTCGAGGGTGGGTACCGGGAACTCGTGCTCACCGTATAACCTGAGGGCCGTGCGGCTGGTGACCAAAACCTTTAGGCGGGGGACGGCGCCTAGCAGCCTGTCCAGGAGCGACGTCGCCTCCAGGACCTGCTCGAAATTGTCCAGCAAGAGGAGCAGCTCCTTCTCTTGCAGGTACCCTTTCAGGGTCTCCTCCGGCGGCTTCTCCCCGGTCTCCGCCACGGCGAGTGCCCGGCCAATGGTCGGGGCTACCAGGGTGGGATCGTCGATGGTGGCGAGCGCGACGAAGTACGCACCGTCCTCGTACTCCTCAAGCATCTCGGCAGCCACTTGAAGCCCCACTCGGGTCTTGCCGGTCCCTGCTGGCCCCGTGAGGGTCAGGAGGCGCACCTCGGGGCTCAAGAGCCGCTCACACACCTTCGGCCACCTCCCTCTCGCGTCCTACCATCGGCGTGGGTTGGACGGGCAGATTGTTCCCGTGGAGCGTCGAGCGTCCTCAAGGGCGGGAACTCTGTGGGCAGTCCGGGTGCGAGAAGTTGGAATACCCTCTCTGACCTGAAGAGATCCTTCAGGCGACGCTCCCCCAGATCCTCTAGTCTGCATGCCTTCCGGCAGACTGCTTACGTGCCAGCTCTTGGGCGGGAGAGCGAAAGAAGCACCTGTCCGCCATGACCTGCCGAGAGAAGACGTGGGGACGCGGTTGAGGGGGCGGACCGAAGTAGTCGCCGCCCCGCTCCTCGGCTACCCCCGTATGTATTGCCATCCTCACCCGCAAAGGTTCGGTCTCACCCCACGGTTCCTCCACGAGTGCCCGCTGGGCGGCGAGGGCGGCGCCGACCGCCTCGGGAGCGGAGGCGAAGGCGCAGCAGAAAGCGTCGCCCACCTCCTTGAAGACGTATCCTCCGTGGGACTTTACGGTATCGCGCAAGATCTCGTCGTGGCGAGCCAACGCCGTATGCATTGCCGAGGCAGCGTGCTCCCAGAGCTTGGTAGAGCCCTCTATGTCAGTGAACAAGAAGGTAACTGTGCCCGTTGGTTGGCCGCTCATGCGCTCGGCGTCCCCGTATCCTCTTTCCCTTTATATAGGAGGGCAGTATAGCGGCATGGTTTGGTCCTGTCGCTTCGCTCGCACCTTTTGGCTTGCGTTTAACCTCACTAACAGGTAAGGAGTGCGGAAAGCTCGGGGCGGTGTGCTCTCGCTCCCAGAGGCGGGTGGAACCCTCTATGTCGGTGAACAGAAACGTCACCGTGCCGGTTGGCGGCCCTGACACCCGCTCGCGCCTCCTTCTACTCTCCCTAGAGCAACCCATTCTAGACGGCCTATGTAAAGCATTTGATAACGCGCCGGACGCAACAACGCTACGATAGATCGAGCAAGTAGCGGGCCATGGAACAAGCAGTTTGACAGGAGATACCTGAGGATGCTAGCCGTATTGCGCCAGCGTAACTTCTCCTTGCTGTGGTTCGGGAGCGTGCTCTCGATCATTGGCGACTACTTCCTGTTCGTCGCCCTGCCCTTCTTCGTCTATGAGCAGACCGGCTCCACTCTAGCCACCGGGACGATGTTCGCGGCCCAGACGTTGCCGCGGCTGCTCTTCGGCTCCGTGGCCGGGGTGTTCGTCGACCGGTGGGACCGCAAGAAGACAATGGTCTACTCTGACCTGTTGCGGGCTTTGATCTTGCTGCCGCTTCTCCTCGTTGTGATCGGGGGACCGATAGCGCTGGTGTACGCGGTGGCTTTCGTGGAGGCGGCCGTCTCCATGTTCTTCTTGCCTGCCAAGAGCGCTATTATCCCGAGCCTGGTCGCGGAGAGGGACCTTACCGCAGCCAACTCCCTATACTCCCTTACGGAGGACATCCCTTCTCTCGTCGGGGCGCTGCTTGGCGGAGCGCTCTTGGGCCTTATCGGCTTGAGCGGGCTCGTCCTGCTCGACATCGCCACATACCTGGCTTCCGCACTGCTGATCTCCCTTGTTGTGGCTCCCCCCTCCGCATCAGACGATGAGCCGGAGGGCACAACCGAAGCGTACGTATCAGCCTGGACGAATGCGGTGGGCGAGTGGCTAGATGGCCTAAGGCTGCTCAGAAGGGATTTCAGGGTGGCGACCCTCTTCGCGATCATCTCCATAGCCCACGTGGGCGAGGGCGTCGCCTTAGTGCTACCGATAATCTTCTTCAAAGACGTCCTAGGAGGCGGCGCGGCGGAGTTCAGCTACTGGATTGCAGGGTATGGGGTAGGCGGCATCCTCGGAGGACTCCTCCTCGGGTGGTTTGGCAGAGTCATCAACGAAACACGCTTGTTCGCGCTGAGCCTGATCGCGAACGGGATACTCCTCGTAGCCATGTTCAACACTTCCTGGCTCCCCTTGATAGTCGCGTTGAGCGTCCCGGCGGGGATCACGGTCATTGGCTGGTTTGTCGTGGCGCAGACTCTGTTGCAGAAGTGGGTGCCCGACCGCTACCGGGGTCGGGTGTTCGGGGCGTACGAGGCCACCCAGGCTCTGATGATGCTGGTGGGCATGGGCCTCGCCGTCGCGTTGGAGGACCTGCTCGGCGTCGTCGTGGTGCTGAGCTTGGTGGGGTGTGTCTGGGCCTTGGCCGGGTTGGTTTCCTGGGTTATGCTCGCCGCCGAGAAATGACGGGTCGAAGGGCCCCATGCCCCTAACGAGGCTCGGACCTGGAGAGATGTTTGGTGAGATCACTCCGCTCGAGCCCGGCGGCAAACGTCAGGCGACGGTAACGGCCACGACCGATCTCCTGACCTTGAGCCTGTCTGCTCCCGCCTTCCAGCGGACGACGGCTCAGGCGCGCCGGATTCTCGAGTGGCAGGTCTCCGTGCCTCAGGAGTCCGGGGTATCAAAGTCCGCGAGTCGCAGCCCCGCTACCCTACCGAACTCCCGTTGGTTGAGGCTCACAAGGGTAAGGTCACGCGAACGCGCGAGCGCGGCGATCAGGAGGTCGTTCGGACCTATGGGCGTGCCCGCCCGCTCCAGGTCCGCCCTTATGATGCCGTAGTCTTCGGCCGCCCGGTCGTCGAAAGCAAGACTCCCGAAAGGCTCGAAGAAACGATAGAGTACCCTCAGATTGTGCTCTACCCGCTCGCTCTTGCGGGCTCCGAAGTACAGTTCGGCCTTGCTCACCCCGCTCAACACCACCTCTGCCGGCGCTCGCCGGCGCAACCACTCTACCGCCTGCGGATTCGCCTTGATGAGTGCTATGGCCGCGTCGGTGTCGAGAAGAAACCTCAAGAGCTTCAGCCGGAGTCCTCCGAGGCATTCGGCAACTCTTCGCGCTCCTCATAGAGACCCTGCGGAGGGCGTTCGATCCCACCCTCCCAGGCACCCAGAACATCCTCGAAAAAGCCCTCCGGCCATCTCTCGTCATCCACCTCTCGGCCCACCACCTCGGCCAGATACTTGGAGAGCGTCATTCCTCTCTCCTCAGCCCGTCGCTTTAGAAGCTGTGCGGTCGCATCGGGAACATACAGGTGTAACTGTGGCATCGGAACCAACCTCCAATCCGACGCAAATATAGCACATACATTTATTAGATGTGTCGGCAGATACGATCCCTCTGTATCCCATTCGCCGAGCTCGAAAAAATCCTCTGAGTGCCCCCCGTCGGCGTGCTGAGTATCAGGAGCCTGCCGGGCTCCGTCCCGGCATTCTCGTAGGAGTGCACGCGACGATAGAGAAGGTCGCGGCGATCTTTGTCACTCCTTGCGCACCATCATTCTAGTCGTAGGTTCGTGGATCGAGAGCTTCGCGGACGCCGTCGCCGAGGAGGTTGAAGCCGAGGACGGCGAAGAAGATGGCCATGCCGGGGAAGAAGGCCATCCACCACGCCGACGTCAGGTAGGACTGGGCCTGATAGAGCATCGAGCCCCAGCTCGGCTCCCCGGGTTCGGCCCCCAGTCCGAGGTAAGAGAGAGTGGCTTCCGCGATGATGGCGTATCCCATCGCGAGCGTCGTCTGGACCAGGAGCGGCGGCAGCGAGTTCGGCAGGACGTGCCGGATCATTATCCTGAGGTTGCCCGTGCCGATGGCGCGTGCCGCCTCTACGTAGTCCAGGCCGCGGACGGTGAGCACCTGGGCGCGTGTGATCCTGACGAAAGCCGGCACGAACCCGATACCGATGGCGATCATCGCGTATCCCAGACCCCCTCCTAGGATCGCCGCTATGACGAGCGCCAGGATCAGGAAAGGGAAGGCCTGGATGCTGTCCACGACTCGCATGACGACCCACTCGTCCCAGAAGCCCCGGTAGTATCCGCTGACGAGGCCCACAGGCACCCCAACGAGGAGGGCGAGGCCGACCGAGATCAGGGCCGACTCGACCGAGATCCTCGACCCGTAGACCACGCGGGAGAAGACGTCGCTGCCCAACGAGTCGGTCCCCATGAGCCCTCCTTCCCCCGGAGGTCGCAGGGTGAGGGCGTAATCCTGGGCCTTGGGGTCGGACGGTGCGATCACGGGCGCGAAGATGGCGGTCAAGATCATGACAGTGACGATGAAGAGCCCGAAGACGGCGAGCTTGTTGCGCCGGAAGCGCCGCCAGAAGCCGAGCAGCCGCCGCTCCCGACTCGTTTCGATAGTCTGAGTCTGTGAGCCCTCGCTGGTTACCGCTTCGCTCACCTTTACTCCTTGCTGCTCAACGAGATGCGCGGGTCTATGACTGCGTACAGCACGTCCACCAGCACGTTCACCAGCACCACTACCAGGGTGATGACAAGCACCGTCCCCTGCACGGTGGTGAAGTCCCGCTTGAGTATCGACTCGATCAGCAGGCGTCCCAGTCCTGGCAACTGGAAGACCTGCTCCGTCACCACCAGCCCGCCCAACAGACCGGCGATCTGCAGGCCGCTGGCGGTGACGAAGGGGATGAGAGCGTTCCTGACCGCGTGGCGGATCACAACGACGCGCTTGGAGAGACCCTTCGAGAAGGCGGTGCGGATGTAGTCCGAGCCGAGCTGCTCCAGAAGGCTGCTCCGGAGCATCCTCGTCAGCTCCCCCGCCTCTCTCAATCCCGTGGCCAAGATCGGCAGGATCATCACTGTAATGTTGGCTACGGGATTCTGGAAGAACGGTACGTAACCAGAGGCCGGCAGGATGCCGAGGTTCACGGCGAAGATGATGATGAACATCATCCCCAACCAGAAGTGGGGTATCGAGACCCCCCCGAGCGCGAACCCGGTGCTCACGTAATCCACCCACGTGCCCCGGCGGTAGGCCGAGACGATGCCGGCGATAACCGCTATCGTGAAGCTCACGGCGAAGGCGCCGAGGGCGAGCTCCAAGGTGACCGGCGCCCGTTGCAAGATCAAGGTAGAGACCGGCGTCCCGTCGATCAGGGAATCGCCGAGGTCGCCATGCAGCACGCCCCCGACCCAGTCGAGGTACTGGACCACGATAGGCTTGTTCAGGCCCAGCCGCTCTCGCATTTGCTCCTTTGCCTGCTCCGAAGCCTCCGGCCCGAGGATTACCGTCGCCGGGTCCCCGGGGATGAGGTTGATCATCGAGAAACAGAGGACGCTGACGATGAAGAGGATCGGAAGCGTCAGGAGCAACCGCCGGATCAGGAAGGCCATCGCCTAGTGCCTCCTATCCTCTTCCGTCGCGCTCACCCCTCCTGCTGCTTGCTCACCCCCGCGAGCCTCAGGATACCGTCCGGGTAGGGTTCGAAGCCCTGGACGGTGGGCTGCATGGCGAAGTCCGTCGTCAGGTTGGAGTGGAAGAGGTAGACGTAGGGCACCTCCTCGTGCAGGATCTCCAGCGCCTGATCGTAGAGCTCCTTCCGCCTGTCCCTGTCGCTGGTGGTGCGCGCCTCGCCCAGTAACCTATCCACCTCCGGGTTGCTGTACCCGGAAGCGTTGAAGTCCCCGCCCGTCACCACGAAGTTGTAGATGTTGAGGTCCGGGTCGATCCGTCCGCTCCAGCCGAGAAGCATGGCCTCGAAGTTCCCGCTGTCGTTTTGCTCGAGAAGCGTCCCGAACTCGACCTGCTCTAGCTCTACCTTGATGCCGGCGGGCTTGAGGTTGCTCTCAATAATTTGTCCGATCTGCTGGCTGAGCGGGGAGGGGTCAACCTTGAAAGTGAACGAGAACCCGTTCGGCATGCCCGCTTCTTTAGCAGCTGCTTGGCCTCCTCGACGCTGCGCGGTGGATACTCGTCGCTCTCGCCGTAGGCCCAGGACTGCTTGCTGAAGGGCGAGTTGGCCGGCGTGCCGCCGACGTTCCGCAGTGCCGCCTTGGCGACGGCCTCGCGGTCCACCAGCCGGTACACCGCCTGCGTAGCCGCTCGTTGTCGAACGGCGGCCGGGTGACGTTGAGCCAGATTCCGTTGTAGCCGAGACCCGGCTCGATGGAGACCCTGTAGTCTCCGCTTTCCTGCAAGCCCTTGAACTCCACCAAGGGGATCGAGTCGATCAAGTCCAACTCGCCGCTCTGCAAGTTCTGATACTGGACGTTCTCGTCTTCTATGCCCCGGTAGATGATCTTGTCGAGCTTGGGCAGGCCTTCTCTCCAGTAGTCCGGGTTCTTCTTGACGGTGATGTGATCACCCCTGACCCGCTCCACGAACTCGAAAGGCCCTGTGCCGACCGGGTTCTTAGAGATGCGCCCCCGCTCTCCTCTATGGCCTTCGGCGAGGCAATGATGCCCGCCCGGTCAGTCAAAACGGCGAGGAACGGGGCGAACGGCTCGCTGAGCGTCACCCGCACGGTCTCGGGTCAACAACCTCAACCGACTCGATGGGCTCTACCTCGGTGCTCCGGACGGAGTCTTCCTCCTGGTAGCGGTCCAAGTTGAACTTCACGGCCTCGGCGTTGAACTCCGTGCCGTCATGGAACTTGATGCCCTCGCGCAGCTGGAAGGTGTAGACCAGATCGTCGTCCGAGACCTCGTAGCTCCTCGGCGAGCATCGGCACGATCTCGCCGTCCTGGTCTATGTCCACGAGCTTGTCGTAGAGGCTTGCCATGACCTGCCGGTCCACGTAGGCGCTGAGAAGCTGGGATCCAGTTCGGGCGGCTCCGCTTCAAGCGCAACGTAAAGGGTGCCCGGCGGCGTGCTTGACTCGGGGGTTCCCCCACCGCCGCATCCCACTACGACAAGCAAAGCAACTAACAACGACACCACTCGGCTATGCGAGTACGCCCGATCATCCCACTGACACCTCTAGATTCGCAAATTCCG
>CAVTEM010000010.1:0-165662 GCA_963733845.1 uncultured Actinomycetes bacterium
CGGCAGTGTGGTCGACCATGTGAGCACGTTACGACGACGCGTCGGCGTCTGTCGCGCACGGATTTGACATAAGGACGGTCAGCGGCGCGACACCGCTCGAGGTTCACAGGGCGGTACGCCCGCCCGTCAATGAGAAGTACGAAAAGTCAGGCCGCTTGCAGCGCCTCGATCGTTGCCGTAGGAACGATCCCCTCCACCCGGCGCGCCAGCTCCTCGTCCAGGGTTACGAACGCGTCTGCCTGCAGCTTGGTGAGGGCAACGTACTCCGCGTCGTAGGTCTCGGCCCACCCCAGCTGCTCGGCGAGCTTCCAGGCCCGACGCCGGAGCACGGCGTCGCCGAGGAGGCGGATCGGCATGGCCCAGATGCGGGCGAGTCGGTCGAGAGCGACGTCCGCCGAGAGCTCACCGTTGTGTACGGCCTCGTGCAGGGCCGACAGCGTCTGCGAGCGCAAGAGCGTCGGCGCGAGCAGCTCGTGCTCGGGCGGGACCTCGATCTCCTCACTCGCTAGGCGGAGGACGACGCCGCAGTCGACGACGAATCTGGTCATCGGGCGGCCACGCTACCGCACCCGCCAGGGCCGGCCGGTACGGAGCGCCGTCCGAGAGAGACGGCGCTCCGTCGCCGTGTTCTACGCCGGGCGCGGGCGAACCCTCCGACCGCCGACGAGGTTCCCACCGGTTGTAACTTCTTCAACAATCTCTTCGGTTTGGTGGCCCGTTTGGCGTTGACGCCGCACCGGGTTAATGTGACTGGACGCCGTCGGGACTGACAGCCGCCCGCCGCCGGCTGTCGGTAGTGGTCCGGTTCCAACCTCTTGAAGGGGGATTCATTGCGTACCAAACGACGGGTAGTACCGCTCGCGGTCGCGGCCGCGGCGATGTCGGCGCTCGCGATTGCTACATCGGGAGCCGCACAGTCGACGCCACAGGTCGTCGCCTCGGGCTTGGACAACCCTCGCCACCTCACCTTCTCGGCCGACGGAGAGCTGTACGTCGTCGAGGCGGGCCGAGGCGGCTCGATCAAGTGTGGCATCGAGCACCCGGCCCTCGGCCCCTCGTGCTTCGGCTTCTCCGGGGCGGTCACGCGGGTTCGAGACACCGGTGCCGAACAGCGTGTCGTAACCGGGCTTCCTTCCATTGCCGGAGAGACCGAGGCCTTGGGACCCTCGGACATCTCCTTCACCGGCAGCCAGAAATACGTGCTCAGCATCGGACTTGGTGGTAGCGATGCGCTGCGGGCCGCCTACGGCTCCCAGGCGGGACTCCTGGCTACCTTGGTCACCGGCAAGCTCAAGCACGACGGCTACTCGTTGTTCGCCGACGTGCTCGCCAACGAGATGGTGGCCAACCCGGACGGTACGGACATCGACAGCAACCCGGTGGGGCTGGTCCGCCAGGGGGACGGCTACATCCTGGCCGACGCCGGCGGCAACGCCGTGGTGCGGGCCGGGCACAAGGGCAACTTCACCACGATCACGCCTTTGCCCCCCGGCAGCGCGCTCGCTCCACCGTTCCTGGGGCTGCCTCCGGGCACGCAGATCCCCACGGACGCCGTGCCGACCTCGGTGGTTCAGGGGCCTGACGGCGCCTACTACATCAGCCAGCTGACGGGCTTCCCGTTCGAGAAGGGCGATGCCAACATCTGGCGCGTCGTTCCCGGCCTGCCCGCGACGGTCTACGCGTCTGGGCTCACCAACCTCACCGATCTGGCGTTCGCGCCCGACGGATCGCTCTACGCGGTGGAGATCTCGAGTAACGGCCTACTCACTGGTCCGATCGGCGCACTGGTGAAGATCAACCCGGGCAGCAGCCTCCACCAAACGGTGGCCGGCGGCTTGTTCGCCCCCTACGGCGTCGCCTTCGGCCGAGGGGCGGCGTACGTGACCACCTGCACCGTGTGCTTTGGCGGTGGCGAGGTCATCAAGATCGAGCTCCACTAGGCAAGTGTTCGTACGTCCCGCGCGGGTCGCCTTCAGGCGGCCCGCGCGAGGACGTCACGAGCGCAAGCGCCTTGTGGCGCCGTTCACGTGACCCGCGCAGGGCGAGCCTCGACTTCGCGGTACTCGCCGGTCTCCACGAGCCGCGCCAACCGGTCGACGGCGTCCCAGATGTCGACGAAGCGGCTGTAGAGAGGAGCGAAACCGAGCCGCACCGTGTCCGGCGGGCGGAAGTCCGGGATCACGTCGGCGCGCTCGATCAGCGCGCGGCAGAGGCGCCAACCTTCGTCGTGTCCGAGGGAGACATGCGCGCCGCGCCGCGACGGATCCCGAGGCGTGTTCAACCGTAACCCGAGCGGTGCGAGGCGCTCGTCGTGAAGTGCGATCAGGAGCTCCGTCAGCGCGCGGGCCTTTTCGTGCGCGCGCTCGACCCCCGCCTCGAGGATCAGCTCGACGCCTGCGTCGACGGCAGCGAGCCCGAGGATGGGCGGCGTCCCGGCCAGGAAGCGCTCGATCCCGGATGCCGGCTCGTAGCGCGGTCCCATGGCGAACTGGTCTCGCTGCCCGAACCAGCCCCAGACCGGCGAACGCATCTGTTCCTGGAGATCGGTGCGAACGAAGAGGAACGCGGGCGCTCCGGGGCCGGCGTTGAGGTACTTGTAGGTGCAGCCAACGGCCAGGTCCGCGCGGGACTCCGCGAGCTCCACCGGCACCACACCTGCGGAGTGGCTGAGGTCCCACAGGATCAGCGCCCCGGCGTCGTGGGCAGCCTCCGTGATCGCAGTGAGATCTGCCAGCGCGCCGGAGCGGTACGAGACGTGCGAGAGGACGACCAGCGCGACGTCGTCAGCGCCCGCCGCGCGAGCCACGTCGTCGGCCGACGGGCCTGAGACGGGGTCGGACGCCATGCGGCGCAGCTCGAGCCCTCGGCTGGCGGCGATCCCCTCGAGCACGTAGCGATCCGTCGGGAAGTCGAGCTCGTCGACGAGCACGACACCGCGATCGGGTGAGAGATCGAGACTGCCCCACGCCAGCTTGTAGAGGTTGACCGTCGTCGAGTCGCACGCGAGCGTCTCGCCGGGCTTCGCCCCGATCACCTGACCGATCCGGTCGCCGACGCGGACTGGGAGCTCGATCCAATCCTTCCACCCGCCGACGAGGCGCTCGCCCCAGTCGCGCACGACCGACTGCATCCGCTCGACCGTCTCGAGCGGTAGGCGTCCGAGTGAGTTTCCGTCCGCGTAGATGCATTCCGGGGCGGTGAAAACGAAGCGGTCCCTGAAACCCGCGAGCGGGTCGCGTTCGTCGAGCCCCTCCGCATGGCGGCGATCGAGCGTCATCCGGCCGGAGGCTCCAAGTGGGACACCTCGAGCTATGCCGCAGTCGGCGGTCCGAACCAGGTGGTCAGCGCGTCAGCGAGCCCCAGCTGGGTTTGGTCTCCCACCCAGGCGACATAGCCGTCGGGCCGAATCAACACGGCGGTGGGAGCAGTGACCGCCCCGAGCGCCGGAAGCTCCCACGTACCGACGTATGAGGCGTCGATCGACTGAACCCGATCTCCCCGGGGAGTGATGTCGAAGCCGCCGGGCTCACCGAGGTTGAGCAGCACCGGCCGCGCATCGTGCAGCAGGGTGAAGACCCGCAGCGGGCCGTCGGGGGTGACCAGGTCGAGATCGGGCATGCGGCGTCCGAGCAGCGGGTGTCCCTCGCCGAGGTCGTAGTGGATGTCCAGGCCAGACATCCTCGCGGCGAATCGCCTGCGCGGCTCGTCCATTGCGAGGAGCTCGGCAATGGTGTCGCCCAACGTCTTGACCCGTTCGTCAGGGCTGAACAGCGAGACCTGCGCGATCGTGTCGCGCAGCACGCGCGCAGCGACCGGGTGGCGCTCGGCGTGGTAGGTGTCCAGGAGGCTGTCCGGCGACGTCTGCTTGACGACCTGGGCCAGCTTCCAGCCCAGGTTCACCGCATCCTGCACGCCGGTGTTGAGGCCCTGGCCGCCCACCGGGTTGTGCACGTGCGCGGCGTCGCCGGCCAGCAGCACCCGCCGATCGCGATAGGCCTCCGCCTGCCGGGCCGCATCGGTGAACCTGGAGATCCAGGTCGGGCTGTGGACCCCGTAGTCGGTTCCCCACACGGCGGTCAGCGCCTCGCTGAGCTCGCGCAGGGTGGGTTCGCCGCCGGATCCGAGGTGCTGCTCGGTCACCATGACTCCCGCCGGGCCCTCGTCCCCGTAGACCACCTTGCCCTCCGCGTCGATCACGTACTCGACCTTGCCGAATGCATGGCGGCCAATGGCGTCGTGGTGGATACCCCACTCCGGCTCCTCGGCCAGCTCGACCTGGGCGATCAGGAAGCTCGTCGTCGGCTCCCACCCGGGGAACTCGATGCCTGCTGTCTTGCGGACCACGCTGCGTCCGCCGTCACAGCCGACGAGATACTCCGCCCGCATCGACTGGCCATCGGTCAACTCGACGTCGACTCCGATGTCGTCCTGCGCGAAGCCCGTGACTTCACGCTCGCGATGGATCGGCACACCCAACTCGTCGACCCATTCGGCGAGCAGGCGCTCGATGTGGTTCTGCCACAGCCCGAGCCCGTATGGGTGCCGCGTGGGAAAGTCGCTGATGTCCAACGGTGTCCCTGCGAACGCCGCGACCTGCGCCACCTGTCCCTCGGACAGGAACCGATCGGCGATTCCACGCTGGTCGAGGACCTCGATGGTGCGCGAGTGCAGGCCGCCTGCACGCGAGCCGGCGAGGGCCTGGCTGGCACGCCGCTCGACGATGGCGACCTCGACGCCGGCCAACGCCAACTCGCCCGCCAACGTCAGACCTGTCGGACCTCCTCCGGCGATCACCACCGCATGCTCGGTCATAGCCACGCTCCGGAACCGGCTCGCGGACTACGGGGTCGCCGGCCCGGCCGGCGACCCCGCGCCACAGGCATTCGAGCCGCCAGAGCTACGAGGCCGGGACCGGCGCGGCTGTCGCCGCGGTCTCGATCATCGTTACGACCTCGTCCGGGTGGGAGACCATGGCCACGTGATTCGTCGCAATCTCCGTGGTTCTCGCCCCCATCCGTGCGGCGAATTGTCGCTGCGCCTCAGGTGGGATCGTCTGATCGCCTTCCGCCACGAGGAACCAGGTTGGAAGCGACCTCCAGGCCGGCGGCCCCATGACCTCCTCCAACGCGGACGCGTGGAGCGGTTGCTGAACCGCGTACATGACGCGGGCTTTCGTCGGATCGACGTCGGCGGCGAAATGGTTCAGGAAGTCGTCCTCGGGCAGCCACGCAAAGCCTTGATCGTCGATGTCGAGGTGTGCGATCGCAGGGGTCGGAGGCACCTGTTCCAGCAAAGCTCCGATCGATTCCCCTTCGTCGAGCCCGAACCCGGCGATGTACACGAGTGCGACGGCGTTCGGCGCATCGTCGCCCAGCGCGGTAATGATCTGCCCCCCGAACGAATGGCCCACCACGATAGTCGGCCCATCCTGTCGGGCCAGTACGTGCCGAAGCCGAGCGACGTCGTCCGCCAGCTTCGTGATCGCGAGCTGTGGCGCAGTGACGTGGTACCCGTCGGCTTGCAGGCGCTCGATGACCGCGCTCCAGCTGGAGCCGTCGGCCCACGCGCCGTGGACGAGGACGATATTCGGCCGATCACCCATTGAGGTCTCCTTCCTTCAGGCGATGGCGAAGAACAGCGGTGCATCCATGCTAGTCGTCCTGGAAAGCGCGGCTTCGTTCACGCTACGTCAAGGACCTCCGTCGGGCCTCGGGCAGCTCTCCCTAGCCGCGCGCAGCCTTGGGCTTCAGGTCCTCGCGGAGCGGAGCTCGCTGGGAACGGCCGGCGTTCACCCAGGTCGCGGCCGGGTCGAAGATCCCGGGCAGCTCCGCCGCCAGCTCTTCCCGTCGCGTAGCCGTCTCCTCCAGCAATTCCCAGGGGACGTCGAACAGCCGGTCTCCGTCCTTGAAGGTCAGGTTCATGCCGGGCTCCGCCGAGTCCAGGGTCGCGCCGTACACCAGGTCCTCCTTGATCGACTCGACGACGCGGTCGTCCAGGTCGTGGATCCGGCACACGACCTTCTCGCGGAGCTCCTCGAGCCCGAAGACGAGGCGGATGGAGACCGTCTCGCCGAACGCACGGACGAAGGGAGGGCCCTCCTCGCGGAGCGGCACCGAGAGCTCTCGCAGGGCCTCGAGCTCGAGCTCCGGCCAGTCCGGCCGCTCGGACTCGTGGAGGACGACGACGCAGAGCAGCCCGGGCAGGTCGATCCAGGTGAAACGGTCGTAGTGCCGGTGCTCGGCGTCGCAGTGCGGGCACGGCATCTTGAGCAGCTCCCGGTCCAGGAGCTGCTCCTGGAAGGGAGGATGACGCGCCGGGTTGGCGCTCTCGATCGTCACGGCGAGGACCTCCTCGCCACACGTCCGGCACGGAATCTTGCGGAGGTCAGTGATGGACATCTAGGGGGCGTCTCCGTTCGCCGGCCGCCACGAGCCGCCGTCCTGCACCTCGAGCACCCACTCGAGCGGGTCGCCGGGCTTGATCCGGACACGGCCCGGTTGGCTCATCTCCTCTTCGCTCTTGACGCCTGCGACCCGGGGAGACACGCGCCGCGCGCCGCCCGCGGCCCACGCGACGAGCGGACCCGGCACCGAAGCGATCAGCCCACCCTCCGTCACCTCCGCGGTATCCAGGAGATCGCGGGGCAGGATTCCCGGCGGGAGCGCGTCGGCGGCCGACAGCAGCGGCACGAGGGTCGAGGGTGGGGCGGACCAGTCGAGCTCCGGGGAAGCGTCGCCCAGGGGCACATAGACCGGTCCGAGCGCCCAGAGGTCGACAACCACCACGTCCGGGTGGCCCTCCAGCGGCCGCGGCTCGCCGGCCGGCACCGCGCGCGGTGCACGGGCGCGGAGGCGGGCACCGTCGAGCGCCTCCACGAGCTGGTCGTCCGTCAAGGCCGGCGGGGAGTCCGCAGGACTTCCGGCCGGGCCGTCGATCGTCCGTCCACCGAGCTCGTAGCGCCACTGCACGTCGTAGTCGCTGCCGATGTCGAGCGTTGCAGTCGCTTCCTTCGGAATCTTGGTGACACCACCCCCGCGGCCGGACGAAACAGAAGGCGAAGGGCCGACACCGCCGGCCACCGCATACGCGACCTGCGCTTCGGTCGTGGTCACCGTCACGCGTGTCCCTCCGTCCGGTAGAGAGGTCTCCTGGGCGCTCCAGACGTCCGGAAAGCCGGGGGTGGTTCCGCCGACGGCCATGACGACGTAGATCAGGCCGCCGCCCCAGGCCTGCCCGTCGAGCAACCGGAGCTGGCTGAGCTCGCGCGCCGCCTGGTCGAAGCCGGCCGGGACGGCGAGGCGGCCGTCGGACACGCGGAAGAACGCGTTGCTCGTGCGTTCGGGCAGCGAGACCGTGACGCCCCAGAAGTCCGGCAGGCGGTCGTCCCAGGCGGGACGGACGTCCGTCACGTCGCCGCCCGGAAGGTCGGTCTGGGCGCGCGCGGCGTCGGCGAGCTGCTCGGCGCTGACGGCGGTGCGGCTCACTTGTCCTTCCCGAACAGCGGATCGCGCTGGCTCTCGAGCGTACGGAAGAACGTCGCGGGATCCCGCGTGCCCACCTGGACCGGCAGCACCCCCGTGGAATAGCGGGCGGTGTACATCTCGGCGAACATCTCGGGCGGCGACGAGAGGGCGTACCACGAGATGTTCGGCCCGATGAATGCGTCGTGGGCGTCCCTGGCGTACTGCACGAACGAGTTCCCCCACCGCGTGGCGAAGATCTGCACGGGATCGGTCGGCACGAACCCGCCGAACATGTAGGCGTTGTCGCGCATCCCCTGCGGGGTGGTGGCTCTGATCGCAATGAGGTACTTGACCAGCTCCACGCCGCCCCACAGCGACCCCGAGATCGCGGCGAGCTTTTCCTGCAGGTTGCCCGCCGCCTTTCCGATCGCGTTCTGTCTCTCCGCGCTTCTCGAGAGGATGTCGAGGCACCAGTCGTGCACGTCCGTATTGGTGAGCGTGACGTTCGTCAGGAGGATCGGGACCGACGGCCAGCCGCCGGCTGGCTTGGCGACGTCCGTCCACAGCGCCTTCTCGAACTTCTCCTTCGACGACTTCTTCCACTGCCCGTAGCTCTCGGCGAACTGGTTGCCCGACTCCTTCATGGCGCCGATCTTCCTGGCGCCGACCGCATGGCCGATCTCGTGCCGCGCGTGGTTCTGGAAGAACGTCATCCCGCGGCCGACCGCCTGCGGGGTCCCGGCGACGTCGACGAGCAGGTCGGTGTTGCGCTTCCCGCTGGAGGTCACCGCGATGATGATCCACGGGTCGGCGAAGTAGCTCGTGTCGATCTCCTTCCAGTTGTCGTTGCTGTCCTTCTCGTGAGAGCAGAAGGCGAGCTCGGCGATGGCCAGCTCCGCGCGTGAGATCCCCAGCGGGCCGCTGGACCCCCCGGGTTTGATGATCTCCATGAACTCCCGCGCCGTGCGATCGTTGGGGTCGGCGGTGTAGAACTGGTCGCCGGCGACCGACTTCCCGCCGCGGTGCGGCTTCTTGCCGGTGAGCAGGGCGATGAAATGCATGATCTGCCCGGCGCTGAAGGTCGAGCCGGTTCCGAACGCGGCCCAGAAGACCTTCACCCGGAACTCCGGGTAGATCACGTTGTTGTAGTCCTTGAGCAGGTTCCAGAGCTCGGGCCTGATCAACGGCCCCCAGCCCGTCGGGTTGCCGCTCCCGACCCAGAGCAGGTCGAGCGGATTCTTGCGGTACTTCATGACCGCCTTGACCCAGTCGGCCGAGGGCGGCCTGGCCCAGGTCAGGTCTCCGATCGGGATGTCGTTCTGGAACAGCGACAGCTGCTGGTCGGGCGTGCCGCCGAGCTGCTTGGCCAGCTCGACGCGGGACTTGCGATCCATCTCGAGGAGCCGCCTCCACGCTATGTCCTCCGAGTAGACGCCCAGACGCTCCTTCGCGTCGGTGACCGCGTTGACGCGCTCCTTGATCCACTCGTCCTTGCAGTCCTCCGCCGCCATCCAGGCGAGCTGCTTGCGGAGGCGGCCACCGAGGAGCCTGACGGCCTCGTACATCTCCTCGTCGTTGCACTCAGAGACGAAGAAGGCGCGCAACTTGTCGTCCTCGACGACCTTCGTTCGCTGGTCGCGAGGGACGGAGACGATGACATCCCTCATCAACGCCCAGCTCGACCCCTCGGCCTGCATCCACTTGAGCTTGGTGGGCAGATCGAGCGGGAGCAGCTTCACCAGCTCGGACATGTCCTTGTCGCCGAGCCGGCCGACCCAGTACTTCAGCCAGTCCTCCCCCCGGACCTTCTTCTTCTCGTCGTCAGACGAGGCCGAGATGACGCCGCTGAGCAGCTTCCAGTTCGTGCCCTCGGCCACCATCCAGTCGATCGCCAGGCCGAGGCGCCCGCCCTTTCGCACCAGGATGTCCGCCGCCGTGGCGATCGTGTCGTTGCCGAAGCAGCTCGTCGCCAGCATCTTGTAGTCCTTGAGGACGGTGTTCGCCTGCTCCTTGGTCGCGAGCCTGCGCATGAGCTCGTGCGCGTCCCACTGGCTTCCTTCTGCGAGCGCCTTGCGCACGGCCGCAACCGGGTCGAGCCCCTCGTAGGTCTTCTCCTTGAAGCGGTAAAGCACGGACCGGCTGAGCAGCGCAGCCGCTGTGGCGCGGTTTCCGATCGATCGCTGCAACGCCATGATCCCGGCGCGCAGCGCAGGCGAGTGTCCGGCCGCGCCCGGCGAGACGCCCCTCGTCGCCCTGGCGCCGCGGGAGGCGTCGGCCGGGCTCGACCCCGGCTGATCCGATCTCAGGGTCTCGTCCGGCTTGGGCTCAGGCCCGGGGTCTTGGACATGCGACAAGGTCGATGATTCTAGATCGGGTCCCGGGAGCAGAAATCCCGGCGCGACGCGATTCGGTGTGGCCGTATGTGAGGCGTTCTAGCTAGGGCAACTCCGTCATCGCACTGCCGCCGCCGCGGCGGACTGGTTCCGCGGCGGCGAGAACGCCGCCGCCCGTGATGAACTCGATTCCGGTCGCGGCGCCGATCTCGCCCGCGTTCACGAAGCGATGGCCCCGAGCGACGAGCGCCGTCGCTTCCGGGGTCGTCAGGAACGCAGGCTCGGCGCCGGTGTTCAGGGCGTTGCGCTGGCTGGCGCGCGGATCGGCGATCGCCTGCGGCAGCGTCATCCCGAGGTCGACGCGGTCGAGGAGGATCTGCAGCACCGTCGTGATGATCGTCGCGCCGCCTGGCGAGCCGAGCGCGAGGAACGGCTTGCCTGTTTTGGTCACGATTGTGGGCGCCATCGAGCTGCGCGGCCGCTTGCCGCCCTCGACGCGGTTGGGATGGGTCGCCGAGTCGAAGTTGAAGTCCGTCAACTCGTTGTTCAGCAGGAAGCCGAAGCCGGGAACGACCAGGCCGGCGCCGCCGGTGGATTCGATCGTGAACGTGTACGAGACGACGTTCTCCGCTCTTGTCCGAGGTGGTCAGGTGCGTCGTCGTCTCCGCACCCTCGTAGGGGTACGGATCGCCCGGAGGTACCGGGCCAGGTGCCGCCGTCTCGGTGATCAACGCTCGGCGCGTTGCGGCGTACTCCTCGGAGAGCAGGCCGGCGAGCGGCACGTCGAAGTACGCCGGATCCGCGAGATATGCGTTGCGGTCGGCGAACGAGTAGCGCGAGGCTTCGAGGTAGTAGTGCAGTGCCCGCTCGCGGGTCATGGAGGCAAGGTCGTAGCCCTCGAGAATGTTCAGCGCCTCGCCGACGGTCGAGCCGCCGCTCGACGGCGGACCCATCGAGTACACATCCAGCCCGCGGTAGTTCACGTGCGTCGGCGCCCGCTCCGGCGCGGCGTACGTGTGGAGGTCACGCATCTTCATCACGCCGGAGCGCCAGACGTGATTCGCTGTGGGGGCGACAGGAGGGTGCTGGACCGTTTCGACGAGCGCGTCCGCGACGGCACCGCGATAGAAGCCTTTCGCGCCGAGATGCGCGATCCGCTCGTATGTCTTGGCGAGGGCCGGGTTCGTGAACACGGTGCCGACGTCGCGAGGCGTGCCGTCGGGGTCCAGGAAGAGCGCCGCGCTGGCAGGAACGTCGTCGAACCAATCGCGGTTCGCGTTGACCTGGTCGAACCACACCTGGTCGATGAGATAGCCATGGCGCGCGACGTGGATCGCGGGCGCGAAGACCTCGGCGAGCGACATCGTCCCGAACTTCTCGAGCGCGTCCACCCAGGTCTCGACCGTGCCTGGAACGCCCACCGAGCGACCGCTGTAGCGCGCGTCGTTGAACGGGAGCGGCACACCGCTCTCCCAGAAGGAGGTGGGATGCATGGCGGCCGGTGCCGTCTCGCGCCCGTCGATCGTTGTCACCCGCCCGCCGGCCGTGCGAATGACCATGAAGCCGCCGCCCCCGATGCCACACGAGAAGGGCTCGGTCACGCCGAGCACGGCCGCAGCACCAACGGCCGCGTCGACCGCGTTCCCGCCGCGGCGCAAGATGTCGATGCTCGCCTGGGTCGCTAGCTTCTCGACCGAAGCAGCCGCACCGCCTGTGCCAATCGAGGTGGGTGGCCCCGTGCCGCTACCGACGTCTGCGGCGGCGGGAACTCCGACGACGAGTGCGACGGCCGTTGCTAGCGCGACGAGCAGCTGCAGACCCTTGGCGTGCATGGCTCCCCCTCAGGCGGCGTGATGATTTCGGCCACCCTACGCCTCGTTCGCGACCGACGTATGAACAACCCGCCGCCTCAGTGGGACCTCGCGGCGACCATCCTTCCGTCGAGGATCTTCGCGCAGCATGTCAGCGCTTCGGGCTCCTTCTCGACCGAATGCTCTCCGCCGAGGTGCTCCGGAGCCGACGCAGCTCCGGGCTGACCGCCGTCCTGCAGTCAGATGTGCAGCTCGTCCGCTGAGGAGTCAGCAGGGCAGGAGTTGCGGCGATCCGGGCTGCGCCGGAAGCCCGACGGTGACGGTGAACTGATTGTTGTCCTCGTTGCTTTCGGGCACCTCATTGTTCGGATCGATGCTCACCGTGACCGTGTGGGTCCGGCCGTAGTCCTCAGGGCGAAGAGCAAGCTGCGCCACCAGCGACCCATTGCCGACGCCTCCACGCGCGGACGCCGAGGGCCCGAGGTTGCTGTGCGCCGTCACCAGGACAAGACCCTGGAGCTGATCGGGACTCGCGCCCTCTAGGCGCACGGAAAAGAGGATCTGGAGTGCGTCCTTCGCTTCGCCGTTGACGATCGCACCGGCGCGCTGATGGCGACACTCCACAGCCCCCGAGGCCAAGAGGTCGCCAGTTGGGGTGGGCGTCGGATCGCCGCTCTCGACCTTCCCCTCCAAGTCCACGTAGGTTGGAAGCTCGGGAAGGTTTTGATGGATCACGAGGCGGGCGTTTCGAGTGCCGGCTGATCCTGAAGGAGTAAAGCTCACGGTGAGCTGGCACTCTTCGTCCTTGCTGAGGCTGCGGTTCTCGCATTTGCCACTCAGATTGAAGGTAGTCGCTGCTTCGCCGTCGAACTCGATGTCGCCGATCCTGAGGAGCTGGTCGCCCGTACTCTTGATGACCACTGGCTCCTCGCAGCCATCGATGCTGCAGTGGAGCGTGTCTGGTGTCACCTCGATGCCTAGCTCGCCGGCGGTGGTTGTTACAGCGGCTCCGGCGTTTTCCTCCGGCTGTGGCAGGGACGAAGGAATCGGAAACGTTTTCGGCCGATCCTTGGCGAAATCCAACACAGTGAATCCGCCGTAGGTCACGAACAGCGCGACGACGGTAATTGCGATGCCAGCGCTTGCGCGTAGCCCGTGGGCTGGGCCGGCGTAACCCACTATCGTCGGAATCGCGGCACCAAGGACGGCGCCGACCAGCGCCACCGAGGGAGACTTGTCGAGGGCCGCGGTGATCAGCGTTCCGCACACAGAACCGACCACGGCCGCGAGCAGCGGCATCCACGGTCTCGAGGCCGCCTGCTTCCGCCCATTCATCGCTGCTTCTCCTTCTATTGATTCCTACTGGGCCAGGCTAGGAGACTCGGGCCCACGTGGTCGTTCGCGCGTGCGACAGACGAAGTGTCGAACCCGCGACATAGGGCACTTGCAGGATGTGCCTCCGAGCCGCGCGACCGCATGCGGCTCGGAGCGACGAACCCGAGCAGGCTCGAGGGCGCCGACGGACGGTGAACTAAGACAACATGTGGACTTCGCGGACGCGACCTGCAGACGCGATGCCCGTGTGAGGTCACGACCTTTCGAATGACGTGTGGGGCGGTCCCACATGCCGGACCTCGGTTAGAAGGTCGGTGTGAGGACCGAGATCATCTCCTGTCACCTTCCCGTTGAGTTCAACGCCGTAGGCAGAGCGCGCCGAGGTCGATGCCGTAGACCGGCTGGAAGGTCTGGCAGCCGATGCGCGCCGAGAAGAGATCGCGCCCGTCGCCCGTCGCGTACGCCACCCACGGCGCCTCGTCGCGGGCGAGCTCGACGGACAGGGACTCGTAGGCTCGGTAACGGGCTTCGCCCGAGAGGCGCGCGACGCGCTCGAGCTTCCGCGCATACTCCGGCCGCACCTTCCCGGCGAGCAGGAAATTCAAAAAGTTGTAGGGATCGACGTAGTCGGCTCCCCAGTGACTGATCACGATGTCGTACGGCTCGCCCTCGCGGCCCACCCGCTCGAACAGCTCGTCGAACGGGAACTCGCGGATGTCCACGTCGAGCCCGAGCTCCGCCAGATCCGACCTCACTTGCTCCGCGGGCCGGCGGCACAGCGGCGGGTAGTCGTTGCAGGTGAAGAGAACGGCGGCGCCGTGAGCGTTCGGTGCGAGCCGCCGCGCCGCCCGCAGGTCGCCTCTCGGCGGGTAGAGGACGGTCGGACTGGCACCGGGCATGGTCGGCGGCAGGTACTGGTCAGTGGGAATGGAGGCGAAGGGCCCGGTGACCCAGCTCCCGATCCGCGCGAGCGCGCGACGGTCGATCGCGTAGTTGACGGCCTTCCGCAGGGGCACGTCCGAGAAGAGCGGCCGCCGCGTGTTCAGCTCGAGGAACGCGAGCCTGAGCGTCGGGTTGACGAAGTACTGCTGCCGGCCGTCGGCCGCGGCGAGGCTCGTCGGTCCGAAGCGGGCGAGCAGGTCCGCGTTCCTCTCGACGGGGACCCTGTCGGCGAGGTAGTCCGATCGGCCGGCCAGCACGGCCGCAACGCCTTTCGTCGCCTTTACCCCGAGCGTGTAGCGGATCTCGCGAAAGCGCCGGGGGCGCGAGCCACGGTAGTTCGGGTTCCGCTCGAGGACGATCAGGCGATCGGGGACGTCCTCGGTGATGTAGTACGGCCCCGCGGACGCCATCGCCCGGACGCCCTTCGCGTCGATCGGCGCGTCCAGCGGGACGGCACAGAAGCTCGGGAGCGCGATTCGCGCGAGGAAGGTCTGGTCCGGCCGAACGAGCGTGACCGAGAGGCGCTCCCCGTCGACGACGACGCCCGAGATGTCCGCGGCCTTACCCGCGCGGTAGGCGTCGAGGCCCACGATGTCCGGCGCCAAGGCGGCCGCACCGGAGCCCGTCTTCGGGTGCAGGCTCCGCTCGATCGCGTGCTTGAAGGTCTGGGCGGTGACGCGCTCGCCGTGCGGCGGCGAGAACTTGAAGCCCTCGCGGATCGTGAAGGTGTAGGTCCGGCCGTCCGGCGAGCGGGTGGGGAGCGCCGCCGCCACCTCGGGAACGAGCCGCGTGCCGTCCGGCGCCGCGGCATCTGGGTAGTTGACGAGCTTCGAGCACGTCGCGTAGTTGATTTGCGGGTCCACGTCCAACAGCGCCGGGTCGGTCTGGAAGGGCGCCGACGAGCTGAGGCGCACGGTCGCGGCTGTCGGTCCCGGGTCTGCCGGGGGTTCGCGCACGGCCTCCTGGCTCGTGACCCAGACTCGGTCGCCCGCGACGACGACTCCCGCGGGCGCGGCGCCGAGCGGGATCGTCTCGACAACCGTATTGGTCTTCGGATCGATCCGGGAGACCGTCCCCTCGTGCGTGTTCGCCACCCACACAGCGCCCGCTCCGACCGCGACCGCCGTCGGAAAGCGGCCGACCGGGATCGTGTTCGTCACCGAATTCGTCACGGGATCGATCCGGACGACCTCGTCGTCGAGGCTGTCTACAACCCAGGCCGCCCCCTCGCCGACGGCGATCGCGCGCGGGCCGTTGCCGACGGGAGTCGTCGCGACGACGATGCCGGCGGCGTCGATGCGCGAGACGTTGTTCTCGAAGACGTCCGTCACCCAGACGTCGCCGAGCCCGGCCGCGATCGCCGTGGGCCCCATGCCGGTGACGACGACCGGTGCGGCGCGCCTGGACACCGGGTCGATGCGGTAGATGCGCGGCGCCGCGAAGTAGCCCCCGCTGATCGCCCAGACGGCATCGGCCGTCGCTGCGAGCGCCTCGGTCGCGGGTGCGACGGTGAGGAGCGTTCCGGGCTCGATCGTCGGGATCCGGGCGCCGACCTTGTTGAAGGCCGGATTGATCCGGAGCACGATTCCGTCTTCTCCGATCGCCCAGATCGCGCCGTGCCCCGCGGCGAGCGCCAGCGGCGCGGTGCCGGTCGGAATGGTCCCGACGACTCGCCCGGCTTCCGCGTCGACCCGGGACACGGTCTCGTCGTCGAGGTTCGCTACCCAGAGCGAGCCGTGGGCAGAGACGACGCTAGCCGGCTTCGTGCCGACGGGAATCGCGGCGACGACCTCGTTCGTGCCGGGATCGATCGCGGCCAGCGAGTTCGGCCCGACGGCGACGATCCCGGCTGACGTCCGGTCGCGCGTGAGTGCGAGAGCCCCGACGGCGACCGCTGCGGCGAGCAGGAGCGCACCGCCGACCCCGAGCATGGCTCCGCTCCGGCGGGCGAGCGGCGGCGTCGGAGTCGCGCCTCCGGCCGGTGACCGGGGCGGGACGCGGGGAGGCGTCGCGAGCGCCGGATCGTCCGCCAGCAGCGCCGCCTGCAGGCTGCGCATCGTCTCGCTCGGCTCGAGACCCAGCTCCTCGGCCAGCAGGCGCCGGCCCTCCTCGTAGACGCGAAGTGCGTCGGCCTTCCGCCCGGAGCGATGAAGCGCGAGCATCAGCTGAGCGCGGGGACGCTCGCGAAGTGGATGCTCGGCGACGAGCCGGTGCAACTCGGAGGTCACATCGTCGTGCCGGCCGAGCGCGAGATCGGTCTCGATCCGCTCCTCGACCGCCGCGAGCCGGAGTTCCTCGAGCCTCGCGATCTCGCCCTGCGCGAATGACTCGTAGGTGAAGTCCGCCAGCGGTGGGCCGCGCCAGATCTCAAGCGCTTCGCGCAGCGCCGCCTCGGCCTCCTCGGCTGTCCCTGCGGCCAGGGAGCGCCGGCCGTCCTCGAGCAGCCGCTCGAAGCGGTCGACGTCGAGCTCGCCCGGAGCCACCTCGAGGGAATAGCCATTCGCCTGCGTCCGCAGGACGCCTTCCTGCGACGCGCCCTCGAGCGCCTTCCGTAGCCGCGAGATGTGGACCTGGACGTTCTTGACGGCGCTCGACGGCTGCTGCTCACCCCAGAGCGCGTCGATCAGCCGGTCGACCGACACGACCTCGTTCCGGTTCAGGAGGAGCATCGTGAGGACGAGCTTCTGCTGTCGGCCGCCGAACTCAAGGGCGTGGCCCTGGTCGTCGTCGATCTCGAGCGGTCCGAGCAGCCGGAAGTCCATTCGCCGATGTTCCTCCGCGCTCAGCCCTGATGCAACCGCGCGCAGTCGCTTTGCAGTTCCCTCGCAACCGGCCGGAGCGAACGTGCCGTCCATCGATCGCACACGGCGGTCGCAACGAAGGAGAGGACATGAACGCTCGCAACGCACGGATCCTCCGCCGCCTCGCATGCACGGGCATCGCCGCCGCTCTGGCGCTGCCGGCGGCCGCGGTTGCCGGCAGCCGCGACAATGCGACGCTGCAGAACGACATCGCCCACTACGGCGTCCCGTCGGGCTCGGGCAGCGGTTCGGGCGCGACCCGACGGAACGACCAGGCGCACTTCGGGCTCAAGGCGAGCGCTGCCGCCGCGGTGCCCCAGGAAGCCCCCGCGGCCATCGTCGTGCGTGTCGACGGCGGGTTCGACTGGATCTCCGCGGCCGTGGGAGCGGCCGGTGGCTTCGGGCTCGCGCTCGTCGCGGCCGCGTCCACCCTCCGCCGCCGGCACGGCGTCGACCCCGCCCAAGCGTGAGCTGAGAGCGAGGAAGGCGCCCGACGGCGCCTTCCTCGCGTCTCTCGGCGAGTGGCGGCTAGAGAGCCTGCACGCCGCTCATCTCTTTTAGAAAGTTTTCGCTTTTGGGGAAAGCTGCATATTGTTGCGTCTAACGGCGAGTGTGAGTGGTCAGAAGGCGCAGGCCCTGCGGCGACGGATCTGCGTACGGAGAGGAAAATCGTGCAGCAGGTCCATCGTCCTCGAACCTGGATATACACGGGCGCGCCCGCCGCGGGGTCCTTGTGCTTCTCCCTTCGATTCCGGCTTGGGCAAGCCAGAGCGCGCCAGATCGATGGCTTCGGTGTCAGTCTTCTCGGCGCGCCGGATTCAGGCCAGTCGCGATGACCCGGCGAGTGCGCCTCCTCTGCTCTATGACGGCCGTCTCAATGTGCGTTCTACTCGCGCCGGCCGCCGTTTCGGCGTACAAGCTCGGCGACATACGTCCCGGAGCGCGGCTGAGCTACTACGTCGCGAAGTCGGCCAAATCACGGACGTGGGAGATCCGAATGGCCGCGCGGGCCTGGAGCATGAGCGGCGCGAAGGTCGGGATCCGGGAGGTCAAGTCCCCTCGCAGCGCGATGATCATCATTCGCGGCGGCAAGGTCGGCACCGCTGTCACCCTCACGAACCCCGGGCCTCACGGCGGCGTGTCGTTGCCGATTCTGGTCCTGGTCACGACCACGCGGGAGCGCAGCTCGGTCAACGTGGCGATGATCATGGCGCACGAGTTCGGCCATACCCTCGGTCTCGCCCACACGAAGGGTTGTGCGCTGATGAACCCGGCCTCGGGCTGTGCGTTTACTGAGGGCGACTTCGAGCGCTGGAACTGCCGCATGCTCCGGCCCGACGACGTCCGCGGTGTGGCCAGCCTCTGGGGTGGGCGCTGGGCGCCGAAGCTCCCGAAGGGGTGCCCGCGCGAGCGCTCCGGCCCGACAGCGATCCCGGCCTCCTGGCGCAAGCCTCCTCCGGGCGAGCCGGTCAAGCCGCCGCGAGGCGGGCCCCTCAAGCCGCCGTCCAACCTCGCGGCCAGCTACGACCCCTCCGGCGACGGCACGCCGGTCTCGATCACGTTCCGCAACACGACCTCTTCGCTGCTCGGCTCGGTCCACGTCTACTGGAAAGAGAACGTTTGTCCGAGGAGCGAGGACGACGGGGACGTCGCAGGGGGGCATGTCGTCCGCCCAGCCACGCCGGGACAGGAAGTGCGAATCGATTCCAAGCTGTCGTGGGTTCCGCCGGGCGGCGGCGAGCGACTCATCTGCGTGGCGGCCTGGAGCGTCGGCAAGGACGACGCCAAGTCAGCCCTCGTTTCGACGACGTTCGTGGCGCCGCCCGCCTC
Organism: uncultured Actinomycetes bacterium; assembly: GCA_963733845.1. GTDB lineage: Bacteria > Actinomycetota > Thermoleophilia > Gaiellales > Gaiellaceae > DATFQE01. Next base: position 18,516 of record CAVTEM010000010.1, read on the forward strand.
CAGCTGAGCTGCGGCACCACTCCAGGCTGGCTGGAGCTGCGGCTGACCGGCGGACGGATGGGCCGTGCTGGACTCGAACCAGCGACCTTGGGATTAAAAGTCCCCTGCTCTACCAGCTGAGCTAACGGCCCTTTCCGGCCAGTGTAGAGCGGCTCAGCCCGCCGACTGGAGCGACTCGGCGACGCGTACCAGCTCGTCTCGGTTCAGGTTGCCCGCGACCGTGACCACCAGCGGGCCTGCGAGCGCCCAGACGTGGGGGACGCTGTTCGCGTCCACGACGACCTCGCCCTCGTGGCCTTCGAGCGCGCCCTCGCGGAAGGTGACGCGCTCGGGCGCCCGTCCCATCGGTGCGGAGCCGAGCACCGGGTCGTGCCAGGCGGAGGGAGCCGGGATCGCGCGCCTCGTCGTCACTACGACCTCGTCGAGGCCGCGGCGATACCGGACCGAGACGACCTCGCGCGACTCCGGGTTCCGGTGCGCCTCGCCGCCCGTCGGTCGCGCGCGGTCGGCGACGGCGACCTCGCCGCGTTCGAAGCCGTCCGGAAGCCACTCCGGCACGAGCGCGCGGTAGCCGACCCGATTGGCCACCTCCTCGAGCTCGACGCGGCGGAAGCCCATGTCGTAGCGCATCGGTGTCTGCCCGGAGGAGGGCGTCTGCGCGAAGCTCTCGTCGGCCGGCTCGTTCACCCGGAGCTGATCGATTCGCCACTCCGCGCCGGCGACGCCGTTCCGGAACAGGGCGCTCCGCACCGGGATGCCCGTCTCGCGGTCGACCACGATCAGCCGTTCCTCGCCGGGGTTGCCCGTCGGCACGCGCACCTGCCAGGCAGGTCGCTGCCGGTACTGGATCTCGGTCACGTCGGCGTCCTTGCCAGCGGCCAACGCCGCGACTACCGAGCCCAGGCCGCGCTGCACGACCCAGCGGGCCGCCGCCGCATCCGGCGGGCCTGGAGCGAGGCCGACGCGTGTCACGAACAGGCCCTCGTCCGAAGACGACTCGACGTTCCTCGCCGCGTCGTACGCGAGCACCGACGGCGAGTCGAGCGCGGCGATTCGGAACGAGCCGGAGTCGGCGACGACGAAGCGCCACCGGTTCTCGCGGCCCGAAGACGGCTGCTCGCGGTTGACGAAGACGCCCGAGATCGTCGACGCGGAGCCGACCGCGTCGGAAACCCGCTCGCGCAGCTCCGCGGCGGAGGCGACCTCGGTTCCGCCGGACGGCAGGAGCAGCACGACCGCGGCGACGACCGGCAGGGCGAGCGCCACGGCCGCTGCGGGCAACAGCCGCAGCCGCCGGCGCGGAGCCGCCGTGAGGCGCCGTACGAGCTCCTCGTCGAATCCCGGGCGATGCCCGGGCACCTCGAGCTCCAGCAGCGTGCGTCCGAGCTCCTCATCGCGGATCTGGCTCATCTCGCTTCTCCTTTCAGCGCGACGCGCAGCTCGGCTCGCGCGCGGTTCAACCGGGAGCCGACGGTCCCGGGCGCGATGCCGAGGACCTCCGCCGCCTCCTCGTACGACAGCCCTTCAGCGTCCACGAGCAGCACGACCGCTCGCAGCTCGACCGGGAGAGCCGCCAGGGCAGCGGCCAGGTCGAGCCGCTCGTCCGCGCTCTCCGGGGCGGTTCCCTGGCGCTCGGAGAGCGACACCTCCCGTCGCCCGCGCACCCGCCGCAGCTCGTCGAGGCAGGCGTTGTAGACGATCCGGTAGAGCCACGTCCCGAAGGACGAGCGGCCGCCGAACCGCGGCAAGGCGCGGAACGCGCGGACGTAGGCCTCCTGCAAGGCGTCGTCCATCAGCCCGCGCTCGCCGACGAGGCGGAACGCGAGGCGGCGGTGCGCCTCGTCGTGCTCTCGCAGCAACGACGCGAAGGCGGCCGCGTCGCCCTGGCGCGCCCGCGCCAGCAGCAGGTCGTCGGTAGGCCGCATCTGCTCGCTCACAATCAACTGCACGTCTGGTTAGACGCGCACGCACGCGATTTTCTTCGCAAACGCACTTCGGCCCGCCGGGGAGGGCGGGCCGAAGCGGTCAGGGGGGTGGGCTTTGGACTTACTTGGCGCGAGCCGGGATCGCGGCGGGGACGCCCTCGACCTCGGTCTCGTGCTTCAGCTCGGGCAGCCAGTTCAGCCACCGCGGCAGGTACCAGTTCCACTCACCGAGCAGCTTCATGGTCGCCGGGAGCAGAACGCCGCGGATGATCGTCGCGTCGATCAGGACGGCGGCCGCGAGGCCGATGCCCATCTCCTTCATGTCGATCACCGGGAGAGTGGCGAAGACCGAGAACACGACCACCATCACCAGCGCTGCGCTGGTCACGACGCCCGCCGTGGTCTTGATCCCGTGGCGGATCGAATCGTCGGTCGAGAGACCGCGGTCGCGACCCTCCTTGATCCGGCTGAGGATGAACACGTGATAGTCCATCGAGAGGCCGAACAGGATCACGAACAGGAACATCGGCAGCCATGGCGTGATGCCGCCGTTCGACTGGAAGTCGAAGAAGCTCTCGCCCCAGCCCCACTGGAAGGCCGCCACGAGCACGCCGTAGGCGGCTCCGACCGACAGCAGGTTGAGCACGATCGACTTGATTGCGATCGCGACCGACCGGAACGAGATCAGCATGACGATGAACGCGAACAGGAGCACGAAGCCGAAGACGAGCGGTGCCGTCTGCGTTGCCTTGTCGCTCCAGTCCTTGTCGGCGGCGGTGGTGCCTCCGACCGCGTACTCGACGCCGTCCACCTGACCGACTGTCTGCGGGACGAAGTCGTTCCGCAGCGTCGCGAGTGCGGCGACCGACTCGTCGTCGGTGCCCTTGCCGGCGAGCGGAATGTCGACCGTTGTGACCGTGCCGTCGCGGCTGGTCTCGATGTCGATCGGCCCGCTCATCTGGTCGCTGGCCAAGGCCTTCGCCTTCAGGGTGGCAATCGCTTCCTGAACGGGCTTCGACCGGGTGTCCGCGGCCTTGATGGCGACGACGGCAGGCCCCTGGCCGCCCTCGAACGCCTTCGTGAACTTCCGCGCGGGCTCCATCTCGGCGATCGAGATGTCGTCGGCGGTGCTCGCCGCCGTGTTCAGCTGGAAGGCCGGGATCATCAGCGCGAGGAGCACGGCCGACGCGGCGAGGAACGATACGACGGGGCGGCGCAGGACGCGATCCAGGATCGCTCCCCACAGGCGGCCCTCGCCGTCCTTGCTCTTGAGCCGGTGCAGGAAGGGCACGCGACCCTTCTCGATCTTGTCGCCGAGCCTGCCGAGCAGCGCGGGAAGCACTGTCAGCGAGCCGATCATCGCGACCAGGACGACCATCATCGTTCCGATCGAGAAGGACATGAACGTCTTGTCGCCCGAGAGGAACATCCCGGCCATCGCGATCATCACGGTGACGCCGGAGATGAGCACGGCTCGGCCGGAGGTCGCGGCAGCGGCCTCGAGCGCGGCACTTTCACTCCGTCCGGCACGGCGTTCCTCACGTGCTCGCTTGATGTAGAACAGCGAGTAGTCCACGCCCACGGCGAGACCGATCAGCAGGATGACCTCGTTGACCGTCTCCTCCATCGGGACGATGGAGCTCGGGAACGCGATCAGGCCCATGGTGGCGAAGACGGCGGTGAGCGCCAGCATCAGCGGGATGAGAGCGGCCGTGAGCGAGCCGAACACGAACAGCAGGATGATCAGCGTCAACGGGATCGAGAGCAGGCCGGCCTTGGCCAGCATGCCCTTGAACGCCGCCTGGCTGGCCTTCTCCGTGCTGACGCTGCCGAGCTCGTCGACGTAGAAGTCGGGATGCCGCTTCTGCACGCCGCGACGGCATCGTCGATCTTGTCGATGTAGAGAGCGGCCTCGTCGTAGGTCGCCCTTGGGCTGGAACGTGATCATGGCCGCGCGGCCGCTGTCGGACACCTGGTCCTGGTGCGCGGCGTCGAGCGGCGACTGCAGCTTGCGCACCTGCGGGAAGCCATCGAGCGTCTTGACGACGTCCTTGACCACGGCCTCGAACGCAGGATCGTCGGCTTTCAGCTTCGTCGACTGGATGAAGACGATCTCGCCTTGCTCATCCTCGTTCGTCGGGAAGCCGGCCTCGATGATGCGGTCGGCGGTCTTGGTCTCGCCGACGTTCGTGTCGTTGTCTTCCAAGAACGTCGTCTTCACGATGCCGCTCGCGCTGAGCGCGAAGGCAACGAAGACGAATGCGAGCCAGCCGAAAGTTGCGGTCTTCCAGTGGCTCGCGCTCCATCGGCCCATACGGGCGGCGATGTTGGTGGAGTGCTTGAGCGGTGACAATTTGGGATCTCCTTGAGGTGAGGTGTGACCTTGCACATCGCAGGCTCGCAGCCGGCGCGCACGGCCGGAATGGGGCAGACAGGCGTCTGAGAGGGGGGTTAGCAACACCCCGGAACGCAGTCGGGGCCCGCTGCGCGGGCCCCGACATCTAGGTCTATGTCGTCTGCGTCTATTCGTACTGCAGCGCCTTCAGCACGTTCAGGCGTGACGCGCGCCGCGCGGGGAGGATCGCGGCGAGCATCCCCGCGACGATCGCGACGACCACGAATACGCTGAGCGCACCGACCGGGACGGAGAACACCATCCCGTAGTCGGACAGGGCCCGGGACGCCAGCGCAGCGAGGAAGATGCCGACGCCGATCCCGAGCGCCGCGCCGATCAGCGCCGTGACGATGCTCTCGTGCCGGATCATCCGCCGCACCTGGCGGCGGGTCATGCCGATCGCCCGCAGCATCCCGAGCTCGCGCGTCCGCTCGAAGACCGAGAGGACGAGCGTGTTGATAACGCCGAACATGCTGATCAGCACCGACAGGCCGAGCAGGGCGTAGAGCATGTTCAGCATCATCTTCATCTCGCTGAGCTGGCTCTCCTTGAACTCGTCACGCGTCTGCACCTCGGCGGTGGGGAAGGCCGCGACCGACTGCTCCAGGGCGGCGGTCGCCTCGTCGTTCGGCTCGCCGGACACGTTCAGCAGCGTGAACGTGTTGTCGTGGTCGGCGAACGCGCCGTCGAACGCCGCCGTCGAGATCGACACGTCGCCGAAGGGCGATCCGCCCTTGGGCTCGTCGAAGACGCCCTCCACGTGCAGCCGCAGGAGCTTGCCCGTCGGCGTCTTCACCGTGACGGGCGAGCCGATCTTCAGCGAGTGGTCCTCGGCGTAGGGCTTGGTGACGAAGGCGCCGTCAGTCCCCAGTTGCGCGGGAACGCTGCTGGAGCCGCTCGACCAGGTCATGTTCACGACCTTCGTCAGGTTCGCGTCCACGCCCGTGACCCCGATGGACTTGCTGCCGATCTTGGCCTCGCCTTCGCGGATCTCCGAGACCGCCTCGACGCCGGGGGCCTTGGCGACTGCGGGTGCAGCCTTGTTCGACAGCGGATTGTCGCCGCCCGACACGTTGTAGTCGGCCACGAACAGCTCGTCGACCGCACTGGTGAACGAGCTGCGGAGGCCCTGGCCCAGAACCGCAACGAAGGTGATCAGCGAGAGGCCGATCATGATCGCGGCGGCCGTGGAGGCCGTTCGAGCGGGGTTCCGCATGGCGTTCTGTCGGGCCAGCTTGCCCGCGCTGCCGCCGATGCGGGCGCCAGGCATGCCGAGGATCGACGCGAGCGGGCGGACGACGCGCTGAGCGACCATCGCGACGCCGACGAACAGCAACAGCACGCCGCCTGCGAGCGAGATGAGCCGCACCTTCGTGTCCAGGCCGCTCGCGAACGAACCGTACGAGAACAGCCCGATGGCGACCACGGAGACGACCAGCGAAACCGGCAGCGCGTAGCGCGCGAACCGGGACGCGGGCATGACCGCACCCTCGCGAACCGCGGCGATCGGGGCGATACGCGTGGCGCGAATCGCCGGCCGCAAGCTCGCCAGGAGCGCGATCAGGGTGCCGACGCCGATGCTGACGAGCACCGTGCGGGGGGACAGCACGAGGGTCTCCTGGGGGATGTCGAGCCCCGTCGCCGCCAGGAGCGCGTAGAGGCCTTTGGCGATCCCGAGTCCTGCGAACAGGCCGACGACGGACGCGATCGCGCCGACGACGACCGACTCGAGCACGACGGACGAGAGCACCTGCTTGCGTGAGGCGCCGAGCGTCCGCAGCGTGGCCAGCTCGCGCATCCGCTGCGCGACTGTGATCGAGAGCGTGTTCGCGATCACGAAGCTGCCCACGAAGAGCGCGATGCCTCCGAAGGCGAGCAGGATCATCCGGAAGATGCCCATCCCGTCCTGGCTGTCCTGGCTCTCGGACTTCGCCTGGGCGGTCGCTGTCTTGACCGCGGTCGTCTCGGTGAGCAGGGGATCGATCTGGCGGACGAGCTCGGCCTCCGAGACGCCGGGCTTGGCGCCGACGAGGATCTGGTCGAGCTTGCCCTGCTTGTCGAACAGCCTTGCGGCCGTCGGCATGTCGAAGACGGCGATCGTCCCGCCGGCCAGCGAGTCGAGCTCGCCGAAGCGGACGAGGCCGGTGATCTCGTACTTCTGCACCGGACCGTCGGCGAATGCCCCGATCGTGTCGCCCAACTTGAACTGCTCGTCGTCCGCGGTCGACTTGTCGATCGCGATCTGCCCAGCGCCGCGGGGCCACTCGCCTGCGGCGAGCGAGAGCGGGCTCAGGCTCGTGCCGGTCGCCGCGTCGACGCCGGCGCCAGTGCCGGTCTCCGCCTTGCCGATCGGCTTGCCCTTGTGGTCGACGAGGGTCGTGGTGTCCGAGATCTCACCCGCGGCGGTGCGAACGCCGGGCAGTTCTCGGACCTCGCTGAGGACGCCGGCGGCGAAGGGAGGCTTTTCCTTGTCACCCTCCTCGGTCTTGATCGCGTGCTTGGAGCTGATCACGGCGTCGGCTTCGGCGTACGACTCCTCGTAGACACCGTCGATCGTCTTGCCGATCGTGTCGGTCAGGACGAAGCTGCCGCTGATCATCGCGACGCCGAGGACGATCGCGAAGGCCGTCAGGACTGACCGCAGCTTGCGGCCGAGGAGGCCTCTGAGCGCGACGCCGATCACTGTCCGCTCACGTCCTCGAGCGTCTCGAGGATCTCGTGTGCCGTGGAAGGCCCGAGGTCGCGGACGATGACGCCGTCCGCCAGGAAGAGCACGCGGTCGGCGATCGCCGCTGCGTTGGCGTCATGCGTGACCATCACGGTGGTCTGGCCGTAGGTGGTGACCGAGTCGCGCAGCAGCTGGAGGATCTCCGAGCTCGTGCGCGAGTCGAGGTTGCCCGTCGGCTCGTCGGCGAACATCACGGTGGGCCGGGAGACGAGGGCGCGGGCGATCGCCACGCGCTGCTGTTGGCCGCCGGACATCTCGGACGGCCGATGCGAAAGCCGATCGGCGAGGCCGACCTTCTTCACGAGCTCGTCGACCCAGGCGCGATCCGGCTTGGTGCCGGCGATCGACAGCGGCAGGAGGATGTTGTCCTTGGCCGTCAGCATCGGCAGCAGGTTGAAGAACTGGAAGACGAAGCCGATGTGCTGGCGCCTCAGTTTCGTCAGCTGCGCGTCGTTGAGTTCGCCGATCGCCGTGCCGGCGATCCGGACGTCGCCGCTGGTGGGCTGGTCGAGGCCGGCGAGGATGTGCATGAGCGTGGACTTGCCCGACCCCGACGGGCCCATGATCGCCGTCAACTGCTCGCTCGCGACGTCGAGCGACACGCCGCGGAGCGCGTCCACGGCGGTGTCGCCCTCGCCGTAGCGGCGGGTGAGGTCGCTGGCCGTGACTACGGCCGGCGAGCCGGTTGCCCGCTTGGCGGGGAGTTGGACTGTCTGCATGCTCGTATCTCCTTACATGGGGGGTGGCATCGCACATCGGAGGCTCGCAGCGGGCGACCTCGGCCGGAATGCGGCGCACAGGTGTCTTGCGGTGGGGCTAGCCGCACCACTAGGCTCGTGCCATGGAGCGGGCCGTTATGCCCGAGGCCGAGCTCCTCGACCGCATGCGGCTCGTGGCCGAGGCGTTCAGGCCGGCTGCGCCGATCGATCGACGCGCGCTGTTCTCGGGGCGCGCCGACGAGATCGCCGAGCTCTACTCGGTGGTCGCCCAGCCGGGCCAGCATGCGGTCATGTACGGCGAGCGCGGCGTGGGCAAGACCTCGCTCGCGTCCGTCGTCACCGAGATGCTCCGAGGCTCCGGCTTCCTCGTCGCCAGGGCGACCTGCGACTCGAGCGACGACTTCTCGAGCGTCTGGCGCAAGGCGCTCTCCGAGATCGCGGTCAGCCACACGACCCAGGCGGTCGGGTTCGGCTCGCAGGAGAGCGAGACCAGCACCTCCGGAGCCAGCCTCCTCGGCCCCGGCGACGTGACCCCGCACGCGGTGCAGCGCGCTCTCGGCAGCATCGGCAGCACCCAGCCGATCGCGGTCATCTTCGACGAGTTCGATCGTCTCGGCGCCGCCACTGGCAAGGAGCGCGCACTCTTCGCCGACACGATCAAGACGCTCTCCGACAGGGTGGCGCCCGCGACCATCGTGCTGGTCGGCGTCGCCGACGACGTGGGCGGCCTGATCCGCGAGCACCGCTCCGTGGAGCGCGCGCTCGTGCAGATCCGGATGCCGAGGATGTCGCGGGAGGAGCTGGCCGAGATCGCGACGCGCGGGGTGGAGTCGGCGCGCATGAAGATCGCCAAGGCGTGCGTGACGCGGATCACCGTGCTCTCGCAGGGCCTGCCCCACTACACGCACCTCCTCACGCAGCTCGCCGCGCAGGCCGCGCTCGCCGAGCGCCGGGTCGACGTCGCCGGGAAGCACGTCGACGCGGCCGTGTCCCGCGCGATCGACCGCGCGCAGCAGAGCGTGACGGAGGCCTACTATCGGGCGACGACCGGTGACGGCGACGGCCGCCGCCGGGTGCTGCTCGCGTGCGCGCTCGCGCAGGAAGACGACTTCGGCTTTTTCTCGGCCGAGGATCTCGGCGAGCCGCTCGACCGGCTCGGCGCCGTGGGTGGAGAGTCGCTCGAGCAGGATCTGGTCGAGCTAGCCCGCACGGAGGCCGTCCTGCAACGTCGGCAGGAGGCCGGTAGCGACCGCTACCGCTTCGTCAACCCGCTGCTGCAGCCTTACGTCGTCATGCGCGGCCTCTCCGAGGGCCTGGTCAAGGCACGCGACGTCCGCTAGGCGGTCAGTGATGAGTGCGGCCGTCGATCTCTACTGGCTGCCGCTGGGCGCAGGCGGTCACTCCGTGCGGCTGAACGGACGCGTCTTCGAAGCGGTCGCCGCTCGGCTCGAGCGCCGGCCTGTCGCCGCCCTGTACCACTCCGCGCTCGCGGTCACGATGCCGGAAGGCGAGTTCGTGATCGAGATGGCGCCGATTCCCGACGGACAGGGCGTGTCGCGCGGCGTGGTCGCCGAGGGGCCCGTCGGCAGCCGCTGGACGCGTCGGCTGCGCCTCTTCCGCTACGAGAACCGCTGCTGGCGAGACGGGGAGATCCCGGACGTCGCCGAGGCCGTCGATAGTCCACGGCGGCTGACCGACGACCCGGAGCTCGCGGCACGCGTGGTGGCGCTCGTGCCCGCGGCGCCCACGCCCGTCTGGGGGCGCGACGAGCTCCGAACCGGCGAGATGTGGAACTCGAACTCACTGATCTCGTGGCTGATCGCGCGCAGCGGCCTCGACGTCGACTCGCTGCAGCCGCCGGTCGGCGGGCGTGCTCCGGGCTGGCGTGCGGGAATCGTGGTCGCGCGTCAGCAGGACACACAGGGCCGCGAGCGCGGCAGTCGCCGCGCGAGCTCGACGGCGACGGTGACGGTGAACGCCGCCGCGAGCGCCGCGACCAGCCCGAGCAACGGCCGCTCCTCGAAGGCGCGGCCGCCCAGGTAGCCGAGCCCGGCCGCGAAGGAGGCCCAGAGCACGGCAGCGATCGCGGTGTAGCGCAGGAACCGCGTCCAGCGCATCCGGGTCACGCCGGCCGTCAGCGTCGTGGCGGTGCGGCCTCCCGGAACGAACCGGGCTGCGACGAGCAGGTAGCCGCCCCGACGGTCGAGGGTGCGTTCGGCCCAGCGGAGCCGGCTGCCGATCTTCTCGCCTCGAAGCAGTGGCCGACCCGCGGTCCGCCCGACCGCGTACGAGCTGTTGTCGCCGATGAAGGCGCCGGCGGCCGCCGCGGCGATCACGAACGCGACGCTGAGCTCGCCCGCGCCGGCGAGCACACCGGCGGCGATCGCGGCGGTCTCGCTCGGGAAGAACGGGAAGAGAGCGTCAGCGGCGGCGAAGCCGAGCACGAGCGCGTAGGTCCAGGGCGAGCCGGAGATCAGCGAGGTCAGTGACTCGAGCACGGTGAGACCAACGTCGGCCGCTGCAACAGGCTTCCCAGCCGGGGCCGGGGAAGCCGGAGCGCGGCGAAGGCCGTCAGCGCCACGAGCACGCCGACGATCGAGTCGAGGAAGTAGTGGTTCCCGGTGGCAGTGACTGTGATCGCCATGATCACCGGGTGCAACACGAAGAGGGCGCGCACGGCCGGGCGGCGGGCGACCCGGAAGCCGATCAGGCCGACGAGGAGGCTCCAGCCGACGTGCATGCTCGGCATGGCCGCGTACGGGTTGAACTTGATGCCGGCGAACGAACCGCTGTCGTGGCCGGCGAGGCCGACCGTATCGGCGATGCCGAGCCCCTCGACGAGGCGGGGAGGAGCAGTCGGTAGCAGTAGATAGGAAAGCGATGCAATCGCGATCGAGAACAGCAGCACCGTGCGCAGCTCGCGGTAGGCGTCCCGGTGACGCAGCCCGAGCCACACGAGCATCCCGGCGATCACGGGCCCGAAGCCGACCATGTAGTAGACGTCGAAGAAGCGCTCGAGGCCGAAGGCGACGGACAGCGTGTTCTGCACGGCCACCTCGTGGAAGATGCCGGCGGCGCGCTCCAGGTCGACGACGGTCGACGCATTGGCGAACGCCTCGTCGGCGCTCCCCATGGAGAGGTTGCGGAGCGCGAGGTACGCGCCGTAGAGGCCTGCCCAGAGAAAGAGCTCGAACCCTGCGAAGCGGAATGTGCGTGCAACGGCCATGACGAGAACTTGCCTCATGCAGTTCCCAACGTCAGGAGGGCAAGCCTGTATTTCGGGGTGGGGCTACCCCCACTTGGAGGCCGGCCGCTACGCGCGCAGGAAGGCGAGGACGGCGAGCACGCGCCGGTGGTCCTCGGATGCCTGCGGGAGCCGGAGCTTCCCGAAGATGCTCGTGATGTGCTTCTCCACGGCCCGTGGAGTGATGAAGAGGCGCTCTCCGATCGCGTTGTTCGAACGGCCCTCGGCCATCAGCTCGAGCACCTCGCGCTCGCGTGCCGTGAGCTCCTCCAGCGGATCGTGCTGGCGGCGCCGCCCGACGAGCTGGGTGACCAGCGCAGGATCCAGGGCAGAGCCGCCCTCCGCGACGCGGCGAACGGCGGCCGCGAACTCGTCCACGTCCGAGACGCGGTCCTTGAGCAGGTAGCCGACGCCCTCCGCGCTCTCGGCGAGCAGCTCCATCGCGTAGGCGGGCTCGACGTACTGGGAGAGCACGAGCACGCCGACTTCGGGGTGCGACCGGCGGATCTCCTGCGCCGCGCGCAATCCCTCGTCGGTCTGCGTCGGCGGCATGCGGATGTCCACGATCGCCACGTCGGGGGAGTAGCTGCGCACCTTCAGCATCAGGTCGTCCGCGTTCTCCGACTGCCCGACGACGTCGAACCCGGCCTCGCCGAGCAGGCGGGCGATTCCCTCCCGGAGGAGCACGGAGTCGTCGGCGAGGACGACCCGAAGCGGGGCTCCCTCGGCCGCGGCGGCCGGCTCGGCGGCCGGGCGGCCGTCCGTGCGCAGCGGCGGGAACTCGGCCTGGAGCTCCGGCGCGAGCAGCTGGAAGATCCGTTCCGGCCGGGGTAGCCCTCGAAGCTCGTGCTCGCCGAGATCCTGGAACTCCGCCTCGAGCACCTGGCCGGCCTCGAGCAGGTTGCGGGTCGTCTGCGAGACGAGCACCTGGCCACCGTGCCCGGCGGCGCAGATGCGGGCGACCCGGTGGACGTCGAGACCCTCGTAGCCGCTCTCGCCGAGCAGCGGCTCGCCGGTGTGGACGCCGATGCGAACACGCACGGGGCAGCCGGGAGGCCACTCGTGTGCAGCGAGATCGCGCTGCGCGGCCACTGCTGCGGCCACGGCGTCGCGGGTGCGCTGGAAGACGGCGAAGAACTCGTCGCCGCGGGAGTCGATCTCGTGCCCGTTCGAGCCGGTGACCGCGTTCCGCAGCAGCGTCCGGTGCTGGGACATCACGTCGCCGTAGGCGTCGCCCAGCTTGCCCACCAGGCCCGTCGAGCCCTCGACGTCGGTGAACATGAACGTGATGGTGCCTGTCGGCAGCTCGGCCATCGGCCCCGAGTCTACGAGCGTGGCCCTCGCCGATCCAGGGTGGACCACGAGTGAGCGCCGGCTGCACCGGCGCTCGAGGGGAGGGAGAGAGCGAGGGAAGGGAGGATCAGGCGGCCACGGGCAGCTCGTAGAGCTCGTACTCGGGCAGGTATGCGAAGGGGTGCTCGAAGGCGTCGCGGGCCGACGCCGGGTCGACCGGGATCTCGAACCGCTCGCCGGTCCTCGTGTCGAGAACCTTGACCGCGATTGCGTCCCGGCCGGGGTACCACACGAGTGCGACTTCGAGGCCGTCGCCCTCGCGGTAGTCCAGCTCGCGCTCGGTGGTGATCATCGGAAATCCTTTCTCGGTGCTCATGCAGAGAGGTTCGCACCGGAGCCGACGCGCGACGATGCGGCAGGCCTGTCTCTCGAGGTGTGGCTAGCCCCCCTCGTCGACCGGGATCTCGGCGCGAATCCGCGTCCCGGCTCCGGGCGTGCTCACGATAGCGAGCCGGCCCTCCAAGGCCGAGACCCGGTCGCTCAGGCCCCGGAGGCCCGAGCCTCCCTTCGGGTCGGCCCCGCCGATCCCGTCGTCGGAGACCTCCACCACGGCGTACCCGTTCTCCGTGGCGATCCGGACGGACGCGGCCGTGGCCTCCGCGTACTTGGTCACGTTGGCGAGTGCCTCGGAGACGACGTAGAACGCGGCCGCCTCGACGGGCGCGGGCAGGCGCTCCTTCGGAACGCTCTCGAGGCTGACCGGCACAGGCGTGCGGTCGGCGAGCGACTCGAGCGCCGGCCCGAGCCCCCGGTCGGTCAGCACCGCCGGGTGGATGCCGCGCGCGAGCTCGCGCAGCTCCTCGAGCGCGAGAGCCAGCTCGACGCTGGCGCCGGCCAGGATCTCGTCGGCCGCCTCGGCGTCCGTGCGCAGCCGCGCCTGCGCGAGCCGTAGCGAGAGCGAGAGCGACACGAGCCGCTGCTGGGCCCCGTCGTGGAGGTTCCGCTCGAGCCGGCGGCGCTCGGCGTCCCCGGCCTCGACGATCCGCGCGCGCGATGCATGCAGTTCCTCGCGGGCCTCCGCGTTCGCGAGCGACGTCGCGACGAGCGCCGTGAACTGGGCCATCCGCTCCTCGGTATCAGGTGGGAACGAATCGTCGGCGAGTGTCACCGAGACAGCACCCCAGACTCGGCCGGAGACCATCACCGGGGCCGTTACGACGGAGGTCGTCAACTCTGCCTGGAGTCGCTCGCGGTAGCCCGGCAGCGGTTCGGGGTCGTCAGGCTCGACGCGGATGGTGCGGCCTGCGTCCCGGACGATCGAGACCGGCCCACCCTTGAGTGCGATCTGACGCCCGATCACGGTGTCGTCCTGCACCACGTCGGCGCGTCGCCAATACCCGACGACGATGCCTTCGCTGACGGCGGGGTCGTAGCGCACCATGTTCGCGGCGTCGGCGCCGAGCAATCGTCCAGCTTCCTCGGTCACCGTCTGGAAGACGTCCTCCGGCCGGTGCTCGCTCGCCACCGCGACTGCGACCCGGCGCAGCGCGGCCTGCTCTTCCTCTCGCAGCCTGCGCTCGGTGACGTCGACGCCGCTGATCACGAGCCTGCGGGCAGCCTCCCGCTCCGGCAGAGGCGTGCATGTCCATGCCACCAGCACCTGGCGACCGTCGCGGGCCTGCCAGTACGTCTCCTGCTCGCCTGGGTCTTCGCCGGCGGCTGCTGCGGCGATGGTCGCCTGCACGCGCGCCGCGTCCTCAGAGCCGGATACGACCTCGGCGAAGGGCCGCCCGGCCACGTCCTCGTCGGCGTAGCCAGTGAGCGCGATCATGCTCGTATTGAGCGAGTGGCTCGTCATCGAGCCCTCGTGGTCGACCACGCAGATGAAGCTCGGAGTGGCGTCGAAGAGCGCGCCGAAGTAGTCGCGCTCGCGCTGGATCCGCTCCTCGTGCTGGGCGCGCTCGGTGACGTCCGTCCCGCTGATCAGAAGCTTCCACTCCTCCCCAGTCACCTCGGGCATCGCCCGGCACGTCCACGCAACGGTCAGTTCGCGTCCGTCCTTCGTCAGCCAGCGGCTCTGCTGTTCGCCCGGGTCGCCGCCGGCGACGACGTCTCTCACTACCTGCTCGGCGGCCGCTCGATCCTCCGGTGCGACGAAAACGTCCCAGAAGTACTCGCCGTCGACCTCGTACTGCTCGTAGCCGGCCAGCTCGCGGAGCGTCAGGTTGACGTTGTCCCGGCCGATGCGTCCATCGAGATGGAGGTTGCAGAGCAGGCCGGTCGTGGCGTCTCCCATCGCCTCGAGGAACTCGTTCTGGGTCTCGATCTGCCGGCTCTGGATCACGCGCTCGGTGACGTCGCGGACGATCAGCACGAACTCGTTCTCGCCGCTCGGCATGACGCGTGCTTCGGCGTAGACCTTCTCGCCCTCGTGTTCCATCTCGCCCTCGACCGTCTGCATGTCGCCGGTCTCGAAGGCTCGTTCCGCAGCTGCCATGACCCCCGCGGCGACGTCGGGCGGCAGAGCGTCGTGGATGCTCGTGCCGATGAAGGACGGACCTTGGACGAGGTAGTGCTTGGCGTCGCGGGCACGGAAGTCGAGGTAGCGCCCGTCCCGCGTGAGCCTGAACATGCTGTCGGGCAGCGCCTCGAGGAGCGCCCGGTTCCGCGACTCCATCATGCGCTGGTCGCTGACGTCGCGGACCATCATCACCCACTCGTCCTCGCCGCTCGGGACGATGCGGGCTTCCGAGTACATCGTCTCGCCGTCCGGCGTACGGATCTCGTACTCCTGCGTCTGGACCTCGCCGGTCTCGAACGCCCGCTCGGCGAGCGCCATGCGCTCGCGGATGACCTCCGGCGCGATTCGGTGAGCCGGAATCTCGTAGATGCTCGTGCCGATGATCGTGTCGGCAGGCAACGCGAGCACTTCGGGCGTGCGGGTGTAGAAGTCGAGGTAGACGCCCTCGCGCGTGAGCCGGAACATCGTGTCCGGAATCGCCTCGAGCAGCGCGTGGCCGCGGGACTCCGTCAGCCGCTCGTCGGTGACGTCGCGGACGATCATCACGAACTCGTTCTCGCCGCTCGGAACGATCCGCGTTTCCGCGAACCGGCGGCCGAAGTGGGCGTTGATCTCGTATTCCTGCGTCTGGGGCTCGCCCGTCTCGAAAGCGCGTTCGACGAGAACTCTGCGTTCCGCCATCGTCTCGCGTCGAGATCACGTCGGCGGGGATGTCGTACAGGTTCGTCCCGATCATCTCCTCGGGCTCGATGACCACCATCTCGGGGTCGTGCGAGTGGATATCGAGGACCGTGCCGTCGCGCGCGACGCGGAACATCGTGTCCGGGATCGCGTCCAGCAACGCGCGGCTGCGGTACTCGCTGATGCGCAGGGCACGGACGGTGCGGTCCTTCTCCAGCCTCAACCGCAGGGCCATGCCGACGCTCGACAGGAGCTCCGGCTCGTCGAGCAGCGCCGGGTCGTGGAGGATCGCCGCGATCGGACCCTCCTCGCTGTCGATCCGCGTGACCGCCGGTCGTCGGGCCCGAGCTCCTCCAGGCGCACCCGCCCGCCGCCGACGGTGTAGTAGCCCGTCGGGTCGTCGAGCCGGTAGACGAGCTCGGCCGTGGGGTCGCGGAGCGCCTCGCGCACGGCATCCTGCGTCTCCACCAGGGTCGGGGTCTCGGCCGAGTCGGCGAGCAGCAGCCCCAGGTCGGACCGGGCTAGCCGGCTCCGGAGGATGCCCCAGAGGAAGACGAACGGCGTCGCGACGAATCCGACCACGAAGCCGATCGAGATCAGGTCGGCCGCGGTCGAGGAGAGCGGATAGACGACGAGCTGGATCGCGAAGAAGCCGAGCGTCGCCCCGCCTGCGATCAACACCGGCCCGAGCAGCCGGCGGGCGGCCGGGCCCGCACGGCGCCACCGCCGCGCGAGCAGGACGACGACCAGGGCCAGCAGGACGACGGCGAGCCCCTCCAGGATCACCGAGAGAATCGCGTCGGTGAGCGGGCTGTCCCAGATCAGCAGCGCGTTCTGGGGACACGTGTCGCACTCTTCGCCGGCCGGCGTGGGGTCGAAGAACGTGGGCAGCAGACTCGCCAGGAGGGCGAGCGCATAGCCGGCGGCGACGACCTTGCGCTCCCCGGAAGTGAGCCGTCCGCTCGGGTAGGCGAGCATCAGGTGGATCAGGGCGGCGATGAAGAGCGAGCCCACCACCATCCCGATCGCGAACAGGATCGAGTTGTTCGCGGCGCTGAGCGCACCGCCGAAGAACGCCAGGCCGACGACGATCATCAGCACGCCGGTCCGGTTCTCCGGCCGCCTCGTCTGGGCGATCAGCCCGGCGACGACGAAAGACCACCCGACGAGCAGGCCGAAGACGCTCACGAGGATGCGGTTCTCCTCGTGGCTGCTGCCCAGGACCAGCACAACGGCGCCGATGCCGGCGACGAGTGCGACCGGTCCGACCGTCAGCCAGACCCGTGAGGCGGATCTCATCCCAGCAGCGCTGTGAGGGCTTCCCCGGAGAGGTCGCCCTTCGGCACGAAGCCGCGGGCGCCGCAGGTCTGGACGACCGAGCCGAAGTCGGACAGGTCGCGGCTCGATGTCAGCACGACGGCCGGCGACCAGCCGTTCCCACAGAGCACCTCGGCCACGGCGAAACCGTCCATGTCGGGTAGCTGGACGTCGAGCAGCATCACGTCCGGCCGGAGCCGGCGTGCCTGCTCGATTGCCGACGCCCCGTCTGGTGCCTCGCCGACCACCTCGAATCCCTCGGCCTCGAGCAGCGCTCGGGCCGTCTGGCGGAAGCTGGGGTGGTCATCGACGATCAGGACTCTCTGTGGCATGTCCACATGGTGGCAGGATCGCGCTCCGGCTGCGGTACGGGTAGCCACACTCTTTCCCAGGGCTATCCTCCTCCCGGGCCCCCATCGACTAGCGGTCCAGGTCGCGGCCCTTTCAAGGCCGTAGCGCGGGTTCGAATCCCGCTGGGGGCATTTTCCTCGACCTCCGGCAGCAGCGTGAACGGCCAGCCCCGGCAGGCGTCCACCTGCCGGGGCTAGCTGTCAGAGCCTGCTTACAGGTCGGGGCGGTGGGTCACCCTGACGGCGTTGATTATCGGTGGCTGCTTTCCGGTCCTTTCGGCGAGGCTGACGATGATGGACCCACCGGCGGCAACAGTGACCGTGAACGTCCGGTGGTCTGCGGTCAGCGTGCCGACTGCGGCGGCCGGGTCGTAGCCCGGGAGCACCACGGTCCCGTTGACGGACACGTCGAACACCCGCGTGCCAGGCGTGAGTCCGTTCCGCAGCTCGGCGAAGGCCAGGTCGACCAGATAGGTGCCGGCCGGGAGGTTGTCGAATCGGTAGCCGCTGGTCCGCTCACGCTGGTCCTGGTACAGGGCGTCGTCGTTGGTGCCGGCGATGTCCTTCTTCACCGTGACCACCTTGCCGGCGCTCAGATAACCGAAGCTGCCCGCGGAGTACGCCTTGTCGGCGGCCCACGGGTCACCGGCGGTGTCGGTGAAGGCACCGCCACCGGCGTTGACGCCCTGCCGGTAGGCCGGAACCACCAGCGTCACCGGGATGTCGATCACCGGCCGGCGGCCGGCGTTGGTGGTGAGCCTGACGGTGCCGTTGTACACGCCTGGGGCAAGGCCGACCGGGTCGGCCCGGACCGTGAGAGTCTGGGCCGCGCCGGGGGCCACCGACCCGGAACCCGGGACGACGAACATCCAGGCCGCGTCGTCATCGGCGGCATAGTTGAGCGTCACACCGCTGGTGGACGTGTTCCTGACCGTCACAAGCGCGCTGCGCAACTGTCCTTCGTTGGCCAGGAACCGCCAGGGAGCTCGGCGTGACGTCGGCCCGTGCCGTGGCCAGCGCAACGTCGCGGGTCACCACCTGCCCGTCGCTGCTCAGCGTGACGCCACCGCTGTTGGTCACGTAGTTGGTCTTACTGACCTCGATGGTGTAGGTGCCGAGCAGCAGCCGGAGGTCGTACGTGCCGTCGGCGGCGGTCGTGGTGGTGGTCTCCACGCGTGGCGCCGCTCAGCGCCCGCACGGTGGCGCCGTCCAGCGGCAGGCCGTCGTTGGCGTCGGTGACCGTGCCGGTGACGCGCCCGGTGGGCGGCGGCCGGAACCTGACCGACTGGGCATCCGACAGCACCGCGGTGTTGAAGGAGTACTGCAGCGCGATCGTGCCGGCTGCGTTCTCGATGCCGACTGTGGCCGAGTTGCCCTGCTCGCGCGGGTCGGCACCGATGTTGCGGTATCGGGTGACGATGCTGCCGTCCTCGTTCAGCTGGACCTCGACGTCAACCTGCAGGCTGGTGTTGAAGAAGTTGACGTTGCGCCACTCGATGAGGAACGACCGGTTCGGCGCGGCGCCGGTGGTCCTCGTCCACATCGACCCGGTGCCGGAGATCACGTTCATGTCATCCCAGAACGGGTAGATCGCCGCGTTCGGCGCCGCCGTCGACGGGATGGCCGTGTTGGTGAACGCGGTGTTCGCGGCCAGGAAGTTGAGGTTGCCGTTGGACGTGACGAACGCCGTGTTGTACGTCTGCCCG
Source organism: uncultured Actinomycetes bacterium (assembly GCA_963733845.1). Lineage (GTDB taxonomy): Bacteria > Actinomycetota > Thermoleophilia > Gaiellales > Gaiellaceae > DATFQE01. Next base: position 37,395 of record CAVTEM010000010.1, read on the forward strand.
TAGAACCAGAACGAGAATGGCAACGGCACGCTGGTCGCGACGTCGTCGCCGGTCAGTCCTAGCGGCGTGTCGCCCTGGACGTAGCCGGCCGGCTCGAGGACGCAGGTGTAGCCGAACCCGTTGTCGCTGCGTTGCGGCAACGTGACGTTGTGCGTGGTGTTGCCGTTGACCGTGACGCTCTGGCTCACCGCGTCGAAGCAGCCGCCGGCGCTGACCGTCACCAGGTAGGTGCCGTTCGGCACGCTGGCGAACGAGTACTGGCCGTTCGCGTTTGTCGTTGCCGGCGGTATCGGCGTGCCGTTGATCGTCACCGTGGCGCTGGCCACCGGCCCGGAGGCGCCGGACACCGTGCCACTGAGCGTGCCGCTCGGGGCGGGTGTCAGCGGGAAGTCCTGCGTCGTCGTCTCGCCCTCGGTGATCGTCACGGTCTCCGAGCCGTTGATGAAGCCGAACGCCGACACCGTGATCGAGTACGAGCCGACCGGCAGCGTGAACTGGAAGGTGCCGCTGGCCCCGGTGGTCGCGGACCGGTTGACCGGACCGGTGACGTTGACCTGGGCGCCGCCGAGCGGGGTGCCGGTGGCGGCGTTGCTCACCGTGCCGTTGAGCGTCCCGACCGGGCCGCGCGGCGACTGCTCCACCGCGGCGAACGCGTCGAGCTTGCCCTCGCCCCACACGTTGTTGTTGGCGGCGGTGCCACCGCACGTGAGGTCGCTGGTGTCCACCGCGGTCTGGTTGAGTAGCGCCGCCGTCTGAGCCAGATCCCCGATCAGCGATGGGGCCGCCGACCACATGAGGGCCACGGTGCCGGCCGTGTGCGGCGAGGCCATGGACGTGCCGTTGAACGCGGCGTAGCCACCGCCGTTCACGGAGGATCGGACGTTCACGCCTGGCGCGGCCAGGTTCGGCTTGATTCCCCCGGGTCCCGGGCCGCGGCTGGAACTCACCCAGATCGCGTTGTTGATGTCGAACGCACCGGAGGCGTACGACTCGGCGTAGTCGCCAGGCGATCCGGCAGTGCTGCAGCTCGGTCCCGAGTTGCCGTTGGAGAAGGCCGGAAAGATCCCGGCCGCCCGCCAGGCGTTCACCGTGGCGAGGTACCAGCTGTCGCCACCAGGACCGCCCCAGGAGTTGTTGACGATGTTCGGCCGCAGGTCCGGCCGCGGGTTTGCGCCGCCGAGGTCGGTCGGCGCCAGGATCCACTGGCCGGAGGCCAGCAGCGCGGCGTCGGAGCAGCTGTTCGTCTCACAGCCCTTCGCGGCGATCCATCGTGCGCCCGGCGCCACGCCGATCTGGTTGGCGCCGCCGTCGTCACCGAGCATGGTGCCCATCGTGTGCGTGCCATGGTCGTTGTTGTCGCATGGCGCGAGGGATGGGTTGCCGCACACGTTCGACGGGTCGAACCAGTTGTAGTTGTGGTCGAAGGTGCCGCCCCCGGTATTGCCGCGGTACTTACCGACGAGTGCGGCGTGGTCGAAGTCGACGCCCGTGTCGACGTTCGCCACGGTGATGCCCTCACCGCGCACGCCGAAGGTCGACCACACGTCGTCGGCCCCGATCCGGGCGATGCCCCACTCCACGGCGTTGATCGTTCTCTCGGCCGTGCCCGGAGTGGGGGTCGGTAGCGGGTAGGTGTCCGGCGAGCGCAGCCGCGTCACGTTGTCGAGCGAGGCCAGGGTCTTGGCGAGCGAGTCGCTGCCGTTCCGAACCAGGATCGTGTTCGCCACCCAGAACGGCTGGTAGGACACGCCCGACAGAGACAGTTGCTTGCGGACGTCGCTCTGGCTGGCGTTCGCCGTCCGCCTGAGCGCGTCGACTACCGCCTCCCCCCGCTGATCCCAGTCCGCGATCGCGGACGCCGCCGACAGGTCGGCCCGTTCCGCGAACTCCACGTAGAAGTCAGCGGATCCTTTGGTATCGAGCTCGGCAGCGAGTGACTTCTCGAACTTGCCGCTGTCGATCTTCGACGGCTGTGCCGCCGCCGGCACCACCAGCAGCGGCAGTGCCGCCAATACCGCCGCTACTAGGACACGAGTCCGACCCAGCCGGCGAAGTTGCGGTTGATGCGCCATGGAGTTCCTCCATCCGATGTCGACGCTAACCGCAGCGACCACTATGTGCCGCGCGCTAGCCGTACCACCTTTGGCGGGCAGAAGTCAACTCCGGCCCAGACCCGCCTGGGACGTATCTCCGGAGAGGATCGGCTGCCGCTGGGCCGAAACACCTCGTGTGCTCTCTGCGTTGCTCATGTTCGAAAGGTTCGCGAAGGCACTGAAGGTCGCTGTGCGCGACGAGGGCTTTGCGCAGATCCTGGGGACGGGGTTTCTTCTCGTCATCGTGGGCACGCTCACCTACACGACGAGCCAGGACTGGAGTCTCGTGGACGGCTTCTATTTCGCAGTCGCGACGCTGACGACGTCGAGCATCGCCGATCCGGACCTCACGATCACGGGCGGGCCGATCAAGATCTTCCACCGTCTTCTACGTCCTGGTCGGCATCGGCATTCTGGTCGAGCTCGCGCGACAGCTCGGCTTTGCCTACGTCGAGGTGCGGCGAGACGAGAAGGCGGCGAAAGCCGCCAAGGCAGACCACGCAACTCAGTAGTCGAAGGCCGACCCAGGTTTCGGCTCGCCGGCGTCGAGGGTGCCGGAGTGTCCGGCGAAGACGGCCACCGCGTTGTCGGACATGGGGCCACCTTTTTCTAGCCGCGACCAGGCCACGTCAAAACGTGGCACCCGCGGGCGCGACCGGCAAGGTACGCGACATGGCACGCACCGCTCGACGCCCTCCCGCGGAGGTGATGTCAGCCGACGAGGCGCGGCGGATCGCCCTGGCCGCACAGGGATTCGGCGATCCGCGCCCCGGCGGGAGGGTCACCGCCGGGCACCTCCACCGCGTCATCGAACGGATCGGCGTGCTGCAGCTCGACTCGGTCAACGTGCTGTGCCGGTCGCACTACCTGCCCGTGTTCGCCCGCCTCGGGCCCTACTCCCGCGACTCCCTCGACAGGATCGCCTGGGGCGCGCCCAAGCAGCGCAAGCTGTTCGAGTTCTGGGCGCACGCGGCCTCGATGCTGCCGCTCAGCACGTTCCCGTTGCTGCGCTGGCGGATGGATGCGGCACGCCGCTGGGTGTGGGAGGACTGGAAGTCGCCGGACGCGCCGGGACGGCCGCCGGCGGACTACGCCACGAGCTGGGATCCCGCGATCCAGGCGCCTTGGGCGGTCATCGAGGGAATGACGCGGCTGACCCTGGAGCGGCCCGGCCTGGTCAGCGAGGTGCTCGCGCTCATCACCGAGCGCGGACCCGTGTCCGCCGGCGACGCCAGTCCGGACGGTCAACGGCGCAAGGGCCCGGCGGCCGAGGGAGGCCGGATGTGGAACTGGCAGGACTCCAAGATCGCGATCGAGTGGCTGTTCTGCACCGGCCAGGTCACCATCGCGACGCGGAAAGGGGTTCGAGCGGATCTACGACCTCAGCGAACGCGTCCTCCCGCCCGACGTCTTGAACGCGCCCGCACCGAGCGCCGAGGACGCCCAGCGGGAGCTGCTGCGGATCGCGGCCGGCCGCCTCGGCGTCGGCACCGAGAAACACATGCGCGGCTACTTCGGCCTCTCCGGTCCCCAGCCAAAGGCGCTGATCGACGACCTCGTTGACGCCGGGGAGCTCGTGCCGGTACGAGTCGAGGGCACCCGAATGCTCCGCTGGTCAGAAGCCACGGCGCCCAGCGAGATCGAGGCGCGGGCCTTGCTGTCACCGTTCGACTCGCTCATCTGGGATCGCGACCGCACGCTGCGGCTGTTCGACTTCCACTACCGGATCAGCCTCTACACGCCCGCGGCCCAGCGCGTCCACGGCTACTACGTCCTGCCGTTCCTGCTCGGCGACAAGCTGGTCGCCCGCGTGGACCTGAAGGCCGATCGCCGGCAGTCCGCGTTGCTCGTCCCGGTCGTCACGGCCGAGCCCGGCGTGGATCACCGCGACGCCGCTGCCGAGCTCGCCGAGGAGCTCCGGCTGATGGCGGACTGGCTCGAGCTCGACAAGGTGGTCGTCGACGGCAAGGGGGACCTCGCGCCGGCACTGAAGCGGGCTCTGTAAGAGCGCGGCCGCGGACGACCGACGACAAGCTCGAAATGCCCCGAACGGGTTATAGCGGTCGCGGCGCGACATAACGAGAGTTCGCGCACGCCCGCTAGCTCGGCCCCCACCGGCTAGCGGTCGATGCACCACACGACTCGGCCTGCTTTCGCGGGCCGTTGTCGTTTTCGGGCCCAGCCGCAGCTCGTCCCGGAAGTCACGAACCCGGGCGAGGGGCATTTTGGCGAGCTAGGCCCACGGGAGGCGGTCCCAGAACGAGGGTCGCTCCCGCCGAAACCACTCGAAGCCCGCGGCCGCCTGCTCGAAGTCGGACGTCTCCTCCTTCGCGCTCGCGCCGTAGCGCGCCGCGAGCGCCGACACCGGGTAGAGCACTCGCATGTTCCCCGACCGTGCACCGGCCATCAGGATCACGCACGGCCCGTCGCCTGCGCCCACGAAGATGTGCTCGGTCCCGGATGGACAGTGGAAGAAGTCCCACGGACGGAGGAGCCGCTCTTCGCCCTCGACGAGCAGCCGACACTCCCCGGACAGCACGAGGAACGCCTCCTGATCCGACTCGGCGTGGTAGACGCCGCTCGGCTCGCCCGGCTTCAGGACGTGCAGACAGATGCCGAGCTGCGGGAATTCGAGCTCCTCATTTTCGAAGCTGCACCTCGAGCCGCGCGGCTGCTTACCGGTGTTCCCAGACGTCCACCACTCGGCGTCCCGCACGTTCACGACGAACCAGCCGGCGCTGGCGGGTGCGAGGCCTGAGCCGGAGTCGGCGAGCCGCGCCTCGGACACGGCGCGAGTCTAAGCGAGAGACAGAACGGCCCGACTTCAACCCGCGGGCTCCCAGCTAGGTACGCACGCGCACGAAGACAGGTAGCCGCCACCGATGTCGGCGCGCGTGGGGCAGTCATAGCGTCCTTCTCGATTCGACGATCACGAAGGAGGACATCGATGACATCCCGTTTCTCACGCATCCTGGCGGCCTTCGCCGGCGTTCTGGCGGTCTGCGGCCTGATCGCCGCCACGGCGCTCGCGCAGCCGGCGCCGCAGACGGCGCCTGGAGATCCGCTCGACCCCCGGACGACCGCTCCGGAGAGCACGCTCTACCTCGTTCTGCACGCGGTCGGCGTCCAGAAGTACGCGTGCCAGGCGAACGGCACCTGGCTGTTCACCGACCCCGAGGCCAACCTCTACAAGGAGCCCGGCGCCAGGCAGCCGGTCGGCACGCACTTCCTGAACTTCGCCACGGGGCGCCCCGTCTGGCGGTTCCAGGACGGCAGCTCGGTCGAGGCCGCACGGACGGTCTCGGTACCGGCTCCGGCGGGCAACATTGCCTCGCTGCTCCTGCAAAAGGCTGTGACCACCCGCGGTGCGGACGGCGACCGGCTGACGAAGACCACGTGGGTGCAGCGGCTGAACACGTCCGGCGGAGTCGCTCCCGCGACCGCGTGCACCCCGGGCGACGAGCTCGCGGTCCCCTACAGCTCCGACTACTTCTTCTGGAAAGCGCACTGACGGCGCACAGCCGGGGCGGCTGCCGCCGCCCCGGCTCTCTGCCTTACTCGGGGACTCCTTTTCGCCGCTACGCCGCGGACGAGTTCCGCGCGGGCGCCAGCCCTCGTTCGACCCGCTCGTCGCCCGCTGGGATCTCGAAGAAGAAGGCCGACCCACGGCTATCACGAGACTCGACCCAGATCCTCCCGCCCATGCGCTCGACCAGCTCGTTGCAGATGTACAAGCCGAGTCCGGTTCCGCCGACGCCACGGGTCATGCCGGGGTCGAGGCGGTAGAACTTGTCGAAGATCCTGGCGTGCTCTTCCGTCGGGATCCCGAGACCCTCGTCGAGGACTCGGAAGCGGGCGACGCTGTCGACGGACTCCACCCCGAGCTCGATGCGCCCTCCGTCGGGCGAGTATTTCATCGCGTTCTCCACGAGGTTCATCAGCACCTGCCGGACCTTGTCCCGGTCGGCCGCGACCGAAGGGACCGGCTCCGGCGCCTGAACGTCGAGCTCGATCCCGGGAGGCGCGTGGATGCTGGCGGCCTCCGCGACCCGCTCGACGAGGTCGACCGCATCGAAGGCGTCCCCGGTGAAGTCGACCCGGCCGAGCTCGAGCTGGTTCGCCAGCAGGATCTCGTTGACGATGCGACCGAGGCGCTCCGATTCGTCGACGATCAGCGCGATGAAGCGCTCGCGGCCCGCTTCGTCGAGCGCGAAGTCGTGCCGCCGAAGGGTCTGCGCCGCGCCGTAGACGGCTGCTAGCGGCGTGCGCAGCTCGTGCGAGGCGGTGGCCAGGAAGTCCGCCTTGAGCTCTTCCAGCCGCCGGGCCTCGGTCAGGTCGCGGAAGGCGTACACCGTCCCCCCGAAGAATTCGACACCCGAGATCGAGATCCAGCGCTCTCCAAGCGCGGTCTCCACGGGGAGCGTCGCGGCGGTCGCAGGCTCCTGAGCCTTGCCGACCGGTATGCGCTCCGCCAGCGTCTCCCACGCGGGGATGCTCTGCGCGGCCGGCTTGCCCACGACTGCTCCCGCGCTGAGTCCGGTGATCGCTTCGGCGGCGGGGTTCCAGAGCCGGACTACGCCGCCTCGATCGAGGAGGAACACGGCGTCGGCGACGTAGGTCAGGACGCGTGCGGCGTCTGCGCGCTCCTGCACCTGTTCGTACAAGCGGGCGTCGTCGACCGCGAGCGCGGCGAGGATGCCAAGAGCCTGGACGAGCACGAGATCCTCGTTTGTGTAGTGGCGATTCTCCGTGCTCGTGATGAAGGTGACGGCGCCGAGCGAGCGCCCGCGGGCGAGCAGCGGCACGCAGATCCGAGCCTCCGACGCGGTCGGCCGCGCGCTCCGGACGACTTCCAGGGTCTCCTCGTCGGGCTCGGCGCCAGGGTGCGGACCCGGCGGTAGGCCGGGCTCGTAGTGCGCTGTGGCGAGCCGCGTCGCGGCGCCGTCGTCGTCGACGAGGTCGATGATGCACCAGTCCGCGAGATCGCGCACCGCCAGGTCTGCGACTTTTCGCAACGTGATGCTGTAGTCGGACGACGAGGTGATCAGCTGCCCGGCCGCGGCGAGGAAGTCGAGCTTGCGCTGCCGGGAGCGGGCGTCGGCGGCCGCGGCTTCCTCGGCCGAGCGCACACGCGCGGTCTCCGCCTCGGCGCGACGGCGCTCGCCGACGTCGAGAAAATGCCCTTGCACATAGAGGGCCACACCGTTCTCGTCCCGCACGGTGGCGGCCTCGTCGCGGACCCAGACGACGCGCCCGTCACGGGCGAGCAGTCGGTACTCGGAACGAAACGGCTCCGCCCTGTCGCGTGCCTCGGCCAGCTCGGCAAGCACGCGGTCGCGATCGTCGGGATGAAGCAGACGTTCGAACAGCTGGGGCTCTGCCAGCCAATCCTCGACCGAGTAGTCGAGCAGACGCTCGACCTGCGGGCTGACGAAGAGCGGCGACGCCGGCTCCTCGATCGATCGGACGTACGTCACACCCGGGAGGTGCGCCGTCAGCGAGCGGTACCGCGTCTCGATCGCGCCGAGCTGCTCCGCGACGCGCAGCCGCTCCCCGACGTCGGAGGCGACGAAAACTGCCCCCGAAGCTTCGTCCGCCCCGTCGACGAGCGGCGTGAGCGAGAGCGACACGCGGAGCTCGCTGCCGTCCTTGCGGCGGTGCACGTCCGGCACGTGCTGCAGGCGCTCGCCCTTCCGAGCCGCCTCGACGAGCTCTGGCGAGTCGGTGATCACGGCCAACGGCTGACCCTGGATCTCGTCGGCGGTGTAGCCGTACATGGACTCGCCGCCGGCGCTCCAGCCGACGATGTCGCCCTGCGCGTCGACGCCGACGATCGCCTCGGTCGCCGAGGCGCGTAGGGCGCCGAGTTCCGCGTCGAGCCGCCCTTGCGCGCGCGCGCCGGCGTCCAGCCGGGCGGCCAGCCACCCCGCGGCGGCCCCGGCGGCCAGCCACGCGGGCAGGGAGACCAGGGCCGCCAACGACTCGTCGGCGACGTAGAAGAAGTGCAACACCCAGCCGACCGCCCCGACGGTCAGGCCCACCCAGAGTCCCCCGATCGCACCGGCGATCGCGGCGATCAGAACGCCGAAGGCGACGGCCGATGCCGGGTAGGGATCATCGCGACCGCTGGCGGCCGCAACGACGGCGAGCTGAAGCCCAGCGCCGGCGAAGAACGCAACGGCGCGGCGGGCGCTGAACCAGCGGGGGAGGGTCATGGAACCACGGGGACTGCCACGACGACGAGCTCGTAAGTGCAGGAGATTAGTCACTGCCCGGCGCCGTGCGTGGGCCGGAACTGTCGGCAGGTGGCTCGAGCTCGGCGCGGACATCCGCTCTGGAGATTCGCGTTCGGGGCGCAAACGTCCTTTCTTGCGACCCTGTCGAAGTCCGCTCCGGCTGCACCGGTGCCTGACGTCTCCGAGGAATCGCTCCTGCCGGCGTAACCCGCACAGGCCGACTCGTGCAGAGCCCGCATCGGCGGCGAAGGCTAGGCTTCGGTTCTCGGGCGGTTAGCTCAGTTGGGAGAGCACCTGCCTTACAAGCAGGGGGTCGCGTGTTCGAGCCACGCACCGCCCAAAAAAAAGCCCTGGTCACAGGGCTTTTCGTTTACCGGGGTGTAGACGCTCTAGGGCGTGGTCAACATCTTGGTCAACATTCCAGCGGAAGCCTCGTCTGCTCGTGCGCGGGATCGCCCTCAACGTCGGAGGCGAGTCGCCTGTTGAGGTTCTGACCGGGTGCCCATAGCGATCGACTCGTCCAGTAGAGGAAGTCGTCAACGCGGAGGTACGTGTACGCGGTCCCCCTCGAAGCGGGCGCGGTAGCCCTCGCTCTCGATCAGGTCAGCGAAGCGGCGGAAGTCGGGATCGTCGCGGTAGTGGTCCTCCACGATGTACCAGTGCTTCCAGTTCGGCTTGTCGGCGGTCGTCTTACTGAACGTCCACGCGGCCCTCGCGATGAACGGCCTCGGGTCCCAGGTCATTGCCCAATCCCTGCGTCGGCAAGCTGGCGGAGCAGGAGCGCGTTGCGCTCCTCGGCCTCGCGCCAGTCGGCGGCGTAGCTCGTGCTCGCCCATTTGGCGTCATTCCCCTCTCTAGTCGGTCGTGTCCAGGATGAGCTGCGTGAGGAACAGCACCCAGAACAGCGCGAGGCCGCCGAGGATGGTCAGCACAATCCAAAGCGCATTGCGCATCTGGCCGCATCATCGCAAGGCCCAGCGTTGCGGCCAGCGGCGTTCGAGCCACCACGCCGACGCCCGCCAGTCCTGCGCGGCGGCACGGAGGAGCAGCACAACCAGCCGCGCCTCGCTCGCCGCCTCGCTCGCCTCCGGCGTCGCGGCTCGCGCCTGCTCGACCCGTGCACGCAGGCCGGGTTGGCGAAGCCAGCGGTCGAGCGTCCTGCGGGAGACGTTGACCGACCTGGCCGCGACCTCGACCGGCACGCCAGCGGCGAGCAGGACGACGAGATCGTCCGAACGCTCCTCCGTCAGCTTCGACGGCCTCGCCATTGCCGCAGTTTTGTCCAACCAGCGATTCCGAGCGGTTTTTTTCGCGAGCGACGTCTGCTGTCCAGCCCTCGAAGCGGGGTCGCTGGTCCTACCCCTCCCCAGACCGCCCGAGCCTCACGAGGAGGGCAAGGATTGGACGTGCTCGGGAGGTTCGAGCAGGCCGGGCCGAACACATTGGGTTCGGTTAGCGTGGGTCCGATGTGGCTCGTCCTGAGCACGCCAGACGCTGAGCCACTGGTCGCCAGGTGGCGAGCCGAGCACGATGCGGTTGCCCGCTACGGCATTCCGGCCCACGTGACCGTGCGAACGCCATTCCTCCCGGCGGAGTATTGGAGTGATCCCCGGCTAACGGCGTTGAGTAAGTTCGTTCCTGTCGACGTGACCCTTGCTCGACTCGAAAACCGCCCGGGAGGGCTGGTGATCGTTGTCGAGCCGGACCACGAACTCAGAGAGATCACGGACGCGATCGGTTCGGCGTGGCCAACCCTTCCACCGCATAAGGGGAATCGGCCCGATTTCGCATACCACCTGACCGTTGTGCGCACCGAAGATGAAGACATTCGTTCCAACGCGGCCGACGAGATTTCTCCTCATCTGCCGCTCCGAGTCAGCGGAACAGAGATCTGGGCGATCGAGGGCGTCCCCGGCGAAAACCTGAAGCACGCGGTTGTCGCCAACTGAACCAAGCCTTCCCAACTCACCTAAGCCGTGCGACATCCGCGCCTACCGTGTCGAAGGATGACGGCACGAGCGCTCACGGTCTGCTCGGTGCCTGGCTGCCCGAACGCTCACCCCTGCCCTGGGACCCGGCCCGCAACGGTTCGTCGCGGGCGTGGCGGCGGGTGCGGCTCCAGGTGCTCCGGCGCGACAGGTTCCGCTGCTCGTGCGGGGCGCTCGCGGTCGAGGTCATCACGTCCTGCCGCGTGAGTTGGGCGGGCGGGATGATCCGGGGAACCTGCGCTCGCTCTGCTCCGACTGCCACGGCAAGCGACACGGGCGCTCCTCGTCTCAGCGCCGCCGCTCATCGCGCGGGCCGAACTCGCGCTCCGCGCAACGCGGGCAGTAGACGATCGCCTCCTCCGGCTCCTCCTCGGAGTCCACGGTCATGAGCGAGCGCCAGCCCCGCTCGCCGTCGGCCTGCTCGCGCTCGCACTCCTCGTCAGCCTGCGGCACATCAAGGGGCCAGGAGTCGCCGTGGTGCCTTCTGCTCCCAGGCATCCGTTAGGAGTTCGCCTAGGAACTCGCGATCAACACGGGAGAGGGTGACGCCAACTGCGGCCAGTCTCTTGCCCCACCACACCTGCTCGCACGCGCCAGGAGCGCTGTCGATCGCCGTGAGGATGCCGCCCTCGTCGAGCATCACGTTCATCCGCTCGTCGGTCCAGAGCGTTGCGAAGATCTTCCCGCCGACGCGAAACGAGGGCCGACCGTGGTGATCCTGCTCAACCGCCTCCGGTAACGAGAGCGCAACGGCGCGGGCCTCCGCTGGCGAGACGGTCACGGTCGCAATTATGCGTCAGCTCCGGCGTCATTCGGGACTGGTGGCCCGGCGGCGTGGTCAGCATTTTGGTCAACACTTCGCCCCGTAACAGTGCGCAACGTGGCGTAACGCACGATCCCTGATTCGGCTCAACCATGCGCGATCGGGACGCGTAGTGACGTGCCGTGACGCTACAGGCTGCGCCTTACAAGCAGGGGGTCGCTGGTTCGAGCCCGGCACCGCCCATTTCGACCTGTGTAGCCAAGCGGGGAACGGCTTGGTTACGCGGGTCAGGCGGGTCAGGCAGGGCAGCCGTGGACGAATCGCGCCCCCCTTGGTGCCCCCCCGGAAATCGAGCGGGCCGACGCCCAGGCTCTCCAGAAATGCGCGTTAGTCTGCCCGCACGGAAAGCGAAGGAGGGTCGATGGAGAACTTCGAGGTCAAACCCCTCACTGTGGATACTTGGGACGCGTACGCCCGTCTCGTCGAGCGGCACAACGGTGTGTTCGGCGGGTGTTGGTGCACCTGGTTCCATACCTTCGAGGCCGAGAAAACGTTCACCGCGGAGGGCAACCACGCGCTCAAGGAGCGGCTGGTCAAGGAGGATCGGGCACACGCTGCCCTGGTCTTCGACAGCGACGAGGCGGTTGCCTGGGCTCAGTACGGCCCTCCCGCGGAACTCAAGAACATCCACCACCGCAAGGAGTACGAGGAGACCCTCGACAAGCTGCCTGACTACCGGATCACGTGCATCTTCGTCGACAAGAAGTACCGACGAAAGGGCGTGACGGCGATCGCGCTCGGTGGCGCGATCGACCTGATCGCGCAGGCCGGCGGCGGAGTCGTGGAGGGGTACCCACACGACACCACCGACGGCAAGAAGGTGTCCGTCCTCTACAACGCAACACGGTCCCTGTACGAGGAGGCCGGTTTCGAGTACCTCCGCCCCAAAGGCAAGAGGAACTGTGTGATGCGCAGGAACGTGCCCTAGCGACGATGCTCCGCGGCGAGGGGCGCGCCGCGTGTCCCTCCAGTGCCCTAAACGTTCCTCGCGTCCGAATCGCGATGTGTAGCGACATCCCACTCGACCACTTCGTCCAGCGGCTCCAGCGCAACATCGGCGCGAGCTCCCGCATGCACCTCGACGAGCTCGTCCCCGTCCTCGAAAGCGATCGCGACGACCCCGAGGCGAGCGCGGAAACTCGACGGCGCCGGACGCGTCCATCGCGCGAGCGGCAGCGTCGGGAGCAGTTCGTCGAGCCGCGGCCGCAACGTCGCGTCGACCCAGCCCCACCCGCCGTGCCGCGATGCAAGCGCCGTCTCGTAGAGCGCGTACTGGAGGAGGAAGCGGCCGAGTCGCTCGCCTTCGCGCTCCCAGCGCGGCGCCTCGACGTCCCACGTCCCAAAGACCGGCGGGTCTTGCTCTTCCGGCGCGACCGCGTACGCGAACACGCCCTGCTCTTCCACCGCGAAGCGCATCGGGTTCTCCGCAGGCTCGAGCGCGCCTGGCGGGAGGAGGTGAAGGTTCACGGTGTCGTGTTTCCCGAACAGCTCGTAGAACCGGCGGAGACGTGCCGGAAGCCCCGGCGGAAGCTCGCGCGGGTCGAGCATCTTCAACTCGCCGCCATGCCACCCGCGTAAGAACGATTCGTACGTATCGGCGCTGGGCGCCCGCAGCTCGTCCTCGAAACCCACTGCCGATTTGTTACCACGAAGAGGGCGCCGACGCTGCCCGGCTGCGCGCCGCCCGCGAGCTGGAACCGGAGGTTCCGTGGTGGCCGAAGTCTGACGACGGTTTAGGCCGCCCGCGCCTGCGACGGGACTCGAGCCCGCGCCCTGCACCTAAGGTTCGGGCCGGTGACCCGTGGAAGGACCGTCGCGATCCTGGCTGCCGTCGTCTTGGTCGTAAGTCTCCCCGCCACCATCGTGCTGGGCAAGGTGACGAACAAGGCTGCGGATGCGCGTTGTGCGGACCGTATGCCCGCAGATGCCTGGGGCTACGGACTCGAGTGGAAGTGGAACGAATTCGGATTCGTCTGCAACTACAGCGGGCGGGATTACCGGCCGACGGGCGCGGGAAGCCGAGTCGGCCTCACGGATCTCGTGAAGTTTTGATCCAAAAGCGCGGTCGCAGTTGTGTGAGGACCAAGGCTAGGCTCCTGGCACCCGAGGCCCGGGCCGGAGCACATGTGACCTAACCCCTCCGGCTCGGTACGGAGGACTAGAATCGGCGCCGTGTTCGCTCGCCTTACTGCTTGGCTCCGGCGCAAGCGACAACCGCCGGAGGATCTTGATACGCCAGAGGAACTTGAAGCCCGCGAGGAAGGTCGGCGGCTTCTAGACGAGAAGGACACGTACCGAGCGCTCGGGCACTCTGGGCCGGACATGAGCGACTTCGGGCGCTAGGTCGCCTTACTGCACGAGGCGGCCGGACCCGAGTAAGGGCGCGTCGGGAACCTTCGCCGCGGTCCAGGCGGGTCCTCTCGTTCAGCCGATCAAGACCAGGGGTACTCGTCGTGCTGTGGGAGGTCGTCGAGGATCTCATACCAAGGAGCTTTCGAGCCGACGAACATGTGCGCCATCGGCTTGAGCGCCGGCTCGTCGATCAATGACCCATAGGGCACACGGATCTTGCCTTCGTAGCCCGTCCAACACAGCAGCGAGAAGCACTTCCCGCAACGCCGCGCGTGGTGGCCGTGAACATCGCCAAGCACTATCAACGAGTCCGTGCCCTTGGTCACCCTCAGCTTCTCGGGCTCGATCTCGCCCCAGGGCAGGAAGGCCGAGCCCGTCGCGGCACGGCAGTTCGAGCAGTGGCAGTTGTACGCGACGACGAACGCGTCCGAGACCTCGAACGCAACGGCATTGCACGCGCAGCGCCCCCTCAGCACGCCGGCACTCTAGAACGATCGGGGCGACATGCGGGAGTCAGAACCCGCGTGCGCAGCCAGCGACCGCGCCGCGCAAGAACGGCGGGAGGGCCGCAAGCGCTATCCGGGTTTTCCGCCGATGTCCGCGCTCTCGGGGGCGCGAGCATCGAACGACAAAGGAGGCTGATATGTCAACCGTCTCGCACGAGCCTTCCACCGTCGTTCGAAGGCGGACGTGGATCGAGGCTCGAGACATGTGGGCGTCGATGGCGATCGCTGCGATCTGGGTCGCAGTGGCCGTCTCGGCTGCTTTCGGGCAGACCGTGAAGACCTTCGACGTCTCCGGCAGCAGCGTGTCGATTCCGTCCGGGATCGTCGTCGCGCTGTTCGCGATGTTCGCGACGATGTCGGTCGCAAAGCATGGCTTCGACCGGAAGGAAAGGGCCGAGCCATGACCATTCTCTTCGCGACGGTGACGTCCTCGCCGCTCGAGCCGACGAGACGGCTCGCGGCTGGAAAGTCTCTCTCCTAGCGCAAGAGACGACGCGCCCGGGGCTGCAGTCCTCGGGCGCGTCGCTTGTCAACGTGGCGGTTCATCGTCAGCTGCTCGGACGCAGCGACGCTGCGCGCCGGCGGGACGGCAGCGACTCGCGCAGCAGTTGCAGGCGCAATCGCCGCCGACGCCGCCGTGGCGACGGCTGCTGCGCGTCGCGCTTCAGCCGCTCCACGTACTCACGCGCACACAGGCGGCGAGAGTCCAGGTCGTATGCAGACATCGCTCCTCCTTTCGTAAGTCGCGGTGGACGAATTCGGAGTTCGGTTGCAAAAGCACCGAACGCTCATGTGCCCCTCCTTTGAGAGGTCGTGGACTGTCCCGCGCCCTCGTGCGGGATCCCTGGTACGAGGGTGTGCGGGCGGCTTACGCCGCGGTAAGACCCGGCATGCGGCGGAGCCATGACGGGAAGATGACAACATGTGACATCGTCACAGCCTCCTTTCGAGAGCCGGTCGGGAACTTTCGATAGTGCACGCGTGGGGTACGTGTGTCAACTGAAACTTTTGGCTGTCCGGGGTTCGTGACGAAGGATTAGCTTGCCCGCCGATGAGTTCTCCCGGCCGTTGAGGTCTAAGGACCCGTATGAGTAACGACGGAGCGTTGCGCGCGTTTGCCGGCACCTTTCCCGGGGAGGTCGTGCTCCCCAGCGACGACGGCTACGACGCCGCGCGGGCGGTCTGGAACCGGATGGTCGACCGGCGCCCGGCGGCGGTGGTGCGGCCGTCGGCCGCGGAGGACGTCGTCACGGCGCTCCGGTTCGCCCGCGACCAGGAGCTTCCGATCGCGGTCCGCGGTGGCGGTCACAGCATTCCGGGCCTGTCGACGTGCGACGACGGCATCGTGATCGACCTCTCCCGGATGCGAGGCGTGCAGGTCGATCACAAGCGCCGCGTCGCGCGCGTCGCCGGAGGGTCGCTCCTCGGCGAGCTGGACGATGCGGCGCAGGAGGCGGGGCTGGTGTGCCCGGTCGGCGTCGTCTCGCACACCGGCGTCGCCGGCTTGACCCTCGGCGGCGGCATGGGACGGCTCCAGCGGCGCTACGGCCTGACGATCGACAACGTTCGCGCGGTGGAGCTCGTCACAGCCGACGGCCGGCAGGTGCGAGCGAGTGAGGACGAGAACCCGGAGCTCTTCTGGGGTCTTCGCGGCGCGGGAGCGAACTTCGGCATCGCGACGTCGTTCGAGTTCGGGCTGCACCCGTTCGACGGCACGGTCACGCACGGCGTCGTGACCTACCCGGTCGATCGCCTCGACGACGTGGTCGCACTGTTCCGCGAGACCGTCGAGTCCGGGCCGCACGAGCTGATGCCGACGCTCCTCGTCAGTCGCGACGCCGTGTCGATCTCGGTGCTCCACTGCGGCTCGCCCGCCCAGGCGGAGCGCGACCTCGCCGACCTTCGCGCCCTGGGGACACCGATCGACGACACGATCGGGGTCAAGCCATACCTGGTCGCGCAGCACCTCGACGACGGCGAGATGGAGTGGGGGCATCGCTTCTACATGAAGAGCGCGTTCGTCCACGCGCTCCCCACCGACGCAGTCCGCCGGTGCGCCGACCTCGTCGCGGACGCGCCGGTGGGCACCGAGTCCGTGCTCTCGGTGTGGGCGTGGGGCGGGGCGATCGCGGCGGTTCCCGAGGACGGCACCGCCTTCACCGGTCGCGAAGCCTCCTTCTGGATCTCGGCCGAGGCCCAGTGGGACGATCTGGAGCTCGACGGTCCGAGCCGGGACTGGGTCCGGGACACGACCGCAGAGTTCATGGCGCACGCGCTCGTCGGCCGCTACGTGAACGACGTCGCCGAGGCGGGAATCGACCTCCGCTCCGTCTACGGAGACGTCAAGTACGAGCGCCTCGTGGCGCTGAAGCGCGCGTGGGATCCGGACAACGTGTTCCGGCTCAACCAGAACATCCAGCCCTAGGCAGCGACAGGCGGTCGCGGCCGGTCGGCGGGGCTCGGCCGGTCAGCGGCTCCACGACCAGCAGCGCCTTCCGAGGGTCATTCGCCGGGAAGAAGCGAGAAGAGCGTCTTGTCGATCCGTCGGCCGTCGGGTTTCGGCATCGAGCGGACGATGCCCTCGCGGGTGAAGCCGGCGCGCTCGAGCACACGCTCGGAGGCGGTATTGCCGACGTTCACGTAGGCGGCGACGCGCTCGATGCCGATCGAAAACGCGTGCTCGGCGAGCAGGCGCGCGATCGTCGTCGCGATGCCTCGCCGCCGGGCATGGGGCAGCACGAAGTAGCCGATCTCGACGATCCTCCGCTCCAGGTCGAGGTGGTGCAGCGTGCCGCCACCCACGACGCCGCCGCCGCGGACGTCAACCGCCGCGAGTGCCAACAGCCGTCCGCTCTCGGCCAGCATCGGCAACTCCTGGAGCGAGGCGGCGAGCCCGTCACGATCGAACGCGGGAAGGTTCCCGGCCTCGCGCAGGTCCGGGTCGGTGAACGCGGGCAGGATCGCATCGACGTCGTCGAGTCCCGGGAAGCGCAAGATGACGTCACCCGCGCGGATTCCCTCGGCGGGTACCGACAGGCGCACCGTCGGCTCCGGTGCGAGTGGTCCGCTCATCTCGATCTCACCGTACAGACCGCAGATCCGCGGTTCGCCGGCGGTCCCCCGCGTACCCGGCGAAGACGGACCGCGTGAGTGAGATAGTTGGCTGCACGGGGGAGCAACCGCGAGAGGGGAGAAGGATGAGAAAGCGACTGGCTTGGTTCGTGCTGGCTCTGGTCGGCGTGCTCGCTGCAGCGCCCGCGGCCTGGGCCCACAACAAGGGCTACGAGATCCGGGTTCTGTCGAGCCCGGCCGAGATGGTCACCGGCGGCGACGCGCTCGTCGAGGTCGGCGTGCCGCGCCACCAAAGCCTGCACGTGCGGATCAAATTGAACGGCGACGACGTCACCTCGGCGTTCGACGTCGACGCGTCGAAGCGCACGCTGACCGGTCTCGTCGAGGGCCTCGAGCTGGGCGAGAACACGCTCACGGTCCACGCGTTTCGCCACCACAAGTGGCGCAAGCAGGCCAGGCTGAAGCTCGAGAACCACCCGATCACAGGCCCGATCTTCTCGGGCCCGCAGCAGCAGCCGTTCGTCTGCAAGACGCAGACGCAGGCGGGGCTCGGGTTCCCGCAGGTCGACAACCAGGACGGGATCGGGATGCGCCTGTTCGCGACGCCGGGCAACCCGGCGACGCCGCTGATCGGCTGGAGCAAGGACTGCAGCGTCGGCACGGTCGTCGACTACCAGTACCGGTCGACCGGCGGCACGTTCCGGGCTCTCCCGGCCGGCCCGCTCCCGGCCGATGTCGCGATGACGACGACGCTCGACGGTAAGACCGTCCCGTACGTCATCCGCCGCGAGCGCGGGACGATCAACCGTTTCATCTACGCGATCTCGATCCTGTCCCCACCGGGTGACCCGGCGGCGGCACCGGACACGTCGCTCTGGAACGGGCGCGTGATCTACGCCTTCGACGGCGGCGTCGCGATCGGCCACAACCAGGGCACGGTCGGCGGCAGCCACCTGTACGACCCGGGCCTGTCGAAGGGCTACGCGATCCTGCACTCGAGCGGGACGAGGACGTCGACGCACTACAACCTCGTCGTGGGCGCCGAGACGGCGATCATGACGAAGGAGCGCTTCATCGAGGGCTACGGCGTCCCCACCTACACGGTGGGCGTCGGCGGCTCGGGCGGCGCGATCCAGCAGTACGTCTACGCCCAGCGGCACCCGGGCGTGATCCTCGACGCTGCGATCCCGCAGTACTCGTACCCGGACATGGTCACGCAGACCATCCACGTCGGCGACTGCGAGCTGCTCGAGCACTACATGGACGTCACCGACGGCGCCAACCCGAAGTGGGCCGTCTGGCCGAACCGCACGTGGATCGAAGGCATGAACGCGAGTGCGACCTGGCCGAACCCGTACCGGGGCGGCGCACCGGGCAGCAGCGAGTGCGTGAACGGCTGGCGCGGACTGACCCCGCTGGCGCTCAACCCCCACTTCGGCACCGCCGGGGCCGGCACGGAGTTCTACGACCCGGCCGTGATCGCGGCGGTCAAGTGGACGCACTGGGACGACCTGCGCAACGTCTACGGCGTCGGGCCGAACGGCTACGCCCGCGTCCCGTCCGACAACGTCGGCGTCCAGTACGGGCTGCAGGCGCTGAACGACGGGAACGTCACTCCTGCCGAGTTCCTCAAGCTCAACGCCACGGTCGGGACCTGGAAGGAAACGAGCGACATGGTCCAGGAGGGCTGCCCGTTCTTCCCACCCGGCTGCACCACACCCGCGAACTTCGACCCGTGGAGCCGCCGCAACATGCGCCTGAGCCCCGACGGCGGCGTCACGCCCGCACCCAGGCGTGAGGGCGACATGGAGGCGGCGAACGCCGCCTACACGTCGGGGATCGTCTTCCGCGGCGACATCGACATCCCGATCATCGACTGGCGGCACTACCTCGAGCACCGGCTCGACATGCACAACTCCCACCAGTCGTTCGCGTCGAGGCAGCGGATGCTGAACTTCGACGGGAAGGCGTCCAACCAGGCGATCTGGTTCACGGACGCGCGGCCGGGCACGCCGCAGTTCGACCAGACGCCCCAGGCGCTCACGGTCATCGACGAGTGGATGGACAACATCGCCGACAAGCCGTGGCGCGGCGTCGTCAGGAACAAGCCTGCCGGGGCGGTGGACTCCTGCTTCGCCACCGACGGCTCGCTGATCCACGCGGGCAGCGACTCGTGGAACGGCATCCTCGACCGGAAGGCGGCCGGAGCGTGCACGCAGGCGTTCCCGCTCTTCTCGACCTCCCGGATCGTCGCCGGCGGGCCGATCGAGGGTGGCGTCTTCAAGTGCGCGACGATGACGGTGAAGAAGGCGGTCAAGCACGGGCTCTACGCACCGTGGATCCCGGACGCCGCCGCCGTCGACCGGCTCGAGCAGATCTTCCCGGACGGGGTCTGCGACTACTCCAAGCGCGACGTCGGGCGGCCGAAGGGCTTCTGACTCGCGGAGCAGGGCGCCCCGGCAGACGAGCCGGGGCGCCTGCTCCCTACCGGAGCAGGCCCAGGAAGCGGAGCGCCTCGGGCATCTGCGTGCGCATCTGCTGCGAGTGCAGCCAGTGGCCGGTCACGGCCTTCACCGGCCCCCGGGGCTTGAGCTTCTTCAGCTGCTCGTAGAAGTGCGCCGACTGGTGCACCTGGTCGAGGACGATCTGGTCGGCCAGGCTCCACCACAACTGCAGCGGCACGCCCGAGCGCGCGATTTGCTCGATCCAGTGCGTGGGGCTGCGCAGGACATAGCCCGTCGGATTCGTCTTCGGCGTCCCGCCGACCTCGAGCCGGGCGAGCGCCTGCAGGCCGCGCGTCTTCGGGGCGAGCCCGAAGTCGCCGTAGCGGCGTAGGAAGTTCGTGACCGAGTCCATCGCGACCGCGCCGGCGAGCACCTGCGGGTACTGCCCGAGCAAGAGCAGCGTCTCGTGGCCGCCCATGCTGCCGCCGAGGGCGAAGATCCGGTCCATGTCGAAGCGCACCCAGGGCAGGCCGGCCTTCACGATCCCCGGCATGCGGGCGAGGTCGGAGATCTGGCCCCGGTAGCCCCAGGAGTGCAGCGGCAGCCGGCGGCCCATCCCGCCCGGGCACACGACCGCGAAGTTGCCGCGGCCCGGCAGGTCGCCCCAGAGCTTGGCATTGCCCTGGGCCCGGACGCCCCGGCCGTGAGGCGAGATCACGAGCGGTAGGGGAGGCGGCGGATTCCGCGGCCCGTACTGTGCGGGAAGCAGCACGATCGCGGGCCTCGGCGTGCGGTTGTGGCTGCGGTAGCGGAACGTCCAGCGCTTGGTTCCGTCACTCATGGTGCGCAAGATATGCCTGAGGCCGTCCACACGGGAGGGGATAGTCACATGAGAGCAGCACTCGTCCGTCTGTCCATCCTGGCCGCCGGGGTCCTCGTCGGCGTCCTGATCGCGGCCGCCGCGGGCTCGGGGGCAGAGCAGACGCCCGCGGCGACGAAGCAGACCGCCGCGAAGAAACCGCTGCGCGGGCCACGCGGGCCACGCGGGTTCCGCGGCTTCCGCGGGCCTCGCGGTTTCACTGGAGCGCTGGGGCCGACCGGGCCGGCAGGCAAGGACGGCGCGACCGGGCCGTCCGGCGCCACCAAGGCGTTGTATCGCGCCGCGGCCGACTCGGCCGGGCTGCAGGCGTTCTTCACCGGCCAGGGGTTCGTGCTCGAGGCGTCGTGCAGCGTCTTCCAGGCGCGCATCCGCTCGACGGCGAACGACGGCCACGTCGTGCTCTCCGGGCTCGACCACCAGGCGCCGCCCGCGGCGCCCGCGCCCTTCTTCCTCACCGACCCCGACTTCGACACGGGTGAGGTCGTCAACCTGTATCCCGCCGCCGGAAAGCGCGAGGTGACCGGCACCCTGGTCGTCACGACTCCGTCGGCGGCACTCGCCACCTACGTCTACGCGATCGACTTCGACTCGGTCGTCGGCGCCTGCGTGGTGAGTGGAACGATCTCGCCCGCCCCGTGAACCAACCCTCCCCTCCTCGCAGCGCGCAGGCGGTTGCTACTTGACCGAGCCGGCGAGCAGGCCCTGGACGAAGAAGCGCTGCAGGCTGAAGAAGACGATCAGCGGCACCGCCATCAGCACGAACGAGCCCGCCGAGAGCAGGTGCCACTCGACGCCGTAGGTCGACTGGACCTGGCTGATCCGGACCGTCATCGGCAGCAGGTTCGACTCCTGCACGAACACCAGTGACATCAGCAGGTCGTTCCAGACCCAGAGGAACTGGAAGATCGCGAACGACGCGAGGGCCGGGACGGACAGCGGCAGCACGACCTTCCAGAAGATCTTGAAGTTCGAGGCGCCGTCGACCCGCGCGGCCTCGATCAGGTCGCGTGGCAGCGTGATGAAGAAGTTGCGGAGCAGGAAGATGCAGAAGGGTAGGGCGAAAGCGCAGTGCGCCAGCCAGATGGCGCCGAACGAGCCCGTCAGGAACGTCTGGTCGCCGAACATGTTCGTGCCGACCGACTGGAACAGCTTCAGCATCGGCACGAGCGACATCTGGATCGGGACGACCATCAGCGCGACGATCGCCAGGAAGATCGTGTCGCGGAAGGGGAAGTTGATCCACGAGAAGGCGTAGGCGGCGAGCGCTCCGATGAAGAGCGGCAGCAGGGTGGCCGGGATGCTGATGAAGAGGCTGTTGAAGAAGCTCTCGCCCATGTCCGCGCCGGAAAGCACTTCGCGGTAGTTCCCGACCGTGAAGTTGAGCGTCGACAGGGTCTCCCACCAGCCCGAGGACGCGATGTCGGGCCGCGGGCGGAACGACGTGATCAGCAGCCCGACCGACGGTACGAGCCAGATCACCGCGACGGCGATCAGGACGATGTGGACCGGCGAGCGCGTGAGGAACTCGACGATTCGCCCCGCGAGCGTGGACGACTTCGGGCGGACGAGCTCGGCGGCCTGTGTCGTCATCCCTGGATCGCCTGGCTGCGGAAGCGTTTGATGTTGAACGCCATGATCGGGATGATCAGGAGCAGCATCACGACGGCGATCGCCGAGCCGTAGCCGCCCTTCCCGCCCTGGAAGGTCTGGTCGTACATCATGTAGGCGATGACCTGGCTTTTCCCGTTCGGGCCGCCCGCGGTCATGATGTAGATGATGTCGAAGAGCTTGATCACGTTGATCATCAGCCAGACGGTGACGACGGAGATCGGCAGCGCCAGCAGCGGCAGCTGAATCCGGCGGAAGATCGCCCACTCGCTCGCCCCGTCCGTCCGCGCGGCCTCGATCACCTCCTGCGAGATGCCCTTCAGCGCCGCGGACAGCACGACCATCGCGAAGCCGGCCGACGCCCAGACGTAGGCGACGATGATCGAGTAGTTGACGGTGTCCTCGCGGCCCAGGAACGGGAGGGAGTCCAGCCCGAGGACCCGGGTCCGGATTGCATTGAGGACGCCGAGGTCGGGATCGGGGCTGTAGACGAACTTCCAGATCAGCCCGACCGCGACAGCCGAGATCGCCATCGGCAAGAAGATGACCGCCTTGATGAGCGCCTCGTAGCGCACCCGCGTGGCGAGCACCGCGATCAGCAGGCCGAGGGTCAGGCAGAGTCCCGTGTAGAGCACGAGCCAGAGCACGTTGTTGACGAGCGCGCCCTCGGGCGGGAACTCGTTCAGGTTGAGGAAGCGGCGGTCCTCGGTGAAGAGCGTCACGTAGTTGTCCAAGCCGACCCACCGGCGGGGCTCGAGCCCTCGCCCCGTGTCGAACGAGAGGCGGATCGTCCAGAGGACCGGATAGACCAGCAGGGCCAGGAGCAGGATCACGGCCGGCGCGATGAAGAGCGCCGCCTGCCAGCCCGACCGCTTCATGAACGGGGGCAGCCGTCGGCGGGGCGTGGCCCCGCCGGCGGCAGATCCCGTTGCAGCAGTGCTGCTCAACGCGCTACTGCGAGCCGAACTCCGTCGCTGCCTGGCTCTGGAAGTCCTCCAGCGCCGAGCCCGCGCTGCTGGGGTCCTTCATGATCCCCTGGAGGACGCTCGGCCACTCGGTGCCGAGTGCGCCGGGCAGGAGGTCGGAGCCGTCGAACGCGAAGACCTCCGCGTCCTGCACCTGCTGGGCCTCCTTGCGCACGAGGTCGTTCGGGTACGCGTCGAGCGGGACCGACTTGTTCGGCGACACGATCGCGCCGGTCGAGACCCACTCCGTGCCCGCCTCCTCGCCCGCCAGGAACTCCATCAGCTTGCCGGTGTTCTCGTCGTCGTTGAAGGCGACGGCGACGTCACCCGCGCCGAGGAGCGGCTGCCCCACATCGGCGTTGATCTCGGGGAACGGGAAGAAGTCGATCGTCTCGCCCGGCTTCAGCGCCGTGTTCACCTGGCCGGTGGCGATGCCGCCCACGAAGCCGCCTTCGTAGTAGAGCTCGGCCTTCGGGGTCTTTCCGAACACCTGGCCGATCGAGTCGACGAATGGGGTCGCGAGCGCGCCCTCGACTCCTCCGGGGAGGTTCTCCTCCCTGAGGATCGTGTACATCTCCGTCAGCGCGAGCTTGACCGACGGGTCGTCGAAGGGCACCTCGCCCGAGAAGAGCTGGTCGTACTTCTCGGCGCCGTTCTGGTACAGGTAGATGCTCTCGAACCAGTCGGTGAGCGGCCAGCCGTCGCCGGCGCCCACGGCCCACGGGGTCTTGCCCGCGGCCCTCAGCTTCGTGGTCAACGCAAGCAGCCCCTTCCAGTCCGTGGGCGGCTCGTCGGTGACCCTGGAGGGG
This sequence comes from uncultured Actinomycetes bacterium, assembly GCA_963733845.1. Classification (GTDB taxonomy): domain Bacteria; phylum Actinomycetota; class Thermoleophilia; order Gaiellales; family Gaiellaceae; genus DATFQE01. The sequence goes on from CAVTEM010000010.1 coordinate 61,171, forward strand.
TCGTACCAGACCGTGCTCTTCGAGTTCGCCTTGGCGACGATCCCGTACACGTCGTCGTCGACCGTGGTCAGGTTCGTCCAGGCCTCGCTGTAGTTCTCGTTGATCGAGTCCGGGTCGAGGCCGAGGTCGTCGAGTGTCATCAGCGAGCCGTCGCGCGCCAGGTCGGCCACGATGCCAGGCCGGGGGACGATCGCCATCGACGGGGGGTTCCCCGCGGCAAGACGCGAGCGGATCACGGGCAGGAAGTCGCGTGCCGTCTCGTACTGCGTCTGGATCCCGGTGTCGGCCGTGAACTTGGCGAGCACCTTGTCGAAGGCCTCCTTCTCGCTGCCGCCCCAGAGCGACAGCACGGTCACGGTGCCGCCTTCGCCTCCGCCCGAGCCCTCTTCGTCGTCGTCGCCGCCGCAGGCGGCGAGCGCGAGCACGAGCGCGGCCGCGATCGCGGCCAGCACCAGCGCCAACCGGAATCTCCTCATGTCCCAGCTCCTTTCGTGGAGTCTTGCTGCTTGTAGATGGCGTCCCCGGTCTCGGGATCGAAGAAGTGGAGTGACCGCGTGTCCACGGCGACCTCCATCACGTCACCGACCCTGACCTGGCTTCGTGGGCCGAAGCGTCCAACCATCGTCGTGTGGCTCGCCTCCGCCTTTGCCTCGACCGTGCTCTCGTCGCCGACGTCGCGCGCGAGCTCGCGCACGTCCTCGGTGACGGCGGGGCGCGCCTTGACCGAGAAGTGCACCAGGATCTCGGACCCGAGCGCCTCGCGGAGCTCGACGCGGGCACGCATGCGCTTGTCGCCCGGCGCGACCTGTTCGAGCTCAGCGTCCTCGAGGTCCTCGGGCCTGATCCCGAGCACGACCTGCCGACTCTCGTAGGCCTGAAGCGCAGGACGCTCGTTCAGCGTCTCTTCGTCCAATGCGATTTGCTGGTCGCCTGCCTTGACGATAATCCCGCCGTTGGCACCCTCGAGCGTGGCCTCGAGCAGGTTCATCGCGGGGCTGCCGATGAAGCCGCCGACGAAGAGGTTGACCGGCTTGTCGTAGAGCTCCTGCGGCGAAGCCACCTGCTGAAGCTCGCCCTTGCGGATCACCGCCACGCGGTCGCCCATCGTCATCGCCTCGACCTGGTCGTGGGTGACGTAGATCGTCGTCGTCTTCAGGTCGCGCTGGATGCCCGAGATCTCGGCGCGCATCTGCACGCGCAGCTTCGCGTCCAGGTTGGAGAGCGGCTCGTCCATCAGGAACGCCTGTGGCTGACGGACGATCGCTCGGCCCATCGCGACCCGCTGCCGCTGCCCGCCGGAGAGCGCGCGTGGCTTCTTGTCGAGGAACTGCTCGAGCCCGAGGATCCGGGCAGCCTCCTTTACGCGCTTGTCGATCTCGTCCTTCGGGGTCTTGCGCAGGCGCAGACTGAAGGCGATGTTGTCGTAGACCGTCAGGTGCGGGTACAGCGCGTAGCTCTGGAACACCATCGCGATGTCCCGGTCGCGCGGTGCCAACTGGTTGACGATGCGATCGCCGATCCGGAGTACGCCCTCGGAGATTTCCTCGAGGCCGGCGACCATGCGCAGCGCAGTCGTCTTGCCGCAGCCCGAGGGGCCGACGAGCACCATGAACTCGCCGTCCTGGACTTCGAGATCGATGCTGTTTACTGCGCGCGTGCCGTCGAGGTACACCTTGCTGACCCCGTCAAAAGTGACTTCGGCCACGCTCCCCCTTTCCTCCCAGCTCGCGATGCGCGGTGTGCGAGAAGGATTGTGTCTGTTCCGTGACCGGTCCGCTAGGAGAAGGCGCTACTCCGACGCGGGTGCGGGATTCAGCATCATCCGTGCCGTCCCGTCGCTCGCCTGCTGGAACTCGTAGGCGAACTTGTTCGAGAGCGTGAGGTAGTCGATCGCGGCCGCTTCGAGGTCGGAGATGCCGGTCGCCGACGGCGCCTTGCCGGTCGGGAGGGTCTGCGTGAGCGGCCGGTCGAGCTGCGCCTCGAGCTGCTCGCGGCGCAGCAGCACGGCGCCGCCCGGCTGCCCCTGAGCGTCCGGCGGAAGCAGGGCGACGACGGGATCGACGTCGTTGTAGCGCATCGTGTAGAGCGCGAGCTCGAGCGCCTCGCGGCGGACGAGCCTCTCCGTGCCGGACGCGGCCGTCGCCGGCAGTGCACACTCGGTCCCTGCCGCGCAGAGGATGTACATGATCGCCTTGCCGGCCCCGATCGTCTGCTCGGAGCTGCCGTCGCGGATCACGAACTGGCTCACCGGAGCGTCCTGGACGGCGGGCGGCCCGCCGATCACCCGCGCGAGCTGCTGCCCGTCGCTCGTCTGGTAGCGAGTGCCGACGAAGCGCGCGATCTGGCGCGTGCGGAGCGCCTCGGAATCGGCCGTCGGCTTGAAGAAGGACCAGGTCGAGGCGGTGGAGGACCCGTCGTCGGAGCGCTGGCTCCAGGCGACCGCGAAGGCCACCAGCAGTGCGCCGAAGAACAGGACGATCAGCAGGTAGCCGACCATGAAGCGGCCCGGGTAGACCGCCTCCTCCTTCGAGCGCTCTGCCGTCTGCACGCGCTCGGCACTGACGGCGAGCGGTTCGAGCTCGCCCTTCTGCCTCGCGCCAATGGGCGCGGCCCGGTCGGGGCGAGGGCCCTCGGCGATCGGCTCTACGGCTTGGGCCACGCGCTCTCCTCGGAGTAGTCGATCGTCGGCTCGACGAGCTTCGCGTTCCGCAGCAGGTCGAGCAGCTCGTCGCCGTAGATCTCCCGGCGCGCGACGACGACGTCTGCGATCTTCGAGACGGCGTCCTTGTTGTGCAGGATCAGGTTGTATGCCTTGACGTAGGCCTGGCCGAGGATCTGCGCCGCCGCCTTGCGCTTGTCCGGGTCGCCCAGGGCGCCGGCGATCGGATCCTGGTTGAAGGGGCCGCCGCCGGTGCGGTTCATGATCTGCAGCCCGATCTCCTCGAAGCGCTTCAGGATCTTCTCGCGCGCCTCGGTGCGCGTCTTCTCGGTCTTGTAGGCGCCGTTGAGCTCCACGCGCTCGGGGCCCATCGCCGATGCGCCGACCATGAAGGCCGCGCGCGCGGTCGCGCTCTGCACGTCGCCACCGACGCCGGTCGAGTTCTCGTCGTAGAAGACGCGCTCGGCGGCCATCGCGCCCAGCGTCCAGATCAGGGCTGCCATCTGCTCGGAGCGCCACTTGGAGAAGCGCTCCTCCTTCTCGAGCGCCTGGTGGTGACCGAGCGACTGGCCGCGCATCCGAATCGACAGGCGCGTCGACTCCGTGTCCTTCATGAACACGTGGCTCGCGACCGCGTGGCCGGCCTCGTGGATCGCGACGGCGCGGGTCTCGTCGGGCACGTACTCGATGTTGATCGCCGTGCCGGACTCGACGGTCGTCATCGCCTCGAACAGATCCTCGAACTCGAAGCCCGGCCGCCCGTCGTGGTGCGCAATGGTCAGCGCCATCGAGCAGACCTGCTCGATCATCGCCGGCGAGTAGCCGTTGGTGACGCGGGCGATCTCGTCGCGGCGGCGCGTCTGGTCGAGGTCCTCGCTGTGCGAGACCTTGTCGATGTAGAGGTCGAAGATGTCCAGCCGGTCCTGCTTCGTCGGCGTCCGGAACCAGACGTGGCGGCCGAGCCGGCCCGGGCGCGTGAGCGCGGGGTCCAGCGACTCGATCGGCACGTTGCACGCCCCGATGAAGTAGATCTGCTCGGAGCGCGGGCGGGGTGCCGGTAGGCGCAGCGCGAAGCGTCCGACCGCGCGCGGGATCACGTAGGTGGCGTCGAGGAAGGTGTTGAAGCGGTTCCGCTTCATCTTCTTGAAGAAGGGCGGGTTGCCGATCCCGTCCATCACGACGAGCAGCTGGTTCAGGGCCAGCTGGCCCCCGCCGCCCATCATCCCGCCGGGCATGAACTGGTTGACGACCCCGGCGAAGCGGCCGAGATAGGTCGGCCCAGGCTGCGGGGCCCTGGTCTCGAAGAGACGATCGCGCCAGGCGCGGGTCTCGAGAATCAGGTCGCCGCTCGGCGTGAGCGAGCCGTGCGGTCCGTAGAACGCGAGCTCCTCGAAGCGCGTCGCGGGCATCGGCGTCATCATGCCGCCGCCTGCGGGCCCGAGGCTCTGCCGCCGCATGCCGACGGCGTCGATCTCGTCGATGAAGACGATGCACTGGCCGCCCCACTTGCGCGCCAGCCGCTTCGCCTTCCAGGCCAGGTAGCGCACGATCACGGCGTCCATCCCGATGAAGGTCTGGGCGAAGCCGGACCCCGGGATCGACACGAACGGGCAGTTGAACCCGGTCGCGATCGCCTTCGAGAGCATCGTCTTGCCGGTCCCCGGTGGGCCGAGGAAGAGGATCCCGCGCTCGCGCTTGCCGCCGGCCAGCTCGAAGGCCTCGCCGGACTGCCAGAGCGAGACGATCTTGCGGACTTCCTCCTTGGCCTCGGCCTGGCCGCGGACGTCCTCGAGCTTGACGCCCCAGTCGGCGTCGCCCGGCTCGTAGGACTGGATCTGCGTGACCCCCATCAGCATCAGGGGCCCCATCAGGATCAGGAAGTTCATCAGGAAGAGCAGCGGGAAGATGAACGCGTACATCAGGATCATCGGGTTCGACAGGAACTCGACGAAGCTGTCGACCATCCCGGTCGCGGTGCCCCACCAGGTCTCGCTCTCGCCACCGGGGATCAGCAGCTTGCCGACCCAGACGATCGTGATGAAGAGCGCGATCAGGTAGGCCACGTGCCACTTGCGGCTCCAGTACCAGGCGCGGCGCCGGTTGACGACGTCCTCCTCGCGGAGCTGTTGCTCGTCGGCGCCGAACAGGCTCGGCCACGGGATCAGGCGCCTCAGCACGACGTCGAGCAGGCCGCGGTAGGCGATGATCAGCAGGAAGGTCACCACGATCGACCAGCCGAGCGGCCAGTCGCGCTGCACGTAGAGCCAGAGGAACGGAATCGGGCTCGTGAGGATGGCGATGAACGTGGCCGCGCGGATCAGCCGGCGCCACTGGGCGGCGAGCGCTTTCGACGCCTCCCCGGCCGGGGCAATGGTCGAGAGCTGCTCCGAGACGCTCGCCATTCGCTGTCAGCTTAGACGGAGCGTCTGCCGAAATGGTTTTCGTCTCGGCAACACTTAACCTGACCTTCATGCACGCGCAACCCGGCCACGCTCACGGCCTGCGCGCCGCGTCGAGCCGAAACCGGCGGGCTCTCGGCGCGGCCCTCGTGCTGATCGCGGGCTTCACGATCGTCGAGGTGGCGGTCGGCCTGATCGCCGACTCGCTCGCCGTGCTCGCCGATGCGGCGCACATGCTCTCGGACACCGCCTCCCTCGGCCTGGCGTTCCTGGCGGCCTGGCTCGCGTCCAGGCCGGCGACACCGAGGCGGAGCTTCGGCTCCGGCCGTGCGGAGATCCTCGCCGCGCTCGTCAACGGCGTCGCGCTCGTCGCCGTCTCGATCTGGATCTTCGTCGCCGCGCTCGGGCGGCTGGAGGACCCGCCCGAGGTCTCGGGCGGCTGGGTGCTCGTGGTCGGCGTCGCGGGCCTCACCGTCAACGTCGCCGCCGCCTGGATCCTCGCGCGCGCGGGAACGGAGAGCCTGAACGTGCAGGCCGCGCTCCTCCACGTCCTCGCCGACCTGCTCGGCTCGGTCGGCGTGATCGTCGCGGGCCTGGTCGTCGTGGTCACGGGGTGGGAGTACGCCGACCCGCTGGTCGCGCTCGCGATCGGCGTGCTCGTGCTCGCGAGCTCGTGGCGGATCCTTCGCGACTCGGTCAGCATCCTGCTCGAGGAGACCCCTGCCGGCATCGACCCCGAGGAGGTGGGGCGCGCACTGGCGGGCGCGGACGGCGTCGTCGAGGTGCACGACCTGCACATCTGGACGATCACGTCGGGCTTCCCCGCCCTCGCCGCGCACGTGCTCGTCGTCCCAGGAGGCGACTGCCACGGGGTCAGGCGCGACCTCGAGCGGCTCCTGCACGAGCGCTTCGAGCTCGAGCACACCACGCTGCAGGTCGAGCACGCCGACGGTGACCGGCTCGTCCGCATCGGCCCCTCGTTCCGTCGCAGCTCTCCCTTGCGTCACTAAGCTCACTCGCCATGCCGTCGCTGGAGGGCAAGACCGCCATCGTCACCGGGGCCTCGAGCGGGATCGGCCGCGCGACGGCGAAGGCGCTGCTCGCGGAGGGCGCAGTCGTCGCTGCGGGAGCGCGGCGAGTCGAGCGGCTCTCGGACCTCGGGGTGAGCGCCGTGGGGCTGCCGCTCGACGTGACCGACCCGGACAGCGCTGAAGCCTTCGTCACCCACGCCGTGAAGGAGCTCGACGGTCTCGACATCCTGGTCAACGGCGCCGGGCTCGCGCTCGGACGGGATCCCTTCGACGAGTCCACCGAGGACGACGAGCGCGTCGTCATGGACACGAACGTGGACGGGCTGATTCGCATGACCCGGCTCGCGCTCCCGCACCTCCGCGACGGCGGCCACATCGTCAACATCGGCTCGGTCGCAGGGCGCCAGGCCTATCCGAACGCAGCCCTCTACGTCGCCTCGAAGTTCGCCGTGCGCGGGTTCACGTACGCGCTGCGAGAGGACTTGCTCGGCCGGCCGATCCGGATCACGACCGTCGACCCGGGTCTGGTCGAGAGCGACTTCTCGCGCGTTCGCTTCAAGGGCGACGAGGAGAAGGCGCGCGCCGTCTACGAGGGAGTGGAGGCGATGCTGCCCGAGGACATCGCCGAGTGCATCGTCTTCGCGCTCACCCGCCCGGCCCACGTGAATGTCGACGAGCTCGTGGTCAAGGCGCTCGCGCAGTCGAGCGGGGGTCGAATCCTCCGCTCGACCTCAACACAGGACGCGTAGCGTGTCGCTGACGATCCTCGAGGGATCGACATTCTGCGTCTGTGACCCCAGCGGAGACTTCGGCTGGCCGACGAGCGGGTTCTTCGCCAAGGACGTCCGCTTCCTCTCCGTCCTCGAGCTCACGGTCAACGGCGAGCGGCCGCTCCTGCTCTCGTCCGACCGGGTCGAGTACTTCTCGGCCGCCTTCTACCTGCGCAACCCGCGCGCGGAGCTGGCGCCGGACGTGCTCTCGATCACGCGCGAGCGCTTCGTCGGCGTGGGAATGCAGGATCACCTCCGCGTGGAGAACCACGCCATGGAGCCGGTCTCGTTCGAGCTCGCGCTCCGCTTCGGCGCCGACTTCGCGGACATCTTCGCCGTCAAGGACTACGACTTCTCGCTCGGCGATCCGGAGGCGGCCGAGCCGCTGCCGCCCGCGGTCACGCCCGTGTTCGACGACGGGGACAACCAGTTCCTGTTCGTCGACCCCGAGAGCGCGGCGCGCACGCAGGTGATCCTCTCCGAGCGCGGCGAGGTCGACGGCGCGACCATCTGCTGGCGGATCGACCTAGAGCCACGCGCCCTCTGGGCGGTGCGAGTCGACGTCCACGCCGACCTCGACGGCGACCAGGAGGCGCCGCGCGCGGTGGAGCGCCGCTTCGGCGAGGAGCTCGTGCACGTGCGCGAGTCGCTCGCGGCCTGGAAGCTGCGGGTGCCGCAGCTGCGCACGAGCTGGGACGACCTGCACCACTCGTTCTCCCGCTCGGTCGCCGACCTCGCCTCGCTGCGGATCCGCAACGGGCTCGGCTCGCTGCCCGCGGCGGGGATGCCGTGGTTCATGACCGTCTTCGGCCGCGACACGCTGATCACGTGCCTGCAGACCCTGCTGTTCGGGCCCGAGCTCGCCCGCAGCGCACTCGAGGTGCTGGCGAACCTGCAGGCCACGGAAGACGTGCCCGAGCTGGATGCGGAGCCCGGCAAGATCGTCCACGAGGTCCGGCACGGAAAGGCCGCGAAACGGTGGTTCGACACCTACTACGGGACACTCGACGCCACGCCGCTCTACCTCACGCTGCTCTCCGAGGTCTGGCGCTGGACCGACGATGCCGCCCTTGTCCGGAAGCTGCGCGAGCCGGCGCTGCGCGCGCTCGCCTGGATCGACGAGTGGGGCGACCTGGACGGCGACGGCTTCGTCGAGTACCTCAAACGCAGCCCGCGCGGGCTCGACAACCAGAGCTGGAAGGACAGCAGCGACTCCATGCGCTTCACCGACGGCACCCTCGCCGAGGCGCCGATCGCCCCCTGCGAGGTACAGGGCTACGTCTACGACGCGAAGCTGCGCACCGCCGAGCTTGCACGCGAGGTCTGGCGCGACCGCACGCTCGCCGAGCGCCTCGAGCGCGAGGCGGCGGAGCTCAAGCAGCGCTTCGACGAGGCGTTCTGGTGCGACCGCGGCTACTACGCGCTCGCCCTGGACAAGGACAAGCGTCACGTCGATTCACTGACCTCGAACATCGGGCACCTGCTCTGGAGCGGGATCGTCCCGGAGGAGCGGGTCGAGCAGCTCGTGGACGCGCTCATGGGCGAAGCGCTCTGGTCCGGCTGGGGCGTGCGGACGATGTCGACGGCAGACGCCGGCTACAACCCGCTCGCCTACCACAACGGCACGGTCTGGCCCCACGACAATTCCCTCTGCGCGGCGGGGTTCGCCCGCTACGGCCGCTGGGCCGAGCTGCACCGCGTCGTACGGCGGATGCTCGCGGCCTCGCGCCACTTCGACCACCAGCTCCCCGAGGTGTTCGCCGGGATGCCGAGGGCGGACACGCCGTTTCCGATCCGCTATCCGACGGCGGCGCGTCCGCAGGCGTGGGCGGCCGGGACGCCCGTGCTGCTCCTGCAGCTCCTGCTGGGGCTGCAGGTCGACCGCGCCCATCATCGTCTGTTCGCGACAGCACCGGAGCTGCCGGAGTGGGCCGGCTCGATCAGGCTCACGGGGGTCCGTGCGTTCGAGCGCTCGTGGGACGTTCACGTCGAGAACGGGCACGTAACGGTTGAATGAGCTCCCTAACTCGAGAATGAGAGTCGCGATCCTCAGTCCCGTCTGGTTCGCCGTCCCGCCGACGGGCTACGGCGGGATCGAGCTGATCGTCTCCCTGCTCGCCGACGGGCTCGTGGACGCGGGGCACGAGGTGACGCTGTTCGCGTCCGGCGACTCCCTGACCAAGGCCGAGCTCGCCTACACCTACGAACGGGCGCCGAGCGAGCTGATCGGGCGGTCGCTGCCCGAGCTCCGTCACGCGCTCGCCTGTTACACGCGCGCGAGCGAGTTCGACGTGATCAACGACCACTCGGGGATGCCTGCCGCGGCGCTCGCGGGAGCGCTGAGCACGCCGGTGCTCCACACCGTCCACGGCCCGTTGGACGGCGAGGCGGGTAGCACCTACGAGTGCATCCAGCAGGTCGCTCCGAACGTCGGCCTGATCTCGATCTCGCTCAACCAGCGGCGCCCGAAGCCGAACCTGCCCTGGGCGGCGAACATCCCCAACGCGCTCGACCTCTCGCTCTACCCCTGCAAGCCGCACCTCGGCGAGTACCTGCTCTTCCTCGGTCGCATGAGCCCCGACAAGGGCGCGCACCGCGCAATCGCCGTCGCGATGGAGCTCGGGCTCCCGCTGAAGATGGCCGGCAAGAACCGCGAGCGGCGGGAGCAGCAGTACTTCGCCGAGTTCGTGGAGCCGCACCTGAACGACCGGATCGAATGGCTGGGCGAGGTTTCGCACGGCACGAAGGTCGAGCTCCTGCAGGACGCCCGCGCCACGCTGTTCCCGATCGAGTGGGAGGAGCCGTTCGGGCTGGTGATGATCGAGTCGATGGCGTGCGGCACCCCGGTGATCGCGACCCGGCACGGGGCCGTGCCCGAGGTGATCGAGGACGGGGTGAGCGGGCTGATCGTCGAGAACTACCGCCAGATGCCCGATGCGCTCGAGCGGGCGGACACGCTCGACCCGCTCGAGTGCCGGCGCTACGTCGAGGAGCGGTTCGCGCCGGAGCGCATGGTGGGCGAGTACCTGGACGCCTACCGTGAGGCCGTCTCGCGCTCGGGCGAGAGGTAGTTCGGGCGCAGGTACGCCTCCTCGAAGCCGAAGCGGAGGATGTTGCGGTACGAGCTGCTCGGCTTGAGCGGGATCCGCTCGCCCGTCTCGGTGACGAGTCGCGTGCTGCCGGCCTCGGCCGCGTCGCGGATGCGTGCTGCGAGGAGCGCGCTCTGAGCTCCCTTGCGCCGGTGCTCGGGCTTGGTGGCGGCGAAGCAGAGGTAGCCGGTGCCGTCGTGCACGTAGAGGGCGGCCGCGCCGGCGGGGTCGTCACCGTCGTAGGCGACGTAGCAGTGCCAGCTCGTCTGCGGCAGCTGGGAGAGCCACGCGCTCGTGAACGGCTCGAGCTCGTACCCCGCCGCGACGACATCGCCGAAGTCGGCGCCTGCTTCCGGGCCGATCCTCTCCACGCGGAGGGCGGTCTCCGTCGCGGGCGGAGGCTCGACACCGCGTGTGAACTTCATCCAGGCGTACCCGTCTGTGAAGCCGCGCCGCTCGAGCTGTGCGGGGAGGTCCGAGGGCTTCGCCCGGTCGTTCAGGGAGATGTAGTAGCGCTGGTCGAGCTGGTCGAAGAACTCGGCGATCCCGTCGAGAGCCTGCTCGGTGGTGGGGCTGTCGAGCCCGAGCCCCACGACCCGGTTCAGCATCGTCGAGGTCTGGGCTCCGACGCCGGTGCAGAGGGCGCCGCCGATCTCGGCGGCCTCGATCCCGTGGCGGGCGGCGAGGTCGGGCGGCGCGGCGGCCCAGACCTCCGCCCAGGCAGTCAGCTCGACCTGCTCAGCCTGGCGCATCGGCGGCATTGTCACGCAGGTCGCGAGATCCCGCGCGCGAGGAAGCTCACGCCGCCGTGCGCTTGTCCACGTAGCGTCTGAGCCCGGCGTAGGACTGTTCGAGCGGCATGGCCTGCGCGTACTCGTTCGCGGCCACGCCGTCCAGGTCGGCCAGGGCCGCGTCGACGAACTCGGGCTCCTCGGCTCCGCCCGCCACCAGCGCGGTCCAGGCGTCGAGGCGGCGCTCGAGCTCGTCGAGGTGCCGCTCGACGCCGTCGAAGACGCCGAAGTGGATCAGCGCGAGACGCTCGGGCGTGCGCCGCCGGATCTCGACGACGGTCGCGTGCCAGGCCTCCACGTCGATCTCGGGCGGCGGCGTGGGCGGGAGCACGTAAGGGCTCGGCGTGATCCGGACCCCTGCCGCGTCGCCGGCGTAGAGCGTCCCGTCGCGGTCGAGGTAGCAGACGTGGTGCCCTGCGTGGCCGGGGCTCGGGAAGCACTCCAGCCCGAGCACGTCCGAGCCGACCACGTGCACGTTCTCGTCCGGCACCGGGACGATCTCCCCCCACAGCGGCCCGAGTTGGTCGCCGTACAGGCGCGAGGCGCTCGAGATCAGCTTCGAGGGATCGACGAGGTGGGGCGCGCCGACCTCGGACACGTGCACCTGCAGACCCGGGTGCTCGCGGACGAGCACGCCGGTCGCGCCCGCGTGGTCGAGGTGGATGTGCGAGAGCAGGAGGTGGCGCAGATCGGTGACGGCGAGGCCGCGCTCGTCCAGGCGGGCCCGGAGCGTGTCGACGTCCGAGGCCGGGCCGCAGTCGAACAGTGCAGGCCCGTCGTCGGTCTGGAGCACGTAGCAGCCGATCACGCGCTCGTGCGCGAGGTGAAGCAGGTCGAGAGGCTGGACAGCCACGGGCTCGATCCTAGTGAGGGGGCGGGATCGCCCCGCCCCCTCACGGTTTCGGTCTACTGGTCGGCCCAGTACGCGGCCGACGAGATCATCGGCCACTCGCGCTCCGGGTCGGCGCGGTAGAGCGGGTTCATCGCGAACACGGTCAGTCGAGCGGTGCCGGCCGTGTTCGTGCCATGCGCGATCACCGCCGAGGTCGGGGCGGTCGCCGACGGGGCGTCGAATGCCCACAGACCGGAGGCGAAGAAGCCGAGCGCCGGGAAGCGCCCGTCCGCAGACCACCCGGTCGGGATCGCCGTGAGCCAGGTCGGCGGATCCATGATCGCCGTGTCCTGTTCGGGATACGCGCCGGTGATGGGGCTGCCGGAGCCACCGGTGTTGGCCCAGTAGACGATGCCGCTGCGGCCGTTGCCGCCACGGTTCGCCGACGTCAAGCCGGTCACCTGTCCGCCGCCGGTCAGGAACGCGGCCCCGTTCGCGCCGCCGCCGATGTAGCCGCCGCCGGCGGCGAAGAACGCCGCCAGCCGCGCACGCGCGGTCACGTTCCCGGGAGTGTTCGCCGGGTAGCCGGCCGTGCTGAAGACCACGTCGTAGTTCGCGAGCGGATCGGTCGGGGACGTGTTGAGCAGGGTCGTGCCGACCGGATCGGCCGTGAAGCCGAGGTTCCGAAGCGACCAAACGCTCTGGTCGATCGCGTTCGCGAAGACCGCGATCCGCGGCGACCGGTCGATCGGCTCGGTAGCCGGGAGCGTTCCGGCGCGCCGGAACGTCAGCCCCCGGGCCTTACCCGCCGCGTCGATCGCCGTCGAAGTCCGCGGCCGAGAAGATCGCGCTTCCGGCTGCGAGCGTGCCGCCGCCTGCGGCCGGGAACGAGGCGAGTGCAAGCCGCGCGGTGACACCGTCGGCGAGCAGGTCGTTGAGCGTCCGCACGGCGGTCGGCGAGTCGATCGCCAACGCGTAGTCAGTGGCCTTGCCCTTCTCGACGCCGCCCTTGAGCTTGGCCGGCTTCTTCACCTCGTGCTTCCACGGCTTGAACGTGGCGCCGTCCGGGATCGTGACGACGTCGGCGCCCCACAGGTAACCGTGGCTCCACGACGCCGGCGGTGCGTAGAGGACGCTGATCTGCGCGGAGATGTCGGTGCCGAGCGAGAGCGCCGTGTCGGCGAGACCGCGCCTCGGCTGGGCCATGAAGACGACGTACGAGCCGTCCTCGAACGTCTGGCCGCCGAAGCGGTAGTCCGAGGTGATCTCGTGGACCTCGATGTCGTTGAACAGGAGGAACTCGACGAGGCGGTTCGCCTCCGCGTCGCTGCGCTGGCCCGCCCCACGCGGGATCACGTACGCCTGCGGATAGTCGGTCATCCAGTTGTTCGCGACGTCGAACGGCGGCGGGCAGCAGTCGGGCCGTGGTGCGTCCGTGTCCCCGCGCTGGTAGATCGTGATCATGTCGCTGTAGAGCTCGTGCCGGTTCTCGACGTCGTAGAGCAGCGTCGACCAGCTGACCGTGTACTGCGCCTGCCGCGAGCCGACGCGACCGCCGCAGCTGGTGCCCTGGCACATCTCGACCGTCGAGCTGTTCAGGCCCACGTGCTGGTGGTACATCGGCGCGTAGAACGGGCCCCAGTCGTCCCAGCCCTCAGCGATCGCGGGGCCGGGGAACCGTCCGTCCGAGCACGGCTGGCCCGCGGGCGGGATGTCCTCGTCGGGATCGGAGCACCAGTCGTTGATCGGACGCTGGATCTGCTGGCCGATCGCGTTCATCGCGGCCTCGTTCGCGTCGATCCGCGCCTGGTTCCACTTCAGCCACATGTCGTACTCGATGCTCGGGTTGTGCGGCTTCGTCGTCGCCTCGATCAGCGTCGGGGTGACGTAGCCGTGCAGGTCGAGCATGTCCGGCGCGAACCAGCGCTTCATGATCGAGATCGAGTTCTTCGTCTCGGACTGCGACTGGGTCATGAAGTCGCGGTTGAGGTCGAAGCCGTTGCCGTTCGCCCGAGTGCCCGCGACGCGGCCGTCCGGGTTCTGGATCGGGTTGAAGATCACGATCGCGTGGTCGAGGATCGCGTCGACCTCCGCGTCGGTCCCGTACGGCGTCAGCGCCAGCCGTTCGATGACCTGCATCGACGCGTCCACGCCCTCGTACTCGTTGCCGTGGATTCCGCCTTGGATGAAGAGCGGGATCTTGAAGTCGTAGCCGTACTTGAGGAAGCTCCGGATCTGCTCCTGGGCGTACTTCGGGTCGTCGAGCGCGTCCTCGTGGATGTCCTTCCAGTTCTTGAAGTCCGTGCGCTGCTGCTTCGTCTCGCGCGCGTTGATGACGACCTCGTACATGTCGCGGCCGGTCGCTGACTGCCCGACGACCTGAACACTCATGCGGCCGTCGCTGCGTGCTGCGATGTCCGCGAGCGTGCAGCCGATCGCGTAGTAGGGAATGTGCGGGAAGCTTCCGGCCGGGTGAGTCGGGCTCGTCCCGTCCGGCAGGCTCCCGGCGACGTCGGGCTCGGGCGTGCCGCACCACGGCGGCGCGATCTCGGCTGCGGCGTTGCCCGCGAGCGTCAGCGGCGCCGCTAGCAGTCCGAGCGTGAGCAGTAAGTACAGACGAATTCGAGGCACGGCGGCGCCCCTCTCTGACCCCGAGTGACTCTCCCGACGCGACTCTACTAGGCGTTCGCGGTCGCGGGCGACCCGACGAACGCAGCCTCGAGGTCGGCCACCAGGTCGTCGGCCGACTCGATCCCGACCGACAGCCGGATCAGGTTCTTGGGCACGGCGATCGAGGAGTCGGCCGTCGAGGCGTGTGTCATCCGGCCGGGATGCTCGATCAGGCTCTCCACTCCGCCGAGGCTCTCGGCGAGCTTGAAGATCTTGGTGCGCGCGACGAGCGCGAGGGCGTCCTCCTCGGTCCCGGCGAGGAACGAGACCATGCCGCCGAAGTCGCTCATCTGCCGAGCGGCGATGTCGTGGCCGGGATGGGTGGGGAGACCGGGGTAGAGGACGCGCTCGACCTCGGCGTGCTCGTCCAGGAAGGCCGCGACCTGACGGGCGTTCTCGCAATGGGCGCGCATCCTCACGGCGAGCGTCTTGACGCCGCGCAGCGCGAGCCAGCAGTCGAACGGCCCCGGAATCGCGCCGAGCGACTTCTGCAGGAAGTAGAGGCGCTCGGCGATGGTCGGGTCGTTCGTGCACACGAAGCCGCCGATGATGTCGGAGTGGCCGCTGATGTACTTCGTGGTCGAGTGCAGGACGATGTCCGCGCCGTGCTCGAGCGGCCGCTGCAGGTATGGCGAGGCGAACGTGTTGTCGACGACGACGATCGCCCCGACCGCGTGCGCAGCCTCGGCGGCGGCGCGGATGTCGATCACGTTCAGCATCGGGTTCGTCGGCGTCTCCAGCCAGACGATCCGCGTGCGCTCGTCGAGGTGGGCGGTGAGGTTCGTGTTGATCTCGGCCGCGGGGATGAATTCGAACGCATAGCCCTTGGGCTCGTACACCTGCGAGAACATCCGGTAGACGCCGCCGTAGACGTCGTTGACAGCGACGACGCGCTCGCCCGGGTTGACCAGGTGCATCAGCGTCGTCGTCGCGGCGATCCCGGACGAGTACGCGACCCCGTGCTCGGCCCCCTCGAGCGAGGCGAGCACGGTCTGCAGCGCGGTCCGGGTCGGGTTGCCGACGCGCGAGTAGTCGTACCCCTTGTTGACGCCGACGGCATCCTGCACGTACGTCGACGTCTGGTAGATCGGCGTGGTGAGCGCGCCCGTGGCGGGGTCCGGCTGCTGCCCCTCGTGGATAGCCCGTGTCTCGAAGTCCATCTTCGGCGATTCTAGACACGGCATGGACCTGCACGGACTCGCGCTCAGGGAGCTGCCGCCGCCGCCCGCCCGGGTGCTCGAGGTCGGCTGCGGCAACGGCCGGTTGGCCCTGGCGCTCGCGGCAGACGGCTTCGACGTGCTCGCGGTCGACCCGAAGGCACCGAGCGGCGGGATCTTCCGGCAGACCACGATCGAGGAGCTCGGTGACGAGGGCCCGTTCGACGCGGCGGTGGCCTCGCTCTCGCTTCACCACGTGGCCGACCTGGGCGTGGCGATCGGACGGGTCCATTCGCTGCTGCGGCCGGCCGGGCCGTTCGTCGTGCGGGAGTTCGCCTGGGATCACGTGGACGAGCCGACCGCGCGCTGGGACTACCGGCGGCGCGGCAAGGAGGGCGGGCTCGCCGAGTGGCGGGGCGAGCACCACCATCTGCACGGCTTCGCGGCTCTGCGCTCGGCGCTGGACCGGCGCTTCCGCGAGCGCTCGTTCGCCTGGGGGCCGTACCTCGCGGAGTACGAGCCGGGCGAGGGCGACGAGGGCGAGGAGCGCCGGCTGATCGAGTCCGGCGAGATCCGCGCGGTCGGCTTCCTCTACGTGGGCCTGGCGTAGGCGACGTCGCCCGCCCCGAGCCACTCGGCCAGCTCGGCGACCGCCGTCTTCAGCGCGGGCCGCGCAGCTTTGGGAGCGCCAGGCTCCCAGTGCACGGCGTTGATGCGCAGGACGCCGGTCTTGCGGTCGAACAGCGGGTCGATGCGGCCGACCAACTCGTGCCCGTGCAGGAACGGGAGGACGAAGTAGCCGTACTCGCGTTTCGCCTTGGGGACGTAGATCTCGAGCCGGAAGCGAAAGCCGAACAGCTCCTCGGTGCGGTCGCGGTAGTAGACGAGCTTGTCGAAGGGCGACAGCAACGTCGAGCGCGGCTCTCCGGGACCGCGCTCGAGCAGCTCGGCATGGGCGAGCCAGTCGCCGGCGAGGCCCTCGATCTCGACACCGACGAAGCGGCCCTCGCGGATCAGCGCCTTGAGAGCGCGCTCGCGGCCGGGAACCCAGCCGTCGAAGACCCTGCCGAACTCGTCCGAGCGCGCAACTCCGAGCCAGCGCAGCTGCCTGTCGAGCACACGCCTGGCGATCTCGCCTGCCGGCAGCTTCGGAGCGTCGGTGGGGAAGACGCGCTCGGCGATGTCCCACAGACGTTCGTTGCCGTCGCGCCTCGCGATGCCGATCCTGCCGCCGTCCCACAGGGTCTCGAGCATGATCCCGAGGCTCTTGCCGTCGTTCCAGCCGCCGGTCTTCCAGGGGAGCTCGGCGCGGTCCTCGAGCTCACGCGAGAGCAGCGGCCCGCGCCGACGCAGCTCGCGCAGGACGTAGCGGCGGAAGCCGCCGTTGGCGGCCAGCCATTCGCGGATGTAGTTGGAGCGCGCGTACGCGCCGCGCGGATACCGCCGCATCGTCTCCCGATGGATCGCGTAGTCCGAGGCGGGGACGATGTGGGCCCAGTAGTCGAACAGCTCGCGCGTCTCCCACCGCAGCCGGTCGAGCTCCGCGAGGTCGTAGTTCCCGAGCCGGCTCCAGAGCACGAGGCGCTCGCTGCGCGCGACCGCGCTCGTGGGGTCCATCTGGAGCGAGCCCAACCGCTCGACGACGTCGAGGATCGAGCGCGGCTGTGGCGAGTCGAGCAGCTGGCCGGCGACGGCGAGCTTGCGCGCCTCGGCGATCGTCAGCTTCACGGGGCGAGGTCGCTCGGCGTGAGCGGTTCGCGGAGCAGCCGCGCGAAGCGTGTGGAATCCCCCGCCACGAACCGCTTCGCGAGGTCGTACCCCGCCGGGTAGCAGAAGGAGTAGATCGGCCAGGCGCCGTCGAGCAGTCGCAGCCCCTTCTCGATCAACGCGTCCGGGCCGATCAGCCAGCGGCGCGCGTACGGACGTGCCTCCTCGCGGGTGATGTTGCCCTCGGCAAGCATCCGCACGAGGTTCGGGCCCACGGACGACAGCGTCCGTTGCGTTGCGCGGACCACGGCCGCTCCGTCGGCGTCGTAGACGATTCCGAAAGGCTCGAGGATCGCGGCGCCGACGCGGTCGGCGTCGTCGCCGAGGAGCGCCTCGTGCGCCAGCGTGGCGATGCCCTCGGCGACGAGGGACTGCGGCGTCGGGAAGAGCGCAATCGCCAGCTCCAGCCGACCTTGCTGGATCAACGGCTCCTTGAACAGGTGCTCGGTGTGGTGGCCCGGATAGACCTCGTGCGTGACGAGCTCGAACAGCCGGTACGACGGGATCGGCAGGTCCACGCTGATCGAAATGCGCGTGTGGAGGTCGCCTAGGTAGTCGCAGAAGCCGCCCCACGGCTTCCCCGTCTCGAGCACGAAGTCAACCCGGTCACCGTCCGGCAGGCCGACGAGCGCATCGGTCCTCGCGCGGAGCTCGGCGGCGAGCGCGTCGAGCCCCGGCGCGATCAGGGCCGCGGGCACCTGTTGCGATTCCCGCCACGCCACGAAGCGCTCGTGGAGGGAACCGTCGCCGGGCAATGCTTCGTCGAGCTGCGCGTGGGCGGCGGCGAACTCGTCCTCGGGCACGAGCGCAGCGTCGATCTGGTGGCAGCGGCGAACGAGCTCGTCGAACAGGATCTGCTCACCCGCGAACCAGCGGCACGCGGCTTCGAGGCCGATCAGCTGGGCCCCGAGCCACTCGTTGTCGGCGCCGACCTCGTCCAGCAGGCGCGCCGCATCGTCGGCGATCGCCTCGTACGACGGCGGCTCCTCCGCGTCGACCTGCGCACGCAACTCGGGTGGTCCCGTGTAGCTGTCGATCAACTCCGGCTGGAGCCGGGCGAAGCGGAGCGCGAGCTCGAGGTATCTAGCTGCGGCGGTCAGGCCGCCAGATCCTCCGGTGTCAGCTGCTCGCCGAGCAGGCGGCGGAAGCGGGCGGGATCGCCGGCGACGAACGTGCGCGCGAGCTCCTGTCCGGCCGAGTAGGAGACGGCGTAGGGCGGCCAGGGATTGTCGAGATAGAACGTGGCCGCCTTGTCGATGATCTCGTCGGGGTCGATCAGCCAGCGCCGAAGGTAGGGTCGCGCCTCGTCGCGCGCAAGTCCGCCCTCGGCCACCAGCTGGACGACGTTCGACCCCGACCCAGTCGAGGGTGTCGTCGGCGGCACGGACGACGGCCGCCGTGTCGGGGTCGTAGGCAATCCCGAGCGGACGCAGGATCTCGGCGGCGACCTGCTGGGCGTCCGCACCGAGGAGCGACTTCCCGCCCGATCGTCGCGATGCCCTCGGCCACGACCGCCTGCGGAGTCGGGATAGAGGTAGATCGCGAGCTCGGTTCTCGCCTGCTCGACGAGCAGCGGCTCCTTGCAGACGTGATCGGTGTGATGGCCCGGATAGACCTCGTGGGTGACGAGCTCGAACAGCTGGGTCGACGGCATCGGCAGGTCGACGTTGATCGAGACCCGTGTGCGCAGGTTGCCGAGGTAGTCGGCGAACCCGGACCACGGCACGTCCGTCACCAGCTCGAACTCCACCTCGTCGTCGGGGAGCTCGACCAGAGCCGCCGTTCGCTCGCGCAGCTCGGCGGCGAGTGCCTCCAGCCCCGGGCGGATCAATGCCGGCGCGACGAGCTGGGTCTCGCGCCAGGCCCTGTAGCGCTCGGGCAGCGCGCCCTTGCCGGGTAGGGCGTCGTCGAGCCGGGCGTGAACCGCCGCGAACTCGTCCTCCGGGACGAGCCGGGCCTCGACCTGGTGACAGCGGCGCACCTGCTCCGCGTACGGGAGCTCGTCGCCCGCGAAGCAGCGGCACGCGGTCTCGAGCGCCGTCAGCTGCGCGCTCAACCAGCGGCGGCGGGCGTCGTCGGGCTCGGTCTCGGCGACCGCAGCCTCGAGCTCGGCCGCCTGCTCGGCCAGCCGCTCGTAGCCGGTCGGCGGCTCGGCGTCGACGCGCGCCTTCAGCTCCGGGGGCCCGCAGTAGCTGTCGATCAGGTCGGGCTGCAGCCGACCGAACCGCAGGGCCAGCTCCAGGTACTTCTCCCCGTTATTGCGCGTCGCGGTGATGGGCGAGGTACTCGAGCAGGTCGGAACGGGTGAGCATCCCGGCGGGCCTGCCGCCGGTGGCGACGACGACGGCCGGGCTGCCGTTCGTCAGCGCCGAGAAGACGGTGTCGACGGTCTCGTCGGAGTCGACGGCTGCGAGCGGCGGCTGCATGGCGGCGGCCACGTCCTCGTTGAGCGCGTCCGGGTTCTTGAAGATGCGGTCGAGCAGGCCGCGCTCCTGCAGGGAGCCGACGATGTCGGCGAGCGACTCGGCCGGCTGATGGCGGACGACGGGCAGCTGCGAGATCGAGTAGCGCTGCATCAGGTCGATCGCCTGGCCGACCTTCTCGTGCGACTCGATCGTGACCAACTCCGGGACTCCCGGCCCTTCGGCCCGCTTCGCGCGCAGGACCTCGGCGACCGTGGGCGCCGGCGCCCGCCGCTCCAGGAAGCCGTACTCGAGCATCCAGTTGTCGTCGTAGAACTTGGACAGGTACGCGCGGCCGCCGTCCGGGATCAGCGTGACGATCGTCGCGTCGGGGCCGAAACGCTCCGCGGTCTTCAGCGCGGCGTGGACGGCGGTGCCGCCGGAGCCGCCGACGAGCAAGCCCTCCTCGCGCGCGAGCGCGCGTGCGGTGAGGAAGGAGTCGCGGTCGGAGACGGTCACGTACTCGTCCACCAGGCTCGGGTCATAGGTCGTCGGCCAGAAGTCCTCGCCGATGCCCTCGACGAGGTACGTGTGCACCTCGGGCGAGGAGTAGATCGAGCCCTCAGGGTCTGCGCCGACCACGAGCAGATCGGGCTTCTGCTCCTTGAGGTAGCGGGCGGTGCCCGAGATCGTCCCCCCGGTGCCGACCGAGATCACGAAGGCGTCGATCTCGCCGCCGGTCTGCTCCCAGATCTCGGGCCCGGTGGTCTCGTAGTGCGTCTGCGGGTTGGCCTCGTTCGAGTACTGGTCGGGCTTGAAGCCGCCGGGAATCTCCTCGGCGAGGCGGTCGGAGACGTTGTAGTAGCTCTCGGGCGACTCCGGCGGCACCGCGGTCGGGCAGATCACGACCTCGGCGCCGTAGGCGCGCAGGAGCGAGATCTTCTCCTGGCTCATCTTGTCGGGCATCACGAAGATGCAGCGGTAGCCCTTGAGCGCGGCGGCGATCGCGAGCCCGACCCCCGTGTTGCCCGAGGTCGGCTCCACGATCGTGCCGCCCGGCTTCAGCTTCCCCTCGCGCTCGGCCCGCTCGATCATCCGCATCCCGATCCGGTCCTTCACCGAGCCGCCGGGGTTCATGTATTCGAGCTTGGCGACGACGGTCGGCTGGACGTTCCGCGCAACCTTCTGGAGCCGGACGAGCGGCGTGTTCCCGACCAGGTCGAGAACGGTGGGGTACTCGCGCCGCGCCACGGGCGAAGCTTAGTCCCGGCACGCGGTCGGCACGAAGGCTCCGAGCGGGGGCAGCACGGAACCCACAGCGCTGTACGCTGCGCCGCATGATCCCTTGGATCATCATGGCGGTGGTCGCGGTTCCGCTCGTTGTAATCGCCTTCATGGCCATGCGCCGCAAGACGGCTGCGGGCGAGCTTCTGGGAGATGAAGACGCGCAAGCGCGAGCGGAGCAGGAGTTCGCCGAGGCCGAAGCCTACGAGGCGAGCTGGCGCGAGGAGGACAAGGAAAGGTTCCACCAGGAACGCTTGCCCTAGTCGAGGCTTGCTCGGTCTCCTAGAACAGCGCCATCGCGAGGAAGAAGAGGAGCAGGTGATTGCATCCAGACACAGCGGGTTACGTGAACACGTTCACGGCCCGTGCGATGACGAGCCCGAGGATGCCGAGTGAGACGAACGCCTGCACCGCCATCGCGATCTTCGCCCACGGCGCGAGGGGCATGGCGTCGGTTGGGCTGAAGGCGGTCGCGTTGGTGAAGCCGAGGTACAGGTAGTCGATGAACCGAGGCCGCCAGTCGGGGGACGCGATCCCCGGATTCAGTTGCTGGGGGAACGCAAGGTCGGGGTGGGGCGGAAGGTGGTGGGCGCGCGCAGCAGCGCCGCCGCCGTCGAGCTCCCAGTAGAGCAGCGCGAACGCGATGTTGTTCGACACCCAGACGATCGTTCCGGCCTCGAGCAGCTCTCTCGCCGAGTTCGTCACCGCGCCGCCGTGGATGAGATCGTCGATCAGCACCGCCGTCGCCCAGAGCGCGGCGACCACGAGCACCGACACGAGCACGATCGAGAGTGCCCTCAGCTCGCGCGCACGTCGACTGATCGTGACCGGGTCACTCGCAATCACGGCTACCAGTAGGACCCCCTCGATGAGCGGGAGCACCCACCGCGGGCCTGCGCGGAACGTGCCGGGCAAGAGAATCGTCAGGACCATCGCCGCAAGCACGGCCCCGGCCATGGCCAGCGCGCCTCGCCGATGACTGCGTAGTCGGCGCGCTTGTCGGAGGCGGCGGTTGGGGCGTTGCGGGCCATGGCCGGCTGGGTCAGTGTCTGAAGTGGCGGCGGTGGGCGAAGACCATCGTGGCGCCGGCCTCGCGGACTGCCTCGACGACCTCGTCGTCGCGCTTCGAGCCGCCCGGCTGGATGATCGCCGTGACCCCCGCCTCTAGCGCGGCCCGAGGGCCGTCCGAGAACGGGAAGAACGCATCCGACGCGAGCGCCGCCCCCTCGAGCGGGTGCCCCTGGCCGCGGGCCTTCTCGATCGCCAGCCGCACCGCGTCAAGGCGGCTCATCTGCCCCGCGCCGATCCCGAGGGTGCGCAGGTCCTTCACGAGCACGATCGCGTTCGAGGCCACGTGCTTGCAGACCCGCCAGGCGAACAGGAGGTCGCCCCAGACGGCCTCGTCCGGCGCCCCCGCCACCGCCTCCATGCCCTGCCGGTCCTCGACGCCCCAGTCGCGATCCTGGACGAGCAGCCCGCCGAGGACGCGCTTGTAGTCGCGCTCGCCGGGGTCGAAGCGGCGCCGCTCACGGTCGAGCAGGATCCGCGTGGCCGGCTTCGCGCGGAGCGCGTCGAGCGCGGGCTCCTCGTAGCCCGGCGCCGAGAGCACCTCCACGAACTGCTCGGCGATGCGGGCTCCGAGCTCCGCGGCAACCGGGCGGTTGAGCACCACGATGCCGCCGTACGCCGACAGCGGGTCGCACGCCAGCGCACGCTCGTACGCCTCCTCGACCGTGCCTCCGACCGCCACCCCGCACGGATTCGCGTGCTTGACGATCACGCAGGCGGGCAACGTGAACTCGAGCACGACAGCCCGCGCGGCCGAGAGGTCGTTGAGGTTGTTGAAGGAGAGCTCCTTGCCGTGCACCTGCTCGACCCTGGAGAGCAGATGGCGGCGCGCCTGCGCGTCCGCGTAGTACGCGGCCCGCTGGTGGGGGTTCTCGCCGTAGGGGAGCTCGGCCACCTTGACGAAGCTCGGGACGAACCGGTCCGGAAAGGCCTCGACGTCGGAGAACCAGGCCGAGATCGCCGCCTCGTACGCGGCCGTCGCCGAGAACGCCTCGGCCGCGAGCTCCCGGCGCGTGTCGAGCGAGACGGAGCCGTGCTCGCGGAGCTGCCCGAGCACGTCCCCGAAGCGCTCGCGCCGGCAGAGCGGGATCACGTGCGCGAAGTTCTTCGCGGCGCCGCGCAGCATCGACGGACCGCCGATGTCGATCATCTCGACCGCCTCCTCCTCGCGCACGCCGTAGCGGCCGACGATCTGCGCGAACGGATAGAGGTTGACGCAGACCAGGTCGAAGGGCTTGATCCCGCGGCGCGCGAGCGCCTCCAGGTCGTCGGGATGGTCGTGCCGCGCGAGGATGCCGGCGTGGATGTTCGGGTGGAGCGTCTTCACCCGGCCGCCGAGCAGCTCGGGCACCTCGGTCAGCTCGTCCACACGCGTGACCTCGAGGCCGAGGCTCTCGAGGAAGGCTGCGGTGCCGTCGCTCGCGACCAGCTCGACGCCGAGCTCGGCCAGCCCCTGGCCGAGCTCATCGAGCCCGTCCTTGTCGTAGGCCGAGATCAGCGCCCGCTGGATCACGTGGAGATCAGCTCGCGGACGACGCTCGGCAGCAGCCTGTGCTCGACCGCCTGCACACGCTCGCGCAGGGAATCGACGTCGTCGCCCGCGAGCACCGGGACGGCCTCCGCCTGGATCACCGCCCCCGTGTCGACCCCCTCGTCGACGTAGTGCACCGTCGCGGCCGTCTCGCGCACTCCTGCGGCGAGCACGTCCTCGATCGGGTGCGCCCCCGGGAAGTCCGGCAGCGGGGCCGAGTGCGTGTTCACGATCCGCCCGGCGAAGCGGTCGAGAAACGCAGGCCGCAACAGGTGCATGTAGCCGGCGCAGACGACCAGCTCGACCCCGCGCTCCGCCAGCCAGGCAGCCATCGCCTCGTCGCGTGCGTCGCGGTCGTCGTAGTCGTCCAGGTCGAACACCTGCGCCGCGACTCCCGCTCGGCGGGCCCGCTCGAGCGCGTTCGCCTCGGCCCGGTTCGACGCCACGGCGACGACGGGAAGGCCGGCGTCGAGCAACGCCTGGAGGTTGGTCCCTTCGCCGCTCACGAGCACGCCGATCACGCGGAAGCAACCCGTCCGACCACGAGGCCGTCGGCCGGCGACGGCACGACCGCGAGGTAGCCGAGACCGAGGTTGAAGACGGCCCGCAGCTCGGGCTCCTCGACGTGCCGGCCCAGCCACTCGAACACGGGCGGCCGCGGCCAGGCGTCCCAGTCGATCTCGGCACGAAGCCCGTCCGGGAGGACGCGCGAGAGGTTGCCGAGGATCCCGCCCCCGGTCACGTGCGCGAGCGCGCGCACGTCCGTCCGGTCCTGCAGCGCGCGCACGTCGTCCAGGTAGAGCCGCGTCGGCGCGAGCAGGTCCTCGCCTGCGTAGTCGTCGGTCTCGAGCAGCCGGCGCACCAGCGTGAAGCCGTTCGCGTGCACCCCGGCCGACGGGAAGCCGATCACTGCATCGCCCTCCTCGACTCGCGAGCCGTCGATCAGCCGCTCGCGCTCGACCAACCCGACGCAGGTCCCGGCGAAGTCGAGCTCCTCGTCCCGGTAGATGCCGGGCAGCTCGGCGGTCTCGCCGCCGAGGAGCATGCAGCCCGCGGCCCGGCAGACTTCTGCGACGCCCTCGACGAGCTCCGCCACCTGTTCGGGGTCGATCGCGTTCGCGGCGACGTAGTCGAGCAGGAAGAGCGGCTCCGCCCCGGTCGTGATCACGTCGTTGATGCAGTGGGCAGCGAGGTCGGCCCCGCATGCCCTGAGTTGGCCGCGCTCGCGCGCGAGGATCAGCTTCGTCCCGACGCTGTCCGTCGACGCGGCGAGCAGTCGCTGCTCGTCGAGCGGGTAGAGGCCGGCGAACGCGCCGAACCCGGTCGTCCCGGTCGACTCGACGGCCGCCCGGATCCGCTCGACCACGGACTCGCCTTTCGCAATCGAGACTCCAGCAGCCTCGTAGGCCCCCACCGCCGCGAGTCTAGTGAGGGAGTACGACATCTGCCCTCCTACACTCGTGGCGTGGTGCAGCTCGCCCTACCGCTCGTCGGGGTCGTCATGTACGGCGTCAGGGCGCGCACGCTCGCCCGCCGCGGAACGCCCGTCCCCGCCTGGCGGATCGCCGCTTTCGCCGGGTCGGTCGTGCTCTTCGTGGTCTCGCTCTCACCGCCGCTCGAGGACCTCTCCGACGACCTGTTCGTGTTCCACATGACCCAGCACGTCCTGCTCGGCGATCTCGCGCCGCTGCTGTTCGTGCTCGGCCTCACCGGCCCGCTCCTGCGGCCGCTGCTCGCGATCCGGGTCGTCGCCGCGCTCCGGCCGCTCGCGCACCCGCTCGTGGCGCTGCCGCTCTGGACGCTGAACCTCTACCTCTGGCACATCCCGTCCCTGTACGAGAGCGCGGTCACGAACGACGCCGTGCACGCGCTCGAGCACCTGAGCTTCTTCACGGCCGGCGCGCTCATGTGGGCCGCGGTCCTGGAGGTGCTTCCCGGCCCGGCGTGGTTCGGCACCGCCGCCAAGCTCGGCTACGTCGTCACGGTCCGCCTGCTCGAGACGGTGCTCGCCAACGTCTTCCTCTGGGCGGGCGAGCCGATCTACGCGGTCTACGACGACAGCACGTACACCTACGGAATCTCGCCGGTGCGCGACCAGGCCCTGGCGGGGACGGTGATGATGATCGAGGGCTCGCTGGTGACGCTCGGGGCGATCGCATGGCTGTTCCTGCGCTGGGGCGCTGAGAGCGAGTTGCGCCAACAGCTGATCGAGCAGGGCGTCGACGAGCGTGCCGCGGGCCGGGCTGTGCGCTACGGGCGTGGGCAGGAGCTTCGAACCGACGCTGAACAGCCGGTTACTGCACTCCTCCGGCCTGCATCACGTCGACATCGTCGTCTCCTCGATCGAGCGCAGCCTGCCGTTCTACCGCGAGCTGCTCGGCCCGCTCGGTTGGCACGGGCCGAGCGAGGTCGAGGGCGAGCGCGGCGAGACGATCCACTACCTCAACGGCCCGGGTAGCTCGCTCGGCCTGCGCGAGGCGACGACAACGAGCGACGAGGATCACGACCGCTACCGGGTGGGCCTGCACCACATCGCGTTCGAGGTCGCCTCGCGGTCCGCCGTCGACGAGCGCACCGAGTGGCTTCGCGCCACGGCGCCGAGATCGAGAGCGGCCCGCAGGCCTACTGGTACCAGTCCGGCTACTACGCGGTCTTCTTCTACGACCCGGACGGGCTCAAGCTCGAGCTCGTGCACGTTCCGGCGCACGCCGCCTGACGAAAGGAGCACCAATGGCGACCACACCGCCCCCCGACGAGCAACCCACGACCGTCCAGCCGAGCGCGGCGTACACGGTCAACGTGAGCGACATCGCGCGCATGCCGATCCCGGGCAACGCCGAGTTCCTGGTCTACCTGCTGGCGCTGATCGTGGCCTGGCTCGTCGTCTGGCCGACGAACAGCCTGAGCGGCAACGACTGGCTCACGTTCTTCATGTTCACGACCGTGGCGTACATCCTCAGCCGCGGAGTGGCGAAGGCGAGCCGGGTGCTCGAGCAGTAGGCTCGAAGCGCGTCTTGTCCAGGCGGCGCTCGAGCGGCACCCGCGTCGGGTACTCGCGCGTGAGGCACGCGCGGCAGAAGCTCGACGCCGGCCGCCGGGTCGCCGCCTGGAGCCCCTCCAGCGAGAGATAGCCGAGCGAGGTCGCACCGATCTGCGCTCGCACGCCCTCGACGTCGCGCCCCGCCGCCACCAGCTGGTCGGGGTCGGCGAAGTCGATCCCGTAGAAGCACGGCGACACGATCGGCGGCGACGACACGCGGACGTGCACCTCGACCGCGCCCGCCTCGAACAACATCGCCACGATCTGGCGCGTCGTCGAGCCGCGGACGATCGAGTCGTCGACGACGACGATCCTGCGGCCGCGGACCTCGGCGAGCGGGTTGAACTTCAGCTTGATCCCCTGGTCGCGCAGGCCCTGGTCGGGCTGGATGAAGGTCCGGCCGACATAGCGGTTCTTGATCACGCCCTCGGTGAACGGGATCTGGAGGGCGCGCGCGAAGCCGATCGCCGCGGGCGTCCCCGAGTCCGGGATCGGCATGACGAGGTCCGCCTCCACCGGCGACTCCTCGGCGAGCCGCTCGCCCATGCGCACGCGCGCGTTGTGCACCTCGACGCCCACCAGCCGCGAGTCGGGGCGCGCGAGGTAGAAGAGCTCGAAGACGCAGAGATCGCCGCCGTCGACCGTCGCCGCAGCCTCGGTCACCCGGCAGCCGTCCTCGTCGACGACGACGAGCTCGCCCGGCTGCACCTCACGGTCGAACGTGGCTCCGACCAGGTCGAGCGAGCAGGTCTCGGACGCGACGACCCAGTCGCCGCCGAGGCGGCCGAGCGCGAGCGGCCGGAAGCCGTGAGGGTCGCGGAAGGCGACGAGTCGTCCCTCCACGATCGCGACGACGGTGTAGGCGCCCTCCAACCGGCCCATGGCGCTCGCGACCGCCTGCTCGAGCGTCCCCTCGTCGTTCGCCAGCAGCGCGGCGATCACCTCGGTGTCGGAGCTCGAGCGCAGGCGCACCCCCTCGGCCGCAAGCTCCTCCCGGAGCGCCTGCGCGTTCGTGAGGTTGCCGTTGTGACCGAGCGCGACCGTGCGCATCCGTCCCTGGTGCACGAGCGGCTGCGCGTTCGACCACTGCGTCGAGCCGGTGGTCGAGTAGCGCGTGTGGCCGATCGCGATCTCGCCGTGCAGGCCCTGGAGGTTGCGCTCGTTGAAGACCTGCGACACGAGGCCCATGTCCCGCATGGCGGTGACCCGACCCCCGTCGGACACGGCGATCCCGGCCGACTCCTGGCCGCGGTGCTGGAGTGCGAACAGCCCGAAGAACGCGACGCGCGCGACGTCGCGCTCCGGTGAGCGGATGCCGAAGACGCCGCACATCAGCGCACGACCCCGATCTGCTCGGCGAAGCCGGGCACCGCGTCCGGCGCACAGGCGAGCACGAAGCGAACGTCCGCGCCCAGGTCCGCGACCTCGGCGGGCAAGCCGCTCCAGACCGCCATCTCCTCGATCGCGGCCGCGGCGCCGGTGCCGCCGACGTCGTGCACGAGCGAAAGCTCGGGCGCCGCCTGCCAGATCGTCCGGATCAGCGCCGCCTCCTCTGCAAGTAACAGACTGTTACTTGCTCCCCGAACCACGGCGACGGCGTCGCCGCTACGCCACTTCTGCGGGACGGCATGGACGTTCGGGACGAGGCCGACGCAGCCGACGATCGGGGTGGGCGGGATCGAGCGGCCGTCGGTGTCGTTGTAGAGCGAGACGTTGCCGGAGACGACCGGGATGCCGAGCGCCTCGGCGGCCTGCGCGATCCCTTCGATCGCCTGCTCCAGCTCCCAGCCGATCTCCGGCTTCTCGGGGTTGCCGAAGTTGAGACAGTCCGTCAGCGCGAGCGGCTCGCCGCCGGCGCAGGCGACGTTGCGGGCCGCGCCGAGCACCGCCAGCGCGCCTGCGCGGAACGGGTCGCGCTCGCCGAGCGGAGGGCCGTCGAGCGAGACCGCCAGCCCCCGGTCGGAAGGCCGGAGCCACAGCACGGCCGCGTCCAGGCCGGGCCGGCGCACCGTGCGCGAGCCGACGAGCTGGTCGTAGCGCTCGTAGATCCACGAGCGGCTGCGCCCGTCCGCGCCGAGTGCGGCGGGCTCCGTCCGACCCGGGGAGGTCTCGACCTCGTAGCGTGGGCACTCGTCGGTGAGGAAGGCGGCCGGGATCGCGCCGACGAGCTCGCCGTCGTGGAAGGCCCGCAGCTCCTCGGTGTCGGTGACCTCGCCGATCACCGCGTGCGCGAGCTCCCACTTCGCGCAGACCGCCTCCGCCTGGGCGAGGCGGCCCGGCTCCACCACCGCGACCATTCGCTCCTGGCTCTCGGAGATCATGATCTCCCAGGGCTCGAGCTCCTCGCGCAGCGGGACGCGGTCGAGCTCGACGTCGACCCCGGCTCCGTCGCGCGCCATCTCCGAGAGCGAGGAGGCGAGGCCGGCCGCACCGCAGTCCTGCAGCGAGACGACCAGACCCTGCTCGACCAGCTCGAGGCTCGCCTCGATCAGCTTCTTGCCCATGAACGGGTCGCCGATCTGGACGGTCGGCCGCTTGTCGGCGTCCTCCTCGCCCAGCTCCTGGCTCGCCAGCACGCTCGCGCCGCCGATCCCGTCACGGCCGGTGGTCGAGCCGTAGAGCAGGATCGCGTTGCCGACCCCTCGCGCCCGTGCCTGCAGGACGCGCTCGGTCGGCAGCAGCCCGACGCACATGGCGTTGACGAGGCAGTTCCCGCGGTAGGCCGGGTCGAAGACGGCCTCGCCGCCGACGGTCGGCACGCCGACGCAGTTCCCGTAGTGGGCGATCCCGGACACGGCCCGCTCGAACGCCCAGTCGGCGTCGCCGAAGCGGAGGCCGTCCAGGAGCGCGATCGGCCGGGCGCCCATGGCGACGATGTCGCGCAGGATCCCGCCGACCCCGGTCGCGGCTCCCTGGAAGGGCTCGACGGCGGACGGGTGGTTGTGGCTCTCGACCTTGAAGGCGACGGCCATCCCCTCGCCGACGTCGATCACGCCGGCGTTCTCGCCGGGGCCTTGGAGCACGCGCTCACCGGCAGACGGCAGGCGCTTCAGCAACGGCGCCGAGTGCTTGTAGCCGCAGTGCTCCGACCAGAGCAGCGAGAAGACCGCCAGCTCGAAGTCGTTGGGCGCGCGTTCGAGCAGTTCGCTGATCCGCTCGAACTCACCGTCCGTGAGGCCGAGTTCGCGGTGGAGCGGCTGAGCGACCCTCGTCAGACATAGGAGTCTAAAGGCGCATGAGGACAGGTACGTTCCTTCGGTGACGCGGCGGTACGTCCCGCTTCTGCTCCTGTTGACAGCCCTCTGGGGCTCGTCGTTCCTCTTCATCGAGATCGCCCTCGACGAGGTCGAGCCGAGCGTGCTGATGGTGCTCCGCCTGCTCGCGGCCGCGCTCGTCCTCGTCCCTGCGCTCGCGCTCGGAGCTGCCGGCAACGCACCCTTTGCGCAGCTCCGCGCCGGCTGGCGGCCGCTGGTCGTCCTCGGCGCGATCAACGCGGCGATCCCGTTCACGCTGATCGCGTGGGGCCAGCAGCACATCGACTCGGGGATCGCGGCGATCGCGAACGCGTCGGCGCCGATCTTCGTGGCGCTGCTGGCGATCCGCTTCCGGCCGAGCGAGAAGGTCACCGGGTCGCGCGCCCTCGGAATCGCGGCGGGCCTCGTCGGCGTCGCGGTGCTGGCCGGCGGGAATCCGGAGGGCGGCTGGTGGGCGGTGGTCGGGACGCTGGCCGTCGTGGCCGCTGCCTTCATGTACGCGGTCGGCGCCCTCTACGGCCAGACGCACGTCGAGCACCTCGAGCCGATCCTGCTCATCTCCGGCTCGACGCTCGCCGGTGCCGTCCTTCTGCTCCCCCTCGCAGCGGCGCAGGCGCCCGGTTCGTTTCCGGGCTGGGAGGTCTGGGTCGCCGTCGTCGCGCTCGGGATAGGCGGCGTGGCGATCGGGCAGTTCGTCTTCTACGTGATGCTCGAGGTGCACGGCTCGACCAGGACGGCGCTCGTCGCCTACCTGCTGCCGGGGATGGCGCTCGTCCTGGGAATCGTCTTCCTCGACGAGCCGCTGACAATCGCCGCGGTCGTGGGGCTCGCGCTCGTGCTGCTCGGCGTCGCGCTCGGCTCCGGGCTGCTGAAACCCTCGCGCCGCGGAGAGCCCGCGACCGTACCCGCGCCGTGAACGTCGCGATTCGGCGGGCGGAGCTCCGCGACCTCGACTTCATGGTCGAGCTGTTCGGCCACGAGGAGGTGGGGCCGTTCCTCGCCGCAGTCCGCGTGCGCGACCGGGACGGCCTGCGCGAGGAGATCGAGCGCTCACTGGCCGAGCCGGAGGAATTCGGCCGCTTCCTGATCGAGGTGGACGGCGTCCGGGCCGGCGCGATGGGCTTCACGGTCGTGAATCGGCGCAGCCGCATCGCCGACCTCGGCGGGTCTCGCCGTCCATCCCGACTTCCGCGGCCGCCGGGTTGCGGACGAGGCGGCCATGCTGTTCCAACGCCACCTGCTGCTCGACCTCGGCTACCACCGACTGCAGATGGAGATCTACGGCTTCAACGAGCGCGCCCAGGCCCACGCCGAGCGGGCCGGCTGGGTGCGCGAGGGCGTCAGGCGCCGCGCCTACGACCGCGACGGCGAGTGGGAGGACGGCGTCCTCTACGGGATCGTGCGGGAAGACCTCGAGCCCTAGCGTGTCCCGACTGTCGAGACGAGCCCGGTCTGCGCGTCGACGCGCCTGATCGACGTGCTCGCCATGGCCGCGAACAGCAGGTCGCCGTCCGGGGCGAGCGCCAGTCCGCCCGGGCCGCCGATGGCGGTCTGCGGCGCAGGGCGACCGTCCGGGCCGGGCGCCGGGTCGCCGTTGCCGGCGACCGTCGTGATCACGCCGTCGAGCCCGATTCGCCGGATGCGGTTGTTGAAGAAGTCGCCGAACACCAGCGTGCCTCCCGGCTCGCGGACGACCGTGCTCGGGTTCTGGAGCGTCGCAGACCGAGCGGGCCCGCCGTCGCCGCCGTAGCCGGCGCTCCCGGTGCCGGCGACCGTGTCGATCACACCGGTGCCGAGGTCGATGCGCCGGACCTTGTGGTTGAACGAGTCGCCGAGGTACAGCAAGCCGTCGGCCGTGGGCGCCAGCCCGTGGGTCGCGTTGACACGCGCACGCACGGCCGGGCCGCCGTCGCCGCTCGAGCCGGGTGGGCCGTCGCCCGCGATCGTCGTCAGGACGCCGGTGGCGGCGTCGACGCGGCTGATGCGGTGCGCGTTCCGGATCCCGAGCTGCTCGTCGTCGACCTCCGCGAGGTAGAGGGTCCCCTGCGGGTCGACGGCGACGGCGAGGACGTAGCCGAGGCTTGCGGCCGTCGCCGGGCCGCCGTCGCCGTGCGGCCCGACGCGGTTGGTGCCGGCCACCGTCGAGATCAGCCCGGTGGCGGCGTCGACCTTGCGGACCTTGTGCCCGGTCGCGATGTAGACGTCGCCGTCTGCGCCGAGCGCGACATCACGCGGGAAGTCCAGCCGGGCGCGGAGCGCCGGCCCGCCGTCGCCGGTGTCGCCTTTGACGCCGGTCCCGGCGAACGGCTCGATCCGCCCGCTCGCCACGGACATCCGGAAGACCCGTTCGCCGCGCGTGTCCGAGACGTAGAGCGTGTCGCCTGCGAGCGCGATGCCCGCCGGCTGCAAGAAGCGGTAGCGCGGCGGCGGAGCCGGCCGCACGGTGACGGCACCGGCTGCGACGGCCCGCCTGCCCAGTCGAACCTCGTAGCGCCAGCGACCGGGGGCGCGGAACGTGATCCCGAAGCGCCAGACCCCGCGGCCGACACGGCGGGCCACGAGGGCCCGTCGAACGCCGCCGCGCCGGAGCTGTAGCGCCGGCCTCGGGGTGCTCGGGGAGACGCGAACCGTCGCCTGCCAGATCCGGCCGATGACCGCCGTCCGCGGTGCCGCGACCCGGGCCGTCGGCCGCTCGGCGGACGGTTCCGAGGCGATCGACAGGACGAGTAGGACGAGGAGAAGTAGCACGAAGCCGTGCTACTTTACCACGAAACCGTGCTACCTCAAGAGAGCGCGGAGTGCGTCGTCGATCTCTCCGACCGCCTCGATCGCCTCGCCGATCGGATGGCCGAGCTCGCGTTCCAGCTCCTGTTCGATCTTTCGAACGATCGGCGCCGCGCGCCCGGTCAGCTCTACTCCCGCGGGCGTGATCGCGAGTAGGTACGACCGCCGGTCGTCCGGGTTCGGCACCCGCTCCGCGTAGCCTCGTTCGACGAGGCGCTGAACGGCGTCCAGCATCGTGGTCGTGGGCAGCGCGAACTCGCGGGCGAGGTCGGTCGGCGTGACCGGCCCGAACACGCGGATGAAGCTGAGCAGCCCGTAGGCCTCGTCCTCCAGCCCGGCCGCGCGGCGCTCACGCTCGAAGAGCTCGCTGAAGAGCTTGCTCGCGACGTGGAGCTCGTAGAGCAGGCTCAAGCGCGGGCGGCCTGCTCCTGGCACGGGTGCGGAGTCTAGTTGCCGCCCGCGAGGACTTCGAACGCCGCCTCGAGGCTGGCGCGCCCGGCTCCGTGCGTGGCCACGACTGCGGCAACGCCTTCGGGACGCCAGGTCGGCACGCCCGTCTCCACGACAACCGCATCGGGCCTCGTGGCCGCGACCGGCTCGACGATGCTGCGCTGCCAGCCGTGGCGGCCGGCGTCTTGCAGCACGACCACGAGCGGGCGTCCGTCCAGCTCGGGCGCGTCGTCGTCCGGGCCCACCCGCCGGACCTCGGCGTTCGGCCACCGGCCCGCGACGACGTCGCCCAGCCAGCGGGCGCGCGGGCCGGCCGCGACGTTCGGTGTGGGGACGAGCTCGAGCACGAGCGGGTTGGCGCCGATGTGCGGATCGCCCTCGACACGGAGTGCCCTCCGCGCCGCATCGGCCGCCGACGAGCCACGCGGAACCCCGTTCGGCGTGGCCATCCCGAGGCCGATTTGGGCGAGGCGGGTCGTTGCCGCCACCAACCGCTCCTCGGAGAGTCGGCCGCCTTCGAGCGCCGCGACGACCGCGGCATGGACGGGCCCGAGCGGCAGGTCATGCCCCAGGCAGATCGCGTCGACGCCCGCCTCGAGCGCGCGCACCGCCGCCTCCTCGGCTCCGACGAGTGCGGCGACCGCGCGCATCTCGACGGCGTCGCTGATGATCGCGCCCTCGAAGCCGAGCTCCTCGCGGAGGAGCCGGATCGCGGCCGGGTTGATCGTCGCGGGATCGTCGCCGAGCTCGGGCACGACCACGTGCGCGGTCATCACCGCAGAGACGCTCGAGGTGATCGCGGCGCGGAACGGAGCGAGATGGTCGGCGAGGTTGCCGGCGGCGACGGGCAGCTCGAGGTGCGAGTCCGCATTCGTGTCGCCGTGCCCCGGGAAGTGCTTGGCGCAGGCTGCGACTCCCGCGCTCTGCAGCCCCGCCACGAAGGCTGCGACGTGCCGGCCGACCAGCTCCGGCTCGGAGCCGAAGGAGCGGACGCCGATCACGGGGTTGTCCGGGTTGGTGTTCACGTCCGCGACCGGGGCGAAGTCGAGGTTGACGCCGACGTGTGCCAGCTCGGCTCCCATCGCCGCCGCGACCGAGCGGGTGAGCTCCACGTCGTCGACCACGCCCAGCGCGAGGTGGCCCGGGTAGGAGCTGCCGGTCGCCGCCTCGAGCCGCGTGACGTCCCCGCCCTCCTCGTCCGTCGCGATCAGCACCCCGGATCGGGCAGCTTCGAGTCGGGCCGTCAGCTGCGCGAGTTGCTCGCGATCTCGGATGTTCTTGCCGAACAGAACGACGCCGCCCAGCCCTTCCTCGATCCTGCGCAGGAGCTCAGCTGGGGCTTCGTGCCCGTCGAAGCCAGGCAGGAGGCAGGCGAGCGCGAGCCGCTCGAGGCTCATCCGCGGACGGCGCCGGCGGTGAGCCCGAACGCGATCTTGCGGTGCACGAGCACGAAGAAGACGACCACCGGCAGCGCGGTCAGCGAGGCTGCCGCCATCAGCGGCCCCCACTCGGTCCCGCGCAGCGTCGTGAACGAGGCGAGCCAGACGGGCAGCGTCTGATTGTCCTGGCTCTGCAGCAGGACGTAGGCGATGATGAACTCGTTCCAGACCTGAATGAAGGCGAAGATCGAGGTCGCCACCAGGCCGGGCGCCACGAGCGGGAGCAGGATGCGGACGAACGCGCCGAAGCGGGTCGAGCCGTCCACCATCGCCGCCTCCTCGAGCTCCCTGGGGACGCCGAGCATGAAGCCGCGCAGCGTCCAGACGCAGAAGGGCAGCACGAAGGTCAGGTAGGTGACGACGACGCCGGTGAGCTTGTCCACCTGTCCCGCGCGGCTGAGCAGGATGTACAGCGGGATGATCAGCGCGTTCAGCGGCACCATCTGGACGCCGATGATCACGATCACGAATGCCGCGCGGCCGTAGAAGCGGAACTTCGCCAGCGCGAGCGCGGCGAGGAAGGCGAGCACCATCGAGAGCGTCGTCACGGCGATCACGACGATCAGGCTGTTGAGCACGCTCGACCAGAAGTTGGGCCGGTTGAGCGCGTTCTCGAAGTTCGAGACCGTCGCGGGGGAGGGGAAGAACTCGGGCGTGAAGCTGAGGATCTCGAAGGGCCGCTTGAACGCCGTCGAGACCATCCAGTAGACCGGGAACACCATCACGACGAACACGGCCAGGCCGAGCAGGTTCACGCCGATCCTGCCCACGCGCTTGCGCGTCACCGCTTGACCTCCCCGATTCGCACCATCTCGCGGAGGTAGAAGAAGGTGACGACGAGCATGATCGCCACCATCAGGACGGCGATCGCCGAGCCCAGGCCGTACTGCTGGATCCTGAACGACTCGACGAAGGCGTAGACCGCGATCAGGAAGTACTCGTCCGCGGGCTGGCCGCCGCGCGCGATCCAGATCTGGTTGAAGACCTGGAAGTCCCAGATGATCGAGAGGCTGGTCAGGATCACGAAGATCGGCTTCAGCAGCGGCACCGTGATGTCGCGGAAGATCCGGGCCGGGCCGGCGCCGTCGAGCGCGGCCGCCTCGACCAGGTCCTTCGGCACCTGGGTCAGCCCGGCGAAGACGGTGATCGCGACGAAGGGGATCGCGCCCCAGACGACGATCGCGCCGATGATCATGAAGCCGGTCAGCGAGTTCTCGAACCAGTCGTGGTGGAGGTGGTCGCCCAGGTGGAGCTCGGTGAGCAGGTAGTTCACGACTCCGAACTCGAAGTCGAACATCCAGATCCAGATGTTCACCGCGACCACGACGGGCATCGCCCAGACGAGCACGAGCCCGGTCGTGAGCAGGAGGCGCATGAACGAGCCGAGCTGCGCGAGCAGGAGCGCGACCAGCGTCCCGAAGACCATCGTCAGCGTCACGCAGACCGCGGTGAAGACGGCCGTCCGCACCAGCACGTCCGCGAACTGCGAGTCGCGCAGGATCGTGGAGTAGTTGTCGAGCCCGACCCAGACGCCCTCGTGGCGGATCAGCTCGAACAGGCCGTACTGCTGGAACGAGAGCGAGACGAGCAGGTAGAGCGGATAGGCCAGCACCGCGACGATGACCGCCACCGCCGGGGCGAGCAGCAGGTAGGGGACGGCCCCGCGGCCGACGCGGGTGCCGAGACGACGACGCCGCCGGGCCTGGAGGGAAGCGGCCCGGCGGCGGTCGTCCGAGCGGGCAGCAGGAGCGTGGCTCACGACGGAGCGAGTCTCGCTCTTGCCCGAGGGGGCTCAAGTGCGATCAGCTGCCCCGGTTCAGCTCCGCGGTGATTGCCTTGACTCGCCTTCTTCGCCTCGGAGGCGACGCTGCCGCGTCCCGAGAAGATGCGGACGAGCATGTTGCGGATGATCCGCTTGTTCTCGACGTTGACCCAGTTCTCCGCTGCCGGCACGAACCAGCTCGAGCTGGCCGCGCGGGCGAACGGTGCGACCTGCTTGTTCGTCTTGTGCACGTTGGCGAGCGAGGTCGTGTTCGGCAGCACCTTCCCGACCGTGGCCATGTAGCGCATCAGGTCGGTGCCGGTGAACTCCTTGAGCCAGTCGATCGCCAGCTGGCGGTTCCTGCTGGTGACCGGGATCGCCAGGTCGGAGCCGCCGAGGAACGTCGGCATGTACTTGCCGGGCGTGCGGCTCGGCATCGGGAACGCGCCGATCTTGTCCTCGAGGGCCGGGTTGCCCGTGTCCTTGTTCAGGGCGTAGCCCCACTCCCACCCGTTGCCGATGAACGAGCCGACCTTGCCCTTGCCGAAGACCAGGGCCTGGGCCGGGTTGGCCTCGTCACCCGTCTTGTTCGCCTTCGAGTACTTCCTGACCATGTTCTTCAAGCGGGTGAGGGCCTGGATGGCCTGCGGCGAGTCGAGCGTGCCCTTCCACTTGCCGCCCTTGAGCTCGGCGATCTTGCCGCCGTAGTCGTAGACGAACGACATCGAGGCGATCCAGTACTGGCCGGGGAAGTAGAGCGCCGGAGTAGCGCCGGTCCTTGCCGAACTTCTTCTGCAGCTTCGCCAGCGCGGCCTCGTACTGGTCGAGGCTCTGCGGCGCCTTCTTGACGCCGGCCGCGCGGAACTGGTCGGTGCGGTAGATCACGCCGCGCGCGCCCGCGTAGTACGGGACGCCGTAGAGCTTGCCCTTGTACGTCGCCGAATCGGTCAGGCCCTTCAGCCACGTGGACGAGTTCGGGATGCTCCGCTTGGCCGAGGTGATGTCCGCGAATGCGCCGGCGGCCATGTACTTCGTCATCTCGGTGTTCCCGAGCTCGATCACGTCCGGGGCGTTGCCGCCCGCGAGCGACGCGTCGAACTTGGTCAGATGGTCGTTCCAGGTCTGGTACTCGACCTTGACCTCGGTGCCGGGATGAGAGGCCTCGAACTTGTTGCTGGCCGCCTTGACCGCGCCGTCCCAGTTCTGCTGGGCGTCGACCTGCAGCCAGACGCGCAGGGTCGTAGCCTGCGCTCGCTGCGGGGAAGCCGAGCGCGCCGGGACTCCGCTCGCCGTCGCAACGCCGAGCGTAAGCGAGGCGCAGACCACGGCGGCTGCGACTACTCGTAGTCTCATTGGTGTCTCCTCCTGCGCTGATTGGTCTTTACCACTTCACCACGCGCGGAGGCTCGCATACCGGACCGGTGGTTGTCAAGCCCACTTAACTTCGTGGTGAACAGGGGCATAGAGGCGGATCGAGCTCATGTGTCCAACCCGTTAATGGTCTTGACCAAGGCGCTCAGAGCGCGAGCGTAACCTTGCTCAGCCCGACCGGGCGGTCCGGGTCGAGACCCTTCGCCTGCGCGAGCGCCCAGGCCAGAAGCTGGCCGGGCACGACGGAGAGCAGCGGGGCGAGCAGGGGGATCGGCGGCGGGGGGACGGCCAGCACGTACGCCGCACCCTTGAGCTGCTCGGCCGCAGTCCCGCTCGCGATCAAGGTCGCTCCCGCGGCACGCACCCGCTCAGCTGCCTCCTGGACGGCGCCGAGGCTCTCGTCGTCGGAGGCGATCGCCCAGACAGGGAAGAACCCGTCGAGGGCCGCGACGGGACCGTGCGCCAGATCGGTGGCCGTCAGCGGCTCGGCCGCGACGCGGCACGTCTCCAGGAGCTTGAGCGAGATCTCGCGCGCCGTCGCGAACTCCGGGCCGCGGCCGACCACGAACATCCGTCCGACGAACGCCAGACTCACCGCCAGCTCGGACACGCGCTGCTCGAGCTCGGGGAGCAGCTCGGTGATCAGGCCGGCCGTCGTCTCGATCCCGGCCGCGAGCTGCTCGCCCTTGCCGGCCGCGCAGCCTGCGAGGAGCGCGAGCGCCGCTACCTGGGTGGTGTAGGTCTTGGTCGCGGCGACGGCGTGCTCGGCCCCGGCGCCCAGCGGGAGCACGGCCTCGCAGGCGTCGGCGAGCGCTGACTCGGGGTCGTTCGTGAGCGCCACGGTGAACGCACCGAGCTTGCGAGCCATGCGCGCGTACTCGACGACGTCGGGCGTCCGCCCGGACTGCGAGAGCGCCACGATCGACGAGCGGGCGAGGTCGAGCTCGGCGCCGTAGTAGACGGAGAGCGAGATCGAGTCGCGGAGCGCGGTCCAGCCGGGCAGGAGCCCGAAGGCGTAGACGCCGTACGAGGCCGCGTTGTCCGAGGAGCCGTGGCCGACGAGCCGGATCGCGCCCGGCCCGCGCTCGCGCATCCGGTCGGCGACCGCCTGGAACTCCGGGATGTTGCCGACGAGTCGAGCGAGCGCCTCCGGCTGCTCGCGGATCTCCGCCAGCAGCTGAGCGCCCACGACGGTCACCTCGGGGAGCGCCCGTCCCGGGGCTGGAACACCGGCGCCGAGCTGGTGCGATCCCGCCGGTTGAGCTCGGTTACGAGCCTGTAGCGGTCCCCCCGGTAGATGGAGCGGACGAACTCGACGATGTCGCCGGTCTGGGCGCGGGTCGTCCGCTCGAACAGGAACGCGGGCGAGTGCAGCGGCACTCCGAGCGCCTCGGACTCCTCCTCGTTGGTGACCGTGGGCTCGATCGTCTGGATCCCGCCCACGATCTCGATGCCGTAGCGCCCGGACAGGAGCTCGTAGAACGAGCCCTGGTCGAGATCTCTCGGGGTGAGCCCCGGGACGCGCGATTCGGCCACGTGCAGGGTCTCGATCGCCATCGTCTCGCCGTCGGCCAGGCGCAGCCGCTTCGCGACCACGATCGACTCCGACGGGGAGACGTGCAGGCAGCGCCCAAGGTAGGCGCCGGCGAGCGTCGTCGAGAGCGACAGCGTCTTGCTCCCGGGACGCATCCCGCGCCGGCGCATCTCCTCGCTGAACGAGGTCATCGTCAGCTCCTGCGCGATCTTCGGCTCGCGCACGAACGTGCCGCTGCCGCGCCGGCGGTCGAGCAGGCCCTCGCGGACGAGGTCGTCGAGCGCGGCCCGCACGGTCAGGCGCGAGACGCCGAGGTCGACGCTCAGCTGCCGCTCCGAGGGGATCGCGTTCCCGACGCCGAGCTGCTCGATCAGGTCGACCACGCTCTCGCGGGTCTGACTCTGCTTCGTGGCTCGCTGAGCCGTGCTCACGGGGCGATCGTAACGGGCCGCTGCCAATTGGTCAATACCAATCGTTTGTATTCGCCGCGGACCGGTACTACACTAGCCCGTCATGGCCGTGGACGCGCGCGTGGACGACCCGGTGACAGAAGGGCGGGACGAGGCGAACGCCGACCTCGACCTGCGCTCCACGACAGAGCTCGTCGAGCTGATCAACGACGCGGACGCCACCGTCGCCGCCGCCGTGCGGGCCGCGGCGCGACCGCTCGCCGGGGCGATCGACGCGATCGTCGACCGGCTCGAGCGGGGCGGGAGGATCGTGTACGTCGGTGCGGGAACCTCGGGCCGGCTCGCGGCGGCGGACGCGGCCGAGTGTCCGGCCACGTTCGGGGTCGAGCCGGGGCTCGTGCTCGCGGTCGTCGCGGACGAGGAGCCGCTCGAGGACGACGCGATCGCCGGGCGAGCCGCGCTCGTGTCCGCGGGCGTGGGCTCGGTTGACGCCGTCGTCGCCCTGTCGGCGAGCGGAGGGACGCCCTACGTGCGCGGAGCGCTGGAAGCCGCCCGCGCGGCCGGCGCGCTCACCGTCGCGGTCGTCTGCGTGCCCGGGTCGGCGCTCGCCGCCGCCGCGGAGCACGCCGTCGAGGTGGTGGTCGGGCCGGAGGTGATCGCCGGGTCGACGAGGATGAAGGCCGGCACCGCGCAGAAGCTCGTCCTGAACACGATCTCGACGGTGACGATGGTCCGTCTGGGCAGGACCTTCGGGAACCTGATGGTGTCAGTGGTCGCCGGGAACGCGAAGCTGCGCGCCCGCGCGCGACGCGCGGTCGAGCTCGCCACGGGCGCGAACGAGGCCGAGGTGGACGCGGCGCTCTCGGCCGCGGACGGCGACGCCCGCGTGGCGATCGTCTCCCTCCTGCTGGCCGTCGACGCCGACGACGCGCGCGCCCGGCTGGAGCGACACGGCGGCCGGGTGCGGCCGAGCCTGGAGCAGGCGTGAGGCTGGGCGTCGAGGCCGCGGTCGTCGACGGCGCTCTCGTGCCGGGCGACGTCGAGCTCGTGGACGGCGTCGTCGGCGAGGTCGCCCTGGGCCGTGCGGGCCGGGGGATCGCCGTCCCCGGCTTCGTCGACCTGCAGGTGAACGGCTTCGGCGGCGTCGACTTCGCGTCCGCGGACGCGGCCGGCTACCGACGGGCGGGCGAGGCCTTGCTCGAGACCGGCGTGACGGCCTTCCAGCCGACGTTCATCACGGCGCCCGAGACCGACCTCGCCGACGCACTGCGCGCGATCCCCGCCGAAGGCGTCGGGCCGCGCATCCTCGGCGCGCACCTCGAGGGGCCGTTCGTGTCCGGCGAGGCGCTCGGCGTGCACCCCGCCTCCGCGCGCCTCGACCCCGACCCGGCCGTGCTGCAGCGGCTGCTCGAGGCTGGGCCGGTCGCCCAGGTCACCCTCGCGCCCGAGCTGCCCGGGGCGCTCGAGCTGATCGATCTGCTCACGGCCCGAGGCGTCGTCGTCTCGCTCGGCCATTCGAACGCGACCGCGGCCGAGGCCCACGCCGCTTTCGACCGCGGCGCGCGGACGGTCACCCACCTCTTCAACGCGATGCGCCCGTTCGGCCACCGCGACCCGGGGCTCGCGGGCGTCGCGCTGGCACGCGAGGACGTGGTCGTGCAGCTGATCCTGGACGGCCATCACGTGGCGGACGAGGTCGCGCAGGTCGTCTGGCGGGCCGCGGCCGGCCGTGTGGCGCTCGTCACCGACGCCGTCGCACCGACCGGGGTCGGCGACGGCCGCTTCCGGCTCGGCATCGTGGACGCCGAAGTCGTCGACGGCGTCGCCCGGCGCGCGGACGGTGTGCTGGCGGGCAGCGTGCTGACGATGATCGAGGCCGTTCGGAACCTGCACGCACTCGGTGCGCCGCTCGGCGACGCCGTTGCGGCCGCGAGCGCCGTGCCCGCCCGCGTGGTGGGACGCGAGCTCGGCCGGCTGGCTCCGGGAGCTCCCGCCGACCTGCTGATCCTCGACGACCGCCTGGAGCTACGCGGCGTCTTCGTCGCGGGCAAGGAGCGCGTGGCGGCCTGAGATGGCGGGGATCGTCCTCGACCGGCTGCGCAAGGTCTTCGCGAGCGGCTTCGTCTGCGTCGACGACGTCTCGCTCGAGATCGAGGACGGCGAGTTCATGGTGCTCGTCGGCCCCTCGGGCTGCGGCAAGACCTCGCTCTTGCGGCTGATCGCGGGACTGGAGGAGGCGACCGCGGGCCAGATCCTGATCGGCGAGCGGGACGTGACCGATTTCGCGCCGCGCAAGCGCGACGTGGCGATGGTGTTCCAGAGCTACGCGCTCTACCCGCACATGAGCGTGCGCCAGAACCTCGGCTACGGGCTGAAGGTTCGGCGCACGGC
The DNA here is from genome assembly GCA_963733845.1 of uncultured Actinomycetes bacterium. Classification (GTDB taxonomy): domain Bacteria; phylum Actinomycetota; class Thermoleophilia; order Gaiellales; family Gaiellaceae; genus DATFQE01. Next base: position 103,056 of record CAVTEM010000010.1, read on the forward strand.
GAAGGCCGACGTCCGGCGGCGGGTCGAGGAGGTCGCGCGGATGCTGCGGCTCGACGAGCTGCTCGACCGGCGGCCGGCGCAGCTCTCCGGCGGCCAGCGCCAGCGCGTGGCCATGGGCCGCGCGGTCATTCGCGAGCCCCAGGCGTTCCTGATGGACGAGCCGCTCTCGAACCTGGACGCGAAGCTGCGCGTGAGCATGCGGGCCGAGCTCTCGGCGCTGCACGCCCGGCTCGGCACGACGACGATCTACGTCACGCACGACCAGATCGAGGCGATGACCCTCGGCCAGCGGGTCGCGGTCATGCGCGACGGCCGGATCCAGCAGGTCGACACCCCGCAGGGTCTCTATCGGTCGCCCCGCAACCTCTTCGTCGCCTCGTTCATCGGCTCGCCGGCCATGAACCTCGTCGAGGCCGTCGTCGACGGCTCTCACGTCGAGTTCGCCGGCTTCCGGGTGCGGCTCGCGGATCCGGCCGGGCTGCCGGCGGGCCGCGTCATCCTGGGCGTCCGGCCCGAGGCCTTCGAGGACGCGGCCTTCGCTGACCCGTCCCTGCCGGACATCGACGTCGACGTGGCCGTGATCGAGGAGCTCGGCTCCGACACCCACGCGATCTTCACCGTCGACGCGCCGCCCGTGGACAGCGAGGAGCTCGGCGCGCGCGAGCAGGAGGAGAAGGAGCTGACGCTGGGCGGCGGGAAAGCCGTCTTCAACGCGCGAGTCGACGCCCGCAGCGCCGCGGCTCCGGGTGCCCCACTGCGCCTCGCGGTCGACCCGGCCCGGTTCCACTTCTTCGACCCGGACACGGGTGCGAACCTCGCGCTGGACCGCGCGGTCGGCGAAGAAACTGCCCAAACCGTCACCGGTTAGAGGCACAATCCCTCGGGTGGAGGCGAACCTCGTCGACCCTCGGCTACGCGGCGTCCTTCACGCAGTGGGCGTTCTTCGCGGCGCTGGTGGCCGGCGTCACGCTGGTCGCCCTGGCCGACGGGCTGAGGGAGCGCTTCGCCTCCTGGGTGTACGCGACCGCGCTCGTCGTGATGTTCGGCGCGAGCGCGCTCTACCACCGGGTCGACTGGCGCAGCCCGGTTCGCCGAGCCTGGGCGAGGAGGCTCGACCACGCCGCGATCTTCCTCTTCATCGCCGGGACGTACACGCCCTTCGCGCTGCTCGCGTTCGAGGGCACCTTGCCCACGGTCACGCTCGTGACGATCTGGGCCGCAGCGGCCCTCGGGCTGGCCGTGAACCTGGCCTGGATCGACGGCCCGCGGTGGGTCGCGGCCGTCGCCTACCTCTCGGTCGGCTGGGTCGGCGTGATCGCCGCGCCCCAGCTGTTCACACAGGTCGACCTGGCCGCTGCCGTCCTGGTCGTCGTCGGGGGCGGGCTCTACACCATCGGCGCTGCGGTCTACGCCTTCCGCTGGCCGGATCCGTTCCCGACGACGTTCGGCTTCCACGAGATCTTCCACCTGCTGGTGGTCGCGGCGGCCGTGACGCAGTTCGTCGCGGTCTCGCTGGTCGTGCTCTAGCTAGTAGACCCATCCGCAAGTTCGGTCGGGTTCGGGTTCCGCCGGTTCCTGGGTCGCCGTAGAGTTCGCGGCGTGATGGAGCGCGGCGATCGTGCTGGGGTGGCTGAGGAGGAATCGAAGGTGGCTGACCGCGACGCGATCGTGCGCGTGGCGCTCGACTACTTCGAGGGATGGTTCGATGGCGACGCGGCGCGCATGGAGCGGGCGCTGCATCCCGATTTGGCCAAGCGATCCCCGGACGACGCTCCTGCCCCCGGGGAACTGGAGAAGCTCACGGCGCGGGAGATGATCGAGGCGACGGCGAAGGGCGTCGGGAAGACGCGAGACGTCCCCGATCGCGGACTCGAAGTCGAAGTCGAGCACGTGCATCGCGAGATCGCGAACGTGACCGTCCGCTCCGCCGTCTACGTCGAATACCTGCACCTGGTGCGTACGCGCGAGGGATGGAAGATCGTCAACGCCCTCTGGCAGCACCCTTGAGCCGCGAATCCGGGTTCTAGTCGGTGGCGAGCTTCGCCACGCGGCCCTGCTCGCCCGAGGCCCAGCACGCGAAGCCGCCCGCGCAGTCGACCGTGTCGAAGCTGCCGTCGTCGAAGCGGGTCCAGGAGCGGCCGTGGTCGGAGCTGACGTCGCTGCCGCTCGGCCCGACCGCGATCGCGGTGTTGCCGGTGACCCAGTGGGCACCCGAGCGGTACTCGCCCGGCTCGTCGTCGACGGGCTGCCAGTTGACGCCGCCGTCGTCGCTGACAGCCATCGAGTCCGGCGACGCGGTGGGCAGGGCGAAGTCACCGCCGACGGCCAGGCCGTGCTGTGCCGAGCGGAACGCGAGCGCAAAGATGCCGGCGCTCGGCCCGCTGTGGACCGGCGTGCTCGCGACCTGCCAGCTCTCACCGCGGTCGTCGCTGCGGAAGACGCGTGCCACGACGTCCCCGCCGGTGGCGAACCAGGCGTGCTTGCCGCCCTGCGAGACGATGCACTGGCCGCTGGCCGCAAAGGCGAACTCACCGGGCAGCGCGGGAGGCATGTCCGCGTCCACGATCTGCCAGCTGCGCCCGCCGTCGCTCGTTCCGAGGATGCGGAAGCGGCCGTCGACCGGATCGGAGAGCGCCAGGCCGCGCTTGCTGTCGAAGAACGTCATGCAGTCGTAGAAGGCGGTCGGCTCGGCGTTCGTGAACACGAGCTGCCACGTGGCGCCGCCGTCCGACTGTGCGATAGATCCGCGAGTCCGTGCCGGTGCCGATCGAGAGGATCACGGCCGTCTGCGCGTCGAAGGCCTCGATGTCGCGGAACTGGAGGGTCGCGGTTCCGGGCGGGCCGACGCTCTGCCACGTGCTGCCGCCGTTCGTCGTCCGCAGCACGGTGCCGACGCTCCCGCTCGCCCACACGACGTTGTCGCTCACGACCGAGAGCCCGCGAAGCCGCGCCGTCGAGCCGGTCGGGCTCAGCTGCCACGAGAAGTCCGCGGCCTGCCCCGGCGAGAAGGCGGCAGAGACGGCCGCGATCGCCACGACGAGCCCGATCAATGCGAGACGCTTCGCCACGGCGCGGGAAGCTAACGCATCCGCGCGAACGACGCCGCAGTTCAGCTGATGGTCGCCTTTGCTTGCGCGACCGGACGGGCTACTGGTGGCGGGCCCCCCGGCGCCGGAACGTGACGGGGGCGAGTAGCCGGAACTGGTGGCTTCTGATCGCCACGACGATCAGCGTCGCCATCAGCAACAGCTCTCCGACGACGAAGAAGACGTCCGCGAGGTTGAAGGCAATGGTGAGGTCGTAATTGGTGATTACGAGCGGGTTCGGCACCCAGTTCCCGTCGGCGCGCGCCGAGACGAGATTTCCGATCACGCCTCCACACATCACTCCGGCCGCGAGCGCCACTGCGCGCGAGCGCACGAGGGCGAGTGAGGAGGCCCCGAACAGAAGCACGATCGAGACGACGACCCACGCCTGGGAGCGCTGGTGGAAGGCCCACGACTCCGTTGGGACCTTCAGCTTTACGAAGAGGTCGACGGACGCCAGCGCTGCCGCCGGGACAGCGATGAGGAAGAGCCGGTCCGACACACGCATCCGGGCGAGCGTATCCCGGCCTGACGTGGGCCGGCCGCTACCGGACGTGTCGGCTCCAGGTGCTCAGGTCAAGCTTCCACGGCGTGCTGGCCCTGGCGGACGAGCGCCACGGCCTCGAGGCGCGAGTGGACGCCGAGGGTCCGAAGGACGGCCCGGACGTGGTGGCGGACCGTCTCCACACTGATGTGCAGGGTAGCCGCGATCTGATCGGTGGAGCGGCCCTGTTCGAGCAGGCGCAAGACTTCGATCTGGCGGGGCGTCAGGTGCGGATGCGCGGGCGGAGGTCGATTCTCGTCCACGTCTTTGACCTGGCCGAAGACGCCGATGACGTGGTCGCCGTCCTTGAGTGGCACACCGCTGACCTCCATCGTGATGCGCTCTCCGTTGGCATCCAGGAAGACGCCTCGATTGTCCGAGCCTTGCGGTGGGCCCATGAGGTTGCGCAGGAAGAGCTCGTGCCCACGGCGTTGATCCTCGGGAGCGAAGACGGAAGTCACCTGGCGCCCGCGCACGTCTCCCACGAGCCGCTCCGCGGCGGGATTGAGCCAACGGATGATCCCGTGGCGATCGATCACGTAGGCAGGAACACGGATGCGCTCGAGCGCATCCTCCACGTCGACTCCGATCGCCTCCAGACCTGGCACGCGCCGAGAGTGTGGCGCTCAGCGGGCGTGAGCGTCAACTCGATCGGCCGGAGGTCTCGATTCTCTCTGCCGCCGCGTGGATGCGTTGGGCGAACAAGAGCGCCACGATCGAGAGCTGGGCCAGGATCGCGAGCGCGGCGCGTCGATGCGCGCGTCGCGTTAGGCGCCGAGCCCGCGTGGAGCAAATCCTTGACTATCTACAAAAACCTCATTAGAACCTGCTGATTCCTCCTCGCCCGATCTGATCGGTGTAGGGGGCTTGTTTTGCGGCGACGAGGAGGGTCTGCGGTGAGGACTTGCGGCACGGACCGGCGCGTGGGCGCGTTCTGCCTCGCTGTCCTGGTCGCGCTCTGTGTGGCGACCGCCGCCGGCGCGACCAGCTTGGAGTTCAACTTCGACTCACCGGCGGTTGCGGATGCTCCCGCACCCACCATCGAGTGGGACGGGGGCGCCGGGACGACCGCATGGGGAACGGCGAACAACTGGAACCCGAACCGGCTCCCCGACGCGAACGACCATGTCTTCATCCCTGCGGGCGCGACGGTGGTCCACTCCAACGGCGCCGACTCCATCAAGAGCATTCAGAGCCTCGGCACGCTCCAGTTGACCGGGGCGAGCGTGATCTCGCTCGCCCTCACGGACACGACGAACGACTCGAACGTGGCCGTGGTCGTCCAGGGCGGGGGCACGCTCACCGGGCCCGCGACGCTGCGGGTATCGGACACGTACACCTGGAACTCGGGTACGCAGAGCGGCACCGGGCGCACGGTGATCGAGGAGGGCGCCGAACTGACATGGGTACCGCCGACGACCTTCACGGGCAGCCTTTCAGGCCGCACCCTGACGATCGCCGGTAGCGCCAGGGCGAGCGCCAACTCCCCCGGTGGGATCGTGACCGTGGAAGCGGGCGCGACGATCGAGACCCTGCCAGGCGCGACGTTCGAGTTCGAGACCGACATGATCATGGACTCGAAGAGCGACGCCCCGGTCGAGCACTTCCTCAACGGCGGCACGCTGACGAAATCCGGCGGGGCGACAGGGACTGGTCTCGGCACGAGGTTCGAGGTCGACCTTCAGAGCACGGGCGAGGTCAGCTCGACCGCGGGGACACTGCATCTCTTCTCCAGCCACGCCACGCTGAGTGGCGACCTGGTCGGCACGAATGGCGGGATCGTCGAGCTCGACGACGGCTTCTTCGAGCTGGGAGCGGGGACGACCCTGAACGGGGCCGTCAACTTCGACGGGGTCGTGACGATTCCGGCCGGGGTGACCGTCCAGCAGGGCGTCGACAGCACGATCACCCAGACAGCGGGAATGCTGAACGGGGCGGGCACGCTCGAGGTCAACGACGAGTTCGTCTGGACAGGCGGGACGCAGGGCGGCGTGGGCGGGCTGACCCTCATCACCGAAGACGCGACGCTGAGCCGCAACAGCTCGAGTGCGGCGATGCTCGAGGAGCGGACGCTGCGGGTCGAGGGAGACATGACCACGACAGCCGGCCCGAGCCTGCAGAAGGGCGCGACGATCGAGATCGCGACCACCGGCCTGCTCGACTTGCACGGCGACGGATCGATTGGCGACGCCGTGCTCGGTGATGCCCCCCTGATCGTGAACGAGGGGCTGGTGATGAAGTCGGCCGGGTCGACGGAAGGCGGGATCAACGCACACTTCCTCAACGCGGGCGTCGTCCTTGTGCCCGCGGGCGTCGGGGCGCTGGTGGTCGGCTTTCCACCGTTGAACTTCGACCGGCCGACGAACACGCTCTGGGGCGGGACATGGGTGGCGCAGTCGGGCAAGCTCCGCTTCCGCGGCCTTGTCAGCAACGACGGAATCGACGTCAACCAGGCCGACATCAGGCTCGACGGGGCGACAGCGGGGATCCAGTACCTGATTCCTCTGGTGGACTCGTTCGAGAGCTTCCACACGAACGGCGCTGAGGGCTCACTCATGCTGCTGAACGGCAAGCAGATGATCACGCCTGGTGCCTTCACGAACGCCGGCGGCCTCCATCTGGCGAGCGCGAACACGGCCTTCCTGGTCGGCAACCCCTCCAGGGCCACGTTCACGAACACCTTCACGGGCTTCGTCGACGGGCTGGGCACGCTCGACGCGAACGTGGTCAACCAGGGAACGATCGCGCCAGGGCTGTCGCCCGGAATCCTCAAGATCGCCGGGTCGCTCACGAGCGCCGCCAACAGCTCGCTCGAGCTCGAGATCGCCGGCGCGACGGCGGGCACGCAGCACGACCAGCTCGTCGTGAACGGGCCGATCGCGCTCGGCGGCAACCTCGAGATCGACACGCTGGGAGCGTTTGCGCCCAGCCTCGGCAGCACGTTCGTGATCGCGACCGGCACCTCGGTCAGTGGCAACTTCGCCAACGTCGTCGACGACCTGCCCGGTGCGCTGCGCTACAACGTCTCGAAGACGGCGACGCAGGTGGTGCTCACGGTCAGCGACTCGCCGCCTCCGCCTCCTCCGCCTCCTCCGCCTCCTCCGCCGCCTCCGCCTCCTCCGTCCTCCTCCGCCGCCTCCGCCCACCCCGCCACCGCCGACGCCCCAGCCGCCTCCGGCACCCCAGCCACAACCGCCACCGCCGGCGCCACAACCGCCGCCTTCGCCACCGGCCCCGAAGCCGAAGCCGAAGGTCGTGAAGGTGGCGGTCTGCCATCGCGGCAAGACGATCAAGGTCACGAAGGCGCAGCTGAAAAAGCACCTGAAGCACAAGGACAAGCGCGGAGCCTGCAAGCGGAAGCCGAGGAAGGCCTAGCGCCGTCGGCGCCACCTCTTGGCGCCGACGGAGATTTCAACCAGGGAGGACATGCGGTGAAGTCGTGGAGAGGGAAAGCGGGTAGCGTCGTGATCGCTGCCATGCTCGCAGCGCTGCTCGTGGCGGCAGCTGCCGGCGCGGCGGTCTACCAGTTCGGTGCCGGCAGCTCGTTTCCACAAGCGCAGTCGTCCGGGCCTGTCTTGGGAGCTACCAGCTCGAAGGTCTACGAGTTCGGCGCTGGCAGCGCGCTGTCGCTGTTGGAGGCGCCCGGCCTCGTCGACCCCGACCGCTGTAACAAGACCTGGGTCGGGCCGGCGACCGGATTCTGGAGCACAGCCGGAAGCTGGTCGGGAGGATCCGTCCCCGACTCGGAGAGTCACGTCTGCATCGGTGACGGGACGACGGTGACGCTGAACACGATCGCGACCGTTCGGACTGTGCAGACCGACGGATCGCTGATCGTTTCCGGCGGAACGCTGACACTCGACGAGTCCGACGCGGGTACGCCGTCGGTAGCCGAGTCGCTCACACAACAGGGCAACGGCACCGTCACGGGGGCAGGGACACTGCTCGTGACCAGCGCGCTCCTGTGGCACGGAGGAGCGCAGTCCGGCAGCGGGACGACGATCATCGGCCCTGCTGCCACACTGACGCGCCCGGCCTCGAACGCAGCCAGCCTGATCGGCCGCACGCTCCGGGTCGAGGGCACGGTCATCGTCACGGCCAGCGCCAGCCCGCCGCAGCTGTCAAACGGGGCACGAGTCGAGGTGGCACCAGGCGGCACGATCGACTTCCAGGCCAACGTCACGCTCGGGGGCGACGCTTCCAGTTCCGTCGTCAACCAGGGGACGATCAGGAAATCGGGCGGGGCCAGCACCAGCTCCGGCGGTGTCAGTTTGCGCCTCGACAACCAGGGCCGGCTGCTGGCGGAAGCCGGCCGGATGCTGGGAGGAGCTCCGAGCCTGAACTACTCGCCCTCCGAGTTCAAGCTCACCGGCGGCACCTACGAGGTCAAGGCGACGCTCCATCTCTCGGACTTCACGGAGATCAAGACGAACGCCGCCCACATCATCATGGACGGGCCGGCCTCGGCGATCCTGGAGAACGGCTCTCCGCCGCACGATGCGTTCCGCTCGTTCCAGGCGAATGCCGCCGACAGCTCGCTGACACTCAAGAACGGCAAGACGTTGACGGCGCCGGGCGCGTTCTCGAACGCCGGCCTGATCAGCGTCGACGCCACGAGCACGTTTGCGAGCGGCCCGCTGACGAACACGGCCACGGGCAGTGTCCGCGGCACCGGAACGGTGCAGGCGAATCTCTCCACTAACGGCGTCGTCGCGCCCGGCTTCCCGGCGGACGACCCGCCGGCGGGCAACTTGAAGGTCACAGGTTCCTACAGCGCCGGCCCGGCCGGAAAGCTTGCCGTCGACATCGGCGGCCTCGCGCCGGGCACGCAGCACGACCGGCTGCAGGTCACTGGCGCGATCACGCTCGGCGGCACGCTCGACATCACCACGCTGCCCGGCTTCACGCCGACCGTCGGCCAGTCGTTCACGATCGCCACCGGCTCGTCGGTCACAGGTGACTTCGACGCCATCGACGGCGCCGAGCTCCCCGGCGATCTCCACTACGTCGTGCAGAAGACGCCGACGGCGGTGATCCTGCACGTGCTCGCCGATCTCACCGTCTCGGTCAACGACCCGGCAGCTGCGGTGACCGAGGGCGGCGACGCAGTCTTCGTGCTGCAGACGAGCGGCGTCCCGAGCGACGACATCACCGTCTCCTACGAGACCCAGGACGGGACCGCGACCGCGCCGAACGACTACGAGTCGATCGTGGGCTCGGTCAACTTCGAGCCCGGCCAGACGACAGCGTTCGTGGCCGTCCCCACGGGCTTCGACGCGCTCGACGAGGACGACGAAACGGTCAAGCTCTTCCTGACCGGGGCGACGGGCGCCGAACTCGGCGACAGCGTCGCCGAGCACGTGATCACAGACGACGACCCGCTGCCGACGATGTCGCTGACAGCGCCGGAGCCGGTGCTCGAAGGCGACTTCGGCCCGGCCACCGCCTCCTTCACGGTCTCGCTGTCGGCCCCGAGCGGGCGCGAGGTCAGGGTCAACTACTCGACAGCCGACTTCGAGGCGACAGATGCCGGCGGCGACTACCAGGCGCAGTCGGGGACGCTCACGTTCCCGCCCGGCATCACCGCCAAGTCAGTCGACGTCCAGGTCAACGGCGACACGCTCGACGAGGAAGACGAGGCGTTCAAGCTCCAGCTGCTCGATCCGGACAACGCCGAGCTCGAGACGGCCTCCGAGTTCGCCACCATCCTCGACGACGACGGCGTCCGGCGACCTGTTGCCCAAGGGCGCATCGGGCTACCGCTACAAGCAGATCGCGCACGGCGGAAGGATTGACGGATTCCAGGAGGAGGGGTTCGACGACAGCGCGTGGGCCGCCGGCCAGGCGCCGTTCGGCAACGGCGGCTGCGGGCTCCCCCGGATGACGGAGTGGGACGTGGACACCGACCTCCTGGTCAGGCGCAAGTTCAACGTCCCGGCGGGAACCGGAGACGTTGAGGTGCGTGTCCAAGTGGACAACGACGTGATCGTCTGGGTCAACGGCAACCCCGTCGGCGCCGAGAAGTCCGGCTTCGCTTGCACAACCAGCGACAACGTCGGCCCGTTCAGGGTGGAGGCCGCCGAGCTGCACCAGGGCGCGGACAACGTGCTCGCCGTGCGAGCCCACGACTATGGCGGCGCGACCTACTTGGACCTGGCGGTGACGCCGGTCGGCCCGGGATCGCAGCCGAACCTGAAGGTCGTCGCGGGCGCGGCGAACCAGGCGAGTGGTGTGCCCGGCGACTCGGTGGCGGTGTCGTGGACTACGCGCAATCCGACCGCGTTCACCGCGACAGCCCCCTGGGAAGACGCCGTGTACCTCTCCGACGACGCCTTCTTCGATCCAGGTACCGACCAGAAGCTCGGTTCAGTCGGACGCGCGAGCGACCTCCTCGGCGGCGATCAGTACTCGAGCGGACTCGACATCGCTGTCCCGTCGAAGCCGGCCGGGAGCTACCACCTGATCGTGCACAGCGACGACGGGCTCGCCTTCGCCGAGTCCACCGAGCTGGACAACGTCTTCGTCATTCCGTTCACGGTCACGAGCGAGACGGCCCCCTGCATCGCCGGGCCGCCGCCCGCGGGGACAACGCCCGCCGGCGCCCAGACGTGGAAACTGGCGGACGACTTCGCCACCTCGGACTCGAACCCCGCCCCGGACAGCCACGGGAACGCGGGCGTCTGGCACTTCTGCACCAGCGCCGGGCTGGCACACGAGGAGGGCGGCTACACGAAGCTCCCCCTCTTCGATGCGGACATTCTCGGCTCCGGGCTGAAGGGCTGGTACGGCAGCCCCGTGGACTGCGCCTCGACCAGGCTCGGCATCGTCCTCGTCAACCCGGTTAGCACGGATGTCTCGCTCTGCACCGCCGTGGTCCCGGGGCACGCGGTCGCGGTGCACCCGACGCCCGCGAGGATGGCGATCGTCGCCTGGCGGAGCCCGGTCAGCGGCTCGATCCGGGTCGCGGGAGGGGTCAGCGACATCGACCCGAACGGCGGCGACGGCGTGCAGTGGCTGATTGCCAAGGGCTCGGGAGCGCCGCTCGACTCAGGTGCGATCGTGAACGGCGGAAGTCAGGAGTTCTCGAGTGCGCTGGCAGTCGACGTCGAGGTCGGCGACGTCCTCTACTTCGGTGTCCATCCCGGCGGCGGCGACGACTACGACTCGACCAAGCTCGACATCACGCTCACTCTCGGTGAGCCTGGCGACCCCTGCGAACCGACGATCCGGACGCTCTCCAACGGCGATCCCACGACCACCGACGGGGCGCTGCAGATTCCGGTCGACGGGCTGGGCGAGGTCGGCGACGACGGCACCGGCACGGCGCTGTACAACCCGCCCGGCGACCTGGACGCCAAGGCAACGCTGTTCTACGGCGGCCTGTACGCGAGCAACAAGGACGAGTTCCTGGCCGACTGCGCCTCGGCGAGCTCGACGGTCGTGTCCGAGTCGCCCTCCGCGCTGACGACGTCGGCCCAGGTCGGCGAGCTCGGGCTGGTGCTGAACCAGAGTGTGGACGCGCCGGCGCCCGACGGCTCCTCTCGGCTGACGCAGAGCTACGCGTTCACGAACCCGACCGGCGCCCCGCAGCCGCTCGTGCTCGCGCACCTGTTCGACGCCGACCTCAGCTTCCTGAACAGCCGCTTCGCCGACGGGATGGTCGCAGCGGCGGACGGCTCCGAGCTGAAGATCCTCGACACGAATGACCCGACGATCGAGAACCCCTTCGTGGAGGCAAGCGGCGACCTCGACGGCGGCGACGGCAGCCCGGATGCGTTCACGGGCCAGCCGTTCGACTACCGCACGGTCGTCGTGCAACAGGACGGCGTTCATCCGGACGACGACGGCGTGATCTTCGGCGACGACGACGGCGACGGTCGCGCCGATGTTGCGCTCGACTTCAACGGCACGCGCGAGTCGCGGCTCACGCTCGCCCCCGGCGAGACGCGGACGCTGACGCTCGTGACCAGGTTCGGGCTCGAGCCGGCGAACCGGTCGCCGGTTGCGAACGACGACGAGTACTCGACCGACGAGGGCGAGACACTCAACGTTCCCGCTGTCGGAGTGCTGGCGAACGACACGGACGCCGACGGAGACGCAGTTCACCGCCGTGCTCGTCGACGGGCCCGCGCACGGGTCGTTGACGCTGAACCCCGACGGCTCGTTCAGCTACGAGCCGGAGCGGGCTTCAACGGCACGGACACCTTCATCTACAAGGCCGACGACGGCAAGGCCGACTCCAACCTCGCGCTCGTCACGATCCGCCTGAAGCCCGTGCTCGAGACTGATCGGGCTCGGCAAGGATCGAAGGCACGGGCGGGCTGACCCCGTTCGACTTCACCGTCCGCCTGACCGGGCCGGTTTCGGAGCCGGTCACGGTCGACTTCGCCACGCTCGCCGGGACGGCTGGTGCAGCCGACTTCCAAGCGCCGAAGCGGAGCGCTCAGCTTCACCCCTGGCGGCGCGCTCGAGCAGACGGTGACAGTGCAGGTGGTCGCCGACTCGATCGACGAGGCTCGATGAGCAGTTCCAGCTTCAGCTGGCACGATCCCGCAGGGTGCGCATATCCGGCGCAGGGCACGGGCAGGCGGCCGGCCTGATCATCGACGACGACGAGAACCACGCTCCGGTCGCGGCCGACGACGGTACACGACCGACCAGGGCGTGGGTTCACCGTGCCGGCGCCGGGCGTGCTCGTAAACGACACGGACGCCGACGCCGACGCGCTCTCCGCCGTGCACGTGGACGGCCCCGCGCACGGGACGCTGACGCTGAACCTGGACGGCTCGTTCACCTACACGCCTAACGCGGGCTTCAACGGCCTCGATGCGTTCCGCTACCGCGCAAACGACGGCCAGGCCGACTCCAACCTCGCCACGGTCACGATCCGGGTGCGGCCACGGATCGAAGTGATCGGCGTCACCAAGACGGAGGGCACGGGCGGGCTGACCCCGTTCGACTTCAGCGTCCGCCTGACCGGGCCGAGCTCGGCGCCGGTCACGGTCGATTTCGCCACGGTCGCCGGGACTGCGACGGCGGCTGACTTCCAGGCGCGCAGCGGCGCGCTGACGTTCACGCCGGGCGGTGCTCTCGTCCAGACGGTCACCGTCCAGGTCGTCGCGGACGCACTCGACGAGTTCGACGAGGAGTTCCTGCTGCGATTGAGCAACCCGGCCGGCGCGCTTCTACTCAACCAGCAGGCGACGGCCCTGATCGCGGACGATGACGCCCCGGTGACGCTCGAGATCGGCGACGTGACAGTCGGCGAGGGCAACTCGGGCACGACCGCCGCGCAGTTCAAGCTGGTGCTCAGCGGGCCGAGCGGCAAGCCGGTCACTGTCCCCTGGTCGACAAGCAACGGCACGGCCACGGCAGGCTCGGACTACCAGGCTGCGAGTGGCACGATCACGTTCGCTCCCGGCGAGACGCTCAAGTCGCTGTCGGTCAACGTGATCGGCGACACCGTCGTGGAGCCAAACGAGACCTTCCTGGTCAACCTCGGAGTCGTCCAGAACGCTACCGTCGCCGACGGGCAGGGCCTCGGCACGATCCGCAACGACGACACAGCGGTCGTCGTCCCGCCTCCCCCGGCACCGGCGAACTGCGATCACCCGAGCACGATCCGCGGAACCGAGGGCGCAGACTCGCTGACCGGGACGCCCGGCGACGACATCATCTGCGCCGGCGGCGGCGCAGACCTCGTGAGCGGGCTCGGCGGCAACGACCTGATCCTGGGCGGCGCGGGGGTGGACAGCCTCTACGGCGGTGATGGCGACGACACGCTGCGCGGCGAAGGCGACCTCGACACCCTCGAGGGCGGAGCCGGAAACGACGCGCTCGAGGGAGGGGCCGGTAACGACAGTCTCCGCGGCGGCAATGGCGGCGACCGGATCGCGGGCGGAGGAGGCTCCGATATCGCCGACTTCACGACCGCACCTGCGCCGATGAATGTCGACCTCGCCACCGGGACAGCCTCCGGCGAAGGACAGGACACCCTCGACGGGATCGAGACCGTCCAGGGATCGCGCACGCGGACACGCTCGCCGGTGACGGCCTCGCCAACGGCTTCTACGGCGGCCCCGGCCCGGACCAGGTCAACGGCCGCGGCGGCAACGACACGATCTTCGGCCAGGCCGGAGACGACGAGCTGCAGGCGGGAGCCGGCCCTGACAACAGCCTGATCGGGAGCGAGGGCTCCGACTTCTGCCAGCTCTCTCCTGGCGGCGGCGTGATGATCCTGTGCGAGCGCGGTGAAGCGGCTCGCTCCGGGCGCCCGACGAGCGGGCCGGTCAGCTTCGGCGCGAGCTTCGCAGCGCCCGACCAGGTCAAGGCGAAGACGGTCACGGTCGCGCCGGCGACGACGGCGGTGCAGCTCTACGCGACCTGGAAGAACCCAGCTGCGGCGTTCGGCGTCACGGTCGAGCTGGTCGACACCAAGGGAAAGGTCGTCGGTCGCGGGCTCGCGAGCTCCGCCAAGGCGCCCGCACGCAAGTCCGTGAAACTGCGGCTGCGGACCTCGCGCGGGCCCGGATACCTGATCGTCGAGGCACAGACGCCTGCTCGGCTTCGGGGTAGCAGGAAGCCGCTGAAGCTGCGGATCAAGCTGCGGGCGAAGAGCGTCTCCGGTCGCACCTCCGTCTCGACGACGATCGTGCAGAGGCGGGGCCGCTGAGGCAAGCCTGGAAGACAAGAAACACGGTGGCTTGCTTGCTCTCGAGTCCGCGTTTCACCGTCGACTCCGCGGTTCAGCCGAGCTAATCGAACCACTGCCTCGGTACGAGGCTCTGGTCCTGCCTCGACTCGTCGGCGAGGCCTAGGGGTTACGGTCGGCTCGTCCGGCGCCGTCGCACCCACCAGAGAGTTCCACCCCCGAGCGCGAGGGCGACGAGCGGGAGAAGCAGGAGCGTGTTGAAACTGCTCTCAGGTGGCGGCGCGTAGTCGAGGCTGCCCTTGATCGCGAGTGGCGTGCCGGCGGCCGTGGCGGGCACGGTCCAGTCGAAGACGTGGTGAGGCTTGTCTTTCGCGTCCCGGATCCTGGGCGGGTCGATCTTGCTCATCCAGTGAATGCGGTGGTCGTGCCAGTCGTACTGCTTTCCGCTTGCGACGCGTTCCCATTGCGGGTCCGCTTTCTTCGTGGCCGAGGCGGGGACGGTGACGCCGCCGAAGCGCTCCTGGTTCAGGTAGGTGGCGGGCGAGTTGGTGTTGCGGTAAACGCCGTCGTCGGCGGCGAAGCGGAGGTAGGGCTCGCCCTCGTAGCCCTTGATCACCAGCTCGCGGCCGCTGTCGTTGCGGAGGCGGAGCTGGTCGTCGCCGGCGAGCACCTGGACGACGAGGCCCTTGAGCGCCGGTTCGACCGAGGTGACACCAGAGCGTGTAGCCGCGGGCTGCGCCGTCGCCGTGCCCGGCGGCGACCGGGCAGGCGATGAGCGCAGCGAGGATCGCGGCTGAGAGGACGCGCAGGCTCACGCCGCCTTCGGCCTTCGGAACAGGACGAGCCCGAGCGCGGCCAGGCCCGCGACGAGGCCTGCGATCCCGAGCACGAGCGCGATCGTGGCAGTGTTCGAGTCGTCGTCCTCGGACTCGGAAGCTACCGCCGGTGCGGCGGTCGGCTGAGTGGTCGCTGCCGCCGCTTCTTCGTTCTCTTTCGCACCGAGGGTGACGCGGGAGGCGGGAGTGTCCGAGTCGGGGGCGCCGATCCAGCGCACGACCTCACCGTTCGAGTAGGTCTGGTTCGCGGGGAACGCGAGCTGCTTGCCTGGTGCGTTCGGGCACCTTGGCGCTGAGTCCGAACTCGTCGAACTCGCCGGGGGCGATCTTGCCGCCTTCCCAGGTGACGGTCGCGACGCGCTCGGTCTGCTTCTCGCCGAATAGCTCGACCGGTGGGTTGAGCTTCTCCATCGTCACGGTCCGCTTCCAGCCCGGCTTCGGCTGGAAGCTGACGAAGAACAGGCCCTTCGGCAGCTGGACGACGATCTTCGTCGTCGACGCGTTCGGCCGCTCGGTCGGCACGCGGATCGCGAACCGGGAGAAGCTGTCTGCGGGGACTTCGTTCGGGTTGACGGTCACGTGCGCGCTCGCCGCCGGTACGCCGACGAGCGCGGCGACGGTGAGCAGGGTCAGGGTCTTCTTCATCAGTGGGCTTCCTTTCTGATCGGTACTGAGACGGTCGTAGTGGCGGCATCGAAATCCCCGCGCCGGGTTTCGATTCGCAGCTGCCAGTCGCCGGCGAGGGCGAGCTGGGCACCGTGGACGACGAAGTGGCCTGGGCCGGCCGGGTGCGCGGCGAGGCGGAGCGGGCCGATCTG
Source organism: uncultured Actinomycetes bacterium (assembly GCA_963733845.1). Classification (GTDB taxonomy): domain Bacteria; phylum Actinomycetota; class Thermoleophilia; order Gaiellales; family Gaiellaceae; genus DATFQE01. The sequence goes on from CAVTEM010000010.1 coordinate 118,991, forward strand.
GCGGCTGGCGAGCGTCGCCGCGACGGTGGCCTCGTCGACGTTGGTCGGCTGCCCGGATCGGTTCGTGAGGTAGAGGTGGATCTGGTTGCTGCCGGCCGCAGCGGGGTCGACGACAAGATTCAGCTCCAGGTCGCCGAGCGCAGCCGTGGTCGCGTACGGGCCGCGGGGGGCGACTTGCGCCCGTGCCGGCGGCTCCGAGACGAGCACGGCGGTGACGCTGACGATCGCGACCATGAGCGCGAGCTCGATGCCGGTCGTGCGCAGGAATCGCGTTCGCTCCGCGGCCGAGGCGAGACCGGCCCGCAGTCGAGGGACGGAGCGCCGGTTGTTGTAAAGCCCGAGCGCCAGCAGCGGCAGAACGAGCGCGATCTTCGCCAGCAGCAGCTGCCCGTACGTCGTCTCCCACAGCCCCCGCAGCGCCCGCACCTCCAGGTAGCCGCTCGTCGCACCGCTGACGAGCAGCACCGAGACCGCGCCGACCGCCAGCAGCGAGAAGCGGGGGACGGCAGTCACGGCAAGCTCCCAGCGCCGCGGCCCCGCCCAGAGGAGCGCGAGGACGAGAGCTGCGAGACCCCCTACCCAGACCGCGGCCGCGGCCACGTGCGCGACGTCCGCCACGAAGGTGAGCCCGCCGGAAACGCTCGCGTGACCCGACGCCGAAGGCGCCAAGAGCAGCAGTCCGGCCGGAACCATTACCAGCCAGGAGAGACGGCCCAGACGCTCGCCTGTCAGGAGGAGCGCCGCCGCGATCAAGGCCAGAACCGCCTGGGTCGCCCAGACCTCACCGAAGCGCGTCTGGAGGACAGACGAAACGACGTCCCAACTGAGCGCCTCGCTCAGGCCGAAGCCGCCGGCCGCGGCGCCCTGCAGGACGATCCCGGCCGTCGCCAGCACCGCCAGCGCCACCGCAACTCCGGCGAGCAGACGGCAGAGGCGCCGGCGCGTCGCGATCGAGGCTGCAGCGAGGCCGACGACCAGCATCACGGTCCCGCCGCCCAGGAGCAGCAGGAACAAAAAATCGAGCGCCCGCACGAGCGAGAACAAGACCGTGACCGACCGTGGTGTCCCGCCCTCGAGCACCTGGGCCGCGACGCCGGCTGGGTTCGCCCCCGGCTCCTCGACATGGAAGACGAAGGCGCCCGAGACCGGGTGGGCATCCGCCGAAACGGCGCGCCACGTCACCGTGTACGTCCCGCGGGCGAGGTGACGGTCGAGACCGACCCCCACTTCGCGTGACGACGGGCGATCGACGTTGCCCTTGTCGACGCGATGCGCGCGGGCGTCGTAGACCCGGACCGCTCCGAACGCCGTCTCCACCGGCTCGTTGAAGCGGAGAGTCACCTCGCGCGGGGCAACGTCGACGACGGCGTCGTTCGCCGGCGTGGTCGCGATCAGTTGTGCGTGGGCCGCCGCGGCCGGCACCATGACGAGCGCGGCCAGCATGGCCGCGAACGCCGTAAGCGCCGCGCGGGTGAGCCCGTCGACAGGCACCTTCATCTCCTCCTCGTCATCGGACGGCCGCCCGAGTGGCGGCCCCTTCTACGCGGTTAGACGCAGCCGCGAGGAGGAGCCCGACCTGCGTAGCCGAGCGCAAGCATCGACATCCGCCGCAGGTCGGGATGAAGCGGAACTCCGAAAGACCGTAGAGGGCGGAGCCGCGCACCGTAACGCCGCGCCAGGATCGCCGCGACCGTACGGGCGGCGCGCCCAAGCAAGAGCGTCAAAAGAGCGGCAATCAACGCGAACGGCAGCTGCAGGCCGAGGCCGACCACGAACGTCGGCTCGAGCGCGACGCTCCACGCACTCCAACCGTGCTGCGCGTAACGCTCGAGGAACTCCTGCAAAGCGAACGCCAACGGCGGCAACAAGCCGACTAGCCAGGCAGGTGCCCCAGCGCCAGGCCGGCCGCGGAGCTCGCGCACGATCGCGTTGCCGAACCCCAACGCGATCACGGCCAGCGAGACCGCGACGACCAGCGGCGCGTAGGCGAGATACCCGTGCCCCGTCGAGGCCAGCAGGTGGCCCCGAGCGTGCGCGTCCGGTACGACTAGGCGGTACGCAAGCGAGTGCGCGGCGAGCACCCCGAGCACGGAGAGCGGCACCGCCAACGGCCAGGCGAGATGACGCCTCATAGCCCGAAATCCTCGCAGACGATCGGTTAAACGCAACCCAAGACTACGTTCGTCTTCCGTAAGCGATCGGATCTCCGAGGCGCGGCAGCAGACGCGGCCGCCCTTCGGGCTCCTGTGTGCCGTGCACGGACACGAAGTCGCTTGTCGCTCAGCCCGCGATCCGCTCCTCGACGGCCGGGCTGCGGAAGCTTCAGCGCTCGAGCGATCAGCGGACGCTGAACCGCGGCATTGAGCAGGCGCGAGGCCAGGACGGCGGCGGCAATCGCAACGAGGACTGACCCCGTGACGCCGAGGCCGCCCAGGGTGATTGCCACCGCGACCACCGCAACGACGACGATGACGCAGCTGCCGCAGCTACAGCCGCAGCAGGACGGGGGCGTGCTCGTCCGCACCCGTGGCGTCGGCTCGCGACCAGAGTCTTCGATCGCGCGCGTGAACCGCTGCCAGCCGGTGAGGCTCGCTTCTTCTTCGGCCCGGCGCTGCTCCGCCTCGGCGAGGTCGAAGCGGTAGCCGCAGAAACGGCAGACCCGGGCCTCGGCTTTCACCTTTTCGGCGCAGTCGGGACAGGTCTTCTCAGCCAATCGCCGGCCTCACGATCTCGGAGACGTCAAGGGATCGGAGCTGCTCGAGCTCAGCGCACCTCGTGACCTAGCGCCTGCGGCCTCGACTGACGATCAGGGCGACCTTCGAGCGCGCGGGCAGCACTCGTCCAGGTCGGCGGTTTTGGGAGATGACGATCCCCTTCTTGCGCTTGCGTGAGTAGGCGTAGCCGACCTTGCCGGTGCGGCAATGCCGCTTGGCGATCATCTGCTTGGCGGAGACGAGGCGCTTGCCGACGACGGCGGGCACCCTGCATGGGGCGGGCTTCGCGGGCGGCGCGAAAGGGCTCTCGATCGCGAACGTCTGCGAAACATCCGGTGCCGGCTCCCAGTTCACGTCGCCTGCTTGCGACGCGGTGAGGGTGCAGGAACCGGCGCCGGTCAGATGTACGGTCACACCGCTGACCGCGCAGTTCCCGCTCGCACGGAAGGCCACCGGCAGGCCTGAGCTGGCAAAGGCCGAGGCGGCGAAGTCCGGGTCGCCGAACGTCTTCGTCCCGATCGGAATGAAGCTGACTGACTGGCGCACCCTCGCGATCGTGAACGTCCGCGAGACATCCGGCGCCGGGTTGAAGTTCAGGCCGCCCGGCTGCGATGCGGTGACCGTGCAGGAGCCGCCGCTTGTGATGTAAACGACTCCGGCGTAGAAGAAGCAGGCGCCGCTCGCGGTGAATGAGACCGGCAAGCCCGAGGACGCTGTCGCGCTGGGGGTAAAGCTCTCGCCCGAGGTCCTGTTCGGGAGTGGGGCGAACGTGATCGTCTGGTCGATGAGCGCGGCCACCACCAGGCTGTGAAAGTCACCGGCGGCGATCGCGGTCACGCCGGTGAGAGCGGCCGGCACCTTGCACTGGCCGAAATCGTGGCCGGCGCCACAGCCCCAGGCGACGACGGTGCCGTCGCTCTTCAGGGCCAGGCTGTGCCCGTAGGCAGCGGAGATGGCGGTCACACCGGCGAGGCCGCCCGGCACGTTGCACTGCCCGAAGTTCAAGTTGCCGCAGCCCCAGGCGACGACGGTGCCGTCGCCCTTCAAGGCCAGGCTCTGAGTGCGCCCGGCGGCGATCGCGGTCACGCCGGTAAGGCTGCCCGGCACCATGCACTGCCCGGCGTCGAAGGGGCCGCAGCCCCAGGCGACGACGGTGCCATCGCTCTTCAAGGCGAGACTGTGCGCGGTGCTGGCGGCGACCGCGGTCACGCCCGCAAGATCGATCGGCACGTCGCACTGCCCGTAGTTCTGGCTGCCGCCGCAGCCCCAGGCGACGACGGTGCCGTCGCTCTTCAAGGCGAGGCTGTGATAGGTGCCGGCCGCGACAGCGGTCACCCCGGCGAGGCTGCCCGGCACGGTGCACTGCCCGCGGTCGAGGGAGCCGCAGCCCCAGGCGACGACGGTGCCCTCGCTCTTCCGGGCGAGGCTGTGAGTCAGGCTGCCGGCGACCGCGGTCACCGCGGCGAGCCCGCCCGGAACGTTGCACTGCCCGTAGTTGAAGCCGCAGCCCCAGGCGACGACGGTCCCGTCCGTCTTCACGGCCAGGCCGTGGTCGCCGCCGGCGGCGAGCGCGGTTGGGTCAGTTAGACCGCCCGGCACCGCGCACGGGCCGGCAACGCTACCGCCGCAACCCCAGGCGAGCGTGGTAGTGGTTGCCGCCTGCGCCGCGGCGGGCGCAGCGAGGACGCCGACAGTCAGCGCGGCGAGCGCACAGAACCGCAGGAGCGACCTCGATCTCGCCGACAGCTTGACCTCCTGGTCTGTCCCTGATCCTCCTCCTTACCAGGATGCTTTGCAAGACGGATATTGCCCGTCCGTAGGGCCTCGCGCGGCTCGTTCAACCACGGAGCCGCAGCAAGCCTTCCGGAGGCGGACAATGCCATCCCTCGCCGGGAGGCAAAGCGGCGGCGCGGCGCGCCGAACAGCACGCTCGAACCTAGAACGTGCGCCAGCTCTGGCGGCTGATAAAGAATCCGTGGCCGCGCTTGTTGCGGCAGGTCATGCCCGTGAACGCCGAGCGGCAGCTGAGCCCGGCGCCGGTCCAGGTCTTCCCGTAGCCGAGCACCCGCGCCATGCGCAATGGGACGAACGGACCGGCGTCGCCCGAACAGGGCGGCGGGGTCGGACGGCCCCCGTTCGAGCGGATGCCGATGCGGTTGCCAGTGTGGCCGAGGCGCAGCCGTTTGCACTCTGCCGTGTAGGGCGGCTTCGGCTTCAGGCCGGTCTTGATCCCGCACTCGACGGCGGCCGGTGCGTGGCGGGTGTAGGCGGCGCAGATGATGTTTCCCGACGGCGACCGGAAGCGAGTTGCCCAATCCGCGCCCGCCGGCGGAGGCGGTGGGGGGCTGGTCGGCGGCTTCAGCTGCTTCCAGGGCCCGGCGACGAGGCGGGTGCCGTCCCAGCTCCAGCTGCGCGCCCTCGTGCCTCCGCTCGGGAGGCAGCGGGAATCGCCGCGGCGATGCACTGCCGTGGTCTCGCGGATGTCCGAGCCGACCGCCTGCAAGGGAGGAATGAGGTAGGAGGGCTGATCGAGAACCGCTCCAGCGCGCGTCGGCATACTGGAAGACGATCCAGCGCTGAACCGGCCAGCAGGTCGGGAAGGTGAACGCGATCACCATCGCCTCGCTGCCAGGCCCGGTGAACGAGCCGCACAGCAGCTGGTTGATCGGCTTGCGCATGCCGGGGTCGAAGAAGTACGGCTTGCCCACCCGAAGCGCCGTCTCCATCGAGCAGCCCTCTTGGGCAGGCAGAGCGGACGGGGTGGTGGGCATGACGCCGCGTGAGCTCGCGAGCGCCCCGCCAGAGCCGCCAACGGTGCCCGCTGCCGCGAGCGCAGCAAGTGCCAGAACGAGCCTCGCGCTCACCGACGGCCCCCGCTGCTGCCGTTCGCGACGAAGGCGAGCGGCAGCGCTTATGGCGCCCAGGCCGGCTTGCTCACCGGCGGCCGGGCCGACGCTGCCCGCCGCCGCCAGCGTGCCGGTCGCCCGCCCCGGCGAACGCTCAGCACGAGCGCGGCACGCAGCCGGCCGCGGAAGAGCACCCGCCCGCCTAGGCGACCAGGGGCTCTGGCGAGCGCCGCTGAGGTGTCGCCTGCAGCAGCGAACAGGCTTCCCGCCGTCCTGGCTGCCGCAGTCAAGGTCCTCCCCGAGCCAGGGCTCAGCTCGCATCGCTCGCGTTTGGAAGATCGTGTCGATCATCCCAAGCTTCGCTTTGCTAGTCAACTTTTTCTAAGTTCGAGCAGAAATTGGGCCAAGCCTCGTGGAGGCGATCAAGCAGTGCGCAGACGAACTCGGCCGCATCCCTAGACTCGCGCGACCCCGAGTCTAGGAGGCTTAGATGGCAATTGAGCCTGCACCAGGACCAGAGCTAGGTACGCGCATTGTGTTTGTGGGGAGCACCAAGGGAGAGCACCTGACGCTGGACGTCGATCAGAACCCGCCCGCCGTGGGGCAGCTCGTCTCGTCGGGCGGGCTTTCACGGCTCACGACAGAGGACATACCGATCTGGGTGAACGTCGCGAATGTGCTCTACGTTCATGGCGTCAAGCTGGTGGACTGATGAATCCCTGCACGCCAGCCTCCGACCTCGGGGTCGTCCGCACTCCGACGCTCATACGGCGGGCGGGTGCTCAGCGCACCTCGTGACCTAGCGCCTGCGGCCTCGACTGACGATCAGGGCGACCTTCGAGCGCGCGGGCAGCACGCGTCCAGGTCGGCGGTTTTGGGAGATGACGATCCCCTTCTTGCGCTTGCGTGAGTACGCGTAGGCGACCTTGCCGGTGCGGCAATGCCTCGTCGCGATCATCCGCTTGGCGTGGACGAGGCGCCTACCGACGACCGCCGGCACCCTGCAGCGCGCGGTTGAGGACGACGGCGAGCCAGGCGGCGGCGGGCTAACCGGCGGCGAGCCAGGCGGCGGCGGGCTAACCGGAGGCGGGCCAGGCGGCGGCGGGCCAGGCGGTGGAGGCCCAGGGGGCGGAGGCTGTGAAGGCGGCGCTGTGAGCACACACCGTGGCGTTAAGCCGGCGATGCACGGCTGCCAGTTCGGCCAGCCCTCCGTCCAGGTCGTGCTCGTGAGCCGCCGCTGGTCACTGCCGTCGGCATTCATCAGCCAGATGTCTCCTCGCAGGTGGTAAGCGATCTTGCTGCCGTCTGGGGAGAACACCGGCCCGCCCTCATCGGGCGGAAAGTCGGGTCCCGTCGGGTCAGTCGTGGTCAGGCGTGTGGCCACGCCCGTACCGACGTCCACGACGAAAAGATCGTACGACGGAACCGGGAAGCCGTTCGGCTGACGCGAGTACACGATTCTCTTGCCGTCCGGTGACCAGTCGAACCCGCCGTAGCCTTCGTAATGAGTAGTCGCGGGGGTCAGGCGTTGTGGCTCGCCGCCGCCGATCGGGACGGCGTAGACGCCTGTGACCCTGTCCAAGTACGGGCAGCCCCATTGGAAGGCGACGCGATCACCCAGCGGTGACACCTTCGGCAGGCCTTTGCCGCAGCCGTCCGGCTCGGTGAGCAGCGTCTTGCCACTGCCGTCGAGGTTGACCTTGTAGGGCTGGTCGACTGGTTCGCCGGTCGGGTAGTGGTACTTGTCGGTGACGACGAGGGTCTTTCCATCGGGAGTCCAGGAAGGCTGGGTTCCGGTCGTGACGCGCCGCGGGTTCGAGCCGTCTGCGTTGCGGATCCACACCTCCTGGCTCAGGTTGCAGCCGAACAGCTGCCCGGCGCAACGCGTATAAGCGATCAGCGTTCCGTCCGGTGACCAGACCGGCACGATCTCGAGCGGTTCGCCGACGTAGTTCTGGTGAATCGCCTGCTGCGCCGACCCGTCCGGGTTCATCGCCCACAGGCTCAGGGCGACCTCTCCGTAGACCTCGGACGGCACGCCGCCCGAGCTCGTGTAGGCGATCTGACCATTGATCAGGGCCGGATAGGCGGCTTCGCCCGAGTCGATCGCCACCACGCAGGGAAACAGCGCGGCGAGCGCGAGCACGGCTCCGAGCTTCAGCTGTGGTGAACCCATGCGGACGGCGCTTAAGCCGCGTAGCGACACAACTCGCAAGAGGGACTCTCCTCGTTGCCGCAGAGGACATGAACCCTAATCGACTACGAAAAAAAGTCCAAGCGGGGCATCGCGGGCTCCCGGCCTCGGCGGCGGCATGAATGGGCCGAACGGCCCATAGGCAACACGTCCAGGGATGGGGATACTTCGTCGGTCAGCCATCCGAACCGCTGGGCGGGGCAGGATGGTTTGCGTTTGCTGCGGTCACAACGGGGGAGGGGTCTTGAGGTCACGAGGGAAGCTGTCGTTGTTCGCTGCGCTGCTTGCGCTGGCGGCCGTCGTCTCTGACGGCGCCGCTGCCGCGACTGCACAGGCCCAGTCGCGCGCGCTCGTGCGCCTGGCAGATGCGAGTACGAGCGGGATCAGCGCACGCGCCGACGCGGGTGTCGGCCGGCGCACGTTCGTGCGCATGAAGGTGCCGGTGAGCGAGTTCTCGCAGGCGAATGCTGCGTCCGTGCGCGGACAGGATTTCTGGCACGAGTTCGGGGCTGCCTTCGGGGTGAGCGACCCCGAGGCCCAGCTCTCGCTGCGCTCGAACACTCGCGACGCTGCGGGTGGAGCTCACCTGCGCTACGACCAGCGCTACAAGGGGCTGTCCGTCTTCGGCGGCCAGCTCGTCCTGCACCTGGACGCCAAGGGTGCGGCCCGAGCCGTGAACGGCGACTTCGCGCGCGACGTCTCGGTTTCGACCACGCCGGCGATCTCGGAATCCGGCGCGGTCTGGACGGCGACCCGCCGCGTGCCTGCGCGCGAGCTGACAGCCGGACTCGAGGCCGAGCAGCTCGTCTTCGTCGACCCGCTCGGAAAGGCGCACCTGGCCTGGGAAGCGACGGTGACCACGCAGCGGCCGCTCGGCATCTGGCGCGTGTTCGTGGACGCGCACACGGGCGAAGTGCTCCGCTTCCACAACGACCTGCACACGGCGAGAAACCGCGAGACCCACAACAACGGCAACGACCCGGACTGCCCTCGGTTCGGAGCGCCGGACTGCGTCCTCCCCGGCCCGCTCGCCCGCACCGAGAGTCAGCCGGCGACCGGCGAGCCGGACGTCGACCAGACGCACGTCAACACGGCGATCGCCTACGACTACTTCAGCTCCACCTTCGGGCGCGACTCCTACGACGGAGCCGGGCACAAGATGACCTCGACGGTCAACGTCGGCGACAACTACAACAACGCGTTCTGGTGCCCGGACGACTGCGCACTCGACTACGGCTCGGGGTCTGACGGCGAGCAGATGGTCTACGGCGACGGCGACGGTGTCGTCTTCTCGCCGCTCGGACGTGACCCCGACGTCGTCGTGCACGAACTCACGCACGCGGTCACGGAGAAGACCGCGGGTCTCGACTACTTCGGCCAGAGCGGCGCGCTGAACGAGTCGTTCTCGGACGTGTTCGCAGCGATGGCGAACCCGGCCAACTGGCTGATCGGCGAGGCCAGCTACACGCCCGGCATCTCCGGCGATGCGCTGCGCAACCTGCAAGACCCGAGCGCAGAGGGCCAGCCCGAGCACATGTCGCAGTACCTCAACACCGTCTACGACGCCGCGGGCGTGCACTCGAACAGCGGCATCCCCAACCACGCGGCCTACCTCGTCTCCGAGGGGGCGGGCTACGGCATCGGCAGAACGGTCACGCAGCGCCTCTACTACTGGTCGCTCGCCAACTGCCTGTCGACCCGCGCCGACTTCTTCGAGCACCTGCTCTGTCTCGAGGATGCCGCCACATTCGCAGCGAGCATCCCCGACCGTGCGGCGGCTCGCCGCGCCGTCGATCGCGCCCACGCGGCAGTCGGGATCGCCTACCCGCCGCTGGTCACGACCCCGAGCGGCGGCTCGCTGCCGGCAGGCGTCGCAGCGACGACCGGCTGGGAAGCCGACGAGACGAACCTGCCCTTCCGGGTCGAGCTCGTCCCGACCGCCCTGACGACGTACACACAGGGGTTCGAGGCCAGCGCTTCGCTGCCGCCCGGCTTCAGCTCGGTCGGGACTCCCCCCTGGTTCGTCGACCTGACGCCGCCTCCGGGCGGTGCGGGTGGAGCTCGAGCGGCCCAGGCGGGCGCGATTACCCACAACGGGCACTCGGAGCTGCGGGCTGTTCTGCATACCGGCGGCCTTTCCACGCTCTCCTTCAAGGGGAAGATCGACAGCGAGGAGGACTTCGACTTCTTCTCGCTGCACATCAACGCGGTTCCGATCCTCGCGGGCTCGGGCGCGACCCCCTGGTTCACCGAGAGCGTCGACCTCAGCAGCCTGGGCGGGACGTCCAATGCCTGGGAGTTCGCCTGGGTGTACGAGAAGGACTTCACCGACTCGGCGGGCGCGGACACGGCTTGGCTCGACGACGTCACGCTCACGAACGCTGCGGGCGCGACGACGGTGATCAACCCGGCGACGGCGATCGGGGCGGCGAGCCAGGTGTTCACGCCGGCCGCTACGGGCACGTTCCGCACGCGCGTGACGACGATCGGGGTCGCACCCTGGCTGGCCGAGGGTCAGTCCTTGCCGTTCACGGTGACGAGCACAACGCCGCCCCCACCGCCGCCGCCCCCACCGCCGACACCACCACCACCGACACCGCCACCGCCGACGCCGCCACCTCCGCCGCCACCGGTGACGCCACCTCCGCCGCCGCCTGTCCCGCCGCGGACACCGGCCCAGCCGGCCCGCTGCGTGGTGCCGAACGTCAAGGGCAAGACGCAGGCGGCCGCACGGGCGGCGCTGACCGCGAAGAAGTGCGCGCTCGGCAAGGTGACGAGGGCCTACAGCGCCAAGGTCAAGTCCGGCCGCGTGATCTCGCAGAGCAAGGCGCCCGGCGCCCGGCTGAAGCGGGGCACGAAGGTCAACGTCGTGATCAGCCGCGGGAAGCGGCGCTAGCCCACCGGCAAGTAACGGGGGGCGCAGATCCTTCGCTCTGCGCCCCCGTTACACGTCGCAGCCAGGGCGAACCGAGCAACCGTTGCTCGGATGAACACACCCGTTGCGCGGAGCTTGGCGTCGTCGCGGCGTCCATTGCGCCGACCCCGATCCATCAGGATCGGCTCTCGGCCGACGTGGTAGGCCTGTGCAAACGGGCGACGCTGTGTCTAAACGGCCGTCGGCCCACCGCGCCGCGGCACCCGCCCGGCCCCGGCTCGAGCAAGGCCTCTTAGGCCGCGCGCGCTGGCGCAATGACGCTTGCCTTCGCGTAGCCGACCAGCCCGCGGCCCCCCGGCGCCCTCATGCGTTCAGGCTCGAACCTAGAAGGTGCGCCAGCGTGCGCGGCTGAGGAAGAAGCCGTGGCCGCGCTTGTTGCGGCAGGTCATGCCGGTGAACGCCGAGCGGCAGCTCAGCCCGTCGCGGCCTCGCCAGGTCTTCCCGTAGCCGAGCACTTGTGCCATACGCAAGGGGACGAACGGGCCGGCATCGCCCGAGCAGGCCGGCGGAGTCGGGCGGCTTCCGTTCGAGCGGATGCCGATCCGGTCGGCGTTGTGGTCGAGCCCTAAGCGCTTGCACTCCGCGGTGTAGGGGGGCTTCGGCTTCAGTCCGGTCTTGATCCCGCACTCGACGAAGGGGGTTCCACGGCTGTGGGCGGCGCAGATGATGTTCCCCGACGGCGACCTGAAGCGAGTTACCAACGCTGTGCCTGCCGGTGGAGGCGGTGGGCCGGTCGGCGGCTTCATCTGCTTCCACGGCCCTGGCGCCAGGCGCGTGCCGTCCCAGCTCCAAGTGCGAGCCCTGGTGCCTCCGCTCGGGAAGCAGCGCGAGTCGCCGCGGCGATGCACCGCCGCCTCCTCGCGGATGTCGGAGCCGACCGCTCGCAGCGGAGGAATGACGTAGGAGGGCTGGTCGAGCACGCGCGTCCAGCGCGCGTCGGCGTACTGGAAGACCATCCAGCGCTGGACCGGCCAGCAGGTCGGGAAGGTGAAGGCGATCGCCATCGCATCGCTGCCTGGGCCGGTGAAGGAGCCGCACAGCACCTGGTTGATCGGCTTGGCCATGCCGGGATCGAAGAAGTACGGCTTGCCGACCTGAAGCGCCGTCGCCATCGAGCAGTTCGCTTGCGCACCCACGTCAGCGGTACGTGGCGGCGACGCGATCGCTCGGGTGTCGCCCGAAACGCCAAGAGCGCCGGTGGCCGCCGCCGCTACCGCCGTGATCCCGACAACCAGGCCGAGTATCTGCAGCCGCATGCTTCATTGATCCTCGCAGATTCATGACAAAACTGGCAACGTCGGGCCTGGCGGCCGACAGCGAGGCCGGTTGGGGTTCGTGCGCAGCGTGTGCAAGGAGGTCCAACTCGGTAGGAACGCGCCACAAACAACGCGCCACAAACGCGGACGACCCTAGCCTCTCGCGCGTCTGGATCCACCAGATGATTCGCTGGTCCCACGGTGGTCCGTCCAGACCCCGTTACTTCCGGCGGTCTCGTCGCGTCGCCGAGACTCTTCCGCGGCCCTGGCCGAGTGTCGCGTACTGGCGGAATGTACGCGTGCCGTATTACGTGATCGCAGGAACGCAGGCCGCGATCCCGAGCGCGTTGAGGCGTGTCCGCGATGCGTCGTCGCGAGCTCAGCGGCGTGCCGGGCTTCGCGTGCGGGCCGTGGCGTCGCGGTCGTCTAACGCGCGCTGCTGCGCGAGCTAGGCGGGCCCGACGAGTGTGACCGCGCGAGCGTCGATCAGGAAGCCCTTGCCCTTGCCGGCCCCGGCGAGCACGGTGCAGGTGATGCCGTTTGCCGCGGCGGCGCAGCGGAAGCCGTTCAGCTCGCTGCGCTGGCCGCGGCGCAGGACAGGCGCGCTGTCGTGCCAGTTCTGGGTGCAGCTGCCGGGGCCGGGCCCTTCGCAGATCTCGACCTCGCCGTTTCGGGTCAGCGTGCCCGAATGCTCGGGACGCAAGGTCACGCACCACGCGCGAGCGTCGATCGTGCACCAGATCTTGCGGTCGGGCGAGAGGAAGCTGGCGTGCCGCACCACTGTCGGGCCGGTCGAGGCCACCTTCCACGGCCCGGCGACCAGGCGCGAGCCGTTCCAGTGCCAGACGCGCTTTTTCAGACCACTGGCGGTGCAGACCGTCTCGCCCGGATAGCGGATCGTCGCTTTCTCGACGATGTCGCTGCCGGAGCGCGCGATGCCGGGACGGAGGATGCCGGGGTGGTAGCCGCCGGGGATCAGCTCCCAGTCGCCGTTCACGTACCGGAACGCGCCCCAGCCGGCGAAGGGCATGCAGACACCGTGGGCGGCGGAGGCTGCCATTCCTCTGCTTCCCGGCCCGGCGAACGGGCCGCAGAAGAGCTGTCCGACCGCGCGCAGCCCGAGCTGCGGGTTGGCGAGCAGACGCTCTCGGGCCATCGCTGCGCGCGCGGTCGCGCGTGAGCAGACAGCCGAAGCGCTCGCCGTCGAACTCCCGACCGGTGCGGCGGCCGCGTTCGTCTCCTGCGCCGGCGCGGCCAGCGCGAGCGCAAGCAGCAGGCCGGCGACCGCGAGCACGAAGACAGCGGGCGTCGGCGCTGGTCGACGAGTCCGCAGCTGCCGGCATCTAGAGGATGCCGCGCAGGTTCGGGAGCGCCCCCGACTTGATCCTGGCGATCGAGACCCGGATTCGTCCGTCCCGAACGGTCAGCGCCTCGCCCCTCGGATTGCGCAGCCAGACGCGCAGCCGTGTCTCCCCGTAGCGGTAGCCGCGCACCGTCTTGAAGTGCACCTTGCGTAGCTGCGCTACCTTGATCGGGATGTGGAAGAAGACCTTGCGGCCGCGCGGGATCTTGATTCCGCGGCGCGATCCGAGCACGACGCGCCCGTCACCGGGCAGCTTGCCGGTCGCGTACAGCCGCCGCCCTGAGCGCGTGCGGATCTCCGCGCGCGCGGGGCACGGGTTGCGGCAGGCACGGTTGCGGAGCACGTACTGGACGTTGATCAGGAACACCCCACGCTTCGGGTCATAGCGAAGCTCGACGTCGCGCGGACCAGGAGCCGGCGTCGTCGGCGGTAGAAGCGGCGGCACCGAAATCGGCGGCGGCGGTGGAGGGGGAGGTCGCACTGGCGGAGGCAGTGGAGGAGGTGGAGTTGGGGGCGGCGGTTGTGGCGGCGGAGGCGGGGCGACTGGGCCGGCGATCAGGTCGAGCTTGGTGACGAACGCGTCAGGGTTGCCGTTGCTGCTCGTGTCGAACGCGCCCGGAGTCGTAGGGAAGTTGTCCGTCGAGGGAACGAACAGACCGGTTTGGCCGGTGACGTAGGCGTTGCCTGAGCCGTCGACCGCGATCGCGTCGCCGAAGTCGGTCGAGCTCCCGCCCAGGTAGGTCGAGTAGGCGAGGGTGGAGCCGGCAGCGTTCAGCTTCGTCACGAATGGGTCGCCATTGCCATGGTTTGAGCTCCGGTCGAAGGCCCCTGCGGTCGTCGGGAACTCCAGCGCGTTGGTCTTGCCGGTGACGTAAGCGCTGCCGGCGCCGTCGACCGCGATCGCCTCGCCGAAGTCTTCACCGCCCTCGCCCACGAAGGTCGAGTAGGCGAGCCCGGAGCCGGACACGTTCAGCTTCGTCACGTACACGTCCGCCCCGCCGTCGTGGTGGACCGGGTCGAACGACCCCGGCGTCGTGGGGAAGTTCCCGGAAACCGCCCAGCCCGTGGCGTAGGCACTGCCCGCGTCATCGACCGCGATCCCGCCGCTGAGGTCGCTAGCCGCTGCCGCCTAGGTAGGTCGAGTAGGCGAGCGCGGAGCCGGCCGCGTTCAGCTTCGTCACGAACGGGTCATGGGCGCCGTTGGCGCTGGTGTCGAAGGCGCCCGCGGTCGTGGGGAAGTTCGTCGAGACGGTGTCGCCTGTGACGTAGGCGCTGCCCGCGTCGTCGACCGCGATCCCGAGTCCCACGTCGAAGGTATTCCCGCCCAGATAGGTCGAGTACACGAGCGCGGATCCGGCCGCGTTCAGCTTGGTCACGAACGGGTCGTCCCCACCGTTGGCCGTCGTATCGAACGCGCCCACGGTCGTGGGGAAGAGCGAGATGGTGTCGCCCGTGACGTAGGCGCTGCCCGCGTCGTCGACAGCGATCGCATAGCCGATGGCACCACCGTCGGTACCGAGGTAGGTCGAGTAGGCCAGGGCAGAGCCCGCTGCGTTCAGCTTCGTCACGAACGCGGCGTTGCCCACCGAGGTCGTGTCAAAGGCGCCCGGTGTCGTGGGGAAGTTGGTCGAGTCCGTGTAGCCCGTGACGTAGGTGCTGCCCGCATCGTCGAGCGCGATCGCCTCACCCTCGTCGTCTTCGCCGCCGCCCAAGTAGGTCGAGTAGACGAGTGCCGAGCCGGCCGCGTTCAGCTTCGTCACGAACGCGTCAGACCAACCGTTGCCGCTCGTGTCGAACGCGCCCGGAGTCGTGGGGAAGTTCATCGAGCTGCTCGTGCCCGTGACGTAGACGCTGCCCGCACCGTCGACGGCGATCCCCGTGCCGGCATCAAAGGAGTTGCCGCCCAGGTAGGTCGAGTACACGAGGCCTGGGTCGATCACGAGCGGATGATCGTGGTCGTACGCGCCGAGCGCGAAGCCGTAGGCGCCGCCGTTTCCGAGCACGAAGCGGCTCGCGACCGGAGCCCGGCGGCCGCCGATCATCTGGTAGCTGACGGGCCGCGTGTCGCGCAGGACACCGAGCGCCGTCTCGATGCGCAGCCCCCCGCCTCGGCCGAGCGCGAGCCGGCGCTGGCCGCGGTAGGCGAGCCGGATCCGGGATGGGTCGGCACCCGGCCGCAGACGGAACTCGTACTTGAGCGTCCCTTCGCGGCCGCGAACGTGCATCGCAACACCCGGCCATAGCTCGCGGTAGACGATCCCGCCGTAGGTCGGCAGGTTCGTCTGCCACTTGGCCGGGTCATCGCCGATCAGGTAGTTGACACTCGCCTTCCCCGGCCGGGCGCCGACGATCGCAGGCTCGGGGTTCGCGTCCAGGAAGCGCAGGCGAAGCGCGAGCCCGCGCTTGCCCTTCGTGAGCGAGGCGACCGCCTCCGACGCCGTGAAGAAGAAGCTCGCGCCCCCGGCCTGGGCGCTGTAGCGGACGCGCCGGTCGAGTCGGCCCTCGTTCGGAACGAACGCGAGCGGCAACTGCTGGTAGGCACTGACGCTGACCTGCTCGCCAGAGGCGGCCGGAGCAGCCCCGCTTCCTGCCCCGCCGCCCAGCGTGCCGGTCGCCACGGCGCCGGCGAGCGCGCTCAGCACGAGCGCGAGCGCGCAGCCGGCCGCGGCCAGGAGAAGCCGCCCGCCTACGCGACCAGGGACTCTGGCGAGCGCCGCTGACGAGTCGCTTGCAGCCGCGAACTCACTTCCCGCCGTCCTGCCTGCCGCAGTCAAAAGATCCTCCTCGAGCCAGCGCTCAGCACGCATCGCTCGCGTTGGAGATCGTGTCGATCATCGCAAGCTTCGCGGTGCGAGTCAACTTTTTCTAAGTTTGAGCAGAAATTGGGTCACGCCTGGGGCTAACCACGTCGTCGGACTGCCGCAGGGTTGCGCCCGACCGACCAGCCCCGGTCGGCCCGTGCGGCAGGTTGTAGGGACTCTGCGTAGCCCGCTCGGCGCACGCTGGGCAGTACACCGCGACCTCGTCGTCGACCGTCAAGTAAGCGCGGAAGCGTTTCTTGTCGTAGGGCTCACCGTCGCATTCAGCGCACCGGAGATCCACGTTCACCGCCCGCGAATGTAGGCGCGTCGACGCCGCCGCGCTTAGCGCTCTTTCGGACGCGTCAGGTTCGGCGAACTACCCGAACGCGTCATACGAGAGGGACGCGGCCACAGGAACGCTTCGATGGTGAGAAAGCTTTCAACATTGTCCTGCGGCCGCTGCTACACGCGGTAGGGGAGAAGGAGAACGGATGAAGCGGACACTGCAGTTCGGGGTCACCCTCGCGGGGCTCGCGCTCGTCGTCATGGCGGTCGCGCCCGCCGCACAGGCACTCGAGCGCAACGGAACGATCCGGATCACGACGCGCGAGGTCGCGCACCGGGTCATGGATCAGGGCCGGCCGGGTCGCGGACCGGGAGACCTCGAGATCAGCCGGACGTTGCTCTACAACAAGGGCCTCACGCCACGGGCGATCGGACACGCCGAGATCGTCTGCACCTTTACGGGCCGGCGCTCCCGCGTCTGCAACGGCACCTACTTCCTGCCGCGGGGCAAGATCGTGGTCGCCGGTGCGCTCGTCTACCGCCAGTTCTACGAGCTCGCGGTGCTGGGCGGTACCGGGCTCTACAACAACGTGCAGGGCTCACTGACGGTCACGACGACCAAGCCCAGGCCGCGGCGCGACATCCTCACCTTCCGGCTGGTCGTCTAACCCGGGTCACCCGGCACCGCGCTGGCTCATTCAGGGCGTGTCTTCATCGGCGTAGACGTAGATGTCGCCCTCGTCGTAGTTGTGGAGCACGACCTTGATGCGGTAGGTGCGGCCGTCCATCACCAGCTTCTCGCTGGTGCGTGGGATCGCATTCACGTCCGCGACGATCTCGGCGGGCTGCGGAAAGTCGGGGCTGCGCAGGACGAGGGTGACGCGACGAAATTCACTCATGCGACCGAGCCTAACGGCCTGTCTCCGGCATCGGTCTCGGGCCATGCGCAAGCACTACGGTCACGTCCTTGCTCTTGTGGATCGGCCGCCCGACCGCCACGACGAAGTACCCGGCGAACGTGTCGCCGAACTCCGCTCCGGCGTCGGCGCCCACTTCCATACGCGCGCCGGTGTGTCCGTCATGTCGTGGTAGACGAGTAGATCCATTCCGACACGTTCGGCCACAGAGACCCTCCTTCTGTCGATTTCGGGCGATCAGCTGAAGTGGATCCGCATTTCGGCTTCGGCGAAGGAGTACTCGATCCTGTCGATCTGCTTCTTCTCGAACGAGATGCCGTGCTGGATCAGCAGATACGCGGCTGCTGTCCCGTTCGGGGTCCCGAGCAGCGCGCAGAAGTCATCGAGCTCGCTGGGCTGTGAGGGGCGTACGACAAACCATCCCTTCTCGTCCATCTCCTCGCCCTGACACCAGCGCATGGTGTCAAGCGTGATCCCGTTGATGATTACCGATCGCACGATGTGCGCAAGTGACTCCTTCTTCGCCTTCTTGTACGGCTGCCCGTCGCCGTGGACGTCGTGCAGCACCTTCTTGTACTGCCACCAGAACACCTCGGAGTTCTCCAGAGCCTTGTGGGCCAATTTTCTGGTTGTCCTCGGCTACGATCGTTTTCTCGGGTAGGTCCACGACGTTTTCGTACTTGCCTGCACGTGGCGGCAGTAGAAGAGACAGTGCTGAGTTTTGTGCGTGGCCGGCCAACAGGCGTTAGGTAATCCGTTTTGAAGCCGCCGCCCTTCAGCGTCGCGGCATGCCGCTTCGTCACTGCCTTGTCGGTCTTGGCCTGAGGCTTCAGCGCCGCGTTCGCTTCGATGGCCTCAAGGCGCTTCTTGCCCTTCACGAGGCTGTCGTCGTAGTTCTTCTCGCTGCGCTCTAGGAGCTTCTCCGTGCTCAGCCTGCGGTCGTCGGGTGAGAGCGTGGCGGGTGTGAGCGTCTTCTCGACGTCAGCGCGTAGCTTCTTGCGTGCCAGGACGCGCCCGGTCGCGCGGTTGCCCGCCACGGCCTGCGCGGCGGCGGGGTTCGCGGGATCGCGACGCGACGCCGTGCGCGGCGCGGCCGGTGCGAGCATGCGCGCGACCGCGTGGTTGCCCGCGGTGCGCTGGAGCGCGAGCAGATGCTGTGTCGCCGAGGCAGGGAGGACAGACTCGGGGCGTTGAGCTTGTTGGTCTGCCGCAGTCTCGCCTTCAAACGCTCGACTGCCCATCCTGCGCGCTCCCGACCAAGGTGGTCCGCGGACTGATCGTTTCACACCTACGGCCGAAAGGGAAAGCGCACAAGGCCGTCACGGCGATCATCTAGAGAGGGGCCGGGCGGCGAGCCGAACGCCCGGGCGCTAGTAGCGCCACCCGGCCCTTCTTCGAACCTATGACGAACCGAAGCTAGGCGCTAGTGGCCCTTTCGGCCCTGTGTAGAACGGGTAACGATCGTCAATCTCTTACCTGCTCGAGTCGAAGATCGCCACACCGCCGCGCCCACGGGCGATGCTCCGGGCAGGCAACCGACCTCAACCATGGCTTGAGTGTTGGCCGAGGACAGAGCCCAGTTCGACCCGTTCCAGACAAAGTGCGGGACTGCCGCGGGGGGATCAAAACGAATAGCTCCCCAATCGGTCCCGGTGACGGCGTTACAGACGACAGTAGCCCCCACGAACCCGCCCTCGAAGCCGATGTTCAATCCGTTCAGCTTCATCCCTTGACAGCTAGCAGTTAAGCCGAAGAACGGGTTCGTGCTCGTGCACGTGAGGATCGCGCCCCTGACGATCTGCGTCGGCGTGAACAGGCCCACCGGCGGCAAGCCGCTCAGTCCGGGAGGCCCCTGCGGTCCGGTCGGCCCGGTTGCCCCCTGTGGCCCCGGATCGCCCTGATCGCCCTTGTCACCCTTGGCCCCTGGCGCCCCCGCGGGTCCTTGCGGGCCGGGATCACCCTTATCGCCCTTGTCACCCTTCGGACCCTGCGGCCCTGTCTGGCTCCACGAGATCGCTGTTTCGCTCGGGTGACAGCTGTCGGTTGCCGGGTCGATCAGCCGCAGCTGGCCGTTCTGTGTCTTGTAGCAGCCGTCGATCACGCCGCCGCCGCCGATATCGGCAACGGCGTAGGTGACGCCGCCTGCGATCGCCACGATCGCGACGGCGGTGACTGCCAGAGCAACGCGACGGATGCGCGTGTGCATGGCTCGCCCTCCTCCTGTTCGTGCCTGGCGCCCGCGACGCCGCAGGACTCGAGGGCCTATCGGCCCGAGCTTAGGACGCGCCTATGGTCGTGTCTAGCCCGGGGACGACCTCGGGCGAGGTTAGGACGACATCTCCTCGACGACCAGCACCGAGGGCTCGTCGTCGACCTCGTCGCGCACGTCGACGACGCGCAGGCTGCGGCCGGCGCCGAGCGTGATCGTGTCGCCGGGGTTCCAGTGGTGGATGCCGGGCCTGACCTCGGGCGGGTCGGCGGGTGTCCCGTCTGTCGACTCGAGCAGGGCGTTTACGACGTGTCCGAGGAACGGCGCCCCGGGAACGCGAACGAGGCGAGGGGCCTTCGTCCTGGCCACCCGACCGAGATGCGTAGCGCCGTCCCGTCCCACGTCACGTCGGTCACGGCAACGACCACTGCGACGATTGCGATCGTGCGAAGGCGAGGCATGCGGAGATGATCTTCTCAGCTCCCCATCCCGAGATACGTCGTCCCGGGTGCCAACTCCAACCCTCCCGGGGTCTCCGCGCCGCCGACCGTGTTCGGAATGGAGATGGTGATCCTGGTTCCGGCGGTGGGCTTCTACACCCTGCATGCCTGGGTCTGGGGTAACAACCCGTCGGGGATGTTCGCGCACTGGAATCCCGAGGTCACGCTGCCCCTAGACGTCGAGCGCCCGCGGGACGCGGCGCACGTGAGAATCGGAGGGTGCAGCAGCCACCCTCCGATTCCTCCCTCTCGACTCACCTGTAACGGGTGGCGAGCTGAGACGCAGGAAGCCTCAGCGCAAGCGAAGAGAAGAGCTCCTACAACGGACATGCGCGTCCCTCGCGCGGCCGGCGGGGCGAAGTGCTCGTGTCACGCACGGTGAGGGAACGCGTCGGCGCGTGAGCCGGCCGTGATCGGAAGGCGGGGGTCGCTACCGATCGAAAACGACCAACGCCCCCGGCCTGCGTAAGCCGGGGGCGCTGCTGTGGTGCGGGTTGGGGGCTGTGGTGCGGGGGTGGATCAGACGGCGGGGGCCACGTACGGGGTGACCAGATGCTGACGGCCTTGCCGTTGACTTACGTCCGAGACGCCGCTGCCACGACGCTGCGGGCCAGCGCGAGGTGGCGAGGTACACGATACGTGACGCCGCCGTACTCGGGGCACTGTGCCGGTCGTGTGCCGGGTGTAGTACACGAAGCCGTCGGCGGTCGGAGCCGCGCTCACCTTGTAGCCGGTGACCTTCTGCTGGGCGTTGAGGATCGGGGTGACCGCGGTGTCCATGCCGCCGTCCAGTTGGACTCGAGACCGTGGTAGCCGTTGCACCAGTTCTCCGGGTTGGTGAACGAGCTGGTGAAGTACTCGTCGCTCGGGTAGTTGGCGACGATCTGCCCGTTCAGGGTGAGCCAGCCGCCCGGAACGTCGACCGGCGTGCTGCGTGGTGGTGGTGAAGGTTGCGACGGTGGCGACCCCGTTGGCGAGCCTGATCGCGGCGTCCCACTTGGCGTTGTTCCAGCCCATGGCGGACTGGATGTCGCCCTTGGTGACGGTGACGACGCCGTTGGCGTCGGTGGTGGCGGCGTTGGCGAACGGGATGGCGATCAGGGCTGCGAGCGCCACGAGAGAGGCGGCGAGGATGATGAGCTTGCGCATGATTTCCCTTCGTTGGTCTGCGGCCAACCAACGTGATCGGCCTGTGCCCACATACTCAGCTACGCATAGCACTCGCGCTATGACACGATCGGGTCTATCCGCGCCTGGGCACCTCGCGGGCGGCGCCTGCAGCCGTTGTTGGCGGCTAGGTTCCCCCGCAGAGTACGGGCGGCTGCCGCCGCACCCGCTTCGCGACCGCACGCCGGGTGCGGGGACTCAGCGCGGGCGGACGATCCGGCGTGCGCCCACGTACGCGGAGGCGTACCAGCCGGTCAGGCGACTGAGCTTGACCACGTCGCCGCTTCGGGGCGCGTGAATGAAACGGTTGCCGCCGGCGTAGACGCCGACGTGCTGGACGCCGTTCATGAAGACGAGATCGCCGGGCCGCAAGCCCCGACGGGAGACACGGCGGCCGAGGCGGAACTGCGAAACGGTGTAGTGAGGCAGCCGGACGCCGAGTTTGCGGTAGACGTACTGGACGAGCCCGGAGCAGTCAAAGCCGTGCGGGGAGGCTCCGCCATAGACGTAACGGACGCCGAGGAAACGGCGTGCGATCCGGACGGCGCGAACGCCGGTTCGGCGCTTGCGCTGCAGTCGTGCACGCACACGAGCCTTAGCCCTCGCGTGTGCGCGGGCTTTCGCTCTCGCGTGTGCCTTGGCCTTCGCTCTCGGACGTGCTTTCGCCTTGATGCGAGCCCTGGCCTTGGCGCGGGCGTTCCGCTTCGCCTTCGCCCCGGCCTTCGCGGACGCCTTCGCATGCGGCGCCGTCCCGGATGGGCGCTTGGCTTCTGCCTGCTGTGCCGAGAAGCCGAGCAGGGCAATCAGGCCTACGGCAAGGGCAAACAGAAGGTGGGTGAGGCGGCGAGGCATTAGGAAGTGAAGCGGGGCGGCCGGAGCGATCGATAGGAGATGCGGATGCGGCCTGATCGTGAGACCAGGCCGCAGGCGCGTCGTGCTGCGGCAGCAGCAGCTCCTACTTGATGAGCGTGAGCATCTTGAACATCGGCAGGTACATCGAGATCACGATGGTGCCGACCATGATTCCCACGCCGATCATCAGGATCGGCTCGATGATCGACGTCAGCGACTGGATGCTCGAGTCGACCTCGTCCTCGTAGAAGTCGGCGATCTTGCCGAGCATTCCGTCGAGCTCGCCCGTCTCCTCGCCGATCTTCACCATCGCGCCGACCATCGGCGGGAAGACCGGGTCCTCCTGCAGCGGCTGGCTGATCGGGACGCCCTCGTGGACGCGCGTGCGGATGTCCGCCAGCGACTCCTCGACGACCCAGTTGCCCGAGGTCGCGCCCGTGATCTCGAGCGCCTTGATGATGTCGACGCCCGCCGCGACGAGCGTCGCGAGCGTGCGCGAGAAGCGTGCGAGCGCGATCTTGTGCACGACGTCTCCGATCTTCATCGGGATCTTGAGCTTGAAGCGATCCCAGGCCTGCCGCCCGCGCTCGGTGCGCTTGAGGCGCCGGAACGCGTAGATCATCCCCCCGATCGCCGGGAAGATGATGAACCAGTAGTTCCGCAGCGCGTTCGAGGCGTGCATCACGAACTGCGTGAGCATCGGCAGCTCTCCGTCCAGCGAGTCGAAGACCTTCACGAAGACGGGGATGATGAACAGGAGCATGAACGTGAGCACGAGGAATGCGAACGAGATCACGACGATGGGATAGACCATCGCTCCCTTGACGCGCCGCTTGATCTGCGTCTCCTTCTCGATCTGCATCGCCACGCGGTCGAGCACGGTGTCGAGCGTTCCCGACGACTCGCCGGCCTCGACCATCGCGACGAAGAGGCGGTTGAACACCTTCGGATGCCGCGCCAGCGCCTTCGAGAGGATGACGCCGCCCTCGACGTCGGAGCGGACGTCGGCGATCACCTCGGCGAGGTACTTGTCGTCGGTCTGCTCCTCGAGCGTCACGAGCGCCTGAACGACGCTGACGCCGGCCCCGATCATCGTCGCGAACTGGCGCGCGAAGACCTGCAGCGACTTCGGCTTCACCTTCTTGAACGCGGTCCTCGCGCCGCCCTCGCCTGCGGCGGTGCGCTCGGCCAGCGCGTGCGGCAGGAGCCCGCGCGTCTGCAGTTGCTCGCGCGCAGTGCTCACGTCCGGCGCGTGGATGACGCCGGAGCTCTCGAGCCCCTGGGCGTTGATTGCGTCGTATGCGAATGCAGCCATCTGGGTTCCTTAAGTGGAGTGGGTTGTCAGCTGTCGAGGAGTCGAAGGTCGCGCTTTCGGTGAAGAGGAGCTTCCGCGAGCTCGTCGAGCCGTCGCGAACCGTGATCGAGACGAGCTTGACCGGCCGGCTCGCGGGCGTCCCGGTGCAGTTGGCGGCGTTGGGCTCGGCGTCGTGTTCGCTGGCCGACCGCGCAGGTCCAGCTGATGCTCGTTGACCTGCATCCAGTACGTGCGCCCGTCCGGCGCCGGTCTGGCGTGCGCGCCGCTCTGCGGCGCCGGCGGCAGCGAGGCGAACGCCGCCTGGCGGTAGAGCTCCATCTGCTTGTCCGCGAGCGTGCCTGCCGTCGACGTCGCGCGCGCACGGTTGACGGCGAGGATGCCCGAGCTGAAGCCGGCGACGAGCGCCGCGATGCCGATCGACATCACGACCATGGCGATCAGCAGCTCGATCAGCGTCATGCCCTCTTCCGCGCGCAAACGTGTCTTCAGCCTCCTCACCGGTACGCGATCAGCTCGCGGATGTAGGCGGTGCGGTAGCCGGCCGCGTGGATCCCGCCCGCGCGTCGTGAGACCGCCGCCAGCGTCGGGTACGGGCCGGAGTAGACGACCCAGTAGCCGCCGCGCAGCGGTCGGCGATTCGACGAGTTGAGGACGGAGAGCCCGCCGACGTTGCCGCGCGCGCCGCGCGCGAAGCGCGAAGCCGCGCCGCGCCCGTTGTTCGTCGGGATGGAGGCGAGGATGACGATCCAGCCGCGCTTCGCGACCCTGTTACCGCCCGGTCGGCCGATCACGATCTGCTTCGGGAGCCGGGCCGGAGACGACGCGGCCGGCGAGGACGCGGGACCCGTAAACGGGTCGGGCCCGCCGGCGGCCGCGGCGCGAGCGTCGCCGCTCGGCAGCGACTTGACGGCGAAGGGGTCGGCGCCGCTCCCCGACCCGCGGAACCGCTTTGCCCCGTGCGCCGCGGGCGTCGCGGACGATGCGGCCGGAGCCGCAGGCGCCGCCGACGAGCTGTTGCCGCTTCAGCAGGTGCGGAACCTCGTACGCGAGCAGCGCGACGAGCACGACAGCGAGCACGACGACGAGGATCTTCTGGCGGCGCTGCTTCGCAGCGATCCGCGCGTTGTTCGCCGACGCCCGGCGCCTGGTTGCTGCCGCCGAGGCCAACTACGGCGCCGTCGTCGTCTGGTGCTCGTCGAGGTGGCGCCAGTCGTCGAGCCCGGCGCCGGCGTGGGCGCGGATCCGTGCACGAACGCGTTGAGCGCGAGCGTCGCCGTGATCAGCGCCGCCCTTGTCGCCGCTCGAGAACGAGACGTTGTCGATGGCGTAGAGCCGCCCCGACGCGCGCACCTTGCCGTCCTTGACCCCGGCCTGGCTCCGGAGCAGGTTCATGAACTTCGCGAGCCGGAAGTAGCGACCCTGGACCGACAGGGCGATCGGCACTGCCTGCGCCCCGGTCGATGCAACCGGCGCGGACGGCGTGATGCTGTCGATCCTGACGCCGCTCACGCGGGACGCCCACGCGAGCTGCCGGAGGATCTCGGACATCTCCACGTCGTCGGGAAGCGCGACGCGCAGGCGCCGGAGGTCCGCGACGCTCTGGTGCGCCGCCGGGCTCCGCATGAACGCCTGCGTCGCCGTGAGCTGGATATCGGCGTCGCCGATCTGCGTGTCGAGCGCCGCGGCCTTCGACCGCTGCGGCGAGACGAGCATGAACCAGCCGGCGAGGACGAGGATCGAGCAGCCCTGCGATCGCGAGCAGGAGGGCGAGCCGCCCGTTGATCCGGTCGATCATTGCGCACCTCCGGTCGGGTTGAGGTCGGCGGTCACCGAGAACGTGTCGCCGCGCGGCGAGAGTTCCGCCCGCCCGCGCGCCGCTCGTGCTCGACACGAGCGTCACGTTCGACAGCCACGGCAGGCTCGCGAGCCGGTCGAGGACGAGCGCGACGCGCACGTGCGACGACGCGACACCCGTTGCCGAGAAGCCTGTCGCACCGACGGTCGGTCGGCAGCGGTCGCGCGACTGCGCCCGAGGCGAGCGGCGTCGGGGATTGCATGGACATGCTCTGCAGATAGACCTGGCTCGGCAGCACCCGCGAAAGGTCTCGGAGCTGCCGCTCCCAGGCGATCCGCCTCGACGAGACGGTGCCGGCCGCGGCCATTCGCGCAGCCGCGGCGGCCTGCGCCGCGCGGAGCGGCGCGGCCTTGGCGTCGGCAACGGCGACCTCCGCCTGGACGTCGGCGAGCGCCGCGCGCTTGTCGTTGACGACCGAGCGCTCGTGGACGTAGCCGAGACCGAGCCCGAGCACCGCGACGCACGCGACGACGGAGCCGGCCTTGAGGACGCGTGGCGCGGAGAGGTCCTTGCCGACGGCGGCCCAGGGATGACCGGGGCGCGCGTAGGCCGGAAGGAGATTGACGGCTTCCATCAGCGCTCCACCCCCAGTCCGATCGCGACGGCGAGCGACGCGAGGTCGTCGCGGTCGGCGGTCCCGTTCGAGACCTGAACTCCCGCGAGTGGATCGGCGACCCGTACGGGAACGCGTGTCAGCCGCTCGAGCTCCTCGGCGAGTCCCGGAAGCTTCGTCGTGCCGCCGGTGATCAGCACCTCGGAGATCGCGAGCGACCCGGGCTGCCCCTGGTAGAACTGCAGCGAGGCGATGAGCTCCCGCGCGAGCGCTTGCAGCTCGCGGGCGACCGCGCCTCGGGCGCGCGCGGCGCGCGGATCGTCGTCCTCCGAGGCCTGGGCGCCGAGATCCAGCTCGAGCTTCAGCTCGCGCTGCCTCGGGGACGGTCAGCCCGAGCTCCCGCGCGATCGCGGCCTCGAGCTTCGAGCCTCCCCAGTCGAGGACGCGCATGAACTCGCAGACGGTGCCGTCGGAGATCGCCAGCGTCGACCGGTCGTGACCGATCGAGACGACGACCGAGGCGACCGTCGCCTCGCCGCCGTCGCCGTTGGCGCGCGGCGCCACGGCGCGCAGCAGCGCGAACGCCTCGACGTCGATGCCCGAGAGCTCCAGGCCCGCGGCCCGGCACGCCTCGACGTAGTGGTCGATCGGCTCCTGGTAGGCGGCCGCGAGCAGGACGCGCCGGGAGACGGCGCCGGACTCGTCCACCGTCTCGCTGACGACGTGGTAGTCGAGCACGGCCTGGTCGAGCGGGATCGACAGGGCCTCGTGCGCCCGGAAGCGAACGGCGTTGGCGAGCTGGCGCTCGTCGTCGATGCCCTCGATGTCGAGCGCGCGCACGCCGATGCGGTTGGTGCCGATGCCGAGCCGGATGCCGCGGCGCGGCAGCTCGTTCTCGGTGAAGAAGCTGTCGAGCGCGGCCGCGAGTGCCGCCACGCTCCGCACCTCGCCGCCGACGACGATCCCCGGCTCCAGCGGAACCCGCGCGAGCTGCACGAGCTTCGGCTCGGACCGCCGTTGTTGACGACCCGCGAGGCGGCGATCTGCGAGGCGCCGATCTTGAGGCCGACGATCTCCTGCTTCCGGCGCCGCTTGCGTTTCTCGCTGCTCGGCTTCGTGACGCCGGCCGACTTCGTCTTCTTCTTCGGCCGCCGGACGAGATCCGAGAGCTTGATCTCCTTGTTCAAATTCACGTGTGTCTACACCTCCGAGGCGAGCCGAAGCCCGCCCTGCGTCTGGGGTCTTGTTGCCGTTGGGGCTGCCGTTGCCGGCCGCCGGTGAAGTGAAGTTCGTCATGCCGGAGCGCTCGAGCAGGCCCTGGAGCTGATCGGGCCGCGACGAGCGCGCGAAGGCCACCTCGGGCGTGATGACGTGCCGCAGCACGAGGTCGGCGAGCGACTGCTCCATCGTCTGCATGCCGCGCGAGGTGCTCGTCTGCATGACCGAGTAGATCTGCTCGACCTTCGCCTGCCGGATCAGGTTGCGGACGGCGTCGTCGGGCATCAGCACCTCGAGCGCGGCCGTGCGGCCGAGGCCGTCGGCGGTCGGCACGAGGTTCTGCGTGACGACGCCCTGCAGCGTCGAGGCGAGCTGCACGCGCACCTGGCCCTGCTGCTCGGCGGGGAAGACGTCGATGACGCGGTCGATCGTGGTCGGCGCGCTCTGCGTGTGCAGCGTCGCGAACACGAGGTGCCCGGTCTCGGCGGCGGTGAGCGCGGTCGAGACCGTCTCGAGGTCGCGCATCTCGCCGACGAGGATCACGTCGGGGTCCTGGCGCAGTGCGGCGCGCAGCCCCTCGGCGAACGTCGTCGCGTCCTGGCCGATCTCGCGCTGGTTGACGATGCAGGTCCCGTGGTGGTGCAGGAACTCGATCGGGTCCTCGATCGTGAGGATGTGCTCGTGCCGGGAGTGGTTGATGTGGTCGAGCAGCGAGGCGAGCGTCGTCGACTTGCCCGAGCCGGTCGGCCCGGTGACGAGCACGAGCCCGCGGGGCTTGTCGGCGAGCTCGTAGAGCCGCGTCGGAATGCCGAGCTGCTCGAGCGACTTGATGTTGTCCGGGATGAGCCGGAAGGCGGCGCCGACGGCCGCGCGCTGAAAGTAGGTGTTGACGCGGAAGCGCGCGAGGCCGGGAATCGAGTGGGAGAGGTCGATCTGCCGGCGCGTCTCGAGGACCTTCTGCTGCTCGGTCGAGAGGATCCGGTACATGAGCGTCCGGATCTCCTCGGGCGTCAGCTTCTCGTGGTCGGGCAGCCGCTCGAGGCGGCCGTTGACGCGGATGACCGGCGGCGAGCCGGCCGTCAGGTGGAGATCGGACGCGTCGTGCTCGACCATCACGGTGAGCAGGTCGTCGATCGAGTGAAGTTCCGTTGTCACAGGGTGTTTGACCTTTCGAAGCTCGAAGAGCGTTGCCGAGAGGGCTGAGGGGGGCGCGCGTTGCCCGCGCCCCCGCTCCGTTAGCAGTTAGCTACGATCGAGCCGCTTACGTGGCAGGCGCCGCGTCGTAGACGGCGTCGCCGCCCGGCGACCGGCCGATCTGTGACCAGTCGCTCGCCGGCCGCGCGCACTGCCGTGGACGCAGTAGCCGTGCTGCCGATCGAGGCAGTACGGCGTGCCGCCGACCGCTGGCTGACGGCGTCGAGCCGGCGTCGAGTCTTGAGCCGCTGTCGTAGATCGCGCCTTCAGGCTGCGACGGTCGTCATGCCGGCGTAGGTGCTGTTGTCGGCGTAGTACGCCTCCGCCGACGGGACGCCGCGCGGACGTTCGGCCTGCGCAGCCGCCTTCTGTTCGCGCGATCCCTGAAGCCGAGGTAGGACGGGACCGCGATCGCCAGCAGGATGCCGATGATCACGATGACGACGAGGAGCTCGATCAGCGTGAAGCCTTCCTCACGCTGCGAGCCGCTGCCGAAGCTTGTGCATGTAGTTCTCCTTTGGGTTGTTGAAATGCACTACCCCTTTATGCCGTCTCGACCCCCTGCTCCGTACCACCCATTTGGGCCAATTCGGCCCCGTGCGGGGTCTAGGTCGGCATGCCGAGGTCCGGCCCGATCCACGACCACCCGAACGGGGCATGCGGGCGTAGCCGGCGCGCGGCTATACCTCGCGCATGGCATCTGCGGCCCAGCCCCTTCCTGCGCCCACGGACTCGTCGTGGCGCGTGTCACGCGACGGAGCGCCGGTCGCAGCCGTGGCGCTCCGCCACGAGGGCGGCGCCGTCGTCGTCGCGGCGGACCTCGCCGCTGCCCAGGCGGGCGCCCGGCCGCACCGGTTCGAGACGCTGCAGGCCGCCGAGGCGTTCGTCAGCGACCTGATCGCTTCGTTCGCCTATCTCGGCTGCGACGTCGCAGCCGCTTAGTCTCGCGTTCTGTCGAGTGGCGCCGTGCGTGAGGTGCTGAGGCTATTGGCGGTGATGCTCAGGGTTGTGAGTCGAGAGCGCGGGGGGTCGCGCGCGGCGCAGCCGTGCCGTCCGTCCGGGCACTTTGCTCGAATGATCGAGTCAGCAATTGGGTCCCGCAGATGGTGAAGAGTGTGCGAGTCGGATCGCGAGCGAGTGCCATCGTGGTGGCGGCGCGGAAGTGGCGACTGGTGGAGATAGCCAGGGTGCTGCGGTATGCGATCATCGCGGAGCGAGGGCGCGACGACCGCCGCGCGGGATCATGAGACGGCTGGATGACGGTGGCGATGCGGTTCCGATCGCACAGTGCGGGGGAGAACCACGCCAAGGTGTAGCGCCCATGCGCTGGATTGCGGACGTTCGTGGGCGGCGACCGCAGGGATCGCGGTAGGCCGCGAGGAGGCTATGACGCTACTCAGGCGCATGGAGAAGCGACTGGTCGCAGGGGATGGCCCGGCCAGAGCGTCGCGAGTACTAGGCGTCGATATCAGAGGCGCCATCGGAGGCCGACTCTCGCGCGGTGATTGCCAGCGGCCAGCGTTCCGTCTGCCAGCTCGAGCTGTGTACTGTGAGGTTGTTCAGGCCGGCTTCGAGGTGCGGACCGGGCTATGCGGTCGAAACGTGACTCGGTGACCGTGGGCGCAACGTTCGTCCCGCGCGATCGTATGCTGTTCGGCTCATCTGCGGCTGCAGCGTGGCGGCCCGCACGGCGTCAGACGGTGCAGACGCGGGCGAGCTCCTCGACGGACGTGATGCCGGCGGCGACCTTGCCGACGCCGTCCTCCCACATCGTCCGCATGCCCTCCTCGACGGCGGCGCGCTCGATCTCCTCGCGCGGCGCCTTCTCGGCCGCGAGCTGCTCGAGGCGCTCGCTCATCGAGAGGAGCTGGAAGACGCCGACGCGCCCGCGGTAGCCGGTGTGCCCGCAGCGGGCGCAGCCGCGGCGGCGGCGGAAGGTCGCGCCCGCGAGGGCGGCCGCCATGTCCTCGCTCAGGTGGAGCCCCTGTAGCTCGTCGCACGTCGGCGTGTAGGGCTCGGCGCAGTGCGGGCACAGCTTCCTCGCCAGGCGCTGCGCCAGGACCGCCGAGACGGCCGCGCCGGTCAGGAACGGCTCGACGCCCATCTCGGTCAGCCGCGTGATCGCGGCCGGCGCGTCGTTCGTGTGCAGCGTGGAGAGCACGAAGTGACCCGTCAGCGCGGCCTCGATCGAGATCCGCGCGGTCTCGCCGTCGCGGATCTCGCCGACCATGATCACGTCGGGGTCGGAGCGAACGATCGAGCGCAGCGCCGTGGCGAAGGTCAGCCCTGCGCGGGGGTTGATCTGCACCTGGCTTGACGCCGCCGAGCCGATACTCGACGGGATCCTCGACGGTGATGATGTTGATCTCCGGCCGGCTGATCGCGTTCAGCGCCGCGTAGAGCGTCGTCGACTTGCCCGATCCGGTCGGCCCCGTGACGAGGAGCGCCCCCGTCGGCCGGGCGAGGATCGCCTCCATCTGCTCGCTCATCCGGTCGGAGAGGCCGAGCGCCTCGAGCGTCGGCACGTCGCGCGACTTGTCGAGCAGGCGCATGGTGACCGCCTCGCCCTCGACCGTGGGGAGCGTCGCCACGCGGATGTCGAGCATGCGTCCCGCCGCCGCGGCGTTGAGCGAGATCCGCCCGTCCTGCGGCTTGCGCCGCTCGGCGATGTCGAGCTTCGCGAGCACCTTGAGGCGGGTCGTCACGCCGGAGGCCAGCCGCTTCGGAATGTGGTGGGCAACGTGGAGGACGCCGTCGATCCGGTAGCGGACGACGAGATCGTCCTCCTGCGGCTCGACGTGGATGTCGCTGGCCCCGTCCTCGGCGGCCTGGAAGATCATCGAGTTGACGAGGCGGACGAGCGGCGCGTCGGAGATGCCGTCGTCGGCCTCGAGCTCGTCGACGTCCTCCTCGTCTTCCTCCGCGCCGGCGATCTCCTCGGCCATCGTCGCGTTCATCGCCTCGGCCGCGCGCGAGAGGCGGCGGATCTCGGTGAGGACGTCGCTCTTCGCCGCGACGTAGAACTCCACGGACAGGCGCGTCGCGAGCCGCAGCTCGTCGAGCCCGCGCACGTCCTGCGGGTCGGTGATCGCCACCTTGAGCGTGCTGCCGTCCGAGGCGAACGGGATCGCGACGACGCGGTTCAGCACCGGCAGCGCGATCATCTTCACCGCCTCGGCGTCGACGCCGGCGACGGCGAGGTCGACGAGCGGCAGGTGGTACTTCTCGGCGAGCGTCCGCGCGACGCCCAGCGCGCCCGCGAGCCCCTCGTCGACCAGCGCCTGTGAGAACGAGTCGCCGGCCGCGCGCTGCTGCGCCTGGTCGACCTGCTCGGGCGGCAGCAGCCCGCTTTCGCGGATGACGTCTGCGACGAGGTCGCCGTGGCCGCGTGCGTTCTCGTCCCGCTCTCCCGCCTTCGCCGAATCGTCGGCGTCGCCGACGAGCCGCAGCTCCGGCTGGTTCTCGTGATCCATCGCCGCTTCCATTACAGCAGGCGAAGGTACGCGTCGAGCAGCGGCTGCCCGGCGAAGAGCGCGACGACACCTCCCAGGGCGAGGAAAGGCCCGAACGGAATCTTCATCTTGCGCGCGGCGCTTCCGTGACGCGCGAACAGGACGATCGACGGCACGAGCGCCGCGACCATGCCGATCATCATCGCGACGGGAACGGTCCACCCGACCGCGACGCCGAGCAGCAGGGCGAGCTTGACGTCACCCATGCCCATGCCCGCGGGGTAGGCGAGCGCGGCGACGAAGAGGAAGAGCGCGGCGCCGAAGCCCGCCGCCGCCCACTCCGCCGACGGGTGGAGGATCGTGTTGGCCGCGAGCACGACGGCCGCTGCCGGTAGGACGACCCGGTTCGGGATTATGCGCCGCTCGACGTCGGTGGCCGAGATGGCGACGAGCGCGGCGCAGAAGAACGCGCCGACGGCGGCGTCCCAGGTGAGCCCGAAGCGGAGCACGCAGCGCGGCGACGAGGAGCCCCGTCGTCGCCTCGACCAGCGGGTAGCGCCACGGAATCGCTGCCTTGCAGTGGCGGCAGCGCCCCCGCAGCAGCGCGAACGAGAGCAGCGGGACGTTGTCGTACCACGCGAGCGGAGTCCCGCAGGACATGCAGGCCGAGCCGGGGCTGACCAGCGAGCGCCGCAGCGGGATTCGCGCGGCGACGACGTTCAGGAAGCTTCCGAACGCCAGGCCCGGCAGGAGCGCGATGGCTGCGAGGGTCACGCCCATCTCAGAAGGGCTGGCTGTTCCGAAGGACGATGGTGTCGAGCAGCACGAAGCGCTGACTCGTGCTCGCAGGTGTCTTGTCGAGCGCGAGCGACACGGACAGCGCGGCACGGGGCGGGCGCGCGCTCGACGCGCTGTAGACCGGCGTGTTCTGCGGATAGTCCCCCGCCTGGCCGCCGCGTGCAGCCGGTGAAGCTCGGGTGGGCGACGTGGTCCCCGTACAGGTGACGGGGCCGGACGGCCCGAAGGCGATCGTGTTCGCACCCGCGTTGAAGTTCGAGGTGCTCGCGACGGTGATCGTCGCGCTCGGAAGCGTCAGCGGGTTGGCCGTGAGCTTGGTCGGCCCGGTGTCGACGTACGAGGTGCCAGACGTGACGTTCTTCAGCAGGCGCAGGCCGCCGTCGTCCCAGCCGTAGACGTTGTACGACGTCGCTCCCGGGTACGACGACCAGCTGACGGTGATCTGGTTGGTCAGCCCGGACGCGATCGTCACCGGCGCGACCGTCCCCGGAACCTCTTCGCCGCCGGCGAGCACCGCCGTGACCTCGTAGGAGTAGGTCCCCGCTTCCAGTGTCCCGCCCGTCGTCGCCGGAGTGACGCGACGGCGGCGGGACCGAAGGCGGCGCTGAAGATCTTGCCGGCGGAGATGCTCGGTGCGTCGGCCTTGTCCACGAGATCCGACGCCCACTTCGTCCCGGTGCCCGAGCAGGCCGAGCCCGTGTACCGCCAGAGCGTGTAGGGCTGCGCCCCGGCAACCGGCGGTGTGGCGCCGTTCTTGTCCTTCGTGCACCACGTCACCGTCGTGCGCTCCGCCGGCCGTCGGGCAATAGCTGCCGAGCGTGATCGTGATCGAGGAGGCGGGGTAGCCGCTCGGCGTCGTGAGGGCGCTCGCGCAGCGGATCTCCCGGCGAAGCTTGTCGAGCCCCAGCCTTGCGTCCTGCTGTGCCTGCGTGCGGTTCGTCTGGTCGGTCTGGGACTTCAGCGCGGACGTGAAGAGCTGCGTGATCCCGACAAGGACGATTCCGATGATCGCGAGCACGACGAGCACCTCCGGAAGCGTGAAGCCGTCCTGCGCTGTCCGCGGCTCGCCGGACATGGGTGGCCGCGCTCGCGCATCAGGCGATGCGGAGGTTGTCCGCGCGCAGCGCGTGTCCGTCGTGAACGGGCGCCTCCTCGGGCTCGGCTTCCTTCGCCGCTTCCTCGCTCTCGGAGACCGCATGCTCCTTGAGCGCGCGGCCGAGCGCGATCGTGAAGTCGTGCCGGTTGGGAGCGGCCGCCGCCGCGGTCTCCTCGTCGACGTCGCCGCTCAGGACGAGGTCGATCAACGCCTTCGTCAGCGTCTGCATCTGGAAGAACGCGCCCTCGGCGATCGCCTCGGGGATGAACTCCGGCTTGTTCTCGCGGATCAGCTCCTGGATGCGGCTGTTCGCGACCATCACCTCGACGGCCGCGGTGCGGCCGCCGCCGACGCGCGGCAGGAGCCGCTGCGAGATGACGCCCCTCAGCACGCCGGCGAGGATCGAGCGCACCTGCGGCTGCTTGATCGCCGGGAAGAACTCGACCAGGCGGCCGAGCGTCTCGGACGCGTCGACCGTGTGCATCGTCGAGAGCACGAGGTGGCCGGACTCGGCGGCCTGCAGCGCCGTCTCGGCGGTCTCGGCGTCGCGCAGCTCGCCGATCAGGATCACGTCCGGGTCCTGGCGCAGCGCGCGCCTGAGGGCCTCGTTGAACGACTCGGTGTCGATCCCGACCTCGCGCTGGTTGACGATGCAGGTCGCGTCGTCGTGCAGGATCTCGATCGGGTCCTCGATCGTGACGATGTGCTGCCGGCGCGTGCGGTTGATGTGGCCGATCATCGAGGCGAGCGTGGTCGTCTTCCCGGCGCCGGTGGCGCCGGTGACGAGGATCAGCCCGCGGTGCTCCTCGGAGAGCGTCTCGACGCCGGGCGGCAGGTGCAGGCTCTTGAAGTCGGGCACCTCGCGGGGGATGACGCGGAACGCGAGCGAGACGTCGCCGCGCTGGCGGAACGCGTTGACGCGGAAGCGCGGGAGGCCGGGCGGCTGGTAGGCGGTGTCGAGCTCGCCGGTGCGCTCGAACATCGCGAGCCGCGACCGTGAGGAGGCACCAACCTCGTTCACGAGCTCCTCGAGCTCGAGCGTGCCAAGCGGCGAGAAGCCCGGTAGCAGCTCGAGCTCGCCGTCGAAGCGGACGACCGGC
The DNA here is from genome assembly GCA_963733845.1 of uncultured Actinomycetes bacterium. Lineage (GTDB taxonomy): Bacteria > Actinomycetota > Thermoleophilia > Gaiellales > Gaiellaceae > DATFQE01. Next base: position 153,611 of record CAVTEM010000010.1, read on the forward strand.
GGCCGGCCGACCTTGAGATGGACGTCGCTCGCGCCGCGGTCGACGGCCGCATGCAGTAGCTGGTTCAGCTCCATGAAAATCCTTTCGGCCGGCGCGTCGCCCGGCTCAGTTCGTATGTGCGCATCTCAGCCTCCACCGAAGTTGCGGGGGGCGAGCAGTCTCGGCAGAGGGAGCGGCCCGGTGAATCCGCTCGAGCCCGACGTGGGGAACGAGATCGACGGGAAGCTGAGCTCGCCACCCTGCCCGGTCGCGACGTCGCGTAGGCGCTCACCATCGGCCCCTGGACGACGGTGCCCGTGACGCTCGCGTCGATCTTGTTGGCGGCGAAGAGCCCGCCCTGGTATTGGCCCTTCTTGATCTCGATGCCGTTGCCGGCAGTTCCACTGTCGGTCGAGAGCTCCGTGGCGAAGTCGCCGGACGCGAAGACGAACATGCCGCTCAGGTTCGGGTCCCACGGCGCAGCCGTGTCGCAGTCCCCGCCGGCCGTCAGCTTCACGCAAATGACGTCGTGGTTGTCCATGCTGAACGTGCCCGAGAGGATGAGCGCGCCCTGGCCGACGTACGTCGCGTCGTTGGCCGTAGCTGGTCGCGCTGCCGTCGATGAAGATCGAGCCGTTGATCGTCAGCTTCTTGGTCGTCGCGTTGTACGAGAGCTCGTTCGGCCCCGACCTGCAGGTGTACGTCGCGCCCGTGATGTCGAACGGCGGGAGCCCGGCGGTCGCGCTCTGGTTGATCGACCCGTCGGGGCCGTCGAGTCCCGTGGGTCGGTCGAACCTCGGGAACGCGCCGCTCGCTGTCTGGCAGAGTGAGTTCGGCCCGATCGAAGCGTTGCGGTACCAGAAGCCCATCACGCTCGGGTCGCTCGAGAGCTCGGGGTGGCCGTTCGAGCCCAGGTAGGGCGAACAGCAGGTCAGCTTCGGCTCGGTGATGAAGCCGGGCGGGATCACATTGCCGGTGACGTTTCCCCAGACGTCGTCGACGGCCCCCCAGCCACACGCCGGAGGAGGAGTCCTGCCTTGCTTCGAGCACGTGCCCTCGACGTAGATCTCGCCTAGATTGGCTCCCAGCGGCCCGACCGGGGACAATGCGTGGCCGACCGTGTTGTGCGGGTTCTCCAAGTACAGATTTCCGCCGACCGCGACCTTGTTCAGGCGCAGGGGCCCCGAGGCGTTGGCCGGAATCGTCTCCCCGATCGTCGCCGTCTGCTCGATCCAGAGATCCCTGTTGGCGTAGACGGGTGACCGGACCGTGACCGACTGGCCGAAGTGAATGTCGTTGAACGCGTACACCCAGTTCAGGGAGCTCGTCGTCGGATTGATCGACACGGTCTCCGGGATGACGATGGGCACGATCGCGGTGATCGTTCGCGCCACCGGGGAAGTTGAGGGCCCGGTCGGATTCGCCACGGTTCCGACCGACGTGATGCGCCACTGGTCCTGCCAGGTCGCCGTGGTCGGCGCGGCCTCGATCACTCCGGACCAGGTCACCGAGCGCGCTCGGCGTACGGCGTCGTCCGCGAGGCAGCAGGTTCGGATCGCCCGGGTAGACGACGACCCCGGGGTAGTTCGCGTTCAGCACCGCGAGGGCGTTGTTGATGCCCGACTCGGCGAGCGCGGACGCCTTCTGACCCGCATTGGAGCGGTGCGCATCCCGGGCGCCGGCGGCCGTGATGAAGATCACCGTCGTCAGCGCGATCGTCAGCACGAGCATCGTGACGATCGCGAGGATGAGGGCGACGCCCTCCTCTTCGCGAACGAGGCGGCGCCACGCCGTCACGACGCGGCGACCCTCCAGGTTTCCTGGCTGCATGCCCTCAGGATCGCGGAGGGCACCGGCCCCTCGGATCCCCTAAATGGGTCAATCGGACCTACCCATCGCGGCGACATGCGCCGTCGGGGACGCGTGTCAGCGCGCCGCGGACGCCCTAGGCGTGCGCGAACCGTCGGCCTGCTCGCGGCGCATGACGTCGCAGAGCGCCTCGACGCAGCGGCGGTCGAACTGGGCGCCGGCGTGGCGCTCGAGCTCGGCGAGCGCGTCGGCGACCGGCATGTCGTCCTGGTAGGGGCGGGTGCCGGTCATCGCCTCGAAGGCGTCGGCGACGGCGAGGATGCGGGACTCGACCGGGATCTCGTTGCCGCGGAGGCCGGCGGGGTAGCCGGCGCCGTCCCAGCGCTCGTGGTGGTGCAGGACCCACCTCGCCTCGAGCGGCATGTCGTTCGCGTCGAGGATCGTGTGGCCGATCGTCACGTGCGCCTTCATCTCCTGCTGCTCCTCGGCGTGCAGCGACGTCGGCTTCTTCAGGATCCGGTCGGCGATGCCGATCTTGCCGACGTCGTGGAGGAGCCCGGCGCGGCGGAGACGCTCGAGCCGCTCCCCGCGTAGGCCGAGCCGTTCGCCGATCGCAACGACCAGGCTCGCGACGGTCTCGGAGTGGCTGCTCGTTCCCGCGTCCTTGGCGTCGACGGCACGCGCGAGGGCGGCGACGAGCGTCTCCTGGTGCGTCGGCGCGGCGGTCCCGTTCCTGGCGTTCCTCGGGCTCGACGGGTAGAAGACGATGGTCGTCACATCCCCGCGCTTCGCGTCGTAGAGGGCTATGTCGGCCTGCTGGATCAGCCGGTGGCGCGACTCGGTGCCCGTCGACTCGGTGATGCCGATGCTCACGGCGCGCCGCCCGAAGGCGCTCCGCGTGAGGTGGTCGAGCGTGCGCGCGACCGCCAGCGCGTGCCAGCTCCTGCGGCCCGGGAGCAGCGCCATGAACTCGTCGCCGCCCGTTCGGTAGACCGTCCCCTCGTCCCCGACGGCCTGCCTGAGGAACCGGCTCGCCTCACGCAGGTACTCGTCGCCCGCCTGGTGCCCCTTGATGTCGTTGATCCGCTTGAGCCCGTCCAGGTCGACCGCCATCAACGCGAACGTCGCTCCACGCTTGGTACGCGCCTGCATCGCCACGGTCAGGTCGTCGTGGAAGGAGCGGTGATTCTCGAGCCCCGTGAGGCTGTCCGTTCGCGCCGCGACGCGCAGGGCGGCGATCTCGGCCTCGCGCACCCGGCGGTGGCGTCGAATCATGAGCCCGAGCAGGAAGGCGATCAGGACCAGCTCGACGCCGGCTGCGATCAAGATCATGGGCTCGCCGCAGCGGAGAGCACGCCGACAGAGGCCGCCGAACCGGCGAGCCGGACCAAGCCGTGCTTCCGCAGTGCCGCAGACACCCTTCGCAGCATTCTTGGGCCGCGAACGTCGCCGGGAATCCCCCGGATGGGGAGTCAGGACGAGCCTATGAGCCGGGATCGCGCTGCGAACGAAGCTCGTCGCGGCGGGCGCGAAGCTCGTCGATCCGGCGGTGCAGCTCGCGTCGCTCCTTCGAGATCTCGCGCTCCCGGGTCTCGAGATGGGGAACGCCGACACCGGAGAAGGTCGCCATGCGATCGTGCAGCTTCCGCCTGACCGCGGAGATGTCGCGTTCCTCCGCCTCGAGCTGCTCGAGTAGCGCGTCGAGCTCGCGCTCTTCCGAGTCCTCCATGTCACGAGTATCGGCAGGGGACGCAAAACGATCAAGCACACGCCGCTCAAGCGCCGGCCGTCGGCGGCCGACAAGCTCGTTCGAGGTGCAGACGCAGTTGACTTCGCTTTCAGGGACAGATCACATCGACGGCACGCAGGCGATGACCCACCCGCCGCGCAAGCCGCTGGGCGCGCTGCTCGTCGCCGCCGGCTTCGTCGACCAGGACCAGCTCGCCGAAGCTCTGCACGAGGGAACCGAGACCGGCGAGCGCCTGGGCGAAGTGGTCGTTCGCCGGGGTTGGGCGAGCGAGGACGACGTCGCGCGGCTGCTCGCCGAGCAGTGGGATCTGGGCTACGTCGACCGCGCCTCGATCTGGTTCGACGTGAGCGCGCTCGGACGCCTCTCGCGCGAGGACGCGCAGCAGCTCGAGGCGCTGCCGGTGCGGGTCGAAGGAGACCGCGTGATGGTCGCCGTCGCGGAGCCGACGGAGCAGCGTCTCGCCGAGCTTCGGCGGCTCATCGGCGCGGACACGGTCGTCGTGGTCGTGCCGAGGACGGCGCTCGACGCGGGGATCCGCAGCGAGCTGCTCACGAGTCGGCCGCCCGCGATGGTGCCGCGGCAGTCGCAAGCCGAGCCGGCCGTGGACGAGCAGGGTCGACGCGACGGCATGGACCCGTCCGAGCTCGCCGCCCGAGCGCAGGACGTCGCCGACTTCATCCTCGCCCAGGCCGTCGCCACGCAGGACTACGGGCGGCGCATCGAGCAGCTCGAAGCTGAGCTCGCCGAGAGTCGTGCGGCAGCAGCGGAGACGAAGACGCAGCTCGCCGCCGTGCTGCAGCTCTTCGACGTCCTCGAGCCCCGGTCTAGCAGCCCCGGGAGACGAACGTCCCGTTCGGGCCCGTGATGCTGACCGTCGCACCCGCTGACTCGTGCTCTCGACGCAGTAGGCGCTGTCGGTCGCCTTCTTCACCGAGACGCCTGAAGCGATCGCGTTGTCGTAGCTCTCCAGGTCGCTCGTGCTCATGCCTGCGTACGTGCCGTGGTCGACCTTGTACGAGGCCGCAGCCGACACGGCTGCCAGCAGGTTCGCCCCGCGGTCGCGCCGGCAGCGCGGGCGGGGGTCGACACGACGACGGTGTCGAGCGCCTTGGCAGGCTCGTTGACCGCGTGGCCGACGACGTACGCGCCGAAGACGACGGCCGCGACGACGGCGAGCCAATGATCAGGAGGTTGATGAGACGCATGTCGAGTGAACGGGCGCGGCACGATAGCTGCGCCAACTCACACAACAGCGTGGATTCTTCGCGTGCCGCACAGAACCCCCCATTTGGGTCATTCGAGGGTAGGCAAGGCGTAGGCATGCTGGGGACAGATGCGGTGGCGGCACCGCGCCTGTGGCGTCGAACCTAGTGGGGGAGGGTGTTTTCTGTATGCGGTCCAAGCTAGTCATTGCCGACGACCACCAGCTGATGCTGGCTGCGGTGCGTCTGGCGCTTCAAGACGCGGCCGACATGGAGATCGTCGGCGAGACGCAGGCCGGAGAGGCGCTTCTGCCGCTCGTCGGTCGAGTGTCGCCGGACGTCGTGATTCTCGACCTGCGGATGCCCGGCCTCGACGGCCTTCGCTGCCTCGAGCTGCTCCGCGAGCGGCACCCTCACGTCAAGACAATCGTCCTGTCCGGCAGCGACGACCCGGCAGCGGTGGAAGCGTCCTTGGCGCGCGGAGCGGTCGCGTTCATCCAGAAGAACATCGATCCGGGCGATCTCGCGGCCGTGATCCGGCAGGCGATCGCGAGCACCGTCTTCTACGCGACCGCCAACGCCACTCCGGTCGCCGCAGCCCAGCGCGAATGGGAGCTGACGCCGCGCGAGACGGAGATCTTGCACGCGCTGGCCGAAGGCCAGTCGAACAAGCAGATGGCACAGCACTTCTGGCTCTCCGCGCAGACGGTCAAGTACCACCTGACGAACATCTACCGCAAGCTCAGAGTCAACGGCCGAACCCAGGCCGTGCGTCTGGCGTACGAGCACGGGCTGATCGAGAACCCCGTTCTGCGCGAGACCACCGTTCTCGCACCTGCCTGAGCTCGCGCGGTCAGGTATCTGACGACACGCTCACGGCGACATCGCCGTGGCGAAGCGCCCACGCGCGGACGTAGAAACGAAGCTCGCACAATGCGGCGTCGAGGTCGACGTCCGGTGTGGGAAAGACGCGGCACGCGTGGCAGCTGATGCGCTGCGTCAGGCAGCCGGCGGCTCGCAGGCCGGACAGCAGCTGCGGCAAAAGCCTCGGGGGGTCGATCTCGATGGTCACACTCACGGCAGATCCATAGTGCAGACGACGATGGGAGCCGGACCCGGCCAAACGTCGTGATGTCGTTGGCCGACGGGTAGGCCCGACCCACCCGCGATGACGCTTCGACCTGGCGTCATCCTCTAGGCTCGCGGGCATGGAGCTGATCCACACCTGCTACCGCATCACCGAGCCGGAGCGCTCGGTCGCGTTCTACGAGGCGCTCGGCTTCGAGAAGCGGCGCGAGCTGCCGATCGGCGACGAGGCGATCAACATCTTCATGGGCCTGCCCGGCGACGACGACCGGCTCGAGCTGACCTACAACTTCGGCGTCGACTCGTACGACGTCGGCACCGGCTACGGCCACATCGCGGTCACGGTCGACGACATGGACGCCACGCTCGCCGAGCTGGCCGAGCAGGGCATCGAGCCCGAGCGGCCGCCCTACAGCATCCGCGAGGGCGGGGCGAGGCTCTGCTTCGTCAGAGATCCGGACGAGTACCGGATCGAATTGATCGAACGCTCGGGCTAGTCGCTGCCACGCGCGGGATGCTGACGTACCTCTACTGGCAACCCTTTGGATCCAACACGGCCGTTGCTTTTCGCCAGCACCGGCACGAGAATCGCGGGGTTCGCCCAGCCCGTCGACGATCCCATGGCTAGCTTCAGCGCGCTGTCCTATCCCGAGCTCCGGCGACAGTGGGAGCCGGTGATCGAACGCCGAATGCTCGCGGCATTCGACAAGGAGGGACCATGATCAAATTGAGGAAGCCTTCTCCAGCGATGGTCGTGGCCCTGATTGCTCTCGTGGTCGCCCTCACCGGCACGGCTGCCGCGGCGCTGGTGATCACGAGCGCGAACATCAAGAACGGCACGATCCAACTCGTTGACATCAGCGGAAAGGCGAAACGGGCTCTCAAGGGTCAGCGCGGGCCGCGCGGGCAGGCGGGTTCGCAGGGACAAACGGGACTTCCGGGGAATCAAGGCTCGGCAGGACCTTCCGGTGCACAGGGAGCGCCGGGGCCGGCAGGGTCGGCAGGGCAGAAGGGCGAGACGGGAGCGGCGGGGCCGGTAGGTCCACAGGGGCCGCCGGGTCTGGGCCTCGAGCGCCCTGGGTATGTCCTGACCACACTCGACAGCGCGGGCGACGTCGGCGCCACCACTTCGGCGACGGTCGGCGCCGACGGACTCGGCCTGATCAGCTATCACGACCTACGAACGGCGACCTCAAGGTCGCCCACTGCTCGAACATCGCCTGCAGCGCCGCGACGACGACGCCGCTCGACAGCACCGGCAACGTTGGCGTGTCCACCTCGGTGACGGTCGGCGCCGACGGACTCGGCCTGATCAGTTACCAGGACGTCACGAACCAGGACCTCAAGGTCGCCCACTGTTCGAACATCGCCTGCAGCGCCGCCACGACGACAACGCTCGACAGCACCGGCAACGTCGGCGCCTTCACCTCGGCGACGGTCGGCGCCGACGGACTCGGCCTGATCAGTTACCAGGACGACACTAACTTCGACCTCAAGGTCGCCCACTGTTCGAACATCACCTGCAGCGCTGCAACGACGACAACACTCGACAGCGCCGGCGACTTCGGCCGCTTCAACTCGGTGACGGTCGGCGCCGACGGGCTCGGCCTGATCAGCTACTGGGACTTCACCGGCATCGCAGAGCAGGATCTCAAGGTCGCCCACTGCTCGAACACAGCCTGCAGCGCCGCGACGACAACGACGCTCGACAGCGCCGGCAACGTCGGCCGCTTCACCTCAGTGACGGTCGGCGCCGACGGGCTCGGCCTGATCAGCTACCAGGACCTCACGAACGGCAACCTCAAGGTCGCCCACTGCTCGGACATCGCCTGCAGCGCCGCCACGACGACGCCGCTCGACAGCGACGCCGGCATCGTCGCCTACACCTCGGTGACGGTCGGAGCCGACGGGCTCGGCCTGATCAGCTACCAGAACAAGGTCGCCCACTGCTCGAACACGGCCTGCACCGCCGCCACGACGACACCGCTCGACAGCGCCGCCGGCGTCGGCCGCTCTACCTCGGTGACGGTCGGCGCCGACGGGCTCGGCCTGATCAGCTACGCGGACGTCACGAACGGCGACCTCAAGGTCGCGCACTGCTCGAACTTGTTCTGCGTGCCCAACGTCCGGCGCCGCTAAGCCCTGAGGCGGGGAGACGGGCGGCGGGAGGTGCCGTGCCACTCAGCGACACAGTGGCCGGCTAATCGACGCCCCCGTCCGCCTACGGCCGCTACGAGGAGGGCGGTCGGCTGACGAGGCGGTTCAGGCCGCTCCTACCCGGTCGTGGCCCCTCGACGAGATCGCGAAGGCCCAGCACGAACTCTTCGACCTGCTTCCCTAGATCCTCAACGATGGGCGCCTGATGTCGACGCGAGGACGGCGAGCTCGCGTTTGGCACGCCGGTCGCAGCCGCGAGTGAACTCGATGTTCGAAACTCCCCAGATTCGTACCGGATCGAGCTGATCGAGCGCCGGTAACGCGAGACAGTCGTTGGTTCCGACAGACGCCGGTGTGCACCCGGCACCGCCCCGGGCGCGCCGCGGGGCGGTGCCTTGAGCCTGCGCGTCAGCCCTCGCTCGACACGATCGTCCAGGTGCGGTCGCCTGCCAGGTGCGCGCGAACCGCTGGGTCGCGCACCCACGAGGTCTCCTCGCTCACCCGCACGGCCAAGCGGGCCGGCCCGCTGATCGCGAGCTCGGCGAGCTCCACTGACGGTCTTGTCGTTCCACTGCGGGACCGGCGCTCCGTCGAGCGTCCAGCGCGTCGTCCATGAGGCGCCGACGAGGACGGGCAGCCCGAGGTCGAGGGTCGCCGCGGGCGACAGCGTGCTGTCCCTGTTGGTCTCGAGTACCTTCGACAGCTCGAAGAACTTGCCGGTCATCGCCTCTCGCTGCACTTGATCGAACGGCCAGTTGATGAACCGCATGAGCGAGCCCCAGCTCGGACGGTAGATCCCGTACTGCGCATAGACGGCGCCCTCCCAGGTGCTGATCGACTCGTAGCCGGTGATGCTGGGCTCGCCCATCCAGCGCCACCACTTCTTCTGCATCGCGACCTGCTGATCCGCAGTCAGCGTCGAGACGTTGATGTGCGACGGTTCGCGCCCGGAGTAGACGGTCCCGTCGGCGTAGTCGTATTCGTCGTGCATCTGGCCGATGCTGTGCCCGAGCTCATGCGCGACGATCTCGGCAGACCAGATGTTGGTGCCCGAGAACGTGACGAGCTTGCGGTCCCAGTAACCGGCTCCGCCGTAGGTGTCCGAGTTGATCACGACGAGCATGTGGTCGACTTGCGGCGCCCGAGTCGCGTATGCGCGGGCCTTCGCCGTGTCGACGCAGATCAACCGGTCGATGCCGCTGCAGAAGTAGTACGAGTCGAGCGCGGTGTCCCGCTCGATCCCCAGCGTCGGATCGTTGTCCACCCCGGAGTCGTTGGAGACGACGTTCACGGCCCAGACGTTGAAGAAGTTCTGGTAGCGCGAGTAGGGCGAGATCGTTGCCAGCTCGGCCCAGCGGGCCCTGGCGTGCGCCAGGAATTCGTCCTGCTCGTCTGCGGTGTAGCCGTCGCCGAGAAAGACGATGTCGAACCGGTTGGCTGTCGGGCCGGTCCACTGGATCTCGGTGACGGTCGTCCGGCCGAGTTTCGCCGCCGGCACCGTGCCTGAGTCGAGCGTCGGGACCGTCGCGCGGCTGATGCGGCCGTCCGGAGCGAAGTCCTCGACCGGCTCGCGCGGCGGTGACGCCCAGCTGGCGGCCGCGCCGCCGGCCGGGAGCGCGAGGACGGTGATCAGCGCCGCCGCGCCGATCAATCCGAGCACACTACGAAAACGTCGTTTAGCCATGTCGTTAGCTCCCCCTTTGGCCGCGACGGTTACGGGGCGCAGCCTATGCCTTTGCCTGTGAGAACGTTCCAGACCCCGGTGCCCGGCGATCTCGCGCCTGGCCCCGCCAGAACCGGTGATCACCTCTAGGGCTTCCCGCGGCGGATCTAGGGCTTTCCAGCTAGAGGCTCAGGCAGGTGCGGCCTAGCCTCGAAGGCAATGACAGAACGTCCACGCCTAGCGATTGAGGGGGAGTCATGAGTGACACGAGACCGCACGACCACGAGCACCGAGACAGGTTCCTCGCCCGCCTGCGCGCGCGGCTGAGCTACGCCAACGTCATGGCCACGCTGGGGGTGTTCCTCGCGCTGACCGGGACCGCGACCGCGGCGATCGTCCTGCCGCGCGACAGCGTCGGGGCGGAGCAGATCCAGGCGGATGCGGTGCGCTCGCCCGAGATCCAGGCGGATGCCGTCCGCGGCTCGGAGATCCTGGACGAGAGCGTCGTGCTCGCCGATCTCTCGCCCGGCGCCCGCGCCTCGCTCGACGCTCCGCGCGTACGCATCGACGAAGGCGGGACCACTTCGGGTCCGTGTCGCGGTGCTCCGACATGCTGGACTGCCCGAACCTCATGGCGGTCCACCTCCCGGCGGGGCGCTGGCTGGTTCAGGCCAAGCTCACCCTCCTCGCCGACTTCGGGAACAACGGCACCACCTGCGCCCTCGTCGAGAGCGACACCAAGATCATCGACGATGCGCCCTACATCGGCGCAGGTTACGGCTCAGGACGCGGACGCCAGACGAGCGAGCAGGTCGAGCTGATCGCAGTCGTGACCATCCCACCCGACGTCGACTCCACCACCGTCGCGGTGCGATGCGAGGAAGCCACGTTGGACGACCAGATGTACTGGGACAGCGGCAAGCTCACGGCGCTCGAGGTGAAGGACGAGGCGCAGACCGACTAGAGGCTCAGTAGAGCACGGATTCGCGGTCACGAACCGCGTCCGGATTGCGTTGCGTGGCGCCCTGTGGGGGTAGATGAGTGGTGTGCGAGCGGGTGGCGGGATGGCGTGGCCGAGGGTGTCACTCTCGCGTGCAGCGTTGCTCGCGTTGGTGCTCGTGGGCGTGCTCGCGTTCGCTTTCGTGCTCGTGTCTCGCTCGCTTCAGGGTGAGAGCCGCTGGGAGCTAGCCGTCTCGACAGATCCGATTGCGCTCTACGTCGTGGAGAACGGGAAGGTCGAGGAGCGCAGATCGGGTGTCGGGCCGGCGTGGTCGCCCGACGGGAAACGATTGGCCTACAAGGGCGACTTCGACGGCAGGATCTGGGTCGACGACCGCCCCTTCGCGCTCGACGTTGGCATTGGAGGCGAGGTGCAGTGGACGCCGGACGGCCGATCGTTGCTCTTCGAGGGGAACGGCATTCGGCTCCTGGACCTGAGGACGGGAGCGGATCGACTCGTGGCTGCGGGCACGTCGCCTGCCTTGTCGCCGGACGGAGAAACGGTGGCGTACCTGCGCTACAGGCGGACGAAGCGCACCGGGCAGCTCGTTGGGTCGAGGCTCCAGCTCGTACCTCTCACGGGGGGCACGCCTCGCATCGTCGCGAGGACGCGCGGCCCTGAGTACGGGCCACATTTCGAGTCGCGCCCGCAGTGGCTCCCCAATGGGACCGGTGTCGTGATCGCTCGACGGGTCGCCGGAAGGGAAGTGTGGGCGATCGAGCTCGTACGGCTCGACGGCCGCAGACGCGTCCTCGCGCCTCGAGCAAGCCCGGACCTGACTCTGTCGCGTGACGGTCGCTCTCTCGTCTACCTGCGGGGCCACACACTGGTCGTCGCGAAACGAGGCGGAGGCGAGGAGATCTACCCGCTGCGCGGCCTGATCCCGAAGCGCTATTCCGAAGTGGTCGAGTACGACGGCTTCAGCTGGTCGCCTGACGGCCGCGAGGTCGCCTTCTCGGTCGGAGGCGCCGACCTGGCCTCCCCGACCTCCGACATGCTCCTCCGCGTCTACGCCCTCGACGTCGCCACCGGCAAGATCCGCCGACTCGCCGAGATCCACGACGCCTCGGGCGCACAGCTCGCCTGGAACCCGCGCAGCGCATCGGTCTCCGGCAAGTAGCCGGCGTCTGTAAAGGGCGTGACGGTACGGGTGTCGTCGCGCGACGACCGCCCCCTTGCTTCGTCGTAGCGTCGTGGCACAGCACCACGCACCTGAGGACGCGGCCTCTCCGGGTGGTGGCTCGACCGGCGGCCCCGCGCGGCTCGCCGCGAAAAGGAGGAAGCAATGCCTCAATGGGCAGAAGAGCGTTACCAAGGCGGAAAGATGGTCGACCTGCCCGGGTTTCCACGCCCGCTCTACCCGCCAGATGTGGCCGAGCAGGGAAAACGGCCGTCGATCGACGGCC
>CAVTEM010000011.1:0-241935 GCA_963733845.1 uncultured Actinomycetes bacterium
TCATAACCCGGAGGTCGCAGGTTCAAATCCTGCCCCCGCTACTCAAAAGGCCCGCTTTTGCGGGCCTTTTTGTCGCAGGTTGAAAGCGTGGTCAGGATCGGACAGACGCCTGACCGACTTGCTGTGAGCCTCAGGCGTTCAGGCGGCTACCGGCGTCGACGGGCTACGCGGCTTGCGAGACTCCATCGGTGACCGACGTATCGACTCACCTCATGTTTCAGGACGGCTCCGCCCGCGAGGCCGTCGAGCGATACGTCGAGCTGATTCCCGGCTCGACGATCACCAAGGTGACGGGTCCGGACGGCCCCGGTCAAACGATCCGGTTCACGCTGGCGAACCGGCCCTTCATCGCCTTCAACAGTCCGATAGACCACGACTTCGGCTTCACGCCGTCGATGTCGATCTTCGTGACGTGTGACACGGCAGACGAGGTCGACGAACTGTTCGGCAAGCTGAGCACCGACGGAGGGGTGTTGATGCCGCTCGACGACTACGGATTCAGCCCACACTTCGGCTGGTGCACGGACCGTCACGGCGTCTCGTGGCAGGTTGGATGCTCCGCCGAAGCTCGCTGAGTAGCCGAGGCACGTGGTTCCGAGCAGGTCTACGACGTTTGCACGGGATAGCGCAGATGCGTGACACCCACACCGGCGACGACTGTCGGATTCCCGAGGACGGCCGGTGTGTTCGCGAGGTGGTCGAACAGCCGCACTCCTGCGCCTAGCAACACGGCAGCCAGATCGATGTGGATCTCGTCGAGCAGCCCGGCGTCCAGGCACTGCTGGATCGTTTGGGCGCCGTGCACCCCCACGGATTTCGGGTCGGCAGCCGATTTCGCTCGAGCAACGGCGCTTTCGATGCCGTCGGTGACGAACTGGACTGTCGAGCCGGGCCGTGGCCAGCCGTCGGGCACGTCGTGGGTGGCGACGAAAGCGGGAATATCCCACGGGTGCTGGCCGCCCCAGCCGTCGGCGCGCTCGAACGTGCGCCGACCGGTGAGCATGGCGCCGACCTCAGCCATCAAGCCCCTCACGTGGTCGGCGCTCGGCGCCGAGACGCGGAAGGTCATGTCCGAACTCGTGCTCGGCATGGAGACCTCGATGTCGCCCGAGAAGTACCAGTCGAAAACTTCGGCGACCCCGTCGTTCGCGTCGGCGACGTACCCGTCGAGAGACATCGACATGATTGCGACCACCTTGGTCATGGTGCAGCTCCTTTCGCCTCATCTCTCGTCGCCGTCTTTCTCGTGCTGACCGCGCCGAGGCGGGGATCTCATCGGTCGCAGGAGAGTTCGTCCGGCCGCCGCGGGGTCATTCGCCGTCATGGTCGGCGGTGGCGGGTGCATAGTGCGGGCGTCCGGCGGGCCGATAGACCTGGATCGTTACGCCCTTCGAGTCGGCTCGCGAGTCGACCAGGTCTAGCGCAATGTCCGGGCCGGCGTCGGGGAACAGCCGTGTGCCCTGGCCGAGGACCACGGGGACGATGAGCAGGTTGATCTCGTCGACGAGGTCGTTTTCGAGCAGCCAACGGATCAGGGCACCGCTGCCGTGCACCTGCAGCTCGCCTCCCGGCTTGGCTTTCAGCTCGCCGATGGCAGCCGCGAGGTCACCGGAGAGGTGGGTCGTGTTCGCCCAGCGCGGTTCGGTGAGCGTGGTCGATGCGAGGTACTTTGGCTTCGTGTTCAAGGCAGCTGCGATCGGGTGGGTGCCCGGATCTTCCGCCGCGGCGCGAGCCCGCCCCTCCGCGCCCCAGTAGCCGGCGAAGAGCTCGTAGGTCCGCCGGCCGAACAGGAACGCGTCGGCGCGCTGGTAGGTCTGGTTGATGAACGCCATGGTCTCGGTGTCGAACACTCCCATCGCCCATCCGCCGCGCTCGAATCCGCTCCTGCGGTCCTCATCCGACGCTGCGCCGTTTCCCTGCATCACTCCATCGACGGTGACTTGCGTCATGGTGGTCAGTTTCATGGGTTCGCCCTTTCTCTCGTGGCGGTCTTTCTGGTTCTGACCGCACCGAGGCGCGGAGCTCATCGGTCGCAGCAGAGTCCGTGCGGCGGAATCGAGCCTGAGGATCGGGAATACAGCGGACTGGGCCGCTGGGTTAGCGGTGCCGGCGGTACTGCAGCTCGACGATCCCGCTTCTGGAGGCGGTGCTGGGATCTCACCGGAGAAGCCGGAAGTAGCGCGCGATCGGGAGCAGGGTGAAACCGGCGGCTTCGTAGACCGCCCGCGCGGGTGCGTGCCCGGGATCTCCGCCGGTCTCCACGACCGCGATGTCCATGCCACACCGCTGCATGTGTTCGGTCGCGTACTCCGTGAGACGGGAACCGACCCCGCGCCGCTGGTAGTCCGGGTCGACGCCGATGATGTCGATGACGCCCATTCGCTCCTGGAATGCGTTGAGGGCGATCGAGACGAACCCGACGGGATGTCCGTCGGCGACGGCGACGAAGACGTCCCGCTTGTCGTTCAGGCAGCCTGTTCGGACAACCTCCGCCTGGTCAACCTGCCAGTCCGGGTGCAGCCGAAGGAACATCTCTTCGCCCAGAACCTTCCGAACAGCGTCGAAGACCGGGACCCATGCGCGAATTGAGAAGGCGACGACCGCGTCGAGGTCGCCCTCACGAAACTCACGGATCTGAATCGCGTGGTCGTTCACGTTCCGGAGCCAGCTTCGGCCGAATTGATGGGCGCGGGAGGATGCCACGCCGCCCGGCCGACGTCTACAACGGCCGCCTCGCGGGCCCAGCCGCGGTCAAGACGCCGGGAGATAGGTGAGAAGGACTACTCCGGAGTCGAACCACTTCACGTCGTCGAGTTCCATCCGGGACGGTTCCCCTTTCGCCGAGCACGTGGACGTTTCCCTCGTCCCAGACGAGCGAGTTCAGGTAGACCTCGTACTCGTTGATCAGGCCCTTTCTCGGCGAGGGCGTATGCGAACTCGCCGCTCCCGTGCATGAAGAGGTCACCGTCGATCTCGTCCTTCAGCTTTGGGATCGAGTCTTCGAGGTTTCCCTCGAGCAAGGAGATAGGCCCGGTCGTCACTCGATTGCTTCGAGGATCTCCCACTGATCGGGAACGCCCTTCAGCGTGTGAGAGCCGCGTTCGACGAACGTGAGGCCCGAGCCCGTGACGAGGTCCCTCACCGTCCGCGACACGAGGACTTCGCCCGCTCCGGCCAGCGCGAGCACGCGAGCGGCGATATGGACTCCGATGCCGGCGATCCCTTCGCTGCGTCGCTCTACCTCACCCGTATGGAGACCGGCACGCATCTCCAGGCCGAGCATTCGCAGGCGCTCTCGGAGCGCGAATGCGCAGCGTACGGCGCGCGCCGGTCCCTCGAAGCTTGCGAGCAGCCCGTCACCGGCGAAGTCAGCGATGGCTCCGCCGAAGCGCACGACCTCGGTCTCGGCCAGCTCGTCGTGCCTCTCGAGCAGCTCCCGCCACCGCGCGTCGCCCAACTCGACCGCCCGTGGGGTGGAGTCGACGATGTCCGTGAACAGCACGGTGGCGAGGACCCGGTTGGTGGCGTGGGCCGGCCGGGATCCCGTGAGGAACTCCTCCACCTCGTCGATGAGGACGTCGATATCTCCAACCGCGAGCCCGTAGTCGGCGCCGGGTACGGCGACGAACTTCGTGCCCTCGATGTGATCCGCGACGTAGCGTCCCTGGTCGACCGTGACGATCGGGTTGTCTTGGCGATGGACGACGAGCGTCGGCACCTTGATCGCCGGCAGGACATCCCGAACGTCGAGCTCGAAGAGCATGCGCATGACAGCGGCGGCTGTCGCCGGGCTTGCGGAGAGGCGGAGGAAGCGCCCCCAGGCCTCCAGCGCAACGGCATCCCCGGCGAGGCTCGGGTTGATTGCCGCTATCACGTCGCCGCGACCCCACGTCTGCTCGACCATCGAGACGAGGCGCTCCCGCACTTCTGGCGGTGCGCCGACCTCGTATCCCGGCGCCGCCGAGACGCGGGCGGTCGCGTTCAACAGGACGAGTGCGTTCGTTCGCTCGGGATACGTCGCGGCGAAGAGCTCCGCCATCGGCGAGGCCTCGCCGGCGCCGATGATCGCTGCTCGCTCGAGGCCGACCGCGTCCATCACCGCCGACACGTCGTCCATCCAGTCCTCGAGCGCGGGTAGCTCCTTGGACGGGATCGGATCGGACAAGCCGGTCCCGTACTTGTCGAACGAGATCAGCCGGCTGAACGAGGAGAGGCGGCGCAAGTAGTGCGCATAGCCGGGCAAGTCCCACCGGGCCTCGACATGGCTGAACCAGGTGGAGACGAGCACGATGTCGAGCGTGTTTCCCTCGCCGACGATCTGGTACGCGATGTGCGCGTCGCCCTTTCTCGCGTAGTGCGTCTGTGGCACCACTCCAAGACGATATGCGCCGCAGCTCGGCTCACGCCAAGTCGTTCACACTCGACGCGCGAAGGTGACCTCCGGCGCAGCCGACCCGCAGGACGCTCGCGGGTTCAACCGGCGCGGCTGACCGGCGGTATGCTCGGCTGACCGTCCGGTTTCCAGACAGGAGGGACGTTGTCGAGCACGATCCTCGTCGTCGACAGTTCCGATATCCGCGAGGGGAAGCTCGAGGAGGTGAAGGCGGGGATCGAGGATCTCGTCGCGTTCGTCGAGGCGAACGAGGCCGAGCCGCTCTTGTATGACATTTACTTCGACGAGGCGGGCAGCCTGATGACGGTCGTCCAGATCCATCCGGACGCGACGTCGCTCGAGCGCCACCTGACGGTGGCCGGCCCCGTCTTCCGCAAATTCGCCGACTTGCTGACGCTCGGGAGGGTCGACGTCTACGGCAGGCCGAGCGAAACCGCGCTCGAGCAGATGCGCGGGAAGGCGCAGTTGCTGGGGGACGCACCTGTCTTTGTTCACGAGCTTCACTCGGGCTTCCGCCGCTTCGGGGCCGACAGTTAGTGCCTGCCACTCAAACTAGGCCGCAGCGACCGCTTCGGCTCGTCCGCCTGATTGCGAGGAGGCGATCGAAGCCGGTCGCCGCGAACGCAGTCATCGTCGTCTGCGGCCCGACGAGGAGGAGCAGCTGGCCTCCCTGCGCATGCCGGCGTCGGCTTCGATCACGACATACGAGCCGCTCTCGGCCACGACCACACCGTGGCCGAGAGACTCGTGCCCGGCCTTGACCAGAGACCGCGGCCCGCTCAGCACGTCCTCGTAGACCTTGGCGGGCACCTCGACGCGCTCAAGGCAGTTGCTGGCTCCGCACTCGCAGAAGACCTCGAAGTTGTCGGCGAAAGCCGCGAAGGCTGCGTTGACCTCCCGAATCCGCTGGTTGACCGCACGATAGAAGGAAAAACGCCTGTCGAGGCCTGGGGCGCTGAACGGATCGTCGGCCGTTTGCACGCTCACGACTTCGGGCGGAGCGGTGTTGTTGATCTGTTCATTTCTCATCACGATGCCCGACCTTAGCTCATTTCTGATGAAGTATTCGGTCCGCGATGAGGTATTTGATGAGGTAATGACTTACTTCTGAGTAGAGATTCCACTGGCTATCGAGATACTGAGGAAGTAAGCTGGTCGTCATGCCGCACGGCGATCTTCCGATTTACAGCATTGGCGCCGTTGAGCGCATGCTCGACATTCCGGCCGCGACGATCCGTAACTGGGAGGAGCGTTATGGGCTCGTGAAGCCCCAACGCAGCGATGGTGGCCACCGGCTCTACACCCGCGCACAGGTCGAGCAGCTCCGCTTCGTCATGGAGGGACTCGATCGAGGGCTACAGCCTGCCGAGGCCCATCGCCTGCTCGGTGAGCAGCTCGAGGGCGGTAGCGGCTACCGCTCAGCGGATGAGAGGGAGCAGGCGCCTCGCCTCTTGATCTTGCTCGCCGAGCGTGATCCGTACGCGGCAGAGTTCGCCGAGTTCTTCCTCCAGACCGAGGGCTACGAGGTTGTTCTCGCCCTCGATACCGACGACGCAGCGCGCAAGTTCGAGCAACTCTTGCCCCAGCTCGCAGTGATCGAGCTGCTCATCTCCGGCGGAACGGGCGCCCATCTGTGCCAGCGTCTGAAGGAAGCCGGAGTGCCTGCGTGCCTGGTGATCTCAACGCTCGACGCGAGCGACCAGGCGCTTGCAGCGGGCGCGGACGCCTTTCTGCGGAAGCCGCTCGATCCGCTGCAGTTCGTCTCGACTGTCAAGGACTTGCTCGGGAAGAGCGCCTTCCTGCAAGGCGCGACGTCGCGATGAGCGAGCGTCTCCTGAGCGGCCATTCCCGCCTCGACGGCGTGCTCGGCGGCGGCCTCCCGGTGGATGCAATCAACATGCTCATCGGGCTTCCGGGGACCGGCAAGACGATCCTCGCTCAGCAATACCTGTTCGCGAACGCGACGCTCGAGCGGCCCGCCCTCTACCTCGCCACGGTGTCGGAGCCGTTCGACAAAATCCTCCGCTACGGGCAGAGCCTCCGCTTCTTCGACCCGGAAGCGGTCGGCCGCTCCGTCTTTTACGAGGACCTCGGCCCGGCTCTCAACGAGCGCGGCCTCGCCGGCGTCCTCGAGCAGGTGACTGCGCTGATCAAGGAGCGCCGTCCGGGAATCATCGTGATCGACAGCTTCAAAGCCCTCTCGGCATACGCGGAGGCCGGCGAGTTTCGCCAGTTCCTCCACGACTTCGCCGGCCACCTCTCCGCCTTCCCGGCCTCGTCGTTTTGGATCGGCGAGTACGGCGAAGGGGAGATCGCCGTGGCACCCGAATTCGCGGTCGCCGACGCCATCATCAGCCTCTCCACGACGCGAGCGTCCGAGCGCGAGACGCGTTCCCTCCGCGTCCACAAGCTGCGGGGAAGCGAGTTCGCTCCCGGCCAGCACGCCTACCGCCTCTCGGCGAACGGGATCGACGTCTTCCCGCGGCTCGCCGACCAGATCGACATGACCAGTTACCCGCTCGACGGAGCCAGGCACTCATCCGGGATCGCCGCCCTCGACGACATGCTGGCCGACGGTTACTGGCCGGGCGCCTCCACGCTCTGCGCCGGTCCCTCGGGCTGCGGCAAGACGCTGATGGGCCTGCATTTCATCTTCAACGGCGTCCGTCAGGGCGAACCCGGTGTGCTCGCGACGCTCCAGGAACACCCGACCCAGCTCGTACGGATCTTCGAGGGGTTCGGGTGGTCGGTTGACGAGGAGGGCGTCGAGCTGATGTACCGCTCGCCTGTCGACATGTACATCGACGAGTGGGTCTATGACCTCCTCGAGACGGTGGAGCGCTCCGGAGCACGCCGTGTCCTCATCGATAGCCTCACCGATCTCAAGCTCGCCTCGCCGGACGAGATCCGGTTCCGCGAATACATGTACTCGCTCGTCCAGCGCTTCTCCCGCCAGGGAGTCAGCGTGTTCATGACCTCGGAGCTACCAGACCTCTTCCACGTCAGCCGACTCTCCGAGTTCGGCGTCTCACACCTCTCCGACAACGTCGTGCTCCTCCAATACACGCGAGACCAGGCAACCGTTCGCCGCGCCCTCACCGTCTTGAAGACGCGCGCGAGCCGACACGAACCGGAAACCCGCGAGTTCAGAATCACTCCCGAAGGGATCGTGCTCGGTGACCCGTTCATCCCTGCACAAAGGTTCGACTAGCACGGTCCTCGCGACAGGAAGGCGGACGAGCGCGCACGTGCGCGTCACCGACCTGCTCCTGCTGGAGGAACTCCACGCCCACTTGCCGGTCGGCTTGCTCGTCAACGACGCCGGCACGCTCGAGATCCTGCACGCCAACCCCCCGCTTCCGGGTTTCGCCGGTCACGACCTGCCTCTCGATCAGCTGATCCAATCGCACAACGACGAATGCCACCCGCACGGCCAAGGAGATGAACTGGCGGCACTCGTCGCAGATGTAGCCGCCACCGGAAGGCCGCGTCACCTGCGCGAGTTCCGTCACGACTCCCCAGGGCAGGAGCCGAACTGGTGGAGCGCAACCCTCCGTCGCATCGACACCGACCGCTGGGGCCCCGTCGTACTCACGCTTGCGGTCGACTGCACCGACCAGGTTCGGGCCCGGCATTTTCTCGAGGAGCGCGAACGGCGGCACCTGGCCCTGCAGCAGACGATCGCCGCAGTTCCCGGCCACAACCTCGTCTCCGCCCTCCAGCAGGTTGTCGATGCCCTCGTCTCCGCGCTACCGGCCGACGTAGCCACGCTCCGATTGCTCGACACAGACGCCAAGCTCCACCTCGTCGCCGCCAGCGGCCTTCGCCCCGCCGAAACCCGACGTCTCGCCCTCGACCCGATCACCATACGTCGGCTCGAGACAATGCTCGAAGCGGGCCGGCATCTTCTCCCGAGATCGCTCGGCCTCCACTGGTTCGAGGTGCGCTGGCTCGAGGCCCAGGACAACCGGATCGGGATCCTGACGATCGGTGCGCGCAGCAAGCGGCGTCCGCCCGAGAACGAGCTCACGCTGCTCGACGCCGCAGCAGCGCAACTCGGCAACACCCTGGAGAAGATCGAGCGGAACCCGCAGTTCCTTCGAAGCCGTTCTCTCGAGGTGGCCCGCGTAAACGCGGACGTAGGCGAGGCCGCGCCAACCCGCAGTGCGGACCTCCGCCCACGCGAGCTCGCGATCCTCCGCCTTTACGGCGAAGGACTCCGAACAGACCAGATCGCCGAACTACTCGTACTCTCCCCGCACACAGTCCGGACACACGTCAGGAACGCTCGCCGCGACCTTGGCGTCAGCTCCCGAGCCGAGGCACTCGACCTTCTCAAGGCTGCCGACGCCGATCCATTTATGTGACCGCATCGCTCGGTTAGTGCGCTCTTCGCTGCGGAGCAGGCGCGGAGTCGCTCGCGGACGACGGTGGCGGTTCTTCAGCTTTGGGATCGAGTCCTCGAGGTCGCCGTCGAGCAAGGTCGCGCTCCACTCGAGATCTCCGGACAGGGTGTTGGACCCGACGTATTTCGGCATCGGGTTGAGCATGTCCGCCCACTTGCCCGACTGGCTCGGCCAATATTCCGCCAGCACCTCGTACGTCTTGCGGCCTAGCACCAGTCGCGCCCGGGCACCTACTCGAAGGCCTGTCGGCGGGTGCCCTCCGTACCGCGACCTCAGCCGCCCAGCACAGCCTCGCCGGCTGCCGACGGCTCGGGATCGGGGAGTCGCGTCATCCGGTAGCCGACGAGCAGGCCGAGGAGCGCGGCGGCGAGGGGGACGAGCAGCGCGATCTGCAGGGCGATCGGTCGCGCGTCGGTGTTGATCTCGAGGATCTCCTCCTGGACGTCGGGCGGCTGGCCCTCGAGCAGCTCGTCGAGCTCGGTGTTCGTCATCACCTCGGCGTTCTCCTCGAGACCATCTGCGACCTGCTCCTGCTGGGTGGGAGTGAGCACGTCGCTCGAGTCGGCCAGGTCGGTGAAGACGAGCGCCAGCGACGCGAGCATGATCGCGCCGGCGAAGGCGAGGCCGAACGCCAGCCCGAACGAGCCGCCCGCAGAGTTGACGCCCGCGGCTTCGCTGACGCGCTCCTCCTCGATCGGCGAGAGCGTGTAGTTGTTCAGCTGCGAAACGAGCAGGCCCAGCCCGGCGCCGGCGATGACGAGCGGCAGCGCCATCGCCCAGCCCGAGTCGGCGCGGGGCACGATCGGGAGCAGCACCGCAACACCGGCCACGAGCAGCAGGAAGCCCATGCGGATGATCCGGCTCGGGCTGTGCCCGCCGAGCTTCCTCCCGGCGAGCAAGGCGACAGCGAACATCGTCAGCGAGAGCGGTGCGATCGAGAGGCCCGCTTCCATCGCGTTGTACTCGAGCACCATCTGCAGGTAGATCGGAAGCGCGATCATCAGCCCGCCGAGCGCGATCTGCTGCATGGTCTGGGCGGAGATCCCGAGCCGGAAGTATTTCGACGCGAACAGGTCGACGTCGAGCAGCGCCGGCTTCCCCTCGCGCTTGCGGCGGCGGAGCCACCAGACGAGCGAGCCGAGCGCGACGACGCCGACGGCGATCAGGGCCCCGACGGCCCCACCGCCCTTCTCCCAGACGAGGATCCCGAGCACCACGCCGCCCATACCGAGCGCCGAGAGGGCGGCGCCGACGAGGTCGATCCCGCGCGAGCCCGTGTAGGGGACGTCCTGGACGCGCCTCGTCCCGATCAGGACGATCCCGATGATCACGACCTCGC
Organism: uncultured Actinomycetes bacterium; assembly: GCA_963733845.1. Taxonomy (GTDB): domain Bacteria; phylum Actinomycetota; class Thermoleophilia; order Gaiellales; family Gaiellaceae; genus DATFQE01. Next base: position 10,139 of record CAVTEM010000011.1, read on the forward strand.
CGAGGAATGCCACGCGCCAGGAGAGGTAGGTCGTGATGAAGCCGCCAAGCAGCGGCCCGACAGCCGCGGCGATCGCCGCTGCCGCGCCGACAAGCGCGTACGCCTTCCGTTGCATCGGCCCCGCGAAGTTGCCGTGGATCAGGGACTGCATCGACGGGAGCAGGAGCGACGCGCCCAGGCCGCCGATGATCGCCCAGAAGATGACGATGGGGAGGAGGGTCTGCGAGAGCGTCATCGAGAGCGCGCCCGCCGCGTAGCCGAGCAGGCCGAGCACGTAGGCGCGCTTGCGCCCGAACAGGTCGCCGATCTTGCTGCCGATCAGGATGAAGGCGGCCGAGACGAGCGCCTCGAGAGCGATCGCCGACTGGACGCCGCTGGCCGTCGTGTCGAGGTCGTGCACGACCGCGGAGATGGACACGTTCATCAGCGACGTGTCGACGACGAGGACGAACATCGCCATCGCGAGGAGAACGGCGAGTCGCTGGTCCCCGCTGGACTCCTCCGGGGTCGCGTCGGGTACTTCGGCGCTCATCGAGCGACCGTCGAGGTCTTGCGCACCGGGTTGAAGAACGGCAGCTCCACGACCGTCCCCGCCGTCCGGCTGCGCCGGGCCTCCACCGTCCACTCGACGTCGATCCTCGTGCCGAGCTTGCTGTGGTCGGCAGCGACTGACGCCAGCGCAACTACCTTCTTCAGTGTCGGGCTCCACGTCGTGCTGGTCGCCTTGCCGATCTGGCGGCCCCGCGCGTACAGAGGAACGGGGACGCGCGAGGCGGCCGGCTCAAGCGTCGGCGTCAGCCCCCTCGCGCGGTACAGCTCCTCGAGTGGCTCCCAGTCGAGCTCTAGCCCGACAAGCCTCCGCGGAGGCCCGCCGCGACCCTGTTCCCGCTCGAGCGCGCGCCGGCCGACGAAGTCCACCGGCTTCTGGAAGTCGACGAAGCGGCCCAGGACGCCCAGCTCGAAGGGCGAGTACGACTGCTCGGGGATCAGCGCACGCCGAACCGAGTCGAAATCAACTTCGATGAGGATCAGCCCTGCCTCGATCCGCGCGATGTCGAGGGCGAGCATCCCGGCCGGCCGGATGCCGTAGGCGCTCCCGGCCCGCACGAGGGCGTCCCAGAGCTCGACCGCCTGAGCGCTCTCGACCCACACCTCGTAGCCGAGGTCGCCCGTATAGCCGGTCCGGGAGACGTCGACGGGGATGCTGCCGACCTGCGCTGCCCGCCGGCCGAAGTACTTGAGGTCGCCCCAGGACTCCTCGGTGGCCGCCTCGAGCACGTCGCGGCTCAGCGGCCCCTGTACGGCCAGCGCGGAGACGCGTTCGCTCACGTCCTCGAGCTCGACGTCCAGGCCGCGAGCGTTCATCCGGAGCCAGCGCAGCGACGAGTCGGCGGCGGTCCAGCGGTAGGTCTGCTCCTCCAGCCGGGCGACCGTCCCGTCGTCGACCACGCGGCCGTCCTCGTTGCACCAGGATGTGTAGTAGACGCGGCCGACAGCGAGCTTGCTCGCGTCCCGCGTGATCACGCGGTCGACGAGCCTCGTGGCGTCAGGCCCGGAGACCAGGTACTTGTAGAGCGGAGAGACGTCGATGAGCGCCGCCGCCTCCCGGATCGCGTTGTACTCGATCTCGTGGGAGTCGGAGTACGCGCTCGCCGCGAGATAGCCCGACCACTCCCGCCACTGCAGCTTGGTGTTGAGCGGTGCGGTCCGGGGATAGAAAGCGGTTCCGATCGACACCGAGGACCTAGGACTTCGGGATCTGCTTCTCGGGGTCGAAGAAGGGCAGCGGCGCGATCGTCGCGTTCCTCGTGCCTTCTGGTGTCTCCACCGCGACATCGGTCCCGAGCTCGGTGTGCTCGACAGGCAGCCACGCGTACCCGATGTTCTTCTCGAGGCGGGGCGAATAGACGGCGGAGGTCACCCGGCCGCTCGCGCCGTCGACCGAAACCGGCCAGTCCGTCGCGTTCATCTCCAGCCGGCCGCCGTCGATCTCGACGCCGACGATCTTCTGCTTCACGCCCTCGTCGCGAATCCTCGTGAGCGCGTCGCGGGCGACGAAATCCGCCTCGGTGTCCAGGTCGACGAGCCGGCCGAGGCCCAACTCGAAGGGGTTGTTCTCGTAGGTCATGTCGGCACCCCAGTTGAAGATGCCTCCCTCGATCCGGCGGATGTCCACGGGCCCCGTCGGCCGGATCTCGTACGGCTCGCCTGCCTCCATGATCCGGTCCCACAGGTCCGTTCCGCGCGAGGCGTCGAGGAGGTAGATCTCGTATCCGACCTCCGACGTCCAGCCGGTCCGGGTGAGGATGAGCGAGATGCCGTCCAGCTCGAGGCGGCGGAAGTGGTAGTAGCCGAGGTCGAGGATGTCGTCGCCGAACAGGCCCCGGACGACGTCCTTCGACTTTGGACCCTGGATCTGCAGCGGGTACGCCTCGACCTCGGATAGCTGAACGTCCATCCCCGCGTACGCCGCCAGCCCCTTCGCGTACGGCAGCACGTCGCTGTCCGCGAGCGCGAACCAGAACGTGTTCTCGTCCAGCCGCAGCATGACCGGGTCGTTGAGGATCCCGCCGTCCGGCGCCGTGATCAGCACGTACTTGCCCTGGCCGACCGCGCACGCGCTGAGGTCGCGGCAGGTGAGCAGCTGCGCGAAGCGGAAGCCGTCCGGGCCCGTCACCTCCACGTTGCGCTCGACGGCGACGTCCCAGAGCGTCACGTGATTCAGCAGGTGCCAGTACTCGGCCTCGAAATCGTCGAAGTTGATCGGGAAGAGCGTGTGGTTGTAGACCGTGAAGCCCTTCGGGCCGTGCCGCTGCGTCGCCTCGTAGAAGGGGCTGCGCCGCAAGCGCGCTCCACGCTGAACCGTCTTCATGTCGAACGGGCCGGCCATGTCGGCAAGCATAATCGGGTCGCTTTTTGGGGAGCGCGCCGGGCCGTGCCGCGGTTAGTGTCGCCGCTGATGGCGACCTCCGATCACCGCACGTACGACGCCGTGATCATCGGCGGCGGGCACAACGGGCTCGTCGCCGCGGCATACCTCGCGCGGGCCGGACTCAAGGTCGTCGTGCTGGAGCGGCGCCATGTTCTCGGCGGGGCGGCGGTGACCGAGGAGGTGTTTCCCGGCTTCCGGTTCAGCGTGGCCTCGTACGTCGTCTCGCTGCTCCGCCCCGAGATCGTCCGGGAGCTCTCGCTGCCGCAGCACGGCCTCGAGATCCTGCCTCTCGACGGAACCTTCACGCCGCTCGACGACGACTACCTGTGGCGTGTGAACGACCACGGCCGCACCGTGCGCGAGCTCCGACGCTGGTCGGCGAGCGATGCGGAGGCGTACGAGGAGTACAGCCGCCTGATGGTCGAGATGGCGAGGTTCATCAAGCCGATCCTGTCCATCGCGCCGCCGGACCCGGCCCGGCTCAATCCGCGCGAATGGCTCCCCGTCGCACGTCTCGCCCGCTCCTTCAACGGCCTCTCCGTCGAGCAGCGGGCGGTGTTCATCCAGCTCATGACGATGAGCGCCGCCGACTTCCTCGACCAGTGGTTCGAGACGGATCCGCTGAAGGCGACGATGAGCGCCTCCGGGATCATCGGCACGTTCCAGGGGATCCGCTCTCCTGGGACGGCCTACGTCCTGCTTCACCACTACATGGGCGAGATCGACGGCGTCCTGCGAGCCTGGGGAATACCGCGAGGAGGGACCGGCGCAGTCAGCGAGGCGATCGCGAGCGCCGCCCGGTCGTTCGGTGCCGAGATCCGGACCGAGACCGCCGTCGAGCACTTCCTGACCCGAGGCGACGAGGTGACCGGCGCCGTCACGTCGGCGGGCGACGAGGTGACCGGGCGGGTGACGCTGTCGAGCCTGGACCCGCAGCAGACGTTCCTCCGGCTCCTGCCGTCCGGCCTCCTCCACGGGTCGTTCCTCGAAGAGGTCGCGCGCTACCGGTACCGGGGCTCCAGCGGGAAGGTGAACCTGGCCCTGGACGGGCTGCCCGAGTTCACGTGCCTGCCCGGCGGGGGCGACCACCTGCGCGGCGCGATCAGCTTCAGCCCGAGCATCGACTACATGGAGCAGGCCTACGACGACGCGAAGTCCGGGCGCTTCAGCCGGCGCCCGTACATCGACATGATCATCCCGACCCTGGTCGACCCGTCGATGGCGCCTCCGGGCAAGCACGTCATGAGCTGCTTCGTCCAGTACGCGCCCTACCGCCTGGCCGAGGGCGACGAATGGGACGACGGCCGGCGCGATGCGTTCGGGGAGACCGTCATCGACACGATCGCGGAGCGGGCGCCGAACATCCGCGAGCTGATCCTGCACGCGCAGGTGCTCACCCCCAAGGACATCGAGGACCGGTTCGGGCTCTCCGAGGGAAACATCTTCCAGGGCGAGCTCTCGCTCGAGCAGCTCTTCTTCAACCGGCCCGTGCCGGGCTGGGCGCGCTACCGGACGCCGCTGCGGAACCTCTGGATGTGCGGCTCGGCCACGCACCCCGGGGGTGGAATCATGGGCGCGTCGGGACGCCTCGCGGCGCTGCAGGTCCTGCGCTCGCTCCGCGCCAGGAAGGCCGCCTGAGAGTGGCCCGGGAGCGATACGACGCGGTCGTAGTCGGGGCCGGGCACAACGGCCTGGTCGCGGCTTCGTACCTGGCGAAGGCGGGGCTCCGGACGCTGGTTCTCGAGCGGCGAAGCCGGGCGGGCGGCCTCCTGGCTACCGAGGAGGTCGCGCCCGGTGTGCGCGCGCCGGTTGCGGCCGACTGCGTCGGAGGTCTCCGTGACGACGTCGTCCGTGACCTCGGGCTCGGCTCGCACGGCTTCCGCGCCATCGAGCCGGAGGTGGCGGCCTTCGCCCCGTCGGCCGACGGGCCCGGCGTCACGTTGTGGCGCGACCCGGTCCGGACGGCGACGGAGCTCCGGACGGGGACCCAGCCGCGAGATGCCGAGGCGTTCGTCGCCTTCGACCGCAGGATCCGCTCGCTGGGCGCCTTCCTGGCCCGCGTCCAGGCGACCGAGCCGCCGGACCTCGCGTCTCCGTCCCTGGCGGACACCACCGGCGGCCTCACGCTGTTGAACGGCGTGCGACACCTCGGGAGGCAGCACCTGCGCGAGGCGCTGCGGGTGCTGCCGATGTCCGTCGCGGACCTCGTCGACGAAGCCGTCGAGGACGAGGCGCTACGCGGCGTCCTCGGCGCGCGAGGCGTTCGTTACACCGCCATGGGCCCCCGGTCGGCCGGGACGGCGCTCAACTTCCTGTGGGACTCGGCCGCAGGAGGAGGAGGAGCGGCGGGCCGCACGGTCTTCGCGCGCGGCGGGCCGGACTCCCTGGCGGAGGCGCTCGTCGCCGCTGCGCGGAGCGACGGCGCGACGATTCGCTGCGACGCCGACATCGCGGCCATCCGAACCGGGCGAGGCTCTGTCGAAGGGGTCGCTCTCGCGAGCGGCGAGGAGATCGACGCGCGGATCGTCGTGTCGAACGCCGACCCCAAGCAGACCCTTCTGCGCCTCGTCGACCCGGCCGAGGTCGGCCCGACTCTGGGCTGGCGGGTCGAGCACATCCGCACGCCCGGCGTGGTGGCGAAGGTGACCCTCGTCCTGGAGGGCCTGCCGCCGATCGGCGGCGTCGAGGGCGAGCGCCTGCACGGGCGGATCGTCGTCGCACCGAGCCTCGACGACCTCGAGCGGGCATTCGACGACTCGAAGTACGGCCGGATCTCCGAGCACCCGTATCTCGAGGCGACGATCCCCACGCTCTCCGACCCCTCGCTCGCCCCTGCCGGGACACACGTCCTCACCGCGCTGTTCCAGTACGCGCCACGGCGCCTCCGCGACGCGGACTGGGACGAGGCAGCGCGCGATCGTGTAGCGGACGGGGCCGTGCGGACGCTCGAGGCCTATGCACCGGGTATCGCGGACAGGATCGTCGCTCGCCACGTCGTCACGCCTGCAGACCTCGAGCGAGAGTACGGGCTCAGCGGCGGTCACCCGATGCACGGCGAGCTCGCCCTCGACCAGGTCTTCGCCTGGCGGCCCCTCCTCGGCCATGCTCGCTACCGGCTGGCCGGGATCCGCGGCCTCTACCTGTGTGGGGCGGGCGCACACCCCGGGGGCGGAGTCACCGGCGGCCCCGGAAGGAACGCAGCCCGGGCGATCCTGGCCGACGCCCGGCGAGCTCGACGCCGCACCATGGGACGTCGCGTACGCGGGCGGACGCGTAGCCGGGCGTGCGGACTAAGGTGCCGGCGTGAGCGTCCGCGGCGCCGCGTTTCTGGGCATCGGCGCCATGGTCGGCGCCGGCATCTTCGCGCTGCTCGGCGAGGCTGGAACGGTCGCGGGGTCGGCCGTCTGGCTCTCGTTCCTCCTCGCCGGGATTGTCTCCGCGCTGCTCGGCTACACCGTCGTCAAGATGGGCGTCCGCTTCCCGTCGTCGGGCGGCCTGATCGCGTACCTGATCGAGGGGTTCGGCAACGGTCGGCTCGTCGGGATCGCCTCCTGGCTGGGGTACTTCGCCGCGATCGTGATCGTCTGCTCGATGGTCGCCGTCTCTTTCGGGAGCTACGCCACGTCCCTCTTCATCGGGGAGGACGCGGCGGCGGGGTGGGACAACGTGTTCACGAGCCTGATCGTCGTCTCCATGGCGGCGATCAATCTGGTCGGCTCGCGCATCGTCGACCGCGCACAGTCGCTGATCGTCATCGTCCTCCTGGCGGTCTTCGCCGTCTTCATCGCCGTCACCCTGGTGGACATCGACCTGGACCTGCTCGCCTTCAGCGGCTATCCGCCGTTCAACGACATCATCGCGAGCGTTGCCCTCACCTTCTTCGCCTACCTCGGCTTCAGTGTGATCACCTTTACGGTCGGTGACCTGCGCGACCCCTCGCGCGAGCTCCCCCTTGCGATGTATCTCGCGCTCGGCGTGACGACCGTGCTGTACATCCTGATCGCGGTTGGCGTGTTCGGCACGCTCACCGTCACCGAGGTGGTCGGCTACGGCGAGACGGCGATCGCGGAGGCGGCGCGGCCGACGCTCGGGGACGCCGGCTTCACGATGATGGCGATCGCCGCCCTGCTCGCGACCGCGTCGTCCGTGAACGCGACCCTCTACGCGTCGGGCGGCCTGACGGCGATGCTGGCGTCGGTCGGCCAGTTCCCGCCGTTCTTCGGACCCGGCTCGCGGCTCGGCGCGCACGCGGGCCTGCTGATCACGGCCGCGAGCGTGCTCGTCGTGAGCAACCTCGTCAACCTCTCCGCGATCGCGTCGGTGGGGAGCGCGTGCTCGCTCGTGATCTTCCTGCTCGTCGGAGTCGCCGCCTACCGGCGGCGTGCGGACACGGGTGCGAACGCTGTGATCGTGCTCGCAGGGATCGTGGCAACGGCCGTCGTCCTCGCCTTCTTCGCGGTTGACACCTTGCGCAATGCTCCCGAGACATTCATCGCGATCGTGGCGATTACCCTGCTGGCCGTGGCACTCGACCTGGTCTGGAAGCGGAGCCGCAGCACGCCGGCGGCCGATCCCGATGCCACGGCGGCCTAGGTGAACGAAGAATCGCGGCGGGAGCCCGGTGCCTGAGCGCAGCGCGACGGCCGGGGCGATCGCGGGGGTCGCGCTCGCGGCCTTCGTCGTCGTGTACCGGCAGGTACTCGGGATCACCAAGCGACCGAGCTGGCCACCTCCGGCCGATGCGGTCACCCCCGCCGGCGCGCAGGCGGCGACCGAGGCGTTCGTGGCCCGCGGCGGCACGCGCCCGCACGATGCGGCGCTGCCGTTCGCGTGGTCGACCGCTGCGACGATCGAGCCGTTGGTCGAGGGCGCGAACTTCTTCCCGCGGATCTTCGCGGACGTCGAAGCGGCCCGGTCGTCGGTGCACATCCTCATGTTCGGCTGGCGCGAGGGGACGGTGGGGACGGCAATGGCCGCCCTCCTCGGGCGCAAGCTCGACGAGGGCGTCGAGGTGCGGGTGATCGTCGACAGTTTCGGCTCGCGGCCGTACGAGCAGGCACGCGAGCTGTTCACGGCCCTCGCCGACGCGGGCGCCCAGATAGTCGTCAACGACGTCTTCCCGCTCGACCGCGACGGTCTCTTCCCCCACGGTCAGTGGATCGACTGGCGCCAGGACGAGATCGGCCGCGCCGACCATCGCAAGCTCTACGTGATCGACGGTGCCGTCGCGTGGACGGGCGGGGCGGGAATCGAGGACCACTTCGAGGACGGCCGCTTCCACGACCTGATGGTGCGGGTGACCGGCGGGGTCGTTCGGCAGGCGCAGGCGGCGTTCCTCACGAGCTTTCGCGGTCACGGCGGCCCGCTCCAGGCCGATCTCTCCGCGTACTTCCCTGAGCCCGACGACGAGGGGACGACGCCGATCGCGCTCGCGCAGGTGATCCCCGGCGGCCACGTCGCGGCGTCCCAGGCGATTCGCGAGCAGATCGACGGCGCGCGCCGTCGGCTCGACCTGATGAACCCGTATGTCACGGACGCCGACATGATCGGCCGGATCCGCGACGCGGCGCGGCGCGGTGTTGCGGTGCGCCTCGTCGTCTCGCAGACGTCGAACAACGCGCAGGCGACGGCCGCGCTCAAGCACCACTACCGCGAGCTCGCCGAGGCGGGAGTCGAGCTCTGGGAGTTGCCGGACACGGTCGTCCACGCCAAGGTCGTGGTCGCGGACGACTTCGTCAGCTTCGGCACCGTCAACCTCGACGCCTGGGCCCTCTACCGCAACTCCGAGATCATGATGCTCGCGCAGAGCGCCGACACGGCAGCGCTGCTCGAGGAGCATCTGTTCGAGCCGGACATCGCGCGTTCACGGCCCGGCCTGCCGCCGACAGGTGGGCGGGAGCGGTTCGAAAGCCGGCTCTGGAGCACGCTCGCGTCGCTCCTGTGAACGGCTCGGCGGCCGCGTGATGACGCCTCGGCTCAACCTCTCCCGGGCGCACGTACTGGCGCACCGACGCAGGGCGGGAGCGCTCGACGAGCGGCTGGCGCCGGGCAGATCCTCGCTCGAGCGCGCGGCGTGGGCGGGCCTGCAGGACAGCATGCCGCGCGCCGCAGTTCTCTCGATTCACGCTCGCGTTGCCGGGACCGAGCCGTCCACGTGGGAGGACTCGTCGCTCGTCCAGTTGTGGGGGCCGCGGTTCAACGCTTACGTCGTCGCCGCGCGTGATCGGGCGGTCTTCACGCTCGGTCGGCTGCCCACCGCCGCCAAGGCCCGGCATCGCGCCGAGTACACGGCCGCTCGCTTGCACGCGTTCCTCGATGGCCGTCGGATGAGGTATGACGAGGCCGGGCGAGGGGTGGGCGTCCATCCCAATGCGCTGCGCTATGCCGCACCGACAGGCACCGTCCTGATGCGATGGGAGGGCGCACGACTGCCGGTGATCTGGAGCGTTCCGCGGCCCGAGATCGATCCCCGTGAGGCTCGGCTGGAGCTCGCGCGCAGGTACCTGAATGTCTTGGGGCCGACCACGCCTGCAGCCTTCGCCAAGTGGGCCGGGATCGGCTCAGCGGAGGGCCGAGCGGCGTTCGAAGCGCTCGCCGGGGAGGTCATGGCCGTGCGAACGCCGATCGGCGATCAGTGGATCCTGGCGAGCGACGAGCCGAGCTTCACGGCCACGCCCTCGCCGGGAGCGCCGGCTCGGCTCCTCCCGAGCGGCGACCCATACTTCCTGCTCCACGGCGACGATCGTGAGCTTCTGTTGCCCGACGAAAACCAGCGCCGCGAGTTGTGGACCCCGCGCGTGTGGCCCGGTGCGGTGCTCGTCGGGGGCGATGTCGTTGGGACCTGGCGACGAGCGAACGCAGTGGTGGCGATCCACACGTGGCGACGCCTCTCCGCCGCCGAACGCCAAGCCGTCGAGGCCGAAGCGGAGTCTCTGCCGCTGCCCGGCCTGAGTGGCCAACTCGTCGTCCATTGGGACGACTGATTCGAGTCCATCCATGGCCCGATCAGACGCGAACGCGTCGACATGTCAGGCGGCGGCAGCCCGGTTCTAGCCGCGCACGCCCTGCGCTCGCTCGAGCTCGAGCTGGCGGAGCTCGATGCGCCTGATCTTGCCGGTCAACGTCTTCGGCAGGTCCTGGACGAACTCGACGCGCCGGGGATAGGCGTAGGCGGAGAGCCGTGCGCGGACGAACGCCTTGATCTCGTCCGCGAGCTCGTCGGAGGGCTCGCGGTCGGAGGCGAGCACGATGAACGCCTTGACGACGTTGCCGCGCAGCTCGTCCGGTGACGCGACCGCCGCGGCCTCACGCACTGCCGGATGCTCCAGGCACGCGGACTCGACCTCGAACGGGCCGACCCGGTAGCCGGCCGCGATGATCACGTCGTCGGCGCGGCCCTCGTACCAGACGTAGCCGTCCTCGTCCTCGCGTGCCGCGTCCTTGGTGTGGAACCACTCGCCTCCGAACACCTCCTCGCCCTCCTCCGGCCTGTTCCAGTAGCCGAGCGGGTAATGCGGGTTGGTCCGAGCCCGAAGACAGATCTCGCCACGGTCGCCGGGGGTGACCGGCTGCTCGTCCTCGTCGAGGATCTCGACCTCCCAGCCGGGCATCGGCTTGCCCATCGAGCCCTCGCGAACCTCCATGAACGGGTAGTTGGCGACGAGCGGGTACGACTCCGTCAAGCCGTAGTAGTCGAGCACCGTGAGCCCGTAGTGCTCTCGGAACCAGCGAATCGCCTCGGGGTTCAGTGGCTCTCCGGCCGAGCAGACCCTGCGGAACTTCTGCGGGTAGCGCGTCCCCGCATCGTCGATCGCCATCATGGCCCGCATCGCCGTGGGCGTCGTGAAGACGTTCGTCACGTCGTGGCGGCTCAGAAAGTCGAGTTGCCGATGCGGATCGAACCCGGCCTCGCGCCGGTAGACGCACTGCACCGCCCCGAGCCGCCACGGGCCCAGCAGCGGCGCGATCCCGGCAGCCCACGCCCACTCGCCCATGCCGTGAAACCGCTCGCCGTCGGCAACCTCGTGGCAGTAGACGAACTCCTCGTGGCCCAGGATGTAGCGGTGGGCGTGCACGATGCCCTTCGCAAGCCCGGTCGTCCCGGACGTGTAGTAGAGCTGCGCGGGATCGTCGGCCGCGGTGTCGCAGGTGACAGGCTCGGTCGAGGCACCCACGAGCGTGCCGGCGTCGAGCACGAGCGTTGGAACCCCGGAGTCTGCGAAACGCGGAGCGTTCGCCTCGTCGGTGACGACGAGGCGCGCACCGGAGTCCGAGAGGCGATGACGGATCGAGTCGTCGCCGTAGAGCACCGACATCGACAGCAGGATCGCGCCGAGCTTCCAGACGCCGAAGAAGACGGCGGCGGCCTCGGGCGTCGCCGGTAGGACGACCGCGACGCGGTCTCCGCGCTCGACGCCCTGGTCGCGCAGCACGTGAGCAGCCTGGTTCGCGAGGTCCTGGAGCTCACCCCAGGCGAGCTCGCGGTACGAGCCGTCGAAGCTCTCCCACACCATCGCGAGCTTGTCGCGACGATGCCTGTCGCACACGTCGGACGTGATGTTGTAGCGCGGCGGCACCTCCCATCGATGCTCCGCACACGCCTGGTCGTACGAGGTCAAGCTCATGACTCTAGGCGCTCAGGAGGTTACGCAGCGCGCGTTTGCACAATGCCGTCGACCCGCACCTGCCGGCCTGAGGCGACGCGCAGCACGAGCGTGCCCGTTTCGACACGCGGGAAGGCCCCTAGGTTCACCAGCTTTCTCGTCGGCCGTCCGGCCAGCACGATGCGCTTGAGCAGGCGACCGTTCCAGTACACCTCGAGGGACCCGCAGCCTCGGCACGTCGAGACGAGCAGTGCGAGCTCCCGCGCTTCGAGCCCGGCCCGCACGAGCCGCGCGCCCCTTTTCGACGACATCGTGTACGTGCCGTTGTGGAAGACCGGCGAAGCCTTTCGCGTCCACGGTCCGCTGAGGACGGCCAGGAGACGGTCGTCGACCACGACGACGGGCTCGGCTGAAGCCTTCGCGGGCGAGGGCGGCGCGGGCGCCGGCGGCGCGGCCGGAACCCGCACAGCTGCTCCCAGCGCGTCGTAGTCGACGACGTAGTCGATGCCGGGCGTGAGCTCGAGCAGGGACCCGAAGGCGCCCGAGACCGAGGCGGCGTCCAGGATCCGGAAGGTCGATCCTGACGCGGGCGTGAAGCCGGCACGCGTGCCCACGGCAAGGCTGCCGGCGAGCGATGCGGCGCCCGGAGTCGTCACCCGACCGGTGCCCGCGGCCGACGTCTCGACCAGGAGCATCCCGCCGCTCTGCGTGTAGGCGGACGCCGCGAGCCGGCTGGTCGCGTCGGCCAGCTCTGTCCGCCCGGCGGCTTGTGTGTAGGCGCCGCCGGCCGTGAGCGTGCTGTCGGCGCCGACCGTGACCAGGCCCGCGTTTCGAAGCTGCCCGGTTGTGGTCAGGTCGGCCCCGTTGGCCAGCCGGAGTTCACCCGCGCCGGCATTGCGGAGGAGCCTGGTGAGCGCCTCGCGCGCGGGGGCAGCGAACACGTTCTCGCGCGAGAGCAGGCGGGCAGACGGGCCGTCGAGGACGACCGTCGCGGCATTGGCGACGAGCGGCAGGCCCGGCAGCTCCAGCGTTGCGTTCCTGGCGATGTAGGCGCCGGCCGTGAGGCTGTCCGTGACGTCGGAGTAGTTCAGCAGCGTGCCGCGAAGCGCGAGCGTCCCCGAGGCGGCTTCGAACGTCCCGTCGTTGTCGATCACCGCGGTGAATACGCTCTGACCGGCACCGGCGCTCTTGCGGATCGTGCCGGTGTTGTGGAGCAGCGTCCAGAAGGGGGAGGAGTAGGCGTGCTCGGTGCCACCGTGGAACGAAGCGTCGCCCTGGACGTCGATCGTCCCCTCGTTGAGAACAGTTGCGCCGAGGGCAACGAACACGCCCCGGAGCAAGGTCAGCGCTCCGCGGTTCAGGAACCTTCGGCCCTGCGCGAGCCCGGCGACGGAGGCGCTGTCGGCGTCGATCGTGATCGACGCGGCCGGTGCGATCAGTGTCAGGCCGCGGTCATCCATCAGCCCGTCGGTCCACGTGAAGGCGCCCTGGATCTCCACTGTGCCGTCGCCGCCCAGCCGGCCGAGCTCGGTCAGCTTCGCAGCGCCCGCAACCGGCAGCGTGTAGCCCGCGGGGACAGAGATGTCCGCGCCGGCGATCGCAACGCCGCCCGTGAATCGCGTGCCCGGGCCGACGTCCCACTCGCCGTCGTCGAACACGACCTCGCCCCCGCCGCTGGCGCCGAACGCGCCGCTCTGAGACCCATCGCCGTCCCCGCCGCGGAGCGTCAGTTGCCCGGCGGCAGACGTAACCGTGCCGGCATTCGTCAGTACGATCGAGACGTTAGAGCTGGCGCCGGCCGTCTTCTCGATCGTGCCCGTATTGACGAGCCGGCCGCCGCCGGTTAGACCCTCGACCGCGTTGCCGCCGCGAAACTCGATCCGGGCATGGTTCTCGAGCCGCGCGTTTGCCGTGGCGTTCAGCCGGCCTCCCTGCACGACGATCGTCCCGTCGTTGACGAGCCGCCTCGTCCCGCCCAGCGACTGGCAGCAGGACGGTAGCGTCAGCTCCCGGCCGGCGGCCACGACCGTCTGGCCGGTGCCGTCCATCGTTCCACCTGTCCAGTCGAACTGGCCATCGAGGGTCAATGTCCCGGCGCCGTCGATCGTGCCGGAGCTGAAGACGTTCGCGCCGGTTGCGTGCACGGTTGCGCCTGCGGCCACCGTGAGGCGGGAGCCGCTCAAGGTGGCACCACCAAGCAGGCGTGCGCCGGCGGCCAGGTCGAAGTCTCCGAAGGCGAAGCGCATCGCCCCGCCCGCTGCCGGATTGCCGTAATCGCCCGACGACGATCCGGTCCCATCGCCGCCGCGTAGCTCCAGAATGCCCGAGTCCGACCACACCAGACCGTCGTTCTCGAACGCAGACGAGATCTGCGCGGTGCCCGCCCCCGCCGACTTGACCACCGTGCCGCTGCTCCGTAGCAGCGACGTCGGCGCACCGTTGAGCAGCCCGTCCGTGCGCAGCTCGAGCGTGCCCTGAACCTCCAGCAGCCGTCCGCTCGCCAGGAACGCCGTGCCGACACCCTCGCGCACGAGCGTAGCCGCCGGCCCGATCCGGGTCGTTCCCGAGTCGGCCATCGACCCCGTCGTCCAGCTCAGTGTCCCCGTCACGGTCAGCGTTCCGGTGCCCCCGAGCACGCCGCTGGCGAGCGCATTCTGGCCCGACGCGGTCGCCGTCGCCGTCGGGACGATGTTCACCGTCGCGCCGTCGACCCTTACACCGCCGAGCAGACGTGCGCCGTCGGCGAGATCGAACGTGCCGAACGCGAACCGCACCGTGCCCGTCGCGGCCGCACCACCGGCATCGCCGCCGGACTCGCCCGCACCGTCGCCGCCGCGCAGCTCCAGGATCCCCGAGTCCGACCGCACGACGCCGTCGTTCTCGAACGCGGTCGAGATCTGCGCCGTCCCCGGCCCCGCCGACTTGACGACCGTGCCGGTGCTTCGCAGCAGCGGCGCCGGTGCAGCCGACGGGCTGATCGGGCGGTCCATGCGCAGATCGAGCGTCCCCTGGACCTCCAGCAGCCGTCCGGTCGTCAGAAAGGCGGTGGTCGGCCCTTCGCGTGCCAGCGTCGCGGCCCGCCCGATCCGGGTCGTTCCCGCGTCGGCCATCGTCCCGGCCGTCCACGTCAGCGTCCCCGTCACCGCCAAGATGCCCGTTCCGCCCAGTACGCCGCCCGTGAACGTGTTCGAGCCGGCCCACGCCACCGTGGCGCCTGCGTCGACGTTCACCGTCGCACCCTCCACGTTCACGCCCCCGAGCAGATCGGCGCCGTCGGCGAGATCGAAGACGCCGAAGCCGAACCGAACGGTGCCGACAGCCGCCGCACCGCCAAAGTCGCCGGTCGAGCTGCCGAGGCCGTCTCCCGCGCGCAGCTCGAGGATCCCCGAGTCCGACCGCACCAGACCATCGTTCTCGAAGGCCGTGAGGATCTGCGCCGCCGCTGCGCCCGCCGACTTGACCACCGTCCCCGTGCTCCGCAGCAACGGCGCCGGCGCGCCCGAGGGGTTGATCGACTCGTCCGAGCGCAGGTCCAGCGTCCCCAACACCTCGAGCACGCGTCCGTTGGCCAGGAAAACCGTGTTCGGCCCATCCCGCACCACAGTCGCCGCAGCTTCGATCCTCGTCGTCCCGGCGCCGCCAATCGTTCCACCCGTCCAGGTCAAGGTGCCGGTCACCGAAAGCAGCCCGGTTCCGCCGAGCGTTCCGCTCGCAAGCGTGTTCGATCCCGCCGAGGTCGCCGTCGCGCCCGCGGCGACGTTGACCGTCGCGCCTTCGACGCTCACCCCGCCGAGCAGACGTGCGCCGTCGGCGAGATCGAACGTGCCGAACGCGAACCGCACCGTGCCCGTCGCGGCCGCACCACCGGCATCGCCGCCGGACTCGCCCGCACCGTCGCCGCCGCGCAGCTCCAGGATCCCCGCGTCCGAGCGCACGACGCCGTCGTTCTCGAACGCGGTCGAGATCTGCGCCGTCCCCGCGCCCGCCGACTTGACCACCGTGCCGGTGCTCCGCAGCAACGGCGCCGGCAGACCCGACGGGTTGATCGACCGATCCGAGCGCAGGTCCAGCGTTCCCTCGACCTCGAGTACCCGCCCGGCCGCCAGGAAGACCGCGTTCAGCCCGTCGCGGACCAGCGTCGCGGCGGGGCCGATCGTCGTCGTCCCCGCTTCGTTCATGCTCCCGCCTGTCCAGGTCAACGAGCCGGACACGACCAGCGTGCCCGCCCCCGCGACCGTCCCGCCGGACATATTGAAAGCGGTCACGGACGATTCGTCGGCGCCAACCCCGGTCAGCGCGAGCGTCCCGCCAGTAAGCGAGATCGAACCCTCGCTCACCAGGGCTCGGACCGTCGTCGAGCCGGCCGAGTGCACGACGGTGGCGCCTGCTCCGACGCAGACGACGTCGGCCGCCGCCGGCACGCGGTCGAGATCCCAGTTGGCCGCGGTATGCCAGGACGTGCTCGCGCTCCCGTCCCAGGTGATCGTGCACGCCGGAGCGGCGGCGCTGTCGGAGCCCGGCGCAAGGATCGCCGCGACGAGCAGTAACGGCAGCACGGCTACTCGTAGGTGTGGGATTCCGCGCATCAAGACCAGAAGTTGCTCGTGAGCCAGTCCCAGAGCCTGGGGGTCGTGCCCGGCGTGTAGGTAGTCAGGTCCCCGGAGGTGAGCGCGGCGTCGCAGCCCTTACGGCAGTCATCGGTGCTCGACGCCGTCTTGCCGATCGTGCGCCCGCACTGGTTGTTGTGGAGATCCATTTGTGTGTCGCCCCGCTCCGGGTTTTCATCCCACAGCCCCTTGATCTCGTTGGCGTCGCCCAGCAACTCCGACCACGTCTCGCCGAGCTCACGCGTGGTCTCGCAGCTGGCGAAGCAGTGCCTCCACGCATCGCCCTGTCCGTGGTGCCGTTCCGGATTCCGGACACCGTTCTTGTCGTCCGGCCACCGCGCCCGCGTCTCCTTGTCCGCCATCTCCATGATCCTCCGGGCCTCGTCGTAGGTCTCCGCGGGCCAGCGGAAGAGGCCACCCGGATCGACCCAGTTGACCGGGTCGTTGAGGACGTAGCCGTAGAGATTCGTGTCCCCGCCGGCGAAGCGCGCCGGGTCCTTCGTCGTCCACCGACCGGTCTCGGGATCGAAGTCGCGCGCGCCGAGACGCACCAAGCCCGTGTCCGCGTCGTGGAGGCCGCCGCCGAAACCAAACGGTTGGAAACCCGGGTTCGTGTCGGAGACGATGCGCCCGAACTCGTCGTACTCCAGCTCCTGGACGACCTGTCCGGTGGCCGCGTTGACGACGAGCCTGGGGCTGCCGAGGTGGTCGGCGACGATGCGGTAGGTAGCGCCCCCCTTGACCACGTAATCCGGCACCGGCGTGGACCCGCCGTAGACGAATGTGCTCACAACCGCGTTCGTCGCGTCGAGCTCGGCGACCGGACGGAAGCCGCGGTCGTACAGAAAGCCCTGGGCCAGGGCTCCGTTGACCTTCTTGCCGATCCGCCGGTTCAGCCCGTCGAGGACGTAGTCGACGTCCCTTCCGTCGGCCAGCGCCGCACCGGTCAGATTCCCGAGCTCGTCGTAGCGGTACGTGGTCGTCCCGCCGCCGGCGGTGCGAGTCGTTCGCTCCCCGTTTGGGGAGTAGCCGTACGTGACTGTGCCGTAGCCGGTCAGCCGGTCCTGCGCGTCGTAAGTCCCGGTCTCCGCGGGCGCTGGGCCGCTGAGCCTGTTGCCGTTCGCGTCGTAGGTATAGGTGGCGGTGGTCTGGCCGTCCTTCGCCACCCCCGCAAGCCGTCCGGCGACATCGTAGGTGTACTCGAACGTCGTCACGGTGGCGCCCCGCGTCTCCGTCTTCCGCTCGATGCGGCCGAGCTCGTCGTAGACGTACGCGACCCCGAGGAGAGTGTCGGCGCCATGAGCTGTTCGGATGGATGCAGCCTCTCCCCGTGCGTTGTAGGTCACGGTCGTCCTAAGAGCGCCGAGGATTGCCTGCGTCACGGACCCGTTCAGGAGGTCACGGGTCAAAGTCAGATCGCCCGCGCGTGTAAGCAGGCCGTCGGAGTTGTAGCCGAACGAAATCGACGGGCCGTCGTTCACGCGCCGGCTCGCCGTCCTCAGCTCGTTGTCGTAGGTCCGCTCGACACGGCCGGCCACCGGCCCCGAGAACGTCGCACGGGTCGGCAGGATCCAGTCGTTCGCGAGCTCGAGCTCGGCTCCGCCCGGGGAGGTGATTCTCCTCAGCGACCCGTTCTGCGAGTACGCGTACTCGATGTCTCCGCGCGCCAGGCTCATCTTGCTGAGCCGTCCGTTGGTGTGGCTGATCTCGACACTCCGCCCGTCGGGATTGATCCGCCGGGTCAGCAACCGGTCGTCGTCGTAGACGTAGGACGTCGCTCCTCCTCCGACAACGGTCGGCGGTGTGTATGCGGAGAGGAGGTTCGTCGGGGAGTAGCTGAGGGCGTGCTGGGGCCGGCCGGGCGGGGTGACGGACGTCGGATTCCCGTTGGCGTCGTAGCCGTACCCGATCGTCCGGCCGCCGGGGAGCGTCACCTGCGTCGGCCGCCCCGACCCGTCGTACGAGAGGTCTACGGCCTGGCCGAGCGGGTCCGTGACCGCTCGTAACCGGTTCGCGGCGTCGTACGTGAACTGCATCTGCCGAGCGTCGACGCCGGAGCCCGACGTGACCGTGGCCAGGCGACCATGGGCGTCGTAGCCCCAGCTGCGCGACGCCCGCCCCGGAGACTCCGTGCGGACCGGCCGACCCTGGGCGTCGAGAGCCGTGGTCGACTCGATCCCACCCGGCGAGCGCCAGGTCACCGTCCAGGGCGGGTCGGGGCTGCTTCCGCGAGCGATCGTCGTCGCGAATGTTCGAGCCCCGTTGAAAGTGACCCTCTCTGTGGTCGACGTGATGCTGAACGGGTTGCTCGTGTCGGCCAGCTGCACGCTACGGCTCAGCTCGATCCGGTGGGTCAGGCCTCCGGGTGTCTCGACCTCACGCGACGCGGAAACGGGCGACCGCATGCCCCAGCGCGGGTCGGGCCCCGACGTGAATGTCGTCCTCGTCCCGTCGGCGGCGATCGCCACCGTCGTCCCGTCCGGCCGGGTGACGGTTTCCGTGGTCACCCCCGCGGGGTCGGTCGTGTCCTGGCGAACCGACCCGTCCGAAAGGCGCTGGCTGACGTACTCGGTGCTCTGCCCGCCCGCCGTGGTCGCGGTGATGACCGTCGTCCGCCCGGTCTCGGTCCGGGTCAGCGTCGTGAAGCCGTTCCCGGCGTCCTCGTCGCGGATCAGGCGCCCGCGGGAGTCGTAGAAGAACCGGGCGATCCCGCCGGCGGGATCGGTGAACGAGGTCAGCAGGCCTGAGTTGTCGGTCTCGAGCCGGACGATCTCGCCGGAGACCGGGTTGGCGACAGTCGCCAGGTAGCCGTTCGCGCCGAGCGTGACCACCGTCTCCTGCCCTCCGGTGGCGACGATCCTGGCGGGCGAGCCGTCCGCGGCGCGGACGATCTCAGTGGCTTCGCCGTCAGCGTCGAAGACCTTCGTCAAGCGACCCGCGCCGTCGTACTCGAACCGGTAGATCACCGCACCGGTCAGCGAGTCGAGCGTCCTCAGGTGCCGGCCTGCCTCGGTGAAGTGGAAGACCTGTCGGCCGTTCTGCGCGGGCACCGTCAGTGCGGCGTCCTCGAAGCCCGGCAGCGCCCACGAAGCGCGGCGCACCCGCCCGTTTCCCGAATCCGCGACGTAGACCGCGCCGTTGGGACCGACACCGACGTCTTGTGGGAACGCCAACAGCGCCTGGCCCGGCGGGCCGAGCTCGCCCTCTTCGCCCGCGCGCCCGTTGCCGGCGAACGTCGAGGTAAAGCCCTGAGCGTTGATCTGGCGGACGACGTGGTGCGCCCGGTCGGCGACGTAGATGGTGCCCGCGCGGTTGACCGCGATCCCCTGCACGTCGCCGAGATCTGCTTCGACTGCCGGACCGCCGTCTCCGGCGTAGCCGAATTGGCCGGTGCCCGCGATCGTCTCGATGCGGCCGTCGCCGCGAACGGCGCGGACCCGGAAGTGGCCCCCGTCGGCGATGTAGAGCTCGCCGTTGGAGTCGACCGCCACGTCGTACGGCAGGTCGAGCGAGGCGTCGGTGGCAAGGCCGCCGTCGCCGACTCCGCTCGCGGGAGCGCCGCCGCCAGCCTCGGTCGTGATCGTCCCGTCGGGGGTGACCCGCCGGATGCGCGCATTGAAGGTGTCGGCTACGAAGAGCGTTCCGTCGGCGGCCAGGGCGATGCCTCGTGGGCGGTTGAGCCACGCGGAGGTCGCCGGGCCATCGTCGCCGAGGTCGCCCGGGTTCCCGCCGCCGGCAACGGTGCGGATGATGCCGTCGGGCCCCACGCGGCGAATGCGGCCGTTGCCGGTGTCGGCCACGAAGATGCTGCCGTCGGGCGCGATGTCCACGTCGCTGGGCGACACGAGCGCCGACTGGGTGGCGGGACGGCCGTCGCCGATGCCGTCGTCGGGTGACTCGCCGCCGGCCACCGTCTCCATCGTTCCGTCGAGCTTCACGTGCCTGATACGGCCCCGCTCCGTGTCGGCGATGTAGAGCGTGCCGTCCGGGCCGACCGCGAGCCCGCGCATCCGGTCGAGACGCGCCTCGGTCGCAGGGCCGCCGTCGCCTGGATCGACCCCGCCGCCCGCGACGGTGACGAACTCGGGCTTGATCGCGTCGCTCGTCACGCGCTCGCCGGTGCCGAGCATGAGCGTGCGCGCCACCGGGTCGTAGGCGTGGTGCACGCCGAGCGTCCAACCCCCGAAGCCCTGTGCCGGCGTGCTCGCAAGCGTGCCGACCGGGCGCTGCCACTGCTGCCAGACCGTGATCTGCCGACGCGCCGGGTCTACCGACATCGGCCGGCCGCCGAAGCGCGCGAAGCTCGCCTGGAAGCGCGCGGGCTCCGTGAAGACGGCCCGGTACCTGTAACCGATCTGGATGCTCGCCATCTGGGCGCCCTGGACCGTCCGACCGTAGGCGTCCTTGCCGTCCCAATCGATCGTCTCGACCCGGTTCGGAAACCTCCCGAGGGTCCGAACGAACTCCCGGCCGTTCACATTGACCCGCAGGTCGATTCCCTCGAGGCTCGCAGGGAGGCTCGCGCCGCTGACCGGGACGTCGAGCGTGTAGGCCTCGCGGTAGCCGGGCGCTCGATTGCTCGCATAGTGGAGCGAGAACGGTGTGCCATTGAGGCGAATCTGTTCGCCGAGGCTCTGATTCAGGAAGCCGATCACCGAGCCACTTCCCTCGCATTCGGGGCACGGCTCGGGATCCTCCGGCGGGTTGTCCGGGTCCACCGCGTCGTCGGGGAGCGCGTACGGAAAGTTGTAGTCCCACGGCGTGAAGTGCCTGACCTGAACGCGCCACAGGCTCTTCGGGGCGTCGAACAGCTGGGCGAGGCGCTGGCGCTCCACGGGGTCGATGCCGAGGGCGGCGAGCGCCTGATCGCCGTCCACGACTCCGTTGCCGTCCGCGTCTATCATCGCGACCCCGTCCGTCTCGGCGAGGATCGCGATCACGAGCCCGTTCTCGGCGGGCACCCACGCGCCCTTCTCCCGGTCGTAGAACGCGGCAGGCACGGCGGTCCCGGCCGGGAACTCGAGGAAGTTGTCCAGGTACGAGACCACCGGCTTGTCGAAGCGGACATCTGTGGCGCCCGCCTCGACGGCCTGGTCGACGCTGAACTCGACGGCATAGGTGTAGCCGCTCGAGGGTGGAAGCTCCCCAGGCATCGCCTCGTCCCCGCTCGGCCCGACCGTGTACTCGGTCGCGCGTACCTCCATGTCGCCGTCGAGCGGCGTGGTCGAGCCGTCGGGCAGCTCCATGACGGCGTCGGTGCCGGGCTCGAACATCAGCACCGCCTGGCGCTCGCCGTCGCCGTCGCTGACCTCGCTGCCGCTGGCGACCTGCAGCGTGTCCGCGTCGAGCTCGACGTCGGTCGCGGCCGGGTCGTATCCCTTCATCACGACGTCGTCGAGGTCGACGAACTCCTGCCAGGGCACGTCCTCCTCGCGCTGTAGGGACATGAAGCCCGTCCGCTCGAAGGTGAGCTTCGTGGGGCCGCCGCCGTTCACGGCCAGGTCGTAGCGACCGTCCTCGCGCGTGATCGTCTGCCCGAGCTCGGGATGGTCGAGCACGGTGACCGTGACCGACGGCAACGCTGTCCCCTCGTCGTCCAGCACTCGCCCACGGAGGACGGCGACGCGCAGCGGTGAGATCGTCCCAGGGGCGACGCCGGTCTGGATCGGATCTGGGCCGGTGTAGAGAAACTCGGTCGACGCGCCGACTCCGTTGGACTCCGTCGCCGGGAGCGGCGGAGCTTCGTCCTCCGGGTCCGGTGGAGGCGCAGGTGCGGCCTCGATCGTCCACGAGAAGGTTGCGTCGGCGCTTTCCTCCGGTCCGACGACGGCACGCACGGCGAAGGTGTGCTCGCCGACCGGAAGGTCTGTCGGCAGATAGACGCGCGGGGAGGTGCAGGTGGTGAAGGCGGCCGCGTCGAGCTTGCACTTGAAGGTGGCCCCGGGCTGCGCCGACTCGAAGGTGAACGTGGCCTCGCGGAGGGACGTCCGCCCGAGCGGGTTCCCGGTGATCGTGACCGACGGCGTGGAAGGGATCGGCGGCGGCGGGTCCGGGGGCGGCGGCAGCGGCGGCGGGTCCAGAGGCGGCGGGTCCAGAGGCGGCGGGAGTGGGGGAGGAAGCGGCGGTGGGTTGTCAGGCGGCTTCGGCTTTGGGGGCGTGACGGTGCATGCCGCCCGTTTCTTCAGCGCCTTCAGCTTCGCTGCCTCACGCCTGAGAAAGGCCTTGCGGTCCTTCGCCTTCGGGTGCTTTTTGAAGTACGCCTTCTTCCGCGCAGCCATTCCTCGCTTGAACTGCTGAACGGCCTTCTGGCGCTTCTTCTTCTGTGCCGCCGTACACGTCGCGTCCCGGACGGCCGGGCTCGCCAGCCGCAGTTGCTCGACTGCACTGAACGGGCTCGAGCCGAGCGCCCATGCCGAGGAAGGCGCGAGCAGCGCGACGGTGACCAGGAGGAGGATTGCTCGGCTGAGGCTCGGCATGCGCATGCTCAGCTCGTGTACTGGGGCGGCTCGTTGCGGAGGATCGCCCAGGCGTTCACGCAGTCGAAGAGCGCTTCGTCCGTGCCGGGCGCTGCGTCCGCCTGGTCGAGGCTCGTCCTCGCCTGCACCAGGCGCGAGCTGTTCGCACCCGGCGCGACGCGTACCTCGTCGTAGCGGATGTGTGCGATCCGGCAGACGAGGTTGATCAGCGTCAGGCGGATCGACGCCGACGCGGTTGCAACCTCGGTCGGCGGGCCCTTCAGGTAGAGCACGCACTGGCGGATCTCGAGCAGGGCGAAGCGGCCTGCGTCGTTCGTCCTGGGCATGCTGTTCGAAGCCCAGTTCCCGGGAGCGAACGCGTTCTGGCAGAACTGGAGCGCGTTGTCGCGTCGCAGGTCGGCCTGTCCGGTCAGCGGCAGGTTGGCGATCGCGTCGTTGAGATCCTTGACCTGGTCGCGGAACCCGACCACGGTGATCGTGAAGGAGCGGACGGCCTGGTTCCCGCTCGCGTCCTGAGCGGTGCAGGTGACGGTCGTGACGCCGATCGGGAAGCGGCCGGCCGGTGGCTGGCACTGGAGTGTCGGCGACGGGTCGGCCACGTCGTCCACGAGCACGAGGTAGTTGACGACGGCGCCTGCGGGCGAGTCGGCGTTCACGCGGATCGAGCCCGCGGTGATCGTCGGCGCGATCGTGTCGACGATCCGCACGACGAAGCTGCCCGTGGCGCTATTGCCGGCGTCATCGGTCGCCGTGCACGACACCGTCGTCTGCCCGAGCGCGAAGGTGCTTCCTGACACCGGTGTGCAGGCAACGTTGGGCGCCGAGTCCTCGTTGTCGGTGGCGGTCACCGTGTAGGGAACCACTGCGCCGGAAGCGCTGGTCGCCTCGGCGACGATCGTTGCCGGGAGCGTGAGTACGGGTCGCGTCCCGTCGCCGCCGTTCTCGGAGAACCGCCCGACGAAGAAGTCGCCCCCGAGCGAGCCGACGACAACGATCTTCCCGTCCGGCGAGAGCGCCACCGCGTACGCAGGGAAGCTGTCCGAGAAGCGGCCGTCGTCGTTGAAGCTTGGATCCAGGGCCCCGCCGGTTGTGTAGCGCACGATGCTGCTGGCGACGGAGAAGCTGTTGCTCCCGACGACGACAACGCGGCCGTCGGGCCGTAGGGCGAGGTCGGTTGCTCCTCCGGAAGTGAAGGAGTCCGTCACCCTGCCGTCTCCGCTGAAACTCGGATCGAGCGAACCGGCCGAGTCGAACCGCGCAACTCCGAGGTCGGGGACGAAGCCGGAAACCCAAGCGGGGCCTGCCACCAGCACGCGTCCGTCCGGCTGGATCGCGAGGCCACTTGCGGCCGCGGCAGCCTGGTTGTCTGCGTCGTAGTGGAAGAGGTGGCTTCCGAGCAGCGCGCCGCCCGCGGAGTACCGAACGAGCAGGCCCGAACTACCCGAATATCCGGCCGCGACGACGGTTCCGTCGTTCTGCACGCCGACGGCGTCGAAACCGGTGTCCGGGGGGATCACGACGATTCCGCCGGCGAACCCCGGGTCGAGGCTGCCGTCGGGCTGGAAGCGCATGACGACCCCAAGGCACGTGATGCCGATGTCGATCAGGTTGCAGCTTCGCCCGGCGGCGAGGATCTTCCCGTCGGGCTGAACGGCGAGCGCGAATGCAATGTCCTCCCGCGACGTACCGACGCCCATGCCGACCGTTCCGTCGCCGCTGAAGCTCGTGTCGAGGCTGCCGTCGGTGTTGTAGCGCTGGAGGTGGAACTCGCGCGTCGACCAGGCGATGCTCCCGACGTAGCCTGCGACGACGATCTTCCCGTCGGGCTGAAGCGCTACGGCGTACGCCTCGCTGCCGGTCGCGAAGCCGCCGCTGTTCTCGGCCTTGCCATCAGCGCTGAAGCTCGTGTCGAGGCTGCCGTCGGTGTTGTAACGCGCTACGGCGAACGCTCCGAAATCGCCGCCCCTGGTCCCGGCGGCGACGATCTTTCCGTCCGGCTGCACGACTACGTCGGCGGCTGCGTCGTTGTTGCCGAAGTCCGTCGTCACTTTCCCGTCGCCGCTGAAGCTCGTGTCCCACGGGCTGCCGACCGCGGCTGCCTGCGTGGCGAATGCCAGCGCGGCGAGCGCGATCGCTACAACGAGAAGAGCTTTCATCTTGGTGCCTCCTGCGTCGTCACTTCGGTCAAGAGAGGCCGTTCGACGACCGGGCAGTGCCGCGCGTCGGCCCGTCGGTGTGGTGAGCGGCTACGTCCAACTGTGGGGGCCGACGGCAGACGCGTCGTCCAGCGAGCTGACACGGGAAGTGTCAAGCCCACGACACACCGTGCGAAGACCCCTCGACTGCCTCAACAACTCGCTCGTACTCCAGGGCGGCGAGGTCAGCTGCGTGACGAACGGCCTCGCCGGACGGGGCCTCGAACATGTGCAGGACGACCTCGTCGCAGGGCACGAACGTCGTGCGGACGTGGCGAACGCTCTCGTCGAGTACGGCGGCGAGGCGCGCACGCGCCCGCGCGTCGGTGAGCGCCGTCCGCGAGTTGGCCAGATACGACTCGACGAGATAGATCGGCATGCGACGAGCGTGGCAATCCGCAGCGCTCGCCATAACGTGGAAACCCCGGGTCTTTGCTCAGTTCACCTCGGGAAGCTTCCGGGCCAGCTCCGTGCGTGAGCGGACGTCGAGCTTGCGGTAGACCTGGGTCAGCGCCGACTCGACCGTGCGGTCGGCGATGACCAGGATCGCGGCGACTTCCTTGTTCGTCCTTCCCTCGGCGACGAGCTCGGCGATCCGCCGCTCGCTCGGTGTCAGCTCGTCGGCCGCGTGGCCACGGCGGCCGCCGAGGCGCGCCAGCTCGGCCCGTGCTTTCTCCGCCCAGAGGGCAGCCCCGAGCTCGTCGAAGATTCCGAGCGCTCGCTCGAGCGTCTCGCGCGCCGCGCGCCGTCTCCTCGCACGTCGTTGAACGACGCCCTGCGCGAGCAGCGTCCGCGCCAGGTCGAAAGGCTGAGGCAGCCTCGCATGAACGGCCATAGCTTCCTCGCACGCGGCGAGAGCTGCTGGAAGCTCGCCCTCGGACGCGAGGATCAGCCCTTCGCAGCGGCCGGCGCTGGCCTCCCCCCAGGGGCTGACGATCCGGCCGACGCGGTCCTGTAGATCGGCCAGCAGCCTGCGGGCCTCCTCGAGCTCCCCCAGTTCGACGAGCGCCTCGATCGCGTTCGGGAGCTCGCCCGAGAAGCTCGGCTCGCGCCAGCGCGCCGAGGCGAGGTGCGCCGCCAGCGGCCTGAGAATCCGGTCTGCCGCTGCGGGAGCGCCCACCGAGAGCTCGAGGAAGCCGAGGACGGCCTGGCTCTGGCACAGGAAGATCTCGTCGCCGCAGCTCTCCGAGAGAGCGATGCCCCGCTCCGCCTCCTCACGAGCCTGGTCGGCGAGCCCTCGGTGCGCGTCGACGAGCGCGCGAGCGTAGAGCCCCGCGCTCATGTCGTGCTCGTGGCCGATCTGCTCTGCGTGTTCGTACGCGTCAGCGGCGTGGCCGTCGGCCAACTCCCAGTTGCCCGCACGGCACTCGAGCTCCGCGAGCAGGATGAACAGGCCGATCTGCGCTCTTTCGTCGCCGACCCCGAGTGCGTTGTCGAACGCCCTGAACAGCCGCTCGCGCGCCTCGTCCAGCCGCCCCTCGCACATCAGCCGCACACCGAATCTCTTGCTCGGGCTGACGTACGGATCGAGCACGAGACCGGCGTCCTCGAGGGCGACGGCGCGCTCGAGGAGACCGGGCGTGGCCTCGACCGCCGATCCTGTCTCGAGGATGGCGACGGTTGCCAGAGCGAGCGCGAGAGCAGCCTCGTCCCCCGCTCGTTCCGCAGCCTCCAACCCCAACCGAGCATGCGCCAGAGCCTGGTCGTAGTAGGTCGCGTTCTGGGCGTAGGCACTCAGCCGTTCTTCGATCTGCGCGACGCGGGTGTCGTCGCCCTGTGCCTCGACGAGAGCTTCGTTGGCGAGCTCCAGCGACCTCTCGAAGCTGCCCTGTTGCGCGTCCGCCAGCTGCCTGAGGGCGTCAGCCCGCAGTTCACCCGGAGGTAGCTCGTCGACGACGCGCTCCAGGATCGCGGCAGCCTCGGCGAGGTCTCCGGCTCTGTAGTGGTAGGCGGCCGCATCCGATCTGCGCTCGAGGAAACGTGCCCGCTCCTCCGCGGGCGTCAGACGGCCTGCCAGCTGGGCGAGCTCGGCTGCGACAGCCGGGGCGCCGCGGGCGGCGGCACGCCGCGCAGCCTCATCGAGTGTGCGAGCGATTTCCTCGCTCGGTTCCTCCGCACCCAAGGCCAGGTGCCGGGCCCGCTCCTCCGGATCGTCGACTGCGGCGGCCAACCGCCGGTGCAGGCGGCGACGCTCCTCAGCGGCGATGGACGCATAGGCGGCGGACGAGAGCAGTGGGTGGGTAAAGCGAACCTCGCCGTCGATGAGCTCGACCACGCCCGCCTCGACCGCCTGATCCACTGCCAGCCGATCGCCGAGCACCGCCTCGGTCGGGTGCGCCAGCGCCGCTGCCACCGGGAGGACCTCGCGGGCACCCGCGGGCAGCGCCTCGATGCGCACGCGGAGGATCGCCTCCAGCGTCTGCGGCACCGGCAAAGGCTGTCCGGGGCGGATCCGACCTCCTGATGCCTGCAACACGCGTACCAGCTCGAGCGCGTAGAGCGGATTGCCGCCCGACGCCTCATGCACCCGGCGTAGCGCCGGCCGCGAGAGGGTGACGTCCACACGGTCGCGGAGCAGCCGATGCAGCGCGCCCATGCTCAGTGGACCCATGCGGATGCGTCGCAGGCCCAGCTCTGCTCGCCCCAACCCGAGCGGCGCCTGACTGTCGGCCTCCACGCGCTCGGCGACGAGCAGCGCGACCGGCTCGGCTCCGAGCCTGCGGGCGACGAACTCGAGCACGAGCTCCGTCGGGGGATCGAGCCACTGCACGTCGTCCACCGCCACCAGGACAGGCCCCTCCTCGGCCAGCCGGCGCAGAACGGTCAGACACGCAGATGAGATCGCGCGCTGATCCGGCGGCGGCCCCTCGTGCTCCGAGAGCAGGAGCGCCGCCTCGAGCGCCCGCCGCTGCACCGTCGGGAGCACCGTGAGAACGTCGCTCAGCACCGGCTCGAGCAGATCGGTCAGCCCCGCAAACGAGAGCCGAGCCTCGCTCTCGGCCGGACGGCACAACAGCGTTCGAAGACCGCGGTCGCGGGCCTGCTCGACGCCTGCCCGCCACACCGTCGTCTTCCCGATCCCGGGTTCGCCCTGGATGAGGAGCGCGCCCGGGAACTCGCCGTCGAGAAGACCGACGACAGCGCCAAGCTCCTCATCCCTGCCGACGACCCCGGGGAACGAGACGGCCAAACCGATCTAACTATGCACCGAACGCTCCGGCATCGCTTCGAGGCAACCCAAGCCGGACGCCGAGGTCGTCCGCGGAAGCTCGCTAGCGAACTCCCCTCGACTTGTGCATGACCCAGCCGAGGCCCGCCTGGGGCTGACTCGGGAGATTGCGGAGGTCCTTTAGCCCGGCGCGCAGCTGCTCCTCGCTGACCTCGGGCAGTTGCGTGAGTGCCTCGAGCGCGCTCTCCAGCACGTCGGCGGCGTACAGCGCCTGACCGGCCAGGTCCGCTTCCTGCCACCAGAACGGTCGCTCGCCTTCGTCCACCTCGCGGAAGCCGGCCTCATGGAGCCAGCCCGGCAGGCGCGTGCCGGCGTCGCTCCAACCGGATGCCGCCATGCCCTGCACCATCGCGCGGAACAAGGCCTCCAGTGCAGGCGTGGTCGGCTCGGCGCGGCAGGTCGAGTAGTCGACCTCGATCGCAGTGAGAGCGCCGCCCGGGACGAGGACCCGCCGAGCCTCGCGCAGCGCTGCAGGCGGATCGGCGACGTGCTCCAGCAGCCACATCATCCAGACGTGCTCGAACGACTCGTCCTCGAACGGGAGCGCGAGCGCATCGGCCTGCACGAGGGTTGCGTCGACCCCGGATCGCGCGAGGTGTCCCCGGGCGAACTCGAGTTGCTTCGGCTCGATGTCGACGCCCGTCAGATGGATGCCCGGGAACTCCTGCCCGAGCACCGCCAGGACAGCGCCCACGCCGGTGCCGACCTCGAGCAGGCGCGTCCCGGGCGAGAGTTGCGTGCCGTCGGCGATCAGCCGGTGCCGCCAGTGCTCCGCCTGCTCGACCAGCCGCTCCTGCTCGGGAGTCCCGTAGCCGTGGACGTACTGGGTCATCGCCGTTCATGATGCCGACGCATCAGGGTCGCGCGCGAAGGCGGTTGCGCAGGCGGGCGTCTGCGTGTGGCGCCGCTACGACTCGGGCTGCGAGCCGCGACTCTCGGCGACGCGGACGCGCTCGGCGAGCGCCTCGAGCAGAGCCCACACCATCTCGGGGTGGCTCTCGACCAGGGGGCGGAAGCTCCACACGGGCAGCTGGTAGCCGCGCACCTCGGTGTCGGCCTTCACGGTCGCGCTGCGCGCGGACTTGTCGATCAGCGCCATCTCGCCGAACGCCTGGCCGGGGCCGAGCTTTCCGACCTCCCGGCCGTGGACGGTCACGGTCACCTCGCCCGACTCGATCACGATGAACGTCCGGCCGGCCTCGCCCTCCTCGGCGATCGTCGCGCCGGCGGCGTAGGTCCGCTCCATGAACTCGCCGGCCAGGCGCTCGAGGAACTTGTCGTCGGCCTCCGCAAAGAGCGAGACGCCGCGGAGCAGGTCGTAGCTCGGGCTCGCCACACGGTGATCCTATCCCGCCCGTGGGCCGCGTCTGCATCATGTGGTCGATGAGTGCGCGTGAAGGAGGCTGCTCGTGCGGCGCGGTGCGCTACCGCCTGACGGCCGATCCGCTCTTCACGCACTGCTGCCACTGCCTGAACTGTCAGCGGCAGACCGGCAGCGCGTTCGTGATCAACCTGCTGATCGAGGCCGACCGCGTGGAGGTGCTTGCGGGCGAGCCGCAGCCGGTCGACGTTCCACGCGACGACGGCAGCAAGCAGCGCATCTTCCGCTGTCCGATCTGCCAGGTGGCGGTCTTCAGCGAGTACGGGCGACCGGAGGTGAAGTTCGTCCGCGGCGGCACGCTCGACGAGCCGTCGTCGATCACGCCTGACGTCCACATCTACACCAGGTCGAAGCTGGGCTGGATCACCATCCCGGACTCGGTGCCGGCGTTCGAGGTCTACTACGACAGCAAGGCCCTCTGGCCGGCCGCGAGCCTCGCGCGGCTGCGAGCGGCCCTTGCGCCCTGACGCTGTGATGAGGGCAGTCGTCTACGACAGGTACGGGCCTCCGGACGTGCTGAGGCTCGAGGACGTCGAGCGGCCCGTGCCCAAGGACGACGAGCTGCTGATCCGGGTCCACGCGAGCACCGTCAACCGCACGGATTGCGGGTGGCGCGGGGCGGACCCGTTCTTCACGCGCGTCTTCCTCGGCGTGCGTGGGCCGAAGAACAGGATTCTCGGCAGCGAGCTGGCCGGCGAGGTCGAGGCGGTCGGACCGCGCCGTGAGCGAGTTCGCGGTCGGCGACCGGGTGTTCGGGATCAGCTACTTCGGCGCCCACGCGGAGTTCGTCTGCGAGCGCGAGAGCGCGCCGATCGGGCACATGCCGGCCGGTATGACCTTCGAGGAGGCTGCCGCAGTCTGCGACGGCGCGCTGATCGCGCTCAGCTGCCTGAAGCCGGCGCACCCGCTCGCGGGGCGGAGCATCCTCGTCTACGGCGCCTCCGGATCGATCGGGACGGCCGCGGTGCAGCTGACCAGGCACTTCGGGGCCGACGTGACCGCGGTGTGCAACACGAACAGCGTCGAGCTCGCGAGGTCGCTCGGCGCGGACGAGGTGATCGACTACACGCAGGAGGACTTCACCAGAAACGGCAAGACGTACGACGTGATCTTCGACTCGGTCGGCAAGCACTCGTTCCGGCGCTGTCGCGGCTCGCTGAAGCCGGGCGGGCTCTACATCGAGACCGACCTCGGGTTCATGTGGCACGTCCCGGCGCTGGCGCTGCTGACGAGGTGGGTCGGCGACAAGCGGGCGACGCTCGGGATCGCGAGGTACAGGAAGGAGGATGTCGTCTTCCTCAAGGAGCTGATCGAGGCGGGGGAGTACCGGGCGGTCATCGACCGGACGTACCCGCTGGAGGACGTGGTCGAGGCGTACAAGTACGTCGAGACGGGGCAGAAGACGGGGAACGTCGTCCTGACGGTCGCCCTCGATCGCGAGACCTGACGTAACCTCAGGTCGAGGAGACGAGCTGTGCCCGACGTCTACGTCACCATTCGCGAGGCCGATTCCGGAGTCGTCGCGCAGCTGGCCGAGATCCTCGAGCTCCGCGCGGCCGACCCGCAGCAGCGAGAGCTGCGCGAGGCCTACCTCGCCGACATCGAGTTTCCGGCCGGCGCGCGGGTGGTCGAGGTCGGTTGCGGGCCGGGGCCGGTAGCGCGGGCGCTGGCGTCGCGACCCGGCGTCGGCGAGGTGGTCGGCGTCGATCCGTCGCCGATCTTCCTCGAGAAGGGCAGGGAGCTGGCGCGCGAGCTCCCGAACCTCACGTTCGTCGAGGGCGACGCGCGGGCGCTTCCGTTGGACGACGACTCGTTCGACGTCCTGATCTTCCACACGACTCTGTGCCACGTCCCGGAGCCCGAGCGCGCGCTCGCCGAGTCGCTGCGAGTGCTGAGACCCGGGGGCCGGCTCGGGATCTTCGACGGCGACTACGCGACGGTCACGTGCGCGCTCGGCGCGTCCGATCCGCTGCAGGCGTGCGCCGAGGCCACCGTCGAGTACCTGGTCCACGACCGCTGGCTGGTCCGACGGCTGCCGCGGCTCGTTCGCGAGGCCGGCTTCGAGGTGGGCCAGCTGCGCAGCCACGGCTATGTCGAGGCGCCGTCCTCGGGCGGCTACATGCTCTCGATTGTCGACCGGGGCGCGGACACCCTCGTCGCCACCGGTCGGATGGGCGCCGAGGCTGCCGAGGCGCTCAAGGCCGAGGCTCACCGCCGCTCGGAGGCGGGCGACTTCTTCGGGCACATCGCCTACGCGAGCCTGATCGCCCGCAAGCCCGCCTAGTCCTCGGCGCGCGGCGCGAGCATCGGGTTGTCGGAGGCGCGCACAGTCACCGTGCGGATGGCGGTCGGCGCGCCCGGTAGGCCGCCCGTGGCGGACGGGTACTCCGGGACGCCGACGCAGGTGAACAGCAGGGTGTCCACCGGCTCGCCGAGCACGTGGGGCACCTCGGTGTCGACGAACGTCATCCCGGAGGCGCTCGCGCCGAGGGCGTAGGCGAGCAGGTGCAGCCTGCCCTCGACGAGGCCCGCGGCGAGCTGGGCCTCGCGGTACTCGCGGTCGTCGAGGCTGCCGACGTCGGTCGCCGCGATCACGACGAACGCCGCGTCGCTCGCGAGCCCTTGCTCGGCGGCGGCGCGGTAGAGCTCGTCCCGCAGCTCGCCGGCCCGGACCGGTGTGGACAGATCGGGCCAGCGGTAGAGGCCCGGCCCGAACCCCGTGACGTCGTGCACGGCGACCCAGTGGGGAACCGAGATGCCGCGAAGCGCCGCGGACAGGCACGTGCGCAGCACGCTCTCCGGGAGGCCGCGGGTGCGATCCATGCGGCGCTGCGACGAGCGCGTGAGCACGACGGCCTCGACCGGCTCCGCCTCGTCGACGGGCACGTCGACCGGGTCGCCGCGGTCCCACGACGAGCCGAGGACGTCGCGCTCCCCGGCACGTTGTGCGGCGGTGACGAGCGGGAACTCGAGCGGAGCCTCGTCCACGGCACCGGCGGCGGCCGGGCCCGTCGCTTCCAGGGCGGGCGCGCCGTCGCCGAGGGTGACGATCGCAACCGGCCACTCGTGCACGCCGTCCGCGGCCACGAGCCCGGCGACCTCGGCGTCCGGAAAGCGGGTGTACAGCGAGGCGGGCAGGCCGGCGGAGTCGGCCAGCGCGAGCGTCTGGGCGAGCATCGTGCCGGAGTCCCAGTACACGTGCCGATACCCGCGCTCGCGGTAGCGCCAGCCGGTGCGCCAGGGGATGCCGGTGACCACGAGTGTGGGCGCGCCTCCGCGAGGAGGAGGGCCGACCTGGACGAGCGCGTGGTCGAGCGGGTGGTACCAGTGCACGCCCGCGGGCACCTGCGTCTCCTCCGGCACGGCGACGTAGAGCTCCATCGGGAAGCGACCGCCGGCCGAGCCGGCGGCGCGGAACAGCCAGGTCGTGTAGGGGCGCTCCGCCGTCCGCACGATTCCGGCCGACAGGTGGAGCAACCGCGAGAGGTGCGGCAGGTCCAGCTCGCGGGAAGCGACCTCCGCCGTGCCCGCGAGCACCGCGACCGCCGAGGCCGTCGTGGGCGGCAGCTCGCGGGGGAGCTCCACGCGGGGCAGTTCCTGCGCGTACCGCTTGAAGAACCACGGGAAGCGATCGAGGTCGTTGGTCTCGAGGTCCTGCAGCACGCGCGGGTCGTCGACGGGGGCGTCCCATTCCCGGCCGGCTTCCATGATCGTGAGCCGGTGCAGCGTCTGCGTCGCGGTCTCCACGTCGTCGATTCTCGCGCACCCCATCACGCCGCCGTGCGAAGCCGCCCGCGCGAGAGGTAGGCCGTGATCCGCTCGGCATCGAGTGGCAGCACGGTCAGCTCGGGCGGCGGGCGGCGGACGAACCCGTGGATCAGCAGCAGGTCTTCGGCTCGCTCGGGCGTGAGCGTGGCTTCGGCTTGCTCGCGCGCGGAGCGGCAGAGCGCCAGGCCGGCCTCGATCTCGAGCCTCGCCTCGACGCCGGCCCGTAGCGAGCGAACGGTGCAGATTCCGCCGCCTGAGACGAAGAACGCCTTCCGCTCGCTCGGCTCGAGAGCCGGAGCGATCAGGCAGAGCTCGAGCCTGCGCAGCCGCTCGAGCCGCCGCAGGCGCTCGACGAGGTGCTCGAGCGCCTCGATCCGATCCCGCAGCCGGGCAGCCTCCTCGTAGCGGAGGCACTCGGCCAGGTGAGAGAGCCGCTCCCGCAGGCGAGGTAGCGGCCCGCCCTCCAGGAGGCCGTCGAGCTCCTCGGCCGTGCTCAGCGCTAGCGCGCGGGCCGCGAGCGAGGCGCGCCGTCGGCTGCCGATCGGGCCGAGCGGGGTCGCCGTCCTGGTGACGACGAAGTCGTCGCCCCGAGGTCTCAGGTAGACGCCTCGTTCCTTCCTGCGGCTGCGCGAGTTGGCCGGCGGCTGCAGCTCACGGATCAGCCTCAGCTCCTCGAGCGCGGCCTCGAGCTCCGAGCCCAGCACGCGCCATTCGACCCGCTCGAGCGCGAGTAGCGCAGCCTCGACCGACGGCCGCTGGCGCTCGCTGCGGAAGTAGGAGCGCAGCCGGGCGCGCAGGTCGCGCGCTCGACCCACGTAGAGCACCTGGTCGTGGCGATCGCGGAAGAGGTAGACGCCGGGCCTGCGTCGGGGCGCCGCGGGCGAGCCCGCGCTTGTCGTAGACCCGACGCTTGCGCGGAGCGGCGAGCGCACGCAGCTCGGAGAGCCGCCGGGCTCCGAGCTCCTGGGCGAGCCCGATCAGGTGCACGAGCACCTGGGCCGTGGCCTCCGCGTCCGGCAGCGCACGGTGGCACGGTCTGGTCGGAACGCCGAAGAAGTGGGCCAGCGAGGCGAGGCCGACGCGCCGGACGCGGCCCTCCAGCAGCCGGCGCGCCAGCGCGGCCGTGCAGAGCGGCGGCTCCGACAAGCGCCGGTCGTGCATCAGCAGCAGCTGCCGCTCCAGGAAGCGCTGGTCGAAGCGCGCGTTGTGCGCGACAAGGAGGTTGTCGCCCGCGAACGCGAGGAAACGCCGGACCACCGTGGAAGCGGCCGGGGCGTGCCGGAGCTCCTGCTCGCGCAGACCGGTCAGGCGTGCGATCGGATCGGGGAGCGCGACTCCCGGATTCACGAGCGACTGGAAGGACTCGACCGGCTCGAGCGCCCTCACCCGGACGGCCCCGACCTCGCAGATGCGGTTGTGAACGGCCGAGAGCCCCGTCGTCTCCAGGTCGAAGACGACGAACTCGGCCTCCTCGAGCGTCGGGTCGGAGCGGCCGCCGGCGAGGGAGACCGTAGCGCCCAGGCAGACGACGCGGCTGTCGCCGGCGGTCACCTCCTCGAGCAGCGAGCAGGCGAGGCCGTCGGAGATCGAGGAGGTGGCGAAGAGCGCGCGGGCGGCCTCGACCGTCGAGAGCGGCCCGCGCTCCTCGAGCGTGTCCACCAGCCGGTCGAGCGCGTCGAGTGCGAGCTGCACGGGAAGAATGAAAGCGAACATATGTTCGATTGGCAAGATCTGACGTCCATGAGCACCGCTGCCGTCTCCGAGCGCGCAGAAGCCGCTCCCGATCGCCTCGTGCTCGGTGCGTTCGCCGTCGCGGTGGTGATCGGGGGGTCGAACTACGTCGCGATCCGGTTCAGCAACCGCGAGCTCGACCCGCTCTGGGGGGCCGGCCTGCGCTTCGCCCTTGCAGCAGGGATCTTCGGCGTGCTGTTCGTTGCGCTACGACTGCCACTGCCGCGTGGACGCGCGCTCGCTCTGGCGACGGCCTACGGCGCGCTGTCGTTCGGCGCCGCCTACGGCTGTCTGTACTGGGCGCTGCAAGAGGTTCCGGCCGGGATCGGCGCAGTCGTCCTGTCCGCCGGCCCGCTCCTGGTGCTCTTCCTCGCGGTCGGCCATGGGATGGAGCGACTGAGCCCGCGTGCCGTAGTCGGAGCGCTCATCGCGCTCGTCGGCTCGATCGCGATCTTTTTCCAGCCCGGCTCGGTCGACTTCGGCTGGACCTCGTTCGCGCTGCTCGCGGTCGCGTCGGTGTGTGCGTCGGAGGCGGTCGTCCTCTCCAAGCTCGCCGGGCCGATGCATCCGGTGGCGATCAACTTCGTCGGCATGAGTGTCGGCGCCGCGGTGCTCGTCGCGGTGTCCGCAGTCGCGGGCGAGCACTTCGTCCTGCCCGCCGAGGGCGAGACGCAGTTGGCGGTCGCGTATCTCGCGGCGGCCACGGTCGGCCTGTTCCTGCTCGTGCTCGTCGTCGTCCAGCGTTGGACGGCGTCGGCGACGGCGTACATTTTCGTTCTGATGCCGGTGGTAGCGGTCGCGCTGGGAGCGCTTCTGGCCGACGAGGCGATCACGGCGACCACCGTGGTCGGCGGTGCCATCGTCTGTGCGGGCGTCTACGTCGGTGCAGTCCGCCGCGGGTAGGGCGGCACGGCAACGCGCTTGCTCGATCCTGGTAAGGGTTAGGCGCAGGTGATCCTCGAGCAGCTTCGCCACCCGGTCGTGCTGGCACCCCTGGCCGGGG
Source organism: uncultured Actinomycetes bacterium (assembly GCA_963733845.1). GTDB lineage: Bacteria > Actinomycetota > Thermoleophilia > Gaiellales > Gaiellaceae > DATFQE01. The sequence continues at coordinate 46,064 of CAVTEM010000011.1, forward strand.
GGCCGGCCACCCCGGAGCTCGCCGCCGCCGTGAGCGCCGCGGGCGGTCTCGGCTTCGTCGCCGCCGGCTACCGCTCGGCAGAGGCGTTCGCCGGCGACATCCGCGCGGTGCGCGAGCTGACCACGGCGCCGTTCGGCGTCAACCTGTTCGTGCCCGGCCGGGGCGAGGATCGACGAGCGGGCGCTAAGCGACTACCTCGAGCCGCTGCGCGGGGAGGCGGCCGAGTACGGCGTCGAGCTCGGCGAGCCGAGGGACGACGACGACGCGTGGGACGCCAAGCTCGACGTGCTCGAGCGGGAGCGGGTTCCGGTGGTCTCGTTCACCTTCGGCTGCCCGTCGGCGGAGGCGATCGCCGCGTTGCACGAGGCAGGCTCGGAGGTCTGGGTGACCGTGACCGAGGTCGACGAGGCGCGGATCGCCGAGGAGGCCCGTGCGGACGCGCTCGTGCTCCAGGGCATCGAGGCCGGGGGTCACCGCGCGTCCTTCGTCGACCGGGACGAAGCCGAGGGGCTTAGCACGCTCGTCCTGCTACGGCTGGTCGGCGCCGAGAGTCGAGCTCCCGCTCGTGGCGACCGGTGGGATCAGCGACGGAGCGGCGCTCGCGGCCGTGCTGGTCGCCGGAGCGGCGGCTGCGCAGGTCGGGACAGGCTTCTTCCGTGCGCGTGAGGCCGGGAACGCATCCGGCCCACCGGCCGCGCTCGCAGCGGAGACGCCGACCGCGCTGACGCGCGCCTTCACCGGACGGCGCGCGCGAGGGCTCCGCAACCGCTTCCTGGTCGAGCACGACGCGGCGCCCGGTCGCCTACCCGCACGTCCACCATGCGACCGCGCCGTGGCGGGCGGCGGCACGCGAGCGCGGCGACGCAGAGCACTTCAACCTCTGGGCCGGCCAGGCGCACCGGCTCGCCGTCGACGCGCCCGCCGCCGAGATCGTGCGCACGCTGGCCCGCGACGCGCAGGCGGCGCTCGACGCCGCGGCGTCGCGTGCCGTCTTCGCGGACAAGGGACTGCAGCGCGACGCGAAGCCGCCACACCGCTAGCGCGTCTGCGCGGCCAGCCGGACCGCGTTCTCCTTCGATCCCGCCCCCTGGAGCAGGAACGTCACCCCGTCCTCCTGCCAGAGCAGGGCGCCCTGGGCGACGTCGAAGAGCTCGCGGTGGACGGCGCGGTCGGCGCCGACGAGCGTCAGCGTCCCGCGGGCCGTCACCGGCGGTCCAGAGGCCGTCGCGCGACCCGATCTCGACGTCCTCGGCCGTGCCCTGCACGGGGACGATCGAGATCCGCGCACGGACGTCGGTCGCACGCCATTGCGTCAGGACGACCGTGCCGTTCTCGAAGGCGAGCGTGACCATCTCGCCGACGATGTCGTCGCGCACGTACGCGCCGTCGGGCGCGCCGAGCGCTGGAATCGTCCTGACCTGGAACGGGACAGCTGCGCGGGCCTCGTCCGGTGAGGCGGGCCGGCCGAGGAACGCGGGTGCCACGTCCGCTGCAACAGGCCCGAGCTCCGGTACCGACTCGACCTCGAACAGGTCGCGGAGCGCCGAGACCGCGGCCGGGGCGGCGGCAACAGCCGCAAGGGCGGCGGCGATCGCGAGCGCCACGACCGCGAACCGGATCCGGGAGGGCCGCGTGGGGAGGACGGACGGGTCGAACGCCGGCGCCTCCGCGTCGAGCGCGCGAGCGGCCGCGAGGAGCCGCAGCTCGAACTCGTGCTCAGTCATCCAGATCCTCCAGCAGTGACTCGAGCCGCCGGCGCGCGCGCACGAGGCGCACGCGGTAGGCGCCCGTCGAGGCCCCGGCGAGCTTGGCGGCTTCGCGGTCCGGGAGCTGGGCGAAGTAGCGGAGCGCGAGCGCCACGCGGTCGCTGTCCGGGAGCTGCGCGAGGGCACGCAGGACCGTCGTCGCCTCGTCTCGTGCGATCACCGCCTCCTCCGCACCGGCGCCGGCAACGTCGTGCTGCTCGGCGGCCCGGCTCACGAGCCGCTCGTGCCGCCGCTCGGCCCGACGGACGTTGTGCGCCTCGTTGACGACGATCCGAAGCAACCAGGGCCTGAACGACGCGCCCCGCCGGAACCGGTGCAGGGAGCGGTACGCCTTGACGTGCGCGTTCTGGACCGCCTCCTGCGCGGCGGCGTTCCAGCCCGTGACCGCCACGGCGACCCGGTAGGCGATGTGTTCGTGCGGCCGCACGAGCGCGGCGTACGCCGCGTGGTCGCCTCGCGCGGCTCGTGCCGCGAGCTCGGCCTCGCCGTCGGCCGCGGGTGGCCGCAGGGGCAATTCGACCGGGAAGTCGGACGCCATGCCTCTCTCTTACACCGCGAGCAGCCCGACGTAACAGGGCGTAACGCGGGCGCAATCGACGCGATGGGGCGCTACCTGGACAGCCGCCTGCTGTGCCGGCGCTAGCGCGGGGTGTTGCGCTGGATGTGCGCGTCCGACGGGCGCAACATCGTGTAGACCAGCAGGCCGATGAACGGCAGGATCAGCATGAAGATCGCCCACAGGGCCTTCGAGCTGCGCCGGAAAGGTCGCCGCGGCGGAAGACGTCGATCACCGCCCGCACCCACAGGACGAGGAAGAGGGCGACGGCGGCGATGATCACGATGCGTACGAACATCAGGCGACCGTAACGGGCTCAGCGAAGAGGCGCTTCATCCTCGGAGGGTGACGTGGGCGCACCGTCGGTCGCCTCGGGCATGAAGAAGCAGAGAATGCGAGCCGGGCCGCCGTCTGCCGGAACGTCGCCGGGCTCGCGTGTGATCAGAGGCTCCAGCAGCCGTTCGAGCGCTTCCTGCAGGGCGCGGAGCTCATCGGCGCTGACGGTCGACCCGCGCATTGAACAGGCCTGCGGCCCGTGCCCGATCGAGCTCCAGGCGAGGCTCCTCGTCCGCGACCCAGTGCCGGGGGAAATCGCCGTACCTCAGCAGCATCGTGTTGCTCAGCCGTCTGGCTGCCGCCTGTCCCTCGGGATCCTCGGGAATCTCGAACACGAGCCCCTTGCCCGCTGCTTGCCAGCGCCGCTCGTCGTCCTGGGTGACCAGGCCATGCGCCTCCAGCTCTCGGAGATCCGCCTCGAGCGCCGACTGACCCGACCGCAGTCGCGCCGCAAGGGCCGAGCGCGGTGGCCGGTCCCGCGCGACGGAGGTCGTCGAGCAGCTCGAGCCGTGCAGGATCGGCGAGCGCCTCCATCGCCGCTGGTTCCGTGAGTACGAGGTCACCGACGGCGTTCAGCTCGGGCATGTGTCCTCCTCGTCGCAGGTCGTCGCATACTTCCACCGTGCCCGAGGTGCGCGTCAACGGCGTCACGCTCTACTACGAGGAGAGCGGTTCCGGCGGCGCCATCCTGGGAGTGCACGGGGCCGGGAGCTCCGCCGTCTTCTGGCAGAGCGCGGCCGCCCAACTGGCGAATCGCGGGCGCGCGATCATCTACGACCGCCGCGGGCACGGGCGCAGCGAGCGCCCGGAGCCGTACGTGGTCGACGTCCACCGGAACGCCGACGACGCGGCTGCGCTGATCGAGGCGCTCGGGGCCGCGCCGGCCGTCGTGATCGCGCGCTCGTACGGTGGCGCGATCGCGGCCGACCTGGCCCTTCGGTACCCGGACAGCGTGCGTGCGCTCGCGCTGCTGGAGGGCGACGTGCCGTCGGTGAGCGAGACTGCGGCGCGCGAGTGGGCCGAGCTCGAGGAGCGCCTGACCGCCGCGGCCCGCGAGGACATGGACACCGTCGCGGAGGTGTTGATGCGCGACGTTCTGGGCGATGCGGGCTGGGTGCGGCTGCCCGGGGCGGTGAAGGAACTCCTGACCGCCAACGGGCCGGCGCTCGTCGCGGAGCTGGCCGGCGGCTATCCAGACGTGACCGAGGAGCAGCTGGCCACGATCGACAAGCCGACGCTGTTCCTCGGCGCGAAGGACTCCTCGTTCGACTACCGGGAGACGGCCGAGGTGATCGGACGAGCCGTCCCGGGCGCGGTGGTCGAGTGGGTCGAGGGCGGTCACGCGATCGACCCCGCCCACCCGCTGGTGCTCGCCTTCCTCGACGAGGTGCGCGCGGCCTAGACGGCGAGCTCGACGCCGGTGCCCAGCGGCAGCGGGTTAACCTCGACCCGTGCCGGCCGAGACGCGCATCAGCCAGGCCTACCCGGACCGGGTCGAGGTGCGAGGTCGCGACCTGACGGGCGACCTGATGGGCCGGCTCAGCTTCACGGAGTACTTCCACTTGCTGCTCACCGGGGAGGAGCCGACCGAGGAGCAGAGCTACTTCCTCGACCTGGTGCTCGTCTCGATCGCCGAGCACGGGATGATGCCGACCAACGTTGCCGCGCGGATGACGCTCGCGGCCGACCCGCGGTCGCTGCAGGGCGCGGTCGCCGCCGGGATCCTGGGCGCGGGACCGGTCGTGCTCGGAACCTCAGAGGAGTGCGCGCGGCTGCTCGAGGAGACCGCGGGTCGGGACCCGGTCGAGGTCGTGCGCGAGATCCGGACGGCCGGAGACAAGGTTCCGGGCTTCGGGCACCCGGTGCACAAGCCGCTCGACCCGCGCGCCGAGCGAATCCTCGAGCTCGCCGACGAACGCGGGGTGGGTGGGCGGTACGTCGCACTCGCGCGCGCTCTGCGCGATGCGGTCCAGGAGGTCTGGGCCAAGCCGCTGACCATGAACGTGGCGCTGCCGATCGCCGCCGTGCTGCTCGACCTCGGCTTCCCCGCGTCTGCGGTGAAAGCGGTGCCGATCCTCGCCCGGACGGCAGGGCTGCTCGCCCACCTCGCCGAGGAGCAGCAGCATCCGATCGGCTTCCAGCTGGCCGCGGCCGCGGAGGAGGCGGCCGAGTACGAGCGCTGAGGTCGAGACCCGGCCCTGGGAGGAGCAGATCGCGCTCGACGACGCGAGCTTCCGCGCGCAGCTCGCCTACCTACGCGAGCGCTCGGCGTTCTACCGCGAGCGGGTGGCAGGGTTCGACGGCGGCCTCACGGACGTCGCGCAGCTGCCGCTGACCGAGAAGGACGAGCTCCGCGCGACGCGCACGGACGAGAACCCCTTCGGCGCGCACCTGTGCGTGGAGCCGGGTGAGATCGTCCGCATCTACTCGACGAGCGGCACGACCGGGACGCCGAGCTACATCCCGCTGACTGCCGGCGACCTGGAGAACTGGGTCGCCGGCTCGGCTCGAAGCTACGCGGCCTCGGGCGTCCGGGCCGGCCAGCGCATCGTCTCGACCTACAACGCGGGCCCGTTCGCGGCCGGTGCGGCACTCGCCGCCTTCGATCGCATCGGGCTGACGCACATCCCGGTCGGCACCGGCAACACCGAGCGGCTGCTCCGGACGATCGAGCAGCTTCGGCCCGAGGCCGCCGTGCTGACGCCGTCGTACGCGGCCTACCTGGCCGAGAACCACGACCTGCGCGACTCGAGCGTCGAGCGCGTGCTCGTGGCGGGCGAGCCGGGCGGCGGCGAACCGGGCTTCCGGGCTCAGCTCGAGCAGGGATGGGGGGCGAAGGTGACCGAGGCGATGGGGATCGGCGACATCGGCGTCTCGCTCTGGGGCGAGTGCGAGGAGCAGGACGGCATGCATCTGGGCGCGCGCGGCTTCGTCCACGCGGAGCTGGTCGACCCCGCGAGCGGCGAGCCGATCGCGCTGGACGACGGCGCCGCCGGCGAGCTCGTCCTGACCCACCTCCGCCACCGGGCCGCGCCGCTGCTCCGCTTCCGCACGCGCGACCACGTCGTGGTGCGGACGAGCGCCTGCGCGTGCGGGCGCACCGGCCCACGGATCCGCTGCGTCGGCCGCACGGACGACATGCTGATCGTCCGCGGCGTCAACGTCTTCCCGTCGGCGATCCGCGAGGTCGTCGAGCGCGTTCGCGCCCGCGGTGAGCGGCAACATCCTCGTGCGGCCGCGGGCGCGCGGGGTGAAGCAGGAGCCGCCGCTGCCGGTCAGCGTCGAGCTCGGGCGGGACGGGGCGGCCGACGCGGACGCGATCCGCGACCGGCTGCGCGAGGTGCTCGTCGTGCAGACGCGCGTGGAGCTCGTGCCGTGGGGGAGCCTGCAGCGCAGCGAGTACAAGTCGAAGCTGGTGGAACGGCCGCCGGAGGCCGGCTGATGGACGAGAGCGGCGACTCCGGGGCCCGGCCGAGCTGGGTCGCGTCCGCGCGGGGTCGAGGCGAGGCCTTGCTGGCCCAGCTCGAGGGCTCGCGCGAGGAGCACACGTCGATCGAGGTCGGCTTCCGCTGGCTGCTGCGGGACAAGGAGATCGCCGGCGGCGTGCTCGGCGGCGGGCTGGCCTACCGCTTCTTCTTCTGGGTGTTGGCGCTCAGCCTCCTGACCTCGGCCGGGCTCGGCTTCGCCGCGAGCGCGGAGGCGGACGTCGACGACGCGTCCGCCGAGGCGGGCCTGAGCGACTCCGTGCAGAGCACGATCGCAACCGCGGCTGCGCAATCCGAGAGCGGGCGCTGGTGGCTCCTCGTGCTCGGAGTCGTCTTCACGCTCTGGTTCAGCCTCGGTCTCGTCCGTGCCCTGCGCCTCGTCCACAGCGCCGCCTGGCGGATCGCCCCGCAGCCGCTCTCGCACGCTCCTCAGTCGATCGCCGTCATCGTCTCGGCGCCCTTCGCGTTCGCCCTTACGAGCGCGCTGGCTGGATGGGTGCGCGCCGACATCGGGTTCCTTCCGGGGCTTGCCGCGACTCTGGCGACGTGCGTGATCTACGGGCTGTTCTGGCTCTGGGCGTCCGCGCATTTGCCCGCGCCGGATGTCCCCTGGCTGGCCTTCGTGCCGGGCGCTGTCCTCTTCGCCGTCGGCCTGGAGGCTCTCCACGTGCTGACGGTCTACTACCTGGCCGATCAGCTTGCCGACCAGTCCGAGCTCTACGGCGCCCTCGGGCTCGCCGCCTCGCTGCTCTTCTTCCTCTTCCTGATCGGACGAGGGGTCGTCTGGAGCGCCGAGCTGAACGCGGTCATCTGGGAGCGGCGCACCGAACGCGAAGCGGCCCGCGGCTAGCCGAACGCCGCCTCCGCCGCCGCCTCCTCCGCCCCGCCGCCGCCCGAGAAGCCGCCTCCGCCGCCGCCCGACCCCGACGAGGGCGGCGCCAGCGCGGAGCCGAAGCCCGAGGACAGGTCGCCGATCGACATCGAGGTCGCCCCGGAGCCGAGGTCGCCGCCGGGCGAGATCCAGTAGATCGAGCTGGCCTGCGCGAGCTGCTCGGGCATGTGCAGGTGCGCGGCCTGCAGCACTCGCTCGGCGATGCCGAAGGCGATCCCGTACACGAGGTAGCGCTCCCACAGCGCGAGCGACGCGGGCGGCGCCTCGCCGAGCCGCGGGAAGTCGGTCAGATAGCGGCGGAACGCCTCCCAGCGCTCGGCCTCGGTCTCGGCCTCGCGCGAGCGGCGGCGCCAGAGCTTCCGCTGGGTCAGCGCCCCGATCAGCATGGCCGCGTTGAGGAACGCGCAGACGGCCAGGGCGAGCAGGACGGCGTCGCTCCAGCGCGGGTAGACCGAGCGCCAGCCGTCGATCGCGAGGTAGGCGAGCACCACGCCGACTCCCGCGAAGACGAGCACGCCGACGCCGAGCGGGAGCGCGCCCATGGACGCGAACCAGCGCCGCTTGCTCACCTCCGCGCCCACGCTCGCCTTGAACGCCGTGAAGCGCTTCGACATCGACTCACGTTCCTCCTCGATCTGCTCGCGGAAGCGCGAGAGCCGCTCGGAGCCGCCGTCCAGCACAGCGTCGACGACGTCGGCCACGTCGCGCTCCCACGTCGTCAGCGGCAGGCTCTCGTCGCCCTTGCTGAGCTCGAGGTCGTTGACGAGCTCCTTGCGCAGGCCGCCCCAGGTGGAGCGCTCCGTCGTCGTCGCGGCCGAGCGGTAGACGCCGCGCCTGATCAGGTCGAAGAGCGTCGCGGTGAACTCGAACGAACCGGCGCCGCCGCCCTGCGCGAGCAGCACGGGCACGAGCGCCGGCTCCGTCTCGGTCGGCGGCTCCTGCTCGTACTCACGGTCGTAGCCGGTGTCGACCTCGCGGCCGAAGAGCCAGAAGACGAGCCCGCCGACCGCGAAGGCGGGCAGCGTCCCGAGCGCGAGCAAGAGCAGCGCCGTGCTCCAGGGATGGCGGATCGCGTCCTGGATCCGCTCGTGGTCGCGCTCGTACGCCTCGGCGTCCGCCTGCTCCTCGTCGGCGATCGCGGCCAGTCCGTCGCCGCTCGGCGACCCGCATCCCGGCGGTCGAGGTGAACGCACCGCGCGGGTACAGCGCCCGCAGCTCCACGAACTGCCCTGCGGGAACGGCGACCGCGCGGAGCCGAGCGCTGTTTCCGGCCAGCGTGACGTCGCCGCGCACCCAGACGGGGTGGCCCCAGGCGCGCACGACCTCTCCGGGGCCGGTCGTCGTGGCCGTGAGCCGGCCGAGCGGCTGCTCCCACTCGTCCCCCCAGACCTTCAGGTTGACGTCGACGACGTCGTCGTATGCGACGGCGAGCCCGCTGAGCCGGTAGCGAACCGTGAACGTCCGCGTCTCGTCGGCCGCCTGGAAGCGCCAGACGATGCGCACGTCGCTGCCGCGTCGCTCGGTGCCGAAGGTGCCCGGCGGGCCGCCCGGCTCGAGCTCGGTGGGTGCTCCCGGCGCGTACGTGCGCCCGTTCTCCAGGACGGCGATGCCGTCGATCGCCTCGCCGTCGCGCAGGGGGATGTCGCGAAACCCGAAGGTGTAGGCGCCCGAGAAGGCGACGGTGATGTGCTCCTCGACCTGGACGGCACCCTGCGCACCGACCTGGACGCGAACGTCGCTCTCGACGAGCTCGTACGAGCGGGCGTGCGAGACCCCCGCGAGCGCGAGCGCCGCGAGCAGGCCGACGGTGACCGCCGCAAGCCGCCTCCTCACGCCGCGTCAGCCGGCGGGAGCGCCCGGCGTGAAGGTGACCTGGGGAGGCTCGCGCTGCGCATCGTCGTCGACGTCGAAGAACTCGCGCTTGTCGAAGCCGAAGAAGCCGGCGAAGAAGACACCCGGAACCGTCTGGATCGAGTTGTTGAAGGTGAGCACGGTGTCGTTGTAGACCTGGCGCGAGACGGCGATCCGGTTCTCCGTCTCCGCGAGCTCCTCCTGGAGCTGGCGGAAGTTCTCGTCGGCCTGCAGCTCCGGGTACGCCTCGGCGACGGCGAACAGGCGACCGAGCGCCTGGCCGAGGATGCCCTCGGCCTGGGCGGCGTCCCCCGGCGTCTGCGCCTGCTGCGCCGCGGCCCGGGCCTCGGTGACGTTCTGGAAGGTCTCGCGCTCGTGCGAGGCGTAGCCCTTGACCGTCTCGACGAGGTTCGGGATCAGGTCCCAGCGCCGCTTCAGCTGAACCTCGATCTGCGCCCAGGCGTTGTCGACGCGGTTCCGCAGCCGGACGAACCGGTTGTAGAGCAGCGCCAGCGCGATCGCGAGCAGCGCGAGCACACGAGCGTCACGATCGCCACGGTCACGGGGCGACTCTACTTCGTGAGGCGGCCGCATACACTGGCCCGGTTCTGGCCGGCGACGCCCTTCTCACGACGGTGGTGGGCAGCTACCCACAGCCGGACTGGCTGATCGACCGGGAGCGCCTCGGCGACCGGCTGCCGCCCCGCGTGCGCGCCCGTGAGCTCTGGCGGGTGTCGGAGCGGCTGCTCGAGGAGGCCCAGGACGACGCGACGAGGCTCGCGGTCTCCGACATGGAGCGCGCCGGGGTCGACGTGATCACGGACGGCGAGATGCGCCGGGAGAGCTACTCCAACCGCTTCGCGACCGCTCTCGACGGGGTCGACCTGGACGAGCCGGGAGTCGCGCTCGACCGCACCGGCCACCCGAACCCGGTGCCGAGGGTGGTCGGCCCGATCCGCCGCCGCGAGCCGGTGGAGGTGCGCGACGTCGAGTTCCTGCGGTCGCTCACCGATCGCCGCATCAAGATCACCGTTCCGGGGCCGTTCACGATGACGCAGCAGGCCCAGAACGACCACTACCCCGACGAGCGGAGCCTGGCGCTCGCCTACGCCGAGGCCGTCAACGAGGAGCTACGCGACCTGAAGGCGGCCGGCGCCGACGTCGTCCAGATCGACGAGCCGTACCTGCAGGCCCGGCCCGAGCCGGCGCGGGAGTACGCGATCGAGGCGATCGACCGCGCGCTCGACGGCATCGAGGGCGACACGGTCCTGCACACGTGCTTCGGCTACGCCCACATCGTCCACGACCGGCCCGACGGCTACCCGTTCCTGGGCGAGCTCGCCGACTGCGCCGCGACGCACCTGTCGCTCGAGGCCGCGCAGCCGAACCTGAACGCCGAGGTCCTGCGGGACGTCGCCGGCAAGACGATCGTCCTGGGCGTCCTCGACCTCGGCGCGGAGGAGGTCGAGACGCCGGAGGTCGTCGCCGGCCGAATCCGGAAGGCGCTTGCTGTCGTACCGCGGGAGAGGCTCGTGATCGGGCCCGATTGCGGGATGAAGTACCTCCCGCGCGAGCGCGCGTTCCGGAAGCTGCAGGCCATGGTTGCCGGGGCGCGGCTCGTCGGAGAGGATTCCGTAACTCGAAGCTACGGACGGAGGTTGGGTCATGACGATGAAGCTGAACATGCTGCCGCCCAGCGTGAACAACATGTCGGTCCGGGTGTTCGTGCGGGCGGCCGGGCTCCCGTACGAGGAGGAGAACGTCTGGGGGCAGACCAAGTCGGACGAATACCTGGCCAAGTTCCCGACCGGGCTGACGCCCTCGATCGAGACGCCCGAGCTCCCGAAGGGCGGGCTCTCGGAGAGCTGTGCCGTGATGATGTACCTCGGCAACCGCGAGGGGCTCGAGGACCTCTACCCGAGCGACCTCGGCCAGCGCGCGATGGTCGACGCCGCCAACTCCTTCACGATCAGCATGCTCTACCCGCTCGTCGCGCGGGCGACCTACCCGCGTCTGGGCTTCGCCGGCTACCCGGGCGAGGTCTCCACGTCCGACGCGTCCGAGGAGGCGAAGGAGGCGGCCCGGAAGGCGGCGGAGGACGACCTCCCGCGCCACCTGGACGTCTACCCGCAGTTCTTCCTCAACGAGGCCGGCTTCATCGGGGGCGACAGCCCGACGATCGCGGACATCCGCCTCGCCTGCACGCTGGAGTTCCTGGCGGTCGCGGACACGCCGCTGCCCGACTGGGCGCAGGACTACATGCAGCGCGTGGAGTCGGCGCTCGGGGACGCGTACACGGAGCCCGCAGGCGACGTGCGCGGCTACATCGCGCAGGTGACGGGGCAGGCGGCGGCGACTACGTGAGCCGGTAGCCGCGGACGTAGTCGACGACGAACTCCTTCGGGTAGTCCTCCGCTCTCCGCACGGTGGACCCGTCGGGGAACTCGTAGATCCCCAGCATGAACTGCAGTGGATAGTCCGGCGCCTGCCCGACCGTCTTCGCGAGCTCGCCGTCGACGAAGTGGTCGACCCGTCCCGGTCGCCACTCGGCTGCGTAGACATGAAACTCGCGCGCGTCGATCGGCAACGGCACCTGCGTGAAGTCGTCGACGATGCCCGGGTCGCCGAAGGGATGGACGCCCATGCCCACCGCTGCCCGGCCGGCGCGGACGTCGCGGCCGAAGATCTCGCAGACCAAGATCTCGGCCGAACGCTCGGGCTCGTCGCCGTAGCCGATCATCCAGAGCGAGACCATGGCGGTGGGATCGTCGATCGCCTTCGCGCGCACCTCGAAGCGCCCGTACTGCGGCGTGTAGAGCCGCACGTTGTCCTGGGCCTCGGTGACGATCGCCTTCTCGTCGAAGCGATGCTGGCCGACGGTGCTGCCGACGGGGCCGGCGAACAGGCCCGTCTGCAGCGACGACACCCTCATGTCGCCGTCGAGCTCGGTGTTCCACGGCTCCTGGTCGGCTGTGATCGCCAGGCGCAGGCACCCGCCGTCGAGTGAATAGCGCGCCGTGGACCGCGCGCGGTTGCTCCAGTGCGGGAGGTACCACGGGAGCCAGCGCTCGCGGTGGAGCGCTGCGCCGTCGAACGTGTCCTCGAACTCGAGCTCGAAAGGCATCCGCGTCGAGCTGTCGCCTATTCCTCGACCGCGTCCTCGGCCTGCTCGGCGAGCTCCGGGATGTCGCCCTCCTTGAAGAGGATCTTCTTGAGCGCGATTTGCCACTTCTCCTTGCGGCGCGAGAGGAACTCGAGATCCATGGCGAAATGGAGGAACTCCTCGCGCTGCGCCTGCTCCATGATCCGGCGCGCTTCGTCGTTCTTCTCGACGGCCATGCGCTGCTCGTACCAGCCGATCGCCTCCGCCTCCTCCTGGAGCGAGGTGATCATGCGCGCGAACGTCCGGCCGTCGTCACCGAGCTCCTCGGGCGGCTCGTGGTACTGGTCGGTCGGCATGACCGGGAAGTGCTCGCTGCGGCCGTGGTCTAAACGCTGCAAGGATCCGTGCCGTGAGCGCGACCACCGCCGGCGCCGTCGAGCTGCTCGAGCGCGCGCGCCGAGAGTTCGCCGACCGGAACCCGGAGAGCGGCCGGCTGCACGCCGAGGCGTCGAAGGTGCTGCCCGGAGGGCACACCCGCACCGTGCTCGCCCACGAGCCCTTCGCACTCACGTTCGTCCGCGGTGAGGGGGCAGTGCTCACCGACGCGGACGGGCACGAGTACGTCGACCTCCTCGGCGACTACACCGCCGGTCTCCTCGGTCACAGCGACCGCCGCGTGCTGGACGCCGCACACCTGGCCATGGCGGAGCTCGCGAGCGTCGGCGGCCTGCACGCCCACGAGGCCGAGCTCGCGCGCCTGATGTGCGAGCGCTTCGGGCTCGACCGCGTGCGTTTCACCAACTCGGGCACCGAGGCCAACCTGATGGCGATCACCACGGCGACGCAGGCGACGGGACGATCGAAGCTGCTGGCGTTCGAGGGCGGCTACCACGGGGGCGTGCTCGCGTTCGGGGGCGGTGCCGCCGCCTCGAACGCCCCGTACGACTTCGTCGTCGCCCCCTACAACGACCTCGCAGGCGCCACGGCCCTGATCGACGACGGGCTCGCCGCCGTCCTGGTCGAGCCGATGCTCGGTGCGGGCGGCTGCGTCGTGGCCGACCCGGACTTCCTCGTCGGCGTGTTCGACGCCGCGCGGAGCGTCGGAGCGGTCTGCATCGCCGACGAGGTGATGACCTCCCGCCACGGTCGCTCCGGGCTGGCGTCGCTCCTGGGCGCGACGGCGGACCTCACGACCTACGGGAAGTACATCGGCGGCGGCTTCTCGTTCGGCGCCTTCGGCGGCAAGGCCGAGCTGCTCGACCGGTTCGACACGCGCCGTCCGGACCACATCGCCCACGCGGGCACGTTCAACAACAACCGCGCCACCATGGCAGCCGGGTGCGTCGTGCTCGGCGACGTCTTCACGGCGGACGTGGCCGAGGCGCACACGGCACGCGGCGAGGCGTTCCGCGGCGAGCTGGCCGCCGTCCTGGGCCGCTCGCCGTTGCCGGTCAGCGTCTCCGGCTACGGCTCGAGCATGACGATCCACGCGCTCGCCGTGCCGCCGACCGACGGGGCCGAGGCGGCGCGGCGCGACGCCGTCCTGCAAGAGCTGATCTTCCTCGGCCTGTACGAGCGCGGGGTCTACGCGGCGCCGCGCGGGATGATCAACCTCAGCCTGCCGCTCACCGACGACCAGCTCGCCGCGGCTCTCGCTGCGCTCGACGACGCGCTCGCCGGAGCTGGCGGGCATGCTCGAGCCCTAGGCGAACCCGCGGAGGCCCGCAGACTCATCGCACGACTGGGCCGGGGCGGAAGACGATCGGCGAGTAGGAGAAAAACGAGGGCCCCGCCGTAGCGGGGCCCTCGCGCCTACTTGTCCTTGCCCTGGCCGGGCGGTGTGCCGCCCTGTCCTGGCGGCGTGCTGTTGCCCGGTGGGCTGCCGCTCTGCCCCGGCGGAGTGCCGCCGTGGCCGGGCGGGGTGCCGCCGTGCGGCGGGCTCGCCTGATGGCCCGGTGGACCGCCGCTGGAGCTGGGCGGGCTGGCAACCTCGGCGGGAGCGCTGCCGTCCTGCCCGGGCGGCGTGGTCGCGCGGGCGGGCGGTGTGCGGAGTGTGCCACCGCCGTGGCCCGGCGCGGTGCCTGCGCGTCCGGGCGCCGTACCGCTGCGGCCCGGTGAGCTGGTGCTCCGCTCGACCCGCGCTGCTTTCGCGGCGTGCGCCGTGACGGCGTGACCCCTTCTTCGCGCGCTCGTCGCTCTTCCCGCGCGACGATTCGTCTTCGCGGCCTTCTGCTCGGCCGGCGCAGTGGACGGGCACGGCCCGATGGTGTCGCCGTGCCGCAGATGGGCAGGAAGCGCCCGCTGCGAGACGTTGATCGTCACGAAGGGATGCCGCTTCGAATGGGTGTGGTGGCAGAGCGTCACCTTCCCGGGCGGGTACTGCTTGGCGGCCGCGAGCGTGCCCGAAGGCGAGACCGCCGTCCCGACCGATGCGAGCGTACCCACGCCGAGCGCGCCGAGTCCGAGCGCCACGGCGGTGCGTCTCCACCCCCAGCTCGATCGTTTCATGTCCCTCGACTCCTTCCTCGGTGGCCGCCTGGGCGGCTGTGGATTTCGGGGTCGGGGGGGCCGTTACCTCTGCCGTTACCCGTGCGCCGGAAAACGAATCACGCCAGTCGTCAGCCGCAGGAGTCAGCGAGGGAGGCCGGAGCAGCCGGCCTCCCTCGCAGTCCGGTGAGCGCTACTGCTGTCCGACGTCGGACTGGGCGGCCTCGCGCAGGTTCTCCAGCGCGTCCGCATGCAGCAGGAAGCCCGCGTCCACGTTGTCGCGATCGACGGCTCGCACGCTCGAGACGTAGCTGCCGTGATTGCGGTAGAGAGCGTCCAGCTGCGCGTCGTCGAACGGCACGTGCGTGCCGAAGAGGAGGCAGAACGACGGTCCCGAGTTCGACCCTGTGTTGAGCGCGGTCGGCACGGCGAGCTGCGACAGCTGGATGCCGCCGAGGGCCAGCCCCAGGGCGTTCCGGGCCTTCGTCGTCGGCCCGGAGAACTCCAGGTAGGGCGCGGAGGGCGGCGGCGATCCGCCGTCGACCCAGCGGGAGAGGTGGCCGTACGCGGACTCGATCACCTGGCTCAGCCAGATGCGGCTGAACGGGGGGTTCGTGCAGCTGTAGATCGTCTCCGCGCCGAAGTCGCGGATCTCGAGCGGGATCCGGTACTCCCGCCCTTCCCAGCCGGAGTGCGCCGCCCCTGCGACCTCCCAGCGGCGGAACACGTCGCTGTCGGGGCGGCGGTTGAGCGGTGTCTGCACGTCGGTCTCCGAGAGGACCTGGATGATCGGCTCGGGTCCGACGCGGGACGGTGCCGTGCCCACGATGAACGCGTAGCCGTCGAAAACCGGCGTCTCCTGCGGGAGCACGACGTTGTAGTAGACGGTCATGCGGCCGGCCGACTGCGACGCGCCGATCGCGAGCACGCGCTTCACGTCGAGCCCGCCGAGCACGTCGACGGCGCCCGGTGACTTCACCGCCTGCGCCGCCTGCGCGAAGATGTCGTAGGAGAGCTGGTCGGTGGTGAAGAGTCCACCGCCGGTGACGTTCAGGGTGCCGTAGCGGGCCGGGCTCCAGCCGCGCAACTGGTCGACGCCGACGCGCTGCGCCGAAACGCCGACCCAGGCGTACCCCTCGCGCATGTGCCGTCGGTTCCAGAGGGCGTCGAGGTCGTAGCCTGCGGTCACGTTCTGCCACTCGACGAGCACCGTGCCGTTGAAATCGTGTGCCTTGACCGGCCTACGGACGATCAGGCGCGTCCTGTAGGGCACGTCGGCGGCGAGCTTGGCCCCCGAGGTGGCGTAGGCGTCGGCCACCCCCGAGAGGTAGAACTCCTCCTCCACGTAGCCGTTCCCCGCGAGGTCCTGCCACGACGAGAAGAACGGGTAGGTCTCGGCGAGGACGGGCGAGGCCGGGTTGCCGGGGACGGCGCCCGGGATCGGGCCTTCCACGGTCGGCCCGAGCGAATCGGCGGGCGATACCGAAGGAAGCGTCAGGCACGCGAGGACGACGAGCGCTGCGACGGCCGCACGCCGGGGTGTGCGGCGGCGTGTTGGCGACGGGATCACATCAACCTCCTGGTGGTCGAAGCGGATCGGGAGGGGGAGCGGTGATGATTCCCGCGAGCCACCAAGTCACCACCGGAGGGCTGGACACTGAGACCGGCGTCTCAGGCGCCGTCAGGCCCGAGTGGTGAGGAGGGCGCGAACCGCCCGCTCCGCCACGTCGGGGTCGGGGCGGCGGCCGCTCATGATGTCGGCGTAGAGGATCGACTCGTGCAGGCGGACGTAGAGGTACGCGAGGCTGTCGAGGTCGCCCGGAAGCTCGTCCTCGCAGCCGGTGAGCGCCTCGGCGAAGATCGCGCGCTGCATGACGACGGTGCGGTCGTGCACGCCTCCGGCCGGCGTCAGCAGCACGCGCAGCGCCGTCTGCGGCTCGCGCTCGAGGAAACGGCGGAACGGCTCGGCCGACATCACCTCCTCGGTGAAGCGACGCGAGACCTCCAGGATCGCGTCGATGCCGCTGCACTCGAGCCCCTGGCACGCTCGCGCGAAGATCTCGCTCCGCGAGACTCCAGAGCACGTCGCCCAGCAGCCGGTCGCGGCCGTCGACGGCGCGGTAGAGCGTCGCCCGGCTCACCGCGAGCTCGTGCGCGAGCTCGTCCATGTCGATCGTTCCGCGGCGCAGGAAGTGCTTCCGCGCTCCGGCGACGACCGTCTCGTACGTGATCACCCGCAGGTCGTGCGGCACGGGCGCATTTTCGGGGGTCAGGTCTTGCATTGACGGACCATGTGGCGATGCAAGACCTGACCCGCGCTGGACACCAGAGCTCATCGCGGTAGGTTCGCGGGGTGAAGCACGCGCGCAAGGAGCTCTTCTTCGAGGTGCCTCGAGCGGCGCGCGTACCTCAACATCACGCCGCAGGTGGAGAAGTTCGTGCGCGAGAGCGGGATCGCGAACGGCCTCTGCCTCGTCAACCCGATGCACATCACGGCCGCCGTCTACGTCAACGACGACGAGCGCGGGTTGATCGCCGACTTCGACGACTGGCTGGAGCGCCTCGCGCCGCACGAGCCGGTCTCGCAGTACCGGCACAACAACGGCGAGGACAATGCCGACGCGCACCTGAAGCGGCAGCTGATGGCCCACCAGGTCGTGCTGGCGATCACGGAGGGCGGCCTCGACCTCGGCCCGTGGGAGCAGGTCTTCTACGCGGAGTTCGACGGCCGCCGGCGCAAGCGCGTCCTCTTGAAGGCGATCGGCGAGTAGCGGTAAGAATCGGGCGATCCGGAGAGAGGAGCTGCGTGCACGTCACCGTCACGAGGACGAAGGGGTCGCCGGGCCAGCCGCTCGAGGTCGCGACCATCGCGGGCGAGCAGATGCTGCCCTGGCTGAGCCAGATCGAGGGGTTCGAGGGGCTGCTGATGCTCTCGAACGAGGACGAGGCGACCACGCTCGTGCTCTCGTTCTGGACCGACAGGGAGGTGGCCGAGCGCCACCGCGCCTCGCGGACGAGGTTCCGCGAGAAGGTGACCGCCGCGGTCGAGGTCACGGTCGAGGATACGACCGAATACGAAGTGAGCTTCGCCGACCTCGGGCCGCGGCTCGCAGGGCCGCAGGTGTAGGCGTCGTGTTCGCGCGAGTGCACACAATCGAGACGAGCAGAGAGCAACACGCGGTCGACTTGGAGATCGTGAGAGACGAATACCTCCCCTGGCTGCGCGACAGCACGGGCTTCCGCGGCCTGATCGGGCTCGTCGACGCCGAGCACGAGAAGGCGCTCGTGATCACGCTCTGGGCGGACGAGAAGGCTCTCGCCGACAGCGCCGGGGTGGGCGACGAGCTCAGCCGGCTGGCGACGAACGTCTCCGGGTCGAGACGGCGCTCGCTCGAGAGCTTCGAGGTGACGGTCTTCGAGCTGCGGCCCGATCCGTGACCCCAGTTCACCCACCCGCCGCTCTCCGGTTGGGGATACTTCGGCCCCGGTCCGAGGGCGTCAGAGGAGGTTGAGGATGAGAGGTGCGAGACCAAGGTCGATGCGATCGCTCTGGGCGGTCGTCGGCGCGCTTTCGTTGGGCGTGCTGCTCGTCGGCTCGGCGCCCGCGGGCGCGCAGGAGTCCGGCCTGGTTCCGATCGTGTTCGTGCACGGCGGGGCGGGGTCGGGCGCGCAGTACGAGACGCAGGCGCGGCGCTTCGACAGCAACGGCTATCCGGCCCGCTACGTGCGGGCGTTCGAGTACGACTCGTCCTTCGCGACGAACACGTTCGCCCAGGTGATCGAGCGCCTCGACGCCACCGTCGACGACCTGCGCACCGAGTTCGGCGTCGAGCGCGTCTACCTCGTCGGCCATTCGCTCGGCACGACCGTCTCGAACACGTACCTCTCGAACGCCGGACGTGCGGCGAAGATCGCCAAGTACGTCGGGATCGACGGCTCGAGCAACGCGACGTGCGGGGTGACCGACCCCAACCTCGACTGCATGGGAATCTGGCAGGGCACGAACACGACGGGCAACGTGGGCGGCAACAACGTCCGCCTCAGCCCACAGACGCACGTGCAGACGGCGACCTCCGCCGAGTCGTTCGCCGCGCAGTACGCCTTCTTCACGGGAAGCGAGCCAGAGACGACTCTCGTGCTCCCGGAGCCGCCCGGCCAGGTCGAGATCTCCGGACGCGCCGTCTTGTTCCCCCAGAACAGCGGGGCGGCGGGAGCCACGCTGGAGATCTGGGAGGTGAACGGGAGGACGGGCGCGCGGAAGGACCCGGCGCCGCTCGCCACGCTCACCGTCGCGGCCGACGGCAGCTGGGGCCCGATCTCCGTCAACGGACAGCAGTCGTACGAGCTGTTCGTGATCCGCGCCGGCTTCCTCAGCCATCACTTCTACTTCCAGCCGTGGCTGCGCAGCAGCACGCTGGTGCGGATGAACCTCGCGCCGCCGAACTCGCAGATCGTGGCGAACACGAATCTCAGCGACAACCACGCGGCCGCCACGGTCGTGCGGCAGAAGGAGTGGTGGACGACGCATCCGACCGGGCAGGACGACGTCCTGCGGATCAGCACGACGAGCCCGAGCCGTGGCGATCAGCCGCCGGTGGATGCGCTCGAGAAGGTGACGAGCAACGGCGTGATCGGCATCCATCTCCACGATGCCGCCGCCTCGCCCGGGGACTCGACGCTGGACCTGCTGCCGTTCTTCCCGACGCAGGCGTTCCAGACCGGCGTCGACGTCTTCATGCCGGCCGCCGAGCCGCCCGACGGCACGGTTTCGTTCGAGAACGCCCCCCGCGGCGACACGGGCCGGCTCCAGACCATCAACATCCCCAACTGGCGCTCCTCGGAGCACCGCGCCACCGTCACGTTCAACGACTTCGTCCAGGACATCGAGACCTGGGGCGACTGCAAGCGGGCCAAGCCGAGCCCCTGCAAGTAGGCGATCGAGCGGGGGAGGGACCGGCGGTCCCTCCCCCGCAGCGGCTCTCAGTCGCTGAGCCTCCTAGGACGCGAGCTGCGCCATGCGCATCGAGTTGCCCGACGGATCGCGGAAGCCCGCGTCGATCCCGTACGGCTGCTTCGTCGGCTCCTGCTGGAACTCGACGCCGCGCTTCTTCAGCTCCTCGTACGTCCCCTGGACGTCGTCGGTGGCGAAGAAGAGGCCGCCCGAGGCTCCCCTGGCCATCAGGTCGGTGATCTTCTTCTGCGTGTCCTCGTCGAAAACGGGCGGGCCCGGAATCGCCATCAGGGTGATCGCGACGTCCTCCTGGCCCGGGACGCCCACGGAGAGCCAGCGGAAGTTGCCCAGCTCGGGGACGGTGACGTCCTCGCGGAGCTCCATCCCGAGCTTCTCGGTGTAGAACGCGAGCGCCTCGTCCTGGTCGTGTACCCACACCTGCACATTGGTCAGGCTCTTCAGCATGGTCATCCTCCTTGGTGGTCGGTTGCCTCGACGCTACGCGCCGCCGACGCGCTCGTCTTCTCCGAAACTGCTGTCTGCGGCCGCGTGAAGGCGAGCACGAAGCAGGTCGGCACCCGTACGCGCGTCGAGGCCGGCGGGTGGGCGGCGCGGTAGGCGGTCGGTGAGAGCCCGAACATGCGGGTGAACGCGGTCGTGAACGAGCCCACGCTGCTCAGCCCGACCGTGAAGCAGATGTCCGCCACCGAGCGGTCGGTGTTGCGCAGAAGCGCGGCCGCGCGCTCCAGGCGGCGCATGTGCAGGTACCGGTGCGGGGTGTCGCCGAACGTGCGCCGGAACTGCCGGCTGAAGTGGGCGGGGGAGAGGTGGGCTGCGCGGGCCAGCGTGGGCACGTCGAGGCGCTCCGGGTAGCGCGCGTCTGCAACGTCCTTCGCCCGCAGCAGGTGGCGCGTCGGCGGGACGGGCGTCACTTGACCACTCGATAGGCGAGGTGGGTCGCGCGCGGCGACTCGACCACGCGCGTGAGCTCGACCGTGGGGGTGGCGTCGCCGAACAGCCGTACGCCGCCGCCGAGGAGCCTCGGCGCGACGTTGACCTGGAAGTCGTCCACGGCTCCGACGGCGAGCGCCTGTTGGATGGCGTCGCCGCCGCCGGCCACGAGCACGTCCTTGTCGCCGGCGGCCTCGCGGGCGCGCTCGAGTGCGGCCTCGATCCCGTCCGTGACGAACGTGTACGTGGTGCCATTCTCTTTCTCGACGGGCTCGCGCGGGTGGTGCGTGAGCACGAACACCGGCTTGCGGAACGGCGGGTCGTCGCCCCACCAGCCGTCACGCTTCGGGTCGTCCTCCCAGGGCCCGGAGCCGCTGCTGAACATGCGCCGGCCCATCACGACCGCGCCCTGCCTCGCCAGCGACTCGGCCATCACCTCGGCGGCACTGTTCTCCTCGCCGCCTTCGAGCCCGTGCGCCTCGCGCCAGGACTTGGTCTCGACTACCCAGTCGTGGAGCTCCTCGCCGCCCTCGCCGAGCGGGTGCTCCAGGTCCGGGTTCGGCCCCGCGACGAAGCCGTCGAGCGAGACCGTGATGTCGAAGTAGATGCGCGCCATGCGTCTGCCTCCTGGGTAGTCGATTGCATTGTTCAGACCGGCGGCCGGCTCCGAACTCATCGGTCTTGACACGTGACCTTTTAGTCACATATCATTCGCGGCATGACCGACGACGACCGGGTGTTCAAGGCGCTGTCCGATCCCACGCGCCGACACCTACTCGACAGGCTCTTCCAGCGTGACGGCCGTACGCTGACCGAGCTCGAGTCCGAGCTGGAGATGACCCGCTTCGGCGTCATGAAGCACCTGCGAGTCCTCGAGGAGGCGGGGCTCGTCGTCGCTCGCCGGCAAGGCCGGGAGAAGCTGCACTTCCTGAATCCCGTGCCGATCCGGCTGATCCACGACCGGTGGATCGACAAGTACGCCGAGCGCCGCGTCTCGGCGCTCGCAGGCCTCAAGGATCAACTGGAGGAGACGGCATGACGACCACTACCGCGACCGACACTCAGGTCTACCAGGTGTTCATCAAGGCAAGCCCGGAGCAGATCTGGGAGGCGATCACAACGCCCGAGTTCACCGCGCAGTACTTCCACGGCGGGCTGATCGAGGCGACGCGCGACCGCGTCATCTCCCACGGCCCGAACGGCGACCTGAGGCGCGACGACGAGGTGTTCGAGTTCGACCCGCCGCGTCGCCTCGTGCACGCGTGGCAACCGCTCTACGACCCGGAGCTCGCAGCCGAGGAGCCGAGCCGGGTGAGCTGGGAGATCGAGCCGCAGGAGGGTGGCTTTGCGAAGCTGACCGTGATCCACGACCGGCTCGAGGGCGCCCCGAAGACCGCAGCGAGTGTGGCCGGTGAGGGCTGGATGATGGTGCTGAGCGGCTTGAAGACGCTGCTCGAGACCGGCCGGCCGCTGCAGAGCTGAAAGCCCGACCGAACGGGAGGTCCGCCTCCACGGCGGCCTCCCTTCCGGTCATCGGCAGGCGGGACGGAGCGCATACGATGCGGCGTCCATGACGAACGTCGAGACCGCCGCCGTCGAGCTCCAGCTGGAGCAGCACCGCCGGGAGCTGACGGGCTACTGCTACCGGATGCTCGGGTCGGCGTTCGACGCGGAGGATGCCGTCCAGGAGACGCTCGTGCGCGCCTGGCGCGGGCTCGACCGCTTCGAGGGCCGGGCTGCGCTGCGCTCCTGGCTCTACAGGATCGCGACGAACGTCTGCATGGACATGCTGAACAGCCGCGTGCGGCGCGCCCGCCCGATGGACCTCGGGCCGGCCCACGAGCCGATCGAGGCGAACCTGAACACGCTGCCCGAGGTGACCTGGATCGAGCCCGTGCCCGATGAGCTCGCGGTGCCGGAGGACGCCGACCCGGCCGCGGTCGCGCAGGCGCGCGAGTCGATCCGCCTCGCGTTCGTCGCCGCGCTGCAGCATCTGCCGCCGCGCCAGCGGGCCGTGCTCATCCTCTGCGAGGTGCTGCGGTGGAAAGCGGCCGAGGTGGCCGATCTGCTGGAGACGAGCGTCGCCTCGGTGAACAGCGCGCTGCAGCGGGCGAGGGCGACGCTCGACGCCGCGAACGTGGCCCAGGCCGACACGCCGCCGTCCGTCGACCAGGCGGACGAGGAGCTGCTCGCGCGCTACGTCCAGGCCTTCGAGCAGTACGACATGGAGGCGCTCACCTTGCTGATCCACGAGGACGCGACCCAGTCGATGCCGCCGTTCGACATGTGGCTGAGCGGGCGCGACGACATCCTCACCTGGTGGTTCGGCCCGGGCGGAGGCTGCCGCGGCTCGCGCGTGATCCCGACCCGGGCCGCCAACGGCGCGCCCGCGTTCGGCCAGTACAAGCCGAACGACGCCGGCGACGGCTACGAGCCCTGGGCGCTGCAGGTGCTGGAGATCGAGAACGGCCGGGTCGTCGAGTTCACGTTCTTCCTCGACACGGCCCGTGTGTTCCCGCTCTTCGGGCTGCCGCTCGAGTACCCCGCGTAGCTACTCGCAGGGCAAGACGTCCGTCAGCCCCATGAAGCGCAGGAGCTCGAAGAGCTCGGCGGAGGCGCCGCAGATGCGGACCGTGCAGCCGTGCCTGCGCGCCGCGAGTTGCAGCCTCGCCAGGGCGTCGACGGTGACGGCGTCGACCTGAACGCCGCGTACCTCGCACACTGCGACCTCCGCCTTGCTCTCCGAGAACAGAGCGCACACGCGCTCGCAGAGGCCGGGCAGGTCGGAGCGCGCGATCGGGCCGGCGATCGCGAACGTGAGCGTGGCTGGAGCAGGGACCCCCATCAAGGGATAGACCGTGGGCGCGGCCGAAATTCATCGCGATGAGTTTCCGGGGCCGCGTGGGTCTTACCCCTCAGACCGATGACGACCGACCTGCTGAAAGGACGACGCTCATGACGAACATCGACTCACGCACCCGCTGGCTCGCACTCCTCGTGCTCTGCCTGGGCGACCTGATGATCGTCCTCGACGTGACGATCGTGGGCGTCGCTCTGCCGTCGATCCGCGAGGACCTCGGCTTCTCGGAGACGTCGCTCGCGTGGGTTGTCAACGCGTACCTGCTGACGTTCGGCGGTTTCCTGCTGCTCGGCGGCCGGCTGGGGGATCTCTTCGGACACCGCAGGCTGTTCCTGGCCGGGATCGTCCTGTTCACACTGGCCTCTGCCGCCTGCGGGCTGGCGAACTCGCAGGAGCTCCTGATCGTGGCGCGGGCGGTGCAGGGCCTCGGCGGCGCGGTCGTCTCCGCGGTCGCGCTCTCGCTGATGATGACGCTCTTCACCGAGCCGGCCGAGCGGGCGAAGGCGATGGGGATCTTCGGCTTCGTCGCGTCGGGCGGCGGCAGCATCGGCGTCCTGCTCGGCGGCGTCATCACCGACGTGCTCGACTGGCACTGGATCTTCCTGGTCAACGTCCCCGTCGGGGCGCTCGTGCTCCTGCTCACGGTGCGGCTCGTGCCCACTTCGCGCGTCGAGGGCGCCGACAAGCGGCTCGACATCGCCGGTGCCTTCACGGTGACTGCGTCGCTGATGCTGGCGGTCTACGCGATCGTCAACGGCAACCAGGAGGGCTGGACGTCGGCGCAGACGCTCGGCCTGCTCGGGGCCGCGGCGGTGCTGCTGGCCGTCTTCCTGTGGATCGAGTCGCGGGTAGCGTCCCCGCTCATGCCGCTGCGCCTCTTCCGGCTGCGCAACGTCTCGGTCGCGAACGTGGTCGGCGTGCTCTGGGCCGCCGCGATGTTCGCGTGGTTCTTCCTCACCGCGCTCTATCTCCAGCTCGTCCTCGGCTACAGCCCGCTGCAGGTCGGCCTTGCCTTCCTGCCCGGAAACCTGATCATGGGCGTGCTCTCGGTCGGGCCTCTCGGCCAAGCTCGTCATGCGCTTCGGCATCAGGCCGCCGCTCGGAGTCGGCCTGTCGCTGGCCGCCGTCGGGCTGCTGCTCCTCGCCCGCGCCCCGGTCGACGGCACCTTCGTCGTCGACGTGCTCCCGAGCATGATCCTGCTCGGCCTGGGCGCGGGGATGGCCTTCAACCCGGTGCTGCTGGCCGCGATGAGCGACGTCGAGCAGAGCGAGGCGGGTCTCGCCTCGGGCGTCGTCAACACCTCGTTCATGATGGGCGGCGCGCTCGGGCTGGCGATCCTGGCCAGCCTGGCCGCCTCGCGCACCGAGAGCCTGGCCGCCTCGGGCGACGGGCCGCTCGTCGCGCTCACCGGCGGCTACCACGTCGCGTTCCTCGTCGGCGCGCTCTTCGCGGCCGGCGCGGCTGCGATCGGCGTGACGCTGCTGCGGCCCGGCCCGGCGATCGAGTCCGCGGAGCACGAAACCGAGCTGGCCGAGGCGGCCTGAGGGCGATGAGTTCCAGTCCGAATCGACGTCTTAGGTCCAGATGAGTCGTAGCCGGGAGAGCACCCTGACGCGTCCGGAGGGCGAGGCAGGCGCGGCGGTCGCGGCCGCGCGCGCGGGCGACGAGTCGGCGTTCGCGTCGCTCGCCGAGGCGTACCGGGCCGAGCTCCAGGCGCATTGCTACCGCATGCTCGGCTCGCTCGAGGACTCCGAGGACCTCGTCCAGGAGACCTTCCTACGTGCGTGGCGGAAGCGCGCGAGCTTCCAGGGGCGCTCGACCTTCCGCGCCTGGCTGTACCGGATCGCGACGAACGCCTGCCTCGACGCGCTCGGCCGGCGGCGGCGGTCGCTGGGGCCCCATGAGGGCGTGCAGCCGCTCGCCGAGATCCCGTGGCTGCAGCCGTATCCGGATCACCTGCTCGAGGGGATCGCGCCGAGCGAGGAGGAGCCGGAGGCCGAGGTGGTGGCGCGGGAGACGATCGAGCTGGCGTTCATCGCCGCGATCCAGCTCCTGCCGCCGAAGCAGCGCGCCGTGCTGATCCTGCGCGACGTGCTCGGCTGGTCGGCGGCGGAGAGCGCCTCCCTGCTCGACGTGAGCGTCGCGGCGGCGAACAGCGCCCTGCAGCGCGCACGCGGGACGATGAAGCAGCACCTGCCGCGTCACCGGCTCGACTGGTCGCCGCGCGACGATCCGACCGAGGAGGAGCGCGCCCTGCTCCAGCGCTACATGGACGCGACCGACCGCAACGACCCCGCGGCCATGGTCGAGCTCCTGCGCGAGGACGCCTTCTGCTCGATGCCGCCGCAGGCCCAGTGGTGGAGGGGCAACGAGGCGATCGTGGCCGCCTGGGTGGAAGGAGGCTTCGGCTCGCCTTCGATCGGCCACTTCCGCTGCGTCCCGGTCTCGTCGAACCGCCAGCCGGGAGTCGCCGCCTATCTCAGGCGTCCGGGCGACAAGGAGTACCGGGCGCTGGCGCTGGACGTCCTGCGGATCGAGGACGGACGCGTGGCCGAGATCGTGGCCTTCGGGCCCGAGATGTTCCCCGCCTTCGGCTTGCCCCCCGCGATGTGACGGACGAGCCGGCCTTCCTCGGACAGCACATTCCAGAAGGCTTCGACGTGCGCCGGATCGTCGTCGCCCCGGGCGCCGAGCGGCCCTACGACGAGGAGGAGTGGCGCGACGCGATCGTCGTGGTCGAGTCCGGCGGGATCGAGCTCGAGTGCAACTGCGGCGGGCGCAGGGGCTTTCGGCGCGGCGACGTCCTCTGGCTGATCGGCCTGCCGCTCCGCGTCTTGCGCAACCGCGGGCCCGTGCCCGACCGTGCTGCTGGCCGTGTCAAGGCTGCGCCAGCGCCGATGAATTCTCGGGTCGCGGCCGGTCGTACCGGGAGACGACGACGACCAGACGCTAGTTTCGAAGCTCCGAGGGGGCCACGAAGATGACACTCGATTCACGCACACGCTGGCTTGCGCTCTACGTCCTGTGCCTGGGCGATCTGATGATCGTGCTCGATGGGACGATCGTGAACGTCGCGCTGCCGACGATTCGCGACGACCTCGGGTTCTCGGAGACCTCCCTCGCCTGGGTCGTCAACGCCTATCTGCTCACGTTCGGCGGCTTCCTGCTGCTGGGCGGGCGCCTCGGCGACTTCTTCGGGCAGCGGAAGATGTTCCTGAGCGGCATCGGGCTGTTCACCGCCGCCTCGCTCGCGTGCGGGCTCGCCACTTCGCAGGAGCTGCTGATCGCCGCGCGGGCGGTGCAGGGGCTCGGCGGGGCGCTCGTCGCCGCGGTCGCGCTCTCGCTCGTGATGACGCTCTTCACCGAGGGCGCCGACCGTGCGAAGGCCATGGGCATCTTCGGCTTCGTGCTCTCGGGCGGCGGCGTCGCGGGCGTGCTCGCCGGCGGCGTGCTCACCGAGATCCTGAGCTGGCACTGGATCTTCCTCGTCAACATCCCGGTCGGGGCACTCGTGTTCGCCCTCTCGCTGCGACTGCTCCCGCCCGTGCCGGGCAACGCGAGCGGTCGCCTGGACATCGGAGGCGCCGTCACCGTGACCGCCGCGCTCATGCTCGCCGTGTACGCGATCGTGAACGGGAACGACACCGGCTGGCTGACCGCGGAGACGCTCGCCCTGCTCGGCGCTGCGGCCGTCCTGGTCGCCGTGTTCCTGACGATCGAGGCGCGGATCGCCACTCCGCTGATGCCCCTCTCGCTGTTCCGGAACCGGAGCGTCTCGAGCGCGAACGTGATCGGGACGCTGATGGCCGCGGGGATGTTCGCCTACTTCTTCTTCTCGGCGCTCTACATGCAGCAGGTCCTCGACTACAGCCCGCTCGAGGTGGGGCTGGCGTACCTGCCCGGGACGGTGCTGTGGGGAGCCACCTCGCTCTACTCGGACAAGCTGGTGATGCGCTTCGGGATCAAGCCGCCGCTCCTGGCCGGGCTCGGCCTGATGACGCTCGCGCTCGTGCTGTTCGCCCGCGCGCCGGTGGACGGAAGCTGGGTCGTCGACATCCTCCCGGCCACGCTCGCCATCGGGCTCGGCGGCGGGATCGCCTTCAACCCGCTGCTGCTCGCGGCGATGAGCGGAGTCGAGCCGCAGGAGTCGGGGCTCGCCTCGGGCGTGGTCAACACCGCCTTCATGATGGGCGGCGCACTCGGCCTCGCGGTGCTGGCGAGCACGGCCGACGCGCGTACCAGCAGCCTGCTCGACTCGGGCCGCGACGCGGTCGCCGCGACGAACGGCGGCTACCACGCGGCGTTCCTGCTGGGCTCGCTCTTCCTGATCGCGTCGGCGTCCGTCGCCGCCTTCGTGCTCCGCGCCGAGGCGCCCGCGCACATGGCCGAGCACGGCGAGCCGGCGACCGAGACCGCGTAGGGGATTTCAGCCGCTCACTGCAGGCCGCGTTTACCCGCGACCGTGAATCAGGCGACAGTACGGAGGTGATCGGATGAACGACAAGCCGAACTGGCGAGTAGCGCACCTCGACGACATCGAGCGGCGCGGCAGGGACATTCCGGTGCGCGAGCACCTCGGGATCCACGCATTCGGAATCAACGCCTACACGCCCGGCGAGGACGGCACCCTGATCAATGAGCACGACGAGGCCGGGACGGGCCAGGAGGAGCTGTACATCGTGCTCGACGGGAAGGCGACCTTCGAGGTCGACGGCGAGACGGTCGACGCGCCGCCAGGAACAGTCGTGTCCGTCGGGCCGGAGTCGCGGCGGAAGGCGACCGGGGAGGGAACCATCCTCGCTGTCGGCGCCACACCCGGTGAGGCGTACCAGGCGATCGACTGGGGTGAGGCGTGGCCGTTCCACAGCGACTCCATGAAGGCCTACGGCGAACAGCGGTACGCCGACGCGCTCGAAGCCGTCCGCGGTGCCCTCGAGCGCATGCCGGACCACGCGGGCTTGAATTACAACTACGCGTGCTTCGCAACGCTCGCGGGCGACACCGGCGACGACACGTTCACCCACCTCCGACGGTCCGTCGAGCTGTTCCCGCGGTTCCGCGAGGACGCGCGCAGAGACGACGACTTCGCCGCCGTACGCGACGATCCGCGGTTCGAGCAGGCTCTTCGCTGAGCGCGCTTCCACGTGCTCAGGTCGTTCGGGCGCTCCGACGTCGTCTCGCTCGTGGCTGTCAGGGGTAGATGAAGCCGCCGCGGTCATCGAAGTCCGAGCCGTACTTCACTGCGACCCCCCAGACGTTGGCTTCAGGGTCGCTGAAGCTGAAGCCGTACCCCCAGCCCGACCGCTCGGGCTCCGAATCCAAGAGCGGCGACGTCGTCAAACTCGCGAAGCTGCTGGTGGACGCGAACGACTTCCTCCTCGTTCTCACAGTGGATCGTGAGCGTGACGCCGCGAAACCCTTCGGCAACAGCGCCGAACTGCCGCTCGAACCTCGTCTCGGAGAAGAGGCCGAGAACGACGCCGTTCGTGCACTGAAACACGACGTGCTCGGGCACGCTCGTCGGCGCTTCCGGCCAGCCGAACTGTCGGTAGAACGCAGCCATCCGCCCGACATCCCGGCAAGCGAGCGTGACTGCGCTGATCCGTGCTGGGATGCCCACCTGACAGGTTAGGGGAGCGCCGCGGAAAGGCAGCCCTAGAGAACCTGCTCGCCGCCGACGAGGGCGCGCAGGCTCTCGTGCTCCTCGCGGCAGGCGGGGCAGCCGTCCAGGTGGGCCTTGAGGCCCGGGATCGCGGCGTCCGCGTCGGCGCCCGCCAGCTCGAGCTCGACATAGCGATCGAGCTCGGCGAAGCACTCGTCGCAGCCGATCTCGGGCTCGGCCGGGCCCAGGAGTCGTCCGAGCGCCTGCTTCAGGTCGGGCCGACCGGTCACTTCGTCACCTCCGGGTTCAGATGCTCGCGCAGCTTGCGCCGCGCGTCGTGCAGGGTCTTGTACAGGGCACCGCGGGTCGTGGCGAGGCGCTCGGCGAGGACGTCGATCGGCACGCCGTTCAGCGCCAGCGCGACGAGCACGCTGCGCTGGTGCGGGGTCAGAACCTCGGCGATCGCCCGCTGCAGATCGGCCAGGAGCTGGCTCTGCTCGAGCTCCTCCTCGGGGCCGAGGCTCACGCTCGCGAACAGGCTCCACGTCTCCGGCTCGAGCGGGACCTCGCGCCCCTGCCACGCCCGGCGGCGCACCTTCACGGCCGCCTCGAGCAGGGCGAACTTGTAGGCCCAGGTCGTGAAGCGGCTCGCGCCGCGGTAGTCGTCGAGCCGCCTGAGCACGCTCACGAGCGCGTCGTCCGCCGCGTGGTTGGCGATGTCGTCCAGATCGGATCCGCGCAGGTGCGGGTGCGACGGCCGACGTCGAGCGACCTCGAAGCGCGCGCCCCGGAGCAGGAGCGCGTGCAGCCGCTCGATCGCTTCCGGCTCCTCCTCGCGGAGCGAGCGGAGCCACTCGCGCGATTCGGCGTCCAGGTGCGTGGCCGACGAAACCGTGTCCACGAGGGCAACGCTAGCCATGGACGTGCCCGTGTGCGCCGTGTCCGTCCGCGATCGCCAAGACAACGAGCGCGCTGAAGACCGCGATCAGGGTCGTCAGCGCGAGCGGTGCCGGCGCCTCCACCGCGGCGTGTGGCCTTCGCCGCGCCAGCAGGCCCGCAGCCGCGATCAGGCCGGCTGCCTCGACCGTCTTGGTCATGAGCGCCGGCCCGTTCACGGGCTCGGAATCGGGGTGGAGCAGCGGCATCCCCACCGTGACCGCAAGCGCGTAGCTCCCGAGCAGGCCCGCGAGCAGCAGGGCGGCGGCGGCGAGCGGCGCGACGCCGCCCGGCCGCAGGGTCAGCGCGACCACGACGGCGCCCAGCCCGAGCGCGGCCGCGACGAAGCCGATCCCGGCGCCCGTGCCCTCGGCGAAGTGCGCCGGGGCGAGGGCGGCGTGGACTCCGGCGCTGACCGCGCACGCGATCACGACGAGGTCGCGGCTCACGTGACGATCACGCGTCCTTCCATGTCACGGCTGTGCAGCGTGCACACGTAGTCGAACGTGCCCGGCTCGTCGAAGGTGATCGAGACGCTGTCGCCGGGCTCGACCTTGTGGTCGCCCTGGCCCTCGATCTCGATCTCGACTGTGTGGGTGAAGTTGTCGTCGTTCGTCCAGGTTACGGTCTGCCCCGCCTCGATCGTGATCGTCTCCGGCTCGAAGCGGTAGCTCTTCGCCATCGTCACCTGGTTCGTGGCGACCGGCTCGCTCGCCTCGTCCGAGCCGCCGCAGGCCGGCACGGTGAGCAGCAGCGCGAGCGCGAGGACGAGGCGAGCGCGCACTACCTGCCGCCTTCGAGTGCCGGGCTGCGCGCGGAGGCCACCTGCCAGACGGCAGCTGCGAAGACGAGGACGAACGCGGTCAGGTCGAGCACCTCGGCGATCGTGTGCGCGAACAGGAAGACGGTCCAGTCGAGGTGGTACGTCATGTAGACGAGCTCGGCGGCCGCGAAGAGGGAGAAGGCCACACCCAGCAGGCTGAGCTCACGCTTGAACGCGAGCCAGGCGAACCCGGCACCGAGCGCGAAGGCCGCGATGTGCACGACCATGAAGAACCCGGTAGGCAGCTCGTTGATCCAATCGCCGTACGGCATGTCGTCCTCCTTGGAGATCGGGGTGACGACTGCTTGGTGCCGGCTGCCCGCCGGTTCTTACGTCTCTCCGTGGCCGAGCGCTGATCCTCAGGGCGCCTGCCGCGCCGAGGCTAGGATCAAAAACGCGGGACGCCGTCCCGCCCGAACCCGTGGACCAGGCAACGCCGACAACCTCCGCTCCGACCCGCCGCTGGATTCGCCTCGGCCGCGTTCGCCTGCCGGCGGAGGACCCGGGGATCCCGGACACGCGCTCGCCCTCGCGGTTGCTGATCTGGGTCGGGCGGCACCAGGTTCGGACGCTGCTTTCCGGGATCTTCTTCGGCGTCCTCTGGATGCTCTCGCAGGCGCTGATGCCCTTCACGATCGGCCGCGCGATCGAGAACGGGATCATCGACCAGGACAACCGGCAGCTCGCGCTCTGGTCGGTGACGCTCCTCCTGCTCGGCGCGATCCAGGCGGGGGCGGGGATCATGCGTCACCGGTTCGCCGTCTTCAACTGGCTCCAGGCCTCGTTCCGCCTGGCCCAGGTCGTCTCGCACCACACGGCGAGATCCGGCCCGGCGGTCCGCAGCCGGCACTCGACCGGCGAGGTCGTCGCCACGATCTCGAACGACGCCATGCGCGCCGGCGGCGCCTTCGACATCACGGCGCGGCTCGCGGGTGCGGTCGTCGCCTACTTCGTCGTCGCCGTGATCCTGCTGTCGGCGTCGGTCGTCCTCGGCCTGGTCGTGCTGGTCGGCGTGCCGCTGCTCGTCCTTCTGCTCGCCTTCGTGATCAAGCCGTTGCAGGAGCGGCAGCGCGAGCAGCGTCACGAGGTCGGCAAGCTCACCGCCCTCGGCGCCGACACCGCCTCCGGTCTGCGCGTTCTGCGCGGGATCGGCGGGGAGCAAGCCTTCTTCCACCGCTATCGCGATCGCTCGCAGGTGGTGCGGCAGACCGGTGTCCGGGTCGCGCTGCCGCAGTCGACCCTCGACGCGGCGCAGGTGTTCATCCCGGGCGTCTTCGTCGTGCTCGTCACCTGGCTCGGCGCCCGCTTCGCCGTCTCCGGCCGGATCGGGACCGGCGAGCTGGTCGCCTTCTACGGCTACGCGGCCTTCCTCGTGATCCCCCTGCGGACAGCCGCCGAGGCGGTGGACAAGATCACGCGCGCGCTCGTCGGCGCGCGGCGGATGATCGACGTGCTCCAGGTCGAGCCGCACGTCGCCGACCCGGCGGATCCCGCCGCGGAGCCGCCGCCGGGTGTGCCGCTTGCCGACGAGCGCTCCGGCCTCGAGGTCGAGCCGGGGCTGCTCACCTGCATCGTCTCCGCGCAGCCCGACGACGCGGCCGCGATCGCGGACCGGCTGGGGCGCTTCGGCGGCGACGACGGCGTCGCCCTCGGCGGCGTCGGGCTCGCCGAGCTGCCGCTCGAGACGGTGCGCCGCCGGATCGTGGTCAGCGAGGCCGACCCGGTGCTCTTCTCGGGCCGGCTCCGCTCCGAGCTCGACCCCTGGGGGCGGGCCGGCGACGACGGCGAGATCCTGCGCGCGATCCACGTGGCCTCGGCGGAGGACGTCCTCGACCAGCTGCCGGCAGGGCTCGACACCACGGTCGACGAGCGCGGCCGCTCGTTCTCCGGAGGCCAGCGCCAACGGCTCGTCCTGACGCGCGCGCTGCTCTCGGGGGCGGAGGTGCTCGTGCTCGTCGAGCCGACCAGCGCGGTCGACGCCCACACCGAGGCGCGGATCGCCGAGCGGCTGAAGGAGGCCCGCGACGGTCGCACGACCGTCGTCGTCACCACGAGCCCGCTCGTCCTCGACCGCGCCGACCGCGTCGTCTACGTCGAGGACGGCCGCGTGCTTGCCTCCGGCCGGCACCGCGACCTGCTCAAGACGCGGTCCGACTACCGCGAGACGGTCACGCGCGGGGAGGACCTGTGAGCGAGCTGCTGCCCATCGCCGAGGGCGAGGAGCTCCGCAGCCAGGCCAAGCTGCTCGCGGGCCGCCACAAGCGGGGCCTCGCCGCGATGGTCGGCCTGCACGCCGCCGCGGCGGCCGCCGGGCTCGCCGGCCCGCCGCTCCTGGGCGGGCTGGTCCAGTCGGTGCAGGACGGCACCACGACGGAGCACGTGGACCAGATCGTGCTGCTCCTCGCCGTCTTCCTCGCCGCCCAGACGATCCTGACCTTCTTCGCACGCCGCAAGTCGTTCGTGCTCGCGGAGAAGATGTTCGCGGAGCTACGCGAGGACTTCATGCGGCGCGTCCTCGGCCTCCCGCTCTCCACGGTCGAGCGCGCCGGCACCGGCGACCTCGTCTCCCGCACGACCGCAGACGTCGACTCGCTCGCTCGCACGATCCGCTTCGCCGTGCCCGAGACGCTGATCGCCGCAGTCACGACCCTGCTCACCGTGGTAGCCGCCTTCTGGGTCAACCCGCTCGCCGCCCTGCCCTGCCTCGCCGGCGTGCCCGCCCTCGCCATCGGCACCCGCTGGTACCTGCGACGCGCGCCGGCGGCCTACCTGTGGGAGCGCGCGACCTACGCCACGCTCGCGGGCACCGTCGGCGAGACGGTCGAGGGCGGGCGCACGATCGACGCGCTCGGGCTGCGCGAGGAGCGCGTGCGGCGGATCGACGACGACCTCGAGGAGGCCTTCCGCGCCGAGCGGCGCACCCTGCGGCTGCGCACGATCTGGTTCCCGACGGCGGAGTTCTCCTACGTGCTGCCCGTCGCGACCTCGCTCGCGTGGGGCGGCTGGCTCGTCTCGAACGGCAACGCCTCGATCGGCGAGGTGACGGCGATCTCGCTCTATGTCGTGCAGCTCGCCGATCCGGTCGACCGGCTGGTCTCGTGGCTCGACGAGATCCAGGTCGGTGCGACCTCGTTCGCCCGCCTCGTCGGGATCGTCCGCGTCCCACCGGACCGCACCGCGACCGGCGACCGGCCGGACGGCGACGACCTGCGCGCCGAGGACGTCCGCTACGCGTATGTGGCCGACCGCGACGTCCTGCACGGGATCGACCTCGACCTCGAGCCGGGCGAGCGCGTCGCGGTGGTCGGCCCCTCGGGCGCGGGCAAGTCGACGCTCGGGCGCCTGCTCGCGGGAATCCACCCGCCCCGTGAGGGCCGTGTCGCGGTGGGCGGCGTCCGCCTCGTCGACCTCCCGCTCGACACGCTGCGCCGCGAGGTCGCGCTCGTGACCCAGGAGCAGCACGTCTTCGTCGGGACGCTCGCCGAGAACCTCCGGCTCGCGCGCACGGGCGCCTCGGACGAGGAGCTCACGGACGCGCTCGGCGCCGTGGACGCGCTCGAGTGGGTGGAGCTGATGCCCGACGGCCTCGAGACCGTCGTCGGGGCGGGCGGCTATCCGCTGACGCCGGCACAGGCGCAGCAGCTCGCGCTCGCCAGGCTCGTGCTGGCCGACCCGCACACGCTCGTCCTGGACGAAGCCACCTCGCTGCTCGATCCGCGCGCCGCCCGCCACCTGGAGCGGTCGTTGGCATCCGTGCTCGACGGCCGCACCGTCGTTGCGATCGCACACCGGCTCCACACCGCCCACGACGCCGACCGGGTCGCAGTCGTCGAGGACGGCCTCCTGCAGGAGCTCGGCACCCACGAGGAGCTGGTGGCGCACGACGGCTCGTACGCCGCGCTCTGGGAGTCCTGGCACGGCGACCGCTGAGCTGCCGGCGGTCGTGCCGTTACCGAGCAGGCTCTGAGCTACCCGGCCGCGTTCCCGTTCGCGCTCGGGTCGCCGCCCTGGTCGTGGACGATCAGGTGCACATGGTCGTCATGCTCGGTCGCGTCGAGGATCTTGTCGTCGAGCAGCGAGGCGGCCGCCTCGTCGAGGAAGACGCGCGCGCCGTCCTCTTCGACGACCATGTCGCCGGCCTCGGGCTCGGTCGCGAGATCGATCGCGAGCGCCGCTTCGGGCCCTTCCGTCGCTTCGGCCGCGATTCGCAGGCCGCTTCCTTCTGGCGCGTCCTGCGCGTCCACCATCTGCCGTACGGCGTCCTTGGCTGAGTCCGTCATCGCGAGCATCGAAGCTCCTCTCTTGGGGGATCGGGTCCCTCTGCCCGTTCCGAGCGGGTTCAATCACGCCGTGGAGCTGAAGGCTTTCGCCGACGAGCATCTCGAGGGCGCGGCCCGCCTGCTCGCCCGCAGGCACCGGCTCCACCGCGGCACCGAGCCGCTCCTGCCCGAGGCGTACGAGGATCCGGCCGTAGCACTCGAGGCCGTCGAGGGCGCCTGGCGCCAGGAAGGCGCAGCCGGGGCCGTCGCGCTGGACGGCGCTCGCGTGGCCGGCTACCTGCTCGGCGCGCCCGACGACCCGGCTCACTGGGGCGCGAACCACTGGATCGGGCTCGCCGGTCACGCCGTGGAGGAGCCGGAGCTCGTCCGCGACCTCTACGCCCTCGCCGCTCAGGCCGCGGTCGACGACGGCCGCCCTCGGCACTACGTGCTCGTCCCCGGTTCCGACGGCGCCGTGCTCGACGCGTGGTATCGGCTCGGCTTCGGCCAGCAGCAGGCGTACGGCATCCGCGAAGTGAGCCCCGAGCCGTGGCCCGAGGGGGTCCGGGAGGCGCGGCCGGACGACCTGGAGGCGCTCGTGGCGCTCGAGCCCGCGATCTCCCGCGTGCACGCGGTCTCGCCGGTGTTCTCGGACAACGCCGCGCGGCGGATCGAGGAGCCGGATGTCGAGCAGACGCGCGCCGCCATCGAGGAAGACCTGGCCCACGAGGACATCGGGCTCCTGGTCGCGGAGCTGGACGGGCGGGTCGTCGGCCTCTTCGAGCTGGCACCGATCGAGCTGTCCGGCGACGGAGTCACCGGCCACGCGACGGTGGCGAGGCCGGAAGGTGCGTGCTATCTCGCGTTCGCCGTAGTCGCACCCGAGGCGCGCGGCTCGGGCGCAGGCGTGCGGCTGACCGCAGCCGCGTTCGCGTGGGCGCATCGCGAGGGGTACACGTCGATGGTTACCGACTGGCGCACCGCGAACCTGCAGGCGTCGCGCTTCTGGCCGAGGCGAGGCTTCCGGACGACGTTCCTACGGCTGTATCGCTCGATCCCGTAGCCCTCTTCCCCGCCTCTCATACCCTGCGCGGGACACGGAGAGCCGGGAAAGGAGCCATCCAGATGACGGATCAGAGCGGCGAGTCCGAGGAAGTCCAGATACCGCCTCGCGGCGGTGACGTCAGTGAGCGCGTGGCGGTGGTGGCCAAGCTCCGGCCAGGCTCCCGCGAGCGAGCGAGTCAGATCCTCGCCGAGGGCGCGCCATATGAACTCGGCGAAACCGGTTTTCGGCGGCACAGCATCTTCCTCACCGAAGAGGCAGTCGTCTTCGTGTTCGAGGGCTCGGGCATCGAGGCGCTCGTCCGCGAGCTCGTCGACGACCCGGCGCGCTCGGCGGCGTTCAGCGTCTGGGGTCCGCTCCTTGAAGGGACGCCCGCGCTAGCGCGGGAGGAATTCCACTGGGAAGCCGGCTAGCGCGCGCTAGTTGCCGATCAGCCTCGGACGATGTGCGTTCTCGGTGGGCGGGCTCAGCGTCGGGAAGTCTGCGCGACAATTCGCGGCATGCCTGAGACCGACCGCTTGCGTGGGCTCGTCGAGGCCGGCATCGCGCTGAGCTCCGAGCTATCGCTCGACGATCTCCTGCAGAAGCTGGCCGAGACTGCCGCCGACCTGACCGGTGCCCGTTACGCGGCCCTCGGCGTGATCGACCGGTCGGGAACGGGGCTCGAGCGGTTCGTACACACCGGCATGGACGCCGAGACCGTCGCCAGGATCGGCGATCTTCCGCGTGGCCACGGCATCCTCGGCGCGCTGATCGCCGATGCCCGGTCACTGCGGCTGAAGACGCTGGGCGACGATCGGCGTTCAGTCGGCTTCCCACCGCACCATCCGCCGATGCGCGCTTTCCTCGGTGTGCCGATTCGCTCGCGCGGCCAGGCCTTCGGGAATCTCTACCTGGCCGAGAAGGAGTCCGGCTCCTTCACAGCAGAGGACGAGGAGCTCGTCGAGGCCCTCGCCAGCCAGGCGGGGGTAGCCGTCGAAAATGCGCGCCTGTACGAGGCGGCGACATCCCGGTCCGAGCAGCTCGAGGCCCTGAACGAAGTCGGTGCCGCCCTGGCAGGCGAGCTCGATCTGGCGCGCCTGCTGGAGCTGATCGCCCGGCGCCTCCGCACGCTCACCCGCGCGCGCCTGGTGACGATCGTCCTCCCGGCAAGCGACGGGACGCTGCGCGTCGAGGCAGCCGACGGAGACAGGGCCGATGACGTCCTCGGTCTCCAGCTCGAGCGGGCACACTCGAAAAGCGGCCGCGTCCTCGAGCGGCGAAAAGCGGAGCGGGTCGATGCGCTCGCCGCGGATCCCGAGGTCGACAGAGAGGCGGCAGAGCGGTTCCGGGCGCGTAGCGGCCTCTACGTCCCGCTCATCGCCAGGGGCCGGCCGATCGGCGTGATCGTCGCTCATGACAAGGAGGGCGCCGATACCCGCTTCACCGACGACGATCTCCGCCTGGCCGAGACGTTCGCCCCGCGTGCAGCCGTCGCCGTCGACCTCTCCGCACGCGTCGCGAGCGACGCCGTGCGCCGGGTAGTCGAAGCGCAGGAGCTCGAGCGGCGCCGTCTCGCTCGCGAGCTGCACGACCAGACCGGCCAGGAGCTGACGTCGATCCTCCTGGGCCTCAAGGCAGTCGAGGAGGCCAAGACCGACGTGGAGCGCGCCGAAGCTCTCGTGGCCGTGCGCGAGCAGGTTGTCGAGACGCTGCACGACGTGCGCCGCCTCGCCATGGAGCTGCGGCCCAAGGCCCTAGACGATTTCGGTCTCGTGGCCGCGCTGGAGAATCTGCGCGACACCTTCTCCGAGCAGACGGGGATCCGTGTCGACCTCGAGGCGCAGATCGGCGGCCGCCTGCCGAGCGAGGTCGAGACGGCGCTCTACCGCATTGTCCAAGAGACGCTGACGAACATCGTCAAGCACGCGCAGGCGGGCTCGGTCAGCATCGTCCTCACTCGTACGAACCGCGCCGTCACAGCGGTGATCGAAGACGACGGGCGCGGTTTCAGCCCCGAGGAGGACGGCGACGGCCACGGCCTCATCGGCGTGAACGAGCGGCTTGCGCTTCTAGGCGGGAAGCTGAAGATCGAGTCGAGCCCTGGTGCGGGCGCGACCATCGTCGCCGAGGTCCCGCTGCGGTGAGCGATAACGAGCTGATCCGCGTCCTGATCGTCGACGACCATGCGGTCGTCCGCAGCGGACTGCGCAAGGTGCTCGAGTCGGAGCCGGACATCGCGGTCGTCGGCGAGGCCGGGGACGCAAAGGACGCCGTCTTCCAGACGCGTACGACCAGGCCCGACGTGATCCTGATGGACGTCGTCATGCCCGGTAAGACCGGGATCGAGGCGGTCCCCGACGTCCTCCACGACGCGCCCGAGGCGAAGGTCCTGATCCTCTCGATGCAGGACGACCCCCGATACGTTCGCGAGGCGTTCGACGCCGGCGCTACCGGCTACGTCCTGAAGGAAGCCGTCGACACCGATGTCGTTGCTGCGATCCGCGCCGTCGCGGGCGGCGGCCACTACGTGGATCCGGCGC
Source organism: uncultured Actinomycetes bacterium (assembly GCA_963733845.1). Taxonomy (GTDB): domain Bacteria; phylum Actinomycetota; class Thermoleophilia; order Gaiellales; family Gaiellaceae; genus DATFQE01. The sequence goes on from CAVTEM010000011.1 coordinate 84,508, forward strand.
TAGGTGCGCGGATGGTCGCCGCGGACGCCGAAGAGCGCAAGCGCGCCGAGCAAGACCCGCTCTCCGACCGGGAGCGTGACGTCCTGCGCCTGCTCGCCCTCGGCCACACCAACCAGGAGATCGCGACCCAGCTCTACATCTCGGTGCGGACCGCCGAGACGCACCGAGCGCACATCATGCAAAAGCTCGGGATCACGACCCGCGCCGAGCTCGTCCGCTACGCGATCGAGCAGGGTCTGCTCGAGGTGGACAGCAGCTAGCGCCGCCCGGTGAGCGGCGCGGCGCTAGTCGAGTTGTCAGTGCGACATCGTCCCCTTGACGTTTCCGACCTTGAGCAGGCCGACCTGGCCGAGGTCGACGTGGGCGAAGGCGTGCGAGACGAACGGGTACAGGCCTGCCTTGTCGAGCTTGACGTCGAAGACGGCGCCGCCGCCGGCCGGCACGAGCACGGTCTGCACGCCGTTCTGCGGCGGGTTGGTGATGTCGCCGTTGACCCAGGCGCGGTCGAAGAGCCCGCCGACGACGTGGAAGTTGGTGTCCAGCGTGGGGCCGGCTGCGACGACGTAGAAGCGGGTCGTCTCACCGGGCTCTGCGGTCAGCGGATGGTTGACGTACTGGTTGGCGTAGCCGTTGAAGGTCGTCCAGTCCGGCATCATCGCGCGCGCCTTCTCCATGCTCAGCGAGGCCGGCTGCGCGAGCCCGTCGCCGTTCATGTACCACTCGCTCGCGACGAGCACGTACTCGTTGTCGACCTTCGGCAGCGGCTTCCTCGGGCTGACGACGATCGCGCCGTACATGCCGTTGGCGATGTGCGCCAGCACCGGCTTGGTGCCGCAGTGGTACATGAACACACCGGGGTCGCCGGCCTTGAAGCGGAAGGTGAACGACTCGCCCGGCAGCACGTCCTTGAACGCGACGTTGGGGGCGATCCGGGCGGCATGGAAGTCGATCGAGTGCGGGATCGCGCCGCCGTTCTCGAGCGTCATCTCGACCGTCTGGCCCTCGCGCACGTGCACAACCGGCCCCGGCACGCCGTGGCCGTCGAAGGCCCAGGTGTTGTACTTCACACCCGGCGCGATCTCCACCGTCATGTCCTTCAGCGTCATCTGCACCTTCACCAGGTCGCCGGCCGGGACGGGCGGCAGAGAGGCGTCGTAGGGCTTGTGGGCAGCGGCGAGCTCGGCAGCGTTCTCCGGCACGACGCCGGCGAAGCTGTTGAGCGGCTGCGCGGTGTTGTGGTCGGTCGCGTGATCGTGGCCGGCCGTTCCGCTCGCTGCGGCTGCCGTGTCACGCGAGTCCCGCGCGTCGGACCACATCAGCAGGGCGAAGAAGCCGACGATCGCAACGCTGATGCCGAGGAGCATCGCGGCGACCATCCAGAAGGCGCCCGAGCTCGTTTCGGAAGCGGGCGGGCGATGGGCGGTGGCGGGGTATGAAGCCATGCGGGTTACTCCTTGGAGAAAACGCCGAGGGCGGCCGGAGCCGCCCTCGAGTTGGGGCACGAGCTGAGGTTCAGCTGATCGCGGGAACAGGCTGCGGAGCCTTGGCTTGCTTGCGCTCGACCTGCGGGGCCCACGCACGGCCGAGTGCGCCGAGTGCGAGGACGATGAAGCCAATGCCGCTGAGCAAGAGCGCAATGCCGACGACGATGCCGAAGAGCGCCGTCTGCTCGGCCATGTAGCTCATGTTCAGCGCGGTCGAGAGAGCGGTAGCCGTGACCCAGGTGTCGCGGGCCGAGTTCGAGACGGGCTGCCCCGCCTTGTCCTTCAGTGCGGCGGCCTCGTCGCTCGTGCCCGCCGCGCCTTCCGGGTCGTCGGCAGAGACGAAGCGCCCCATCTGGGCGTAGGTCAGACCGTCGGAGCTCTCGAGTGCATGCGCGTGCATGACCTGAGCGAACGCGCGGGCCTGGGTGCCGGTCGCGACCGACTCATCGGCCCACTGGGACGCGTACCTGGTAATCGCCGGGTCGTCGGCGGCGCCGAAGACGATCTGCTCCTGCTTGAGGCTGTCGCGGACCGTCGCGCGGCCGTCGACGCCCATGTAGATCGCTGCGGAACCGAAGATCACGAGCACGATTCCCGCGAAGATGCCGCCGATCTGGAATAGCTTTCTCATTGGTCGTGCCTCCATTCGTTTTGTAGTACCAAGGTAGGGCCGGAACGTTGCGTCTCTATCCGGGCTGAGGTACAGACCGGCTGCGGGTTAGCCGCAGGTCTTCGCCGGCCGAAGAGCGGCGAGGCGCTCGCCGAGCTCCTGGACGATCGGAGCGCCCATCCCGGCCCCGGTGACGAGGTAGGCGCCGTCTGGGCCCTCGACAACGAGTGCCGGGCGACCGTCTAGCCGATCGACGCCGCGGCCGCCGATACGCAGGTCACGAAGCTCCTCGTAGTCGAACTGCCGATTGACAGCGGCCCCCTCCGCTCCACGCCGACGCCCCTCGAGATGGAGCGCGTCCGGCCCGAGCGCAAGCCGCCCGATGAAGGTCTGCCCATCCGGTTCGCGCCACTTCACCGCGTAGGTCGTCACAGCTCTCGTAGCCTAGGAGCGTTCCCGCGTCCACGTATCGTGGCCGCCACGCAAACTCACTGCGGATAAGCCGCAAGTTGTCGCGCCGGCGCCTGGTGCGCTCTCCTATGCGCCTGGCGGAACGGATCCGCGGCCTAGTCTGTTGCGCCTCTCGCGACGATCCGTGTTTCCCGCAGGCGCGTCGGGGCTAGAACCGATGCCGGGCGGGTCCCGTACCGTGACGGTAGTAGGAATGAGACGCCTCGCCGCAGTCCTCGTCTATGGGCTCGCGCTGCTGGTCGTGACAAGCGCGAGTGGTGCGACCACCGAAGCCGCGAGCCTCGCGTCCCCGGGAGTCGTCCAATGGCGCTTCCAGGTCAGCGGCCAGTACATCCTGCATCGGCCGGCTGTCGGTCCCGACGGCGGAGTCGTCGTCGCGAGCTCGAGCGGCGACGTGTACTCGCTGACCGCGGCCGGCGCGCTTCGGTGGGTCGTTCCCTCCGTGGGCGGGAGTGGAGGTCCCTCGATCGGGGTCGATGGGACGGTGTACGTCGCTTCGATGAGCACCGTCACCGCAATTGCCCCTGGCGGCTCGATCAAGTGGAGGTTCACGGAGCCCTCTTTCGGCCAGGGCGTGATCGCCGGCCCGACGGTCGGCCCGGACGGGAACATCTACGTGATCTCGGACCTGGGCGGCCTGGGCGCGTTCGCTCTTTCGCCGGCCGGGCAGCTTCTCTGGAGCAACCCGGGCAACCCGACCTTCGCGGAGAACGGTCAGCTCGGCGTGGAGATCGTGTTCGGCTCCGGACGTCTGTATACAGCGTTCGACGAGCGCAGCGTCGCCCTGAGCACGATGTTCGGCCTCTCGCTGGGTGGAGCGCAGCAGTGGGCGAGAGCGATCGGTGGCAGTGACGACCCGTTCATGCAGCAGCAGCGCCAGCCCGCGACCGGGTCGGACGGCAGCCTTTACCTGACCGGGATGGGCGGCGCGAACGGCTGGGGCTTGAAGCGCGTCGATCCGGGCAGCGGCAACGTGCTCTGGAACTACTCCCCGTTCCCGTCGAACGGGATGTCGGCTCCCAGCGTGGGTCCGGACGGGTCGGTCTACTTCTCGAGGAGCCTGAGCTACCTCGAGTCGGTGACTCCCGCCGGCCAGTCGCGCTGGGTCTTCTCCGACGGCTCGATCATCGACCATCCCGCTGTGAGCCCCAACGGCAGCGTTGTCGTAGCCGGGGTTCGCCCCAACTTCGGTCAGCCTGGATTGGTCCGTGCCTGGAACGCCGCGACGGGCACGGTCGCCTGGCAGATCGACCTGCCCGACGAGAACGGCGGCAACCAGATCCTGTACACGCAGCCACGCTTTTCCGCCGACAGCGGCACCGCCTACTTCGGCACCGCAATCCTCGGAGGCAGCGGAGAGTTCTCGTTCGTCTACGCCGTGGGAACGGGCTCGAACCCGTCGCCCCACCGCCTCCACCGCCGCCTCCACCGCCTCCGCCGCCGACCCAGTGTGTCGTGCCCGGCGTCGTCGGCCTGACGCTCAGCGCGGCCCGAGCAGAGATCGGCGACGCAAACTGCTCGGTCGGGAGCATCACGCGCGTTCGCTCGAAGCAGGTCGGGATCGTGCTCACTCAGAGCCCCGCAGGAGGGACGACGCTGCCGAAGGGCGGTCGCGTGAACCTCACGGTCGGCCGCAGATAGTCGTCGTCTATGCGGCGTCCATGCTGCGCGAGACGTGCGCAGCATCCCGCTGCAGACTTCAGCGAAGCGGTCGTGAACAACCCGATCAAGTGATCCTCCCATCCGGGTGCATGATTGACTGCTGCGGTGGCGGCGTCCGAGGACATGCGGCTCCGCCGCCGGGGTCAGATCTTCATCGCCCTGGCCGCGCTTGCCTGGTCGACGGCCGGCGTCATGCAGCGCGGCCTCGACATCGACACGACGACGCAGCTCGCGGGCCGTGCCCTGTTCGCGTTCCTGGCGCTCCTGGCCTTCGTCGCGGTGCTCAATCGAGGCCGCGCATTCGATGCGTTCCGATCGATGGGCCGCGCCGGTCTCGCGGTCGCCCTCTGCATGGCGGTGGCGTCCAGCTCGTTCATCGTCGCCCTGAACCACGCCAACGTCGCGAACGTGCTCTTCATGCAGGCGGTGGCGCCGGTCTTGGCGGCGCTGCTCGCGTGGACGGCCCTCGGCGAGGCGGTCACCCGCCGGACCGCGGCTGCGATGGCGATCGCTCTGCTCGGCGTCACCCTGATGGTCGGCGGTACCGGCAGCGGCGGCTTCGTCGGCGTCGGGGCGTCGTTCCTGATGACGCTCGCGTTCGCCGCCGCGATCGTGATCACGCGGCACAAGCGCGAGGTTTCGATGGCGCCGGCGATCTGCTTGTCGCAGCTGCTGGTCTTCCTCGCCTTCGCACCGCTGGCGGAGGCGTCGACGGTGACTCGCAGCGACCTCGCCCTCCTCGTCGCGCTCGGCGTCGGCCAGATGGGGCTCGGGCTCGCCTTCCTGACCGCGGGCGCGCGCCTCATCCCGGCCGCCGAGGTGGCGCTGATCACGCTGCTCGAGATCGTGCTCGGGCCGCTCTGGGTCTGGATCGGCTACGGAGAGGAGCCGGGCCTCGCCACGCTCGTAGGAGGCGCGGTCGTGGTCGTCGCGGTGCTCCTCCAGACGCTCCAGCGCGCCGCGCCCACCGTCGAGGTCGTCTCCTACGACCCCGGGTGGCGAGGGAGCTTCGAGGCCGAGCGCCGGCTGCTCGAACGCCTGTTGAAGCCGTGGCTCGAAGGCGGTGTCCACCACGTCGGCTCGACCGCCGTGCCCGGCCTGGCCGCCAAGCCGATCGTCGACGTCATGGCCGGGGTGCGCGACCTCGAGGATGCGCGCGATGCTTTCGGGCCGCTGCTCGCGAACGGCTACGAGCACGACCCGCATCGACCCGGAATCGCCCATCACTTCTCCAAACGGGAAAACGGACGCGTCACGCACGGCCTGCACCTCACCGAGCCCGGGAGCGACCTGTGGCGGGAGCGGCTCGCGTTCCGCGACGCGCTGCGCACGGATCAGCAGCTCGCCGCGGAGTACGAGGCGCTCAAGCGGGAGCTCGCGCGAGAGCATTCGGGTGACCCGCGGGCCTACACCGACGGCAAGCGGGCGTTCGTCGCCGCGGTGCTCGCCCAGTCCGGGCTTCAGCCCGGCCGCAGGTGAACGACCTCGACGCCGTGCTCGGCGGCGAGCCGCTCCGCGACGATCGAGCGGTGGCACGCCTCCGGATCGCGTTCGACGCAGAGGAGGGCCGAGCCCGCCGCCTCGACCGCGCGCAGGTCGACCGCGTCGAGGATCTCCTCCGTGTAGCGGCGAACGTACTCGGGCGCCAGCTCGGTTCGGGAGCGCTTGCCGACCCCCGCCCGCTCGTCCTCGGCGTACTGCAGCTGCCTCAGCTCGGTCGTCGGTGCCAGCTCGGGGTGGTGCCGGTACCCGATGCCCGCGTCCGCCAGCGCTGCCTGGAGGCGGGTCGCGTTCCCCCAGGCGTACTCGCTCCCGCGCACGCCGCGCCGCTGGCGGACGTCGAGCACGCGTTCGACACCGCTCCCGCGCAGCGCGTCCAGGAAGGCCTCGAGCGTCCAGCCGTAGATCGCCGATCGTCATGAGTGAAGACGCGATCTCCACAGGATGCCCTGGTTTAGTCTCCCGAGCGTGGAAGGCATCATCGTCGGCGTCGACGATTCCGAGGAGTCCCGCGGAGCGCTCCGCTGGGCGCTCGAGGAGGGGCGGGCCCGCGGCTCTCAGGTCGTGGCGATCCATGCCTGGCGGCCGCCGGTGATGTCGCCGGTCATGGACGTCGCGCCCGTTCCTCCCGCCATGCCCGCCGACATCACGGCCCTGATCGAAACCGTCCGGGAGGCGGCGCAGGAGCTGGTCGAGCGAGTCGTCCGGGAGGAGGGCGGTGACGATCCGGGCGTGGACGTTCGTCCGCTGGCGGTCGAGGACGAACCGGCGAACGCCCTGCTGGACGCCGCCAGAGGTGCGGATCTGCTCGTGGTGGGGTCGCGCGGCCTCGGCGGCTTCAAGGGCCTGCTGCTCGGCTCGGTCAGCCACCAGGTGGCGCAGCACGCGCCGTGCCCGGTCGTGATCCACCGCCGCACTGCGGACCGCTAGCGCTCGGGCTCGCCGTCCCAGTAGTCGAGGTGCTCGACGCGGCCGATGACGCCGATGCCACGCCAGTTGATCTTGTTCGAGCGGGGGTAGTACGCGATGTCGTTCGGCTCTCTGGTGCCGTAGAGCAGCATCGTCATCCCGTCCTCGCCGGCGCGAAAGGCGTGTCCGATCCCCGTCCCCGCCGGCCGCGACACCACGTGTCCGGCGCGGACGGCGACGTCCTCGCGCTTCCGGCCGCGCGAGGCGGCACGGGGTGAGGGCCAGAGCTCGAGAGTGCCGTCGCCCTCGAGGATCACGAACGCCTCCTCGTCGGCCGAGTGGCAGTGTGGCGGCGCGCCGAGCTCTCCGGGCTCCAGGCGCAGCCAGCTCAGCCCCGTCTGCACGGAGCCGGCCGAGTCGGCGAGCTCCTTCCAGACCTTGCCCTCGCCGTCCGGGGGGTCGCCCACGTTCACGATGTTCTGAGGCCGCGCGGACGGCTCGCCGAACTCGAGCGGATCGGCCTGCGCCTCGACCTCCCAGGGATCGTCCGTCCGCCCCTGGACCCACGGCCAGCCGAGGCGGATCGCCTGCGAGCGGGGCAGCCAGCCGAGCTCCGTCGGATGCCGCGTGCCGTAGATGAGGACTTCCAGCCCTTCAGGGCCGCCGCGCAGCGTGTGCTCCTCGTGATCGGCCAGGTGGACGATGCAGTCGCCGGGGCCGATCTCGTACACGGCCTCGTCCTGCCAGGACAGCCCGGAGCCGCCGAGCACGTAGACGATCTCCTCCGACGCGCCGTGCGAGTGGGGAGGGGTCGAGAGCCGTCCCGGCTCGATGCGGACGCGGTTCACGCCGACGCGCTGCGTGCCGGCCGCGTCGCCAAGCCGCTGCCAGTCGGCGGCCATCTCACCCTTCTCGCGACGCTGCCACTCGACCTCGTCCCAGTGCGCGATCACGCCCCGGAACCTACAGCCCTATAGCCTCACGGAGTGGCTTCCGACAAGTCCGAGCACCTGACCGCGGCTCAGAAGGCCCAGCTCGAGGCCGAGTTGGCCGATCTCGAGGGGCCTCGGCGCGCCGAGGCCGTACAGGCGATCGCCACCGCGCGCGGCTTCGGCGACCTGTCCGAGAACTTCGAGTACCACGCCGCCAAGAACGAGCAGGGGCTATTGGAGCGCCGGATCACGCTGCTGCGAGACCGACTCGACCGAGCGGTGCTGGTGGACGAGTCGAAGACGGCCGCGAGCGGGGTCGTCGGGATCGGCTCGACGGTCGTCGTCGAGGACGACCTGGGCGAGCAGCTGGAGGTGCAGATCTCGAGTGTGGGCGGCGTCTCGCCCGACTCGCCCCTCGGCGGCGCGCTGCTCGGCCACAAGGTCGGCGACGAGGTCGAGGTCCGGGCGCCGAAGCGCTCCTGGCGGGCTCGGATCCTGACGATCGGCTAGGTCAGACCGCCGCAGGCGTCGTCGCCGTGGGCGACACCCGGGAGCTTCCCGAGCGACGCTGCGAGTTGCTCGATCTCCTCGCAGGAGAGGTGATCCTCGAAGAGCGTCTTGATCGACGCGACGTGGCCGCAGGAGGCAGCTTCCAGCGTCGAGCGGCCCTCGTCGGTCAGTTGCGCGTACGTCACCCGCAGGTCGGTCGGGCAGGTGGCCCGCTCGACCAGACCGGCCTGCTCGAGGCCTTCGAGCAAGCGCGTGATCCCGGAAGGGGTCAGCAGGAGCCGGCGGGCGAGGTCGATGCGCTTCAGGCGCTGGTCCGGGGCGGTGGAGAGCACGAGCAGTGCCTCGTAGTCGTTGATCGTCAGGCCGTGCTCCTCCTGCAGGGAGGTGCTGAGCAGCCGCGTTGTGACGGCCTGCGCGCGCAGGAGCAGAGCGAATGCCTGCACCGCCGGCCCTGTCTCGACGCTGTCGGCTCGAGAGATAACTGCTTGATCAGACAATACTTGACACCTCAAACTTTTCTCGCTAGATTAGTTGCGCACTCAAATAGTACACGAAAGGAAGAAATGAGCATCACTGCAACGAGGGAGTTCACCGGTACCTGGCAGCTCGATCCCGTGCACTCGACGGTCGGGTTCGAGGTCGACTACATGGCCGGCACGTTCAAGGGCGAGTTCGACCAGGTCTCGGCTCAGCTGTCCGCCGACGGCGACCGCGCGCGCCTCGAGGGTGTGGCGCAGGTCTCCAGCGTCGATGTCAAGGACGAGAATCTCAACGCCCACCTCCAGTCGCCCGACTTCTTCGACGCCGAGCGCCACCCCGAGCTCCGCTTCACCGCGGAAAACGTCGATCTGAGCGCAGTCGAGGTCACCGCCAGGGGTGAGCTGACGATCAAGGGCGTCGCCCGCCCGACCGAGGTGACCGGGACGGCCACGGCTCCGCTGGCCGATCCCTACGGCAACGAGCGGATCGGGCTTCGGCTCACTGCGGCGGTCGACCGCACCGACTTCGGCGTCAGCTGGAACGCGCCGCTGCCTAGCGGCGAGCCGGCCCTGGCGGCCGACGTCCGCATCGTCACCGACCTGCAGTTCGTGAAGGCGGCGTAGAGACGATGAAGATCCTCGCCGTCTCCGGCAGCCTCCGCTCCGGCTCCCACAACACGAACCTGCTCCGCGCGGCGGGCGAGCTCCTGCCCGACGGCGTCGAGCTCGAGCTGTGGGACGGGCTCAAGGCGGTGCCGCCGTACGACGAGGACGATGAGATCGGCGGAGCGCCGGCGGCCGTCGCAGAGCTTCGCGACGCGATCGCCGGCGCCGACGCCCTGCTCTTCGCGACGCCCGAATACAACTCGTCCGTCCCGGGCGTCCTGAAGAACGCAATCGACTGGGCGTCCCGGCCCAGGGCCGCCGCCGCGCTGCGGAACAAGCCCGTCGCGGTCGTCGGCGCGAGCACCGGCATGTTCGGCGCCGTCTGGGCGCAGGCGGAGCTCCGCAAGGTGCTTGCGAGCGCCGGAGCCCGCGTGCTCGAAGGCGAGCTGCCGGTTCCCGCCGCGCACACACGCTTCGACGAGGGCGGCAGGCTCCTGGACGAGGAGATCCGCATGCGGCTCGAGGAGGTCATGCACGGCCTCGTCGCCTCCGCCTCGGTTCGCGAGCCGGTCGCCGCCTGACGAGCCGTTAGGCTCGACGCGTGCGTATCGAGTCATCGGTGACTGCGATCACGTGGCTGCCTTTCGCCGCGCTCGACGCCCTGCCGAACCTACCGCTCGGCTTTGCCGTCGCGCACTACGACGAGCCCCCAGGCGATCGCCTGCCAGACCTCGACTCGCTGCGCGAGGCCGACGCGTTCCGCGAGGCCAACGAGCTGCGGGCGTGGATCGAGGTCGAGGGCGGCGAGATCGTCGCCCACGCGCGCGACGGACGCGGGCTGGCCGCCGGCGTGGGCTTGGAGCTCGGCCCCGACCAGGTGGCCTTCCCGGCCGTCGAGTTCCCTGTGATCCGGCCCGAGCCGGAGGTTTCCGGCGGCTCCGCGAGGTTCACCCAGACCGTCGGCGGACGCATCGGCCTACCGGCTCCGCGCCCGGTCGAGGGCGCGTCCTACTTCCATTTCGGCTCCGCGCTCGCCTGGACGACGCTCGAGCTCGTTTTGAAGGCGGACGGTGGGGCGGAAGGGCGTCTCGTGGGATCGAGCCCGTTTCCGCGCCACTCGGTCTACAACGCGGAGGGCTTTCTGACCGGCGAGCACGGTATGAGGGACTTCGAGGGCTGGTACCGGGAGTCGTTCGGGGAGGAGACGCCCTGGGGCGAGGAGGACGCCGTCGTCGCCGCTCTCGAGGCTCAGCTCGAGGAGGAGCTCAGCCGCGTTGCGCTGACGACGAACGCGAAGCTCCCGAGGAGGCGGCTGGAGCCCGGGGAGACCCTCGTGCAGCAGGGCGAGTGGGGTGAGGACATGTTCCTGCTGCTCGACGGCCAGATCGAGGTCGAGATCGACGAGGAGACGGTCGCGCGGGTCGGGGCGGGCGCCCTGCTGGGCGAGCTCGCGGTGCTCGGCGACGGGCTGCGCAAGGCGACTCTCCGGGCCACTCGTGCGTGCCGCGTCGCCGTGCTCCCCGGCGAGGCGATCGGCAGCTCGGAGCTCGCCGCGCTCGCCCTCAAGCGGCGCGAGACAGAGAGCTCCAAGCGCGTCTCCTCGCCGCCCTCTGCCTAGGCCTACGCGGCCCGCGCCAGATCGTCGTCGTCGCCGAGCACGCGGCCCAGCTTGGCGAGCGCCTCGCCCTCGAGCTGCCGGACGCGCTCCCGGGTGATCCCGAGCTCGCGGCCGATCGCCTCGAGCGCCTGCTGCTGCCCGTCGAAGCCGAAGCGCAGCTCCAGCACGCGCCGCTCGCGCTCGGGGAGCTTGGTCAGCGCCTCTCGGACCGCCCGGCGGCGGAGCGAAACGTCCGCCTCCTCGACCGGGTCGACGGCGGTCGGGTCGGCGAACAGGTCGCCGAGCTCGCCGTCGCCGTCGCCGCCGATGGCCTGGTTCAGCGACGCGGACACCTCCGCGACGCTGAGCGCCTCCTCCACGTGCTGGAGCTCGAGGCCGGTCGCCTCCGCCAGCTCCTCCGCGGTGGGCTCACGCTCGAGCTCGAGCTCGAGGCGCTTGCGGGCGCGCCCCAGCTTCATGCGGCGCTCGTGGACGTGCGTCGGCACGCGGATCGTGCGGGCCTGGTTCGCGACCGCGCGCTGGCAGGACTGGCGGATCCACCAGGTCGCGTAGGTCGAGAACTTGAAGCCCTTGCGCCAGTCGAACTTCTCGGCGGCACGGTCGAGGCCGATGATGCCGTCCTGGATCAGGTCGCCCAGCGACACGCCCTGGCGCTGGTAGCGCTTGGCGATCGAGACGACCAGCCGCAGGTTGCAGTTGATCATGCGCGCCTTCGCCTCGGCGTCGCCGCGCTCGATCCGCTTCGCCAGCTCGACCTCCTCCGCGGCGGTGAGCAGCGGGTAGCGGCCGATCTCGTTCATGAACATGGTCAGCGAGTCCGTCGTCATGGGCTCGGACGGTGCGGCCTGGGTCGGCCGCGCCGGGAGCTCGCGCGTGATCTCGACCTCGCGCGACTCCAGCTCGGCGCGCACGGCGGCGAGCTCCTCGTCGTCGAGGTCGTGCTCGAACGCGAGCGCCTCCAGCGCCTCCTCGGCGATGGCTCCGCGCTCCTCGGCGTCCTCGATGAAGACCGTCAGGTCTCGTGTTGCAAGCAGTGCGTTCACTTCCTTCCTCTGGTCTTGGTGGGTGCCGACCGCAACTCGGCCGCCGCGGCGGCACTCCCACGCAAGCATTCAAACGGTCTGGGACGCCCTGCTATTCCCCGTTTTTCGAGGCTCTCGCGGAGGCGCGCAAACGCCCGTCAGCCTTCGTTCTCGCCGCTTTCGTCCTCGTTCTCGGAGTCGCCCTCGACACCGACGACGTTGAAGCTGTCGTCGAGCTGGACGTCGACGGTGCCGCCGCCGGACTTGGTCACCTCGACCTCCCAGGCCGACTCTTCGTCGTCCTTCTCGACGGCGTTGACGGTGCCACCACCGACGTGGGCGAGAGCGGCTGCCCTGGCCTTGGCGGCGCCGGGCCCGGTGTAGCTCGGACCGTCGTCGTCTCCGCCGCCCGCGATTGCCCAGGCGGCGCCTCCCAGCGCGACGGCTGCGGCGACGGTCCCGGCTGCGACGATCTTGATCAGGCGTGCGTTCATGGTCTTCTCCTTGTCGTTCGGAGGATGCCCCACGACCGTACGCGTCACACGTGAGCCCACCATGAGAGGCGCTGCTCATCCGACTCTCATCTTGGCGACCAGAATGAGCGTGTGCGGATCCTGATCGTCGAGGACGAGGTGAAGCTGGCCGCACTCCTTCGCCGCGGGCTCTCAGAGGAGGCGCATGCGGCGGACGTTGCCGCCACCGGCGAGGACGCGCTGTGGATGGCGCAGGCGACGGCCTACGACGCAATCGTCCTCGACCTGATGCTGCCGGGGATCGACGGTCTCGAGGTCTGTCGGCGCCTACGGGCCGCCGGAGTGTGGTCGCCGGTGCTGATGCTGACCGCGCGCGACGCGCTCGCGGATCGCATCGGCGGGCTCGACGCCGGCGCCGACGACTACGTGACGAAGCCGTTCGCCTTCGCGGAGCTGCTCGCCCGCCTGCGCGCGGTCGCCCGGCGCGGGGCGCCGGAACGTCCGACGGTGATCGTGGTCGGCGACCTCGCTCTCGACCCGGCGACGCGCACGGTGCTGCGCGGCGACACCGAGGTCGAGCTCTCGCCCAAGGAGTTCGCGCTGCTGGAGACGTTCATGCGCCGGCCCGGCCGGGTGCTCTCCCGCTTCGAGCTGCTCGAGCACGCGTGGGACTACGACTACGAGCACCGCTCGAACGTGATCGACGTGTACGTGCGCTACCTACGCGAGAAGATCGACCGGCCCTTCGGGCGCGAGTCGCTGGAGACGGTGCGCGGGGCGGGGTACCGGCTGCGCACCGATGGTGGCGCGTGAGCAGGCTGCCGCTCCGCGTCAGGCTCACGCTCGCGTTCGCGGTTGTGATGGCCGTGCTGCTGACGATCCTCGGCGTGTCCCTGTACGCCCGCCTGCAGGCCACGCTCGACGAGCAGCTCGACCAGAGCCTGCGCACCCGCGCGGCGGCCGCCGAGGCGCTCCCGCCGGGAGCCCGTGTCGGCGATGACGAGAGCTTCGTTCGCGTCGTGGAGGCGACGGGTCAGACGGGGGAGGTGTTCGTGGAGCGCGAGCGCGTCCCGGGTGTCGAGGACGGGCCGGTGCGGATCCTCTCCCGCCCGGGCGAACGCGGGCTCGTCGTCGCCGCGGCCTCCCTCGAGGATCGCGACGAGGCGCTCGCCGCCCTGGTCACGCAACTCGCGATCGGCGGGCCCGTGGCACTGTTGCTCGCCTCGCTGGCCGGCTACGCGCTCGCCGGCGCGACCCTGCGTCCGGTCGAGTCGATGCGCCGCCGCGCGACCGAGATCTCCGACGACGTCGGCGGTAGGCGCCTCCCCGTGCCCGCCGGTGACGACGAGATCGCGCGCCTCGCCCGCACGTTGAACGAGATGCTCGGCCGGCTCGAGGCGGGCCTCGAACGCGAACGCCGCTTCGTCGCCGAGGCGAGCCACGAGCTGCGGACGCCGCTCGCGTCGCTCAAGGCCGAGCTGGAGCTCGCGCTGCGGCGGCCCCGCTCGGCCGAGGAGCTGGCAGCCGCGATCTCCTCGGCGGCGGAGGAGACCGACCGGCTGGCCGACCTCGCCGAGGACCTGCTGGTGCTCGCGCGCTCGGACGAGGGCGTGCTGCGCCTCGATCGTCGCAAGGTGCCGACCCGGGAACTGCTCGAGGCGGTGGCTCGGCGGTTCGCGGCCCGCGCCGAGGGCGCGGACGTCTCGCTGGAGGTGCACGCCTCGGACGCGCTCGAGGTTCCCGCCGATCGCGCCCGGCTCGAGCAGGCACTCGGCAACCTCGTCGACAACGCCCTGCGCTACGGCGCCGGGCCGATTCGGCTCGAGGCCGCCGCCGAGAACGGCGCCGTTGCCCTCAGCGTGAGCGATCAGGGACGGGGCTTCGCCGCCGAGTTCCTCCCGCATGCGTTCGAGCGCTTCAGCCGCGCCGACGGGGTGCGGGCCACCGGATCGGCCGGCCTGGGCCTGGCCATCGTGGACGCGATCGCTCAGGCGCACGGCGGTACGGCGTACGCGCGTAACACGCCACGCGGCGGGGCGAAGGTCGCACTCGTCCTGCCGGCAGCCTTGTCTGCGACGTGACGGTGTCCTAGGCTCGCTGTAGCGGCAACCAGGAGGTCGAAGATCAGCTCGCGACCCGCTCACCGAGCCGAGCGCCGGCATGGGCGACTGAAACTACTGGCTCTGCTCGCGGCGCTCCTCGTCGTCGTCCCGATCGCGGGCGCCGCCGGCGGCGATCTCGACTCGAGCTTCGGCGGCGATGGCAAGGTCGTCACGGACGTCGGCGAGGTCGACATCGCCGAGGGCGTCGCCGTCCAGCGCGACGGCAAAATTGTCGTCGTCGGCTGGAGCTGGAGTGAGGACAGCGGCTCGTCGCTGCCCTTCGTCGCGCGGTACACCCCGGCCGGGGCGTTGGATCGGACCTTCGGGAGCGGCGGCGTCGTCCGCGGTCCGGCCGCAGCCGGCACCTTGGGTGCCGTGGCCGTTCAGGCCGACGGCAGGATCGTCGTGGCAGGCGGCGGGCGTTCCGGGGCGGGCGCCCGCGGCGACTTCGTGCTCGCCCGCTACGACGCGAGCGGCAGGCCCGACACGTCGTTCGACAGGGACGGCGTTGCCTTCACCGATTTCGGTTTCGGCGCCGTCGCGGTCGGCCTCGCGATCCAGCGCAACGGGAAGATCGTGGCGGTGGGGAACGCCAGAAGCGCCGCTTCGCGGGATGCACTGGAGTTCGCAGTCGCGCGGTACAACACGGACGGCGGCCTGGACGCGGGCTTCGACGGCGACGGACGCGTGACGACTTCGTTCACCCCCGTGGTCGACTCGGCCGTGGACGCAGCGGTGCAGCCGGACGGCAGGATCGTCGTGGGCGGCTACGCCGGCTACTCGTTCTCGCTGCCGAACAGCCCGCAACGCCCGGACTACGCCCTCGCGCGCTACAACGCCGACGGGAGCCTCGACGCGAGCTTCGACGGAGACGGCAAGACGACCTCAGCCGCGAACTGCGCGGGTGGCACACCGTGCCTGACCGGCGATCTCGCCCTCCAGGCCGACGGCAAGATCCTCCTGGCTGGCGGGCAGGTCGCGCGCTACCAGACAGACGGCAGCCTCGACGCCGCTTTCGGCCGGGGTGGGAGGGCGGCGCCGGACCTGTACGCGCACAGCGTCCTGGTTCAGCCTGACGGGAAGATCGTCACAGCAGGTGATACCGCGACGCCGCGGAGCGATTTCGCGGTGGCGCGCTTGCTGCCGAACGGTCGGCGCGACCTCGGCTTCGGAACCGCCGGCCGCGCAACCGCGGACCTGGGTGGGGGAACCTCCGACGGCGCGTCAGCGGCTGCGCTGCAGAGCGATCGACGCATCGTCCTGGCCGGCACGGTCGAGGTCCGGGAGCGGCCGAGCCAGCTCTTCGACGTGGCACTGGTGCGCTTCATGAACACCGCACCGCGATGTCTCGTTCCCAACCTCCGTGGCCTGGGCCTCCGTGCAGCCCGTGCGTCGGTCGCCCGCGGGCGCTGCGCTGTCGGGAGGGTCACCCGCAGGACCTCGAGGAAGGTGACGAAGGGGAAGGTCATCGCCCAGACGCCGCGGCCGGGGACGACGCTGCCGGCCGGTGGGAGGGTGAACGTCGTCCTGGGCAAGGGGCCGGCGTCGCCCGCGCGCGGCTAGCCGCGAGGATTCATCAACCTCCGACGCTGAGCGCCTGCACCAGCTGCTCCTGGAGCCAGGTCAGGTAGGCGTAGACGCCGAGCTCGGGGGCGCGCGGGTCGTTCGGGTCGAGGTTCCACGACAGCTCCTCGGTCACGTCCAGGCGCGTGCCCAGCACGAGCCGGAGGTCGTTCAGCACGCGCAGCCAGGACTCGGCCTCGTCGGTCGTGAGCGTCGGCTGCTCGATCGTCGCCTCGACCGTCACGAGAGCACGCTCGCGGCCGACGTCCAGCTGGCTCGCCATCAGACGCCGGTACTCGTCCTCGGCCTCCTCGTCCTCTGGGTGCGCCGGCGGGAAGAGCCGGCGCAGGTCGGGGTGCGCGCGATCCTCGCCGACGCGGTCGCGGAGCTCCTCGCACAGCATCAGCAAGAGCTGACGCTCCTCGTCCGGAAGACGAAGGCGCAGCTCGCCCGCGCGCGCTACGCCTGATTCTCGGCCGCGGGAGCAGCATCTAATCCTGCTGCATCGTGGCCCAGAGCCCGTGGGCGTGCAGGCGGGAGACGTCCAGCTCCGCCTTCTCGCGGGTGCCGCCGGAGACGACCGCCTTGCCCTCCTCGTGCACCTGCAGCATCAGCTTCGTCGCCTCGGCGAGCCCGTAGCCGAACAGCTTCTGAAAGACGAGCGTGACGTACGACATCAGGTTGATCGGGTCGTTCCAGACGATCACGATCCAGGGACGGTCCTGCTCGGGGACGTCGTCGCCGTGCGGCTGCTCGACCTCCACCTCGGCGGGCGTCAGCGTCGTGCTCATGCCTTCATTGTGGCGGCGCCGTTAACCTCCCGTCGATGCAGGTCGCTGCTGACATCGAGTCGCGCGAGGAACGCTACGAGGGCGTCCTCCGCTACTACCAGCTGGCCAAGAAGAAGGAGTGGCAGACGCGCGATCTGCCGTGGAGCGACGCGCCGCCGATCCCGGAGACGCGGGCCGGCCTGGCCCCCGAGCGCAAAGCGCGCCGCCGCGACCTCTGGCGCTCGGTGATCACCCAGCAGCTGCAGGCCGACCAGTTCGCAGTCACCATGGCCTCGCAGCTGCTCTCGATCGCCCCGGACCCCGAGGCGAAGCTCTATTACACGACGATGGTGCAGGACGAGGCGCGCCACACCGAGGCGTGGCTCCGGCTCGCGCACGCGGCCGGCGGAACCGCCGAGCACGACCCGCACCTCGACCGGCTCGCGCACATGTTTCTCGACCTGGACACGCTCGAGGAGAAGGTCTTCCTGATGCAGGTGTTCTTCGAGCGCCTGATCATTCCGCGCTTCCGCCAGATCGCGCGGGCCTCGCCGGGCACGGTGCTCGAGAACCTGTGCAACCGGCTCACGATCGACGACGGCATCCACCACAGGGCCGGTGTCGCATACGAGAAGGTGCTGCTCGAGACGGCCGACGAGAAGACGAAGCGCCGTCTGATCGAGGTGGCGAACCGGATGATGCCGATCTTCGTCGAGCACGCGATGTGGCGGCCGAAAGAGCGAGCCTTCATCGGCGACATGATGCGCGCCCGCGACATCGAGAACCTGCGCGAGGACCTGAACCAGGGCATCAAGCTCGCCCGCGCACTGGGCCTCGACGTCAGCCGGGTGGAGCTGCCGAGCCTCTGATGGCGCTCGACGAAGCCACCGGCGGCTGTCTCTGCGGCGGGGTCCGCTTCGAGCTGACGGAGCCGCCGCTCTCCGCCTCGTACTGCCACTGCAAGCGCTGCCAGCGGCGGAGCGGGACCGCGGTGACCGCGAACGCACGCGTCCGCCCGGGCTCGGTGCGGGTGCTGTCGGGCGAGGAGCTCGTGACCTGGTTCGTGCCGCCCGACGGCTTCCACAAGGCGTTCTGCTCCGCCTGCGGGTCGGCGCTCTTCAGCCGGCCCCCGAGCGGGGGAGAGCCGACCGGGGTCCGGCTGGGCGCGTTCGACGGCGACCCGGGCGTGCGCCCGCAGCACCGGCAGTTCGTCGCCTACGCGGCGGTCTGGGAGCCGATCCCCGACGACGGGCTCCCTCGCTATCCGGAGCGCAAACCCACCTAGCTCGCGAAACGCTCGAGCAGACGGGCGGTCGGCTCGAAGACGACTCGGCCCTTCGCCCTCGCGCTGCGCTTCACGGGAGCACCTGGCTGAACGAGGCGCCGTCGGCCAGCGCCCCGGGACGCTGTCCGTCGCCGGCACCGAAGCCGCCCCAGACGATCAGCTCGCGGCCGGTCCAGACCGCGTCCGCCTGAGAGCGTCCGGCGAGCGGCGCCTGAGGCAGCCGTGACCAACGATCGGTGCCGGGGTCGAACGCGAGCCCGTCGGCTGTGGCCACGAAGGAGGTGCGACCGGTCTCGCCGCCCCAGATCAGCAGGCGGCGGCCAGTCCACGCAGCAACCGCACCCATGCGACCCGTTTCCATGGCAGGAAGTCGCCTCCAGCCGTTCGTCGCGGGGTTGTAGGCAAGACCTACTCTTGCCGGCGAGCCAGCTCCAGCACGCCCTCCGACGACGAGGATCTCGTGACCGGTCCACACCGCGCTGGCGCCGCGGCGAGCCTCGGGGAGCGGTGCGATCCGGCGCCAAGTGTCGGTCTCGGGGTCGTAGGCGGCCGCCCGGGCCAGCTCGTCGGGGAACGGTGTTCCGTCCACCGCGGACATGCCGCTGACGAACAGCACGAGCTCACGGCCGGTCCACGCACCGAGTGGCTGCTGCTCGGGCGCGAGCGGCGAATCGGCGAGGCTGCGCCACGTCTCGGTCTCCGGGTCGTAGGCCTGGCCGTCCTGCGCTCGCGTCACCGCAGCAGCCGCCGCCCCAGCCGATCAGCTCCCGGCCCGTCCAGGCCACGATCCCCGCACCCGACGTGGGTCGCGGCAGACGCCGCCACTGGTCGGCGGATGGGTCGTACCCGAGGAGCGAGCAGCCCCAGACGAGCATCTCCTTGCCGGTCCAGACCGCGCTGCGGCGGCAGTACCTCTCCGTCTCGGGCGGCGGGGCGAGACGGCGCCAGGCCCGCGTCGACGGGTTGTACGCGACCGCCGCCTCCCTTGCCTGCTCGAGGTTTCCGTCCGCCGCTCCACCGGTCAGCCCGGAGAGGATCAGCTCCGTGCCCGTCCACACGCTCGTGTGGCCGGCCTCGAAGGCGATCGGCGCCGGCGGCAGCACCCGCCATGCCTCGGGGTTCGAGGTCGAGCTCGATCCGAGCAGCGAGCTGGAGCCGACGAGGACAGCCGCGGTCGCGACTGCAAGTGCGAAGGCGAGGAGACCCAATCGCCTTGTCTTCCGTCCGAGCCTGAACATGATTCCTCCATTCGGTGTCTTGAGTCGCCACCGAGTCTGGGCGCCGATCCGACTCCGATCTATGGACACGAGATGGACGATCGATTGGAATTCCGCCCGTGGGTGACCCGACACGTGGAGCAGCGCTCGTCGTCCTCGGCCCGAACGGCGAGGAGCTCGCCAACCTCGAGCTCTCGGGGACGAAGGTGACCGTAGGACGTCTCCCGGACGTCAACGACATCGTTCTGGCGCCCGACCCGGAACGCCTCGTCACGCGCTCCGCCCATTGCACGCTCGAGCGGGAGGGAAGGCGCTGGGTCGTCGTGGACGGCGGCAGCGTCAACGGCACCTTCGTGCGGCGCGGAGGCGAG
Organism: uncultured Actinomycetes bacterium; assembly: GCA_963733845.1. GTDB lineage: Bacteria > Actinomycetota > Thermoleophilia > Gaiellales > Gaiellaceae > DATFQE01. The sequence goes on from CAVTEM010000011.1 coordinate 104,092, forward strand.
CTTCGGAGGGTCCTCGAGCGCACGGCGCTCCGCGACGGCGACGTGGTCTGCGTGGTCGCCTCGATCGACGAGGCCGACGAGCGGCGGTACTTCGAGCTCGCGTTTCAGGGAGGGGGCGATTCCCAGGCTACGAGGCCGGTCCCCGAGGCGGCCGAACTCGAGGGCGAGCCGGCCGAATGCCTCAGCTACGACACCGATGCGGCTCGACTCGTCCTCGTCCGCGGCGAGGAGAGGCACGAGCTCCAGATCCGCGCGCAGGCACACCGGCTGGTGCGCTTCATGGCCGGCCGAAACGACGAGATCGGCGGGTCGCCGGCCCTCTGCACGCACGACGAGCTGATGCACGCCGTCTGGGCGGACGAGCCGATGCACAGCCGGGTCGAGCTGGCGAGGCTGATGTGGGAGCTGCGAAAGAAGCTCGAGCCCTTCGGCGCCGAACACCTGATCGAGAACGAGCGCGGGCTCGGCTACCGGCTGCGTACCTGTCGACCTCCGCGTGGCTGATCGTCCGACACCCGGCCCCGGCGAGTCGTTCGGCGACTACACGATCGAGTCGCTGCTCGGCCGCGGCGGGATGGGCTCGGTGTTCCTCGCCACCCACGAACGGCTCGCCCGCAAGGTCGCCCTGAAGGTGATCGCCTCTGAGCTCGCAGCTCGACGAGAGCTTCCGGACGAGGTTCCTCGGCGAGTCACAGCTCGCGGCCTCGCTCGACCACCCGAACGTGATCCCGATCTACGACGCGGACGAGGTCGACGGCGTCCTCTTCCTCGCCATGCGCTACGTCAACGGCCCCAGCCTCCAGGCGCTCGTCCGGGACCGCGGACGGCTGTCCACGGAGGAGACGCTGAACATCGCCGAGCAGATCGGCGGGGCGCTCGACGCGGCCCACGCCGCCGGCCTCGTCCACCGAGACGTCAAGCCGGCGAACATCCTCGTCGCCGAGCCCGGCGACCACGCCTACCTGTGCGACTTCGGCCTGGCCAGGCGCACGAGCTCGAAGGGGGTGACCAGGACGGGCTCGTTCCTCGGAACCGTCGACTACTGCTCGCCCGAGCAGATCGAGGGGCGGCCGCTGGACGGTCGCTCGGACATCTACTCGCTGGGCTGTGTCCTCTTCTACTGCCTGACCGGTAGGGCACCGTACGAACGCGAGAGCGATTTCGCCGTTCTGGAGGCTCATCTGCGGGATCCTCCGCCGACCCCGTCCGTCGTCGTCCCCGCGTTGCCGGCGGAGCTCGACCCGGTGATCGCCACGGCCACGGCGAAGGACCAGGACGATCGCTACGACACCGCCGGCGCGCTCGCGTCCGCGTACCGGAGTGCGGTCGATCCGGACGCGACCCGGGCGGCTCCGTCGGCTCGGCCTCCGGTCGACGCCGACACGCATGTGCTTCCTACGCGCCGGAGTCGCCGGCCGCTTCGGGGTCGTTGGGTGGCTGCGGTGCTCGTCGCGGCCGCGCTGATCGGGGTCGCCGTTGCCGCGCTCGCGCTACGCGGGCCTGACGGCGGCTCATCCGGCTCGGAGGATCCGACGACGGCGGAGCTCCGGACGTTCGTCGATCGCGTCGAGAACGTGCTGGAGCAGTCTGCCGCAGGCCGGGCCGAGATCAGCGCCGCCCTCGAAGGCGGCCTGGACTGTTCGATCGCCCCTCGTACGGCCGGACGGCGGATCGCCAGCGTTGCCGACAACCGCCAGAGCATCCTCCTTCAGCTCGGCAGCCTGCACGCGCCGACGCCAGAGGCGGACGAGGTCGTGACGTTGCTCCAGCGTGCCCTCCAGCAGTCGATCGAAGCCGACCGGCACTATCGGGACGGCTTCTTCGACATCGTGTCCGGGAGCGGCTGCCCGCTGCCGCAGAACTCGAATTTCGAGCTCGCGGCCAGGTCGAACGCCAGTGCCACGAAGGCGAAGGTCCGCTTCGCGGAGGTGTTCAACCCGCTCGCAGAGCGCTTCCATCAGCGGCGCTGGACGGCCGGCGAGATCTAGCGCGTCAGCTCGAGTCGGAGCTCCCGCTGAGCCGAGGGGCGAGCGAGCTAGCCGGTCAGCCACGCGACCGCCTCACGTGCGATGCGAGGCGGAACCTCGTGGTCGCCCTGAAACTCGCGGTACTCGACCGGGTAGCCGGCTGCGCGCAGCTGCGGGACGCCTCGACGGCTCGTCCGGCCGATCGGCAGGATCGAGTCCTTCGTGCCGTGAGAGATGAACAGGCGCGGTTTCCCGTACGGCTGCTCGAACGCGATGAAGCCCGGTGAGAAGCCGATCACGTGGTCGAAGAGGTCGCCGTTCGTGAGCCCGAGCGAGAGCGCGTAGGACGCGCCGTCCGAGAAGCCCGCGACGGCGACGTCGTAGATGTCGTACTCGGAGAAGACCTGCGCGAGCAGGCCGTCGATCGCCTCGACGTCCGGGCCGAAGCCGCCCTGGGCGACGTCCCAGGTCGCGCCCTGCGACTGCGGCGCGAGCAGGATCAAGCCGGCGCGGTCGGCGTACGGCCGCAGCAGCGCCATCGGCTCCTCCGGGCTGCTGCCCGCGCCGTGCAGGCCGAGGACGAGCGTCTTCGGGCCGTCGCCCGGCGGCACGTAGAGCATCGCGCTGCCGATCCGCCGCTCGCCGGCCTCGCCTGCGTCCTTCAGCGGCTGCGGCCGGGCGCTCAGACGCCCTTGAGTGGCAGCCGCGGACGGCGCCGCGGGAGGGGCGGGCGTGGTGGGAGCGGCGGCCTCGTCGTCCCCGCCGCAGCCGGCGGCGAGCACGGCGACGAGCGCAGCCAGAGCGAGCCTGGTCATCGAGGGGTTAGACGACGGCGCTCAGCGAAAGGCGATCCACGCGCGCGGCGAGAGATTGCTCAGCGCGCTCGCCTTCACGCCCCGGCCCGAGACCGTGTAGAGGCTGTCGCCTACGACGATCGAGCGGCGGATAGGGTCGAACACCTCCGGCCGGCCGTGTCTGATCCGTCCGACGTCGGAGATGCCGCTGCGCCCGACGCGAAGGCCGAGGGCGAAGGAGTCGCTGCCGGTCCGGTCGTAGGCGTCGACCGGGACGACGGTCAGCCCGCTCCGGGGCCAGTACAGGAAGGCGTGGTGGTCGAACTCCGCCTCGGAGCGGCTCGACTCGATCCTGCGCCTGTGTAGGCGGGCCGGCCGGCCGAGGTTCGACACGTCGAACACTGAGATCTGGGTCCCGAGAGTCTGGCCGCGCTCGGTGGCGTCCTGCCCGACGCCGAGGACGAGGTCGTCGCCGATCGGGTGCAGGTACGAGGAGTAGCCCTGGATCTTCAGCTCGCCGGCGACGCGCGGACGTCGCGGAGCGGAGAGGTCGACGATGTAGAAGGGATCGACCTGACGGAATGTCACGACGTAGGCGGCGTCGTCCATGAACCGCACCGCGTAGATCCGCTCGCCCTTCCCGAGCCCGCCGACGCGCCCGACGGAGACGAGCTTGCCTGCGTCTTCCTCCAGAACGGTGACGAAGCTCTCGCTCTCGCGCCCGCTCGGCCCGGTCCACCAGAGCGGACTTTCGGTGCTGGCAACCCGAAGGCGTCCGTCCTGCTCGTCGAGCGCCCACTGGTTGACGAGAAAGCCCGGCACGACGCCGCTGGCGCGGTACTCGGTCCTGCCGGGCTTCGAGACGTCGAACTTGTGCAGCGGTGTCGTGACGCCCCGTTCTCCGGGCTCGTCCGACCAGCGCTGAGTGGCGACGTACATGCCGGTGGTGGACGAGTAGACGATCTGCCCGTCCGCGAGCACCGCGTCGGAGTCCACGACCTGCATTCCGTGCTCGAGGTCGGCCGTGATCACGGTCAGCATCCCGACGCCCGCGAACGACGCCGGCCTGCGGACGCTGCCGCACCTGACGAGGGGCCGCCGCGAGCGGGTCTTCGTGCGCACGTTCGTCCTGACCCGTGTGGGCAGCCAGTTGGCGAGGCGCGAGCGCGAGACCTTGGCCTTATTGCGCGCGACGGCCTGTGCCTCGGTCTCGCCCGGGCGCGCCGGGTCGAAGCGGAGCTCGCGGGGGAGCTGCGAGACGAGCACGACGCGGAGCGTTCCGCCGACCAGGCGCGCGCTCGCATAGCCACCCTCGAGCTCCAGCCGAGAGACGATGCGCATCGAGCTCGGATCGTGGACGTCGACCTCGGTCAGGATCGTCTTAGTCGGGTACGGGACGTATCCGAGGTTCCTGCCCAGCGGCAGGAACTCGCTGCTGCCGCGCGACAGAACGATCACGCGGTTGCCGTGCAAGAGGAGCTCGTGCTGGTCGCCGAGGCGCAGGGCCAGCGAATCGAGGAAGCGTGGGTGGGGGCCGACGGAGATCGCCTGGAGCTTCCCCTCGCCGACGGCAAAGAGGTGCTCGCCGTCGGTCTTGACGAGATCGGGCTCGTCGACGCCGCTCTCCTGGACGTTCGTCGGCGAGTAGTCGACGCCCGGCCGCGCAGCGCGCGGGGCCGGCACCGGCGTGCCGGGCGGCGCCGGCGGCCCGGGCGGCGGCGGCGGCGGAATCGGCGGACCGAAGCGCATGGAGCCGACGAGTCTGAGCGTCTGCTTCTTGGCATACGCGAGCAGCTCACCGCAGGAGCGGAAGCGCTGCAGGCGCTCGGTCTTGCGGATGCTGCCGTCGGCATCGTGGCTCGAGCCTCCGGCGGTGGTTCCTGCGCCGGCGGCGAGCGCCGCGACGACCAATGCGGCGGCCAGGGCAGCCGTGAGCCTCACTTTCGCTTTCACTGTACGCCGATTACGGCGCCGCGGACTAGTCGGTCACGCGCAAGGCGTCGAGGAGCCGGCTCCAGGGCCGTCCCGCCCCTAAACCGAAGGGGCGGGACGGCCTCGCTGACCCGTGTAACCCTCCTTAGCTGCCCAACAGGAACACCTTCTCGTTGACGGCAAGTGTTCGCAGGCACCCGGTCAGGTTCGTGCCTGCGGAGAAGCCCACCGTGACGTAGATGCCCGAGATGACCTCGTTGGCGTGCTCAGCCACGATCACCTGCCAGGGCGAGTCGGGGCCATTCCCCGGGTCGTCGTCGTAGCGGACAGTCCCTTCGGTGACGTCCCACCCGTGGAGCACGTCTTCCGCAACCAACGGGAAGGGCTGCGTGTTCGGCGAGAAGATCACGCCGTGCGTATCTGCTTCTAGGAGCACCCTCAGGTACGGGGCGCCGGCGCCGCGGTGTCGGTGTCGGACGAGAAGCTGCCGGTGTAGACCAGGTTGACGATGTCGCCGAGCCTCCTGCCATTGAAACCGCTGTAGAACACCGAGCCTCCGGCCGCTGCCGTCGGGGTAAGGGCCGAATTCCGCACCAGGGCGAAGTGCCGCACAACCGGTCATGCTCACAGTCGGGTTAGTGGCCTGCGAAGTCGCCGCCGAATGCGGTGACGCGGGTGTAGGTGACCGCGGGTAGACCCGGCGGGCCCTGAGGACCTTGCGGGCCTGCTGGGCCTGCGGCGCCTGTCGCTCCCGCAGGACCGGCAGGCCCTGCAGGTCCCTGCGCGCCGGCGGGGCCCCGTGCCCCTGTTGCCCCCCGCGCACCGCGCGGGCCTCTCAGGCCACGCGGAAGCGCCACTTTGGCCTCCCCGCGCGCGCATCTGGTTCCGTTGCGTCGCTTGACATCGAAGCGTGTATCCGCGTCGCCTTGAAGCTCGACACAGAGGACCGTCGCCTGGGGCGACTGCGAGCCGGCGAAAGCGGATGGGACGAGCAGGACCAGGAGCAGTCCGCCCACAACGAGCGCCTTGTTCATGGAAACCCCCTTCTTGGTGACCCCTATCGATGTAGGTCCATGCCGCAGGGGAGGCACGGCGACTCTACAGAGCAAAACCACAATTGCCTAGGTCCACTCCGGTACGCCCGCGATGTGAAGGCAACCCGACCATCACGAACAACCGGGGTTAACTACAGGAAGGCGTCGTGGTCGATTACGGAGCCGCGGACTACTCGGTCACGCGCAAGTCGTCGAGCAGTCGGCTCAAGTCGGGACTCTCGCCGCGGTGGTGGGTCCAACGCTCGCAGATCTCGGCAGCGGCCAGGCCCAGCCCATCGGCGAGCCCCAGCGCGGCACACGTGGCGGCGACCTCCTCCATCTCGGCCCGCCAGCGCCACGCCTTGGGGCCGGCGCGCGCGATCGGGCCGGACGGGACCCCCTCGTCCGCAAGCGCCTCGTCGACGCCGTAGGACCGCGCGATCGCGTAGGCCTGGGCGGCCAGGAGGACGCCGATCTTGTTCCAGCCGCCGAAGGCCATCTTCAGCGCCGAAGCCGCGCCGATACCGCCCGGGAGCGGAACGGCCACCACGTCGGCCCCGGCGAACAGCCGGGCCACGCGCGCGATGTCGTCCTCGTCGCCGGAGAGGTAGAGGTTGATCGCGCCCTTGGCGAGGATGCTGCCGTCCAGCATCCGCAGGCCGGTCGTGCCGGCGATCCGCTCGGCCCGCTCCGGCGAGATCGCGTTCGCCTCCACGAAGAGGCCCTCGAAGCCGAGCCCCGCGACCTCGCGGGCGACCTCCTCGGCGATCTCCGGCGGGCAGATGCTGAGCACGATCTCACTCTCGGCGGCGAGCGCGGCGACGGTCCCGACGTCACGAAAGCCGCTCGCCCGGGCGCGTGTCTCGTCGCTGCGGCCCTCGCTCGCCCACAGCACCTCCGCATCGGCCGCCTCGCCGACGGCGGCGCCCATCTCGCCCGGAAACAGCAGTCCGACCCGCGTCATGGGAGCGATCGTTGAGGACGAGCAGCTCGGCCTCAGCGCACGCCGAGCAGCTCGGCCGTCCGCTCCCGCTCGCGCGTGCCCGGCTCCAGGCGCTCCAGCGCGCGTGACCAGCAGAAGCGGGCGGCCTCGGTGCCTCCGACGCTGCGGTGCACGACCCCGAGGTTGACGAGCACCTGACCCTCGTGGTGGCGGTCGCCGGTGTCTGCAAGGAGAGCGAGTGCGGTGTCGAAGGCGTCGATCGCCTCGGCCGGCTTGCCCGCCTTGGCGAGCGCGATGCCCTCGGAGTTCGACGCGAGCGCCTCCTCGACGCGCGGGTCGCGATTGCGACGGCGGCTTCGCTGCCTCTCGGCGAGCCGGACGCCTTGCTCGTGGACCGCGCCCTTTGCGGTGGATGCGGTCGCGGACAGGCGCACTGCCGAGGCGCGCCCTGCCCTGGTCAACCCGTGCAGAGCCGACGATCCGCCGGCACGCGAGGTCGCCAGGAGGCGACGCGAGGATGAGGCCGTCGTCCGGCTGGCGGCGGTTGCGGCGACCCCGAGCTTGCCCGCGGCTGCGCCCGCTCCGGCGCGAACCCGCTGCAGGTCGGGGCGAGGCAGACGCACGTGCCTGTGCGCGCCTCCGATCCAGGCCGCGCCGATCAGGCCGGCGCCGAGAACGACGTGCCGCAGGAACGAGCAGGCCGATCGCCGCCATGAACGCGGCCCACACGAGCACGACGCCCGCCAGCACCGCCGCCCTGCGCGTACGGATCTCGGTCGGTTGGTCTTCGAACGACGACGGTTCCTCGTGTGACACGTGAACACCCCCCAGGGACAGCGGCCAAGGCTGCTTTTGCGGCGGCCGCCGCGTTTCCTCCGTGCCTCTCAGCGCTTCGCTGAGGCCGTGCCCGGTTCTTGCCCGTCGGCCAGCCCGAGGAAACGTGCGACGGCGGCGGCGCGTGTGCCCACGCCGAGCTTCCCGTAGATGTTCTCGAGGTGCTTCCGCACGGTCGCCGGGGACAGCCAGAGCAGCTCGGCGATCTGCGGATTCGTCTTGCCGCGGGCGACCCAGGTGAGAACCTCGCGCTCGCGCGGTGTGAGCCGGGCCGCGTCGTCCTCCTCCGCGGCTCGCTTCCGTGCTGACGCCCGGTCCGAGAGCCGGGTCAGGTGCGGCTTGAGCAGGTCGAGGACCAGGCGGTCGCGTTCGCTGAAGTCCGCGCTCGCCTTGCCGCGGCGGTCGAAGATGAAGGTGCGCGTGTGCCATTGCGGCGACGGAAGGGCGACCTCGATTTCGTGTTCGACCTGGACCGGACGGAACCAGTCGTTGTAGAGCTGCGAGCGGTGGAGCTCACGCCGCGTCAGGAAGTCCGAGAGCTTCAGCGTCCGGAAGTCTCCCCGCTCGTGGGCACGACAGACCGGATGGTGGTCCCGGAGGAGCTTCCAGGTCGGGCCGTCGAGCTCTCCGTCGTGATCGTCCCCCGGGCGCAGGGCGAACACGTGGACCTTACGGCGAACGCAATCGAGCTCGTTGTATCCGATCCAGTCGGCCTCGACGATCCGGCCGAGCTCGACGAGGAATTCGCTCGTGAACGGCTCCTCGCCGCCGAGGTCTTCGGCCTCGGAGACGAAACGGAGCAGCCGCTCCACATCCCGACTGGCGACGGCAGGCACGGCTAGAGGATACGACGAGCGGCGCGCGGACTCCACTGCGCAAGCCCCGGTGGTAACGTCGCCCGCCCGGCGATGTGCTTCGAACCCGATTCGCTACCTCCGATTCCGGTCATCGCCGGTGCGTCCGTGTCGCATCGCGACCTGGTCCTCGAGGCTGCCGACGGCTCGCGCTTCGCCGCCTTCGCCGCGACGCCCGACGGGGAGTCGACGACGGGCATCGCGATCCTGCCCGACGTCCGCGGGCTGTACCGCTTCTACGAGGAGCTTGCGCTGCGCTTCGCCGAGCGCGGCTACCACGCCGTCGCGATCGACTACTTCGGCCGCACGGCTGGCATCGGAAAGCGCGAACGAGGACTTCCCCTACCGCGAGCACGTCGCGCAGACGACGCCCGAGACGGTGCAGCAGGACGTCGCCGCGGCCCTCGCGTGGCTCCGCTCGCGCGGAAGGCGGCTCGTGCCGAACGCTCTTCACGGTCGGGTTCTGCTTCGGCGGGCGCCACTCGTGGCTCGCAGCCGCATCCGGCCACGGCCTGTCGGGCGCGGTCGGCTTCTACGGGCGACCGGGAGTCGGCGCCGACGGCTCGCCCGGCCCGGCGCAGCGCGCCGGCGAGCTCGAGGCCCCGATCCTCGGCCTGATGGGCGGTGCGGACGAGGCGATCACACCCGCGGACGTCGCCGAGTACGAGGCCGCGCTGACGGCGGCCGGTGTCGAGCACGAGCTCGTCACGTACGAGGGGGCTCCGCACAGCTTCTTCGATCGCAAGCAGGAGGAGTTCGCCGACGCGTCCGAGGACGCGTGGCAGCGGGTGCTCGACTTCGTCGGGCGTCACGCGTAGTCGGCGGCTGCCGCGCGCCGCAGGCCCTGCCGTTCGCGGACACGACCCCGAGCGACATGTCCGTGGGCCTGGCCCACTGACATGGCCGTTTGGGCAGGGTCGTTCGTGACGAATGTGTGACGAAGTTTCCACAGAACCGGCCGTTGCGGGCCCGGCCGGGCACGATCGTGGTGGAAAGGCCGCGGCGGAGCCCTGTAATGGGCTTCGGGACGGTTCGGTTGCCCCTGCCCGTGAATGTCGGGACCTCCAGGCGGCGCGCTCGTAGTCCTCGCGTGAACAGACGTGAGTTCCTCGGGAGCGCCGCCGTCGGCGGGCTGCTGCTCGCGACGTCGCCGGACGCGTTCGCGCGCCGGCTCGGCGGGCTGCCGGTCGCTCTCGTCACCGCCGACACCGAGAGCCACGTCGCCGTCGTCCGGCTCGACGACGGCCGCATCCTGCGGCGGATCGCGACGCCGGCCGGGCCGCGCAGCATCGAGAGCGTCGGCCGCACGGCCGTCGTCGCGCACACGGCGGCGGGGCCGTCACACTCGTCGACGGGCCTGACCTGAGGATCCGGCGTGTCCTGCGCGGGTTCGGCGCGCCCCGCTACGCGGCGGCGGGCGCGGGCGGCCGGGTCGCGTACATCAGCGACTCCGCCCGCGGTGAGGTCGCCGTGGTCGACCTCGTGCGCGACCGGGTCGTCCATCGGGCGGAGCTTGGCGGCCCGGCGCGGCACGTGACGGCGTTCGGCAGGACGCTCTGGACCGCGCTCGGTAACAAGGCGGAGCGGATCGCCGTCCTCGACGTCTCCGACCCGCTGCTGCCGCGCCTCCGCGGTCACGTCTCGCCGCCGTTCCTCGCCCACGACGTGGGGTTCACGCCTCGCGGCGCGCGCGTCTGGGTCAGCTCGGGAGACAGCGGCCGGCTAGGCGTCTTCGACACGGCGAGGCGAAGGCTGCTGTTCACGCTCGTCGCCGACGCACCGCCGCAGCACGTGACATTCCTCGGCTGGGCGTGCGTTCGTGACGAGCGGCGCCGACGCCACCCTCCGCATCCACCGCCTCGATGGGCGCCTCCTGCGGTCGCGGCAGATCCCGCCGGGCTCGTACAACGTGCAGGAGGGCTGGGGCGTGGCGCTCACGCCCTCGCTCTCGCAGGGGACGCTCTGCGTCGTGGGCGCCGCGGGCGGCCTGCGGAACCGCGTCGCCGTCGCCCGCTCGTCGCACGACGCCTGCTTCACGATGGTGCGCTGACCTCCGTTTACGATCGCCGCGTGGGCGAGCAGCCACTCGATCTCGGTCCTCAGGCCCTCCGCGTAGAGCTCGAACAACCGGCGACGACATTCCGAGTCCGGTAGCGGAATCTCGACCGCCTGGTCGATCCGACCCGGACGCGACGCGAGCGCCGGCTCGAGCAGGTCCGGCCGGTCCGAGTTGGACCGGTTCATCGAGCGCACGCAGGGTGTCAGCGGGGCGTTCGTGCGCGAACTGCTCCGCAAGGCTGCGCTCTTCGCCGCCGACGAGGATGAGGAGCTGGTTGTCCGCGACCGGCATGTTGACGAGGCTCTGCGCGACCTCGTGATCGAGGGCGGCGAACTGACCAGGCGCCTGCTCGGCGGCCCGGACGCCGGCGCGTAGCCAGACCCCGCCGTTGACATGCGACGCCGGGGCTCTAAGGTCGGAGCCGTCGGATCCGGAGGCCGCACAGCGTGTCGCACCTGAAACGAGAACGGGTCAGCGTCTCACGGCAGAGCCGGCGGCCGGCGGTACGGCGAGGCGCGAACGACGCGCTCGCAGAGACCGCGGCCCTGGCCTTCATGGGCGCGGGCAACCGTGCCGTCGCCGGGCTGCTCTCGGGACGGATGGTGCAACGGAAGACCGAGTGGTCGGACGCCGTCAAGCTCGGCGAGGCGTGGAACGCCGGCGAAAAGCTCGTGGGGAACGTTCGCCGCATCCCGCTCGAAGGGCTGGGTGAGGGCATGCAGACCGACACGGCCAAGCGTTGGAAGAAGGACTCCAAAAGACCCGAAGAAGGGCAAGTTCGTCGACGAGCCCACGGAGATCGGCGCGCTCTCGTCGGAGAAAGCGAAAGGCAAGGCGATCGTCCTCGTGCCTGCGAAGCTCGACGCGACTCAGAAGATCGAAGTGGTCGTCTTCCTGCACGGGTGGACGGAAGGCACCCATCGCCCCTACGCCGGCTGGCGCGCGCTGGTGATGGCACCTCCGAAGCCCTCGACCAAGAAGAAGACGCCGAAGGAGGTGGCGGCGGAGGAGCTCCTCGAGCGCCTGCGCCGGGGACGCGACGAAAAGGACAAGGCGCCGGTGCGGGACGTTGCGCTCGACGAAGTCGCGCAGCAGCTGGAGGAGAGCACCTACACCCAGACGGTGATCGTGCTCCCCCAGGGCGGGCTCCATTCGCAATTCGGCAAGGCGGGCCACACGACCTTCGAGTCCGATGCCTACGTCAAGGAGGTCGTTGCGCGGCTCCAGACGGAAGACGTCTGGAAGGACGCGAAGGGGAAGAAGGCAGAAAAGGCCCCGGAGGTCGACCGCGTGACGATGGCGGGCCACAGCGGGGCCGGCGCCACCCTCTCGAAGCTGGCGGGGAGCTCGAAGATCAGCGGCGACCTGGTGCTCTACGACGCGATTCACGGCGACGAGGTCTGGCCGATCATCAGGTGGACGAAGCAGCGTCTGAACGAGGCGCTCGCCATCGTCACGAAGGAGCCGGACAAGGCGGAGACGTACTTGAAGCGCGCGCAGAAGCTGCGCGGCTACTTCAGCTCGGACTACAAGGCGAACTACAAGCCGCTCGTGGACGCGATCGACGCGTGGTTCAAGACCAACGGCGCGAAGCTCGGCAAATACGAGGCGGCTGTGCGGGCCAACTTCGTCGTCAAGCCCGTCGCACTCACGCACGAGGAGCTGATGCGCGGGGCGAAGGCAGGAACCGCCCGGGCGAAGAACACGGGTGGGATCTACGACGCCCTAACGGGCCTGCGTCGGTGAGACCGTCAAGCGGGACGCTGACCGGCGTCCGCTGGACGTAGCACGGCCTGCAGCTGCTCGATCTCCCGGTGGACGAGAGCCATCGAGTAGGCGAGCTGCTCTTCGCTCGGCGGTGTCGAGCCGAGCCTGAGCTTCCGGTCCGCTTCGAGAGCCGTCGCGAGGTCGTCGAGGCGCGCCCGTAGAACGGCCGCAGTTGCCCTCGCTGGAGCGTCGAGCGCGCTCGATTCGAGCGACCGCGCTTCGTCGACGAGCGCCTGGACCTGGCCGGTCACGAGCGAGCCCTCGGCGACCACGTCGTCGAGAGCGAGGAGGCTGCGCCGGGAGAGATCCGCCAGGCTGTTCGACCAGGCTGCCGCTTTCTTGCGTCGCCGCATCCAGAGGACGAGCCCGAGCACGGCTGCGCCCGCCAGAGCGAGGGCGAGCGCGATCCAACCCCAGGGCGTGCTGCTCGTCGAAGACGCCGGCTCGACCGTCTCTTCGCTCGCGGTGGTCGAGGGCGCGGGCGCGGTCGTGGTCACCTCGGTGGTCGACGGCTCCTCGACAGTCGTAGCCGGCTCGGTGACGGTCTCCTGATCGGTCGTGACCGTCTCCTCGTCGGTCGTGACCGGCTCGGTGGCCGTCTCTTCGGTCGTGGTGGACTGGTCCTCTGTCCGAGTCGTCCGCGTCGGGACGGACCGGGTCGCGGTCGGGACCGACCTCGTGGTCGTCAGGCCCGTCGCCGTCGAAGGCGGGCCCTCCCCGCCGCCGCAGGCTCCCAGTTGGAATCCCGCAAGGCCCAGGGCGACGAGCGCGGCGACCCGTGCGAATCGCCCCCGCACTGTCAACGGACCGGCCCTTCCGAGCGTCTCAGGCTTCCGCCTCGAGCCGTCGGCGGGCCTCGACGTTCGCCTCGTGCTCCGCCGCGGTCACCTCGGGCCAGCGGAGCTCGAGAGCCTGGATCGTGTCGACGAGGATCGTGGCGACGAGGGCCTGGGTGAGCCACTTGTGGTCGGCGGGGATGACGTACCACGGCGCCCAAGGCGTCGAGGTGGCGCTGAGCGCCGCATCGAATGCGGCCATGTACTCGCTCCAGAGTGCTCTCTCTGAGACGTCGGCGGCGTTGAACTTCCACTCCTTGCCGGGCGTGTCGAGGCGGGCGAAGAAACGCTTCTTCTGCTCCTCCTTCGAGACGTGGAGGAAGAACTTCACGATCTTCGTCCCGTTCCGGTCGAGGTGGCGCTCGAAGGCGTTGATGTCCTCGTAGCGCTCCTCCCACAAGGCGGGCCCCGGTGTCGCGGACGGCAGCTTCTGCCCTTCGAGCCACTCCGGATGCACGCGCAGCGCGACGACCTCTTCGTAGTGCGAGCGGTTGAAGATGCCGATTCGGCCGCGCTCCGGGAGGGCCTTCGAGATCCGCCAGAGGAAGTCGTGGTCGAGCTCTTCCGGCGATGGCTGTCGAAACCCGACGACCTGGACTCCCTGTGGATTGACGCCGGTCATGACATGCTCGATCGCGCTGTCCTTGCCCGCGGCGTCCATCGCCTGGAAGACGACCAGGAGCGCGTGCGCGTCGCTCGCCCAGAGCAGCTCCTGCGCTTCGGAGAGCTCCTCGACCCCGCGAGCCAGTACCGCCTTCGCTTCGGCCTTCAGCTCCTCGCGCGACAGCGCCTCGAAGTCGGGCCCGCCGGTCCAGCCCGGGTCCCGGTCAGCCAGGGCCGCCGGGGTACCCGGCTTGACGAGCAGCTGGTCGCGTATCCGCTCTCTTCTCATCACGTCACTGCTCATGTCGCTACCGGAGTCAGGGCCGGACCGCGTTGCCCGGCGCGCCGGTCGGCGAGCTTGCCGAGCTCGCACACGGCGAGGAAAACGAGCGCGGCGAGCAGGCAGATCCCCCACTGGGAGCTCGTCAGCGGGACGGTGTCGAAGATCCGGTTCAACGCATCGAGCACGGTGACGAGGAACGTCAGCACCAGTGCGGCCCCGATCAGTTGGATGAAGCGCCGGTTCGCGATCGTGTAGCGGCTGAAGATGGTGCCCGTGAGCTCACGCGCCTCGAGGGCCGCCACGATGTGCATCAGCGAGAGCGTGGTCAGGCCCATGGTCGTCGCGACGACGAGGTCGTAGCGATCCTCGCCCCACGCGACCACGCCGAGCGCGAGAGCGGCCATGATCACGCTGATGAAGCCGAGGCGGAGCCCAAGGCTACGCGAGACGATCGACGCGCTCGCGTCTCGTGGGGCGCGCCGCATCAGCCCCGGGGCCGAGGCGTCGAAGCCGAGCCCGATCGCCAGCAGCACGTCGACGGCGAAGTTGATCCAGAGGATCTGCAGCGGGGTGAGCGGCGCACCTCCGGCGATGTCGAAGATGCCGGCGCCGACGAAGGTGAGGATGAACCCGCCCAGCATCACGAGCTGGACGCGCACGTACTTCATCAGGTTGTCGTAGATGCCGCGACCGCCCCCGACGGCTGCGACGATCGTCGCGAAGTTGTCGTCGGTGAGGATCATGTCGGCGGCTTCCTTCGTCACCTCGGTGCCGGTGATTCCCATGGCGACGCCGATGTCCGCCCGCTTGAGCGCCGGCGCGTCGTTGACCCCGTCGCCGGTCATCGAGACGACGTTGCCCTTGCGCTTCAGCACGTCGACGAGGCGCACCTTGTCCTCCGGGGCGACGCGCGCGACGACCCCGATGTCCTCGACCTGCTCCTCGAGCTCGGCGTCGCTGAGCGCCGCGAACTCGGTGCCGGTCAGCGCCCGCCCCTCGATGCCGAGCTGCGCGGCGATGGCGGCCGCGGTGGTGGCGTGGTCGCCCGTGATCATGCGGGCGCGGATCCCGGCCTCCTTGCAGCGCGCGATCGCATCCTTCGCCTCCTTGCGCGGGGGATCGACGATGCCCACGAGCGCCAGCAGGGTGAGGCCTTGAACCTCGTCGAGCAGGTCGCGGTCGGCGTGGAACTCCGAGGGGTCGAGGTCGCGCGAGGCGACCGCCAACACACGCAGTCCTTCACCCGCGAGGCGGTCGTTCTCGGCGAGCACGCGGTCACGCGCCTCGTCGGCCGGAACGTCGGAGCCGTCTGCGCCCCGGACCTGCGACGAGCGCGCGAGCAGGACGTCCGGCGCGCCCTTTACGAAGCAGCGGACGATCTTGCGGCCCCCCTCTTCGAGCTCGTGGAAGGTCGCCATCAGCTTGTACTCCGAGTCGAACGGCACCTCGCCTAGACGCGGGTACACGCGCCGGGTCTCGTCGACGTCGAGCCCACCCTTTGCCGCAAGCACGACCAGCGCCGCCTCCGTCGGGTCGCCCACGATCTCGCCGTCGTGAACGGCGGCGTCGTTGGCGAGCGCCATCGCCAGCATGAACGGCTCCAGCGGCGTGTCGGTCGCGTCGCCGCCGACGCGCTTGATCGCCCCCTCGGTGGAGTAGCCCTCGCCCTCGATCGAATAGCGCCGCCCGACCATCACGAGCTGGCGCGCCGTCATCTGATTGAGCGTCAGCGTCCCGGTCTTGTCCGAACAGATCGCCGACGTCGAACCAAGCGTCTCCACCGAGCGGAGCCGCTTGACGATCGCGCCCTTGGCGGCCAGCGCTTGCGTCCCGAGCGACAGGACCGTCGTCACCACGGCCGGGAGACCGGTCGGGATCGCGGCGACCGCAAGGCTGATCCCGATGAGGAAGAGCTCGTCGAAGTCGTCGCCGCGAAGCAGCCCGATGACCACCACCAGCGCCAACGCGGCGCCGGCCATGATCGTGAGCAGGACGGTCAGCTGGTCGAGCTGACGCGTGAGCGGTGTCTTCTCCTGCTGGACGCCGCTGAGCATCCCGGAGATCTGGCCCACCTCGGTGTTCATCCCGGTTCCGGTGACGACCATCTCGCCCCGGCCGCGCGTCACGGTGGAGTTCATGTAGGCCATGTCGAGCCGGTCGCCGAGCGGGACGTCCGCGCCCGCTATGGGGTCGACCGCCTTCAGGACCGGTGTGCTCTCGCCTGTGAGCGCGGCCTCCTCGATCTCCATCGTCGCGGCCACGAGCAGGCGACCATCCGCGGGGATCTTGTCGCCCGCCTCGAAGACGACGATGTCTCCTGGCACGAGCTCTTCCGCGGGGACCTCCGCAAGCTGCCCGCTGCGGC
The DNA here is from genome assembly GCA_963733845.1 of uncultured Actinomycetes bacterium. Classification (GTDB taxonomy): domain Bacteria; phylum Actinomycetota; class Thermoleophilia; order Gaiellales; family Gaiellaceae; genus DATFQE01. Next base: position 120,363 of record CAVTEM010000011.1, read on the forward strand.
GCACATGAGCTCTGATCACGAGCATCTTCTGCAGCGCGGCGACGCTCTCGGCCGCCTTGCCCTCCTGATTCAGCCCGAGGACAGCGTTGAGGACGGTCAGCCCGATGATCACGATGCCGGTGCCGAACTCCTGGAGAGCGACCATGCTGACAATCGCCGCGCCGAGCAGGACGAGCTGCATCAGGTCGCGGTACTGACGGAGGAAGGCCCGCCAGCCAGGCTCCTTCTCGGCTTCCTCGAGCTTGTTCGGTCCGAACTGCACCCGCCTCCGCTCGACTTCACCGGCGTCGAGACCCGAACTCGCGTGGACGTCGAGCTGCTCGCACGCCTGGTCCGCCGTGAGGCCGTGCCAGGCGGTTGCGTCGCGCGAGGCGTCGGCGGTCGTCGTCATGTCAGCCATGCGGGAGCCTCACGGGATGCCAGGTCTACACGTGCAACGGCCGAGCGGAGCGCACCGACATCGTCACCGCGGCGATGCTCGTCACCGCGAGCGTACGCAATCAGACCGACCAGGACGAGCGCGATCACGAGCGCGATCAGCCAGCGAGCACCGTCTGGCATCTCGGTCCTCCTTTCTTGGGCAGGAAGCAAGCTTCTCGGAAACGTACGTTCAGGCGAGTCACAACACCGCCGCCACGCCGAGCACGATCACGACGAGCCCTGTGAGCAGAGCAAGCAGCGGCCAGACCCAGCGAAGGTAGGTCCCGTAGGGCACGCGGGCGATCGCGAGGCCTCCCATCACGACGGCCGACGTCGGGATGAAGAGATTCATCAGGCCGGAGGCGCTCTGGTACGCGGTCACGACCAGCGACTCCGGGACGTCCACGAACCCCGCCAGCGGCGCCGTGATGGGCATGGCCAAGGTTGCGAGCCCCGACGACGACGGGATCAGGAAGGACAGCGGTAGGAAGAGCGCAAACATCACGATCGCGAACACGGCCTCGCCGGTATCGCCCAGGGCACGCTCCACCCAGTGCAAGACAGTGTCCGTGATCTGGCCGTTGTTCATGATCACGGTGATGCCTCGGGCGATGCCGATGATGAGCGCGACCCCGAGCAGGTCGCGGGCGCCGTCGACGAAGGTGGCGGTCAGCTCGCCTTCGCGCATCCGCGCGATCACCCCGATCAGAATCGCGAACAACAGGAAGGAGGCGGTCATCTCGGGGAACCACCACCACCAGGTCGGCAGTGGGATCCCGAGGTCCTCCCACGGGATCACCCCGTAGACCATCACGGCGAACGCGAGCGCGAACACGGCCAGGATCGTCTTGTGCGTGCCCGTGAGCACGATTTCGCCCGCCTCGGATTCGGCTCGGAAGCGCGCTTCGTTCTCGGCCCTCATGTCGTAGACGGCCGATTTCGACGGATCGGTCTTGACACGATCGGCATAGCGCAGGACGAAGAAGATGCCGATCGCCAGACCGGCGATCAGGATCACCAGCCGTCCGACGAGACCGTCGCTGATCGAGACGCCGGCGATCCCCGATGCGATTCCCGTCGCAAACGGGTTGACCGTCGACCCCATGACCCCGATCCCGCAGCCGAGCAGGACGACCGCGGCACCGGTCAGGGCGTCGTAGCCCGCGGCGATCAGCACCGTGATGACGAGCGCGTAGAAGGCCAGGCTCTCCTCCGCCATCCCGAAGGACGTGCCCCCGAGGGCGAAGACGCTCATGAGAGCGGGGATCAGCCACCGCTCCCTGCCCTTCATCCGCTCGACCAGGCTGCCGATGCCCGCCTGGATCGCCCCGGTCTTCATGGTCACGCCGAGGAAACCGCCGATCACCAGGATGAACAGGGCGATGTCGATCGCGCCGAAGAGCGTCCCGGAGTTGTAGTAGTTGATGTTTCCGGCCGCGTCCTCGATGCCGTACAGGCCGTTGATCGGTGCGGTGAGCGAGTCCACCAGGATCCTCGAAGGCTTCGCGTCCACCTCCTGGTACGTGCCGGGGATCGGCTCACCGTCGGGGTTCAGGTCGTACGTGCCGGCCGGGATGACCCAGGTCGCGATCGCCGCCAGCACGATCAACGCGAACAGGATCGTGTAGGCGGAGGGAAGCGTGAACCGGCTCTTCTCCGGCTCGGCCGCGAGGGTGGACTGGTCACTCATCGGAGCCTCCTTGGGCGGGCGTGGTCAGCTCGTGGCGTTCGTCTGCTCCGGGCGGCTGCGTCGCCGGCGTAGTCGATGGAACCTTGAAACCGACGAACCCGTACACGACGTCGAGGATCGGGCTGAAGATGTTGAAGAAGCAGAAGGGGAGGTACGAGGCCGTCGAGACGCCGAGCACCCCCGACATGTAGGCGCCGCACGTGTTCCACGGGACGAGCACCGAGGTGACGGTCCCCGAGTCCTCGACGGCTCGCGAGAGCACCTGGGGCTCGAGCCCGCGCCGGCGGAACTCGCTGCGGAACATCCGGGCCGGCAGAACGACTGCGACGTACTGGTCGCCCGCGACCGCGTTCAGCCCGACCCCGCTCGAGTTCACGGCGAGGATGAGCTGTCCGCGGGTCCTGGCCCGTGCGACGATCGGCTGCAGCAGCCTCCCGAGAAAGCCGGCGTGCTCGACGATCGCGGCGTACGACAACGCCGCGAGGACGAGCCAGATCGTCGTCAGGAAGCTGGCCATCCCGCCGCGCGAGAAGAGCTCGTCGATCGGGGCGATCCCGCTGGCGCTCTCGAAGCCCGTCGCCATGGCCGCATAGATGGCCTTGATCCCGGTTGCGACCGGGTTCAGCTCCGGCTCGTCGACGAACGCCTTGACCGCGTCCCACTGCGTGAAGCACGCGAGGATGCCCGCGAACAAGGCGGATCCGAGAATGGCGAGGAACGGAGGGGCCTTCTTGAACGTGAACACCACGAGCACCGCCAGCGGCAGCAGATTGAGCGCCGAGATGTTGAAGGCGCTGGCGAGGGCGTCGCGAGCCGCGTCCGTGCTGACATCGGCGTCGGCGTCCGCGGTCAGGCCGAGCACGAGGAAGATCAGCAGGCTGATCCCAAGCGCAGGCCCGGCGGTCCAGAACATGTTGCGGATGTGCTGGGACACGGTGAGGTCGCCGACGAGCTGCGGCACGAGGATCGTCGTCTCTGACAGCGGCGTCATCTTGTCGCCGAAGTACGCGCCGCAGATCACCGCTCCTGCGGCCGCCGCCTCGGAGAGGCCGAGCACCGTGGCCATCCCGACGAAGGCGACCCCCAGCGTCCCTGCCGTCGTCCACGAGCTGCCGGTGACCATGCCGACGAGCGCGCAGATCGCCGCCGTCGCCACGAAGAAGATGCTCGGGTTCAGCAGCCTGATCCCGTAGTCGACGACCGTCGGGATCGTGCCGGCCATGTTCCAGGTGCCGATCAGCGCGCCGACCGCGAGCAGGATGAAGATCGCCCCCATCGCGGTGGCGACGCCGCCGACCGCGGCATCGGCGACCGCCGCGGCCGTGTAGCCGTTCTTGAACGCGATCAGGCTGGCGAACGCGGCGCTCAGCAGCAGTGCGACCTGCAGCGGCCCGTCGGTTGCGCTGACGCCGAAGAGCACGATCGTGAGCGCGATCAACGCGATCAGCACGATCACCGGAAGGATCGCGTCCAGCAGGCTCGGCGGCCGCGGTTGCCGGCCGTCGGGGACGACGGATCCTGAGGCGTCCGCGGCCATCTCTCGACCGCCCTACGGGACCTCGGCGGGCTCGAGGCCCTCGGCGTCGAGGGTCACGAGCGTGCCGGCCTGGCCGCTGACGAGCGCCGCGGCGTCGGTGATCGAGCCGATCGCCGCCACCTTCCCCGTGCGCTCGACGAACTGGCACGCGGCGTGGACCTTCGGCCCCATCGAGCCCGCGGCGAACTCGGACGCAGCGAGACTCTCCGGCGTCGCCCGCCGGATCGCGCGCTGCTCGGGCGTTCCCCAGCCCTCGTAGACAGCGTCGACGTCGGTGACGATCGCGAGCACGTCGGCGCCGAGGTCGATCGCGAGCAAGGCGCTCGCCAGGTCCTTGTCGATCACCGCCTCGATCCCGACCAGCCGCCGCCCGGCCGGCGCCGGCTCGTCGGTGTAGACGGTCGGGATGCCGCCGCCACCGGCACAGATGACAACGCAGCCCTTCTCGAGCAGGGCCTTGATCGCCTCGATCTCGAAGATCCTCTTCGGCAGCGGCGAGGGCACGACTCGGCGGTGCTTGTCGCCGTCGAGCTTGAACGTCCAGCCCTTCTCGGCCTCGAGTCGCTTGGCCTCCTCCTCGTCGTAGAGCGGCCCGATCGGCTTCGTCGGGTTGTCGAAAGCCGGGTCGGCGGCGTCCACCTCGATCATCGTCAGCAGCGTCGCCAGGTGGCGCTCGAACGGAAGCTGATTCCCGAGCTCCTGCTGGATGACGTAGCCGATCATCCCCTCCGTCTGCGCGCCGAGCACGTCGAGCGGGTAGGCGCCGACCTCCGTGTAGGCCGCCCCCTGCAGCGCCAGCAGGCCGACCTGAGGCCCGTTGCCGTGCGAGATCACGAGCTCGTGCTCGAGCGCGACGGAGGCGAGCGCCTCACACGCCGCCCGCGCGTTCTCACGCTGGTTCTCGGCGCTGAGCTCCTGCCCTCGCCGCAGCAGTGCGTTGCCGCCCAGGGCCGCGACGACGCGCATCGTCAGCTCCCGAGTGTCGCGACCATGACCGCCTTGATCGTGTGCAACCGGTTCTCGGCCTCGTCGAAGACGAGCGACGCCGGCGACTCGAAGACCTCCTCGGTCACCTCGAGCGACTCCATCCCGAACTTCTCGAAGATCTCCTTGCCGACCTGCGTCTCCGTGTTGTGGAACGCAGGCAGGCAGTGCATGAACTTCGCGTCCGGGTTGCCGGTCGCCGCGAGCACCTCCGTGTTGACCTGGTAGGGCTTGAGCAGCTCGATTCGCTCCGCCCAGACCTCGTCCGCTTCGCCCATCGAGACCCAGACGTCGGTGAGCAGCACGTCGCAGCCGCGCACGGCCTCGGCGACGTCGTCGGTGATCGTGATCTGGGCGCCCGTCTCGCTCGCAATCGAGCGGGCGAGCTCGACGATCTCCTCACGCGGCCAGAGGGATTCGGGGCTGGCGATGCGGACGTCCATCCCGAGCTTCGCCCCGCCGATCAGGTACGAGTCGGCCATGTTGAAGCGGGCATCGCCCAGGTAGCAGAAGACGACCTCTCCGAGCGGCTTGGGCACGTGCTCCTGGAAGGTGAGGAAGTCGGCCAGGATCTGGGTCGGGTGCCACTCGTCGGTGAGCCCGTTGTAGATCGGGACGCCTGCCCAGCGGGCGAGCTCTTCAGCCGTTTCCTGGCCGAAGCCGCGGTACTCGATCGCGTCGTACATGCGGCCGAGCACCCTGGCGGTGTCCTTCACCGTCTCCTTGTGGCCCATGTGCGAGCCGCCGGGACCGATGAAGGTGACGTGCGCGCCCTGGTCGTAGGCGGCCACCTCGAACGCGCAGCGTGTCCTCGTCGAGTCCTTCTCGAAGATCAGCGCGATCTCCTTGCCGACGAGCTTCTGCTCCTCGCGCCCCTCGCGCTTGGCCGCCTTCAGCTCCGCCGCGAGGTCGATCAGGTAGGTGATCTCCTCGGGCGAGAAGTCGGCCAGCTTCAGCAGGTTCTTGCCGCGCAGGTCGGTCATCGTGGTCACGTTCGTGCTCCTTTCCTCATGCATCGCGGGCGATCGGACAGGTCATGCAGTGGCCGCCGCCGCGGCCGCGGCCGAGCTCCTGGCCGGCGATGGCGAGCACCTCGATGCCGGCCTTCGCGAGCTTCGCGTTCGTCGCCTCGTTCCGCTCGTAGGCGACGACGACCCCCGGCGCCAGCGCGACGACGTTGTTGCCGTCGTCCCACTGCGTGCGCTCGGCTTCGAACTCGTCGCCGGCAGTCGGGACGAGCTTCAGCTCGGTCAGGCCGAGCGCGTCGCGAACCTCTTCGAGGAACGTCCGCTCGGAGATCTCCGCCGTGACGCCGTCCTCGCCGCCCGGCCGGAAGAGGATCGGCAGGATCTGGTCGACGACGGGCTCGTAGAGCGTCGCCACGTCGCGGTCGCAGAAGGTGAAGACGGTGTCGAGGTGCATCGCGGCCCGCTCTCGGGGCATGCGGGCGCCGATCACGAGCCGGGCCGCGTCCGCCTCGAAGAGGTTCTGCGCGAGGATGCTCACGGCCTTCGCGTTGCTGCGTTCGCCGAGACCGACCAGGACGACGCCGTCGCCGATCGGCATGATGTCGCCCCCCTCGAGCGACGCGGTGCCCCAGTCGTGGTCGACTCCGCCGAACCAGATCGGGAAGCCGGCGTCGCGGAAGCGCGGATGGAAGCGGTAGATCGCCTCGACGTTGAGCGTCTCGTTCTGCCGCGCCGGCCAGTACATCGCGTTGATCGAGACGCCGCCGTAGATCCAGGCGCTCGTGTCGCGCGTGAAGAGCTGATTCGGCAGCGGCGGGATGACGAAGTCCGTCTGTTGCAGCGCCTGGCCGACCGCGGCCACGATCTCCGCCGGCAGCTCGCTCAGGATCACGCCGCCGGTGAGCTTCGTCGCCAGCTCGTCGGCCGGCATCTCGCTCATCCAGGCGATCAGCTCGCGCGAGAAGACGGCGGTGACCTCCTCGGGGCGGAGCCTCCGGGTCAACACCCACTCCCGCGCCTCCGGGCTCTCGAGCGTCTCGGCGAGCAGGTCGTGAAACAGCAGGACCTCGGCGCCGCGTTCGCGCATCAGGTCGACGAAGGCGTCGTGCTCTTGCCGGGCGCGCCGTACCCAGATCACGTCGTCGAAGAGGAGGTCGTGGCAGTTGCTCGGCGTCAAGCGCTCGTGGGCGACATCGGGCCGGTGCACCAGCACGGTACGGAGCGTGCCGACCTCGGAATTTGCCCCCAGCGCTTGCGTGGCGGTAGTCGTCATTTTCTTTTCCCCCTTCGCGTTCACCCGATCACCGCGCCACGACGACCGCCCCGGCCCCGGCGAGCGTCCCTCTGCGGCTCATCGTGCTTCGATATCACAGACCCGACCGCCTGCGCGCATCGTGCCGACGGGATGAAGTGCGCTGACCACTGGCCCGGCGACCCGCAGGAACAGGTCGTCCCTTTGGGCCACGTCTGGTCCGGCCATTAGCCTCGTTCGCCGTGCGCCTGATCGTTGCTCGCTGCGAGGTCGTCTACTCGGGCCGCCTGAACGCCGTCCTGCCCGAGTCGACGCGGCTGCTGATGCTGAAGTCGGACGGCTCGGTGCTCGTGCACGCCGACAGCGGGGGCTACAAGCCTTTGAACTGGATGACGCCGCCGACCGTGGTCGAGGAGGGCGACGGGACGATCGTCGTCCGCAAGCGCGCGGGCAAGAGCGAGGACCGGCTGGAGATCCGGATCTCGGAGATCCTGAGCGAGGCCGAGCACGAGATGGGCGAGGCGGCCGGGCTCGAGAAGGACGGCGTCGAGCTCCACCTCCAGCTCGAGCTCGCAGCGCGGCCGGAGGCGGTCGAGGACGGCCTGGCGCTCGTCCGGCGCGAGTGGCCGACCGACGTAGGCCCGGTCGACCTGATGTGCCGCGACGCGGAGGGCGGCTGGGTGGCGGTCGAGATCAAGCGGATCGGGACGATCGAGGCCGTCGAGCAGCTCGGCCGCTACCTGGAGTGCATCCGTGCGGATTCTGCTCTTGCCGGCTGCCGCGGGATCCTGGCCGCCCAGAGCGTCAAGCCGCAGGCGCGGGTGCTCGCCGAGGCGCGCGGGCTCGGCTGGGTCGAGGTCGACCTCGAGTTGCTCCGCGGCGAGCGCGAGCCCGAGCTCACGCTCTTCGGCTGATTGAGTCCGGGCGCCGAGACGCCTACTATCGGTGGCGCAGAAAGCGCTGGAAATGGCCACCGAGGACCGCGCCGTCCACCAATCCGACGAAGCCCTCGCCTCTCTCTCCGCGGCGGGCGACGAGGACGCTTTCGCCGAGCTCTACGAGCGGCATCACGCCGGCCTCTACGACTTCGCGGTGCGGATCCTGCGCGACCCGGAAGCGGCCGCCGACGTGGTGCAGGGGACGTTCACGCGCGCGTGGCCCGCGATCCGGGACGGCACGCGGCCCACGAACGTCAAGGCGTGGCTGTACGGGATCGCGCGCAACCTCTCGATCGACGAGCTCCGCAGCCGCCGCCGCGTGTTCCCGTACGAGGGGCTCGGCGCTCGGCCTCGCCGAGCTCCCGGACCCGGCTGCCCACGACCCCTCCGAGACGATCGAGACGAAGGAGCTCGCCGAGCTCGTCTGGACCTCGGCGGCGGGCCTGCGCGCCGAGGAGTACGCCCTGCTCGACCTGCACGTCCGGCGCGGCCTCTCCGCCGACGAGCTCGCGGACAGCCTCGGCCTGCGCCGCGGCGCCGTCTACACGCGCCTGACGCGCCTGCGTACCGCACTCGAGAACGCGGTCGTCACGTCGCTCCTGCTGCGGCACGGGCGGGGCCGCTGCGCCGAGCTCGACCGGCTGGTGGCGCGGTACCGCGCGCAGGGCGCGATGCACGAGAGCCGTCGCGTCTTCCAGGCTCACGTCGAGGACTGCACGCGCTGTCAGGAGAGCAAGCGCCTCGATCGCCTCGCCGGCCCAGATCCTCGCCGGCCTCGCCCTCGTCCCGCCCCCGGACGAGCTCGAGCACGCCTGGGCGATCGTCGGCGCCGGTCTCGCCGGGGCCGGCGCGCTCGCAGCTTCGGGCAAGGCGGGCGGCCTCGGCGGCTTCGTCAGCTCGATTCCCGTGCCCGTCGGGGTGGCCGCGGGAGGAGTCGCGACGCTCGCCACGGTGGCCGCCCTCGGCGTCTGGGCGGTCGGCGGGGGCGGCGACGGGGGCGCGACGACGACGCCTCCGGCCGCTGCCTCGCCTCAGGCGGGGACTGCCCGGCTCGCCGCCGGCCGCTGCGGGCGGCGGAACCCGTGGAGGCGGCGGCGCGGCACGCGGGAATCCGCAGGGGCGCTCCCGGCCGCGGGTCGGCTCGGGAAGGCTCGGCCTTCTCCGGCTCTGCCGCGGGCTCGGGGTCCCAGAGCGCGGGCGAGTCGGCCGGCACGGCAGGCGCACGCCGCTCGGTGATCGCCCCCTCGCCCGGTGCAACGCGCCGCGTGGCTCCAGTTCAACCGTCGACACCGCCTTCACCGCCGCCGACCCCGCCGGCCGGGCCTCCGCCGGCCGCTCCGCCGCCGCCGGCCCCGCCGCCGCCTGCGCCTCAGCCGCCACCGACTGCGCCTCCGCCGCCCGCCGCTCCGGCGCCGCCACCCCCGGCTCCCGCGCCCGCGCCGCCGCCTCCGCCGCCGCCGATCGAGGGGCAGAAGGTCACGATCTGCCTGAACGGCAACACGCTGGTGGTCCCGAGCAGCGCCCTGGCGGGGCTGCTGGCGGCAGGCGCCACGGTCGGCGCGTGCTCGATCCTGTAAGACATTCGCGACTTCTCCGTCTCAGTACCGGGGTCCAGAACGTCGGGACAGGAGAATCACATGTCAGGGAAGGACGTCAGCAAGCTGTACGCGATCAGCCGACACGGCACGCAAACCGTGACGTGCCTCGAGTGCGCCACGACCTATCCGAAACCGGTCCACGGGGGCACGACCGCTCGTAACCCGGGCTGTCCGAACTGCGGCTACGTCGGGTGGCTCGAGGTCGAGGTCACCGTCCGCGTCGGGCCGGGCCGCTGGCAGCAGGCCGACGCGCGCTAGAAACGCGCTCGCGCAGCCGCGAGCGCAGCATCGATTCCGCCCGGACCGGGGGCGGGGCGGGACGCTTCGGTCTCCGGGGGGACGAACGTTCCGCTCCGCACCGCCCCCGCCACCTGCTCGTGGGCCTCGCGGAACGGGACGCCGCTCCGGACCAGCTCCTCGGCCGCGTCGGTCGCTCGCAGCAGCGGGTCGGCGCAGGCCGCTGCCAGCCGGTCGCGGTCGAAGTCGAGGCCGTCGAGCAGGATGCGGAGCGCGGCCAGCGCGGCGCGCGTGTCGCGGCGGGCGGCGAAGACCGGCTCCTTGTCCTCCTGGAGGTCGCGGTTGTACGAGAGCGGCAGGCCCTTGACCACCGCCAGCAGGCCCGCCAGGCGCCCCAGGGCGGTGCCGGCCTTCCCGCGCACGAGCTCGGCCACGTCGGGATTCAGCTTCTGCGGCATCAACGACGAGCCGGTGGCCGCGTGCTCCGGCAGGCGCGCGAAGCCGAACTCGCTCGAGACCCAGAGCGTGACCTCCTCGCCCAGGCGCGAGAGGTGCCCGAAGAGGACGGCGCAGGCGTACAGGTAGTCGAGCGGCGAAGTCGCGGTCGGCGACCGCGTCCAGCGAGTTGCGCAGGGTCGGTCCCGGCGGCGGCTGCAGCTCCAACGTGGAGCCGGCGAGCGCGGCCGAGCCCAGCGGCGACGGCGCTGCCGAGCCGGCGGCGAACTGGAAGCGGCCGCGGTCGCGGTCGAGCATCTCGACCCAGGCGAGCAGGTGGTGGCCGACCGTGACGGGCTGCGCGCGCTGCAGGTGCGTGTAGCCGGGCAGCGGGGTGGCGGCCTCCTCCTCGGCACGGTCGAGCAGCGTCCGGGCGAGCGCCTCGATCCCCTCGACAGCCTCCGCGCAGGCGTCGGCCACGTACAGCCGCAGCGCGGCCGCGACCTGGTCGTTCCGCGACCGTCCGGCCTGGATCTTTCGCCCCGTCTCGCCGAGGCTTCGCTCGATCAGGGTGTGTACGTCCTCGTCGCCAGGCTCGTACTCGAGGCTCTCCAGGACTCGCTCCGTCTCGGCCAGCTCGTCGTCGTCGAGGATGCCCGCCGCGTGCAGGCGGGCAGCATGCACGGCCGTCGCCCGGCAGTCGTACGGGAGCAGCTCGGCATCGGCGACGGCGAGGAAGTCGCGCACCTCCGGCGCGAGCTCCGTGCCGACCCGGCCCGCCCAGAGCGTCATGCCGTCGCGACCTCGCGGTCGCGCGCGGCCAGGAGCTCTGTCTCGAGCGCGGCGATGCGGATGAACCCCTCGGCGGCCTCGTGCGGGAAGGTCTCGCCCGTCCCGTAGGACGCCAGGCCGTGCGAGTAGAGCGCGTGCTCGGAGCGGCGGCCGGTCACGACCGGTGCTCCCGCCTGCAGCGAGACGCGCACGTCGCCGGTCACGCGCTCCTGCATGGCGGCGAAGAAGACGTCGTAGGCGCTGCGGAGCGGGTGGTACCAGAGGCCGTCGTAGACGAGCTGCGCCCAGCGGGGCTCGACCTCGCGCTTGGCGTGCAGTTCGGCCTTCGTGAGCACCAGCTCCTCGAGCGAGCGGTGGGCCTCGATCAGCGTCAGCGCGGCGGGTGCCTCGTACAGCTCGCGGCTCTTGATCCCGACGGCGCGGTTCTCGATCATGTCGATGCGCCCGATCCCGAAGGCACCGGCGCGCTCGTTCAGCGCGGCGACGAGCTCGTGGAGTGGCAGCTCCTCACCGTCGAGCGCGGACGGCAGGCCGTGCTCGAACGCGATCACGACCTCGGTCGGCGCGGGCGAGTCCAGCGGGGACGCGGTCAGCTCGAACGCATCCTCGGGCGGAGCCTCCCAGGGGTCCTCGAGCACGCCGGCCTCGATCGCACGCCCGAACAGGTTGTCGTCGATCGAGTACGGCTTGTCGGCCCGCGCCTCGACCGGGATCCCGCGCGCGAGCGCGTACTCGATCTCCTCGTCCCTCGTCCAGACGCGGTCCCGGAGCGGTGCGATCACCCGCACGCCCGGGTAGTTCGCCTTGAACGCGAGCTCGAAGCGCAGCTGGTCGTTGCCCTTGCCGGTGCAGCCGTGGACGACCGCCTCGGCGCCGAGCTCCAGCGCGACCTCCGCCACGGCCCCGGCGATCACGGGCCGCGAGAGGGCGGAGACGAGCGGATAGCGGCCCTCGTACAGGGCGTTCGCCACCAGCGCCTTCGCCACCTGGTCGCCGGCGAACGCCTCGACGCAGTCGAGGACGACGACGTCGTCGGCGCCCGCGAGCCGGCCGCGCTCCAAGGCGGTCGCGTGGTCGGCGTCCTGGCCGACGTCGACGAGCACGGCGACGACCTCGTCGAAGCCGTAGTCCTCCTTCAGCCACGCGATCGCGCAGCTCGTGTCGAGCCCGCCCGAGTAGGCGAGGACGGCTGTTCCGCTCATGTTGCTCCTTCCAGATGGTGTGACAGCTGCGATGCGAGCTCGTCGCCGCTCACGCCCTCGCGGGCGGCGACGAAGATCGTGTTCTCGCCGGCGATCGTCCCGGCCACGTCTCCGAGCTGGGCCCGGTCGATCGCCTCGGCGAGCGGGCTGGCGAAGCCCGGCGGGGTCTGCACGACGACCAGTCCGGCCGCGGGCGTGACAGCGAGCGCCCAGCGGCGCAGAGCCGCGGCCAGCTCGCTCAGCCGGTCGAGGTCCTCGGCGCCGGGCAGCGCATACACGAGCCTGCCCTCGGGATTGCGCACCTTGACCAGGCCGAGCTGCGCGATGTCGCGCGACACGGTCGTCTGGACGACCTCGATGCCGGCTTCGCGCAGCGCCTCCGCCAGCTCGGCCTGGGTGGAGAGCTGCCGCTCGCGGACGAGGCGCATGATCGCCCCCTGCCGCTCGAACTTGTCCATCAGCGCAGCACCTCCTCGAGCACGGCGAGCGCCTCGTCGACCTCCTCCGGGCCGACCGTCAGCGGCGGCGTGAGCCGCAGGACGCGCTCGCCCGCCGAGCCGACGAGCAACCCGTGCTCGCGGCAGGCGTCCACGACGTCGCCCGCCGGCCGGTCGAGCTCGGCGCCGAGCAGCAACCCGAGCCCGCGCACCTCGAGCACGCCCGGGAGCTGCTCGCAGCCCGCGCCCGAGCAGCGCCCCCGTGACGCGAACCGAGGCGAGCAGCTGCTCGTCGAGCGCGTCGCAGACCGCCACCGCCGCCGCGCTCGCGACGGGATTGCCGCCGAACGTACAGCCGTGGTCGCCGGGCTCGAAGGCGGCGGCCGGGCCGTCCGCGACGAGCAGGCAGCCGATCGGGAGGCCGTTCGCGAGGCCCTTCGCGAGCGTGACCGCGTCCGGCCGGACCCCGAGCTGCTCGAAGCAGAAGAACGTGCCGGTGCGACCCATCCCGGTCTGGACCTCGTCGAGCACGAGCAGCGCGTCGAGCCGGTCGGCGAGCTCGCGTGCCTCGGCGACGAAGGCGGGCGTCAGGGGGTGGATGCCGCCCTCGCCCTGCACGGGCTCGAGCAGGATGCAGCCGGTGGTCTCGTCGGCGGCCGCGGCGAGCGACTCGTTGTCGTTACGCCGTGCGAACTGGACGCCCGGGACGAGCGGCTCGAAGGCGGCGCGCTTCGGGGGCTGACCCGTGGCGGCCAGCGCGCCGAGCGTGCGTCCGTGGAACGAATCCTCGAGCGCTACGATCCCGGGCTTTCCGGTCGCCTTGCGGGCGAGCTTGAGGGCAGACTCGATCGCCTCGGCGCCGGAGTTGCAGAAGAACGCCTTGGCTCCGCCGAAGCGGGCCGAGAGCCGCTCCGCCAGCTCGGCCATCGGCTCGGTCCAGTAGAGGTTCGACGTGTGCCAGAGCGTCGCCAGCTGGCCCTGCGCGGCCGCGAGCGGCGCGGGGTGGAGGTGGCCGAGCCCGACCACGGCGATGCCGGCGAGAAAGTCCAGGTAGCGGCGGCCGTCGGCGTCGATGAGCCTCGCGCCGTCGCCGGCGACGAACGTGACGTCCTGGCGCGCGTACGTGGGGAGGACTCGGGCGTCGGTCGTCAGGGAGCTCATGCGACCACCGCCGTCTCGCCGATCTCGGCGCGCACGCCAAGGCGCGCGGCGGTGACCGCGGCGCGCAGCTTGGGCACGATTCCGCCGTCGAGGCCGCCCTCGGAGAGCAGCCGGTCGGCCTCGACGGCGTGGATCGACGGCACGACGGCCCCCGAAAGCAGGAGTCCCGGCACGTCCGTGACGAAGAGCAGCCGCTCCGCGCCGAGCCCGATCGCGAGCGCCGCGGCGGCCTCGTCGGCGTTGACGTTGAGCGGACCGGCCGCGAGCGGAGCGACGACCGGGATCCTCCCCTGCGCGAGCGCGTCCTCGATCGCCGGCGGCCGGCCGGGGAGCGGCTCGCCGACGAGGCCGAGCGCCGGCACGGGCGTCGCCTCGAGCCCGATCTCGTCGCCGAGCAGCCCCACGGCACGCGGGCCGAGCGCCTCGCAGAGCGACTCGTTCATCGCCGCGAGCGCACGGCGCACGAGCATCAAGCCGGCCGGGGTCGTCACCCGCCGGCCGCCGACGAACTCGACCGGGACGTGGAAGCGCCGCATCTCGGCCGTGATCTGCGGCCCGGCGCCGTGGACGACGCAGACCTCGGCGCCGCCCGAGGCGAGGGCGAGGATCGACTCGGTCGCCGCCGCGCTCCGGGCCGCGACCGCGCAGCCGCGCGCGCACTTGACGCGACCGCAGGCCGGGCTCACTGAAGCCGGTAGTCCGCGTTGATGGACACGTACTCGTGCGAGAGGTCGGTGGTGAGGTAGCTCGCCCGCCCGCCGCCGAGGCCCAGGTCGAGCTCGATCAGGCAGCGGCCGTCGCCGAGCTCGGGCTCGTCGCCGCAGGGCGTGCCGCCCGCGAACACCTGCACGCCGTTGAGCGCGAGCGTCGTGCGGGCGGGCTCGAGCTGCGCGTAGCCGCCGTTGTAGGTCGCCGAGCCGGCCGCCGCGAGGATGCGGCCCCAGTTGGCATCGCGCCCGTGCAGCGCGGTCTTGACGAGCGGCGAGGTGGCGATTCGGCCGGCGATCGCCTTCGCCTCGGCCTGGCTCGCGGCTCCGCTCACCTCGACCTCGGCCACGAAGGTCGCGCCCTCGCCGTCCGCGACGATCTGCCCGGCGAGGTCGCGACACACGGCTCCCAGAGCGGTCGCGAACGCCTCGTCGTCGCGCGGGGCGCCGTGAGGCGCCGTTGGCGAGCAGCACGACGGTGTCGTTCGTCGAGCACTCGCCGTCGACCGAGATGGCGTTGAAGCTCTCGGCGACCACCGGCCCGAGAAACGCCGCCGCCTCGCCCGCCTCCAGCGGGTAGTCCGTCGTGACGACGGCGAGCATCGTCGCCAGGTTCGGGTGGATCATCCCGGAGCCCTTGGCCATGCCCCCGACGGCGAAGCCAGGCCCGGCTGCGTGCGCCTGCTTGGCGTGGGTGTCGGTGGTCATGATCGCCTCGGCCGCGTCGGAACCGCCCTCGGAGGAGAGCGCTGAGGCGGCGTCCTCCAGGCCCGGGAGCACATGCGCGAGCGGGAGCGGGGCGCCGATGACGCCCGTCGAGAGCACGAGCACCTCCTCCACGTACAGGCCGAGCAGCCTCGCCGCCTCGGAGGCGGTCGCCCGGGCGTCGAGCTCACCGCGCAGACCCGTCGCGGCGTTGGCGACGCCCGAGTTGAGAGCGACCGCCTGCGGCTGGGCGAGCGCCGAGATGCTCCTTCGAGACGACGACCGGCGCCGCCAGGACCCGGTTGACCGTGAACATCGCCGTCCCCGTGGCCGGCGCCAGCGAGCGGACGAGCGCGAGGTCCGGCTTCGCCTTGCGGATGCCGCAGTGGACGCCGCTGGCTGCGAAGCCCCTCGGAGCCGTGACGCTCATACGAGCACGCCTCCGAGCCGCAGCCCGGCCGTCTCCTCGAGGCCGAGCGCGAGGTTCGCGTTCTGGACCGCCTGGCCGGCCGCGCCCTTGCCGAGGTTGTCCAGGGCGCAGACGACGATGGTGCGGCCGGTCGCGCGATCCTCGAAGACGCCGAGCTCGGCGACGTCGGTCCCCTGCACGCGGGCGAGCTCGGGCGCGACTTCCTCCGGAAGCACCCGAACGGCGGGTGCGTCCGCGTACGCGTCCTCGAGCCGCTCGCGCAGGTCGGGCTCGACGGCCTGTACGTAGCACGTGACCAGCAGCCCGCGCCGGACCGGCAAGAGGTGCGGGACGAAGCAGACGGCGAAGCCGAGCGCCTGCGCGATCTCCGGCGAGTGCTGGTGCGAGCCGACTCGGTAGGGCGCCAGGTTCTCGAGCACGAAGCCGGCGTGGGAGGCTTCCTTGAGCGCCCGGCCCGCACCGGACACGCCCGACTTCGCGTCCACGACCACGCCCGGCGGGCTCGATCGCGCCGGCGAGCGGCCCGAGCGCGAGCAGGGCGGCGGTCGCGTAGCAGCCGGGGTTCGCGATCAGGTTCGTCGTCGGCGGCCAGAGCTCCGGCAGCGCGTAGCTCCACTCGGCTAGAGCGGCAGACCGAGGGTGCTCGAAGCCGTACCAGGTGGGGTAGAGGGCCGGGTCGGCAAGGCGGTGCCCGCCGGAGAGGTCGACGACGACGGTGTCCGCCGGCGGCTCGAGCGCGGCGGCCAGCTCCGGCCCGAGACACGAGAGCACGAGGTCGGCTCCGGACGCCAGCGCGTCGCCGTTCGGGACGAAGGCGGGCAGGTGGCCGTTGAGTCGGACGTCCAGTGCGGAAGCGGGTCGGCCGGCCAGCGAGTCGGAGCCGAGCGCGACCAGCTCGAGCTCGGGGTGGGCGAGGACGCGGTCGAGCGTCTCCTGGCCGGCGTAGCCGCCGCTGCCGAGGATGGCTGTGCCGAGCATCTGCGTATTATGCATACTTCCGCAAATCATGCATCGAGTTGCTCACCTCGTCCTGGAGGACGGAACCGTCTTCAGCGGCCGCGCCGTCGGCGCGCCGGGCGTCGCCTCGGGCGAGGCGTGCTTCACGACCGCGATGGCCGGCTACGAGGAGGCCGTGACCGATCCGAGCTACGTCGCGCAGGTGCTCTGCTTCAGCTACCCGCTCGTCGGCAACTACGGCATCGACCCGGCCCGGCTCGAGTCGGAGGCGGTGCAGTGCGAGGGCGTGGTCGTCCGCCGCGCCCGCCCGGCGTTCGCCGGCTGGCTGGCGGGGCAGGGCGTGGTCGCGCTGGAGGAGGTCGACACGCGCGCGCTCGTCCGCAGGATCCGCGACGGCGGCGTGCTGCGCTGCGCGCTCGGCGAGGCGCCGCCCGAGGAGCTGCACGCGCGGGCGCTCGCCGAGCCGCCGATCGACGGCCGCCCGCTCGACCGCGAGGTCGGCACGCGCGAGCAGTACCGCCTCGGCGCGGGGCCGCGCGTGACCGTGCTCGACCTCGGCTGCAAGCGCTCGATCCCCGAGCGGCTCGCTGCGTGCGGCCTGGAGGCGGTCGTCGTGCCCGGCGACTGGGATGCCGACGCGGTGCTCGAGACGCGCCCGCACGCGGTGTTGGTGGCCAACGGGCCCGGCGACCCCGCGGTGCTGACCGCCCAGATCCAGACCGTCCGCGAGCTGCTCGGCCGCGTGCCGCTGTTCGGCATCTGCCTCGGCCACCAGCTGCTCGGCCTCGCGCTCGGCCTGGAGACGTTCAAGCTCCCCTTCGGCCACCGGGGGGCGAACCACCCGGTGCAGGACGTGCGCACCGGCCGCGTGCTCGTGACGGCACAGAACCACGGCTTCGCCGTCGAGCCCGGGGACGGCGCCGAGGTCAGCCACGTCTCGCTCAACGACGGGACGGTCGAGGGCCTGGCGGGCGACGACTTCGCGACCGTCCAGTTCCACCCCGAGTCGGCGCCCGGGCCGCTCGACGCCCTGCCCTTCTTCGACCGGATCGCAACCGCGTGCCGAAGCGCACCGATCTTCGCTCGATCCTGATCGTCGGCTCCGGGCCGATCCGGATCGGCCAGGCCTGTGAGTTCGACTACTCCGGAGCGCAGGCGTGCCGCGTGCTCCGGCGCGAGGGCTACCGCGTCGTGCTCGTCAACTCGAACCCGGCGACGATCATGACCGACCCGGAGTGGGCCGACGCGACCTACCTGGAGCCGCTCGACGCGGAGACGGTCGCGGAGGTGATCGAGCGCGAGCGGCCGGACGCGCTGCTGCCCACGCTCGGCGGGCAGACGGCCCTCAACGTCGCCGTCGAGCTCGACGACGCCGGGGTGCTCGAACGCCACGGGGTCGAGCTGCTCGGCGCGAGCGTCGAGGCGATCCGCTGCGCGGAGGACCGGCTGGCGTTCCGGGCCGCGATGCAGGCGGCGGGCCTCCCCGTCGCGGAGAGCCGCGTGGTCGTGTCCGTCGAGGAGCTCGACGAAGCTCCGCTGCCGGCGATCGTGCGCCCCGCCTTCACGCTCGGCGGGACCGGCGGCGGTCTCGCGCGCACACGCCCGGAGCTGGAGTCGCTCGTCGCCCGCGGCCTCGCGGCGAGCCCGATCGGCCAGGTGCTCGTCGAGCGCTCGCTCGAGGGGTGGCAGGAGCACGAGCTGGAGGTGATGGCCGACGCGGCGGGCAACTGCGTCGTCGTCTGCTCGATCGAGAACCTCGACCCGATGGGCGTCCACACGGGCGACTCGTGGACGGTCGCGCCCCAGCAGACGCTGTCCGACCCGGAGCTGCAGCGCCTGCGCGAGGCGGCGTTCGCGTGTGCGCGCGCGGTCGGTGTCGCCACCGGCGGCGCGAACGTGCAGTTCGCCTACGAGCCGGCCACCCGTGAGCTGGTCGTGATCGAGATGAACCCGCGCGTCTCGCGTTCCTCGGCACTGGCCTCGAAGGCGACGGGCTTCCCGATCGCCAAGCTGGCCGCGCTGCTGGCGCTCGGCTACACGCTCGACGAGCTTCCGAACGACATCACGGGGGAGACGACCGCCGCATTCGAGCCGGCGCTGGACTACGTGGCGGTCAAGGCGCCCCGCTTCGACTTCGCCAAGTTCCCGGAGGCCGACACCCGCCTGGGCAGCGAGATGCGCGCCGTCGGCGAGGCCCTCGGGCTCGGCCGGACGTTCCCCGAGGCGTTCCTGAAGGCGCTGGAGGGACGCGAGGCGGAACCCGTCGAGCTCGACCTCTCGCGGCGGGGCGAGCCCGTCCCGGAGCGCTGGGACCTCTTGCTCGAGGCGGCCAGGCGCGGCCTCGACCTGCCGGGGATCGACCCGCACTTCGCCGGCGAGCTGCGCTCGATCGCTGCCGCCGAGGGCGAGCTCGCCGGCAGCGGCGACGTCGCCGCCGCCAAGCGGTTCGGCCTCCCGGACAGCGCGATCGCGCGGGTGCTCGGTGTCGATGCCGCCGAGATCCGGCGCCGCCGTCCCCGCCCGGAGGCGCTCGCCGTCGACTCCTGCGCGGGCGAGTTCGAGGCCCGCACGCCCTACTACTACCTCTCCTACGAGCAGGGCGACGGCGCCCGGCCCGCCCCCGGCGGCGTGCTCGTCCTCGGCTCGGGGCCGAACCGGATCGGGCAGGGAATCGAGTTCGACTACTGCTGCTCGCGGGCGGCGCTCGCCTTCCGCCGCCTGGGCTACGAGGTCGCGCTCGTCAACTCGAACCCCGAGACGGTCTCCACCGACTACGACACCTCGGACCGGCTCTACCTCGAGCCGCTGACACTCGAGCGCGTGCTCGACGTCTGCGAGCTCGAGCAGCCGCTCGGCGTGGTCGTCTCCCTCGGCGGGCAGACGCCGCTGCGCCTCGCGCCCGAGCTCGCGGCCGCCGGCGTGCCGCTTCTCGGCGATCCGCTGCCTGCGATCGAGCGCGCCGAGGACCGCGGGCGCTTCGGTTCGCTGCTCGGGGAGCTCGGGCTGCGCGCTCCGGCTTGGGGCGTGGCCGCGACGACCGGCGAGGCCCGCGAGCTCGCCGACCGGCTCGGCTACCCCGTGCTCGTGCGGCCCCACCACGTCCTCGGCGGCCGCAGGATGCGGATCGCGCGCGGGCCCGAGGAGCTCGTGCTGGACGAGCCGGTCCTGGTCGACGCGTTCCTCGAGGGCGCGCTCGAGCTCGACGTCGACGCGCTCTGCGACGGCGAGGATGCGTGGGTGGCGGCGATCCTCGAGCACGTCGAGCCGGCCGGCGTCCACTCGGGCGACTCGGCGAGCGTGCTCCCCGCGCCCTCGGTCACGCCCGCGCTCGAGGAGGAGATCCGCTCGCTGGCCGCCGAGCTGACGCGCGGGCTCGGCGCCCGCGGCCTGCTCAATCTCCAGCTCGCCCTCCACGACGGCGAGCTCCACGTCCTCGAGGCGAACCCGCGCGCCTCCCGCACGGTCCCGTTCGTCGCGAAGGCGCTGGGCGTCCCGCTCGTCGACCACGCCTGCAGGCTGCTCCTCGGGGAGCCGCTCGGGGCGCTCGGGCTGCCCGAGCGCCTCGTCCCCCGGCGCGCGTTCGCGAAGGAGTCGGTGTTCCCGAGCGAGCGCTTCGCGTCCGCGAGCAAGAACGGGCCGGAGATGCGCTCGACCGGCGAGGTGATGGCCGGGGGCGAGACCGTGTCCGAGGCCTACGCCCGCGCCCTCCGTGCCACCGGCCGTGGGCGCGCCGGCGGCCGTCTCGGGCCTCCGCTTCAGGCGTGGATGAATAATCCGAAGGTGTGAAGGCTCGGCGGCAGCTGACGGCGTGACGGCCGCGCTCCTCGTTGCGGTGGCGCTCGCCGCGCCGCCTCCGAACGCACCGCTTCCGTCCGACGCGGGCGCCTACGCGGCCGCGCTGAGGGAGCGCACCGAGGCGCTGCACCTCGGGGTCGACGAGTGGCGCCGCGCCGGAGGGCCCGTTCCGGACGAGGTCGAGCTCGACGCGCTCTACCAGCAGCGCCTGTACATCGCGCTCACGTCACGGCCGCGGCTCGCGCGGGCGGTGCTCGCCCGGCTCAGCGGGAAGCTGCGGCGGGAGGCGGCGGCGACTCTCGCCGCGCGCAGGTCGCTGGTCCAGCTGACTCCGCCGACCCGGAGGCCGCTGCGATCGTTCCGTACCGGTCCCCCCGCGCCTGCTCCGACTCTGCTGCGCTGGTACCGGGAGGCCGAGCGCCGCTTCGGGGTCGGCTGGCACGTGCTCGCGGCCGTCAACTTCGTCGAGTCGGCGTTCGGCAAGCTCCGCTCCGACAGCACGGCCGGCGCGCAGGGGCCGATGCAGTTCATCCCCGCGACCTGGCGCGCCTACGGCCTCGGCGGCGACGTGCAGGACCCGCACGACGCGATCCTCGGCGCCGCCAACTACCTGCGCGCCTCGGGCGCTCCGCGCGACTACCGCCGGGCGCTGTACGCGTACAACCGCTCGACGCTGTACGTCGACGCCGTCCTCGGCTACGCCAACCAGATAAAGCGCGACGTCCGCGCCTTCTACGGCTACTACGCGTGGCAGGTCTGGGTCCGGACACCGTCCGGGCCGCGCAGGCTCACCGGGCCGGGGCTGTGAGCCTGTAGACGCGGTCGCCGAGGGGCTCGACGTCGAGCGCGATCTCCTCGAAGAACCGCGCCGCGGGCGGGCGTCCGGGCTCGGCGAGCAGGATCTCGCCGCCCAGGCGCGGGAGCAGGGTGAGCAGCTGGTCGACGTTGCGACGCTCGTAGAGAAGGTCGGCGCCGAGCACCAGGTCCCAGGGGGCTGCGCGCACCAGCGGCTCCGCGCCCGACCATGAGACGAGCTCCGTCTCGACGTCGGCCCGGTTGCGGGCCGCGTTGGCCGCCGCCACCTCGAGGGCTTCCGGCGACCAGTCGGTCGCGAGCACTCGGGCGCCGCCCAGTGCCGCGACGATGCTCGGCAGACCGAGCCCGCAGCCGAGCTCGACCACGCGTACGCCGCTCAGGTCGCGCCGGCGGATGACGTGGGCGAGCGCCAGGCCGCTCGGCCAGAGCTCCGCCCAGTACGGGAGGAACTCCTCGTGCTCGAAGGCCTCCTCGCTCAGCAGGGCGTCCGCCTGGAGCGGCCGCAGGATCGAGAGCGTGACGCCGTCGATGCTCACCGTCTCCTCGACGAGATTGAGCGCCTCCATATCGGGGCAAGGATCGCAAGACCCCACGAAAGGAGCCGTCGGTGACGGAGGAATGGAACTGTGGCGACAGCTAGCCACGCCAGGGAGACCGGCGAGCGCGCAGCCCGCAGTCCGTGGGCGCGCGGACTCGCTCGCTGGGGGCTCGTCTCGCGCGGTGTCATGTACGCGCTCGTCGGCCTGCTCGCGCTCAGGGTCGCCCTGCTGGGCCGTGGCTCGACGCCGGACCGCGAGTCGGCGCTGAAGGCGGTCGCCGACGAGCCCTTCGGCCGCTACCTCCTCGGCGCGATCGCCATCGGTCTGGCCGGCTACGCACTCTGGCAGCTCGCCCGGGCCGTGCTCGGCGGGAACCTCGAGGGCGGGGAGGACGAGAGCGCGTGGAAACGGATCGGGTACGCCGCGCGCGGCGTCTTCTACGGCGCGATCTTCGTCACGACGACGAAGATCGTGCTCGGCGCCGACGAGGGCGGCGACAAGAACAAGGAGGACCAGGCGACGGCGTACGTGCTCGACCTCCCCGGCGGGCCGTTCTTGGTCGCTGGCATCGGGCTCGGCTTCCTCGCGGCGGCCGCCTTCAACCTCTACCGCGGCGTGACGCGCAAGTTTCGCGAGAAGCTGAAACTGCGAGAGATGAGCAAGACCGAGGACAAGGCGTACACCGTGATCGGGGTCGTCGGCTTCGTCGCCCGAGCCGTGGTCTTCGGCCTGATCGGGGTCTTCCTCGTGCGCGCCGCGTACCAGTACGACCCGCAGGAGGCGGTCGGACTCGACGGCGCGCTCTCCGAGCTCGCGCACGCGTCCTACGGTCCGATCCTGCTCGGGCTGACGGCCGCGGGGCTGTTCGCGTTCGGCCTCTACTCGTTCGTCGAGGCGCGGTACCGCGAGGTGTAGTACGTCCTCGCCTCGAGCGCGAGGTACAGCAGCGCGAGCCAGGCGGCACCCGCTGCGAGACCCGCGAGCACGTCGGACAGGAAGTGCACGCCGAGGTAGAGGCGACTGAAGCCGATCGCCGCGACCCAGACCGCCGCGACTACCAGCACGGCGACCGCCGCCCGGCGGCTCGGGGCGTGGCGCGCGAGGACGATCGCGATCGACCCGTAGACCGAGAGCGAGACGAGGGCGTGCCCGCTCGGGAACGAGAACGAGCTGGCGGTCGCGAGCGGATCCTCGAAGAAGGGCCGCTCGCGCCTGAAGCCCTGCTTCATCCCGAACGTGATCACCTCGGCGCCGACGAAGGCGAGCACGACGTAGAGCGCGTCCATGACGAGGCCGCGTTTCCAGAGCAGCAGGGCCGCGACGAAAACGACGACGACGAGGAACGCGCCGTTCCCGCTCCACGTGAGGGCGCGGAAGACGTCGGTGAAGGGGTCCGTGGCGCGGCCGTGGAGCCAGTCGGCCAGGCTCTGATCCTGCGAGGTCGTGTCGCCCTCCGCCATCTCCTCGGCGATCGCGCCGAACGCCCAGGCGCCTGCGGTGAGCACGGCGAGCGCGACCACGAGTGGGATGCCCGACGGCCCGCAGTCGGTCCGTGACGGCTCGGGCGACCATGCGGCCATTGTTACCCTCATTCCGTGACCCGATCCGTGATCGTCAGCGCCGTCAGAACGCCGTTCGGCCGGCTCGGCGGCGGCCTCGCCGGCTACGAGGCGACCGAGCTCGGCTCGGTCGTGATCCGCAACGCGATCGATCGTGCGGGCCTCGAGAACGAGGAGATCGAGTACGCGATCATGGGCCAGGTGCTGCAGGGCGGAGCCGGTCAGGCGCCCGCCCGCCAGGCCGCGATCGGCGCCGGCCTGCCGATCGAGGTCCCGGCCGACACGATCAACAAGGTCTGCGCGTCGTCGGTCCGCGCCGTCCAGATCGCCGACCAGATGATCCGCGCGGGCGACCACCAGGTGGTCGTCGCGGGCGGGATGGAGTCGATGTCGAACGCGCCCTACATCCTCAAGAAGGCGCGTTTCGGCTACCGCCTCGGCGACGGGAGCCTGATCGACCTGATGATCCACGACGGGCTCACCTCGACCTTCGACAAGAAGCACATGGTCGAGCAGGCGTCGTTCGTCTCCCGCGAGCTGGGCATCTCGCGCGAGGACCAGGACCTGTGGGCGCTGCGCTCGCACCAGCGCGCGGTGGCCGCGCAGGACGAGGGCCGCTTCGGCGACGAGATCGTCCCGGTCGGCGACCTCGAGGCCGACGAAGGGCCGCGCCGGGACACGTCGATCGAGAAGCTCGCCTCGCTGAAGCCGGTCTTCGACCCGGAGGGCACGACGACCGCCGGCAACGCGCCCGGGGTCAACGACGGCGCGGCCGCGCTGGTGGTGACGAGCGAGGAGTTCGCCGAGAAGCGCGGGCTGGAGCCGCTGGCCACGATCCTCTCGCAGGCCTATGTCGCCGACGAGTTCGCCTACCTCGCCCGCACGCCCGCCAAGGCGGGGGCGAAGGCGCTCGAGAAGGCCGGCAAG
Organism: uncultured Actinomycetes bacterium; assembly: GCA_963733845.1. GTDB lineage: Bacteria > Actinomycetota > Thermoleophilia > Gaiellales > Gaiellaceae > DATFQE01. The sequence goes on from CAVTEM010000011.1 coordinate 144,449, forward strand.
TCGATCGACGACGTCGAGCGGGTCGAGCTGAACGAGGCCTTCTCGTCGGTCGTGCTCAACTCGACCAAGCTGCTCGGCGCCGACCCCGAGCGGGTCAACGTCAACGGCGGCGCAGTGGCGCTGGGACACCCGATCGGCGCCTCCGGCGCACGCATTCTCGGCACGATGATCTACGAGTTGCGCCGCAACGGAGGCGGGCTCGGCCTCGCAGCGATCTGCTCCGGCGGCGGCCAGGGCGACGCCCTGCTGCTCGAGGTGTAGCCCCAAGACGGCTTCGACCCGCACGACTTCCTGCGTTAGCCTCCCGCCGCGTGAAGTTCGAGCACGTCCTGGTCGTCGGGGCGGGGCAGATGGGCAGCGGGATCGCACAGGTCGTCGCCGCGTCGGGCCGCCGCGTCTCGCTGCACGACGCCGCCCCGGGCGCGGTCGAGCGCGGCCTGGAGACGATGCGCAAGAGCCTCGCGAAGCTCGCCGAGAAGGGCGGAGCCGACCCCGGCGAGGTGCTCGGCCGCGTGGACGCCGCCGACGACCTCGTCGCCGCCGACCTGATGATCGAGGCGGTCGTCGAGGACGCGGCCGTGAAGGAGGAGCTGTTCCGTCGCGCCGACGAGACGCTCCCGGCCGAGGCGGTGCTGGCCTCCAACACCTCCTCGATTCCGATCACGTCTCTGGCCGCGGTGACCGGGAGGCCCGAGCGGGTGGTTGGGATGCACTTCTTCAACCCCGTCCCGGTCCTGAAGCTCGTCGAGGTGATCCGCGGCGTCGACACCTCCGACGAGACGACCGAAGCGATCGTCGAGCTCGCGCGCGACCTGGGCAAGACGCCCGCCGAGGCGCGCGACTTCCCGGGCTTCGTCTCCAATCGCATCCTGATGCCCTTCATCAACGAGGCCGCTTACGCGTTGCTGGAGGGCGTCGCCGAGGCCGAGGCGATCGACACCATCGCCAAGCTCGGCTTCGCCCATCCGATCGGCCCGCTCGCCCTCGCCGACCTGATCGGCCTGGACACGTGCGTGGCGATCATGGAGGTGCTGCACGAGGGTCTCGGCGATCCCAAGTACGCCCCGTGCCCGCTGCTGCGCCAGTACGTCCAGGCGGGCAGGCTCGGCCGCAAGAGCGGCCGCGGCTTCTACGAGTACGCCTAGAGCCTGCCGGCGAGCGCGATCAAGTCGCGCAGCGGCAACTCGTCGCGCACGCAGAGCGCGGCGTCGACCGTGCGGTTGAGCCGGCGCTGGGCGGCCCTGCGGCCGAGGCGGCGGATGCGCAGGTCGTCGGTCAGGAGCCCGCGCGCGTCGGCCCGGGTCAGCCCGCGGCGCGACAACGACCTGCGGTAGCGCTTGAGCGAGCCGCGGTGGCGTCTCTCGACGAGCCTTCGCTCGGCTCGCGCGACCCGACCCGGGTGGATGCGCGCCCCGCGCCGGAGCGCGCGTCGGGTCACGAGCGCAGTGAGCGCTGCCCGGTCCCCGCCCGCGAACGGCGCCAGGCGCGAGACGGCCGTCTGGGAGACCATCCCGGCCGGGAACGCGCACTTGACCCCGTCGGGCAGGAGCAGCTGGCCGTCGGCGAGCGCGGTGTCGAACGGGGCGCGAGCCGGGGCGTCGCAGAGGCTCGGGTCGCGCGTCCACAGGTAGACGCAGGCGGCAAGGGGCTTGTCCGGGTCGGCGCCGGCCACGTCGAACGTGCCCCAACCCCAGGACCAGATCGACCCGAGCCGGAGCTCGGTCGCGACCTGGCGGGCGGCGAGAGCGTTCAGCTTCACGAATTGCAGCCAGGATCCCACCGGCTGGAGACCCTCGCGGCCGCTCGTGCCGGGCTTGGAGTGGAAGCCGAGGATCAGGCCTAGCCGGGAGTGGTCGATCCCGAGCGCGGCCAGCCGGCTGACCGGCCGGCGCATGGCGATCCGCAACTCACGGCTGCCGAGCACCGGGCCCATTGCGTGGATCCGCGGCGCATGGAAGTACGACTCGTAGACGATGTGCGCCGAGCCGGAGAGCTCCTTCCACCACGCGCCTGCGGCACCGTCCAGCTGAAGCGTGCCGTGAACGAACAGGTAGGGCGTCGCGCCTCGGGCCGCGAGCTGGCGGGCGAGCTCCAGGACGTTCGTGCGGTAGGCCGAGTTGGTCGGCGACCACGGGGTCGGCAGCCGCGCGCCCGAGAGCTCCTCGAGGGCGATCAGCGGCGTCGCGCAGCCGGACGATTCCGCCGCGCGCTGGAACAGCTGGTCGGCTGCGACGGCGACGCCGGCCGGGTCGGCGGGCGCCGACGGCGTGCCGACGATCCGGCTCATCTTCATCTGCCAGTAGACCGTCTGGGCGCCGCCCTCACGCAGGGTCTGCGGGACGAACGTCCCGCTCGAGGCGAGCACGAGGCCCGGCCGCCGGAACACGTCGTCCCGGAAGCGGACGCTCGCTTCGGCGTAGTCGACCCAGAGCGGCTCCGTGTCCGGGAGCCCGCAGGGGCCGGCCAGCGCTCCGGGCGCGAGAAAGAGGGCCGCTATAGACGCGACGAGGAGTGGCCGCAGGCACATCCACTTCTCACCATCGGCGCAGAGCGGGCCGGAATGCAACCCCCCGTAGACTGAATGTATGGACTTCGAGCTGAGCGCCGACCAGCGCGAGATCCAGGCGCTCGCCCGCGAGTTCGCCCAGGCGGAGATCGAGCCCCACGCGGCTGCCTGGGATCGCGACCACCACTTCCCGCGCGAGCTGTTCGCGAAGCTGGCCGAGCTGGGCCTGATGGGCGTCTGCGTCCCCGAGGAGTACGGCGGGGCGGGCGCCGACTTCCTCTCCTACATCCTGGTGCTGGAGGAGCTTTCGCGCGCGGACGCGGGCGTGGGCGTGACCGTCGCCGTGCACACGAGCGCGGTGACATTGCCGCTCCTCACCTTCGGGACGGAGGAGCAGCAGAGCCGCTTCGTGCCCCCGCTCGCACGCGGCGAGCACCTCGGCGCCTTCGCGCTCACCGAGCCCGAGGCCGGCTCCGACGCGGGCGCCCTGCGGACGGCGGCCGTGAAGAACGGCGACGGCTGGCGCATCTCGGGCGCGAAGCAGTGGATCACGAACGGCGCCCATTCGGGCACGTTCCTGCTCTTCGCGCGCACCGACCCGGACACTCCGGGCGCGCGGGGGGTCTCGGCCTTCGTCCTCGACGCGGAGCACGTGCGCGTGACCCGCGAGGAGGAGAAGCTCGGGCTCAACTCCTCGGTGACGAACGACATCGTGGTCGAGGACGCACTCGTCGGCCGCGACCGGCTGCTGCACGAGGAGGGCAAGGGCTTCCGCGTCGCGATGGCGACGCTCGACGGCGGCCGGATCGGGATCGCCGCGCAGGCGGTCGGAATCGCCCAGGCGGCCTACGACGTCGCGCGCGAGTACGCGAAGGAGCGGCGGGCGTTCGGGAAGCGCATCGGCGACTTCCAGGCGATCCAGTGGAAGCTCGCCGACATGGCGACCGAGATCGACGCCGCCCGGCTGCTCGTCCACCGAGCGGCCTGGCTGAAGCAGCAGGGAAAGCCTCACACCGAGGCGGGTGCGAAGGCGAAGCTGTTCGCATCGGAGATGGCGCGGCGGCAAACGGCCGAGGCCATCCAGGTCCTGGGCGGCTACGGGTACACGAAGGAGTTCCCGGTCGAACGCTTCTACCGCGACGCGAAGATCACCGAGATCTACGAGGGCACGAGCGAGATCCAGCGGCTCGTGATCGCCCGCTCGGTGCTTGGCCTCGCGCAGAAGGCGATGGCTCAGGGCTAGTGCCCCGCGACGGAGCGCTCGAGAGCTGCGTCACCCTGCTTCTCGCCGACCAGGCGCCCGAGCTCGCCGCCGCGCACGACGAGCTCTATCCCGAGCGCATCCCGGAGAACATCCCGCTCTCGGTGACGCTGCTGTACCCGTTCGTGCCCGCGGCGTCGCTCGACGACTCCACGCTCGCCGGGCTCCGCGAGTTCTTCGGCACGCGGCCCGTCTTCTCGTTCGGGATCGCCCGGGTCGCGCAGTGGGAGGGCGGCGGGGCGGTCTACGGCGTACCGGAGCCGGACGACGAGCTGCGGGCGACCATGCGCGCTCTGTGGGCGCGGTACCCGGAGTACCCGCCGTACGGCGAGGTCGGGAGCGATCCGCCGCCACACGCCTCGCTCACGCTCGACGGCGGCGGCGATCCCGACACGCTGCGCGCGCGTGTCGAGCAGCGCCTGGACGACGTGCTCCCGGTGCGCTTCGAGATCCGCGAGGCCGCGCTGATCGAGGAGGTCGAGCCGGACCGCTTCCGGCTCCGCGAGACCTTCCGCCTCGGCGCCTAAGCTACGAACGTGCCTCGCAAGGTCGACGAGCCCGTCCGCCTGACCCGGATCTACACCGGCGGCGGCGACCGCGGCCAGACCTCGCTCGGGGACGGCTCGCGCGTCTCGAAGCTCGACTGCCGCATCGCCGCGTTCGGGACGGTCGACGAGCTCAACTCGCTGCTCGGAGTCGTGCTCGCGGGCGCGCTTCCCGGCGAGCTGCGCCCCGTGCTCGAGCGGGTGCAGAACGAGCTCTTCGACGTCGGCGCAGACATCTCCGTGCCGTTCGGCGTGGGGGACGGTCGCCTGCGGGTGTCGGCGGAGCAGATCAAGGCGCTCGAGGCGGATTGCGACCGCTTCAACGAGTCGCTTCCGGAGCTGAAGAGCTTCGTGCTCCCCGGCGGAACCGAGGCCGCCGCCGGGTTGCACGTCGCCCGCGCGGTCTGCCGACGCGCCGAGCGCGCCGTGATCGACGCGGCGCAGGAGCTGGAGCTGAACGGCGACGTGCTCGTCTACCTGAACCGGCTCTCGGATCTGCTGTTCATCCTCGCCCGTGCGGCGAATGCGCGGCCGCAGAGGTGAACGAGCCGCTCTGGAAACCCGGCGAGTCCCGCTGACCGCGACGCTCTCGTGACAGATTCGTGCGCCTCTTGTGCGGGTGCCTGGCACCGGAGAAAAACGCCGGACCCGGCGCGCCGACGGGCGTTCCGCACGGTTGAGCGGGGCTGGGGAGATTCTGCGCGCGTTTCGGCGCGATTCCGCGCGCCTTCTTCGCGCATGCCTGGCACCGGCGAATGAGCGTCCCCGAGGCGATCGCGTTTGCGGTCTGGTGCTTCGCGGTCGCTCTCACCGGCGGGCTGGTCGGGCTCGTGCTCGGGAACATTCGGCTGCCCGCCGTGTTGCTGGTCGCGGCCTCGCCCGCGAGCGCGGGCGGCGCCAACATCGCCATCTCCGGCGTTGCGGCGGCGACGGCCTCGATCGCTCACGTGCGCGCCGGGCGGATCAACTGGCGACTGTTCGCCTGGATGGCGCCGCCCTCGGTCGCGGGGGCTCTCGTCGGCGGGCTGCTCGCCGGGGTCGTGCCTGACGAGGCAGTGCTCCTCGCGATCGCCGCGGTGCTCGTCTACAGCGGAATCGACCTGCTGCGGCACAGGCCTGCGCCGCGCGCGCCCGGAGGCGCGGAGCTGAACCTCCGTGCCGCCGTGCTCTCGGGCGCGGTGATCGGCCTCCTGGGCGGCTTCGTCGGGCTGATCCTCGGCGCGCTGCGCATGCCGGCGCTGCTCAGGCTGGTGGGCGAGGTTCCGAGCCGAGCGGTGGGGACGAACCTGCTCGTCGGGGTGCTCGTCGGCATCGCCGGGTTGCTCGGGCACCTCCCGAGCGCGGCGCCGGACCTCGGCATCCTCCTCGTCGGCTCCGCGGCCTCCGTTCCGGGTGCGCTTCTCGGCGCACGGCTGACCGGGCGGCTCTCGGAGGAGCAGCTCCTGAACGCGATCGGCGTCGTTCTGCTCGTCGCGGGCGTGGCCGCCGGAGTCCAGGCGTTGGTCTGACCAAGCCTTGACAGCCTCTAGACACGAACGGCACACTCAGGGCAACCGTGTTTCGAGCTGCCGCCGTCGCAGCCCGGAGTGCGGCTCAATGGTCGGCCCCACCATGCGCAGCCGCGCTGCCCGTGGCCTTAGCTCAGGCGCCTGACGCCGACGCCGCCGAGCAGTTCGTCCTCGTCTCGAGTTGCGGGCCCCCGCGCCCGCGCAGTCCGGCCCTCCGGGGGCCTCCGGGGCCTCAGGGCTCCCCCGGCCTACCGGGTTCCCCCGGCTCTGACGCCGCATACGGACCCCCGGGGCCGCCGGACCACCCCGGCGCACGTGCCCGTGCGCCGGCGCGCCTCGCCTAGACTTGATGCATGGCCACGACCGAGGATCGGCGCACGGATCCGCCAACCGAGGAGTGGAAGCGCGAGCTCTACGACGCCGTCCCTGAACGGGAGGGCGAGCTCTTCTCGACCATCTCCGGGCTCGAGAACGAACCGCTCGCGACGCCTGACACCGTCGAGGTCGACTACGACCGCGACCTCGGCTATCCGGGCGTCTATCCCTTCACGCGCGGCGTCTATCCGTCCATGTACCGCGGGCGCCTCTGGACGATGCGCCAGTTCGCGGGCTTCGGCACCGCCGAGGAGACGAACGAGCGCTTCCGCTACCTGCTCGATCACGGCCAGACCGGCCTCTCGACTGCTTTCGACATGCCCACGCTGATGGGCCTCGACTCCGACCACGACCGCTCGCTGGGCGAGGTCGGCCGCGAAGGCGTGGCCGTCGACTCTCTCGACGACATGGAGACCCTCTTCGCGGGCATCCCGCTCGACCAGGTCTCGACGTCGATGACGATCAACTCGCCGGCCGCGATGCTGCTGGCGTTCTACGTCTGCGTCGGCGAGGAGCAGGGCGTCTCGCGCGACCAGCTCCGAGGGACGATCCAGACGGACATCCTGAAGGAGTACATCGCGCAGAAGGAGTGGATCTTCCCGCCCGAGCCGTCGATGCGGCTCGTCACGGACATGGTCGAGTTCTGCGCGCGGGAGATGCCCAAGTGGCACCCCATCTCGATCTCCGGCTACCACATTCGCGAGGCGGGCTCGACGGCCGCCCAGGAGCTCGCGTTCACGCTCATGGACGGGTTCACCTACGTGGAGTGGGCGCTCGAGCGCGGCCTCGAGATCGACGACTTCGCCCCGCGGCTGTCCTTCTTCTTCAACGCGCACCTGGACTTCTTCGAGGAGATCGCCAAGTACCGCGCCGCGCGCCGGATCTGGGCCAGGGAGCTCCGCGACCGCTACGGGGCGAAAGACCAGCGCTCGCTGCTGATGCGCTTCCACACGCAGACCGCAGGGGTCTCGCTGACCGCGCAGCAGCCCGAGGTGAACATCGTCCGCACGGCGATCGAGGCCCTGGCCGCGGTGCTGGGCGGCACGCAGAGCCTGCACACGAACTCGTTCGACGAGGCGCTGGCGCTTCCGACGGAGGACGCGGTGCGGATCGCCCTGCGCACCCAGCAGGTGATCGCGCACGAGACGGGCGTGGTCAACTCGATCGACCCGCTGGGCGGCTCCTGGTTCCTCGAGGAGCTGACGAACCGGCTCGAGGGGGAGGCCTACGACTACTTCGAGCGAATCCGCAAGCTCGGCGGCGTGATCCCGGCGATCAAGGAGAACTTCTTCCAGCGCGAGATCGCGGAGGCCTCGTTCCGCTACCAGTCCGAGGTCGAGGCGAAGCAGCGGGTGATCGTCGGCGTCAACAAGTACGCGCTCGAGGAGGACACGTCGGTCGAGATCCTGCGCATCGACCCCGCGCTCGAGCAGAGGCAGATCGACCGGGTGCAGGCCCTCCGCGCCCGCCGCGACTCCGCGACGGTCGAGGCCTCGCTCACGGCGCTGAAGCAGGGCGCCGCGCGCGACGGCGTCAACCTGATGCCGCTGATCGTGGACGCCTCGCGCGCGTACGTGACGATGGGCGAGATGTGCGACGCGCTCCGCGAGGTCTGGGGCGTGTGGCGCGAGACACCGGTCTTCTAGCACTCTTTTAACCGGGCGCTAACTCAACCGCCGAAAAGCTCGTCTAATCTGTTTCGAGTGAGCAAGCTGCGCTCAACATTGACCTCGCGCAAGTTCAATCTCGCGCTCCCCTGGATCGCCGGACTCGTGCTGGCGATCGGCGTCGCCGCGTTCGTGCAGTCCCGCACGGACACCGACAAGCCGAAGGAGACGTTCGAGAGCGGGCAGGTGGACGACCGCTCGAAGCAGCAGAAGTCGGTGCCCGTGCCGACGGAGGCGCGCAAGGCCGCCGTGACGTTCCTCACAACTGCGGTAGCTCGCCAGAACCTCGCCAAGGCGTGGACGGTCGCAGGCCCCGGCATCAAGGCCGGCCAGACCTACAAGAGCTGGCTGAAGGGCAACATCCCGGTCGTTCCGTACCCGGGCGAGTCCATGGACAAGGCGCCGATCAAGGTCGACTGGTCCTATCCGAACTCGATCGGGCTCTCGGTCGCACTCCTGCCGAAGAAGGGCGCCGGCGAGAAGCCGCAGGTCTTCAACATGGAGCTGAAGAAGTCCGGCAACCGCTGGCTCGTCGACTCCTGGGTGCCCTACGCACCGCCCGCGGTCCCGGCCGACCTGAGCCAGTAGCCCGAGGCCGCCCGAGGGCATCACTAGGGTCCGGCCGGTGGAGATCGTCTCGTCACCACGCCGGCGTCGGCGTCTCGCCTGGGGCGGAGCTGCTCTGGCGATCGTCGGGGGGCTCGTCGCGGTCGGCGTGATCTGGCCGAACACGGCCGACAAGGCGCCCACCGCGCTGGAGCCCGGCGCGCCGCAGGTGTACCACGAGCCGAAGCCGATCAAGCTGACGAACACGTCGCGCGCGGAGGCGCTCGCGACGGCCGCGAACTTCGTCAAGACCGCCGTGGCCCGGGAGCACGTCGAGCGCTCGTGGCTGCTCGCAAGCCCCGGGCTCAAGCAGGGCTTCACGCGCAAGGAGTGGAGCCTGGGCGAGATCCCGGTCGTGCCGTATCCGGTCGCGCAGGCTCGGTGGAAGCTCGACTACGCCTACGCCGACGCGCTCGGGCTGCAGGTGCTGCTGTTTCCGAAGCCGGGCTCGGGGATGCGTCCCAACCTGTTTCTGATGGAGCTCAAGCCGACGGGCGATGCGGCGCACCGGCGCTGGCTCGTGGACTCCTGGACGCCGAGCGGCGTCGCCAACCCCGCGTTGCAGGCGCCCGCGGCGCCGGCGGGGCGCGGCGGCGGCTCCGGCGCCGCCGGAGTTCCCTCGCTCGACCCGCAGGTCGTTGGCAACACACAGAGCAGGCTGGGAGCGGCCTGGCTGTTCCTCCCCCTCACACTCTTCGCGATCGTCCCGATCGTGCTGGGGATCTTCGCCCTCCGCAGTTGGCGCCGTTCGCGCCGCGCGGAGCGCGAGTACCGTGAGCACGCTGCACGCCGGGCGGGCCTGTCGCCCTGATCGACTGGCTCCGCAGCTACTTCTCCTCCTACAAACGTCGCCGCCGGGCGGCGTGGCTGGGAGGGCTGGTCGTGGTCGCGGCCCTGATCGGCGTGCTCGTGACGATGCTGCCGAGCCCGAAGTCGAGGCGGGTCGACGAGCTGGAGCCCGGCGAGGCACAGGTGTACACGCCACCGAAGCCGATCCGGCTGACGCCGGCGATGCGCCGTGAGATCGACGTGATCGTCGACGAGTTCGTCCGCGCCGCTGTCCTGCGCCGCGACATCCCGCGCTCGTGGGAGCTCGCCGCGCCCGACCTGCGCGTCGGGCTACACGCACGCCGAGTGGCTGAAGGGCGAGCTGCCGGTCTTCCCGTTCCCGGCCGACCCGGAGCGCACCGTGTGGGACCTCGACTACGCAGACGAGCTCGAGGTTGCGCTCAACGTCACGCTCGTACCCAGGAAGGGCGTGGACGACCCGCCGGAGGTCTTCGGCGTCTCGCTCGCGCCCGTCCGTCGCGCCGGCGCGCGCCGCTGGCTCGTGGCCGCATGGCTCCCGCGCGGAAGCGTGTCGCAGCCTCAGGCGGCGCTCGGCGAGACCGCGCCCCCGCCGCCGCAGACCATGACGCCCGAGGAGCGCGAGGCCGTGCGCCGGGCGTCAGAGGGGCAGATCGACCGCGTCTGGTGGCTGGTCCCCGCCGGCATTCTGGCCCTGATCGTGCTGGGCCCGATCACGTATTTCGCCGTCCTGAGGCTGCGCAGCTCGTTGCGGAAGAGCTAGGTCAGGTCGATCTCGAGGCCGTCGTAGGCGAGCTCGAGACCCTGGGCGACCGGTAGCTCCTGGGGGCGGTGCGTGAGCAGCAGCCGCTCCGCGCCCGACGCCTCGAACGCGGCGACGGCCTCCTCCACCGAGAGGTGGCCGCGCGGCTCGCCGTCCAGCTCGGGGCGGTCCAGCGTCGCCTCGCACACGAACAGGTCACAACCCCGTGCGAGCTCCGCCAGCCGCTCGCTCGGGCCCGAATCGCCGGAGTACGCGAGGCTGCGGTCGCCGTTCGTCACGCGGAAGCCGTACGTCTGCAGGGTGTAGTGCGGCAGCCGCAGTGCGCAGACCTCCAGCCCGGCGGCCTGGAACGGCTCGCCTTCGGCGTACTCGCGGACGCGGAACGTCTGCTCGAACATGTCGGGCATCCCGAGCCGCGTGCCGAGCGCGCGCAGCTCGTCTCGTCCGTCGGGCGGAACCCACAGCTCGGGCGGGTCCTCCTCGCGTGCGGGCCCGACCATCAGGCCCCACACCCACGGCACGAGATCGCCCCAGTGGTCGAGGTGGAAGTGGCTGACCACGATCGCGTCGACCTCGGGCCAGCCGTTCTGCGCGTGCTGCTCGCGCAGCCGGGCCAGTACGCCGGGCCCACAGTCGAGCAGCAGGCGTCCCGGCCCCTCGATCAGATACCCGGACTGGGCCCCGCCGGGGTTCGGCCACGCTGGGGACGACCCCACGACGGTCAATTTCACATTCCTATACTGCCCGAATGGCGGCGAAGATTCGTGTTGTGATCGCAAAGCCGGGTCTCGACGGCCACGATCGCGGGGCGAAGATCATCGCTCGTGCGCTGCGCGACGCAGGCATGGAGGTGATCTACACGGGCCTCCACCAGACCCCGGACCAGATCGTGGAGACCGCGATCCAGGAGGACGCGGACGCGGTCGGGATCTCGATTCTGTCCGGTGCGCACATGACGCTCGTGCCGCGGATCCTCGACGGCCTCCGGGAGAACGGGGCAGAGGACGTACTGGTCGATCGTCGGCGGGACGATCCCGCGCGAGGACGCCGACGACCTCAAGCAGCAGGGCGTCGCCGAGATCTTCACGCCCGGAGCGCCGACCGCCGAGATCGTCGAGTTCCTGCGCGACCGGGTCGGGGCCGCGACATAGCCGTCGGGCTGGAACGCAGCGACGGCGTCGCCGTCGTCACCGTGGATCGCCCCGACGCGCTGAACGCGCTGAACCTCGAGACGTTGACGGAGCTGCGCGATCGCCTGCGCGAGCTGGCCGACGACCCGGAGACCCGGGTCGTGGTCCTCACGGGCGCGGGCGAGAAGGCGTTCATCGCGGGCGCCGACATCAAGTACATGAGCGGCCTCGGCGTCGAGGAGGCGCAGGCCTGGGGCGCGCTCGGCCACGAGGCGGCGCGGCTGCTCGAGACGATGTCCAAGCCGACGATCGCCGCGATCAACGGCTTCGCGCTCGGCGGCGGCTGCGAGCTCGCGCTGGCCTGCGACCTGCGCTACGCGTCGACCGCCGCGAAGCTCGGCCAGCCGGAGATCAACCTCGGGATCATCCCGGGCTGGGGCGGCACCCAGCGGCTGGCACGGGCGTCGACGCTCGGGTTCGCGAAAGAGCTGATCCTGACGGGACGCCTGGTCGGGGCGGAGGAAGCACTGGAGCGCGGCCTCGTGAACGCGGTCTACGAGCCGGGCGAACTGATCGAGAAGACTCTGGCGGTGGCGACGGCGCTGGCAGCGAAAGGGCCGATCGCGCTCGCCGTGGCCAAGGAGGCGATCAACCGCGCACTCGGGGGCGACCACGCCTCCAACCTCGAGCGCGAGGGGGAGCGTTTCGGCGAGCTCTTCGCGAGCGAGGACGCGAAGGAGGGCCTGACCGCCTTCATCGAGAAGCGCGATCCCGCCTTCCGCGGCCGCTAGGACAGCGGCCGGCGCGAGCTCAGGCCTTCTTGACGGGAGGCGGCGGGAGCAGCTGCACCCGCTCCGCGACGAGTCCGCGGCCGAGCTGCGACCCGAGAGTCGAGAGCGCGGGCGCCGTCCAGACGACGAGCGGGTCGCCGCGCTTCAGCAGCTGGAGGTCCGGGAGAGCGAGGAAGCCGGCGCGAGTCTCGAACACCGCTGTCTCGGGCACGGAGACGGTCGCGCCGCGGCCGTCGTGGTTGACCCGGATGCCGTTGGGATACGGCCGCGCCGTCTGGATCCGCACGCGCAGCTTGTCGGGGAGCACGGTGGAGACCACGGTCGCGCGCAGCGCGAGGCTGACCTGCGTGTTGGCCGGCGCCGTGTACAGGAGGCGCGGGACGCGGTTCAGCCAGCGATAGGGATTCGCCGCCGCACCGCCGCCCGGATGGCGTTCGAAGTGGAGATGGGGCTGGATCCCGTCGGCGTCGCCAGAGTCGCCCACGTAGGCGATGTGCTGGCCGGCCTCGACTCGCTGTCCGCTCTTCAGGCCCTTGGCGAACGCGACTCCCGGGACGCACCTGCCCCGGTTGTCGTTCTTCATCGTCAGGTCGTTGTTGAGGTGGATGTAGACGTACTTGGCGCCACTGTCTCCGTACAGGTCGAGCATGCAGCCCCAGCCGCCGGATTTGAACTCGACCTCGCCGCTCTCGACGGCGAGGGCGGGCGCCCAGCGCACCGACATGATGTCGGTGCCCTCATGGCGGCCCTGGTGGCGCGGCGCGCCGAAGTCGCTGATGTACCGCGCGGGGCCGAGCACCGGGAAGACGAACTTCGGTGCTGCCTGGGCGGGCTTCGTCGGCGCGGGGGGCAGTTCCGGCGGGAATGCCGCAGCCGACCCGGCGGTCAGGCCGAGAAGCAGGGTGAGGAAGAGACCTCGGGCTGTCGTCCGGTGGCTGATCGGGGAAGGCTCCGGTTCGGCGCGCTCGAAGGGCGGCACCCTAACAGACACTTCTGCTATCGGTCGTTCTGCACTCCCTCGTTAGAGTCCTCTCCCCATGAAGATCGCCGTCTGCGTGAAGCAAGTCCCCGACGCGGCTGCTCCGAAGCGGCTCGACCCGGGGACGAAGCGCCTGGACCGCTCCGTCGAGGGAGCGATCAACCCGTTCGACGTGCACGCGGTCGAGGAGGCGCTCCGGATCAAGGAAGGCGGCGCCGGCGGCGAGGTGGTGCTCGTCTCGCTGGGCCCTGCGAAGGCCGCAGAGTCGCTGCGCAAGGCGCTGGCGATGGGTGCGGACCGCGTGGTGCTCGTGAGCGACGAGGCCGCCGCGGGCTCGGACCTGCTCGGTACCGCGAAGGCCCTGGCCGCTGCGCTGGAGCGCGAGGGCGCCGACCTGGTGCTGTTCGGCCAGCAAGCGAGCGACTCGGACGGCGCCGTGCTGTGGGCGGCCGTCGCTGAGAGGCTCCGCAGGCCGGTGATCTCCCAGGTGGCCGAGCTGACGCTCTCCGACGGCAAGGCGCGCGGCAAGCGCCAGACCGAGTTCGGCTACGACGTGATCGAGGCGCCGTTGCCCGCGGTGGTGGCCGTGTCCGACGCGATCAACGAGCCGCGCTACCCGTCGCTCAAGGGGATCATGGGCGCGAAGTCGAAGCCTCAGGAGACCGTGTCGCTCTCCGACCTCGGTGTCGGCGGCGACGAGGTCGGCGAGGCGGGCAAGCGCACCGAGGTGTACGCGGTCGGCGAGCCGCCTGCTCGCGGCGACTCGCTGAAGATCGAGGACGACGGCGACGCCGCCCAGAAGATCGTCGACTACCTCGCGGAACGGAAGCTGCTCTGATGCCGACCCTCGTCTTCCTCGAGCACCACGAGGGCGAGCTGCAGAAGGGCTCGCTCGGCGTCCTCTCGAAGGCCGCCGAGCTCGGCGAGGTCGCAGGCGCGGTCGTGGGCTCCGGCGTGACCGAGCTGGCCGCTCAGGCAGGGAAGCACGGTGCCGCGAGCGTCCACGTCGCGGACGATCCCGCCTTCGAGCATCCGCTGCCGCAGCCGCGCGTGGACGCGCTCGCGCACCTCGTGGGAGAGCACGGCTTCGACACCGTCCTCTTCGCCGCTTCGGTGCTCTCCGCGGACGTCGCCGCAGGGCTCGCAGCTCGGCTCGACGCGGGCCTGAACTGGGACCTCGTCGATCTCGTGCAGGAGGACGGGCGCCTGGTCGGCAAGCGGCCGGCGCTGGGAGACAGCGTGCTCGCCGACGTCGGCTGGACGAGCGAGCCCAGGATCGCGCTGATCCGCTCGGGCACGTTCGAGCCCAAGGAGACAGGCGGCGAGGCGCAGGTTCAGGCCTTCGACGTCGGCCTGGAGGACTTCTCGAGCGCCGCCGTGATGGTCGAGCAGGCGCATGAGGAGTCGAGCGGGCCGTCGATCGAGGACGCCGACGTGATCGTCGCGGGCGGCCGCGGGCTCGGCGCGCCGGAGAAGTTCGCGGTCGTCGAGGAGCTCGCGCAGGCGCTCGGTGGCGCCGTGGCCGCGACGCGGGCGGTCGTCGACGCCGGGTGGTACCCCTACGCGGCCCAGGTCGGCCAGACGGGCAAGACCGTGGCGCCGAAGCTGTACGTCGCCTGCGGCATCTCCGGCGCGATCCAGCACAAGGTCGGGATGCAGAGCTCGAGCACGATCGTCGCGATCAACAAAGACCCGAACGCCCCGATCTTCGACTTCGCCGACCTGGGCGTCGTCGGCGACCTGAACGAGATCGTCCCCAAACTGACGGAGCTCGTCCGCGCACGCCGCGCATGACCGTCCGGCCGTCGGATTTCTCTCCGCCTTTCGACCCTCGCGAGTACCTCGCACAGCCGAGCGACCCGCCGGACGAGCGGATCGAGGTCGGCGTCCTGATCGTCGGCGCCGGCCCCGCGGGGCTCGCGTGCGCGATCCGGCTGGGCCAGCTGCTCGAAGAGGACCCGGCCACGCGCGAGCGGCTGGGCGACGTCCCGGTCGCCGTGCTCGAGAAGGGCAAGCAGCCCGGCTCGCACCTGCTCTCGGGCGCGGTCGTCAACCCACGCTCGCTGCGCCGGCTCTTCCGCGACCGCCGCACGGTGGCGGACATGCCCTTCTACGGCGCGGTCGACGGGGAAGCCGTCTACTACCTGAAGAAGGGCAGCGCGTTGCGGATCCCGGCGCCGCCGACGATGCGGAACCACCACAACTACGTGGCGTCCGTCTCCCAGCTGGGCCGCTGGCTGGCCGAGGAGGCCGAGGCCGTCGGCGCGATGATCCTCCCGGAGACTGCGGCGGAGCGGCTGCTCGTCCGGGACGGCCGGGTCCTGGGCGTGCGTACCGGCGACAAGGGTCGCGGCCGAGGCGGGGAGGAGCTCTCGAACTTCGAGCCGGGCTCGGACATGACCGCGCGCGTCACCGTCCTCGCCGAGGGCACCCAGGGCCACCTGACCGGCGTCGCGATCGAGCGTTTCGGGCTGCGTGGGGAGAGCCCGCAGGTGTGGGCGCTCGGCGTCAAGGAGGTGTGGAAGGTCCCGAAGCCGCTCGACCGGGTGATCCACACGATGGGCTGGCCGCTGCGCGGCGGCAAGCGCTTCCGCGAGTTCGGCGGCTCGTTCATCTACCCGATGGGCGAGGACATGGTCACGGTCGGCATGGTCGTCGGGCTGGACTACCGCGACGTCGAGCTGTCCGTGCACGACCTGCTCCAGGAGCTGAAGACGCACAAGCTCGTGCGCAACATCCTCGCCGGCGGCGAGCGCGTGCACTGGGGCGCGAAGACGATTCCGGAGGGCGGCCTCCTGGCCGTGCCCAGACGACTGCACGCGAGCGGCCTGCTGCTCTGCGGCGACGGCGCGGGCCTCGTCAACGTGCCGGCCCTGAAGGGGATCCACTACGCGGTCGAGTCGGGCCGGCTCGCGGCGGAGGCGGCGTTCGGGGCGCTCCAGCCGGGGTCGACGCCGGCGCGCTCGCTCGGCCGCTACGACGACGAGCTGCGTGACAGCTTCGTCTGGAAGGACCTCTGGGAGGTGCGGAACATGCGGCCGGCGTTCGGACGAGGCTTCTGGATGGGCGGCGCCAAGGCCGGTGCGATGACGGCCTCGAAGGGCCACTTCCCGCGGAAGGACGCGCGGCTCGAGCGCGACACCGAGCAGAGCCTGATCCGGACCAACCGCGCCGCGTTCTACCCGGCGCCGGACGGCTCGCTCGCGTTCGACAAGCTGTCCTCGGTCTTCGCCTCGGGCAACCGCACGCGCGACGACCAGCCGAACCACATCAAGGTGCGCGAGCACGTGCCGAGCGAGCTCGCCGAGCTCTGGGTGAACATGTGCCCTGCGCACGTCTACGAGGTGGGCGAGAGCCACGCGGACGGCACCGTCCGAGTGGAGGTGACGCCGTCGAACTGCGTCCAGTGCGGCGCGATCACCGCCAAGGGCGGCCGCTTGACCCCGCCCGAGGGCGGGTCCGGGCCCGAGTACACGCTGACCTGATCGTGGACGACGTTCGGATCGTGGGTGTCGAGCCTGCGTTCCGCTGGGACCCTGCGCCGCTCGCGTGGAGCACGGGCGAGCGCTCGCTCGCCGCCGAGGCCGGCGCTGCGACCGACCTGTTCGTCGACCCGGGGACGGGCGCCGAGACGCTGACCGCGCCCCGGCTGCTCGGGGGCGTGGAGGGGGACTTCATGCTCTCGGCCCGCGTGACGGTCGAGCTCCGCTCCACCTTCGACGCCGGCGTCCTTCTGCTCTGGGCCGGAGGCCGCTCGTGGGCAAAGCTCTGCCTCGAGCTCTCCCCGCAGGGTGAGCCGACGGTCGTCTCGGTCGTCACCCGCGGGCTCTCGGACGACTGCAACTCCTTCGCGGTGGACGGAAACACCGTGTCGTTGCGGATCGCCGGGCTGGGAACGGCGTTCGCGCTGCACGCCTCGACCGACGGCGAGGAATGGCGGCTCATCCGCCACTTCGCCCTCGAGCCCGACGACGCTGTCCGCGTCGGCTTCCTCGTCCAGTCGCCGCTCGGGGAGGGTTGCTCGGCACGCTTCGAGGAGATCGCCTTCGCGCCCGGCCGCCTCGCGGACATCCGGAGCGGCGAGTGACCGTCACCCTCGACGACGTCCTCGCTGCGCGGGCCGCGATCGGCGGTCGCCTCCACCGGACGCCGACCTTCAGCTCCCGCCTGCTCTCGGAAGCGACGGGCGCGCGCGTCCACCTCAAGGCCGAGCTCTTCCAGCGGACCGGGTCGTTCAAGCCTCGCGGCGTGCTCACCAACCTGTCAGGTCTCTCCACCGACGAGAAGGCCCGCGGCGTGATCGGGATCTCGGCGGGGAACCACGCGGCTGCGCTCGCCTACGGCGCCGCGCTCGAGGGCGTCTCGGCCCTGCTCGTGATGTGGGAGGGCGCGAGCGCCGCCAAGATCGAGGCCACGCGGGCCTACGGCGCCGAGGTCGACCTGGGCGCGTCAGGCCCCGGCGAGGCCTTCGAGCGCCTGGACGAGCTGATCGCGGAGTCGGGCCGCACGCTCGTGCACCCGTTCGACTCGGCGGCAACGATCGCAGGCCAGGGAACGGTCGGCCTCGAGATCGCGGAGGACGTGCCCGACGTGGACGTGGTCGTCGTGCCGATCGGTGGAGGCGGCCTGATCGCCGGCGTGGCGACCGCGCTCAAGGGAGTACGGCCCTCGATCCGCGTGATCGGCGTCGAGCCCGAGGGGTCGAACGCCATGCACCTCGCGCTGGAGGCGGGGGAACCGGTGCGGCTCGACCCCGTGTCGGTCGCGGACGGCCTGAACGCGCCGTTCGCCGGCACGGACACGCTCGGGATCGTCCGCGAGCTGGTGGACGAGGTCGTGCTCGTGAGCGAGGAGGAGCTCGCCGGCGCGATGCGCTTCCTGTACGGCCGCGCCAAGCTCGCGTGCGAGCCCGCGGGCGCGGCGGCGACCGGCGCTCTGCTCGCCGGGAAAGTCCCGCACGAGCAGGAGGAGTCGGTCGTCGCGGTGGTCTCGGGCGGCAACGTGGCCCCGGAGACGGCCGTTGCTATCCTGGCCGGGCGATGAAGGCCGACATCCATCCGGACTACGTGCTCGCAACAGTGACGTGCTCCTGCGGGAACACGTTCGAGACGCGGTCCACGAAGCCCGACCTCCACGTCGAGATCTGCTCCAACTGCCACCCGTTCTACACGGGCAAGCAGAAGCTGCTCGACTCCGGCGGTCGCGTGGAGCGCTTCCAGCGCCGCCTCGAGCGAGCGGGCGGCGCCCGCCGCGGCGGCTAGCCTCACCTCGATGTCAGCTCCGATCGGAGGCCAGGCGGTCCTGGAGGGCGTGATGATGCGCGGCCCTTCGAACTGGGCGTTGGCCGTGCGCAAGCCCGACGGCGAGATCGCCCAGGTCGACCGCCAGGTCAACTCGGTGATGGCACGGCACCGGCTGTTCCGGTTCCCGGTCATCCGCGGCGTGATCGCCCTCGGCGAGTCGCTCGCGATCGGCTTCCGCGCGCTGGCGATCTCGGCGAACTACGCCGCGCAGGAGGAGGGCGACGAGGAGGTCTCGACCGAGCTCTCGCGCGGCAGCATGATCTTCGCCTTCGCGCTGGCGATCGGCTTCGCGCTGATGCTGTTCAAGGTCACGCCCGTCTTGCTGACGAGCTGGCTCCCGATCGACGACACCGGTCTCTTCGTGGTCGTCGAGGGAGTCATCCGCGTCGGCATCTTCGTGCTCTACATCGTCTTGATCTCGTTCCTGCCCGACCTGAAGCGCGTGTTCCAGTACCACGCCGCCGAGCACAAGGCGATCAATGCCTACGAGGCGGGCGAGGAGCTCGAGCCGGCCAAGGTGCAGCAGTACAGCCTCATCCATCCGCGCTGCGGAACCGCCTTCATGCTCTGGGTGATGGTGATCGCGATCTTCGTGTTCGCGTTCGTCGGGCAGCAGCCCTGGCACTGGATGATCGCGAGCCGCATCCTGCTGCTGCCGCTGATCGCCGGGCTCGCGTACGAGCTCATCCGCTTCGCGGGCAAGCACACCGACAGCCGCGTGCTGATGACGCTGCTCGCCCCGGGCCTCTGGCTGCAGCGGCTGACGACGCGCGAGCCGAGCCTCGACCAGATCGAGGTCTCGATCCGCGCCCTGCGCGAAGTGCTTCGGCTCGAGGGCAGGCTGAGCCCCGAAGAGCGTCGCGTAGAAGTAATGGCTTAGTAAGGAGCCGCCGACAGCGGCTACCTTTCTGCGGCACGTTCGTCTGACTCATGAACGTGATGCGACTCACTCTCAAGCTTGTTTGCATCGCGGGCGCGCTGGCCGTCCTGGCTCCGAGCGCGTCGAGCGCGCCGAAGCTCGGCGCCGAGGTCGCGAACGCGCGCAAGGGGATCGACCAGGCCCTCTCGCGGGGGTATCTCGATCCCGAGGGCGCCGCGACCTCCAGGGCGTCGCTGACCCGCGCGTACTCGGTCTGGGGCAAGCTGCCTGGCCCGCGGGCCCGGGAGCTCGAGGGCGTGATCCGCGACGTCGCCGCGCAGTGGCGGACGTACAACCGCCCGCGCGCTCTCGCGCTCTTCTCGATGCTCGACTTCAACACCGAGCACCTCCTCGGGCACGGCCCGCTGTCCTCGGGCCGGGACGCGCAGGACGAGGACGGGGTGGTCTACCGCGCCTTCCCCGGCCACGGGCTCCAGTTCCACCCGCTGGCGAACTTCGCCAAGCTGAACTCGTACCTCGGCGCCAACCGGCTCGACGAGGCGAGCCTGCTCGGGCTCGCGCTGATCGCGCGCGGCGTTCCCCGGGGCAACTCGCTCTCCTGGGAGTACAACTTCCAGTTCGGCTCGGGCAAGCCGCCGTGGACGTCCGGGATGGCCCAGGCGGTGGCGGCGCAGGCGTTCGCCCGCGGCCAGGACAAACTGGCCGACCCGGCCTTCGCGGCGGCGGCGACGAAGGCGTTCCAGGCGATCCCCGGCAAGCTCGTCCGGTCGCTGCCGGAGGGGCTCTTCATCCGCCTCTACAGCTTCAGCGACCTCGCCGTCCTGAATGCGCACCTGCAGGCGGTCGTGTCGCTGGAGGACTACGCGCTCTCGCTCGAGGATCCGCTCGGACAGGAGGTGGCCGGCCAGCTGCGCGCCACCGCCGTCCAGCTGCTGCCGAAGTTCGACACGGGTGCCTGGTCGCTGTACGCGCTCGGCGCCAACGAATCCACGCTCGACTACCAGCGCTACGTCGTCTCGCTGCTGAAGCGGATCGGGGCGCGGAACAAGGACCCGTTCTGGACCGACTACGGGAACAAGTTCGCCTCGTACGAGGACGTGCCGCCGGCGCTGGTACCGCTGGCCCCCGGCCCGGCGGCGTACCCGCGGCCAGTCGACGGTTTTCGCGACAACGCCGAGGTTCGCTTCACGCTCTCGAAGATCTCGCGCGTCACCGTGCAGGTCGGCTCCGCGCGGCGCACGCTGCTCGTCGGCCGCGGGCAGAAGTCGATCGAGGTCTACCCGGGCAAGGTGCCGCCGGGCACGTACCCCGTGAAGGTGCGCGCGACGGACCTGGCCGGGAACAAGGCCGAGCTCGACCTGCCCGACGCGACGGTCAAGGTCGACCGCGTTCCCCCCGCGCTCACGGCGCGCCTCGTGGGCAAGCGGCTCGTCTGGCGTGCCCGCGATCCCGAGACGCCGTGGCTCGACCTGCGCCTCCGCCTCGTCAGCGACAACCACGACACGCGGCTC
Source organism: uncultured Actinomycetes bacterium (assembly GCA_963733845.1). Lineage (GTDB taxonomy): Bacteria > Actinomycetota > Thermoleophilia > Gaiellales > Gaiellaceae > DATFQE01. Next base: position 165,081 of record CAVTEM010000011.1, read on the forward strand.
GTCCAACTCGGCAAGAAGCCGCTTCGCGGCTCGATGCGGCTCTTCCCGAAGCGCGGCGAATGGCACACGACCCTGGTCGCGCGGGACTCCAGCGGGAACCGCACGGAAGTGCAGGTCGGCGTGCTTCGCGGTCAGTAACCTCCGCCGCTCACGCGACCGAGGAGGGGACGAGATGGCCGACCGCCGTGCGGACGTCGTCTGGGAAGGGAGCCTGATGGAGGGCTCCGGCACGATCATGAGCACCGGAAGCGGAGCGTTGCCCGAGTTGCCCATCACCTGGGCCTCGCGCACGGAGAGCCCGGACGGCCGCACGAGCCCGGAAGAGCTGATCGCCGCTGCGCACGCCGCGTGCTTCTCGATGGCGCTCTCGCACGGGCTGGCGCAGGCCGGAAACCCGCCCGAGCGGCTCGAGACGTCGTCCACGGTCACCTTCGTCCCGGGCACCGGGATCACCAAGTCGACCCTCACGGTCACGGGGCGGGTGCCCGGTCTCGACGAGGCCGCCTTCCGCGAGGCAGCCGAGGCGGCCAAGGACGGCTGCCCGGTCTCGGGCGCGCTCAAGGGGAACGTCGAGCTGGAGCTCGACGCCCGGTTGGAGTCGTAGCCCGGGGCTACGATGAGCGGCTGTCATGGCCGCGATCGATGATCTCGTCGACGAGCTCGACCGCTCCTACCGCGAGACGCAGGAGCGGCTGTCCGACCCTGCCGTCTTCAACGACCATCGTGAGGCGGCCGACGTCGGACGGCGGCTGAAGGAGCTCGAAGGCGCCCTACAAGCTGGCCCGGCAATGGCGCGAAGCTCACGACGACGCCGAGGCCGCCCGCGCGGACGCCGACCTGCGCGAGCTGCTCCCCGAGCTCGAGGAGCGGCTGGAGCGGCTGGAGGAGGAGCTCAAGCTGGCGCTCGTGGAGAGCGATCCGGCCGACCGCAAGGACGTGATCGTCGAGGTGCGCCAGGGCGTGGGCGGCGACGAGGCCGCGCTGTGGGCCGGCGACGTCTACCGGATGCTCACCCGCTACGCGGAGCGCCGCGGCTTCAAGTTCGAGCAGCTCTCCGCCAGCGCCAACGAGGAGGGCGGCTACAAGGAGGCCACCTTCGCGGTCAAGGGCGACGGCGCGTACTCCGTCTTCAAGTGGGAGGGCGGCACGCACCGGGTCCAGCGCGTCCCGGTGACCGAGTCCCAGGGCCGCATCCACACGTCGACCTCGACCGTCGCGGTGATGCCCGAGGCAGAGGAGGTGGAGGTCGAGATCGACCCGAACGAGCTCAAGATCGACGTCTACCGCTCCACCGGCCCGGGCGGCCAGAGCGTGAACACGACCGACTCGGCCGTCCGCATCACGCACCTGCCGACCGGCCTCGTCGTCTCGATGCAGGACGAGAAGTCGCAGATCCAGAACCGCGCCAAGGCTCTGCGCGTCCTTCGGGCGCGCCTCTACGAGCAGGAGCGCGCGAGACAGCGGGCCGAGGCAGACGCGGCCCGCCGCTCGCAGATCGGCTCCGGTGAGCGCGCCGAGAAGATCCGCACCTACAACTACCCCGAGAACCGGGTGACCGATCACCGGATCAAGGTCACGCTGCACAAGCTCGACCAGGTGCTCCAGGGCGACCTCGACGACCTGACCGAGGCGCTCGCCTCCGAGGAGCGCCGGCGGGCCCTCGAGACCGCGAGCGCATGACGGTCGGCGAGGCGCTGGCCCGCGGCGCCGCCGACCTGGAGGCGGCCGAGGTGGACACGCCCTCGGTGGACGCCGAGTGGCTGCTGGCCCAGACAACGGGCCTCGTGCGAAGCGAGCTCGCGGTCGAGCGCGCCCGCGAGCTCTCCGCCGACGAGGAGGCCGCGTTTCTCGGCGGACTCGAGCGCCGTGCGCGCCGCGAGCCGCTCGCCTACGTGCTCGGGGAGTGGGGGTTCCGCCGGCTGACGCTAGCGGTCGACTCGCGGGCGCTCGTGCCGAGGCCCGAGACCGAGGTCGTGGTCGAGCGCTGCCTGGCGCTCCTGACCGGGCTCGAGGAGCCGCGAGTGGTCGACGTCGGGGTCGGCTCGGGGGCGATCGCGCTGGCGATCGCGGACGAGCACCCGGGCGCCAGGGTTGTCGCGCTCGACAGCTCCGAGCCTGCCCTCGCCCTCGCCGAGGAGAACCGCCTCCGCGCAGGAGTCGACGGCCGCGTCCGCCTCGTCCACGGCGACCTGCTGTCGGGCATTCAGGGCCCGGTCGACCTCGTCGTCTCGAACCCGCCCTACGTGCCCGAGGACGAATGGGAGTCCCTGCAACCCGAGATCCGGCTCTACGAGCCGCGGGCCGCGCTGGTGGGCGAGGGTGTCGCCGCGGCGATCGCCCGCGACGCGCGGGCCGTGCTCGGCGCGGGGGGTTGGCTCGTGCTCGAAGCCGGCGACGGCCAGAGCGAGCAGCTGGCCGAGGCGCTCGAGCAGCTCGGCTACGAGGACGTCGCGGTCACGCACGACCTCGCCGGGCGCGAGCGCGTGGTGGAAGGACGGAGGCAATGATCGACGCAGCCGTCGCCGCGATTCGCTCGGGGAAGCCCGTCGTCTTCCCGGCCGACACGGTCTACGGCCTCGGCACGACGCCCTACAGCCCGGAGCCCGTCGAGCGGCTGGCACGGTTGAAGAGCCGGGACATCTTCCAGCCCGTGGCTCTGATGACGGACACCGTCGACATGCTCTTCGAGTGCGTACCGGAGCTGCGCGGACGCTCGGGCGAGCTCGTCCGCGCTCTCCTGCCGGGCCCGTACACGCTCGTCCTGCCGAACCCGGGACGGCGCTACCGCTGGATGAGCGGGCTGCGCCCGGACACGATCGGTGTCCGCGTCCCCGTGCTGCGCGGCCCCGGAGCGGAGCTGCTGGCGCGGGTCGGCGCCCTCGCAGCCACGAGCGCCAACGTCCACGGAGGCGCCGACGCACGGCGGCTCGAGGACGTGCCCGGCGCGAGATGCGCGATGCGGCCGCTGCGCGTCGTCGACGGGGGCGAGCTGCCCGGCACGGCCTCGACCGTTCTCGACCTCACCGGGCCGGAGCCGGTGGTGCTGCGCGAAGGCGCGGTTCCGGCTGCGGAAGCGCTCGAGCGAGCGGCCTCCGTAGCCGTCCGCAGCTGATCCGGGCACCGGAGTACGATGCGGGACATGGCGGTCGCCCAGGAGACCCTCGAGCAACTGCGGCGCGCGGGGCTCGCCGAGCTCGACCCCGAGATCGCCGGTCTGCTCGGCAAGGAGCTCGAGCGCCAGCGCGGCCAGATCGAGCTGATCGCCTCCGAGAACTTCACCTGGCCGAGCGTCTTCGAGGCGGTCGGGTCGGTGCCGACGAACAAGTACGCGGAGGGCTATCCCGGCCGGCGCTACTACGGGGGCTGCGAGATCGTCGACGAGATCGAGACGATCGCGATCGACCGCGCCAAGGAGCTCTTCGGCGCCGAGCACGCGAACGTGCAGCCGCACGCAGGCGCGCAGACGAACATGGCGGTCTACATGGCCGTTCTGAAGCCGGGCGACACGATCCTGTCGCTCGAGCTCGCGCACGGCGGCCACCTGACGCACGGCCTCAAGGTCAACTTCTCCGGGCCGGCTGTACACGATCGCCCACTACGGCGTCTCGCGCGAGACGAACATGGTCGACTACGACGAGGTGCTCGCGCTCGCGAAGGAGCACCGGCCGCGGCTGATCGTCTGCGGCGGCTCGGCGTACCCGCGCACGGTCGAGGCCGACCGCTTCCGCGAGATCGCCGACGAGGTCGGAGCCATGCTCCTGTGCGACATGGCCCACTTCGCCGGGCTCGTCGCCGCAGGCCTGCACCCGAGCCCCGTGCCCCACTGCGACTTCGTCACCTCGACGACGCACAAGACGCTCGCCGGCCCGCGCGCGGGCTTCATCCTCTGCCGCGAGGAGCACGCCCAGGCGGTCGACCGCGCCGTCTTCCCGGGGATGCAGGGCGGCCCGCTGATGCACACGATCGCGGCCAAGGCCGCGTGCTTCCGGATCGCCTCCACCGAGGCCTTCCGCGACTACCAGCGCCAGGTGCGCGCGAACGCCGACACGCTCGCGGAGACCGTGCAGGAGGGCGGGATCGACGTCCTCACCGGCGGCACCGACACGCACCTGCTCCAGCTCGACCTCCGCAGCACGCAGTGGACGGGCAAGGACGCGGAGGAGCGGCTGCACGAGGTCGCGTTGACCGTCAACCGCAACACCGTCCCCTTCGACGAGCGGCCGCCGACCGTCGCGTCGGGAATCCGGCTGGGCACGCCCGCCGCGACGATGCGCGGCTTCGACGAGGACGACTTCCGCGAGGTGGGGCGGATCATCGTCGAGGCTCTCGGCGACTCGCCGGATCTCGGCGGGCTCCGCGGCCGCGCCGAGGAGCTCTGCCGCAAGCGTCCGCTCTATCCCGGCTTCAGCGGCTACACGACCTACGAGGCGTAGGGGTGGCGGTCGCGACCGAGCAGGTGATCGAGGTCCGGCACCCGCTGGTGCAGCACAAGCTCTCGTACCTGCGTCAGCAGGACACGCCGACCGTCCACTTCCGCAAGATCGCGAACGAGGTCACGCTGCTCCTGACCTACGAGGCCACCAAGGACTTCCCGACCGAGGACGTCGAGATCGAGACGCCGCTCGAGAAGACCATCGTGCAGCGCATCTCGGGCAAGAAGGTGGCGGTCTGCCCGGTGCTGCGGGCCGGCATGGGGATGCTCGACGGCGTCCTGTCGCTCGTCTCGGGCGCGCGGGTCGGCTTCATCGGCCTGTACCGCGACGAGGAGACGCTCGAGCCGGTCGAGTACTACGTGAAGCTGCCGTCGGACCTGGCCGACCGCGACGCGATCGTCCTCGACCCGATGCTCGCGACCGGGAACTCGAGCGCGGCCGCGATCGCGAAGGTCAAGGACGCGGGCGCGCGAACGGTCACGCTCGTCACGCTCGTCTCGGCGCCCGAGGGCATCGAGCGCGTGCACTCCGAGCACCCGGACGTCCGCATCGTCACCGCGGCGATCGACCGTGGCCTGAACGAGAAGGGCTACATCGTCCCGGGTCTCGGGGACGCGGGCGACCGCCTCTACGGCACTCGCTGAACGTGGACACCGAGGCTGCCGCACGTCGCTGGGCGGACGTGTGGAGGCGCGCGTGGCCGCAGCGTGATGCGGACGCGATCGTCGCGCTCTATGCCGATGGTGCGCGGTACCGGGCGCTGGCGTTTCGGGAGGCGGAGACCGCCCGCAGCTACCTCGACCGCGTCTTCGCCGAGGAGACCGAGATCGAGTGCTGGTTCGCCGACCCGATCGTGAGCGGCAACCGCGCCGCAGTGGAGTGGTGGGGCAGCTGGGTCGAGGACGGCACGCCGCTCACGCTCGCGGGGACGACCGTGCTGAGCTTCGACGCCGACGGCCTGGTGGTCGACCACCGCGACTACTGGAACGAGGTCGAGCGGCGCGAGCCGCCCTACGCGGGGTGGTCGCGCTAGCTGGCACCCGCCGAGACCTTCGCAGTCCTGCCAGGATGCGAGACTGCCGCCGCAAGGAGCACACCGCCGACCGCCAGCCAGCGAGTCTTCGCTCGGCGGCCTCGTCGACCGGGGTCGGCACGACGGTCAACGCAGACGGCGGGGTCGGGATCGACGTCGCCGAGCGGTCGGGTACATCCGGCGTTGCAGACCATCACCGAGTAGTAACCGGGCGCGGAGGTCGCGTGGCGCGACGAGGAAGCCGCGAGCTCGCCATCGTCACGTTCGACTCTCCGCCTCCCTCGAGCCGACGACGCGCCCGACGCGAGCACGGTTCGGCGCGCCGAGCGTCCACCAGATCTAACCCGGCAGATGCATCGACGTCGCGCCTCTCCACTGATCGGAGATAGTCGAAGCCGCGAAGCAGGTAGACGTAGGACGGGTCGTCGTGGTCTCGCCAACATGACGCTCGCGCTCGCCTGCACCTCGCCGAACCGACGCGGGCGCTAGTACGATCGAGCTGGTTGCTCTGTCCCCAGACCGTCTCCGTCGCGGCCGGCGCCGGCGCTCGACGCAGGGCGGACGATGCCGATCGCCGAAACTGCCCGCGCCGAAGCGCATCGCCGTCGTTTACGCTGCCGGGCCCGTGGAGAGCAGATCCTAGGCGGCGCTCAGGCCGAGCGCGGAGAGGCGACCAGCCCGGGCCGGCGCATCGCCTCGAGCCACACGCTTCGTGCCTCCTCGCGCGTCGCGTTCGCCGACAGCCGCTCGGCCACCCACGCAGCGCCTGCGATCGACGCCTCGCCCTCGATCGGGGCGATGCCCTGGTGGTGCTCCGCGCCGAGCTCCTCGCCGGGGGCGATCAGCACCTCGTTCAGCGTCTCGCCGCGGCGGATTCCGAGCAGGTCGATTGCCGGCGCGCCCTCGCGGCCTGCCTGCGTCCAGATCCTGCTCGCCAGCTCGCCGACCGTCAGGACGGTCGGCTCCGAAGCCGTGGCCAGGCGGACGCCCTCGCCGGCGAGGAGCGCGCCGTGAGCGGCCAGGGTGGCCGCGTGTGCCTTCGTGATCCAGAAGCGCGTCATGCCCGTGTCCGTGACGGTCAACGGCACGTTCGCGCGGGCCTGCGCCAGGAAGAGCTCGGACGCGCTGCCCGCCGAGCCGAGCACGTTGACGAACCGCACGGCGACCCGCTCGCCGCCGGCCCGGCCGGCGTAGGCGGTCAGCTGCTCCATGAAGCGCTTCGTGCGGCCGTAGAAGCTGGCAGCGAGCGCGGCCTTGTCGGTCGAGGCGACGACGACGGTGTCCACGCCGGCCGCCTCCGCGGCGCGCAGCAGCGACCAGCTGCCGTGCAGGTTGTTGTCGACGAACTCGTCCGGGTAGACCTCGGCCCAGTCGACGTGCTTGTACGCGGCGAGGTGGAAGACGACGTCCGGGCGCGCGCGCGCCAGCTCGCGTGCGAGGCGCTCGCCGTCGCGGATGTCGCACAGCACGTGGGAGACCCGCTCGAGCACGTCGGCCGGCCGCCCTCGGCGGTCGGTGATCAGCGAGCCCTCGTGGCCGTCGACCACCGTGACGTGCTCCGGCCGGAAGCCGAGCAGGAACGAAGTCAGCTCCCGCCCGATCGACCCGCCGCCCCCGGTCAGCAGTACGCGCCGGCCGCCGAAGCGCTCCTGCAGCTCGAGCAGCGCGGGCACCGGGTCGCTCCGCCCCAGGACGCCCTGCCAGTCGAAGTCGTCCACCGGCACGCGCGGCACGGCCGCGCGCAGCGGCGCACGCGCCTGGGTCCACAACGGCCCGCTCCAGCGCCCGGTAGCCGGCCTTCATGTCCACCGAGCGGAGGTGGTCCGGCTCTGCGATCTCCGCCACGACGTGCGGAACCAGCTCGACGATGCGCCGTACGACCGGGTCGAGGTCGAGCTCGCCGCGGCCGTAGGGGAGACCCTCGCCCAGCAGGCCGTGCGCGTCCGAGACGTGCGCGACCTCCGCGTGCGGACCGAGCTCCTCGACGTAGCGCGCCAGGTCGAGCCCGTCGTCGGAGGCGAGTCCGAACAGCGTCGGGTAGCAGGCGGCGAAGGAGCGGAAGAGGCCGGCGTGCGATGTGTCGAGCGTGAAGCGCAGCTTCGGGACGCGCTCGCGCCAGTGGAGGAGGTCGCGCCAGTGCCCGCCGATCGGCGAGAGGAAGACGCCGCCGGTGCGCATCCGCAGCACGGGCGGCACGTTCTCGATCAGCGGCGTGACGCCCCGCGCGAGGCAGGTGTCGGCGTAGAAGCGCAGGAAACGCTCGACGGCTTCCTCGTCGAGCGCGCGGTCGAACTCGTCGGGCGACTGCGGGACGAACAGGTGCAGGGTCAGTACCGGCGAGCCGACGGCGGCGGCGAACTCCGCACTCCGCTCGAGGCCGGTGCGCGCTTCGTCGTTCAGGCGGTCGACGGAGACGAACGCGCCGCTCGGCCAGGCCAGAGGAGCCTCGGCCGTAACGACCATGTCCAGGCCCTCCAATGCGCGCTGCGAGACCTCGATCGCGCGCGCCAGGGCGCTCTCCGACGCGACGTGGGCGGTGTTCAGGCCGAGCTCGATCCCGTGCCAGGGGCCGCCCTCCAGGCGGTCGGCGAGCTGGTCAGCCTCGGGCGCGGACTTGAGCAGAAAGCCAGTCGACATAGATCGGTACAGCCTCCTCGAGCGGACGGACGTCGAAGGGTAGCCACCGGCTTCCGCCCTCGGCTTACTACCCGCGTAGCTCTCGTTCTCGCCCGGAGCCAGCGTCCCTCCGGGAGTCTCGATCGGCACCGGCTCGCCGACGGCCCCGACGACCAGCTCGGCCGCGCGGCGCAGCGAGGCCGGGCGGCCGCTCGCGAGCGTGACGGTCTCGTTCCACGCGCCGTCGCGCGCGATCGCCTCGAGCGCGGGTACGACGTCGTCGACGTACACGAAGTCACGCGTGCGCTCGGGGTCGCCCTCGATCACGATCGGCCGGCCGGCGAGGGCGTTCCCGGCGAAGCGCGCGATCGCACCGGTGGCTCCCTCCGCGGCCACCTGGCCAGGCCCGAACACCGAGGTCAGGCGGACGACGGTGGCGGCCGCCGGGTGCAGGCGGCACGCGTACTCGCCCAGGCGCTTGGAGAGCGCGTAGACGTCGGGCGGCGGCTCCACGGCCGCCCGGATCGTCGACGGGTAGACGAGGCCGGCACCGTGGGCGGCGCAGGCCTCGAGCAGGTTCACGGTCGTGCCCGCGTTCTCGCGGATCGCCCGCACGGGGTCCTCGCGCGCACGCGCGGGGTCGGGGATGCCGGCGAAATGCAGGACCGCCTCGCACCCGGCGACGAGGTCGCGGACCTCGCGGCTGCCGGAGTCGAGCTCGATCGCGTCGAGGCCGGCTGCGCTCGCCCGCTTCGCCCCGCCCGGCCGGGCGACCGCGACGACCTCGTGACCCTGCTCGCGCAGCAGGACCGTCGTGCGCCACCCGAGGAACCCGGTCGCGCCCGTGACCAGCAGCTTCATCTCGAGGCCGACTCCAAGTAGTCGGCGACGCGGTGCCGGTAATCGAACGGGGAGGCGTAGGTGCACGTCGGCGTCCCGCTCGTGGGCTCGCCCCGCACGAGGGCGGCCACGTCGCCAACCGTCACCGTCTCGGCGACGACGTTCGCGACTCCCGCGCCGGCATCGAGGAGGATGCGCGCCGTGTCCTCGACGTGGACGACGCCGATCGTGGCCGAAGGGTCGTCGATCGTCAGCTCCGAGCCCGTCGCGGCGAGCTGGCGGAACTTGTCGACGACGGTCTGTGACTCCGGGCGCGAGTGCTCGACGGGGCTGGGCCCGTAGACGATCCCGAGCCGCAGGGTCGCGAGCTCGAATCCGGCGCGTTCTGCGTTCATCCGGAGCACCTGCTCGCCGTAGATCTTCGAGAGGTGGGCCAGGTCGTCCTGCGCGCCGTAGGGCTGGTCGGCGCCGATCTCGCCCGCCAGGCGCGGGCCGCCGCCGTACACGTGCAAGGAGCTGCCGAAAACGACGAACGTCTCCCGCGGAACCGACTCGGCGACGAGCCTTGCGCCCGTGAGGTTCGTCTGCTCGGTGTAGTCGGGCTCGGCCACCGACAGCGGCCGGCTCGCCTGCGAGGCGAGGAAGACGAGGCGGTCGAAGCCCTCTCCGAGCAGCGACTCGACCGCGGAGCGATCGCGGATGTCCACCGTCTCGATGCGCGTATCGAGCCCGGCAACCTGCTCGCGGTCGGTCGCGTACCAGTTGTCCGCGAGCACGACCTCGTCGCCGCGTGCCAGCGCCTGCCTGGCGACCTCGCCGCCGACGTAGCCGGCGCCGAGCACGAGGGTCCGCACTAGATCGAGTGGACGTTCGGTCCCGGCGGGACCAGGTTGCGCGTGTCCACGACCAGCTTCGCGTGCTCCCAGTGCGGCTGCTCGACGAACTCGCGGTGCGGCGTGAGGACGACGACGCAGTCGGCGGCGCGAACCTCGTCCTCCGACCACTCGACCGTCTCGTGGCGGGTGCCCTCGAGGTCGACGAACTCCACCCACGGGTCGCAGTAGCGGACGTCACCGCCGCGCGAGACCAGCTGGTTCATCACCTCGAGGCTCGGCGACTCGCGCGTGTCGTGCACGTTGCCCTTGTACGCCATCCCGAGCAGGAGCAGCCGGGCGCCCTTGATCGGTAGCCCGTGGTCGTTGAGCGCGTCGCTGACCTTCTGTACGACGTGCAGCGGCATGCGTGCGTTGATCTCGTGCGCGGCCTCGATCAGCTGGGCCGCGTAGCCGTACTCGCGGAGCCGCCAGGCGAGGAAGTGGGGGACGACGGGGATGCAGTCGCCGCCGAGGCCCGGGCCCGGGAAGTGGGGGAGGAAGCCGAACGGCTTGCTCGAGGCCGCCTCGATCACCTCCCACGGCGAGATCCCGAGCCGGTCGCACATGAGCGCCAGCTCGTTGGCGAGCGCGATGTTGACCGCGCGGAAGGTGTTCTCGTGCAGCTTGGCCGTCTCGGCGACCATCGGCCGCGAGACCGGGATGACCACGTCGACGATCTGGCGGTACAGCAGCTCCGTGCGGCGCAGGCACTCCTCGGTCACTCCGGCGACGAGCTTGGGCGTGTTCTGGATCGTGAACACACCGTTCCCGGGGTCGACGCGCTCCGGCGCGTAACCCAGGAAGAAGTCCTGGCCGACCTTCGCGCCCGTCCGCTCGAGGATCGGCTGCACGATCTCCTCGGTCGTACCCGGGTAGGTCGTCGACTGGAGCACGATCAGCTGCCCGGGCCGCAGGTTGGCGGCCACCGACTCGGCGGCCGAGACGATGTACTGGACGTCTGGAGTCCGCGTCTTCGAGAGCGGCGTCGGCACACAGATCGTCAGCGCGTCGAGCTCCTGCACGGCCGAGTAGTCGCTGGACGCGCTCAGCGCGCCCTCGAGCCCGTCGTAACGGGCCTCGGGGACGTCCACCAGGTACGACTGCTTGTCGCGCACCGCCTGGACGCGCTCCTCGTTCAGGTCGATCCCCGTGACGTCGAAGCCGGCCTCCGCGAAGGACATCGCGAGCGGCAGCCCGGCATAGCCGAGGCCGACGATGCCCACGCAGGCCTCGCGCGTGGCGATGCGCTCGTCGAAGTCGGTCCGTGGAGAAACGGCTTGAGCCAAGACGGCGGCGATGCTAGCAGCGGCCTCCGCTGCTATAACCGCCCGCATGTCCTTCAGGGACTCGCTGCACGCTCTCCTATTCGAGGGCGACGCGGTGTGGGCCTTCCTCTCGGCGCTCGTGCTCGTGCTCTGCCTCACGCCGCTCGCCGCCCGGCTCGCGCCCAGGACGGAGGAACGCGACCGCGATCGCCCGCGCGTCCACAGCGGGTTCATCCCGCGCACCGGGGGCGTGGCGATCGTCGCCGCCATCCTCGTGCCGGCCGCCCTCTTCCTCGACCTCGAGGGCGCGTACCTCGGGATCCTGCTCGGGACGCTGCTTGTCGCGGCGCTCGGGCTCGTGGACGACATCGTCGGGCTGCGACCGAGCGTCAAGCTCGTTGGCGTCGCGCTGATCGCGGCGATCCCGGTCGTCGGCTACGACGTCACGTTCGGCCGGATCACGCTCCCCTTCTTCGGCGACCACGACATCGGCGTCGCCGGCTACGCGGTCACGATCTTCTGGGTCGTCCTCCTCGCGAACCTCGTCAACCTGATCGACGGGATGGATGCGCTCGCGGCCGGGATCGTGGCGATCGCGGCCGGCTCGTTCGCCCTCCTCGCCGTCTCGTTCGGCCGTATCGACGCTGCCGTGCTGGCGGCGATCACCTGCGGTGCCACGCTCGGATTCCTGCGCTACAACTACCACCCGGCCAAGGTCTTCATGGGCGACTCGGGGGCGCTCGCACTCGGCTTCCTGCTCGCGCTCGTCGCCGTCGAGGGCCTGTTGAAGACCGCCGCGACGATCGCGCTGGTCGCGCCCATGCTCGTGATCGCCGTGCCGATCCTGGACACGTCGTTCGTGGTGCTGAAGCGGCTCAAGTACCGGCGGGCGCCCTGGGGTGCCGACCACAACCACTTCTACCACCGCTTCATGCGAATCGGCTTCTCGCAGCGGCGGACGGCGGCCTACTTGCACCTGTGGGCGCTCTCGCTCTCGGCGTACGCGATCCTGCTCCGCTTCGTGCCGCCGCGGCCCGCCGGGGAGTGGGACCTGGGCAACACGCTGATCGGGCTCGCGGCCGGCCTCGTGGTGCTTGCCGGCTCCGTCTGGATGGTCTACACGCTGGAGATCTTGAAGGCGCGTCACCTGCGCGTCCTCGGCCTGACGCGCTTCGGGTCGGAGGACGAGGACGACCGCGAGGAAGCGGTCGAGGAGGTGCTCACCGCCGGTAAGCGTTGACATGACATCACTTTGATGTCATAGTGGCGACATGAAGATGTCACCACACGTCGACGCGCTGCGGAACGACCTGGCCGCAGCGGCCGCGCTCGGCGACGAGCGGGCCGCCGAGGTCGGCTCCCGGCTGGCCGACGCGGTCTCGCGTTCCGCTCCGATGCGCTTCCTGGAGGCGCTCGGCGAGGCGTTGCTCGAGGCGAACGGGCAGCTTCCGTCCGGCCGGCTCGAGCTGCGGCTGGCCGGGGCCGACCCCGAGGTCGTCTTCGTCGACGAGGAGCCGGCCGCGGAGCCTGCCTCCGCCGACGAGCCGAGCGTGGCCAGGCTCACGCTCCGGCTGCCGGAGCGCCTCAAGTCCGAGCTCGAGGCCGCCGCCGCACGAGAGGGCGTCTCGGTCAACACCTGGCTCGTCCGCGCCCTGTCGGGCGCGGTGACCCACGCTACGCGTCCCAGGCCGCCGGGCCGACGACTCGTCGGCCACGGCCGATACCTAGAGAGGAGACAGCAATGCGCGAGCACAGCTTCGACCTTCCCACCGATGCACGAATGACGGTGTCCCTCCGGCGCCGGCGAGATCGAGATCGAGACCCAGCCGGGCCGCGAGGCCTTCGTCCGCCTTTCGCCGCTCGACGACCAGGAGATCACCCGTGAGGCGATCGAGGGCGCGACCGTCGAGGTGCAGGGCACCGAGCTGCTCGTCAAGGTGAAGGAGAAGCGCTTCGGCCTCGGCTCGAGCCCGCAGATCCGTGCGGAGATCCGCTGCCCCGAGGGGATCGCGACGGCACTGCACACGGCGTCGGGCGACATCCGCGTGCGCGGGAGCCTGGGCGAGACCAAGACGCACGTCGCCTCGGGCGACGTCCAGCTCGACGGGGTCGACGGCCGGCTGGAAGCTCACTCCGCCAGCGGCGACGTGATCGTCAACCGCGTCGGCGCCGACGCCGAGGTCCACAGTGCCTCCGGCGACGTCCAGCTGCGCCGCACCGAGTCACGCGTCTCGATCAGGAGCGCGTCCGGCGACGTCTCGCTCGACGACGCCGGCGGCGGGCCGATCAAGGTCCACTCCGCGTCGGGCGACGTCCGCGTTGGTGTCCGCTCGGGCCGGCGGGTCGACGTCGACGTCCGCACCGTCAGCGGCGAGGCGCACTCCGAGATCCCGCTCGACGGCTCGGGCGAAGGCGACGCCGATGCCCCACTGGTCGAGATCAAGGTGAACGGCGTGAGCGGCGACGTCCACATCGGGCGCGCGGCCGAAATCGCCGCCTGACCAGGCCCTTTCCCGCCCGGCAGCCGGAAGGCGTTTGACTTCGCAATAGACGTTGCGATATAGACGCCTCTCTACACCCGGTGAAAGGGGGAGATATCGTGCGGAGAGGCGAGCGATATCACGCGCGTCGGAAGCGAACGGTTGCCCTGATCCTCGACCTGATGGGGATCGGCATCGTCGCCGGTCTGGTCGCCGCATTCTTCGCGCTCGGCCCAGGCGCGAGCTCAGGCGGAAGCGACGGTCAGATCGACCTGGCGGCGAAGAACGCGTCGGCGATCGGCTCCATCCGCGAGCGAGGCCAGGAGGAGGAGGAAGGCGGCGCTGCCCTGGACTCGTTCCGAGACCATGCCTACCCGGCCACGAGCATCGCGATCGAGAAGATCCAGCGCTCGATCGCAGCCGACAAGGCGGTGAAGAGCCGCGGCTCGCGGCGGTCGCTCGACTGGGAGTTCCTCGGGCCCGACCGGCTCGAGGTCGACCGACTCGGCACGCAGACGTACATCAAGGGGACGGAGTGGTCCGGACGCGTCACCGCGCTGGCCGTCGACCCGCGCTGCAACAGCCACGCCTGCACGCTCTACGCGACAGCGGCCGGCGGCGGTGTCTGGCGGACGACGAACGCGCTCACGCGCAGGCCGCACTGGACGTTCATCTCGGACGAGATCCCCTCGAACGCGATCGGCTCGATCGCGATCGACCCGAACGACAGCACCGGCCGGACGATCTACGTCGGGACGGGCGAGGCCAACAACAGCGGCGACAGCGAGGCCGGCCTCGGTCTCTACGTCACGAGGGACGGCGGCAAGAACTGGGCACTCGTGCCGGGTTCGTTCGCGGTCACCAACAACCGTGCCATCGCCTGGGTCGCCATCGACCCGAGCTCCCCGAACCACATCCTGCTCGGCACCCGCACGGGCGTACACGGCATCGGCTCCAACTCCACCAGCACCGGCGCGCCGCCCGGAGCTCCGGCCGTTGGGATCTACGAGTCGCGCGACGGCGGTCAGAGCTTCGCGCTCGTCCAGGCCGGCCAGACCAACGAGGTCCGGTTCGACCCGGGCGATCCAGGGGTCGTCTACGCGACGGTCGCCGGCGTCGGCCTGCTCCGCTCGTCGGCCGGCGGGGCAGCAGGCACGTGGGAGACGATCTTCTCCCTCAACCGCGCCCGCTTCTCGTTCTCACCGGTGCGCCTGCCGAACGGGAAGACCAGGATCTACCTGTCGGACTCGAGCGCCGGAGCGATCTCGAGCCAGGCCTACCGCGTCGACGACGCGACCCAGCCGGCGGCAACGCTGACCGCCTCGGACAACGCCGCCTGGGTCCGGCTCTCCAACGCCGTCGACGGCACTCCAGGCTTCGCGACCTGGGGTTACTGCAACACGCCGCTCGTCGGCTCCCAGTGCAGCTACGACCAGTTCATCCTCTCGCCGGCCGACAGCCCGAACATGGTCGTGCTCGGCGGGCTGATGCACTACGAGGAGCTGCCGCCGTACGCCGGAGCGGACCGCTCGAACGGCCGTGCGGTGTTCCTGTCGACAGACGCGGGCGCCACCTGGACCGACCTGACCGGTGACGTCGAACTCGAGTCGATGCACCCGGATCAGCACGCGATTGCGTTCGTGCCGGGCGACCCGGACCAGATGTTCGTCGGGTCGGACGGCGGCGTGATCCGCACGAACGGTCGCTACGTGGATGCGACCGACCAGTGCGTGACGCGCGGTCTCACGGGCATCGACCTCGTCGATTGCCAGATGTGGCTGAAGCGCATCCCATCCCGGCTCGAGCCGATCAACGACGGCCTCGCGACGCTGCAGATGTACAGCATCGGCGTAAGCCCGCACGACCCGACCAACGAGGCGCTCGCGGGCACGCAGGACAACGGCTCGATCAGCTTCAGCGGCTCCAAGACCTGGCGTCTCGGCGTCACGGGCGACGGCGGCGACGCAGGCTTTGACGCCGTCGACCCGGCGATCCGCTTCCACACCTACTTCTTCGGGCTGACGGATGTGAACTTCCGCGGCGACGATCCGAAGACGTGGATCTGGATCGCCGATCCGTTCAACACCGGCGTGGGCGAGTCGATCCGCTTCTACCCGCCGACGATCGCCGACCCCGTCCGTTCGAGGACGATCTTCGTCGGCGCGGCACGCGTGTGGCGGATCGTGATCGACGAGGCCGAACAGGCCTTCATGGAAGCGCACTGCAACACGACGAACCAGTTCGGGACGAGCGACCGGCTCTTCACCGGCGACTGCGGCCGGGGTTGGGCTCCGCTCGGCGGGGCGACGCTCACCGGCACGGCGTTCGGGACGACCAAGGCCGGGAGCAACCTCGTGGGGATCAACCGGGGCGCCGACGACAACACGCTCTGGGCGACGACCGGCGGCGGTCGTGTGCTCGTCTCGAAGAACGCGAACGCTGCCGATCCCGCATCGGTGACGTTCACGCGGGTCGACACGGCGGCGCAGCCGAACCGCGTGCCGTCGTCCGTGTACGTCGACCCGACGAACCCGAACCACGCAATCGTGACCTTCTCGGGCTACAACGCGACCACGCCGGCCCTCCCCGGCCACGTGTTCGACGTCGTGTTCGACCCGGCTGCGGGAACCACCGCGTGGACGGACATCTCGTACGACCTCCTCGACCAGCCGGTGAACGACGCCGTCCTCGATGCGGAGACGGGCGACGTCTACGTGTCGACCGACTTCGGCGTCGATCGGCTCGCGGCGGGCACGCAGACCTGGATCCCGGCGGCGGACGACCTGCCGACGGCAACCGTGTCCGGTCTGACGCTCGTGACCGTGAAGAGGAACGGCGACGGCGTCCGCAAGGGCGACCGTCTGATCTACGCGGCCACGCACGGCCGCGGCGCCTACCGCCTGCATCTGCGCTAGGCGTTCCCCTATGCTCGAGCTTGCTCAGCCCAACCGGGGCTGAGCGAGCTCGAGCAGCCTGCGGGGGTCACGGCGCACCCGTGACGACGCCGCCCCCGCCGGCTTCTTCCTCAGCTCGATCTCGGCGGGGTCGGCGAGCAGCTTCAGCCGCCCTTCGGCAACGAGCCGCTCGTCGACGCCGCCGAGACGCCCCTCGAAGATCGACCAGACGGGCGTGCCGAGGACCGCTGCCTCGCGGTTCATCGTGCCGCCGGCCGAGACGAGCACATCGGCGAACGCGACCAGGCTGCTGCCGTCGACGGCGCGGTCGGGCACGACGAAGCGCTCGCTGACGGCTCGCACGGCCCGGCGCTGCTCGTCCGTGCGGGCCAGGACGACGGTCTGGGCCTCCTCGGCAGCGAGCCGCCGGAGCACGCGGTCGAGCAGCGCGTTCTCCGAGCCGCCGAGGTAGAGCGCGTACGACGGGGCCGTGCGCACGACGCAGATCATGCGGCGGCGGTCGAGCCCGAGCTGCCTCACGACCGACGAGTCCGGTTCCCAGTCCGAGAGGTAGTACTCCTCCTTCAGCCCTTCGAACTGCACCAGCTTCGGCGGCCTCGCGCCGTAGCGCTCCAGTCGCTCGGGCGGGATCGCGTCCGGCACGAGCACGCGGTCCGCGAGCCGGCAGACGACGTTGTGCTGGGCGGTCGCCCACTCGTAGTCGAACATCGTCGTGTTCGGGACCCGCAGCAGCCTGGCAGCCGGCGGCAGGTCGACAGAGGCGTGGCCGAGCGCGAAGTCGAAGTTGCGTCCGCGCCCGAAGCGGAGCAGCCCGCGGACCCGGCCAGCGGCGGCGAGCGCCTTCCCGGCCCGGCCGGCGCCTCCGTACCGGCCGATCGCGCGGTACGGGTGTCCCCAGTCGTCGAGGAGCTCGAGCGTGTGCGAGAGCGGCCTCGCGGTCAGCTCCACGTCGTGGCCGTCCGCCTCGAGCAGCTCCACGAGCGGCCGCAGCACGGGCACGTGGGCCGTGTTCGTCAGGTCGAACCAGACGCGCATCGAGCTTCTACGAGCTCCGCTCGACGCTGTAGCGCACCAGGGTCTGGCCGTAGAGGTCGACCTCGCTCTCGAACGGTCATGCCCATCTTCTCCATCACGCGCGTCGAGCCGCGGTTGGCGGGGAAGGCGAGCGCGACGACCCGGTCGAGCCCGCGCTCGGCGAATGCGCGTCGTCAGCCAGGCGCCCGCGGCCTCGGTCGCATACCCGCGGTTCCAGACCTCCCGCGCGAAGTGGTAGGCGACCTCCACGTCGGGGCCCTTCCACTCGACCGGGAAACAGCCCGCAGACCCCCACGACCCGGCCGCTCTCGCGCTCGACGACCGCGCAGAGTCCGTAGCCGGTCTCTTCGAAGCGCGACCGCGTGCCGCGTCGACCCGCTCGCTCGTTTCTCGAGCAAGGTGGACGGCCGGCCGAGGGCAGGTACCGCATCACCTCCGGGATCGCCCCACACCTGCGTGCAGCGGCTTCGGCGTCCGAGGCCTCGAGCGGACGGTAGCTCAGCCGTTCCGTCGGTTCCGGCAGCGTCACGATCCGGAACTCTAAGCATGACCCACAATCTCAGGCCAGAAAACCGCTCCTGAAGCGGCATTAGGCTGTTACAAGCTTTGGTATGCTCGCGGCGGATGGAGCCCTCTCCGAGCCAGTTTCAGCCCGCAGGGGCAGGCGCGCTCCTGGTAGGGACGACCGCCGGGGCGGCCGGAGTCGGGGCACTAGTCGGCTGGGCCGCGGGCTCGCCGGGGCTGGGCGCGCTCGGCGGCGCGATCGTCGGCATCCCGGCCGGCGTCTTCGTCGTCTACCGCCGCTACCGCGGCTACTTCACGTGAGCGCGAGGGTCTTCCAGACCCCACGGCCGGTTCCCTCGCGGCTCGTCCCTGTGGCCGGCGGGGCGCTCGTGATCGCACTGGCATTTCCGGTCTTCCTCGCCGCGGGCTGGCCGCTCGCGGGCTGGGCGCTCGCCGCGGTGCTCTGGCTCGCCGGCCAGACGCTGTCCCTGGTCCTCACGCGCCTGCGCCCGGACGCGGGTAATCTCGCCGCCTCGGGCGTGGTGGGGATCTCGATGATGTTTCGCGCAGTCGCAGTCGGCGTCGTCCTGATCGTCGTCGCCGCCGGCGACCCCGAGGTCGGCGTCGCGGCCGCAGTCGTCTACGCGCTGGCCTACACGCTCGAGCTGGCGCTGTCGCTGCTCTCCTACTTCGGAAACGAGCCAGCCGCGTGAAGCGCGCCCTTGCACTCATCACCACTCTCGCCCTGCTCGCCCCGCAGGTCGCGCTCGCGCAGGAGGAAGAGGAGGAGTTCGACCCGAGCCACGAGTTCGAGCAGCACGAGTGGATCCCGATCCACATCGGCCCGCTCGACCTCTCGATCACGAAGGCCGTGGCCTACCTGATGCTCGGCTCGGTGCTCACGATCGCGTTAGGGATCGTGCTGATGCGCTGGCGGACGGCGGTATACCCCGAACGGCGCCAGAGCGCGGGCGAGATCATCTACGACATCGCCCAGACGAACGTCGCCGAGCAGGGGCTGCCCGACGAAGGCGATCGGACCGCTGGTTCCCGTACGTCGCGACGCTGCTGCTCTTCATCTTCACGGTCAACCTGCTCGGGTTCATCCCGCTACCGCTCTCGGACGAGACGTTCACGCTCTTCGGCGTGGAGCTGCCGACCCTCGCGATCTACGCGGCGACGTCGTCGCTCTCGGTCACGCTCGCCCTCGCGCTGATGAGCTGGGTCTTCACGCACGTCGAGGGCATCCGCGAGAACGGCGCGGTCGGCTACTTCAAGAGCTGGATCCCCGACGTGCCCAAGGCGATGTACCCGCTGATCGTCCCGCTCGAGATCCTCGGCCAGTTCATGCGGCTGATCTCGCTGAGCGTCCGGCTCTACGCGAACATGCTCGCCGGCCACATGCTGATCCTGACCTTCATCGGGCTGATGTTCGTGCTCGAGACGGTCGTACTGGCCCCGCTCGTGATTCCGGCCGCGACGGCGTTCTACCTCTTCGAGGTCGTGATCGTCGTCGGCATCCAGGCCTACATCTTCGCCGCCCTGTCAGCCATCTACATCGGCTCGGCCATCGAGCCGGACCACTAAGGAGGGACCCCGCATGATCGACCCTGTCCTCGCACAAGCCGATACCGCCGTCGACGCCGGCAAGGCCGTCGCGCTCGCGCTCGGCATCGGCCTCGGCTCGCTCGGAGCCGGCGTCGGCATCGGGAACATCTTCGGCTCCATGATCCAGTCGGTCGCCCGCCAGCCCGAGCTGCGGGGCGAGCTGCAGGGGATCATGTGGCTCGGCTTCGCACTCACCGAGGCCGTGGTGTTCTACGGCCTGATCGGCGGCCTGCTCGCCTTCGTCCTCGTCTAGCCAAAAAGGAGACGCTCGCCGATGCTTGCAGCGAACCCACTGATCGAGGTCACCACGGGTCTGATGATCTGGACCCTGGTCTGCTTCGGGATCACGTTCTTCGTGCTGAAGAAGTACGCCTTCGGCCCGATCCAGAAGCTCATCGACGAGCGCCGCAAGCGGATCCGCGACTCGATCGACGAGGCCGACCGGGCCCGCGACGAGGCGAGGCGCCTGCTCGAGGAGCACCGCGCGCTCATGAAGGAGGCCCGCGGCCAGGCCGAGGAGATCCTCAGCGAAGCCCGCCGCCTCGCCGACGCGCAGCGCGACCGCCTGCGCGAGGAGCTCGAGGCCGAGCGCCAGCGGCGAATCGAGGACACGCGCAAACAGGTCGAAACCGAGACGCGCCGCGCGCTCGAGCAGCTGCGGACCGAGGTGGCCGAGCTGACCGTGATCGCGACCGCCCGGGTGACCGGCAAGGTGCTCGACGACGCCGACCACCGCCGCCTGATCGACGAGGCGATCGGCGAGCTCGACTTCTCCGTCCTCGAGGGTCGCGACAACTAATGGCGGTTGCCCACCGCACGTACGCGCGCGCCCTGTTCGAGGCGGCGCAGGAGGAGGGACGCCTCGAGCAGGTGCACGAGGAACTGAGCGACTTCGCGGCCACGGTCGCGGAGGTGGATCAGCTGCGCTCCGTCCTCGAGAGCCCCGAGTTCGAGTCGCGCGCGAAGGCTGCCCTGGTGGACGACGTCCTCGGCAAGGCCGACCCGCTCGTCCGCAACTTCGTCCGGCTGGTCGTCGAGAAGGGCCGCGCGGGCGAGCTCTCGGAGATCGCGCGCGAGTTCGAGACCCTCGTGGCGCGCGAGCAGGGCATCCTCGACGTCGAGCTCACGACCGCCGTGGAGCTTTCGCAACAGGACTTCGACAGCCTCGTCGAGCGAATCGGCAAGGCGTCCGGGCGCCAGGTGCGCGCCTCGCGCGCCGTCGATCCGTCGCTCGTCGGTGGCCTCGTCCTCGAGGTCGGCTCGCGCCGGCTGGACGCCAGCATTCGCGGCCGGCTCGACCGGCTGCGCCAGGAACTGACCACGAGAAGGAGCGTCGCGTGAAACTGCGTCCCGAAGAGATCACCTCGATCCTCAAGGAGCGGATCGAGAAGTTCGACGTCGAGACCGACCTGGCCGAGGTCGGCAACGTCCTCCAGGTCGGTGACGGAATCGCCCGCATCCACGGGCTCGAGAACGCCGTCGCGCTCGAGATGCTCGAGTTCGAGCACGGCGTCACCGGACTGGCGTTCAACCTCGAGGAGGACAACGTCGGCGCCGCCCTCTTCGGCGACTGGGAGCTCGTCAAGGAGGGCGAGCCCGTCAAGCGCACCGGCCGCGTCGCGAGCGTCCCCGTCGGCGACGCGCTCGTCGGCCGGATCGTCGACCCGCTCGGCAACCCGCTCGACGGCGGCGAGCCGATCCCGCGCGACCAGACCCGGCCGCTCGAGTTCAAGGCGCCCGGGGTGGTCGATCGCCAGCCGGTCAAGGAGCCGCTGCAGACGGGCCTGAAGGCGATCGACTCGATGATCCCGATCGGCCGTGGCCAGCGCGAGCTGATCATCGGCGACCGCTCGACCGGGAAGACGGCGGTGCTCGTCGACACGATCCTGAACCAGCGCGGCCAGGACGTGATCTGCATCTACATCGCGATCGGCCAGAAGGCCTCGACGGTTGCGCAGGTGTACGAGAAGCTGCGCGAGGCGGGCGCGATGGACTACACGATCATCGTTTCGGCTTCCGCGTCCGAGGCGGCGCCGATCAAGTGGATGGCGCCGTTCGCCGGCGCTGCGATGGGCGAGCACTTCATGTTCGAGGGCAAGCACGCCCTCTGCGCCTACGACGATCTGTCGAAGCACGCCGACGCCTACCGGCAGCTCTCCCTGCTGCTGCGTCGCCCGCCGGGCCGCGAGGCCTTCCCGGGCGACGTCTTCTACCTGCACTCGCGGCTGCTCGAGCGGGCGTGCAAGCTCTCGGACGAGCTCGGCGCGGGCTCGCTCACCGCGCTGCCGGTGATCGAGACGCAGGCGGGCGACATCTCGGCCTACATCCCGACCAACGTGATCTCGATCACGGACGGCCAGATCTTCCTCGAGTCGGAGCTGTTCTTCTCGGGCGTTCGCCCGGCGATCAACGTGGGCGTCTCGGTGTCCCGCGTCGGAGGCAACGCGCAGACGAAGGCCATGAAGAAGGTCGCCGGCCGCCTGCGCCTCGACCTCGCGCAGTACCGCGAGTTGGAGGCGTTCGCGCAGTTCGGCTCCGAGCTCGACCCGCAGACCCAGCAGACGCTGGCCCGTGGCGAGCGGATGGTGGCGACGCTCAACCAGCCGCAGTACCAGCCCTGGCCCGTCGAGGAGCAGGTGGTCGCGATCTGGGCCGGGATCAACGGCTTCCTCGACGACATCCCCGTGCAGGACGTCCCGCGCTTCCAGGAGGAGCTTCGCGAGGAGTTGCGCACCGAGGGCTCGATCTACAAGGCACTCGCCGAGAAGGGCGACCTCCCCGAGGAGCTCGAGCAGCAGATCGCCGCCGAGATCGAGAAGGCCAAGAACCGCTTCTCCAGGACCGAGGAGAAGGCCTAGGTGCCCCCTCTGGCAATACACGCCTGCTTCTGGCCCGCGATCACGCGGCGCCAGGAACCACCCTCGCCCTTGCAAAGGCTGCAGAGAGCCTTTGACGCGGGCGAGTGCGGCCCCTGGCTTGGTGCTCGCGACCCAGAAGCGGGGCAGCATCACCAGAGGAGGCACCCATAGCTTCCGTCCAGGACATCAAGCGGCGGATCCGCTCGGTCCGCAACACGCGCAAGATCACGCGCGCGATGGAGCTCGTCGCGGCGGCCAAGCTGCGCCGCGCCCAGGCCCGGATCGAGGCGATGCGGCCGTACGCCGACCGCATGCTCGAGCTGATGGCCGGCACCGCGCGCGCGAGCACCTCTCTGCGGGGCTTCCCGCTGCTGCAGCGGCGCGAGGTGCAGACGGCGCTCGTGATCCCGCTGACCGGAGACCGCGGCCTGGCCGGCGCCTTCAACGCCCAGGTGCTGCGCGAGGCCTTCGCGGTCGAGCGGCGGCTGCGAGCCGACGGCGTCCAGGTGCAGTTCGGCGTCTCGGGCAAGAAGGGCGCGTCCACGCTTCGCTTTCGCAGGTACGACGTCCAGCGGGCGTGGACGGGGTTCAGCGACCGCCCCGAGTACCCGGACGCGCAGGCGATGGCCCACCACGTCGCCGAGCTGTACGCGAACGGCGACGTCGACAGCGTCCGCATCGTCTACAACCACTTCGAGTCCGCCCTCGTCCAGCGCGTGGTCGAGAGCGAGATCCTGCCGATCCCGGAGCAGGCGTTCGAGCGTGAGGAGGACGACCAGCGGCGGGCGGCGCTCGTCGGCGACTTCATCTACGAGCCGGAGCCGGAGCAGATCCTCGAGCGGCTGCTGCCGGTCTACGTCGAGACCGAGATCTATCGCGCGCTGCTCGAGTCCGCCGCCTCCGAGCAAGGCGCCCGCATGACCGCGATGCGGAACGCCTCCAAGAACGCCGGTGAGCTGATCGACAACCTGACGCTGCAGATGAACCGCGCCCGCCAGGCGGAGATCACCCAGGAGATCCTGGAAGTCGTCGCGGGCGCCGACGCCCTCCAGGCTTAACACCGTCCTAACAAGACGCACCGCGGTGCGTCTAACCCCCTGACGCCCGGGTCCGGGCGTTATTCTCCCGCAGCCCATGGCCGACGAACGACGCGAAGTCCTCTCAGCCGGCGCAGGCCTCGCAGCCGAGGTAGCGCTCGAGTCGGGCACCGAGCTCGGCGAGTTCAGCGACGTCAAGGCGCGCGGCTACTGGGAGCAGGTCTGGCGCCGCTTCCGCCGCGACAAGGTCGCGATCGCGAGCGGGGTCTTCATCATCCTGTTGCTCGTCGTCGCTTTCGCCGGCGCACCGATTGCGGAGAAGTGGCTCGGCCACGGGCCGAACGACATCTTCCCGACCGCGGGCGTCGACCAGACGACGCTTGTGCCCGTCGGGCCTTTGACGAGGGTCCAGGATCCGGTCGAGGGCGAGATCTTCTTCGTGCTCGGCGGCGCGGACACGCTCGGCCGCGACGAGTTCCTGCGCCTGCTCTACGGCGCGCGCATCTCGCTGGAGATCGCGATCGGGGCGACGTTCCTGTCGATGTTCATCGGGGTGCTGCTCGGCTCGATCGCCGGCTACTTCCGGGGCGGCATCGACGCGGTCGTCTCGCGGGTCACCGAGATCGTGATGGCGTTCCCGCTGCTGCTGTTCGTGATCGCTCTCGCCGCGACGGCAGGTGACCGCCTGAACGACATCACGTTAGGGGTCTTCCAGCCCGGGGTGATCACGCTGATCCTGATCGGCGGGATCTTCGGCTGGTTCTACCCGGCGAGGATCGTGCGCGCCCAGGTGCTGTCGCTGCGGGAGAAGGAGTTCGTGGAGGCGGCCCGCATGGTCGGCTCCAGCGACTGGCGCATCATCCGCTCGCACCTGCTGCCGCACCTCGTGGCGCCGATCATCGTCTACTCGACGCTCATCGTCGCGCAGTTCGTGCTCTTCGAGGCCGGCCTGTCCTTCCTCGGGCTCGGCATCAAGCTGCCCACAGCCAGCTGGGGCAACCTGCTCTCGGTCGCGCCGGACTTCTACACCCAGCAGCCCTGGCTGATGGTCTGGCCCGGACTCGCCGTGCTGCTCACGACCCTCGCCTTCAACCTGCTCGGCGACGGTCTTCGCGACGCGTTCGACCCGCGCTCCTCGCACTAGCGGAACGAGACAAGCGAGAGGGCGCGGGGATGGATCCCCGCGCCCCTGCTTGCGATCCGTGAAGCCGTGACCTAGCGGCGAACGAGAACGGTGCCGCTTGCGCCCTGGAGGTAGCCCGGAGCGCTCGGGACGAGCACGCGGATCCGCGCGGTCTTCGGCAGCCGCGCCGTGAAGCGGGCGACCGAACCCACGCCGAGCCTCGCGCGCCGCACCTTCACCCACGAGCCGCGCGCGGTGAGCCGCTGGAGCGTGACCAGCTTGCCCCGGTACGGGCGGAGCGCCGTCACCTTCACGTACAGACGGCCCGTCATGCGGTTCAGGACGCGGAGCTGCACGCGCGGGCGCACGTACACGATCGGCGCCCTGTCGCTGACCGTGTTGCCCCATTCGACCTGGTACTCGGTACGGATCCGGGGCCGAACGCGAAGGCTCCAGTCGCCGTCCGACTCGGTGGTCACGGCCGTTCGGGTCTCGGCGCCCTGGTACGGCTTCGCGACGACGATCAGCTGCTGAGCGGTCGGCGGGCCGCCCGAGACGTTGCCCGAGAGCTCGACGCTGCCGCCGAGGACGGTCGAGCGGACGCTGGACGCGATCGTCACAGAACGACCGGGCGCCACGTTGCGAGAGACGACCGTCCCCTTCTGGGTCGTCTTGAGCTCGTCGTGGTAGGCGAACGTCCCCGCGCGCGTGAACCTGAAGGAGAACGTCTTGTCCGGCAGGATCGGCGGAGAGGCGAAGGCACCGCCGTCGGCGGTGATCCGCCGTGCGACGGTGTCGTTGTTCGTCCAGGTGACCGTTTCGCCGGTGGCGATGGTCGTCTGGGCCGGCTGGAAGCCGGTCGTCGTGATCGAGACCTCCTCCGCCGCGAGAGCGGGTGCGGCGGCGACCAGTCCGAGCACGACGATGGTTGCAAGCATCAGCTTTCTCATTGGCAGTCCTCCCGTGTCCGTTTAGGCCTTCCCGGCCAAAACGGCGCTAACCCACGGGCCGAAGCGGCCTAACAGAACCTTTACTGCCAACCGCTCAAAACTGCGTTCACGAGCCGCTAACCAAAGCTCAACATCGTCGTCTCATGTTTCCGGGACGCGATTGCGCGTCTGAGTCGGCCTTGGCCGACTCTCGTCACGGAAAGGAGTCTCATGTCGAAAAAGCTCATGCTCTCCGTCGCCATGCTGGCGATTGGGGCGAGCCTGCTTGCGGCTTCGGCAACCGCCGGTTCTTCCGGCGCTGCTGCGGCAAACGGGCCCGAGGCATCGAGCGGGCCGGCGCAGAGGGGCGGCACCTTTAGGTACAGCCTCGACACCGACATCGACTATGTCGATACGGCCCTGTCGTACTACACGATCTCGTGGCAGATCATGTACGCCTCGCACGCCATGCTCATGAACTATCCGGATGCGGCTGCCCCGCGCGGCTCGCGGCTGGTTCCGGAGGTTTCCCAGGGCATGCCGGTCATCTCGAAGGACGGCAAGACCTACACGTTCACGCTGAAGAAGACCTACCGCTTCAGCAACGGCGCGAAGGTCACCGCCGCCAACTACGCGGCTGCGATCAACCGCGACCTCAATGCGAAGATGGCCTCGCCTTCTCAGCCGTTCATCGAGGACATCGTCGGCGCGAAGGCAGTGATCGACGGTAAGGGCACGAAGGCCTCAGGCGTCAAGGTCCTGTCGCCGTACAAGCTGCAGATCAAGCTGACGAAGCGGGCTCCTGACCTGCTCTCGCGGCTTGCGATGCCGTTCTTCGCCCCGGTCCCGACGAACATGCCGATCAACCCCGACGGGGTGCAGGCGCCGGTCGTCGGCTCGGGTCCGTACTACATCGCTGCTTGGGAGCCGAAGCGCTCGATCACGCTGCTGCGGAACAAGTTCTACAAGGGCCCGCGGCCGCACAACATCAACCGCTTCGACTACGACATCGGCCTGCCTCTGCAGACGATTCGCCTGAACATCGAGTCGAACAAGACCGATCACGGCGGCGTTCCGCCGGCTGCGCACGCTGAGCTGGGTCAGAAGTACGGCGTCCGGAAGGGTTCTCCGGGCCAGTACTTCGTCAACCCGTCGGCAGCGTTCCGCTACCTGGCGATGAACCATGACCGCCCGCTCTTCGGCGGCAGCGCCAACGGCAACACCGGCCTGAAGAAGGCCGTCAACTTCGCGATCGACCGGATCGCGATGATCAACCAGCGCGGCGCGTACGCGGGCGTGATCAACGACCAGTACATGCCGCCGACCATGCGTGGGTTCAAGAACGCGGCGATCTACCCGTCCAAGCCGAACGTCAGCAGGGCGCGGTCGCTCGCTCAGGGCAACCTCCGCAGCGGTAACGCGGTGTTCTACACCTGCAACACGGGCCCGTGCATTCCGACGGCCCAGGTGGTGCAGAGCAACCTGAAGGCGATCGGTCTCGACACCGAGATCAAGCCCTTCCCGCGTGCCGTTCAGTTCACGAAGACCGGAACCCGTGGTGAGCCCTTCGACATCTCGCTCGAGGGCTGGCACATGGACTACTTCGATCCGTACGACTTCATCTTCCTGCTCGACGGAACGACGATCCGGCCTGCCAACAACGTGAACTTCTCGTACTTCAACAGCCCGGCGTACAACCGCAAGATCGCGGCTGCGGCCTCCCTCGTGGGTCAGGCCCGCTACCGCGCCTTCGGCAACCTTGACCAGGATCTGGCCAAGAACGCTGCGCCGCTGGCGTCGTACATCACGGACAACACCCGCCTGCTCTTCTCGAGCAGCGTGGGCTGCTTCTTCTACCAGCCGGTCTACGAGGTCGACCTGGCTTCTCTCTGCAAGAAGTAGGACACGTCCGGAACGTCGGAATCCAATGCGGGGCGCCCTTCGGGGCGCCCCGCGGATTCTCAACTTCTAGGCCACTTTCAGCGTCTTCACTGCTGTAAGCTGACGGCCGCTCCGGCGGTCGACCAAGGAGACTGAGTGTTCAGGTATCTGGTCAGGCGACTCATGTGGGCCTTCGTGCTCTTCATCGCCGTCACGATGGTCTCGTACACCATCTTCTTCCTCGTCCCGGCCGAGCCCGCACGTCTCGTCGCCGGCCCGCAGGCGCCGCCCGACGCCGTCGAGCGCGCCCGCAAGTTCCTGCACCTGGACGAGCCGATCTGGCAGCAGTACCTCCGCTTCCTCCAGGCCCTCTCACCGATCACCTTCGACGGCGCGCGCCCCGAGGCGAAGGAGCCCTCGCTCGGCCGCTCGTTCGCGACGCGCCAGGAGGTCAACAAGATCGTCAAGGCAGCTGCGCCCGTGACCATCTCCCTGGTCATCGGCGGCGCCATCCTCTGGATGCTGATAGCCGTGCCGATCGGGATCCTCTCGGCCCTGCGGCCACGATCGCTGTTAGACAGAGGAGCGATGGTGTTCGTGCTGATCGGCATCTCGGCGCACCCGGTCTGGCTCGGGCTGCTCCTGTCGTACTTCATCGGCTTCCGCCTCGGCTTGACGCCGCTCGGTGGCTACTGCGACCTGATCAACCCGTCGACGGCGTGCGGCGGGCCGGTGCAGTGGGCGCACGCGATGATCTTGCCCTGGATCACGTTCGCGATCCTGTTCGCGGCGCTCTACGTGCGCATGATCCGCGCCAACGTGATCGAGGCGATGACCGAGGACTACGTGCGCACCGCGCGCGCGAAGGGAGCGTCCGAGACGATCGTGATGCGCTCGCACGTGCTCCGCAACGCGATGCTCCCGGTGGTGACGATGCTGGGCATGGACATCGGGCTCGCAATGGGAGGAGCGATCTTCACCGAGTCGGTCTTCGGCTTACCCGGAATCGGCAAGACGGCTGTGACCGCCCTGGAGGGCTTCGACCTGCCGACGGTGCAGGGGATCGTCGTGTTCGCGACCGTCGCGATTATCGTGTTCAACCTCGCGGTTGACTTGTTGTACGCGGTGATCGATCCTCGGATCAGGCTCTCCTAGGCAAACCCATGGCACTCCTCGAAGTCCGCGATCTCAGGACCCATTTCCGCACGGACGACGGCGTCGTCAAGGCCGTCGACGGCGTCAGCTTCCAGGTGGAGAAGGGCAAGACGCTCGGCATCGTCGGCGAGTCCGGCTCGGGCAAGAGCGTCACCTGCCTGACGATCATGGGGCTGAACGCCAAGAGGAACACGATCACCAGCGGCGAGGCGCTCTTCAACGGCGAGAACCTGATCGGCATGTCGTCGAAGCAGCTGCGAGAGATCCGCGGCAACGACATCGCGATGATCTTCCAGGATCCGATGACGTCGCTGAATCCCGTCCACAGTGTCGGGAAGCAGCTCGTCGAGGCGATCCAGCTGCACCAGGACATCTCGAAACGAAAGGCGAAGGCCCGCGCCCTCGAGTTGCTGAATGCGGTTGCGATCCCGCGGGCCGACCGGCGGATCGACGACTACCCGCATCAGTTCTCGGGCGGCATGCGCCAGCGCGTGATGATCGCGATGGCGCTCGTGAACGACCCCGACCTGCTGATCGCCGACGAACCGACGACCGCGCTCGACGTGACGACGCAGGCCCAGATCCTCGAGCTGATGCACCGGCTCCAGCAGGAGTTCGGGAGCGCGATCATCATGATCACGCACGATCTCGGCGTGATCGCCGAGATCGCCGACGAGGTGGTCGTCATGTACGCGGCGCGGGTGGCCGAGAAGGGCACGGTCGACCAGCTCTTCAAGCGGCCTCATCATCCGTACACCTGGGGCCTGCTGGGCTCGCTGCCGCGCCTCGACGCGGACACCGAGCGGCTCGTCCAGATCCAGGGCCAACCGCCGTCGCTGCTGAACCCGCCCAAGGGCTGCCGCTTCAACCCGCGCTGCCCCTACGTGATGAACGTCTGCAAGCAGGAAGAGCCGGAGCTCCGTCCCGTCGGCGGCCAGTCCGAGCACCTCCAAGCCTGCCACCTCGACGAGGAGACCAAGGACCGCGAGGCGGCAAAGCTGCTCGCCGGTACGCTGGCTGAGGCAAGCTAGAGGGGATGGCAGAGGCAGCAGCGACCAACGGAGGGGTCAGCGGCGACGAGCTGCTCGTCGTCGAGGGGCTCAAGAAGCACTTCCCGGTCACCCGCGGGATCGTCTTCCAGAAGCAGGTCGCCGCCGTGAAGGCGGTCGACGGCGTCAGCTTCAGCGTCAAGAGGGGCGAGACGCTCGGCGTCGTCGGCGAGTCGGGCTGCGGCAAGTCCACGATGGCCCGCTGCATCATGCGCCTGCTCGACGCAACGGACGGCCGGATCGTCTTCGACGGCCGTGACATCACCAAGCTGTCGCGCTCGGACATGCGGCCGATCCGCCGCGAGATGATGATGATCTTCCAGGACCCGTACGCGTCGCTGAATGCGCGCAAGCGGGTCGGTTTCATCGTCGCCGAGGCGCTCGAGGTGCACAAGATGGGCACGGCGGCCGAGATCAAGCGCCGCGTGCAGGAGCTGCTCGAGGTCGTCGGCCTCAACCCCGAGCACTACAACCGCTTCCCGCACGAGTTCTCGGGCGGCCAGCGCCAGCGGATCGGCGTCGCGCGCGCGCTCGCGGTCAACCCGAAGCTGATCGTGTGCGACGAGCCGGTCTCCGCACTCGACGTCTCCGTGCAGGCGCAGATCCTCAACCTGCTCAGCGACCTCCAGCGCGACTTCGGGCTCACCTACGTCTTCATCGCGCACGACCTCAACGTCGTCCGCCACATCTCGGACCGCGTGATGGTGATGTACCTGGGCAAGGTCGCCGAGGTGGGGAACAAGAGCCAGCTCTACGAGACGCCCAAGCATCCCTACACGGGGGCGCTCCTGTCGGCCGTGCCGATTCCCGACCCGGTTCTCGGGCGCGCCCGCAAGCACATCGTGCTCGAGGGCGACGTGCCGAACCCGATCAACCCGCCCGCGGCGTGCAACTTCCATCCGCGCTGCCTGCGCTTCCGGGAGGGTCACTGCGACGTCGAGCATCCACCGCTGTACCCGTTCGGCGACGGCCACGTGGCCGCTTGTCACTACCCCCTCGAACACTGGCCGATGAGCGAGGAGGAGATGCGCCGGCCCGGGACGCCGGTTTCCTCGCCGGCTCCTGCTCCATAGAGCCTCTCACGTGATGGGCTCAGCGCCTCATTGCGTCAGGAGCTCCTAGTGTGGACTGCGGCCCTGCGCCGCCTCACGGGGCTGTTCGTCGTGGCAGCCGGGCTTACGGCCTTCATCGCGTTGTCCTTGGCCCTGTTGCTCGGCGAGTCGCTGTCGCGCGCCTTCTCCGTCGGGTTCTATCTGGTCGGATCGTTCCTGACGATCGCGGGTTTCTTCGTCGGCAACCGCGGGCCGGTGCGGCTCAAGCGGGACGTGGGCGTGCCGCTCCTCGGCTCGCGGATCGTGCGCTGGGCGACGCCCGAGGAGCGCGAGGATTCGATCAATTCGTCCGCGATCTATGTCGTACTTGGCTTTGCCCTCATTTTCCTCGGTGTGCTTGCCGACACGAGGTATAGCCTTGTCTAATCGCTCGCCGATAGCTAACTATTGCGACAGGAGCCCGTCAGAATCCACATGCGCACGATGAGGACAACCGGCAGGAGGTGCGACCGCGCGCGGGAGTACGCGTCGCTCCGCCTGGACGGCGAGCTGTCCGACTTCGAGAGCGCGCTGCTCGATTCGCACCTCGACCGGTGCCCGAGCTGCCACGCCTTCGCGGACGACCTCGTGAGCCTGACGGGCCGCCTGCGCACGGCCACGCTCGAGCGGCCGATGATCGCGCTCACGCTGCCGAGGCGCCGCTTCGCGGCCGTGCGCGGCTTCCAGGCCAGCGCGGCTGCCGCCGCCGTGGTGAGCGTCGTCGGGATCGGCGCCCTCTTCGGCATGCTCCACTCGAGCGCGACCACGCCCGCCAGGGGGTCCGCAAAGTTCGGCTCGATGGCGAGCGAGAAGCGCGAGTTCCGTGATCTGCGCCGCGCGGTCCTGACCGCGCCCCATCCCGAGCGCCTTCCGGGCGGCCTCGGGAACCTGGACGTCTAAGAGGAGGGCTTGGCGGGCCGTCGCTGTGCCGCCGGGCCGCGCTGCTCGCCCCGAGGCCGCGTCCTCAGTCGCACGCTACGCGTAGCGTACTCGCACGAACGCTCCCTGCGTCCTTGCGCAGCCCGGCGACGAGCGAAGACCCACCAAACCCTCCTAGCCCGGCTCGCACACCCTCCGCGTAGATCCGCCTGACGACGTCCTCGATGTCGGGCTCCTCGACGGTCAGGTCGACGAGCGGGGCCTTCGCCGCGACGGCCGCGGTCAGCCGGGCGGCGGTGATCTCGTCGCGGCGGAAGCGCAGCCACTGGCGTGGGCCCTCGACCCGGACCACTCGGGCGCCGTCCACTTCCAGCGGCGCGGCGGCCTCCTCCAGGTCGACGACGAGCGTCCGCTCTTCGCCGTAGCGCTCGACCAGCCGCTCGATCGCGCCGTCGTAGATGACACGGCCGTGGTCGATGATCAGCAGCCGCGAGCAGAGGCGCTCGATGTCGGCGAGGTCGTGCGTGGTCAGGAGCACAGTCACGCCCCGCTCGCGGTTGACCTGGGCGAGGAAGTCGCGCACCCGGGCCTTGGCGACGACGTCGAGGCCGATCGTCGGCTCGTCGAGGAACAGGATCTCGGGGTCGTGGAGCATCGCCGCGGTCAGCTCGCCGCGCATCCGCTGTCCGAGCGACAGCTGGCGCACGGGCGTCTCGAGGAACGGCCCGAGCTCGAGCACCTCGCTGAACCGGTCGAGGTTCGCCCGCCAGCGGTCGTAGGGCACGCGGTAGATGTGGCGCAGGAGCTCGAAGGAGTCGCGCAGCGGCAGGTCCCACCACAGCTGCACCCGCTGACCGAAGACGACGCCGATCTTCCGTGCGAGCTGTACGCGCCGGCGGGAGGGGTCGAGGCCGGCCACGGAGATCCGGCCCGCGCTCGGCACGAGGATCCCGGTCAGCATCTTGACGGTCGTGGACTTGCCCGCCCCGTTCGGTCCCACGTAGCCGACGAGCTCGCCGGGCTCGACTCGGAAGCCGATGCCGTCGACGGCGCGCACCTCGCGCCGCTCGCGGCGGAGGCGGCCGCGCTTGACCCGGAGCGTGAACGTCTTCTCGACGCCGTCGAGCTCGATCATGCGCCGACGCTCCGGTAGCGGCGGACCGCGAAGCGCCAGAGCAGCCCCCCAGCGAGGACGGCCGCCGCGGCGACGAGCGGCGAGGCGAACTGGAGCGCGGCGGGCAGCCCGAGCGGGTCGTCCTTGTCCAGCAGGTAGAGCGAGGGGAAGTAGGCGATGAACGCGATCGGGATCATGAAGATCACCAACCGCCTCAGCCAGACGCCGAAGATGTTGATCGGGTAGCTGGCCGTGACGTTGCCCCCGTACGTGAAGGAGTTCGTCACCTCGAAGGAGTCGATCAGCCAGAAGGAGATCGTCGAGAACGCGATCCACACGCCGGCGAAGATCGCCGACGCGGCGACAATCGACACGATCAGCCACCCTGCCCGGGGGACAGTCCAGTCCACGTCGACGTGCGTCAGGGCGATCACGAGGACGGCCACGCCCTGCGTGAGCCTGCCGAGGTGCCGAAGCGCGACGTCGGCAGTCACTACCTGGGCGAGCGAGCCAAGAGGGCGAATCAGGATCTGGTCGAACTCGCCCTCACGGATCATCCTCGGCAGTTGGTCGAGCTGCCCGATCGCGAGGTCGGTGAGCGAGAACGACACCGTCGAGATGCCGTAGAGGAGCGCGACTTCCTCCACCGTCCAGCCGCCGAGCGCGTCGACCTGGCCGAACAGCACGAGGATCGCGACGAAGTCGAGCACGCTGAGGAGCATGTTCCCGAGCACCGTCAACACGAAGGAGAGCCGGTACTGCAGCTGGGCCCGGATGCGCGCAGCCACTAGGCGGCGGTAGATCCCGAGCGTCTCAGCCACCCTGGATCACCAGCTTGCGCATGCCGGCGCGGAGCACGAGCCTGCCCAGGAGGAGGAGGGTGGCTGCCCAGAAGGCTTGCAGGCCCAACAGGCCGACCAGCTCGAGACCCTGGGCGTGCCCGAGCCAGACTTCGATCGGCGCCTGCACCATGGCCGCGAACGGCAGCGCCCAGGCTGCGAGCGCCAACCACGCCGGGAAGAGCACGATCGGCACGACCTGACCGGACAGGAAGGTGGACGCGACCATGGCCAAGGCGCCCGCGCCGCGGTAGTCGAGCAGCCAGAAGGCGACGAGGTTGAAGAGGAAGCGGTAGGCGAAGCTCGTCACGACCGCCAGGCCCACGCTCGCGACGAAGGCGAGCCACACGAGTGGATCGGTCGGCACCAGCACGTCGAACAGCACTGCGCCGATCAGGAACGGCGGGACACCGCGAAAGAGCGCGTGGTAGGTGGCGCGTCCCAGGTCCTGCGCCAGCCAGGAGAGCTGGAAGTCGAGTGGCCGCTGCAGGTCGGTGGCGACGTCGCCGGTCCGCACGCGCAGGGCGACGTCGAACCAGCCCCAGAGGAAGATCGTCATGAGCATCCCTTGCGCCAGCCAGGCGTACGTGACCGCGTCCTGCGCGTCGTAGTCGCCGACGTCGCGCTGCTCGAAGACTGCAAGCAGCGTGTAGGCGATTACCAGGCCGAAGAAGGTGTTCGTGAACACGCCGGCCCAGGTGGCGCCGGGGTAGGCCGAGTAGCGGCGGTAGCCTCGACGCGCCAGCTCGAATCCCAGACGGAGCACGGGAACGCGGAAGCTATCGTCTGAGGATGCTCGCCTCCCCCGTCAGCTCGTACGTCTGAGGCCTGGACCACGCCGCCCGTGTGGCGGTGACGCCGGCCGAGAAGCACCTGCGCCTACTGGAGGGCCCGAAAGGCCGCTTCGGTAAACTCAAAGGCGCTTTCCGCAGGCTCCGTGGGGGTCGCGCGGAGGAAACCTCTCTTCAGGAGTCACATGCCTAGAAAGCGCACCGAAAAGCGCACCGAGAACGGTCAGAAGACGACCGGCGGCAAGATCGTCGAGATCAAGGGCGTCGTCATCGACGCCGTCTTCCCGGGCAGCCTGCCCGAGATCAACAACGCCGTCCACATCACCATTCCGGCCGGCGAGGACCGCGAGGCCGGCACGCTGGTCGCGGAGGTGCAGCAGCATCTCGGCGACGACCGCGTGCGCGCCGTCGCGATGGACTCGACCGACGGGCTCGCTCGCGGGCTCGACGTGACCGATACCGGGGCGCCGATCTCGGTGCCGGTGGGCGACCAGACGCTCGGCCGGCTCTGGAACGTCCTCGGCGAGCCGATCGACAAGAAGGACCCGCCCGCCGAGGGCGGCGAGCGCTGGCCGATCCACCGCGACCCGCCGAGCTTCCAGGACCTGTCGCCGACGGTCGAGATCTTCGAGACGGGTATCAAGGTCATCGACCTGATCGCCCCGTACGTCAAGGGCGGCAAGGTCGGGCTCTTCGGCGGCGCCGGCGTCGGCAAGACGGTGCTGATCCAGGAGCTGATCCACAACGTCGCCCGCGAGCACGGAGGCGTCTCGGTCTTCGCCGGCGTCGGCGAGCGGACGCGCGAGGGCAACGACCTCTGGCTCGAGATGGAGGAGTCGGGCGTGCTCGACAAGGTGGCGCTCGTCTACGGCCAGATGAACGAGCCGCCGGGTGCGCGCCTGCGCGTCGGGCTCTCCGGCCTGACGATGGCGGAGTACTTCCGCGATCAGGGCCAGGACACGCTGCTCTTCATCGACAACATCTTCCGCTTCGTCCAGGCGGGCTCCGAGGTGTCGGCGCTGCTGGGCCGCATGCCGAGCGCGGTCGGCTACCAGCCGACCCTCGCGACCGAGATGGGCCAGCTCCAGGAGCGGATCACGTCGACCCGGACGGGCTCGGTCACCTCGGTGCAGGCGATCTACGTGCCGGCCGACGACCTCACCGACCCGGCGCCCGCGAACACGTTCGCGCACCTCGACGCCACGACCGTGCTCTCGCGCGCGATCGTGGAGATGGGGATCTACCCGGCGGTCGACCCGCTCGACTCGGTCTCCCGCGCGCTGCAGCCGGGGATCGTCTCGGAGGAGCACTACGAGGTCGCCACCCGCGTGCAGGAGATCCTGCAGCGCTACAAGGACCTCCAGGACATCATCGCCATCCTGGGCATGGACGAGCTCTCCGACGAGGACAAGCTCACCGTCTCCCGGGCGCGCAAGATCCAGCGCTTCCTCTCGCAGCCGAACTTCGTGGCCGAGCAGTTCACGGGCACGCCCGGCAAGTACGTGAAGCTCGAGGACACGATTGCCGGCTTCCGCGAGATCATCGAGGGCAAGCACGACGAGCTCCCCGAGCAGGCCTTCTACATGGTGGGCACGATCGACGAGGCCGTCGCGCGCGGCCGCGAGAGCGCCGGCGAGACCTCGAAGGAAGAGGAAGAGGCCGCCGCCGAAGAGGACGCCGAGCGCGAGACCGCGGGCGCGACCGCGTAAGTGGCCGACGAGAAGCACACCTTCGCGCTCTCGCTGGTCACGCCCGAGGGCGCGGTCTTCGAGGGCGAGGCCGAGATGCTGATCGTCCCGGGCGACGCGGGCGAGATCGGGGTGCTCGCCCGCCATGCTCCGCTCGTCGCACTGCTCAAGGCGGGCTCGACCCGCGTCTACCTCGACCGTGAGCGCGAGGAGGTGCGCGAGTTCGCCACCGGCCCGGGCTTCTTCACGGTCGAGCAGGACCGCGCGCTCGCGCTGGTGGACGACGCCGTCGACGCGAAGGAAATCGACGACGAGCGGGCCCGCAGGCAGCTCGAGGAGGCGAAGGCGCGAGTTGGAGCGGGTCGAGCGGGGCGAGTCGGACGCCGACCGCTGGCAGCTCGAGCAGCGGATCAAGCACGCCGAGAACCAGCTCTCCGTCGCCGGTCGCCCCTAGACGAGCCACTTAACCGCGAAGAGCAGCAGG
Organism: uncultured Actinomycetes bacterium; assembly: GCA_963733845.1. Taxonomy (GTDB): domain Bacteria; phylum Actinomycetota; class Thermoleophilia; order Gaiellales; family Gaiellaceae; genus DATFQE01. The sequence goes on from CAVTEM010000011.1 coordinate 201,603, forward strand.
CTCAGGAGGGCGGCCGCGCCCAGGATGACGACGCCCATCCCGGTGATGACGACGAGCGGCGTCTTCGTGCTGCCACCGCGCATGATCTCGCGGGCGAACCCCTCGGACTCGTCTGCACCTGTGTCGCTGCCTACGTCGAGGCGCTCCACCGGGACCCCGAAGCGACGAAGTCGGGCCTCGGTCTGGGCGTCTGCGTGTCCCGCGAGCACGATTTCGTCGGCCGGAAACTCGGCGAGAGCGTCCTCGACGGCGACGATCGGATCGCGGTCGCCGACCTCCGTCTCGACCTCGTCCAAGGGAACCTTGGCCTCGACGGCACCGGCTGTCTGAGCGGCCAGCTGCTCGGCCTCGGCGCGCGCGTCGTCTTCATCTCCCATCAACCACTGCAGAGGACCGATCCCGAGGCGGGCGCAAGAACCCGTAGGTGGACGTCGTCGAGCTCCTGCCGGCTGTCGATAGCGCTTCGAACCTGGTCCTCAGAAACCGGTTCGAGCGCGACGAGCAGGACGTTTCGTGAGCTCATGCCTGTCGTCTGCCCGTTTCCGGAAACGGCTAGGCCCGGGACGAGCAAGAGGCGAGCGATGGCCACGAGAGCACTCTCGAGCTCGCGAAGAGGAGAACATCGCCGGACAGTCCAAGATGGGCAAGTGGGAACTGATCCGCGCGATCCGGCGGTCGGGCTGACAGCGCACTACGCCCGCGTCGCGGCGCTGGCGGACGTCCACGGCAACGCGCCCGCGCTCGAGGCAGTCCTGGCCGAGGTCCGAGCGCGAGGAGCCCGACCTGATCGTCTTCTGCGGCGATCTCACTTGGGGGCCGCTGCCCGAGGAGACGCTCGCCCTCGTCGAGCGCCTGGGCGCGCGGTTCGTGCGCGGCAACGCGGAGCGGGCGCTGCTCGAGTCCTCGCGGGCTGTCCGAGGACGCCGACGGAGCGGGAGCGCTTCCTCGCGCAGCGGCACGACGACCGGGCTCGCGCGTTCCTGGCGAGCTTCGAGGAGGCTGTCGTGCTGGATGTCGACGGGCTGGGCCCGACGCGTTTCTGCCACGGCTCGCCTCGGAGCGACGAGGAGCTGGTCACGCCCGAGACGCCGCTCGAGCGCGTGCGGGAGCTCCTGGCGGGGATCGAGGAGGGCGCCGTCGTGACCGCGCACACGCATGTGAGCTACGAGCGCCGCGTCGACGGGACGCTGCTGCTCAACCCCGGCAGCGTCGGCCTGCCCTACGAGGGCCGCCGTGGCGCGTACTGGGCGCTGCTCGGGCCCGGAGTCGAGCACCGGCGGACCGAGTACGACCTCGCCGCGGCGGAGCGGCGCTTCCGCGCCGAGCCCAACCCGTTCGCAGACCTGACCATGGAGCTGCTGAGCACGCCGCCAACCCGCGCCGAGGCGATCGAGCACGCCGAGGAGCGGGTCTTCTCGGGCTGATGTTCGGCCGCCGTTAAAAGGTCGTAAGAAGTCCGTCAAGGGCCTTACGAAACCCCGGGGGGTCGCGGTTACTCTCGATGACGGAACTTCGACCAGAGGGAGAGCCCCCGCATGCTGTACCGCTTCTTCAGCGCGTTCATCGGCCGCGAGTCCGGCCGCTCTGCCGCGTCTGCGCCTCCGTGATCGTCCCCAAGGACGACTTCGGGATCAGCGAAGGCGTCTGCCGCAACTGCCGCTAGCCGATCTGGCTGGAAGTCTCACGACTTCCAGCCACATGCGCTCGGCCTGTCAGTGGTCGAGGGCGATCCGCCACTCGCTTCGCAGTACGGCGGCGTAGACCTCACCCGGCTCGGCCTTGCCTCCGGTCGCGTCGGCAATCGCCTGCGCTCGCGCCTTGCGGGCCGTCTGGCCGGGTCGCCGCTCGGCTTCGCCGACCAGCTCCCACCGGTCCGCGTCCACCTGCCGTAGCACGACATAGCCGGGCTTACCGGATTGCTTCATGGCTCAGAAGCCTAGGCAACCGGGGCGAGGACGCGGCGGTGGCGCAGCGTCTTGGTACGCTGAAATCCCGGAGAGCTTTGAACGGCAGCTTGGCGACCGGGTAAAAAAACGCCTAAAGAGCCCGTGAGCCGTCGTCTCGGCTCCCGCGACTCGATAGGCGGGAGCGAGCAGGATGGCGACGACGAACATCGACAGACTCACGGAGCTTCTCGACGAGCGGATCGTCCTGCTCGACGGGTCCTGGGGCGTCCTGCTCCAGGGGCGGGGGATCACCGAGGAGGAGTGGCGCGGCGAGCGCTTCGCCGAGCACTCGCACGACGTCAAGGGCAACCCGGACCTGCTCAACCTCACGCACCCGGAGGTCGTCGCCGGGATCCACCGCGCCTACTTCGCGGCCGGGGCGGACATCGCAACCACGAACACCTTCACGGCGACCTCGATCGGCCAGGCCGACTACGCGCTCGAGGACGCCGTCTACGAGATGAACCTGGCCGGCGCGCGTCTGGCGCGCGAGGCGGCGGACGAGGCCGGCGGCTTCGTCGCGGGCTCGGTCGGGCCCTTGAACGTGGCGCTCTCGCTCTCGCCCAAGGTGGACGATCCGAGCTTCCGCTCGGCCACGTTCGACCAGGTACGGGAGTCCTATGCGGAGCAGATCCGTGCGCTCGCGGAGGGCGGCGTCGACCTGCTGCTGATCGAGACCGTCTTCGACACGCTCAACGCCAAGGCGGCGATCGCGGCCGCGCAGGACGTCGCGCCGGACCTGCCGCTCTGGCTGTCGTTCACCGCGATCGACCTGTCCGGCCGCAATCTCTCCGGGCAGACCGTCGAGGCGTTCTGGGCCTCGGTCGAGCACGCGAAGCCGCTGGTCGTCGGCGTCAACTGCTCGCTCGGCGCCGCGCAGATGCGGCCGTTCGTGCACGACCTCGCGCAGATCGCGTCCACCTACGTCGCCTGCCACCCGAATGCGGGGCTCCCGAACGAGATGGGGACCCACGACGAGCAGCCCGCCGACACCAGCCGCTTCCTGGGCGAGTTCGCCCGCGACGGCCTCGTCAACCTCGTCGGCGGCTGCTGCGGGACACGCCCGGAGCACGTCGAGGCGATCAAGCGCGCGGTCGACGGCGCCCGCCCGCGCACGATCCCGACCCGGGAGCCGCGCCCTCGTTTCAGCGGCCTGGAGCCGTTCGAGATCGGCGCCGACACGGGCTTCGTGATGATCGGCGAGCGCACGAACGTCACGGGCTCCGCCCGCTTCCGCAAGCTGATCGAGGCGGACGACTACACGGGCGCCGTCGAGGTCGCGGTCGAGCAGGTGCGCGGCGGGGCCAACCTGCTCGACGTGAACATGGACGCCGACCTGCTCGAGTCGGAGCAGGCGATGACGACGTTCCTGAACGTGATCGCGACCGAGCCGGAGGTGGCGCGGATCCCGATCATGGTCGACAGCTCGCGGCCCTCAGTGCTGGAGGCCGGGCTCAAGTGCGTCCAGGGCAAGGGCGTGGTCAACTCGATCAGCCTCAAGGAGGGCGAGGAGGCGTTCCTCGGCCAGGCCGGGATGGTCCACCGCTACGGCGCCGGCGTGATCGTGATGGCCTTCGACGAGCAAGGCCAGGCCGACACGGTCGAGCGGAAGGTCGAGATCTGCGGCCGCGCGTACGACCTGCTCACGGAGAAGGCCGGGTTCGCGCCGGAGGACATCGTCTTCGACCCCAACGTGCTCGCCGTCGCCACGGGCATCGAGGAGCACAACGAGTACGCCAAGGCGTTCATCCAGAGCCTGCCGCTGATCAAGGAGCGCTGCCCGGGCGCGCACACGAGCGGCGGGATCTCCAACCTCTCCTTCGCGTTCCGCGGCAACGACGTCGTGCGCGAGGCGATGCACTCGTCGTTCCTGTTCCACGCGATCAAGGCGGGCCTGGACATGGGCATCGTCAACGCCGGCCAGCTCGTCGTCTACGAGGACATCCCACCCGACCTGCTCGAGCTGGTCGAGGACGTGATCTTCAACCGTCGCCCGGAGGCGACCGAGCGCCTGGTCGAGTTCGCACGGTCCGTGCACGGCGAGGGCACCAAGCGCGAGCGCGACCTCTCCTGGCGCGAGGCGCCGGTCGAGGAGCGCCTCTCGTACGCGCTCGTCCACGGCGTCGTCGACTTCATCGAGGACGACACCGAGGAGGCAAGGCAGAAGCTCCCGCGGCCGCTCGACGTGATCGAGGGGCCGCTGATGCAGGGCATGCAGGTCGTCGGCGACCTGTTCGGCTCGGGGCGGATGTTCCTGCCGCAGGTGGTGAAGAGCGCCCGCGCGATGAAGCGTGCGGTGGCGTACCTGGAGCCGTTCATGGAGGCGGAGAAGGCGCAGAACGGCGGCGGCGTCCCGCGCCCAGGGCAAGGTCGTCCTCGCCACCGTCAAGGGCGACGTCCACGACATCGGCAAGAACATCGTCGGCGTCGTGCTCGGCTGCAACAGCTACGAGGTCGTCGACCTCGGCGTGATGGTGCCCGCCGAGAAGATCCTCGACGTCGCCGCCGAGGAGGGAGCAGACGTCGTCGGGCTCTCCGGCCTGATCACGCCGTCGCTCGACGAGATGGTTGGCGTCGCGGCCGAGATGGAGCGGCGCCGGCTCGACCTGCCGCTCCTGATCGGAGGCGCGACGACGTCGAAGCAGCACACCGCCGTGAAGATCGCGCCCGCGTACTCGGACTCGGTCGTCCACGTCCTCGACGCCTCCCGCGTGGTCGGCGTCGTCTCGGACCTGCTCGACGGCGCGCGCCGCGCGCGCCTCGACTCGGAGAACCGCGAGCTGCAGGAGCGCCTGCGCGAGCAGCACGCCGAGAAGACGCGCAAGCCGCTGCTCCCGCTCGAGGAGGCGCGGTCGAACCGCGAGCGCGTCTCGTTCGACGAGCTTCCGGAGCCGGCGTTCACGGGAGCCAGGAGCATCGAGCCCGACCTCGAGACCCTGCGCGAGTACATCGACTGGCAGTTCCTCTTCCACGCCTGGGATCTGAAGGGCAAGTACCCGGCGATCCTGGAGCGGCCCGAGGCGCGGTCGCTCTTCGACGACGCGACCGAGCTGCTCGACGAGATCGTCCGCGGCAAGCTCCTGCACCCGCGCGGTGTCTACGGCTTCTGGCCTGCGGCAGCCGAGGGCGACGACGTCGTCCTCGACGAGACGCGCTTCTCGATGCTGCGCCAGCAGTCGGCATACGGCGACTCGCGCCCGAACCGCTCGCTGGCCGACTACGTCGCGCCGGCGGGAGACCACATCGGCGCCTTCGCCGTCGGCATCCACGGCGCCGACGAGCTCGCTGCCCGCCACCAGGCCGAGCTCGACGACTACAAGGCGATCATGGTCAAGGCGCTCGCCGACCGGCTCGCCGAGGCCTTCGCCGAGTGGCTGCACGCGCAGGCGAGGCGTGCGTGGTACGAGACCGGGCCCGCGCTCTCGAGCGAGGACCTGATCGCCGAGAAGTTCCGCGGCATTCGCCCCGCGTTCGGCTACCCCGCCTGCCCCGACCACAGCGAGAAGCGCAAGCTGTTCGACCTCCTGGGAGCGGAGGACGTCGGCATCGCGCTGACGGAGACGTTCGCGATGACGCCCGCGGCCGCGGTGAGCGGCATCTACCTCCAGCATCCGCAGTCCAGGTACTTCTCGGTCGGCCGCATCGCACGCGACCAGGTGGAGGACTACGCCCAGCGGAAAGGCCTCGACGTCGTCGAGGTCGAGCGCTGGCTGCGGCCCAACCTGGGCTACGAGCCCGAGAGCGCCGACCTGATCCCCGCCGCCTAACCTCTCGCCTCATCGAGAACAACTTCGGCAAGAGCAAGCCCTTCAGCCTGGGCGTCGAGGAGGAGTTCCAGCTGCTCCACGAGGAGAGCTACGAGCTTGTCTCGCGGTTCGACGAGGTGGCCGAGGCGGCCTCCCACGAGCGGCGGATCAAGGCCGAGTTGCTCCAGTCGGTGATCGAGGTGGCGACCCACGTCGCCGGCTCGGTTGCCGAAGCGATCGAGGACGCACGCGGGCTTCGCGCCACACTGAGCGAGGCCGCGGCGGAGCGCGGCGCCGTGATCGCCTCGGCGGGCACGCACCCGTTCTCGCGCTGGGAGCACCAGGACGTCACCGACAACGAGCGCTATCGGGAGCTGATGGAGGAGATGCGCTGGGTGGCCGAGCGCGAGGTGATCTTCGGCCTGCACGTCCACGTCGGGCTCGCGTCGCCCGACGAGGCGATCGCCGTCCTGAACGGGCTACGCAACTGGCTACCGGAGCTGCTCGCGCTCTCGACGAACTCGCCGTTCTGGCTCGGGCGCGACACCGGTCTCGCGTCGACCCGCACGAAGATCTTCGAGACCTTCCCGCGCAGCGGGCTTCCTCCGGCCTTCGCCTCGTTCGAGGAGTTCGAGTTGCTCGTCGCGCGCAGCATCAAATCGGGCTCGTTCCCCGACTACACGTACATCTGGTGGGACGCGCGGCCGCACCCGAAGCTCGGCACGCTCGAGGTCCGGATCCCCGACGCGCAGACGCGGCTCGAGAGCGTGGCCGGGATCGTCGCGCTCGTGCAGAGCCTCGTCGCCACACTGGCCGACGGATTCGAGCGCGGCGAGCGCCCGCAGGTGCAGCCGGTCACGCTCGTGAACGAGAACAAGTGGCGCGCCGCCCGGGACGGCCTCAACGGGCAGCTGATCGACCTCGAGCGCGACGAGGAGCGCCCGGCCCGCGAGGCGGTGCTGGCGCTGGTCGAGCGCGCGGAGCCGGCGGCGGCGCGGCTGGGCTGCAGGGAGGAGCTACGCGAGGTCGAACGGCTCGTGGAGCGTGGATCGGGTGCGGACGAGCAGCGAGAGGTCTACGAGGAGAGCGGAAGCCTCCTTGCCGTCGCCCAATGGCTCGCCGAGACCACCTCGGCTTCGTACTGACCTTCCGGCGAGTCGGCTATCCTGCGCCGTCGACGGGCGCCCGCGAGGCGTTCCTCGCGTTTTCTGGGCCTGAATGCGGACGACGCTGAAGAAAGGAATCGGCCGTGCGGCCGAGCTGAACGGGAACGGCCACGCCGTTCTGCCGCCGGGTGTCGTCGCACAGATGACGCGCTACCGCCAGCCCAAGCGGAGCGCGCTCCGCTTCATGGGCAAGATCCTGTTCTCGCTCGCCGCCATGGGCCTGATGGTCGCTCTCGGTGTGGCGGGCGGGTACTACCTCTACCTCGACTCCAGCGTCGAGAAGCTGAACGTCACCTCGCCCGAGGTCAAGAAGGCGCAGAAGGAGCTCGCGCAGGTGCCGCCGCCGGACCAGCCGGCCGTCGCGCTCGTGATCGGGTACGACCGCCGCCTCGAGGACATCAAGCAGGGCAACCCGTCCCGCTCGGACACGCTGATGCTCGTGCGCGCCGACCCGACGACGGACTCGATCTCGATGCTGTCGTTCCCGCGCGACCTCCACGTCGAGATCCACTGCCCGGGCCGCGGGACGTTCTCGGATCGGATCAACCAGGCCTACGCGACCTGCGGGCCCCAGGGCTCGCTCGAGACGGTCAAGAACCTGACCGGCGTCGACATCAACTACTTGATCATGGTCAACTTCCGCGGCTTCAAGCAGCTCGTCGCCAAGGTCGGCGGCGTCTGGATGGACGTCGACCGGCGCTACTTCAACGACAACACCGCCGGCGGCGAGCGCTACGCGGCCATCAACCTCCAGCCCGGCTACCAGAAGCTGAACGGTCAGAAGACGCTCGACTTCGCCCGCTACCGCCACTTCGACTCCGACCTCTACCGAAACGCGCGCCAGCAGATGTTCGTGCGCGCCTTCAAGCAGCAGGTCACGCACAGCTTCCTGCCGACGAGCGTGCCGAAGATCATCGACGCGATCACGGACAACGTGCAGATCGCGGCCGGCGGCAACTCCAAGATCTCGTTCCAGACGATCCTCCGCTACGCCGTCTTCGGCTACCAGCTCCCGCCCGGGCACTTCTTCCAGAGCCGCATCTCCGAGGTCAGCGACTACGCGGGTGCGAACGGCGCGATGGAGCTGACGGCGCGCGGAGTCGACGATCAATGACGCCGTCGACGAGTTCCTCGCCCCCGACGTCGACGCCGCGGAGAAGGCAACGGCGGTCGCGCTCGGGCGCAAGCTCAGGCCGAAGAAGAAGGCAGGGCTGCCGCCGAGCCGCGTCAGCCTCGTCGCGCTCAACGGCAACGGTGTGAACGGCTCGGCCGCCAACTCCGGCTTCCTGCTCTCGCAGCGGGGCTACCAGTGGCTCGTTCCGGCGAACAACGCGAAGGCGAACGCGCCCAGCTTCGAGTATCCGCGCAGCCGCATCTACTACCGTCCGAGGCGCGCCGGTGCGGAGGACGCAGCGAAGAAGATCGCCGTGCTCGTCGGGAGCGCCGACGTCCAGGCGATGCCTGCGGGGAAGATCTCGCGACTGACCGGCGAGGCGATGATCGCCGTCGTGGTCGGCAAGACCTTCGCCGGCAAGCTCGCGCCCGCGCCCGTCGACCGCACGCCCAAGAAGCGCGAGCCGCCGGTCGTGGTCCGCGACCCGGCCACGAGCCTCCCGCTCGTGCGCAGCGTGCGCAAGAGGATGGACTTCCCGCTGATGCTGCCGACCGTGATCGAGCGGTCGTCCTCGCCCGACCCGAGCCGTGCCGGTGCGGGCCTACGAGACGGACGGCCACAAGACGATGCGGCTCAGCTACCGCTTCTTCGCCGACGGCGTCCACCAGTACTGGGGCATCCAGCAGACCGACTGGGAGGACGCGCCCGCGCTGGCCGAGGCGAACCAGACCACGACGATCGGCGGCCGTAAGTACGAGCTCTACTACTCGGGCTCGAAGCTGCACATGGTCGTGCTGCGCGCGAACGGCGCGACGTACTGGGTCGTCAACACGCTGCTGGACAAGCTCTCGAACGAGACGATGATCGCGATCGCCAAGGGCCTACGGCCCCTGGGGAAGGCGGTGAGCCGATGAGCAAGGTCGGTATCTTCGGCGCCGGGTGGGTCGGCCTCGTGACGGGTGCCTGCCTGGCCGAGCTGGGCCACGAGGTCGTGATCCGTGACATCGTGCCCGAGAAGGTCGACGCGCTCCGAGCGGGGCGGGTGCCCTTCCACGAGGAGGACGTGCCCGAGCTGCTGGAGCGGAATGCCGAGCGGCTCTCGTTCACCCTCGACGTGGCGGAGGTCGCGGACGGGGCCGAGTTCCTGTTCGTGTGCGTCGACACGCCGCCCACCTACTCGGGCGACGCCGACCTCTCGCGCGTCTGGACCGTGATCGACGAGCTGCCGAGCCTGGACGAGCGGACGGTCCTGGTGATGAAGTCGACTGTGCCCGTCGGCACGGGTGAGAAGGTTCGCGTAGGGCTGGACGCGCGCGGCCTCGACAACGTCGGCTACGTCTCCAACCCCGAGTTCCTCGCCGAGGGCCGCGCGGTCTCCGACTTCATGAACCCCGACCGCATCGTGATCGGCGCGCACGAGGAGGCGGACGGCGACGCGGTCGAGGAGCTGTACCGCGACGTGCGGACCGAGGTCGTGCGCTGCGACGTCAACTCGGCGGAGATGATCAAGCTCGCCGCGAACGCGTTCCTGATGACGCGCATCAGCTTCATCAACGAGATCGCGAACGTCTGCGAGCTGACGGGCGCCGACGTCACCAAGGTCGCCGAGGGCGTGGGTCTCGACCATCGCCTCGGGCCGCACTTCCTGCGCGCCGGGATCGGCTACGGCGGTAACTGCTTCCCCAAGGACTCGCTCGCGCTGAAGCAGCTCGCGTCGAACTCGGGCTACCACTTCCAGCTGCTGGCGGCGGTGATCGAGGTCAACGAGCTCCAGAAGCGGCGCGTGATCGCGAAGCTCCAGAAGCACCTGGGCCGGCTGCGTGGCAAGCGCGTGGCCCTGCTCGGTCTTGCCTTCAAGCCGCACACCGACGACATGCGGGAGGCGCCGAGCATCGTGCTCGCGTCGAGGCTGCAGGCGGAGGGCGCCGAGGTCACCGCGTGGGACCCGGTCGCGAAGCCGAACGAGCTCCTGCGCGGAGTCGAGGTGCGCGAGTCGCCGCTCGAGGCCGTGCGGGATGCCGACGCGGCCGTGATCGTGACCGAGTGGCCCCAGCTGCGCGAGCTCGCGTCCGCGGAGACGCTGGCGGCGATGAGCGGGAACCTGATCGTGGACGGGCGCAACCTGCTCGATCCCGAGGAGGTCCGGGCCGCAGGGTTCGTCTACGAGGGTGTCGGTCGGCCCAGCTCGCCGTTCGCCGGCCTGCCCGAGAGCGAAGAGCAGCCGCCCCGACTAGTGCCCGCTCAGCCGAAACGCCTACTGGCCCGCGATCACGCGGCGCCAGAAGCCACCCTCGACCTTGCAAAGGCTGCAGAGAGCCTTTGACGCGGCCGAGTGCGGCCCCTGGCTTGGTGCTCGCGACCCAGAAGCTGGGCAGCACTGCTGAACGGGCACTGATGGAGGCGATCCTGCTCGGCGGCGGCAAGGCCGAGCGCCTTGGTGACGCCGCCGGCGGCCTGCCGAAGCCGCTCGTGCCGGTCGGAGACCGGCCGCTGGCAGCCTACGCGATCGCTCTGCTCGAGCGGGCGGGTGTCGAGCGCGTGATCGTGGCGTGCGCGGCCGGCACAGGAGCGTCGTTCGAGACCGAGCTCGCCGGACTGGGGGTCGAGATCGTCCCCGTCGAGGAGCCCGAGCCGCTGGGGCGGGGAGGCGGCATCCGCTTCGCCGCGCAGGCGCGCAGCGAGTCCGGCCCCGTCTTCGCCATGAACGGCGACGAGCTGCTCGACGTCGACCTCGACGCCATGCTCGAGCGGCACCGGGAGCGCCGGCCCGCCGCGACGATCACCCTCGTGCCGCTGCGCTCCCAGTTCGGCGTGGTCGACCTCGGGGACGACGACGTCGTGACCGGCTTCCGTGAGGCGCCGACGCTGCCGTACTGGGTCAATGCCGGGCTCTACGTCCTCGACGACGAGGCACTCGAGCTGCTGCCGGAGCGGGGCGACCACGAGACGACGACGTTCCCGCTTCTCGCCGCCCGGCGGCGCCTGCACGGCTACCGACACCTCGGAACCTGGCTCACGGTGAACACGCCGAAGGAGCTGCGGCTGGCCGAGGAGTTCGTCGAGCAGCATCCCGACTGGCTAGCGCCCCACCGGCGGTGAACCTGTCGCTTCCGGCGGCCGCTGAGACGGCGCCGGATCGGCGTCCTCAGTCGCCCCGATGCTGAAGCATCGAGGCTCCCTGCGTCCTTGCCCGGCTTGCTCATCGACCACCGGAAGCGGAGGAGCACCACCGGTGGGGCGCTTCGGCTTAGGATCGCACGCAATGGGCGGTTCACTCTCGTCCCCGAACCTGGAAGGGCTCGACCGGTTCGCGTTCGAGCCCCGGCGCGTGGAGAAGCCCTGGGGCTACGAGCTGATCTGGGCGCTCACGGACGTCTACTGCGGCAAGGTGCTGTTCGTGCGGGCGGGACACTCGCTCTCGCTGCAGTTCCATCGTCAGAAGGACGAGTCGTGGTACGTCCAGTCGGGCCGGGCGGAGCTTCAGGTCGGGGCCGTGGGAGAGGCAATGCTGAGGACCGAAGTGGTCTCGGCAGGCGCCGCGCTTCGCTTTCCGCCCGGAACCGTCCACCGCGTCACGGCGCTCGAGGACACGACGATCCTGGAGGTCTCGACGCCGCAGCTCGACGACATCGTGCGGCTGGAGGATGCCTACGGCCGGGAGGGCACCTCCGAGGCCTGAAGGAGCCTATTGCCAACCTTGCCACGCTTGTGGTAAGGTTGCGCGATGGACGGGCTGACGGTCGGACAGGCGGCCGCCCAGACGGGCTGGTCGCCACGGATGCTGCGGTACCTCGAGCGCGCCGCGCTCGTCGTCCCGCGCCGCAGGGCATCCGGTTACCGCGTCTACGACGAGGCCGAGCTCGAGCAGCTGCGCGTCCTGCGCGAGCTGCGTGAGCGCTTCGGCCTGGAGCTGACCGACGTCGGCTTCGCCGCGCGTATGCGCCGCGATCCGTCGCTGCGGGCCGAGGTCGACCGCTGGCTCTCGGCGAGCGGCGTCCACACCGTCCACTGGGTCGACTGGGAGCAGCGCAAGCACGAGCGCCTGCTCGCCGCGTGACCGTCTCCGACACGAAACCGCTTCGACAGGAAGAGAGCTGATGGCCACCACCAAGCGCTACGACGTCAAAGACCTGGCCCTCGCATCAGAGGGCATCCGCCGGATTGCCTGGGCCGACCGCCAGATGCCGGTCCTCGCCGCGATCCGCGACCGCTTCGAGCAGGAGCAGCCGCTGTCCGGCTACCGGGTCGCCGCCTGTCTCCACGTCACGACGGAGACCGCCAACCTGATGCGGACGCTCAAGGCCGGGGGCGCGGACGTCGTCCTCTGCGCGTCCAACCCGCTGTCCACGCAGGACGATGTCGCCGCGGCCCTCGTCGACGAGTTCGACATCGCCGTGTTCGCGATCAAGGGCGAGGACAACGACACCTACTACGCGCACATCGAGGCCGCGGTCGACCACAAGCCGCAGCTGACGATGGACGACGGCGCCGACGTGATCGGCGTCCTGCACTCGGCCCGCCGCGAGCAGCTCGGCGACATCATCGCCGGCACCGAGGAGACGACGACCGGCGTGATCCGCCTCAAGGCGCTCGAGCAGGACGGCGCGCTCGGCTTCCCGATCATCGCCGTCAACGAGGCGAAGACCAAGCACCTGTTCGACAACCGCTACGGCACGGGGCAGTCGACGATCGACGGGATCATCCGCGCGACCAACGTGCTGCTCGCCGGCAAGCGCTTCGTCGTCGCCGGCTACGGCTGGGTCGGGCGCGGCGTCGCGTCCCGGGCCCGGGGCATGGGCTCGCACGTGATCGTGACCGAGGTCGACCCGCTCCGCGCGCTCGAGGCGGCGATGGACGGATACGAGGTGCTGCCGATGGAGCGCGCCGCCGAGATCGGCGACATCTTCTGCACCGCGACCGGCGACAAGCACGTGATCAACCGCGCGCACGTCGAGCGGATGAAGGACGGCGCGATCCTCGCCAACACGGGGCACTTCAACGTCGAGATCGAGATCCCGGCACTCCGGCAGCTCGCCGCCGACACGCGCGAGGCGCGCGAGTTCGTGGAGGAGTTCACGCTCGAGAACAGCAACCGGATCTACCTCGTCGCCGACGGACGGCTTGTCAACCTCGCCGCCGCCGAGGGCCACCCCGCGCTCGTGATGGACATGTCCTTCGCGAACCAGGCGCTCGCGGCCGAGTACGCGATCGCGAACGCGGCCACGCTCGAGCGCAAGGTGTACCCGGTGCCCGACGAGATCGACAAGGAGATCGCGAAGCTCAAGCTCGACACGATGGGGATCGAGATCGACACGCTGACCGAGGAGCAGGCCCGCTACCTCGCCTCCTGGAACGAGGGGACCTAGGAGAGGCGCCGACAGGCCATGCATGCAGTCGTGCTCGCAGCCGGGTACGCCACCCGGCTGCGGCCGCTGACCAACTCGGTTGCGAAGCCGCTCCTGCCGCTGGCGGGCCGGCCGATGGTCGACTACCTGGCGGACAAGGTCGACGAGGTGGCCGAGGTCGAGGCGCTGCACGTCGTCACCAACTCGCGCTTCGCGGCGGACTTCGAGGCGTGGGCGCGCTCGCGGGCGGGGCGGCTGCCGGTGCGCGTCCACGACGACGGCACCACCTCCAACTCGGACCGGCTCGGGGCGATCGGCGATCTGCGCTTCGTGATCGAGCGAGCCGGGCTCGAGGGCGAGGACCTGCTCGTGATCGCCGGCGACAACCTGTTCGACTTCTCGCTCGAGGAGTACGTCCGCTTCTGGCGTGCCCGGGGAGGCAGCGCGATCGGCGTCCACGACGTCGGTGACCGCGCGCTCGCGCGCCAATACGGCGTGGTCGAGCTGGACGGCGACGACCGTGTCGTCTCGCTCGTGGAGAAGCCCGAGGAGCCGGCGAGCACGCTCGCCTCGATCGCCGCGTACCTGTTCACCGCCGACCATGCGGCCCTCGTGACCCGGTACCTCGAGGACGGCAACCCACCCGATCAGCCGGGCCGGTTCGTCGTCTGGCTCTACCCGCGCGAAGCCGTGCACGGCTTCCGCTTCGACGGCGCGTGGCTGGACATCGGCGACCACGCGCAGTTGCTCGAAGCCGACAATCGCATGCGCCGACGGGCAGGCCTGCCCGAGACGGAGAAGTACAGCCCGCTCCCGGCACAGAGCTGACACAGAGCCGGCACACAGGCATGCGTTCTCTGCGGCTAGCGTCGCCTGCGTGTGGCTCTTCTGCTCGATCTCCTCTTTCCACGCCGCTGCGTGGTCTGCGGCTCTCCACCGGATTCCGTCTGCATGCGTTGCCTCGGCCGTCTGCGCCGCCTCAACGGGCCGCACTGCGAGCGGTGCGGCTCACCTACGGCATGGCCCGTCACCCGCTGTAACGAGTGCCGGGGCCGTCAGGCTCGCGTTCGCCTCCGCCCGCTCCGCGGTCGCCTACGACGTCGGCGCCAAGGCGCTCGTCTCCGCCTGGAAAGAGCGGGGGCTGCGCTGGATCGCCCGCGATGCGGGTGCGCTCGTCGCCGAGGTCGTCCCGCGACCGCGTGCGTACACGATCACCTTCGTTCCGCCGGACGCCGACCGGCTGCTGAAGCGCGGCTACCACCCGGCCGAGTGGCTCGCCCGCGAGCTCGAGTCGCAGTGGCAGGTGCCCGCCGTCGTGCTGCTCGAACGGACGCGGCCGGCTCGCCCGCAGCGAGGGCTCGGGCTCGCCGAGCGGCGGGCGAACGTCCGCGGAGGCTTCCGCGCACGTGAGCGCGCGCCGGCCCGTGTTGCGCTTGTGGACGACGTCTACACGAGCGGTGCGACCGCGGGAGCGGCGGCGTCGGCGCTTCGCCGGGCGGGCGCTCGCCACGTCGACGTGATCACCTTTGCACGCGCGGTTCGTTAGATTGAACGCGTGAGGTTGCAGGTCAAGGGGCGGAATGTGGAGGTCACCGACTCGATCCGCAGCTACGCGCAGGAGAAGCTCAGCAAGCTCGACCGCCAGCTGCGCGATCCGACTCGGGTGGAGCTCGAGCTCGCCGTCGAGCGCAATCCGTCGATCGCGGACAACCAGATCGCCGAGGCGACGATCTGGACGAAGGGGCCGATCCTGCGCGCGAGAGAGTCCTCGCACGACATGAAGGCCTCGATCGATCAGCTGGTCGAGAAGCTCGAGCGCCAGGTCACGCGGTACCGCGAGAAGCGTCAGCGCAAGGGCTCTCGCCGCGACGCCCCGCCCGCCGAGGCGCCGCTGGGAGTTCCCGTGGAGGGAGACGGAATGATCGTCAAGACGAAGCAGTTCCCGGTCAAGCCGATGACCGCCGAGGAAGCCGTGCTCCAGCTCGAGCTGGTCGGCCACGACTTCTTCGTCTTCCGCAACGCGGACTCGGGCGAGGTCAACGTCGTCTATCGCCGCCGAGACGGCGCCTACGGTCTCATCGAGCCCCAGTAGGGCTAGGAGGGTCTGGTGGAACGTCGCTCGCTGCCGGGCTGTGATGGTCGTTCCGAGGCAAGGACGCAGGGAGCGTTCGTGCGAGTAGCTGGGACGCGTAGCGTGCGACTGAGGACGCGGCATCGGGGCGAGCAGCGCAGTCCGGCAGCTCAGCGTCGTTTCGCCAGGCCCTCCAAGAATGCCGTTCTGGCGGCGAGACCAGGAGCCGCTGCACGAGCGCCTCGCGCGCGAGGGAGGCCCCGGGTTTGGCGAGTTCCCCCCGCACGACACGCGCCCGCGCTGGGGAAGCGCGGGCATCCACGGCATCCATCGCTTTCGCGAGTGGGATGCGATCGTGCGTGCGGAGGGCGTGGAGCTCGACGTGGACGAGGTTCGCTTCGTCACGCTCGACGACGGCACGATCCTCGTCGACGGCGACGAGGACGACGACCTCGCCCAGCTCGCCGAAGCGCTCGAGGCCGAGTTGAAGCCGCCCTACCGCGCCCACGCCGTCCGTGCCGACGACCAGGGGTGGACCGTGGCCGCCGAGGCGATCGAGCTGGTCGAGCTGAGCCGCGAGCTGGAGGGCGAGGAGCTGGAGCTGACCGTCCGCGACGGCGAGCGCCTGCTGGTCGCAGACGGAGCACCAGCATTCGGCGACACGACAGAGCTGGAGCGGCTCGGAGCCGAACGCGGTAACGACTTCGTCGTGCGCGCCACGAGGGTCGACGGCGATCTCTGGGACGTCCGCGTCCTGCCTCTGTAAGCGAGTCGAAAAGCCTCCCGGCCGCCCGGAATCGAACCGATACCCTGTACGGATGCCTCAGCTCGGAAGTCTGGAGAAGGCACTTCGCTTCGGTGAGGGCCGCCGGCTCAAGCGCCTGCGCGGCCAGGCCGAGTACGTCGCGCTCCCTCGAACCGGACTTCGAGGCGCTGTCGGACGCCGAGCTCACGGCCAAGACCGCCGAGTTCAGGCAGCGGATCGAGAACGGCGAGCCGGTCGACGAGCTGATCTTCGAGGCCTACGCGGCCGTCCGCGAGGCCTGCAAGCGCGCGATGGGCGGCGCCACGTTCGACGTCCAGGTGATGGGCGGGATCGTCCTGCACGAAGGCGACATCGCCGAGATGAAGACCGGTGAGGGCAAGACCTTCGTCGCGGTGCATGCCGCTGTACCTGAACGCGCTGACCGGCCAGAGCGTCCACCTCGTGACCGTCAACGACTACCTCGCCAAGCGCGACCCGGAGTGGACGAGGCCGGTCTACGGGACCGCTCGGCATGCGCGTCGGCTACATCCAGAACATGATGCCGTTCGCCGAGCGGCAAGGAGGCGTACACCGGGGGACGTCACCTACGGGACGAACTGCGAGTTCGGCTTCGACTACCTGCGCGACAACATGGCGGTCGCGCTCGAAGGGCTCGTCCAGCAACAGCTACAGCCTACGCGATCGTGGACGAGGTCGACTCGATCCTGATCGACGAGGCACGGACGCCGCTGATCATCTCGGGCGAGCCGGAGACCGCGGCGAAGATCTACCACGACTTCGCCCGCATCGCGAAGACGCTCGCGGGCGAGCAGAGCAAGCTCAAGACGAAGGGCCAGGACGAGATGGCCGGCCTGGAGGACGTCGACTTACCTCTACGACGAGAAGCACAAGACGGTCTCGCCGGGTGAGAGCGCGATCGAGAAGGTCGAGCGCGCGCTCGGCGTCGAGAACCTCTACGACCCCTCGAACGTCCAGCTCGTCAACCACCTGATCCAGGCGCTCAAGGCCGAGGCGCTCTACAAGCGCGACGTCGACTACGTCGTGCAGGACGGCGAGGTCAAGATCGTCGACGAGTTCACCGGCCGGATCATGGAGGGCCGCCGCTGGAGCGAGGGCCTGCACCAGGCGATCGAGGCCAAGGAGGGTCAGTCGATCCAGGAGGAGAACGTCACGCTCGCGACGATCACCCTCCAGAACTACTTCCGCCTCTACGAGAAGCTCGGCGGCATGACCGGTACCGCGAAGACCGAGGAGAAGGAGTTCGTCGAGATCTACGGCCTGCACGTCGTCGAGATCCCGACCAACGTCCAGGTCGCACGCGCCGACCAGAACGACTACATCTACAAGACCAAGGAAGCCAGGTACAACGCCGTCATCGAGGACATCGTCGAGCGCCACGAGGCCGGCCAGCCCGTCCTCGTCGGCACGATCGCGGTCGAGACCTCGGAGTTCCTCTCGCAGCTGCTCACGCGGCGCGGGATCAAGCACAACGTCCTGAACGCGAAGCAGCACGAGCGCGAGGCCGAGATCATCGTGGACGCCGGTCAGCTCGGCGCCGTCACGATCGCGACGAACATGGCGGGCCGCGGCGTCGACATCAAGCTCGCCGAGGGCGTGCGCGAGGCCGGCGGGCTCTACGTGCTCGGCACCGAGCGTCACGAGGCGCGCCGGATCGACAACCAGCTCCGCGGCCGCTCCGGCCGCCAGGGCGATCCCGGCGAGTCGCGCTTCTACCTCTCCGCCCAGGACGACCTCGTGCGCCTGTTCGCCGGCGACCGGATCTACTCGATCATCGACCGCTTCAAGATCCCCGAGGACCAGCCGATGGAGGCGGGCATCCTCTCGCGCCAGATCGAGAACGCGCAGAAGAAGGTCGAGGAGCAGAACTTCGTCGCGCGCAAGAACGTCCTCAAGTACGACGACGTGATGAACGTCCAGCGCCAGGTGATCTACGAGCAGCGCCGGCGCGTGCTCGAGGGGGAGGACCTCTCAGAGGACATCAAGGCGTGGATCGAGGAGGTCGTCGAGCGCGTCGTCACGGAGCACACGATGGGCGATTTCGCGGAGGAGTGGGACCTCGCCGAGCTCGTGACGGCGATGGGCGCGATCTACCCGACCGGCGTGTCCGAGGAGGAGCTCCACTCGCTCGATCGCGAGGCGATCGTGGCGGAGTTCCTCGAGGACGCCGTCGACGAGTACACCGAGAAGGAGACGGAGCTCGAAGGAATGGAGCCCGGCCTGATGCGGTGGCTCGAGCGCTACGTGATCCTCCAGGTCGTCGACACACGCTGGCGCGAGCACCTCGAGAACATGGAGTACCTGCGCGAGGGCGTGCACCTGCGCGCGATGGCGCAGAAGGACCCGCTCGTCGAGTACCGCGCCGAGGGCCACGAGATGTTCGAGGAGCTCGGCCTCGCGATCCACGAAGAGGTCGTCACGAACATCTTCCACGCCCAGGTGGCGCCGCAGGACGCGACGACGATCCAGGCCATGCAGGAGGCCGAGGCGACCGACGGCGACTTCTCCTACCAGCACGAGTCGATCGCGGGCGCCGAGGCCATTGCGGCCGCGGGCGCCGAGGCGGGCGCGCTGGCGACCGCTGCGGCAGCGCTCGGTGGAGCGGCCGTCGCCACCCCGCAGCGCACGACGTCGGAGCACGAGAAGCTCGGCCGCAACGACCCGTGCTGGTGCGGCTCGGGGAAGAAGTTCAAGAAGTGCCACGGCGCCTAGCGCGCCGGCGCGGCTAGTCGGCGCTGAGTCCCTTCTCGCGCAGCTCCGCCACCGCACGCTCGGACTTCTCGAGGTCGAGGCCCATCCCCTCGAGGATCCACGGCGCCTTCGTGAACTGAATGTCCTCGTAGGCGACGACCTCCACCTGGTTGCCCCACGGGTCGCGGAAGTCGAGGCGGCGGCCGGGCTTGATCGCGACTCCCGCTTCCTCGAGGGCTGCGCGGAGGGCAGCCTTGTCGTCGACGACGAGACCGAAGTGCCTGGCCGCGTCGGCACCGCCCGTGCGGCCGGCCTGCAGCGCCAGGAATTGATCGCCGATGTCCACGAACGCCTGGTTCGGGGTGCGGCCGCGCAGCGTGAGCTCGAAGAATCTGCCGTAGAACTCGAGCGCCTCGTCGATGTCACCTACCTCGAGAGCCACGTGGTTGATCCCGACGAGACGCACCGGCATGAGTCCATGGTTGCTGAAAGCTCTTGGTACGCGCAGGGCTTAGGCTCGGCCGCGTGGACCACGTCGAGGTCGACGGCCTGGAAATCGCGTACGAGCGCGCGGGCCAAGGACCGCCGATCGTCCTGCTGCACGGATACCTCGGCGACGGTCCGGGCACCTGGCGTCGTCAGCTCGAGGAGCTGTCGGATGCCTTCACGGTCGTGGCCTGGGATGCCCCCGGCTCGGCGGGTCCTCCGATCCATCTGCGCAGCTCGTGCGCGAGCTCGGCCCGACGCTCTTCTCCGACTCGGCATCCGCCGAGGCCGTCGCCGATTTCTCGGCCGCCCTCGCCCGGTTCCATCCGCATGGGCTTCGCGCGATGGCGCGGTCGGTCGCCGACGCCGACCTCCGGGACGTGCTGGCGCGGATCGTCGTTCCCACCTTGCTGATCTACGGCGAAAGGACATTCGCGCCCCGCACGAGGTCGCCGCGAGTCTCCACGCTGCGATCCCCGGGTCGAGGCTCGTCGTCCTGTCCGGCGTCGGCCATGCGACCAGCGTCGAGGCTCCGGAGCGGTTCAACGCCGAGGTCCGAGCGTTCCTCGAGTCTGCCGGCCCGACGGCGGAGCTACCATCAAGCCCGTGACCGACGCAGCCGCACCCGTGGACCAGCAGCTCGAGGAGATCGGGGTCCAGCTCGACTGGGTCCGTGATTACCTTTGACCCGGATGCGCTCTCAGCGCGGCTGACCGAGCTCGAGGGCGAGCTCAACGCGCCGGGCTTCTGGGACGACCAGCAGCACGCGGCCGCCGTTTCCGCAGAGCACGCACGCGTGGCGAAGCGGCTGGACCGCTACGGGCACCTGACCCGTGAGTACGAGGAGGCGAGGGAGCTACTCGCCCTGGACGGCGACCTGGAGGACGAGCTGCGTACGCAGCTCGCGCCGATCCGGGCCGAGCTAGACCGCCTACGCGAGGACGCTCTGTTCAGCGGCGAGTACGACGCGGGCGACGCCGTCGTGACGATCCAGTCCGCCACCGGCGGCACGGACGCGCAGGACTTCGCCGAGATGCTCCTGCGCATGTACCAGCGCTGGGCCGAGCGGCGCGGCTTCGGGAACGAGCTCGTGGAGGCGAGCCCGGGGGAGGAGGCCGGGCTCAAGTCGGCCACGTTCACCATCCGCGGCGAGAACGGCTACGGCGTGCTCAAGGCGGAGCGGGGCAAGCACCGGCTCGTGCGCCTGAGCCCGTTCGACTCGGCGCACCGGCGCCACACGTCGTTCGCGCAGGTGATCGTCGCTCCGCTCCTGCCCGACGACGCCCCGGTCGAGATCGACGAGGGCGACCTCCGCATCGACACCTACCGCGCGAGCGGCGCCGGCGGTCAGCACGTGAACAAGACCGACTCGGCGGTGCGGATCACGCATCTGCCCGACGGGGATCGTCGTCCAGTGCCAGAACGAGCGCTCGCAGTCGTCGAACAAGCAGACGGCACTCCGCATCCTGCGCTCGCGCCTGGCCGAGCTCGAGGAGGAGCGGCGCGAGGCCGAGCTGGCCAAGGAGCGCGGTGAGGTTCCGGATACCGGCTTCGGGGGTAACGCCATTCGCAGTTACGTGCTGCACCCCTACCAGCTCGTCAAGGACCACCGAACGGACTACGAGACCGGAAACACTCAAGCCGTCCTCGACGGTGATCTGGACGACTTCGTCCAGGCGTACCTACTTGCCAAGGCTGCCGGAAAGGTTGTCTAGCAGGGCCTTTCGCTAGACTGCGGGGCCGTTCCGAGCGACTGGGCCGCCGCTGTGCGCGGTCCACACGATCACGGTGACAGACTCCATACTCGAAACCCCGGATCCCACTGTTGCCGTTGTCGAACCCGACGGGCAGCGCCCTGTCGCGAGCGCGCGGTCGATGATCGTGTTCGAGGGCGTCACGAAGATCTACGAGCCGAACGTCCACGCGCTCCGAGACGTCTCCTTCGTGATCGACAAGGGCGAGTTCGTCTTCGTCGTCGGCGCGTCCGGATCGGGCAAGTCGACCGTGATCCGTCTGCTCCTCAAGGAGCTGGAGCCGACCCAGGGGCGCATCATCGTGGGCGGCCGCGACCTCGGCCGGCTGAGCCGCCGCAAGGTGCCGTTCCTGCGCCGGAACGTGGGCTGCGTCTTCCAGGACTTCAAGCTGCTCCCGAATCGCACGGCGGCGGAGAACGTCGCCTATGCGCTGAAGGTCCAGGGCGAGAGCCGCACGTCGATCCGCAGCAAGGTGCCCGAGGTGCTCGGCATGGTCGGCCTCACGCACAAGATGAACTCGTATCCCGACGAGCTGTCGGGCGGCGAGCAGCAGCGCGTCTCGGTGGCGCGGGCGTTCGTGAACCATCCGCCGCTCCTGGTCTGCGACGAGCCGACCGGGAACCTCGACCCCGACACGTCCGTCGGGATCATGCAGCTGCTCTACCGGATCAACCGCTCGGGCACGACGATCCTGATGGTCACCCACGACCGCGAGATGGTCGACAAGATGCGCAAGCGCGTGATCGCGCTCGAGGAAGGCGTCCTCGCGCGTGACGAGCGGCGCGGCGGGTACACCTCCGAATGAGGTTGCGCATGATCGGCTCCGAGGCGCTGCGCTCGATCACGGCCAACCTCTCGACGACGATCGCGGCGACCGTGACCGTCCTGATCGGCATGTTCCTGGTCGGGCTCCTGATCGCGTTCGGCACCTGGGCGCGCTCCTGGAGCGACCACACCAAGGACAAGCTGGTCGTGAAGGTCTTCTTCTGCACGGAGGCGACCTGCGACCGGCCGGCGACCGCGAAGCAGATCGAGCTCGTGCGCATGCAGCTGGAGTCGAATCCGCAGGTCAAGAGCACGCACTTCGTCGGCAAGGCCGCGGCGCTCGAGCGCATGCGCAAGCAGAACCCCGAGCTCGTGCGCGACCTCGCCTACAACCCGCTCCCGGACGCGTTCGAGGTTCAGCCGGTCAAGGGTGAGTACACGAAGGGAGATCGCGCAGTCGATCGAGCCTGCGGGCGGCGCGGCGGCGAAGCCGCCCGGGGTGGAGAAGGTCACCTACGGGGAGAAGACCGCGAATCGCATCCTCAAGGTGGCGCGCGTGATCGAGGCCTTATTCCTGCTCGCCGTGGTGATCCTGCTGGCCGCGTCGACGCTCCTGATCGCGAACACGATCCGGCTGTCGATCTTCTCTCGCCGGCGCGAGATCGAGGTGATGAAGCTCGTGGGCGCCACCAACTGGTTCGTGCGCGGTCCGTTCATGCTCGAGGGCCTGATCTGCGGGCTCGTCGGCTCCGTCTGCGCGGTGCTGCTGCTCCTGCTGGGCAAGGAGATCGCGCTGCCCCAGATCCTCGGCCACATCGACGACGGCGACGACGTCCACGCGATCGCGTTCGGCGTCAACGCCATGCTGGTGATCGGGATCGGCCTGCTCCTCGGCGCCGCCGGCTCGGGCCTCACGATCCGCCGCTTCCTCAGAGTCTGACGCGCGCGGTCGTCGAGCTCGCGAAGCGGGGGAAGTTCCTCGTCGGCGAGCCGTACTTCACGCCGGGCACGCCGATCCTGCTCGACCGGAAAGGCCTTCGGGACGCCGAGCCCGGCGACCTTGCCGTAGTCACCGTCGGCGCCAGGGGCCGAGCCCGGCTGGAGCGTGTGCTCGGACGCGCGGGCCGGATCGAGGCCGTGCTCGAGGGGCTGCTCGTCGAACGAGGCGCGCTTTCGGGGTTCGAGCCGTACTCGGCCCCCGAGCCGTCGCTGGAGGGCCGGGTGGACCTGCGCGACGCGCTCACCTTCACGATCGACCCGGAGACGGCCAAGGACTTCGACGACGCGATCGCGGTCGAGCCGGACGGAGACGGGCTCCGCGCCTGGGTGCACATCGCGGACGTGTCGTACTTCGTCCCGCCCGGTTCGCCGCTCGACCGCGGAGCCGCGCGACGGGCGCTCTCGACGTACGTGCCGGGGCTCGTCGCGCCGATGCTCCCGCACGAGCTCGCGGACGATCTCTGCTCGCTCCGCCCGCACGAGGACCGGCTGTGCCTGACCGTCGAGGTTCCCTTCTCTGGGAGCGAGCTCGAGCAGGGCGAGCCCGTCTTCTACCGCTCGGTGATCCGCAGCCGCGAGCGGTTCACATACGGCCGCGTAGAGGAGATCCTCGCGGGCCGGTCGTCGGCGACACCGGAGCTCGTGGAGGCTCTCACGCGTTCCGAGCGGCTGGCGGGCTTCCTGCGCGACCGCCGCTTCTCCCGCGGTGCGCTGCGCGTGCAGAGCCTCGAGCTCGGCTTCGAGTTCGACGGCGAGGGCGGCGTCGCGGAGGCGCGCAAGGAGGCCGAGCCGCACGCGCACATGCTCGTCGAGGAGCTGATGATTCTCGCCAACGAGTGCGTGGCCGAGCTGCTGTCGACGCGAAGGCGGCCGGCGCTCTATCGGGTACACGAGCCGCCGGAGCCGCAATCGGTCCAGCTCCTGCTCGCGCGGCTCGCCGAGCTCGACGTGCCGACGCCGCCGGCTCCGGAGGCGGACTCGATGAGCCCGCGCGAGGCGGCCCGGGTCGCGGCGGCGGCCAGCGAGCTCGTGGCCGGGTACACCACGCGCGCGAGGAGGGGGGAGGAGGCGTTCCGGACGCTCGTGCTGCGCTCGCTCAAGCAGGCTCGGTACGACCCGCGGAACCTCGGCCACTCGGGCCTCGCCAGCCCCGCCTACGCGCATTTCACCTCGCCGATCCGCCGCTACCCGGACCTCGTCGTCCACCGCGCCCTGCTCGACGAGCTGGGCGCAGGCCAGGACGGGGTCCCGGGCGACCTCGGGGAGGAAGCCGAGCACTGCTCCGTCCGCGAGCGCGAGGCGGCCCAGATCGAGTACCTGGCCGACGAGATCTGTCTCGCGTGGCTGCTCGAGTCGCGCCTGTTCGAGCTGGGCTGGGAGCACGCGTTCGAGGGCGAGATCATCGGCCTGATCCCCGGCGGGCTGTTCGTGCGCTTCGGCGAGGTGTTCGAGGCCTTCCTACCTGCCCGCCGGCTCGCGGACGACTATTACGAGCTGGACGAGCTGGCGACCGCGCTCGTCGGCCGCAGGGGAGGCCGGCGCTTCCGGCTCGGTGACCCGATCGAGGTGCGGGTCGCCGACATCCGCCGCGCTGAGGGTAAGGTCGAGGTCACCGTCGCAGGTGGCAGTAACCGTCAGCGGGGAAAGGGTGGTAGGCGACGATGAAGCTCGAAGGCGTTCACCATGTCACGTGCATCACGGGCGATGCGCCGAAGAACGTCGAGTTCTACGCGGGCACGCTCGGCCTGCGCCTGGTCAAGAAGACCGTCAACCAGGACGACCCGACCGTCTATCACCTCTTCTACGCCGACGAGAAGGGCAGCGCCGGCGCGGACATCACCTTCTTCGAGTATCCCGGCGCGCGCCGCGGCCGCGCGGGGGCGGGCATGGTGCACACGGTCGTCTTCCGCGTCGGCTCGGAGGACGCGCTCACCTTCTGGGAGGAGCGTCTGGGTAGCGCGGGTGTCACGACCGAGCGAGGCGAGGGTCGCCTGAAGTTCGCCGATCCGGAGGGCCTCGCGCTCGAGCTCGCCGTGGTCGAGACCCCCGACGAGCCGCTCGTCGCCGAGCACCCGGAGATCCCGCGCGAGCACGCGATCCAGGGCTTCGACGGCGTTCGCGCCTACACGGACGACCCGGAAGCCAGCCGAGGGCTGCTCGAGGAGACGCTCGGGTTCCAGCCACGCGAGGAAGGCTGGGAGGTCCGCGGCGACCAGCGCGGCGGCTTCTACGCCTACGACGAGTCTCCCTCGGAGCGGGGCTTCGGCGGCTCGGGAACCGTGCACCACGTCGCGTGGGCGACGACGATGGACGACCACGACGCGTGGCGCGAGCGGGTCGACCAGGCGGGTGCGAGCCCGACGCCCGTGATCGACCGCTTCTACTTCCGCTCCATCTACTTCCGCGAGCCGAGCGGCGTGCTGTTCGAGCTCGCGACCCTCGGCCCGGGCTTCGCCACCGACGAGCCGGCCGACAAGCTCGGCGAGCGGCTCTCGCTGCCGCCGACGTTCGAGCACCTGCGCGACCGGCTCGAGCCGATCCTCACCCCGCTGCCCAACCCGCGCGAGACCAGCGCCACCCGGTGAGCCTCGTCCACCGCACCCGGCCGGCGGCAGCGGAGCCGGAAGGGCTGCTCGTGCTCTTCCACGGCCGTGGCACCGACGAGAACGATCTCTTCCCGGTGCTCGACGTGCTCGACCCCGAGCGGAGGCTGCTCGGCGTCACACCCCGCGGGCCGCTGTCGCTCCCGCCCGGGGGCGCGCACTGGTACGCGCTCGCCGGCCTCGGGACGCCCGACCCGGACACGTTCCGGCCCACGTACGAGGCCGCCTCGCAGTGGCTCGACCAGCTCGCGGAGGAAACGGGAATCCCGCCTGCGAAGACTGTGCTCGGCGGGTTCTCGCAGGGCGGCGTGATGACGTACGCGCTCGGGCTCGGCAAGGGCCGGCCGAGGCCCGCAGCGCTGATCTCGCTCAGCGGCTTCGTCCCGTCCGTGCCGGGCTTCGAGCTCGACCTCGAGCCGCCGCTCCCACCGCTCGCCGTTGGTCACGGCACGTATGACCCCGTCATCGGCGTGGAGTGGGGCAGGAAGGCCCGCGCGCTGTTCGAGGAAACGGGTGCGGACCTGCTCTACCGCGAGTACCCGCTGCCGCACGCGATCGACCCGCGCTTCGCGGTCGAGCTCCGCGACTGGCTGGCCGAGCAGCTCGCGGCTGCGCCGGCGTAAGAACGGCGCGCCGATGGTCACGAAGAACGTCATGAGCTTCCACGGCATCGGGCTGCTCGCCGCGCCCGGACGCGTGATGACGCCGCGCCCCGCGACGGAGGCGCTGGTCGACCGTGCTCTCGAGCACATTGGGGGCGCGCCCGCGCGCGTCGCGGACGTCGGCACCGGCTCGGGCGCGATCGCCGTCACGCTCGGGCTGCTGGCGCCGCAGGCGGCGATCTGGGCCACCGACACGAGCACCGCCGCGGTCGAGCTCGCGCGAGAGAACGTCGCCCACCTCGGGCTCCAGGACCGCGTCCTGGTGCTCGAGGGCGATCTGCTCGATCCGGTGCCCGGCAACCTCGACCTCGTCGCGGCGAACCTTCCCTACCTTCCGGCCCGCGAGGCCGCCGCGCACCCGGAGCTCGATGGCGAGCCGTTCGCCGCCGTCTATGCACCGGGCGACGGGCTCGGCCCGCTCCGGCGGCTCTTCGCGCAAGCCCTGGAGCGGCTCCGCGACGACGGAATCCTCGTCTACCAGTACCGCGGCGGCGTCCACGAGGCACGGCGGGACGAGCTCCCGCTCCTACAATCGCCTGCATGGCGCGCAGTAGCGGCGAAAAGCTGATCGCGGACAACCGGCGGGCCCGGCACGAGTACCACCTGCTCGAGCGGCTCGAGGCAGGCCTCGTGCTCACGGGCTCGGAGGTGAAGTCGCTCCGGGAGGGCCGAGCGGACCTGAAGCGCGCCTACGGGGACGTCCGGGACGGCGAGGCGTGGCTCGTGGGCGCGCACATCTCGGGGTACGACCAGGCGGGCTACGCCAACCACGATCCCGACCGCGACCGCAAGCTGCTGCTGCGGGCGAAGGAGATCGACTCGCTCTACGGCAAGATGAAGGAGAAGGGGCTCACCCTTGTGCCGACGCGGTTGTACTTCAAGAACGGCCGCGCGAAGGTCGAGCTGGCCGTCGCGAAGGGCAAGGACGTCCGCGACAAGCGGCGCGATCTCGCCCGTCGCGATGCCGACCGCCAGATCGAGCGGGCGCTCAAAGCTCGCCGGTGACGAGCGAGCGGAAGGCGGCCGCGTTCCAGGCGCTCCACGCCGGAGAGCCGTTCGTCATCCCGAACCCGTGGGACGTCGGCTCGGCGCGCGTCCTGGCCGCGCTCGGCTTCAAGGCGCTCGCGACCACCAGCTCGGGCTTCGCGTTCACGCTGGGCCGCCTCGACGGCGGCGCGACGCTCGACGAGGTGGCCGCGCACGTCGCCGCGCTCGACGCCGCGACCGAGCTCCCGCTCTCCGTCGACCTCGAGAACGGCTACGGGGCCGAACCGGAGAGCGCAGCCGAGGCCGTCTTGCGCGTGGCGGCGGCGGGTGCGGTCGGCGGCTCGATCGAGGACTACGACCCCGACGGCGGGCTGTACGAGCACGAGCACGCCGTCGAGCGCATCGTCGCCGCCGTCGAGGCCGCACGGGACCTGCCGTTCCCGTTCGTGCTGACCGCGCGGGCCGAGAACCACCTTCGCGGCAACCCCGACCTCGACGACACGATTCGCCGTCTGCAGGCGTTCGAGCGTGCGGGTGCCGACGTGCTCTACGCGCCGGGCCTACGCACGCTCGAGGAGATCCGTACGGTCTGCGAGGCGGTCACGCAACCGGTCAACGTTCTGGCGGTACCCGCATTGACGTTCGCGGACCTCGCCGGCGCCGGGGCGCGGCGGATCAGCGTAGGCGGCGCCCTGACGTGGTCGGCCGTCGGTGCGCTGACGGCCGCCGCGGAGGCGATCCGCGACCGCGGCGACTTCACCGGCCTCGGCGCGAGGCCGCCGCTCGACGACTGGTTCTCCCGAACCGAATCCCGCACCGATTCGTAGTCTTCCGAGACCACGACCCACAGGGGGTTTTTCGAATGCGTCGACTGACGCTGTTGTTCGTCGCGCTCGTCGCCGTGGCTGCGCTGATTGCGCTGCCGTCGAGCGCGCATCGGGGGAAAGATCTGCCGAAGACGATCGACCTGCCGATCGGCTACCAGCCGACCGGGTTCCCGCCACTTGGATTCCAGCCCGAGGGGATCGTGATCGCCGGCAAGACGTTCTACGTCGGCTCGATCGTGACCGGCGCGGTCTACAGCGGCGACGTCCGCACCGGCCAGGGCTCGATCCTCGTGCAGCCCGTCGCCGGCGCCGGCCGCGCCGCGATCGGCATCGACATCGACAAGCGCAAGCGGCTGTTCGTCGCAGGCGGGGGAACCGGAAAGGCGTTCGTCTACGACGCCCGGAACGGCAGCCTGATCCGCGAGTACACGCTGACGACCCTGTCGCCGAGGTTCATCAACGACGTCGTCGTCACGCACCGCGGCGCCTACTTCACGGATTCGAACAACCAGCAGCTGTACCGGATCCCGTTCGGACGCGGCGGCGCACTCGGCGACGTCCAGACGCTGCCGCTCACCGGCGATCTCTCGTTCAGCGCCGGCTTCAACCTCAACGGCATCGATGCGAACTGGGGCGGCCGCTGGCTCGTCGTCGTCCAGAGCAACGAGGGCAAGCTCTTCCGCGTCAACCCGCGCACGGGCGTCACCCGCGAGCTCGGGCTGACCGGGGGCGACGGAAACGTGCTGAGGGGCGACGGCATCCTGCTCCTCGGCAGAACGCTGTACGTCGTCCAGAACACCCTGAACAAGATCGCCGTGATCCGCGTCGACGGGCGTCTGCGCAGGGGTGAGATCAAGCGCTACCTCACCGATGAGCTGTTCGACGTGCCGACGACGATCGACGACGTCGGTCCCCACGTCCTGTATGCGGTCAACGCCCGCTTCGGCAACATGTCGCCGATGACGGCCAGGTACAACCTGATCCGCGTCGACGTGGGCCACAAGGGCCACGGCAAGACCGACGACAAGGACGACCGCAAGGGCAAGAAGGGCTAGTTCGCGGAGAGACGGGCCGTCGCGAGGCTCCGGCCGGAGTGCTCCGGCGGCCCGTCGTCTTCTTCCACCGAGATGTCGATCGACAGGTATTGGCCGGGCGTCGGCAGAGGCAGCTCGAAGTGGGCCTCGCCGTTCTCGGGCGTGAAGCTGCCGACCGGGATCTTCACGCCGCCCGGACGGGAGATCCAGATCTCGTAGTAGTGCTCGCGCGGCGGCTCCGGTACGCGGTCGAGGTCGACGACCAGCCTTCCGTCACGCTCGTCGGGCCTGTAGAGCGCCACCGAGCCCTCGACGGTCGAGCTCGTCAGGGCCGCCCTCCGGACGGGGTCGCCGAGGCCGTCGTCGTCGGTCAGGTTCAACGTCACGAGGACTGCGGCCACGGCCGCGACGGCCGCCGCGAGGACGGGCGACGCCATGCGCGCGGCGCGACCACGGAACGGGACGACCTGCGCCGGCCGGGTCTCGGCGACGACGCGGTCGAAGAGGTCGTCCGGCGGCTTCTCGCGCGCGAGGCCGCGCTCGAGCCGCTCGACGGTCTCTCCGTGCTCGGCGAAGCCCAGGCCGTCGCTCGTCATCGCTCCACCTTCAGCTCGGGCAGCTCCAGTTGGGTCCGCAGCCGGTTCAGGCCCAGCCTGATCCGGCTCTTGACGGTGCCAAGCGGCTGCTCGAGCCGCTCGGCGATCTCACCGTGGCTGAGCCCGTCGAAGAACGCCAGCTGGATCACTTCCAGCTGGTTCTCGGGCAGCTCGGCCAGAGCGCGCGCGATCCGCTCGGCATCGTCCGCGAGCGCCGCGAGGTCGGCGGGATCCGCCTCCTGACCAGTCGGCTCGACCGACTCGTGGGGCTCGGGTGCGCGGGTGCGAGCCCGGATCAGCTCGATCGCACGGTTTCGCGCGATCACGAACAGCCAGGTGGTCAGCTTGGCGCGCCCGGGGTCGAAGCTGTCCGCCCGGCGCCACACGGCCACGAACGTGTCCTGGGTCGCCTCCTCGGCGAGCTGAGAGTCCCTGGTGAGCCGATACGTCATGCCGTAGACGATCCGGCCGTAGCGGTCGTAGAGGAGGCGCAGCGCTTCGGTGTCGCCGTCAGCGACGCGTGCCACAACGGTTGCGTCGGCCTCCACGGAGCCATCGTATTCTCTGCCCTCCGTTCGTTCCCAGTCACGGGGCTGGATCACAGCAGTCGGTGAGCGCCGGCGTCCTCCGCCGGCGAACGGCCGGGGGCCGGCGCGGGGGAGAGTGCCCTTAGACGCCGACGCTCGGGGGGTGGTTCGGCAGCGCGCGTACCGCCGGATCACAAAGCTCGGGCTACACTTCGCAAAAGACATACGGGGGCGACCTGGTTTCGACGTGGTCGGTTCTCCGGCTGAGCTGCAAGCCGAGGTCCCCGGTCGGCCTCGTAAAACAACCGGGAACCAAACGCAAGTGCGGATAACGAACTCGCACTCGCCGCTTAACTGAGTTAAGCGACGCGTCGCTCCGGACTCGGCCCGTGGTTCGGGTAGCGGCGTCAACTAACGGGCTCGGCACCGAGGGAGAGCCAATCGCCCGAGGCGCGACACCTAAAGGATGGCTAGCCCGTCGGTAGGTCGGCTGCGAACCGGCCGCCGGGCGAAATCCAAGCGCAGCCTAAGCTTGTAGAGGCTCTGACCGGTGCGTCCGCGGACGTGGGTTCGATTCCCACCGCCTCCATGAACCGCCTAAACCAGCCGTTCCGGGACACCCGCCAGGGGAATAGTTCCCGGTGCCACCTGCGGGCCGCGGCCAGCTGCTCGAACGCGGCCGCTAACTCGTCGTCCTGCAGAACCGCGTTTAGAGCCCTCCCAACTCCTTAACGTTCGGCAGCCTTGACTCGGGCGATGTTGCCGTAAGGCCCGGACCTGCCACACAGTTGGCTGTCGCCCTAATTGAGTTTGGGGAGGCGGCCTCGTTCTCGGCAGTCACCGCGTAGGACTGCGTGCCCGTGATAGCCGAGTAGAGGACGATGTTCGCTGTCCCCAATGAGATGTGGCCCCCGCCGACAACCCTGAAGCCCGAGGG
Organism: uncultured Actinomycetes bacterium; assembly: GCA_963733845.1. Classification (GTDB taxonomy): domain Bacteria; phylum Actinomycetota; class Thermoleophilia; order Gaiellales; family Gaiellaceae; genus DATFQE01. Next base: position 232,643 of record CAVTEM010000011.1, read on the forward strand.
ACAGATTGCTTCCGAGGTTGCGATCCGGCAGCCGCCACCGCTAGCGGCGCATTGCGCGACAGCGGGGCCATCCACCGTTGTCACCTGCGTAATCCCAGGCGGACCCTGCGGTCCCTGCTGTCCCGGCGGACCGTGGGCTCCGTCGAATCCGTCTTGCCCTGCTGGTCCCTGCGGGCCGCGGTTCCCCTTCAACGCCTTCTTCGCCTTCGCGCTGATGTCAACGGTCTGGATCGTCCCGTTCTGAATGTTCTTGGACGTAACCAAGATCGTCGCGGCTGTCGCGCTTCCCGCCGCCACGACCGCTGAAACGATCGCCGCGATGAGCGCTGTCCTCATGGCTCCACAACCCCTTTCTTCACCCCTTGGTAGGGGTAGACATGGTTCGGACCCACTCAAGCGTACGACTCGTCTCCGACCCGGACAAGGGGCCTGGCTTCGATGCACCGCGATCTCCTGGGGCCGGGCGGCTAGCTGAACGCCCGGGCGCCACCGCGACCCGGCCCAGTTCGAGGGTAGGCGCCTCGGAGCCGTGGCGCCTAGTTCCGCCTAGAGTTCTGGAATAAGGGCTCTGGGCGGAACTTCTGCGTTTCGGAGCGGGCGTTCACTTTCACAAATAGAGCCTTGGATTGGCGTTCCCGGCTCAGCCGCCTTGGCGGGCGCCGGCGATGCTCGCTGTGATGATCTGATGATCTCCGTGGACTTGGAACAGGCTCTGGCCACCGGGCACGTTCTGGCCGCGTTCTCGGCACTAGGCGCGGGTGTTGCTGTTCTCCTGTCGCCAAAGGGCACGCACATCCATCGAGTGATCGGAACCGTCTATGTCTTCGCGCTTGTACTCGTGAATCTGGCGGCGCTGTCGTTGCATCGAGAGAACACCTTTGGTGTATTCCACGCGCTGGCCGTCGTCAGCCTAGTCACGATCGCTGTTGGGCTCTTGCCGCTCCTCTTCGGCAAGGGATCGCCAATGGTCATCGCTACGCACGCGTACTGCATGACGTGGTCGTACGCTGGTTTGGTCGCGGCTGGATGCGGACAACTCACCGTCGTTGTCGGTCAGGACGTTGGGGCGTGGGTTGTCCCGGTGACAATCGCAATGGTGTTGTCCATCAGCAGCATCGTCATCTTCGGGAGAGTGCCGTCAATCCTCGACCGCATGCTGGCTGAACGATGACGGACGAAACGCACGGCTAGGCAGCCAGCATCAGCGTTGTTCGGGAACAGGTCGGCGGCGAGGCTTCCACGACGGGCTCTCAGTCGAGGTAGCGGCCTCGCCGCCATCTGCCTGGTGTGCTAGCCGGGGACGATTCTGCTGGTGTGCATTCGCTGACGCTGAGACCGCTGCTGGGCGGCGGCCTTCCGCAGGTCGGTCACATCGACCCGCTTCTTCGCGTCCGCCAGCGCCTGGGAGTGGATGTAGCGGAAGTCCTCACCGGTCATGTCGATCGGGCTGGCCTGCGCGGTCGCCGGCACGATCGCCGCGACGGCCAGGCCGAGGGCGATACGGCGGATGGTGAACCGCTTGGCGCGCTTCATTTCTCCTGCTCCTTTTTTTGGGGGATAGGCCATGCCATCCAAGCTACGGTGGGGCCGCCTCGCGGTCGCTCATGGACACGACACACGGCGTGTCAAGCTCACGACACAACGCCTGGCGGGCGACGGATCGTTTGTGCCCGGGAGCTCCCGCCTGCGGGCGTGAGGACAGCACGCCGAACACTGCCCCGGGCACATCCAGGGGGATCGTCGGCAATCGCAGCCCCTAGGGCACAAAAAGCCGACGTCGGCCGTCCACTAGGTTGGGGCCCGTGCTTCGTGAAGCCTTCGAGCTGCTCGGCGAGCGTGAGTTCCGGCTGCTCTTCCTCGGACGAACGGTGTCGCTCTTCGGGAGCGCGTTCGCGCCGATCGCGCTCGCGTTCGCCGTCCTCGACCTGACCGGTTCCGCGTCGGACCTCGGACTCGTCGTCGCCGCCGGCTTCGTCCCGCAGGTCCTCTTTCTCCTCGTCGGCGGCATCTGGGCCGACCGGCTGCCACGACACCACGTCATGGTCGCCTCCGATCTCGTCGCGGGTGGAGCGCAGGTCGCGATCGCGGCGCTCGTTCTCTCCGGCGTCGCGGAGATCTGGCACCTGGTCCTCCTCCAGGTGATCCGAGGCATCGCGACGTCGTTCTTCTTCCCGGCGTCGCAGGGGATCGTTCCGGAGACGGTGAGCGCGCGGCTCCTCCAGCAAGCGAACGCACTGCTGCGGCTGACCCGGAACGGGACGCAGATCACCGGCACGGCAGCCGGGGGCATCCTGGTCGCAGCGATCGGGTCGGGCTGGGCGCTCGCGTTCGACGCGGCCACGTACTTCCTCGGAGCCGCGTTCCTGCTCGCGCTACGGCTGCCGCGCAGTGTGAGGATGTCCGAGCAGCACTTCGTGCGCGAGCTCCGCGAGGGCTGGGACGCCTTCCGCTCCCGCGCCTGGCTCTGGGGAATCGTGCTCCAGTTCTCGTTCGTCAACGCTGCAGGCGTCGGCGCGTGGGCGGTGCTCGGGCCCGTCGTCGCAGACGAGGAGCTCGGCGGCGCTGCGGCCTGGGGGCTGATCCTCGCCGCACAGTCAGCGGGCTTCGTCCTCGGCGGGATCTTCACGCTCCGCTTCCGCCCGGATCGGATCCTGCTCGTCGCGACGCTGGCGATCTTCCCGATGGCGCTTCCGATCCTGCTGCTCGCCGCACCGGCACCGACGGTCGTGATCGCGCTCGTCGCCTTCGCTGCCGGATTCGGAATCGAGCTCTTCGGCGTCTTCTGGGACGTCGCGATGCAGCAGCAGATCCCGCCGGACCAGCTCTCGCGCGTTTACTCGTACGACGCGCTCGGCTCGTTCGTCTTCATCCCGCTCGGCGCAGCCGTCGCCGGGCCGGTCGCGGAGCTCATCGGCGTCACCGAGACGCTCGTCGGTGCGGCGGTTGTGATCGTCGTCGCGACCGCGCTCGTCCTCCTCATCGACCAGGTCCGCGACCTGCGGAGAACGGACGTCGTGCCCGGGGTGGCCTAACCCAGTCCGGGAGAGGCGGCCTGGTTGACGAAGCACTGAGACCGGTTCGTCGATGGGCGGGCGACCCTCTCGGGCCGCCCGCCCCGACGAGGCCTACCGCAGGGAGACGTCGTCGATTCGGAAGCTGGTCGGAAGGATGACGTCGGTCGTCGCGCGGAACTGGAGCCGCACGGTCTGGCCGCGCCAGCTCGCCAGGCCGAGTGACTTCTGCGAGTAGTTGCCCGCTGTCGTCTCGTCTGCGTTGCTGTACGTGGCCGGCGTGCCCAGCAGCGCACCGGCCGTGTTCCGTACCTCGACGAAGAGGCGGTCGTAGACGGTCGGCCCGGACTCGCTCGACGTGATGTTGAGCCAGAAGGTGTAGTTCCCCGGGTGGGTCGCCGGGATGCTGACCGTCTGGTACTCGCTGCCGCTCGTGTTGTTGCCGGCTCCGAGGATGCTGTAGCCGGTGCCCGAGTGCGGGTAGGCGCCTGTCGACCGGATGGCGCTCCCCGACAGCGTCCACGGTGACGCCGAGCCCTCGAAGCCGCCGTTGACGATCAGCTCACCGCCGGGCGGTGGTGGCGGTGGCGGCGGAGGCGGCGGTGGTGGCGGCGGTGGTGGCGGCGGGGGCGGCGGAGTGCCGCCGAACACCGAGTACAGCAGCCGGTTGGGAGAGCCGCTGCCCGCGTTCGTGACCTTGCCTGGGGTCGAGGTGTCGACGAGCGCCTGCGTCACGGTCCCAGGCGATACGTCCGGGTTCAACTCGAGGTAGAGGGCGATCGCGCCGGCGACGTGCGGCGAGGCCATCGAGGTCCCGCTGATCGTGTTCGTCGCCGTGTTGCTCGTGCTCCAGGCCGAGGTGATGCTCGAGCCCGGCGCGAAGATGTCCACGCAGGTGCCGAAGTTGGAGAACGACGAGCGGGCATCGCTGCTCGTCGTCGAGCCGACGGTGTTCGCCGCGGCGGCGCGGGCCGGCGAGGCGTTGCACGCGTTGGCATTCGAGTTGCCCGCGGAGATCGCGTAGCTGACGCCTGAATTGACCGAGTTGGTCACGGCGTTGTCGAGCGCCGTGCTCGCTCCGCCGCCCAGGCTCATGTTCGCCACGGCCGGAGAGGCGTGGTTCGCCGTGACCCAGTCGACACCGGCGATCACGCCCGAGTTCGTCCCTGAGCCCTGGCAGTTGAGGACGCGTACGGCGTGGAGGGTGACCCCCTTGGCGACGCCGTACGTCGTTCCGCCGGTCGTGCCGGCGACGTGCGTGCCGTGGCCGTTGCAGTCGTTCGTCCCGTTGCCGTCGTTGATGAAGGTGGCACCGTTGCTCACCCTGCCAGTGAACTCCTGGTGCGTTGCGCGCAGGCCGGTGTCGATGACGTAGGCGTGCACGCCCTGCCCGGTCTGGTTGTAGGTGTACGAGTTGTTGAGCGGCAGATCGCGCTGGTCGATGCGATCGAGCCCCCAGGTCGCCGGGGTCTGGAACGCGACGGCGTGGACGATCTGGTCGGGCTCGACGTAGGCGACTCGGGGATCGGCGGCCAGCGCGGCCGCCCGAGCGGGGGTCAGCCGAACGGCGAAGCCCTTGAGCGCGTGCTGGTAGATATGAGTGACGTTGCCGCCGTGTGCGCGCGCGAGCTGCTGGGCCACGGGTGTGGCGAGCGGCCGTGCGGAGACGGCGTCGGACGCCGATCGAACGGCATCCGCCTCGAAGACGACGATGTAGGAACCTGCAACCGGCTCCTTGGCCGTGCGGACCTCACCTGCGGCCGACGGGGCCGCGACGACGAGGCACACAAGCAGGCCGACAAGAAGGAATCTGGGCATTCCTGCCTCCTTGGGCGAAGCTTCTGACGACCGGCGGAGGTTAGAACGATCGTGACGATCGTGTCTAGGTGGGTGCGGCTCCACGACGTTGCCCGACCCACGCGGGACAGGTCGTTTTCGTGGACGATGCCCGCCGTGCGTGTCGCCGCCATCTACGACATCCACGGCAATCTGCCCGCGCTCGAAGCAGCGCTCGCCGAGATCGCTGCGAGTGATATCGACCTGATCGTCGTCGGCGGCGATCTCGCCTGGGGACCGCTGCCCCGTGAGACGATCGAGCGACTCGTCGCGCTCGGCCCGCGGGCGCGCTTCATCCGTGGCGACGCCGACCGCGACGTGCTCGAGTCGCTGTCGGCCGAGCCTGCGGACACCGACGACCCCACCGAGAAGGTGAGCCGCTGGTGTGCGGACCAGTTGAGCGAGCTGCAACGCGAGTTCCTGAGCTCGCAGCCAGCGACCCTGGCGATCGACGTCGACGGGCTCGGGCCGACCCGCTTCTGCCACGGGTCGCCGCGCAGCGACCGGGACCGGATCACGGTGGCGACCCCTCCGGAGAAGGTGATCCCGATGCTCGCGGGCGTCCGAGAGCAGGTGATCGTCTGCGGGCACACGCATGCGCAGTTCGATCGCCGGGTCGGTGGCCACCGCATCGTCAACGCGGGCAGCGTCGGCTTGCAGTTCGGTGAGCCGGGTGCGTACTGGACGTTGCTCGGTCCGGACGTCGAGTTCCGTCGGACCGACTACGCCTACGAGGACGCCGCGACCCGGATCATGGCGACGGCGTGTCCGGTTGCCGCCACGTTCGCCGAGCGCGTGGTCGCACCCCCTCCGGCGAGCACCGCCGTCGAGCGGTGGGGCTAGTAGGCCCGGTTAGGCTTCTCGGGTGCAGTCGCGAGTACTGATCCTGGGAGCGGGGTTCGGCGGTCTCGAGCTGGCGACGCTCCTGTCGGCGGCGCTCGGCGACGAGGCGGGCGTCACGCTGATCGACGGCGCCGACGCCTTCGTCTTCGGCTACGCGAAGCTCGACGTGATGTTCGGCAAGGCGGCGCCCGCCGACGTGCGCCTGCCGTATTCCGCGTTCGCCAAGCCGGGCGTTCGCCTGCTGCGCGAGACGGTCACGGCGATCGACCCCGAGGCGCGGCGGGTGACGACGGACGGCGGCGTGCACGAGGCCGACGTCCTCGTGATCGCGCTCGGCGCCGACTACGACTTCGACGCGACGCCCGGGCTCGCCGAGGGCGGGAACGAGTTCTACTCCGTCGAGGGAGCGGAGCGGGCTGCGCGAGGTGCTGCCGACGTTCACCGCAGGGCGCGCGATCGTCGGCGTCTGCGGGGCGCCGTTCAAGTGCCCGCCCGCGCCGAGCGAGGCGGCGCTGCTCCTGCACGACTACCTGTCGAAACGGGGTGTCCGCGACTACTGCGAGATCTCGCTCGTGATGCCGTTCGGGACGCCGGTTCCTCCGTCTCCGGACACCTCTGCCGCTCTGCTCGAGGCGTTCGCCGAGCGTGGGATCGAGTTCGTCCCCGGGCACCGGGTGAGCTCGCTCGACGCAGCCCGCAGCGTGGCGGTCCTCGACGACGGCACCGAGTTGCCGTACGACCTCTTCCTCGGCGTCCCCAAGCACCGCGCGCCCGACGTCGTCCTCGAGAGCGGGATGGCCGTGGACGGCTACGTGCCCGTGGATTCGCGGACGCTCGAGACCCGTTTCCCGGGCGTGTACGCCGTCGGCGACGTGGCGACCGTCGGCGTTCCGAAGGCGGGCGTGTTCTCGGAAGGTGCGGCGCGCGTCGTCGCCGCGGCGCTCCTCGCGCGCCTGCAGGGAGGCGAGCAGCCGTCGGCCTACGAAGGGCGCGGCTCGTGCTACGTCGAGTTCGGAGCGGGCCGCGTCGGCCGGGTCGACGTCGACTTCCTCTCCGGGCCGAAGCCGACGGGCACGTTCCAGGAGCCGTCCGGCGAGCTCGTCGCCGAGAAGCAGCACTTCGGCGCGAGCCGCCGGGCCCGCTGGTTCGACGGCTGAGTCCGCTCTAGTCCTCTCCGTCCCAGTAGTCCAACTCCGGCCCCGGCCGGCTCAGCAGGATTCGCTCGCCTTTGACGCTCCGCGCGCCGATCTTGCCGGAGTCGAGATATTCGACGATGTCCGGTTTGATCAAGGTCGAGAGCATCAGGACGCGGATGGCGGAGTCCGTCCGGTTGCTGACCTGGTGCGCCCCCTCCTTGCCCCGCAGGAAGCAGACGACGTCGCCCTCACTCAGCGTTCGCTCGCCCTCGTGTGTGCGGAGGGTGGGCTCGCCGCGTAGGACGACGAGCCACTCCTCGTTCGCGTGGTGTGTGTGGTACGGCCAGAGGCGGTCGCCCGGCTCGAGCTCGTACATGCTGCCGCCGATCAGGTCGGCTCCGATGCGCGCGCCCACCCAGGCGTCCTTGCTCCGCCACCCCGCACGTTCCTCCGTGCGGTCCCACTCGTCGCCGTTCAGGTTGAACACCTTCACGCGCCCGAGAGCCTAGGCGTTTGTTCACTTGTCAGAGCAGCTCGGCCGTGTCCCGCGCGAGGTCTGCCGCGCCGGCCGCGACGATCAGCAAGACGAGCGTCAGCGCCGTCATGCGTGCCCAGGCGCGATCGGGGAGGCGCCGTAACGCGTCGATCCGGCCGAGCCCGACCGCGATCGCGCCGCCGACCAGGAACAACGGTGCGCCGACGAGCGCCGGCAGGGCGGGGACGACGAGCAAGGCCAGCCACGGCGAGCAGCGCCACGGATCGATCCGGGCGCACCGTTCGATCAGCCACGCGACCAGGAGCGCGGCGAGGCCCGGGAGGGCGACGAAGCTCGCGATCGCGAACCAGCGCGGCTCGAGCACGTTGAAGTCGAGGCCGTCGGTCTTGACGACGGCGCTGCCGACCACCGCGGCCCCGAGCACACCCCAGAGCACCAGGCGGTCCGTTCTGGGGAGGAGCTGCCGTGCCGCCACGTACGACGCACCGTTTACGGCACCGAAGAGCGCCATGCCGGCGTACAGCTGCGCCGAGTCGAGAAGTGAGAACTGCCCGATCGTGAAACCGTCGTCGGAGGTAAGGCCGTTCGCGTTCGAGGTGAGCCGCAGGATCAGCATCACGACCCGGCCGCCGATGCCTCCGACCACGCCGCCGACGACTCCGCCGACGACCACGCCGACGGCGAGCCACCACGCTACGGTTCGGACGTCGTCGGTGAGGGAGGGTGCGTGCACGCGCGCACGATAGAGGGAAGCTGGACCCGTCCTGGGCCGTCCTGTGGGCGACCACTGACCGAGGGGGAGGCGTCATGGCCTACGAGGAGCTCAAACAGCGGCAGAGCGTGATGTGGGGCAACGGGCCCTACCAGCGGATCACCGAGACGCTCATCGACATCCACGACGCCGTCGTCGAGCGGCTGGCGCCCGGGGCGGGCGACCGCTGGCTCGACCTGGCCTGCGGCACGGGGGCCGTCGCCGAGCGAGCCGCCGCCGCCGGGGCGCGGACCACGGGGGTCGACCTCGCGCCCGGGCTCATCGAGACTGCCAAGGATCGCGCAGCGGAGCTGGGACTCGAGATCGAGTACGTCGTCGGCGACGCGGAGCGGCTCAGCTCGCAGACGCGAGCGTCGACAAGGTCTCCTCGACCTGCGGGATCATGTTCACCCCGACCACGAGGCTACCGCGCGCGAGCTCGCGCGGGTCACGGCGCCCGGCGGGCGGATCGCGCTCGCCAACTGGACACCGACCGGCGGCCTCGCGAAGATGTTCAAGGTGATGGCGCCCTACCAGCCGGCGCCGCCGCCGAGTAGCCCGTTCGACTGGGGCGACAAGGGCCGCGTCGAGGAGCTGCTCGGCGAGTCGTTCGAGCTCGAGCTCAGGAGCACGTCTCGACGCTGCGGGTGGAGTCCGGAGAGGCCTACTGGGAGCTCTTCTCCACGAGCTACGGGCCGACCAAGACCCTCGCCGACTCGCTCGGCGATCGCCGCGAGGAGCTCCACCGCGACTGGGTCGACTTCTTCGAGACGAACTACCGCGCAACGGCGAGATCGCCCACACGCGCGAGTACCTGCTCGTCCTCGGAAGACGCCGCTGACGGCATGGCAAAGTGGCGTCGTGGCCACGATGGCCGATCTCGACGAAACCCGCGCTCGCGATGCCGCAGGCGACGAAGGAGGTGTCCGAGGACGGTAGGCCTGCCTATCACGTCCACGGCAAGCTGTTCTGCTTCCACCGCGGCCGCCGCCCGGACGCGGTCGATCCGGACACGGGCGAGCGCCTGGCCGACGTTCTGATGTTCCGCGTGGCCGACGTCGGCGTGAAGGAGCTCATGGTCGCGGACGAGCGCGGCATCTTCTTCACGACCCCGCATTTCAAGGGCTATCCGGCCGTGCTGATGCGCATCCCGGACCTGGCCCGGATCGACCTGGAGGAGTCGCAGGACCTCGTCGCGGAGGCCTGGCTCACGCGGGCGC
>CAVTEM010000012.1:0-530445 GCA_963733845.1 uncultured Actinomycetes bacterium
CTGTACTCGAGCGACCTCTTTGCGGTGCCGCGACCGTCCAAGGCATTCAGCGTAACCGCCCCCTCGCAAATGTGGTAGGCGCTTGTGAGCGGCACCAATGCATCGTCGGTGGCCGCGGATTCGAGCCTGGTCCCAAGCGGGCCCGGCCTGACGTTGGGAAATCAGCGCCGGCGGCCGCGGCTGATGACGAGCGAGACCCGCGCTCCCCGCGCCAGCCGTGCGCGGGGGCGTTTGCTCTGTGAGATCACACGGCCGAGCCTGACCCGGTTCGAAAAGGAGCGTGTGACCTTGCCGGTGGCGCACCTGGCGCGGGTCAGCGCGCTGCGGGCGGCAGCGAGCGTCTTGCCGCGGACGTCAGGAACGCGGCAGATGACCGGGGCCGCCGCGACCCGGTTGAAGATCGCGACCACGTTCTTGGCGGCGTTCATGCTGACAGCGCACGCGAGGACGCCAGCGCAGTCGCCCGACCAGCCGGCGAAACGCGAGCCGGAGGCGGCGACCGCGCTCAGGACGACGGCCGTGCCGGCGTCGTAGTCGGCCGCGCAGTGTTGGACTTCGAGCTCGCCTTCGCGCCCACGATCCCACCGCCGACCACAGGAGCAGAAGGTCGTGGCAAGAGCCGTGTCGGGCTGACCGCAGCGGCTGGCACGCCTGGCCTGGCGCAACGTCCGCCGGGTCGAGCTTGCCGTGCGCCACCACGACGATCACGCTCGCTCGGGCATTCTGCGAATCGACGACGGAATGGCATTCCCGGAACGGGCCAACTCTCCCCGTTGTCGCATGAGCGCGCTCTATACGAGGGCAGACGCCGACGGTGGGCACGGATGCGGATCCTGCCCCGGGGACCCGGCGACCCTCCGCGGCCCACCTTGACAAACAGAGCAAGAGCGTCCTATAACCCGAGCGCTCTTCCACTGCGGGGTCGGTTTTCGACCGAAGGGTTGGTTCCTTTGCGGTCTGCATCTGTGGCGCGCTGTCGACGACTGGCCTTCGCGTGTGCGTGTTTCCTTGCGCTCCTCGCGGCGACCCCGGCCGAGAGCGCAGTGCCGCGCTGTCTAGGCCTGCTAAGGCGACGATCGTCGGCAACGCGCGCGCGAACACGATCGTCGGGACAAATCGCGCCGACGTGATCGTGGCGCTGGGCGGAAACGACCGCGTCAACGGACGCGGCGGTAACGACCGCATCTGCCGCAGGCGCCGGCAAGGACAGTGCCGATGGCGGCGCCGGGAACGACAGGATCGACGCAGGAGCCGGCAACGACAGCGCGCTCGGTGGGGCCGGAAACGACATGTTGGCCGGAGGCGCTGGATCGAACGTCGTCGACGGAGGCGCAGGCAACTACTCTCTTACCGGGTGGATCCGGCATCGACCGCCTAGTCGGCGCTGCGGGCGCGGACAGCCTGAATGCGGGCGCTGGCAACGACGTGCTGAGAGGAGGGCGGGGCAACGACGTCATGAACGCCGGGGCTGGCTCTGAGAGCCTCGACTTCTCCTTGCTCACGATCGGTGTGAACGTCAACCTGCTCGCGGGCACGGCGAGCGGGGAGGGCAACGACCGTGTGTCCGGTTTCGAGACCGTCCTCGGCAGCCAGGGGGGCGACACGCTCACGGGCGGTAGTGGTCCCGACAGCCTCATTGGCAACGGTGGCGGCGACAGCTTCAACGGGCAGGGCGGCGACGACAGGATTGAAGGCGGGCCCGGCAACGACAGCGTCAGCGGTGGCGACGGCGCCGACACGCACCTCACCGCCGGCGGCAACGACCGCGCTGAAGGTGGCGCTGGCAACGACCAGGTCGACCTCGGCTTCGACGCGGACAACGGCTTCGGCGGCGAAGGCAACGACACGCTGACCGGTAGCGGCGGAGACGACTTCCTTGCCGGCGAGGCGGGCGACGACCTGCTCGCTGCTGGCCTCGGAAGTGACCGCGGTGAGGGTGGTCCCGGCAACGACCGGATCGACCTCGCGGAGGGCAACCACATCGGCCGCGGCGGCGACGGCAACGACCAGTTGCTCGGCGGCCCCGGTGACGATGACCTGGCCGGCGAAGGCGGAGACGACACGCTCACAGCCGGCGCCGGCGCCGACGTTACCAGGGGCGGCTCCGGCAACGACAGCCTCGACGGGGCGGGAAGCGCAACCGCGTTCTACAGCAGCGCACCCGGCCCGGGCCAGGTTGACCTCGGTGCGGGGACGGCCTCCGGTGAGGGTTCTGACAGCCTGGCTGCGATCACGCGCGTTGTCGGCTCGAGCTTCGACGACACGCTCACCGGCGGCGGCGCGGCCGACTCGCTCGTGGGCGGAGGCGGGAACGACAACATCAAGGGCGCGGGCGGCGACGATGCTCTGGACGGCGGCGAGGGTAACGACAGCATCCGCGGCGGCGACGGCAACGACTCCCTGCTCGGCGCGGGCGGCGACGACTTCCTCGGCGGTGACGGCGGCAACGATGCGCTGACCTCCAGCACTGGAACAAACATGCTCGAGGGCGGCCCTGGCAACGACACGCTGAACGGCACGGGCGGAGCGGCGACCGTCTTCTACGGCGCCGCGCCCGGCCCGGTGACCGTCAACCGGGGCGCGGGAACCGCGAGCGGCGAGGGCAGCGACACGCTGGTCGCGATCGGCGGCGTGTCCGCGACCGAGCTCGACGGACTCGATCACCGGCGGCCCCGGCGCGGACACGATCGCCGCCCTGGGCGGCAACGACCAGGTGGATGGCGCGGGTGGCAACGACACGATCTCGGGTGGCGCTGACAACGACTCGCTCCTGGGCGGCGAGGGCAACGACCAGCTCTTCGGGCAGCGGGAGCAACCTGCTCGACGGCGGCGGCGGTAACGACACCCTCGACGCCCTCGAGGGCGACGACCTCCTGCTCGGCGGGCGCGGGCGCAGACCAGATCCACGCCGGGGCGGGCTTCGACTTCGTCGGCGGAGGTGCAGGCGACGACTTCATCAACGGGGGGCGGACCGGACACGCTCGACTTCCGGCGCGCGCTGGGCGTGACCGTCAACCTCGCCCCGCGGGGGACGGTTCGGACAGCGACAGGCGAGGGAGCGACAGCCTGCTCGGCTTCGAGGTCGTGTTCGGCTCAGGCCACGGCGACACGCTCTCGGGCACGGGCGCGGTCGACCAGTTCTTCGGCGGCGCGGCAACGACAACCTGAACGGCCTGGGTGGAGACGACTACATCGCCGGCGAAGGCGGCAACGACGAACTCTCTCCGGGGCCGGGACCTCGACCTGGTCGAGGGCGGGCCCTGGAGACGACACGCTCGACGGCCCGGCTGGGAAGCGCGACCGCGCTGTACGGAGCAGCGCCCGGCGGCGTCACCGTCAACCTGGCCACGGGAACGGCGACCGGCGACGGCACAGACACGCTGATCGGCGTGACAGGCGTGTTCGGCTCCGAGTTCGACGACTCGCTGACCGGCGGAGCGACGAGCGACATCGTCGCGGCGCTCGGCGGCAACGACACGATCGCGGGTGGGCGCGGCATCGACGTGGTCGAGGGCGGCGACGGCGCCGACGTGATCGACGGCGGCGATGAAGTCGACGCGACCTCGTACTTCACCTCGCCGAACCCGATCGACGCCGACCTGGCCACGCAGAAAGTGATCGGGCATGGCAAGGACACGCTGATCGCGGTCGAGAGCGTCGCCGGCTCCGAGTTCGGCGACCAGCTGCTCGGCGACGACGGACTCAACCTGCTCTTCGGCGAGCCGGCGACGACTTCCTTGACGGCCGCGGCGGCCTCGACGCGCTCGACGGCGGCGAGGGGACGGACACCTGCCTGAACGGCGAGGACTGGAGCCGGCACCTGCGAGATCACGACGTGCTCGCCTTGCGAGCGTCTTCGCCGCCGAGACCGCCCTGCTGACCGCGCGCTGCGCAGATTCGAGCGGACCGGGCTCTCCTCGGAGGTGAGCGATGAAGACGAAGCTGATCCTGATCCTCGCCTCCTTGGGAGCGCTCTGCCTCCTCGCTCCGCCCGCGAGCGCCGTTCCGGCCGACCCGAACGCGCGCGTCGTTCTGCGCCAGCCCGACGGAACCGGATCAAGGTGCGGCTGTTCGGCGATGAGCACTACCACGGCTACGAGACCCTGAGCGGGCACACGCTCGTGCGCGAGCGCAGCGGGCACTGGGTGTATGCGCGCAAGGGGGCGAACGGCCGGCTCGTGTCCAGCGCGCGCGCCGGCACAACGAGCGGCGCTGCGCGGACTGCGCCCGCACCTGCGCGACAGAGTTCAAGCAGCGCAACCGCCCTTACTCCGTGCCGATCGCGCCGCCGCCGCCGCGTCCAGGCTTCTCTCGGATCAGCAGCCCGCGTTCCCGTCGACCGGGGTGCAGCGCGAGCTCGTCATCCTCGCCGCCTACGCGAACACGAACCCAGAGCACGGCCGCGTCGGACTGGACAGGGCGCTTCTTCGGGGCGAGCCGGGAGCCTGAAGCACTACTACGAGCGAGGTCTCCTACGGCAAGCTCTCGTTCGCGCCGGCAGCGGAGAACTACGGCACGTACGCCGACGGGATCGTCGGCTGGCTGAAGATCACCACCCACAACGGCCCGGTCGGGTAGAAGTGGGTTGACGTCGGCAGCCAGGTCATCGCCGCGATCAAGGCGGCCGCCCCCTACGTCAACTTCGCCGCAGTACGACACCTCGCCGCGGACGGCGGATCGAGCCGAACGAGCTGCACGTGACGATCATCGCCGCGGGCGAGGAGCAGGCCGCCTGTGGCGGACCGGTGTCTGGGCGCACAAGTGACCTCCTCGGCAGCACTGCACCCGATTCCGACGGCGTCTACGTCGGCTACTACGGCTACACGATCTTCGGGGAGATCCAGTGCGAGCGGGCGGTCGGCATCAGGCGACGGTGGGGATCATCGCGCACGAGCTCGGGCACGACCTCGGGATGCCCGACCTGTACGACCCCGACAGGAGCGCTGCCGACCGAGGTGGTGTTGGCAGCTGGAGCCTGATGGCGAGCGGATCCTGGAATGCGGCGCCGGGCGGCTTCTCGGGCTCATCCCCGGCGCATCCTCGACGCCTTCATGAAGTCGTACATGGGCTGGACCGTCCCGCAGCAGGTGAGCGGAACGGTGAACGGGGTCGCGCTCGCCCAAGCGGAGAACAACCCGCGCGCCGTTCGCCTGCGCGCAAACCCGAACGGCGTCGACTGGAGCTCCGACGTCCGCTCGGGCTCCGGCGAGTACTTCCTGCTCGAGAACCGCCAGCAGACGGGCTACGACGTGGGCCTGCCCGGCTGCGGCGTCCTGATCTGGCATATCGCCGAGCAGCGCCGTCAGCAACAACAACGCCAACGCCAACGAGAACGGCGTCCGTCTGGTCGATCTCGAGGAAGGAGATAACAACGACGATCCGCGCAGCGCCGCCGACCCCTGGCCGGCTACGAGGGGAGTTCAACGACTCGTCCAGCCCGAACGCGAGGCTGTACTCGGGCGCGTTCTCGGGCGTGAAGGGTGCAACGGTCTCGACGGCCTGCGCGGGGACGATGACCGTCAACACCGCCGACGGAAGCGCGGTCGGGGTCCCGAACGACAACTTCGCCGCCGCGACCGCGGCGGGACGCTCCCGTACGCGCAGACCGGGATCGCGACCGCGACCGCAACCAAGCAGGCCGGCGAGCAGTCGCCGACATGCGATCCGACGATCGGGCGCACGCTCTGGTGGCGCTTCACCCCGGCCACGAACATGCGCGTAAAAGCGGAGACCACAGGCTCGAGCTACGACACCGTGCTCGCCGCCTGGACAGGCACCACCCTGGGCGCGCTCGACCGAGGCGGTCTGCAACGACGATCCTGCCGGGACGGCCAGCCGGCGGCCCGTCCTCGTTCGAGCTCGACCTGACCGCCGGGAACGACCTACTACTTCCAGGCAGGCGGCTTCGGCGCCATCGGCGGTCTGCTCAACTTCTCGCTCTCACGGGTCACGACCGCGCCGGCGAACGACGGCTTCGCTGAACGCGACCGGCGTCTCCGAGCCGCTGCCGTTCACGCCCGCTGGGATCGCGACCGCGGACGCGACGACCGAAGCCGGTGAGCCGCAGCCCGCCTGCGCCGCGGCCGGGAAGACGGTCTGGTTCCGCTTCACGCCGAAGGCGACGGTGCTGGTGAAGGCGGAGACGACCGGCTCGAACTTCGACACCGTGCTCGCCGCCTACCGCGGCACGGCGATCAACGCGCTCACTCCGTCGCCTGTAACGACGACGCCGCCGGCGCAGGCGGGCCCGTCCTCGTTCGATCTCACGCTGACGGCCGGCGCAGACCTACTACTTCCAGGCAGGCGGGTTCAACAACGCGGGAGTGATCGCCAGCGGCAGCCTCAGCCTTCAAGCTGAGCCGGGTCGCCACCGGCCCGGCCAACGACGCGCTTCGCCGGCGCGAGCACCGTCGCCGCGCTCCCGTTCGAGACCGCGGGCCCGAACGCCGACGCGACCGTCGAGGCCGGCGAGCCGCACGCCGACCTGCGCCCCGATCGGGAAGACCGTCTGGTACCGCTTCGTCGCCGCGGCGACGATGAGCGTCGTCGCCGAGACGACGAACTCCTCGCTCGACTTCGACACCGTGCTCGCGGTCTACCGCGGCACGAGCTCGGCGCGCTGACCGAGGTCGGCTGTAACGACGACATGGCGGAGACTGCCGGCGGCTCCTCGAGCGTCCAGGTCACGCTCACCGGCGGCCAGACCTACTACTTCCAGGCCGGCGGCTTCAAGAGCGCTGCGGCAGGGTCGCCAGGGCAGCCTCGGCTTCAAGCTGTCCGCTGCTCGCCTCGAGTGACGCCTTCGCCGGCGCGGTCGCGATCGGCGCGTCCCCTTCTCGCAGACGGGGACGACGGCCTCGGCGACCGAGGAGGGCGGCGAGCCGCTGCCGACCTGCGCGCCGATCGGCAAGACCGTCTGGTACCGCTTCACCCCGGCCGCGAACATGACCGTGACCGTCTCGACGCAGGGCTCCGCGTTCGACACCGTGCTCGTCGTCTGGCGCGGGACCGCGCTCGGCGCGCTGACCGAGGTCGGCTGCGACGACGACGCGAATCGCGACCGGCGGGGCATCGCGGATCACCGAGCCTCGCGCTGACCGCCGGGCAGACGTACTACTTCCAGGTCGGCGGCTACAAGAACGCGAACACGACCGCGAACGGCCCATACAGCCTCTTCGTCTCCGTCGGATGACGCGTGGTGGGGTAATCGAACGCCTGCGTGTTCGGCAACTGACGCGATCGCAGTGCGTGTGGATCTTGGTTGATTGCAAGCGATGGCGTGTCCTATTCCTGAGTGATGGTCGTCAGTTCAATGACACTGCGGTTCGCGGCTGACTGACATGACGTTTTCATGGTGGTGACACGGAGGCCGCCACTAAGCGGCCTCCTACAGGCTGAGACGGTAGGCCTTGGAGGCGTCAACCCCTCGGCGAGGCGACACGCGCGTAGTCGGGTGCTTACGGTTTCGAAGCTCTTCGCAATCTTCGAGATCGAAGCTCGCTACAACCACCACGAAAAGACCCTTCAGCTCTCCGCGACCGTCTTCCCTGAGATGGCTGACCTCCTAGAGCGCGAACGGCCGCTCGAAGGCGGCCGGTCGCAGCAAATCGTTTATAGCGGGGGCAGGATTTGAACCTGCGACCTCCGGGTTATGAGCCCGGCGAGCTACCTGACTGCTCCACCCCGCGTCGCGGCGGCAATTGTAGCGCACCTCCGGGGCGTACGACGGCGCCGACGGGGCCGCTAGCTCGCCGGGATGTTCTGGTTGATGCGGAAGAAGTTGTCCGGGTCGTAGCGTCGCTTCAAGGCTCGCAGCCGATCGTACTTCGCGGGCCCGTAGGACTCGAGGACACGCGCCGGCTCGTCGTCGCCCAGGAAGTTCACGTACACGCCCTGGTGCCACGGCTCCAGCGCCGACCAGAAGCTCCGCACCCAGTCGCGCTCCTCCTCGAAGCCCTCGGCCGTCTCGGTGCAGGCGCCGATGTTGTACGTGAACGCGGCGCGGCGCCCGTTGAACGCGGTCTCGTCGTCGCCCACCCGCGCGACCGCGCCACCCATCTGCCAGATCGGGAACGACGTCAGCGGCGAGGCGATCTGAAGCGAGCGCTCCATCGTGATGTCGATGATCTCGTCGGTCAGCTCGGCGACGTCGCAGCTCTTGAAGTAGTACCAGCGGTCCGGCGGGAAGCTCGGGTCGAACATTGCCTGGTGCGCGAGGTACGGCTTGACGATGCAGACGTCCGCGATCGGTGGCCCGAACTGCCTCAGCGGCCGGATCACCCGTTCACCCTCGTCCGGGTCGCCCACCCAGCAGGGGACGACCATCACGACCGGCTTGCCGTGCAGCTCCTCGGGGACGAACGGCAGCGGCGGCGCCTTGCGATGAACGACGATCGTCATCAGCTCGTCGGGCGCCTCGGCGACCCAGTCACGGTAGAACCTCAGGACCTCGCCGGACCGCTCCATCGGCCAGAAGATCGGGCCGGCCAGGACCTGGGTCCCGAGCGGCACGCAGCGGAACTCGAACTCGGTGACGATCCCGAAGTTGCCGCCCCCGCCGCAGAGGCCCCAGAAGAGGTCGGCGTTCTCGTCCGCGCTCGCCTGCACGAACTCGCCGTCGGCGGTGACGAGATCCACGGAGACGAGCTGGTCGACCGAGAGCCCGTGCTTGCGCATGATCCAGCCGATCCCGCCGCCGAGCGTCAGCCCGGCCACGCCCGTGTGGGTGACGATGCCCGACGGCACCGCCAGCCCGAACGCCTGCGTCTCCCGGTCGAGCTCGCCGAGGAGCACGCCCGCCTGCACACGCGCCGTGCGCTTCTCCGGATCCACGCGAACGCCCTTCATCGGCTGCAGGTCGATCATCAGCGCGTCGTCGGCGACCGACAGACCGGGGAAGGAGTGCCCGCCGCTCCGCACGGCAACCGGGAGGCCGCTCTCACGTCCGAGCTTGACGGCGGCGATGACGTCCGACACGCCCGCACAGCGGACGATCAGCGCCGGGCGCCGGTCGAAGGAGCCGTTCCAGACCTTGCGGTGCAGGTCGTAGCCCGGGTCGCCGGGGCGCACGACGTCGCCGCGGAAGGCAGCCTCGTCGAGCTCGAGCGCGTCGGCGACGGCGGTCACGGTCTCAGTTTCGCATCGCGCGGCGATAGAGCCAAGGGGTGTGTCGGCTGCTACGACTCGGTTGCCACGAGGCCGGCCGGGCAGTCGACGCCCGTGCCGCCCAGGCCGCAGTAGCCGCCTGGGTTCTTCTGCAGGTACTGCTGGTGGTACGGCTCGGCGTAGTAGAACTCGCCGGCCGGCGCCACCTCCGTCGTGATCTCGCCGTAGCCGGCCGTCCTGAGGCGATCGCCGTACAGCGCCCTCGACCGCTCGATCGCGGCGCGCTGCTCGTCGTTCGCGTAGTAGGCGGCCGAGCGGTACTGCGTGCCCATGTCGTTGCCCTGGCGCATGCCCTGCGTCGGGTCGTGGTTCTCCCAGAAGAGCCTCAACAGCTCGTCGTACGACGTCTTGGCCGGGTCGTAGACGACCAGCACAGCCTCGGTGTGACCGGTGCGGCCGCTGCAGGCCTCCTCGTAGGTCGGGTTCGGCGTGTAGCCGCCCGCGTAGCCGACCGCGGTCGTGTAGACGCCCGGCGCCTGCCAGAACACGCGCTCGGCGCCCCAGAAGCAGCCGAGTCCGAACACGGCGGTCTCGAAGCCCTCGGGGAACGGCGGCCGGAGCGGCGTTCCCAGAACCGCGTGGCGCTCGGGAACGACTATCTGCTCCTCGCGGCCGGCGAGCGCTTCGCGGGGCTCCACCATCTCTGTCTTGTCGCGAAAGAGGAACATGCGACAAGCGTAGCGAGAGGGGGTCAGCCCGGAACGCGGTAGAGCACGCCGGCGCGATTGTCCGCCAGCCAGGCCGCCCGCTCGTCGGCCACGAGGCCGTGCACGTCGAGCCGGCCGGAAGCAATCCCGACCGGGGCGGCGCTGCCGGCGCGGATCCGGAACAACCGGCCCATGGTCGGGAAGCCGGACTGGTCGACCGCAGCGGTGCGGGCCGGCACCCAGATCGTGTCTCCGCCGGCGACGACGTCGATCCCGCTCGCGTCCACGTCGATCGTGTCGAGGACGGCTCCCGTGCTCTCGCTCACGCGCACGAGGTCGGTTCCGCGGCCCGTCACCCACAGCGAGCCGGCCGCGCGAACGAGACGCTCCGGTGCGTCTCCGGGCAGCGTCGTGAGCCTGCGCGCCCGGCGTGAGGCCGTGTCGATCCGAACGAGACCTCGGTCGCGATGGTTCACGACCCAGGCGGTGTCGCCGGCGAACGCGAGGTCGGAGGGGCCGTCGCCGACGTCGATCCGGTCGGTCACGCCGCCGGTCGGGTCGATTCGAAGCACCTGGCCCCTGCCGTCGTCGGCGACCCACACGGCGTTCGGACCTACCCAGACGTTGTAGGCCTTGCCCGCACCCAGGGGGATCGTGCGGACGATCGCGTTGCGGGCGGGGTCGATCCGGTACAGGTTCGACCGCTGGGAGTCGAGCACCCAGACCGCGCCGAGCCCCGCAGCCACCGCGTAGGCCTCGGCGGCTCCCCGCAGCGCGATGCGCGCACGCACCGCCCCGGTCGCAGGGTCGATGCGGAGCACGCGGGCCTCGTGCCGGCACGCGACCCACAGCGAGCCGGAGCCCAGCGCGAGCGTCATCACCGGCCAGAACTCGCCCGCTGCCGCACAGACGGCGTAGGGCTTCGCGCCCGAAAGGCGCGCGGGACGAACGGAGACCGAGCCCGTGCCCGCGACTCTGCCTCCGGCGAGGATCCGGTAGCGCCACGCGCCGGCTCGCGGCAGGACGAAGCGGAGAGCTCCCCGCCGCGCCGAGGCCGTCACGCGCGTGGCGCCGCGTGCGAAGACCACGCGCACCGCGCCGTCGGCGCCTCGCACCGTCGCCGTCGAGGGGGCTCCGGCGACGACGCCGACGTCGGGCAAGGCCAGCCTCGCGCGCACGGCCGCGTCGCCGGAGCCGACGGCGAGGACGAGCAGGAGGGCGAGAGCGAGGCGCGCCATCCCCCTCTCTACACCGCCACGCGGTCGGAGCGATCCCTAGTAGGAGGGTTTGACGAAATAGCGTCTGTGTCGCCGGGCCGCGCTGCTCGCCCCCGACGACGAGCGCCATTCCGCCAAACCCTCCTAGCGGAGCGAGCGGGCGATCTCCTGCGCCTCGGGCCTGGTGAGCCGGGCCTCGAGCCTGTAGGTCAGCTCGTCGCGCACCCACACGAGAGCGGGCGCGCTCAGGCGGAACCGCTCCTCGAGCCCGCCCCCGCCGAGCCGCTGGTAGCCGAGCGCGTGGGCGCGCGGGATCCACATCGCGCGGGCCCCCGCCACGCCCGTGTGCTCCATGCGGGCGGTCATCGGCAGCACCTTCCAGTAGCGCAGGGCCTCCGAGCGCCACTGGCTCAGGATCAGGCGCGGCTGCTCGAGCGAGCCGTACACCAGCGTCACCATCACGTCCGGCCGGCGCTGGAGCAGCACGGCGTCCGGTGGGCCGAGCCGCTCGGGCACGAGCACGGGAAACGGGGCCGCCTCGCGGGCCGCCGCCAGCGTCACGGGGCGGCCGGGAAGCGGCCCGGCCCTGACGGCGGCCGGAGGCGGAAGCTCTCGGCGCTCGACGCCCACCCCGCCGATTCGGAGCCAGTCGAGGAACGACGTGCGCGCGGCCGGCACCGCGACCGCCGCCACCAGCGCGAGCGCAACCAGCGCCGCCGCCAGGAGCAACGGCCGGCGGCGACGGCGGCGGGTGGCCAGACGCAGGACCCTGATCTCGACTGCGGCGTCGATCCCGGGCGTGACCGGGAAGACCTCCGTCGGGTCGATCTGCGCCAGCAGCCGCTCGAGGTCGGTCATTCGACCCGCTCCAGCTCGGCCCGCAGGTGCGCCAGGGCGCGGAACAGCCGCGATTTGACGGTGCCGACCGGAAGACCGAGCGAGCTCGCGGCCTCCTCGTCGGTCAGTCCGACGACGAACTTCGCCAGCACGACGCGCTGCTCCTCGACGCGCAACCGCGCCACCAGCCGCAGCGCGTCGGAACGCGCGTCGGACAGGGCGAACGGATCGGGGGGCGAGGGGGCCGCCTCGCCCCCGAACCCGTCCACCGAGCGAAGCTGGCGCTGCTCGCGCCGGACTCGCGAGCGGACGCGGTTGCGGGCGTCGTTCGCGACGATCTCCAACAACCAGGGCCGAAACGGCCGCTGCTCGTCGAACCGGCCGAGCGCCGCGAACGCCTTCACGAACCCGTCCTGCGCCGACTCCTCGGCGTCCTCGGCCGAGCCCGTGACGAGATATGCAGTCCGGAATGCCAGCGTCTGATACCTCCTGACGAGCTCCGAGTAAGCCGCGACGTCGGCACGCTTCGCCCTCCGAACGAGCTCGACTTCCGCTAGTGGCCGGCCCTCCACTGCTGCCTTGTCTACACCGCGGAGGGGTCGGACCGTTTCCACGACATGGCTATCGTGGCCACGCCATGCGTGTCGCCGCGGTCGACCTCGGAACCCACACCACCCGCCTCCTCGTCGCCGACGTGGAGGACGGTCGCATCGACGAGATCGAGCGCGACCTGCAGTTCACGAAGCTCGGCGAGGGCGTCGACCGGCGCCACAAGCTCCTGCCCCTCCCGATCGCCCGCGTGCGCAACTGCCTGTCCGACTACCGCCGTCGGATCGAGGAGCTCGGCGCCGAGCGGACGCTCGCGGTGGGGACGAGTGCGATCCGCGACGCCGAGAACGGCGAGGCGTTCCTGGGCGAGATCGAGTGGAGCTACGGCTTCGCGACCCGCCTCCTCACGGGCGACGAGGAGGGGCGGCTCACGTTCCGCGGCGCGACCTCGGGCCGCGACGTCGGTGACGAGACGCTCGTCGTCGACATCGGCGGAGGCTCGACCGAGCTCGTCACCGGTGACGGCTTCCAGGTCAGCCTCGACATCGGCTCCGTGCGGCTGACCGAGCGCTTCCTCCACTCCGACCCTCCCACCCGGGAGGAGCTCGACGCCGCCGCCGGGCACGTTCGGGCCGCGCTGCCGCCCGCGCTCGAGCACGACGGGGCGATCGGCGTCGCCGGGACGATCACGCAGCTGGCCGCGCTCGACCTCGGGCTCGAGGTGTACGACTCCGACCGGGTCCACGGCCACAGGATCCCCTCCCCGGCCGCGCGCGGATTGCTCGACGGCCTCGCCTCTCTCCCAACCGAGGAGCGGAAGAACGTCCCGGCGCTCGAGCCCGAGCGCGCGCCGGTGATCGTCGCGGGCGCGCTGATCCTGCACGAGCTGCTGGAGTGGAGCGGCCTCGAGGCGATCGAGGCCAGCGAGCACGACCTGCTCCACGGCGCCGCGCTCGAGGCTGCGCAACTGCCCGCCCCGGTCGAGGGCGAGGCTCCGCCCGGCGCCTACACCTGCTGCTGACGACTAGGCTCGGGCCATGGGCTTTCGCGTCGTCTCTCCCGACCGCCTCAGCTGGACGACACGGCCCCACGAGCCCGGCGAGCCGCCCCGCCACGTCGCCGAGCTGAGCGAGCTCGCGGGCTTCTCGATGATCCGCGCGAACCTGTGGCGCTACGAGCCCGGCGCGAAAGGCCGCCGCCACAGGCACCCGCACCAGGACGAGACCTTCGTCGTGCTCGCGGGGACGCTCTCGATGTACCTCGGCGAACCGCCCAAGCGCCACGACGTGCCCACCCGCGGGCTGATCCACGTGGAGGCGGGCACGCCGCTGCAGTCCGTGAACCACGGCGACGAGGAGCTCGTCGTCTACGCCTACGGCACCCCGCCCGAGAGCGAGCACGCCGAGATCCTCGACTCCGCCATCTAGCGGCGCTTCGGCGCTACTTTTCGGTGGCTGCCGCCGCTGAGGAAGCCGTGCGCGCCTGCGTCGGCTGACTTCGGCCGGCGGAATCGTACGGAAGCGTGCGAAGCCCTCGGCGTGGAGCTCGTCGGCGATGTACTTCGCGGGGTTGCCCTTCGGCTCGGAGGCGATCGTGATGTCGTTCTTCTTCAGCCGGTCGTAGATCGGCTTCCAGCGGGCGGCGACGGACTCGTACAGCTCGTCGTGGTAGTGGATGACGTGGCCGCACTCGTGGGTGATCCCGTAGGCGCCGAGCTGCACGCCGTGGGCCGTGCGGCCGCCGCTCTTCCCGCGCCTCGCGGCCGAAGAGGAGGTCGGCGCACTGAACCTTCGTGGACGAGCCGTCGCCGACCACCTCGGTGAGCGCGTCGTCGTCCGGCCGGGCCGCGATCGAACCGACGCGGACGAACTCCGTGCCCTTACCCCCTTCGGCTCGCCCGCGCTGAGCAGGCCGAGCGCCGTCTTGAGATCGGTCAGATCGAGATCCGACCACGAGCCGCGGACGGAGACGGAGAAGCTGGACGTGATGTCGTCCTTCAGCCCGAGCTCGACGGCGTCACTCGCCCTCGGCGAGACCCACTCCGCGTCGTCGCGCTGGAGCAGCCGGGCGACCGCCGCGTTGCCCGCGTGGCGGGCGACCTCGAGCATGCGCTCGTGCGGTACCTCGGCTCCCGGTTCCACCTTCGACCGCTCGGGGGCCGCGACCTCACGCTCGACGGCGTGCTCGTTCACCCAGCCGATTGTCCCACCCGTCGGAGCGGAGAGCTAGACCGCTTCTTCCGAGACGGGCTCGTCCTCCGCGAGCCGGCGCTGCAGGACGCTGCGCGAGAGCACGCCGACGAGCCGGCCGCCGTCGACCACCGGCACCCGCTCGGCGTCCTTGTCCTCCAGGAAGCGGAACGCCTCCTCGATCGGCTGGTCGGACTCGACCGTCCACCACGGCTCCTCCGCGATCTCACCGAGCGTCGTCTTGCGCGGGTCGCGGCCGGACGCGATCACCTCGCGCACGAGCGTCTTGCGGGTCACCACGCCGAGCAGACGCCCGTCCTCGCAGACGTAGACGGCCCGCACCTCGGTGCGCGAGAGCAGCTCGCCGGCCTCCTGAGCGGTCGCCGAGACGTCGAGCGTCCTCGGCTCGGTGACCATCGCCTCGCGCACGAGCGTCACCGGCCGTCTCCGATGCGGGCCGCGCTCGCCAGCCGTGAAACGCCCGCATCGCAAGGACGCAGGGAGCGTTCGTAGCCGGAGGCTACGGGCGCGACTGAGGACGCGGCGAGGCGGAGCGTTGCAGCGCCCTGGCGGGCCCGGCCCGTAGCGGAGGCGGCCGAGATCAGGGATCCCTCGCGACTCGAGCGCGCCCGCAACCTCGCGGATCGCGCCTGCCAGGGCGGCGTGGCGCAGCGTGATCTTCTGCTCGGCGGAGAGGTCCCACACGCGGTCGAAGGCGTCGTGCATCTTGTCGGCGAGCTTGTGCCGGATCTCGCGCCGGTCCCAGAAGAGCCGCCCGAGATCCTGGACCCACTCGAAGTACGAGACCGTGACGCCGCCGGCGTTCGTGAGGATGTCCGGCAGCACGATGATGCCGCGCTCGGCGAAGACGGCGTCCGCCTCGATCGAGGTCGGGCCGTTGGCGCCCTCGGCGATCATCTTCGCGTCGACGCGCGGCGCGTTCTCGCCGTTGAGCTGATCCTCGAGGGCGGCGAGCACGAGGATGTCGCACGGCAGCTCGAGCAGCTCCTCGTTCGTCACGTGCTCGGCGCGCGGATAGCCCTCGAGCGAGCCGTTCTCCTCGATCCAGGCATCGACGTCGGCGAGGTCGAGGCCGCCCTCCGCGTAGACGCCACCCGAGATGTCCGAAACCACCAGCACGGGCGAGCCGTGGCCGGCGAGCTCGTGCGCGGCGACGCCGCCGACGTTGCCGTAGCCCTGCACGACGCACCGCTGGTCGGCGAGGTTCCAGCCGAGCCTTTGGCACGCCCGCTCGACCACCATCACCACGCCGGCTCCGGTCGCCTCGCTGCGGAAGACCGAGCCGCCGACCGAGATCGGCTTACCGGTCACGATCTCCGGCACGGCGTAGCCGACCTGCATCGAGTACGTGTCCATGATCCAGGCCATCGTCTGCGCGTTGGTCGCCATGTCCGGAGCGGGGATGTCCTCGTCGGGGCCGATCACGCGCAGGAGCTCGGTCGTCATCCGGCGCGTGAGCCGCTCGACCTCGGTCGGCGAGAGCTCGCGCGGGTTGCAGCGGACGCCGCCCTTCGCGCCCCCGTAGGGCAGGCGCAGGAGCGCGCACTTCCACGTCATCCACATCGCGAGGGCGGTGCACTCGCCGAGCGAGACGTGGGCGTCGTAGCGGATGCCGCCCTTGGTCGGGCCGAGCACGGTCGAGTGCTGCACGCGGTAGGCCGGGAACATGCGCAGGTCGCCCGTGTCGAGCCGCACGGGAACGCTGACCATCGTCGCGCGCTCGGGGTAGCGGAGCCGCTCGGCGACCGACGGACTGACCTCGGCGTGGTCCAGGGCCTGCTCGAACTGCGAGACGGCCGTCCGGAAGAGCGGCGAATCCCACTCGAGCGGCTCCTGGACGAGCGTCTCGTCGACCTTGGCCACTCTCGAAGTCTACTCGGGGTGTTGCCCGTTCTCGGGCCGGACGCGGAGCGTCAGATCCGGCTCCACGGCCTCGATTACGACCCGTTCGCCGGCCTCCGCCGGAGCCTCGCTACGGGCCTGCCAGAGCTCCCCGGACACGCGCACGTGGCCGTCGGGGTCGAGCCGTCCGCTCGCGACCGCGACCGCGCCCACGAGCGCGTCCACCCCGACCACCGACTTGTTCCGCCGACCCCACCAGATCCAGAACCAGATCTCGGCCAGCTCGAAGACGGCCGCGACGACCACGAGCAGCACACCCCACGGCGAGGGGACCCAGAGGATCGCCGCGATCAGCGCGAGGACGAGTAACAAGCTACGTAATAACGACAGGCGTTCCGAGCCCGACCTGCTCGAACAGCCACTCCGCCTCGGGCACGCGCATGCGGATGCAGCCGTGCGAGGCCGAGTAGCCGATCGAGGCGGCGTCGGGCGTCCCGTGAATGCCGACCGCGGCGGCGTCGAGGCCCATCCAGCGCGTCCCGAGCGGGTTGCCGGGGCCGGGCGGAATCGGCTTCGCGTCCTTGGCCCACTCGGAGTCCGGCGGGCGCCACCAGGGGTTGCGCTGCTTGTCGACGATCCTCCACGTCCCCGACGGCGACGGGTACTGCGCCGACCCGGTGGCCACGCCGAACGTGCGCACCGTCTGTTCGCCCTCGAAGAGCGTGAGCACGTTCGCGCCGCGCTGGATCACGATCACCGGGCCGAACCCGGCCTTCGTCACGGTCGGCTTCAGCTCGCGGAAGGCGACCTCCAGCGGGCGCCGAACGGTCGAGTTGAGCCGGTGGACGATCGCGCTCGTCATCCACGCGATGCGCACCTCGCGGCCCGTCTGCTCCTGCGAGATCGAGGGCCGCGCCGAGATGAGCCCTGTGAGAGCGGCGTCGACCGCGTCGTGGCGATAGCGCTTGTTCAGGGAGCGCACGTAGCGGCGGACCGCCTCGGGGTCGACGCGGACTCCGATCGAGACGGTCTCGCCGGCGCGGGCGTCGAGCGCCTGCGAGACGGCGCCCTCGACATCCGGCACGGCGCCGAGCTGCGCCGGCGTCCTGGCCCAGCGCTCCTGCCCGAGCGCGAACCGCACGGGCTTCGCGTAGGCCACGGTGACGCGCCGGAAGGCGATGTGCGGATTCATGCCGCCGACCTTGACACCCTCGATCTTGACCCAGGGCGCGATCCGCTTCGGGGGCGGCGAGGCCGCCTCCGCGACGGCGCCCGCGCCCACCAGAGCGACGAGGAACACAACGGCCAGGCGCCTCATGGGCCGGATATTAGGGACATTTGCGGATGCTTCGCCGCGACCCTGGACAAGCCTTAACCAAACCTTTCCGATCGGCACACCCCGGCGTGACCGTCTGCTGGGAAGCCCGAGGGCACAGTGAGCGCGTTCCAGAAAGCAACCGAAAGGATCCGCCACATGCTCCGTGCACTCATCCTCGCGACCGCCTCGCTCGTCGCCGCCGCCCTGCTCGCGCTGCCGGTATTGGCCGCCCCGAGCGCCCAGACGGTCCGCGTCAACGAGCAGAGCTACCGCATCTCACTCTCCGCCAAGCCGAAGGCCGGTCTGGTCAAGTTCGTCGTCCGCAACGCCAGCGACGACGGCCATGACTTCTGGCTCAGGGGCGGCGGCAAGTCATGGAAGACGCGCGTCCTCGGCGAGGGGCGTTCTGCCTCGCTGACCGCCAGGCTCAAGAAGGGCGTCAAGTACACGTACTGGTGCGCCGTGAGCGACCACGCCTCCGAGGGCATGAAGGGCAGCTTCGTCGCCCGCTAGCCCACGGACCGGAGCGCGGAGGCGGCCCCATGCCTCTCTCCCAGGGGTCGCCTCCGCCGCTTACGGGCACACTTTCGAGCGTGGCCACCGCGAAGCGCACCGTCCTGCTCGTCGAGGACGAGGAATCGATCACCGAGCCGCTCGCGGAGGCGCTGTCGCGCGAGGGCTTCGAGCCGGTGATCGCCGGCACCGCGGCCGCCGCGCTCGAGCTCGCCGCGTCGCGCTCACCCGACCTCGTCCTGCTCGACCTGATGCTCCCGGACGGGTCCGGTCTCGACGTCTGCCGCGAGCTGCGCTCGCGCTCCTCCGTACCGATCATCATGGTCACCGCCCGCGGTGAGGAGATGGACCGCGTGGTCGGGCTCGAGGTCGGCGCCGACGACTACGTCGTCAAGCCCTTCAGCGCACGTGAGGTGGTCGCCCGCATCCGGGCCGTGCTCCGCCGCACGGCCGCTGCCCCGCCGGGCCCGCCCGCCGAGACGATCGAGCTCGGCGGCCTCCGCGTCGACGCCGCACGGCGAACCGCCACGCTCGCCGACGCGCCGCTCGAGCTGTCGCGTAAGGAGTTCGACCTCCTGCGCCTGCTCGTCGAGAGCGCGGGGACGGTCGTGTCCCGCGAGCGCCTGATCGACGAGGTCTGGGACACGAACTGGTTCGGCTCAACCAAGACCCTCGATGTGCACGTGAGCGGATTGCGGAAGAAGCTCGGCGACGACCCGAACGCGCCTCGCTACATCCACACGGTGCGAGGCGTCGGCTTCCGCTTCGCCGGCGCGGACGAGCTGTGAGCCTCCGCCTGCTGCTGCTCGCGGCCTTCGCGTACGTCCTGTTGCTGGCGATCCTCGCGCTGGAAGTGCCGCTGGCGCTGAACGTCTCGCGTCGGATCAACGCCGAGGTGAAGGCGCAGGCGGCGTCCGAGGCGCAGCTGGTCGCCGCCAGCGCATCAGGCCGCGAGGGCGAGGCGCTCGACCGGATCGTCGGCACGGCCGCGAGCCAGCTCGGCGGCCGGGTGATCGTCGTCGACGAGCAGGGGCGGCTCGTCTCCGACTCCGCCGGCGATGGTCTCGTCGGCCGCGACTACGGCGCTCGTCCCGAGATCCAGCAAGCGCTCGCCACCGGCCGCACAGCCCAGATCCGGCGCGAGAGCGACACGCTCGAACAGGAGGTCCTGTTCACGGCCGCACCGGTCGTCGACGAGGGCGACCTCGGTGCAGTGCGGATCTCGCAGAGCGTCGACGCGATCGACGACCGCGTCCGGCGCGACGTGCTCGGCCTGGCGGCGGTCGGGCTCGCGGCGCTCGCCTTCGGGCTCCTGTTCGCCTGGGTGCTCGCGAGCACCCTCTCCCGCCCGCTCCGAGGGCTGGCGGCAGCCGCCCGCAGAGTCGAGAGCGGCGACCTCGAGGCCCGCGCCGAACCGGGCGGGGCCAGCGAGCAGCGCGAGGTGGCCGAGGCGTTCAACGACATGACCGACCGGCTGGAGCGGGTGCTCGCCGCGCAGCGCGAGTTCGTCGCGAACGCATCGCACCAGCTGCGTACGCCGCTGACCGGGCTGCGGCTACGTATCGAGGCTGCGGGACTGAAGGCGGACGATCCGGCACTGGGGGCCGAGCTCGACGCGGCCGAGCGCGAGGCCGAACGTCTGGCCCGGCTGGTCACGTCGCTGCTCGCGCTCGCGCGCGAGGGAGAGCAGCCCGGCCCGCCCCGCCCCGTTGCCCTGGCCGACGCGGCCGGCGCCGCCGTCGAGCGCTGGGAGCATCAGGCTGCACGGAGTGACAGGCGTCTCGTCGGTGAGGGAGACGCGGACGTCGTCGCCCTCGCCAGCGAGGAGGACGTGGCGATCGTGCTCGACAACCTGATCGAGAACGCCCTTCACTACTCCCCGCCGGGAACGCAGGTCGCGGTCCGCTGGCGCCGCGACGCCGACCGCGCGGTCCTCACGGTCGCCGACGAGGGGCCGGGGCTCGCGCCGGGCGAGGAGGCGACCGTCTTCGAGCGGTTCGCACGCGGGAGCGCGGGCAGCGGAGCTTCGGGGAGCGGTCTCGGCCTGCCGATCGTGGCCACCCTCGCGCAGCGCTGGGGCGGATCCGCGACGATCCGGACCCGGCCGGGCGGCGGCGCGGAGGCCCGAATCGAGCTCCCCGGCGGCCCGTCGCGATCTTTACCGACTCTTGACCGCGAGCTGGACCGGGCGTTACCCGGCGGTGGCTAGGCTCGAAAGCATGCGAAGAGGCCCCTGGCAGATCGTGGCGCTCGCGGTGTTCGGCCTGGTGCTGGCACTCGCGCTCGGCGCCTTCGCGCACGCGATCGCGCGCGACACGGTGGCGCTGCCCGCGACGACACTCTCGACCGAACGGCCGCTGGCGCCCGCACAGGCGACAACGGCTGAGCCGGCAGCGACTACCGCACGCGGCCGGACGACGAAGAAGAAGACGACCACCCAAGCGGGAACGACGACGCGCAAGACCACCACCACCCGGGCCGGCACCACGACGGACGACGATGACGACGGCGGCAAGGGCCGCGGCCGCGGGCGGGGCTCCGACGACGACTCCAGCGGCTCGGGCTCCTCTGGCTCCGGGTCCGGCGACGACTCGGGCAGCTCCGGCAAGGGGCGCGACCACCCCGAGGACGACTAGCTCAAAGTGGTGCGAGGCCGTCGGCCCAACTAGTCTTCCGCCACCCCCGCCGGACCCCCTCCCCACGGAGTGGCCGACGGGTCCGGGGCGGGTGGTTCTGGCCGCAGGAACTGCCCGCCCCATTTTTTCGCCGTGAGTCCAGGCCGCGCAGCCGTTCGCATCGAGCCCTGGGGCGCGGGCGACCTCGCGCTGCTCGAGAGCCTGCTCGGCGACCCGACGATGATGGAGCACCTCGGCGGTCCCGAGACCCCGGAGAAGATCGCCGAGCGCCAGGCGCGCTACGAGCAGCCGGGCTCCCGGCAGTTCAAGGCCGTCGACGACGCCACGGGTGAAGGTGTCGGCTGGGTCGGCTACTGGGAGCGCGAATGGCAGGGCGAGCAGATCTACGAGATCGGGTGGTCGGTGCTACCCACGGCGCAGGGACGCGGCGTCGCCGGCTCGGCGACCGAGCAGGTGCTCGCCACCGCGAGGTCGGAGCGGAGGCTCAGGTTCGTCCACGCCTACCCGGCGGTCGACAACGTGCCGTCGAACGCGATCTGCCGGAAGCTGGGCTTCACCTTCCTCGGTGCACACGAGTTCGAGTATCCGCCGGGCAGCTTCATGCGCTGCAACGACTGGCGGTTCGACCTGTTCGCCGAGGAGGGCTAGTTGCGGTAGATCGAGGCGTACGGGTCCTCGACCAGGCCGCTGTTCAGCAGAGCGACGACCTCGTCGATCCCATTCGCGACGCGGCGCTCGACGCCGTAGCCGAGCTTCGCCTGCACCTTCTCGAAGCTGACCCGGTAGTCGCGCGGATCCTCGTTCTTGTGCACGAACTCGACGCGTGCTCGCGGGAAGCGCTCCTTGAGCAACTCGATGAGGTCCAGCTTGCGGTAGTTCTCACCCGTGTCGCCGACGTTGAAGACCTCGCCCGAGACCTGCTCGCGCGGGGCGGCGAGCACCGTGACGATCGCCCGCGCCGCGTCGCGCACGTGCACGTAGGGCCGCCAGAACTGCTCGCCGTAGACGACGAGGTCCTGGTCGAGCGCGACCTCTCGGGTGAACTCGTTCACCGTCAGGTCGAAGCGCATGCGCGGTGACGTGCCGAAGACCGTCGCGAGCCGGACGCAGGTCGGTGCGATCTTGCCGTTCGCAGCCGCCAGCACCTCGAGCTCGGCCGCGACCTTGGTCTCGGCGTAGAGCGACACCGGCGCCAGGTCGAAGTCCTCGGTGGCGTACTCGTCGCCGGCCAGCTTGCCGTAGTTCGAGCACGTCGACGCGAAGACGAAGCGCTCGACGCCGGCCGAGCGGGCGTCGGCGAGCAGCGCGCTCGTGGCGCCCTGGTTGATCTCCTTCGCGAGCTCGGGCTCGCGCGCGCAGGCGGGGTCGCCGACGATCGCGGCCAGGTGGACGACGTTCTGCACGTCCTCCAGAGCCGAGCTCATGAACGACCGGTCACGGACGTCGCCGCGATGGAACTCGAAGCCGTCGTGCCCCCACGCCAGCATCAGCGACGGCACGCTGCCGTGCAGGAGCGCGTCCACGACACGCACGCGCTCGCCGCGCGCGAGCAGCTCGTCGACGACGATCGACCCCACGTACCCGGCGCCGCCGGTGACCAGTGTCCACTTCTTCATCTGTCCGGTTCCCCCCTAGTTGCGCAGTCCGACTTATCGTAGAGATATGGCGTCGCAGGGCAATAGGTCGGAGGTCCTACTCGTGGGCGCGGGGATCCTAGGCCTGGCGGTCGCTCGCGAGCTGCTCGCGCGCAAGCCGGGGCTCGCGCTGACCGTGCTGGAGAAGGAAAACGCGATCGCACAACACCAGACTGGCCACAACAGTGGAGTCATCCATTCGGGCATCTACTACGCCCCGGGCTCGCTCAAGGCGCAGCTCTGCGTGGAGGGCGCGCGGCTGATGTACGCGTACTGCGACGAGCAGGGGATCCCGACCGAGCGCTGCGGGAAGGTGGTCGTGGCGGCCGACGAGTCCGAGCTCCCCAGGCTCGAGGAGCTCAGGCGGCGCGGCGAGGCCAACGGCGTGCCGGGTCTCGTGGAGGTCGGCCCCGAGCGGCTCGCGGAGCTGGAGCCGAACGTCGTCGGCGTCCGCGCGCTCCACTCCCCCGAGACCGGGATCGTCGACTTCAAACTGGTCGCGCGCGCACTGGCGGACGAGGTCGGCGGACGAGGGGGGCGCATTCTCACCGGCCGGGCGGTCACGGCGATCTCGAGCAACGGCGGCGGCGCGACCGTGACGACCGCCGACGGCGTGTTCGCGGCCGACCGGCTCATCGCGTGCGCGGGCCTGCAGTCCGACCGACTCGCGGTGATGACCGGCGCGCCGAGGACGCCGCGGATCGTCCCCTTCCGGGGCACGTACTACGCGCTCTCCGAGCGCGCGCAGACGCTCGTGAACGGGCTGGTCTACCCGGTGCCCGATCCGACCTTCCCCTTCCTCGGGGTCCACTTCACCAAGCAGATCTCCGGCGAGATGTGGGCCGGCCCGAACGCGGTGCTCGCGTTCTCGCGCGAGGGCTACCGGCTGCGCGACCTGCGTCGACGCGATCTCTGGGAGACGCTCTCCTACCGGGGCTTCCGCCGCATGGCGCGGCGCTACTGGCGTACGGGCCTCTCGGAGGTCCGCGGCGAGTTGAGCAAACGCGCCTTTGTCGCCGCGATGCGCAAGCAGGTGCCGGCGGTCGGCCTTTCCGATCTGGGCGCCCGGCACGCGGGCGTGCGAGCTCAGGCGGTCGCCGAGGACGGGACCCTGCTCGACGACTTCTGGCTCGACGAGGCGCCCAACGTCACGCACATCAGGAACGCACCGTCCCCCGCGGCCACGTCGAGCCTCGCGCTGGCACGGCGGATCGCGGACGCGATCGAAGCGTCGACCTAGCTGAAGTATCCTCAGGCGCTGCCGGGGTGGCGAAACTGGCGATACGCGCCTGGCTTAAAACCAGGTGTCCCCTAGCGGGGCGTGAGGGTTCGAGTCCCTCCCCCGGCATCGCCGATCGAAGTCCGCCGCGGCTTCGCCGCACCATGCGACTTCGATCGAGGCTTACATCCCGGGTTGCAGGTTCTCGGCGGGGATTCGTTCGCGGCCCTTGTAGCGGAACTGGTCGCGGAAGGCTGCGAGCGCGTCCTCGTCCACGGTCGTGCCGGTGATCTGCTTGCCCTCGCCCTTGTAGTTCGAGTCGTCGCGGCCCTTCGCCTCGTCGAAGAACCAGGCCGAAGCGATCACCTTGTTGCCGGCGCTCGGAAGCGGCGCCACGAGCATCGCGTTGGGATCGTCGTTGTAGAAGTTGCGGAGCTTCTCGACCTCGGACTGCGGGACCTGCGGTCCGTAGTGGATCACGATCCCGCCGTGCTCGAGATTGTGCGTCGACATCGTCAGCGGGACGGGGCTGTCGTAGAAGTTCCAGACCGCCCACTGGCCGTAGTGCGGGCCGCTGGTGGGCGGATTCGAGTTCCACTTGACCTTGGTGTCCACGGAGGGCACGTCGGTGTGGCTGCTGTTGTTGGACAGGCCCGGGTAGGTCTTGAGCGTGTAGCCCGCGTCGCTCATCTCCTTGGCGAACGAGGAGCCGCCCGCATCCGAGCTGCTGCCGCCGCCGGTGCCGAAGGCGAGGAAGGCGACCACGATCCCGAGGGCGAGGATCCCCGAGGCGGCGATCAGGACGAGCATGAGCAGGCGCTTGCGATCCTCCTCCGGAGTGGAGGTCTTCGGGGTCGTCCGCACCTTGGGTGCCTGAACGGGGCGCCGCGGGGGCGCAGGGGTACGCGCTTTCCTAGCCAAGCCGCAAGCAAGGGTAGCAATGGCGCCAGCTCGCCCAATCGCCCATACTCGCCCCTTCCGAGACGAGAGGAGAAGCTGCCATGGGGTTCTGGGACAAGCTGATGGGCCGTGGCAAGCAGGCCACCGGCGACGTGACCGGTGACGAGTCCATGCGAAGCGAGGGCATGCACCAGGAAGCGAAGGGTGCCGCCGAGGATCGTGCCGAGAGCGCCGAGGCCGTTGCGCAGGACGCGCGCGAGGAAGCCGCGGAGCACGAGGTCAAGAAGGAAACAGAGAGCTAGCGCCCGAGCTTCACGGGCGGCGGCCCTCGGGTCGCCGCCCCCGACGTCGTCCGACCCGGGCCCTACCGTTTGCAGGTCCATGGTCGTGTTGCTCGCATTGCTGCTCGGAACCGCGCTCGGCGCCCTGCTGGCGTGGCTGGCGCTCCGCTCCCGCGGCGTTGAGCTGCGCGTGGCGCTCCACCACGAGCGTCGGGCCGCCGACGAGAAGCTCGCCCTGGTCGAGCGGAGCCGGGCCGAGCTCGAGCAGAACTTCAAGGCGCTCTCGGCCGAGGCCCTGGACGCCAGCAACCGGTCGTTCCTCGAGCTGGCGAAGGGCCAGCTCGAGCAGCGCGAGCGTGCGGTCGAGCACCTCGTCTCGCCGATCAAGGAGTCGCTCGCGAAAGTCGACACCCAGATTCGCGAGCTCGAGCGCTCACGCACGCACGCGTACGGGACGCTGACGGAGCAGGTTCGCGCACTCGCCCAGGGTCAGAGCGAGCTGCGGGCCGAGACCGGCAACCTCGTGACCGCGCTGCGCTCGCCTGTCGTGCGCGGACGCTGGGGCGAGATCCAGCTGCGGCGGGTGGTCGAGATGGCCGGCATGCTGGCGCACTGCGACTTCGTCGAGCAGTCGGGCACCTCGAACGACGGACGCCTCCTGCGGCCCGACCTGATCGTGAAGCTCCCCGGCGGCAAGCAGGTCGTCGTGGACGCCAAGACACCGCTCCAGGGCTACCTCGACGCGCTCGAGGCGAAGGACGAGACCGAGCGGGCGGCGAAGCTCGCCGACCACGCCCGGCACGTCCGTGAGCACATCGCGCGCCTGAGCGCAAAGAGCTACTGGAGCCAGTTCGACTCCACGCCGGAGTTCGTCGTCATGTTCCTGCCGGGCGAGACCTTCTTCAGCGCCGCCCTCGAGCAGAACCCCGGCCTGATCGAAGAGGGGGTCAACCAGCAGGTGATCCTCGCCACGCCGACGACGTTGATCGCCGTCCTCCGCGCCGTCGCCTACGGCTGGCGGCAGGAGACGATTGCCGAGAACGCGCGCGCGATCAGCGACCTCGGCTGTGAGCTCTACGACCGGCTCGGCACGATGGCGGGTCACTTCACGACGCTGGGGAAGCGCCTCGACTCCGCAGTCCAGGCGTACAACCACACGGTCGGATCGCTCGAGCGGCGCGTGCTCGTCACCGCCCGCCGCTTCCGTGACCAGGGCGCCGCGCCGAGCGGCGAGCTCGTCGCACTCACTCCGGTCGAGCGCTCGGCCCAGGCGCCGACGGCTCCCGAGCTCTCTCCGGAGCAGCCAGAGCTGCCCGAGTCCACCGCCGCCTAGCGCCGCGCCGGCCTAGAAGCGCAGCAGCGCGCCGACGCCCTCGAGCGGCTCGAGGTCACGCCGTTCGCCGATCACGACGACGCTGCCGCCGTGGGCCAGCGTCTGGTGCAGCGCAAGGTCGAACCCGTCGCTCCGCTTTTCGAGCGGGGCTCCGTCCAGCGGGCACTCGCCGCCCTCGGCGGAGGCGCGACCGCACTGCGGACACTGCCACGCCGGCCGCTGCGCGCCCTCGTTGTAGAGCAGCACCTCGACCCGGGAGTCGGATGCCGCCTCGAGCGTGCGCGACCAGCCGCCGACCGCCCTGCCGTCGCGTCCCAGCTCCTCCTGGAAGCGCTCCAGCTTCCCCGCCTCCTCTTCGGCGCGGGCGCGCTCGAGCACGGGCTTCACTGCGGCCTGAACCTCGGGCGGACCGGCGTGCGCCTCCACGGCGGCCCAGCCCGCAAGGGCATGGCGAGCCTCCTGTGAGAGCAGGTGCCCGACCTCCGCCCGCTCCTCCTCGGGGCAGGCGATCACGAGCCGCGTTCCCGTCGCGGCTCGCACGCGCCGGTCGATTGCCTCCGCGACCCGGCGGAAGTGGTCGGATGCGAGCTCGTCGATGTGCCGCTGGAAGCGCGACTGCGACCACCCACCCTGGTCGTGCCGGCGCGGCTGCTCCTCGCTCAGGTCGGCGTCGGCGACGAGCTTGCCGCCGCGCAGGCGGTAGAGGCTCCCCCGCTCCCTGTTCACGACGGCGACGAGCACCCCGTCGCCCCGGCCCACCAGCGGAGCCAGCGGAGCGAGGTAGAAGTCGCGCTCCACCCTGATCCCGTCGGGCACGGCCTCGGGCAGCTGGAGCGAGACCCAGAGGTCGTCGAGACCGGCGCAGAAGAGCGCCAGCCCGTGGGCGCCGTCGCGCTCGAACTCGTGCTCGAAGTAGCGCTCGATCCGCTCGAAGTCGCGCTTGAGCGCCTCCTTCTCCTGGTGGTTCAACTCCCGGGCGGCCCCGTCCTTGTGGCCGTCTGCGAGGAGCGCGCTCACGCGAGTCGAGGCATCGCGCGGCGTGGGTGAGTCAGTCGGAGCGAGATCGACGTAGAGGCTGATCGCCGAGCCGCGCGAGGCACGGTACTCGGCTAGCCGGCGGATGTCGTCCCACGTCAAGGTCACTGCCATTCGCCCCTCCTTGCCGGGAGAGAGCGATTCTAGACCTGATGAATGTCTCGGTCAGCCCACCGGCTCGAACGAGACGGTCCAGTCGACGTCCACCGTCGCGTTGCCGCTGTCACCGCCGGAGAAGCTCGTCGTCTCGACTGCCCCCGCCCCGAACTCGACAGCGCGGGCTCGGGCGTCGAACAGGTCCTTCGCGCCGGCCTTGACGTTCGCGAGCTCGACCCGGGTCGGAAGCGCGGCGACCGCACGCGGCTCGCAGGCGCTGAGGGCCCGCGGCAGGCGGATCTGCAGCCGCAGCTTGGCGAGGGTGATCAGGCCCTTGCGCGGCGCCGAGATGCTGAGCGTGCCGCCGCCACTCGCCGACCTGCGAGGCGGCGAGCAGCGGGTGCTGTAGGCGATCGGCGTGGGGCAGGCCGCGTTCGTCGAGCGGTCGCTGCGGGTACCTCTCTGGACGTAGGTCCCCGAGATGCGGCGGAGCATCGCGCCGAGCACGAGGCTGCCGTCGGCACGCGAGCGCACGAGCACGCGCGTGGGTCGCCGGCTGCGAAACGTGAAGGTCTCGCTGCCCCGGTAGGTGCGGCGGACCTCGCAGTCCGTCCCTGGGTTGTTCTGGACGTACGACCAGCGCTTCGTGATCTCGCCGCGGACGCTGATGTCGAAGAATCCGCGTTGCGGCTCAGCCGCGCTCCCGGCCCCAACCGCGAGCAGCGCACCGAGGCACGCAGCGACGAGTAGGGTGCCCGATGGCCGCAGCACGGACCGCTGGAACGTATCACTCCAACGGAAGTTTCGGACCATCCGAAACGTTGAATATTTTGCAGGGGTACCTACTTTGGAGGTGCGAGTGACGGAGAGCGTGCGCGACGTGATCATCATCGGCGGCGGCCCCGCCGGGTACACGGCCGCGCTCTATGCCGCCCGCTCGAACCTCGACCCGCTCGTGATCGAGGGCTTCGCCTGGGGCGGCCAGCTGATGATCACGAGCGACGTCGAGAACTACCCGGGCTACCCGGAGGGCGTGCTCGGGCCGGAGATGATGAACGACTTCCGCCGACAGGCGGAGCGCTTCGGAGCGGAGTTCCTCACCGACGACGTGACTGCCGTCGACTTCTCCGAGTACCCGTTCCGTATCTCGGTCGACGACGCGGAGTTTCGCGCCCGGACCGTGATCGTGGCGACGGGCGCCAACGCGCGGCAGCTCGGGCTCGAGTCGGAGCGCTCGCTGCAGGGGCGAGGCGTCTCCTACTGCGCCGTCTGCGACGCAGCCTTCTTCCGCGAGCGCGAGGTAGTCGTCGTGGGCGGCGGCGACTCGGCGATGGAGGAGGCGATCTTCCTGACCAAGTTCGCCACCAAGGTGACGCTCGTCCACCGGCGGGACGACTTCCGGGCCTCGCCGATCATGATCGACCGCGCCCGCGCCAACGAGAGGATCGAGTTCCTCACTCCCTACGTGGTGGACGAGGCGCTCGGCGACGAAGGCAAGCTCACCGGGGTACGGGTCGCGCACATGGAGACCGACGAGACCCGCGAGCTTCCGGCCGACGGCCTCTTCGTCGCGATCGGGCACGATCCCAACACCAAGCTGTTCGGTGGCCAGCTCGACATGGACGAGGCCGGATACCTGCTCGTGAAGCCCGGCTCGACCGCGACGAACGTCGAGGGCGTCTTCGCGGCGGGCGACGTCGTCGACCACACCTACCGTCAGGCGATCACCGCCGCGGGGACGGGCACGATGGCCGCGCTGGACGCGGAGCGCTGGCTCTCCGACCGCGACGGCCACCCTAAGGTGGCGCTCGCAGCGCCACGGCCCGAAGCCGCCGAAGTCTGACCACCCTCCTTCTCCGTACCATTCGGCGGTGCCCTACTTCATCTGTCCCAACTGCAAGGACCGGTCGGTCGACTCGGACGGGGTCGAAGGCTTCTCGGAGCAGGGCGTATCCTGCCGCCGCTGCGGGTTCGGCTTTCTCTTCGAGCTGATGGACGACTACTACCCGGCGCCGACCACGGGCCTGGTCGTCTGCGACGCGACCGGGCGGATCCTCGCCGTTGGCAGGGGGGTGTTCGAGCTCTCGGGGTACCGCGACGCCGACCTGATGGGCAACGACGTCATGCAAGGGCTCGGTCTCACCGGCTTCGAGAACGACAAGGATCCGTCGGCGCTGGCGCGCGAGTGGGGCGTGCGCCGGCTGGGCGAGCGCCTGCGGATGCGCACGCGCGGCGGACAGGAGAAGGAGATCACCGCCGACTTCTTCCCCGCCTACGACACCGACGGCGGACTTCTCGTTGCGCTGACACCGGCGCTCAAGCCCGGCTAGCTCCCGCTCGGCCACGCCCAGGGTCAGACCCTGGACATGGCCTTCACGGACGCGTGAAGAAGGGCTCGACGTCGACGCGGCTCGAGGGGCAGAGGTCGTTGAGGACGCAGCGCTCGCATGCAGGGCGCCGCGCGTCGCACACGCGACGGCCGTGCCAGATCAGCAGGTGCGGGAAGACACCCCAGTACTCGCGCGGGACGAGGCGCATCAGGTCGCGCTCGATCTTGACCGGATCCTCCTCCCTCGTCAGACCGAGCCGCTGCGCCAGGCGGCGCACGTGCGTGTCGACCACGATCCCCTGCGCCTCCCCGAGCTCGGCGGCGACGACGTTCGCGGTCTTGCGTGCAACGCCGGGCAGGCGCACGAGCTCGTCGATCGTTCGGGGCACCTCGCCGCCGAAGTCGTCGAGCAGCATCCGCATCGTCCCTCGGAGCGACTTCGCCTTCTGCCGGAAGAAGCCGGTGGCGAAGATGTCGCGCTCGAGCTCCTCCTGCGGCACGGCGAGGTAGTCCTCGGGCTTGCGGTACTTGACGAACAGCCGCTCGGTCACGCGGTTGACGTTCACGTCGGTCGTCTGGGCCGAGAGCATCACGGAGACGAGCAGCTCGAGCGGCGATCCGAAGCTGAGCGCGATCGTGGCGTCGGGGTGCTCGCCGAGCAGGCGCTCGATGATCGGAACGATCCGCGCTCGCTTGGGCCCAACCCGGCGGCGAGCCTCGTGGGCGTAGCTACGCGCCACGAAGCTTCTCGAAGTGCTCCGTTGCCTCCTCGGGGCTTGGCGGTTCGAGCAAGGTCTCTGCCGCGTCCTGCGCGTTGGGGTAGCCGGACGCGAGGATCAACTCGGCCGCGGACTCGTAGTCGTACTCGGTGCGCCGGAAGTCGACGTCCGGTCCGAGCAACGCCCAGTAGGCGCCGCGGCTCGTTCTCGTGCGGCCAGCCGACGCTGCCGGGATTGACGAGCCTCGGCGCCGCTGCCGCGCTCGTACTGGACATGGATGTGGCCATAGACCACGACGTCAGCCTCGGCGTCCGCGAGCTCCTCGGCGACGGCTTCCTCCGGCGTGGCCGGCGTGATGAACGCTTCGTCACTGTGGGGCGTCGCGTGGCAGAAGAGAACCGGCCGAGACCGTCGACCTCGCGTCGGATCGAGCAGCGGCCAGGCGGCGACGAAGTCCGCACGCTCCGTGCCTAGCCGCTCGACGCACCAGCCGCGCTCTCCTTCGCCGCCGGCAACGACCTCCCGGTCGCCGTTCCCGCGAATGAACGACCACGTTCGGCTCGAGCGCGCGGAGCGCGTCGAGGCGACTCGGCCGGGAATGGCCCAGCGACGAGATCGCCGCCGACCAGCACGAGGTCGGGGCGCTCGGCTTCGACGTCGGCGAGCACGGCCTCGAGCGCCGGCAGATTCCCGTGGATGTCGTAGAGCGCCGCGATCTGCAAGCTAAGCGGAAGCTAGCGCAGCGGGTGCGGCCTCCCGCGGCGCGCCTGGGAGGCGCGGTCCCGCGCAGACGAGATCGAGGGCAGGACACCCGGCACAGACGTGCTCGCTCGGGGTGGGCCGGAAGTCGCCGGCCTGGATTCGCTCGATCGCCGCCGAAAGCTCCGCTTCGAGCTCCGGGATCTCCTCCCGCGAGAACACGCGCGAGACGGGCTCGTCGGGCTGCTCCAGGAACTGGTACACGACCTCGGCCTCCTCCACCCCGGTCCGCAGGCACGCGAGCGCGTAGACGAGCCGCTGCAGGCGGTAGTCCGAGTCGATCACGGCGGCGGGCTCGAGCTCGTCGAGGGCGTTGGTCTTGTAGTCGACGACCAGCGCGCGCGTGCCGTCCGAGTGGAAGACGTCGAGGAAGCCGTGCAGCAGCACGCCGTCGTGCAGGAACGTGAAGTGGCGCTCGGGCGCCGCGCCCTGCAGAAGCGCCACGCGGGCGGCGAGCTCCGAGTCGCAGTACGCGGCCAGGTGTTCGCGGATCCGCTCGACGTTGTCGTCGGTCGCCCCCGGCCAGTCCGCGCGCACCTGCTCCTCGAGGTCGTCGGGGATGCGCGGGTCGCCGAGGTCGAGCGCCTCCAACAGCGCGTGCACGGCGCTGCCGAGCTCTGTGGCGCCGAGTCCGTCGACCCCCGGCACGCCTCGGCTCGCGTCGCGCTCCCGCATCCCGGCGACGCGCTCGGCGTAGTAGCGGTACGAACAGCGCTCGAACAGCGAGAGCGCCGTGAACGACAGGCGCCGCGCGCGGTGCAGCGGCGGGGCGGGCACGGGCTCGAGCGCCGGCAGCGTCGGCGCGACGAGCGCCGGGCCGACGGGGAGCTCGCCGAACAGCGCCAGCTGACCCTCCTCGACCGGCGCCTGGGGTTCGGGATCCGGCGCGGGCTGCGGCTCCGGAGCCGCCCGGTCGACGCGAAGGAGGAAACGGGCGTCGCCGCGCTCGAGCTCGACCGGCCCCTCGGCGTCGGCCAGATCGCCGCTCGCCTCCAGCCGCTCGAGCACCCACCCCATCGGGG
Organism: uncultured Actinomycetes bacterium; assembly: GCA_963733845.1. Lineage (GTDB taxonomy): Bacteria > Actinomycetota > Thermoleophilia > Gaiellales > Gaiellaceae > DATFQE01. Next base: position 32,262 of record CAVTEM010000012.1, read on the forward strand.
TCGTCCGCTCGCTCTCACGGCCGGGGTCGATCGCGCCGGAGACGATCAGCCGGTCGATCGCGCGCGTCATGGCGACGTAGTAGAGGCGCAGTCGCTCGGCCTCGTCCTCGCGCTTGCGCTCGGCCCGCACCTGCTCCCAGTCGAACGCGCCCTTGCGGGCGCTCGTGTACGGATCGGCCACGCGGAAGCCGAAGCGGCCGTCCGAGAGCGCGAGGATCTCGTCCGATGCGGGCGCGGCCCGGTCCCGGCCCGCGTCGGCGACGATCACGACGTCGAACTCGAGCCCCTTGGCGGAGTGGATCGTCAGCAGGCGGACGGCGTCGGCACCCTCCTCCTCGGCCACGGCCTCGAGCTCCTTGGCGCCGACGGCCTCCTGCTGCAGGACGAAGCGGACGAAGCCCTCGATGTCGGCGCCTCGCAGCTCCTCGTACGAGCGCGCGAGGCGCGCGAGCTTGCGCAGGTTCGCGTAGCGGCGCTTGCCGTCCCAGCGCGCGAGCACGGCCAGGTCGTAGTCGTGCGCGGCGACGATCGACTCGCACAAGCGCTCGAGCGAGAGTCGCGTCGACGCGGCGACGAGCCGCTCGTAGCGCTGCTTGAACGCAAGCAGCAGGCGCGAGTCCCGCTCGTCGAGGTCCGGCGGTAGGTCGCGCTCCAGTCCCGAGAAGAGCGGCCTGCGGCTGGCGGCCCGGCGCAGCAGCACGAGCCCGTCGTTGGAGAGGCCGACGAACGGCGAGGCGAGCACGGCGACGAGTGCCTGGTCGTCGTAGCGGTTGTGCAGGAGCCTCAGGTACGAGAGCAGGTCGACGACCTGCTGCTGGCCGAAGTAGCCGCGACCTGTCGCCCGATAGGTCGGCAGGCCGAGCCTGCGCAGCTCCTCCTCGTACCACTCGGCGTCCGTCCCGGCCGCGAACAGGAGCACGATCTCGCCCGGCGATGCGGCCCCGGTGTCGACCAGCTCGCGCACCCGCCTGGCGATGTGCTGCGCCTCCGCGCGGCGCCAGTGCGTGCCGCTGTCGGCGTACGCGCTCTTGTCGGTGACGAGCAGTTCGACCGGGTGGCCGAAGACGGGATCCGGGAACTCGCCCGAGGCCGCCAGGGGTTGGAACCCGTCGCCGAACTCGCTGCCGAACAGGTGGTTGACCGCGGCGAGCACCTCCGGCCGCGACCGGTAGTTGCGGCTCAGCGCGAGCCCGCCGCCGGCCGCCTCGCGCCGCTCGCGGAAGACCGCCACGTCCGCGTGGCGGAAGCCGTAGATCGACTGGAACTCGTCCCCGACCGAGAAGACGTCGGCATGCTCGGCCAGTAGGTCGATCAGCTCGCACTGCAGACGATTCGTGTCCTGGAACTCGTCGACCATGATCGCGCGGAACCGCAACGCTTCCTTCGCGCGGATCGCGTCGTGGTCGCGCAGGAGGTCCCGCGCGAAGAGCTGCAGGTCCTCGAAGTCGAGCGCGGACTCCCGCGACTTGGCGGCGCCGTACGCCTCCGCGAAGCCGTCGAGGAGCGTCTGAAGCAGATCGCGGTCGTGGGCGGCGAGCTCGTCGAGTGCCCCCTGCTCGACCGCCTGCCTCGCCTCCTCGTAACTCGCCGCGCGCTCGCCCCGGGCGCGGTGCGGTGAGAGGTCGAGCAGCCGCTCTGGCAGCGGCTCGCGACCCTCGACGAGCTCGAGCATCCGCGTCGCGTTCGCGCGGGCAAGCTCGGTGGCGTCCCGATCGTCGGCGAGACAGCGCGCCGCCACGCGCAGTTGCTCCACACGCTCGGCCAGCGGCGGGCGCTCGCCGAGCTCGAGCACGAGCGGCCGCCCCGCCGCGCGCAGCGTCTCGTAGACGCCGATCAGCATCCGCCGCAGCCCGTCGGCGCGGTAGGTCGCGAGCAGCCGCAGACGCTCCTCCTCACCGCCGGAGCAGAAGCGCTCGAGTGCCTCGTCGAAGGCCTCGCCGCGGATGACCGCCGCCTGGGCCTCGTCCAGCTCGCGGAAGCGCGGGTCGAGGCCGGCCTCGAACGGATACGTCTTGAGTAGCCGGTTGCAGAAGCCGTGGATCGTCGAGATCCAGGCGGCGTCGAGCGACCGGGCGAGCTCGAAGCGGCCGCGCTCGCGCAACGCAGCGCGGATCCGCGCCCGCAGCTCCGCCGCCGCGCGCTTGGTGTAGGTGATGACGAGCACCGAGTCGACGTCGAGCCCCTCGTCGCAGACGGCCCCCGCGAAGCGCTCGACGAGGACGCTCGTCTTGCCGGTGCCCGCGCCCGCCGACAGAAAGACGTCGCCCGTCGCCGCGATCGCCGCGGCCTGCTCGGGATTGGGAGTCCGGACTGCGGTCGTCATGCGCGCTTCACCCGGCACATCCGCCAGAGGTCGCACCAGGCGGGACACTCGCCGCCCTTCGGGTCGTGCTTGACGTCGCCGGCCCGGATCCGGCCCGCCAGCTCGAGCGCCTTGTCTTTGGCGCCCTCCACCTGGGCCCAGAACGCCTCGTCGTCGAGGTAGTCGTTCCGGACGAAGCCGGGCAGCGTCTCCTCGCGCGCGTCCTCGCGCAGCAGCCCGCGAGCCTTGCGGTCGCCCGCGAGCGGGCGGTAGACGCCGCCGAGCGGCTCGACGCCGACGAGGTCGCGGAGGACGAGCATGTAGAGCGGGATCTGGAGCCGCAGCTCGCTCTCGATCTCACGCGCCGAGTGCGCGTGCTTGCCGGCCTTGTAGTCCTGGACGATCCCCCGCGCGCTGAAGGGATCGAGGTCGATGCGGTCGATCTTCCCTCCGATCGTGAGCCCATCCCCGAGCTCGAGTCCGCGCTGCAGCTCCGGCGCCGAACGCTCGGAGCCGAACGAGACCTCGAAGCGGCGCGGCACGAGCGGCACCTCCGAGCGGGCCTCGTCGCGGACGACCTGCTCCAGATCGCGCCAGAGCCCCTCGCCGAGCTCGCGGCGCTGGAGCTCGGTCGTGTCCATGCGCACGCCGCCGAGCGCCTCGTCCAGACAGGTGCGCATGAGCCGGGTCGCCTCATCGATCCGCTCCTCGGAGACCTGCTCGATGCCGAGCTCCTTGGGCAGGCGCGCGAAGAAGCGATGCAGCGCCGTGTGCGCGACCTGCCCGCGCAGCCTGGCGTCGACCTCCGGGTCGATCGTCTTCGGGTCGACGACGCGGTCGAAGAGCCACGCGGACGAGCAGTCCGCGAAGCGCTCGAGCTCGGTCACGTTGAACGACATCCGCGCCGCGAGCTCCGCCCGCACGCGAGGGTGCCTGAGCCTCGTCTCGCGCGTGAACGCCATGCGGGCCCGGTCGAGCCGCCGCTCCCAGCCGTTGGCACGGGCGAGCGCGTCGGCCGTGTCGGACCCGTCGTGGTCGGACGCCAGCAGGGCGAGCGCGCGGAGCCGCTCGCGCTCGCTCGGCGCGTCCTCGAGCGTCCAGGTGAGCTCGGAGAGCGCCCGGCGGCGCGTCCAGCGGGCGACGTCGTCCGGGTCGAACGCAGCCGCGACCTCCTCCCAGAACGGGCTCGGCTCGCGTGGGCTGCCCTCGTCCCCGGCTGCCTCGCGGACGAGGTAGAGGCGGCGCGTTGCGCGCGCGCAGGCGGTGTAGAAGAGGTAGCGGTCGCGGCTGACCTGGTCCGGGCGCTCGAGCCGCGCCCCCAGGCGTCGGCGCTCATCGTCGTCGAGGAACGGCGAAACCCGTCCGCGGCGGGGGAGGCTGCCCTCCTCCAGCCCGAGCAGGAACACGGCCTCGAAGCGGCGAGTTCGCGCCCGCAGGAGGTCGACGACGGCGACGCAGCCGGCGGTGTTGGGCGCGGAGCCGCGCACGGTCGTCTGGTCGAGCGCGGCGAGGACGTCCTCGCGCGCGACCGGCTCTCCGGTCAGCCGCTCCCAGCCGGCCAATTCGCCGACCAGGCGCACGCAGGCCTCGTGCGCCCTCAGGTCGAGGCGCGCAGCCTCGCCCGTGGGCGGCGACTCCAGGCCGTGGGCCGCTCGAAGCATCGCGACGGCCAGCTCCGAGACCAGCTCGAGCGCCGGCTCGGACGACCGCAGCTGGTGGACGCGCTCCAGCACGCCGGGCCGGAGCTCCTCGACGGTCTCCTCCACCCGCTCGCGGGTCGCGATCGCGCGTCCGCGCAGGCGGCCCTCCAGGAAGTCGACGTTGTGGCGCGGGACGCCCGAGTAGGGCGAGCGCAGGTGGGCGAAGAAATCGCCACGGCGGTCGCCGCCGAGCCACGCGTAGCGCAGGAGCGAGAGCAGCGACTGGCCGTACGGGGTCGCCCCGAGCGGGAGCGGCGCCTCGAACGCGTAGGGAATGCCGAGCGTCCCGAAGGCGGTCTCCACCGGCGCACGCCAGCGCTCGAGCGACGGGCAGACGAGCGCGACCTGCTCCGGATCGGACCCCGAGCGCAGCAGGTCGAGCACCTCCTCGCCGACGAGCTCGAGCGCGCCGCGCACGCCCGCGCCCTCGAAGAAGCGGATCGCACCCTCGAGCTCGGGTGGGGCGGCCGGATGCGCGTCGTCGAACAGCGTGCGCTCGAGGTGTGCGAGCGCGGGGTGTGCGACCTCGTCGTGCCGCGGGCCGAGCTCCTCGATCTTGCCGCCTGCCAGCGCGGCCAGGTCCTCGACGGTCCGGCGCAGCGAGGCGAACGCCGGCCGAGCGGGCTCGTACGGAAGCGAGACGGTGAGCTCGGCGCGACCGGCCAGCGCCTCGAGCAGCGACCACTGCGCGGCGGTGAGGTCCTCGAAGCCGTACGCGAACACCGGCTCACCGTTCCAGGCGTCGAGGTCCCCGGCGAGGCGATGCGCCGCCCGCGCGCGCTCGAGCTCGCGGTCGGTCAGCCCGAGCCGCTCGAGCTCGGCGCGGTACGCCGCAAAGAGGCGCGCGAGGTCTCCGTCCAGGGCCGCCGGCTCGAGCAGCCCGGACTCCAGCTCCCGGATCGCGTCGCGAAGCGAGTCGATGAACCCGCGCGAGCGCGCCGAGGCGGAGAGGCCGTTCAGCGAGGTCGACGCGACGGCGCGCCCGAGCACGAGCGCCGCCTGCGCGTCGGTCGCGGGCGCGCGACGGTCCGCGTCACCCGAGGCGATCCGCCGGAAGAGGTCGTCGAAGGTGCCGACCGAGCCGCCGAGCAGGGCGCCGCAGCGCGCGACCAGCTCCCGCTCGACCAGCTCGACGTCCGGTCGCGTCGGCACGATGAGGACGGGCTCCGCAGGAAGGGCCTCGAGGTACGCGTCGAGAAGACGGCGCAGTTTGCCCGCGTTCGCGGGCCCCGTGATGAGCGTCAGGCCCAAGCGACTCATCGTAGACCTCGGTCCCGACGACGCCTGGCGCGAAAACAGGAAAGAGCGGGAAGAATCTGAGTGCGCCTGGGGGAACCCGAGGCTCCCCCAGTCGACTTCCCGGAACTACGCCGCTACGGACTTCGGGCGCCGGCCTCGGCGCGCCGTCGGACGACCCGGCGTCTTCGCCGCGCAGTCGTCGCAGAGATCGGCTTGCTTTGCGCCGCGGCGGGCGTCCGAATAGGTCAGGCGCATCGTCGCGCCCTTCCCCTCGCCCACTTCCTTGCCGCAGTCGTCACAAACAAGCACCGTCTTTCGAGCCACGACTTCTCCTCTCGAGCAGCTTGTACTGCACGAAGCCTAACCACAAATCGAGGAGTGAATCTAGGCCGCCGCGCGCGAGCGGCGAATTCGCCACGACCGCAGCAGCGAGAGGAGCGCTTGCTCCTCCACATCGAGACCGATATCGCGAGCGCCGACGACTCGTAAATGCCGCGGTCGAAAATCGTCGATCGTGCGGCCGTCCAGGTACTGCTCGACGACCGCCGGGCTCACGTAGGAAGCGCGAGCGACTGCAGGTGTGTTGCCGAGCCGCTCCGCAACCTTGCGCATGACGGCGGCGACCGCGCGCTTCTGCTCGGCCGCCGATTCCGCAGGCTCGCGCTCCGCGAGTGCAACCGCGGCGAGCAGCGTGCCGCCCCAGGTGCGGAAGTCCTTGGCCGTGAACTCCTCGCCCATGTAGATGCGGATGTAGTCGTTGAGCCGCTCGGACGTCAGGTTGTAGAGATCGCCCTCCCACTCGTAGCGGAAGAGGCGGCGGCCCCCCTCGAGGGCGACCAGTTCCTTGATCGCGTCCGCGAGCTCCGAATCGACGATCTGGGCGCGAACCCAGATCCGTTGCTTGCTGCGAAAGCGAAAGGTGATTCGACTGCCTCGAACGGACACGTGACTCTTGTTCAGCGTGGTGATCCCATAGGTACGTGATTCGCGCACGTGACGCTCCGAGCCGACGCGGAACCAGCCGAGATTGATCAACCGCACGGCGACCGCGCTGACCCGTTCGCGGTCGCGCGGATCCTTTTCCATGTGCTCCGGACATCGCCTCGCGAAGCTCGGGAAGGCGGTCGGCGAAGAGGGTGAGCTTGTCGTATTTCGCCTGCTCCTGCTGCGCCCGATATTCGGGGTGATAGAGGTACTGGCGCCGCCCGGCGGAGTCGACGTCCGGTCGCCTGCAGCTTCGCGTTCGCGCGCGGCGAAATCCACACGTCCTTCCACGCAGGCGGGATCGCGAGCGTTTCGATCCGCTCGAGCTTGTCCGGATCGGCGATCCGCCTTCCGCGCGAGTCGAGGTAGCGAAACCGCCGCCGCCCCTCCCGCCTCCAGCCACCCTTGCGCGCCATGGTGACCCATCCTTCCCCCGGGGTCGCCCGGAATAATCCCGCGCATGGCCGCCGAGACGATCGCCGTCCTCGAGGGGGACGAGACCGGGCAGGAGCTGCTCGAGGAGGCACTGCGCACGCTCGCGCCCGACGTGATCGGCGTCGAGCTCGAGCTCGTCCGCTTCGACCTGTCGCTCGAGAACCGCCGGGCGACCGACAACCGCGTCGTCTCCGAAGCGGCCGCCGCGATCCGCGAGCACGGCCTCGGCCTGAAGGCGGCGACGATCACGCCGGAGACACGGAATGACGTCGGCTCGCCGAACCGGATCCTGCGCGAGGAGATCGACGGCAAGGTGATCGTGCGCACGGGCCGGCGGATCCCGGGCGTGATGCCGCTCGCAGGTGTCCACGCTCCGATCTCGGTCGTCCGCATGGCGGTCGGGGACGCCTACGGCGCGGAGGAGTGGCGCGAGGGCGACGGCGACTCGGAGGTCGCCTTCCGCACCGAGCGGATCGAACGGGGAATCTGCCGCGCGGTGTCGGAGTACGCCTTCCGGCTCGCGGAGCGGAGCAACGCGACCGTCTTCGGCGGGCCGAAGTACACGGTCAGCCCAACCTACGAGGGCATGCTCAAGGAGGAGATGGACGCCGCGGCGGCGCGCCACCCGGAGATCCCCTACCGGCCGCAGCTGATCGACGCCACCTTCGCGCTCGTGCTCAACTCGGGCGGCTCGCCGCTCGTGATCCCGGCGCTCAACCGCGACGGGGACATCCTCTCCGACCTCGTCCTGCCGCTGTTCGGCTCGATCGCCGGCGCCGAATCGCTGCTGATCGCCTTCGACAGCCGAGTACGTGCCCACAGCGGTCATGGCCGAGGCGGCACACGGGACCGCGCCCGCCCTGCTCGGCAAGAACGTGGCCAACCCGCTCGCGATGATCCTCGCGGGCGCCTCGCTGCTCCTCCACGGCGGCGAGGACCTGCAGCTCGCCGCGCGGGCGCTGCGGGAGGCATCGCTCGAGGCCGTCGCCGAGGGCATCCGCACGGCCGACCTCGGCGGCCACGCCGGCACGACCGAGTTCACCGACGAGGTGATCCGGCGCGTGCGCTCGAAGCTCGAGGTCTGGGCCGCCCTCTGAGCCAAGTCGGCGGCGACGGTTCCCGTTTGACGCCGTCCGGCGCGACGTATAAACATCGCCGATGATTCCGATTAGGACATCAATACTGTGGCCGGCCTCATGCTGGCCGCGATCGCTGGTGCTTACGGGGTGTGGCGGCACGGACGGGGCCGGCGGGAGACGGGACACGACGCTGACGCTCGTCGCGTACTCGACGCCGCGTGAGGTCTACGAGGAGCTGATCCCCGCCTTCACCGCCACGCCGGCCGGAGCCGGCGTCTCCTTCGAGCAGTCGTACGCCGCCTCGGGCGAGCAGAGCAGGGCGGTCGAGTCGGGCCTGCCGGCGTCCGTCGTCGCCTTCTCGCTCGCGCCCGACGTGACCCGGCTCGTGGAGGCGGACCTGGTCGAGCCCGACTGGGCCGACGACGAGCACAAGGGCATGGTCAGCAACTCGGTGGTCGTGCTCGCCGTCCGCAAGGGGAACCCGAAGGGAATCAAGGGGTGGTCCGACCTCCTGCGCGACGACATCGAGGTGATCACACCGAACCCGTTCACGTCCGGGCGGCGCGCGATGGAACGTCATGGCCGCGTACGGCGCCCAACTCGAGCAGGGCAAGTCGAACGAGGAGGCGGTCGAGTACCTCCGCCAGCTCTTCCACAACGTCCCCGTGCAGGACAAGAGCGCGCGCGAGTCCCTGCAGACCTTCGCGGGCGGCAAGGGCGACGTGCTGATCGCGTACGAGAACGAGGCGATCACCGCCCAGCAGAAGGGCGAGGAACTCGACTACGTGATCCCCGCCGAGACGATCCTGATCGAGAACCCGATCGCGGTCGTCTCGGAGGACGGACGCGAAGCACCCAGGAGAAGGCACAGGCGTTCATCGACTACGCCCGCTCCGAGCCGGGGCAGAAGGTCTTCGCCGAGAAGGGCTACCGCTCGATCCTGCCCGAGCTCGTCGAAGCCGACCGCTATCCCGAGCCGGAGTCGCTCTTCACGATCGAGAAGTTCGGCGGCTGGGAGAAGGTCATGGCCGACTTCTTCGACCGTGAGGACGGGATCATGGCCGAGATCGAGCGCGAGCTCGGGGCGCCGCTCGAGTGAGCGTCGCGGCCTCTGCGCGTCGCTCGCGCCCGTGGCCCGGCGGGAGCGTCGCGGCGGGGGCCTCGTCGGTCGGAATCTCGACCGCGTACCTGAGCCTGATCGTCCTGCTGCCGCTGGCCGCGCTCACCTGGCGCTCGACGCAGGGCGGCTGGAGCGAGTTCTGGGAGGCGGTCACGGATCCGCAGGCTGTGGCGTCGCTGAAGATCACGCTCGGCGCTCTCGCTCGCCGTCGTCGCTCTCAACGCGGTCGTCGGGACGATCACCGCCTGGGTGCTCGTCCGCGACTCGTTCCGCGGCAAGAGCCTGCTCAACACGGTGATCGACCTGCCGTTCGCGCTGCCGACGATCGTCGCGGGTCTGACGTTGCTCGCGCTGTACGGGCCGAGGAGCCCGATCGGCGTCAACGTCGCCTACACGAAGATCGCCGTGCTGCTCGCACTGCTCTTCGTGACGCTCCCGTTCGTCGTCCGCACCGTCCAGCCCGTCCTGCTCGAGCTCGACCGCGAGATGGAGGAGGCGGCCGCCTCGCTCGGCGCCGGCCGGCTCGCGATCTTCCGGCGCGATCGTCTTCCCGAACCTCTTCCCGGCGATCCTCTCCGGCGTCGCGCTCGCGTTCGCGCGGGCGGTGGGCGAGTTCGGGGCCGTCGTGCTGATCTCGGGGAACATCCCCTTCGACACCGAGATCGCCTCGGTCTACATCTTCGGGCAGATCGAGAGCAACAACGTCACGGGAGCGGCCGCGGTGTCGGTACTGCTGCTCGCGATCTCGTTCGCGGCGCTGCTCGGGATCGGCGCCATCCGCCGCTGGGCGACGAGGCACGATGGCTAGCGCCAGAATATCTGCTGCGCTTCGTCGCGATCGGCTACGTGAGCGCGCTGCTGCTCGTGCCGCTGGCGATCGTGTTCAGGCGGGCGTTCGCGGACGGCTTCGGGCCGGCCTGGGACGCCGTCACGACGCCCGGCTGCGGTGCACGCGTTCTGGCTGACGATCCTGATCGCGCTGATCGCCGTGCCGGCGAACACGATCTTCGGCGTGCTCTGCGCGCTCGCGATCGTGCGGCACCGCTTCCGCGGGACACGGGCTCGTGAACAGCGCGGTCGACCTGCCGCTCGCGCTCTCACCCGTCGTCGTCGGCCTCGCGCTCTTGCTGCTCTACGGCCGCGAGGGCTGGTTCGGCGGCTGGCTGATGGACCACGGCTACCAGGTGATCTTCGCGCTGCCCTCGATGGTGCTGGCGACGATCTTCGTGTCGCTGCCCTTCGTCGTCCGTGAGGTCGTACCCGTCCTGCGGGAGATCGGCGACGAGCAGGAACAGGCGGCCTCGACGCTGGGCGCGTCGTCCTGGCAGACCTTCTGGCGGATCACGCTGCCGGCGATCCGGTGGGGCGTCGCCTACGGCATCGTCCTGACCACCGCTCGCTGCCTCGGCGAGTTCGGCGCCGTGAGCGTCGTGTCGGGCCGCATCGCCGGCCGCACCGAGACGATGACGACCCACGTCGGCGAGCGCTTCGAGGCGTTCGACCTCGTCGGCGCCTACGCGGCCTCCGTCGTGCTGGCCGTGCTCGCGATGTCGACGTTGCTCGTGCTGACCGCGTTCCAGCGAAAGGAGGAGAACTAGTGCCCCTTCCAGCAATACACGCCTACTTCTGGCCCGCGATCACGCGGCGCCAGGAACCACCCTCGCCCTTGCAAAGGCTGCAGAGAGCCTTTGACGCGGGCGAGTGCGGCCCCTGGCATGGTGCTCGCGACCCAGAAGCTGGGCAGCATCACTGGAAGGGGCACTAAATGGCGATCGAGGCGAGAGGCGTGACCAAGCGGTTCGGCGACTTCGTCGCTCTCGACGACGTCTACGTTCAGGTTCCGGGCGGCTCGCTGACGGCGCTGCTCGGCCCGAGCGGCAGCGGCAAGTCGACGCTCCTGCGCGTGCTCGCGGGGCTCGAGATCCCGGACGAGGGCGAGGTGCTGATCTCCGGTGAGGACGCCACGGGCAGTCGCCCCGCAGAAGCGCGGGGTCGGCTTCGTGTTCCAGCACTACGCCGCCTTCAAGCACATGACCGTCTGGAACAACGTCGCGTTCGGGCTGAAGATCCGACGCCGGCCGAAGGCCGAGGTCGAGGCGCGCGTCCAGGAGCTGCTCGACCTCGTGCAGCTCGACGGGCTTCGCCGACCGCTACCCGGCCCAGCTCTCGGGCGGCCAGCGCCAGCGGATGGCGCTGGCCCGCGCGCTGGCGGTCGAGCCCAAGGTGCTGCTCCTCGACGAGCCGTTCGGCGCACTGGACGCACGCGTGCGCAAAGAGCTGCGCGCCTGGCTACGGCGCCTGCACGAGGAGGTGCACGTGACGACCGTCTTCGTCACGCACGACCAGGAGGAGGCGATGGAGGTCGCCGACCAGATCGTGGTCATGAACCACGGCCGCGTCGAGCAGACGGCAGGTGCCCGCGAGCTCTACGACGAGCCGGCCAACGAGTTCGTGATGAGCTTCGTCGGCCCGGTCAACCGCCTCGACGACGACTGGATCCGCCCGCACGACCTGGAGCTCACGCGCGAGAGCAACGGCGCCACGCGGCCCGCCCGCGTCGAGCGCGTCCTCCATCTCGGCTTCGAGACGCGCGTGGAGCTGGCGCTCGAGGACGGCGAGGAGCTCTGGGCGCAGATGACCCACGAGCAGTGCGAGGAGCTCCAGCTCGAGGCCGGCACGCAGGTACACGTGCGGCCGCGGCGCGCCCGCTCGTTCACGGACACGTCTGCTTCAGCCGTGTCCAGGGTCTGACCCGGGCGCCGCCGCTCAAGCGACGGCACGCGAAGCCGGCAGGCAGATCTCGCCTTCCAGCCAGGCGCCGACGAACACGCGCGCGACCACCGGATCGAACTGGCCGCCGGCGCAGCGCTCCACCTCCGCGATCGCGACCTCCGCCGCGAGCGCCCGCCGGTACGGACGGTCCGAGGTCATCGCGTCGAACGCGTCGACCACCGCGAGCACGCGGGCGCCCAGCGGGATGTCGGTGCCGGCGCGGCCGGTCGGGTAGCCGTCGCCGTCCCAGCGCTCGTGGTGGAAGAGCACGTACGGCAGGGCGGCCCGCACCGTTGCGATCGGCGCCAGCAGCCGGGCCCCTGCGCACGGGTGCTCGCGGATGCGGGCCAGCTCGGCTGCGGTGAGCGCCGTCCGCTTCAACAGCACGCGCTGCGGGACGGCCAGCTTGCCCAGGTCGTGGAGCTTGCCGCCGAGCCTCAGCGCGTCGAGCTCGCGACAGCCGAGCCGCCGCGCCACGATCTCGGCCAGCGCCGCCACACGTGACGCATGTCCGGTCGCATCGGGGTCCTGCGCGTCGAGCGCACGGGTCAGGGCATCGAGAAGCGGCACGAGGGGGACCGACTCGTTCGACCGCCAAGGGCGCATCCCTGCCCGGGTCGGGCTTTAGAGTTGGGTGCGGTGAAGGTCGGCGTCCCGAAGGAGAGCGCGCCCGGCGAACGGCGCGTGGCGCTCGTGCCGGAGTCGGTCGGCCGCCTTGCCGCAGCGGGCAGCGAGGTGACGGTCGAGACGGGCGCGGGCGCAGCGGCAGGCTTCACCGACGACGCCTACCGCGAGGCAGGCGCCAGGGTCGCGGACGACTCGTACGCCGACGCGGCACTGGTCGCGCGGGTACGCAAGCCCGGCAAGGACGAGCTCGAGCGGTTGGCCGAAGGCGTCGTGCTCGTCGGCTTCCTGGAGCCGCTCAGCGACGCCGAGGGCGTGGCGCGGCTCGCCGAGCGCGGCGTGGTCGCGTTCGCGATGGAGTCGATCCCCAGGATCTCGAGGGCGCAGTCGATGGACGCGCTCTCGTCGCAGGCGACCGTTGCGGGCTACAAGGCCGCGCTGATCGGCGCCGAGCGCCTGCCGAGGTTCTTTCCGCTCCTGATGACGGCCGCAGGGACCGTGGCGCCGGCGAAGGTGCTGGTGGTCGGCGCCGGGGTGGCCGGACTGCAGGCGATCGCGACCGCTCGCCGGCTGGGCGCGGTCGTGTCCGGCTTCGACGTCCGGCCCGTTGTCCGCGAGCAGGTCGAGAGCCTGGGCGCAGCCTTTCTCGACCTGGGAATCGGCGGTGAGGAGACGGAGGGCGGCTACGCGCGCGAGCTCACTGACGAGGACCAGCGCGCCCAGCAGGAGGCGCTAGAGCAACGGCTGCCCGAGTACGACGTCGTGATCACGACCGCGCTCGTACCCGGACGGCCCGCTCCGCGGCTGATCCCCGCCGCCGCCGTGGCGGCGATGAGGCCGGGCTCCGTGATCGTCGACCTCGCGGCGGAAGCCGGCGGAAACTGCGAACTGACCGAGCCCGGCCAGGAGGTCGTGCGCGAGGGCGTCACGATCGTGGGGCAGACGAACCTGCCGAGCACGATGGCGAACCACGCGAGCCAGCTCTACTCGCGCAACCTGACCGCGCTCTTGCTCCACCTCGCTCCGGAAGGCGAGCTGACGCTCGACTTCGCGGACGAGATCACCGCCGGCGCGTGCGTGACCCGGCGCGAGGAGGTGGCGGCATAGAGACCGCACAGTTCATCACCGAGCTGACGATCCTCGTGCTCGCGATCTTCCTCGGCTTCGAGGTGATCTCGAAGGTGCCGACGATGCTGCACACGCCGCTGATGTCGGGCACCAACGCCATTCACGGGATCGTGATCGTGGGTGCGATCCTCGTCGCGGGCCGACCGGATGCAGACACGTTCACGAAGGTGGTCGGCTTCTTCGCCGTCGCGCTCGCGACCGCCAACGTGGTCGGCGGCTTCGTGGTGACCGACCGCATGCTGGAGATGTTCAAGGGCAGAGGAGCCGGTGGGCGAGAACGCCAGTAACCTCCTCTACCTCGTCACGATCGTGACGTTCATCCTCGCGCTGAAGTTCCTCTCCTCTCCGCGGCGCGCGCGGCTCGGCAACCAGCTCGGAGCGGCCGGGATGGCCCTCGCGATCGTGGTCACCCTCGCTCATGAAGGGCTCGAGGGCTACGGCCTGATGGCGATCGCGATGGCGATCGGCGCCGTCGTCGGCTTGGTCGGCGCGCGCCGCGTGAAGATGACCGCGATGCCGCAGATGGTGGCGCTGTTCAACGGCGTCGGCGGCGGCGCGGCAGCGCTCGTCGCGCTCGCGGAGTTCCACAACCTGACGCCCGAGCCGGGCCGGATCGGTAGCGACGAGACGGTCGCGATCCTGCTCTCCGCGCTGATCGGATCGGTGTCGTTCGCCGGAAGCCTCGTCGCCTTCGGGAAGCTCCAGGACCTCGTCAGCGGACAGCCGATCGTCTACCCCGGCCAGAAAGTCGTGAACGGTCTCCTGCTCGCGCTCACGGTCGGCGCCGGCGCGACGATCGTCTTCGGCCCGCAAGAACCATGGCTGCTCGCGGTCGTGCTCGCGGGCGCGCTCCTGTTCGGCGTGCTGTTCGTGCTCCCGATCGGCGGTGCGGACATGCCGGTCGTGATCTCGCTGCTGAACGCCTTCACGGGCCTGGCGGCGGCGGCGACCGGCTTCGTGCTCCACTCGAACGTCCTGATCGTGAGCGGGATGCTCGTGGGTGCCTCCGGAACGCTGCTCACGATCCTCATGGGCCGGGCGATGAACCGCTCGATCGCGAACGTCCTCTTCGGCGCCTTCGGCCAGGTGACGCCGGCGGCCGCCGGCGCGGACGCGAGCGACGGGCGCTCTGTGCGCTCGACGACGGCGGAGGACGTCGCGGTGATGCTCGCGTACGCGCGCCGGGTCGTGTTCGTGCCCGGATACGGGCTCGCGGTCGCGCAGGCACAGCACGACGTGCGGGCGCTGGCCGACCTGCTCGAGGAGCGGGGCGTCGACGTCAAGTACGGCATCCACCCCGTCGCCGGCCGGATGCCAGGACACATGAACGTCCTCCTCGCCGAGGCGAATGTGCCCTACGAGCAGCTCTACGAGATGGAGCGGATCAACTCGGAGCTACCGCAGACCGACGTCGCCGTGATCCTCGGCGCCAACGACGTCGTCAACCCGGCAGCCAGAAGCGACGCGGCGAGCCCGATCTACGGCATGCCGATCATCGACGTCGACAAGGCCGGCACCGTCGTGGTCGTAAAGCGCTCGATGAGCCCGGGCTTCGCCGGGATCGACAACCCGCTCTTCTACGACGAGAAGACGGCGATGCTGTTCGCCGACGCGAAGCAGGCGCTCGAGAACGTGATCGCCTCGGTCAAGGAGGCCTAGCCGTGCAGGTGCCGCTCTTCGCGGGCCGCGACGTCGAGGCGGCGGTCACGCCCGAGGCCGCGCTCGAGGCCGTGCGCAAGGCGTTCGTCTCGTACGCCAGGGGCGAGTGGACAATGCCGCCGAAGGTCTACGTGCCGGCGTACCCGGCCGGCGACTTCCGCGCGATGCCCGCGCTCGGGAGCGGCCACGCGCTGTTGAAATGGGTGACCTCTTTCCCGGGCAACCCGGAGCAGGGCCTGCCGACCGTCAGCGGCGTGGTGCTGCTCTCCGATGCCTCGAACGGCATGCTGCGGGCCGCACTCGACGCGGGCGCGGTCACGGCACTGCGGACCGGCGCAGCCGCGGTGCTGGCCGCGGAGACGCTCGGCCGGCCCGGGGCCGCCTCGGCCGCCGTGATCGGAGCAGGCGTCAACGGCCGGGCGACCGCGCGGACGTTCCTGGCTCGGGGCTACGAGACGATGGTGTGGGACGTGGACGCCTCGCGCGCACAGGCGGCCGCGACGGAGCTCGGCGCCGTCGTCGCCGCGAGCCGCGAGGAAGCCCTCGCTGCCGACCTCGTGGCGACTGTCACGCCCGGCCACGAGCTCGTCTACGGCCCGGGCTCGCTGCGACCCGGGCAGCACGTGAGCCTGATGGGAGCCGACGGGCCGGGCAAGGCGGAGATCGCGGTGGAGGAGCTGGCGCGGACGCGTGTCTTCGCCGACGACTGGGAACAGGCGAGCCACAACGGGGAGCTCGTCCACGCCGTCGAGGCCGGCGCGCTGAGTCGCGAGGACGTCACCGTGCTCGGGTCGGTTCTGGCCGGCGACGCCGGCGGACGGGTCGACGACGACGAGATCACGACCTTCGACTCGACCGGGCTCGCGATCCAGGACCTCGCGATCGCGCTCGCCGCGATGGATCGCGCTTCGGAGCTCGAGCTGCCGACGCTGTCGCTCTAGCCGGCGAGAGAGAAGCGCGCGCGAGTCTGCCACTGGCCGTCCTCGCCCTCTTCGAGCAGGACGACTTCCCGCACCTCCGCAGCGATCGGGAGCGACGGCGAGAGCGCGGCCTCCACCTCGTCGTGGAGCGCCGCATCGCCCACCGCGACCGTCAGGTGCGGGATCACCTCGTCGTGCGCGCCCTCGTACGGGAGGTACGCGGGATATCGGTCGACGATGAGCTCGGTCAGCCGCCTGAAGGGCTCTGGCGGATCCGGCGCGAGCCAGACGACCTCCGGGAAACGGGCGACACGCGAGAACTGGACGGAGAACGGCACCTGAGCGGCGAAGAGAGCCTCGAGCTCCGCGAGGAGAACGTCGTCGAGCTGCGCTGCCGGTACGAACGGGAAGAGCAGCGTCACGTGCGCCGGGACCCCGAGCGAGGCGTTGTCATAGCGCAGCCGCCAGTCGCCGACCAGCGGCTCGACCTCCGGCACGGCGACGATCAGCGCGCTCCGAGGCACTAGGCGAACCGAGCAGGGTCAAGCTGGTCGAGCACCGGCGCATGCTCGCCGAGGATCGCCCAGACGCCGCCGCCGATGATGATGACGTCGGCACGACCGTCCCAGGCGGGCCGCGGCAGCGACTCGACCGAATCCTCGAGCCTGAAGGAGTCCGCCACGGGGCGATGCTAGCCAGAGGCACGAAACACCCCTCCCTCCTGCTGCGCCGCACCGACGAGCTCGAGCTCTGTGAGGGCGGCGGCCAGCTCGGCCGCTCCGAGCCCGGTCGCGCGCTGCAACTCGTCGGCGCCGGAGGCGAACTCGCGCAGGCGCTCGAGCACCCGCGCCGCTTCCGGGCCGAGTTCCGGCACCGACGCCGCCGCAGGTTCGACGCCGAGCGCGTCGAGGACGTCCTGCGGCGAGGTGTACGGCGTCGCGCCCAGGCCCAGAAGGGCGTTCGTCCCTGCCGAGAGCGTCGAGGTGATCTCGCCGGGTACGGCGAAGACCTCGCGCCCTTGCTCGAGCGCGAAGTCTGCCGTGATCAGGGCGCCACTCCGCTCACGTGCCTCGACCACGACAGTGGCGCGAGCCAGCCCGGCGACGACCCGGTTGCGCGCGGGGAAGCGCCACGGAGCCGGCTCGACGCCCGGTGCGTACTCCGACACGATCAGCCCGCGCTCGCCGATGCGGGCCGCCAGCTCGCGATGGGAGGCCGGATAGTCGCGGTCGACGCCGCAGCCGAGCACTGCGACCGTGACGCCGCCCGCCTCGAGGGCACCGCGGTGTGCCTCGCCGTCAATCCCGCGGGCGAGGCCGCTGATCACGACGAGGCCCGCCGCCGCCAACTCCCGCCCGCACGTCCGGGCGACCTGCGAGCCGTAGGGCGAGCACGAGCGGGCTCCGACGATGGCGACTGCCGTGCTGAGAGAGCAGCTCAGCAGTGCCGGCACCGCGCAGGAACAGTCCGGGCGGCGGATCGTGGATCGCGGCCAGAAGGGACGGAAAGCCGGGCTCCGACCGACCGATCCAGCGGAGCCCGCAGCGCCTGCAGTCCGGCGACGAAGCGCGCCTGGTCGAACGAGCGCAGGAAGGACCGCCAGCGCCGGTCGCGAGGCGTTCCCACCACATGCGCGCCGGTATCCGCCGCGAAAGCGGCGAGGGCCAGCTCGCTCATGCCGCCACCAGCTCCCGGGGCGCACGGTAGGCCAGGGCTTCCGCCATGTGCTCCGGGGCGACGCCGTCCGCACCGGCGAGCGCCGCGATCGTGCGGGCGACGCGGGCGACCCGCGAGCGACCGCGGCCGGAGAGCGGCAAACGTTCGACCGCGCGATCGAGGAGCGCCGACGCCTCCGGGGTGCGGCCGAGACCGCCGCCTCCCTCGACGCACGCCCGCGCCGAGACCACCCTCGCTTGAACGGCGTCCGAGCCCTCGCCGGCGGCGCCGGCGAGCTCGGCCGCCCGCGCACGCGGCACCGCGATCACGAGGTCGAAGCGGTCGAGCAGCGCCCGCGAGAGCTTGTCGCGGAAGGAGGCGAGCCGCTGAGGCGAGCAGGAGCATTCGGCGGCCGGGTCGCCACGCGCGCCACACGGGCACATGTTCATGGTCGCGACCAGCTGAAACCGGGCCGGGAACACCGCTCGACCCTCGACTCGGGCCACGCTGACGACTCCGTCCTCCAGCGGCTGGCGGAGCGCCTCGAGCGCGGGGCGGGCGAACTCGACGAGCTCGTCCAGAAACAGCACCCCGCAATGTGCGAGCGTCGCCTCGCCCGGCCGGAGCCCCGAGCCGCCGCCTCCGACGATCGCGGGCGCCGATGCGCTGTGGTGCGGGGCGCGAAACGGCCGCACCGTCACCACCGGATGCCCGGACGGCAGCAGCCCGGCGACGGAGTGGATACGCGTGACCTCGAGCATCTCCTCGTCCGTGAGCGGCGGGAGGATGCCCGGGAGGCGGCGGGCCAGCATCGTCTTGCCGGTTCCGGGCGGCCCCGCGAGCAGGAGGTTGTGCGCGCCTGCGGCCGCCAGCTCGAGAGCACGCCGAGCGCGTTCCTGGCCGCGGACGTCCGCGAGGTCGGGCTGCGGCGGGGGAGGCAGGCCGTTCGCCGCGACGACGCTGGGGAGCTCGAGCTCGCCGCGGAGGTACGCGACGGCGTCGGCGAGGTGGCGCACGGGGACCGGCTCGATTCCGGCGAGGGCGGCCTCGGCCGCGGTCTCCGCCGCGCAGACGATCCTGTCGAATCCGGCCTTCTTCGCTCCCTCGGCCGCCACCAGCAGGCCGCCGACAGGCCGGACGCGGCCGTCCAGCGCGAGCTCCCCGACCGAGGCATGCTCCTCGAGCCTCGGGATCGGAATCTGATGTGACGCCGCGAGCACGGCCAGCGCGATCGGGAGATCGAAGCCTGAACCCTCCTTCTTGAGCGCGGCGGGCGCGAGGTTGACGGTGATCCGGCGCCGGCCGCCGGGCCACTCGAGCTCGGCCGAGATGATCCCGCTCTTGACCCGCTCCTTCGCCTCCTGGCAAGCACGGTCGGCCAGGCCGACGATGGCGAAGCCGGGAACGCCGCTTTGGAGGTGCGCCTCCACCTCGACCCGGCGGGCATCTAGTCCCACAAGCGCATGTGTGACGGTTCGCGCGAGCACGATCCGACGCTAGTGGCGAGCGGCGCATACCAGTGTCAGGGCATCGTGCCGACTCCGTGCCAGGTCATCCACAAGCAGCCGGAATCGAGGCGGAAGCGGGTGGGCGCGCCGGTCAGGCCGCTCGCCAGAGCGCGTCGTCGCCGAGCGGGACGCGAACCGCCTGTCCGTCAGCGACGAGCTCGAGCAGGCTCTCCTCCGCCGCGGCACGGTCGGGAACGTCGTTGCCGCGCACGCGCAGCTCCGCAACCTCCTGGGTCGTGAGGCCGTCGGGGAACTCCTCCAACAACGGAGCCGGACTGTCGGGGGCAGCACGGCGAGCGAGGGTCGGGTCGAGGTTGACCACGAGCAGGTCGTAGGCCTCGACGGGCTGCCAGCCTCCGGCGACGAGTTGCCGGCCGTCGCGCTCGAAGATGATCGAAGGAGCGGTGAAGCGCACCGGCCCATCCGTTTGCGCGGTCTTGCCCTGCAGCTCGGCGGCCGAGCCCGCAGCCGCACGCGCCTCGGCCCGGTCACGCTCGTAAGCATCCGTCACAGCCGGGTCGTCGAGCAGCGAGACGATCGCATCGGCGTCCACGCCCTCGACACCGGCGAGGACCGCGGCGATGGCCTGCTCGTCCTCGAGCAGGAGCGGACTCGTGAAGTTCGCGAGCTGCAGCGCGCGAAAGACGCGCCACTCGCTCCCGGGGTCGAGCAGACGCGCCGCCACGACCGCGCGGCACGCGCGCGCGGTCGCGCTCACACGCGCCTTCGGTGAGGGCGAAAAGGGCATCCCGAAGCGACGAAACCGAGCCTGGCCGAGCGCGCTCCGAAGCGGCGTGTAGCCACGCGCGACGTACTGCTCGGCCGACTCCGTCAACCCGATCAATACGAGCCGCCAATCGAGCTGCGCCCCGTAACGCCACTCGAGCACCCGAAACGCCGGGTTCGCCGAGTACGCCCATGGACAGCCGGGATCGTTGTGCAGCACCGTCGTGACAACCGGCTTGAGATCCGAACGGCTCGCCGCGGTATCGGTGAGCGTTGTCGCGGACATGAGACCTCCTTCGCAGCCCAGATGCCCCGCGCAACCGAAGGCCGCGGGCAACGGCATTCTCTCCAAACGGGCCACGCACGTGAGCCAATGCGCCGCCGACGTCTTCCTCACGAGTCGGCTCGCAAGCAGTGCCGCATCCCGAAGCTGGGCGGCCTGCTGTGCCGAACGTGCGCCGAGACGCGACCTTCACTTTCGGCGACGAGCCGTGCATACTCGTGGGCGAGGAGCCTGCGCCACGACGCTGCGGCAAGCGCGCCTTCCGGTGCGTCGCGTCGTGGCGAGGGCTCCCTATCGCGTCTTCGGTCTCGGCGCGCCAGACTCCCCGCGTGCAGCCGTGGGACAAGCTCGCCGAGGAGACCGTCTACTCCCGCTACCGCCGGGTCGTGAGCAAGCGCTTCCGGCTGCCGGGCGGCGAGGTCGTCGACTACGAGATCAAAGACGAGGACGACATGGTGGCCGTGCTCGCGCTGACGGACGAGCGCCAGGTCGTGCTCGTCCGCCAGTTCCGGCCGGGGCCGGAGGCCGTCTTGCTCGAGCTACCGGCGGGAGTGGTCGAGGCCGGCGAGGAGCCCGCCGACACGGCCGCCGCCGAGCTGCTCGAGGAGACGGGTTACGCGGGCCGCATCGAGCCGGCGGGAGTGATGCTGGAGGAGGGTTACTCGAACCGGACGAAGTTCGTCTTCGTCGCGCACGGCTGCACCCGCCAGGGCCGAGCCCGAGGATCCTCGCCTGACGGAGCCGGTTCTCCTCTCGCTCGCAGACTTCCGCAGCCATCTGCGGGGCGGCAGGATGGCCGACGTCGACGCGGGCTATCTGGCTCTCGACCATCTCGGGTTGCTCTGATATACGTTCGTCTATGAACAACGGGACGCTCGAGCGATACGCCGAATTGATCGTCCGCGTCGGAGTGGACGTGGCCGAGGGACAGCACGTCTACGTCGACTGCTTCGTGGAGCACGCTCCACTCGCGCGAGCGGTCGCGCGCGCCGCGTACCGGGCCGGTGCGCGCCGGGTCGACGTCCTCTACGCCGACCGGCACGTCGACGCGGCTCAGGTGGAGCTTGCACCGGAGGACGAGCTCGAGCAGGCGCCGCCGTGGCTCCTGGAGCGAGCTCGCTCGGTCGACGAGCGCGAGGGCGCCCTCATCTCGATCGGCGGCGACTCGTTCCATCGCCTGTTCGAAGGTCTCGACGCCCACCGCGCCGCGATTCCGCGTGCAAAGGCGCTGACCGCCGAGAAGATCCGCGTAGCCCTCAACGGCCGCGCCCGCTGGACGATCGCCTCCTACCCCACGGAGGGCTGGGCGGAGACCGTGCTCGGCGAACCCGACGTCGACCGGCTCTGGGAGGCGGTCGCCACCACGGTCCGGCTGGACGAGGACGATCCGGTCGCGGCGTGGCACGAGCACATGGACCGCCTCGACGCGCGCGCCCGGACCCTCGACGAGCTCCGGCTGGACGCCATCCGCCTGAGCGGCCCGGGCACCGACCTGACCGTCGGCCTGCTGCCGCAGTCCGCGTGGCGGAGCGGCCGGCAGGAGATCGGCGGCCGCCGCTTCGTGGCGAACATGCCCACCGAGGAGGTGCTCGTCACGCCCGACCGCAGCCGCGCCGAGGGCACGGTCCGCTCGACGCGGCCGCTCTCGCTCAACGGCACGATGGTCCGCGGGCTGGAGGTGCGCTTCAAGGACGGAGCGATCGTCGACGTGCAGGCCGAGACGGGCGCGGAGACCGTCCGCGAGCAGCTCGCGACGGACGAGGGCGCGGTCCGGCTCGGGGAACTGGCGCTCGTGGACGGAGAGTCGCGCGTCGCCCGCACCGGGCTGACCTTCTTCAACACGCTCTTCGACGAGAACGCGACCTGCCACATCGCCTACGGCCAGTCGGCCGGCGCGGTCGTGGACGAGGTCGAGAACCTGCCCTCCGACGAGCTCCTGGCGCTCGGCGTCAACCAGTCCGCCGTCCACACGGACTTCATGGTCGGCGGGCCCGAGGTCGACGTGGACGGCATCACGGCCGACGGGACGGTCGTGCCGCTGCTTCGCAACGACGTCTGGCAGCCCTCCTAGCCGACGCGCGCGACCAGCACGTCCTCGAAGAACTCGCCCGCTCGTCGGCCCGTTCTGCGGTTGACGTGGCGCCGGTAGCGCGCGTCCAGCTGCAGGCCCGCACGCTCGAGGAGACCGGGGTAGAGCTCGCGCCGGTCGTTGACGACGATCACCACCGGTGCGCCGGGGCGGAGCGAAGCGGCAGCGTTGCGGAGCGTGGCGGCGATGCCGTCGGTGTACGCGGCCAGGGCGGACGCGCTGGTACCGCGCACAGCGCTGCCGAGCTCCAGCTCGACGAGCTCGTCCAGGCCGAGCAGCTCGTAGGCGTAGCGGTGCTGGCCGTGGTAGTCGATCAGGCCCGGGTACGGCGGCGAGGTCACGACGCCGTCGAACGGCCCGCCGAACGCGAGCTCGCGCGAGTCGCCGTGGAGGACGCTCGCCTCGCGGCCGCGCGAGCGCACGCGCGCGTAGTCCTTGATCCTGCGCACCGTGTCGAGCCCGTAGCGCCGCAGGAAGTGCGCAGCTCGTTCGACCGGCCGGCAGACGCGCTTGTGCTTGTGGCACCAGTACTCCCCCTGCTGCGGCGCGCGCGGGAAGTCCAGGTCGAAGTGCGGCGTCAGCCGGGCGGAGCGGGCGGCGCGCGCGAGCACGACCCGGAGCACGTCCGCGTGCTCGTAGCCGCCGATGAGCGAACGGAAGCGGAGCAGGTCGTCCACGGCCTGCGGCGCGAACCACTCGGCGACGTACGGCGTCGTCTCGCCTGGCTCGCCCTCCCCGGCCTCCAGCCGTCCCAGCACGTCGCGCACCTCGCGCTCGAGCACGAAGGGGTTGTAGTCGCGCGTCTTGACCCGCATCAGCAGGCAGTTGAACGCGGCCACGTCCGCTCCGGTCGCGTCGAGGCCGCTCTCCAGCGCCTGCACGAGCGTCGTCCCCGAGCCGGCAAAGGGGTCGAGCACACGCCCCCCGGCCGGCAGGTGACGTGTGATCAGCGCCTCGACGAGCTGCGGGATGAACTTGCCCAGGTACGGATGGAGCCGGTGAACGTGCTTCGTCCGCTCGCGCTCGGGCAGATCCCGCTCCGACCAGGAGAGCTCGAGGTCGATGTCGGCGTAGAGCACATCCTGGGTGCGGGCCACCCAGCCGAGTTCGCGGAAGTCGCCGGGAGTCCTAGCGAGCGCTCGTCGCCGGGGCGACGGCCGCCCGTGCGTTCAGAACGCCTCGACCACGCGCTCCACCCCGTCCGGGCGCACGGCAAGCACCTCGAACGACACGTCGAGCTCGGCGAGGTCCGGGTTCGCCGCCAGCCACGCGGCGGCCGCCCGCCGCAGCCGGCGCTGCTTCTCGGGCCCGACCATCTCGAGCGGGTCGCCGAGGCCGCCGGCGGCCTTCTCCTTCACCTCGACGAAGGCCAGCCTGCGGCCCCGCCGCACGACCAGGTCGAGCTCGTTGCCGCCCGCCCAGGCGTTGACGGCGAGGATGCGGAAGCCTCGCAGGCGGTAGTGCCTCAGCGCGCGGCGTTCGGCGCTATGCCCCCGCCCCCGCCTTGGCAAGGTCGTAGGCCTCGGGCGAGTAGCAAAGCGCCGCGAACGACTGCCGGTGGATCTCGCACGGGCCACGCTCCCGGACGATCGCCGAGTGGCCGGGCGTGATGTAGCCGACATGGGTCCTGAAGCCGTACTGCGGATACAGCGCATCCATCCTGCGCATCGCCCGGTCGCGGACGACCTTGGCGACGATCGACGCAGCGGCGATGGCGGCGCTCTTCGTGTCTCCGTCCACCACCGCCTGGTGCTCGGGCGCGGTCGGCCCGAGCCGGAAGCCGTCGACCAGGCAGGCCTCCGCCGGCGGGGCCAGCGCCGTCAGAGCGGCGCGGAGCCCGGCGAGGTTCGACTTGTGCAGGCCGTTCCGGTCGATCTCCGCCGACGAGATCACCTTCACGCACACACGCTCCGCGCAGGCCAGCACCGCCCGGAAGACGACCTCGCGCTCCTCGGGCGCGACCTGCTTGGAGTCGTTCAGGAGCGCGAGCGGCCGAACGCGGTGGTCCCGCAGGCAGCCGTAGTCGAGCAGCACGCCCGCGACGACGAGCGGGCCCGCGAGCGAGCCGCGGCCGGCCTCGTCGGCACCCGCCACGAAGCGCGCGCCGAGCTTGCGATCGAAGCGGAGCAGGCGGTGAATCGCGGCGCGGGGCACGGCGGCGAGAATAGCGCCGCCGTCGGAGCTAGCGGCGCTGCTTCTCCCGGACGCGCGCCTTCTTTCCCACTTTCTCCCGCAAGTAGTAGAGCTTGGCGCGGTTGACGTCCCCGATCGCCATCACCTCGATCTTCTCGATCTTCGGCGAGTGCACCGGGAACGTCCGCTCGACGCCGACCCCGAAGGACTGCTTGCGCACGGTGAAGGTCTCGCGCACCCCCGAGCCCTGGCGCTTGATCACGATGCCCTCGAAGACCTGGATCCGCGAGCGCTGGCCCTCGATCACGCGGAAGTGCACCTTCACGGTGTCGCCCGCCTTGAACTGCGGGACCTCCGGGCGCAGCTGCCGCTGCTCGATGAGCTCGATGGGGTTCGCCATGAGAGAAAGGCCCGCCGGGGCGGGCCGGAATGCTAGCGCAACGAAATTCGGTTCGGCGGCCAGTAGACCGCGAACACCTTGCCGATGAGGTTGCCCCCGGGCAGCGAGCCCCAGCGGCGCGAGTCGCACGACTGGGCCCGGTTGTCACCCATCACGAAGTACGAGCCCTCGGGGATCTTCGTCGGCGGGTAGCTCTCGCGGTCGCGACGGCCCGGCTTGATGTACGGCTCGTCCAGTCTGGCGCCGTTGATGAAGACGAAGCCGTTCCGCATCGACCAGGTCTCGCCGGGCAGCCCGATGATCCGCTTGACGAAGGTGCCGCCGGCCCCGCACTGCGGCCGCGCCTTCGCGGGCGTCTCGAAGACGATCACGTCGCCGCGGGCCGGGTCCTTGAAGTGGTAGATGAAGCGGTTCGCGAGCACGCGGTCGGAGAAGCGGGCCACGCAGCCCGTGCCGGGCCGCGCGCAGTGGAGCGTCGGCTCCATCGACGAGGACGGGATCCGGTACGGGTTCACGACCCACGCCTTGATCGCGAGCACGATGGCGATCGCGCCGACGATCGTCACGACCCAGTCGATCGTGATCCGCCAGGCACGCGGGAGCCGGCCCGTGAGGCGGTCGACCGGGTTTCTCACCCGACGCTCCGCAGCCTGCTCTGCTCCATGCGCCATTCCTCGATCCTCCTGTGATCCCCGGAGAGGAGGACGTCCGGAACATTCCATCCGCGGAACTCGGCCGGCCTCGTGTACTGAGGGTACTCAAGACCGCCCTCGAGTCCGCGGGAAAAACTCTCGAAGAGCCCCGACTCCTCGCTTCCGAGCGCTCCCGGCAGGCGCCTGACGACCGCATCGAGCAGCACCATCGCGGGCAGCTCGCCGCCCGAGAGGACGTACGGGCCGATCGAGATCGCGTCGCTCGCGAGCTCGGTGACGATGCGCTCGTCGAAGCCCTCGAAGCGCGCGGACAGGAGCGTCAGCTGCTCCTCGTCGGCCAGCTCCTCGACGACCTCCTGCGTCAGCTGCCGGCCCTGCGGGCTGAGAGCCACGACGCGGTGGTCGGGGACGCCGCCGTAGACGGCGTCGAGCGCGGCGGCGGCTACGTCGACGCGCAGGACCATGCCGGCACCGCCGCCGTACGGCTCGTCGTCGACCTGGCCGGCGCGGAGCGGCGTCGAATCGCGGTAGTTCAGGAGCCGCAGGTCGAGCTCCGTACCCAGCACCGCCGCGAGCGGACGCTGCTCGGTCATCCACGCGAAGGCGTGCGGGACGAGCGTGAAGACGTCGATCCTCACTCGGCGAATCCCTGCGCGACCACGACGCGCCCCGCTTCGAGATCGACCTCGCGCACGCAGTCGGCCACCATCGGCAGGGCGCGGCCGTCCTCGAGCTCGAGCACGTCGTTGGCGGGATAGGCGGCAACGTCGGCCACGCGACCGAGCGTTCGACCTCCCTCCTCGACCACCTCCAGGCCCACGAGCTGGAACACGTAGTAGCCGTCCGACCCCGGGTCCGGGAGCTCGGCCCTCGGGACCTGCAGCGGCGTGCCGCGCTCCACCTTGCGGTCGAGGCGGATCACAACCCGCCCGCCGCCGCCGCGCTTCGACTCGGTCACACGCGCGGGCTCGCCGTTCACGTGCAGGACCGCTCCCTTGGCGAAGCGCGCCTCGTCCTCGCTCGGGCGCTCGACCACGAACGCACCCGCGAGGCCGTGGGGCCTTCCGACCTTACCGACGGTCACGAGGTTGGCCCCGTTAGCCGGCAATCTCGAGCAGGACGCGCTGCCGCCGCCGGGCGGCGCCCGCCCGTACGACGGCACGGAGCGCCCGGGCGACCCGGCCCTGCCGGCCGATCACCTTGCCGATGTCGTCCTCGGCGACGTAGAGCGTCAGGACGACCGCGCCCTCGCGCTCGGACTCCTCGACGCGCACCGCGTCGGGCTCGTCTACGAGCCGGCGGGCGAGGTACTCGACGAGCTCAGCCAACGAGGTTCTTCGCCTTCAGGAGCCGGTGGACGGTCTCGCTCGGCAGCGCACCCTTGGAGAGCCAGTCCTTGACCTTGTCCTCGTCGAACTCGATCAGCGACGGCTCGGTCTGCGGGTTGTAGCGCCCGACGATCTCGATGAACTTGCCGTCGCGAGGCGAGCGCGAATCCGCCACGACGACCCGGTAGATCGGGTTCTTCTTCGAGCCCACACGCGTGAGCCTCATCCGGACTGCCATCTATCTCCTTCCAGTCTGTGTCACCTGGGGCGGAAGCTTCGGCATCTTCCCCTTCCCCATCTGCTTCATCATCTTTTCCATCTGCTTGCGGGCGGAGAGCAGCTGGTTCACGTCCTGCACGGTCGTCCCGCTGCCGCGCGCGATCCGCTGCCGGCGGGAGCCGTTGATCAGGTGCGGCATCCGCCGCTCTTGCGCGGTCATCGAGAGCACGATCGCCTCCACCCGGGCCAGCCGGCGCTCGTCGATGTCCACGCCCTTGAGCTGGTTGCCGAGGCCGGGAATCAGCTTGAGCACGCCCTGGAGCGGGCCCATCCGCTTGAGCATCTTCTGCGCGGCCAGGAAGTCGTCGAACGTGAACTGGCCGGAGCGGATGCGCGCCTCCATCGCCGCCTGCTCGTCCTCCTCGATCGCGTCCTCGGCCTTCTCGATCAGGCTGAGCACGTCGCCCATGCCGAGGATGCGCGAGGCCATGCGATCCGGGTGGAAGTACTCGAGCTGGTCGAGCTTCTCCCCGACCGAGGCCAGCTTGACGGGCTTGCCCGTCACGGCCTTGACCGAGAGCGCGGCGCCGCCGCGGGCGTCGCCGTCGAGCTTCGTCAGCACGACGCCGTCGAACGCGACGCGCTCCTGGAAGGCCTCGGCCACCGCGACCGCCTCCTGGCCCGTCATCGCGTCGAGCACGAGCAGGACGTTGTGCGGCTTCGCCGCCTTGCGCACCGCGGCGAGCTCCTCCATCAGCGGCTCGTCGATCTGCAGCCGGCCGGCGGTGTCGACGATCACGACGTCGCGGCCCTGCGCCTTCGCCTGCTGCGATCCCGTCCGAGGCGGCCTTGACCGGGTCGGAGGCCGTGTAGACGGGAATCTGCACCTGGCGACCGAGCTGCTCGAGCTGGGTGACGGCCGCGGGACGCTGCAGGTCGGCGGCGACGAGCGCGGGCGACGAGCCCTCCTTGCGCAGGAGGAGCGCGAGCTTGGCGGCGGCGGTCGTCTTGCCCGAGCCCTGCAGGCCGGCGAGCAGGATCACCGTCGGCGGCTTGCCGGCCACGGCGAGCTTGGAGCTGCCCGAGCCCATCAGCGAGGTGAGCTCCTCGTGGACGATCTTCACGACCTGCTGGCCGGGCGTCAGGCTCTTGACGACGTCCTGGCCGAGCGCGCGGGCCTTCACGCGGTCGACGAACTCCTTCACGACCTTGAAGTTGACGTCGGCCTCGAGCAGCGCGAGACGGATCTCGCGCATCGCCTTCGAGATCGTCTCCTCGTCCAGGCGACCCTTCTTGCGCAGGTCGCCGAGCGAGGCCTGGAGCCTGTCGCCGAGCGTGTCGAACATGGTCGCGGAAGTGTACGTGGCATTCTCCGCAGCCCCGAACCCGACAAAAGGAGCGGAGATGGCTCAGGTAGCCAAAGTCGTGACGATCATCGGCTCGTCCCCGGAGAGCTTCGCGAAGGCCGCCGACGCGGCCGTGCAGGAGGCCGCCAAGACGCTGCGCGGGATCACCGGCGCCCACGTGATCTCGATGAGCGCCGAGGTCGAAGGCGACCGGATTTCCGAGTACCGGACGACCGTGAACATCGCGTTCGCACTCGAGCGCTAGCAAGACCGGCCTTTCCACAGCCGACATCACCTACCTAGACTCGTTTTGTGCTGGTCCGAAAGACGGTCACGGTGCTCTTCTGCGACGTGACCGAGTCGACGCGACTCGGCGAGACACTCGACCCCGAGAGCCACCGGCGCCTGATCTCGCGCTACTTCGAGGAGATGCGGAGCGCGATCGAGCACCACGGCGGGACGGTCGAGAAGTTCATCGGCGACGCCGTGATGGCGGTGTTCGGAGTTCCCACCGTGCACGAGGACGACGCGCTCCGTGCCGTGCGGGCCGCGTCGGACATGCGCGATCGGCTGCGGGACCTGAACGTCGAGCTCGAGCAGACCTTCGGCCTCGCCCTGGAGATGCGGATCGGGATCAACACCGGCGAGGTGGTGGCCGGTGATCCCGCGGCCGGTCACAACCTGGTGACCGGCGACGCCGTCGTCATAGCCAAGCGACTGGAGGAAGCTGCGCCGCCGGGCCAGATCCTGATCGGCAAGGCCACCTACCCGCTCGTCCGCGACGCGGTCGACGCCGGCCCGCTCCAGACGTTCCCGGCCAAGGGAAAGCGCGACGACGTGCCGTCGCGGCGGCTGGACGAGGTCCACCACGGCGAGGCCGGCGTGGCGCGCCGCCTCGACGCGCCCGTCGTGGGCCGCGAGGAGGAGCTGAGCCGGCTCGACGCGGAGCTCGAGCTCGTCGAGCAGGAGCGCACCTGCCGGCTGCTGACGCTGCTTGGCCCGGCAGGGATCGGGAAGTCCCGGCTCGCCCACGAGCTCTGCGCCGCGGCGAGCACCCGGGCGACGACACTGACGGGCCGCTGTCTTCCGTACGGCGAGGGCATCACCTTCTGGCCGCTTGCCGATGTCGTCCGCTCCGCCGGAGGGGACGAGGCCGTCAGGACGCGCTCTCGGCGAGGAAGAGGACGGACAGCTGGCGGCCGACTACCTCCTGGCCGGCATCGGCGCGACCGAGGGCTCGCCTTCCACGGAGGAGACGTTCTGGGGGATCAGGCGCTACCTGGAAGCGCTCGCCCGCGAACGGCCGGTGCTGCTGTGCCTCGAGGATCTCCACTGGGCGGAGCCGACGTTCCTCGACCTGTCGACTACCTCGCCGGCTGGGTGCACGACACGCCAATCTTGATCGTCTGCCTCGCGCGTCCAGACTTGCTCGAGCGGCGGCCCGCGTGGAGCGCTCCGCGCGAGAACGCGACCATCCTCTCGCTGCAGCCACTCTCTGACGCCGCTGCGGAGGAGCTGCTCGCAGAGGTTGCGGGCGGGCAGCTCAGCCCGGCCGCCAAGGCCCGGATCGCGGACGCCGGCGAGGGCAATCCGCTCTTCCTGGAGCAGCTCGCCGCCATGGCCGTCGAGTCCGAGGCGGGCGAGGAGGCGATCGCGGTGCCGCCCTCGATCCAGGCCGTGATCTCGGAGCGCCTGGACCGGTTGCCGCGAGAGGAACGGACGGTGATCGAATGCGCGGCTGTGGCGGGGAAGCAGTTCATGCGCGGAGCCGTGGTCGACATCTGCCCGATCCACCAGCGCGCGGTCGTCGCGCCCGCCCTCCGCGAGCTCGTCCGGAAAGGGCTCGTGCGGCCGGACGCGTCGATTCCGGGGCGGGACGACGGGTTCCGCTTCGACCACGTCCTGATCCGCGACGTCGCCTACGAGGCGATGCCCAAGGAGCTGCGGGCCGAGCTGCACGAGCGTTTCCCCGACTGGATCGAGCAGAACGCCGGCGAGCGGGCCCTCGAGCTGGAGGAGATCGCCGCGTACCACCTCGAGCAGGCGCATCGCTATCGCTCGGAGCTGGGGCCTGACGACGAGCGCACGCGCGAGCTCGCCCGCCGTGCTGCCTCGATGCTCGGGCACGCGGGCGGACGGGCGCTCGACCGTGGGGACGTGCCAGCCGCCGTGACGCTGCTCGATCGGGCGCTCGGGCTCGAGCACGCGGCCGGAGGCGAACGCGGCCTGCTCCTCACCCGGCTCGGCAGCGCGCTGATGAAGTCGGGGCAGTTCGAGCGGGCAGGCGTCGTGCTCGACGACGCGATCGAGCAAGCACGCGCGGAGGGCAACCGTGCCACCGAGCTCAGAGCGACGGTCGAGCGGCAGTTCCAGCGCTCGTTCACGGCGCCCGACGGCGCCGCCGACGAGGACCGCCGCGTCGCCGAGGCCGCGATTCCCGAACTGGAGCAGCTGGACGCGCCGCGATCGCTGGCCCGGGCGTGGTGGCTGCTGAGCGAGTCGCACGTGATCGGAAGCCGCTGGGGCGAGCGCGCCGCGGCGCTCGAGCAGGCGATCGCAGCGGCCCGGCTCTCGTCGAGCGGCGGAGCTGACGTGAGCGGTTACGGCGCGCTGCTCGCCCAGGCGCTCTACTACGGGCCGACGCCGGTTCCGGAGGCGATCAGCCGCTGCACCGAGCTGCGCAAGGCCGCGTACGGGCCCGGCACCGAGGCCGCGCTCGGCACGACCCTCGCGGCGCTCTATGCGATGGAAGGCCGGATCGACGATGCGCGCAAGCTCTACGGGGAGTCGATCGAGGCGTACGAACGCCTGGGCCTGCACTTCAGCCGTGCCGCCAGGTCTCACCTCGGCGCGCAAATCGAGCTCCTCGGCGGCGACCCGGCCGCTGCGGCACGGGAGCTCCGGGCCGGGTGCGAGACACTCGAGGCGATGGGTGAGCGCGGCGTCCGCTCGACGCTGTCGGGCTTCCTGGCCGACGTCCTCTGTGAGCTCGGGGAGGACGAGGAAGCATGGCTGCTAACGCGCTTCACGAAAGAGGCCGCCGGCTCGGCCGACCTCCTGCCGCAGGTCCTGTGGCGCCGGGTGGAAGCACGGCTCCGGTCCCGGGACGGGGAGCTCGAGGACGCCCTCGAGCTGGCACGGGAGGCGGTCGATCGGGCCGAGACGACCGATTACCTCGACTTCCACGCAGACACGCGGCTCGCCTTGGCCCGGGTCGCCGCGGAGGCCGGTGAGACAACCCTCGCCGAAGCAGCGCTCATGGAGGCGAAGCGGCTCCACGAGCGCAAGGGGAACGCCGTCGCCGTGCGTCGAGTATCGGAGTCACTGCGGTCGTAGGATCGACCGGACAAACAAGGAGGTTGCGGTGCCCAGCGATGACGATTTGAGGAAGCGTTACGAGCACGAGGCCTACATCGGACGCTCGAAGCGGGCTCGGATGAGAGCGCCGTCCCTGAAGAGTGCCGTCAAGGACGCCTACACCCAGGCGTCGGCGGCCAACCGCGGGGCAGCGGGGGAGCCGAAGGTGTACCGGGTGGTCGACATCTGGGCGGTCGGGACGAACCCTTTGAGCGAGTACATCGTCGCGCTGGGTCCCGATTCCTGACCGAGCGTCACGGCGAGCTACTCAGGCCGGACGCCGTCATAGGATCACGCAAGTCGAATAGGAGGTAGGCAGATGAACGACGACATCGATCTCCTCACCCAGGAATATCGAGCTCGGATCTACGTCGGAAGCTCGAAAAAGGACGACGACCCGGACTTCTCGCTGGAGAAGGCGCTCCATGACGCGTACCGGAAGGCCCGCGCCGACAACAAGAATCCGCCTTACAAGGTGTTGGAGACCTTGATCGACGGAAACAACCCGCTCAGCGAGTACAGGGTCGGCCATAGGCACCGGCTCCTAGCCGGACACGAGCGCGCGCGCGTAGTCCCGCGCATCGAAGGGGCGAAGGTCGTCGAGGCCTTCGCCCACGCCCACGAGCTTGACCGGCAGGCCGAGCTCGTGCGCGATCGCGAGCGCGACCCCGCCGCGGGCGGAGCCGTCGAGCTTCGTCAGCGCCACGCCGGTGACGGAAACGGCTTCGCCGAACAGCCGCGCCTGCTGAAGGCCGTTCTGGCCGGTGGTCGCGTCGACGACGAGCAGCGTCTCGTGCGGCGCGCCGGGGAGACGCTGCTCGATCACGCGGCGGACCTTCGCCAGCTCGGCCATCAGGTTCGACTGCGTGTGCAGGCGGCCGGCCGTGTCCACGACGACGACGTCCTTGCCGCGCGCCTGGGCGGCCTCGATCGCGTCGTAGGCGACGGCCGCCGGGTCTCCGCCCTTCTGCGAGCCGACGATGTCGGCCTGCGCCCGTTCGGCCCAGATCTCCAGCTGCTCGTCGGCCGCCGCGCGGAAGGTGTCCGCGGCCGCGAGCAGCACCGTGTGCCCGTGCTCGCGGAGCTTGTTCGCGAGCTTGCCGATCGTGGTCGTCTTGCCCGTGCCGTTGACGCCGACGACGAGGATGACGCTGGGCCCGTCGTGGACGGCGAGTCGGGCGCCGCCGTCCCGCTCGAGCAGCGCGGCCGCCTCCTCGACGAGTGCCTCGCCCAGGTCGGGGAGGTCCTCCCTCGCCTCCAGCCGCTGCACGAGCTCCGCCGTCGCGGGAACGCCGACGTCGGCCGCGATCAGTGCCTCCTCGAGCCGCTCCCAGGCCTCGTCGTCGGCCGCGTCGAACACGTCGAGCGCGAGCTGCTCGGTCAGCGCGCGGCGGCTCTTCCCGAGCGAGTCGCGGAGGCGGCCGAAGAAGCCCGTGTGCTCCGCCTCCGCAGCCTGCGGCTCCTCCGCGTCTCCCAGCAGCTCGGCCCACGTTTGCGCCATGCGGCGGCGAAGGTTAAGCGGCCGAGGCTTCGGCCGGGCGTGGCGTCCGCCGCGAGACGACCTGCGAGACGCCCTCGGCGCCCATCGTGACGCCGTAGAGCGTGTCTGCCGCCTCCATCGTCCGCTTCTGGTGAGTGATGACGACGAACTGCGCCCGGTCGGAGAAGCGGCGCAGCAGCTCGACGAAGCGGCCGATGTTCGTGTCGTCCAGCGCCGCCTCGACCTCGTCGAGCAGGTAGAACGGCGACGGCCGCGCGAGGAAGACCGCGAACAGGAACGCGATCGCGGTCAGCGCCTTCTCGCCGCCGGACAGCAGCGACAGCTTGGTGATCTTCTTGCCGGCCGGCCGCAGCTCGACCTCGATCCCGTGCTCGGCGCCCTCTTCTGCCTCTTCGTCTGCCTCCGGCCGGGTTAGACGCAACCGCCCCTCGCCGCCCGGGAACAGGATCGCGACGACCTCGTGGAAGTTGCTCGCGACGGTCTCGAACGTCTCGGCGAAGCGCGTCTCGACGGTCTCCGCGAGCTCGGCGCGCAGCTTCTCGAGCTCGGCGAGGCTCGCCTCGAGGTCGGCTCGCTGCGTGGCGAGCTCCTCGAGCCGCTCCTTCTCGGCCTGGTACTCCTCCTGGGCGAGTGGATTGACGCGCCCGAGCTCCTCGCGGCGCCTGCGCAGGCGCTCGACCCGTTCCGCCAGCCCGTCCCGGTCGTCGCCCTCCGCCGGCTCCGCCCCGGCCGCCTCCAGCCGCCGCCTCGCCTCGGCCGCCGCCGCCTCGATCTGAGCCCGCTCGACGTCGAGCGCCGACCTCCGCTCGGCCGCTTCGGCCAGCGCGCGGCGGAGCTCCGACTCCGCAGCCCCGAGGTTCCTCAGCCTGGCCGCGAGCTCCTGCGTGCGGTCGCCGCCGGCGTCGGCGCGCGCCATCAGCGCCGGCTCGAAGCGCCGGGGAGCGTCGGTCTCGAGGGCCGCGCCGAGACGCAGCGCGAGCGCGGCCAGCGCCCGGAGGCGCTCCGGGTTGCGACGGGCCGCCGCCAGCGCGCGCTCCTCGAGCTCCCGCAACCTGATCGTCGGCGTCTCGACGTCGGCGGCCGGGCCGACGTGGGCCGCGGCGTGCGCGGCCCGGCGCAGCACGTCGTCCAGGCGCTCCGCACCGCGGGCGAGGCGGACGAGCACGGCCGGGTCGGCGAAGGGCCTGCGCAGGCGGACCGGAACGGCCTCGAGAGCCCGGCCGGCCGCGGCCGCCTCGCGCGCGCGGACCTCCGCGACGCGCGCGGCGTCCGCTGCCCCGGCGGCCAGGTCCTCAGCCTCCGACGCCAGCGCCTTCCGCCTCGTGCGCAGCTCGAGCAGGAGCGCCTCCGCCGTCTCGCCGGAGAACCAGATCTCGCCGCGCTCCGGGTCGTACCCGTGGCCCTCGGGCGTGACGGCGGGCCGCTTCGCGTCGAGCAGCCGCTCGCGCGGGACGACCTCGACCGACGCCAGGAGCCGCTCGGCGCGGTCGCCGAGCAGAACGACGACGTTGCCGAGACCCTCGACCCGTGCCCGCTCGACGAGTGCCAGCGCCGACTCGGGATCGTCCGCGATCAGGGCCGACGCGCGCGGGCCGAGCGCCGCCGCGAGCGCCTTCTCCTCCCCGGCCTCGGGCTCGACCAGCGAGAGCGCGAGCCGCTCGCCCTGCTCGGCCAGCGCCCTGGCGGCCGGGGCGAGCCCCTCGCGTTCGGCCAGCGCGCGGTCGAGCGCTTCCAGCCGGTTGCGCGCGACCGCGGTCTGTTCCGCGAGCGTGTCGCGCTCGGACGCCGCCTCGCGCGCGGCGGCGACGGCCGCCTCGGCCTCGCGCTCCAGCCGGGCCGGGTCCAGCGCTGCCGCCTCCTCCGCCGCGGCGAGCTCGGCGCCGACGTCCGCGAGCAGTGTCTGCGCACGTTCGGCCCGGTGGCCGAGCCGTTCGGCGACCGTCCGCAGCCGGTGCTCCCGGTCCCGGGCCGCCGTCGCCGCCGCGACCGCCGTGCGCGCAGCCTCCAGCTCCTCCGGCGGTGGGCCCGCGACCGCGTGCTCCAGGGAGGCCTCGAAGCCGGCTGCCAGCGACTCGGCCGCCTCGCGGCGCAGAGCCAGCCGCTCCGTGGCGCTGCGCAGGCGGTACAGCGCGGCCGTGGCGGCCTCGCGCTTGCCGGCAGCATCAGCGAGCTCCTCCTCGGCGCCGCTGCGCTGGCCGAGGACGTCCTCCAGCCGGGTCTCGGCACGTTTGCGCTCGAGCTGCGCGGCCGTCCTGCGCTCCTCGAGGCCCGAGAGCCGCTCCTCGTGTCCTTCCAGATCGAGCTGCGCGATACGCGCGTCGAGGCGCGCGAGCTCGACCCCGAGCTTCTCGGCCCGCTCCGCGGCGGTCGCCTGCAGCGCCAGCGGCCGCAGCCGCTTGCGCACCTCGGCCTCGAGGTCGAGCGCACGGTCGACCTGAACGGCGACTCGGGCCAGCTTCAGCTCCGCGCGGTGCTTGCGGCGCTTGAAGCGACCGAGGCCGGCCGCCTCCTCGAGCAGCGCGCGCCGCTCCTCGGGCTTGCTGGCCAGGATCTCCTCCACCCGGCCCTGGCCGATGATCGACGCGCCGCCGGCGAGCCCGACCTCGGAGAGAAGCTCGACGAGGTCGATGCGCCGCACAGCGCCCCCGTTGAGGAGGTACTGGCCCTCGCCGCCGCGATGGAGGCGCCGCGCCAGCGCGACCTCCGAGAACGGCAGCTCGCCGAGCGTCCCGTCCTCGTTGTCGAAGACGAGCTCGACCTCGCAGAAGTCGGCTCGGGCGCGGCCGGCGGAGCCTGCGAAGAGCACGTCGTCGGGCTTCTCGGCGCGCAGCTCGCTCGGCGCGAGCGTCCCGGTGGCCCAGAGGATCGCGTCCGAGACGTTCGACTTGCCCGACCCATTCGGCCCCACGACCACGGCCACTCCCGGCTCGAGCCGGACCTCGACCGGATCCGGGAACGACTTGAAGCCGCGCAGCCGGAGAGAGCGCAGATGCACCCGCCGCAGGCTAACGCCGCCTGCGGACGCCGAGGTCGCGCCCTAGACGCCGTTCAGCTCGGCCAGTGCCTGCTTCGCGGCGGCCTGCTCGGCTGCCTTCTTGGAGGGCCCGGTCCCGACGCCGGCCTGCTGGCCGTCGACCATCGCCGCGCACGTGAACATCCGCTCGTGCGGCGGCCCCTGGACCTCGAGGACGGCGTAGGTGACGGAACGCCCGAGCCGCGCCAGCGCCTCCTGCAGCTCGGTCTTGTGGTCGACGTGCGAGGTGAGCGCGTAGTCGATCCTCGACCAGAACGCGGCCACGACCGCCTCCTCGATCGGCTCGAAGCCGTGCTCCAGGAAGAGCGCGGCGAGCGCGGCCTCGAGCAGCGCCGCGAGGACGTTCCGGTTCCGCGCCAGCCGCTCCAGCTCGTCCTCCGGGACGGGCGCCCCGCGCGTGACCAGCTGCTCGCCCAGGGCGAGCTCCCGCGCCACCACCGCACAGCTCGCACGCGAGACGACGTGCGAGCGCACCTTGGCGAGCCGGCCCTCGGAGAAGTCCGGGTAGTTGTCGTAGAGCGCCCGCGCGACCGCGAGCTCGAGCACGCTGTCGCCCAGGAACTCCAGCCGCTCGTACGAGGCCGCCCGGTCCGGAGCCCAGGAGGAGTGGGTGAAGACGTTCTCCAGCCGCTCCTCCGGGAGCTGCTCGATCAGGCGGGCCAGCGGGGCGAGGCCGGCCGCGGCCTCGCTCTCGCTACTGGTGCGTCGAGACGTAGTCGACGGCCTGTCCGACGGTGGTGATCTTCTGGGCGTCCTCGTCGGAGATCTTGATTCCGAACTGGTCCTCGAGCTCCATGATCAGCTCGACGAGGTCGAGCGAGTCCGCATCGAGGTCGTCCTGGAAGGACGCCTCCTCGGTCACCTCGTTCTCGTCGACCCCGAGCTGGTCACTCAGGACGGACTTCACACGCTCGAAGACTTCTTCGCGGGACGCTGCCATGTGACCTCTCTTGCGGGTTAGTTGGCCGGAAAGCGCGCCGATGCTACCACGCGTTCCGCGAGGCTTTCGCCGAGCCGTCCGACGAGGTCGTGCTCGGCCCCGCGGGCGGCGAGGCGGATCGCGTTGGCGACGGCTCGGCGGTTGGAGTTGCCGTGCGCGATCACGACGAGGCCGCGCAGCCCGAGCAGGTACGCGCCTCCGTAGGTGTCGGGGTCGAGGCGGGCGCGCAGGTGCCGCGCCGCGGGGCGGATCAGCAGTCCGCCGAGCTTGCCGCGGGCGGTGGCCGCGATCTCGCTCCGGAGCGCGTCGAGGAGCGTCTTGATCGTCCCCTCGAGCAGCTTCAGCGAGATATTGCCGGTGAAGCCGTCGGTGACGATCACATCGGTCCCGCCGCTCAGCAGATGGCGGCTCTCGACGTTGCCGCGGAAATCGAGCTCCGGGGCGGCGCTGAGGAGCTCGTACGCCTCGAGGGTCAGCTTGCTGCCCTTCTCGGGCTCCTCGCCGATCGAGAGCAGGCGCACCTGCGGCTCCGGAATCTCGAGCAGCTCCCGGGCGAAAATGGCGCCCATCTGGCCGAACTGGAGCAGGTGCTCCGGCCGCGCGTCCGCGTTCGCCCCGGAGTCGACCAGCACGGAGGGGCCGCTCTGGCTCGGGAGGACAACGGCGATCGCCGGCCGGCGGACGCCCGGGAGCCGGCGGATGTGCACGAGCGAGGCGGCGAGCATGGCCCCGGTGTTGCCGGCGCTGAGCGCGACGTCGGCGTTCCCGTCCGCGACGGCGCGGCACGCAGCGACGAGCGAGCTGTCCGGCTTCTCGCGCACGGCGTCCGCCGGCTTCTCGTCCATGGCGATCAGCTGCGGCGCCTCGATCAGCTCGAGCCCGCCGGTGTCGAGCCCGGGCGGCCCGGTCAGGATCGGCACGACCGCGGGCGAGGCCGCCTCGAGTGCGCCGGCGACGATCTCGTCGGGCGCATTGTCCCCGCCCATCGCGTCGACCGCGACGCGGATCATCGGCCTACGGAGCGGCGGTGCGGAGCGGCTCGACCTCGCGGCCGCGGTACGTGCCACAGGTCGGGCACACGCGGTGCGGCCGCTTCGGCTGATGGCAGACCGGACACTCGTTCACGCGCGGCGCCTCGATCTTGTGGTTCGCGCGACGCTTGTCGCGGCGTGATTTGGAGGTTTTCCTCTTGGGAACTGCCATGGCCGACGGAGCACTGTAGCGGAACTTGTGACGCTTCCGTCACAAACTCTTGCGGGTGCCTGTGGAGCTTCCAACGTGGTGAGACCTCGTCGTCAGGGTGGGCTGGGCGGTGTGAGGCAAGGACGCAGGGAGCGTTCGTATCCGAAGCGATACGGGCGCGACTGAGGACGCCGCCTCGCACCGTCCAGCACGGCCTGACGGCTCAGGGGCTCACCGCGTTGGGAGCTCCCCTACCTGGAAGACGCGGGTCGGAGCGACCGCCTCGAGGAAGCGGCGGTCGTGGCTGACGACCACCAGCGTGCCCGCGTAGGCAGCCAGCGCACGCTCGAGCTCGTCGATCGCGGGCAGGTCGAGGTGGTTCGTCGGCTCGTCGAGCACGAGCAGGTTCACGCCCCGGGCGGCGATCAGCGCCAGACCAGCACGCGTCCGTTCGCCGGGGGAAAGCGAGTCGGCGGCACGAAGCACGTCGTCCGCGCCGAGGCCGAACTTCGCCAGCAGCGTCCGGGCCTGCTCGGGACTGAGCCCTGCGCGCGAGCCGAAGCCTTCGAGCAGGGTGCCCGCCCCGAATGAGTCACGCCCTTGCTCGAGCTCGCCGACGATCACGTTCGCCCCGAGCAGCCGCCGGCCGTCGACGAGCGGCAGCCGCCCGAGCAGGGCGCCGAGAAGGGTCGACTTCCCGCTCCCGTTCGGGCCGGCGACCGCGAGGCGCTCGCCCGCGCCGAGCAGGAGGTCGAGTGGGCCGAGGCGGAACGGGCCGCGGTCGACGACCACGCCCTCCAACCGGGCGACGATGTCGCCGCCGCGAGCTGGCGGACGCGATGTCGAGGTGCAGGTCCCACGGCTCCCACGGCTTCTCCACCCGTTCCAGCGTCTCCAGCCGACGTTTCACGGAGCGCGTTCGATGCGACAACGACTTCTTCAGCCTTCGGCTCGCACCCTTACCGGCCGCGGCCGCCTGACCCCGGCGGCGGCGCAGGGCGTCCTCCAGCTCGACGCGACGCTCGTCGTAGCGTCCGTACGCTGAATAGTGCCGTTCGCGTGCCAGCCCGCGCAGCCGCTCGTACTCGAGGAAGCCGCCGGCATACTCGCGCGCGTCGTGCGTTCCTTCCTCGAGCTCGAGCACGCGGTCGACCGTGCGCTCGAGGAAGTCCCGGTCGTGGGAGACCACGACCACGCCCGAGTCGGTGCCGGCCACGAGCTGCTCGAGCAGGTCGAGGCCGACGAAGTCGAGGTCGTTCGTCGGCTCGTCGAGCAGCAGGACGTCGTGCGACGCGAGCGCGATCGAGGCGAGTGCGGCGCGGGCCGCCTGCCCGCCCGAGAGCGCGCCCAGTTCGCGCTCGAGCTCGACGTCGAGGCCGGCGTCGCGGCAGGCCGCCTCGAGGCGCCACTCCTCGTGCACCCCGGAGCGGCGGGTCAGGTACGCGCGAACGGTCTCGCCCACGACATGAACCTCCTGCGGGAGGTATCCGACCGTGAGCGTTTCCGGCCTGCACGACACGCTGCCCGCGTCAGGCTCCTCGAGCCCGGCGAGGATGCGCAGGAGCGTGCTCTTGCCGATGCCGTTCGGCCCGACGACGCCGATTCTGGACCGCGGCCGGATCGCCATCGAGACGTCGTCGAGGACTGGTGTCGAGCCGTGGAACTTCGAGATGTGTGAAGCGTCGAGCGCGAACATGAGGACTCCTGAGCCGGATGGGCGCGGAAAGAGCGCCCCGGGGATCGATATGGCTCGGCTAGTCCGTCATGGCGAGGCGCAGAAGCGCCGCGCCCAACTCTACAGGCGGTCGCGCAGCTCGGCGAGCGCGGCCCAGCGCGGGTCGCGCTCGTCCTGCTCGTGCGTGTGCGGCTCGACGTTGAGGTCGATGCCACAGACCGGGCAGAGGCCCGCGCAGTCCGGCCGGCAGAGGATCTTGTCCGGTAGCTCGAGAGCGAGCGCGTCCCGCGCCCACGCCGAGAGATCGAGCCTGTCGTCGATCAAGTAGGGAGTCCGCAGCTCCTCGGACTCGCCAGGATTCGTGGCCTGGTACTCGCGAGCCGAGATGGGCAGGTCGACGACGGCGTCCGCCAGGCAGCGGTAGCACGGC
Source organism: uncultured Actinomycetes bacterium (assembly GCA_963733845.1). Taxonomy (GTDB): domain Bacteria; phylum Actinomycetota; class Thermoleophilia; order Gaiellales; family Gaiellaceae; genus DATFQE01. The sequence goes on from CAVTEM010000012.1 coordinate 72,684, forward strand.
CCGTGCAGACGGGCGCGGAAGGAGAGCGCGAACACCGTGCCGGTGCTCGCGCGCGTGATCGTCAGGTCTGCGGGGACGGTGCCCGGAACGGGCAGGTAGCGCTGGCCGCCGAGCTCCAGGGCCCCGAGCTCGACGTCCTTCGTGTCCCGGTACTCCTCACCGGAGCGCAGCCTGATCTGGCGCAGGCTGAGCGTTGTCACGACGCCGAGACTAGCGACCGCGTGCGGGTAGAGCGAGCGGGCTCCTGCGCGGCCGGCCCTCGGCGACCGGCCGTGCAGAGACGATCAGGGCGACTGCGACGACGATCGCGGCCCCGCCGATCAGGATCGCCGGCGTGATCGGCTCTCCGAGCCAGAGTGCTCCGAGCAGGACGGCCACGACGGGATTGACGTAGGCGTAGGTGCCGACGAGGTGGGTCGGTGCGCTCTTCAGCAGCCAGATGTAGGCGCTGAAGCCGACGAGCGAGCCGAGCGTGATCAGGTAGAGCAGGGCGAGCAACGAGGTCGTCGACGCGCCGCCGAGGTCGAACTGCGAGACCTCTCCTTTGGCGACTCCGACGATTGCGAGCAGAGCCGCGCCCGCCAGCATCTGCATCGACGCGCCCTGGAGCGGGTTGGCGGGTGAGGGCGCCTTGCGCGCGTACAGCGAGCCCGCGGCCCACGCGAGCGAGCCGAGCAGGACGACGATCACGCCGGCGAGGCTGCCGTCCCCGTCGGGCCGCGCCAGGAAGGCGATCCCGCCGAAGCCGAGCACGAGCCCCGCGATGGCGGCGGGCGCGAGACGCTGTCCGTACACGACGCGGTCGAGCAGCGCCATCCAGAGCGGAACCGATCCGACGATCAGTGCGACCACTCCCGTGTCGACGTGCTGGACGGCGTAGGCGACGCCGCCGTTCCCGAGCAGGAGCAATGCCCCTCCAACGGCGAGCGCGGAGCGCCAGTGCACGAGGCGCGGGCGCTCCGCACCACGGGAGGAGATGAGGTAGAGGACGGCGCCTGCGATGAGGAAGCGCACGGCGAGCATGAGGAACGACGGCAGCGTCTCGACCGCGAGGTCGATCGCGAGGTAGGTCGAGCCCCAGACGACGTAGACGATGGCGAGGGCCGCCCAGATCCGGGCGGTCCCGTGCGAACCGCTCACGCGGCCGTCAGCGAGCCCGGGCGCTCGGGAACCAGCCGCGCCGGTCGCGATCGTCGAAGTCGGGGGACTTCGCGAGCAGCGACGCCAGCGGCAGGACGACGAGCAGAACGAGGACGAGAAGCGCTTCCATGTGACTCAGGATGCAAGCAGTTTTCCATTAGCGCAAGTCAAGCTATAGTTACTAACGATCATGAGCGCTAATGGCTTCATGGACATCGAGCTGCGCCACCTGGCCGCGCTTCAGGCCGTCGCCGAGGAGGGCTCGTTCGGGCGCGCCGCGACCAGGCTCGGCTACACCCAGTCGGCGATCAGCCAGCAGATCGCGAGCCTCGAGCGGATCGTGGAGACGCGGCTGGTCGAGCGGCCGGGCGGCCCACGCCGGGTCTACCTGACCGAGGCCGGGAACATGCTGCTGCGCCACGCCGACGGGATCGTCGCGCGCCTCCATGCCGCGCAGGCCGACCTGGCCGCGCTCGCACGGGGCACCGCGGGCCCCTTGCGGATCGGTACCTACCAGAGCGTCGGCAACAAGATCTTGCCCGCGCTCCTGCGCCGCTTCTCGAAGCAGCTGCCCGAGATCCAGATCGAGCTGCGCGAGTCCCACGCCGACGACGAGCTGCTCGCCGACGTGGAGCGCGGCGAGCTCGACCTCACCTTCACGATGCTGCCTCCGGTCGAAGGGCCGTTCGCGGTGGTCGAGCTGATGCGCGACCCGTACGTCCTGCTCGTCCCCGCCGGCTCGCCGCTGGCCGGGAAGGCGCAGGTCTCGCTGCGCGAGATCGGGGAACAGCCGCTCGTGTCCAACCGCGCGTGCCGCTCGATCGAGCAGGTGCACGCGCAGCTGCGGTCGCGCGGTATCGAGCCCAACGTGATCTTCCGTTCCGACGACAACGGAACCGTCCAGGGCGTCGTGGCCGCCGGCCTGGGCGTCGCGCTGGTGCCCCGGCTGACCGTGGACGAGGCCGACCGCGACGTCGCGGTCGTCGACCTCGGCGGGCGCGTCCCGGACCGCATCATCGGGATCGCGTGGCACCGGGACCGCTTCCGCACCCAGGCCTCGGAGGCGTTCGTAGCCGAGGCGCAGGCGCTCTGCGCGGAGCTCTCGGCCGAAAAGCCCGTAGCGGCTTAGAACTAAGAGTTCGTTCCGGTTCGTCGCCTCGTCGTCGGGGTGCGATGGGTGGTGCGAGGCAAGGACGCAGGGAGCGTTCCGGGTATCTGGGACGCGTAGCGTGGCGCGACTGAGGACGCCGCCTCGTGCCGCCCAGCGCGGCACGGCGACTCAGGCTACGAGCCGGAGCGAGCTCCTAATAGACAGGCTGTTCGTCCTCGACCGGCTCGGCCGGGCCGACGCCGGCGACGACGGTCTCCTGCGAACGCTCGTGCAGCCGCTCGCGCCCGCGCTTGACGGCGCCGAGGAACTTGTCGAGGTTGACCTCGAGCGTGGAGAGGATGCTGTCCGCCCAGTCCTCCATCTCGAGCCGCGTCTCCCTGGCGGAGCGACGCGCTTCGTCGATGATCTCCTGGGCCTGGCGCTCGGCGAGCTTGACGATCTCGGTCTGCGAGGCCTCGCGCACGGCCTGCTCGCGCGCCTCGCCGAGAATCCGGTCGCACTCCCGCTTCGCCTCGGCCAGCATCTCCTGCCGCTCCTTGACGATCCAGCGTGCCTGCTTGATCTCCTCCGGAATCGTCGCGCGCATCTGGTCGAGGATCTCGTAGATCTCCTCGCGGTCGATGCGCACCTGGTCGGTGAGCGGGACGGCCTTCGCGTTGTGCACGAGGTCGTCGAGCTTGTCGATGAGCACTAGGACGTCCATGCGTTGAGTGTACTCAGACGGTCGGCTACTCAGACGGGCTCAGGGGCGCGCCGGGCTTGCCGTCCGGGAACAGCTGGGCGAAACGGCGCGCCACCGCCTCGGGCACGAGCTCGCTCACGTCGCCTCCGAACGCGGCGATCTCCTTGACGCCGCTCGAGGAGACGAAGCTCACCTGCGGGCTGGCCATCACGTAGACCGTCTCGATGTCCGGTGCGAGCGTCCGGTTGAGCTGGTTCATCTGCGCCTCCCACTCGAAGTCGGAGATCACGCGCAGGCCCTTCACGATCACCTTCGCCTCCCACCGGCGCGCGAAATCGACGACGAGCTCCTTGAAGACGTCCACCTCGACGTTGTCGAAGTCGGCCAGGGCCACGTCGAGGAACTCGACCCGCTCGTCGACCGAGAACATCGGCTGTTTGTGGTGCGGCTGGCCGACGACGCCGACGACCACGCGGTCGAAGATCCCCGCAGCGCGCCCGATCACGTCGACGTGCCCGTTCGTGACGGGGTCATAGGAACCAGGGCAGATCGCGGTGATCACCCACACCCCTGATCGGCGGCGGCTCCCGCCGGGCGAAGCCCGGCTCCGCCACCGCCTCGGCCCGCTGACCGCACGGCGCTCTCCAGGCCCGTATTACCCATACTGTTCCTTCCGGCGCCGCACGCCCAGCGGGCCGTCAGGAACGTGGGCCGCCGACTCGAACAGCGTGAGCCGGGCGGAGCCGTAACGACGGCTCGTGCGCTTGGGCAGCGGCAGCTCGGGCTCCTCGCGGGACGAGGTCTCGACCACGAGCAGGCCGTCCTCGGCGAGAACCGAGGGCAGGTAGGCGGCGAGTCGGGTTTCGAGGTCGCTGTACACGGCGTAAGGCGGGTCGAGCAGCACGAGATCGTAGCGCCTGCCCGTCGAAACCTCCTGGGCCAGGGCGGTGAGGGCGTCGCGGCAAACGACCTGCGCGCCGAGGAGCCGCAGCTTGGTCAGATTCCGCTGGATCGTGGTGCACGCGTCGCGGTCGGCCTCGACGAAGACGGCGCTCGCCGCACCCCGGGACAGCGCCTCGAGGCCCATGGCGCCGGAGCCCGCGTACAGGTCGAGGACGGACGCGCCGTCGACCGGTCCGATCAGGTTGTACGCGGCCTCGCGCACGCGGTCGCCGGTCGGGCGCGTGTCCGCGTGCTTGGGCGCGTAGATGGTGGCGCCCTTCCTGGAGCCGGCGATGATCCGCAGGGCAGCTTTGAGATTAGGGCACTAAACCCTGCTGCGGAGCGCCAGGACGTTGGCCACGAAGTGGCTGGTCTCCGAGCCGAGCCCGTGCTCCCGCACGGCGGCCGGGCCCCGGTAGTACGCACCGAGGGCGAGCCGCACGTCGCCGCGGAACTCGCGCAGCAGGTGGCGCAGGTACGCGACCCCGATGCGCACGTTGCCGTCCGCCGTCTTCGGCACGGACGCCCCGATCACGAAGCGCTCGACGAAGAACCAGGTGGCGGGGATGACCTGCATCACGCCGGCGGCTCCGATCTTGGAGCGGACGTGGTTCTGGAAGCCCGACTCCTGCCAGGCCAGCGCGCGCACGAGGTCGGAGGGCACGCCGTAGTGCGCGGCCCAGCGGTTGAGCGAGGCGACGACGCTCGATCCCGACGGCGAGGAGGCGACCCTGGTGGCCGCCGGGAGGCTGAGCCTGGTGCCGATCAGGAGGAACTTCGCGGGGTTCAGGCCGTTCCGGCGCGCCAGGGCGGAGACGGTCGTCCCGGCACGGGCCGCGATCGCGGTCAGCGTCTCGCCCGGGCGCACCACGTGGCGGTGGCCGGAGTCGTGTCGGCTGACGGTCCGCGCCTTGGGCTTCGGCGTCGCCTTGGGCTTCGACCTCGCCTTCGACGCGCGGCCGGTCAGCAGGGCGGCCCGGGTTCGCTTCCCCACCAGGCCGTCGGCGGGCAGCCCCTGTTTGCGCTGGAACCTGCGCACGAGGGCGTCGGTGCCCTTGCCGAAGTTGCTGTTCAGCGTCTTGGGCGGGAAGCCTCGCTTCGCGAGCAGGAACTGAAGCACGGAGACGTCGAAGCCGACCATCCCGCGCCTGAGCATGCGCGAGCCGAAGAGGTGGCCGCCGAAGGGGCCGAACGCTGCTCTCGTGCGCTTGCCGACGACGCCGTCGGCCTGCAGCTTCTTGGCCTTCTGGAACCGCCGGATCGCATCTTTGGTCATGGGCCCCGAGATCCCGTCGATCGGGCCCTTGTAGAAGCCGTGGCGGTAGAGCGCGATCTGGACGCCGGGCACCTGCGCCTTCCCGATCGCGGAGGCTTCGGCGCAGGCGACGCCTGCGAGGACGAACACCACGAGGACTGTCGAGAGCCTGGCCACGGGTCCAACGAGTACGCGACCGGTCGCGCGTTTCCTTCCCCGCGCTAGAGCGGCTGGCCGAACGCGATGTCGTGCCCGTCCGGGTCCTGGACGCCGAACTCGCGGAAGCCGTGCGGTGCGTCGTAGATCGTGTAGTCGATGCCGGCGCCGCGCTCCTGCACCTCGGCGTAGATCGCGTCGGCGTCGTCGACGCGGATGTAGGCGTTCCAGATGTTGTGGACGATCTTCCAGTTGGGGACGATCCGCTCGGGCTCCCGGCAGAGCGCGAAGAGCAGCGTGGCCTCGTCCCGACGCGCGACCATGAAGTCCGGCGGGTCGCCGTAGACCTCGCATTCGAAGCCGAGCCGGTCGCGGTAGTACTCGAGCGACCGCTCGAGGTCGGCGATCAGGAGCACCGGCGAGATACCCGTCAGCGTCGCCATGCCGTGATGCTACGCGAGCGCCGGCTCGTCGATCGTCAGCGTGAGCGCGTCGGCATCGACTGTCCCGGCGACGCCCAGCGGCAGCGTGGCCATCGTGGCGCCATGGCCGATCGGGAGGCCGTAGAGCACCGGCACGCCGAGGTTGCCGAGCCGCTGCTCGAGGATGTCGTCCACCGTTCGCTCGCGCGGCCAGTCCGGGCCGATGCCCTCGCCCCACTCCGAATGCGCCAGCTCACCGACGACGATGCCCGCGACGCCCTCCAGCTTCCCGGCTCGCTGGAGGTGGATGATGTTCCGCTCGATGAACGTCGGCCCGTAGCCCGAGACCTCGAAGAACAGGAGCGCGCCGTCGGTCCGAACCTCCCAGGGCGTGCCGATCGTCCCGGTGAGGTCGGGTAGGCAGCCGCCCACGATGCGGCCGCTCGCCCGCCCGCCCGCGATTGCACGAACGTACGGGCCGTCCGGGTCGTACGGCACTGGACCGGTGCCGTCGCCCTGGAGCACGCCGAGCAGCCGATCGCCGGTCGGCGGCGGCACCGGACGGGCGCCGAGCATCGTGAGGCTCGGCCCGTAGAAGCTGACCAAGCCGGCTCGTGCGAGGCCGAGGTGGAGGTTCGTGATGTCGGACAGCCCGATGAACGGCTTGTGGTTCGCGGCGACGGCGTCGTAGTCGAGCAGCGGGAGGACCTCGACGGTGCCGTACCCGCCCCGCATCGTCTGGATGGCCGCGATCTCAGGGTCCGCGAACATCGCCTGGAGATCCGCGGCGCGCAGCTCGGGCGGGCCGGCGAAGTCGCCGCCTCTCTCCCGCGTCGAAGCGCCGAGTTGAACCCGGTAGCCCTTCGATTCCCACCACTCGACGCCGCGCTCGACGTCCGCACGTGTTTCGGCCGGGGTCGCCAGGGTGACGACGCCAACTGTCGCGCCCGGCGCGATTCGTCCTGGCAGCGCCATTGCCTGCGGAGCCTACGCAGCCGGCTGCCGGTCGGCGAAGAAGCGCTCGACCTCGTCGTCGAGCGGCCCCGACCGGGTGACGAGCGCACCCGCCGCCTCGCGCGCTCGCTCGATCAGGTCTCGGTCCGCGCGCAGCCGTGTGAAGCGCAGGTCCGAGAGCCCCGCCTGCCGCGTGCCGAGCAGCTGCCCCTCGCCGCGGATGTCGAGGTCGACCTCGGCGAGCTCGAAGCCGTCGGTCGTCCGCACCATCGCCTCGAGCCGCTCGCGCGCGGAGTCCGTCAGCTCTTCGCCGGGCCGGGAGACGAGCAGGCAGTAGGACTGCTCGGCCCCGCGACCCACCCTGCCGCGCAGCTGGTGTAGCTGGGCGAGCCCGAACCGGTCGGCCTCCTGGACGATCATGATCGTCGCGTTCGGGACGTCGACGCCGACCTCGATCACCGTCGTGGCCACGAGGACGTCCAGCTCGCGCGCCTTGAACCGCGCCATCAGGTCGCGCCGATCGGCGGGCCGCAGCCGCCCGTGCAGGAGCCCGACGCGGTAGCCGCGCAGCTCGCCGTTCCGCAGCCGCTCGGCCTCGCGCTCGGCCGCGCGGGCCAGCGAGGTCTCCGACTCCTCGATCAACGGGCAGACGACGTAGGCCTGGCGGCCGTCGTCGAGATGCTTGCGCAACCGCTTGTACGCATCGCTCGAGCGCTCCTCGGTCACCCACGCGGTCACGATCGGCTTTCGGTTCGCCGGCGGCTCTGCGATCTCGCTGACGGAGAGGTCGCCGTAGACGGTCAGTGCGAGCGTGCGCGGGATCGGGGTCGCGGTCATATGGAGGACGTGCGGGCTCCGGCCGCCGGTGATGGCGCGCCGCTGCTCGACCCCGAAGCGGTGCTGCTCGTCGACGACGGCCACCGCGAGGTCGGACAGGTCGACGTCCTCCTGAATCAGGGCGTGCGTGCCCACGAGGATGCGGGCGTCGAGCGAGGCGCGCCGCTCACGCGCCGGCACGGAGCTCGTCAGCAGCCCGACCGGGACGCCGAGCTCGCGGCAGAGCGGCTCGACCGTGAGGAAGTGCTGCTCGGCGAGCGTCTCGGTCGGCGCCATCAGCGCGCCGCGGAAGCCCGCCTCGGCCGCGCGGAGGAGCGCGTAGAGCGCGACCACTGTCTTGCCCGAGCCCACATCCCCCTGCAGCAGCCGCTCCATCGGCGTCGAGCGCGAGAGGTCGGCGTCGAGCTCGGCGATCGCGCGCTCCTGGCCGTCCGTGAGCGTGAACGGCAGCAGCGAGCGGTAGCGGGCCGCCAGCTCGCCCGGCTCGCCCAGCGCCGGCGCCACCTCCGTCTCGCGCCCGACCCGGCGGCGAGCCAGGCCGAGCTGGAACACGAGCAGCTCGTCGAAGGCGAGCCGTCGCCGCGCCTCTTCCGCGTCGGCGAGCGAGAGCGGCTGGTGGAGCGCGCGCAGCGCGTCGGTGCGCGTCGGCAACCGCTCGTCCACGCGCACGCTCACGGGCAGCGGGTCCCACTGCTCGCCGGCGAGGTCGAGCGCGGCCGCGACCAGCTCGCGGATGCGTTTCGGCGTCAGGTCCTCGGTCGCCGGGTAGACGGGTGCGAAGTCGGCCGTCGCGCCGCCCCCGTTCAGGTCGTACGACTTGACCGTGAACCCGTAGCGCCCGAGCGACCCGCGCAGCCGCACGCGCGTGCCGGGCTGCAGCTTCTCCGCGAGCCAGGCCTGGTTGAACCAGGTGGCCTTCAGCTCGCCGGTGCCGTCCGAGACGCGCGCCTCCACAAGCGCGAGCCGCCGTCTCGGCCGGCGCACGTTGACGCTCCGCACCTCGCCGGAGATCGCCACCTCCTCCTCTGCGAGCACGTCGGCGATCGGCCGCTCCGGGACCGGCTCCTCGTAGCGGTGCGGCCGGTGCTCGAGCAGGTCGCGGACCGTGCGCAGCCCTAGCCGTGAGAGCTTGCGCGCGAGCGACGGCCCGACCCGGGGCAGCGACTCCACCCCACGCTCGAGCAGCTCGGCCTGCGGAGCCGCGCGCGGGCGCGGCCACCGCTCCGGTGCCGCCTCCCCCGCGAACCCCCGAGCCCCTACGACGCCGCGACCTCCTCCTCGGCCTGCGGCTCTTCCGGCAGAAACTCGACGTCGAGGTGGTCGATGCGGGCGCCGTCGACATCGACCACGCGGAAGCGGAGGCCGTTCCAGACGACCTCGTCGTCGCGCTCGGGAGCGCGGCCGAGCGCACCGAAGACGAACCCGGCGAGCGTGTGGTAGTCCTCCTGCGGGAGCTCGACCATGAACTGCTCGTTGAAGTCGTCGATCGGAAACGTCCCGTCGACGCGCACCGTGCGCTCGTCGATCCGCATCAGCGACTCGTCCGGGAGGTCGTACTCGTCCTCGATCTCGCCCACGATCTCCTCGAGCAGGTCCTCCAGCGTGACGATCCCCTCGACCGATCCGTACTCGTCGACCACGATCGCCATGTGCTGGTTCGTGCGACGGAACTCGGCCAGCAGCGCCGCCAGGTCCTTGGTCTCCGGCACGAAGTAGGGCGTTCGGAGCAGCTCCTCGACGTGGACGTTGTCGATGCCGCGGTCGTACAGAGCCTTGAAGAGGTCGCGTACGTGCAGGATGCCGACGATCTCGTCGACGGAGTCACGGTAGGCCGGGTAGCGCGTGTAGGGCGAGTCGACGATCGCGTCCAGGCACTCCTGGGCCGGAAGGTCGACCGAGATCATCACGACCTCGGGCTTGGGGACCATGACGTCGTGGGCCTCCTTGTCGGCGAAGTCGAAGACCTTGTAGATCAGCTCCTCCTCGACCTGCTCGACGCCGCCCGACTGCCGCCCCTCGGCGACGATCATCCGGATGTCCTCCTCGGTATGGATGACCACGCCCGAAGGCGACGGGTGGATCCCGAAGAGCTTCGCGATCGCGTGCGCGGAAACCTGGAGCACCCAGACGATCGGCTTGGCGATGCGCGCGAGCAGCTCGATCGGCGGAGCGAGCCAGACCGCCAGAGCCTCCGCGCGCTGGAGCGCGATCGCCTTGGGCACCAGCTCGCCGAGCACCACGCTCAGGTAGGTCAGGATCACGAACGCGAGCGCGAAGGCCAGGCCCGCCGCCAGGATCGGGTCGAAGTAGCTCTCGAGCAGTGGTGTCCCCACGGCGCCCATGGCGATGCCGAACACGGTGATGCCGACCTGGACCGTGCTGATGAAGACCACCGGCTGGTCCATCAGCCGCAAGGCCGCGCGCGCGCCGCGGTTGCCGCGTTCGGCGCGCTCCCGCAGCCGTGAGCGCCGCGCGCTGACGAGCGCGTACTCGCCCGCCACGAACACGGCATTGCCCAGCACGAGCAGAAAGATCAGGAGGATCCGGAGGAAATCGCTCATGCCCCGCTCTCCGGGGCGCGGGGACTAGGCGGGTGGTCGTCGTCCAACGTCGATCTGAGTATAGGCAACGGTTGGAACGCCTTTGTAGCGGGCGGCTCGGCCGACATGCACGAGCCGCTCGAGATGCGAGAGCGTCTCGGCGACCGCGAAGCGCCGCTGCGCCGACGGGACGTCCTCGCCGAACAGGTCGAGCGAGAGCTCGTACGCGGTCCGAGGCTCCGGCCCCAGCAGCCGCTCGAGGGTGTCCAGCCGCTCGAGGTGGTGCTCGACCAGCTCCTTGGCACGGGCGGCCGGATCCTCGACCGGCTCCCCGTGCCCGGGGAGGACGATCGACGGCGCCAGCTCGATCGTGCGCTCGAGTGACGTCAGGTAGTCGCCGAGCGGGTCGGGCCGCGCGTCCGGGTAGAGCCCGACCGCCGGGCTGATCGTCGGAAGCAGGTGGTCGCCGGCGACGAGAACACCGTCGCGCAGGAGAGCGATATGCCCGTCCGCGTGCCCCGGCAGCTCCAGCACCCGCCAGCCTTCGACCTCGTCGCCCTCCCGCAGAAGCTCGGGACCGGCCGCGAAGCGGATCAGCGACCGTGCCTCCTCGTCGCGCGCCCGCTCGCGCTCGGCCAGCGGCTCGGGCACCCCGTGCAGCACGAACCAGTCGCGAATCCGCTCGGGCCAGTCGTCGCTCCCCCACACGCGCTCGCACTGCGCGTAGTCGAGCGCGCCCTGCGCGACCGGCGCGCCGACGAGAGCAGCCGCGCCGACGTGGTCCGGGTGCATGTGCGTCACGACGACTCGCCGGATCCTGTCGCCGAGGCCGCGCCAGGCATCTCCGATCCCGGGCAGCCCCAGCCCCGTATCGACCAGCACGCCGCCGGGCAGCAGGTAGCAGTGGACGTGCTGCGGCCCCAGCGGCAGCGGCAGGGTCAGGCGGACGATGCCCGATGCGAACGTATGTTCTACAATGTCCACGACGTGGTCGACGTCGAGTATCGCGAGGAGCCGTGTCGCAGCGCGCTCAACCGAGTGCGCGGGATGCCGTTCGACTGGTCGCTCAACCCGTACATGGGCTGTGTGCACCAGTGCACGTTCTGCTACGTCCGGGCGTTCGAGCGGCGGGCGGACCGCCCCGCGGACGACCGTTACGGGCGCTCGATCAGGGTCAAGGTCAACGTGGCCGAGGTGCTGCGGGTCGAGCTCGCCCGCCCGTCCTGGCGGGGCGAAGGCGTCGTCGTCGGCGCCGCAACCGACCCCTACCAGCCGGTGGAGGGGCGCTACCGACTGACGCGGGCCTGCATCGAGGCCTTCGCCGCCTTCTCCAACCCGTTCTCGCTCATCACCCGCGGACCGATGATCGTTCGTGACGTCGACGTGCTGGCCGAGGCGGCCCGCCGCGCCGAGGTCTCGGTGATGTTCTCGGTGCCCACGCTCGACCCCGAGGTCTGGCGTACCACCGAGCCCGGGACGGCGCCTCCCCGTCAGCGGCTGCGCGCTCTGAGCAAGCTCGTCGACGCCGGGATCAAGGCCGGGGTCGGGATGGCGCCCATCCTGCCCGGGCTCTCCGACCGCCCCGAGCAGCTGGAGGAGGTCGTGCGCGCAGCGCGCGAGGCCGGCGCCACCACCATCTGGGCCAACCTGCTCTACCTGCGGCCGGGCACCCGCGAGCACTTCCTCGAGGCCCTCGCCCGCGACTGGCCCGACGAGCTGGAGCGCTACGAGCGCCTCTACCGCCGGCGCGCCTACCTCGGGAGCGACCAGACCAAGCCGGTCAAAGACGCCGTGGGCGAGCTCCGGAGGCGCTACGGGGTTGCGGACAGGCGTCCCGTGCGGCTCGAGCGGACTCCGCGGCAGGAGCAGCTCGCCCTCGGGATCTGACCCGGGTTATACGATCCCCCGCACGTGCCTGACGGAAACGATTCCGCCGCCGAACGCGAGATCACCTGCCTGATCGTCGACGACCACGAGGTCGTGCGGGAAGGGCTCCGCCTCTCACTCTCGCGCGCGCCGAACATCCGTGTGATCGGCGAGGCCTCCGACGGCAAGAGCGCCATCGCTCTGGCCGAGAGGCGGCGGCCCGACGTCGTGATCATGGACGTGCGCATGCCCGAGATGGACGGGCTCGAGGCGACCAAGGTGCTCGGCGAGCGCAATCCGGACATCCCCGTGCTGATCTTCACCGCGTACAGCGAGCGCAGCCTGCTCTCACGCGGGCTGGACTCGGGGGCCAAGGGCTACATCCTCAAGGAGGCGCCGCACCAGACGCTCGTCCGGGCGATCGAGAAGGTGTCATCCGGCGAGCTCTATGTCGACCCCGCCCTGATGCCCGCTTTCCTGCCGGGCAAGGGCGACGACATGCTCACCGGCCGCGAGCGCGAGATCCTGCAGCTGCTCGCGGACGGGATGTCGAACGCGGACGTCGCCGCCAAGCTCTTCATCAGCCAGGAGACGGTGAAGAGCCACGTGCGCCACATCCTCACGAAGCTCGAGGCGGACACCCGGACGCACGCCGTCGCGATTGCCCTTCGCGAAGCGATCATCGACTAACGGGGCGCTGCTGGTCGTCGTGCTGGCCGCCGCGGCCCTCGTCTGCGTGGCCGGGCTCGCGATCGACTCGGAGACGCTCGCTCTGGTCGGCCTGGCCGCCTCGATCGTGGCCGCGGGCGGGCTCGGCATCTACCTCGTCCTGACCGAGCGGCGCCGGGGCGAGGAGGCGATCGCCGAGGCGAAGGAGCGCGAGTCGGAGCGGGCGCGCATGTCCGATCTCGTCGTGACCGCCGAGCAGGAGGAGCGCCGCCGGCTCGCGTTGTTCCTGCACGACGGGCCCGTGCAGTCCCTCGCGGGGATCGCGCTGATGCTCGACGCCGTCGCCGCCGCGGTCGAGGGCGGCCGCAACGAGGAAGCACGCGAGGTGCTCGAACAGGTGTTGGAACGGCAACGGGACACGATCCGCTCGCTGCGCGACCTCTCGTTCAACCTCGAGCCGGTCGTGCTACGCGACCAGGGCTTCGGGCCGGCGGTGAAGGAGCTCGCCCAGCAGCTCGGTCTCGCCGAGGAGCTGCAGATCACGCTCGACGTGGCCGATGCAGAGAAGCTCGCGCAGCGCGCGCAGGTGACGCTCTATCAGATCATCCGCGAGGCCCTTCACAGCGCGATCCGCCGCAAGCCGTCGCGGATCGACGTCCGGGTCGTCGCCACCGACGGCCAGGTCGTCGCGGTGATCGCCGACAACGGCGCGGGCGAGCGGCGGCGGGCGAGCTACGACTCGCTGGTCGAGCGGGCGCGCACCCTCGGCGCCGAGCTGAGCGTCGACTCGAGCGAGGACGGCGGGACCTCCGTGCGTGTCGTGCTGCCCGAATACGCGGCCCGTCGTTAACATCGCGGCCGCGATGGCCGACAGTCACGTCCTGTTCATCTCGAAGCCGACCGGCTACGAGCTCCGTCAGGGCGAGGGCGACCCGCCGCCCGTCGGCGCCGCCCTCGAGATCGAGGAGTCACGCTACTTCGTCTCCAAGATCGGCAGCTCGCCGCTCCCGCAGGACCGGCGACCCTGCGCCTACCTGCAGGGCTACCGCTAGACACGTCCGCTCGGGGCATGTCCGGGGTCAGACCCTGGACATGGCTCACACGGCCGCGTCTTCGGCAGCCGCGAGGCCGAGGACCAGCGCCGACGCCAGGCCGCTCGCGTAGCCACCCGTCGAGATTCCGCCCGCGTCGGCGCCCGCGGCCCAAAGGCCGTCCGCGCCGACCACCCGCGCCCGCTCGTCGACCCGCAGGCCGCCCATCGTGTGCGTGATCGCAGCCCGCACGCGCACGCCTGTCTCGATTCCCTCGGCCGGGAACGGCAGCTCTCGGGCCGGCAGGACCGTTCCGCCAAGCGCCCGCGCCCGCTCGACGCGCTCGGCGACGGCGTCGAGGCCCTCGGCGTCGAGCAGGTACCACGCCGCCGCGCCCTCTTCGCGGGCCGTAGCCTGCGCGACCGCGGTCTCGGACCAGTCGACCGGCTCCGTCAGGAATTCCTCCCCGCGGTCGTTCACGATCCGTGCGCGGGCGGCATAGAGCTGGGCGGCGGGCACGAAGTCCTCCTCGCCGAACGGCGCGTCGGGCATGTTGCGGCCGTAGAACTCGTCCATGCCCGCCGAGAGCGAGCCGCCGCGGCCGAGCCCGGCTCGAAGGCCGTCTCCGGCGCTCCACGGATTGGCGCGGAGCGGGCAAGCGGAGCCGCCGGCCGGATGTGCTCGGCGACCAGCTCGGGGCTCCCCTGGAAGCCGCCGGTCGCGAGGATCGCCGGCTCGGCAGCAGTCTCCTCCAGCCGCACCTCGCCCGCCGCCCGAACCAGCGCGCCGGTGAGCCCGTGCGGGTCGAAGCGGCGGCCGGTGGTGAGCGGGTTCTCGGTCTCCGCCTGGATCACGGGCGCGCCGAGCGACTCCAGCCAGTCGAGCGCATCGTCGAGCCGCTCCCAGACGAGCCGCTGCAGCCGCTCGTCCCCACCCGGGCACTGGCGCCTGAACTCGTCGAACGAGGAATAGCGCCAGATCACGCAGCTCGAGAGCAGCATCGAGCCGCCGGCCCGCGAGCCCTTCTCGTAGACCACGGGCGAGGCGCCGAGCTCGCGGGCGCGGGCAGCCGCGACCAGCCCGGCCATGCCCCCGCCGGCGATCTGAAGGGTCAGACGAGCGAGAAGGTCGGCTTGTGCTCGACGTACTCGAGCTTGACCCGCTCGGGCAGCCAGACGAACACGGCGAGCGTATTGGCCGCATCCACGTAGTCGGCGACCTCGATGCCGGTCTGCTCCGCCTCCGTCTTGTGCTCCTCGGCCGAGTCCACGAGCACCGCGAGGTGGTTGAGCAGCGGCCGCTCCGGATCGCCGGGCTCGCCGGGGTGCAACTCGACGAACGCCCCTCCCACCTCGACGCGCGGATGGCCCTCCGCGCTGGGCGCGGCGGGGTTGAAGCCGTAACGCTGGTACTGGCGGGCGGTCGCCTCCGGGTCGGTGCTGAAGAGCGCGACGTGATCGAGGTCGTACTCGCTGTCCGTCTCCGCCTCGACGAGCCTGACCTCCAGGTCCTCGCCGGCGTCGACGTGATCCGGGGCGCCGTCGAGGCTGGAGACCCGGAAGGCGACGTGCTTGAGCGCACCGCGCTCTCGCGGTCCCTCCGCGTCGAACAGGGTGAGCTTGCCGCGGCGCGCGTCGTGGCCGACGAGCGTGAAGCGGTCGGTCTTCTCGATGACGTGCATGTCGAACCGGTCGAGGAGGGCGTCGGCGACCGGTTCGCGATCGGCGAGCCACAGGGCCACGTGGTCGAGCGTCTTGGGCTTCATGCGGCCAGGATAGTCACAAGGCGGGAGTCTGCTGCATGCCATCGGCAGGGCGGCGACGGCGGCACAATTTCGACGCCGCCGAGCACTCGACCCCGGCGGCGCGCAGGAGCGGGACGGCCGCATCCCCGTTGGTGACGTGGATGACCCCGCCTCGCGCGGCTACTTCCTGCGATCGACCGCGCGCTGCAGCTGCTGCTTGTTCATCCTCGAGCGCCCCTCGATGCCCATCCGCTTGGCCTCGTTGTAGAGCTGTTCCTTCGTGCGGCCCCGCGACCGGCTGGTGCCCGACCGCTGACCGCCGCGGCGGCTCGACGACATGTCCGTGCGGGACAGGCGGGAGGACTCCCGCGCCTCGCCGCTCCGGGCCCGTTCCTTGTTGACGGTCCGCGCGGCGATCTCCTGCGCGGTGTCGTGAGCAGTACCGCGCTCCTCGAGGCCCTCCTTGATGTGCTCGTACTGCCGTTCGCGCTTCGAGCTCCATGCTTCCTGTGGCATCTCGGCCTCCCTTCGTGCGAGTCGGCCGTCTAGATGCCCGGCTCCCGCTTTTTTACTCCAGGGGAGGGTTCTGGACGTTGTGCTCGGTCGCGTAGGCGTCCGTGAGCTGGTTCACGACGTCCATGCCGTCGCTGTAGGCGTAGTTGATCTTCACGAAGGGCTCCCACTTCTCGGGCAGCGCGTCCTCCGGGAAGATCGCCTCGACCGGGCACTCCGGCTCGCAGGCACCGCAGTCGATGCACTCCTCCGGATCGATCACGAGGATGCGGCCGGCCTCGTGAATGCAGTCGACGGGACAGACGTCGACACACGACCTGTCTTTGATGTCGATGCAGGGCTCGGCGATGATGTAGGTCACGGCGGGCGCCTACTCTACCGAGGCCAGTAGCCCGTCCACGAGCTCCGGCGTCCGCTCCACGAGGGCGGAGCGGGCCACCACCTGGTCGAATCCGGCGGTGTGGGCGGCGCGCAGACCGGCCGTGTCCTTGTGGTTCGTGAACCCCAGCAGGGGCACGTCCGGATAGGCCTCGGCCACCTCGTCCGGGTCGACGCGCGAGACGTCCGCGATCACGAGCTGGGGCTCGTCGACGCTGTCCGTCGTGACGACGTGATGCCCGGGGAGGGAGCCCTCGAGCTTGACCCGGAAATAGAGGTCGACCCCACAGAGCAGGATCGTCGCCATGACGCGAGCGTAACCGCGCCGGCGACTCGACGGAAGAGGGCTTTCACGCAACAATGGCGCGCATGGCGTATTGCCCGGCATGTGGGGTGGAATCGCCTCCCGCCGCCCGCTTCTGCGCGGAGTGCGGCAGCGCGCTGACGCCCTCCGCCCAGGCCTTCCAGGCGGTCGGAGCCACCGACGAGCTGAGGCCCGTGACCGTGCTGTTCGCGGACGTCGTCGGCTCGACGTCGCTGGGCGAGCGGCTTTCGCCGGCCGAGGTGAAAGCCCTCGTCGGAGAGTGCGTCACGCGCATGAGCCGGGCGGTCGAGGAGTACGGCGGCCACGTCCAGGCCTACATGGGGGACGGAATCTGTGCGCTCTTCGGCGTCCCGGTTGCCCACGAGGACGACCCGGAGCGGGCCGCGCTGGCCGCCCTGCGCATCCTGGCGGTCGTGGAGGAGTACGGCGCCGACATCCGGGCCGCCTGGGATATCGCGGACTTCGACGTCCGCGTCGGCATCAACAGCGGCCAGACGGCTGTCGGCCTGGTCGGCTCTGCCGACCCGGGCCAGGTGGCGGTCGGCGACACGACCAACGTCGCCGCACGGCTCCAGTCGGGCACGGACCCGGGAACGATCGCGGTCGGGGAGGCGACGGCCCGAAGACTGGGTCAGCGCTTCCGCCTCGAGGTCGGCGGCTCGATCGCGGTGAAGGGCCGTGACGAGCCCGTCGACGTCTGGCGCCTGCTCGGTTCGCGTGACGGCGAACGCGCACCGGAGACCCCTTTCGTCGGGCGGAGCACCGAGCTCGCGCTGATGCGGAGCGCGCTCGACGAGCTCGACTCGGGTCGCGGCCAGGGCCTGCTCCTGGTCGGCGAGACCGGGATCGGCAAGACCCGGCTCCTCGGCGAGCTGCGGGAGCTGGCCGGCGACCGCGCGCTCTGGCTCGAGGGCCACTGCCTCTCGTACGGCGGCCCCGCCTCATGGCCGTTCGTCGAGATCCTGCGCGACTGGCTCGGCCTCGAGGAAGGCGAGCCTGAGATCGCGGTGCGAACCAAGGCACGCGCGAAGCTTGGAGGACTGGGGCTCGACGCCGAGCTGCCCGCGTTCGGACGCCTGCTCGGCGTCACGCTCACGGAGGGCGACGGCTCCGGAGCGGCTGCCCCGGGCGCGGCCTATGCCTCCTGGCTGGAGGCGCTGACGGCCCAGCAACCTGTGATCCTCGCGCTCGACGACGTGCACTGGGCCAACCCGTCGACGCGCTCGCTGGCGGAGCACCTGCTCGACGTGACCGACCGTGCGCCGCTCCTGCTCGTCGTGGCCATGCGACCCGACCCGGACTCGGAAGGCTGGGCGCTGAGGCTGCGGATGCTCGCCGACTTCGCCCACCGCAGCACACAGGTCGTGGTCGGCCCGCTCGACGAGGACGAGTCCGTCGCGCTGCTCGAGGCGCTGCTGCCGGCCGGCCTCGACGAGCGGTCGCGCGACGAGATCGTGAGGCGCGCGGAGGGTAACCCGCTGTACCTCGAGGAGCTCCTGCAGGTCCTCGTCGAGGGCGGCAGCCTGGAGCAGAAGGCAGCCTGGACCGTCTCGCTGATGAGCGCGTCACGGCTCTCCCCGGAGCTGCAGGCGCTGCTCGTGTCCCGCATCGACCTCCTGCCTCCGCCCGCGCGACGGCTCGTGCAGATCGCGGCAATCATCGGCCTGTCCGCGCCGCGTGCCTTGCTCGCCAAGGTCGCGGGCTCGACCGGACTGGACGAGGCCCTCCGCGCGCTGCTCCGCGCCGAGATCCTGCGCGAGCAGCGGCGGTATCCCGAGCCGGAGTACGGCTTCAAGCACAACCTCTTCCAGGAGGCGGCGCTCTCGACGCTGACGCCCGTGCGCAAGCGCGAGCTCTATACACGCGTCGCCGCCGCGTTCGAGGGGCTCTACTCACGCTCGCTCGACGAGCGGCTCGAGCAGGTCGCCCACTACCACGCGCAGGCGGGCGACAGCGCCCGTGCGATCGCCTACCTCGAGCGAGCCGCGGACGCCGCGGAAGCGCGCGGTGCGTCCGAGCAGGTCCAGGCGCTGTGGGAGCGCGTCAGGCGGCTCGCCTCGCGGGCGGGCGACGCCGAGACGGAGAAGCGCGCGGGCGCCCGGCTCGCTGTCCGCTCCTCGTAGGACTTCGGCGCGCAGCGCTGAACACGGTCCTCCCATGAAGCCGAACCTCGCTCTCCTGCTCAACCGCGGCGAGCTCGACGCGGCAACGCTGAAGCGCCTGCTCGCGTCCCTCCGCCGTAGATGCTCTAGCATCGCCCGCGTGGCCGACTTCGTCACGGTCGCGCGCGTCGACGAGATCCCTGCCGGACACGATCCGGGCCGTCCGTGTGGGCGAGGAGCGAGTTCGCGCTCGCCCACGTGAACGGGCGGTTCTGCGCCGTTCAGGGCAAGTGCCTGCACCTCGGCGGGCCGCTGGCCGAGGGCAGGCTCGAGGGGAGCGTCCTCACCTGCCCCTGGCACGGCTGGCAGTACGACGTCTGCACGGGCCTGAACGAGTTCGACCACGCGATCCAGCTGCAGACGTACGAGGTGCGCGTGGAGGACGGCGAGGTCCAGGTCCGTCCAAGCTGACCTGGCGCGCGGCCTTCGGGCTGATGCGCGAAGGCGCCTACTTCGAGGCGCACGAGGCGCTCGAGGACGCCTGGCGCGCGGCCGAACCGGCGGAGAAGGACTTCTACCAAGGCCTCGTCCACGTGACCGTCGCGTGGTACCAGGCCGGACGCGGCAACCGCGTCGGCTGCGAGCGACAGCTCGCCAAGGCCGAGCGGCGGCTGACGCCGTTCCTCCGGCCCATCGCGGCGTCGAGCTCGCGTCGGTGCTCGCGCAGGTTCGAGCCGCGGTCGAGGTCGTCGCCGGCGGCTCGCTCGACCTGCCGCCAATCGAGATCTAGTCGAGCGTCCCGAGCCCCACCTCGGACAGCGCCCGGTTGAGCGCGACACGCAGCCACCAGTCGCGGTGGAAGAAGAGCAGCAGCCCGAGCACGACCAGCGTCAGGCCGCTGACGAGGCGAATCACTCCGTAGTGGTCGCGGATCCAGCGAAACGCGGTCATCGCCCGGGCGAACGCGATGCCGATGAGCAGGAAGGCCGAAGCGAGGCCGAGCGAGTATGCGCCGAGCAGGATCGCGCCGCGGACAACGGTGTCCGCGTCGGCCGCGAGCACGAGGATCGACGCCAGCACCGCACCGATGCACGGAGCGGCGACGACGGCGAAGGCAGCACCGAGGAGCGCGCTCGACCCCCGCCGCCGCGCACCCTCCACCAGCTCCGGGGCGACGAGGCGCTCCGACCAGGGGAGCAGCCCCATCAGCGCGAGCCCCAGCACGACCAGCACCAGGCCCGCGAACTCGGCACGCCGCTGCGCGTCGACCAGCGACCCCAGTGCGGCCGCGCCCGCACCGAGCAGGACGAACACGACGGTGAAGCCGAGGACGAAGGGAATGCTGGCCACGACGACCCGCCGCGCGACCCCGCGCTCCCCGAGCCGGCCCGCCTCGACCCCGGCCACGGCCGAGAGGTATCCGGGGACGAGCGGCAGCACGCACGGGAAGGCGATCGAGACCAGCCCGGCGAGGTACGCGACGGGTATGCGGGTCAGCACTAGTGCCCTTTCAGGTGTTGCTGCCCCGCGTGGAGCGCCTGAAGGGGCACTTAGGACTCGTAGCGCGCGAGCTCGTCCTCGAGCCGCTTCTCCAGCTCGGGATCGAGCTCCGGCTTGCCGTTCGTGCTCGGCTCCTCGAACCAGGCCTCGGACTTGTCGCGCCGGCTCCAGCGCACGACGAGGAAGCCGATCACGCCGGCACCGACGCCCAGGGCCAGCAGGGGCAGCACCCACGCGAGCAAGTCGAAGCCCTCCTTGGGCGGAGAGGCCAGGACACCGCGACCGAACTCGGCGACGAGCTTGTCCTCGATCTCGCTCTTCGTGTCGCCCGCCGCGATCCGCGCCCGCACGAACCCGCGGATCTGGTTGGCCGCCGGCGCATTCGAGAGCTCGAGCGTGGTGCCGCAGGTCGGGCACATCAACTCGCCCTCGAGCTCGCGCAGGGTGGGGTTTTCCTCGCTCGCCGGAGCGGTCGCGGGCACCACGAGGGCGGCGAGCAGCGCGACGAGGGCGAGCCGCCTCATGCCAGTGCCTGCTCGATGTTCGCCTCCAGCTCGTCGGCGGTCACCTCGCCGTCGATGCGGGCCACGAGCTTGCCGGTGCGGTCGACGAAGAAGGTCTCGGGGAACGCGGCCACCGCGTACGGACCGAGGACGTCGCCGGCGCCGTCCCGGACGAGCGGGTACGTCCACCCCATCTGCCGGGCGAACCGTCGCGCGTCGGAGGAGAGATCCTGCGAGTTGACGCCCAGCACGACGAGCCCCTGGTCGCGGTACTTCCGCCACGCGTCCTCGAGCAGCGGCGCCTCCGCCTTGCACGGCTCGCACCAGGAGGCCCAGAAGTTCACGACCACGGCCTTGCCGCGGTACGACTCGAGCGAGATCGTCCCGTCGCCGGTGAGCCGTGGCAGCTCGATGGCCGGAGCGGGCGGGGTCTTGCCGCTGCCGAGACCCTCGACCTCCGACTCCGAGCCGCCGGCCACCTTCCAGACGAGCAGCGCGAGCAGGGCCGCGACCAGGCCGACCGCTGCGATCTGGCCCAGGAGCTTCAGCCTGCCGGCGGTCATGTCGCTACGCCGAGACGATGAAGACGGTGGTGCCGACATCGACGTTGTTGAACAGCCACTCCGCCGACGGGATGTGCATGCGGATGCACCCGTGCGAGGCGGAGTACCCGATCGACGCGCTGTCCGGAGTGCCGTGGATGCCGACGCCCGAGGCGGACAGCCCCATCCAGCGCGTGCCGAGCGGGTTCCCAGGCCCCGGAGGCACCGGCTTCTCGCCGCGCGCCCAGTCCGAGTCGGGCGGGTACCACCACGGGTTGCGGGCCATCACGACGATCGAGAACCGGCCCAGCGGGGTTGGGTAGCTCGACTGGCCGGTGGCGACGCCGAACGTCTTGCGCAGGCGCATGCCGTCGTACAGGTAAAGGCCCTTCGAGTCGCGGCGGATGACGATGATCGACCCGTAGTTGAGGCGCGTCACCGAGGGCTTCAGCAGCTTCGGCTTCACGACCACCGGCCGGCGGCTGTGCGAGGAGAGGCGGTCGAGGATCGCGTTCGTGGTCGCCCTGCGGTCGACGCTCAAGCCGGGCCGCTCCTTGCTGATCAAGGGCCGGAGCTCGCGCAGCCGCAGGGTCGAGTCGACGGGCCCGCGGTCGAAGCGCTTGGCGAGCGCGGAGGCCCAGCCTGCGACCCGGTCGCGCCGGAGCCTCACCGGCAGCCGGACCGTGGTTCCCGGCCGGGCCTGGAGCGCGTACGCGATCGCTCGCCTGATCTGGGGCACCGCATAGCGATTCGGGTCGAGCGCGAACGAGCGCTTGCCGAGCCGCACCGGAAGCGGAGTAGCGAACGCCTCGCCGACGGCGAGCTCGGCCTCGTCGACCGTCATGTACTCGACCGGGATGCCCGAGATCGTCACGGCGGGCGGAATCTGCGGGGGCGGCGGCGGCGCGGTCGTCGTGGGCGGCGGCGCCGTGGTCGTCCCGGTCGTCGTCTGGAGCAGACCGAGCGGCCCGTTCGCAGCCAGCACGGTCGCGCTGAGCACGCCCGCGCTCGCGCACAGGAGCAGCAACAAACCGGCGAGGAAGCCCCGTCTCACGGCGGAAAGTGTAGCCAGGTGCCGGTCGGAGTCAGTTCCCGGGGGCGGTGGGGAGCGACGTCTCGTCCAGCCGCCCGCCCTCGGCTGCGTACTCGACGATCATCCGGTCGGTGATCCACTCGACCGGTGCGTGGTCGTCGGTCCAGGGATCGCCGGAGGGCTGCGCGGGGCGGAAGTCCTCGGCCGCCAGCTCCGTCAGCGGTGCGAGGTCTCCCTGCACCTCGCGCAGCCGCGCGCGCAGCTCCTCCGCGTCGAGCGGGCGGTCGAGGCCCACGACGATCTGGTTGAAGCGGAGCGCCTGCCAGGTCCAGACCGCGGGCAGCTCGGCCGAGAGCGTCGTCGCGATCGCCCGGGCAAGCCGGGTGTCCCCCGGCACCGACGCGACGTTGAGGGCGACGATTCCGCCGGGCGCGAGGCGCTTGCGAACGAGCTCGAAGAACTCCCGCGTGGCGAGGTAGAACGGCACGTACGGCGGCCGGTACGCGTCGACGACGATCAGGTCGTAGCCGCCCTCGCTGCGGCGCAGGAACGGCCGCGCGTCGGCGGTGTGGACGTCGAGCCTCGGGTTGTCGTCCAACCCGAGGTAGCGGCGTCCCGCTTTCGTGACCGCGGGGTCGAGCTCGACGCCGTCGATCTCGGCGTCGGGGTAGTAGACGCCCATCGCGCGCGCGGTCGTCCCGCCCGCGTTGCCGAGGATCGCGACGCGCTCCAGCGGCCGTCCCAGAAGCGGCGGCAGCGCGAGGAAGGTGTCCCAGACTCCCCCGGTCAGCACCTCCTCCGGCCGCCAGATCGAGTGCACGGCGACGCCTTCGTCCAGGTAGAGGCGCCGCGCGCCGTCGCGCTCGGTCACCTGCACGAACTGGTACAGCGACTCGTCCTCGTGCAGGACGCCCTCGCTCGCCTTCACCGCGCCGGGCGGCAGCAGGAGCAGTGCGCCGAGCGCGGCCGCGAGCACGAGCCAGCGCGCGCCGAGCAGCGTGGCCCCGGCGAGCGCCAGGAGGGCCGCGCTGGCGAGGAGCGTTCGCTGCGTGCCGATCAGCGGAATGAACACGAGCGCGGAGAGGAAGGTGCCCAGCAGGCTCCCGATCGTCGAGACGGCGTAGAGCCGTCCCGCCACCGTGCCTGCCGTCTCGACCGTGTCCAGCCCAAGGCGGATCGCGAACGGCGCGACCATCCCCAGCAGCGTCACCGGCGGCGCGAACAGGATCAGAACGCCGAAGAACGAGCCGAGCGCCGCTCCGGTCGAGACCTCGTCCAGCCCCTCGACGGACAGGTCGAGGAAGGGCTTGGCGACGAACGGCGTCAGCGCGACGAGGACGGCCGCGGCGGCAACCAGCGCGCCGAGCAGGCGAGGGCTCGGCCGCCGGTCCGCGAGCCGGCCCCCGAGCCAGTAGCCGAGCGAGAGCGAGGCGAGCACGAGTCCGATCACGTTGGCCCAGACCACGGTCGAGTTGCCGAAGTACGGCGCCAGCAGCCGTGAGGCCGCGATCTCGGTCGCCAGCGAGCCGACCCCCGCGACGAAGACGAGCGCGGTCAGGCGGCCGAGCGGCACGACGTTCGGATGGGTGAGCACTACGTTCGCTTGACCACGACGATCGCGCAGTCGTCCTCGAGCTCGCCGCCGGCGAACTCGCGGCACGAGGCGATCGTCCGCTCCGCGACCTCGGCGGCGGAGCGCCCGCGCAACTCGGAGAGAGTGCGGTCGAGACGGTCGTGGCCCCAGAGCTCACCGTCGGCCGTGCGCGCCTCGACCACGCCGTCGGTGTAGAGGACGATCAGCGCGCCCGGCTCGAGCCGCTCGTGCACCTCGGCGTAGGTCTGGTCGGAGTCGATTCCGAGCGCGAGCCCACGGGCATCGACCGTCTGCACGGTGCCGTCGGGCCGCACGAGCCGAGGCTGCGGATGGCCGGCGCTCGCGCAGACGAGCTCGCCGGTTTCCGGGTCGACGGTCACGTAGACGAGCGTGACGAACTTCTCGGCCGCCAGCTCGCCGAGCGCGACCTCGTTGGCGAACTCGAGGAAGTCGCCCGGCTCGGCGTGCTCGCGCGTCAGCGAGCGGAAGACGAACTTCGTCATCGCCATGTCGGCCGTGGCGTCGATGCCGTGGCCGGTCACGTCGCCAAGCGCGACGGCGAGCCGGCCGTCCGGCAGCGTGAGGAAGTCGTACACGTCCCCGCCGACCTCGACGCGCCCCGACGAGGCGTACACCGCGCCGACGTCGAGGCCGGGGACGTCGGGCTGCGAGCGCGGCAGCAGCGAGCGCTGCATCGTGTCCGAGAACGACTTCTGCTGCTCGTACAGGCGTGCGCGGTCGATTGCGATCGCGGCCTGGCGCACGATCGAGTCGGCCAGCTCGAGCCCCCGGCCCGTGATCGGCCGCGCCGGGTCGAGCGAGAGCAGAGTCAGGGTCGCGAGCAGCTCGGTGGGCGTCAACACCGGGACGACAACGCAGGTCGCTCCACGCTTGAGGAAGGGCACGAGCAGCTCATAGGACGCGCCCAGGTTGCC
This sequence comes from uncultured Actinomycetes bacterium, assembly GCA_963733845.1. Taxonomy (GTDB): domain Bacteria; phylum Actinomycetota; class Thermoleophilia; order Gaiellales; family Gaiellaceae; genus DATFQE01. Next base: position 97,458 of record CAVTEM010000012.1, read on the forward strand.
TGCCGCCTCGGCATCGAGGACGAGCGGACGGCCGGACCGGAGCAGGCGCCGGCCCGGCAGCTTCGCCATCGGCTGTGGCCTCCCCAGAATCGACCCGACCGCCCCTTCGAGCCGCGGTTCGGACACGTGGACACGCGCAGCCAGGAGCTCGTCACCTCGCTCGTCCGGCAGGCGTAGGACGGCGGCATCGACGCCGAGCAGGCCGACGACGGCACGCACGACCGCGTCGAGCGTTGCGTCGAGGGTCAGCTCGTCCACGAACGAGCGCGAGATCTCGTATAGCGACCGCAGCTCGCGCGAGCTCTGGCTCTCGGCGGCGAGCGCCTCTTCGCGCTCCGCCGCGAGCCGCGTGGTCTGCTCGTGCAGGCGGGCGTTCTGAACGGCCACGCCGAGCTGGACGGCGAGAGCCGAAAGCAGCGCCGTCTCGTCGGGCGCGAGCGCCCGCCCGCGAGGCGGGTAGACGGCCAGGAGCCCGATCAGCGCTTCGGTGACGAGCAGCGGGACGACCACGGCCGCCTCGATCCCCGCGGCAGCCCGGGCCTCGGCGACGTCGATCAGGCGCGTGTCGAGGGCGGCGTCCTCGATCGCGAGCGTGTCCCGCGCGCGGAAGGGCCCGAGGACGAGCTCGAAGAGGCGCTCCGCCACCTCCAGGTGCGGCCCGGTCAGGCCGCGGGCCTCCGCGACCGTGAGCCGATCCTCGTCGTCCGTGAGATAGACCGCGAGCCGTTCCACGTCGAGCAGCGCGGCCACGCGGTCGACGGCCGTCTCGAGGGTGTGGCTGAGCGAGAGGCGGGCGATCGCCTGGCCCAGGACGGCGAGGAGCGCCTGCGTCCGCTCGAGGTCGCCGGCGAGCCGGCCGGTTCGCTCGCTCAGGCGCAGCGCGTGGGCGGCGCGGACCCCGAAGCTCGCCAGCTGCTCCAGCTCGAGCTCAGAAGGAAGCCGCTCCGGCGCGAACCGGAGCTGGAGCGCCGCGAACGGCGGTCGTCCGAGCGCGATCGTCGCCAGCGTGTCCTCCACGACGACCGTGCGCGGGTCCGCGAGCGAGCGCGCGGCCGCCTCGCGCTCGGTATCTCCGGCCTCTGCGCCGTAGCCGCTGAGCGCCGTCAGTCCCTCTGCGTCCCAGAGTGTGGCGGCCAATGCACCGGTGGCCTCGGCGGCGAGCCTCGCAATCTGGTCGTACGTGCCCGCCTGCTCGAGCCCGGCGGCGAGCGCGTCCCCGGCGAGGTCGAGCGGGACGAGCGGAGCGGCTGCCCCGTTCGTCAGCGCGGGAGGAGCGCCGAACGCACGCACGACGAGGGTCGCCTGCGCCGCGGCAAGCCGCGCGACGTGCTCGCCGCGGGACCCGAGCGGAGCGCGGGCGCGGTAGACCTCGACGCTGCCGATCGCCCGGGCACCCGCGAGCACCGGAACGACAAGGCCCGTTTCGGCGCCCAGCCGCGCGGCCGTCTTGTCGACGGCCTCCGCCAGGGCGTCCGCGACCTCGTCACCCTCCAGCGGGTACCGCGAGCCCTCGAGCTCGGCCGCGAGCGCCTGGGAGGAGGCCGTGACCGCTCGGGCTCGCAGGAAACCGTCCGCATCGAGCACGCGCACGACCACGAGCTCGGCGCCGGCCACACCGGCCGCCGCCTCCGCGATCTCGCCCAGTGCGTCGTCGAGCGAGTCGCTCCGCGCGAGCCGTTCGCCCGCGGCTGTGAAGGCCTCGAGGACCGTTTCGGCCACGTCGACATCGCGATCCAGCTCGCCCACCCCCATTCGCGGCTAATCGTACGCCCAGGAAGTACGCGGTTTGCGGGCTCAGCGCGCGACGGGACAGACTAGGATGGCTCGATGGCCCAGCCAGCCAGGCGCCAGGCGGAGGAGATTCCGGACGTCGACCCCGCCACCGTCGACCGCGCCTACCGCTACCACCGCGAGCGCCGCCGCGCCCGGGTGCGCCACACCCGCGAGAGGAAGCGCGCCAACCTGCGTTTCTGGTTCGTCCTGCTGGCGCTGACGGGGCTCGCGATCTACCTGATGCTGCGCGTGTGGAGCCAGGTGGAGCAGCTGTTCGGCTTGTAAGAGCTCCCGGCGCGATGCCGCCTCGCGTCGGACGAGGCCTCATCCCGCTAGAAGCTCTTATAGTCCCCGCCCGTGGAACCTGAGTCGCACGCGCCACCCCCCGGCAGCCAGCAGACGCGCTACGAGGACGACGAGTTCGACGGACGGCCGCTCCCGGTCGGCCTCGGCGTGGTCGGTGAGCGGCTGACCTGGGTCGCGGGTCTGGTGCTGGCACTGTCGGCCTTCACGGGCTGGTACGCCGGCTCCGGCGAAGGCCCCACGATCGCCGTGATCGGCTGGCACACGGGGTCTCTCGGCAAGCTCGTCTTCCTGATCGGGCTGGCGGTGATCGCGCTCGCGGTGCTCCGAGAGGCGGGGATAGCGCTCCCGGCCGCCGTGCCCGAGAGCCTGATCGTGATCGTGCTCGGCTCGATCTCGACCGTGTTCGTCCTGATCCGCCTGATCTCGATCCCGGACCGCTTCTTCCCCTACGAGCGCGGAATCGGCATCTGGATCAGCCTGGCCGCGTCGGTGCTCGTGATCGTCGCGGGTCTCCTGCGCGCAACGGACGAACTCTGAGCCCTCGCCGTCAGGCGGGAAGCAGCGCCTTCGTGCGCTCGATCAGCGTCTGCGGGCTGAAGGGCTTGCCGATGAACGCCTGCGCGCCGCGCGAGGCGATCGCGCCCGGCTCCTCTTCGACCTTGCCGCTGAACACGATCACGGGGATCGCGCCGACGCCGTGGCGTTCGTGCAGCTGGCGGAGCATTTCCCAGCCGTCCATCTCGGGCATCATCACGTCGAGCAGGACGAGGTCGGGCGACTGCTCCTCCAGCGCCTCGAGACCCTCCCGCGCGCTCGCGGCTTCGCGCACCTTGTAGCCCTCCATCTCGAGGTTGACGCGCACGAACTCGCGCAGGCGGTCGTCATCGTCCACGATCAGCACCAGCGGCCCCTCGGTCGACCGCGAGCCCGCACCGGAGCGCTCGAGGAACGCGTCCAGGTCTCCGCGCCGGTAACGACGGTGGCCTCCGGGCGTGTAGAAGGCCGGCAGGCGGCGCTGGTCCGACCACTTGCGGATCGTGCTCTGCGCGACGCCGAGGTACTTGGCCGCCTGACCGAGAGTCAGCCAGTCCGGCTCTGCGCCTGGGGCACGACGGCGCGGCGCGGTCTGATCGTCGTTATACGCCACGGGGATGGGAACTATAGGAAATCTGCTGTTTCTTTCTCACTCGGTCTTGATCGTAAACGTCAAAGTGCCACGATTGGTGACGTTCACCCCCGGGTCGGGGTTTTCCTCCAATGACCTGCCGAGAGCCACCCCGGCGGCGAAGATCGCGACCGCCACCGCGACCCGCAGCGCCCACCTCACGGCGGCCCGTCCACGGCGTCTGCGCCGGCGCGGGCGAGTAGGTGTCGCGGGGCTCACGGCCGGTAGTCGGTCGCGCCCCGCGCGTACAGATGGAACGCCTCGTCGGAGACGAGCGTCACGTCCCGAGGCCACTCGGGCACACCCACGTCATCGAGCGCCTCGCGCGCCCAGTCCTCGACCTCCGCGTAGGCGTCGACGAGCTCGGAGAGCGTGAAGGTCGTGCCGATGCGCTTGCGCAGCTCGGCCGTCACGTTCTCGAGCAGCGTGAGCAACCGCAGCCTCCGCCGCGGATCGCGCGCCTCCTCCTGGAAGCGTCGGTGCCCTTCCTTCCACTCCTGGCGTGCCATCTCGACCGCATACGAGCTCACCGCGCGTGAGCCTACCCAGGCCGCGTGCAACAGGCCGCTTCCGGCCAAAGCTCGTCCAGCTCGGCGAGGATGCATTCGCCCAGCTCGTAGCCCGGACGCGCAAGGGCGTAGGCCGCGTGCGCGTGCAGGCACTTGAGGCCGGAGCCGCGCCCTGCGCCGCCGATGCCGAGCCGGAGCGAGGCACCGTCGTCGGGGCCGACGCGCCCGGCCGCGAGCGCCAGCCTGACCTCACGCTGCTCGGCGTTCGCGCTCTCGAGGTCGGCCGCCAGCTCGGGGTCGCGCTCGACCGCAGCGGTCCAGCGGGCGACGCCTCCGGCGGCCTCGAGCCGCGCGATCGCCGCCACGAGGTGCGGACAGGTCAGGTAGTAGGTGGTCGGGAAGGGCTCGCCGGCCGAGTCGTACGGCGCCTGCTCGGTGACGGCGGGGCTCCCCCAGGGGCAGCGGACGACGACGCGCAGGAACGCCCGGGGAGGGCGGCCGAGCTGGCGTTCGACGACCGCGCGGTCATCGTCATCGGTCACGGCGGTCGATCGTAGCGCCGCGGGCGCGCTTCCAGGCGTCGACGCCCTTGACGATGAACAGCCGTTCGCCCTCCTTGACCAGGCCGAGGCGACGGGCCTCGCGCGCGAGCGCCTGCGGGCTCTTCGAGGCGGCGAAGCGCCGCTCCAGCTCGAGCTTGCGGGCGCGCAGGATCGCGACCTCGTCGCTTCGGCGGGCGAGGGCCTCGCGCCGCTCGAGGTAGCTGGAGAGCGGCTGGTAGTACAGGAAGCCCGCGAAGACGACGACCCCGACTGCGAGCAGGCGCAGCCCGCGCACGCCGCGCTTTCGGCTCGACCGGGAAGTGGAACGGGCCATCGACCCGCGTCCTTCGCGGCGAGGAGCCGCGCTCCTACGTGTAGTCGACCTTGATCAGGTTCGTCGTGCCGGGCGTGTTCACGGCAGTGCCGGCCGTGATCACGATCAGGTCGCCCGACTCGACGAGCCCACTGTCCCGGGCCGCGTCGAGCGAGCGCGTCCAGAACTCCTCGACGTCGGCGCACTCGGGCACGTAGACGGGCGTCACCCCCCACTCCAGTGCCAGCTGCGAGATCGCCTGGCGGCTCGAGGTCAGCGCGATGATCGGCTGGTGCGGGCGCAGGCGGGCGACGCGCGAGGCCGTCCGGCCGGTCGAGGTCGGGACGATGATCGCCCGGGCGCCGAGGGTCTCGGCGAGGTCGCACGTGGCGTTCGACATCGCCTGTCCCACGGTCGGGTCGACGCCGCGCTCCGGGAACTGGTGCCGGTAGACGATGCTCGGCTCGACCACGCGTGCGATCCGGTCCATGTACTGCAGCGACTCGACCGGGTATTCGCCGACCGCGGTCTCGCCGGAGAGCATGATCGCCGAGGTGCCGTCGAGGATCGCGTTGGCGACGTCGCTGGCCTCGGCGCGGGTCGGTTCCAGGGCGTGGATCATCGACTCGAGCATCTGCGTGGCCGTGATCACCGGCTTCCCGAGCTCGAGTGCGCGCAGAATGATCCGCTTCTGCAGGAGCGGCACGCTCGCGGGCCCGATCTCGACCCCGAGGTCGCCCCTTGCGACCATGACTGCGTCCGTCTCGTCGAGCACGGCGTCGAGCACCTCGACGGCCTCGGATTTCTCGATCTTGGCGATGATCCGGGCAGACGAGCCCGCCTGCTCGATCAGCTCGCGCAGGTCACGCACGTCCGCGGCGGAGCGCACGAAGGAGAGGGCCACGTAGTCGACACCGAGCTCGAGCGCGAGCTCCAGGTCGTCCACGTCCTTGCGGGTCAGCGCCGGGATCGGCACCGGCACGCCGGGGACGTTCACGCCCTTGTGCGACGCCACCAGCCCGCCGGCAAGCACCTCGCAGCGCGCTCGCCCGTCGTCCACGGCGAGCACGCGGAGCCTGATGCGGCCGTCCTCGATCAGGACGTCGTGGCCGGGAGCCAGGACCTCGCCGATCGCGGCGGGGCTGATCGGGAGGTCGCCGTTTTTGGCGGCCTCCTCGGCCACCACCGTGACCTCGTCGCCCCTGGCGACCAGCATGGGCTCGTCCAGCTCGCCCACCCGCAGCTTCGGGCCCTGGAGGTCGGCGATCAGGGCGAGACGGGTCTCCTTGCGGCTGCCCGCCTCGCGCACCCGGCGCGCGAGCTCGCGGTGCTCGTCGTGCGTCCCGTGCGAGAAGTTGAGCCGAGCGGCGTCCATGCCGGCGTCGGCGAGCGCGGTGATCTGATCCGACGAGGACGTCGCCGGCCCCAGGGTGGCGACGATCTTGGTGCGGCGCGGGATCTCGACGGCCACGTAGCAAGCGTAGCGAGGGGCTCAGCGCTCGCCCCGGCTGCGAGCGCTACGGCTGGATCGTGACCGGGATCTCTACCTCGTTCACGACCGACCCGTCTTCCGCCGAGCGCTCGTAGACGACCAGCTTGCCCGGACGCTCGCGATCGACCGTGAAGTCGAGCCGTTGCTCGAACGTGCCGCGGGTACCGCTGCCCGAGGTGGCGGTGACGAAGTTGCTGTAGAGCGGCTTGCCCTCGCCGTCGGCGCGGAGGTCGGCCATGAACGTCGCCTCGAAGGTGTTGGCCGTCCCCTTGATCGTGAGCGGACTGGTGACGGTCGCGTTGGGTGCAGGCGTCTCGACGAGAATCGGCGGCAGCGCCTCCTCCGTGTCGCCGCGCGCGTACTCGCGGCCGTCGAGCATGACGCGGTCGACGGTCTCGAACTGCAGCAGCGTCTGCACGACCTGAGCCGACCCCAGGTCGTCGAGCGGATTCGAGAGCCTGGCGACCGCCTCGCCGTTCGCGATCGTCAGCGAGGCGAGCTCGGTGTTCTGCGGAACGTCGCTCGTCAGGCCCGCCTCCTCCTCGCCGGCGGTCGGCCCGGCGAAGAGCTCCTCGAGGGCGGCCGTGGCGATCTTCGGCGTCCGGGGGACGCTCCGCGACGTGAAGGCGAGCTTCCCGTCGCGAACCAGGTAGACGTCGACGGGCGTGTCGCCGAGCGGCGGCTCGGTCTCCGTCGCCGTTGTCGTCGTCGGCGGCGGCGGGGGCGCCGGACTGCTGCCCGTCTCCTCGGAGTCGCCGCAGCCGGCGGCGAGCAGAGCGAGGATCGCGAGGCTAGCCGCGAGAGAACGCATCCCAGCCGGGATACGAGGCGTCGGCGCCGAGTTCCTCCTCGATCCGGAGCAGCTGGTTGTACTTGGCGACGCGATCGGAGCGGGAGGGCGCTCCGGTCTTGATCTGGCCGACGCCCGTGGCGACGGCGAGGTCTGCGATGGTCGTGTCCTCGGTCTCGCCCGAGCGGTGCGAGATCACGACGCCGTAGCCGCTCGCCCGGGCCAGCGCGATCGCGTCGAGCGTCTCCGAGAGCGTCCCGATCTGGTTCACCTTCACGAGGATCGCGTTGGCCGCGCCCCGCTCGATGCCCTGCTCGAGCCGCTCGACGTTGGTGACGAAGAGGTCGTCTCCCACGAGCTGGATGCGGTCGCCGAGGCGCTCGGTCAGCGAGGTCCAGCCGCCCCAGTCGTCCTCGGCGAGCCCGTCCTCGATCGAGACGAGCGGGTAGCGCGCCGCGAGGTCGGCCCAGAAGTCGATCAGCTCGGCGCTCGACAACGTACGCCCCTCGAGCGCGTACCGGCCGTCGGAGTAGATCTCCGTCGAGGCCGGATCCATCGCGAGCGCGACCCGATCACGATGCCCTGCGCGCTCCGCCGCCTCGAGCACGGCCTCCATCGCCGCCTCCGTCGAGGGGAGGTCGGGCGCGAAGCCGCCCTCGTCCCCGACCGCGGTCGCGAGACCGCGCTCGTCGAGCAGCTTGGCGAGGTTGTGGAAGACCTCGACCCCGACGCGCAGGCCCTCCGAGAACGTCTCCGCGCCGGCCGGGACGAGCATGAACTCCTGCAGCTCGAGCGAGTTGCGCGCGTGCGCACCCCCGTTGATCACGTTCAGCATCGGCACCGGCAGGACGTGCGCGCCGGTCCCGCCGATCCAGCGGTACAGCGGCACGCCCGCACCCGCCGCCGCGGCCTTCGCGGCCGCCAGCGAGCAGCCGAGCACGGCGTTCGCTCCGAGCCGCGACTTGTCTTTCGTCCCGTCCAGCTCGAGCAGGACGGCATCCACGGCGCGCTGGTCGTCGGCGTCGACGCCCAGCAGCGCGGGCCCGAGGTCGTTCCGCACGTTGGCGACCGCTTTCGAGACGCCCTTGCCGAGCCACGCCTCGCCGCCGTCCCGCAGCTCGAGCGCCTCGTGGACGCCGGTCGAAGCGCCCGAAGGCACTGCGGCCCGGCCGACCGCTCCGCCCTCCAGCTCGATCTCCACCTCGACGGTCGGGTTTCCCCGCGAGTCGAGGATCTGCCTTGCACGGACGGCTGTGATGGCGGCTATCGGGTCTCCTCCTCCTTGGCCAGGTCGTACCAGCGATCTTGACGCTCGAGCTCGAGCTCTGCCCAGGCTTCGCCCCGCTCGGCGGCGAGCTCCTCGGCCCGCTCGACCCGACCGACGAAGCGGCCGCTCGCCCGCCGGAGCTCGAGCTCGGGGTCGACGTTCAGGCGCCGGGCCACGTTCACGAGCGCGAACAGGACGTCGCCGAGCTCGGCGGCGACGCGCTCGTCGGGCGGGCGCTCCAGAGCCGGCTCGGGCTTGCCCTCGAGCTCATGGCGGAGCTCGTCGAGCTCGCTGTGGAAGTCGGCCAGTGCGCCGCCGAGATCCGGGTACTCGAAGCCGACCGCAGCCGCCCGCCGTTGCACCTTCCGCGCGTGGATCAGCGCGGGAAGCGACTCGGGCACGTCGTGGAAGACGCCTTCGCGCTGCTCCTGCTCGCGCTTGAGATCTTCCCAGCGGGCCCTGACCTCGCCGGCCGTGTCGGCCGCTGCAGCTCCGAACACGTGCGGGTGCCGGCGGACGAGCTTGTCGTGGATCGTGCGCGCCACCTGCTCGAGGTCGCCCGTGCCCTGCTCCTGCAGCAGCAACGCCAGGAAGAAGACCTGGAAGAGCAGGTCGCCGAGCTCGTCGACGAGCTTCTCCTCGCGGCCGGCGAGCGCGGCATCGGCGACCTCGTAGGCCTCCTCGACCGTGTGCGGGACGATGGTCGCGGCCGTCTGCTCGCGATCCCAGGGGCAGTCGCGGCGCAGTCGCTCGGTCAGCCGCTGCAGCTCGAGCAGGGCCTCGGCGAGTCCAGCGCTGCGGCTAGTTGTCGTCGCCGCTCTGGGTGGTGGACGCGTTCGTGTCGGTCTTGGGCGGCTCGTAGCCGACCTGGTACGTGACGTCGAACTCGTCCTTCAGACCCTCGATCCACTCACGCATCGCAGTCGTCTTCTTCTCGCTGAGGAGCTGCTGCTTGATCGCCTCCTTGACCTGCGGAAGCGGGGTGGTCGAGGCCTTCTTGACCTCGGAGAGGGGCTCGATGATGTGCCAGCCGTACTGCGTCTTGATCGGCTCGGAGAGCTCGTTCTTGTCCAGCGAGAACGCGGCCTTGTCGAACGGGGGCACGGTCTGGCCCTGCGAGACGGTCAGCTTGCCGCCCTGGCTCTTGGAGCCGGGATCCTCGGAGTTCTTCTTGGCGAGGTTGGCGAAGTTGCCGCCGTTCTCGATCTGCTGGTGCAGCGCGTCGGCCTTGGCCTTCGTCTTGACGAGGATGTGGCGCACCTCGCGCGTGGCGGCCTGCTGGTACTGCGCCTTGTTCTTGTTGTAGAAGGCCTCGATGTCCTTGTCCGAGACCTTCGTGTCCTCGGTGACCTTCTTGTACAGCTGCTCCTCGAGCAGCTGCGCGCGGACGTCCGTCCGGACCTGGTCCACGGTCAGCATTAGCTTCGCGAGCGAGGTCTTGAACTTCTTGTCGTCGCCGCCGTAGAACTGCTTCTTCAGCTGCTCGAGCCGCTCGTCGACCTGCTTGTCGGAGACCTCGACGTCCATGTCCTCGGCCATCTGCTCGAACTGGGCGCGGCGGATCAGGTACTCCAGCCCCTGGTTCTGCAGGTTCTTGAACTCGGGCGTGCCGGCCTCCGGGAAGGCGCGCTTCTGCTGCTTGGCGCTCGCCTCCGCCTGATCGATCAGCGCGGTGAACTGCGCCTTCGAGATCTCCTGGTCGCCGACGACTGCGACGGCGTCGTTCGGCACGTCCTCGGAGGAGCTGTCGCCGCCGCCGCAACCGGCCAGCGCGAGAGCGCCGAAAACGGCCGCGAGCGCGATGCTTGTAAGCTTGTGCTTGTTCATAGAAAGAGCGCCATTTGCAGCGGTTTTACCTACGCTGCCCGGCGCGACGCCAGTATAGCATCGACCAATCGCACGGCCTGGGAAAATTCATCGCCCCTTAACGAGACCTCCCTGCGGGCCGTCGTGTAGACGGCGGTGTCGACCTCGCCGCGAAGGCTGCGCAACTCGCCGGATCCGAGCACGAGCGGGCCCACCGAAGCACGGCCGCCGCGGAAGACCAGGTAGTCCGCCCCGATCCGGGCCAGCTTCAACTTGGCTTCCTGAATCGCAAACAGATTCCGAACAGGATCGGGTAGCTGACCGTAACGATCCTCGGTCGCAGCCTCGAGCTCGCGCAGCTCGTCCTCGGACTCCGAGAGCGCGATCCGTCGGTGCAGGTCGATCTTGAGCGCCTCCGCGGCGATGTAGGAGCCGGGCACATAGGCGTCGATGCGCGCGTCCACGCGCACGGGGCGGGCGACCGGGCGGCGCTGGCCCGAGAGCTCGGCCACCGCCTCGCCGAGCATCTCGACGTAGAGCTCGAAGCCGAGCGCTGCGACGTGACCCGACTGCTCCGCGCCGAGCAGGTCGCCCGCGCCCCGGATCTCCAGGTCGCGCATCGCGATCGCGAAGCCCGCTCCGAGCTCGGTGTGGTCGGCGAGGGTCGCCAGGCGTGCCCGCGCCTCGGGCGAGAGCTCCGAGTGGTCGGGATAGAACAGGTTCGCGTGCGCGACCACGTCCGAGCGGCCCACGCGCCCGCGGATCTGGTAGAGCTGGGCCAGGCCGAGGGCGTCCGCCCGCTCGACGATCAGCGTGTTCGCCTGCGGGATGTCCAGCCCCGACTCGATGATCGTCGTCGCCACGAGCACGTCCGCGTCGCCCGCGAGGAACGAGAGCATCTTCTCCTCGAGCTCGCGCTCCCGCATCTGCCCGTGCGCGACGATGAAGCGCAGCTCGGGGCAGAGCTGCTGGAGCTTCTCCGCCGCCTCTTCGATCGTCTCGACGCGGTTGTGGAGGTAGAACGCCTGCCCGCCGCGCGCAGCCTCCCGCTCCAGCGCCTGCGTCACGAGCTCCTCGTCGTACTCGCCGACGTGCGTGCGGATCGGCCGCCGGCCTTCCGGGGGCGTCTCGATCACCGAGATGTCCCGCAGCCCGGAGAGCGACATGTGCAGCGTGCGCGGGATCGGCGTCGCGCTCAGCGAGAGGACGTCCACCTCCAGGCGCAGCTGGCGGAGCAGCTCCTTCTGAGCGACTCCGAACCGCTGCTCCTCGTCGACGATGACGAGCCCGAGCTCCTTCGGGATCACGTCCCGCGAGAGCACCCGGTGCGTCCCGATCAGCACGTCGACCTTGCCGGCGGCGAAGTCGGCCAGGATCCGCTTCACGTCCGCGGGCCGCCGGAAGCGCGAGACCATCTCGACGGTCACCGGGAAGTCCCGGTAGCGCTCGCGGAAGGTGTTCCAGTGCTGCTGGGCGAGGATCGTGGTCGGGACGAGCATCAGCGTCTGCTTGCCGTTCACGGCAGCCGCGAACGCGGCGCGGACTGCGACCTCGGTCTTGCCGAAGCCGACGTCGCCGCAGACGAGCCGGTCCATCGGCCGCGCGGTCTCGAGGTCTTCCTTGACCGCCTCGATCGCGCTCGCCTGGTCGTCGGTCTCGCGGTACGGAAACGACGCCTCGAGCCGCTCGATGTACTCGTGCTCGAGGTCGTAGGCGACCCCGGGCGACTGCTGACGCTGCGCGTAGAGCTGGAGCAGCTCGCCCGCCAGCTCGCGGACGCTCGCTCGTGCGCGCGTCTTGAGCAGCTGCCAGGCCTTGCCGCCGAGCTTCGAGAGCGCGGGCGCGGCCCCGTCAGCGCCCACGTAGCGTGAGACCTTCCCGATCTGCTCGTGTGGGACGTAGAGGCGGTCGTCGCCGCGGAACGCGAGCAGGAGGTAGTCGCGTGTGACGCCCGCGACCTCCTTGGTCTCGAAGCCGAGGAGGCGGCCGATGCCATGGTCCTCGTGAACGACGTGGTCGCCCGTGCGGAGGTCTGCGAACGACTGGAGGGCTCGACCGAGACGGGCATCGGCTCGCGGGGGGCGCTTGCGGAAGACCTGCGTGTCGGGCAGCAGGACGAGCCCCAGCTCGCGCCAGACGAAGCCGCGGCGGGCCGGCGCGACGGCGAAGGCCAGCTCCCCCTCCGGCGGGAGCTCGTCGCCGGGCTCGAGCAGGCCGGCGTCGATGCGCCTGAGCAAGTTCTGCGTGCGCAGGGCCTCACCACGATGTGGGAAGGCGACGACGACGCGGTGGCCGGCGTGCGCGAAGCCGCGCAGCTCGTTCTCGGCCTCCGACAGTCCGCGCGCCGCGATCGCCGGCCGCTGCGCTTCGAAGGCGTGCGGCTGACCCTGCGGCAGCGGGTCGAGCTCGGCCGCGCGCTCGAGCGAGGGCTGGTCCTCGCCGGGGAACTCGTCGGCCCAGACCTCGCGCACCTCGTCCGCGCGCCAGACCAGGTCGGGCCCCTCCGGGATCGCGGGCACGAGGTCGTCGGGAACCGTCGGCGCCTCGTTCTCGTCGGGAAGCGTCGTCTCGGTCAGGTCGAGGCGGCGCTCGGCGGCGGGCCGGATCGTCGCGCTCTCGACCGGGTGCAGCGTGCGCTGGGTGAAGGCGGAGAAGGCGCGGATGCCTTCGATCTCGTCGCCGAAGAGCTCGATCCGGAGCGGCTCGCGGCCCGTCGTCGGGTACACGTCGACGATTCCGCCGCGGAGCGCGAACTGGCCGCGCTCCTCGACGCGGTCGACGCGTTCGTAGCCGGCGAGGGCGAGGCGCTCGGCGAGCTCGTCGATGCCGGGCTCGTCCCCAACCTGGAGCCGGAGCGCCTCGGGGCGGGCGGCCGGGGGTGGCATCCCTTCGGCCAGCGCGGCCGCCGAGGCGACGACGAGGCCGCCGCCGGCGAGGACCTCGAGGGCGCGATCGCGCTCGCCGACCAGGTGCGGCGGCGGCTGGAGGCCCGACTCCCAGCGCACTCCGCGGCTCGGAAGCAGGCCGACGTGCTCGGAGCCGAGGAACCAGCCGACGGCCTCGGCGAGGTCGCGCGCGTCGCCGTCCTCGGGCACGAGGACAGCGAGCGGCCGCTCGAGACGTTCGTGCAGGGCCGCGACAACCAGCGGCAGGGCAGGATCGGATACCCGAGCACGCGTCCCTGATGCTGGGACGCGTAGCGTGTCCGCGAAGGCCTGGAGACGCTCGGTCTCGGCCAGCTCGCGGACGAACGGGTGCAGTACGGGCCGGTCCATGACGACAGGCGGAACCGCTCGGTTCCGCCGCCTGCAATCGTACTGAGCCGGGTCGCCCTGATCGGCGCCGGCGACCGTCAGCGGGAGGTCCAGCCGAGATCCAGCACGACCGGCGCCCCGGTGAAGTTGCGGCCGCCCGGGCCGAGCAGGAACGCGGCGACGTCGGCCACCTCCTCCGGCTCGATCAGCCGCTTCACTGCTTGAGGCGCGAGGATCACCTCCTCGAGCACGCGCTCCTCCGAGATCCCGTGGGCGCGGGCCTGGTCGGCGATCTGCGCCTCGACGAGCGGCGTGCGCACGTAGGCCGGGCAGATCGCCGAGACCGCGATCCCACGCTCCGCGCCCTCGAGCGCGAGGGTCTTCACGAGGCCCAAAACGCCGTGCTTGGCGGAGACGTAGCCCGCCTTGAACGGCGAGGCGACGAGCCCGTGGACGGACGCCACGACGACGAACCGGCCGTCGCCGCTCTTCGCGAGCGCCTCCCAGCCGTACTTTGCGAGCAGGAAGGGACTCGTCAGGAGCAGCGCGAGCAGCTCGTCCCAGCGGTCCTCCGGGAAGTCGGCGACCGGAGCGACGTGCTGGAAGCCGGCGTTCGCCACGATCGCGTCCAGGCGACCGAAGCGCTCGAGCGCCGCCTCGACGGCCGCGCGGTTCCCCTCGCGCGTCGTGAGATCGGCCTCGAAGCCGTCGCGCAGGTCGACAGGCAGGACGCGCCAGCCGTCCGCCTCCAGCCGCGACGCCAGGGCGCGGCCGATCCCGCCGGCCGCGCCCGTGACGATCGCGACTCGCTCAGTCGTGGAGGAACTCCGTGACAAGGCCCCAGGTCTCGGGCGAGTTGAGGATGCCGAGGTGGGCGCTGCCCAGGATCGCGTCGTAGCGGCCCTGGCCGAACAAGTCGACGTTCGCCGCCCGTTTCCCGTGCAGCACCGCGCTCCGGGAGAAGTCGTGCGGCGCACCCGTGCGATCCTCGGCCGGCACCGGCGCGAACACGCCGTCGACGGCCGAGAAGTAGACGAAGCTCGTGTCCGCGTTCCGGATCGCGAGGTACTCGGTCGGCGGATGTGTCTCCTTCCGGTTCAACTCCCTCAGGAAGGGCGTGTCGGCCGCCCCGTACTCCACGCAGACGGCGCTGTCGGGCGTGAAGCCGCCGAGCGCCGGCAGCTGGAAGTAGTTGAGCGGGTTCGGCGAGCAGTTGACGATCCCATGGTTGGGACTGTCGATCGCGACGAGGTGCTCGACAGTGTGCTGCGCGTGATCCTGCCGCATCCACTCCCGCGCCAGCGTGCCGCCGAGGCTGTGCCCGACGATGTCGACGCGCTTCGCGCCCGTGTAGCGCAGCACCGCGCGCACGAAGGCGCGCAGGTCGGGGACGTTCGCGACGGTCGAGTGCGCGAAGGCCGAGCGGCGCGTCTGGTCGGCGAGCAGGTCGCACTGGTCGCCCTGGTAGCCGAGCGCCCACACTTCGGACGGGCGGTAGCCGTTCGCGAGCAGGTGGTCGCCGAGCGCCTGGACGTCGCCGAACGGGTTACACGCCGTCGGGTAGGGCGTGTCGTTGTTGCCGTGGAGCAGGATCACCGGTGTCCGCTCGACGCGACCCGCGCCGCCGAAGCCGAGCACCGGCGTCCCTAGCGAGGCGTCGAGGATCGTCGGGAAGCCGGGCGGGAAGGTCGTGCCGGCCGCGGCGGCGGACGAGGCGGGCAGGACGAGGGCGGCGAGCAGGACCGCGAGAGCGGCGAGTCGGCGCATCACGTGTCACCTCCGGAGGGTTCGAGGATTCGAAGCAGCAGCTGGGCGACGCAGACGGGCTTGTCGCCTCCTTCGCGCTCGACGGTCGCCGTCAGGGTCGCCTGGCGACCGCCGGCGACATCGTCGACCGCGACGACGTCGAACACGGCGCGGATCCGCGAGCCGGCCGGCACCGCCGCCGGGAAGCGAACGCGGTCGACGCCGTAGTTGACGAGCACGACGCCGTCCGGCGCGGCGACCTCGTACAGGAGCGGGACGACGAGCGAGAGCGTCAGGAAGCCGTGCGCGACGATCGTCCCGAAGGGGCCGGCCGCGGCCGCGGCCGGATCGACGTGAATGCCCTGACGATCCTCGGTCGCGCTCGCGAAGGTGTCGATCCGCTCCTGGTCGATCTCGAGCCACCGGCTCGGCCCGAGCCGGGCGCCGACCTCGATCACCGCTCCTCCCCCCAGCGCACGACGCTCGCGGCCCAGGTGTAGCCGGTGCCTGCGGCCAGCAGGAGCACGAGGTCGCCGTCCGCGAGCCGGCCGGCGACGGTCGCCCGGTCGAGGGCGAGCAGCGGGTCGACGCCGCTCATGTGACCCGCGTCGTCGAGGTAGGCCGCGCGGTCCGGGTCGAGCCCGAGCCTCTCGACGAGTGCGGTGTGCATCGACCACTTCATGTGGATCCCGCAGAGGTAGTCCACGTCGGCGAGAGTGGCGCCCGAGCGGGCCAGCGCCCCCTCGGCTGCGCGCACGAAGTTGGGCAGGCTCACCTCGTCGAGGCGCTCCTTCATCGCCGCCTGGTCGACGACGTCGAGCGAGCGGTCGGCGCCGTGGGGATCGACGCTTCCGCCGGAGGGCACCTTGACGTGGCGTGAGAGCGAGCCGTCCGTGATCCCGAACGAGCCGAGCACCTCGTTCGCGCCGCCGTCCTCCACGAGGAGCGCCGCGGCCGCGCCGTCGCCGAAGTTGATCATGAAGCGGGCGCGCTCGTTGGCGTAGTCGAGCAGGTAGGACTCACGGGAGGCGCCCACGGCGAGCACCGCGCCGAGCCCATCCTCGGCGGCGAGCATGTCGCGCGCCACGCGGATCGCGGCCGGCGCGCCGTAGGAGACGTTGGCGTACTCGACGGCATAGGCGTTCGCGCAGCCGAGCCGGTGGGCGATCGCAGGCCCAGCCTGCCAGACCGGGTAGTCCTTCCACATCGAGCCGAAGTAGAGGACGACGCCGACCCCGGCCGGATCGAAGCCGGTCTCCGCGAGCAGCCGCTCGCCGACCGTGACGGCCAGGTCGCTGACGTGCTCGTCCTCGGCCGCGATGTGCTTGCCGCGGAGGCCGAACTTCTCCACGACGATCTCCTGCGGGATCCCGGTCGCGTCCGAGATCTCGGCGGCGCTCATCCAGCGCTCCGGCAGGTACGAAGCGACCGCGGCCAGGCTGACGCGTGTCACCGGCGTATCTCCAGGACGCAAGCGACGATCCGCTCGAGCTCGTCGAGCACGCGTTCGGGCACCTCTCCACGCTCGTCCCAGAGGATCCAGCGCATCCCGATCAGCTCGCCGGCCGCCATCAGCGCCCAGGCGCTCACCTCGGGGTCGATCTCCCCTACCTCCCCGCGCTCGGCCGCCGCGCGCAGCCCTTCGATGTAGCCGCTCGAGAGCTTGTCGTAGTGGTAGCGCAGCATCTCCGGCGAGACGAACTCGGCTTGGCGGATGACGCGGTACAGGCCGGGATGCTCGGCCGTGAAGCGGAAGAACGCGCGGAAGCCCAGGAGCTCCTGCTCCAGCCGCGTCGTGCCCTGAGAGGAGGCCTCGCTCATCGCATGCCGGACCCGCCGGTTCAGGTCGCGCAGGAGCTCGTCGAAGATCTCCTTCTTGCCGCGGAAGTAGAGGTAGAACGTGCCCATGCGCGACGCCTGCGGCCTCGGTGATCTTCACGATCGAGGCGTCGTGGAAGCCGACCTCGCGAACACCTGCTCGGCCGCCTCGAGCAGCCGCTGGCGGGTCAGCGCGCCACGCTGGCCGAGCGTGCGGCCGTCGACCGCGGTCGGGACGGTCTCGACCGGCTTCACGCCGACGCCTCCCGCACGATCAGGTCGCGCAGCTCGTCCTTGAGCACCTTGCCCATCCCCGAGCGGGGCAGCTCGTCGATGAAGCGGACGCCGCGAGGGACCTTGAAGCGCGCGAGCCGCGCCCGGCAGTGCTCGAGCAACTCGTCCTCCTCCGCGGCCGCGCCCGGCGCGAGCACGACCACCGCCACCCCGGCCTCGCCCCAGCGCTCGTCCGCGACGGCGACGACCGCCGCGTCCGCGACGGCCGGATGCTCGTGCAGCACGGCCTCGACCTCGGCCGGGTAGACGTTCTCGCCGCCCGAGATGTACATGTCCTTGAGCCGAGCCCGGATGCGGAAGTAGCCCTCGTCGTCGCGGTCGGCGACGTCGCCGGTCAGCAGCCAGCCGTCGCTGAGCGCCGCCGCGCTCGCCTCCGGGTTGCGCCAGTAGCCGGCGAAGACGTTCGGCCCGCGCACGACGAGCTCGCCCTCGCCCGGACCGGCGAGCAGGCGCCCCGACTCCGGGTCGCGCAGGGTCACCTCGACGTACGGGTACGGCCTGCCCGCGTAGCCCTGCTTGCGCACGGCGTCCTCGGCCGGCAGGCAAAGCACGTTCGGCGCCGCCTCGGTCAACCCGTAGCCCTGGACGATCTCGACGCCGCGCGCACGCCAGGTCTCGAGCAGCGCCTCGGGCATCGGCGCGCCGCCGACGACCGCGCGGCGCAGGCTGGAGAGGTCGGCCTCCTCGAACGCCGGTTCCTGGGACATGAACAGGTAGATGGCGGGGACGCCCATGATCGTGGTTACGCGCTTCTCCTCGATCAGCGCCAGGCAGCGCGCCGGGTCGAAGCTGCGCTCGAGCACCACCGTCCCACCCTTCCACCATGTGAGCAAGGGCTGGACGTTCCAGCCGCCGCAGTGGAACTGGGGCAGCACCTGGAGCGCGACGTCCTCGCCGGAAACGCCGGTCGCCAGGTCGAAGCCGAGGTTCGTCCAGAAGCAGTTGGCGTGGGTCAACAGGGCGCCTTTGGGCTTGCCGGTCGTGCCCGAGGTGTAGATCAGGAACAGCGGGTCGTCGTCGGCGACCTCCGCCTCGACATGCTGGCCGCCGCCACCGAGCTCGTGCATCGAGCTGCGCTTCGGTCGCCACGCCGCCTCAGCGAGGCTCGCGTCGGCCAGCGCCGAATACTCGTCCTCGACGAACAGGACGGCCGGCTGCGAGTCGTCGAGCTGGAAAGCGAGCTCCGCGGGCGACAGGCGCCAGCTGAGCGGCACGAGCACGAAACCGGCCTTTGCGCAAGCGAAGAGGGTGGCCACGTGCTCAGGCGAGTTGCCGGTCAGGGTGGCGACCCGGTCGCCCCGGCGCAGGCCGGCGTCGCGGAGGCCGAAGGCGAGTCGCTCGGAGCTCTCGTCGAGCTCGCGGTAGGTGACGCGCCGGCCGCCAAAGTCGATCGCGACGCGCTGCGGGGTCGTTCGCGCACGATCGCGGATCCAGCGTCCGAGGACGAGGCGGCCGCTCAACGGAGGAACTCCTTCACCTCGGTGACGAACCGTGTCGGATCCTCCCAGAAGAACAGGTGGCCGCCCGTGACCCGCTCGAGGCGCGAGTCCGCAATGCCTTCGGCCAGGAGCTCGGAGTTGCGTGGATCGACCACGACGTCCTCGGTGCCCGTGAGGACGAGCGTCGGCGCCTGGACGAGCGAGAGCCGATCGAGCGCGTCGAAGGTTGCGCCGGCGGCGGCCTGCGCCTGCCAGCCCTCGGGGTCGAACGGGTTCGCGAGCCGAAGCGCCAGGATGCGCCCGACCAGCTCCTCCGGCGCGCCGGGCGTGAGCGCGTTCCGCACGAACAGCCGCAGGGCGTCTTCTGGCGGAAGCGTGGGCGCGGACCGCATCAGGTCGACCGTCTGCTGCGGCATCGGATACGAGGATGGGCCGCCGGGAGTCGTGCACGCGAGCACGAGCCGGCCAACGCGCTCGGGAAAGCTGATCGCGAGCTCCTGTGCAGCCATCCCGCCCAAGCTCGTCCCGACGACGTCGGCCCGCTCGATTCCCGCGGCGTCGAGCACGGCGACCGCATCCTCGGCCAGCTGCCCGGCCGTGTACGGCCCGGCGGGGACGTCGCTCTCGCCGATCCCACGGTTGTCGTAGAGGAGCACCCGGAACTCGTCCGCGAACGCGTCGATGACCGGCTCCCAGCCCCAGCGCCCGTAGCCCAGGCCCTGCATCAGTAGGAGCGGGCTGCCGGAGCCGCGCGCCTCGTACGCGATCCGCACGTCGCCGTTCACGGCCTGCAGCGTCGGCGCCTTCACGCGCGACCCTCCGCCTCGGGCGTGGGCGAGGCCGCCACCGGCTCGTCGAGGAGGGCGACGCCGCTGCGCCGCGGGCGCAGGCGCGCCAGGCCGACCAGCCCGCCGGGCAGGAAGTAGACGAGCAAGATGAACAGCGTCCCCAGCACGAACAGCGGCTCCGAGAGCGGGATCCGGAGGACCTCGGGCAGATCCTGAATCGCCTGCGAGTCGGACCAGTCGAGCAGACGGTTGTCCAGGAACGTGTAGACGATGCCGCCCAGCACGGCCCCCCAGCGCGTCCCCGTACCGCCGATCACGACCATCAGCAGCAACGCGAGCGTGAACGACGGCGTCGTCACCTGCGGCGTCGCGCCGCCGATCAGGAGCACGTAGACGACGCCGCCGGCGGTCGCGAGGAACGCCGACAGGACGAATGCCATCAGCTTGAAGCGGAACGGCTGCAAGCCGAGCACGCCGACCCGTCCCTCGTTCTCTCGGATCGCCTGCCAGACGCGACCGGGCGAGGAGTCGACCGCCCAGTTGACGACCACGAAGACGACCACGAGGTAGCCGAGCGCGAGCCAGTACAGGTTCTTCGTGTTCAGGACGCCGATGAACGCCTCGGGCAGCTTCTCGAAGTCGACGGGGACGCCCTCCTCCCCGCCGGTCCAGCCGCGGGGTTCTTGTCGACGAGGATCGAGCCGGCCTCGGCGAAGGCGAGGGTAACCATCGCGAACGCGATCCCAGCCACGCGCAGGCTGACCGAGCCGAGGATCAGCGGCAGGACGAGCGCGACGAGGGCCGTGAAGCCGAGCGCCTGCGCGAGGCTCCAGTCCCACTTCGTCGTCGCGATCGCCGTGATGTAGACGCCGACCGCGAAGTAGAGCGCATGGCCGAACGAGAGCAGGCCCGTGAAGCCGAACAGCAGGTCGTAGGTGAGCGCCACGCCGCCGAAGACGAGCATCAGGCCGAGCACCTGCAGCGTCCCGGGGCTGTTCAGCTCGGAGCTGAACACGCCGTGGGTGTCCCACGGCAGACTCGGGCACGGCGGCGAGCGCCGCGAAGACGGCGACGGCGACGAGGACGCCGGCCAGGCGTCTCAATGCGCCACCTTCGGCGCGAGCCCGCCCGGGCGCGCGAGCAGGATCATCGCGAGCAGCAGCACGACGGCGAGGTCGCCGGTGCCCGAGGAGGCGTAGTAGTTCGCGTACTGCTGGATCAGCCCGACCGCCACCGCTGCCGCCGCCGAGCCCGTGATCGAGCCGAGCCCGCCGATCACGGTCACGATGAAGGCGAAGATCAGCAGCGACGTCCCCTGGTGAGGGTCGACCGAGCCGAAGTAGATCCCGGCCAGCACGCCGGCGAGCGCGGCGGCGACGCCGCCGATCGCGAACACGAGCGTGAACGCCTTCTTGACGTCGATCCCGAGCGCCGTGACCATCGCCCGGTTCTCGACGCCGGCGCGGATGATCAGGCCGTAGCGGGTGTAGCGGAGGAAGCTCAGCAGGCCCAGCAGGACGACCACGGCGGCCGCGATCTCGACGAAGCGATCGTTCGGGATCTGCGCGCCGAGCACCGAGGTCGTCTCGTACAGCCACTTCGGCGTCGGGTAGATCCGCTCGGTCGGGCCCCAGATCCCCTGCACGAGCGCGATCAGGGCGAGCGAGAGGCCCACGGTGACGAGCGCCTGCTCGATGTGCCGCTGGTAGAGCGGGCGGATCAGGATCATTTCGACGAGCACGCCCAGCAGCGCGCCGCAGGCCAGGCCGATCGCCGCCGCGACCAGGAAGCGCAACGGATCGGAGCCGATCGCCCCGAGCTTGCTCTCGCTGTACCAGGTGGCATAGGTCCCGACCGTGATGAATGCGCCGTGGGCGAAGTTGAGCACGCCCATCAGCCCGTAGATCAGCGACAGCCCCGACGCGATCAGGAAGTACATCGCCCCGAGCGCCAGCCCGGTGATCGTGAGCAAGACGAAGGTGTCCATCAGTGGCTCACGCCCAGCAGGCCGCGCACGCGCTCCCGATCGGAGAGGAGCGCCTCGGCCGACCCGGTGTAGGTGACGCGGCCCCCGTCGAGGACGATCGCGTCGCGCGCAATCCGCCGCACGACCCCCAGGTTCTGCTCGACGAGGAGCATCGTCTCCGTCTCGCTCACGCGCTCGAGCACGCGCGCCACCTCGGTCACGAGCAGCGGGGCCAGGCCCTTCGTGGGCTCGTCGATCAGCAGGATCCGGTTCTCGTTCAGCAGCGCCCGCCCGATCGCGACCATCTGCTGCTGGCCGCCGGAGAGCGTCCCCGCCTTCTGGTCGCCACGCTCCGCAAGCTCGGGGAAGAGCTCGTAGACGAGGTCGTAGCGGGCCGTCCCGTTCCGCTCCGCCAGCGCGAGGTTCTCCTTCACCGTGAGCCCGGTGAAGACCTCACGGTCCTCGGGGACATAGCCGACACCGCGGCCGACGATCCGGTGGGTCGGCAGCCTGCTGAGCTCCTCGCCCTCGAGCGTGACCGCACCCCGCGGCCGCACGAGTCCGAGCAGCGAGCGGATCGTCGTCGTTTTGCCGACGCCGTTGCGGCCGAGCAGCGCCGTGACGCCGCCCTTCGGGACGTCGAACGAGATCCCCTGGAGCACGTGCGAAGGCCCGAGGTACACATGAAGGTCGCGCACCGAGAGCAGCGGCGGCGATTCCCCGTTCACAGGGGCTCTCCAAGGTACGCCGCCTGGACCTCCTCGTTCTCCATGATCCTGTCGGTCGTGTCGACGGCGAGGAGGCGGCCATGGTGCATGACCGCGATCCGCTCGGCCACGCCTGTGACGACGGCGATGTGGTGCTCGACCATCAGCACCGTCTTTCCCTCCTCGGCCTGGACGCTCCGGATCACCTCGACGAGGCCGGGGATCTCCTCCACGCTGACGCCTGCCATCGGCTCGTCCAACAGCACGATCTCGGGGTCGGCCGCCAGCACCATCGCGAGCTCGAGCTTCCGCTTGTCGCCGTGCGAGAGCGAGCCGGCGAGCGTCGTCTGCCGGCCGGCGAGCCCGACGCGGTCGAGCGCCCAGCCGGCCCGTTCGACCGCCTTCGCGCACCCTCGAAGCCAGGCGCCACACCCGCATCGCCCCGCCGAGCCTGGCCTCCGCCGCCAGGCGCACGTTCTCGAAGGCGGTCAGGCGCGGAAAGACGCTCGAGATCTGGAACGTCCGCCCCAACCCGGCCTGCGTTCTCGGTAGGGCGGGTCCTTGGTGACGTCGCGGCCGGCGAGCTCGATCGTCCCCGCGGTCGGCCGGTACAGCCCCGAGAGCAGGTTGAACAGCGAGGTCTTGCCGGCTCCGTTCGGGCCGATGATCCCCAGAAACTCGCCCGCGCGGACCTCCAGGTCGACATCGGCGACGATGGTGGCGCCGCCGATGTCGAGCCCGAGGTTCCGCGTCGCCAGGATGGGTGCCACGCGGCGAAGGGAGGTCGCGGCTAGTCGGAGAAGGGTCGGACAGGTGGCTGGACGTTGCCCGGTGAGAACGTCTTGACCGGCACCGGGACCTGCTTGCCCTTCACGGTGCGAAGCCGGACCTGGAACATCGGCTGGAGCATCGCGTGGTCCTCAGGCCGGATCCGCTGGGGGCCCTTCGGGCCGAGGAACTTCCAGCCCTCGAGCGCCTTGATCATCTTGTCGACGTCCTCGCCGCCGCCCTTCTGCACCGCGCGGACGATCATCTGCGCGGCCACGAAGCCGTCCGGCGTGAAGATGTCAGGCAGCTGGTTGCGCCGCTTCATCTTCTTGACCAGCCAGTCGTTGACCGGGTTCTTCGGGGCGTTGTAGACGTAGTGCGAGAGGAAGTTGATCCCCGACACGTACGAGCCCCAGGTCGCCCGCTCGGCGAGGCCTGTCGCGATCGTCACCGAGCGCGTGACGCCCTGCTGGTCGAGCGCGCGCCAGAGCGCAGGCCCGGTGGTGCCGGCCCACGCGACGAAGAGGAGGTCGGCGTTCTGCTGCTTCGCCCGCTCCGCGTACGGCGTGAAGTCGCTCGCCGACAGCGGCACGAGGACGCTGCTCACCGTGTGGCCGCGCCCGCCGAGGTAGGCACGAACGGCCGCGACGTTGCCTTGGCCGAACGCCGAGTCCTGCGCGAGCACGACGATCTTCTTCCCGACGCCCTTGCCGAGGATCTCCTTGACCGCGAGCGTGTCCTGGATCGACTGGCGACCGGAGCGGAACGTGTAGCGGTTGTTGCCCGTGATGAGATCCGTCGCAGCCGGCCCGGAGATGTTGAGGACGCGGTTCTGCTCGGCGAGCGGCGCGACCTGGAGCGCGACACCCGATTGGGTGCTGCCGCCGATGATCTTGTAGCCGCGGCCGATCAGATCCTTTGCGGCAGTGACGGCCTTGGCCGGATCGGTGCCGTCGTCGACGGCCGTGATCTCGATCTTCTTCCCGTTGACCTTGCCCGTGCCTTTGGTCGCGTACTCGAGACCGAGCTTGAGCCCCTGGATGTACTGGGCGCCGTAGGCGGAAAGGAGCCCCGTGCGGGAGTAGATGATGCCGACCTTGACCGGGTCGGCGGCCTTGCGCGCTGCGGCTTCCTGGCCGCTCGGCTGAGCGTTCGCTGCTGCGCCGGCGAAGCCGGCAACGAGACAGGCCGACGCCGCCGCAACGGCGAGTCTGGACCAACGAATGCGATGCATCTGGACGCTGTCCTCCTGGAAAAGTGATAGGTGATTCAGGTAACGAGATTACGGCGAGCCGCACAGACCTGTCAAGCGTCTGGCCCTTTTCAGCCACGCCCGCACGGGTCAACCGCCGCCCATCCCCAACCCCCACCCACCCGGGGATGAGTCGGCCAGGGTAGCGGCTATTTCGCGCGCGTTTGCACCGACTTCGGGTCGAGATAGGCGCGGGCCTGGAGCGAGAACAGCTCGGCGTACAGCCCGTCCGCGTCCATCAGCTCCTCGTGTGGCCCGTGCTCGACGACGCGGCCGTCGTGCAGCACGTAGATCCGGTCTGCGTTGCGGACGCTCGAGAAGCGGTGCGAGATCAGCACCACCGACCGGCCCTCGAGCAGCTCGTGCATGCGGTCGAACAGCTGGCTCTCCGCCCGCGCATCGAGCGCCGCGGTCGGCTCGT
The DNA here is from genome assembly GCA_963733845.1 of uncultured Actinomycetes bacterium. Taxonomy (GTDB): domain Bacteria; phylum Actinomycetota; class Thermoleophilia; order Gaiellales; family Gaiellaceae; genus DATFQE01. The sequence continues at coordinate 121,874 of CAVTEM010000012.1, forward strand.
CGAGGATCACGAACGGGGCATTGCGGAAGAACGCCCGCGCCAGCGCGACCCGCTGCCACTGCCCGATCGAGAGGTCGTAGCCACCGGCGAACTCGCGCCCGAGCATCGTCTCGTACCCCTCCGGAAGGTCGGCCAGGAAGCGGTCGGCGTCGGCGCGCTCAGACGCAGCGCGGACGGCATCGAGATCCTCGATCAGCTCGCTGCGGCCGAGACCGACGTTCTCGCGCGCGGGCAGCAGGTACCGCTCGAAGTCCTGGAAGATCACGGCGATCGACTCGCGCAGCTGATCGGCGTCCACGTCGGTGAGATCCACGTCGTCCCAGCGGATTCGACCCGACTCCGGCCGGTAGAGCCCGGCGAGCATCTTCGCCAGCGTCGTCTTGCCGGACCCGTTCTCGCCCACGAGCGCGATCACCTCGCCGGCGCCGATCTCGATCGAGACTCGGTCGACGGCCGGACGGTCCGATTCGGGATAGGTGAAGGACACCTCGTCGGCGACGAGGCGCTGGAAGCCGCGCGGAGCACGGCGGTCGGCGCCGTCCCGGCTCCAACGCTCCGGCTCCAGCTCGAGGAACGATGAGTAATCCCGGATGAACAACGTCGCCTCGTAGAGGGACGTAGCGCTCATGTACAGCCCCCGCAGCCGGCCGCCGAGCTGATAGAGGCCGAACACCGCCGCGCCCGCAGCCGCCAGCCCCATGCGCCCGGTCACGAACAGCCAGGCGAGCACCGCCACCGTTCCGGCGGTGACCGCCGCCGAAGCCACGGAGCCGAGCAGCGAGCGCCCCGTCCGCCGCCGGGCCAGCGAGCGCAACTCCGCGATGCGCTCGTCGTAGAGGTGGTCGTACCGGCCGCGCAGGTAGGTCGCCAGACGGAACGAACGCACCTCCTTGGCCGGATCCCGGCCCATGAGGACGCGCTCCAGGTAGTGGCGCTGCCGCTCGTTCGGCGTCATCCCGTGCATGAACCGGTAGAGGTCGCGGCTGTTCAGCGTCGAGACGAACCAGAGCGGGACGTAGCCGAGCAGCACGAGCGGGAGCAGCAGCGGCTGGAGCGCTGCGAGGGCGAGCACGATTCCCGCCGCCGCGACGAGCGACCCGACGAGTCCGAGCAGGCCGTTGACGGTCTGCATCGAGCGGAACATCCCCTGCGCTCGGGCGCGCTGGAGCCGGTCGTAGAAATCAGGCGACTCGAAGGCGAGCAGGTCGACCTGCGTGGACACGTCGATCACGCGGCTCAGCGCTTGCCGTCCGACCAGCTCGCTCAGCACCCGGGTCTGCTCGACCTCGATCGCGCGCGCGAAGTCGAGCAGGACCGTGATCGCAACGAGCGCGGCCAGCTCGGGGAGGAGGGCCGTGAAGTCGTTGTCCGCGCCGGCCGCGAACACGGCGGTGAGCACGGCCTTGCTGATGAACAGCTGGGCGACGATGCCGATCGCCTCGAGCAGCTGCAGCGCGGACATGATCAGGAACTCGCGCTTCCCCGCCCCCCACACCAGCTTGAGCGAGTCGCCCACCAGCCGCGGCAGATCGCGCCACGTTCCCTCGGATCCCTCCGGATGCTGAATCTCCCACCAGGTCCGGCGCCTGCGCCCGGGCGGTCCGCCGTCGCGCCGACCCCCCGAGCCTCCGCCCCGCACGACGATCATGTCGCCCACGCCCTAGTTGTAGCGTGACTGCGTCTGCTCGAGTCCTTCGCGGGCCAGGGTCTCGACCGCATCCGCCGACCGAGCGACCAGCGCGTCCACGTCCTCCTCGGCCTCGAAGCGGGCCAGGACGTAGTCGGCCACGCTGCGGCGATCGCCGCGGCCGGGCCTGCCCACGCCGATGCGTAGGCGCAGGAAGTCCTGGGAGCCCAGCGCCGGCACGATCGAGCGGAGCCCGTTGTGCCCGGCGAGCCCGCCGCCTAGCCTCGCCTGCAGCCGGCCGGGCTCCAGGTCGACGTCGTCGTGCACGACCAGCACGGACCCGGGATCCACCTTGAAGTAGCGGGCAGCGGCCGACAGGGAGCGGCCGGAGTCGTTCATGTACGTCTCGGGCTTGAGCAGCGCGACGCGCAGGTCGTCGACGCGCGTCTCGGCCAGGCTCCCGGAGAACTTCGACCGGAACGACCCGTCGTGCCGGCCGGCGAGCTCGTCGACCACGAGCCACCCGACGTTGTGCCGGGTCCGCTCGTACTCGCGTCCCGGGTTGCCGAGTCCGACCACCAGGAGGTCGAGCGTCGACGCCTGCTCCCCCCGCCGGAGGAGGCGCAACGGCTAGCCCTCTGTCGTGTCCGCGTCGCCGGAGGCGTCCGACCCCGACTCGGCAGGCGCCGCGCCCTCGCCTTCGGGCGCTTCCTCGCCCTCGGGCAGCTCGGCACCCTCTTCGCCCTCTTCGCCCTCCTCGACCTCGGGCTCGGGCTCCTCGATGCGGGTCGGCGCGCCGACGCTCGCGAGCACCGTCTCCTCGGGATCGTCGACGAACGTGACGCCCTCGATCGCCCCGAGGTCGGCGAGTCGCAGCGTGTCGCCGATCTGCATCTCGGACACGTCGGCATCGATGTGCTCCGGGATCTCCATCGGCAGGGCTTCGACCGTAATCTCGCGAGAGACCTGCGAGAGCACGCCGCCCTCCTTCACGCCCGCCGGCTCACCGACGAGCTCGACGACGACCGACGCCTGGATCGGACGGTCGAGGCGCACCTGGTGCAGATCGATGTGTGTGACGCGCCCGGTGATCACGTTCTGCTGGTAGTCCTTGAGGATGGCCGGGCGCGCGTTCCCGTTTCCGTCCCCCTCGACCACGACGTCGAGGATCGCGTGCAGGCCGCCGGCGCCGGTGAGCGCCTTGCGCAGCGCGCGCTCCGGAACGGAGATCGCTGCGGGGTCGTTGCCGCCGCCGTAGATCACGCCCGGGATCAGGCCCTGCCGCCGCAGCCGCCGCACGTCCGCGGATCCACGCGCATCGCGGACCTGGACTTCCAGCTTGACTCGCTCGCCTGCCATTCGGCGCGAAAGTCTAGCTAGCGCTGGGCCGAGTCGAGGGCTTCGCGCAGCACTCGGCGGTTGCGCTCGAGGTACGCGTCGAGGTGGAAGTCGCGCCTGACTGCGCCGCGATCGACGGCGGCGAATGCAGCCGAAGCGGCCCCGAGCAGTTGGCGCTCGTCCGCAAACGGCCCCGCCACTCGGAGCAGGTACCAGTCCCGGGAGCTGTAGCTGCGGCTCCGCCCGGCCGGCTGCCGGTCGCCGACACTGCCGCCGACGAGCGGGATCGCGATCACGACTCCGGGAACAGGCCAGTCCGCTCGGCGCAGGGTCCGCCGGAGGAGCGGCGCCTGGCCGTACGGAAGCGAGAGCCCCTCCCCCGCCTCGGGCAGCGCGGCCAGGAACGCCGGCGAATACGGGAACAGCACGTCGCCGTCGCGCACGTGCGCGCGCGCCCAGGCCCCTGCGTCCTCGACGCTGGCCGGCGAGCCCGGTGCGATCTCGCCCGGCCCTCCGCCGAGGATCGCGTTGGACTCCGGGCTTCTGGGATCGACGATCCCGCCCGGCGTCGCCAGCGCTGCGGCCACAGCGGCGAGGGCGACCGCGACCCAGACACCTCGCCCGGCGATGCGGACAACCCCGACGCCCACGAGCGCAGACCAGATCGGCAGCGCGTACGCGAGGTGCCGCGGGGAGAGTCCCGGCGACCCGGCCGTGCGCAGGAGCATGAAGAGCACCGGCGGCACGAGCAGAGCCAGAGCGGCGAACGCGACGAACGGATCCCGCTGGCGAGCAAGCGCGACAGCACCGGTGAGCGCCAGTGCGCCAAAGACGAGCACGAGGACGAGCTCGCCGCCGCCGGCGAACGACTCCAGCGCGCGGCCGAACTGCCTCCAGGCTTCGCCGGGCGACGCCAGGGACGACTCGCCGGAGACGCTGACCTCGAACCTGCCCCTGAGCCGCAGGTCGGCGACGGCGAACGGCAGGAACGCCACGCTCACCAGAGCCGCAGGCACCGCGGCGCGGAGTGGCCGGCCGCGCCAGAGCCAGAGGGCCACCGCGACCCCGGCGACGACCGGAATCACGCCGTAGGGATGAGTGGCCGGCAGCAGCCAGGCGCCCGCCATCGCCAGCGCCGCCGAGCCCGGCGTCCGCAGCCGGAGCGCGCGCACGAACAGGTCCGCAGCCACGGCGCCGGCGAGCACGAGCAACGCGTACATGCGCCCGAACGAGCCGTAGATCGACAGGACCGTGGACGTGGCGGCCAGGATGGCGGCGACCGCGCCGGCGGGCGGTCCTGCGAGTCGGCGCCCGAGGTCGAAGCACACCGGCACGCACGCGAGCGCCGCTGCGACGGACAGCCAGCGCAGGGTCTGCCAGCCGTCCGACACCGCGAAGCCCAGGTGTGCGACCACGAAGTGCAGAGGCGCCCCGCCACGGTCCCAGAGCACGGTGCCGAGCAGCTCACCGAGTGGCCTCGCGGCGACGAGCCCCGCCACGGCCTCGTCCTCGAACAGCGGCTTCTCCCCCACGTCCTCCCAGAGCCGCCGCGCGAGGAGCGCCAGCGACAGCAGCAGCGCGGCCGCGCTAGCCGCGAATGTGAAGGTCGACGCCCAGGAGGACGAGCGGCCAGAGGACGATCGCGAGGAGCGCGGAGATGACCTGGCGAACGGTCTCAAGCTCGCGAAGATACTTCTCGTTCGCCGCCACGATCAGTCCGACGACGAGATATGCGATCGTGAGCAGCGTTCTGAGGCGGAGCACGCAAGCCTCCTACCCAGACAACGCCAACCTGGAAACGCGCGAACGCTGCGGCGGCTACGTCTTCGGGATCCTGGCCGGGTCGATGAGCTTGTCGACCTTCACCCACCCCAGGACCTTCTTGTAGCCGCCCGGCTGGTTGGGCTCCCCCTCGATGAGGCCGTCCTTCTGATGCCAGCGCTCACGCTTGAGGATGCTCTCCTTCGCCGAGCCCGCGACGTAGCCCTGCGGGTTGTCGGTCGCATTCTTGAGCGCCGCGTCCCACTTGCCCTTCGTTCCCTGGCCGCCGTCGATCGTCAGCCAGACATCGGCGCCGGCGGGGTCGGGAGGTGGCTTGGCCTTTGGGTCGGACTTGGTCGTCGCGTTGCCGTAGTAGAAGCCGATGTGCTCGGGGTAGGTCCCGCCTTTCTTGTTGACGAACAGCACCAGGTCGCCTTTTTCGGGCCGCCCTCCGGAGGCATCCACCCAGGCGCCGGCCTGCTTTGCGATCTCCGGCGCGCCGAAATCGCTGGCGCGCCGAACGACGCCGATGTACTTGAACTCCGCCTTCTTGGGGAGCTTGTACCCCACCTTCTTGTTCACCAAGGCCGCGGCCTTCGCGAAGATCTGGATCGTCGTGTCGTTGCACGTGGTGTAGTTGTTGAAGCTCTTGCGGGTGCTTTCCGGTCCGCCGCTCCCGAGCAACTCGTCGAACCCCGTTTTTGCGCCTTCCACGGACGGCGCGGCGGCGAACTTCTCCAGCCACTTGATGATCTCCGCCCGCAAGTAGGCGCCGAGCTCCGCCTCCGGCGCGCGAGTTGCCGGCACGCGCGTCGTAAGTGCTGCGAGCATCTCTGCGCCGAGCGCGTCGAGGTCGCCGTGCGCGGCACGACTGATCGCGCCGTCACCGATCACGATCGTGGTGCCTTCGAGACGGACGCCGGTACCGTCGGGCACGTACCGGCTGCCGCTCAGCGAGCTTGCCTTGTCGGAGCAGTAGCGGTGGATGAGCCCCCAGGCGAGTCGGTGTGCTGCGCCGTTCCACCCGGCGCCCGCCTGCGACTCGGCCTTCAGGGCGACCTTCCTCAGGTCGACTTGCTCCGCTTCTCTCGCCAGCACCGCGCGGGCGACAGCGCGATTGCTCGGCGCTGTGCGCGCTGCCACAGCGCGCCGGAGCTCGCCTGCCCACACGGAGCCGAAAGGCCCGCGAGCCGGCATGCCGACCGCTCGGTTGTCACCGGTGGTCTTCGCCTCGTGGCGCGGGTCCGTCTGTGGTGACCGGTCGCCTGCCGTAACGGCTTCCCGGGCCATCTGCCCACCCTATGGGATCGCCGTGACGACTACAAAGCGGACGGGCAGCGGGATCAGGCCGTCTCTACGCGGCGGGCGGCTGCACCGAGGCAGCCGCCCGCCCTGACCGTGCCCTTTATGGCGCGAGCACGTCGCAGAGTTGCGGGAACGGACCGTCGTTGAACTTCCCGGCCTGAAAGATCACGTCGGGATCCGTGTCAGCAGGGCTGCTGAAGAAGAAGACGATCCTGCCCACGTCGACGGCCAGCGGCGGCCCACCGCCCGTAACCAGGTGTCCGGAGAGGCCTGTAATCGTGATCGTCGCCGAGCCGTCTGCGTTGAACTTGATGTGCTCGACGCTCGGAGTCACGGTGGAGATCGACTTGCCGTTGGCGCTGAACGTGACCCGCGCCCTGGGGAACGCGGAGATAACGCGAATCAGGTTCCCCGCGCGGTCGAAGAACTCAGTCGTCTTGACCGTCCCCGTGGCGTGGCCCTGGATCGCGAACGCGCACGGACCCGCCGGCGCGGCGGGAATCGTGAACACGTCGTCGAACGTCTCCGTCGAGTGACTGGGTGGGCCGGCGGTCGCCACCGCACCGAGTGTGAGGGCGCCGATGCCCGTCACCGCTAGGAGCACTACCAGCCTGCGCATAAGACTCCTTTCCTCAGCCTTCCTACGGCTGTCCGCAGGTTATGAGTCGTGAAGCAGCTGGGCGTTGCCACGAGTCTGATCGCTTCGCGGCAACTGTTCAAGGCTTCGGTGATCGGCCACCCGAACTAGAACAGCTGGTTCTCTCCGCCGAAGATGGCGGAGACGGAGTCGTCGGAGAAGACGTTCATGATCGTCTCCGCAAGCAGTCCGGACACCGGCAGCACCGTGAGGCTCTCCGGGCGCTTGAGCGGGTCGATCGGAACCGTGTCCGTGACGACGATCCCCTTGATGTCGGCGCCCGCGAACCGCTCGAGCGCGCCGCCGCAGAAGAGCCCGTGCGTCGCGAAGACCCACACGTCCGTGACGCCGTGGTCCTTCAGCGCCTCGACGTTCGCGAGCAGCGTCCCGCCGGTCATGATCACGTCGTCCCCGAGGACGGCGGTCTTGCCGCGCACGCGGCCGGTGATCTCGGCCACCTCGGCCACGTCCCTCGAGGGCCGGGTCTTGTGCATGATCGCGAACTCTGCGTCGATCATCTCCGCGAAGCGAACGGCCATCTTGGCGCGGCCCGCGTCGGGCGACACCGACACCACGTCGGAGCCCGTGAGCCCCAGGTCGCGGAAGTGGCGGGAGAACAAAGGCAGCGCCGTCATGTGATCGACCGGAATCGTGAAGAAGCCCTGGATCTGGCCGGCGTGCAGGTCCATCGTGAGCACCCGGTCGGCGCCCGCGAGCTGGAGCGCGTCAGCGATGAAGCGGGCCGAGATCGGCTCGCGCGGCTTGGCCTTACGATCCTGGCGCGCGTACGGGAACAGCGGCATCACGGCCGTGATCCGCTTGGCGGATGCGAGCTTCGCCGCCTGAATCATCAGGAACAGCTCCATCAGGTGCTCGTCCACGGGGCGGGAGCCCGTCTGCACGAGGAACACGTCGGCGCCGCGGATGGACTCGCCGAAGCGGCAGTACGTCTCGCCGTTGGCGAACGTCTCCAGCTCGATCTCGCCGAGCTCGACCCCGAGCTGGTCGGCGATTCGGTTCGCCAAGCCCGGGTGGGAGCGGCCCGAGAACACCATCAGCCGCTTTTGCGGCCCTCGCTCGATGAAGTGGCCGGGCTGAGGCTTCGAGACCGTGGGCGTTACTTCGAGCCCCGGCAGCGGTTCGAGCTCAGTCGTCTCCATCGCGGCTGACGAATCCTTCCTTGTTGACCTGGCGTGAACGGGCGACGGCGAGGGCCGCCGGGGGGACGTCCTTCGTGATGACGGATCCCGCCGCCACCCAAGCATCGTCGCCAATCGTGACCGGAGCAATGAACCCATTGTGGATTCCGGTCCTGACGTTGCGGCCGATCGTCGTGCGTCCCTTGGGCAGACCCGGCTTGTGCGGGAAGTTCGCCGTGATGTTGCCCGCGGCCACGTTCGAGCCCGCGCCGATGTCGGCGTCGCCGATGTACGAAAGATGGGGCACCTTGGCGCCCTCGCCGACGTGCGAGTTCTTGATCTCCACGAACGTGCCCGCCTTCGCCCCCGCCTCGAGGACTGTGCCGGGGCGAAGGTAACAGAAGGGCCCAACGGTCGCAGCCGGGCCGATCTCGGAGTCCACGACGACGGCGTGCGGGCCGACCTCGGCGCCGGCCGCCACCCGCGTCCGGCCGCGCAGGACGGTGAACTGGTGCACGGTCGAGTCGGGCTCGAGCTCGACGTCGGGATCGATCCACGTGCTCTGCGGGTCGACGATGGTCACCCCGGCGAGCATGTGCGTCGTGTTGACGCGGTCGCGCAGGAGCGCGGCTGCTTGCGCCAACTCCTCGCGCGTGTTCACGCCCTCTGCCACCTCGGCCTCGGCTGTCAGGTGCGCTCCGACCGGTCGGCCCGCGTCCGCGAGGTGGCGGATCGTGTCCGTCAGGTACAGCTCCCCCTGCGCGTTGCGCGCGTCGAGCCGCTCGATCGCGTTCCACAGGTCGCTCGCCGAGAACGCGTAGATGGAGGCGTTGAGCTCACGGATCGCGAGCTGCTCCGGATCGGCGTCGCCCGCCTCGACGATCTCGCGCAGGTTGCCCGCGTCGTCCCTGACGAGCCTTCCGTACGGGAGCTCCCGCCCTGGTTCGATCGAGAGCGCGGTCGCGGCGGCGCCGCCGGCGCGGTGGGCCGCGAGCAGGTCGCCGAGGACCTCGGGCGTGATCAGAGGCGTGTCCCCCGACACCACGAGCACGTCCCCGTCGAACGCGGCCAGAGCCTCGCGCGCGGCCGCGACCGCGTCCCCGGTCCCGCGCGGTTTCTCCTGCACCGCCAGCTCGACGCCCTCCGGCAGCGTCTCGGCGATCGCCTCGCGCGTCTGCGGCGAGACGACCACGACGGTGCGGTCGGGCCCGATGGCGGCGACCGCTGCGAGCACCCAGTCGAGCATGCGCCGGCCGAGCAGGGGGTGCAAGTGCTTCGGCGTCTCGGAACGCATCCGCGTGCCGAGGCCGCCGGCCATGACGAGGGCTGCCAGATTCGGGTTGCTCATGGGGTCAAAGGTGCTGGGGCGCCAGGATTCGAACCTGGGATCGCGGGACCAAAACCCGCTGCCTTACCACTTGGCTACGCCCCACAGATCGGAGCGGCAGTCTATCGCCGCCCGGTGAGCAGCAGTACGAGCACGACCGCCGCCAGGGCGCCGACCGCGATGATCGCGAGCGTGCCCACGAGAAGCACGAGAACCGGCACGAGAGCGACCATCGCCTGCGAGACGGCGGCGATCCAGAGCACGGAGCGGGCGACCCCCGGCTTCAGACGCTGGCCGAGCCAGAGGTACGCCCCGACGACCACTGCGGCGACCAGGAGCGCCGGCAGCTTCTCGATGACGCCGAACACGACCAGGGCGCCCTCGGCGATCGCGATCCAGAGAGCGATGCGCGTCCGGTACGCCTGCAGCCAGCGGGACGACCTGCTCGAACGGTGCTCCAGTACGGGGGTCTGGTAGGCCACGAATTAACCGTACCAAGCAGGCACAGTCACCCAGGTGCGCCCGAAACGACCGAGGTCGTTGGCCGCACGATCCGCCCGCGCGCGCTGCATGAAGAGGCCGTACACGACAGGCCCGGCACCGGTGACGTCGGCCCGAAAGGCTCCGCGCTCCGAGAGATCCGCCGCGAGCGGCGACGAGGCGAGGTCGTTCGGCGGCAGAGCCGCCAGATCGCGCGGGCGCTTGACCGCTCGCAGCGTCCGCTCGAGCTCGGCCCGCCGCTCGGCGAAGCCCTCCGCCCCGCCCCGCTCGTCGAAGGCCGCGTAGACGTCGGCCGTAGAGCCCTTCGAGGTGTTCCACGGGAGCAGCAGCACGACCCAGAAGTCCTGCGGCAGCTCGAGTCGCTCGAGCGTGGCTCCGCTGCCGGTACCCAGGGCAGGCCCCGGCTCCAGGAAGAACGGGACATCCGCGCCGACCTCGGTCGCGAGCGCGTGCAACTCCTCCGCCGGAAGCGGCTCTGCAAGCGTGCGATTGGCGAGCTGGAGCGCCGAGGCGGCGTCGGAGCTGCCGCCGCCGAGACCTGCCGCGACCGGCACCCGCTTGTCGATCCGGACTCGCCAGCGCGGCACCACCCCGGCAACGGCAGCGAGTCGGTCGAGCGCGGTGCGGACGATGGTGTCGTCCGGGAAGCCCGTGACGGTGAGCGTCTCGCCGCGGTCGAGCGCGATCCGGTCGCAGAGGTCGAGCCGTTGGAGCACGGTGGCGACCTCGTGCTTGCCGTCGTCGCGCCGTGGCCCGGCGACGAGGGCGAGATTGAGCTTCGCCGGGGCCGGGATTCGCCTCACGCGAGCGCGCGGGTGAGGCCGACGAAGTGCTCCGGCGTGAGCGCCTCAGCGCGCGTCTCCGGAGGGAGCCCGAGCCCCGAGAGCGCCGAGGCGGCTTCGGTGCGGGACGTCAGACCGGCGAGCTCGAGCGAGTTCGGCAGCGTCTTGCGCCGGTGGGCGAACGCTCCCTCCACGACGCGCTTCACACGCGCGTAGTCGGTCGGAAGCTCGGTCCGGCGGAAGGCGACCAGCGCAGAGTCGACGTTGGGGCGGGGGCGGAAGACGTTTCTCGAGACGGGGTGGAAGCCCGTGCGCTCGGTGGCGAGCTGGATCAGGACCGAGACCGCCCCGTAGGCCTTCGTTCCGGTCGAAGCGAAGAAGCGGGCCGCCACCTCGCGCTGCACCATCACGCACCACAGCGCGACCGTCGGCAGGCCGTCGAGACTCTCGACGACGATCGGGGTGGCGACGTTGTAGGGCAGATTCGCCACCAGCTTGGTCGGGGGCGGGTCGCCGGCGGCGAGATCGAGCCGCAGCGCGTCGCCGAACTCGAGCTCGACGTTGTCCCGGTCGCCGAGTCGCTCGCGCAGGGCCGGCTCGAGCCCGCGGTCCAGCTCGACGGCGCGCACGCGACCGACGCGCTCGGCGAGGTACTCGGTGAGCACGCCGAGCCCGGGCCCGATCTCGAGCACCACGTCTTCCGTCGCCAGCCCGGAGAGCCGCCCGATCACGCCGAGGATGTTGTCGTCGACGAGGAAGTGCTGTCCGAGCTCACGGTTCGGGCTGACGGGGAAGCGGCTCACCGGAGCGCGAAGGCAGCGTCCGCGTTGGCGTCGATCCGCGCGACGAGCGCATCGGCGTCCTCACCGCGGGCCTCCGCGAGGACGGCGACGGTGTGGACGACGTTGGCCGGCTCGTTCGGGCGGCCGCGGCGCGGCTGTGGCGAGAGGTAGGGACTGTCGGTCTCGACGAGCAGTCGGTCGGCCGGGACGGCGCGAGCGGTAGCCCGGAGCTCGTAGGCGTTCGGGTAGGTGACGTTCCCGGCGAACGAGACGTACCACCCGTGCTCGAGCGCGGGGTCGAGCAGCCCCGGCGACGAGAAGCAGTGCAGCACGACCGTGCCGGCAAAGCCCTCCAGGGCTCCGATCGTGTCCCGGTCGGCCGCGCGCGAGTGGATCACCACCGGCAGGGCGAGCTCGTCGGCGAGCGCGAGCTGGCCGGCGAACAGCTCGCGCTGCCTGTCGTGCGGCGCATAGTCGCGGTAGTGGTCGAGACCGGTCTCGCCGACCGCGACGGCCCGAGGGCTGGCGAGCAGCTCGCGCAGCTCGTCCAGGCGGCCGGCCTCTTCGCCGCCGGCCTGATGTGGGTGGATGCCCAGCGCGGCGAAGACTCCTTTCTCCCTCTCGGCGATCGCGAGGGCGGCGCGACACGACTCGATCCCCGAGCCGACGGCGATCACGCGCGTCACGCCCGCCGCACGCGCGCGCCGAAGCGTCTCGGCGGGGTCCTCCTCGCCCCCGTCGAGATGCGCATGCGTGTCGATCACGCCGCTTCGGGGTCGCGCCAGCCCATGCGCTCGAGCTCCTCGGCTTCGACCTTCGCCGGGTCGAGCTTGCGGAAGAGCGGCTTCGGCTCGCGCAACGCCTGACCCGGCGTCAACTCGCTGGGTGCCCACGAGCCGGCCCAGCTCGCGTAGTCGCCGGTAAGCACGGTGTGCGTGTCGCCGTCGTCCTCGACCTCGCGGAACTCCAGCGGCCCTGCAATCGCACCCTCGTGGCCGAGCAGCTCGTGCAGTGTCTGGGAGCTGAACGGCATGAAAGGCGTGAAGAGCGTCTTCAGGCTGTCCACGCAGCGCAGGCAGACGTAGAGCACGGTCGCCGCACGATCGCGGTCGCTCTCGAGCAGGGCCCACGGCGCCTGGTCGTTGACGTAGACGTTGACGCGCCGTGCCAGCTGCATCGCCTCGCTGAGCGCCGCCTTGAAGCGGGCCGCCTCGACGTGGTCACCGACGGTCGCGAAACCGCCCTCGACGCCGTCGATCAGCGCGCGATCCTCGTCGGTCAGCTCGCCGGGCTCGGGCACGGACCCGAAGTTGCGGTAAGCGCTCGTCAGCGTCCGGTTGACGAGGTTCCCCCACGTGGCGACGAGCTCGTCGTTGTTACGCCGCGCGAACTCGGCCCAGGTGAAGTCGGTGTCCTGCTGCTCGGGACCTGCCGCCGTCAGGAAGTAGCGCAGCGCATCCGGGTCGTAGCGGCTCAGGAAGTCGCGGATAAGGATCCCGACGCCGCGGCTCGCCGAGGCCTTGCGGCTCTCCATCGTCAGGAACTCGCTGGCGACGACGTTGTACGGCAGCTGCAGCGGCCCGCGACCGGCGCCGTACTCACCGCCCTCCTCGTAGCCGAACAGGATGCTCGGCCAGATGACGGTGTGAAAGACGATGTTGTCCTTGCCCATGAAGTAGAAGTGGCGCGCCTCCGGGTTCTGCCACCACTCCCGCCAGGCATCTGGCCGGCCGACGACGGTCGCCCACTCGATCGCCGCAGAGAGGTAGCCGATCACCGCGTCGAACCAGACGTAGATCCGCTTGTTCGTGCCCTCGGCGTAGCCGGGCACCGGAATCGGCACGCCCCAGTCGAGGTCCCTCGTCACCGGTCGCGGTTTCAGGTCGCCGACGAAGCTGAGCGAGAAGTTGCGCACGTTCGTGCGCCAGTGCCGCTGGCCCTCGATCCACTCGGCCAGGCGTTCGGCGAACGCCGGCAGGTCGAGGAAGAGGTGCTTCGTCTCCCGGAACTCGGGCGTCGAGCCGTCGATGCGCGAACGCGGATTGATCAGGTCGGTGGGGTCGAGCTGGTTGCCACAGTTGTCGCACTGGTCGCCCCGCGCGCCGTCATAGCCGCAGTGGGGGCAGGTGCCCTCGATGTAGCGGTCCGGCAGCGTCCGCCCGTCCGGCGAGAAGGCACCCATCATCGTCGCCTCGACGATGTAGCCCTTCTCGTGCAGGGTCCGGAACAGGTCCTGCGTGACGCGATAGTGGTTGGGCGTCGTCGTGCGCGTGAACAGGTCGTACGACATTCCGAGGTCGCGCAGGTCTTCCCGGATCATCCGGCTGAAGTGATCAGCGGTCTCGCGCGGTGAGCGCCCTTCCTTGTCGGCGGCGACCATCACCGGCGTGCCGTGCTCGTCCGTGCCGCTGACCATCAACACGTCGTCGCCCTTGAGGCGGTGATAGCGGGCGAAGATGTCCGACGGGACGCCGAACCCGGCCACATGACCGATGTGACGGGGGCCTGCCGCATAGGGCCAGGCCACGGCTACGAGGATCTTCCGACGCGGCATCGCCGTCCATCATACGAGCGGCGGCCGGCACCTCTGGAGCCGCGAACCGGCGGCGCGACCAGGCCGCGACTGCCAGCGCGAGCAGGGCGACTCGCAAGCGTCACGACAGCGACCGTGAGCGCGCCGGCCAACCCTGGTTCGGCGCCGTTGTCCGCCCGCTTCGAGCCGCGTGCGGAAGCAGCGCGCGGAACAGCGGAAGGCTCCCAATCCGGCTCGCGCCGGAGCCGCTCCGGAGCAGGCGGGACTGCTCGAGTCCGCGGAGCCGTCGACCGCGTGCGCGCCTGGGGCTGCGTCGGCCGCAGCCGAGGCCGGGACGGGGCACTCCGGCTCCGCGGCACCACCATCGCATCGCGCCGCGCGTCTCCCGGCCGACGCTCCGCCACGCCCCTCGCCGCCGACAGCGGCTGCCGGGCGTGTGTCTCGCGCGAACCGTGCCGGATGCGGTCCCGCGCAGGGGCCGGTGCCAGAGACGAAGGCACGGCGGCCTCGCCGGCCGCGGCCGGCGGGAGGCGTCGCGACCTGCACCGGCGTGGGCGCCACCGGCGGCGGTGCCGCGGCCCGGCCGGCGTCCGCCGGGGGAGTGGGAGCGGGCGCCGGAACGGGCGCGGACACGGGGCGCGCGGGCAGGAGCTCCAGCGGGTCGACGTAGCCGTCGGGCGCGGCGGTCCGGCGGATGCCGAGGTGGACGTAGGGCACGTCGTGCTCGGCCTCTCCGCTCGACCCCAGCGTCCCGAGCCGGTCGCCCTCGCCGACGATCGCGCCACGCGCCACGTCGACCGAGCCGAGATGGAGCAGCGTGAGCGTGAATCCGTCTGCGGTCTCGATCGTGACCGAGCGGCCGTGCAGTGGCAGCGTGCCCGCGAACCGAGCCACTCCTGCGGCGGGTGAGAGCACGGGCTCGCCCAGGGAGCCGGCGAGATCGACGCCGCGGTGTTGGCCCGCCGCGTACTCGTCGGGCACGACCGTGAAGGGCCGCAGCACGGCGCCGGAAGCGGGCCAGCTCCAAGCGATCGCGGAGGGACAGCAGGTGAGTGCGTACGCCAGGGCTGCGGCCGCGCAGGCAGCCTTGGTTGTCAAGCAAGCCAACATGCCCGGGCACACTTAGCGAGCGAGCCGGCTGTTGTCAAATTGGTTTACAGAGAGCCGCCGTAGAGCCGGTTCCGAGGCACACCGGTCAGACGCGACACCACGTCGGCCGCTGCCCGGCGCGGCGTTCCGGCGGCGAGGAGCTCGGCCATCGCCGCCAGCGCGGCCGCCTCGTCGCCGGACGCTGCGCCGCCCCCGATCACCACGGTGATCTCGCCCTTCGGAGCCTCGCGGAACCGGTCGGCGAGCTCCGACGCGGTCCCGCGCGCGACCTCCTCGAAGCGCTTGGTCAGCTCACGACACACGGCGACCCGGCGCCCGGGGTCGACCGCCGCGAGACTCGCCAGCGTGGCCGGAAGCCGCTGGGGCGACTCGAAGCCGATGGCCGCGTGCGCCCAGCCGCCCAGCTCCTCCCAGAGCGCTCTCAGCGCCTCGCGGCCACGCGGGAAGTAGCCCAGGAACCGGTACTGCTCGCCCACGAGGCCGCTGGCCACGAGCGCGGTCTCGACCGCGCTCGGGCCTGGCAGCACGGTCACCGGCAGCCCTGCGTCGAGCGCGGCGGCTACGAGCCTCGCTCCGGGGTCGTTGATCCCGGGTAGGCCGGCGTCACTGGCGAGCGCGATCCGCTCGCCCTCGCGGAGGCGCGGCAGAAGCTCCGCGGAGCGCCGGGCCTCGTTGTGGCGGTGGTAGCTCAACAACCGCCGCGCCTTGATGCCGTGGCGGTCGAGGAGGATGCGCGTCCGCCTCGTGTCCTCGCACAGTACGACGTCGGCGTCCCGCAACTCGGCCAGAACCCGGAGCGTGACGTCGTCGAGGTTGCCGATCGGAGTGGCGCAGACGGCGAGCGGCACCGCTCAGGCGGCGTCGAGCGCCTCGAAGGCCACGAACCCCGCACCGACGAGGCCGGCGTCGGTCCCGAGCTCGGCCGGCACCACGCGCACGAGCTCTCGACCCGGAGAGCGCGCCTCCCGCCGCATCACCTCGCGGGCGGGCTCGAGCAGGTACTCGTCGGCGGCTTCGCCCCACCCGCCTCCGACCACGATCGCCTCGGGGTTGAAGATGTTGACGAGAGAGCCCATCGTCGCGCCGAGGCGCCTCGCGATCCCGTCGAGCAGCTCCAGCGCAGCAGGGTCGCCGCCGGCAGCTCGCTCGATCAGGGCGTGCGAGTCCGCGCCCTGGCCGAAGGCCGCCGCCGCGTCCCGACTCGCGGCCCCTCCCGTCGCGTACGCCTCGATGTGACCGCGGCCGGTGCAGTTCCCCGGGCAGGGTCGGCCGTCGAACTCGACGACGACGTGGCCGAGCTCGGCGGCCGCGCCGACTGCTCCGCGATATGGCCGGCCGTCGAGGATCAGGCCGCCGCCCACGCCGGTGCCGAGCGTGAGCATGACCATGTGCTGCGTGCCGCGGCCGGCGCCGACGTGCCACTCGGCGATCGCGGCAGCGTTGGCGTCGTTGTCGATCCCGACCGGGAGCGAGAACCGCTCGGCGAAGCGCTCGCGAAAGGGCACGCCGGAGAGCGGGATGTTCACCGACTCGACCGCCTCGCCCGTGCGCTGGTCGATCGTCGACGGGAGCCCGAAGCCGAGCGCGTGCACGTCGTCGTCCAACACCGACTCGACCAGCTCCTCCAGAGCCTCGAGCAGGTCGGCCTCGGAGGACGTGGGCGTGTCCAGCTCCCGGCGGCGACCCACGGTGCCTTCTCGGCTCACCACTCCCGCGAGCGCCTTCGTGCCGCCCACGTCGACCCCGATCACGAGCGGCTCCGGCACGTCGGCTGGCTACCATACCGCGCCGAATGGCGGACGGAGAAAAGCCCTATCGCCGCTATCGCGGCGGGCGCGTCCGCGGCGGGGTCCCGACCCTCGAGCGCCCCCGGGCCGGCGGTCGTGACCTTGCCGGCGGCGCGCGGCGAGACCGGTCGAGGCCGGACGCACCGAAACGGCGGCGCCAGATCCGTATCACGCGCAAGCGGGCAATCCTCAGCACGATCCTGATCGGAATCCTGTTGTTCGTCGTGTGGGCGGTCGCCAGCTGGCTCGCGTTCGACCGGGGCGTCGAGGAAGCGAACCAGCGCCTCAGCCCGCGCGCCCGCGCTGCCCTCGTCCCCCACGAGGGGCTGCTGATGTCGCGGCCGACGGTGACGCTCCTGATGGGCACCGACCACGCCGACAGGGCCGACCGGGCGGATGCGAACCGCTCCGACTCGATCATGCTCGTGCGCACCGACCCGAAGAAGCACCGGATCACGTACCTGTCCATCCCCCGCGACCTGCGCGTGGACATTCCCGGGGAGGGAACCGCGAAGATCAACGCCGCCTTCGCGATCGGAGGCCCCGCGCTCGCGATGCGGACGATCACGGCGGTGACCGGCATCGAGATCAACCACGTCGCGTTGGTCGACTTCAACTCGTTCCGCGACCTGATCGACGAGCTCGGCGGCGTCACGGTCAACGTTCCGGCGCCGATCGTCTCCAACCGCTTCGACTGCCCCTTCCCGACCGACTCCCAGTGTCAACGCTGGCAGGGCTGGCGGTTCGCGAAGGGGGAGCAGACGATGAACGGGCGGCGCGCCCTGATCTACTCGCGCATCCGCGAGAACCGGCTGAATCCCGCCGAGAACGACCTCACGCGGGGCGAGCGCCAGCAGGCGGTCGTGCAGGCGATCGGCGACAAGCTGACGAGCCCCGGAACGCTGCTCAAGCTCCCGTTCGTGGGCGACGACCTGCTGAAGCCGCTCGCCACCGACCTCACCTCCGGCCAGTTCCTCCAGCTCGCCTGGCTGAAGGTCCGAGCGCCCGAAGACCGCACGCTGCACTGCCGACTCGGCGGTACGGCCTCGTTTGTCGGCGGCGAGTCGTTCATCATCGGCAGCGAGGAGAATCGGAACGTGATCGCGATGTTCTCTGGACGCGCCGCGGCACAGCCGCCGCTGCCGGGCTCGGGCCCCTTCGGCCCCGGCTGCGTGATCGGGAAGCGGGGCTAAATGGGTTTTTTCTCCTGGATCCTGTTCGGCCTGATCGCCGGAGCGGTCGCGCGCATGGTCATCCCGGGCAAGCAGGCGATGGGGTGTCTGGGGACGCTTGCGGTCGGCCTCGTCGGAGCACTGATCGGCGGGTTCGTCGGCGGGCTGATCTTCGATCAGGACATCGAGTTCGGCTGGGACCTGGGCCCGTTCCTGCTGGCAGTCGGCGGCGCTATCGCGCTCCTCCTGCTGTTCCAGCTCACGGCGTCACGCACACGCCGCTGGTAGCCCGAGCTCAGTCGGACGACTTCGAGGTCTCCGGCTTCTTCGGCTCCGGCTTCGACTCGGCCGGCTTGGAGTCGTCGCTCGAGGCGCCGCCGTCGGTGTCCTTCGCCGACTTGCGCGAGCGTCCGTAGTCGGTCGAATAGAAGCCCGAGCCCTTGAAGTGGACGGCCACCGGATAGAGAACCCTCTCCAGAGGCTTCGCGTCGCAGGTCGGGCACGCTTCGGGCGGAGGATCGCCCATGCGCTGGAACAGCTCGAAGACATGCCCGTTCGGGCAGCGATACTCGTAGATCGGCACCGGCGAAAGCTAGCAATGAACAAGGATCGCAAGCTCCTGGCATTCGGCACCGGACTGTGCGTCGCCGTCGTCGGCGCCTTCGGCGTCTCGCGCCTCTCCGCGTACCCGCCGCACGAGGACGAGACGCTCGCGCTCTTCGTCGGGCGCGACTCGTTCGGCGGGATGCTCGACACCGTGCTCACCGAGCGGGGCGGGGCGCCGTTCCACTACGTCGTCGCCTGGATCGTCGTCCATCTCGGGGGTGGCCTCGACGCGCTGCGGCTGGTCTCGCTCGTCTGTGCCCTGGCGTCGATTCCGCTGATCGCCGCGCTCTCGGCGCGCCTCGTCGGTCCAACGCGAGCGCTGGCGGCGACCGTGCTGGCCAGTACGACCTGGGTCTTCCTCTTCCACGCCGTCTTCGGCCGCATGTACGCCCTGTTCCTGCTCACGGCCACCGCGTCGTTCCTCGCGCTCGTGGCCCGCCGCTGGGGCTGGTGGTCGGTTGCCACGCTCGCCGCGCTCGCAGCCCATCCGTACGGCGTCCTCCTGCTCGCTGCGCAGCTCGCATACCTGCTCGTGGCCCGCACCCGGGCGGCGTTGCCCTGGGCGGCAGTCGTGATCTGCGCAGCAGCGCCGCTCTGGTACGCGTATGTCGTGCTCGCCGGCCGCTACGGCGAGGGGGACGGTCCGAAGTCCGGAGGCCACTATGTGCGCGAGGCCGCCGGCGACCTGACCTCCGGATACCTGCCCGTGCTCGCGGTGGCCGTGGTCCTCGCACTCGTCGGTTTCACGCGCGTGCGCTTTCGGCCGCTCGTGGCCTGCACTCTCGGGGCCGCCGTGCTGGCACTCGTCCTGGCGCAGGTGACGGACGCGTCGCCGGAGTCGCGCCACCTGGTCTTCCTGCTGCCGTTCGTCGCCGCCCTCGTGGCGGGCGGGCTCCCGCGTCGAGCGGTGTTCGCCGTCCCGCTCGTCGCCGGCCTCGTCGTCTGCGAGCTCGCCTGGGCGTGGCACCGTACGCCCGCGCTCTTCGAGGGCGAGCCCACCGCGTCGCGGGTGGCCAGGGACGATGCGGCCGCCTGGCTCGCCGACACCGCCCGCCCGGGCGACATCCTCCACGGCTATCACCCCGTCTTCCTGGCCGCGTGGGAGCGGAATCGGTCGTTTCCGCGCCGGGTCGTTCCGCGCGCCGACGCGAAGCTCGCGCTCGAGGAGCTTGCCGTCACGCCTCCGGGTCGCGGCGTGTGGGTGATCGAGGACGGTGCGGCGCCTTCAGGGCTCGAAAGCCGCCGCTTCGGCTCGTGGACGATCGTGCGAGCAGAAACGGGCTCGGCCGGCCGCTACCTCGACGTGGCCGAGAGCCTCCTGTCGGGCATCGACCTCGAGACCGTGCGCGAGGCCCGTCGCCGCTACGAACGCGAGTCGCGCTCCACGGCCTCGCGATAGCAGGGTGCGCCCTCGAACGCCCTCAGCCCGGGCGGCTCGGCGCGGCGGGCGCGGCGGCGCCGCCTCCGCGCGGTGGCGATCGCGGCGGAGGCCCCGAGCACGCCGCCGATGAGCAGCGAGCGCAGACGATCGCTCTGGCCTTCTCGGTCCATGGGAGGCATTGTGGACCCTCGTGCCCGTCTGCACCCTCGGAGACCTGCTCCTCGACGTGATCGTCCGGCTGGACGCGCCGATCGCCGACGGTGACGACACGAACGCCGAGACTCGCATCGGGCCGGGCGGCCAGGCCGCGAACGTCGCCGCCTGGATCGCCGAGCTTGGCGCGGAGGCCCGCTTCGTCGGGAAACGCGCAGACGACGCCGCCGGGCGGCTGCTCGAGGACGAGCTGCGCGGCCGCGGCGTCGACCTCGCCGGCCCCGTCGTCGAGGGCAGGAACGGCGTCGTCGTCTCGCTCGTCGGGCCCGACGGCGGCCGCACGATGGCCTCCGACCCCGGAGTCTCACCTCTGCTCGGCGCGTGGGAGCTCGAGATGCGCTGGTTCCGCGATTGCTCCTGGCTGCACCTCTCGGGCTACTCACTGCTCCGCTCGCCCATCGACGAGGCAGGGGCCAAGGCCGCCGGCGCCGTGCGCGCACTGGGCGGAAAGGTCAGCGTCGACCTCGCCCCCGCCGGCCTGTTGAGCGCCTACGGCCCGGAGCTCCTTGCGACTCGGCTCCGGCTGCTCGACGCGGATATCGTCTTCGCGAACGAGGAGGAGGTCGCGGCGATGGGTGGCGAGGTGCCCGCGCGGACGCTCGTGCGCAAGCGCGGCGCGGAGGGGATCGTCGTCGACGGGGAGGCATTCCCCGCGGTTGCGACTCAGGTCGTCGACTCGACCGGTGCCGGCGACGCCCTCGCCGCGGGCTACATCGTCGGCGGCGCCGAGCTCGCGCTCCAGACGGCGGCACGCTGCGTCGCGCAGCTCGGGGCGATGCCGTGATCGACGTCGCCGCAGAGGTGCGGGAGGCGCTCGAGGCCGGCGGTTCGATCGTGGCGCTCGAGACGACCCTCGTCGCGCACGGCTTCCCGCCCGGCGAAGGAATCGAGGTCGGGCTCGAGAGCGAGCGCAGCGTTCGGGAGGGCGGCGCCGTCCCGGCCACGATCGGCGTCCTGGACGGGCGCATCCGCGTCGGGCTGACGGAGGACGAGCTCGGCCGCTTCACCGATGACGCGCGGAAGCTCGGGCCTCGCGACCTCGCCGCCTGCGTCGCGCAGGGGGCCGTCGGCGCGACGACTGTCGGCGGGACGCTCGCCGTGTGCAGGTCGGTGGGGATCCGGTTCATGGGCACCGGTGGAATCGGGGGCGTCCACCGCGGGGCGCTCGACGTCTCGGCCGACCTCCCGGAACTGGCGCGGACGCGCACGCTCGTCGTCTCCTCGGGCGTGAAGTCGTTGCTCGACGTGACGGCGACGGTCGAGGTGCTCGAGGCGCTCGGCGTTCCGACTCTCGGCTATCGCACGGACGCGCTGCCGCTGTTCTACTCCACCGGTGGAGGCCCGCCCGTCTCTGCGCGCGTGGAGTCGCCGGACGAAGCGGCGCGGGTCGCCGGGGCGCACTGGGAGCTCGGCCGGGGCGGTCTCTTGCTGGCCAACCCGCCCGCAGAGAGCCTCGACGGCCTCGAGCCGTTGATCGAGCAGGCGCTGGCGGAGGCCGAGCACGCAGGGATCCAAGGCGGCGAGGTGACCCCCTTCGTGCTCTCGTTCCTGCACCGTGAGAGCGGCGGCCGGACGCTCGAGGCGAACCGCAGGCTGATCGTCGACAACGCGCGGCTGGCCGCTGAGGTGGCGTCCGCGTACTCTTGAGCCATGCGCGCGACGGTCCTCATGGCCGCGATCGCCCTCGCCGCCGCCGCGCTCGCCTACGCCAAGCCGTTTCCCGGCGTGCCCGCGTACACCGACGGCTACCGGAGCTGGACGAAGATCAACCGCAAGCCGATCCCGCCGCGCGCGGCCGACCCACACCACAGCGTGAAGAACGTCTACACGAGCAAGACGAAGCGGGGCGCCCGCTATCCGTACGGCACCGTGATCGTCAAGGAGGGGCTCCAGCCAGGGAAGAAGTGGGTGCGCCTGCTGGCGGTCATGCGCAAGGTGCGCGGCGCGAGCTCCAGGAACAACGACTGGGTCATGCGCGAATGGGCCCGGAGCTCACCGAGCGAACGCTTCACCGAGATCGCGTCCGGCGCGGTCTGCTACTCGTGCCACGTCGGCGCGAGGAAGAACGACTACGTCTTCACGAAGCGCTAGGTGGTGAGGCTGCTCAGGAAGTCCTCGATCGTGAGGGCTTCGAGCGTCTGGAACGTGGAGCTCCCACGGGCGCCGAGCTCAACCGAGACGCGGGCGATCGTGGCCGCATCCGGTGCCTCGACGACGTTGACGAAGTCGTAGGGGCCGAGCGTCGCCCACTGATGCAGGACCTTGGCGCCGAGCTCCTCGATGTCGCGGTTGACCTCGCGCAGCCGGTCGGGGTTCGCCTTCAGCGTCTGAACACCCTGGGCGGTCAGGTTGGAGAGCATGACGTAGAGCGGCATCAGGACTCCTTTCGGTGGCGACCACGCGACTTTAACCGGGCGGCCTGGTCGAAGTAGAGGAGCGCCGAGCCGAGGAACATGATCGGCGCAATCACGAGGTCGGCCAGAAAGATGGCGATCCGCTCGGTCTGGTCGCCGGTGTCGCGCAGGAGCAGCGCAAGCATGAGCCGCGTGAGGAAGAACAGGATCGCGAGCGTGGCGAGGGAGCCCAGCGCGTGCACGTAGTCCGCACGGGCGAGCCGGATTGCGCGCGGCAAGGCTCCTCGCCAGCCGGCGTCCTCCACCATCACGGCGGGGACGACGAGCCCGACGAAAGCCAGCCAGCCGAACGCGAGCAGCGCGAACCACGGCAGCACGATCGCCGCCGGGACGAAGGCGAGCGTGCCGAGGACGGTGGCGCGCAGCCACGTCGCCGGGGGCGGAACGCGCTCCGAGACGAGCGCGGTCGCAGTGGCGTAGGCGAGCGAGAAGACCGGCGCACAGGCAAGCAGGGCGAGGATCCTGGTCTCCAGCGAGACCTCACGCACGAGCTGGTCGGCGACGGCCACCGCCAGGCCCAGCGGCAGCGCCCGCCAGAAGATCCCTCCGTAGAGCCGCAGGGTCTCGGCGACGAGCTGGCCCACCGGCCGCGACTCGGGCGGGAGCGCCGCCGGGCGCGTCTCTGCCACTGGAGCTACTGCTGCGGGAGCGTCAGCTGGAGCAGCCCGTCCGACTCGGCCGGGGCGAACCCGTAGCGGCGGAACGGGGCGAGCGCATTGGGCTCGTCGCCGTCGACGACGGCCTCGATCCGGTGGGAGTCCGAGGCGATCGCGTAGCCCTCCGCGTACTCGAGCAGCTGCCACTCGACCGACTCGTCCTCGTGCTCGGGAACGACGAAGAGCTCGTCGATCCGCGTCGTCGTCGGGCCCGCGTCGACCGCGACGAAGCCCGCGGGTGAGCCGTCGATCTCGGCCACGAAGACGGTGTCGCCTTCGAGGACGCGAAGCGTTCGCTCGTCGTTCCAGCCGCTGCCCGCAGAGAGGCTCATGTGCGCCCGGCCGAAGAGCACGGGACTGTCTTCAGGCCTGTAGGGCCGGATGGCGGCCTTCCGGTACGGCATCGGAGCAGACTAGCGCGACGCGCGGTCGAGCGCGAACGCGTCCTTCGACGGACAGCGCCCGCCGCGCGGAGGTCAGTCCTCGCTGGTCTCGTCGCCTGGGTCGCCGTTCTCGATCGGAGGGAGCATGTGTCGAGGTACCCGTCCGTCGGCCAACACCAAGGGTCCGAACGAGAGGCGAGCGCTAGGAGGAACCGTGGAGGCGCTAGGCGGCGGCTCGGCGGAAGGGAAACGCCCGCGGAGTAGGCGACGGCGACGCTCTCGGCGTTCGTCCTCCTCCCGCCAGCGCGCCTTCAGCCCGGTAGTTCGCCTCGAACTCGTGAGCGTTCTTCGCCCATTCGGCCCGCTGCGCCTGGAAGCGACGGCGTTACGTCTACGGGTCCATCTTCCGAGGAATCGTCCGAGATGCGCTCGCCAGCCGAGCAGCTGATCGAGGCTTGGCGTTGATGTCGGCGGATGCAAACATTCTGATGATGCCGTCGACGGTCTGGCGCGCTCGAGCGGTCGGCTCTCGGCGACGCCACATAGCGACGAATCGTGAGCGGTCGTGCGCCGGACTGCGCAAGGCGTCCCGAAAGCGACGCTGCGTCAGCGATCCATCTTTCGAGGAATCGTCCTCCTCCTCCGCCAGTAGCGATCAGGCCGCGGCGGGCTCGGCCGCCGGCACCTTCTCGAAGACGAGGTCGCCGTCACGCGCGTCGACGCGGATCGCGTCGCCCTCGCCGAAGCCGCCCTCGAGCAGCGCCTTGGCGAGCGGATTCTCGACCAGGCGTTGCAGCGCCCGCTTCAGCGGGCGGGCGCCGTAGGTCGGGTCCCACCCGGCCTCGACGAGCTGCTCCTTCGCCGCGTCCGTCAGCTCGACGCTCAGGCCGCGCTCGTCCAGCCGCCGGCGCAGCTGCGCGAGCTGGAGCTCGATCACCTCGGCGAGCTGCTCCTTGGAGAGCGGGTGGAACTCGATGATCTCGTCGATCCGGTTCAGGAACTCGGGCCGGAAGACGTCGCGCATCGCGGCCGTCGAGCGGACGTTCGAGGTCATGATGATCACGCTGTTGCGGAAGTCGACCGTGCGGCCGTGGCCGTCGGTGAGCCGGCCGTCGTCGAGGATCTGCAGCAGCACGTCGAAGACCTCGGCGTGGGCCTTCTCGATCTCGTCGAGGAGCACGACCGAGTACGGACGGCGGCGGACCGCCTCGGTGAGCTGCCCGCCCTCCTCGAAGCCGACGTAGCCGGGCGGGGCGCCGATCAGGCGCGCGACGGTATGCCGCTCCTGGTACTCGGACATGTCGAGCCGGACCATGGCCCGCTCGTCGTCGAACATGAACTCCGCCAGCGCGCGGGCCAGCTCCGTCTTCCCCACCCCCGTAGGCCCGAGGAAGACGAACGAGCCGATCGGCCGGTTCGGGTCCTGCAGCCCGGAGCGCGCTCGCCGCAGGGCGTTGGCCACGGCCTCGACGGCCTCGTGCTGGCCGACGACGCGCTCGTGCAGGCGCTCCTCCATGTGGATCAGCTTCTCGGTCTCGCCCTCGAGCAGCTTGTCGACCGGGATCCCCGTCCAACGGGCGACGACCGCGGCGACGTCGTCCTCGTCGACCTCCTCCTTGACCATCGGCACGGTCTCGGGTGAGGCCTCCCGCTCGCTCAGCTCCTGCTCGAGCGCGGGCAGCTCGCCGTAGCGGATCTCGGCCACACGCTGGAGCTCGCCCTGCCGCTCGGCGCGCTCGGCCTCCATGCGCAGCTCGTCGATCCTGCGCTTGATCTCGCCGATCCGGTCGAGCGCCTCCTTCTCGCGCGCCCAGCGGGCGGCCAGGTCGTCGCGCACGGACTTCGCCTCGGCGAGCTCTCGCTCGACCGGCAGGCGGCGCTCCTTCGACTCCTTGCCCATCGCGGCCAACTCGATCTCGAGCTGGCGCACCCGGCGCTCGGCCTCGTCGAGCTCGACCGGCGAGGACTCGATCTCCATCTTCAGCCGCGAGGCGGACTCGTCCACGAGGTCGATCGCCTTGTCGGGCAGGAAGCGGTCGGAGATGTAGCGGTCGGAGAGCACCGCAGCGGCCACGAGTGCGGAGTCGCGGATCTCGACGCCGTGGTGCGCCTCGTAGCGCTCCTTCAGCCCGCGCAGGATCGCGATCGTGTCCGTCACGGAGGGCTCGCCGACGAAGATCGGCTGGAAGCGTCGCTCCAGCGCCGCGTCCTTCTCCACGTGTTGCCGGTACTCGTCGAGGGTGGTCGCGCCGATCGCCCGGAGCTCGCCGCGCGCGAGCATCGGCTTGAGCAGGTTGGCCGCGTCGACGGCGCCTTCGGCCGCGCCCGCGCCGACGATGGTGTGCAGCTCGTCGATGAACAGCACGATCTCGCCCTCGGCGTTCTTGATCTCGTTCAGGACGGCCTTCAGCCGCTCCTCGAACTCGCCGCGGTACTTCGAGCCGGCGAGCAGGGCGCCGATGTCGAGCGCCCAGACCCGCTTGCCCTTGAGGCTCTCGGGGACGTCGCCGGCGACGATCCGCTGGGCGAGCCCTTCGGCGATCGCGGTCTTTCCGACCCCCGGGTCGCCGATCAGGACCGGGTTGTTCTTCGTGCGGCGGGAGAGCACCTGCATGACGCGGCGCACTTCCTCGTCGCGGCCGATGACCGGATCGACCTTGCCGCTCTCGGCGAGCTCGGTCAGGTCGCGGCCGAACTTCTCCAGCGCCTGGTAGCTGCCCTCGGGATCCTTGCTCGTGACCCGCTGGCCGCCGCGCACCTCGTCGAGGGCGTCGAGCAGCTGCTTGCGCGGGATCGCGTCGAGCGCGAGCAGCAGGTGCTCGACCGCGACGAACTCGTCGTCGAGCTTGCGCATCTCGTCCTCGGCGCGGTCGAGGACCTTGTCGAACGCCGAGGAGGTGCGCACCTGCAGGTTCGGGGCGCCCTCCGCGCGCGGGCGCCGCGCGAGGTCGGCTTCGGCCTTCTGCGCAAGCGCCGTCGCGCCGGGGCCCGCGCGCTCGGCGAGCGTCTGCGGCAGCTCCTGCGCGAGCAGCGCCAGCAGCAGATGCTCGGGGTAGATCTCGGGGTTGGAGTTCCGCCGGGCCAGCTCCTGGCTCGCGGCGATCGCCTCCTGGGCCTTGGTCGTCAGCCTGTTGAAGTCCATGTCTTCCTCACCGGATGCGCGGGTGGTGTGTAGACAACGAGCTCGCGGCGGTACTGCTTGTGCACCTCTTCGACGCGGTCGCGCAGCTCGCGCTCGAGCCTCTCGAACCGCCGCTGCATCCGCTGCAACTGATCCTCGAGGCGGAGCACGTGCTCGACGCCCGCGAGGTTGAGCCCGAGCTCGGTGGTCAGCCGCTGCACGAGCCGGAGGCGCTCGAGGTCGAGCTCCGAGTAGAGGCGCGTGTTGCCGGCCGTCCGCTTGGGGCGCACGAGCCCCTTCGCTTCGTAGACGCGAAGCGTCTGGGGGTGCATGCCGACCAGGTCGGCGGCCACGGAGATCATGTAGCGCGGGTGGTCGTCCATCACCCGAACAGCTCCTCCCGCGGGTCCTGACGGGAAGCGTTCTGCAGCGCCTCGATCGCCTCGCGCTCCTTCTTCGTCAGCTTCTTCGGCACCGACACGCGCAGGCGCGCGAGCAGGTCGCCCTTGCCGCTGCCCTTGAGCGTGGGGGCGCCGTGGCCGCGGAGCTTGAGCAGCTTTCCGTCCTCGGAGCCGGCCGGGATCTTGAGCGAGAGCCGCTGGCCGTACGGCGTCGGCACCTCGACGGTCGCGCCGAGCGCGGCCTCCGGGTAGGTGACCGGGACCTCGAGCTCGAGGTCGGCTGCGCCCCGCCTGGCGAACAGGTGCGAGGGCTGCACACGGGTCGTCACGAACAGGTCGCCGGGAGGGCCGGCGCCGAGGCCGGGCTCGCCCTTGCCCTTGAGCCTGATGCGCGTGCCGTCCTTGACGCCGGCCGGGATCTTCACGGTGTAGCGCTTCGTGCGCCGCTCGCGGCCGGAACCGTGGCACTCGGCGCACGGATCCTCGATCACGGTGCCGTGGCCGCCGCAGCGCGGGCACGGCTGAGAGAGCGCGAACAGCCCTTGGCTCTCGGCGCGGACGCCGCGGCCCTTGCACTCGGGGCAGACGCTGGGCGCCGTCCCGGGCCGCGCGCCCGAGCCGCCGCACTCTCGGCACGCTGCCTCGATGTCGACCGGGATCCGGGTCTCGATTCCCTTCAGCGAGTCCTCGAAGGAGAGCCGGACCTGCGCCTCGAGGTCGGCGCCGCGCCGGCCCACGTCCTCGCGGCGGCCGCGGCGGAAACGGCTCCCGCCGGAGAAGAGGTCGCCGAAGATGCCGCCCAGGTCGCCCAGGTCGAAGTCGCCGGCGCCGCCCCAGCTGCCGGGGCGGCCGTTGGCGGAGCCGAAGGCGTCGTACTGCTTGCGCTTCTCGGGATCGGAGAGGACGTCGTAGGCGCCCTGCACCTCCTTGAAGCGCTCCTCGGCGGCGGCATCGCCCGGATTGCGGTCCGGGTGGCTCTCCCGCGCGAGCTTGCGGTAGGCCTTCTTGATCTCGTCGGCGCTCGCGTTCTTCGCGACGCCGAGGGTTCCGTACAGGTCGTTCACGCACTCTCCTTCGGCGCGGCGACGACGACGCGCGCCGGCCGCAGCACGCGGTCGCCGAGCCGGTAGCCCTTCTGCAGCACCTCGATCACGGTGCCCTCGTCCGCCTCCGACGGCTGGGTGAGCAGCGCCTCGTGGACGTGCGGGTCGAACGCGCCCTCGGTCGGGATCTCCTCGAGACCCTCCTTCCGCAGCGCGCCGGCCAGCGAGCGGTGCACGAGCGCGACCCCTTCCTCGAGCTTCGCCTCCTCATGAGCCTCGGCGGCCTCGAGCGCACGCTCGAGGTCGTCGAGCACCGGCAGGAGGTCCTTCACGAGCCGCTCCGCGGCGCGCGCGACCAGGCTCTCCTGGTCGCGCGCGGTCCGCTTGCGGTAGTTGTCGAACTCGGCCGCGAGCCGCTTGAGCCGGTCGAGGTGCTCCTCCGCCCTGGCCTCGGCCTCGGCGAGCTGCTCCTCGACGCTACGCGTCCCGGCTTCCGCCTCGACGTCGTTGCGGATCTCCTCGCTCACGACGCCTTCGGCTGCTCTTCGTCGATGACCTCGTAGTCGGCCTCCTCGACGACCTCGTCGTCTGAGCCGGCGGCGCCGTTGCCGGCCGTCGCGAGGACGCGTATGCGTGCTGGGCCGCTGTTGCCTGCGCGTAGACCGCCTCGGCGAGCTTGTGCGAGGCCTCGGTCAGCGCCTCCGTCTTGGAGCGGATCTCCGCGACATCGTCCGTCTCGAGCGCCTGCTTCAGCTCCATCACGCGGCCCTCGATCGTCGAGGCGTCTGCCTCCTCGAGCCGGTCGCGGTGCTCCTTGAGCGAGCGCTCGGTCTGGTAGACGAGGCTCTCGGCCTGGTTCTTCGCATCCGCGAGCTCGCGCAGCTTGTGGGCCTCGTCGCGGTGCGCCTCGGCCTCGCCGACCATCCGCTGCACCTCGTCCTCGGAGAGCCCGGAGCCGCCCTCGATCCGGATCTGCTGCTGGTTGCCGGTGCCGAGGTCCTTGGCCGAGACGTTGATGATCCCGTTCGCGTCGATGTCGAACGTGACCTCGACCTGCGGCTGGCCCCGCATCGCCGGCGGGATCCCGACGAGCTGGAACTTCCCGAGCGTCTTGTTGTAGACGACCATCTCGGACTCGCCCTGGGCGACGTGCACCTCGACCGACGGCTGGTTGTCCTCCGCGGTCGTGAAGACCTCCGACTTCTTGGTCGGGATGGTCGTGTTCCGCTCGATCAGCCTCGTGAAGACGCCGCCCTTGGTCTCGATGCCGAGGGACAGCGGGGTGACGTCGAGCAGGAGGATGTCCTTGACCTCGCCCTTGAGGACGCCTGCCTGGATGGCCGCCCCGACGGCGACGACCTCGTCCGGGTTCACGCCCTTGTGCGGGTCCTTGCCGACGACCTCCTTGACCTTGTCGACCACCGCCGGCATCCGGGTCATGCCGCCGACGAGGACGACGTGGTCGATCTTGGCCGCGTCGAGGCCCGCATCGGTCAGCGCCTGCTTGGTCGGCCCGACCGTGCGCTCGAGCAGGTCGGCGGTCAGCTCGTTCAGCTTCGCGCGCGTGAGCTGGAGGTCGAGGTGCTTCGGGCCTTCGGGCGTCGCGGTGACGAACGGCAGGTTGATCTGCGTCGTCATCGTCGACGACAGCTCGATCTTGGCCTTCTCGGCCGCCTCGTACAGGCGCTGGAGCGCCATCTTGTCGGCGGCCAGGTCGATGCCCTGGTCCTTCTTGAACTCGGCCACCATCCAGTCGACGATCGCCTTGTCGAAGTTGTCGCCGCCGAGGTGGTTGTCGCCGTTCGTGGCCTTCACCTCGAAGACGCCCTCGCCGAGCTCGAGGATCGAGACGTCGAACGTCCCGCCGCCGAGGTCGAAGACGAGGATGGTCTGGTCGCCCTCCTTGTCGAGCCCGTACGCGAGCGAGGCCGCGGTCGGCTCGTTGATGATGCGCAGGACGTTGAGGCCGGCGACCTTGCCGGCGTCCTTCGTCGCCTCGCGCTGGGCGTTGTTGAAGTAGGCGGGGACCGTGATGA
Organism: uncultured Actinomycetes bacterium; assembly: GCA_963733845.1. Taxonomy (GTDB): domain Bacteria; phylum Actinomycetota; class Thermoleophilia; order Gaiellales; family Gaiellaceae; genus DATFQE01. The sequence continues at coordinate 151,929 of CAVTEM010000012.1, forward strand.
CCGCGTCGGTCACCGGCTCGCCGAGGTAGGCCTCGGCGTCCGCCTTGAGCTTCTGCAGGATCATCGCGCTGAGCTCCGGCGGCGCGTACTCCTTGTCGCCGGCCTTGACGCGGACGTCGCCGCCCTGGCCCTTGACGACCTCGTAGGGGACGATCGTCATCTCCTCGGAGACCTCGTCGTACTTGCGGCCCATGAAGCGCTTGATCGAGAACACCGTGTTCTGCGGGTTCGTCACCTGCTGCCGCTTGGCCGGCGCGCCGACAAGCCGCTGGTCGTCCTTGGTGAACGCGACGACGGACGGCGTCGTGCGGCCGCCCTCGGCGTTCGGGATCACGGTCGGCTCGCCGCCTTCGAGCACGGCCATACAGGAGTTGGTCGTGCCGAGGTCGATTCCGATCACTTTCGCCATCTGTTTCCTTCCTCCTCGAATCGCTCTAGTGAGAAAATCTAAGCCTCCTTATAGCAGATCACGCCGGGGTAAGCTCGCGCCGATGGCCGATCCTCGCGTGCCCGAGTACGCGCGTCTGCTCGTCGACCGCTGCCTGGACGCGCAGGCGGGCTGGCAGGTGGTCGTCAAGACGAGCCCGCTCGCGCGCCCGCTGCTCGAGGAGGTCGTGCGCGCCCTGGGCAAGCGTGGCGCCTATCCACTCATTCGCCTGAGCTGGGCCGAGGAGAACTGGCCCTTCGCGTACACCTGGGCCGAGGAGGCGCCGGCGGAGATCGTCGCTGCCCAGCCCGGGCTCGAGGCGCGGATGGGCGAGGAGATCGACGCCTGGATGAACATCGGCGCGCCCGAGAACGTCTACGACGGCTCGAACCTCGCCCCGGAGCGGCGGGGTGCCCTCTCCGAGGCGAACCGGCCTCTGCTCGAGCGGCGGCTGCGCCTGGAGATCCCCTGGGTCGCGTGCCGCTACCCCACGCCGGCGCTGGCCCAGGCCGCGGGGATGACCCTCGAGCAGTTCGAGGACTTCGTCTTCGGTGCCTGCCTGATCGACTGGGACGAGGAGGGGCGGAAGATGCAGCGGATCGCCGACCGTTTCGACGCCGCCGAGGAGGTGCGGATCGTCGGAGCCGAGACGGACCTGCGCTTTTCGGTCGCGGGCCGGCACGGCGAGGTCGACGACGGGCACTACAACATGCCCGGCGGCGAGGTCTTCTACAGCCCCGTCGAGGACTCGACCGAAGGTGTCGTCACGTTCTCCGAGTACCCGGCGGTCGATCCGCCCGACGAGGTCGGTGGCGTGCGCTTCCGCTACGAGGGCGGGCGGATCGTCGAGGCGTCCGCGGAGAGCAACGAGGAGGCGCTGATCGCGAAGCTCGACCGCGACGACGGCGCCCGCCGGCTGGGCGAGTTCGGGATCGGCTGCAACCCGGGGATCCAGCGCCACGTCAAGGAGACGCTGTTCGACGAGAAGATCTACGGGACGATCCACCTCGCGATCGGCGCGGGCATCCCGTCGATCGGCGGCACGAACGTCTCGTCCGTGCATTGGGACATGGTCAAGGAACTACGGAACGGCGGCCGCATCGAATGCGACGGCGAGGTCGTCCAGGAGAACGGCCAGTGGGTCTTCTGACCTCCTTGTAGCGGCAAGAGTCGAACGTCACAATCACGAAGACACTCCGTCCGGAGTCCGCGGCGGGCGGCGACGGCGAGCCCTACCTCGCCGAGCACCGGGCCGCCGCTCGCCGTGCACGCCTCGCCGAAGCCGCGTTCAGGAGGGCGCTCGCGCGCGCCCCGAGCGAGGGCTGACGAGCCAGCGCAGCGTGCGGGCAGCCGCCGGCTCGGCGACGAGGATCGCCGCGAAGATCAGCGCGCAGCCGGTCAGGCCGACGACCCCCAGCCGGTCTCCGTCGAGGACGTAGCCGAAGAACCCGGCCCAGACCGTCTCGAGCGAGAAGATGATCGCGATCCGGGTCGCGCTGATCCGCTGCTGCGCCCAGATCTGGATCAGGTACGCGAGCGCACCGGCGAACACTCCGGTCACGATCAACGCGGCCCAGACGGTGCCACCCCGGGGCACGGTGAGGTCGCCGAGCGCGAGCGCGACCACCAGGCAGCCGGCGCAGGCGATCCCGATCTCCGCGAACGTGAGACCGACGGGGTCGAAGCGGTTGGCGTAGCGCTCGACCATCACGATCTGCAGCGCCTGCGCACCGGTGCTCGCAAGCACGAGCAGATCGCCCGCCGTTGAGCCGCTCGGCACACCCGCGAGCAGCGTGAGGCCGAGGAGCGCCAGCGCCACGGCCAACCAGAGCTCCCGCGTGATTCGCGTCCGGAAGAGCGCCAGCCCGAACAGCGGCGTGAGCAGGACGTAGAGGCCGGTGATGAAGCCCGTATTGGTGACCGTGGTCCTCTCGAGCCCGGCGGTCTGCAACGTCAGGCCGGCCGCCAGGAGCAGGCCGAGGACCCCGCCCGCCACGAGGCCGTCGCGTCCGAGGCCTCGCAGCCGCAGTGCTGCGACCGGCGCGAGGAACGCCGTCCCGATCGCGAAGCGCACGGCCAGGAACGCGAACAGGGGGTAGATCGCCACCGCGTCCTTGACCTGGACGAACGTGACGCCCCAGACGGCCGTCACGGCGATGAGCAGGAGTGCCGCGGTCACGCTCGGGCGGCGATCGCCCTCGACCAGCGGCGCCCGACCAGCGCCGAGAAGGGCCTGACGAGCGGCTTGGCCGAAGACAACGGGAGCGCCATCGAGTGGCGCTCCCACACTTCGAGTTCCTGGACGACCGTGTCGAGCAGCGGCACGGCCGCGGAGGCTACGCCAGCGGCGACTCCTCAGGCAGCTCGTCCCACTCCTCTTCCTTCCAGCTCGCGTCGACGGGACGCGAATCGCCGTCGCTGATCTCCATGCTCTCGTCGTCCGTGAGCTTGCCTTGCTCGGTGACCTCGCCCTCGATCTTGTCCGAGTTGCTCATGGCCCCTCCTCGGCTGGATTTCCAGGGCGAGCGTTCCCGGGGACGCGCCTCTCAAACGACCCCGAAACGGACGCGATACGCCAGCGCCCACGTGACTTCGCGGTCGCCGATGACGCGCTCCGCCGCCTCTCGGAGGCCGGCGAGTCCGATCTCCTCCTCGGTCAGTCCTTCCTCGAGCAGCCGGCCCACCGGGCCGAGGCTCAGCGCCAGGCACACGACCCGTGCGGCCGTGGCCCTGTCCTCGCCCGACACCCCGAACTCACGGACGTACCGGAAGAGGCCGCTCTCGCGCATGCGCGGAACGTGCCCGGTCTTCTCGGCCGGCGGGATCGAGAGACGCTCGCGCCGGAACTTTCCGACTCGCAGCAGGAAGTACTCGAACGCTGCGTCGACCTCCCAGTCGACCGACGGCGGCAGCTCGTAGTCGTAGGCGGCGAAGACGCCTCCCGGGCGCAGGATCCGCGCCGCCTCGGCGAAGGTGGGCTGCGGATCCATCCAGTGCAGCGACTGCGAGTAGGTGACGAGGTCGGCGCCGGCATCCTCCAGGCCGGTTGCGTCGGAATAGCCCTCGACGTAGCGGACGTTGGGAAAAGGCGTGTCTTCCTCTGCCGCCGCACGCATCTCGGTATTCGGCTCCACTCCGACCACCTCGTGGGCGCGTTCGGCCCAGGCTCGGGTCGACAAGCCGGTACCGGAGCCGACGTCGACCACGAGCCGCGGACGCTCGACGCGGGCCAGGCGGCAGAGCAGGTTCAGCAAGGCGTTCGGCGGGGAAGGCCGTGCCTGGTGATAGGCGGCGCCGAAGCCCTCCACCGCGTAGCTCGACCAGATCTTGTGCCCCCCGCTCAACCGCTCAATTGTGACGCGACCGGCGCGGTGGCTAGAATCGACCCCTCCGTGACGACACGCCGCCTCAACACGGAGGCCCTCTCATGACGGCCGCAACCGCAACAGAGCGTCGGTTTCTTCCGCGTGGGTGGACGGATCTCATCCTCCAGCTCGCGATCTGGTTCGGCTTTTTGGCCGCGTACCAGGTCGCCCGGGGCATGGCCGATCGCAACCCCGGCGAGGCGTTCGACAACGGGCTCAAGGTCGTCGACATCGAACGCCGTGCCAGCGGTCTCTGGGAGCTCTCGCTCCAGAGCTACGCGCACAGGAGCGACGTCCTCACCTGGTCGGTCTCGGCCACGTACTGGCTGTCGCAGTTCACCGTCATGGGCCTTGCGCTGCTGTTCGTCTACCTGCGCCGGAACGAGTCGTTCACCCGCTTCCGCAACGCGATCATGCTCGCGAACGTGCTGGGCCTCGTCGGCTACGTGATGCTCCCGACCGCCCCGCCGCGGATGTTCCCCGAGCTCGGCTTCGTCGACACGCTGTCGACCTTCGGCGGCCCCAACCACGGCAGCGGCCTCGTGGAGCTGGCGTCGAACCCGTATGCAGCGATGCCCAGCCTGCACTCGGCCGACGCGCTGATCGTCGGCGTTGTGATGGCGACGGTCGTCCGGAGGTCGTGGGCGAAGGCGTTCTGGCTCGCCTGGCCGGCGTGGGTCTGGTTCGCCGTGATCGCCACCGGCAACCACTTCTGGCTCGACGTCGTCGCGGGCATCGCGCTCGCTGTGGCGGCCGGCGCGTTCGTCTACCGCCGGCAGCTGCGCGCAGCGCTTGCGCTTCAGGCACTAGCCTCCGCACATGGCTCGAAGCGAGGCCTTCGGCCGCGTCAAGGACGGCTACACCACAGGCGTGCGCCGAGTCGCCGCGCGGTCGATGAGCCGGCTCGGACAAACGCGGGTGACGCCGAACGCGCTCACCGCCGGCGGCGTCCTCCTCTGTGCAGCCGGGGCGGTGGTCGTCTACTTCGAGTACAAGAACGAGCTCGCCGCCTACTGGATCGGCGCCGTGCTGTTCATCGTGGGCTCGATCCTCGACGTCCTCGACGGCGCGCTCGCCCGCTCCAGCGGGAAGGCCACGCCCTTCGGCGCCTTCGTCGACTCGATGACCGACCGCGTCAGCGAGGGCGTGATGCTCGGCGCGATCGCGCTCGTCTTCATGCGCGAGGGGAACGAGGTCGCGCTGGCCTTCACCTTCGCCGCGGCCGTCGGCTCCTTCCTCGTCTCCTACGCGCGCGCGAAGGCGGAGATTCTCGGGCTGCGCGGGGACGTCGGCCTCGGCAGCCGGGCCGAGCGCGTGGTCGTCATCTCGGCCGGCCTGATCCTCGGGCCGTGGGGTGCACTGCAGTGGGCGATCTACCTGCTCACGGTCACCGCCTGGCTGACCGTGATCCAGCGCCTCCTGTACGTCCGTCGTCAGTTGCAGGGATAGCGCTCATCGCAAATACGCTATAGTGCTATCAGCCGATGGCTGATAGCACTCGTAAGAAGAGCGTCATCGTCCGCGTGCCGCCCGCGCTCAAGCGCCGGCTCGCCCGCGAGGTGGCGCGCGGCGGGAGGAGCATGAACGACCTCGCCGTCGGCATCCTCGGCAGCCACTTCGGCGTCGAGGTGGAGGAGAGCGGACGCCGCAGCGCGCCGCCCGGCGCGAGCGGCGTCGTGGTCCTGCGCATGCCGGACCGCCTCAAGGAGCGCGTGAGCGCCGAAGCCCGCTCGCTCGACACGACGACGAACGACCTGATCGTTCGCACCCTCTCGGAGACGCTCGGAGTGAGGAGCGGAAAGGAAAGGATGACACCTACCAACGGCAACGCCCGCCGCGACGACGGCAAGGTCCGCGTCGCGATCATCGGAGTCGGCAACTGCGCGAGCGCGCTCATCCAGGGCGTGGAGTACTACAAGGACGCGTCGCCCGACGACTTCGTCCCCGGCCTGATGCACGTCGACCTCGGCGGCTACCACATCCGCGACATCGAGTTCACCGCCGCGTTCGACGTCACGAAGGACAAGGTCGGCAAGGACCTGGCCGACGCGATCTGGGCGCACCCGAACAACACCGTCAAGTTCTCGGACGTGCCCAAGACCGGGATCCGCGTCTCCCGCGGGATGACGCACGACGGGCTCGGCCAGTACGTCGGCGAGATCGTCGAGAAGGCGCCCGGCGCGACCGACGACGTCGCCGGGATCCTGCGCGAGACGGGTACCGACGTGGTCGTGAACTTCCTTCCGGTCGGCTCCGAGGCGGCGACGAAGTGGTACGCCGAGCAGATCCTCGACGCGGGCTGCGCGATGGTGAACTGCATGCCCGTCTTCATCGGGCGCGAGACCTACTGGCGGAAGCGCTTCGAGGACGCCGGACTGCCGGTCGTCGGCGACGACATCAAGTCGCAGGTCGGCGCGACGATCTCGCACCGCGTCCTGTCGACGCTCTTCCGCAAGCGCGGGGTCAAGCTCGACCGCACCTACCAGCTCAACTTCGGTGGCAACTCGGACTTCCTCAACATGCTCGAGCGGAGCCGGCTGCAGTCGAAGAAGATCTCGAAGACGAACTCCGTCAAGTCGACCCTCGAGTACGACCTCGGCGAGGGCAACATCCACATCGGGCCCTCCGACCACGTGCCGTGGCTCGAGGACCGGAAGTGGGCCTACATCCGGCTCGAAGGGACGTCGTTCGGCGACGTGCCGCTGAACGTCGAGCTCAAGCTCGAGGTGCACGACTCGCCGAACTCGGCCGGGATCGTGATCGACGCGGTCCGGCTCGGGAAGCTGGCCCTGAACAACGGCATCTCCGGAGCCCTCGAAGGGCCGTCTGCCTACTTCATGAAGTCGCCGCCCGTGCAGTACGACGACGACGTCGCATACGAGATGGTCGAGGACTTCATCCGCGCGAACGCACGCGCGACGGCGGCGCGTAGCGCGCCGGCCGAGAACACGGCCTAGCCCCCTGCGGACGACCGTACCGCTCCGCGAGGGCCGGCGACCGCCGGCCCTCGCCGTTTCCGGCCGCGTCCGTGGAAGCGATCGTCACGCTTTCGTGGCAGTCGCCATGGCCCCGCGGGCCGTGTCCGGGGGCCAGACCCCTGGACACGGCCGAAAGGGCCGAGGCCGGGCTGGACACCCGCTCCGGTGATTCGTCAGTCGGTCCGGACGCGCAGGCCGTCGCGCACGAGGGTGACGACCGCCTTCTCGGCGCGGTCGACCTCCTCGACGGAGTCGTCGAGCTGTCCCATGACCCAGCTCGTCAGGATCTCCTCCAGGGCGCCGTAGACGATCAGGGCCGCCAGCCGCGGCTCCACGTCGGTCCGGAACTCGCCGCTCTCCTGCCCGCGCCGGACGATCCGCTGCAGCGCCGCGTACGCCTGCTCGATCTCCTCGACCTCGCGCTGGATCTGCGGGCTCCGCGTGACCTCCCGAACGAGGACGCGGACGAGATCGGGGTCGTGCTTCCACGTGCGCAGCACGATCGCGGCCACCTTGCGCAGCTGCTCGGCGGCGGGCTCGTCCTCCTCCTCGACCGCCTCGATCGCGGCGAGCATCGTCGTCCAGGTGTCGCGGAAGATCGTCTCGAGGATCTCGTCCTTCGAGGTGAAGTAGTGGTAGACGAGGCCGTACGCCACGCCGGCCTCGGTCGCGATCTCGCCGACGCGGCACGCGTGGTAGCCCTTGCGTGCGAACGCACGCACGGCGGCTTCGAGGATTCGACGCCGCTTCTCCTCCTGCGCTGGTGAGCGAACCGCCACAGGAGCGGGGACTTTACCGCGGGAGCCGGTACTCGGCGCGGGGCCGGAGGCGGGCAGGAGTCGGGCTAGACTCGGGAGCTTGCGCATCTGCCTCGTGACGCCGTTTTCCTGGTCGCAGCCACACGATGTCAACGAGCACGTCGCGGGCCTCGCGGCCGGCCTTCGCGAGCTCGGCCACTCGGTGACGGTGCTCGCCCCGTCGGGGCGGGCCGCCGACCTCCTGGCGGGCCGGCGGGCGCTGCAGGACGGGCTCGAGGCGGACGTGATCGCGCTCGGGCCGGCCCTGCCGATCTCGCGTCGAAGCCGCATCGGCGTTCCGGTCGGGGTGCGGGCGAACCTGGCACTGGCGCTCGGACGCGGCCGGTTCGATGTCGTGCACGCGTTCGAGCCCGGCCTGCCGAGCCTCTCCTACCTTGCGCTGCTCGAGTCCAGGGCCCTGACGGCTGCCACCTTCTTCTCCCCGGAGCGCCTGTCCTACCCGCCCGGCCGCGCCCAGCGCGAGCGGCTGCTCGGGCGAACCGACGCGCTGCTCGCGGTCTCGCAGCTCGTGGCCGACGCGGCTACCCTGCGCTTCCCGGGCGCGTACCGCCTCGTCTCACCGGGCGTCGACCCCGAGCTCTTCCGGCCGGCGAAGAAACGCGACCTCGCCGTCGTCGAGTGGCGGCCCGGCGAGCGAACGCTGACGCGGACGGCCGTGCGCATCCTGCCCGAGCTACCCGGCTGGGAGCTCGTGATCCTGCGGACGAAGCCCCTGACGGCGCGCCCGGCGATCCCGCCGACGCTGCGCGACCGCGTTCGCGTGCGCACCCTCCGTCACGGCGCCGACCGGGCCCCGCTGATGAACGAGGCCGCGATCTTTCTGCCCTCGCCGAACGGTCTCGCGCGCGTGAAGCTGGAGGCCCGCGCTGCTGGGGTCGCGCTCGCCGATCCGCCGGGCCTGCTCGAGCAGCCCGAGCTCGGCGGCGCCGCCCTCGCGCGACTGGCCGAGCACGACGATCTGCGCGAGCGCCTGGGACGGGAGGCGCGCGCGTCCGCCGAGAATGAGGACTTCGGCAGCGTCGCCGCCGCTCACGACGAGCTCTACCGCAACCTCGGAAAGCGTCGTCTAACCGGGGCGCGTAGCGCTGATCCACTCGGGGACCGCGAGTGGATCCTCTGCGACCTCCATCTGCACACGAGCTGGTCGCACGACTGCACGGTCGAGACGGCCGACCTGCTCGACCACGCCGAAGCCGAGGGGCTGGGCGGAATCGCGGTGACCGACCACAACGTCTTCGGCGGTGCTCTCGAAGCCGTCGAGCTCGCGCGCGACCGCGACCTGATCGTCATCCCCGGCGAGGAGGTCAAGACCGACGGCCAGGGCGAGGTGATCGGGCTGTTCCTGCATGAGGAGATTCCGCGCGGACTGACGTTCGCCGAGACGATCGCGGCCATCAAGGAGCAGGAGCGGACTGGTCTACCTCCCCCACCCGTTCGACCGCCTCCACACCGTCCCCGACCCGTCGACCCTGCACCGCCACCTGGCGGACATCGACGTCTTCGAGGTGTACAACGCGCGCATCCTCCGCGAGGGCCACAACGACGAAGCGCTGCGCTTCGCGCGCAAGTACAACCTGATCCAGGGCGCCGGGTCGGACGCGCACGTGCTCCAGGGCGTCGGTACCGGGGTCGTCCGCATGCGCGCTTTCCGCGATCCGGAGGAGTTCATGATCTCGCTCCGGAGCGCCGAGGTGCTGCGCCGGCCCAAGTCGCTCGCGTACCTGCAGTCGCTCAAGTGGATGGCGCAGGTCAAGGAAAGAGTCAGGTAGGCGAGAACTCGGGAATGCTCCCTGTGTCCTCCGTGCCGACCGACGAGATCTACGAGCGCTACCTGCAGAAGGCGATCGCCGAGGCGAACGACCTCGGCCACGAGATCGCGGCGGCAGGCGGCGGCGCGCGGGTTCCCGTGCTCGGCTCGGGGCACCCGCTGGCGGACGTGCTGCTGCTGAAGTTCTCGCCGCAGCCGTCCGAGGTGCAGGAGGGCGTCGCGTTCTTCGGGCGCACGGGCCAGGCGATCCTCAAGTCGCTCCAGCGACTGAACGTGGACCCGCTCGCGGTCTACGGCACGAACTGCGTCAAGTTCGCCGACGGCTCCGAGGAGGAGGGCGCGCCCTGGCTCCTGCGCGAGCTGCACATCGTCCAGCCCAAGCTCGTCGTCGTCATGGGCGAGCGCGCGCTCGCCTTCCTGAACGCGCTCGACTTCCCGCTCTCCACGGCCGTGGAGGACAAGCCGGGCGAGCTGCAGCGCTACACGCCCACCGTCCAGGCGCTGGTGACCCCGGACATCGACGCCTCCCTCGACGAACAACCAGCGAAGACACGCTTTTGGAACGCGTTCAAGACGCTCGGCCCGTGGTGGGCCGATCTTCCGCCTTACTGAGGTACGGGGCTTTCGCGGCGCTCGTCGTCGCGCTCGGCGCCTACTACGCCGGGAGCGACGAGCTGTGGAACGCCGGCCTCTGGTGGGACGTGGCCTGGCTCGCCGTGGTCCTGATCCCGGCCGTGTTCGGCGTGGTCTGGTTCCTGCTGCCCTTCCGGCAGGCGCGCGGCCTCTTCCTCGTGGCGGCCGCGTTCGCCGTGCTGTCGGTGCTGCTCTCGCTCGCCGACCTGGGCGCGCTCGCGAACTTCTCGAAGCTCGTCACGATGACGCTGGTCGGCTTCTGGTTCCTGACGTTCTTCGAGTCGGTGCTCTGGGTGGGGCTCGTCGCGGCAGTGATTCCGCTCGTGGATGCGCTCTCGGTCTGGCGCGGGCCGACGAGGCACATCGTCGATGAGGAGCCCCAGATCTTCACCGCGCTGTCGTTCGCGTTCCGGATCCCGGGCGAGCGGCCGACGGCCAACCTCGGGCTGCCCGATCTGCTCTTCTTCGCGCTGTTCCTGGCGGCGGCAGCGCGCTTCCAGCTGCGCCCGGGCTGGACCTGGTTCGCGATGACGGCCTCGTTCGGGCTGACGATCGTCCTGACGGTCGCGTTCGACGTGGTCGGGCTGCCGGCACTGCCGTTGCTCTCGCTCGCGTTCCTGGCGGCGAACGCCGACCTGCTCTGGCGCGCCGTCAAGCGCCGCGAGTGGGGCCTCAGCCGGAGCGAGTGAGCAGCGCCACGGCCTCCACGTGAGGCGTGTGCGGGAACATGTCGACGGGCGTCACGCGCTGGAGCTCGAAGCCCCAGTCGGTCGCGAACTCCTTGACGTTGCCCGCGAGCGTCGTCGGGTTGCAGGAGACGTAGACGAGCCGCTGCGGCTCCAGGCGGCCGATCCTTCGCAGCGCCTTGCCCGAAAGGCCGGCCCGAGGCGGATCGACGACGACGACGTCCGGCGGGCCGGCGCGCTCGGCGAGCTCCTCGAGCGAGCGGCCCACCTCACCGGCGTAGAAGGCGGCGTTCACGATCCCGTTCAGGTCGGCGTTCTCGATCGCGCAGGCGACTGATTCCTCGCTGACCTCCACCCCCCACACCGTGAGCGCGTCGCGGGCGAGCGTCAGGCCGATCGTCCCGATCCCGCAATAGAGGTCGTAGACGCTCTCGCTGCCGGTGAGCGCGGCCGCCTCGCGCGCGAGCGCATAGAGGCGCTCGGCCATGCGCGTGTTCGTCTGCAGGAACGCGTTCGGCCGGACGCGGAAGCGCAGGTCGAGCAGCCGTTCCTCGATCGCGTCCTCGCCCCAGAGGAGCGTCGACGGCAGGTTCGTCACCTCGGCCGGCGTGTCGTTGACCGCCCAGTGGATCGAGCGCACCTCGGGGAAGCGGCGCAGGGTGTCGACGAGCTCGTCGCGCTCGAAGCGCTCGCCCGGGGCGGTGACGAGCATGACGAGCACCTGGCCCGTGTTGCGGCCCTCCCGGACGACGAGATGCCTGAGGTACCCGGTCTGGTGCTCCTGGTCGTACGCCTCCAGATGCTCGGCGCGGGCCCAGTCGCGCACCGTGTTGCGGATCGCGTTGCCGAGGTCGGTGGTCAGCCAGCACTTCTCGATCTCGAGCACCTCGTCCCAGCGGCCGGCCCTGTGGAAGCCGAGCGCCGGCCCCTCCTCCGTCTGCGTGAACGAGTACTCGAGCTTGTTGCGGTAGTGGAAGACCTCCTCGGCGGGGACGATCGGCTCGAGCGGCGGCTCGGCTAGCCCGCCGATCCGCTGCAGTGCATCCCTGACCTGCTCGTACTTCGCCGCGACCTGCGCCTCGTAGGCGAGGTCCTGGAAGCGGCAGCCGCCGCAGGCCGGATAGTGCGCGCAGGGCGCGTCGACCCTGTTCGGGCCGGGCTCGAGGACCTCGGTGGTCAGGGCCTCTGCGTGGTTGCGCTTCACCTTGGTCACGCGCGCGCGGACGACGTCCCCGGGGAGGCCACGGCGGACGAAGACGACGAAGCCGTTCAGCCGAGCGACGCCGTTGCCGCCGAACGCGAGCGACTCGATCCGGAGCTCGAGCTCCTGGTCTTTCTGCACCGGCGCGGCCACGCAGGCCAGCGTAACGGCGCTAGTGCCCCACCGAGGCGCGGCCTACACTCGACCTGTGCAGATCTGCCCAAATTGCGGGGAAGAGAACCCTCCGCGCTTCCGGCTGTGCGGGTTCTGCGGGACCGCGCTCGTCGTGGAGCTGCCCGCGCAGGAGCGACGAAAGACCGTCACGGTCTTCTTCTCCGACCTGAAGGGCTCGACGAACCTCGGCGAGGCGCTCGACTCCGAGTCGCTGCGCGAGGTCATGACCCGCTACTTCGACGAGATGCGGGCGATCCTCGAGCACCACGGCGGCCGGGTCGAGAAGTACATCGGCGACGCGATCATGGCCGTGTTCGGGCTGCCCCGCGTGCACGAGGACGACGCCCTCCGCGCGGTGCGGGCGGCTCTCGCGACGAAGGAGGCCCTGGCAGCGCTCAACGAGGAGCTTCAGCAGCGTTGGGGCGTTCAGCTTCAGAACCGGACCGGCGTGAACACGGGCGAGGTGGTCGCGGGCGACCCCACTCAGGGGCAGCGGCTCGTCACGGGCGACGTCGTCAACGTCGCAGCCCGCCTCGAGCAGGCCGCGCCGACGCTCGAGATCCTGATCGGCGAGCCGACGTATCAGCTGGTTCGCCACGCCGTGGAGGTGGAAGCAGTCGAGCCGCTCGAGCTGAAGGGCAAGAGCGAGCGCGTCCCGGCGTTTCGGCTGCTCGCAACGCGCGACGCGGAAACCGAGCGACGAACGATGCCGCTGGTCGGCCGCGAGCACGAGCTCGACGTCCTCGACCGTGCGGTCCGCGCGTCCATCGAGGCATCGTCGTGCCGGATGGTCACGGTTCTGGGCGAGGCGGGCGTCGGCAAGAGCCGGCTCACGGACGCGTTCGTCGACTCGGCCGTGGGCACCGCGCAGGTCCTCACGGGCCGGTGCCTGCCCTACGGGAGAGGCATCACCTTCTGGCCGCTCGCCGAGATCGCCCGCGCCGCAGCCGGGATCCGCGACGACGACTCGACGGATATCGCGGCGTCGAAGCTCGCGAGTCTCGTCGCCCCCGACACGGACGGAGTCGCGGAGCGCGTCGCCTCGGCCGTCGGCCTCTCCCAGAGCCAGTTTCCGCTCGAAGAGCTCTTCTGGGGGACACGCAAGCTCTTCGAGGCGCTCGCCTCCCGCGGCCCGCTCGTCCTCGTGTTCGAGGACATCCACTGGGCGGAGTCGACGTTCCTCGACCTGATCGACCACCTGGTCGCCTCGATGACCGACGTGCCGGTCGTCGTTCTCTGTCTCGCCCGGCACGAGCTACTCGAGCACCGCCCGCAATGGGCAGACCGGACCGGTGCGGAGCTGCTCTCGCTCGAGCCACTCTCGCGCGAGGACGCATCGCGGATCGTCGACAACCTGCTCGGCCGTGTCGGCATCGACGAGCAGGTCCGCGACCGCATCGTCGAGGCCGCGGACGGCAATCCGCTCTTCGTCGAGCAGCTGCTCTCGATGATGATCGACGAGGGCGTGGTCCGGCGGACCGACGCAGGCTGGGTGGCCGCAGACGCAGTGGCCGAGATCGCGATCCCGCCCACGATCAACGCCCTGCTCGCGGCGCGCCTCGACCAGCTCGTGCCCGAGGAGAGGTCCGGGATCGACGCCGCCTCGGTGATCGGGCTCATCTTCGCGAGCGCCGCCGTCCGGGAGCTCGTCGCCGACCAGCTTCGAGAGCAGGTGGGCAGGCTGCTCGACTCGCTGTCGGGGAAGCAGCTCGTCAGGCCGAACCTGTCAATGGTCGACGACGAGGACGCGTTCCGCTTCCAGCACATCCTCATCCGCGACGCCGTCTACAGCGGCCTGCTGAAACGCAACCGGGCCACCTTGCACGAGCGCTTCGCCGACTGGGGCGAGCGCGTGAACCGCGACCGCGACCGCACCGAGTACGAGGAGATCCTGGGCTATCACCTCGAGCAGGCGTACAGCTTCCTGGCGGAGCTCGGCCCGCTCGACGACCACGGCCGAGAGATCGGCGTTCGCGCGTTCGAGAAGCTCTCGACCACGGGTCGAAGGGCGTTCGGGCGCGGCGACATGCCCGCGGCAGCAAACCTCCTGCGCCGCGCTGCCGGCCTGCTTCCCGAGGACGACGCCCGTCGGCTGGAGCTCCTTCCCGACCTCGGTGAGGCCTTCATGGAAACCGGTGAGTTCGCGTGGGCGCGCGTCTATCTCGAGCAGGCGATCGAGGGCGCTCAGGACGACGTCGTCTCGGCGAAGGCGCGCCTGGTGTCGGCGCTCGTCCACGCTTACGCGCGCTCCGATGCCGCGTCGACGGCTGGGATCGTCGACGAAGCGGGAGAGGCGATCCCGGTCTTCGAAGGACGCTCCGATCACGCGGGGCTGGCGCTCGCGTACCGGTCCCTCGCCTGGGCGCATGGAACCGCGTGCCGCTTCGGCGAGGCCGCGACCGCCGCGCAGCGGGCGGTCGAGCACGCGACCATCGCGGCCGACGAGCGGCAGCGAACACGAGCGGCATCGCAGTACGCGATCGCGGCACTCCACGGGCCGACACCGGTGAGCGAGGCGATCGCCTACTGCGAGGAGATCATCGAGCGCGCAAACGGCGATCGTCGCTCCGAAGGCCTGATCACGAGCCTGCTCGCGCCGCTGATCGCGATGAACGGCGATTTCGACCGGGCTCGCGACCTCTCTCGCCGCGCCAAGCTGATCCTCGAAGACCTCGGCCCGGGCGTGCTCGCGGCGTCGACCTCACAGGAGTCGAGCGTCGTCGAGATGCTCGCCCGGCGGCCGGAGGTGGCGGAGCACCAGCTGCGCACCGACTTCCAGACTCTCACCGAGATGGGCGAGCGCTACCTCCTCTCGACGATCGCCGGCGAGCTTGCCCGTGCCGTCTACGCGCAGGGCAGGCTCGACGAGGCCATGGATCTCACACGCGCGGCCGAGGAGCTCGCCGACGAGGACGACGTCGTCTCGCAGGCGTACTGGCGGTCGGTCCGGGCGCGCGTCCTCGCGCACCAGGGCAAGCTCGACGAGGGCGTGGCGCTCGCGCGCGAGGCGGTCGACATCCTGACCACGACGGACATCCTCGCCCGTCGCGCCGAGGCCCTGATCGACTTCGCCGAGATCCTGGAGACCGCGGGTCGCGCAGAGGCCGCGAGAAACGCCCTGGATGATGCGATCGCGCTCCTCGACCAGAAGGAGCACCTTGTCGGCCTCGAGCGGGCGCGGGCGGCGCTCGCGCGCGTCGCCGCCTCCGCGCCCGCTCAGGGCTGACCGTCTACTTCATGTAGCCGTTCTCGGTGTCGGAGACGCACTCCAGGATCATCTTCCCCACAGTCTCCGCGTAAATCGAGGGGACCTTCGTGAGGGTCTCCGCGCACGAACTGGCCCGCTCGTTCACGACGTCGTCGCCGATGACCCGGATCCGCTCTGCCGTGATCGTCCCGGTGCCTGCGTTGGTGAGGTCGATCGGATTGCCATTCTCGTTCTTCGCGACCTGGAACGACGTCGCCGTTTCGTTGACGACGAAGTAGTCGGTGCCGGCCTTGAGCGGTGCAGGCAGATTCCCGGTCGAGCTGAGCCGCACGCCGTCGATGTCCACGAACGTCTTCGGCGATGGAGAACGTGTTCGTCACCGCATTCGCGGTCACGGGGATCCCGTCGTAGCGGTGGATCGCCTCGATGTTGTAGTCCTTGACCGAGCCCGGCGGGTTGAGGATCTGGCGGATCCATAGGATCGGATTCAGTCTCGCCGAACAGCGACCCGCCGGCACCGACAGTCGACTGGCTGGTCTGGGGCAAGCACGGGACGCCCGTGAAGCACCGGCCGGTGTCGTTCGTGAGGTCGGTGATGAAGGCCGAGAACGCGAGCGAGCCGTCCGAGTCGAACTCGAGCGAGGACAGGCTCGTGGGCAGGCTGAAGTGCCGGTTGCCGTCCTCTCCGTCCGGGACGATCGTCCCGGCGGAGCCGGCCGCGGCGTAGACCGTCGAGTTCGAGACCTCCCGGACCTCCTGGTTCGGGTCTCTCGGGTCCGTGCTGTCACTCTCCCGCTCGTCGACCGAGACGCGTGCGGTGAGCCGGGTGGACAGCGCGTTCGCGCTGGTCGCCGTGGTCAGGCGAAAGCGCCCGACCCAGACCGCGCCCGGCGTCAGCTTCGCCAGGTTGCAGCTGATCGTTCCATCTGGCGCCAGACCCGTGCACGTAGTGGTGGAATCGATCGTCGTCTTCTTGAGGATCGCCGTGGTGGGCGCCGTCACGTTGTTGGCGAACACGTCGACCAGCGTCGCCTTGAACGTCGGGTGCGTGAGCGATCGGCTCTTCTCGGTGCTCCTGACCGTGACGACGTACTCCATGTAGAACGGAGCCGCGCCGACCGAACGCGAGACCCCGTCGGTGTCGGAGACGGTGACGCAGAACCGTTTCCCCTTGTCGGGCGACGGACACGGGTTGGGATTCGTGACGTCGTCGGCTGCGCCCGTGCCGGCGCCGCCGAGAAACGCGCATGCGACCGCCAAGCCGGCAATCACACGCAAAGCCACAGGGAACTTCGACCCACTGGTCATATCACTCCTGGTGTCGGGGGACCGCAGCGCTCCTCCGGCGGTGCGAGGACGAAAGTGTCGAAACCGTAGCGAGCGTGACAGATCTTTCCTAGGCGGTCAACCCAGCGCGTCGGCGGTGTTCGTCAGCGCAGCGTGGTGACGAACACCGTTCGCCGGCGCGGGCCGTCGAACTCGCAGAAGAAGATCCCCTGCCACGTGCCGAGCGCGAGGCGGCCGTCACGGAGCGGTACGAGCACCTGCGGGCTCATCAGCGACGCACGGATGTGCGAGGGGGCGTTCTCCTCGCCCTCCTCGATGTGCTGCCAGCCCCACGAATCTCCGACCATGCGCTCGAGCGCAGCCTCGAAGTCGCGCGCGACCGCCGGGTCGGCGTGCTCGTTGATCGTCACCCCGGCCGTCGTGTGCGGGACGAAGACGAGCGCGGCGGACGCGCCGTCCGCGTCGCCGAGTGCAGCCTCCACGTCCCGGGTGATGTCGACGAGCTGCGTCCTCCGCTCGGTCTCAACGGAGATCTCCCGCACGCGACTATCCTAGGGCGAATGGCAGCCGCACCCCCGACAACGCAGGAGCTCGACCGCATCCGCGACCGCGCCGACCGCTTCATCGCGGAGCTCGACGAGGAGTACTACCAGCACTTCGCCGGCCTGAAGGACACGCTCGACCTGGCCGCGATCTACGAGCGCTACGAGGACCTCACCACACTCGACACGGCCAACAAGATCGGCGCCGCGGTGAACGGCGACAAGCACCTGAAGGAGCTCTGGCGCTTCGGCTGCGAGAACTTCCTCGGCGCGCTCACGCGCGAGCACAGCGAGAAGGTCGCGATGCTGGAGGCGACCCTCGAGGCCGAGATCGACAGCACGAAGGTGCCCTTCCGCATGCTGCGCCCGACGCTCGGCAACGAGCCGGACCGCGACAAGCGGCGCGAGATCGACCGGATCCGCACCACGATGACCGAGGAGCACCTGAACCCGGTCTACCTCGATGCCGTCAACGTGCACCACCGGGGGCTCCGGGAGCTCGGCGAGCCGAGCTACATCGAGCTCTACGGGCGGTTCGGCTACAAGCTGCACGAGCTCGCCGACCAGTGCCGCGAGCTCCTCGAGTCGACCGAGCGTCTGTACGAGGAGTCCGCGAACCGGCTCTTCCGCGACCGCGTCGGGGTCGGCCTGGACGAGGCGGAGCGCTGGGACGTCCTGCGCGTCTTCCGCGCCCCGCAGTGGGATCCGCAGTTCCCGAAGGACCGGATGCTGCCGGCGCTCGAGGCGACACTCGAGGGCCTCGGGATCGACCTGCGCTCGCAGGAGAACGTCCACCTCGACATCGAGCAGCGCCCGAACAAGACTCCGCGCGCCTTCTGCGCGCCGATCGAGGTGCCCGGCAAGGTCATGCTCGTGATCCAGCCGATGGGCGGCGCGGACGACTGGCGCGCGCTCTTCCACGAGGCCGGCCACACCGAGCACTACGCGCACACCTCGCCCGACCTCTCGGTCGAGGAGCGACGGCTTGGCGACAACGCCGTCACCGAGGGCTGGGCCACGCTGATCCAGTCGCTCACGGACGACCCGACCTGGCTGAGCCGCCGGCTCGACTTCCCCAGGCCGCAGGAGTTCGCCGTCGAGGGCGCTACGGGCTTCCTCTACTTCGTACGGCGCTACTGCGCGAAGCTGCTGTACGAGCTCGAGTTCTTCGCCGTCGACGACGTCGTCGAGGCGGGGATCGAGCGCCGCTACGTGGAGATCCTCGGCGACGCGCTCAAGATCGAGCCGAGCCCGGCGGACTTCCTCGGCGACATCGACGCCAGCTTCTACGTGACCGCCTACCTCCGCTCGTGGGCCTTCGAGGCCCAGATGCGAACGCACCTGCGCGAGCGCTTCGGCAGCGACTGGTTCGCCAAGCGCGAGGCCGGCTCGCTGCTCCGGGAGCTGTGGTCGACCGGCCAGAGCATGGACGCCGACGAACTGCTCGAGGACGTGACCGGCGCGCCGGTGGAGATGGAAGCCGTCGGCGAGCTGATCAGACAGACGCTGAGCTAGAGCTCGTCGCGCCTGAGCGTGATCGAGCGCACGCGCTGCTCGTCGTCCTCGTCGAGGGCCGCGAAGATGGCGACGCTGGCCGGCCTTCCGGGCTCCTCGATGTAGAAAGCCACCTGGGCGGGCCGGTGGGGCATGCGCGGGACGAAGGACGGCTCGCCGAACGCGGCGGTGAACTGCGGCAGGGTCAGCTCGGCGGAATCGTCCACGTCGAGCTCGACGATCTCCGGTGGATCGTCGACGTCGACCTCCGTGAACGCCGGCACGCCGGAGGCTGCGCGCTCGATCACGCCCGCCGACGGCCGGTCGGCCGAGAGCAGGTCGGCGAGGTTGCGAAGCTCGGAAACGGCGTCGTCGGCCACGCCTAGATCCGATCGAACAGGATGTACTCGGTCTGCACCTCTGATCCGACCGCCCAGGCGTCCGCTTCCTCAGGCAGCGCGTGATACGCCGCGTCGATCGCGTCGTATTTCTTCCGCAGATCGTCCACCTTCTTCTGGGCAGCCTCTTTCTGCTTCACCGTCGCCTTCGGTTTCTTCTCGAGCTTCTCGAGCGCCGCGATTGCCTTGTCGAGGGCAGCGCCCACTTTCGAGAGGTCCGTCAACGTCTTGTTGCGCGCCTTCGCCCCTTTTCCGTAGACGCTTTCGTACCACGCCGAGGCCTCGGTTACCTCGTCTCCGACCCCGGTGAGCGGCGCCTTCTCGGCCGCCTTGGCGATCTTCAGCGGGATGCTCATCTTGTAGGCGATCTTCGCCGCCTTCCACCCCGCGCCCGCCTTCAGCCGCGCCATCCGGAACCACTGCTCCGCGTGCCGCGTCTCGTGGTAGACGGTGTCCGCCGCGTCCATGATCTCTGCTGAGGACGGCGCTGCCGCCGCGAACGCCTCCGTTCCCAGAGTGAGCGTCCAGGTCGAAAAGGAGAACCGGCCGGAGTCGTCCATCTTCTTCATCTTCACCTTCGCCGCCGGCACTCCGGCCTTTGCCAGCTCGGCGTTCGCGGCAACCGCGAACACCTTCGCCCGCTCGAGGGGCTTGAGCGTCGCCCAGTTCGCCTCGACCTTCTTCGCCGCCTCGACGAACCGGCCGATCGCGAACGGCGAGCGGATGCCCGTCGTGACCGGTGCCGGCGCCGGAGCCACGGCAGGCGGCGCTGCAGACTCCTGTGGCGTCGTCGCGGGCGATCAGCGCGGTCACTGCGGCGTTCCCGGCCGACCGCTGCAGCGTGACCAGGAGCTCCCCGGGCGGCGCCTAGAATCGACGGCCGGTGTCGGCGGCTCGACTCGTTCGCCCTCGCGGTCGATCGACGTAACGGCCGTTCTGCCTGCCATGACCTCGACAATACGCCTGCCGGCGACGGTGCTACAAGGCGCCGCCGGCCGCGGCGGGCGCCTTGGCCTCGGGCCCACCCTCGCCGCCGCTCGCGCGGGCGAGGTACTCCTCGACCAGGAGCATGTTGCCCTTGCCCCGCTCGACGACCCGAAGCAGCGCTGACATGCTCGAGACCTCCTCGCGCTGCTCCTCGAGGAACCAGTGCAGGAACTGCTCGCCGACGAGATCGCCCTCCTCACGGGCCAGCTTGGCGAGGGCGACGATCTGTTCGGTGACGGTGCGCTCCTGCTCGAGTGCGAGAGCGACGGGCGCGACCGGATCCGGGAAGTCCGTCCGCGGAGCCTCGATGCCCGGGATCGTGACCGTCTCGTCGGCGTCGAGCAGGTACTGGACGATCATCATCGCGTGGTTCCGCTCCTCGAGCGCCTGGCGGTAGAAGTGCTCGGCGAGCTTCGGCAGGGTCTCGGCGTCGTAGTAGACGGCGATCGCCACGTACTGCTGCGAGGCGCCGTACTCGCGCGCGATCTGCTCGTTCAGCTCGGCCGGGAAGGGTCCCACGCGCGAGACCCTAACGGCCGCCGCGCGGAATAGGCTCCGGTACATGACCAAGACCCGCGTACTCATCGCAGGCGCCGCAGGGCGCGACTTTCACAACTTCAACGTCGTCTACCGCGGCCGGGACGACGTGGTCGTCGTCGGCTTCACGGCGACGCAGATTCCCAACATCGACGGCCGCGTCTACCCCGCCGAGCTGGCAGGGCCCGGCTACCCCGACGGGATCCCGATCGTGCCCGAGGCCGACCTCGAGCGCGTCGTGCGCGACCGTGAGGTGGACGAGGTGGTCTTCGCCTACTCGGACGTGACCCACGAGCACGTGATGCACATCGGCTCGCGCGCGCTCGCCGCGGGCGCCGGTTACAGCCTCCTCTCGCCGATCCAGACCATGATCTCCTCGACGAAGCCGGTGGTCGCGGTCTGCGCTGTGCGCACCGGTTCGGGCAAGAGCCAGACGACGCGCTACGTCGCCGGGCTGCTGCGCGAGAGCGGCAAGCGGGTGGCCGTGCTCCGCCACCCGATGCCGTACGGCGACCTCACGAAGCAGGCCGTCCAGCGCTTCGCGCGCTACGAGGACCTCGACGCCAACGACTGCACGATCGAGGAGCGCGAGGAGTACGAACCGCACCTCGCCGAGGGCAATCTCGTCTTCGCGGGCGTCGACTACGCGGCGATCCTCGAGGCGGCGGAGGCCGAGGCCGACGCGATCCTCTGGGACGGCGGCAACAACGACACGCCCTTCATCCGGCCCGACCTGCACGTCGTGGTCGTCGACCCGCACCGGGCCGGGCACGAGCTCCGCTACCACCCGGGCGAGACGAACCTGCGCATGGCGCACGTCTGCGTCGTCAACAAGGTCGACAGCGCGCCGCCGGAAGGGGTCGAGGCCGTCCTGGAGTCGATCCGCGTGCACAACCCGGACGCGCGCGTGGTCCGGGCCGCCTCGCCGTTCCTGGTCGAGGGCGACGCCGACGCGATCCGCGGCAAGCGGGTGCTCGCGATCGAGGACGGGCCTACGCTCACCCATGGCGAGATGACCTACGGGGCGGCAGTGCTCGCCGCGAAGGCCAACGGCGCCGCCTCCCTCGTCGACCCCAGGCCGTTCGCAGTCGGCTCGATCGCCCGGACCTTCGAGGAGTACCCCCACGTGGGCGCGCTGCTGCCGGCGATGGGCTATGGACGGAGCCAGATGGAGGAGCTGCGCGAGACGATCGCGCGCTCCGACGCCGAGCTCGTGCTGATCGGGACGCCGATCGACCTGCGCCGGATCATCGAGCTCGACAAACCCGCACTGCGGGTCACCTACCGCCTCGAGGAGATCGGGGAACCGACGCTGGCATCCGTGCTCGCCGATCGCGGCCTGATCGGCGACGAAGCGCTCGTGTGACCACGGTCGTAGCGCCCGCGGACGCCCTGCAGGGCGCGTCCGGAACCCGCATCCGCAACTAGTCGAACCGAACCCGCGAGCCGGGCGAATAGGCGTCGACCCCCGGCGACGGTCGCCGCTTCTTCAGAGGCCGCCGCCACTTCGAAAGGAGCCATACCTCATGCGCAAACTCGCGTATGCCCTCGTGGCTGCGCTCCTGACCGCGACGGCGCTCGCGCTCGCGGTCAGCGGGCGGGCCCGGGGAGGGACGCGCGTCGAGCCACCGGGAGGCACCGTTGATCGCCGACGATCCCGTCGCCGACAACACGGACGTCTACGCGTTCGTCAGCCCGGACCGGCCCGACAGCGTGACCCTGATCGCCAACTACGTCCCGCTCGAGGAGCCGGCGGGCGGGCCGAACTTCAACAAGTTCGGCGACGACGTCCTCTACGCCATCAACGTCGACAACACCGGCGACGGCAAGGAGGACATCTCGTACCGGTTCCGGTTCAAGACCAAGATCACGAACCCGAACACGTTCCTCTACAACACGGGCCCGATCAACACGCTGAGCGATCCCGACTGGAACGTGCGCCAGAGCTACACCGTCGCGCGCGTCACCAAGGACGGGGCGAAGGTGCTCGGCCGCAAGCTGCCGACTCCGCCGGTCAACATCGGCCCTCGCTCGACGCCCAACTACGGGGCGCTCGCCGCAGCGGCCGTGAACAACCTGCCCGGCGGGATCAAGGTCTTCGCCGGCCAGCGTGACGACGCGTTCTACGTCGACCTCGGCTCGGTGTTCGACCTGGCCGGGCTGCGGCCGTTCAACGCGCTGCACGACCTGCCGTTGCCCGCAGCGAAGGGCGTCGACGGCGTCGGCGGCTTCAACACGCACTCGATCGCGATCCAGGTCCCGATCGCCCAGCTGAAGGGGCCGAAGGGCCAGAACGACGATCGGCGTGTACGCCAGCGCGTCGCGGCAGAAGGTCCGCGTCAACCGCGGCGACCGACGATCAAGGGCTCCGGCCCGTGGGTCCAGGTCTCCCGCCTCGCGGAGCCGCTGATCAACGAGGTCGATCATCCCGATCGGCAAGAAGGACGAGTGGAACGCGTCCGATCCCGCCGAACGACAGCCAGTTCCTGCGCTTCTACCGCGAGCCGGAGCTGACGCGGATCGCCAACGGGCTCTACGACGCCCTGGACAACGCCAACGAGAAGAACCGCGACGACCTGGTCGCGATCCTGCTCACCGGCGTCCCCGGCCTGAACTTCACCGGGAACACCAAGGCGGACCTGATCCGTCTGAACATGTCCATCCCGCCGACCGCTCCGGTCGGCCAGGGCAAGCGGCTGGGCGTCGTCGATGGCGACCTCGCCGGCTTCCCGAACGGCCGCCGGCTCGAGGACGACGTCGTCGACATCGAACTGCGCGCGCTCACGGAGGGCTACGGGTCGTTCCTGAACGGCCTGCTCGGCCTGCCCAACCGCTCGCCGAACAACCTGCTCGGGGACGGCGTCGACAAGAACGACTTCCCGTTCCGCGTCGACTTCCCGTACCAGGCCAGCCCGCACCAGGGCTACGAGCACGTCCACCACAGCGTGGTGGGAGGCCCGTAGAGCGACCGCACCGGAGGGCCCGTCTCCGGACGGGCCCTCCCCGGCCCTCGCACACCATGCGCATCAGACTCGCCATCGCCGCCGTCGCAGCCCTCGTGGCGTCGCTCGGCTTCCTGCTCGGCGGCACCCGGGGCTCCGGGCCCGAGCGCGTCACGGCCGCAGGCGGCCCCCGCGCGGACACGCTCGCGCTCTCGCAGCACCGCTTCGCGGACGCGCTCGCGCTGGGGCGACGCGCGCAGCGGCGCTCGCCGGCGACCGCGCGCAACTACGGCGTGATCGGGGATGCCCTGGTCGAGCTCGGCCGCTACCGCGAGGGCTTCCGCGCCTACGACCGGATGGCGGCGCTCAAGCCCGGCTACTCGGCCTACGCGCGGATCTCGCACGCGCGCGAGCTGATCGGCGACGTCCCGGGCGCGATCGAGGCCATGCGCCTCGCGGTCCGCGCCGCCGGAGCCCAGGCGCAGCCGCTCGCGTGGGCGCACCTCCAGGTCGGCAAGCTCTACTTCGGAACGGGCCGGCTCGCTCCCGCCGCGCGGGAGTACCGCGCCGCGCTCGCCGCCTACCCCGGCTACCCGCAGGCGCTCGACGGGCTAGCGCGCGTCGCAGCCGCCCGCGGCGACCTCGCGCGCGCCGTCGCGCTCGAGCGCGCCGCTGTCGACCGCCGGCCGTTGCCCGAGCACGTCGCGTTCCTCGGCGACCTCTACCGCACGCAGGGCCGCACGGCCCTCGCGCGCGAGCAGTACGAGCTCGTGCACGCGATCCACCGCCTCCAGGCCGACAACGGCAGCCGCGTCGACCTGGAGACCGCACTCTTCGACGTCGATCACGGCCTTCGCCTCGAGTCGGCGCTCGCGCGCGCCCGCCGGGCGCAGCGCGCGCGCCCGAGCGTGCAGGGCGACGACGTTCTCTCGTGGGCGCTCGCACGCACGGGCCGATGCGGCGAGGCGCTGCGCCACTCGAAGCGCGCGCTCAGGCTCGGCACGCTCGACGCGCCCACGTTCTTCCATCGCGGCTACATCGAGCGCTGCCTCGGCCGGCACGCCGAGGCCCGCCGCTGGTTCCGCCGCGCCCTCGACACCAACCCGCACTTCTCGCTGCTCTGGGCTCCCCTCGCACGAAAGGCCTCCACATGAGACGCCTCCTCTTCGCCATCGTCGCCGCC
Organism: uncultured Actinomycetes bacterium; assembly: GCA_963733845.1. Lineage (GTDB taxonomy): Bacteria > Actinomycetota > Thermoleophilia > Gaiellales > Gaiellaceae > DATFQE01. The sequence continues at coordinate 176,557 of CAVTEM010000012.1, forward strand.
GCCGCGCTCTCCGTCCCCGCGGCGGCGGCGGCGCACCCGCTCGGCAACTTCACCGTCAACCGCTTCGCCGACGTCGAGCTCGCGGGCGACCGGCTGTACGTCCGCTACGTCCTCGACCTCGCCGAGATCCCGACCTTCCAGGAGCGGAAGCGGGTGGCCCGCGGCGGCTTTGCGCGCTCGCTGGCCCGCGGGCTCGACCTTCGCCTCGACGGGCGCAGAGTCACGCTCGGCGTCGTCGACTCCCGGGCGACGTTCCGCGAGGGCCAGGGAGGGCTGGAGACGCTGCGCTTCGAAGCCGTCTACCGCGCGCCGCTGACCGGAACTCGCCTCGAGGTGCGCGATCGCAACTACGAGGCGCGCCGCGGCTGGCGCGAGCTCGTCGTCAGCGCCCGCGACGGCGCCGAGCTGCGGTCGTCGACCGTGCCCGTGGAGAGCTCGAGCGACGGGCTGCGCGACTACGGCGGCGCGGTGCTCGACGTCACGCGCGCCAGCGCGACCTTCACGCCAGGCGACGAGGCGGCACCGCCGCCGACACTCGGTGGGCGTGTGTCGCGTGCAGCACCAGAGGGACGTTTCGAGTCCTTGATCGCCGGCCGCGACCTCGGCCTGGGTGCCGTCGCGCTGTCGCTGCTGCTCGCAGCCTTCTGGGGCGCGGTGCACGCGCTCACCCCCGGGCACGGCAAGGCCATCGTCGCCGGATACCTCGTCGGCTCGCGCGGAAAGCCGCGCCATGCGGTCGCCCTGGGACTGATCGTCACCGCAACGCACACGGTCGGCGTTTTCGCCCTCGGCGTGGTGACGCTCGGCCTCTCGGCCTTCCTCCTGCCCGAGCAGCTCTACCCGTGGCTGACGCTCGTCTCCGGGCTGCTCGTCGTCGCCGTCGGCGCCTCAGTGCTGCGCAGCCGCCTGAAGAGGCGCGCGCACGACCATCACCACCACGGTCATGACCACCACCATGGACACGACCACCACCATGGTCACGACCACGACCACGACGCCAGGAGCCTGCTCGGAATCGGCGTCGCCGCCGGCCTGCTCCCCTGTCCCTCAGCGCTCGTCGTCCTGCTCTCGGCGATCGCCCTACACCGGATCGGCTTCGGGCTCGCGCTCATCCTCGCGTTCAGCGCGGGTCTCGCCGCCACCATCACGGGCATCGGCCTCGTGGCCGTGCTCGCCCGACGAGCCTTCGGCCGCCTGCGGCTCGACGGTCCAGTCATTCGCGCCCTCCCAGCCGTGAGCGCACTGCTCATCCTCGCGGTCGGCATGGGCATTACGCTCAACGCTCTTCCGGAGGTGCTCTAGCCATGTTCGGACTCGACGACTGGCTCGCGTCCTACTCCGACGGCGCGACCTTCGGAGTGGTCGCTCTCGTCGCGATCGCACTCGGACTCCGCCACGCCACCGACCCGGACCACCTCGCCGCGGTGAGCACGCTGATCGCCGGCGCGCGCGAGCGGGCCGTCAAGAAGGCCGCATACCTCGGCCTCGCCTGGGGCTTCGGCCATGCGCTGACGCTGTTCGCGTTCGGCCTCCCGATCGTCCTGTTCGGGGCCTATCTGCCCGAGCGCGCCCAGCAGGGCGCCGAGATGACGATCGGCCTCGTGATCGTGTTCCTCGCCGTCTTGCTGCTCGTGCGCTGGCATCGGGGCGCGTTCCACGCGCACGTCCACGAACACGGCGACGGCGTCCACCTGCATGTGCACTCACACGAGCACGGCGAGCGCCTGCGCACCCGGTCGGCCAGATCGGCGTTCGGGATCGGGCTCATGCACGGCATGGGCGGCAGCGCAGGTGTAGGCGTCCTGCTCGTGGCCACGATCGAGGACGGCCTGCACAGCGTGGTCGCCCTAGGGCTGCTCGCCGCCTTCACCGGAGTGTCGATGGCCTTGCTCTCGACCGGCTTCGGCGCGGGCCTCGTCCGCCTGCCGATGGCCCGCGTCGCGCCCGTGCTCGGAGTCGCCAGCCTGGCGTTCGGGATCTGGTACGCGCTCGGTGCGCTCAGCCTGGCTCCCTACGTGTTCTGAACCGGAACGCCGTCCTGAGCGAATGACACGGACAGCCGCGGTACGCTGGCGGCGGCCGCCCAGCAAATGCCCACTGCAAACGACATCCACGACCTCGTCGCTCCCTACGCGCTCGACGCGCTCGACGCGGAGGAGCGCGCGGAGTTCGAGCGGCACCTCGAGGGCTGTGACCGCTGCACGCGCGAGCTGCGCGACCTGCAGGAGAGCGCGACGTCGCTCGCCTGGGCAAGTGCGGGGCCCGAGCCGCCGCCGGACCTGCGCGGCAGGATCCTCGAGAGCGCGCGCAGCGAGGCGCAGGTCGTGCCGCTTCGGCCACGCCGCTCCTGGGTGACGCCGGCGCTGGGCGTGGCGGCTGCCGCAGCCGCCTGCGTCGCCGTCGGGCTCGGGCTGTGGGCCGCTTCGCTGTACAGCCAGCTGAACCGTGAGCAAGATCTGACGGCCGCTCAGAACCGCGCGCTCGCGATCGTCGGGGACAAGGGCGCACAGGTGGTCCCGCTGGACGGCGCCGAGGGCTCGCTCGTCGTGGCGCGGAACGGCGTAGCCGCGCTCGTGATCTGCGGGCTCGATCCCGCGCCGAGCGGCGAGACCTACATGGCCTGGACGATCCGCGGCACGGTCAGTCCGGCCGGCGCGTTCGACTCGGCCGGCGAGGACTGCACGGCCGCAGCGCTCGACCACACGGTCGCGCCCGGGGTGACCGTCGCGGTCACCCGCGAGCAGGATCCGAACGTGACCGTCCCGAGCACGGATCCGTTGTTCACCGCTCAGGCCGCATGAGCCAGGCCGTGCTAGCGTTGCGCGCCGCCCCCGGCGGCGAGCGCGCGATGAGGGGAGACGCCGCCGAAACCAGCGACGAGACGCTGCTCGCAAGCGTCGCGAGCGGAGACGAGTACGCGCTCGGACAGCTCTACGACCGCTTCGGGCGGGTCGCGTACGGCCTCGCGCTGCGCGTGATCCGTGACGAGCGGCTGGCCGAGGACGCGGTCCAGGAGGCCTTCCTCGCCGTCTGGAGGCAGGCCGCGTCGTACCGGCCGGAGCGTGCGCCCGCCCAGAGCTGGGTGCTCACACTCGTGCACCGCCGGGCAGTCGACCTCGTCCGGCGGGAGGAGCGCCGCCGGGCGGATCCACTCGAGCCCTACGCCGAGCCGGCCGTCGGCAGCACCGCGGAGGCCGCCGAGCTCCGCGACCGGCGGGAGACCGTCCAGCGCGCACTCGCCCGCCTGCCCGAGGAGCAGCGCCGGCCAATCGAGCTCGCCTACTACGGCGGCTTCACGCAGTCGGAGCTGGCAGAGCGCCTGGGCGAGCCGCTCGGCACGATCAAGAGCCGCATGTTCGCCGGGCTGAAGCGCCTGCGCGAGCTGCTCGGCGAAGAGCCGTGACGCACTAGCATCGCCTGCGTGCTCGGCGTCCCCACCGACCTGAAGGGCCGCAGCTTCACGCGGGTCAGCACGTGGGAGCCGGAGGCTCTGCTGCAGGTGTTGGACCTCGGTGACCGGCTCAAGGAGCTCCAGGCCGCGCGCGAGGAGCACCAGCTCCTCCCCGGACGCACGCTGGGGATGATCTTCCAGAAGCCGTCGACCCGGACGCGCGTCTCGTTCGAGGTCGGCATGTACCAGCTCGGGGGCCTCGGCCTCTACCTCTCGGCCTCCGATCTCCAGCTGGGGCGGGGCGAGACGGTCCGCGACACCGCGGTCGTGCTGTCGCGCTACCTGGACGGGATCATGATCCGCACCTTCGCGCAGGACGACGTCGAGCAACTGGCCGAGCACGGTGACATCCCCGTCATCAACGGCCTCACCGACGACGCGCACCCGTGCCAGGCGCTCGCCGACGTGATGACGATCCGCGAGCGGCTCGGCCGGCTCGAGGGCGTTCGGCTCGCATACGTCGGCGACGGCAACAACGTGTGCGCGTCGCTGATGGTGGCCGCCGCCAAGCTCGGCGTCGACTTCGTGGCCGCCACGCCCGAGGGCTACGACCCACCGGACGAGGCGGTGCGGAACGCGCGCGAGGCGGCGGACGCGTCAGGAGGGAGCGTCGAGCTCGTGCGCGATCCCCGTGAGGCGGCAGCCGGAGCCGATGCGCTGTACACGGACGTGTGGACCAGCATGGGCCAGGACGAGGAGCGTGAGCGCCGCCTGCGCGACCTCGCCGGCTACGGGATCGACGAGAGCCTGCTCGCGGCGGCCGCCCCGGAGGCGATCGTGCTCCACTGCCTGCCGGCCCACTACGGCGAGGAGATCGCCGAGAGCGTCCTCTACGGCCCCCAATCGGCGGTCTGGGACCAGGCGGAGAACCGGCTGCACGCGCAGAAGGCGCTGCTGGCGCTCACGATTCGGTAGCGCCGTGGCGCGCTTCGAGGAGCACGTTCGCGCCGCGCTCGACTCGCTGCCTCCCGAGCTCGCGGCCGCGCTCGACAACGTCGCCGTCGTGATCGAGGACGAGAACCCCGAGGACCCCGATCTGTTCGGGCTCTACGACGGCACACCGCTGCCCGAGCGGACGTCGCTCACGGTCGGGGGCCTGCCCGACCGGATCGCGATCTACCGGCTGCCGCTCGAGGACGAGTTCGGCCACGACCCCGCGCTGCTCGAGCGTGAGATTCGCATCACCGTCCTGCACGAGCTCGGGCACTACTTCGGCATGGAGGAAGACCGGATCGCCGAGCTCGGCTACGAATGACGACTGCGCTGGAGGTGCTCGCGATCGTGTCGGCCGTGGTCGGGGCGGGCGTGATCCTGCTCTTTTTCTTCGGCCGCTGGGAGGAATGACCACCGGGCCCGATTCGTTTTCAGGGGCATGCGAACCATCGAAGTCATTCGTGCGGAGAGCGAGCGCGCCAGCGAGCGCCGCGCCGATCTCTACCGCGCCCTTTCGAAGGGCCATGATCCTGCGCTCGCGGCCGAGCTGAAGGAGGTCGACGCGCTGATCGACGCCCTCTGGGACGAGCAGCGCGCGGTCAAGGCGGAGCTTCGCTTCGGCCCCCGGGAGAACATCCGCAAGCGCGCCCGTGCCGAGGAGCGGCTCGAGCGTGCGGCCTAGCGCCTAACCGCCCGTCGTCGAGAAGTGCTGGTAGTCGGGCGAGCCGGCCCACCGGCCGCCCCACTGCCAGCCTGCCGCGGCGAACGCCCGCACGAGCACGCCCCCGGACACGGCCATGCCGGGCCTGACGCGGTCGCGATCGCGGAACGCGCGACCCGAGGGCGGCCTGACCCGGGCGCCCTGGACGTAGGGGTTCTCGACCGGGTTGACGTCGATCGCCTCGCCGTAGGCGTGCTGCGACCAGCGCCGCGTGCCCGACACGAAGCGGCAGTTGAAGCCGGAGGTGTTGTCGGCCGCCATCGAGGCGTCGTCGCTGCCGCGGTAGGCGTCGACCTTCCGCAGCCGCCGGATCGGGAAGCGCGCGCCGTGGAGGCGCCGGAAGACGTCGACCACGCTGCGCGCCACGCGGTCGCGCACGACGAGCGAGCCGACCCGCTCCTTGCCGTCGAAGCCCCAGTAGCTCAGCCGCAGGAGCCGCAGCTGCGCGGGCCCGACCGGACAACCGGCCCGCCACGAGTACGGCAGGTCGGCGGCCCGAACGCCGTGGACCGTGCCGACGAACCGTGCCGGTTCCGCGCCGGCACCGGCGGCGGCGGCCAGCGCAGCGAGGGCGAGCAGCAGCGCAAACGTCCGTCCCATCACCCGTAATCTGCCAGGGTGCTCGCCCGCGCCTTGCCGGCTCTGCTCCTCCTGCTCTCCGTGCCGCCCTCCGCCGAGGCGGCGCCGTCCGCGTGCCGGCCCGCCACGGGAACCGGTACGCAGCTGATCACGGTCGAGGCCTCGAGCCGGTCGTCGACCCAGGCCACGCTCCGGCTCTGGCGCCGGGAGGCGGGCTGCTGGAAGCCGGCAGCCGGACCGTGGAACGCCCGCGTCGGGCGCAACGGGCTGTCGCCGAACAGGCGGGAGGGCGACGGCACGACCCCGACCGGCACCTACGGGATCGGCCGCACCATGTACGGAATCGCGCCGAACCCCGGCGTGCGCTACCGCTACCGGCGGATCGTCTGCGGCGACTACTGGGTCGAGGACCCGAGCTCACCCAGCTACAACCGGTTCCGGCACGTCGAGTGCGGGACGACGCCACCCTTCCGTGTGACCGGCGAGCGCCTCTGGCAGGCGAAGACCGCCTACCGCCACCTGGCGGTGGTCGAGTTCAACATGAACCCGGTCGTGCCCGGCCGGGGCTCGGGGATCTTCCTGCACGCAACGACCGGCGGGCCTACGAACGGGTGCATCAGCCTGCCGGTCGCGCAGCTCGTGCAGGTGCTCCGCTGGCTCCAGCCGGCCGCGTCGCCGCGGATCCAGATCCGCGTCGTGTAAACACGGCGGTAACGGCTTTCTCAGGAAACCCTTAAGCGCACGTAGTCTCTTAGCCGGAGCGAATCCACGACGAAGGAGTTCCGGTGCCCGAGAAGCCCGCCGACCCGACCGTCCCCAGCCCCGCCGAGGCAAAGGAGCGCCTCGAGCAGGCGCTGTTCGAGATCAGGCGCGTCATCGCCGGTCAGGACGCGATGCTCGAACGCGTCCTCGTCGCGCTGCTCGCGCAGGGGCACCTCCTGATCGAGGGCGTCCCCGGCCTGGCGAAGACGCTCACGATCAAGACGACCGCCGGCGTCCTCGGAGGCACCTTCAACCGCATCCAGTTCACGCCCGACCTCGTCCCGTCCGACCTCGTCGGCACGCGCATCTACCGGCAGAACAAGTTCGAGACCGAGCTCGGCCCCGTCTTCTGCAACTTCCTGCTCGCGGACGAGATCAACCGCGCGCCGGCCAAGGTCCAGTCGGCGCTGCTCGAGGTGATGCAGGAGCACCAGGTCACGATCGGCCACGACACGCATCCCGTGCCGGAGCCGTTTCTCGTGATGGCGACCCAGAACCCGATCGAGTCCGAGGGCACGTACCCGCTGCCGGAGGCCCAGATCGACCGCTTCATGCTCAAGATCGTGATCGGCTACCCCGAGCACGACGAGGAGCTGACCATCGTGCAGCGGCAGCTGGTGCCGCCGCCCGAGCTGCGCGAGGCGCTCTCGCTCGACGACCTGCGCGGCCTGCAGCTCGCCGTCTTCGACATCTACGTCGACCCCGCGCTCGTCAGCTACGCGGTCGCGCTCGCCACCGCCACGCGCGAGCCCGCCGCCCACGGGCTGGAGGATCTCGCCGGGTACATCGCCTACGGCGCCAGCCCGCGCGGCCCGATCAGTCTCGTCCAGTCGGCCCGGGCGCTGGCGCTGATCCGCGGGCGCGACTACGTCCTGGCCGAGGACCTGCACGAACTGGCGAAGGACGCACTGCGACACAGGCTCGTCCTCACCTACCAGGCGCTCGCCGAGGAGGTGAGCCCCGAGAGGATCCTCGACTCGGTGATCGCCGCGGTGCCGGTGCCCCACATCGATCTGACGCGGCGCGAAAGCGCGGCATGAACGTCCTCCGGGCCGAGCGCACGCCCGAAAGACCCGGCCCCGGACCGCTTCCGGAGGCGCTGCTCCGCGCGCTCGAGGTCGACATCGGACGCCGCATCGCGGGCCTGCTCGCGGGCGACTACCGCGCGCACGTCCACGGCGACGGGTCGGAGCTCGCGCAGATCAGGCCGTACGTGCCGGGCGACGACGTCCGACGCATCGACTGGAACGTCACCGCCCGCACGGGCGAGCCGCACGTGCGCGAGAACCTCGCGGAGCGCGTGCTCGTCACCTGGCTCGTGCTCGACACCTCGCCGTCGATGCAGTTCGGGACGGCCGACCGGCGCAAGGCGGACGTGGCGGAGGGCGTCGCCATCGCGATCGGCCACATCGCCACGCGGCGGGGAAACCGGCTCGGCATCGTCACGTTCGGCGACGACGATCCGAAGGGGCTGCCACCGCGGCAGGGGCGGCTGGGGCTGGTCGGCCTGCTGTCGACGCTCCGCGCCGAGCCGTCCGAGGACCGGGTGGGCTCGACCTCGCTCGGAGAGGCGCTGAAGCGCGCGGGCGCGATGGCGCGCCAGCGCTCGCTGGTGGTGGTCGTCTCCGACTTCCGTGGCCCCAGGGACTGGCGCCGGCCGCTGCTCGAGCTCGCGGGGCACAGCGACGTGCTGGCGGTCGAGATCCGCGATCCGCGCGAGCAGGAGCTGCCGAACGTGGGCGAGCTGTGGCTCGTCGACCCGGAGACCGGCAGGCTGATGCGGGTGAACACGCGCAGCCGTCGGCTGCGCGAGCGGTTCGCCTCGGCAGCGGCGGAGGAGCGAAGCGGGCTTGCGCGCGAGCTGGCCTCGCTCGGCGTACGGCACCACGTGCTCACGACCTCGGGCGACTGGCTGCGCTCGCTGGCGGCGTTCCTGAAGCGGGGGACCAGGTGAGCTTCGAACGGCCGATCGCGCTGCTCGCCCTGGTGCTGATCCCGCTCGTGATCGGGCTCTACTACGCGCGCGAGCGCCGCCGCGGGCGCTTCTCGGCGCGCTGGGCCAGCCCCGCGCTGCTCCCGAACGTGATCGACCGCGCGCCCGGCAAGCTCCGCTACCTGCCGATCGCGATCCTGCTCGTCGCGCTCACGGCGATGGTCGTCGGGGTCGCTCGCCCGCACGCCGTCGTGAGCGTCCCGCGCGAGGAGGCGACGGTCGTGCTGGCGATCGACGTCTCGCGCTCGATGAAGGCGGAGGACGTCGAACCGACGCGGCTGGAGGCGGCGAAGCAGGCGGGCAAGGCATTTGTCGAAAAGGTCCCGAAGAAGTTCAGGATCGGCGTCGTCTCGTTCGCCTCGCGCGCGAACTCGGCGCTTCCGCCCACCGAGGACCGAAACCTCGTCTACGACTCGCTCGATTCGCTGAAGCCGGGCGAGGGCACGGCGATCGGCGACGCGATCGCGCTCTCCGCCCAGCTCGGGCGCGAGCAGCTGACCGAGGACGGCGTGAGGCCGCCGAAGGCGGTGCTGCTGATCTCGGACGGCGCGCCCGACGGCGGCACGACCCAACCGCGCCAGGCCGCGCAGAAGGCGAAGGAGCTCGAGGTCCCGATCTACACCGTGCTCGTCGGCACCGAGCAGGGCGTCGTCGAGGAGGAGCTGCCCGGGGGGCTGCGGGCCCGGATCCAGGTTCCCCCCGACCCGGCGGTGCTCGAGCTCGTGGCCCAGGTCTCGGGCGGCGAGTTCTTCACCGCCACCGACGACGAGGATCTGAAGCAGGTCTACGAGGAGCTCGGTTCTCGCCTCGGGCACCGCGACAAGTCGCGAGAGGTCAGCGACGTCTTTGCCGGGGGATCGGCCGCCCTGCTCCTCGTCGGCGGCCTGTTGTCGGCATTCTGGTTCAGGAGAGTTCTGTGAACCGGCTTCAGAATGAGGCTCTGTGTCGCCGGGCCGCCCTGGGCGGCGCGATGCGGCGTCCTCAGTCGCACGCTACGCGTCCGAGTTACTCGCACGATCGCTCCCTGCGTCCTTGCCTCGCACCACCCAGCGCACCCCGACGGCGAGGCATCATCCTGAAACCGGTTCTCTCGTGAAACGCCTACTCGTGCTCGCCGTCGTCGCGGCCGGCTTCAGCGCCATGCCGGCTCCCGCCATGGCCACCGACGAGTGCCGCGGGCTGCAGCAGTGCGTGCCCGTGCACGGGCCGTGGGTGGTCGTCCCGACCGCGAACAGCATCCCACGCCCGCGCGTGGAGTGGCAGCTCACCTGCCCGCGCGGTTACGTCGCCGCCGGCCTCGACGCCGAGCTCAGCGACCGCGCGATCGACGTCGGCTTCCTCGGACAGGTCGGCGCGCCGATCACGCCCGGCGTCGTCTCCGACCGGAGGATCGTCTTCTACGCCAGCTACGTCGGCGCCACGGCTCGCGCGCCGAGCTTCAGGCCGCACGTGGGCTGCATGCCCGGCGGAGGCGGCGGGAGGCTGCCGACCGCGTTCAAGCCCGGCCGGCCAACGATCAGGCGGGTGGCGCAGAACGAGATCCCACCGGGCCGAAGCGCGGCGGCGAAGAGCTGCCTGCGCAGCGAGACCCTGGTCGGCGCTTCGCACGCGTTCGGCTTCTTCATGCGCGCCACGCCGAGCGCGAGCCTGATCGAGAGCGTCGCCGGCCGGCAGCGGGTCAGCGGCCGAAGCGTCAACGTCCTCGTGACCGCCGACGTCGAGGTCGCGTCGGTGCAGGCGGTCGTCCAGGTGCACGCGATCTGCTCGAGGGTGCGATGAGCTTCGCCTCTCCTTGGCTCCTGCTCGCGCTGCTGGCGGTTCCGCTTGCGGTCGCGCTCTACCTGCTCGCCGAGCGGCGGCGGATGCGCTACGCGGTCCGCTTCACGAACATGGACGTGCTCGCGGCCGTCGCCGGCGGCTCCGCGTGGCGCCGGTACGTGGCGCCGCTCGTGGCCCTGTGCGCGCTGGCCGCCCTGTGCGTCGGGATCGCGCGGCCGGAGCGGAACACGATGGTGCCCGAGGAGCGGGCGACGGTGATCCTCGTCGTCGACGACTCCCTCTCGATGCAGGCCCGCGACGTGGAGCCGACGCGCCTGGAGGCGGCGAAGAGCGCGGTGCGCACCTTCCTCGACCAGGTGCCGGACCGGCTCAGGGTCGGGCTGATCGTCTTCTCGGGCGAGGCGCAGACGGCGGCGCCGCCGACCACCGACCACGACCTCGTCCGCGACTCCGTCGGCGAGATCGGCCTCTTCCAGGGCTACGGCGGCACGGCGATCGGCGACGCGCTCGCCGCGGCGGTCGAGCTCGGCCAGCAGGCCGTGCCGGAGCTCGCACCGGAGGACGACGGCGACGGCCAGACGATCGCGTACTCCGCCCAGGGCGAGGAGCCGAAGGAGAAGAACAAGCTCGTCTCGATCCTGTTCCTGTCGGACGGCTCGCAGACGCGCGGCAAGCTGCAGCCCCTCGAGGGCGCCGAGCTCGCCGCCGACGCGGGGATCCCGGTCTACACGATCGCGCTCGGGACGCCGGAGGGCGTGCTCCGCGGCGACTTCGGGCCCGGGTTCGGCCAGCCCGGCCAGACCACGCCCTCGACCCCGGGCTTCGGCGAGCGCGAGATCCCGGTTCCGCCGGACCCCGAGACGATGGGCGAGATCGCACGCATGACCGGCGGCGAGTTCTCCGAGGCGAAGGACGCGAAGACGCTCGAATCCGTCTACGAGCAGCTGGGCTCGGATCTCGGCCGCAAGCCAGGCGAGGTCGAGGTCACGTCGTGGTTCCTGGCCCTGGCGGCCGGATTGCTCCTGGTTGCGGGGGTCTTGTCCGCCGCCTGGTCGCCTCGACTGCCCTGAATCGGGGGACGACATCGCCGTCGCCTACGAGCCTACGGTCTGCCCGTGGAGCCACTGCGGCTGCTCGAATCCTACGAGCCGGCACTCGAGTTCGGGACCGGCCTTCGTGCACGCCTGCGCGTGATGCACGACAGCCACGCGGTCCTGGCACACCTGCCCGAGCTGAAGCCACGCTCCGAGCGGCTCGGCGAACTGATCGTCGAGGCGGGCCTGCTCACTCCGGCCGACCTCGAGTGGGCGCTCGAGGAGGCCTCCGGCCGGCGCCGCCGGCTGGGCGAGGTGCTGATCGATGAGGAGCTCGTCTCGCACGACGACCTCGTGCGGCTCCTCGGCGAGCAGCGCGGGATGCCGTATCTCGACCTCTCCGTCCTCGATCCCGACCCCGAGGCGCTCAGACTCCTCCCTCGCTCCACCGTCCGGCTGTTCCGCACACTGCCGGTCGGCTTTGCACGGGGCCTGCCGGTGGTGGCGGTGGCCGACCCGACCGACGAGCTCGCGCTTGCCCGCGCCCGCTCGTTCATGAACGACGTGCGCTTCGTCGCTTCGAGCGACCGCGAGATCCGTCCGCCGCCTCGACGCGCTCGGCCTCTAGCCCAGCGGGCAAGATCCCCGGGGTGGGGATGTGGATCGCGCTGCTTCGCGGCATCAACCTCGGAGCGCGGAACAAGGTCGCGATGGCCGACCTGCGCGCGCTCTTCGAGGAGCTCGGGGCCGAGGACGTCTCGACCTACGTCCAGAGCGGCAACGTCGTCTTCCGCAGCACGCGCCCGCGGGCCGAGCTCGGCCAGGCGATCGTCGAGGGGATCAGTGAACGGCTCGGCCTCGACCTCACCGTCGTCCTCCTGACGAAAGCGGAGCTCGCCCGGCTCGAGCAGGGCAATCCCTTCGCCTCGTCCGAGCCCGACCCGGTCAAGCTGCACGTCACGTTCCTCGCCGAGCGACCGCAGGCGGGCCGGGTCCGCGAGCTGCGGAAGCTGGAGTTCGAGCCCGACGAGTTCGAGGTCGCGGGCACGGCGGTGTACCTCCACTGCCCGCAGGGCTACGGCCGCTCGAAGCTGAGCAACGCCTTCTTCGAGAAGCGGCTCGGCGTGGCGGCGACGACGCGCAACTGGCGCACGGTCAAGGCGCTCGGCGAGCTCGCCTCCGGCTGACGCTACCGCCCGCGTCCTACTCCGGTGTCATCGCATCTCCATCCGCATCGACGGCGCCGGCTCGTCAGGCTCGGTCAAACCTGGCACGCTCGACGGCGAGATCGCCGCCCAGAGGCCCAGCGCTATCAGCGCCGGAGCGACGAAGCGTGAGATCCGGACCCCGTTCGGGAGCACCTTCTCGACGAAGATCACCGCGGCGACGATCGCCATCCAGAGGACGCTCATCACGCCGAGGGCGAACAGGACGGCCATCAGCGCCCAGGATGCGCCGACGCAGTAGACGCCGTGCTCGAGGCCGGCCCGCAGACCGGACAGCCGGTCACCGGGCTCCTGCTCGACGCTCCGGCAGCGCCGAAGGCACGCCGCCTTGAGCGGTGTGAGCTCGTAGAGCCCGGCGACGACGAGCACGGCGCCCGTCGCGTACGGGCCGCCCCGGTCCCACGCGAGCCAGGCCAGGTCGAGAGACGTCACGAGCCGGAAGAAGCGCGTAGGCCACGAGGCCGTAGGCCGTCCACGCCGCGAGGTAGCCGGCCGTGAAGAGCAGCGGTCGGCAGCCCACGCGAGACCCGTGCCACGAACACGGCCGTCGGGCACGGCCGAGGGCAGCATCATCGCGGCGCTCATCGTCACCCAGACTCCGAGGTACCAGCCCGAGGCGCCCAGGTCCGTGCCCGGGCCGGCGTCCATGCCGCGCATCCGCTCGACGGTGACGATCCAGGCGATCGCCGCGGCCCCGAACAAGCAGCAGCGCCGCCCGGCCCCGAGAGGCGACGGCGCTCATGAGCGGGCGTCGTCGTACTCGTCGCGCCGCGTGGCGCGGAACTCGTCGACACGCCCTTTCGGCGTGCGATCGAGCAGCTGCTCGAAGTACGGCACGACGAAGTCGTGGTCGGGCGCCGCGCGGAAGTACGTGTGGTAGACGACGCCGTCCTCGAGCGCGAACGCGATCCAGCTGGGGTTCTCCTTCATCCCCTGCTCCAGCTCGGTCCCGACGTCCTTCGCCCAGTCCTCGAGCCAGTCGGGCGGATCCTTCAGGATCGTCTGGATCTCCTCGTTGTCCGAGGCCTGCTCGTCGGTGAGCGCGAGCTCGAAGTCGAACGCGAAGTCGCTCCCATGCGTCGACACCCACGGGAACTGCCAGCCCATGCGCTGCTTGTACGCCTGCAGCTTCTCCAGCGGCGCGCGCGAGAAGCAGATCAGCGTCACGTCGCGGTGGTTCAGGTGGACGAGGCCGCCGTCGAGGTGGTCGGCCAGGCTCGAGCAGCCCGGGCACGCGCCCGTGTAGCTCGGCCCGAACATGATGTTGTAGGCGAGCAACTGGGAGCGCCCGTCGAAGAGCTCGGCCAGCGTCTTCGTCCCCTCGTCGGTCGCGAAGCGTGTACTCCTTCTCGACCGGCACCCACGGCAGCTCCAGCCGTTGGCGCGCCAGCTCCTCGCTCTGCTGGGCGTGCTCGTTCTCCCGCTCGAGCAGCTCGTTGCGAGCCGCGACCCACTCCTCGCGCGTTCCCACCTTGTGCGTGGTCATGTTCCCCCTTGTTCGTGATTCACCCTCTTAGACGGGAGCGGCCGCGGTAACTCATCGCCCCTCGGGATCTTGCCCTTGCAGGTACGCGAGCACCGCGAGGACCCGCCGGTGGTCGGTCTGCGAGGGCGGCAGCCGGAGCTTCATGAAGATGTTCGCGATGTGCTTCTCGATCGCCCCGACCGTGAGCACGAACTCCTCGGCGATCGCGGCGTTCGACCGTCCCTCCGCCATCCGCGCGAGGACCTCGCGCTCACGGGGCGTCAGGCGCTCGAGCGGCCCCTCGGCCCGGCGGTGTGAGAAGAGCTGCGCGACGACCTCGGGGTCGAGCGCAGTCCCGCCGTCGGCGACGCGGCGGACAGCGTCGACGAAGTCGGCGACGTCCATGATCCGGTCCTTCAGCAGGTAGCCGACGCCGCCACGGCCGTCGGCGAGCAGCTCGGCCGCGTAGGTCGGCTCGACGTACTGGGACACGACGAGGATCGCGACGTCGGGCAGCCGCTCGCGGATCTCCAGTGCCGCACGGACCCCCTCGTCCCGGAAGGTCGGAGGCAGCCGGATGTCCACGATCGCGATGTCCGGGCGCTCCAGCGTGAGCGCGTGCATCAGCCCGTCGGCGTCCGTGACAGCGGCGACGACCTCGAAGCCGTTGTCTCGGAGCAGGCGCGTGAGCCCGTCGCGCAGGAGCGCGAGGTCCTCGGCGATTACGACCCGCACGGCAGCTCGGCTCTCAGCGTGGTAGGTCCTCCTTCCGGGCTCGTGATGCGAAGAGTGCCGTCCAGCGCGGTGACGCGCTGCCGCAGGCCCGTGAGACCGCGGCCGGCGGGATCGGCGCCGCCGCGCCCGTCGTCGGCGACCTCGGCGACCAGCAGTCCGTCGCTGCGCTCGATGAGGATGTCCACCCGGGTCGCGTGCGCGTGCTTGATCACGTTCGCGAGCGCCTCGGAGACGACGAAGTAGGCCGCGCTCTCGACCGTGCCGGCCGGGCGCTGCCGCAGGTCGACCGAGAGACGAACGTGGACGGGGCTACGCGCGGCGAGCGCGGAGATGGCTGCCTCGAGGCCGCGGTCCGTGAGGATCGGCGGGTGGATCCCGCGCGCCAGGTCGCGGAGCTCCTCGAGCGCCTCGCCCGCGCCCCGGCGGGCCTCGGCGAGGAGCTCGCGCACCGCCTCAGGATCGTCCTGGAGCTTCTGCTCGGCCATGCCGAGGTTCATCCCGAGGGCGACGAGGCGCGCCTGGGCGCCGTCGTGGAGGTCCCGCTCGATGCGGCGCAACTCCGCGTCCTGGACGTCGATCGCGCCGGCACGGCTCGCTTCGAGCACCTCGATCCGGTGGCCGCGGCGCGCGTGCACCACGGCGGCGTGGATCGCCGCCGCGAGCGCGAGCCCGAGCGCCGGCCAGACGGGCCAGAAGTAGCCGTGCGTCGTCACCGCCCAGACCGCGACCAGGAAGCCGACGATCAGCACGGAGATGCCGATCTGGAGCGCGAGCGAAACGCTGCCGCCGGCGAGCCGCCGGGGCGCGGGGTGCTCGAGGACGAGGTAGATCCAGCCCGGAATCCCGACCACGAACACGAGTACGAGCAGCGGCCAGACCGGCCAGAAGTAGCCGCCGCCCGTGAGCGCCCAGATCAGGGCGAGCACGACGACGATGCTCGTCGAGACGAGCGAGTGGATCGTCAGGGCCCGCGTGCGCGCGGCACTGCGCTCGGCCGGCGAGCGGCGGTCGACCTCGTCGCCTGCGAGCAGCTGGGTCGCCAGGCGCCGTGAGAGAGCGGCCATGGGGCCGAGCAGGTGCGCGGCGGCTGACGAGCAAGGCGAGCCCGAGCGGGACGAAGAGCAGCGCCTCGCCGAGGGTGTCGACCCCCGGATGCCGAAGACGTCCTCGCTCTCCCACCTGCGGTACGAGAGCGGCACCAGGAGCGCCTGGACCGCGAAGGAGATGAGCGGCAGCGGGATCAGCGCGAGCGGCCACGCGACCAGGAGGTGTGCCTGCTGCCGCCAGAACGCCCGGTCGGTGAGCACCTCCGAGCCCCAGCCCCAGAAGCCCCTGCCCCGGACGGCGATCGGTGGGTGCACCGACGTGCCGAGCAGCTCGTCGGCCGCGTCGGCCTGGGCCCGCGCGAGCAGGCCGACTCCCCACCGCAGGCCGACGAGGAGCGGGATCACGAGCGGGGTGATCGCCAGCGCGACCGTCACCGACCAACCGCTGATCACGACCACCCAGGCGACGATTCCGAGCGCCATCTGGGCGAGGAAGAAGAGCAGCGCGCGGTAGGTCTCCGAGCCGCGCGAACGGTGCAAGAAGCCTTGACATCGGCTAGCGAGCCTCCAGGTCTCGACTCATGAGCCTAGACTCGCCGCCGCGGCCGGCATCGAGCAATGGAGGCCTCCGGCCTCTTGTGATGCAGATAACCCCACACCTGCCGGGGCGCGACCCGGGCTCGTCGCGCGAGCCCGGGTCATGTCGCTCCCGCCTAGAGCTCGGACGAACCGGACCCGGGGGACACGTCGGTGCCCGAGCCGCCGCCGGAGCCGCCGGCTCCGTCGTCCGGGCAGTCCTCGGACGGAGCCTGCTGTTGCCCGTCGTCCTGGGTCGGAATGAACATCGACGGTGCGTCGCTCGCCGGCGAGTCGCTCGAGCCCGAGGAACCTCCGGCCGCGAAAGCGCCGGAGGCCCACATCGTCAGGACGACCGCGACGACCGCGGCCACCGCGAGCAGCGGCCGCAGGTCGAGCGTGCGTGCCTTCTCTTCCATCACTTCACCCCCTTCCGCCTCTCGCATTCGGTCACGGGATCCGCCCGAACCACAGGGCGGAGAGGCTGCCGCCGAGCAGCAGGAACACGGCGCCGGCCGCCGCGAAGATCGCGGTCAGCTCGCGCTCCTCGTTCTCGGTCGAGACCTGCGAGCCGATCTCCTCGTAGACGGCCTCGAGGTCGGCCTGGGTCGGCGCCTCGAAGAAGCGGCCACCGGTCTCCTCGGCGACCTGCCTCAGCGTCTCCGGGTCGGGCGGGACGTTGTAGGTCTCGGTCACGCCGTAGTCGTTCGTGATCTCGACCGTGCCCGACTCGGTGCCGAGCGCGATCGTGTAGATGGGCACGCCGGCCTCCTTCGCCTGGTCGACCACCGCCAACGGCTCGCTCCCCGTCGAGTTGGCGCCGTCGGAGAGCAGGAGCACCGCCGAGAGCGGCTTGTCGCCGGCGGCGTCCTCCTCTTCGGGGTCGGTGGCGACGGCGACCGACGCCTCGATCGCGTCGCCGAGCGCGGTGCCGATGTCGCCCTCGATCGTGTCGAGCGATTCCCGGACGTCGTCCCGGTCGTCGGTCGGCTCCTCGAGGACCCGCACCGAGCTGGAGAACGAGACCAGACCGACGCGGAAGCGCTCCGGGAGCCCGTCGAGGAACGTGTTCGCAGCCGACTTGGCCGCTTCGAGCCGGCTCGGAGCGACGTCCGTCGCCGTCATCGACGCCGAGCTGTCCATCGTCAGGACGACCGTCGCCTCCTCGCGGGGCACGGCCACCACCGCCTGCGGCCTCGCCATCGCGACCACGAGCGCGGCCAGCGCGGCCAGGGTCAACAGGGCCGGGAGATGGCGCCTGCGGCCGGGCGTGGCGTCGACCACGTTGACCAGCAGGTCGAGGTTCGTGAAGCGGGCCGCGTACTTGATCCGCCTGCGCTGCACGAGCCAGTAGGCGAGCAGCGCCACCGGGATCAGCAGCAGGCCCCACAGGATGAACGGGCTCGCGAAGCTCATCGACGCCTCCTCTCGCGGGCGAGGAACGAGGCGAACGGCCGCAGCCAGTCGCCCTCCGTGGACAGGACGAGGTGCGCGACGCCGAGCGAGGCGAGCTCGCGGGCGACGTCGTTCCGCTCCTGTGCGGCCGCGTCCGCGAAGCGCTCGCGCAGCTTTCGGCTGGCGGTGTCGACGTGCGCCTTGCGGCCCGTCTCCGGGTCGACGAGCCAGACGTGACCGACGTTCGGCAGCTCCTGCTCCCTCGGGTCGCGGATCTCCATCGCGACGACCGCGTGGCGGGATGCGAGCCGCAGGAGCGGCGCGCGCCAGTCCCGTGGCCCGCGGAAGTCCGAGACGACCACGACGTGGGAGCGCTGCCGCGCAACCCGCGCCAGCTGCGTGACCGCGGTGCCGAGCGACGTCCGGCCGACCCGCTCGGTCTCCGGCTCCCGGCGTACCGCGAGCAGGACCGAGAGCAGCCCCACGCGGCCCTGCCTCGGCCGCAGGGCCAGCGAGTCGCTCGCCCCGAAGGTGGCGACGCCGATCCGGTTCCCCCGCCGCGAGGCGAGGTGCCCGGTCGCGACCGCCACGCCCTCGGCGACGTCCCACTTGCGCCGGTCGGCCGTCCCGAAGCGCATCGAGGGCGACACGTCGAGCAGGACCCACGAGGTGAGCGCCCGCTCGGCCACGTCGACCCGCACCTGGACGGTGTCCGAGCGCGCCGTCGCGTTCCAGTCGATCCGGCGGACGTCGTCACCGGGCTCCCACTCGCGCACCTGGGCGAGCTCGGTGCCGACGCCGATCGCGGCCGTGCGGTGCTCCCCGGCGAGCAGGCCGTCGATCCGCCGGCCGATCTTCAGGTCGAGCGCCCGCAGCAGAGCCTCCGGCAGCGGGCCGGGGCCCGGCCGGTCGGGCGAGCGCTCGCGGATGAGGGCGGCGGCAGCGGTCATGCCGCACGCTCCACGAGGTCGATCTCGGGCATCGGCACGGCCTCGAGCACCGAGTCGACGATCGAGCCGGCGTCGACGTCCGCGGCGAGCGCCTCGTAGCTGAGCACGACGCGGTGGTGGAGCGCGTCCCTCGCCAGCTCGCGGACGTCCTGCGGGAGCACGTAGTCCCGGCCGCGGATGACCGCGAGGGCGCGGGCGGCGCTCATCAGCGAGATCGGCCCGCGTGGGCTGACGCCGTAGGCCACGTACTCCACCAGCTCGGACAGCCCGACCGACTCGGGGTCGCGCGTGGCGCACGCGACCTGAACCGCGTAGCGCGAGAGCGCCGGGTCGACGTACACCCCGCGGACGCGCTCCCGCAGCGCGAGGAGCTCCTCCAGGCTGACGATCGAGCGCACTTCGGCGAGGCCGGCGAGCGCGCGCTCCACGACCGTGAGCTCGTCCTCGGGCTCGGGGTAGCCGACGACGACCTTGAGCATGAAGCGGTCGACCTGGGCCTCCGGCAGCGGGTAGGTGCCTTCGGACTCGATCGGGTTCTGCGTCGCCAGCACGAGGAACGGGTGCGGGGCGGCGAACGACTGCTTGCCGATCGTCACCTGCCGCTCCTGCATCACCTCGAGCAGTGCGGACTGCACCTTGGCCGGCGCGCGGTTGATCTCGTCCGCGAGCAGGAAGTTGCAGAACACCGGCCCCAGGTCGACGTCGAACGAGCCGTCCTTCGGCCGGTAGACCCTCGTGCCGACCAGGTCGCTCGGCATCAGGTCGGGGGTGAACTGGATGCGGTTGAAGGTGCCGCCGAGGACCTGGGCGGTCGTCTTGATCGTGAGCGTCTTCGCCAGGCCCGGGACGCCCTCCATGAGCAGGTGGCCGTCGGCGAGCAGGCAGACGAGCAGGCGCTCGAGCATCGTGTCCTGGCCGGCGATCACGCGCTTGATCTCGAAGAGCGCCCGCTCGAGCGACTCCTCGGCGCCGGCCGGCCCTGCGGTCGAGAGTGGTCCATGCATCGGTCTCGGTCTCCTTTCGGTGGTGTGCACCAGCCAGAGAACCGGCCGTGTCTAAGCGCGTTCTGAGAGCAACCTGAAGGAATCCCAAGAAGTGCCTGCGTTCGTATGCGAACATATGTTCGTGTCGGACGAGGCCAGCATCCTCCACGCCGACCTGGACTCGTTCTTCGCCTCGGTCGAGCAGCGGGACGATCCGCGCCTGCGCGGACGGCCGGTGATCGTGGGGCTGGGCGTCGTGCTCGCGGCCAGCTACGAGGCGAAGGCGTACGGCATTCGCAACGCGATGCCGGGAGGCCGTGCCCGGCGGTTGTGCCCGGACGCGATCGTGGTCCCGCCCCGCATGTCGGCGTACTCGGAGGCGAGCAAGGCGGTCTACCGCGTCTTCGAGGACACGTCCCCGGCGGTCGAGGGGCTCTCGATCGACGAGGCGTTCCTGGACGTCCGCGGGGTACGGCGGCTCTCAGGGAGCGCCCCCGAGATCGCGGTCCGGCTGCGGCGCGACGTGCGAGAGCGTGTGGGCCTGCCGATCACGGTCGGGATCGCGCGCACGAAGCACCTCGCCAAGGTGGCGAGCGCGGTCGCCAAGCCCGACGGCTTGCTGCTCGTGCCGCCGGGCCGGGAGTCCGCGTTCCTCCACCCGCTCCCGATCGAGCGGCTGTGGGGCGTCGGCCCGGTCACCTCACGCAAGCTGCGCGAGCGCGGAATCACGACGGTGGGCCAGGTTGCGCTGCTCGGGGAGGCGACGCTCGTGTCGCTGCTCGGCCGGGCAGCGGGCAGGCACATCCACGCGCTCGCGCACAACCGCGACCCGCGGCGGGTCGAGCACCGCCGGCGTCGCGGCTCGATCGGGTCGCAGCACGCCCTCGGGCGCAGGCAGCGCACGCACGAAGAGATCGACGCCGTGCTCGTCGGCATCGTCGACCGCGTCACGCGCCGGCTGCGGAAGGCCAACCGCGTCGGCCGCACGGTCGTCCTGCGGCTGCGCTTCGACGACTTCTCGCGGGCGACCCGCTCCCACACGCTCCCTCGGGCCACGTCCCGGACGAACGAAATCCTCGCGACCGCCCGCGGCCTGCTCGCCGCGGCGGGGCCGCTGATCGAGGAGCGCGGCCTCACACTGGTCGGCGTCGCAGTCGCCAACCTCCTGGACGCGTCGACCCTACAGCTGCCCCTCCCGTTCCGCCGCCGCGACGACTACGCCCTGGACTTCGCCATGGACGAGATCCGCGAGCGCTACGGTGCGGACGCGGTGAAGCGGGCCGTCCTGCTCGACCGCGACACCGGCTTCTCGATGCCGCTGCTCCCGGACTAGTCCGTGCGCAGCCGCGCCCAAACGGCCTGGTCGAGCCGGATGTCCTCCTTGAACCAGACGGAGCGCAGAACGCCCTCGCGGACGTACCCGGCGCGCTCCGCCACCCGCTCCGAGGCGGCGTTGGTGCTGTCGATCAGCAGCTCGAGCCGCTCGAAACCGAGCTCCTCGAAGCCCCAGTCGGTCAGCAGCCGCACGGCACGGGTCGCCGCGCCGCGGCCCCGTGCGGACGGCGTCAGCACGTACCCGATCTCGCCCTGGCGCCCCTCCCAGTCGATGCCGACGACCATGCCGAGGCCGAGGAACTCGCCGTCGTGCGACTCGATCGCGAACCCCGCGCGGGTGCCGTCTCGCCAGGACTCTTCGTAGCGATCGATCCAGGTGCCCGCGAAACCGGGCGACGGCTCGCTGGGCACGCGGGTGTTCCGACGCACGTCGGCGTCCTCGAGCATCGCCTCGACCGCGGGCTCGTGGCGGCGGGCCATCGGCACGAGCCGGATCGCGTCGTCGGCGAGCGGCGGTTCGGGCGGCTCCAGGATCACGTGCCGAATGATTGCCGAGGACGGCGCTACGATTGCCGCACACGGGGCGTTAGCTCAGCTGGGAGAGCGTCGGCTTTGCAAGCCGAAGGTCACCGGTTCGATCCCGGTACGCTCCAACGAGAAAGCCCCCGTAAACGGGGGCTTTCACTTGTCCGTTCGCTTGCATCCGGGTCAGGATGCTCGCCTATGGAAACGGTTTTGGAAACGTCAGTTTCGCGTCGACTCCGGCCCCAACCTCACTCCGCAGGCACGCATGAAGAATCCAAGCGAGTAAGCAATCGCCGATGCGGCAATACAACTCGTGTGGATCCGTGGCATGACTAGTTGGCATTTCCGGTCGCCCCAATCGTTCTCGTCGTGCAGATTGGAGCTCTCATGCACCGGCGCTCGATTCGGTGGATCCTCGGAATCGCTTGTCCCGGCGCGATCACGGCGATGTTCGCGTACGTTTCGTCGCTGCCGACGGGTGAGGAAGAGGGTGTCAACCTCGGGGCGGCTGTTTTGCTGATCTGGTTGCTGGCCTCCTACCTCGTGCTCGCCGTCGCCGTCGTTCGCGAGGTCGTCGCGGCAGTCCTGGGGCGCGATCGTCTCGCCGAGCCGTCCTAGCGGAATCGCCTACGAGGTCTCATCCGCTTCGGCTCGCAGTTCGTCCATCGCTGCTTGCAGGCGCCTCAGCTGCTCATCGGCTTTGTCCGGCTCTGGATAGATCACGCAGTCGACGTTGAGAAGCTTGAAATGGGTCTCCTCGTCGCCGGGGTACTGAACGCGCTCAACTGTCTTTGGCGCCGCAGGGCCGGCAGCTTCCCGGAGCATGCAGGTCACCGCGCCTTCCTCCTGCGTGATCTCGCGTTCCCGCTCGGCGTTTGCGTCGGGGCCGTAGAGCACGACGTTCGCGGCTTGACTCACCACGCTGGGATCGGGCTGACACGCCGGATCGGAGTAGAGCGTGATCCCTTGGCGTCGGCCGACCTCGATCACCGTCTCGAGCTCGAGCGGGCGGGTCGGCCCGCCGCGGCACCGCTGTCCCGCGGGCGGAAGCTCGCCGGTCTCGCCGGCGTTCGTCGTTGTTCCGGCCGCCGGCTCCGATTCGCCGCCGCCGCACGCGGCGAGCGAGCCTGCCGCTACTACGGCTGCCAGCAGCGAGATCCACACCGACTGATTTCTCACCGGTACGGAATCACCCAGTCGATGATCTTGCCCCGGATCTCCCGGGCCGTGTCCTGAGGAGTCTTGTAATACGGCGGGTAGCTGTGCTGGTGCACCCACCTCAGGCAGCGGGCGCGGATGAGCCGGCCCTTCATCCGGTACGGGCATCCGGTCACGCCTTGCGGATCCGGGCGCAACGCCTTCATCCGCCACGAGCCGCCTCCATACTGCCACACGCCCCAGTGGTAGACGCGTGCGATCCCCAAGCACACCTTCTTGCGCGGCCAGTTCCAGAAGTGCTCGAACTGATTGTCGCACTGGCGATTGAGGTTGACGTGGAAGTTGTCGTCGCAGACCTTACGGTACGTCCGCCACAGCCCGTAGCAGACATCGTGCATGCGGCAGGGCTGCCGGAAGTCGCCGAAGCTCGGCCCCGAAACGTGGTAGCGACGGAGCTCGATGTCGATCTTGTCGGGCACGATCGTGCACTCGTTGCGAGACGCTACGTGCCCGTCGATCTCGACCAACTCGACTGGGTTTCCACCGGCGAACGCGTACCGGTTCTGCAGCGTGAGATCCTGCGCGAGCGCGGCATCCGCCGTGGAGATCTCGAACTCGTCAGGACGGATGAAGCGACCGACGTCGGTCGAGTAGCGACGGGCGCCCATGTCGAGAGTGGTCGAGCCCGGGTCGGACCGCTTCGCGTTGAAGCGATAAGGGTTCGCCTGCTGGAAGCGGCCGGGATCGCCCTGCGTGAGGGCGGCGTCCTCGGCGCCGTACGGCCTGTAGCCGTAGCTCGCCCGCACCTCGGCTCCGGCGTCGAGGTCGACCAGGAGCGAGACGTCGGTGTGGACGTTGGCAGCGTAGGCCCGGCTCTGCGTCGGTGCGCCGCCGGCCGGTCCGATGTCGAGCGAGAGGAGCCGCGCGTCGAGGCCGTACGTGTAGGAGTAGGTCTTGGCCTCGTCGCTTCGGCTCTCGCTGCCGACCAGGTCGGAAGCGCCCAGGTGCACGAACGTCGTCGTTCGCTGCCCCTGCCCGGCGTGCGTCTCCGTTTCCTCGTAGAGGCGCTTCAGCGGATCGTGGTCGTAGTCGGCCTCGTCGGTCAGCGACCCGCTCGAGTAGCGCCGGTAGCTCTGGAGGCGACCCTGGTAATGCCAGCCCAGGTCCTCCTCGAGGCTTGCATCGATCGGCGCTCCCTGTCCGGGCGCGGGCGGACAAACGGCCGCGTTCTGGTTCGTGACGCAATCGAGGTTGCCGTCGTCCTCGTAGAAGTACTTGTGAACCCGGCCGCTGTTCTCGGTGGTCTGCGAGAGCCGGTTCCCGAGCGGGTAGTCGTAGTGGCGAATCGGGGTTCCGTGCGGTTCGACCTCGCACGCCTCGGACCACTCGTCCGTGACGTTCATTGCTGAGTCCAGTCGATAGCAGGTCGACTGCGTGCCGCTCGAGCGCGTTCGCTCCTCCTCGACCAGGTTCTCGCGCGGGCCGTATTCGTACTGCGTCACGCACGCGCCCGCGGTCTCGCAACCGGTCGGCGGTGCCGGAGGCGGCGGTCCGTGGAGGACGAAGGCATCGCTCGTGCGGTTGCCGTTCACATAGCGCCTCGCGCCGATCGGCCCCTCCTCGTAGCCGAGCGTGTGCTGCTCGGCGAGCGGGCCGTTCGCGTCGCCGCGGCGCGTCGTGAGCGTCTCCAGGTCCCCGTTCGCGAAGTACGTCCAAGCGGTCGTCCTCCGTGGCGCCCAGCTGGCGCTCGTTCGCCGGGCGAACGTCTCGTTCCGCTGCCAGCCGGTCGTGATGTAGCCGAGCGTCAGCTGACGGTCGCCTTCGCTGACGACGCGATCGGTTCCGAGGTCGAGGTCCTCGATCAGCTCGTCGACTTCGTTGTAGGCGAAGTCGTGGAAACGGCCGGGCTGCAGCTCGCCGCCACCGTCGTTCTCGAGCCCGTTGTCCTCGCGCGTATCGACGTTGCCGTTCAGGTCGTAGCTGTACCTGGTGAAACGCCAGCTCGCCGCCGTGGACTCCTTCAGACGCGTCTTCGTGGCCTCGTCGTAGCCGTTGTACTCCGACTCGATCAGGAGGGTGAACGGGCGCCGCCCCTGGCCGCGGGCATCGACTGCCGTGCGACGGTTGTCGTTCGGGTCGTACGTGTACTCGGCGGAGTGGCCTTGCCGGTCGAGCTCTCGCTGCAGGAGCCCATCCGGGTAGTACTGCCAGTTCGTGGTCGTGCCCTGAGTCCGAGCGCTGAAGCGCTCCTTTTGCCACCCCTCGGCCGTGTAGTCGTAGACCACCCGCGCGTCGAGATGGTCCTCGCTCGCCCGGATCCAGCCCGGATCCCAATGGTCGAAGTTCGTTCGCTTGTCGGGCGGGATCGGCGTCGTCGCGGTCGGCGTCTCGATCGCGACCGGCAGCGACGTCATCGTGAGATTCCCGTTCCCGTCGTACGCGCGATGGACGTACGTGCGCGTCTGCCCGCCCGCCGTGGGCAGGTCGATCCGAGTCAGCTGGTCGACCGCGTCGTAGCGGTATTCCGTGACGTAGTCGACGAAGGGCGCCACACCGTTCGCCGCGTCCCAGGCGCGCGGAGTGATCTCGCGTGTGAGGTTGCCGACACCGTCGAACTCGAGCTTCGTCGTCAGCCGGCGTGTCGGGTTCCGCTGCGCGTCGGCTCTGAACGTCTCGATCGTCTTGACCAGCTCGTCGCGCTGATTGTATTCCAGATCTTGACGCGTGCCCTGCGCGTCGATGTCCGCGCTCACGTTGCCGTTGGCGTCGTAGCTGCGCGTTCCCGTCCGCGCCGGGCTTTGCGCGTCCGCGCGCACCGTCTCGGTTAGCTGCCGATGGGCGGCGTCGTAGGTGTACGACGTCGTGTATGGAACGACCGGCGGCGGGGACGCGTTGCAATTCGGCGGCCCTACCAGATTGGCCTTCGGCGCCGTCATCATGAGCAGGTCGCCGGTCCCGTTTTCGTAGCAGTAATGCGTCTTGCGGGCCGGTACGCCGGCAGCGTCGTAGCGGATCTCGGTCTCGATGCGATCGAGCAGGTCGTACACGCTTCGCGTCGCGTAGTCGTCGAGCGGAGTCGCGGTCAAAACTCCCTTCGGAAGGGTCGTCTTCGTGAGGCGTCCAGCGAGGTCGTACTCGTAGGTCGTAGCTTCGTTTTGCTCTGGCTCCGTGACCCTCGTCTCGCGGTCCATCGCGTCGTACGTCGTCGTCGTCCGTTGCCGTACGCCGGAGCCGTAGTACGGCTGGATCTCGCTCACGACGTTGCCGTTCGCGTCGTATCCCGTCTCGCTGAAGATCAGCGTCGCGCGTTCGAATCGGGTCGACTTGGGCGAGCTTTGCCGACCCAACCGGTGGAAGCTGTCGTACTCGTAGACGTCCTTGTACTCGCGTTCGTTCGGGCCCATCTCACCCGCATGCAACGGGTCCTGGACAGTTCGCAGCAGGCCGTCGGAGTCGTAGCTCGTCCTTGTGATCTGCGACTTCGCGTCGATGGTCTCGAGCGGGAAGCCGTTCGCGTCGTAGGCGGAATACGTCGTCGTATGCCCGTTCGCGTCCGTCCGTGACGCGAGCGTCCCATCGCCGTTGTAGGCGGCCGCAGCGGTGTGGCCCTGTGGGTCGGTCACCGATGTGAGGTTGCCATTCCCGTCGTAGGCGTACGTGGTCTGGAAGTCGTTCGTGGGAACAGACGTCGCCGTCCCTTTCGGGGCGGTCCGAATCCTGAGCTGGCTCAGGTGCGGTATCGCCCGGCCGACCTTCCAGTTCGCGGCCGTGTCGGTGGTCGTCCCGTCGCCGTTGCGCACCGAGAGGTTCTCGTACTCGTAGGTCGTGTGGTCGCGCAGCTGGTTCCACTCGTCGGTGACGAGCCCGTTCGCGTTGTAGGCGAACTCGACGTACCTGCCTGTGGGCTCGGTGACCCTGGCGAGCATCCGGTCGCCGTTCCAGGATTGTGTCGTCTGCTCGTTGCGCGGGTTGACGATGCTCGTCACCTTGCCCTCGACGTCGTAGCCGTAGCGGTAGGTGCGTGAGAGCGGCTGGCTCACGGTCGTGACGCGGTTCGTGATGTCGTAGGCGTAGGTTGTGACCGCGCCGGCTCGGTCGGTGCGGGAGGCGAGCTTCCAGCGGTCCTCACCGTTGCCGGAGCCCAGGTAGCTGAAGAGCGTCTCGTTGCCGCGCGGGTCGCGGACGCTGTAAAGCCGGGTGGACTGGTTGGGGGTGCGTGGGTCGGGGTCGACCCGGTTCGCCGCCGAGGGGATGGCGGGGCCGTCGCCGGAGGAGGTCGTGTAGGTGAAGACGAAGCTGCGGTCGGCGAGGTAGGAGCCGTCGGCGTTCCTGCCCCCGCGTTGGATCAGCTTGCGCAGGTTCCCGTCCTCGTAGTACTCGAAGTCGAGCGGGCTCGCCGAGTGGTCGGTGATCCGCTTGATCTTGCCGCGGACGTGTGACTTGACCTTGTCCGCCTTCGCCCAGAAGGTGATGGTGAAGTCGCGGCCGCCGGCGTCGGTCACCTTGGTGATCCGCCGCTTCGGCCCGCCCGGATCCTCCGCAGGCGGCGTGTCCTGCACGGTGTACGTCAGCCGGTTGCCGTTCCTGTCCTCGACGAAGGTCGGATAGCCGTCGGAGTCGTAGAAGTACGTGACGCGATCAGGCGTCGTCAGCGCCCACTTCCGCGTAGCGTCGGTCGTCGAGTAGCGGCGCAGAAAGAGATGCACGCCGTCGGGCTCCTGGTAGGTGATCCCGTCGGCCGACGTGAAGCGGTGCGTGGTGCCGTCCGCGTCGGTGTATTCGATGTATTTGTTCGAGAGACCCGCGATCTCGTCCGCCTTGTTCGGGTGGACGTCGATCGGGTTGCCGAAGCGGGTCAGGCTCGAGATCGCGATCGAGAAGTTGTTGCCGGCCGGGCACTCGCACTTCTTCTCGAGCGCGTTGTGCGTCAGCGTCACCGCTGTGTCGAGACCGCGCCCGGGCGCGCTGAAGGGTGTCCAGCGGACGAGCGAGTTCCCGTTTGCGACGTTGACCTCGTGTCGCATTCCGGCGCCGAGCTTCTCGCCCACGAAGTGGTAGTACGGCTCCATGCCGAGGGCGCCGCGCACGAGCGCTTTGTTGACGATCACGGGGTTCCCGAGCGGCTTGTTGCCCTTGTCGGCGAACCAGGCGACGCTCGTCTTGCTGTAGAGGTCGACTCCGAGCCGGTACTGCGCCTTGTTCACGCCGTCCGGAAGCGCGGGCGGATCGGCCAGCACGCGCAGCGTGCGCGCCTGGCCGGCAGGGAGGTCGCTACCCAGCGAGACCTCGGGGCCGTCGGTGACGACCGGCGTCGCGTCCGGGCTGTACCAGCGGTACTTGAGCACGACGTCGCTCAGCGCCCACGTGAGGTTGCTCGCGTTCGTGACGGTGACGTCGATGCCCGCCTTGGCCTGAACGCTTGCGGCCGGGTCGTAGATCACGACCTGCGGGAACTCCGTCGAGCTGAAATCGGCCTTGAACTTGCTGCTGGCAGTGTTGGCGACGGTGACGCTCACCGGGCCAGAGTTGCTAATCCGCCCGGCACTGTCGTACGCCCGGCTCGTCAGCACGTGCGCGCCGTCGTAGGACGGGAGCGCGGAGTCGAGCGTGTTCCACGAGACGCTGTACGGCGCGGTCGCGTCTTCTGCGAAGCGAACGTCGTCGACGTAGAACTCGACCTTGCTCACCGACATGCCGCTCGCCGCCGCCGCGCTCGCGCCGACGGCGACCGAGCCGGTGACGACGCCGCCGGCCATCGGTGCCGTGATCGCGGTCGTCGGCAGCGGCCGGTTTTCCACCGTGACGCTCGCGCCGGCGGACGTGGTCACGTTGCCCGCGTCGTCGGTCGCCCGTGCGGTCAGCGTGTGGACCGCGTTGGCGACCGACGTGGAGTTCCACGTGACCGCGAACGGAGCCGCTGTATCGGTGCCGACGGGCGCGCCGTCGACGAGAAACTCGACCTTGTCCACGCGGCGGTCGTCCGCGGCGGCCGCCTCGACGTTGACGGCGGTGCCGGAGACCAGCGCGTCCGCGGCCGCCGAGGAGATCGAGACTGTCGGTGCGACGGTGTGGCTGCCGTCCTGGTAGGTGACCGCGAGCCTCGGCCGGAGCGTCGGCGCCACCGTGTAGTCGTCGCTGAGGTATGCCCAGTAGTTGCAGTTCGTCGGCGTCGTGCACGGCGAAAAGCTCTCGTCCGCAAGCTTCAGGATCAGGCCGAGGTTGGGCGCAGCACCCGTCGACCACTGCTGCACCGCTGACGTGACGTTGAACTGGTCCCACTGCGGCTGGTCACCCGCGGTCTTCGGCTTGCTGGCGAGCACCGTGGGGCTGAAGTCGCCGCCTGGGGTCGTCCACGGGACGCCGGCGACGGTCTCGTACCACGTCGCGCCGTCGCCCACGCAGGTGTTGATGCCGGTGCCCTCGCGCCAGTCGGCGGTCAAGCGATGCACGTTGACCGTGCCCGAGCCGCGCAGGGCCGCCGCCTGCCAGAGCGACAGCGTCGCCCCGGTCACCTGCGCCTCGCTCGGGATGTCGCGCAAGTCGAAACCGAGGATCGTCCGCCGGATCGAGGAGGCGTTCGCGCCGATGTGCATGTGCGTGTAGCGGCCGCGCGTGGCACAGCTCGTCTGGCCGTTGATGAACATGATGTACGAGCCCTTGCCGAGGGCGGCGTCCGGCTGCAGGCTCTTGCTCGCCAGCCCGGCGCCGGGCAGCGTCACAGTCCGCTCGATCGAGGCGACGGTGTTCCGGAGCACCTTGTACGTGAAGGTCCCGCCGGGTCGGGCACTCGTGTCGCGGTAGGAGGTGACGGCCGGATCGGCGATCGTCGTGAGCAGCGTCGACGGCGAGGGGATGAAGCCCGCTGCGGGCGAGCGGTGGACGTCGTACCTGACGAACGGGCTGGAACCCGGCCCCGTGTACGGTGTCCACCGCAGATCGGCGCCGTTCGAGTGCAGCGTCTCCGGGGCTGCTAGGTCGATCCCGTCGCCCGCGTACGTCACTTCGAGCTTCGGCCGCAGCGTCTGCGAGGCGGTGTAAGAACCGCTCGGCGGCATGATCCCGCCTTGGCCGAGCGTCTCCACGCTTTTCTTGACAAGCAGTCCGTAGTTCGGCGCTGTCCCGGCCAGCCAGTTGCGCACCGTCCCAGTGACATTCCAGGGAATCCAGCGCGCGAGCCCGCCGCCCGGAAGCGTGTAGCTGGAGAGGGGCGTCGCATCGAACTGGACGTCAGCGCTCTTCGACTCGGTCGCCTGCCAGTAGCTGCTGATGCGGTGCGCATCGAACTGTTGCGAGCTCGCGGAGCAGGTGCCGCCGATGCACGTCCGGTCGTAGTAGAGCTGCAGCGTCGCGCCGGTCACGTCGGCGCCTGCGGGAATCAGGCCGAGGTCGAACTGGACGGCGGCGCGCCATGCCTGTGTGGATGTCGTACCGATCGAGAGGCGTGTCGGGCGCGTCACGAGACACGTCGAGCAGAGCGCGTCGAGGTTCGCGTCGGTCTCCTCGGTGCCGGGGTCGAGCGAGCGCTGGATCACGATCGTCGGGTCGAGCAGGACCGGGAACACGCGCCGCTGCGACCGCAGCCACGATCGGTCGAGTGCGAGATCAAGCGCGAACCGCCCCCCTATCCTGCGGACGGCGAGCGTCGCCTTGCCGCGGCTCGGCCGGCGCGCCGAGTCGAGGGCGAACGGTGCCGCGAGCACGAACTCCGGTCTGTTTCCTCCCAGGCGGACGAATGCCCAGCCGCCGTCGGTCAGCCGCTCAGCGCGCAGCGAGCGCGCTTTGCTTGCCGTCAGCCAGAAGCGGTAGCGCGTCGGCGCTGATCTCTCGGCCAGCACGAGCGTTTCCTTGATGCCGCTCGGCTCGAGCGCGTACCGGAGGTCGACGCTCTGGAACGCTTCGCGGAAGCGCGCGGTCGCACCGCTCGCCTCGACGCGACTTCGTGCGGCGCCATCCAGTTCCAGCGAGTACGCGTTGCCAGCGATCTCGAGGCGCATGAAGCCGCCCGCAAGCTCGTCGCGAAACGACACCCGGAATGCGTTCGACTCGTTGCGCCAGCGGTAGCCGGCCTCGCCGGCTGGGACGAACCTCGACTTGATTTCTTTCCACCCGCCCGCGCGGTCGCGATAGTGCACAGGTTCGCTGAAGATCGACGCCCTAAACGTGCCGTCAGGTCTCGCGAAGGTCTTCGAGAATTGGGTGCGGCGACCGACCAGCTCGCGCGACGTCTGCGGCGACGCCGTGGCATCGCTCAAGTCCGAGAACGGGGTCGGAGCAAGCAAAAAGAAGACCGCTAGGGCGAACGCGAACGCCACCAGCTGGTGCAGAAATGCGACGGACCGCGGCACGGATTCTCCCTTCCGAGCGCCGGGCCGCCCGTCGCTCAAAGCGACTCGAGCCTCAGGACCGAGGCTTACTGCTGTTCACGGGCGACATTACGCCTATGTGTTTGAAAGTGTCAAGCCTTCGGAGGGTTGTGAGATTTTCACTCGAAACCCGTAGTCCCCCGGAGCAAGCCGGGTTTGTGGCGAGCTTGGCGAGACGTGGCGCTTTGCAGGCGCTTTCGTAGCTAGCCGGACGGCAAAGCACGCACCGTGCAGGATCGAATCGAGGCGTCTTGGCGCGCTATGGGCGCTGCTCGTGGCGAAAATGGACCCGATAGATGGACGAGTCTGAACGCAACCTGTGAGGGCTTCTCACCACCAGCTCGATCGTCAGGTCGGGAGTGCCTGCAACAGAGCCATAGCGCGGATTCGCGATGGGCCGATCGGCGTTCCCGTCTCGACGCTCCGCTTCGAGCGCCTACGCAGGCCTGATCGCTCCGAAGAAGTAACAGAGCTTGCCACCCGAGCTTCGCCGAGGAGGCCGGTCCACGAGAAAGGCGGGCCTGAAGCCCGCCTTTCCCTTCCCCCTCGAAGCTCGGACGCTCAGGCCGGCGAGAGCCGCGTCCTACGGTTGTGGCGAATAGCGAGGAGGGACGCTCCGGCCAGCAGGACGAGGCCCAGCGCGAAGGCGCTCACCGTGGTCGGGCCGACATCCCAACCCGTGTCTGTCGCGGTCACGGACGGCGAGCCGGCGTTCGACGGCCTCGACAGGGTTAGGTCGTCCGGCGCGATCGCGGTCTCGGTACCGCTGTAGAGGCCGGCGAGCTGGTCGGCGGAGAGGCCGGGAGAGGTGTTGGCGATCCGCTCGCCAGTCGCTGGGTCGTAGTTCCAGAAGTCCGTCGCCACGAGCTTGCCGTGACTGAGATACGGGATCTCGACCTGCGACTGCCGCTCGTACGAGCCGATCGGCTCCGCCTGCGCGGCCGGCGCGATGACCGCGGCGACGGCGAGCGCGAGGGCGACGCGACGGAGGGTGAACCGCTTGATGCGCTTCATGGCTGCACTCCTTCGAGGAGGGGACTAGGCATGCCTCGACGCTATGCCGCGCCGCCCCGCGCGTCGTTCACGCAACCGACAGAAGAAGTGTCAAGCTCACGACACAATCCGCCGGACCGCCGCGAGGGGCCTCTACCGCGACCCGGCCCGACGTCGAGCGTAAGCGGCCGCTCGCCGCTCGGCGCTTGCCCGCGACGGGGTCAGGCGGCAACGAGGTGCTCTTTGAGGGAGCCCTGGCGTGGTAGAACGTTGCGCCATGGCCGAGATCCTGCTCTTCCACCACGCACAGGGCCAGACCGCGGGGTTCCTCGCGTTCGCCGACGAGCTGCGCGCTGCAGGACACGTCGTTCATGCCCCCGACCTCTACGACGGGAAGATCTTCACCGACCTCGACGAGGGCGTCGGTTACGCGAAGGAGATCGGCTTCGGGACGCTTCGGGAGCGCGGCCTGCTCGCCGCCGACGGCCTACCGAACGAGCTCGTCTATGCCGGGTTCTCGCTCGGCGTCCCGCCCGCGCAGGAGCTCGCCCAGACGCGCCCCGGCGGCAAGGGCGCGCTGCTGTTTCACGGCGCTTTCCCAGCCTCCGAGTTCGGCGGCTCGTGGCCGTCGGGAGTTCCACTCCAGATCCACATGATGGCCGACGACGAGTGGAGTTTGGAAGACCTCCCGGCCGCGCGCGAGCTCGTCGAGATGAGCGAGGGCGCCGAGTTGTTCCTGTACCCCGGGGATCGACACCTCTTTGCCGACAGCAGCCTGCCGGACTACGAGGAGAGGGCTGCGACTCTGCTCAACCAACGCGTTCTCGCATTCCTGGAAGCCGTCGACGAGACGGCCTCGAGCTAGAGGCGTCAGCGACTGATCAGTTCCTCGAACGCGGGCTCGTCGCGGATCGGATCGAAGTCGGTGTCCTCCTTCGCCATCTCGCGACAGCCGTCCCACATGTCGATCGCCCGGCCTAGGTGCTCGACGGCGTCGGCTGTCCGGCCCGCGAGGCTCTCGCAGCACGCCACGTTGTAGTAGAGGTACCCCTGGTCGGGGCGGGCCTCGATGAGCTCGCGGCCCTTGTCCGCCGCCTCCGCGTACCTGCCGGCGTCGTAGAGAGGTCGCGCCGAGTCCCACCACAGCTCGGGGGCGTAACGCTGGATCGAGTCGGGCAGCGCCACCCAGTGATGACGGCGGGAGTCGTACCCCGACTCCGTCGGCGGCGGGAACGACGGGTCGGCGAACGAGCCGACCGAGACGACGATCAGGTCCGGCTCCGTCGGTTCCGTGTAGAAGACCTGCGAGCCGCAGTCAGGACAGAAATGGAAGACATGCTCCTTTCTGTCCGCCTCGTCCGAGATTCGCGCGAAATCGCTGAAGCGACCCACGACCTGCACTTGATCCGCCTTGAACCCGGCCTGCATTCCGAAGGCGCTTCCGGTCCGCCGTTGACAGGCGAGGCAGTTGCAGATGGAGACTGCAAACGGATCGCCCGCGACTTCCAGACGAAGTTGCCCACAGTGGCACGCAGCTTCTCGGCTGGCCATCGCGACGAAACCTACTGAACAGTCAGGGTCGCTCGGTTCGCTCGCAACACAAGCCGCGAAACCGGGCTTCTGGAAAGTCAGGACGCATGCGATGCTTCGTTGCGGTGTGAGACCGGTCGAAGTGGAAGCAGGTCCGTCGCCGGGAGGCCCCCGGTGACGCGCGAATGACCCAAGGCGTTCGCACGGTCTCCACTGGACCGAGTCGTTCACGGTGAGCTGCTACGTCGAGGTGTGGAGCCGAAGCGGGCGTGAGCTGCGGACGCTGGACTCCGAGCGACTGACCGTCGGAACACTCGAGTCGAACGATGTCGTCGTGGACGCGGACGGGGTCTCCCGCGTGCACGCCGTGTTCGAGCGATTTGGCGACACCTGGTGCGTTCGCGACCTCGGCTCTCGCAACGGCACCTTCGTGAACGGAGGAAGGATCGTCGGCGAGCGGGCGCTGCATCCGGGCGATGAGATCGTCCTCGGTCGCCTCCGCCTGGTCTTCCACGGCCCGGCCAGGGGGAAGGAGACGGGCGCGATCGCAGAGGCGCCGCCGCTCACGCGGCGCGAGCGCGATGTGCTCCTAGCGCTGTGCCGCCCGCTGCTGACGGGCGATGCGTTCACCGAGCCGGCGTCGATCCGAGCGATCGCCGCAGAGCTCGTCGTCTCCGAGGCGGCGGTGAAACAGCACCTGACGCGCCTGTACGGCAAGTTCGATGCGGGCGCGCAGGGCGAACGGAAACGCGTCCAGCTCGCAAATGCGGCGGTCGCCCGCGGGGCGGTGAAGCTGGGCGATCTGCGCGCGGACGGCTGATCCGCGATGAAGACCGAGCTCCTCCGCGGCCGGTACGAGCCGCTCGAAGTGGCCGGCAAGGGCGGAGAGGGCGAGGTGATCCGGGCGCTCGATCACCTCCACGGTCGCCAGGTGGCGCTGAAGGTCAGGCCCGTGGCCGACGAAATCTCCCGCAGCCATCTGCTCTCCGAGGCGCGGGTCCTCCTCTCGCTTTCGCCGCATCCGGGGCTCCCGCTGGTCCGCGAGGACTTCTTCGTGGACGACAAGTACGTCATCGCGATGGACTGGATCGACGGCACGGACCTCGCGGCGGTGCTCGACGCCGAGGGCCGCCCGGGGCTCGACCCGGCGCTCGCCATCGGCTACCTCGAACAGGCCGCCGAGGCGCTGGAGCACCTTCACAACCACGACCCACCCGTGGTGCACGGAGACGTCAAGCCGGCCAACGTGATCCTCACCGCCTCCGGCCGGATCGTCCTCGTCGACTTCGGACTGTCCTCCACGCCCACCGACGACCCGCGTCGGGCGGGCACACCCGGCTACGCGGCACCTGAGATCGCGGCGGGGGCGAGACCGACCGCGGCGGCGGACCTCTACTCATTTGCCGCCACCACCCTCGCGCTGCTCACCGGCGAGCCTCCCTACGGGAGGGAGCTGAGGTGGGGCGCGATCGAGCTCGAGCGGATCCAGGCGCTGGAACGGATCGTGCGCCCGAACCTCGCCACCGATCCGGCGCGTCGCGACGCATCCGCCGTCGCCTTCGTCGCCAGGCTTCAGCGCTGGTGGGGCGCCGCCCTCCCGCGGGGAACGGTCACGCTCGTGCAGGCCGACGTGAGCGGCATTCCCCCGCGGAACGCCGAGGATTCGGTGAACGAGGTCGCGCGCACGCACGGAGGCCACTGCATCTCACCCGTCGACGACGCGACGCTGCTGGTCGCGTTCGCGTCGGCCCGGGATGGCTTCGATGCCGTCCGCGACCTCGCGGGCCGATTGAACGCACGGGTGGCTGCGGCAACAGGAGAGGCGAACCCCCGGACCGGCAGCTACCGGGGAGAGGTGGCATCCACGGCGGCCCGGCTCCTGAAGCTCGCTGCTCCGGGACAGGTCGTGATCGACCGACTGACGGTTGAGGCGGTCGGCGGTCGGCTTCCCCCGGAAGTCGGTCTCGCCGAGCTGCCGGAGACGGCCAACGGGGACCGAGCCTGGGTGCTCGTGGCTCCCGGGCTGGTTCTCCCGCCGCGCGCCGACGCGTGCCCCTATCGCGGGCTGATGCCGTTCCAGCCGGAGGACCGAGACCTGTACTTCGGGCGCGAGGACGTCGTGTCGACCACTGTCGGGCAGCTCCTCGCAGGAGGTTTCATGGCCGTGGTGGGGGCGTCCGGGAGCGGGAAGTCATCTCTCGTTCGGGCCGGACTCATCCCAGCATTTCGCCGTGTGCGACAAGGTTCCGTGGCGGTGATGACGCCCGGCTCCGACCCGGAGGCGGAGCTCGGACGTTCGGTCGGACGTCGTCCGCCGTCGCTGCTCGTCGTCGACCAGCTCGAGGAGGCGTTCACGCTCTGTCCGGACGAAGCGGGCCGAGGCCGCTTCTTCGACGCCCTGATCGACCTGTACGAGGCGGGTGCCACCTCCATCGTGGTTGCCCTCCGCGCGGACTTCTACGGACGCTGCGCCGAGCATCCCCGCCTGGCCGCTGCGCTCTCCGCGCATCAGTGTCTGCTCGGGCCGATGCAGACGGACGAGCTGCGCAGGGCCATCGAGGGTCCCGCCGGCGGGGCGGGACTACGACTCGAGACCGGCCTGAGCGACGCGATGCTGGCCGACGTCGAAGGCGAGCCCGGCGCCCTCCCGCTTCTCTCCCACGCCCTGTACGAGTCCTGGGCCCGCCGTGACGGCCGTGTCCTGACCCGAGCGGGCTACGTCGCGGCCGGCGGCGTGCGGGGGGCGATCGCCCACACGGCCGAGGAGGTCTTCCTGGGCTGCAGCCGGCAGGACCAGGTGCTCATGCGGGGGATGCTCCTCAGGCTCACCGAGCTGGGCGAGGCGACGGAGGACACACGACGCCGGGTTCCGCTTGCCGAGCTGCTTCCGGACGGCGACGCAGGCGAGGGGACGGCCGGCGTCATCGAGCGAATGACGGCGGCACGGCTCCTGGTGGTGGGCGACGACTCGGCCGAGATCGCGCACGAGGCCTTGATCCGGGAATGGCCTCGACTGCGCGGATGGCTTGCGGAGGATCGGGAGGGGCTTCGCCTGCTTCGGCACATCACCGCGGCGGCTCGCTCCTGGGACGAGACGGGACGCGACGACGCCGATCTCTACCGGGGCCCACGCTTGGCGGCCGCGTTCGAGCTGGTGGGCGACGAGCCGCAGCTCTCGCCTGTCGAACGCGAGTTCCTGGAAGCAAGCCGAGACGCCCGGGACCGCGAGCTGCGGAGCGCTCGGCGCCGGGCCAGGCGCCTGCGGGTGCTCCTCGCGATCGTCGCGGCCGCGCTCGTGGCGGCAGTGGTAGCCGGCGCCCTCGCCGTGGCTCAACGTGGGAGCGCGCGGCGCTCGAGCGTCGTCGCGCAGGCAGGGCGGCTCGCCGCTCAGTCGCGGGAGGCCGCAGGGAAGCATCCGGACCTGGCTCTTCTCCTCGCGTTGGAGGCGGGCCGCCTCGACGACTCGATCGATTCCCGCGGTGCGCTCCTCGGCGCGCTGCAGCACGGATCGCGGATCCGTGCGTGGCTGAGGGGGTTCGACTCGCCTGCCAACGCCAGTGCGTTCAGCCCGGACGGCAGGCTCCTGGCCACCGTGACGCTCGGGGGGACGAGGCTCTGGGACACGGCGACCTGGCGTCCGGTCGGGCCGCCGCTGCGATCGTCGCAGGGAGGTTGGGAGGGCGTCGACTTCGACCCCCATGGGCGGACGTTGGCGATCGCCGGCGGAAAGGGCCGCGTCGAGTTGTGGGACGTCGAGAGTCGACGTCAGCTTCGCGAGCTCGTCAGCCCGCGCGCTGCACCGCTCGCCACGGTCCGGTACAGCCCTGACGGCTCGGTGATCGCGGCCGGAGGGTTCGAAGACAACCACGTCACGTTGTGGGATGCCGCAACCGGTCGCGTGATCTCCGCGCCGATCGAGACGAATCCGCCGCAGCTCGGCGGCGCGCAGGCGCTCTCCTTCAGCCCCGATTCGAAGCGGATAGCGGCACCCGGGGCAACGGGAGAGGTAGGGATCTGGGCCGTCGCCACGGGTCGCCGGGTCGGGCGGCCGCTCGTGATCGGCGACGCGGCCGTGGTCGACGCGATCTTCGCCGACGGCGGCCGAACGGTGATCGCGAGCGACGAGTCGGGCTCGGTCTCCATCGTCGACGCTGCAACGGGCCGACCGCTCCGCCGGCCGCTGTCGGTGGGCGACGGGCCTGCCGCCGCGCTGGATCTCAGTCCCGATGGGCGACTGCTGGCCGCGGCAACGTTCGCGGGCTCGGTGTTCGTGTGGGACGCGAAGACCGGCGAGCCGTTCGGCTCAGCGCTCACGGCCGGCACCAGCCCGGTCAACGACGTCGTGTTCAGCCCTGACGGGCAAACCCTGGTGAGCTCGCACCTGAGATCCGCGGTCGTCTGGAACATGAACGGAGACCAGGCGATCGGAGCGCCGCTGGGCGGTCCGAAAGAGCTCTCCACAGACGTGTCTTTCAGCGCCGACGGCAGGCGACTCGCCGTGGGGCGTTTCGACGGCAGCACGATCGTCTACGACACGAGCACCCGACAACCGGCGTTCCGGATCGAGGGAGATTCGGTGGTCAGTTCAGTCGCCTTCCACCCCGATGGGAACCTCATCGCCGTCGCCACGATCGACGGAAAAGTGCGGTTGGTCGATCCGAGGAGCGGGACCGTCGCCCGCTCTCTTTTCCACGAGCGTGGCTCGGCGGTCTGGCAGCTCGCCTTCAGTCCCGACGGACGGCTGCTCGCGGTCGCCGTCGACCCGAATGGCGTAGAGAAGTACTACGACCAGCTACAGCAGGGCAGGGTCGAGCTCTGGGACGTGGGCTCCCGGAGTCGCGTGGGACGACAGATCGTGCCGGGCGGCGGATCGGTGCTCTCAGTGGCGTTCAGCCGGGACGGCACGTTGCTGGCGACCGGCAGCCACGGTCGCCTCGACCTCTGGGACGTGGCGACCCAGACCCGCCGCGGCAAGCCCATGAAGGTCGCGGACGATGGTGTTCTGGGCGTCGCGTTCGACCCGAGCGGCCGGCTCGTCGCCGGCGGTGGAGCGACCGGACCCGTGCGGGTCTGGCGCGTGGCCGATCAGCGGCCGGCGTTTCCGCCCCTCTCGGGCCACACGGGCTACGTCACCGGGGCGGCCTTCGAGCCGGGCGGCTCGTTCCTTGCGACCTCGAGCGCTGTCGGCGGAACGAGGTTGTGGGACCCGGCGACCGGTCTCGGCTACGGCGACGAGCTGGTCGGAGGCGCGATCCCAGACTCTCTCGCGCCGTCCATCGACGTCCCGTTCCTCGGGCTGCGGAACGCGTTCAGCCCCGACGGCAAGCTGCTGGCCGTCGCCGGAGTCAACGAGCTCGGCATGTTGTGGCAGGTCGACCCTGCGGTCTGGCGCCGGCGGGCGTGCGCGATCGTAGGCCGGAACCTGACCCGTGAGGAGTGGAATCTCTACCTGCCGGCGGGGACGCCCTATCGCGCGACGTGTTCGGAGTGGCCCACCGGCTGAAGCGGTCGTTCGGCGGCGCGACCCTTGCCGTTCGGTCAGAAAGTGTTCCCTTTGCGCAACCAACGTCGGTCGGCCGGGGGCATCGTGCCGCGCGCTCTCAGACCAGCACCCTTGGTGCGTACTTCGTTGTGCGTGCCCCTCAGAAAGGAGTGCCCATGCGACGCGGAGTTCTACTTCTCTCGACCGTCTTCATTGCACTCGCGGTTGCGCCCGCAGCAATCGCCGACAAGCCGACGCGGGAGATCGTCACGGGCCCAGACGACGTCGTCTTCACCGGCCAGTGCGGCTTTCCAGTCCTCGCCCACATCGAAGGTGTCGAGATCCACACCACCTTCACCGACAAGCAGGGCAACGTCGTCAAGCTGCTCGGGGTCTTCCCCGGCAACACGTTGACCTTGACCAACCTCGATACAGACAAGTCGGTCACCCTTCCCGCCACCGGGGCCTTCCACGCGCGGCTCGAGCGCGACGGCTCGACCACCTTCCTGGTGACGGGTACCGGGCCTTGGATCACCAACCCCATAACAGGAGAGCCGGGGATCTGGTACCAGCGCGGCCGAGTAAGCGCCACGTTCGACGCGGAAGGAAACCTGATGTCGATCGTCTCCACGGGAAGCCTGGTCGATCTCTGCGCCCAGCTCGCTTCCTAGCCGCTCATGAGACGGGGGCGGACCGGCCTCTAAGGCGGTTTGCCCCCCGGCATCCCATCTCCTCTCCCCTAACGTGTATCCCCTCTCGTGTCTGCCATGGACGAGTACCTGGAGACGCTGCCGCCGGCGCAGAAGGACGCGCTCGCGCGCGTGCGTGCGGCTGTCGCCGACCTGGCGCCCGAAGCCGAGGAGGGCACGAGCTACGGCGTGCCCGCCTTCATCTACGCCGGCAAGCCGCTGCTCGGGTTCAGCGCCGCGAAGGGACACCTGAGCATCTTCCCCTTCAGCCCCGCGGCGATCGAAGCCGTCAAGGATCGTCTCGAGGGCTTCGATCTCGCCAAGGGAACGATTCGCTTCTCGCCCGAGCGTCCGGTACCGGACGACGTCCTGGCCGACCTCGTCCGCGCTCGGAGACAGGAGATCAGCTCGTAGCGAAGGAGCGGCCGGCCTCAGTTTCTGGAATCTTCTCCCGAGCTGTCCCGACCCCTTGGCGGGCGAAGAACGAGGCCAGGGCCTCGGCCAGCCCCCGCGGGTTCTCCAGGTGCAACAGGTGCGTCGCAGCCGGGAGCTCGAACGACGCGACGTTCGGAAGCCAGGAGAGCAGCAGCTCCGTCCGCGGCAGGAAGGTCGGAACGGAGCGCTCCCCGACGACGGCGAGCGCCGGCTGCGTGACGCGCTTCGCCTCCGCTTCGGTGAACGTCCACGCCTGTAGGGCGGGCAGCTCCTGCGCGAAGAACGCGTCGGCGTCCGCGACCGCCTGGGCGAAGACGCCCGGCAGGCCTCGCTCGAGCGCGTCGCGGTACCCGGGGCCGAAGACGCCCTGGGCGAACGTGTCGACCGCGCCGGCCCTGTCGCCGTCGCGATAACGCTGAAGCGCAGGCGCCACGAACTCACGGACGAAGGCCGCCTGGTCGTCTGTCGGCGGGACCGGCCGGGCGGCCTCCAACAGGACGAGGGACTGCACCGATTCCGGATGGTCGAGCGCCATTTGGAGGGCGATGTCCGCGCTCGAGGAATGGCCCACGACGTGTGCGCGCTCGATTCCGAGCCCGCCCAGCAGACGCGCACAGTGCGCGGCGTGCTCGGCCAGAGCAATCGGCCCTGGAACGCCGTCGCTCCCCGCGAAGCCCGCCCGGTGGTAGCGCAGCAGGGCGAAGCGGTCTGCCAGCGCCGGCTCGGCCAGCAAGGGCTGCGCCCACGAGGCGCAGAGGCCCCAGTGGATCAGGACGACGGGCTCGCCGGACCCGATCAGCTCGTATTCGAGCTCGAGACCGTCGATCGCGACTCTCTCCATCTCCCACCTCCAGGGTGTTCTACTTCACTTGAGAAAGACTTTAGTGAATTGAGTGATACTGTAGTGGAAGTGTCCGGAGAGGTCAAGCGCTCGCGCCGCAGGTACCACTCTCCGCTGCGGGCCGATCAGGCACGACAGACCAGGCGGCGCGTTCTCGACGCCGCCTTCGCGCTCTTCGCCGAGCGCGGCTACGCCGGGACCACGATCGCCGCGATCGCCGACCAGGCCGGCGTCTCCCCCGAGACGATCTACCTCACGGTCGGCGGCAAGCGCGAAGTCCTCGAGGCCGCGATCGAGCTGGCCATCAGCGGGGACGAGGAAGAGCCTGCACACCACGAGGGCGAGTTGTGGACCGAGGTCGCGGAGCTTCCCGCCGCTCGCGACCGCCTCGCGAAGATGGTCGAATACAGCTGCGCGATCCTGGGCCGGACGCGCCCGATCCACACCGTGATCCGCGGGGCTGCGGACAAGGAGACGTTCGCCGCGGAGCTCGGCAGCCGCTTGCTGCACGACCGGCTGACGGTGCAGACCGAGCGCATCGGCCGGCACCTCGGCGACGACCTGAGGAAAGGGCTGTCCCTCGCCGAGGCAGGTCAGCGCTATTGCGCGCTCGCGAGTCCCGACCTGTTCTACACGCTCACCGTCGAGTTCGGCTGGTCGGCCGAGCGGCACAGGACCTGGCTCACCGAGCTGCTCGTGAGCGAGCTTCTGGAAGCTCCTCGGTCTACGTCCGGGGGTTAGCCTTCAAGCCGATGCCGAAGCAACGGCCCGTCACCGTGCGGTGACTGACGGTTCGAGTCGAACGCGAGCAGGTCTTTGCGACGACGGTCGACGAGGGTTTCCGACTGATCACCGACATGGAGGTGTGGCCTGCGTTCTGGCCACGCCTCGTGCGGGTCGAGCCGGGCTCGCGCTGGGGCACTCCGGGCGACCACGCATCCCTCGTCATGCGGCTCTTCGGTCGCGAGGTCACGCTCGAGATGACGCTCCGCGAGTTCGTTCCCTCCCGGTTCGTCGCGTACGACAGCGTCCAGGCGGGACTGCCCGACGTGCGCCACGAGCGCCACTTCGCGTCTTCGGAGGCGGGCTTCGTCTACCGGATCGTGGTCGAGTACGAGACGCGGCCGGGTCTCCGCGGTCTCCTCGACAGGACCGTCGTTCGGCGGGCGACCGACGGTGCCGTCCGGCAGACGCTGGCGAACCTGCAGCCGGTGCTCGAGCGCGGCCCCTAGAACGAGGCGCCCTCCGGCGGCGAACCCTAGCCGGGCGAACCCCTATGATCGGCCGTCGTGAGCTTCGACGACTGGCTGCTCGCACTCCATGTCCTGAGCGCGTTCTCGTTCGTCGCCGGGATCGTGCTCTTCTGGGCGCTGATCGTCGCGGTGCGCCGAACGGACACCGCCGAGGGCACGCTGCGCATGCAGCCTGTTGCGAAGGTGGGCAACGCAACGGTCGGAATCGGCATGGGCGGCACGATCGTCTTCGGAGTCTGGCTGGCCTTCTCCGTCGGCGGCTACGACATCTGGGATCCGTGGATCCTTGCCGCGCTCGTCCTCTGGTTCGTCGGAGCCGCCGTCGGACGGCAGACGGGCGAGGCCTTCATGGCCGGCCCGAGGAAGGCGATGGAGCTGCGCGAGGCAGGCCGCCTGGAGCCCGACGCCGAGCTACTCGCGATCAACCGCACCCCGCAAGGTGTGCTCCTCCACGCCGCCAGCTCGCTGATCGTGCTCCTGATCCTCATGGACATGATCTGGAAGCCGGGCGCATGAGCACGGTGCTGGCAGTCGTGCGGCCGGACGAGGTGGAACCTGCCGCTGTTCGTGCACGTCCTCGGCGCAATGATCGTCGTCGGCGGCCTGGTCGCCGGGACGAGCGCACTCGCCTTCGCGCGTCGCGACACGGCCATGCTGCGCCTCGGCTATTGGTCCCTACTGGCGGTGACGCTGCCGGGCTGGATCATGATGCGGGTCGGCGCCCAGTGGATCTACTCCGAGGAGGGCTTGGAGGACTTCTACGAGACCGTCGACGAGCCGACCTGGCTCGGGATCGGCTGGATCGTCGGCGACCTGGGCGGGCTCGTCCTGCTCCTGTCGCTGATCGTGGGCGGGATCGGCGTCTACCGGCTTCGCTCGGGCAAGGGCGTCGGCCTGCTCAAGGTCACGCTCGCGCTCTCGTTGCTGCTGCTCGCCGCGTGCCTGATCGCCGCCTGGGCGATGTCCGGGAAACCCGACTAGACCGCGGCGTAGCTCTCAGCTGGACGCGTCGACTCCGATTCGCTCGTGTCGGTCGGCTGCAACTCGCGCATCAGGATGATGGCGGCCGGCGGCGCAATCAGCGCCTGCTTCTTCGTCGTGACGCCGACGACCTTCCACCCTTCTGCGCCGAGCTTGTTGAGCTCGTCCTCGACTTGCTTACGGGTGTCGATGACCCTGTACTCGTAGCGCCTCATCGAGCTACCTCCTCGTTTCCGACCGTCGACTGATCTCTCGCTCGGTCGCAGGTCGGTCGCCGATCCGGGACGTGCTGGCGGCTGAGGTCCAGCGCGGCGGCGAGGATCAACGTCCCGGCCCACC
Source organism: uncultured Actinomycetes bacterium (assembly GCA_963733845.1). Lineage (GTDB taxonomy): Bacteria > Actinomycetota > Thermoleophilia > Gaiellales > Gaiellaceae > DATFQE01. The sequence goes on from CAVTEM010000012.1 coordinate 220,109, forward strand.
AGTTCACGGGGTCGAAGAGCAACGGCTCCTGGTCGCCCCAGTTGTTCGCGACGAGCCAGACGACGAACCAGACCAGTGTCAACGGTGTTTCCTCCTACTCGACTTCCACGCTAGAGCCGCCCCCGCGCCGCGACATCCGTAGTTGACCGTAAGCAGATCGGGCCTTCCCGCCGATGGGGAGTCTGTGGCGCGCGAATTTCATACTTCTCTCACGAAAGCGGGCTACCCTGCGGACCAGTGCCGAACCGTCCCTCGCCAATGAGCGGAACGGCCGGGTCGGCAGCTGCCCCACTCCTCGTGGCACATCGCGCCGGTAACCGGCTCGACCTGCTGCGCGCCTCCGAGGAGGCGGGCCACGCATTCGTCGAGGCCGACGTCAACCTCTTTCGCGGACGCCTCGACGTCCGGCACCTGAAGACCGTCGGACCGCTGCCCCTGTTCTGGGATCGCTGGCAGGTCGCCGCTCCGTGGCGGCGCCATCTCCAGCTCGGTGAGCTGCTCGCGGCCGCTGCTCCGACGACCGAGTTGATGATCGACCTGAAGGGTCGACAGCTCCGCCTCGCGGAGCGCGTCGCCGAGGAGATCGAGCCATATCTCGGGAGCCGGCGGCTGACCATCGCAGCACGCTGTTGGCCGCTGCTCGAGCAGTTCGAGGGGCTGCCGGTCCGCCGCCTGCACTCGGTCGGCACGGCGAGGCAGCTGCGCGAGCTCGTGCGCGCGAGCGCTGGAAGCCGCCTCGACGGCGTCACGATCCACGAGCGCTTGCTCGACCTCGCGGCCGTCGCGGAGCTGCGCCGGATCGCGGGCGTCGTGATGACGTGGCCCGTGAACGACGCCGAGCGCGCGTCCGAGCTGCTGCGCCTTGGGGTCGACGGGCTGATCAGCGACCGGCCCGAGGCGCTCTCCGGCGTCGCAGGAGGGATCGCGTGACCGTTTTCGACCGCGGGCTCGAAGCCGTCGACGCCACCACGAGCCAGCTCGCCGAGCTGGACGGACGCTTTCTCCTCATCGCGCTCGTGCTCCAGCTCTCGGGCCTCGCGCTACGCGCCCTCGTCTGGCGCAACGTTCTGGCAGCGGCGTACAGCGGCTGCCGGGTCCCGTTCGTGTCCGTGGCTGGAGCGTATGCGGCGGGTGCGGCGCTGAACTCCTTCATCCCCGCCCGCGGAGGCGAGCTCGTGAAGCTGGGGCTGGTCCGCTCGCGGATTCCCGACTCGAACCTCTCGACGATCGCGGCAACGCTGACCGTGGTCGTTCTGCTCGACTTCGTGCTCGGCGCAGCGCTCTTCGGCGGACTCGTCGCGCCGGCGTCACCGACGTCCAGATCCCGTCGGTCGGCCCGTTGGTGCTGCTCGTCGTCCCGGTCGTCCTCGCGCTGGGCTTCGTCGCCTTCAGACGCTGGCCCGGACGGGTACGGAGCCTGCTCGCCCATCTCGTACAGGGCGCCGCCGTCCTGCGCACGCCCGGGCGCTACCTCCGCACCATCGTTCCCTTCCAGCTCGCCGCCTGGTGCTGCCGTATCGGCGTGGCGTTCTTCGTGCTCGCGGCTTTCGGAATCGAGGCGGGGCTCGCGACGGCCGCGCTCCTCGTCGTCCTGAACGGGCTATCGACGGCGGTGCCGGTCCCCGGCGGTGTAGGGACGCAGCAGGTGCTCGCCGCCTACGCGCTGCGCGGCATCGCGCCTGTCGCCGGGGCGGTCTCGTTCTCGGTCGGTCTGCAGGTCGGGGTCATGACCGTGAACACACTCGTGGGGCTCACAGCGCTGATGCTGATGCTGCGCACGGCGCGACCGCTCGCCGCCGTCCGCTCGGGCGCCGTGATGGCGCGCTCGCTGCGCCAGGGCTAAAACGCCCGATAATGGCCGCGGTGCCCGACGTATCCCAGACGTCTCCGGGCGCTTCTCGACGCGGGGATAGCGCTCAACTCGGAGCTGTCGCTGGATGCGCTGCTGCAGCGGCTCGTCGAGACGGCGGCCGAGCTGACCGGCGCCCGCTACGCCGCCCTGGGCGTGATCGACAGGAGCGGGCAGAGGCTCGAGCGCTTCCTGACCACCGGGATCGACGACGTCACGCGCGCGGCGATCGGCGACCCTCCGCGCGGGCGCGGCATCCTCGGCGCGCTGATCCGGGATGCCGAGCCGCTGTGGCTGGACGACCTGACCACCGACCCGCGCTCGGTCGGCTTCCCCGAGCACCATCCGCCGATGAAGTCCTTCCTCGGCGTGCCCATCCTCCAGCGCGGAGTCGCCTACGGAAACCTCTACCTGACCGAGAAGGAGGGCGGCGAGCCGTTCACCCACGAGGACGTCGAGCTCACCCGCCTGCTCGCGGCCCAGGCCGCGGTGGCGATCGAGAACGCCAGGCTGTACGAGTCCGCCACCCGCTGGCTGCGCCGGTTCGAGACGCTGAACGAGATCGGCAACGCGCTCGCCTCGGAGCTGGAGCTGACGCCCCTGCTCGAGCTCGTCGCCAGGCGCCTACGCGAGCTGATCGACGCGCGGCTCGTGCTGATCGCACTGCCCGGCCCCGCAGGCGGGCTCGAGGTGGCCGCCGCCGACGGCGCGGCAGGATACGAGATCGTGGGCATGACTCTCGACGTCGACCACTCCAAGTCCGGCCGGATCCTCGAGCGGGCCAGGAGCGAGCGGGTCGACTCGGTCCTCGAGGATCACGAGGTCGACCAATCCGCGGTTCGCCGGCTCGGCGTCCGTACGGGCCTGTACGTTCCGCTCGTGGTCGGCGGACGTGCGATCGGCGTAGTCGCCGCCCACGACCGGACCGGGCCCGACCCACGCTTCAACGACGACGACCTGCGGCTCGCGGAGACGCTCGCCGTCCGCGCGGCCAGGGCCGTCGACCTCTCGCAACGCGTCAGCCGCGAGGCCGTCCGACGCGTGGTGGAGGGGCAGGAGCTCGAGCGCAAGCGCCTCTCGCGCGAGCTGCACGACGAGACCGGCCAGGCGCTGACGTCGATCCTGCTGGGGCTCAAGCCGCTCGAGGAGGCGACGAGCGGCGAGACGCGCAAGGCGGTCGTCGCCCTCAGGGAGCAGGTCGTCTCGACGCTCCAGGACGTACGCCGGCTCGCGGTGGAGCTGCGCCCGAGCGCGCTCGACGACCTCGGGCTCGTTCCGGCGATCGAACGTCTCGCCCAGACGATCGGCGAGAGCGGAATCGACGTTGACGTCGAGGCGCGGATCGGCGACGCGCGGCTGCCCGAGCCGGTCGAGACGACGCTGTACCGGATCGTCCAAGAGGCAGTGACGAACGTCGTCAAGCATGCCGGCGCGCAGCGGCTGAGCATCACACTCACGCGCAGGGACGGCTCGGTCGTCGCGATCGTCGAGGACGACGGCTCGGGGTTCGACCCCGCCGCGTCCGACTCGGGCGGGATCGGACTGGTCGGCATGCGCGAGCGGCTGGCGCTCGTCGGCGGGACGCTCAGGATCGAAGCGGCGCCCGGGGCGGGGACGACGATCGCGGCGGAGGTTCCCGTCGCGTGACGATCCGGGTTCTGGTCGTAGACGACCATGCCGTGGTGCGCAGCGGCTTACGTCGGGTGCTGGACGCCGAGGCCGACATCGAGACGGTCGGGGAGGCGGCGAACGCCGACCGGGCCGTGTTCGAGGCGATGGAGCACAAGCCCGACGTCGTGCTCATGGACGTGACGATGCCCGGGCAGAGCGGGATCGAGGGCCTCCCCGCGCTGCTGCAGTCCGCGCCGCAGGTGCGGGTGCTGATGCTGTCGATGCACGACGACCCGGGCTACGTGCGCGCCGCCTTCGAGGCCGGCGCGAGCGGGTACGTGCTCAAGGATGCGGCCGACGCGGAGGTGGTGGCGGCGGTGCGGGCGGTCGCCTCCGGGGAGCGCTACGTGCATCCCGCACTGGGCGCCAAGCTGGTCGCGGCCGAGGCCGAGGAGAGAAAACGGGCCGAGGCCGACCCGCTCTCCGAGCGCGAGCGCGAGGTGCTGCGCCTGCTCGCGCTGGGGCACACCAACCAGGAGATCGCGGGGATGCTCTACATCTCGGTGCGCACGGCGGAGACGCACCGGGCGCACATCATGCAGAAGCTGCGCCTGGCCTCCCGCGCTGAGCTCGTTCGCTACGCGCTCGACTCGGGCTTGATCGAGACCTGAGCAAGACGAGCGCCTACTGAGCGATTACCGCACGGACCCCGCGAGCGATCACGAGCTCCTCGCGAGCGGGCAGGGCCTCGACTCGAAAGCCGCCGAGGAAGGCGAGGCGCTCGGCCACCGCCTTGCGCACGTCCGCGCGGTTCTCCCCGACGCCGCCCGAGAAAGCGAGCACGTCCAGGCCGCCCAGCGCGACCGCCATCCTCGCCGCCGCGCACGCGATCGAGTACGTGTAGACGGCGAATGCCAGCGGCTCGTCGAGGCCGCCGAGTGCGGCGAGCCCCGACTCGTGCTCGAGAGCATGGTCGAGCTCGTCCGGGGTCAGACCCCGCTCACGCAGGAGGTACAGGAGCGCGCCGGGGTCGATCGAGCCGGAGCGCGTCGCCATCAGGACGCCCTCCAACGGCGTGAATCCCATCGTCGTGTCCACCGACTCACCGCGGAGCACGGCTGTGACGGAGCAGCCCCCGCCGAGATGGCAGACGACGACGCGCTCCGCGTCGACCTCGGCCACGACCGACTCGACCGCGAGCCCATGGAAGCCGTAGCGCCGGATCCCCCACTCCTCGCGCCAGCGGCGCGGAATCGCGTACGTGGCCGCCTCGGCGGGGATGGTGCGGTGGAACGCGGTGTCGAAGACCGCGACGTGCGGCACGTCCGGAAGCGCCTCCCGCGCCTCGCGAATGGCCGCGAGCGCCGGCTCGTTGTGCAAGGGCGCGAGCGGCCGCAGCTCCTCGATCCCGGCGATCACCTCGTCGTCGATCGGCGTCGGCTCGACGAAGCGGGAGCCGCCGTGGACGACGCGGTGGCCGACCGCCTCGGCCGGCTCGAAGCCGTCGACCGGGCGGGCCTCGTCGACCCTCGACGAGGTGGAGCTTCAGGCTCGTCGAGCCGGCGTTGACGGTCAGAACTGCGTATCGAAGCCATACGGCCAGGTCCAGCCGGCGATGTCGGGGTCGTCCTCGCCGTGCTCCCGCGTCCACGCCCGCGCCTGCAGGCGACGGTCGACCAGCTCCTGGCGCAGGTGGGCGTGCTTGCGGGCGAGCCCGGGCACGCGGTCGATCACGTCGAGCGCGAGGTGGAAGCGGTCGAGGTCGTTCAGCATCACCATGTCGAACGGCGTCGTGGTGGTGCCCTCCTCCTTGTAGCCGCGCACGTGCATGTTCCCGTGGTTGGCGCGCCTGTAGGTGAGCCGGTGGATCAGCCAGGGGTAGCCGTGATAGGCGAACACGATCGGCCGGTCGCGCGTGAACAGGGAGTCGAACTCGGTGTCGGACAGCCCGTGCGGGTGCTCGGACTCGGGCTGGAGGCGCATCAGGTCGACGACGTTGACGACCCGCACCTTCAGCTCGGGCAGCCGCTCGCGCAGGATCGCCGCGGCCGCGAGCGTCTCGAGGGTCGGAATGTCGCCCGCACAGCCCAGCACGACGTCCGGCTCCGCGCCCTCGTCGTTCGATGCCCACTCCCAGATGCTCGCCCCGCGCGTGCAATGGACGATCGCCTCGTCCATCGACAGGTACTGGAGGGCCGGCTGCTTCCCGGCCACGATCACGTTGACGTAATGGCGGCTGCGCAGGCAGTGGTCGCCCACCGACAGCAAGGTGTTGGCGTCCGGGGGCAGGTAGACGCGGACGACCTCGGCCGACTTGTTCACGACGTGGTCGATGAAGCCCGGGTCCTGGTGCGAGAAGCCGTTGTGGTCCTGGCGCCACACGTGCGAGCTGAGCAGGTAGTTGAGCGACGCGACCGGTCGCCGCCAGGGGATGTCCCTCGTCACCTTCAGCCACTTCGCGTGCTGGTTGAACATCGAGTCGACGATGTGGATGAAGGCCTCGTAGCAGTTGAACAGACCGTGCCGGCCGGTGAGCAGGTAGCCCTCGAGCCAGCCCTGGCACATGTGCTCCGACAGCATCTCGACGACGCGCCCCTCGCGGGCCAGGTTCTCGTCCGTCGGCTCGAACGCGGCTTCCCAGGCGCGGTCGGTGACCGAGAGCACGTCTCCGAGCCGGTTCGACTCCGTCTCGTCCGGGCCGAACACCCTGAAGGTCTCCGGGTTCTTCTCGACTACGTCGCGGAGGAACTTGCCGAGCACGCGCGTCGCCTCGCCCTCCGTCTTCGCGGGCTCGGGGACGTCGACGGCGTAGTCGCGGAAGTCGGGCAGCAGCAGGTCGCGCAGGAGCAGGCCGCCGTTGGCGTGCGGGTTCGCGCTCATGCGCCGCTCACCGCTCGGCGGCAGCTCCGCGAGCTCGGGCACGAGGCGCCCGTCGTCGTCGAAGAGCTCCTCGGGCCGGTAGCTGCGCAGCCACTCCTCCAGCTGGGCGCGATGCTCGGCGTTCGTGCGCGTCTCCGCGAGCGGGACCTGGTGCGAGCGCCAGGTGCCCTCGACCGGCTTGCCGTCGACCTCCTTCGGCCCGGTCCAGCCCTTCGGCGTGCGGAAGACGATCGCCGGCCAAGGCTTCGCGCTCGTCGTCGCCCTCCTCGCGCGCCGCGTGCTGGAGCGCCGCGATCCGGTCGAGCGCCTCGTCGAGCATGGCGGCGAAGCGGCCGTGCAGCTCGACCGCATCCTCCTCCTCGAAGCCGCCCGTGAAGAAGAAGGGCTCGTAGCCGTGCCCGCGCAGGAAGGCGTCGAGCTCCTCTTCGGGGATGCGGGCGAGCACGGTCGGATTCGCGATCTTGTAGCCGTTCAACTGCAGGATCGGCAGCACGGCGCCGTCGGTGCGTGGGCTGAGGAACTTGTTGCCCTGCCAGCTGGTGGCGAGCGGGCCGGTCTCGGCCTCGCCGTCGCCGATCACGCAGGCGACCAGCAGGTCCGGGTTGTCGAACGCGGCGCCCTGCGCGTGCATGAGCGCGTAGCCGAGCTCGCCGCCCTCGTGGATCGAGCCCGGGGTCTCGGGGGCCGCGTGGCTGGGGATCCCGCCCGGGAACGAGAACTGGCGGAACAGCTGCCTGAGCCCCGCCTCGTCCTGCCCCGCGTGGGCGTAGAGCTCCGAGTACGTGCCCTCGAGGTAGGCGTTCGCGACGACGGCCGGGCCGCCGTGGCCCGGCCCGCAGATGTAGATCGCGTCGAGGTCGCGCTCCCGGATTGCGCGGTTCAGGTGCACGTACAGGAAGTTGAGCCCGGGGGTCGTCCCCCAGTGGCCGAGTAGGCGCGGCTTCACATGCTCGGGAGCCAGTGGCTCCCGCAAGAGCGGGTTGTCGAGCAGGTAGATCTGGCCGACGGAGACGTAGTTCGCGGCCCGCCAGTAGGCGTCGAGGAGGCGGAGCTCCTCTGCTGTCGGGCTCGTGCGCGCGGCCTGGGTCGCGCTCATGCCGGGCACGCTAGCCGGTGGCGAGGGTACCCGCCGCATCACCAGGTCTTCGTCCGGGGCCGCTGCTCGGGCCGCTCGACCCGGACGCGCGCGTCGACGGCGACGCAGCCGTCGGGCAGCGCGAGCACCGGGTTGAGGTCGAGCTCTGCGACCGCGGGTAGGTCATCGCCCAGGCGCGCCAGGCGCAGCACGAGGTCGGCGAGGGCGGCGGCGTCGGCAGCGGGCGCGCCGCGGAAGCCGGCGACCAGCCGACCCGCCTTGCCGCTCGTGACCAACTCGGCCGCGTCGGTGTCCGTCAGCGGTGCGATGCGAAAGGCGGCCTCGCCGATCAGCTCGGCGAACACGCCTCCGGGGCCGAACGCGACGAGCGGGCCGAACACTGGATCCTGGACGACTCCGGCCAGCAGCTCCGCCCCGCCCTCGACCATCGGCTGCACGAGCACGGGCGCGCCGATCCGGTCGACGGCCGCGCGAACGGCCGCCTCGTCGCGGAGGTCGAGGGCGATCCCGCCCTGCTCGGTCTTGTGGGCGCCGGGCACCGCGCTCTTCACCACCACGGGGAAGCCGAGCTCGGCGGCGGCCGCCGCCGCGGAGTCCGCGTCCTCTGCGACCCGCTCACCGACGAGCGGGACGCCATAGGCGAGCAGCAGCTCGCGCGTCTCCTCGGGCGTGAGCCAGGCGTCGTCGGCCGCGGCGAGCGACTCGCTCGACGACGCGGCGGGCCGCGCTCGTGGTCGATGCCGTCCGGCTCGACGAGGTCGCCCTGCGGCTTGTGGAGCCACTCCGCCCGCTCGGCCGCCCGCCCCAGCGCACGGGCCGCCGACTCCGGGTAGGCGAACGAGGCGACGTGCCGGCTTTGCGCGCGCAACGGCTCCGGAATCCCCTCAGCGGACATGATCACGGCCAGCACCGGCTTGTCGGCTCCGGCCTCGCGCGCGGCACGCCTCGACCTCCAGTGGCGACCGCCTCGGCGGTCGCGGCGACCGTCGGCGCGAAGAGGACGATCACCGCGTCGACCCGCGGATCGGCCAGCACGGGCGGCAGGACGGCCCGCGTACGTCGCCGCGGTCGCGCCGCCGAGCATGTCGACCGGGTTGGCCACGCTGGCCTCGGCCGGAAGCAGCTCGGCCAGCGCCTGCGTTGCCTCCGGGCCGAGCGCGGCGAGCTCGAGCCCGGCCGCCTCGCACGCGTCCGCGCAGAGGATTCCGAGCCCGCCCGCGTTCGTCAGCACGGCGACGCTGCGGCCGCCGGGCTCGGGCTGTGTCGAAAGCAGTGCGGCCACGTCGACCAGCTCCTCCAGCGAGCCAACGCGGATCACCCCGCGTGGCGGAAGAGCGCGTCCACGGCTGCCTCGGAGCCGGCGAGGGCAGCGGTGTGCGAGCTCGCCGCCTTGCGGCCGCTCGCGCTCGTTCCGCTCTTCAGCGCCAGGATCGGCTTGCGGCGCGCAACCCTGCGCGCGAGCCGCCCGAAGCGGCGCGGGTTGCCGAACGACTCGACGTACATGAGCACGAGCGCCGTCGTTTCGTCGTCCTCCCACCACTCGAGCAGGTCGTTCGTGGAGACGTCGGCCTTGTTCCCGATCGAGACGAACGCGGACAGGCCGAGGCCCCGCGCCTCCGCGGCCTCGAGCAGCGCGACACCGAGCGCCCCGCTCTGGGAGGAGAAGCCGATGTTCCCCGCGGGCGCCGAGCGGGCGGCGAAGGTCGCGTTCAGGCTCGGCCCGGCGGTCGCGATGCCGAGGCAGTTGGGCCCGATCAGCCGGGCCCCGTGCGAGCGCACGAGCGCGAGCAGCCGCTCCTGGCGCTCCACGCCCTCGCTGCCGATCTCCGCGAAGCCCGCCGAGATCACGACGAGCGCGCGCACGCCCGAGCGAAGTGCCTGCTCCGCCGCGTCGAGAACGGCCGCCCCCGGCAGCGAGATCACGGCCACGTCGACGGTCTCGGGGAGCTCCGCGGTCGAGCGGTACGCCCGCACGCCGGCGACCGGCTCGCCGTCGCGGTTGACGGGGTAGGCGGCGCCGGCGAAGTCGCCCGCGAGGATGTTCCGGAAGAGCTCGCCCCCGATCGAGCCCCGCCGGCGCGAGGCGCCGATCACGGCCACGCTCTTCGGCTCGAAGAAGGGTCGCAGCGAGGCGGTGACCGCGGTGTGGTCGCGCTCGGCGACGCGCGACTCGTACCGCTCGGTCGGCGCGATCGGGAAGCGCACCTCGACCTCGCCGCTCTGCAGCTCGCGGGCCAGCTCGAAGCCGACGGCCTCGAAGACACCCAGCATGTCCCGGTTGTCGGGGAGCACCTCGGCGACGAAGCTCTCGATCCCCACCGCGGCGGCGCGCGCGGCGAGCTGCTCGAGCAGGCGCGTGCCGATCCCCCGCCGCTGATGAGCGTCGGCGACCGCGAACGCCGCCTCGGCCAGCGCGGGGTCGCGCAAGCGCACGTAGTTGGCCACGGCGACGACGACTTCGTCGCCGTCCTCGGCGAGCGTCCCGAGCAGCGCGCCGCGCTCCTCCCAGTCGGAGTCGAGCAGCGGCTCCACGAGCGCCGCCGAGACCTGCGGGAAGCCGTGGAAGCGGCGGTACAGGCTCCGCTCCGAGAGCGTCTCGAAGAAGCGGAGGAGCCCCTCCGCGTCCTCCTGCCGGGGCGGCCGCAGCCGCAGCGTGCGGCCGTCCCGGAGGATGACGTCTGCGACGGTCGGTCGCCACGACCCCCATTGTCACGCAGTCGCGACCTCGGCCGGTCGGCCGGCCTCGAGGCGCACGGGATGCGCGCTCAGCACGACCTTCAGCGCGTTGGTCGCGGCGGCGTCCGCGAAGACGTCGTACGCCTCCATCGCCTCGTCCAGCGCGAAGCGGTGCGTCGCGAACGGCGTCGGGTCGAGCCGTCCCTCGGCGATCAGCCGCAGCAGCTTCGGCGTCGTCGACGTGTCGACGAGGCCCGTCGTGATCAGCACGTCGCGGATCCAGAGCCGCTCGAGATGGAGCGTGGCCGGATGGCCGTGCACGCCCACGTTCGCGAGCCGGCCGCCGGGGCGGATCAGCTCCGCGCAGAGCTCGAACGTCTCGGGCACGCCGACTGCCTCGACGGCGACGTCGGCGCCCAGTCCGCCCGTCAGCTCCAGAACGCGGGCGACGGCGTCCTCGCTGCCGTTGTTGACGACCACGTCCGCGCCGAACTCGAGCGCCTTGGCCAGCCGCGCGTCGGCGAGGTCGATGGCGACGACCTTGCCCGGCGTGAAGAGCTTCGCGGTCATGACCGTGGCGAGCCCGATCGGGCCGGCGCCGACGATCGCCACCGTGTCGCCCGGCTCGACGCGGCCGTTGAGGACGCCGCACTCGAACGCGGTCGGGAGGATGTCGGCGAGGAACAGCACCTGCTCGTCGGTCAGCCCGTCCGGGAGCTTGTAGACGGACGTGTCGGCGAACGGCACGCGGGCGTACTCGGCCTGGACCCCGTCGATCAGGTGACCGAAGATCCAGCCGCCTCCGCCCGTGCAGAGGCCGTACTTCGCCTCCTTGCAGAACCGGCAGCGGCCGCACGAGGTGATGCACGAGACGAGCACCCGGTCGCCTTCGGCGACCGTCGTCACGGCGGCGCCGGTCTCGACGACGGTTCCCACGGCCTCGTGGCCGAGGATCGTGCCGGGCTGCACCTCGGGAACGTCGCCCTTGAGGATGTGCAGGTCGGTGCCGCAGATCGTCGTCGAGTCGATCTTCACGACGACGTCCGTCGGCTCCTCGATCGCCGGGTCGGGGACGGACTCCCAGGCTCGCTCCCCGGGCCCGTGGTAGACGAGCGCTTTCATGGTCAGCTCCTTTCGCTCGGTTGCACCAAACCTGGCGCACCGGCGCCCGGACGGCATCGGTCGGCTCGCGGATCGCGCCTACGTGGTTTCCCGCACGCGTAGAAAGACGGCGGGCGGGCCCGGAGGCCCGCCCGCCGTCGGGTAGCCGCTGTGGTGCTAGGTAGCGGCCGACGCTGTCTCGACGTGCTGCTTGCGGTGCGGGACCGTCACGACCCCGAGTGCGCCTCCCAGGGTGAGGACGAGGAACCCGATCCCCGTCAGCAGCAGCGCGGAGCCCATCACGATCGAGAACATCGCCACCTGCTCGGCGAAGTACGAGGTGTTGCAGCGCGGTGGTCAGCGCGGTCTCCGTCACCCAGAGGTTCCGGAGCCCGTTCTCGACCGGCGCGCCCGTCTTCGGATCCTTCGCGGCGAGCGCCTCGTCGCTGGTGTCCTTGCCGTCGGGGGTCAGGAAGCGGCCCATCTCGGCGTAGCGCTGGCCCTGGGTGGACTCGAGCGCGTGGTGCTCCATCACGTCGGCGAAGGCCTTCGCCTCGGCGCCGTTCTTGATCGCCTGGCCGGGCTCGAGCTCGCCGTTCGTGAGCTCGCCCGCGTCCGGGGTCGCCGTGATGTTCTGCTCGGCGATCGCGTCGCGGACCTCGTTGCGCCCGTCGATCCCGATCGCGATGGCGCCCACGCCGAACGCGATCAGGGTGAGGCTGGCTGCAATTCCTGCGTATGCGAATACCCGCTTCATCGAGCTACTCCTTTCGTCGGCCGTAACCATGGGCTGAGCTTCGCCCGAGCGGTGTTGCGGGGGATCCGCGGCGCCTCTGAAACGCGCTGCGGGCAACTACCGAATCGAGGTGCGGCTAGAGCCCGAGCCCGATGTGGACGCGCGGGCCGGGCGCAGCGCTCGGCCGCACGGTGTCGCGGAGCCCAACCGTGCCGAGTGGGCGCCCGTCGTCGTCGACGACAGGTAGGTGGTGGAAGCCGTACTCGCTCATCACGAGCCCGGCCTCCTCGAGCGCCGTCCCGGGGGCCACCGTCTTCGGCTCGGCGGTCATCCATTCGCGTACACGGCCCTCGCTGGGATGAACCCGCTCCGCGTACGCATGGAGGAGGTCGCGTGAGGTGAGGATCCCGATCAGGCGGCCGTAGTCGCAGACGAGTGCGGACCCGGCGTCACGCTCGCGCAGCCGCTCGGCCACCTCGCCCAGCGTGTCTTCGGGGGCCACGACCACCGGCTCGGTCAGCATCACCTCGTCCACGGTCCGCTCCCCACGGAGGGGCGACCGAAGCGCCGCCAGGTCGCGCAAGCCGGCGGGCTCGAGCTCGACCGCGACATCGAGCGCCCCCGGCGGAGCCATGGCGGCGGGCGGAGCCTCGACGCCGGCGAGGGAGCCGAGAAACGGCGCCAGGTGACGCCCGACGATCTTCGCCGGCGGCCACCAGAGCGGTTCGGTGCCCGCGAACGACGTCTCGCCGAAGCCGCCCGTGATCTCGCGGCGGAGGTAGCGCGGCTGTGCTCCGGTCAGGAGCACTCCACGCAGAACCGGGCGGAAGACCTGCGGCTCGACGTCAGCTCCGGCCGCGGACGCGATCGCCCGGGCCGCGACCTCGGCCTGCTGAGCCGCGATCCCGCCCTGCTTGACCGGGAAGCTCGTCGTGTCCCCGGCGGCGTAGACGTCCTTCAGCCCCACGACGAGCGCGTGCGAGTCGACGGGAATGAACCCCTCGACCGTCTGAGGAATTCCGTTGATGCGCCGGCCGCGGAGGCGCGGGAGCGCGATCGCCTCGTCGGCGGCGATCGTCCCGTCCGCGGCCAGGACGAGCGTCCCGTCGGCGAAACCGTCCGCGTAGACCCCAGTGTGCAACTCGATTCCAGCCTCGGTCAGCAGCGACTCGATCGCGTCGGTCGCCGCGGGTCCGAACAGCACCAGCGGCTCGCGCTCGGGAGTCACGAGCAGGAGCTCGACGTCGAGGGGTCGGCCGGCGGCGGCGACGTGCGCCGCGGTCATCAGCGCGAGCTCGTAGACGGGAAGGGTCCAGACCGCCCCTGCCGGGACCACGAACGCCAGCCGGTGGATCTCGCCGGCCTCGAGCCGGCGCAGGACCTCGTGGACGCGCTCCGTGTCGGCCGGCCCGCGAAAGGTGATCGCGCCGGCGACCGCAGCCTGCGGCTCGGCACCCGAGGCGATCAGGAGCGCGTCGTACTCGATCGTCCCGGTAGTCGTGCGGGCGAGCTTGCGCGTGACGTCGACGCCGGTCAGGGCGCCCGGCGTGAAAGTCGCCCCGGCCGCGGCGGCGAGCTCGTGCAGCTCGAACCTGTGCGCCTCACCGAGCCCGAACGGCTCGGCGACCGACATCGGCCGGTACCAGAACTTCGGCTCGGGCGCGAGCAACTCGACCGTGACGCGGTCGGCGGCGAGCGCCCGGAGCGCGAGGGCCGCCTCCAGCGCGGCGACGCCGCCTCCGGCGATCAGGACCTTGGTGGTGTCGCCGCGCATGGATTCCCCCTTCGCGTTCAATGGACGATCAGGACGTCGCAGTGGGCCCCGCGCTGGACCCCGCCGCTGACGCTCAAGCCGAACATGCGGGAGATTACGCCGGGCTCGCGCGTGCCGACGACGATCAGGTCGGCGCCGCGCTCCTCGGCAATGCGCAGGATCTCCCGCGCCGGCTCGCCGAGTCCGGTCTCGTACTCTGCCTGCACGCCCTGCTCTGCGAGGAATGCGGCGGCATGGCGAAGCTGGTCGTCGTGATCCTCGAGCGGGTCGACCGGGTCGACCGGGCCGAGGCCATGAGCTGCCGGCACCAGCGCCCGGGCGACGCTCGTCACGAGCACCTTGCCGCCGAACGCCTTCGCCACCTGCAGCCGCACGCTCGAGCGCGCGCTTGGCGGGCTCACTCTCGTCGTATCCGACCACGATGGTGTGCATCGCAGGCCTCCTTTTCGAACTCCTTGTCGCCCTGGATGCTGCGCACCGGCACGGCACCGGCCAACCGCGAAAACCGCCCTCCCCGCAACGGCTTTCTACGGATTCAAAGGAGCACAGCCTGAAGGGCAATCATCGCGCCGGCCGCCAGAACGCCCGCCAGCGCGACGCGCCTTGCGGGCGCGACGCTCACCGCCTCGGGAACAAGATCGGCCGCCACCATCCAGACCATGGCACCGGCGGCGAAGCCGAGACCCACCGCAAGCAACGGCTCGAAGGTCTCGACGAAGAGGAAGGCGGGCACCGCCATCAGCGGCTGCGGCAGGCTCGAGAAGACGCTCCACGCGGCCGCGCGGCCGACGGAGATACCTCGTGGCACGAGGACGAGGCTGATCGCGAGGCCCTCGGGGACGTTGTGGATCGCGATCGCCAGCGCGATCACGAGCCCCAGCTCCTCGCCGCCGCCGAACGAGACCCCCACGCCGACACCTTCCGTGAACGAGTGGATCGTCATCACGCCGACGATCATCAGCATGCGTACGGCGTCGGCGCCGCCGACGGAGCCGAAGTGCGGGTGGCGCTCGCGCTGGAGCAGCCGGCGGCTGCCGGCGATGAACGCCGCGCCGGCGACGAGCCCGAGCAACACGCGCCCGGGGCTCGACCGCCACCCCTCCCAGACGAGCCCGACGCTCGCCCCGGCCATCGCTCCCGCCGCGAGCGCGTTCGCCGTCCCGAGCCAGGAGCGTCCCGGGTGCGACGCGAGCAGGAACGGCAGCGCGCCCAGACCCGTGGCGAGCGCCGTCAGGAGCGCCGCGAGGAAGACGGCGCCGACGCTCACTCTAGGTTCGCTCGGCGAGCGCGGCCGCGACGTCGAGCGTCGAGATCACGCCGACCGGCCGGTAGCCCGCCACGACGACCAGGTGCGTGAGCGCGTGCTCGACCATCAGCTGGGTCGCGCGCTGGAGCGTGTCGTCCGGAGCGATCGTCAGCGCGGGGGTGGCGGCGGCCGCGCCCGCGGTCTGTGCCTCGAGGTCGCGCACGCTCGCCGCCGCGACGAGATCGAGGTCGGAGACGACCCCCCACAGCGACGGCCCGTCGGCGACGACGACCGAGTGGATGCGATGCCTGGCCATCAGCCGCGCGACGGCGGCAAGCGACTCGTCGCGCCCGCACGTGAGCACGCCCTCGTGCATGACGTCCGCGACCCGGATCGACCTCGTCGCCGGACCGGTCGCGCCGTCTCTCACCTGGGTTTTCATCGCGCCTCCTCGGCTCGTTTTCCCGAGCGTCGCGGCGCATCGGGCCGCCCGCATCGGGAACGGCTCCGGATCGCCCTGCGTAGTTCGCCGCAGCGCAGATCGGTCTTCGAGCCATTGCCTGCAGCCGCTCCGCGGCGGTCGTCCTGCTCCTGGCGCTCGTCCCGGCGGCAGTGGCCGAGGCCGGGAAGGCGCTGCTCCGCGCGGTCAGTGGAAAGCCGAACGTCGGAGCAGGGACTACCACGATGGCGGCCTCCCCGTGGGCGGGGAGGCTGGCCCCATGACCGAGAACCAACCCATCGTGGAGGCCCGCGCGGCCTCGAAGACCTATGACACCGGCAAGGTGCAAGTGAACGCGCTCCGCGAGGTCGACCTGGTGATCGAGCGGGGCGAGATGGTCGGGGTGATGGGGCCGAGCGGCTCCGGCAAGAGCACGCTCCTCAACTGCCTCTCGGGCCTCGACGCGATCGACGCGGGCGACGTGCTGATCGAAGGCGTGTCGCTCAGGACGATGTCCGACCGCCAGCGGACCGACTACCGGGCGCGGCACATGGGCTTCGTCTTCCAGTTCTACAACCTGATGCCCGTCTTGACCGCGGTCGAGAACGTCGAGCTGCCGCTCCTCGTCGCCCGGGTCGCGCCCAAGGAGGCGCGCCGGCGGGCGCAGGACGCGCTCGAGCTCGTCGGCCTCGGCCGGCGCGGCGCGCACGTCCCCGAGGAGCTGTCCGGCGGCGAGCGCCAGCGTGTCACCATCGCCCGCTCGCTCGTCAACGACCCGGCGATCGTCTGGGCCGACGAGCCGACCGGCGACCTCGACAGCGAGAACGCGCACGAGATCGTCGAGCTGATGCGCCGCCTCAACGTCGAGCGCGGCCTGACGTTCGTGATCGTCACGCACGACATCGCCGTCGGGCGCGCGACCGACCGCATCGTCCGCATGGTCGACGGCCGCATCGTCGAGGAACAGCTGATGGAGGTGAGGGAACGTGTACTCGCGGGTCACGCTGCTTGAGATCGACACGGTCCGAGTCGACATGGACTCGGCGCTCGAGCTGTTTCGGGAGCGCGTGCTCCCACAGTTGCGCGAGCAGAACGGCTACGAGGGCGTCTACGTCCTCACGACCCCCGACGGCAAGGCGCTGATCATGAGTCTTTGGGAGACCGAGGACGACGCAGCGGGGGACCACGGCCGGTTCTACGACGAGCAGCTCGAGGAGCACATGACGCTGTTTCGCGAGGCGCCGGGCCGCGAGCGCTACGAGGTGGCGCTCGCAGACGCACCCGCGCTCGCCTGAGGAGGGGATCGCCGTGAACGAGCTGTTCGGCATACCGACCGGAACGCTGGCGGTCGTCCTGGCCGCACTGCTCGGCATCTCGCTGGGCCTGGTCGCCGCGCTGGCGATTCGCAACCGCATTCTGTTCAAGCTCGGAGTCCGCAATGTTCCGCGCCGGCCGGGGCGAAGCGCGCTGATCGTCGTGGGCCTGATGCTCGGTACGACGATCGTCGCGGCCGCGATGACGACAGGCGACACGATGAGCCACACGATCCGCATGTCGGCCGTGACGGCACTGGGCCAGACCGACGAGCTGGTCAGCACTCGCGGCGCCGAGGATGCCCTGGCGGCCGGCGAGGAGGTCGGCAGCGGCGGGCAGGCCGGCGCGATCCGCTACTTCCCGGAAGTCCTCCTCTACGACATTCGCGCGGCCGCGCGTAGGTCAGGCGTCGTCGACGGCATCACGCCGGCCATCATCGAGCGCGTTGCCGTGGTGGCACCGCGCACGGGGCAAACCGAGCCGCGTGTCACCCTCTTCGCGAGCGATCCGGGGCGCCTGGACGGGTTCGGCGAGATCGAGCTGACCGACGGGCGGCCGATCGCGCTCGCCGAGCTCAAGCAGGGAGTCGTCTTCCTCAACCGGGACGCGGCCGACGAACTGGACGCCCGGCAAGGCGACATCGTCCGGGTCTTCGCGGGCGGCCGAACGCGCTCGGTGCGGGTTCGCGCGATCGTCGACTACCACGGCACCGGCACGGACGGGCCGGCGGCGCTCATGCCGCTGAACACCGCTCAGAAGCTGCTCGACAAGGAAGGTCTGATCAAGCACGTGCTGATCTCGAACGTCGGCGGCGAGACCGACGGTGTCGGCCATTCCGAGGCGGTACTCGATGCGCTGCAACCGGTGTTGGATCGCTACGGCCTCGAGGCAACGCCCACGAAGCGCGACGCGCTGGAGGCTGCCGACCAGGAGGGCAGCGTGCTGATGTCGCTGTTCACCACCTTCGGCAGCTTCTCGATCATCGCCGGCATCCTGCTCGTCTTCCTGATCTTCGTGATGCTCTCGGCCGAGCGGCGCGGCGAGATGGGAATTGCCCGCGCGATCGGCACCCGGCGCGGCCACCTCGTCCAGATGTTCGTCTACGAAGGCCTGGCGTACGACGTGCTCGCGGCTGCTGTCGGCGCCTTCCTGGGCATCGCGGCGGCGTTCGGGATGGTGGCCGTCATGGCCGGCGCGCTGGGTGAGTTCGGGGTCGAGATCGAACGCCAGGTCCGGCTGAACAGCCTCGTCGTCTCGTACTCGATCGGCGTCCTCCTGACGCTCGCCGTCGTGGCCTTCTCCTCCTGGCGGGTCAGCCGCCTGAACATCGTGACGGCCGTCCGCGGACTGCCCGACCCGCCGCGCCCGATTCGGCGCCGCCGCCGGGTGATTGCAGTCGCTCTCGGCACCGTGTTCTCGCTGCTGATGATCTCGTCGGGTATCTCCGCGGTCGACGCGCTGACGTTCAACGTCGGCGTGTCGATCGCGCTGATGACGCTGATCCCCGTCGCCCGCGCGCTCGGGATGGGCGAACGCCTCGCTTACACGCTCGGCGGCCTCGGCCTCGTCGTCTGGTGGCTACTGCCGTTCGACGTGCTCGAAGCGATCGCCGGCGAGCCGCCGAAGATGGACTTCTCGATCTTCATCGTCTCCGGACTGCTGGTGGTCCTGGGCGCGGTCTGGGTGATCGTCTACAACGCCGACGTCCTCCTCGCCGGAGTGAGCGCCGCGTTCGGCCGGATTCGCGCCCTGACTCCGGTGCTGCGGATGGCAGTCGCCTATCCGCTGCGGAGCCGCTTCCGCACCGGCGTGACGCTCGCCATGTTCACGCTCGTCGTGTTCACGCTCGTGATGGGGGCGGCGACGTCCGGGTCCTTCATCTCCGCATACGACAACGAGCGCGAGTTCGCCGGCGGCTTCGAGATCCGCGCGGACTCGGTCGCGGCCAGCCCCGTCGCCGACATGGCCGGTGAGGTCGAGCGCGCTCCCGGCGCTCGCGCACCGCATCGACGCTGTGGCGAGCCAGTCGGTCCTGTTCGGCAAGGCGCGCCAGCTCGGCACGCCGGCCAAGGAAGGCTCCTATCCGGTTTACGGATTCGACGACACCTTCCTCGACGCCACGACCTACGAGTTCGCGGCCATGGCACACGGGTACGAATCTGCACGCGACGTCTGGCGGGCGATGCGCACCACGCCGGGGCTCGCGATCGTCGATCCGCTCGTCGTGCCGCGGCGCGAGAACTTCAACTTCGCCGTCCCGCCGGACTTCAAGCTGAGCGGCTTCTACCTCGAGGACGGCGCGTTCGATCCGGTCTCGATCAGCGTGCGTGACCCGCAAACCGACAAGGTCGTCCGGCTGAAGGTGATCGGCGTGCTGAAGGACAGCGTGGCGATCACGATGTACGGGATCTCGACGTCGCAGCGGACGCTCGCGGCGACCTTCGGCGACCGCGTCCGCCCCACGACGTACCACTTCAGCGTTCGGTCGGGCACGGACGAAGAGGCCGTGGCGAGCGACCTCGAGGCGGCCTTCGTCTCGAACGGGCTCGAGGCGCAGGCGATGAGCGACCTGCTGCACGACGCCGTCGCCTCCTCGTGGACGTTCAACCGCCTGATCCTCGCGTTCATGGGGCTCGGCCTGCTGGTCGGCGTCGCGGCGCTCGGCGTCATCAGCGCGCGCTCGGTCGTCGAGCGGCGGCAACAGATCGGCGTCCTGCGCTCGATCGGGTTCCAGCGCCGGATGGTGCAGGCGGCGTTCCTGCTGGAGTCGTCCTTCATCTCGCTCGTCGCGATCGTCGTCGGCACGACCCTGGGGCTCATCCTCGCCTTCAACGTCATCAACAGCACGTCGGAGAGCCAGGGCACGACGAACGTCGAGCTGGTCGTCCCCTGGGGCACGCTCGGGATCGTCTTCTTCATCGTCTACGCGGCCTCGCTGATCACGACGCTCCTGCCGGCGCTCCGCGCGTCGCGCGTGGAGCCGGCCGAGGCGCTGAGGTACCAGTGACGGCCGTCGAGACAGTCGGTGCGAAGACGCGGCTGCAGACGGTCGAGGTCGGCGAGCGCTCGCTGACCTCCTACCTCAACGTCGTGCCGATCCACATTCTCGAGGCGCTCGACCGCGAGGCCGAGCGGCTCCGCGGCGCCCGGATCCTGCATCTGAACGCGACGCCGTACGGCGGCGGGGTCTCGGAGCTCTTGCGCTCGGGCGTGCCGCTGCTCGCCGACCTCGGGCTCGACGTCGAGTGGCAGGTGATCACGGGTGACGAGCCCTTCTTCCGCGTCACCAAGGCGATTCACAACGGCCTCCAGGGCGACCCGCGAGCGCTCACCCAGGAGGAGCAGGACGCGTACATCGCCACCTCGGCGCGGAACGCCGACCTGCTGCAGGACGGTTACGACTTCGTCGTCGTCCACGATCCGCAGCCGGCGGCGATGCTGCCGCTCTGCGGCAAGGGAGACGCGCACTGGGTCTGGCGCTGCCACATCGAGACGAGCGCGCCGAACCCGGAGACCTGGGCCTTCCTGCGCGGTTTCCTCGTCGACTACGACGCCGCAGTCTTCACGCTCCCGGACTTCGTGCCGCCGGACCTGCCGATCGAGCGCGTGGCCGTGATCCCGCCGGCGATCGACCCGCTCAGCCCCAAGAACCTCCCGCTCGCGCGCGTCACCGCGCGCCAGGTGCTGGATTGGATCGGCGTCCGGCTCGACACGCCGCTCGTCACCCAGGTCTCCCGCTTCGACCCCTGGAAGGACCCGCTCGGCGTGATCGAGGCCTATCGGCTTGCGCGCGACGAGGTGCCCGGCCTGCAGCTCGCGCTCGTCGGCTCGATGGCGCTCGACGACCCCGAGGGCTGGGATCTCTACCGGCAGCTCCAGTCCGAGGCTGCCGCCGATCCCGCGATCAAGCTCTTCACGAACCTGACGGGCGTCGGGAACATCGAGGTGAACGCCTTCCAGCGCCTCTCGTCCGTCGTCCTGCAGAAGTCGATCCGCGAGGGTTTCGGGCTCGTCGTGTCCGAGTCGCTCTGGAAGGGCACGCCCGTGATCGCCGGCCGCGCGGGCGGGATCCCGCTGCAGATGGCTGACGGCTCCGGCGGCATCCTCGTCGAATCGACCGAGGCGACTGCGAAGGCCCTCGTCGAGCTGCTCGCCGACCCCGACCGGGCCCGCGAGTTGGGCCGCTCGGGCCGGGAGCGGGTCCACCAGCACTTCCTCCTGCCGCGTCTGCTGCTGAACGAGCTGGTGCTTCTGAATCGGATCGCGGGGCACGACGGCCTCACGCAGGAGCACGACCCGGTATGTGGGCTCGTCCTCGACCCGGACCGAGACCCGCCCGCGCTCGAGGAGGACGGCGTCCGGTACGCCTTCTGCTCGGACGACTGCCGGCGCGCGTTCGTGACGCGGCATCTCGCTGCAAGCTAGGAGGAGATCCGTGGAAAGCCGCAACGTGGTTCAGCGGCCGCGCTGACGTGGGCCGCGCCGTTCGCGGCGACCCTCGAGTCAAGACAACGACTCGATATTCAGGAGGAAGGTTCACATGTCCAGCTACCCCGCCGCACACCACTACCGCGAGCCGCGCGAGCGCAGGGGGCTCGCCGCCGTGATCGTGCTGCTGCTCGGCCTCACCGTGGGCGCGCTCGTGATCGCGCTCGTGGTCGTCGCTCGCTCGGCCGACCAGGCCCGCGACGACGCGGCCGCCGCGACAGCACAGACGCAGGCGCCGACGAGCCACGACCACGGCGCGGCGACGACCGCCGCGCAGAGCCTGCCGCTGACGAGCTTCGCCGGCAAGACCGCCGCGAACGCCGAGGCGCTGGCACAAGCGCACACTCCGTACCCGGCCACACTGCCCGCCGTCCCGGCGGGCGACCTGGTCAAGGTGCACATGACCCTCAAGGACATGACCGTCCAGATCGCGCCCGGCGTGAAGTACAACACCTGGGCCTTCGACGGCCACGGCGCCCCCGGCCCGATCGTCCACGTCCGCGAAGGCCAGACGGTCGAGATGACGCTGACGAACGGCGGCGCGATCCCGCACTCGATCGACTTCCACGCCGCGCGGATCGCTCCCGACAAGGCGTTCCGCGACGCGCAGCCCGGCGACTCGTTCACGTTCCGCTTCAAGGCGGGCGACCCGGGCGTCTACATGTACCACTGCGGCACGAAGCCGGTGCTCGCGCACATCGCCAACGGGATGTACGGCGCGATCGTCGTCAGCCCGGCGAAACCGCTGCCGAAGGTCGACAACGAGTACGTCCTGGTCGCCAGCGAGTGGTACATGAACGGCGACGGCCTCTCGCAACCGGCCTCGCTCAGCATGGAGAAGGCGCGCGCCATGATGCCCGACTGGACGACCTTCAACGGCTACGCGAACCAGTACGTCACGCACCCGCTGACCGCCGACCCCGGCGAGACCACGCGCTTCTACGTCGTCGCCGCCGGCCCCACCCTCGAGACCGCCTTCCACGTGGTCGGCACGATCTTCGACCGGGCCTGGGTCAACGCGGACGTCACGAGCCCACCGCAGCAGGGCGTGCAGACCGTGAGCGTCGCGCCCGGAGGCGGCGGCATCTTCGACGTCAGGATCGACGAGCCGGGCCTGTACCCGTTCGTCTCACACGCCTTCGCCCACGTCGACCTCGGTCAGGTCGGCCTCCTGAAGGTCGGCCACCCGAAGGGCACGATGAGCCACTAGCTCACGGAGTCTCTCCACCCACCGAGAGGCGCGCTTCGGCGCGGCTCTCGCGTTTCGGGATAGGTTGGCGCCGTGCACTCCTTCGACGTCCGCGAGGTCGACGAGCGGCTCAAAGCCGGCCAACGGGCGGCTACGAGATCGTGCACACCTCGCCCGGACTCGAGGTCGGCGTCTACGTGCTCGTCGCGCCGGAGCCGGACCGGCAGCAGCCGCACGAGGACGACGAGCTCTACGTCGTGCTCGAGGGCTCGGGAGTGCTGGAGGTCGAGGGCGTCGAGACGCCGGTTCGCGAGGGCTCGGCGGTCTTCGTCGAGGCCGGCGCCGACCACCGGTTCACCGGCTACGAGGGCCTGAGCGTGCTCGTGATCTTTTCGAAGCCCCGCTAGCGCGCGTGCGGACGATTCTCTGCTACGGCGACTCGAACACCTGGGGCTGCATCCCTGTCATCGGCGACGCGCCGGCGCAACGCTTCCCGCCAGAGGTGCGGTGGCCCGGGGTGCTCCGCCGGGAGCTCGGGCCCGGCTTCTGGGTGGTCGAGGAGGGACTCAGCGGGCGAACGACCGTCTGGGAGGACGACCTTCAGCCCCACCGCAACGGCCGGACGCTCCTCCCCGCCGCGCTGCTCACCCACCACCCGATCGACCTGGTGGTGATCGTGCTCGGCACGAACGACCTCAAGCGGCGGATCGGCGTCTCGCCGCTCGAGATCGCCGAGGGCGCGGCCGCGCTCGCCGGGCTCGTGCGCACCAGCGATTGCGGCCCGGAGGGCGCCCCGCCGGCCGTGCTGCTCGTCTGCCCGCCGCCGCTTGGACGCCAGTCGCGTGGCGACGACGCCTTCGAAGGCGGCCTGGAGAAGTCACAGGGGCTCGCGGCGGCCTTCTCACGCGTCGCCGCGGCGTATGAGCTTCCGCTCCTCGACGCCGGCGCGCACATAGCGACGAGCGAGATCGACGGCGTCCACCTGGACGCGGAGGCGCACGAGACTCTCGGGAGGGCTGTCGCCGAGGCCGTCCGGCCGCTCGTCACGAGCTGAGCGGTCCGGCCGGTCGCGCGCTCACCCGGGCGCCGGAGCATCGTGCGCAACGCCGACCCAGCGGGCGCGGCCGGCTCCGAGGCCGACGGCGACCAGCGGCACCGTCAAGGCGAGGAGAACCGCCAGGGGCAGTTCCCAGCCGCCGCTCGCATCGTGGAGCAGGCCGAACACGAGCGGGCCGGCGGCCGCCAGCCCGTAGCCGATCGTCTGCGCCATCCCGGACAGCTCGGCAGCGCGCCTCGGGTCGGGCGCGCGCAGGATGATGATCGTCAGCGCGATTCCGAGCGCGGCGCCCTGCGACAGCGCGAGCACCGCGATCCAGACCACCGCGGCGCTCGGGGCCACCAGCAGACCCGTGAGCCCGGCGGCCATGCCGCCCGCGACGATCGTGGTCAAGCTGCTCTGCGTGCGTAGCCGTGTGGCCAGAACGGGCGAGAGCAGCGAGGCCGGAACGCCCCCGAGCGCGTAGAGGGCGAGGAGCCCGCCGGCCGTCTCCGCGCTGTAGCCCTCGTCGCGCAGAATCGACGGCAGCCAGGCCAGCGCCGCGTAGAAGAGCAACGACTGCAGGCCCATGAACAGCGTCACCTGCCAGGCGAGCCCGTCGCCGAGGAGGCTCAGAGCGGCGCCCGGCTCGCCGCGCGCGGTCGTGGTGGCGCGATCGCGCACGAGCGCGACCAGCACGACCGCGATCGTCAGGGCCGCGGGCATCGCCCAGAACGCCAGCGCCCCGCGCCAGTCCACGCCGAGCGCGCTCTGGATCGGCACCGTCAGCCCGGCTCCGAGCGCCGCACCGCCCCCGAGGGCGGCGCTGTAGATGCCCGTGAGCGGGCCGACGCTCGTCGCGAAGCGGCCCTTCAGCACGGCCGGGACGATCACGTTCCCGACCGCGATCCCGGCCCCGGCCAGCAGCGTGCCGGCGAACAGCGCCGCGGTGGAGGGCGCAGAGCGCACGAGCAGGCCGACCAGGATCGGCACGAGCGCCACGAGCAGGACACGCTCGGCACCCAGCCGCCGGGCGAGCAGGGGCGACGCCGGCGCGAACAGGCCGAAGCAGAGCACGGGCAGCGTCGTCAAGAGCCCCGCGGCCGCCGCCGACAGCCCGACGTCGTCGACGATCTCGTCGACCACCGGCGGCACGCTCCCGACCGGAGTCCGCAGGTTGACGGCCGTGAGGATCACGGCGGCGCCGAGGAGCGCCGGCGCGGCCAAAGGAGGGCTTGGCCAAGCCTCCTAGACACGCTCGAGGCCGACGTAGTTCTCCGCGAGCGACGCCGCGGCATGCGGCGCCGAGGTGACGTAGGCGAGCTGCGCGAGCTGGAGCTTGCGGTCGAACTCGTCACCGCTCTCGAGCACGTGCAGCATCGAGGTCATCCACCACGAGAAGTGCTCGGCGCGCCAGACGCGCCGCAGCGCGTCGGCCGAGTAGCGCTCGAGCCGGCTCCCGTCTCCCCGCCCGTACCAGGCGGCGAGCCCGTCCGCGAGCACGCGCACGTCGGCCACCGCCAGGTTGAGGCCCTTCGCGCCGGTTGGCGGGACGATGTGCGCCGCGTCGCCGGCGAGGAACAGGCGCCCGAACTGCATCGGCTCCACGACGAAGCTCCGCATGCCGGTGACGCCCTTCTCGAGCACCGGGCCCTGGTTGAGCGTCCACCCGGCCAGGTCGAGGCGGCGGTCGAGCTCCTCCCAGATGCGCTCGTCGGGCCACTCGTCCAGGTCCTCGTCCGGCCGGCACTGCAGGTAGAGGCGCGTGCGCGTCGGCGAGCGCATGCTGTGCAGCGCGAAACCGCGGTCGTGGTACGCGTAGATCAGCTCGTCGTTCGAAGGCGCCGCCTCGGCCAGGATCCCGAGCCAGCCGAACGGGTAGCCGCGCGTGAACTCGGTCAGCACCCCGGCCGGGATCGCGTCTCGGCAGACGCCGTGGTAGCCGTCGCAGCCCGCGACGAAATCGCAGCGCAGCTCCTGCGCGCCACCCTCGTGGACGAAGCGGATCGCGGGCGCCTCCGACTCGATTCCGTCGACGGACACGTCATCGACCTCGAACAGCAGCGGCCGCCCGGTCTCCAGGCGGGCGGCGATCAGGTCCCTGACGACCTCCTGCTGGCCGTAGACGGTGATCGTGCGCCCGCCGGTCAGCGACGGGAAGTCGATCCGGTGGCGCTCGCCCTCGAACTGCAGCTCGATGCCTTCGTGCACGAGCCCCTCACGGCGCAGCCGGTCGCCGACGCCCGTCTCGACGAGCAGGTCGACCGTCCCCTGCTCGAGCACGCCTGCGCGGATCCGCTGCTCCACGTACTCGCGGCTGCGGGCCTCCAGCACGACCGATTCGATCCCTCGCAGATGGAGCAGGTGCGCGAGGACGAGCCCGGCCGGCCCGGCCCCGACGATGCCGACCTGGGTCTCCATCGAGCCCGTCAGCTCCCGTCGTGCTCTGCCAGGACCTCGCGCAGGACCGCGAAGGCGCCGTTCGCGGCCGGCACCCCGCAGTAGATCGCGCTCTGCAGGAAGACCTCCTTGATCTCCTCGCGCGTCAGCCCGTTGCGGAGCGCGGCGTGGACGTGCATGCGCAGCTCGCCCTCACGGTTCAGCGCGACCAGGGCCATCAGGGTGATCGCGCTGCGCGTGCGCCGATCGAGGCCCGGCCGGGCCCAGATCTCGCCCCAGGCGTAGCGGGTGATCAGGTCCTGGAACTCGGCGGTGTCGGCGGTCGTGCCGGCGACGGCCGCGTCGACGTGCTCGTCGCCCAGCACAGCGCGACGGACCTCCATCCCCTCCTCGTGGCGGTCGCTCATGCCGCCTCCGTCAGCACGAGGTGGGCGAGCACCGCGTCGGAGAACGCGTCCGGCGCCTGCACGTTCGCCAGGTGCGCGGCGTCAGGGAGGACGAGCAGCTCCGCGCCTGGAATCCGCTCGGCGATGAACGCGCCCTGCTCGGGCGTGGTGGCGGTGTCGTGGGCGCCGGCGATCACCAGCGTCGGCGCCGCGATCTCGCCCAGCCGGTCGCGGTAGTCCCAGCCGGAGAGCGCCTCACAGCAGACGGCGTAGCCCTCGTCGGGCGTGCCGACGAGACCCGCACGGAAGCGCGCCACGAGGTCGGGCCGGAAGCCCGGCGTGAACCAGCGCCGAAGGATCGAGTCCGCGATCGCCTCGACCCCGTCCGCCCGGACGATCGCCGCACGCTTGAACCAGCCTTCGCGCTCCCCGAACTTCGCGGCCGTGCAGGCGACGACCAGCCGGTCGATCCGCTCCGGAGCGTTCACCGCGAGCCACATCCCGGTCGCGCCGCCCATCGACACGCCGCAGAACGAGGCGCGCTCGACACCGAGGTCGTCCAGCAGCCGCAGCACGTCGCCTCCGAGCTCGTCGACGCCGAACGGCTCGGACGGCACCTCGGAGTCGCCGTGACCGCGCTGGTCGTAGCGGACGACCCGGAACGAGCGCGTCAGCGCCGCCATGTTCTCCGACCAGAGCTCGAGGCTCGTCCCGAGCGAGTTCGAGAGCACGAGCACGGGCGCCTCCGACGGGCCCTCGACCGTGTGGTGGATTCTCACGGGACCGCAGCCTCCTCCCGGTAGAGCTGCAGCGCGCGGTCGACGAACGCCTCGGCGGAACCGAGGTACGTGGTCGGCTCGAGCGCCGCGGCGAGCTCGTCGCGCGAGAGCCCGACCTCCGGGTCGGCCGCCAGCGCGTCGGCCAGGTCGCCGCCGCGCGCGGCGGCCACCGCGACGAGGTCGTGGGCGGCCTGTCGGCCCAGGCGCGCCGCCAGCAGGAACGAGACCCGCTCGGCGGCGAGCGCGCCGGTCAGGTGCAGGTTCGCGGTCATCCGCTCCGGCATCCACCTCCAGGCGCTCGAGCGTCCCCCGCACGGCGGCCGCCGCTCCGCCGGCGAAGGCGAGCGCTCCGGAGAGCGCGTGCCACTCGGCCTGCCAGCCGCCGAGCCCGCGCTCGTGCTCGGCCGCTCCCACCGCGGTGAGGACGGCCGCGTAGCCCCCGACCTGGCGGGCGCAGGCGACCGCGAGCGCACATCCGACCGGGTTTCGCTTGTGCGGCAGCGTGGACGAGCCGCCGGCCTGCGAATCCGAGACCTCGCCGACCTCGGTCTGGGCGAGCAGCGCCACGTCGCCGGCGATCTTCGCGAGCGGGACGACGGTCACCGCCAGAGCAGCGCCCAGCTCCGCAACCCGCACCCGGTTGGCGTGCCAGGGCAGCTCGGGCTCCGACCAGCTCGAGCTCGGACGCGAACAGGCGCACGACCTCGGGCCCCGCGTCGCCGAGCGGCGCCAGGGTCCCGGCCGCGCCGCCGAGCTGCACGGCCAGCCGCTCCGTCCGAACCTCCGCGAGCCGCGCCCGGACCTCCCGCACCGCGACGAGCCAGCCCGCAGCCTTGGAGCCGAAGGTCGTCGGCACCGCCTGCTGCAGCAGTGTGCGGGCGGCCATCGGCGTCGAGCGGTGCTCGAGCGCGAGCGAGGCGCACGCCTCGGAGACGCCGTCGAGCTCGCGGAGAACGAGGTCGAGACCGCGCCGCGCCACGAGCATCGCGGCGGTGTCGACGACGTCCTGGCTCGTCGCGCCCCAGTGCACGAACCGCGCGGCGTCACCGCCGACCGCCTCTCTCAACGCGCGGACGAGCGGCTCGGCCGGGTTGCCGACCTCACGTCCTGCTTCGGCGATCACGTCGGCGTCGTAGAGGTCGGCGCGGCAGGCGGCGGCGATCGCGCCGGCCGCCTCGGCCGGGATCATGCCGGCCTGCGCCTCGGCGGCCGCGAGCGCGGACTCGGCGTCGAGCAGCGCCTGCAGCCAGGCCGCCTCGGAGGTCGCCTCACGGAGCTCGTCGGGAACGAAGAGGCGGTCGAACACCTCAGACCGCGAAGAACGTCGTCTGCTCGTCCCCCTGGAGCCGGACGTCGAACTCCAGGCCGCCGTCGACCGGGCGGGCGACGAGGCCGGCGCGCTCGGCCTCGGGCACGAGCGGCGAGCACGCGGTCCTCGGCGTTGGCGGCCTCGTCCGGGAAGTACAGCCGCGTCCGCACGGGCTTCAGCAGCCCACGCGCGAAGACGAGCACGGAGACGTGCGGTGCCTGCAGGCCGCCTTCGCCGTCGTCCACGCGGCCCGGCTTGCGGAGCACGAACGAGAACCGCCCCTCCGCGTCCGTTCCACTGCGGCCCCAGCCGAAGTCGGGGCGGTAGCGGCCGTCCTCGTCCGCCTGCCAGACCTCGACCATGGCGTCGCTCACAGGCTCGCCTTCGCCGTCCAGCAGGCGGCCCGCGACCCGGACCGCGTCCGGCGAGCCGGGCGGCACCAGCTCGGAGTCGTCGCCGCCGAGCAGGCCGATCGAGAAGTAGGGCCCGACGGTCTGGGACGGTGTCGGCTCGGCCGCCACGCTCAGGTCTCCAGCGGCGTCTCGGCGGGCCCGCCGAGCACGATGTCGAACGTGTAGGCGAGCGCCCACTCCGGCACGGTCGTGTCGAGGTCGAAGCCGCAGACGAGCCGCTCGCGCGCCTTCGGATCGCGCACCGACTGGTAGATGGGGTCGTACGCGAAGAGCGGGTCGCCCGGGAAGTACATCTGGGTGACGAGCCGGTTCGTGAAGGCACGGCCGAAGAGGGAGAAATGGATGTGCGCCGGACGCCACGCGTTGGGGTGGTTACGCCACGGGTACGCGCCCGGCTTCACGCTGACGAAGCGGTAGCGGCCGCTCGTCGTCCGTGAGGCAACGGCCCGCCCCGGTGAAGTTCGGGTCGAGCGGCGCCGGATGCTGGTCGCCGTCGTGCAAGTAGCGCCCGGCCGCGTTCGCCTGCCAGACCTCGATCAGCGCCGAGCGGACGGGCCGGCCGTCCCGGTCGGTGACGCGGCCGGTGACGATGATGCGCTCGCCGAGCGGCTCGTCCGCGTGCTGGCGCGTGAGGTCGTGGTCGCGCTCGCCCACCGCGTCGTGCCCGTAGACCGGCCCGGTGAGCTCCGACGGCGTCCGCGGGAGCAGCAGCAGCGGCTTGCGCGGCGAGCGCGGGACGGTCGAGCGGTAGTCGGGATACAGGTAGGGCGGGTGCGGGCCTTCGTCCGAATCCTGGATGCGCTCCAGCTCGGTGAGGGGGCGGCTGCTCATCGGGCCGCAGTCTCCCCTTTCGCGGGCTTGAGCGCGCGGAGTGCCTCCAGCTCCGCACTCGTCGGCGCCGGGCTGGAACGCAACCTCTCGGCCACGCGGAGCGGCCAGCCGGTCGCCTCGTGTGCCTGCTCGACGCCGACGTCGGGATGGAGCTCGGTCAGAGTCAGCTCGCCGGAGTCGTCGGGCTCGAGCACGCCGAGGTCGGTGACGACGCAGGTCACGCCCGCGCCGCCGACGCCCGCGCCCGAGGTCGTGCGGAAGTCGAGCGCCTCGACGAACGTCCTCGTCGTCTGCTTCAGCATCACGAACGTCTCGCGGCACCAGGCGGCGATCTCGGGCGCGCCGCCCGCCCCGGGCAGGCGCACGCGCGGGGCGTCGTAGCTGCCGATCACGGTGCTGTTGAGGTTCCCGAAGCGGTCGATCTGCGCCGCGCCGAGGAAGCCCACGTCGATCCGGCCGCCCTGGAGCCAGTAGCCGAAGATCTCGGGCACCGACACGACCGCGTCCGCGGTCTCGGCGAGCTCGCCGTCGCCGATCGAGAGCGGCAGGTGGGCGGGCTTGGCGCCGATCGTGCCACTCTCGTAGACCAGGACGCAGCCGGGGGCGTGGGTCGCGCGGGCGAGGTTGGCGGCGCGGCTGGGCAGGCCGATGCCCACGAAGCACACGGCGCCGTCCCGCAGCCGCCGGGCGGCCGCGACGGCCATCATCTCGTCGGCCGTGTAGGTGGTGGGATCGGCGAGCTGCGTCATGCGGCGGACTCGTAGAGGGCGCGCCGGTAGCCGTCGAAGTCGGCCGTCTCGAGGACGTGGCTCCGCATCCAGCTCGCGAAGCGGTCGCGGTCGCGGCTGATCTCGTCCCAGCGGACGTAGAACGCGTTGTCCCGGTCGTAGTAGCCGTGCGCGTACGAGGGGTGCGCGCCGCCCGGCGCGAGCGAGATCGCGGTGATCGCCCAGGAGGGGAGCACGACCGCGTCGGGGTGCGGCTCGAGCTGCGGGACGATCTCCTCGACGGTGACGAGCGAGCGCTCCGAGGCGAGCACGACCTCCTTCTGCACGCCGGTGATCCCCCACAGCTGGACGTTCCCCACCTCGTCGGCGCGCTGGGCGTGGATCACGCCCACGTCCGGCCGGATCGCCGGTACCGCCGCCACCCGTTCGCCCGTGAAGGGGCACTCGATCCATGCCACCCGCGTACGCTCGGCGAGATCGGTGTCCGCGTACCCGCGGACGATCCCGAACGGCAGCTTGGACGCTCCGGCCACGTACGCGGCGGCCATCCCGGCATGCGAGTGCTCCTCGAGCTCGAGCGGGCGTCGGCCAGCCGTGCTCGACCGCGTCCCGCAGCCGGTGCAGCGAGCCGACGCCCGGGTTGCCGCCCCAGGAGAAGACGAGCTTCCGCGCGCAGCCCATCCCGATCAGCTGGTCGTAGACCACGTCGGGCGTCATCCGCACGAGCGTCAGCTCGCGCCGCTCCTGGCGCACGAGCTCGTGGCCCGCAGCGTGCGGGATCAGGTGCGTGAACCCCTCGAGGGCGACGGTGTCGCCGTCGTGGACGAGCTCCCGTACCGCGTCGGCGAGCGGGACGATCTGCGCCATCGCAGGACCCGGTCCGGCTCTAGAACGGGAAGGGTCGCGTCCCGCTCTGCACGGTGATCCAGCGCAGCTCGGTGAACTCGTCCATCGCCGCCGCACCGCCGAAGCGGCCCCAGCCGCTGTCCTTGACGCCGCCGAACGGCATCTGCGGCTCGTCATGCACGGGCTGGTCGTTGATGTGGACGATCCCGGTCTGGATCTGCTGTGCGAGCGCGAACCCACGGTCGGGGTCGTTCGTGATGATCCCGGCCGCCAGGCCGTACGGCGTGCTGTTCGCGCGGGCGACCGCCTCGTCGGCGCTGTCCACGACCTCGATCGCCGCCACCGGCCCGAACGTCTCGACCTGCGCGAACTCGGCGTCCTCGGGCACGTCCGCGAGCAGCGTGGCCTGGTAGTTCGGCCCGTCCGCCTCGCCGCCGACCAGCACCCTGGCGCCCTTGGCGACGGCGTCGTCGACGCGGCCCTTCACAGTCCTCGAGCGCGTCCTCGCTGATCAGCGGCCCGATGATCGTGTCGTGCTCCTTCGGGTCGCCGGACTTGAGGCCCCTCGTCTTCTCGACGAGCCGCTCGATGAAGTCGTCGGCGATCGGGCGCTCGACCACGATGCGGCGGGCGGACATGCAGATCTGCCCCTGGTGCAGGAACGAGCCGAACGCGGCCGCGTCGACCGCGTAGTCGAGGTCGGCGTCGGCGAGCACGAGCAGCGGGTTGTAGCCGCCCAGCTCGAGCACCACCCGCTTGAGGTTGCGCCCGGCCGCCTCCGCGAGCTTGCGCCCGGTCTCGGTGGAGCCGGTGAAGTTGATCCTGCGCACGGCGGGGTGCTCGACGAGCTCCTCGCCGATCGGCCCGGCCTCGCCCGGCCCGTGCGTGACGATGTTCAGGACGCCCGGCGGGAAGCCCGCCTCCTCGAAGATCTCGCCCCAGAGCAGCCCACCGCTGATCGGCGACCACTCGGACGGCTTCAGCACGACGGTGTTGCCGTACGCGATCGGCGCCGTGATCGCCCGCAGGGAGAGGATCAGCGCCGCGTTCCAGGGCGCGATCGCGCCGACGACGCCGACCGGCTGCCGGATTCCGAGGGCCATGGCACCCGGGAGGTCCGAGGGGATCACCTGGCCCGTGGCCGCGTAGCCGGCGCTCGCCGCCTGGCGCAGCAGCCCGGGCGTGAAGCCCATCTGGAACATGCCGAAGCCGAAGGTGCAGCCGGTCTCGCGCGCGAGCAGGTCCACGACTTCGTCGCGGCGGCTCTCGAGCACGTCCGCGGCGCGCAGGAAGAGCGCCTGGCGGGCGCCCGGCCCGGTCTGCGACCAGGCGGGGAACGCCTCAGCAGCCGCGTCGATCGCGCGGCGCGCGTCCTCACGCCCGGCCGCCGGCACGGATGCGACCGCCTCGCCGGTGAACGGGTCGCGGTCCACGAACGAGCTGCCTCCGGCGGCAAAGACCCACTCTCCGCCGATGTGCAGCCGCCGCTCGGTGGCTTCGATGGTGGTCACGTCGGCCTCCTCTCGCGTTCGTGATGCGAACGTCTATGCGTCATCCCGTCGAAGCGAGCGCGTCTCCGGGGCGACCTGCGCTGATATATACCGCATCCGAGCCGGGCCGTTCGGTATGAGAACATGTGGTCACATGGTGAAAGCCCGGCCGTGAACGACTCGTCCGAGCCAGTCCCGCTCACCCCCAGCCCGGAGTTCGTCCAGTCGCTCGCGCGTGGGCTGGCGGTCATCCGCGCGTTCGACGGGACGCGGCCCGAGCTCGGGCTCAGCGAGGTCTCGCGGGCCACGGGCCTCACGCGCGCAACCGCCCGCCGGCTGTTGCTGACGCTCGTCCGCCTCGGGTACGTGCGGCAGGACGGCAACCGCTTCTCGCTGCGGCCGCGCGTGCTCGAGCTCGGCTACTCGTACCTCTCGGCGCTGAGCCTGCCCGAGATCGCCCAGCCGCACATGGAGACCCTGGTCGCGCAGGTGAACGAGTCCTCGTCGATCGCGGTCCTGGACGACACCGAGATCGTCTACGTCGTCCGCGTGCCGACGACGCGGATCATGACGATCACCATCACCGTGGGAACGCGCCTCCCCGCCTACCCGACCTCGATGGGCCGGGTGCTGCTGGCGGGCCTCGAGCCCGACGAGCTCGAGCAGCGCCTGTCGCGGATGCACATCGACCCGCTCACCCCGACGACGGTGCCGGACGCCTCGGCGCTGCGTGCCGAGCTCGACCGCGTGCGGGGCCAGGGCTGGGCCGCCGTCGACCAGGAGCTCGAGCAGGGCGTGCGCTCGGCCGCCGTACCGATCCACGACGCGAGCGGACGCGTATCCGCGGCGATGAACGTGTCGGTCCACGCGAGCCGGATGACCATGCAGGAGCTGCGCAAGCAGGTGCTCCCCAACTTGCTGCGAACCGCCGCGTCGATCGAGGCGGAGCTTGGCGCGGTGGCGTCGCCGTCGGCACGCCGCAGCTCACTCAGGTCGTAACGCGAGGTCCGTCGGCCACTCTCCCGGTCACCGGTCCGAGACGGCAGCGGCTCTCGTGCGCCAGCCTTCGGCGTACTGCGTTCGGGCCACCTCGGAGTACGGGCACGGGCTCACGACCGCGCGGATCTCGACCTGCGCGTGGCGCTCGACGACCGGGCGGTCGGTGCCGCCGTCCTCCTCGCCCCAGAGCAGGATGACCTCGTCGCCGATCGCGACGTCGTCGTCCACGATCGCGAGCGACAGCATCGAGCGCTCGTTGAAGCTGTATCCGGAGAACGTCGAGACGCCGACGACCTCGTCGTCCACGGTCAGACGGTCGAACGGCCAGGTCGCGTAGTTCGAGAGCGGAAGGTCGATGTACTTGGCCGGATCGCCTGTCTCGAACAACGACCCCATCGCCCGCGCAACATCCTCCCCGTTCCAGGCGAGCGTGACCTTGCGGCGCGTCGGAGAGTCCGCCCTCCCCTCGAGCGCCTCTCGGCCGACGAAGTCGTGGTCGAACTTGACGAAGGAGCCGTAGCCCAGGTCCCACGGGGTGAGGTAGTAGTCCTCGATGTCAGCGGAGACGAAGCTGCCTCCGAGCGAGCCGGTGCCCTCGTACCAGTCCGCCGGCAGCCACTTCCGGTAAGGCTCGAGCTCGTCGCCCGTGAAGATCGCCGGAAGCGGTGAGGGGATCCAGCCGGATTCGAGCGTGTTCGTGGCGTACGCGCGCGAGCCGACCTGATGGAGCCCGAAGCCCTCTCCGGCCTCGACGATCGCGCCTCGCACGTCCTCCCGCTCCTCCCACGGCCCGAAGAGCTCGAGCCCGGGTACGCCCGACATACCGTGGTGCAGCGCCCGGACCTTGTGGCCTCCGAGCGTGAGCTCGCCCATGTTGAAGAACTTGATCTCCGGCAGCGAGCCGCCGTTCGCCTTGCTCAGGACATCGAGCGCCGTCGGGCCCTGTACCTGGAAGCGGTAGAGCTCCCGCCGTCCGGTCGGATTGGCCACGGTTCGCTCGTCCCGCTCCACCCGCACGTCGTAGTCGCCCGTCTCGGCGTGGTACTGGACCCAGTTGTGCGCGGACGGGCGGCCGACGAGCCTCACACGGTTCTCCTCGAGGAAGAAGAGAATGGCGTCCCCGATCACGAAGCCCTCGTGGTTGCAGGCGACGAACTGCTTCGCCTTGTCGACGGCGAAGTTCGCGAAGCTGTTGACGCCGAGATCGGAGAACAGCCTGAGGACGTCCGGACCCTCGACGTCCAGATCGGTCATGTGGTGCGACTGGTCGAAGAGCGCGCTCGTCTCCCGCCAGGCGGCCTGCTCGTCCCGCCAGTTCGTGAACTCGGCCGGCACGGCCGGGTAGACGTACGGCCCCATCTGCGAGTTGCGCGCCAGCTCTGCGGCGCTGCCGGCGGCCTGCAGCTTGTCCTCGAGGCTCCGCTGGGTCATGTCGTGCTACCTCCTCTTCGAGAGCCCGGTCACGTGCTTCTCACGGGCTCGGCTCTCGCTGGTTGTCGCGCGTCTGGTGGTCGCGGCGGAGGAACGTGTTCGCCCATGCGCTCGTCCCGGCCAGCGCGTTGTCCTTGACGACGACCGGGCCGTCCAGCATCGACTCTTCCTCGCCGTACGCCTTGAGCCGCTCGTACGCCTCCGACCAGATGCACTCCGTGTCGTAGACCTCGCACAGGCCGTCGCGCGTTCCGCCACACGGGCCGTTGCGCTGGTTCTTCGCGCACTGTGACTCCGGGCAGACGTAGGCGATCTCGGGGAGTGAGCAGTCACCGCAGTCCTTGCAACCGAACAGCGGCACCTTGGCGGCCTGCTCGAGCGCATGGGCCACCTGGCGAACCGCTCGCGGGGCCTTCTCGATCCGGCCGTAGGCACGCTGTCCGGTCTTGAAGAGCGGCGCGTCGCTCGCGAACACCGTGTCGTGGAAGCGACGGCTGAACCGGTACCGGACGGGGACGCGCAGGTCAGTTTGCCGCCGTCGCTTCGACTCCAGGTAGGCGGCGTTCACGACGTCGGACGAGAGACCCGTCGCAGGGTCACGCTCGAAGAAGTGAAACTCGTCCGGACGCGGGAACTGGATCTCGCGCGCGAGCTCTCGCCAGTCCGTGCGGAAGGCGTCGGCACGATCGACGATCTCGCCGAACGTCTCCGCCGGCATGTGGCCGCCGAGGTAGACGCCGTCGTAGCGGAGGCCGCGGACCACCGCGAGGTGTTTCGCCGCGAGATCCACGAAGAAGGAACGGCCCTTGTCCGGGCTGGCGCCGTGCCGCTCCGCCAGCTCGAGCAGCTCGTCGGTGACGACGATGCCCGGGATGAGTCCGCGGTGGAAGGCGCGCGCAGCCGTACGAGAGAGCAGGTAGACCGTCGCAAGCACGTGCAGGTCGAGACCGTCGCGGCGGATCCAGCGGAGGAGCTCGTCGTCCTTGCGCGTGTTCCAGCCGGCCTGGTTGATGACGAAGCGGGCGCCTGCCCGCACCTTCTTGCGCAGCTTGAAGTACTGAGGCATCACCTCTCGCTCGAGCCGCTTGTGGTTCGTGACGACCCCGCCCAGGAAGAAGTCGGTCCGCTGGAGCCGCGTGTCCGCCCGCGCGCGACACCGGGAGACCGGCATTCATCTCCGAGAACAGGCTGATGAGCCCGACGGAGTCGATGTCGAAGACAGGTGCCGCAAGGCCGCGATGACCGACGACGGGGTAGTCGCCCGACATCGCGAGCACGTTGTGGAAGCCCGCCGAGTTCAGCTGCCAGCCGCGACTCTCGAGCGCGTTGCGGTTCCAGTCCTTGCAGGCGAGGTGGATGATCACCTCCTGCCCGCGTGAGATCAGGTCGGTTCCGAGCGCGTCGGGCGACAGCATCGCGTGTCCGCCGGGGTTGTCGGTGATCGAGAGGACGTCGATCCTCGGATCTGCGGCGAGATCCCTCGCGAGCGCCAGCACCCGAGCGCCTCCCTCGGACGTGATCGGGCCACGACTCGTGACGAGCTCCGCCGCGACGGCGAAGCTGTCCGGGCGCGCGAGGACGTCGCGGAGCGAGGCCACGCGGTCAGCCTCCACCCGCGACGTCGGGCGTGCCGTACGTGTGGAAGCTCTCGACCGTCTTCACGCCCCAGTACTGGCCGCGGGCGCGCTCCTCGGCGGTCCACGTGATCGGCTCGAAATCCGGGTCGTAGACGAAGTACCCCCCGGTTGTGACCTCGATCCGGTTACCTCCGGGCTCGTACCCGTACAGGAAGAAGCCCTGCGCGACCCCGTGCTTCGACGGCGCCGCCTCGATGGGGACACCGGCGTCGACGAAGACGTCGGCTGCACGCAGACATTCCTCGCGCGTGTCGACCCAGAAGGCGAGGTGGTGCAGCCGTCCCGTCGCTCCGTAGGCGTCCGCGACGTAGATCAGCTCGTGCGCAGCGATCGAGAGGCTGAGCCAGGCGCCCGTCTCGGTTCCGTCGTCGAGCTCGATCCGTTCGTACAGGCGGTACCCGAGCACGTCCTGGGCGAAGGTGCGATTCGCGCGGACATCGGCCGCCAGCAAGTTGACGTGGTCGAGGCGCTTGACCGCCGCGCCCCGGCCGACGTAGCGCTGCGGCTGGTTCTTCCAGGACGGCCGCAGGTGCGCGGGCGCCTCGTAGCGCTCCGCCTCGTAGTAGAGCTCGAAGACGTGTTCGTCGGGATCCGTGAAGCGATAGGCCCGGCCGTGGCCCACGTCCCCGTCGATCCAGCCGAGCCCCCGTCCCGTGGCCTCGACGGCCAGGACCCGGCGGTCGAGCGCCTCGGGGCTCCACGCACGCAGTCCGACGTGTCCAAGGCCGGCGACGGGCGCCTCCGTGAGCTTCAGGCTGTAGCGGAGGTAGTCGCCCCAACCCCGCAGGAAGACGGACTGCCCGTCGCGGCTTTCCTCCTCCATGCCGAGCACGTCGACAAAGAAGCGCAGGCTCTCCTCCGGCTTCGTGGTCAGGAGCTCCGCGTGCCCGATCCGAGCGAGATCGTGGAAGGGCTCGGTCACGACTCGACGAGCTCCCGCAGACCGTCGAGGTCGTAGGAGAGCTCCCCGGCCTGGAGCTTCGCACGCTTCTCGCGCTCGCGCGCCTCGCGCGCGAGGCCCGCCTGCAGCACGTCGTCGGCCTGCTCCCGTTCGACGACGACCGCGCCGTCCGCGTCGAGCACGACCACGTCGCCTTGACGGATGTGCGCTCCGCCCACCTCGACGGGCTCGCCGATGACGCCCGGGACTCGCTTCTCCGCTCCGCTCACGCGAACGTACCGCGCCCAGATCGGCAACCCGACCTCTCGGAGCTCCTCGAGGTCGCGCACAGCGGCGTCCACGAGCAGGGCGGCGACGCCCGCGACTTTCGCCTGGGTCGCGAGCAGCTCGCCGACGAGCGCGATCGGCCCGGGCTCGGGCATCGTGAGGACGAGCACCTCCCCCGGCTCGGCCTCGGCCACCGCCGCGTGGACCATGAGGTTGTCGTTCTGGCCGCAGCGCACGGTTCGCGCCGGGCCGGCCGCGCGCGAGCCAGGCACGACCTGGACGAGCGGCACGTCGACGACCTGAGCGCGGCCGGCGGCCTCGTGCACCGTCGCGGCGCCCAGGCGAGCGAGCTCCGCGTGCCGGTCCGTCACAGGGCGCTCACCACCTGCGGCGTCACGCGCTGGAACGCTTCGGCGTACCGGATCGCGGCGTTGCCCGAGGAGCGCCGTGCGTGGTTGCCCCGCTGCTCGGCGCGCTGCGAGTAGTAGGTGTGGAGGTAGGACTGCGCCTTCATCTCGGCCATCGCGGCGTTCTTCTGCTCGATCACGGGCGTGATGTCGACGAAGGTCGTCGGCACGAAGTTGCACAGCTCGGGCTGGTGCGGCTCGAAG
Source organism: uncultured Actinomycetes bacterium (assembly GCA_963733845.1). Classification (GTDB taxonomy): domain Bacteria; phylum Actinomycetota; class Thermoleophilia; order Gaiellales; family Gaiellaceae; genus DATFQE01. The sequence continues at coordinate 258,572 of CAVTEM010000012.1, forward strand.
AGGAGCAGCTCGGGCGGCTCGACGGTCTCGAACGCGCTCGGGACGCCCGCACCGGCGGCGAGCGCACGAGCCTTCTCGACGGCGAAGAAGGCGGCCGCATGGTCCGGGTTGAAGGGATCGCGATCCGTGTGCGTGAGGACGACGTCGGGAGCAAACCCGCGGATCCGGTCGGCGATCGCGACGAGCGCGCCGCCGTCGAGCTCGAGGGGGTAGTCCCCGAGATCGAGGCACTCGAACTCGGCGCCGAGCGCCGCTGCCGCACGCTCCGCCTCTCCATGGCGGATCTCTTTCACGCGCTCGACCGTCTGGTCCGGCTCCTTCCAGAGCTCGCCGGATTCGCCCCGCTCGCCGTACGAGAGCGAGAGCACGCGCGCCGCGCCTCCGTTCGACGTCGCGACCGCGATCGCGCCGCCCGCGCGCCAGACGAAGTCGGCGGAGTGGGCGCCGATCACCAGGAGCTTGCGCGTCATGCGGCTCCCGCCAGCCGCCGCGACTGCCCCACGATCATCTCGCGCACCTCGTCCTCGTCGAACCCGCCGCCGAGCAAGCGGTCGGCCCACAGCGCGAGCCCGTCCTCGACGGGCGGGTAGTCCGGGTTTCCGCAGTCGCTCGAGAAGAGCGACCGCTCCACACCGACCGCGCGCACGCCGTCGAAGACGTGCTCCCAGTCGGTCTTCCCGCTCAGCGGCGTGCTCAGACAGCGTTCCAGGAGGCACCCGCGCTCTGCGAGAGCGCGTTGATCGTCGAGCGAGAAGTTCTGACACGGGAACTCCGGGTGCGTGACGACGATGGACGCAACCCCCTCCTCGAGCGCCGCGTCGACGACCGCGAAGGTGTCGTCGCGAGCGAGGTGGCCGGTGGCGAGGACCAGATCGTGGCGTGCGATCGCCCGAAGCACGTCTCGCGTCTCGGGCAGGAGCTGTCCGCCGCGATCGGTCACGTGCACCGCGCCGACGCTGAGCCCGAGGCCCCGGAGCTCGTGCTGGAGCCGCGCCCACTGGGGAACCTTGTCCCCGTCCCTCGGCTCGGTCCTGCCGGCCGTCTCGGCGGGCGAGTCGACCGTGGGCATCCAGACGATCAGCGCACCCTCGCGCGCGGCGATCTCGACCGCGAGAGCGTTCATGCCGCCGACGGCCCAGTTGAGGGTCAGAGTGCCGACGACCCGCACCTCCGGGAAGAGGGCCGAGACGACCTGCGCGCGCTCGGCGGTGGACGTGTAGTGCGACTTGAGGGCGAAACCCGCAAGTCCGAGCTCGGCGAAGCGCTGCGCGAGCGTGCGGTCGTCGATCCGCCGCCGAGGCACGTCCGGAGCGACGTGGACGTGCAGGTCGTAGGCACCCTGCACGAGAACACGTGCCCGCTCGCTCGGCGACGTCCCCACAGCCTGCTGCGTCGTCACGGCCGCACCCCGCCCTGCGGCGCGCCGGTCGCGAGCTCCGCGAGGACCGCTGCGCTGGCGGCGGCGATTCGCGGCTCGACACCGAGCTCGAGCAGCAGCTCACGCGCCGCTTCCAGCTCGTCGAGACGGCGCGCGGCGTGCCGGCGACTCCCGGCGACGAGTCGCTCGAGCAGCGGCTCGCCGACGACAGCGGCGATCTCTCCCTCGAGCCAGCTCCTGTGACCCGCGGCCTCGGCCGCGCGCAGGCTCTCGAGCACGGAGGCTGCGAGCCCTTTCATGAACACCGAGCGCAGGAGCTTGAGGATCGCTGCGTCGCCGGGACGCTCGGACACGACCTCGACAGGCATGCCGAGCGGTCCGAGCGCATCCGCGAACGCCCGCGCGCCCGAGCCGGACGCCAGAGCCGGTGTTCGGAGCCCGCGAGCCGGGACCGGTCCGAGCAACGCGACGTCCGCGAAGCGTGCGTCGGCTCGGTCCACGAGCGCGGCGATGTCGTGCTTCAGCGCCGGCGACGTCGTGTTCAGGTCGGCGTAGATCGCGCCGCTGCCCAGACCCGGCAACGCCGACTCGGCCGCGGCGAGCGCAGTCGACGCCGTCGTCAGGGCGAGCACGAGCGTGCTTCCGGAGACCGCCGAGCCGGGGTCACTCGCTTGGTCGACGCCCTCTGGAGCCGAAACGGTCAGCGGGTCGTAGCCGCGAACCTCGAGGCCCACGGAGACGAGGTCGGCGGCAAGAAGACCACCGGCCTCGCCAAGACCGAGCACCGCGATCACGTGCGCGCCCGCTGCCGGGAGCTCGATCGGCCTGTCGCGTCGGTCCACGGCTGAATGAAAACAGAATTGTTGACGATCTTCGCGACATTCCGTCAGTATGCGTGCCCAACGATGGCGGTCACCTCGAGCTACGACGCCCTCCGCGAGGCGATCATCCGCGGCGACATCGCTCCCCACGCCCGTCTCGTCGAGGCCGATGTCTCGACGATGTTCGACATGTCGCGGGGCGAGGTGCGCACGGCGCTCATCCGTCTCGAGCAGGACGGGCTGGTGGTACGCGAGCCGCATCGAGGGGCGCGGGTGCGGCGCGTCGGCGACGAGGAGGCGGTCGAGATCCTGCAGGCGCGCGCCGTCCTCGAGGGTCTTGCCGTCCGCCAGGCCGCCGAGCGCATCGACGATGCGGGCGTCGCCAGTCTGCAGGCATGTCTGGCCCGTCAACGCGAGCTCCTCGAGTCCGGCGACCTCCTCGGGGCATCCGATACGAACGCCGAGCTGCACGCGACCCTGCTCGAGCTCTCCGGCCATGCGACCGCCGTTCGTCTCATCCAGACGCTGAACGCCCAGACAGTGCGCTACCAGTACCGCACCATCCTGATTCCCGGCCGCTCCGCTGCGTCCGTGGCCGAACACACGGCGATCGTCGAGGCCGTGAGCGCCGGGCACGCGACCGAGGCCGAGGCCGCGATGCGTGCACACCTGTTCAACGTCGCCGACGCCGTGCGGCACGGTCCGCTGCCCGGCGGCATCGACAGTGCGAGCCGCGGTGTCCTTTAGAACTGGCTTCAAAATGAGGCGCTGTGCCGTCGGGCCGCGCTGGACGGCGCGTGGCCGCGTCCTCAGTCGCGCCACGCTACGCGTCCCAGATACACGGAACGCTCCCTGCGTCCTTGCCACGCACCGCCCATCGCACCCCGACAACGAGGCCCCATCCTGAAACCAGTTCTTAGTCAGCGGAGTCTCGAAGACCTGCTGGCGACGGCCGAGAACCCGGTCGAGCTGCTCCGCAACTCGCAGACCGGGGCCAACGTCTTCCCCGGAGTCCCGCCGGAGTTCACGAACTGGCGCGATGAGCAGCGGGCCTGGCAGGAAACCTGCGTCCTCTTCGACCAGTCGTTCCATATGAACGAGCTGGCGGTGGAGGGCCCGGACGCGCTGAAGCTGCTCTCCCACCTCGCGGTCAACAGCTTCGACGGATTCGGCTTCGACCGGGCCAAGCACTTCGTGCCCTGCAGCCCCGAGGGCTACGTCATCGGCGACGTCATCCTGTTCGGTCTGGGCGAGAACCGCTTCAACCTCGTCGGCCGGGCCCCGGCCCTCAACTGGATCATGTACCACGCAGAGACGGGCGGGTACGCCGTCACGGTCGAGCTCGACCTCAGGACCGCGCTCCGAAGCGACGGACGCCGCCGCTCGTATCGGTTCCAGCTGCAGGGCCCGACCGCGATGCAGGTGATCGAGAAGGCGCTCGGCGACGCTCCGCCCGAGCTCAGCTTCTTCCACACGACGACGGTGACGATCGCGGGCAGAACCGCAGGTGCCTTGCGGCACGGCATGGTCGGCCAGCCGGGCTGGGAGCTCTTCGGCCCCTGGGACGACGGGGAAGCCGTGCGCGAGGCTCTCGTATCGGCCGGCGAGGAGTTCGGCCTCCGACTGGCGGGCGGAAGGGCGTATTCGTCCAACACGCTCGAGTCCGGCTGGATCCCTTCTCCGCTTCCGGCCGTGTACTCCGGCGAGAGCATGAAGGCCTACCGGGAATGGCTGCCCGCGACCGGGTACGAGGGGTCAGCGTCGATCGGCGGCAGCTTCGTCTCCGACGACATCGAGGACTACTACTTCACGCCCTGGGACCTCGGGTACGGAAGCTACGTCAAGTTCGACCACGACTTCGTCGGGCGGGATGCGCTGGAGGAAATGGCCGGCGGGGACCACCGCCGGAAGGTGACCCTGGCACTCGACGACGAGGACGTGACCCGCACGATCGGCACGATGTTCCGGAAGGACGAGCGGGCGAAGTTCATGGACTGGCCCTCCGCCGTGTACTCGATGCATCAATACGACCGGGTTGCCGTGGACGGGCGAGACGGTCGGCGTCTCGACCTGGATCGGCTACACGGCGAACGAGGGCAAGATGCTGACGCTCGCCGTCCTCGACGCCGACTACGCAGAGCCGGGGACCGGGGTGACGCTCGTCTGGGGTGAGGAGGACGGCGGCACGGCGAAGCCCACCGTCGAGCCCCACGTGCAGGTCGAGATCGACGCAGTGGTCAGCCCGGTGCCCTACGTCGAAGCGGTCCGCAGGTCGTATGCCCCCGGCGGCTGGCGCGCGGCGCACGCGTAGGAGTCAGCGATATGTATGCAAAGGAGGACTGCAGCAGCACGAGAACGCGTCTCATGGACTCCAGGCGGGGTGTGCTGTATACATCGGTCGATGCCCTCGCGACACGCGCGCCGAGCCGCTTGGACTTGTTCCGCGGTTCGCACCAGCACCGGAACCACGTGTCGCTGAAGGAATCGACCCTGCGGCGGAGGTGCGTCGGGGGTGTTTGACTAACCGGTCAGTCGGAGACGAGAATGTCTCGCCACAGGCCGGTTCGGTGGCAGGCACGAGGGAAGGAGTGTGGTCGTGAAGGGGTTCAAGTGGATTGCGGCCGTGGGCGGAGTGGCGATGCTCACCGCCGCGCTGAGCGGGGCGAGCGCCTTCGGCGGGTCGAGCGGATCCGAGCAGAGGAGCCCGATCAAGATCGGCGCGCTCACGCCGCTGACGGGCAACTTCGCGCCCTGGGGTATCCAGGTGCGTGCCGGGATGGCCCTGGCCGTGAACGAGATCAACCGGTCGGGCGGCGTGCAGGGGCGAGGGCAGGGACGGAAGCTCAACCTCGCGGTCGCGGATGACCAATCGACGAATGCGAGTGCGGCCGTGGAGGGCTTCCGGCGGCTGACCCAGCAGGAAGAGGTCGTCTCGGTCGGGGGCGTCATCAACAGCGCCTTCGGGCTGGCGATCGGGCGGCTCGCCGAGGACGACGAGGTCCCGCTCTTCCTCGTGAAGTCGGGCAACAACGACGTCTTGCGGCAATCGAGCCGCTACACGTTCCGCACCTGTCTGCCGGCTGCCGCCATGGCGGCTGTTCCCGTCGTGCAGCTGGCGCAGAAGCGCGGCATACGGAACGTGGGCGTGATCATCGCCGACTACGCGTGGGGACAGTCGTTCAAGTCCTCGCTCGAGGACGCAGCGAAGCGGGCGCCGAACATCACCTTCAAGTACCAGGTTGCGCCGGTGCCCACGACCAACTTCACGCCGTATCTGCGTGCGTTGGGCGGGGTGCAGCTGATCGTCGCGACGGGTCATCCCCCGGGCTCGTCGTTGGTCTTGGCTCAGTCGGGACAGCTCGGCATGAGGGTGCCCGTGGTGGGTGCGTACTCGCCGTTCTCGCTCACTGCGAAGAACGCAGGGGAGTCCTCGTACGGGCGCTGGAGTGACTTCAAGTGCATGGCGACGGCGACCAAGGGTTACAAGAACCTGGCGAAGCGCTACCTGCGGACGTTCCCGCAGAACGAGTTCTTCGAGGACGACGCGCTTGCCGGCTACGCGTACGTGAAGATCATCGCCAGGGCGATCAGGAACGTCGGCACGGACCGGAAGCGGATCGCGGCCTACGTCCATGCCAACACGTTCAACATCCCCGGATACGCGTTCCCGCTACGGTGGACGGCGTGGGGTGAGCTCAGAGGTGCGCAGGTCCAGTACTCCGTCCTCACCAGGGGCCCGACGCCCGAGCGCGGGCTCAATACCGGCGGCCGCTGGTGGCCCCGAGTGCTGTCCAAGTCGCAACCGCTGACTCCCTATCGGCCGGACCAGTAGCGGAGGCGGAGACTGCTCCTCGAGGTCGATGCGGTCACGAAGCGCTTCGGCGGTCTCCCGGCCGTCGACGGCGTGACGTTCGGGATCGACGACGGCGACATCGTCGCCGTCGTCGGTCCGAACGGGGCCGGTAAGAGCACGCTCCTCAAGGTCATCGTCGGTCTCCAACGGCCGACGCACGGCGCCGTGCGGCTGGAGGGCGCGCGGGTCGACGGTCGCCGCGCCCATTGGGTCAGGCGCAAGGGAATCGCGATGGCCATGCAGAAGCCGCTTCCGTTCCCCTCGATGACGGCGCTCGAGAACGTCACCCTCGGCGCGATGTTCGGCGTCGGCAAGGGCGTCGTCGGCGAGCGCAAGGCGAGGCGGCGGGCGGCCGAGTCGCTGGCGTTCGTGGGGTTGGAGATGCGGGCCGACCATCCGATCTCGAGCCTGAACCTGCATCAGCTGCGGTTTCTCGAGCTGGCGAAGGCGCTCGCGGGCCGGCCGCGCCTGTTGCTGCTCGACGAGGTGATGGCGGGTCTGAACGAGACCGAGCTGGCCGCTTCGGTGGAGATCGTGCGCAACGTGCGTGACGAGCTCGGCACGACGATCCTGTGGGTCGAGCACGTGATGAGCGCCGTGATCCAGCTCGCCGAACGCGCGATCGTCCTCGACTTCGGCCAGGTGCTCGCCGATGGTGCCCCCGAGGTCGTGATGCGGGACCCCAAGGTCGTCGAGGCCTACCTCGGGCAGGCTCGGGTTGCTTGAGGTCAAGGGGCTCGCGGCCGGTTACCTCGGCGAGCCGGTCATCGAAGGCATCGACGTGGAGGTCGGCACCGGCGAGGCGGTGGCGATCATCGGCTCGAACGGCGCGGGAAAGTCGACGCTCTTCCGCGCCATAGCCGGCCTGCTTCCGCCCATGGCCGGACGGGTCGTCTTCGACGGGAAGGACCTCACGCGCCGGCGTGCCCACCGGATCGCACGCGCCGGCATCGCGTACGTTCCGGCGGAGCGGCATCTGTTCCCGGCGATGACGCTGAAGTCCAATCTGATCCTGGGCGCTTATCCCAAGCGGCCGGACCGTGAGACGTTCGAGCTCGTGTACGAGCTCTTCCCGCGATTGCGGGAGCGAAAGCGCCAGCAGGCCGGCACCCTGAGTGGCGGCGAGCAGCAGATGCTGGCGGTAGGTCGCGCGCTGATGGCACAGCCGCGGCTGCTGATGCTCGACGAGCCCACGACCGGGCTCGCTCCCATCATCGCCGAGGCTTGCGTTCGAGGCGCTCGAGGGACTCAAGAAGAAAGGCATGACGCTGCTGATCGCCGAGCAGCAGGTCCCGCTCGCGCTCTCGGTGGCCGACCGAGGTTACGTGCTCGAGAACGGACGGATCCGGCTCGAAGGTGCCTCCAAGGAGCTCGAGCGGAACCCCGAGGTGCGACGTGCGTACCTGGGTATCGCATGAGAGCGGTCCTGCTCGACGGGATCGTGCTCGGGCTGGCGTTCGGGCTGCTCGGCGTCGGAATGACGCTGGTGTACGGGCTGGGCGGGGTCCTCAACCTCGCGTACGGCCAGATCGTGGTGCTCGCTGCGATCGTCGCCTCGCTCCTGATGGCGGACGGTGTTCCAACGGCTGTGGCCGCCGTCGTCGGCGTGCTGGCGGCGACCGGAACCGCCGTCCTGCTCGACCTCACCTTGATGCGGCCGGTCTACCGCCAGCGGGGCGAGGAGCGGATCCTCATGGGCCTCCTCCTGACCCTCGGGGCCGCGTTCGTGATCGGGGGACTGCTCGCCTGGCGCTACCCCCTCGGCGCGCTGTACATCAACATCGGCGGCGAGCCGATCTCGATCCTCGGCGTGCCGCTGGCGGTCGGGAGCTTCTGGGCTTCCGTGATCACGCTGGCAGTGGGGGCGGTGCTGCTCGTGTTCCTCGGCGCCACCACGTTCGGACGCGGCATCCGCTCCGTGATCCAGGACGAGACCGGCGCGCGGCTCGTCGGCATCAACCCATCGTCCGTCCGCACGGTCGTCTTCGCGCTGAGCGGGGCGCTGGCAGGGATCGTGGCGGTCACGCAGTCGATGAGCGGGCCGCTGACGGTCAACGCCGGCTTCGAGCTCACCACCTTCGCGCTCATCGTCACGGTCGTGGGCGGGCTCGGCAGCGTCGCAGGAGCTTTCCTGGCCGGCGTGCTGCTCGGGATGGTGAACACCCTGAGCGCCCACTACATCGGGCAGTACATCACGAGCGTGATCCTGCTCGGCGCCGCCGCCCTCACGCTCCTCATCCGACCCCGCGGGCTGCTCGGGCGGTGAGCGCGATGACCGAGGCAACGGGTGGCGCGTCGAGGCGCCGAGCCGCCCTGGCGGGCTCCGTCGGCAAGGCGGTCGGCCCGATCGTCGCCGCCGCGGTGATTCTCGCGATCCTCCCGTCGATCTGGTTCGGGGACTCGCGCTTCACGACGTCGCTGGCCGTCCAGGCGCTGGTGTTCGCCTCGACGGGTGTCGGCTTCAACCTGATCTTCGGGTGCACGAACCAGCTCTTCCTGTGCGTCGGCGCTCTGGCCGGCATCGGCGGTTACGGCGCCGCCATCCTCTCGGAGAGGACGACGCTGCCCGTCGTGGCGGGGGTGGCCGTCGGCACGGCGAGCGCCGCGATCGTGGGCGGACTGCTGAGCTGGATCGCGGTGCGGCGCTCGCTCGGCGTCATCTTCACCGGCGTCGTGACGCTCGTGTTCTCGCTCGCGTTCGCCAACCTGCTCCTCGGGCAGCGCGACCTGACGGGAGCCGAGTCGGGCCTCATCCTGTCCGGCCTCCCCGACGGCCTCGCCGACGACGAGGTCGGCGCCTACTACCTCTTCGCTGGCGTGCTCGTCGCCTTCCTGATCGTCTTTCGCGCGCTCCAGGTCTCCCACATCGGGTGGGCGTTCCGTGCACTGCGTGACGACGAGACGGCTGCCGAGCTCGCGGGCGTCGACGTCGCGCGGTACCGGATCTACGCCGCGACCGTGGGCTCGGCGATGGTCGGGCTGACGGGGGCGCTCTACGCATACAGCGTGGGGTTCATCAGCCCGGCGACGTACAGCTTCGACCACGTGGACGTCCGGGTCCTCGTGATCGTGGCGTTCGGCGGCCTCGGCACACTGCTCGGGCCACTCATCGGGGCGGGCGTGTTCGCGGTCGTGGACGAGCAGCTGAGCAGCAGCTTCGAGCTACGGGAAGTGCTGTACGGCGTGATCCTGATCGCGATCTTCCTCGGCTTCCGACACGGGGTCGTCCAGACTGTCGTCGACCTGTTCAGCCGACTGTTCGGCCGCAGGCGCGCGCAGCCCGCGCTGGGGCCGACGCGCGAGTAGGCTCGGGGCCATGACCCAGCCGCCGGCATGGGTTGACGCTGACCGTCCGGTCAGTCAGACTCCGGGAGTGGACGACCACGGCGCTGCTCGAGCGGCTCGCGGACGGGAAGCTGGTCGAGGGACCCGAGTACGCGAGCGAGGATTACGTCAAAGGTCTCGCCCGGACGCTGATCGTGTCCGGCGACACCGAACTGATCAGCGCTCCGGCCTACCTCAAGGCCGCCGAGCGGGCACCCCGGTTGCAGTCCTTCGTCTCGGTCGTCGGGATCATCCAGGACGAGCTCGGTCACGCGCACATCGCCTACAGGATGCTGCGCGACCTCGGCATCGATACCGACGCGCTCATCTACGAGCGCCAGCCCTCGGAGTTCCGTCATCCGTACGCCTTCGACGTCCCGCTCGAGAACTGGCCCGAGATGGTGGTCGCAAACGGCTTCTACGACCGGGCAGGCTTCGTCCTGCTCAGCGACATCTTCCAAAACACGTCGTACGGTCCGTGGAAACGTGCCCTCGTGAAGGTCGATCGCGAGGAGACGTTCCACCTTCGGCACGGCGAGCGCTGGATGAAGACGCTCGCCGCCGACGCGGCGACGCGCGCGGATCTCCAGGCCGCGGTCGACTGGATGTTCCTGATGACGATCGAGTGGTTCGGGCTTCCCGACCACCTCAAGCGGCACCGGGAGCAGATCGACTACGGGTTGAAGGGCAAGACGAACGACGAGCTGAGGCAGGAGTGGATGTCGACGGCAGTGCCGTTCTGCGAGTCGATCGGCATCGACGTCCCGGCTCACTTCGACGCCGCTGCAGGTCGCTACGTCATCGACTGCCCCTTCCCCGTGCAGTTCGACGAGCGCGAGAAGCGCTGGCTCCTCGAGGAGGGCGAGATCACGTGGGACGACGTACTCGAGCGCTGGCGTCGTCGAGGGCCCGCGAACGAGGAGCTCGTGGAGATGATCCAGCGCGGACGGCTTCAGCGGCTGTCGGTGGCGGCGTGACCGTGAGCGAGGCACACGTCCGGTCGGCGCTCCGGGAGGTGCACGACCCCGAGTACCCGGTCAGCCTGGTCGACATGGGGCTCGTGCGGGGCGTCGAGATCGAGGGCTCCTCCGTGCGCGTCGACGTCGCGTACTGCTCGCTCGGCTGTCCGTGCATCGAGCTGATCGAGGACGACATCCGCGAGCGCCTGCTCGGGCTCGAGGGCGTCGACGAGGTCAAGGTGCGCGAGGTCTTCGACCGATGGACGCGACGGGACATCTCGGCGCGGGGCCTGAAGGTCCTGCGCGCCACCGGGGTCGGATGACCGCTCGGCCCGACGTGTGGGAGGTGTTCGCCAGGCAGGACGTGCGCATTCCGATCCGGCACATCGGGCGCGTGGACGCGACGACCGTCGATGACGCCCTGGTCTACGCACGGACGCTGTACGAGGAGTGGACGTGGGCGGACATGTTCATCGTCCCACGACGGGAGATCGCGACGGTGGTGAAGCCGGCGTGAGGGACGAGCTGCTTGTTTTCGGCAGGACCGAGTACGCGGAGCCGCTCACCGAGCAAGGGGTGGCGCCGACGGTGGACAACGTGCTCGAGACCCGGCCCGGGTCGTGGGTGGAGCTGGTCGCGTTCCCCCGCAGCACGGTGCACTGGATCATTCGCGACGGCGAGGACGCCGACAGTGAGCGCCCGGCTCGAGCTGGCCGATAGCCGCGCGGAGGCGGCGGCGCTCGCGAACCTCGTCGCCTCCGTCGCCGACAACAAGTACTTCCTCGCGCACAGGCTCGCGCGCTGGGGCGTCGGCGCGCCGGCGCTCGAGAGCGCGGTGGCCTGCACGGCGATCGCGCAGGAGGAGGCGGGGCACGCCCGTGGGCTGTACTCGTTGCTGGAGGACTTCCCGCCCGAGCTGCGACCCGTGCCGCTCGATCGCGAGGACGATCGCGAGCGCAAGTACGCGGTCTCGTTCCTCCTGGAAGCGAGCGACTCGTGGTACCGCGCCGTCGCGGCGCAGGCGCTGATCGACTTCGCCATGACGATCCTCCTCGAGGCGTGCGTCGACTCGTCGGTCGCCGAGCTTCGGAAGCGCGCAGACCGGATCCTGGCCGACGAGGGCTTCCACCAGCGCTACGTCGAGGGGAGGCTGCGCGAGCTCGGCTCGACGCCCGCCGAGGCCTCGATCCTCGAGGACGAGGTGGCGGCGCTGCTGCCCGAGACGCTGTGCTGGTTCGGCCCGCCCGGTGAGCCCGGGCTCGAGCTGCTCGTCGGCGCAGGCATCGTCGAGCACGACAACGACACGTTGCGCGAGCGCTTCCAGGTCGGGATGCGCGCGCAAGCCGAGCGAGCGGGCCTGCGCCTGCCCGAGCCGGGAGAGCTGCCGTGGGAGCGGTGGAGCAGCCTGGAGCGCCGGCTGAACGCCGGGCCGGCGCCCGGCGACGAGGTCGCGTGTCCGTGGTGCTCCTCGGTCGAGGTCGAGCGAATCGGCGAGTTCGGGCCCGGCCTCATGACCGAGCAGTGGATGTGCCTCTCGTGCAAGAGCCCGTTCGAGCGGATTCGGAAGCGCTGATGGGTCTCTACGGCTTCGGGGGGATGGAACCGCAGGTGGCATCCGACGCGTTCGTCGCGCCGACCGCGACGCTGATCGGCGAGGTCGTGCTCGAGGCGGAGTCGAGCGTCTGGTTCGGTGCGGTGCTGCGGGCGGACTTCGGCCGGATCGTCGTTGGCGAGGGGTCGTGCGTGCAGGACAACGCCGTCATCCACGCGGCCGAGGGGCTGCCGACCGTACTCGGCGCGAACGTCGCGGTCGGCCATGCGGCGATGCTGGAGGGGTGCGTCGTCGAGGACGGCGCGCTGATCGGCACGGGTGCGATCGTGCTGCAGCGAGCGCGCGTCGGAGCGGGGGCGCTCGTCGCGGCCGGCAGCGTCGTCCGCGAGGGGCAGGAGATCCCGGCCGGCGTGGTCGCCGCCGGTGTTCCCGCTGTGGCGAAGAAGGCGGTCGAGGGTTCGCCCCGCCGCTGGGTCGAGACCGCGGCTGCGGAGTACCGCGAGCTGCGACGCCGCTACTTGGAGGAGCTGAACTCGAGAGAGGAGCTGCGATGGTGAGGATGCTGATCGGAGGCGAGCAGACGGACGCGACCGCGACGGACGAGCTCGACGTCATCGATCCCGCGACGGAAGACGTCTACGAGACGGTTCCGGCCGGTGATGCGGGCGCCGTCGACCTGGCAGTGCAGGCGGCGGCGGGGGCCTTCTCCGAGTGGTCGAAGACGGACGCCGAGAAGCGCGCCGAGCTCATCCGCGCGGGGCTCGAGCTCGTCGTCGAGCACAAGGACGAGATCGTCGAGACGCTGACGCACGAACAGGGGAAGCCGACGATCGAGGCTGCCGGGGAGCTCCAGCACTTCGTGCACGGCATGCAGTACTACGCCGACCTCGCGACGAAGGTGCGCGGCGCCTACCAGGACCTGCCCTCGACACTCGGCCGCTCGTACGGAATGGTGATCAGGCGTCCGGTCGGCCCGGTGGCGGCGATCGTGCCGTACAACTACCCACTGACGCTGATGGGCACCAAGGTCGGCCCCGCGCTGGCCGCCGGGAACACGGTCGTGGTGAAGCCGGCGTCGTCGACACCGCTCGCCACGTTGAAGGTCGCCGAGCTCTTCCACGAGGCGGGGCTGCCGGCGGGCGTGCTGAACGTCGTCACGGGCCGAGGCTCGGTGATCGGCGACGCGCTCGTCACGCACCCGCTGATCCGCCGCGTCGCGTTCACGGGAGAGACCGGCACCGGCAGGCACGTCGCGGCTCTCGCAGCGCCCGCGTTCAAGCGGGTCACGCTCGAGCTGGGCGGCTCGGATCCGATGATCGTCTGTCCCGACGCCGACCCCAAGGCCGCGGTGAAGGGCGCGGTGATCGCGCGCTTCTGGAACGCCGGCCAGTCGTGCCTCGCGGCGAAGCGGCTGTACGTCTTCGACGAGATCTACGACGACTTCGTGTCCGCGCTCGTGGGCGAGCTCGAGCGGTACGAGTGCGGCGAAGGCTGGACGCGCCCCGAGAAGCCGAGGCTGCGCCTGGGGCCCGTGCACACGGAGCACGGGCGCGACGAGCTGTCGGCGCAGCTCGAGGACGCGGTCGCGCGAGGCGCGCGCGTCCTGCACGGAGGTGGGGTGCCGTCGGACCGCGACAAGGGCTTCTTCTTCGAGCCGACGCTGGTCGAGAGCGCGCCGCACGACTCTCGCCTCGTCACCGAGGAGGTGTTCGGACCGATCCTGCCGGTCTTCCGCGTCCACGACATCGACGAGGCGATCAGGCTCGCGAACGACACGCGCTACGGCCTCGGGTCGTCGATCTGGACGTACGACGCGCGCTACATCGACCGAGCCGCCCAGGAGATCGAAGCCGGGATGACGTGGGTGAACCAGATCCACTACGGCTACGACGAGCTGCCCTTCGGAGGGCTGAAGGAGAGCGGGCTCGGAAAGGAGCACGGAATGGAGGCGATGCTCGACCACTACCTCGAGACGAAGTCCGTCGTCGTCGGAGGCCTGGGCTGATGGCCGTCTCCTTCTCAGCCGACGAGGGCATCGGGGTCGTCACGCTCGACAGGCCGCCCGCGAACTCGTACGACCTCTCGTTCGTCGAGGAGCTCGCCGCCTCGGTCGAGGCTGCGGCGAGCGACGACGCCGTGAAGGTCGTCGTGGTCCGAAGCGCGTCGGAGCGGTTCTTCTCCGCCGGCGCCGACGTGAAGGCGTTCAACGAGAACACGGTCGAGGCGAACATGGAGATGATCCGCGTCTCGCACGAGGCCCTCTCCTCGATCGCGACGATTCCGAAGCTCTTCATCGCCGAGATCAACGCCCATGCGCTCGGCGGGGGCCTCGAGATCGCCCTGGCCTGCGACCTCCGCTTCGCGGCGGAGGGGGAGTACCGATTGGGCACGCCCGAGGTGACGCTCGGGGTGCTGCCGGGCAACGGCGGCACCCAGCGTCTCCCGCGCCTGATCGGCTGGAGTCGCGCGCTCGACCTGATGGTCACCGGCCGCACCGTCTTGCCCGTCGAGGCGCTCGAGCTCGGGATCGTGAACCGCGTCTTCGCTGCCGACGAGTTGCGCGAGAAGACACTCGAGTACGCGCGGGCGCTCGCCGCGGGCGCGACGAAGGCGATCGCGAACATCAAGCTCGCCGTCCACGAGGGGCTCGCTCTCGGCCTAGAGCGGGGCCTCGCGCGCGAGCAGGAGCTGATCGCGGAGCTGTTCCGCAGCGAAGACGCGCGCGAGGGGATCGCCGCGTTCGCCGAGAAACGGACACCGACCTTCAGCGGCAGCGTAGCCAATGGCCACCGTCACCGAGGTCGACGTCACCGTCATCCGCAACCCCGCGACGGGCGAGGAGGTCGGGCGCGTCCCGCGCCGTGGAGCCGACGACGCCTCGGCCGCGATCGCCCGTGCCGCGGACGCCTTCCCGGCGTGGTGGGAGACGCCGGCTGCGCGCCGCGGAGAGCTCCTGCACGAGGCCGCCTCGGCGGTCCTGGCCGCGCGTGACGAGCTGTCGTCGCAGCTGACGCTCGAGCAGGGCAAGCCGCTCCGCGAGGCTCGGCTGGAGATCACGCGCTTCGTGCACACGCTCGAGCACTACGCGGGTCTCGCGAAGAACCTTCGCGGCGCCTACGTGCCGAGCCTCGACGTCCGCACGCACGGGCTGGTTCTGAAGCGCCCGCTCGGGGTCGTCGTCGCGATCGTGCCCTGGAACTTCCCGACGACGCTGCTCGGCAACAAGCTCGGGCCCGCGCTCGTCTGCGGCAACGTCGTCGTGGCCAAGCCGGCTGAGACGACGCCGCTGACGACGCTCCGAATCGCCGGGATCATGCGCGAGCACGGCCTACCCGAGGGCGTGTTCCAGGTCGTCACCGGCAAGGGCTCCGTCCTCGGCGAGGCGCTGGTCACCGATGCGCGGGTGGCGAAGGTCGCGTTCACCGGCTCGACTCCCGTCGGCAAGCACGTCGCCGAGCTCGCGGCGCGCGGGGTCAAGCGCGTGACCCTCGAGCTCGGGGGCTCCGACCCGATGATCGTCCTCGACGACGCCGACGTCGACGCCGCTGTGAGCGCCGCGAGCGTCGGCCGGTTCTTCAACTGCGGGCAGGCCTGTCTGGCGATCAAGCGCCTCTACCTGCACGAGGCGATCGCCGACGAGTTCGTGGAGAAGCTCGCCTCGAAGGTCGCTCGGCTCACGGTCGGGGCAGGGACTGCGGAGGGGACGACGATCGGCCCGCTGCACAGCGCGGAGCAGCGCGCGACCCTGGAAGACCAGGTCGACTCGACGCTGGCGCGCGGCGGCGAGCTGCTCGCCGGCGGCGGCCGGCCCGCCGGAGACGAGTACGCGAACGGCTGGTTCTACGAGCCGACGCTGATCCTGGAGCCCCCGCACGACTCGAAGCTCGCCACCGAGGAGGTCTTCGGGCCCGCCCTTCCCATCTGGCGCATCGGCAGTCTCGACGAAGGGATCAGCACGGTCGAATGCGAGCGAGTTCGGACTCGGGTCGTCGATCTGGACACGCGACCTGACGGCGGCGACCGTCGCCGCCGAGAAGCTCGAAGCGGGCTACACGTGGATCAACTCGAGCCAGATCGTCTACGACGAGCTTCCCTTCGGCGGCTTCGGCGAGAGCGGAGTGGGCAAGGAGCACGGGATCGAGGCGCTCGACTACTACCAGGAGGCGAAGGCCGTCGTCGTCAAGCAGAGCCCGCGTTAGTGCGGTAGAGCTTGGGGATGCAATTCCACGTGGACGGATTCCGGGCCGGCGACCCGCGCGTCCGGCCGGCCGATCCGGCTGCCGCAGCACGGCCGGCGGCCTTGCCGCACGAGGTCGATGTGCTGATCGTCGGATGCGGGCCGGCGGGACTGGTGCTCGCCGCGCAGCTCGCCGAGTTCCCGGCGATCACGACGCGCATCGTCGAGCGCAAGTCCGGTCCGCTCGAGCTCGGCCAGGCCGACGGGGTCGCCTGCCGCACGGTGGAGATGTTCGAGGCGTTCGGGCTCAGCGAGGAGCTCGTCGCTGAGGCCTACTGGGTGAACGAGACGGTGTTCTGGCGACCCGACGTGCACGACCGATCGCGCATCGTGCGCACCGGGCGGGTGCAGGACGTGGAGGACGGCCTGTCCGAGTTCCCGCACGTGATCGTGAACCAGGCGCGCATCCACGACCACCTCCTCGGCTCGATGCGGCGCTCACCCAGCCGGCTCGAACCCGACTACGACCTCGAGGTCGTGGACGTCGCGGTCGGCGACTCGGGCGACCGGCCCCTCACCGTCACCCTGCGCAGCACCGACATCGTCCGCGCGGGCGCCGAGGTCACGGTGCGCGCCAAGTACGTGATCGGCTGCGACGGCTCGCGCAGTGCCGTGCGGCGGTCGATCGGGCGCGAGCTCCACGGCGACACCGCCAACCATGCCTGGGGCGTGATGGACATCCTCGCCGTGACCGACTTCCCAGACATCCGCCTCAAGGCGGCGATTCAGTCCGACTACGGGAACATCCTCATCATCCCCCGCGAGGGCGGCTACCTCGTGCGTCTGTATGTCGACCTCGGCGAGCTCGGCGCCGACAACAGGGCCGCCGTGCGCGGCATGCAGTCCGACCAGGTCATCGCGATCGCCCGGCGCGTACTGCACCCGTACACGCTCGACGTGAAGGAGATCGCCTGGTTCTCGATCTACGAGGTCGGCCAGCGGCTCACCGACAAGTTCGACGACGTGCCGGCCGAGCTCGTCGGCGTCCGCGCCCCTCGCGTCTTCATCGCCGGCGACGCGTGCCACACACACAGCGCCAAGGCCGGCCAGGGCATGAACGTGTCCATGCAGGACGCGTTCAACCTCGGGTGGAAGCTCGCCGCCGTGTTGGAGGACCGCAGCCCCGAGTCGCTGCTCCACACCTACTCGGCCGAACGCCAGGCGATCGCTCAAGAGCTGATCGACTTCGACAAGGAATGGTCGGCGATCATGGCGTCGCCGCCCGAGGACCCGGCCAACCCCGGTGCCGGCGGAGTCGACCCGGCCGAGTTGCAGGGGTATTTCGAGCGGTCGCTTCGGTACACCGCGGGCGTTGCCACCCGCTACGCGCCCTCGTCGCTCACCGGCGCGGCGACACACCAGCACCTCGCCGAGGGATTCCCAATCGGGATGCGGTTCCACTCGGCTTCGGTGATCCGCCTCGCAGACGCCAAGCCGGTCCAGCTCGGCCATGCCGCCCGAGCCGACGGCCGCTGGCGGCTCTACGCGTTCGCCGACGCAGCCACGCCCGGCGACCCGGCGTCACGGCTGCGAGCGCTGTGCGAGCACCTCGAGCACTCCCCCGACTCGCCGGTGCGGCGGTATACCCCGACCGATGCCGACGTCGACCGCGTGTTCGACGTACGCGCGGTGTTTCAGCAGTACCATCGCGACCTCGCTCTTGCCGACCTGCCGTCGCTGCTCGTGCCGCGCAAGGGCCCGTACGGCCTCGTCGACTACGAGAAGGCGTTCGCGCCTGACTCGAGTGGCGACGACATCTTCGACCTGCGAGGCATCGCTCGCGACCAGGGCGCGCTCGTCGTCGTCCGGCCGGACCAGTACGTCTCGCACGTGCTCCCGCTCGACGCCTACGCCGAGCTAGCGGCGTTCTTCGCCCCACTCTTGAGTGATCGCGGCGTCGGCACGCAGCACGGAATCGAGGTGTCCGACCTGCACCGGCAGACGAAGGCCGTGGTCGTCCGGCAAAGTCCGCGTTAGTGGCTCCGCTCTACTTCGAGGACGTCGAGGTCGGCTTCCGGTTCGAGACGCCGAGCCGCACCGTGACCGAGGCCGACCTCGTGGCATTCACCGGCATCTCCGGCGACTTCAACCCCCTCCACACCGACGCGGCGTACGCCGCCAAGTCCATCTACGGCGAGCGCATCGCCCACGGCGCGCTGGTCCTCTCGGTCGCGACCGGCCTGCGCCAGCGCGTCGGGCTCTTCGACGGAACCCTGATGGGCCTCCTCGAGATCCGCAGCTGGCGCTTCCTGGCTCCCGTTCTCATCGGCGACACGATCCACATCGTCAACGAGGTGACCGAGTTGCGGCCGACCTCGAAGTCGGACCGCGGAGTCATGGTTCACCGGGTCGAAGTCGTCAAGCAGGACGAGACGATTGCGGCACAGGGCGAGCTCGTCCTGCTGCTTCGCCGACGCTGAAGCGCGCACCCCACCTAGAGAAAGCAGATGGTCGTTGACTGTCCGGACAGTCCATGGTAAGACACCCCATCCCAGAATGCTGCCTGACCGGTCAGGCAGCTACGTCGCGGACCTCAGGGAGGGCGATTGCTCGCGGACCGGTCCCTTCCGGAGAGCCGGGATCGAAGGAGGAGGATGATGAGATCGCGGTTTCGATTGGCTTACGTGGCGGCTGCGGTTCTGGTGCTCGCCGCTGCCATCATCGCCAGCACGTCCGTAGCGTCGCCAGCCCGTAATGCGGCAGTCGCGGGCGCAGCGCGACCGGCGTTGACCGGCATGCCCGCAGCACCGCCCTGCGCGAGCCTCACGACACTTTCGCTTCCGAACACGACGATCAACAGCGCGGTGGACACCCCCGCGGGCACGACTTCCGCCAGTCCCCCGGACGTGCCGCGTGCACGCCACGGTGAACACGCCCGGAGTGACGGATCAGATCGGCATCGACGTCTGGATGCCCGTCGAGGGGTGGAACGGCCGCTTCCAGGGTGTCGGCGGGGGCGGCTACAGCACGGGCAGCCCGAACTCGCTGGCCGGCCCGGTCGCCGCCGGATACTCGGCCGGCTCCACGGACGGGGGCCATACGGGCGCCTCGTCGTTCACCGGCTCGTTCGCGCTCGACAGCGCGGGGCGGCTCAATTGGCCGCTGATCCAGGATTTCTCCTACCGCGCTCTTCACGACCTCGCAGTCGTTGGCAAGGCGGTCACTGCTGCCTTCTACGGGAAGCGGGCGAAGTACTCGTACTGGACGGGGTGCTCCACGGGTGGACGCCAGGGCCTCTCGGAGGCGCAGCGGTACCCGGCGGACTACGACGGCATCCTGGCGGCGGCGCCGGCGATCAACTGGCAGAAGTTCATCCCCGCCGAGTTCTGGCCCCAGCTCGTGATGCTCGTGTCGGGGAACTTCCTGCCCCAATGCAAGTTCGCCGCCTTCCAGGCCGCGGCGATCCAGGCCTGTGACAAGGCCGGTGACGGGGTGGCCGACGGCGTCATCGGCAATCCGTTCGGCTGCAGGTTCGATCCGAGCTCGCTCGTCGGGACGAGCACGCCGTGCGGGACGATCTCGGCAGCCGATGCCAACGTCGTGGCGAAGATCGTCCAGGGCCCGCGAGCCACGAACGGGGACTTCCTCTGGTTCGGGCTGACGTGGGGCTCGTCGTTCAGCGGCCTCGCCAACACCACGCCCACAGGCGGTGCGCCGTTCCCGATCGCGCTCGCCCACCTCGGAACCTGGGTGCAGCAGAACCCGCCCGTTCCCACCGGAACCTGGGACTGGACGACCACGACGCCCGATCGGTACGACCAGCTGTTCCAGCAGTCCGTCGAGATGTACTCCCACGTCATCGGCACCGACGATCCCGACCTGAGCGGATTCAAGAAGGCAGGCGGGAAGCTGATCGTCTGGCACGGTCTCGTCGACCAGCTGATCTTCCCGCAGGGCACGACCGGCTACTACGAGCGAGTCAAGGACGAGCTCGGCGGCCGGGCGAAGACCGAGAAGTTCGCGCGGCTGTTCCTCGCCCCCGGTGTCGCGCACTGTGCGGGTGGCCCCGGACCACAGCCCGACAATCCACTCAGCGCCCTCGTCGAGTGGGTCGAGCGCGGCAAGGCGCCGGACACCCTGAACGCGGTCGTCCGCAACGCCGGTGGGGCGGTGACGCAGTCGCGTCCGCTCTGCCTGTATCCCCGGGTGGCGGCGTACAAGGGCAGAGGCGACCCGATGTCCGCAGCGAGCTTCGTCTGCAGAAGCACGAAGCACGACCACGACGATCACGACGCCAACGACTAGGTCGAGCCGACTCCGGGCTCCCGCGACTCCTCGCGGGAGCCCGGAGGCCTGCGCTTGTGCCGTCCTGACTGCCCGGTTAGTCTGGGCGTGAGCGTGGCAACGGTCACGATTCCCGAGCGTTACAACGCGAGCCTGTTGCTCGATCGCAACCTCGAAGCGGGGCGCCAGGACACGACCGCGATCCTGTGCGAGGACGAGAGCCTGACCTACGGCGAGCTGTTCGCGCGGGCGTGCGGCGCGGGCGCCGCGCTGCGCGATCTCGGCGTCCAGCCCGGAGAGCGCGTGCTGCTCGTGATGGACGACTGCCCCGCGTTCCCGGCTGCCTTCCTGGGGGCGTTGCGGATCGGAGTGGTGCCGGTTCCGGTCAACCCGCTGTACGGGCCGGACGACTACTCCTACTTCGTCGAGGACAGCGGTGCGCGGCTCGCGATCGTCGATGCGGCCTGCGCGGAGAAGGTGCGCGCGCCGAAGTCTCTCCTCGTCGGCGAGCTCGAGTCCTCGGAGGAACTTCCTCCGGTCGACACGCTCCGCGACGACGTGGCGTTCTGGCTGTACAGCTCCGGTTCAACGGGTCGCCCGAAGGGGGTCGTCCACCTGCACCGCGATCTCCTCTACACGTGCGAGACGTACGCTCGACACGTCCTCGGGATCACCGAAGCCGACGTCACCTTCTCGACGACGAAGCTCTTCCACGCGTACGGCCTAGGGAACAACCTCTCGTTTCCCTACTGGGCTGGTGCGACGACCGTTCTCATGCGCGGTCGTCCGTCGCCTGACACCGTCTTCGCGGCCGTCGAGCGGTTCAGCCCCACGCTGTTCTTCTCGGTGCCGACCCTGTACAACGCGATGCTCGCAACCGGGACGGGCGGCGACTTCTCGTCGGCGCGGCTGTGTGTCTCCGCCGCGGAGCCTCTTCCCGCCGAGGTCTGGCACCGCTGGAACGACCGGCACGGGCTCGTGATCGTCGACGGCGTCGGCTCGACCGAGATGCTCCACATCTACTGCTCGAACACTCCCGACGACGTCGCGCCGGGCTCCAGCGGGCGGCCTGTGCCGGGATACGACGTGAAGCTGATCGACGACGACGGCGACGTCGTCGACGGGTCCGGCTCCGGCGATCTCTACGTCCGCGGAGACAGCATGCTGCGGGAGTACTGGAACCAGCCCGAGAAGACCGCCGCCAGCATCCGGGACGGCTGGTTCTATTCTCGCGATCGGTATCGGCGCGACGAGGACGGTTGCTACTGGTGCGAGGGACGCGCGGACGACATGTTCAAGGTGAGTGGCCTCTGGGTCTCGCCGACCGACGTCGAGGCGAGGCTGATCGAGCACCCGGCTGTCCTCGAGGCAGCGGTCGTGGGCGTCCCGGTTGGCGGCTTCACGAAGGCGAAGGCATACGTCACGGCGGTCGATTCGAGCCGGGCGGGAAACGAGCTGGCGGACGAGCTCCGCGAGTTCTGCGCCGCCGGGCTCCATCGCTATCAGGTTCCCCAGCTGATCGAGTTCGTCGCCGACCTTCCGAAGACGACTACGGGGAAGATCGAGCGCTACAAGCTGCGATCTGGAGTGGGATGACCTCATGTCGGCAAGCGTGCGCCAAGACGTGAGCCCGCCCGCGTCCAGCGAGTCGCCCGCGCACGAGGCGCTGATCGAAGAGCTCGCGACCCGCGGAGGAGGCGCTCGTCCGCGCCGCCTACCGGCTGATCGCGAGCAAGGGGATCGAGCGCACGACGTTGCAGGACATCACGGACGCGGCCGGCGTCTCGAAAGCCCTGGCCGTCTACTACTTCAAGACGAAGGAGAACCTGCTCCTCGCGTCGATTCGCTGGGTGCTCGGGCGAGTCGCCGAACGGATGGCGGGCGTGGTCGACTCGGTGGAGGCGCCGCACGAAAAGGTGCACGCCATGATCGACGCCATCTTCGTCGACCCCCGCCGCAATCGCGACTTCTACCTCGCGTACACCGGGCTGATCGGCGAGGCCGCGCGCAACGAGCGCTTCAACGAGCTCAACGTCACGTTCCGGTCGATCATGAACGCCGCCTACGCCGACCTGATCAGGTCGGGCGAGGGAACGGTGTTCGTCGTCGACGATGTCGAGGAGGCGGCGATGGGCGTGCGCGCGCTCATCGACGGGTTCTTCCTGCAGTGGCTCGAGGAGAGCGACTGGAGCGCCGTACACGGCCGCTACAAGACGATGTGCGTGCGCGCGATCCTTCGCCATCTGGGCGCGTCGGAGACATCCACGGCGGCCGCGGACGAAGCCACGTGAGCGCCAGCGTCGACCTCGACGTCGAGGTCGACGGAAGGCGCCTCGAAGCGGTCGAGCTACCGGGCGATCCCGATGAGCGCCCGCTCGTCCTGCTGCACGAAGGGCTCGGGTCGGTCAGCGCCTGGCGGGACTTCCCGGATGCACTGCAGCGCGCGACCTCTCGGCGCGTGATCGCGTTCTCTCGGTTCGGCCATGGGAGGTCGGACCCGCCGCCCGAGCCCCGCACGCCGGCCTTCTTCCACGAGGAAGCTCTCGACGTCCTCCCGCAGGTCCTTCGCCAACTCGACGCCCTCGAGCCGGTTCTCGTCGGGCACAGCGACGGCGCCTCGATCGCGCTCATCCACGCGGGCGTGAGCGCCGTACGCGGGCTCGTGCTGATTGCGCCGCATGTCGTCGTCGAGGACGTGACGCTCGAGGCGATCCGGGAGACCCGCAGCCGGTTCGAGACGAGCGACCTGCGGGATCGGCTGTCGCGCCACCACGACGATCCCGAGGTCGCGTTTCGGAACTGGTGCGAGGTTTGGCTCGATCCTGCATTCGTGAGCTGGACGCTCGAGCCTGATGCGGCGCGTGTCGGCTGCCCGGTCCTGCTCGTGCAGGGCGCCGCGGATCCCTACGGCACCCTGGATCAGCTCGACCGGATCGAGGCGAGTGTCCGGGGCCCCGTGCGGCGGCTGATCGTCCCCGGCGGCCACAGCCCCCACCGGGAGGCGCCCGAGACCGTGCTGCGCGAGATCGCGGCCTTCGTCGAGGAGGCGGACGAGCTGGCACGCCCCGCTGCGAGCGTTACGCTAGAACCTGGTGCCGCGCGGAAGCCACGCGAACTCGCAGACGACGAAGGCCACACTCGGGCTCCGTGAGCTCCTGCTCAGCGGGGCCTTCAAGCCGCACGAGCGTGTTCCTGAGCTTCGTCTGGTCGATGAGCTCGGCGTCTCACGGACCCCGCTCCGGACCGCGCTCGTGACGCTCGAGCACGAAGGGCTGCTCGAGACGCTCCCCGGCGGTGGTTTCGAGGTGCGCGAGTTCACTCGTAACGACATCAACGACTCGATCGAGCTCCGCGGAGTGCTCGAGGGCACCGCTGCGCGCCTCGCGGCGGAGCGGCTCGAGTCCGAGGACGAGCTCGAGCCTCTGCGCGCTCTCTGCGGGGAGCTGGACGACGTCGTCCGCTCTCCGAGCATCGACACGTTCATGGACTACCTCCAGCTCAACGAGGAGTTCCACCAGGAGTTCCGCGCGCTGGCGAAGAGCCCGCAGCTCGGCCGGGCGCTGGAGCACGCGCTCGCCCTCCCGTTCGCGCCGCCGAGCGCCCTGCTGATGATCCATTCAGCGCTGCCCGAGTCGTGGGAGATCCTCCTCGTCGCGCAGCATCAGCACCACGCGCTCATCGATGCGATCGCCGGAGGTGAAGGAGCGCGGGCGGACGCGATCGCGCAAGAGCACGCGCGCATCGCGCGCCAGAACCTCGACATCGCGCTCGAGAACCGTCAGCTCCTCGAGCACCTGCCGGGCTCGACGCTCCTGCGGCTCCCACCGACGGCTGTCTCCGTCGGCGCCCCCGACTGAGCGCGCGCACGGCAACGATTCTGGGCTAGCCCCAGACCTCCTCGGCGACCTCGACGATCAGGCGGAGCTTTGCCCACTGCTCGTCCTCGGTGAGCACGTTGCCCTCGACCGTCGACGAGAACCCGCACTGGGGCGACAGGCAGAGCTGCTCGATCGGCGCATAGCGGGCTGCCTCCTCGATCCGGCGCTTCAGCTCGTCCTTCGACTCCAGCTGCCCGCGCTTCGTCGTCACCAGCCCGAGCACGACGTGCTTCGGGCCTTTGGGCAGGAAGCGGAGAGGCTCGAAGCCGCCCGAGCGCTCGTCGTCCCACTCCATGAAGAAGCCGTCCACGTCGAGGTCGTTCAGGAGCGCCTCGGCCACGAAGTCGTAGCTGCCCTCGGCCGCCCAGGACGAGCGGAAGTTGCCGCGGCACATGTGCGTCGTCACGGACATGCCCTCGGGCCGGCCCGCGAGCGCCTCGTTGATGTGGCGGATGTACTCGACGTGCTGGCGCTCGGCGTCCCCGCCAATCGAGGCGACGTAGTCGCGCTGGTGCGGGTCGTTCATGTAGGCGAGGCTGGTGTCGTCGAACTGCAGGTACGTGCAGCCGAGCTCCCCGAGGCGCGACACCTCCTCGCGGTAGGCGGCGGTCAGGTCGGCCCAGAACTCGTCCATGCTCGCGGTACACGGCCGGGTCGATCGCCGCCTTGCCGCCGCGGTAGTGGACCATGCTCGGCGACGGGATCGTCAGCTTCGGCTGGTTCGTCGTCACCGTGTCGCGCAGGAACTCGAACGCGTCGCCGAAGATCGTCGTCGACACGCCGAGCCTGCCGTCGACGTGCAGCGCCGCCGGCGTGAACTCGATCTCGCCCTCCTCGTTGAAGAACTTGACCGCGATGTGCCCGGCTTCCTTGCTGATCCCGTCCAGCTGGTAGATGAAGTCCATGTGCCAGGACGCCCGGCGGAACTCACCGTCGGTCGCGGACTGCAGGCCCGCGCTCTCCTGTTTCGCGACCGCCTCGCGGATCGCGTCGTCCTCGACCTCGCGCAGCCCGGCCGCGTCGAGGGTTCCGGCCGCGAAGCTGCTCGCGGGCGGCGAGCAGCCTCGCCGGGCGCAGCAGGCTGCCGACGTGGTCGGCGCGGAACGGCGGCTTCGTGCGCCTGCCCATCGCTGTGACGGTGGCTGTCTGCTCGGTCATGCGGTCCTCCCCGGGGCGTCTCGTCGGTCAGCCTGGAAGCTAACCGGCCGGCGCCGCTAGCGGGCGAACAGGCGGCGCAGCCGCGGCCGGGACCGCGCGAGATCGCCCGCGAGCACGTCGCGAGCCGCGTCCTCGAGCGTCGCCTCCGAGCCGCGAGCGCGCAGCGCGCGCCGCCGGTCCTGGACGCAGAGGAACAGGTCGCCTCTCTGGAAACGCGGCTCCAAGCCTTCCCGGTGGAACGTCTCGATGGCGCCGAGAAAGACGCGGTCGTACCAGTCGGCGGCAACCTCGTCGGGCGGCAGGATCTTCCCGGTCTCGCGCATGAGCCGGTACCCGTGACTCTCGAGGCTCTCGAGCACCTGGTCGTAGCCCTGGGGCAGCGTGAACGAGATGCACGCTTCCGGCCGCGCGTCGCCGAGGCCGCTCGCCTCCATGAAGATGCGGTGCCGCTCGCCGAGGATCAGGTCGGTCTCGTCTGCGCCCGCGCGCAGGTTCCAGTAGGCGCGCTGCTCGGTCACCTCTGCGTCGATCGTCTCGACGCCGAGCTCGCGCGCGACCGCCACGCGATGGTGCCCGTCGACCACGAAGTACGCCTCGCCGAGCTTGTGCACGACGATCGGCGGGAAGGCGCCGTCCGGGAAGGCGCCGGCCACCTGCTGCCGCCGCTCGCGAACGTCGCGGCGAAGCGGCTGGAAGCAGCGGTCGAAGTCGCCCGCGCGGCTGTCGGTGCCGACGATCTGGTCGAGCGGGATCGGCCGGACGCCGAGGTAGTGCTGCGAGAACGGCCGTAGCCGTCGCTGTGCCTCTTCGAGTTCCAGCAAGGTGCTCATACCCTTTTCAACGGGGGCAACAGAGCAGGCATTCCCCTCTCGGAGCAGGCATTCGTCTCAAGGCACCTTGCACAAAAAGCTACAAGAGTGCTTGACGCTGAACTTCTCGCAAATTGCGAACTCGGCGTCTCGGGAACTCTTGCGGCGCAGTCTACGACCTTCTAGGTTTCCGCCTGCGCCGAGCACGGAGCGCGAGTAGGTCGAAGCGGTGCCGAGCAGTCGTAGGCGGAAGCCCAAAGCTGGTCGGTACAGCGGACGAAAGTGAGACCGGCTCGGCGAAATGGCCCGAGGGGGTGCTTGCACTTCCTCGGGCCTTTTTCTTTGCCCGACTGCCCATGAGCGAATCAACACGGTCTCGCCCTAGGCACTGTCGCGATTTCGTCCTAGGATCAAACGCGACCGCCACGACGGCCGCGGAGGATTCCGCCATGCACGACCTAGCGCACGACCCTGGAGGGGTCGCTGTGGGCTTTGGCCGCCCTCAGCTCATCCTCGCGCGGCCCTCGGAGGCCGCGGGAGTCGAAGTCGAGGTCCCGTCCGAGGCGCACGAGCGCCCACTGGTGCTCGTCGTCGACGACGAGGCGGCGATCCGCCTGCTCTGCCGCGTGAACCTGAGGCTCGAGGGCGTGGACGCGATCGAGGCGGCCGACGGCGAGGAGGCGCTCGAGCTCGCGCGCCGGGAGAAGCCCGACCTGGTCCTCCTCGACGTGATGATGCCCCACCTCGACGGCTGGCAGGTCGCCGACCGGCTCGCACGCGATCCCGCCACGTGCGAGCTGCCGATCGTCTTCCTCTCGGCGCGTGCCGAGCTGGCGGACTACCTCCACGGGTACGAGCTGGGCGCGGTCGGGTACGTGACGAAGCCGTTCGACCCGACGGCCCTCGGCGCGATCGTCCACGACGTCCTGGGGCGCGTCGGCCGGGGCGAACGCGACGCGATGCGCCGCGAGCGCATCGAGGCGCTCGGCGGCCGCACCGACGGCTAGGGCCGAAGGATCGTGTCGCTGGTAGCGCCTGCCCCGACCCAGAGCCGACTCACCCGGTTCGGTGCGCTCGTTGCGCGAGCAACCGACCTGGCTGGGCTGGGCCGCTGCGGTGGTCCTGCCCGGGATCGGCGTCGTCGTGGCGCTCGTCCGCGACGACCCGTACGAGCTCTCTGCAGGACGCGCGTACCTGCTCGTGGTCGCCGTCGTCGCCTTCCTCGGCGGGCTCCGCCCCGCCCTGCTGGCGACCGCGCTCTCCTTCGGCGCCCTCGCCTGGCTGTTCGCGCCGCCCGGGAAGAAAGGTGTCACCGACCCCGACCAGCTCGGCTCCCTGGCGCTGTTCCTGGTGGTCGCAATCGGGATCTCGAACCTGCTCGACCGCAGGAACGCGGCCCAGCGGGAGGCGGCCGAGGCGCGCGGCCGGGCAGAGCGCCTCCAGCAGGTGACCGCCGCGCTGGTCGAGGCGAACACGACGCAGGACGTCCTCGACGCCGTGGTCGAGCAGGGAATCGCCGCCTCCGAGGCGCGGCGGGCGCTGGTCGCGCTCGTGACGCCCGAGGGAGACGAGCTGGCGGCGGCCGCCTGGCACAACCACCCGGAAACGATGGTGCAGTCGTTCGACCGCGTGCCGCTGGACGCGGCGCTCCCTCGGCGCCGAGGTGGCCCGGACCGGTCGCCCGCTCTTCCTCGGCTCGCGCGAGGAACGCGACGCGCGCTTCCCGGATGCTCAGAGGCCGCCCCGAGCACGACGTTCGCGCTCGCCGCGCTCCCGCTCACCGGCCGGAACCGAACGCTCGGCGCCCTGGTGCTCAGCTACGGCGAGAACCGCACCTTCGAGCTGGAGGAGTGCGAGCTGCTGCAGACGATCGCCCACCAGTGCGCGCAGGCGCTGGAGCGGGCGCGACTGCTCGAGACCGAGGCGGAGGCGAGACGCGAGCTGAGCCTGCAGAAGGCGATCCTCGAGGCCGAGGGTGAGGCGTCGGCGGACGGGATCCTGCTCGTCTCGCCCGAAGGTCGGATGCTCTCGTTCAACCGCCGGTTCGTCGAGCTCTGGGAGCTGCCGGAGGAGGTCGTCGCCAGCCGCTCGGACGCCGCCGCCCTGGAGGCGATCGAGACCAAGCTCGCCGAGCCGCACGAGTTCTACGAGCGGGTCGCGTACCTGTACAGCCACCCGGACGAGCGGAGCCGCGACGAGATCGAGCTCGTCGACGGCCGCATCCTCGAGCGCTACAGCTCGCCGGTGCACGGCTCCGAGGGCGAGCTGTTCGGCCGGGTCTGGTACTTCCGGGACATCACCGAGCTGCGGCGCGGCCAGGAGATCGCCACCGTGCTCGCCGCCGCCAGCGACCTGCTCGCGTCGACCACCGAGATCGAGGTGGTGCTCCAGCTCGTCGTCCGCCTCCCGATCCCGCGCCTCGTGGGCATCTGCACCCTGTACCTGCTCGACGAGGAGGGCGTTCCCCGGCTCGCCTCCGTCGCCCACTGGGACCCCGAACAGGAAGAGGCCGTCCGCGAGCTGCACCGCCGCTTCCCGATCGGCGAGGAAGGCCCGATCCTGCGTGCGCTGCGGACGCGGGAGACAGTCCGGCTCCCGGCCCTCGACCGCGATGCGCTCAGGCAGACCGCACACAGCGAGGAGCACCTGGAGCTGATGGAGCCGTTCGCGAGCCGCGCCGCGATGATGGTGCCGCTCGTCGCGCACGGCCTGACCTACGGCGTCCTCGGCGTCGGCACCGCCCCGAGGCGGGCGACCCTTACGGCCCAGAAGCAGCAGTTCGCCGAGGAGCTCGCGCGCCGGATCGCGATCGCGCTCGACAACGCACGCCTGTACGCCGAGGCCGAGCGCCGAGGCGACGCGGCGCGCTCGCTCGAGCACGTCACCGACTGCGTGGTGCTGCTCGACCGTGAAGGCCGGCTCCGCTACTGGAACCCGGCAGCCTCCGAGCTGCTCGGGCTGGACGGCAACCAGCTCGGCCGACCGATGACCGAGGCCTTCGACGGCTGGAGCGCGCTCGTCGACCACACGGGCGCAGGCGGAGGGGAGACGCGCACGGTCCCCGTCCAGCTGGCGGGCGGCGAGCGCTGGATTTCGATCTCGGCCGTGGCCTTCGGCGAAGGGTCGGTCCACACGCTGCGCGACGTCACGGAGGAACGGACGCTCGAGACGATGCGCGCCGACTTCGTCTCGACGGCCTCACACGAGCTGCGCACGCCCCTCACGGCCGTCTACGGCGCCGCACGCACCCTGCTGCGCGACGACGTCCCGCTGAGCGACGACCACCGCGACTCCTTCCTGCGCATGATCGCGGCCGAGTCGGAGCGTCTCGCGACGATCGTGAACGACATCCTGCTCGCGGGCTCCCTGGACGCCAACTCGATCGAGCTCGCTAGCGAGAGCTGCGACGTCGCCGCCCTGATCAAGAGCGTCGTCTCGTCCGCGGAGATGCGCCTGCCCGAGGACCTCACCCTGAGCTACACGGCTCCCGAGGGCTCGGTCTCGGTCGAGTGCGACGAGGAGAAGGTGCGCCAGGTGCTCGTGAACCTCGTCGACAACGCGATCAAGTACTCGCCGGACGGCGGCGAGATCGAGGTGGCACTCGAGCGCCTCGACGGCGTCGTCCGCTTCGAGGTGCGCGACCGCGGGCTCGGGATCCCGGCCTCGCAGCGGGACCGCGTCTTCGACAAGTTCATCCGGCTCGACCCCAACCTGCGCCGCGGGATCGGCGGCACGGGGCTGGGTCTCTATATCTGCCGCGAGCTCGTGCGGCGCATGGGCGGGCGGATCTGGGTCGACGGCCGCGCGGGCGGCGGGACGGTCTTCTACCTGGAGCTGCCCGCGAGGGACTCGTCGGCGTCGAAGTAGACGCGCTCGCCCTCGAACAGCCGCTTCTCCGGGTTCCACGGGAAGAAGATCACCACGCGGAACTCCACCCGCTCGCCCGAGGGCGCCTGGCCGAGCCAGTCCGCCTGGTGGGTGCCGTGGACCTCCGCCTCCTCGCAGACGCCCTGGGGGCCGATCACGATGTTCGTCAGCTCGAACTTGATGTCGGGGAACGCGGTCAAGAGCTGCGTGTAGAACTTCGCCGCGCCCTCGTGCCCCTCCCAGCGGTGGCCGGTCTGCACGAGCTCGTAGACGCAGTCCTCGGTGAGCGTCGAGATCAGGCCGGGTAGGTCGCGCTCGTCCTCGGCGATCGAGTGGCGCTTCCAGAGCTCCCGGATCTCGTCGTACTCGCCGGGGTCGAGATCGCGTCGCAGCAGGTCGACGACGGCGTCGTGCTGAGCAGTGTCCACGGTGCGACGATATCGCGCCATGGAGTTGCGCGGCGAGCGGATAGTCCTGCGGCACCTGGGCGAGGAGGACGCGCCGGCGCTGCTCGTCTTCATTCAGGAGAACCGCAGCTTCCTCGAGCAGTGGGAGCCGACGCGCGACGACGGTTTCTTCACGCTCGAGTCCCAGCTCGCCGACATCGCCGACGCGGCGGCCGACGCCGCCGCCGGCCGCCGGCACGCGTTCGGGCTCTTCCTGGAGGGCGAGCTCGTCGGACGGCTCGCGCTGAGCAACCTGGTTCGCGGTGTGTTCCAGAACGCCTACCTCGGCTACTCGATCGGCGAGCGCTGGAACGGGCGGGGCCTGGCGACCGAGGCCGTGGGGCTCGCGGTCGGGCTCGCGTTCGACGACCTGGACCTGCACCGCGTCCAGGCCGCCGTGATGCCGCGGAACACGGGGTCGATCCGCGTGCTGGAGAAGAACGGCTTCCGCGAGGAGGGTTACGCCGTCGGCTACCTCTGCATCAACGGCGTCTGGGAGGACCACTGCATCTTCGCGCGCACCGTCGCCTGAGCCTAGTAACAGACTGTTACTAGCTCCGGGAAAGCGCCTCGTCAGGCGGTTCCGGATGCAAGTAACAGACTGTCACTTGCCTTGTTCGGGCAGCACCCGAACGCGAAGGAGGGGTAGCCGACTCGCCTACAGGTCGGTGACGAGCGTCGCCCAGCCGAACGTCTCGACGCCGACCGGCTCTCCGTTCAGCGGGTTGTAGAACTCGTTGAAGCCGTGGCGCTCCACCAGCTCCCGCGAGCGCTCCGCGATCTGATCGGCGAGGTCCGGGTAGCCGTGCGAGCGGAGCCCATGGGCCAGGAACCAGTTGGTGTTCATCGACATCGGCCCCCGCCAGATCAGCCTCGTCCGCGTGGGCACGAACGCCGGCTCGTCCCGCGCGGTCGATGCGACCGGATAGTCGAGCCAGAACTCGTCGGGATTCGCCAGGTGCTCGACCAGTGACTCCACCGCCGTGCGCGGAAGGTCTTCGAGGATCAGCGGCATCAGCGAGACGATCGTCTTCACGCGGATCGGCTCCTCACGCGTGCCGACGAGGTTCCAGAACAGGCCGGCGCGAGCGTCGTAGCTGCGCTCCATCAACGAGTCGGTGACACGGCCCGCGGTGTCGCGCGACCAGCGGGCCAGCGCGTCGTCCCCCGCGCGGTCGGCGAGGCGGGCGAGGGCGCGCAGGCCCTGCGCATAGATACTGGTGAAGTGGACGTCCTCGTGCGTCGTGCGGCGCACGCGGGAGAGCACGTTCGCCCGGTGCCCGAAGAGCTTGTTCACGAACTCGCGCCGGAGCGTCCACCAGGGATCGGGCTGAAGCGGGTCGGCGTCGTCGACGTGGAGCGAGAACGGGTGGTCGTAGACGGGGCAATGGTCGAGCCCGCTCTCGAAGCTGGAGATGATCGTCAGCAGCGAGTCGCCGTCGGGGTCGCGCGCGTGCGCGAGGTAGCGGTAGTAGCGCTCCAATGGCTCGATCGTCTCGCGCAGGAAGGCATCCCCGCCACCGGCGTCGACCACCCGCTCCACCGCCTGCGCGAGCACGGGCGGTTGCAGGCGCGCGGTCGTCTTGGGCCGCCGCAGCCAGGGCCGGCTCTCGCGGAAATGCCAGTAGCTCGGGTTTCGTCGCGCGAGGTCGCGGTTCCAGAAGATGACGTGCGGGATGAAGCCGTCGCGCCCCTGCCAGGCGAGCAGGCCGCGCAGCTCCTCCGCCGCGCGCTCGGCGTCGAAGCGCGCCCAGACGATCGCGTGGAAGCACGAGTCCCAGAACCACTGGAACGGATACGCCTCGGGCGACGGCACGCTGAACGTATACGTGCGGCCGCCCTTGACCGCGGTCTGTGTGTTGGCGTCCAGCAGCTCTCCGCGCCGCGGCCTCGAGTGACACCCCCGATTGCACCGCGGGAATCTACCCGAGCATCCGCTAAGTTCCGCCTCCGATGGCGGACGACGAGGACCGCGGCGAGCGGCTCGACCGCGAGCTGATCGAGCTGCTCAACGAGCTGCGGGTCGCACTCCCGGGCGTCCAGGTGCTCTTCGGCTTCCTGCTCACCGTGCCCTTCTCGCAGGGGTGGTCGAAGGTGACCTCGACCGAGCGGCGGGTCTTCTTCGCAACGTTCCTCTGCACCGCGGTCGCCACGGCGCTCCTGATCGCGCCCAGCGCGCAGCATCGGATCCTGTGGCGGGCACGAGACAAGGAGGCTCTCCTGCGGCGCGCCAACGCGCTCGCGCTCGCCGGCACCGCCTTCCTGGCGGCGGCCGTGACCGGAGCCGTCTGGGTCGTCACGGACATGATCTACGCCCAGGCCCCGACGACGCTCGTGACCGCGGGGATCGCCGGGCTGTTCGTGTGGGTGTGGTTCGCGGCGCCGCTGATCCGCCGCGCGCGCAAGTCCTAGCCGGTCGGGGCGGCGTCCTTCGCGTCGGCCTGGACGCGCGTCACCATCCGCGACGCCTCATGGGCGCCGCGCTGGAGGAACGCGAGCGTGCGGTCACGGACCGTCACCCGGCGGCGGGCACCGGACTGCGGGTCGAAGAAGTACGTGAGCGCAGCCCCCAGGCCGGCGAGTGTGAGCAGCTTCCGCATGTGCTTGACCCCTTTCGTCGCTTTCGGTTCGCCTACCCGCCGAGCACAGCGCCAAACGCGGGTCGCGACCACCGTGATTCGTCCCGAGCGGGCCAGGGAACGGAGAGGTCATGAGCGACGTTCAACGCGAAGCTGGGCGGATCGCCCGCCTGATGGGGCGGGGACGCAGCGAGACGACGCCGTTCTGGGTACACACGAGCGTGCTGCTCGTGATCGCGGTCGTCGTGGGCCTGCTGATTCTGCTGGCGTTCGCAGTCAGACAGCTCGCGTAGCGAGCGAAGCGAAGCCGGTAGCTGAGGGAGTTAGTCGCCCCAGTCGAAGTCGCGAGAGCGGCCCCACAGGCCGTCCTCGACGCCGGTGTCCTCGGAGACCTCGGTCGCAAGGGCGTGCGCCTCGACCGGCGCCTGCAGCTCACCATCCATGGTCTCCTCGATCCGCGCCTGCTCCTCTGTCTTGAAGAGGGGATGGTTCTCGAAAGGATCTTCGATCCTGTAGCGCTCGAGGGGCATCTGGTCGTCGAGCTCCGCGTTCTGGCGCTTGAGCTCGAGATGGTCCTGGATCACGTCTGCAAACAACGACGGGGTCTCTACCGGCATACACAAACCTCCTGGTAAGCGGTCGGCGGAGGATTGTAACGGTGTCCGAGGCTGTCGGTCACACCATGGCGCTCGGGGACTCGCCCACGAACGCTGCCCGGGCGACCCGGTCCTTGCCTGCGCGCTTGGCTTCGTAGAGCGCCGCGTCGGCCGCGGAGACGAGCTCGTCCTTGCTCGGGGCCTCCGGGTAGGCGGCGGCGCCGAAGCTGGCCGTGATCCGCACGATCTCGCCGTCGGGGGCCCGGAGCGAGCGCCCGCGGAGGTTGGCGCGGATCCGCTCGGCCAGGTGCACAGCGCCCTCGGGTTCGGTCTCGGGGAGCATGATCGCGAACTCCTCCCCGCCCCAGCGGCTGGCGAGGTCGATCTCGCGAATGCTCTCGGCGAGCGCAAGTGCGAACTCGCGCAGCACCTCGTCGCCGAACGGGTGGCCCCAGCGGTCGTTGATCTGCTTGAAGTCGTCGAGATCGGCCATCAGGAGAGCCAGAGGCTCCTCGAAGCGCCCTGCGCGGGCCAGCTCGGTCTCGAGCGCCCCCTCGGCCAGTCGCCGGTTGGCGAGGCCCGTGAGCGGGTCGACGAGCGCCTGCTGCTCGACGGTCTTGTGCTTGCGAACGTTGGCGAGAGCGATGGCCGCGTGGCCGACGAGCCACGTCGCCGTCTCGCGCTGCTCCCGGCCGAAGCGCGGGCCTACGAGCACGAGCGTGCCGAACGTCTCCCGCTCCGCCGAGACCGGGAGGCGAATCCGCTCTCCTTCGAAGTCGACGTTGCCGGCCGCCAGGTCGAAGCCCTCGGTGCTCTCGAGGTAGCCGCCCTCGGCGCCGGTCGCCTCGACCGCCGTCTCGACGATCACGCGCAGCAGCTCTTCGGGATCGTGGGTCGCGGCCAGGGCTTCCCCGAAGCGCATGGTGGCGTCACGCAGGCGCGTGCGTTCTGCGTCCAGCTCGCTCAGGCGCTGCTCGAGCTGGTCGGCCATCTCGTTGAACGCCCGGCCGAGCTGCGCGAACTCGTCGCGTCCCTTCACCGGGACGCGCTCGTCCAGCTTTCCCTGAGCGAGCCCGCGCGCGGCCTCGACCAGGCCGCCGAGCGTCCGCACGATCGAGCGGCCTTCGATGTACGCGAGCAGCGCGATCAGCACGAGCGCGATCAGCAGCGGCACGAAGACGCGGCCCTCGGCGGCGGTGACCGCCGCGTCGATGCGGCTCTGCCGCGTGACGATCGCCAGGCGGGCGTCCTGCATCGCCGGCAGCGGCTCCGAGGCGAGCAGGCGATACCGCTGCTTGCCGAGCGGCGCGGTCCGCGGCTTGCCCGCGGTCAGCTCGACGCTCCCGCCCAGGCCCGGGTCGCCCGCGACCACGCGGTCCCCGGACAGGAAAACGATCCGGTGTGCAGCGTCGAGCCCGGAGTGCTTCGCGAGCCGGTTCGTGAGGTTGCGGTCGATCGGCAGCGAGGCGACCACCCGGCCGAGCCGGCCGTCCCTGCCGGTCACCTCGACCGAGCGCTCGACCGAGGAGCCGGGCCGCTCCCCGACCGTCAGCCCCTTCGCCTCGACCCTCAGTCCCGGCGAGCCTCGGAGCGCGCGCCGTACGGCCTGCTCGTCGCGCGCGAGCAGGGCGCGCTGGAACGCGCTGTCCCGCGCGACCGCTTCCGCGGAGCTCTCGAGGCTGCGGAGCTGGTCGGTGTAGGTCGCGAGAACGCTGCGGAGGCCGACCTGGAGGACGGAGTCGGCGCGGTTGGTCTCGGCGCGCTCGGTGACCGCGTCGAAACCCCAGAACGCAGCCGCCAGCGGCAGCAGCGAGATCAGCGAGAAGTACGCGGCGAGCTTGAGCTTGAAACTTTCCACAGCGGCCTTAAGCACCCCCTCCGGTCGGCCGATACCACTGTTGTCGGCTAGGAGGGGGAATTTCATGAGGCCAAAGCTCGTCCCGATCACCAGCGGCCTGGTGCTGCTCGCGGCAGTCGGCACGCTCGTGACCGTGCCGCTGCGGTTCAGCTCGCCGCTGACGACTCCAGGACACGGGTTCGGCGTCTCGCTGCCCGGAGGGCCGACGGTCGTGCACGCGCCGCCGCCCCCCGCCCGCAAGCCCGTGGTCGAGCGCCCCGCGCCCCAGCCGAAGCCCGCTCCTCGCCTGCTGATCTCGACCCCCAGGCGCGTCGCCCCACCGCCGCCGCCGGCTGCGCCCGCGCCGCGGCGCGCTCCGAAGCCGGTCTTCAGGCCCGCTCCTGCGCCCGCTCCTCCGGCGCCCCAGCCTCAGCCTGCGCCCGCGCCGGCGCCGCCGGCTCCCGCACCCGCTCCCGTCCCTGCGCCCGCACCGCCGCCGCCCGTTCCGATCGCGGCTCCAGCCCCGACGCCCACCCGGTCAGTGCTCATGTCGGCCGACCGCGGAGACCGCGACAAGCGCGACCGGGGCCGCCGCCGGGACCGCGACCGCTGGGACCGCGACGACGATCGTCGCGAAGTGCGCTCCGACCAGGGCGTCCGCCGCGACGACGACCTCGGGCGCGGCGAGGACCGCGAGCGCCGCGACGACGGCCACGAGCGCAGCGAAGAACGCGAGCGCCGCGACGACGACCACGAGCGCAG
Organism: uncultured Actinomycetes bacterium; assembly: GCA_963733845.1. Taxonomy (GTDB): domain Bacteria; phylum Actinomycetota; class Thermoleophilia; order Gaiellales; family Gaiellaceae; genus DATFQE01. Next base: position 294,852 of record CAVTEM010000012.1, read on the forward strand.
TGAGGACCACGACCATCCCGACCGCGACGGCAACAACCGCTTGGGACGACCGCGACGACTGAGAGCGGTGTGGCAGGATGCGGCGGCATGAAGAAGCCGTTCCCGAGCCGCCTCGGCCCCGTCGGCCTCTTCCTGACTGCCTACGACATCTGGCGGCGAATCCCGCCCAAGCAACGCCGGCTCATCCTCGCGGAGACCCGCAGGCGCGCTCCAGAGGTGGCCCGCGCCGTCAAGGAGCGGGCGCGGCGCCCCAAAGGCTTGTAGCTAGGCGCCGAGGACGTCGCGGATGATCCGGTTCTGCTCGCGCCCGTGCGCGGTGGGGTAGCCCTCGCTCGGGCTCGCCCGCCAGGGCCGGCCGGCGTAGCGGAGCGGCACACCGTCGGTGAGAGCCTCCTCGAGCCGGTGCCTGATCGCCCGGTAGGCGCCCATGTTCTGCGGCTCCTCCTGGGCCCACACGACCTCGTCCAGCGAGGGGTAGCCGTTGACGAGATCGGCCGCCGCCCGGACCGGAAACGGGTACAGCTGCTCGATCCTGGCCACTGCGACCTCCGGGTGGTTCGCACGCTCGGCGTGGCCGACGATGTCGTAGTAGGCCTTGCCGGAGGTGAGCACGAGCCGCCTAACGCGCTCACGGTCGACACCGGGCTCCTCGAGCACGGCCCGGAACGAGCCCTCGGCGAGCTCCTGCAGGTGCGACGTCGCCTCCTTGAGCCGCAGCAGGCCCTTCGGCGTCATCACGATCAGCGGGCGGGCGGACGGGTCGAGAGCCTGCCGACGCAGGAGGTGGAAGAACTGCGCGGCGGTCGTGGCGTTGACGACGCGGATGTTCTCCTGCGCGGCCAGCTGGAGGAAGCGCTCGAGCCGCGCGCTCGAGTGCTCGGGGCCGTTGCCCTCGTAGCCGTGCGGGAGCAGGAGCGTCAGCCGTGAGGTCTGCTGCCACTTCGAGAGGCCGGAGACGAGGAACTGGTCGACGATGATCTGCGCGCCGTTGACGAAGTCGCCGAACTGGGCCTCCCACAGCACGAGCGCCTCGTTGGCCGCGATCGAGTAGCCGTACTCGAAGCCGAGCGCCGCGTACTCGGACAGCGGCGAGTTGTGCACCTCGAACGACGCTTCCGCATCGGAGAGGTGCTTCATCGGGGCGTACGTCTCGCCGCTCTCGGGATCGTGCAGGACCAGGTGGCGGTGGCCGAACGTGCCACGCTCGGTGTCCTGGCCGGTCAGCCTGATCGGGATGCCCTCCACCAGCAGGCTCGCGAGGGCGAGCGCCTCGGCGTGACCCCAGTCGATCCCGCCCGAGTCGAGCGCCTCGACGCGGCGTTCGAGCTGCCGCTCGAGCTTGGGGTTGACCGTGAAGCCGTCCGGGACGCGGCGCAACTCGGCTTCGAGCGCGCGCAGCCGGTCCTCGGGCACGGCCGTGACGACGTTCGCGTCCGCCGCGCTGGGCAGCCGGTCGCTGATCGGGGCCATCGGGCGGCCGAACGTCGCCTTCAGCCGCTCGTGAGCCTCGCGCAGGCGCGTCTGCTCCTGCTCGAAGAGCGCGGCCGCTTCGTCGGCGCTGACGACGCCCTCCTCGGCGAGCCGGGCTGCGAACTGCTCGCGGGCGGTGGGCTGGCGTGCGATCCGAGCGGCCATCAGCGGCTGCGTGTAGCCCGGCTCGTCGCCCTCGTTGTGCCCGTGACGGCGGTAGCCGACCAGGTCGACGACCACGTCGTGGCCGAAGCGGCGCCGGAACGCCATCGCGAGCCGGATCGCCGAGATCGCGGCCTCGGGGTCGTCGGCGTTCACGTGGATGATCGGCACGTCGAAGCCCTTGGCGAGGTCGCTCGAGTAGCGGGTGGAGCGGCCCTGCTCGGGGTCAGTCGTGAAGCCGATCTGGTTGTTGGCGATCAGGTGCAGGGTGCCGCCGGTCGAGTAGCCGTGCAGCCCCTGGAGGTTGAGCGTCTCGGCGACCACGCCCTGGCCCGGGAACGACGCGTCGCCGTGGATCAGGACCGGCAGCGCGACGTCGGGCTCGTGCACGCCGGAGCGCGTCGAGCGGTCGGTCTGGTAGGCGCGCGCCAGGCCCTCGACGACGGGGTCGACCGCTTCGAGGTGGCTCGGGTTGGCGGCGAGCTTGACGCTGATCTGGCCCGAGCTCGTCCCGCGGCGGCCCTCGGCCGCGAGGTGGTACTTGACGTCGCCGCTCCCGCCTTCGGGATCGGCGGCGACGGCCTCCAGCGTCCGCTCGCCCTCGAACTCGCGCAGGATCGACTCGTACGGGCGTCCGAGGATGTGCGCGAGCACGTTGAGGCGCCCGCGGTGCGCCATGCCGATCACGACCTGGTGGGCGCCGGCCTCGGCCGCGAGCTCGATCGTCTCGTCGAGCATCGGGATCATCACGTCCAGGCCCTCGACGGAGAACGACTTCTGGCCGAGGAACGCGCGGCGCAGGTACTGCTCCATGCCCTCGACCTCGGTCAGGCGGGCGAGCAGCCGCTGCTTCTCGTCGGCGCTCAGGCTCGTGCGGTAACGGCCGGACTCGATCGCGTGCCGCAGCCAGACGCGCTCCTCGTGGTCGGAGATGTGCTCGATCTCGTACGCGAGCGTCCCGCTGTAGGTGTCCTCGAGCCGCGGCAGCACGTCGGCGAGCGACTCGCCCTCCACGTGGACGCGCAGCATCGAGGCCGGGATCCTCGCCTGCAGCTCGGGCGTGAGCGGCGGGTCGAGCATCTCCGGCTGCAGCGAGGGATCGCCCACCGGCTCGGAGCCGAGCGGGTCCAGCCGGGCTGCGAGGTGGCCGTGCGTGCGGTGCGCCTTGACGAGCGCCATCGCGGCCGCGACGCCGCCGAGCAGCGTGTCGTCGACCTCGGCGGGCGGAGCAGGCTGCGCGGGGGTCGCTGCGGGCGGTGCCTCCGCGGTCCGGTGGCCGTTTCCGTCCTCGCGCAGCGCCTCGAGCAGCCGCGTGAGGCCGGGATGCTCCGCGACCAGCTCGCTGTCGCCGCTCTCGAAGAGCGCCCGCCACTCGGCAGGCACCGCCTCGGGGTTCTCGAGGTACTGCTCGAAGACCCCGCGGGCGTAGCCGGAGTTGAGTCCGTCGACGTCGTTCACGTCAGGTCTCTTTCTAGCAACGGCGGCGCTCCCCTCGCGGGGGATTTCCCTCAGTAGACCGGGTTCTCGGTGATGACGGCGATGATCATCCCGAGCACCCAGCCGGCCGCGACGATTCCGACCGCCCAGGCGCCGAGCCGCTCGTTGCGGCCGCTCATCGCCACGGCGATCAGGGCGATGACGAGCGCCACCGGGCCGATGCGCGAGGGTCGCCAGACGATCGAGAACAGCCCCGCGGCGATCGCGATCACAGCCAGGAAGCCCGCGACGGCATCTGTCGTCGTGCTCCGGTCGTCGGGCTGGGCGCTCACGCGCGCACCCTCGCCGTCCTGGCCCCGCTGCGGTGCGGGCCGCCGCGCGACGGCCGCCTACCGGGCCTCGGCTTCCACCGGTGCGGCCACTCGCCGTCGGCCGGCTTCCTCGCACCCTCGAGCGGGTTCGGCTCTTGCCGGATCGCCCACCAGCACACGCCGACCAGGTACACGATCGGCAGCTTCAGGATCAGCATCATGAAGAGCAGCTCGACCACGACCGCGGAGTCTAGAACAGCCCGCGGGTGCTCTCTGCGCTAGTCCGGCCCTCCGACCTCGAGGCGCAGCACGTCCGGCCGGTGGTAGTGGCCGGCGGGGTCGAAGCGCTGCCGCTCCTCGAACAGGCGTGCAGGGTCGAGGTCGGCGTAGAGGATGCCCTCCTCGTCGTAGAGCGGGCCTGCAAGGTAGCTCCCGTCCGGTGCGAGGATCGCGCTTCCGCCCCGGCCGATCACCTCGTGCCCGTCGAGCTCGGCGCGGAGCGGGAAGTCGTCCGGGTATGCCGAGGTGCGCTGGAAATGCGACGGCGAGACGACGAACGCCCGTGACTCGCGCGCGATGTGGACGAGCGTGGCCTGCCAGGCGTCGCCGTCGTCCGCGGTCGAGGCCACGTAGACCTCCACCCCGGACTCGTACAGCGAGAAGCGTGCGAGCGGCATGTAGTTCTCCCAGCAGATCAGACCGCCGATGCGCCCGAAGTCCGTCTCGATCGCGCGCAGGCCCCCGCCGTCGCCCTGCCCCCACACGAGGCGCTCGTGGTTCGTCGGGACGAGCTTGCGGTGGCGGAGCGCCAGGCTCCCGTCGGGGGCGTGATAGAGCAAGGTGTTGTAGAGCGTCCCGGGCCGCGCCGGGTCGAGCTCGGTGACGCCCGTGACCAGCCAGACGCCGTGCTCGCGCGCGATCTCGCCGAGCCGGTCGGCTGCCGGGCCGGGGACGGCCACCGACTCGCGGGCAAGCAGCGCGAAGGCGGCTTTGGCGCGCGGATCGGCCCAGCCGGCGAAGCGCCTTTGCCCAGGCGGAGGACGGGTACGCGGGGATGAACGCCTCCGGAAAGACCAGCAGCCGTGCGCCCTCGCGGGCCGCGCGGCCCGCGACGTCGGCCAGCTTGTCGAGCGTCGCCTCGCGGTTGAGGACGACCGGCTCGGCCTGCACGCACGCGACCTTGATCGGCTCCACGTGACGATTCTCCTTGATCTCGCGCGCAATGTCGCCTACCCTGCGCGGAGTATTCGTTCCCGCCGAAAGGAGGAGGCACCGATGACTGCGACCGCGCTCGACCTCTTCCTTCGCGCTGCCCTCGGGCGCTAGGCGGGCTTCCACCTTCCGGAACGGCCGCCTCGCCGAGGCGCGCGTCTCCGTCTTCTCGTTCCGGAAAGGAGCACCACCCTTGTCTTTGCTGACTGAACCAGCGCGCGTCCGCCTCGGCTGGGCCCCGAGCTCGACGAGGCGTTCGCACCCCACGCGGCCGCGGGTCTGCAGCCCGCACGCGTGACAATCCAGAACCGCGGCCTCTACGTCGTCGCCGGCGACGAGGGCGAGCTCGAGGCCGAGCTCACCGGGCGCCTCCGCCACGAGGCCGGCTCGGGCGAGCTGCCCGCGGTCGGCGACTGGGTCGCGCTCCGCCCGCCCGAGGGCAGCGGTCGCGCCGCGATCGCCGCGATCCTCCCCCGCCGCACCAAGCTCTCGCGCAAGGTTGCGGAGCGCGAGCTCGAGGAGCAGGTGCTCGCGGCCAACGTCGACGTGATCTTCCTGGTCACGTCGCTGAACCGCGAGCTGAAGCTGCGCCGCCTCGAGCGCTACCTCGCCATGGCCTGGGAGAGCGGGGCATCGCCCGTGATCCTGCTGACCAAGAGCGACCTCGCCGAGGACGCGGAGTCGAGCCGCGAGGAGGTCGAGTCGATCGCGTTCGGCGTCCCCGTGCACGTCCTCAGCTCGCTCACCGGCGAGGGCATCGACGAGCTGCCGCCGTACTTCGAGGGGCACCGCACGGCTGTCTTCCTCGGCTCGTCCGGGGTGGGCAAGTCGACGCTGATCAACGCGCTCGCGGGCGAGGAGCTCCAGGCGACCGCCGAGATTCGCGAGTCGGACGACCGCGGCCGCCACACGACCATCCGGCGCGAGCTGCTCGTCCTGCCCGGAGGCGGGAGCGTCATCGACACGCCCGGGATGCGCGAGCTGCAGCTCTGGGAGAGCGACGAGGGCATGGACACGGCCTTTGCGGACATCACCGAGCTGGCCGCGCAGTGCCGCTTCTCGGACTGCTCACACCAGCGCGAGCCCGGCTGTGCGATCCGGCAGGCGCTCGCCGAGGGCCTGCTCGACCGTGCGCGCTGGGAGAGCTACACGAAGCTGCAGCGCGAGCTCCACGCGCTGGAGGTCAGGCTCGACAAGCGCCTGCGGTCGGACGAGCGCAAGAAGCGGCGCGCCTTCGCCCGCCAGCAGCGGCACCCGAAGCGCTGGTGAGCGCCTAGCGCGGGCCGTTCTCGCTGCGCCGGCGCGCGAGCGCCTGGATGCCTTCGCTGAACGTGAGCTCCGGCTGTGGCTCCTCCACCGCGGCCTGCTCCGCCGCCTCGGGCTCGGCGTCGGCGATCAGCGCGGCGACCGCGCTCTCCGCTGCCCGTCGTAGCTTGCGCTCGCTTCGCCGCGACCTCGCGCTCGCGCTCCTTCAGGCCTGCCTCGCGCTGCTCCAGCTCCGCGCTCCGAGCGGCGATCAGCTCGGAGACGCGGTCGGACTCGCGACGAGCCGCCTCGCCGTCGGCACGCTCGCGCTCGTCCAGGGCCTCAGCCTGAGCGGTCAGCTCTCGCTCGCGCCCGTCGAGTTCCTCCGCGCGCTTGGCCAGTGCCCGCTCGCGTTCCTCGAGCGCAACCTCCCGCTGGGCGGCCTCCGCGGCGTTCTCGTCCTCGACCACCGCATCCGCCGCCGCGGCGAGACGCGACTCGCGCTCCTCCAGCTGAGCCGCCAGCGCGGCCGCCCCGGCCTCACGGGCGTCGAGCTCCCCGGCGCGCTCGTCCAGTGTCGTTTCGCGGCCGGCCAGGGCCGCATCCCGCTCCGCGGCCTGCGATTCGCGCTCGGCCGCCTCGGCCTCGCGCGCCGCCAGCGTCGCCTCGCGTGCGTCCAGGGTCTCGGCGCGGCCGGTCAGCTCCCGCTCGCGGACGTCCGTCTCGGACCTGCGCTCGTCGAGTGCGCGCGCGCCGACGTCCGACTCGGCCGCGGCTGCCTCCAGCTGCGCACGCCGGTCCGCGGCCTCGGCCTCGGACGCCTCCAGGCGGGCACGGCGTTCGGCCAGCTCCGCGGCCTGGCCCTCGATGTCGGCCTCGCGCTCGGCGAGCGCGGACGCGAGCTCGTCGATACGGCCGAGCCGGGTCGCAAGCTCGGCGTCGCGCGAGTCCAGCTCGCCCAGCCGCTTCTGCAGCTCGGCCTGGCCGGCGGATAGCGCCGTCTCGAGGTACGAGATCCGCTGCTCGCGCATATCCAGCTCCGCCGCCCGGCGCTTGGCCTCGACGTCCGGCGTCTCCCTGTGCACCTGGGAGCGGCGCGCCTCGTCGCGCAGCTCCCGCGCGCGCTCGTGGAGCTCGCGCCGCTGCCGGTTGAGGTCCTCCTCCAGCCTGCGGAGCCAGGCCTCGCGGTCCGCGCCCGGCCGCGGCTCGCCCCCCGTTTCCTCGTCCCGCCGTCTCCTGCGCAATGCGGCGCGACCCTAGCAGCAGCGAGGCCGCCCATTCAGACGGCCTCGGAGGTGGAGCCAGCCGGGCTCGAACCGGCGACCTTCTGGCTGCCAGCCAGACGCTCTCCCAACTGAGCTATGGCCCCAGGATGGGCCGAAGTGTAGCGCTGAAGTCGAATTCGTCAGCCCAATTCACGCCGACCTTCTGGTTGTTTCGAGCAGCCGCCAGGCGAAGCTGGACGGTCGTGCGTCCCGGGAACCGCTCCGTCGGCAGGAAGAAGCAGCGATCCAGCTCGAAGCAGTAAGCCGCCACGGCGTCGACCTCGTCGGCCGTGTAGCCCTGCTGGACCAGACCGGCCGCTGTGCGACGCGCCGAGTAACACCTGACGGAGACAATCTCGCCACGGCGGCACGCCCATTTGCATTGCACGCGCACGAGCCGACTCCCGAGGTCGAAGATCAGGTCGTAGCGGCCGCCCTCGGAGACCGGCCGGTAGACGCCAGCTCCCAGAGCGATCGCCGCCTTCGCGATCGCCAACTCCGCGATCGCGCCCTTCTGGTCGGTCGTGAGCAGCACGCTCTCGACCGTAGCCGCGGTCTTCGGCTGGGCCGTGTCCGTTTAGGACGCTGCGGCTTCGAGGTCAAGCGTGGGCACGTCGCCCCACAGCTCTTCGAGCCGGTAGAAACGGCGCGCGTCGGGCGTGAAGACGTGCAGGACGACGTCGAGGTAGTCGGCGAGGATCCACGTCGCCTCCGTCGCGCCCTCGACGGTCGTCGGGATCAGCCGTTGCTCCTTCTTCAGCTTCTCGTGCACCTCGTCCCAGATCGCCTTGGTCTGGCGTGGGTTCTGGCCGGTGGCGACGACGAAGAAGTCCGTGTACGCGCACACGGGCCGCATGTCGAGGATGAGGACGTCCTGCGCCAGCTTCTCCTGCGCCAGGCCGGCGATGCGACGGGCTTGCTCGAGGGAGGTCAGAGGTTGTCCAGAGTCCTTTTCGATCGCTTCTCAGTGTAGCCCGGTCCGGCGGACGTCACACGTGGCGGTACAGCCCGAGTCGCTCGATCTCGGCGGCGACCGGCGGCGGCACGAGCTCGTCGAGCGACTCGCCGCGGGCCACGCGGGCACGAAGGTCGCTCGAGGCGATCGGCTGAGGCTCGATCGGAAAGAGCTCGATCCGGTCGGGCCGGTCGAGTTGCTCGAGCGCGTGAGCGAGGCGGTCGAGCCCCTGACCGGGCCTGGTCGCGACGGCGACGCGGGCCAGGTCGAGGACGGCGTCAGGCTCCTTCCAGCGACGGAAGCCGGCCAGCTGGTCGGCGCCGACGAGGAGCAGCGGGTCCTCCCACTCGGACGCGCGCAGCATGTCGATCGTGCGCGGATACTCGTCGATCCGCACGTCGTCGCCGGGGAACGCGGCGCGGGCCAGCGCAAGGCGCGCCTCGACGGGGGTCGTCACTTCCTTGTGCTCGGGGTTCGCCGCGACGAGCACGACGAGCTTGTCGAGCCCGAAGCGCCGCTTGGCCTCGCGTGCGAGCGCGACGTGCCCGAGGTGCGGTGGGTCGAAGGCGCCTCCGAAGATCCCGGTTGTCACTGGAACTCGTTTCACTGCAGCTGTTCGCCCCCGACCTCGACCTCGTCGCCGGGCTTGACCCCCGCCGCGCGGAGAGCCTCCTCGAGCTCGGCGTCGCCGGGCGGCCGTCCGGCCACGCGGTAGCCACTGTCGGTGCGCAGGATCCGGAAGCTACGGCGAGCGGGCCTCGGCCGGTAGACGAGGAAGTCGGCCAGCCCGTCATCGTCCGCCGGCGGCGGCTCGGCCTCCGGGCAGAGCTCGAACAGCGCGAGCTTCAGCGCGTCGATCCCCTCACCGGTGACGGCCGATGTGCGCACGACGCGCAGAACGCGCGGATCGTCGATCTCGAACGTGGACGCAGGCGTCGCGTCGACTTTGTTCAGCGCCACGATCTGCGGCCGCTCGGCGAGCCCGGCGCCGTACTCCGCCAGCTCGTGGTCGATCGCGCGGAAGCGCCCGTCGGGATCGTCCTCGATGGCGTCGAGGACGTGGACGAGCAGCCGTGCGCGCTCGAGGTGGGCGAGGAACTCGTGGCCGAGCCCGCGGCCCTCACTGGCGCCCTCGATCAGGCCCGGCACGTCCGCGACCGTCAGCTGGCGGCCGTCGGGCGCGTCGACGATCCCGAGCACGGGCGAGATCGTCGTGAACGGGTAGTCGGCCACCTTCGGCTTCGCGTTCGAGATGCGGCGCAGGAGCGACGACTTGCCGGCATTCGGAAAGCCGACGAGCGCCGCGTCGACGAGCAGCTTGAGCCGCAGCTCGTACGTGCCGGACTCGCCCGGAAGGCCGACCTCGGCAAACCTCGGCGTCTGGCGGGTCGAGGTCGCGAAGCGCCGGTTGCCGCGCCCGCCTCCGCCTCCACGAGCGAGCACCAGCCGTGCGCCGGCACGGGCGAGGTCGGCAACGAGGTTCTCCTCCTCGTCGAGGACCTGGGTGCCGGCGGGCACGGTCAGGACGACGTCCTCGCCGTCGGCGCCGTGCTTTCCGGAGCCGCCCCCAGGGCCGCCGGGCCGGGCCTTGAACCGGCTCTGTCCCCGCAGTGACGAGAGATCCCGCAGGTCGGGGTCGGCCACGAGCACGACGTCGCCGCCACCGCCGCCGTCGCCGCCGTCGGGACCGCCCCTCGGCACGTATTTCTCACGGCGGAAGCTCAGGCCGCCGTCGCCGCCGCGCCCCGCCTGCACCTCGATGCGGGCGCGGTCTGTGAACACGAGTAGGTGACCCGCGCTAGTCGGTGATCGCGACGGTGCGGCGGTCGCCGCTCGTCCGGAACTCGACGCGCCCGTCGCGCACGGCGAAGATGGTGTCGTCGCGGCCGATCTTCGCGCCCGGGCCGGGCCGGAACCGCGTGCCCCGCTGGCGGACGATGATCATCCCGGCCTTCACGCTCTGGCCGTCGAAGATCTTCACCCCGAGCATCTTCGGGTTCGAGTCGCGCCCGTTGCGCGAGGAGCCGAGACCCTTCTTATGCGCCATCCTTCGCCTCCTCCGTCTTCTTGCGTGCGGCGGGCTTCGGCTTCGGCTTCGCCGCGGCCGGCTTCTTCGCCGCCGCCTTGGGCTTGTCCTCCGCCGCGGCCGCAGTCTCCTTCTTCGGCGCCGCGCGCTTCTTCGCTCCGATCGATTCGACCTCGATCTGCGTGAGCTTGCTGCGGTGCCCCGTGTGCTTGCGGTAGCCGGTGCGCTTCTTGTACTTCCCGATCCGGATCTTCTTGCCGAGCACGTGGCCGACGACGCGGACGGTCACCGTCCCCGCCTTCGGGGCGAGGTCGGGATCGCCGTTGCCGCCGAGCATCAGCACGGGCGGCTCGAAGGTCTTGCCCTCGTCCACGCCGAGGCGCTCGACGAGCAGCTTCTCGCCCTCGCGGACGCGGTGCTGCTTTCCTCCGACTGAGATGATCGCGTAGCTCATAAGGCGTGCAAATGCGGGCCGGGGGCCCGCGAGGCTGGAGTGTAGCGGAGCCTGGCTTCGTTCCGGGGCGGGCGGCTCAGGCTCCCGTCGCGGAGCGAGGCCCTTACGCCGATTCGGCCTGGGGCGGGGCTTCGGGGCCGCTCGCGCCCGCGGACGCGGCCGGCTTGCGCCGCCTGTTGCGCCCTCCGCGCGACCCTCGCCGCGTCTTCTTCCGCGGCTTCGGCTGCTCCTCGCCACCCTCGGCGGGCGGCTCGCCTTCCGCCTCGGCCTGGCCGAGGTCCGGCTCCGGGACGTGGATCGTCGCCACGGGCTGCGCCTCCTGCGGCTCGGCCTCCGGCTTCTGACCGTTCTCGACGGCGGGGGCATCGCCGTTCGCCTGGGCGGCCGCTCCGGCGGGCTTGCGCTTGCGGCCTCGACCACCGCGCGAGCCGCGGCGTGTCTTCTTCTTCGGCTTGGGCTGGCCGTCCTCGGTCACCGCTTCCGTCGTCGCAGGCTCTTCCACCGGAGCCTCCTCCTCGGCGACGGCCTCGGCAGCCGCCTCCTCCGGCTCGGCCTGCGGGGCCTCCTCACCCTCGGCCGGCTGGGCCTCCTCGGCCTTCTTGCGCCGCGGCGCACGGGTCGGCTTCTCGGCCTCGGCCTCGGCAGTGATCGGCGTGTCTGGCGCCGGGGGTGCAGGGCGGAGCAGCGTGGCGTACGCCGTCCCGTCGAGCACGCGCACGATCCGCGCCTTCACCTTCTTGCCGACCAGCTTCGCTGCGCCGGCGACCTCGATCGCGTAACCGTCGACCTTGCCGACGCCTGCGCCTGGGTCGTGGAGGCCGACCTCGCCAAGCTCGAGCTGCAGCTCGGCGTCCTCGGCGAAGGGGGCCTTCGGCGCCAGCTTCTCGACCGTCCCCTGCTCCAGCACGGCCACGTGGTCGAGGTGGACGTCCTCGCGGGCCACGATGAACAGGCGGCGCTTGAGGCGCTCCTCGAGCGCGGTCAGCCGCTCCGCCCCGGGGCCGACCAGAAGCGCGGCGACACGCGCGTTCAGTTCCACGCGGAAGGCCTTGGTCCTCGAGCCGGAGGCGAGCGTGCGCAGCTTCCGCTCGACGTCGATCGCGGCAGTCTTCTCCGAGAGCACGACGCCGTCGCCGGAGCAGGTGGGGCACTTGCGGGTCATGATCTCGCGCGGCCCGTCGGTCACGTTCTGCCGGGTCATCTCCACGAGGCCGAGCGGCGAGATCTCGACGACGTACGTCTTCGTCCGGTCGCGCTCGAGCTCGTTCTTCAGCGCCTCCTCGACCGTCGCCCGGTTCTTCGGGCTGCCCATGTCGATGAAGTCGATGACGATGATCCCGCCGATGTCGCGCAGCCGCAGCTGGCGCACGACCTCCTTGACTGCCTCGAGGTTGTTCTTCGTGATCGTGTCCTCGAGCCGCGCGCCGGAGCTCTTCGAGCGGGAGCCGACGAAGCGGCCCGTGTTGACGTCGATGACGGTGAACGCCTCGGCGTAGTCGAAGATCAGGTAGCCGCCGGAGGGCAGGTCGACGCGCCGTGAGAGGGTCGAGCGGATCTCCTCGTCCACTCCCGACGCCTCGAACAGCGGCTGCTTCTCGCGGTGGCGGATGACGCGTTCGACCATGTGCGGCGACGTCTTCTTCAGGTAGCCGACGATGCGCTTGTGCGTGCGGTCGTGGTCGACGACGGCACGCACGAAGTCGTCCGTGAACAGGTCGCGCACCACGCGCAGGGGGAGCTCGGCCTCCTGGTAGACGAGCGCGGGCGCCTTCGCGGCCTTCGCGCTCGTCTGGATCGACTTCCAGAGCCGCTGGAGGAAGACCAGGTCGCGCTCGACGTCCTCGGCGGACGCGCCTTCGGCGGCCGTACGCACGATCACGCCGCCCTTGGCCGGAGCGATCTCCTTGAGGATGTCCCGCAGGCGGATGCGCTCGTCGTCTTCGAGCCGTCGCGAGACGCCGATGCCCTCGCCGTTGGGGACGAACACGACGAAGCGGCCCGGGAGCGAGATGTCCGTCGTCAGGCGGGCGCCCTTCGTCTTCATCGGGTCCTTGACCGCCTGGACGAGGATCTCCTGGCCGCGGTTGATCAGGTCCTGGATGCGCCGGTCGTGGCGCTTGCCCTCGAGCTCTGGGCCCACGATCTCGTCGACGTACAGGAAGCCGTTCTTCTCGAGGCCGATCTCGACGAACGCGGCCTCCATCCCGGGCAGGACATTGTCGACCGTGCCCTTGTAGATGTTGCCGGCGATCGAGCGGCGCTCGGGCCGCTCGAGGTAGGCCTCGGCGACCCGATCGTCCTCGAGCACGGCGACGCGCTGTTCGCCGACGTCCACGGAGATCAGCAGCTCGCGCTTGGCGGGCGGCAGCGAGGGGCGCTTGGCCGGGGCCCGCCGGCGTGACGACGAGCGGCGCTGCTGCTTGCGCTCGCGCTCGGGCTGAGCCGGCCGTTCCTGCGGCTTCGGCTTCTCCTGGGTCGCGGCCGCCTTGGCGTCGGCGGGCCGCTTGGACCGGCCTCGACCGCCGCGGCTGCCGCGGCGACGGCGACTCTTGGAAGGTTCCCCACCCTCGCGGGCGGGCGTTGTCTTTACGGGTTCAGGGGGTGCGGGTGCGGCAGCCTCGGTGGGCGCCGGTTGGTCGTCGCGCCGGGACCGGCGCCTGAAAAGACGGAGCAAAAGAATCCTCTCTGGATGTCGCGCGCGCGTGCGAAAGCCGACAGTGACGGCGGAAGGAGCACGTGCTGCACGAAGTGGGTGTTGTCGAAAGTCGTAAACATGACCCTCTGCCTCAAGGCTAGCAAGGGATCCGGCCGACCGGTTCTACGCCGCGGCCGCAGGACGCAGCTTCGTGCGCCTCGTCCTGATCACGCGGAGCCGCTGGCTCAGGCGCGCCCACGCCCAGGGCTCGATCTGCCCGTAGCGCAGCTCGGCCTGACCCCGCGTCGCGGCCAGATACTCGAACCAGGCGTCGGCTTCCTCGATCAGCAGAAGCTCGTACGCCTCACGCTTCCCACTCACCACCGCTGCCACCTCCTGGTCGGGATGGCAACAAGGTAGGACCTGGACCGGACGGCACCGTAGGTGCTATCCGCGAAGCGGAAGTGGGGAGGGGGTCTGGGGGAACCGGGTGGTGGTTCCCCCAGCTACCTGCGCCGAACCGAGATCGCCTGGAGAACGCCGATCGCGGTCAGGTTCATCACCATCGCGGAGCCCCCGAAGCTCACGAACGGCAAGGGGATCCCGGTCACCGGAGCGAGCCCGATCGTCATGCCGACGTTGACGAAGATCTGGAACAGGAGCACGAACGCGATCGACCCCGCCACGATCGCCGAGAAGGCATCCCTCGCCACGGCCACGATCTTGATCGCGCGCCAGATCACCAGCAGGTAGAGCAGGAGCAAGATCGACACACCCACGAAGCCGCGCTGCTCGGCGAGCGAGGCGAACACGAAGTCGGTCGCATGCTCGGGCAGGTAGTCGAGGTTGGTCTGGGTCGCGTCCTCGACGCCGCGCCCGCGGATGCCGCCGGCGCCGACGGCGGTGATCGACTGGTCGACGTTGTAGCCGGCACCGCCCGGGTCGTTCTCGGGATTCGCGAAGGCCGTCAGGCGGGCCGTCTGGTACGGCTTGAGGATCTGCAGGCCCGCCGCCGGCCCGAGCCAGAGCACGAACAGCACGACGAAGGTGCCGATCGCGGCGAGCACCGCGAGGTGCAGCCAGCGCGCGCCGGCGAAGAAGAGCGCCGCCGCGAGCGCGGCCGCGTACACGAGCGCGGTGCCGATGTCCGGCTGCAGGAAGACGAGCACGGTCGGGATGGCCGCGAAGCCCACGGCGGCCGCGACGGTGCTCACCTCGCCGATGCGCTTCGCGCGGTCGGCGAGGAACGCGGCCAGGAAGAGGACGAGCAGCAGCTTCGAGAACTCCGAAGGCTGGAAGCGGTAGAAGCCCAGGTCGAGCCAGCGCTGCGAGCCGCGGACCTCGGTGCCGATCGCCACCACGACCAGCAGCAGCGCGATCATCAGGCCGAAGACGACGCGCTTGTGGCGGCGGTACAGGTCCGGGTCGATCAGCGAGGCGGCGATGAGGCCGGCGGCGCCGAGGCCGACCGCGAACGCCTGGCGCATGACGAAGTAGCGCTCGTTGCCGAGGATGTCGTCGCGCGTGACGCCCGCGATCACCCAGAGCCCGTACCCGACGAGCGCGGCCGCGGCGCCGAGCAGCAGCCAGTCGAGCCCGCGCAGGTAGGTGGCGACGCGCCCTGCCTCGAGCGGGCGCGGGCGGGCGAAGCCGCTTCTGCCGACGTAGTCGGTCAATCTGCCGCCTCCGCCGACGCCACGTAGCTGTCGATGCCGAAGTGCTTGGCGAAGATCTTGGCCGTCATGGGAGCCGCCACCGCGCCGCCGAAGCCGCCGTTCTCGACGATCGCGCAGACGACCAGCTCGGGCTGGTCGGTCGGGCCGTAGCCGCAGAACCACGACTGGTCGACGAGGTCGACGTAGCCGCCGAGGTCGCGCGCCTTCTCCGCGGTGCCCGTCTTGCCGGCGATCGGGATCGGGAAGGCGCCGAAGACGCTCGAGGAGGTGCCGTAGCTCTCGTGCGTGGCCTTGTAGAGGCCGTCGCGGATCGCGGCGAGCGCGCCCTGATCGACGTTCAGCGAGCGCGGCGGCGGCGGCGCCAGGCTGCGGCGGACGATCGGCTGGGCGCTCTCGTCGCCCGATTCCTCGACGCGGCTGGCCACGTGCGGCTTGATCAGCTTGCCGCCGTTGGCGACGAACGAGTAGAAGACCGCCATCTGGAGCGGCGTCACGAGCAGGTCTTTCTGGCCGATTGCCAGCTGGATCGAGTCGCCGGGCTTCCACAGCTTCTCGATCTCGTTGTCGGCCCAGCGCTCGCGCTTCCACGCGATCGTGGGGACGAGCCCCGACTCCTCGGGCCCGATGTCGATCCCCGTGGGCTTGCCGAACCCGAGCCGGTGCGCCCAGGCCTGGAGCGGCTGGCCGCGCTCGGGCGGGAGGTTGTAGAAGTCCTCGCCCACCTTGTAGAAGTACGTGTCGCACGAGGCGCCGAGCGCCGTCGGCAGCGTCATCGCGGCGTTCACGTTGGGGTCCCAGTTGCGGAAGACCTGCCGGTCGCGGCCGGCCACGTACGAGCTCGTGCACGGCACCGTGGAGTACGGCGCGAGCGTGTGCTCCTGCATCGCGGCCAGCGCCGTGAGCGGCTTCCACGTCGAGCCGGGCGGGTACAGACCCTGCGTGACGCGGTTGATCGCGGGGAAGTTCGCCGCCTCCGCCTCTCTCTGGCTGACGAGACGGGCGAGCTCGCGGTTCGCCCGGCCGACGTAGACGCGCGGCTGGTAGGTCGGGTTCGACGCCAGCGCCCGGATCTCGCCGTTGCGCGGGTCGATCGCCACGACCGCACCGCCGTTCGCCATCCAGCAGCCCTTGCAATCCTGCGTCTGCGCATACTCGACCGCCTCGCGCAGGGCGCGCTCTGCGGCCTGTTGCAACTCGATGTCGATCGTGAGCCGGAGCGAATACCCCGACTGCGGCTCGCGGATCCGGTTCATGTCACTCCGCGGCCGCCCGACCGAGTCGACGCGCAGCTGCGCGCGCCCGGGCAGGCCGCGCAGGTAGCGGTCGTAGGTCGCCTCCACCCCGCCCTGCCCGATCTTGTCCCCGAGCTCGTAGCCCTGCTTGCGCAGGCGCTTGAGCTGGTCCGGCGAGATCTCGCCGACGTAGCCCAGCACGTGCGCGCCCAGCGACTGGAAGGGATAGGAGCGGACGTACGAGTCCGCGATGCGAACCCCGGGCAGCTCGCTCTCGTGCTCGAGGAGGTAGAGAACCTCGTCCTCGTCGGCGGCCTGTTTCACGGTCACGATCGCCAGCGGGTCGCCCTCGCGCTTGCGCACGTCCCGTGCGACCGGGCCGTATTCGACGCCCAGGATGCCCGTCAGGTTGCGGAGCAGGCGCCGGCGCGCGACGGGATTGTCCGGGAGGTCGGCCGGCCAGAGCTGGACCGCCGTCGCCGCCTTGTTCTTCACCAGGACGCGGCCCTTGGTGTCGAGCACGGCGCCACGCGGCGCCTCGATCCGGATCGTGCGCAGCTGGTTGTCCTGCGCGGCCCGTAGGTACTGCGTCCCCGAGAGCACCTGTAACGCCCAAAGGCGGAAGAAGAGGATCCCGAAGACTGCGAGGGTGATCGCGCCGAGGATCCCGATCCGCAGCGCAAGCCCGGGCGTGAGGCGGTACGGCTCTTCGACGCGGGGATCCCGCGGCAGGAAGCTCCCGCCGGCGGGCGGCCGGGTGCGCGTCGGGCTAGCCAACGATCTGCACTTCCACGCTACGCGTCCCAGTTTCGCGAGCGTCGGGGGCGAGCAGCCGGCGAACGAGCGCGTATACCGGCACGGTCAGCAGCAGGTTGAGCATCAGGGTCGCGGGCAGCGCCTCGACCAGGGCGACCCGCGCCTGGACGGACTCGCCGAGCAGGAAGTGCAGCGCGAGGTCCCCGATCGCGAACAGCACGGTGACCACGGCGACCGACACGAACGGCGCATGCGCTCGGTCGCGCCCGGTGGTCTCGCCGTAGCGCCCGATCCAGTAGCCCCCGAGCGTCAGCAGCAGCGAGGTGAGGCCGAGCGTCCCGAGATACACGGTGTCGAGCAGGAAGCCGGCCCAGAAGCCGCCGAGCGCCCCGACCACCGAGCCTCGCAGCAGTGCGATCACGAGCAGGAGCACGAGCACGAGGTCGGGCGTGCCGCCGAGGATCTGGATCGAGCCCACGATCGTCGCCTGCACGACCACCGCGGCGAACAGCAGGAGGACGATCTTGAGCGCGTCGACGAGCAGGCGGTTCACGGCTTCTGCGGCCCGGGGATCTTCCGGATCAGCACGAGCACGGAGTCGAGCGAGGAGAAGTCCACGAACGGGTCGACCTGGATCTGCTGGTGCACGTCGATGTCCGTCTGACCGACGCTCGTGACCATCCCGATCGGGATGTTGCGCGGATAGATCGACGGCAGTAGCCCGAACCGGCGGCCCGAGGTGACGACGACGTCGTCCCGCTGCACCCGGTCCTCCTTGGGCACGCGGTCGAGGACGAGCGAGTCGCCGGAGCCCGCGCCGTGGCGGATGACGCCGTAGGCCTCGGTCTGCACGTCGAACGCCGAGACCGCGCTCTCCTTGTCCGTGAGCAGCGTCACCCGCGACTGGTCGCGCGTCACCTTGGTCACGCGGCCGACGAGGCCCTCGTCGTTGACGACGGGCGCGTCCTTGACGACGCCGTCACTGGAGCCCACCGAGACGATGATGAACTGCTCGAACCTGCTCGGCGGATCGGCCATGACCGTCGCGCCGACCGCGCGGTAGTCGGCGGGGAAGGTGTCGGAGCGCCGGTACTCGAGCAGCGCCTCGAGGCGCTCGAGCTGGCTGGCCGCGGTCGCGTTCTGGATCGCCTGGTTGGTGAGCCGCTCCATCTGCTCCTTCAGGCGCTCGTTCTCCTCACGCGCGTTGAACAGGTCGCTGAGCCAGCCGTAGGCGTCGCGGAACGGCCGCGCGACGCGTTCCGCGCCGACCTCGAACGGATGCATGGCGGTCGCGGCGACGCTCTGGACCTCGTGGAGCGGGCCGTCGTCCGACTCGCGGAAGTAGCCGGTGATCAGGGCCAGCGACACGAGCGCGAGCACGCCCACCACCAGGCGGCGCTTGAGCGCGGACGAGCTGCGGCCCGGATAGGGGCGGGGGGTCGCGCGCCGAACCGAGGAACTCAGTGCCGCCAGCCCACCGCTGCGGTTACGAGGCACGGAAAAACACCTTAGCGTTCACGCAAGAGGACTTTCTTTGTGGCTTAGTAGCGGCGGTGGCCGTTACGGCTGCGGGACTTGGCGGCGCGGGACATCGTCTCGAGCACCTCCAGGCTCCGACCCGAACCGACTGCGACGCAGGTGAGCGGCGACTCGGCCAGGTGCGACGGCATCTGCGTCTCGTGGCGCAGGCGCTCGTCCAGGCCCGCGAGGAGGGCGCCGCCGCCGGCGAGCACGATCCCCCGGTCCATGATGTCCGCCGCCAGCTCGGGCGGCGTCTTGTCGAGCGTGGAGCGGATCGCGTCGATGATCTGGCTGACCGGCTCCTCGAGCGCGTGCCGCACCTCCTCGGAGGACAGCACGACGGTCTTGGGGAGGCCGGTGAGCATGTCGCGGCCGCGCACCTCGGCGTGGAACTCCTCGCGCATGTCGAACGCCGAGCCGATCTCGAGCTTGATCTCCTCGGCCGTCTGCTGCCCGATCAGGAGCTTGTACTCCTTCTTGACGTGGCTGATGATCGCCTCGTCCATCTCGTCGCCGCCGACCCGAAGGCTCGCGGAGACGACGATGCCGCCGAGCGAGATCACGGCCACCTCGGTGGTGCCGCCGCCGACGTCGACGATCATGTTCCCGGTCGGCTCGGAAACCGGCAGGCCGGCGCCGATCGCGGCGGCCATCGGCTCCTCGATCAGGTGCGCCTCGCGCGCGCCGGCGGAGTAGGTCGCCTCCTCGACGGCGCGTTTCTCGACGCCGGTGACTCCGCTCGGAACGCAGACGACCACGCGAGGATGCGCGAACCGGTGCTGGTGCACCTTCTGGATGAAGTGGCGCAGCATCTGCTCGGTGACGTCGAAGTCGGCGATGACGCCGTCCTTGAGCGGGCGGATGGCGCTGATCGTCCCGGGAGTGCGGCCGAGCATGCGCTTGGCCTCGACCCCGACCGCGTGCACCTCACCGCTGCGCTCGTCGATCGCGACGACGCTCGGCTCGGAGAGCACGATGCCCCGGCCGCGGACGTAGACGAGCGTGTTCGCGGTACCCAGGTCCACGGCCATGTCGCGGCCGCCGAAGCCGTTGAAGTAATTGCGCAGGCCCATCGGGGGCACCCACTCTAGCGCGAAGTCCTGGAAATCAGCATTTACCCGAAGCCGTAGACGCCCGCGAAGTGCTCGACGAGGAGGCGGACGAGCAGGGCCGCCGGAAGGCCGACGACGTTGAGGTAGTCGCCCTCGATCCGCTCGACGAGACCGCCGCCGAGGCCCTGGATCGCATACGCGCCGGCACGCTCGCGCCACTCCTCGCTCGCCAGGTAGTGAGCGGTGTCGCGCGGGGTCAACTCTCGGAAGGTCACCCGCGTCGCCTCACGCCCCAGCTCCTCCCAGCTAGGGGTGCGCAGGCAGAGCCCGGAGACGACCTCGTGCGTCCGCCCGGAGAGCAGGTCGAGCATCCGACCGGCCTCCGTGCCGTCGGCGGGCTTGCCGAGCACCTGTCCGTCGCAGACGACCACCGTGTCGACGCCGAGCACCGGCCGCTCGCCGCCGTCGACGGACCGGGCCTTGCCGGCCGCGTGCTCGACGGGGTCGTCGCCGAGCTCCTCGTAGCGAGGCGTGACGACGTCGAACGGGATCCGCAGCTGCTCCAGGATCGCGCGCCGCTGCGGCGAGACCGATGCGAGCAGGATCGGCGGCGCGGGCGGGACGCTCACTGCACGCGCTTGCGGGCCACCCAGATCTCCTCGGACGGCCAGCGGCGCGCCCAGTCCGGGTCGGGCAGCACGTCGTAGCGGTGCTGCTTCGCATCCTCGGGCGCCTGGATCTCGACGAGCCGTTCGATCTCGAGCCCGTTGGCCCGGAAGAGGCGGATCCAGTCGCCGTAGCCGAGGTAGAAGTTGACCGACTGGTCGTCCGACCACTCGAGCCGGTGCAGCCCGAAGTAGTCGCGGACCAGGCGGCGTCCCGGGCGCTCGTTCGCGTCCGGCGAGGTCAGGTTCACCAGCGTCGCGTTGACCAGGAAGACGAGGTCGCCGCCGGGCCGCAACAGCCGCGCCGCCTCGGGGATCCAGAGGTAGGGATCGGCCCAGATGCTCGCGCCGTACTCCGAGACCGCGAGGTCGAAGGAGGCGTCGGGCAGCGGCACCTCCTCCGCGGGCGCCTCGACCAGAGGGAACTCCAGCCCGTGCTCGGCCTGCATGCGCCGCGCGGTCTCGAGCTGGGCGGGCGTCGGGTCGACGCCGACCACGCGCGCACCGCGGCGGGCGAGCCAGGCGGAGATGTAGGCGGTACCGCAGCCGAGCTCGACGACGTCCTTGCCGTCGACGTCCGGAAGCACTCCCAGCTCGGACTCGCCCACGTCCCAGATGCCCCAGGAGATGCGATCGGTGGCCCAGTTGCGCTCCGCGCCGGCCACGAAGTCCGCCGCCCAGGTCGTCCACTCGGCGCGGTTGCGCTCGATCGAGTCCGAGGTCACGGCTTCCGCAGCCTCCAGATCTGCTCCATCGGCCAGCGGCGAGCCCACTCGGTCTCCTCGGCCGTCCGGTAGGTCGAGGTCGCGCCTTCGGGCGGCCGCACCTCGACGAGGTCCTCGATCACGAGGCCGTTGGCGCGGAAGAGCTCGATCCACGCGCCCTGCGGCAGGTTGAACTCGACCGGCTCGCTCGGCTCCGACCACTCGGTCCGGTGCAGGC
This sequence comes from uncultured Actinomycetes bacterium, assembly GCA_963733845.1. GTDB lineage: Bacteria > Actinomycetota > Thermoleophilia > Gaiellales > Gaiellaceae > DATFQE01. The sequence continues at coordinate 315,868 of CAVTEM010000012.1, forward strand.
CGAAGAGGTCGCGCACGAGCTCGGGCACGGTCGTGTCGCGGTTTTCGTCGTAGCAGACGATCGCGAACGGCGTGATGTGGCTGAAGCCGAACACGCCTCCCGGTCGCAGCAGGCGCGCGACCTCGGGCACCGTCACGTAGGGATCGGCGAACGACATCGCTCCGTGGTCGCAGAAGACGACGTCGAACGAGCCCTCCTCGAACGGCGCCTCGCCCGCGCTCGCGTGCACGAGCGGGAAGTCGACGCCCGCCGCGGCCATCAGCTCGCGCGCGTGCTCGAGCTGCCTGGCCGAGTTGTCGAGCCCGACCGGCCGCGCGCCCGCCTGCGCCAGCAGGATCGACCACTGCGCGGCGCCGCAGCCGTACTCGAGCACGTCCTTGCCGGCCACCTCGCCGAGGATCCCGAGCTCCGACTCCGGGAGCTGCCACAGCCCCCAGCGCGGCTGCGACTGGCCGATGAACTCGCGGTGTCGCTCCTGGTACTCGTCCGAGGCCGCGTCCCAGGACGCGCGGTTCCGCTGCGAGTCAGGCGAGCTCATCGCCGAACCACAGCGCGATCTCGCGCGCGGCCGACTCGGGCGAGTCCGAGCCGTGCACGAGGTTGTCCGGCATCGAGAGCGCGAGGTCGCCGCGGATCGTCCCCGGCGCGGAATTGGCCGGGTCGGTCGCACCCATGGTCGTCCGCACGACCGCGATCGCGCCCTCGCCCTCGAGGACGAGCGCGAGGGTGGGCGACGAGGTGATGAAGTCGACGAGCTCGCCGAAGAACGGCTTCTCCGCGTGCTCGGCGTAGTGCTCGCCGGCCAGCTCGCGGTCGACGGAGACGAGCCTGGCGGCGCGGATCTCGAGCCCGCGCGCCTCGAAGCGGCGCAGGATCTCGCCGGCGAGGCCGCGCCGCATCGCGTCGGGCTTCAGCAGGACCAGTGTGCGCTCCGCGGCCATCCGGCCGGGGAGCTTAGCGCTACGACGACCCGGTGCTCGACCGCGGCGGCGACTGCAGCGGCGGCGGGAACGCGATCGTCGTCGGCGTGTCCACCGGCGTCTCGCAGTACGGGCAGACCTGCCAGAGCGTCTCGAGGGGCGCCTTGCAGGACGCGCACGCCTGGCGCAGCTTGGTCGTGCAGACCGGGCAGACCAGGAACGTGTCCTCGATCTCTGCGCGGCAGACGGGGCACTGGTGGTCGCGCCGGTTGAGCCGCTCCTCCATCGCGCGGATCTCGAGCTCGCGCTCCCGGACGTCGTCGAGGTATTCGGGCGGCCGGAAGAGCATGTAGATCAGCGGCCCGAGGAAGGGCGGCACGGCGCCGAGCACCGTCGCCATCGCCACCAGCCAGGGATCCTCGATCCGGCGGCGGGCGTCCTTGAAAACCCAGAAGATGGTCGCGACCCAGAAGACGATCACGAAGAAGATCGAGAGATTGCGGGCGACGAACCACGTCCCGGACTCGAAGAAGTCCCGGACGCCTCCGAACAGGCCGTCGTCTTCCATCTTCCTGACCTCCTACAGCAACAGTTGCCCGACGATGTAGCCGGCGGCAAACGCGAGCCCGACGATCGCCGCGAGGACGACGGCCGCGAACGCGAAGACGCTCAGCCTCTCACCGAGCCTCCCCATGGTACGTCTTCTAGTCGGACGAACGGAGGTCGGCAAGAAGATAGAGGGAGCCGGTGACAAGGACCCTCGGGCCGAGCGCCTGCGCACGCTCGAGGGCCTGACGAGGGTCAGAGACGGTTTCGACATGCTGGAAATACGGTTCGGCGTGGCGCCCGAGTTCCTTCTCGTCGAGCGCGCGATCGTTGGAGCTTCGCGTCGCGATCAGCGTGCTTCCCGCGCGCGCAAGTCGCTCGAGGATGGCGTCGGCGTCCTTGTCGCGCAGGATCGAGACGCACAGGACGTGCTCGCCCGCGGGCAGCCTGGCGAGCAGCCAGTCGGCCGCCTCGGGCGTGTGCGCCCCGTCCAGGACGAGGCCGTTGCGGCGCTCGAAGCGCCCGGGAAGGCGAACCTCGGGGTCGGCCGCGACCGGCTCGCCGAGGTAGGCCTCGGCGGCTTCGCGCGCGCCGCCGATCCTGATCTCGCCGCTCGGGACGAGGCTCGCGAAGCGCTCGTCGGGCAGGACGACGACGCGGGCCGCGTGCGCGACCGCGAGCTTCTCGCGTGCGATCGCGTCGGGCGTGTCGCCGAGCACGTCGGCGTGCTCAGAGGTCACGTTCGTGAGCAGGACGACCGGCGCGTCGACGACGTTCGTGGCATCGAGCCGGCCGCCGAGCCCGGCCTCGACCGCGGCGACCTCGACCCCCTGCTCCGCGAACTCGGCGAAGGCCGCCGCGGTCAACGCCTCGAACTGGGTCGCCCCGACCTCCTCCGCCGCCGGCCGAACCCGGCCGACCGCCCGCTCGAAGTCGGCCTCGGCACCGTCGACCCAGATCCGCTCCGCCCAGCCGCTCACGTGCGGCGAGGTGTACGCGCCCGCCTGCCGGCCGGCAGCCCGGGCCAGCTCGGCGATCGTCCGGGCAGCGGTCGACTTGCCCTTGGAGCCGACGACGTGCACCGACGTCGAAACGTTCGCTCGGGGTGGCCAAGATGCTCGAGTAGTGCCCGGATCCGCCCCAGGCCGAACTCCTCGGGCCAGGGGCTGAGGCTCGCGACCCAGGCGGTGTGGTCGCTCATGCCGGCTGCTCGCCTTGGCGGTAGCGAAGGTAGACCATCCCGTTGTCGAAACGGCGCTCCTCCAGGAGCTCGAGCGAGAGCCGAACGCCGTCGGGCAGCCAGCGCGTGCCGCCCCCGACCACGCTCGGTGCGACGAAGAGGTGGTACTCGTCGACCAGGCCGGCCCGGATCGCATGGGCCGCGAGCTCGGGTCCGCTCACGCTGAGGTCGTGGTCGGTCGACGCCTTCAGCTGCCGGACCGCGTCGAGGTCGAAGTCGCGCTCGATCCGCGTCCTCGCGCTGGCGGCCGTCTCCAGCGTCCGCGAGTACACGATCTTGTCCGCGGCCTGCCAGATCGCGGCGAACTCGTGGATGTACGGCGGGTGGTCGCCGAGCGCCTCCGGGCTCTCCCAGGCCACCATCGTCTCGTACATGCGGCGCCCGTAGAGGTGCGTCCGGACCGGCCGCTGGAGCTCGTTGATAAAGGTGTGGACCTCCTCGTCGGGCACGGCCCAGTCGAACCGGCCGGTCTCGTCCGCCACGTAGCCGTCGAGGGACGCGAGCGCGGCGTAGATCAGCCTGCCCACTAAGAGCCTCGGAGGGCGTCGAGCTCCCGCCGGTAGCGGGCGAGCTTGTCGCGCTCGGCGTCGACGACGTCGGCGGGGGCGTTCGCGACGAAGCGGTCGTTCGCCAGCATGCGCTCACCGCGCTCGACCTCCTTGTGCAGGCGCGCGATCTCGGCCTCGGCGTCGCCGTTCGCCTTCACGCGGTCGGGGCGCACGACCGCCTCGAAGATGCGCCGCTCGTCCTCGTCGAGCGGGATCTGCACCTGGCTCCGGCGGAAGACGGCGGCCGCGATCTGCACCCGCTCGAGCGCATCGGCCTCGGCCGCGAAGCTGTCGTCGGCCTCCGGCCAGGAAGCGACGATCAGCCGCGACTCGCGGTCGGGGAGGTTCGACCAGATCTCCTCGGTCACGTGCGGCATCGCCGGGTGCAGCAGCTTCAGCAGCCGCTCGAGCGTGGCCAGCGCCGTCGCCCGCGCGTCCTCGTCCCCGTCGTAGAGCCGTGGCTTGATCGCTTCGGCGTACCAGTCGCAGAAGTCGTCGAAGGTCAGGTGGTAGAGCCCGTCCGCGACCTTGGCGTAGTCGAACTCGCCCAGGTTCTGCTCGACCGCGGCCCGCTCCTGGTCGATGCGCGCGAGGATCCAGCGCTCGACGCGCTCACGCGGGCGCACCGCGGCTGTTGCGCCCTCGGTGTTCGCCAGGATCAGCCTGGCGACGTTCCAGAGCTTGTTCGCGAGCCGGCGCCCCTCCTCGACCGCGCCGATCGAGAAGCGGACGTCCTGGGCCGACGACATCTTCATCAGGCCGTAGCGCGTCGCGTCGGCGCCGTACTCCGAGATCGTGTCGTCGGGGTCGATGCCGGTCCCGAGCGACTTCGACATCCGCCGCCCGTCGGGTGCGAGCACCGTCGAGTAGATGATCACGTCGCGGAACGGCACCTCGCCCATCAGCTCGAGGCCCGCGAAGATCATGCGGTTCTCCCAGAGCCGGATGATCTCCCGCGCGGTGATGTTGAAGTCGCCGGGGTAGAAGCGCCGCAGGTCCGGCGTGTCCTCGGGCCAGCCGAGCGTGGCGAACGGCCAGAGGGCCGAGGAGAACCACGTGTCGAGCACGTCCGGGTCCCGCTGCAGCTCGGTCGAGCCACACTCGGCGCACGTGGAAGGCTCCTCTTCGGCCACCGTGATGTGGTCGTCCTGGCAGTACCAGGCCGGGATCTGATGGCCCCACCAGATCTGGCGCGAGATGTTCCAGTCCGGCGCGCTCTCGAGCGAGTCGACCGCGAACCTGTGCTGCGATGCCGGGTGGTAGGTCACCCGCCCGGATCCGAGGGCGTCGAGGGCGGGCCTCTTGAGCTCGTCCATGCGGCACCACCACTGCAGCGAGATCAGCGGCTCGATGCGGCTGCGGCAGCGGTCGCAGACGGCGACCTGGTGCCGGTAGGCCTCCCGCTGCTCCAGCTGACCCCGTTCCTCGCACCAGGCGAGGATCCGGCCGCCGGCAACCTCCTGTGTCAGGCCGGCCAGGTCGCCAGCGTCCGCGCTCATCAGACCGTCCGGGCCGATCACCATCGGCTCGGGCAGCTCGTGCGCTCGCCCGATCTCGAAGTCGGTCGGATCGTGGCCGGGCGTCACCTTGAGCGCGCCGGTGCCGAAGTCGGGCTCCACGCGCTCGTCGGCGATCACAGGCACCCGTCGCTCGACGTACGGCACGAGCACCTCGCGTCCGACGATGTCGCGGTAGCGCTCGTCCTCGGGGTGCACGGCCACGGCCACGTCCGCGAGGATCGTCGCCGGCCGAACGGTCGCGATCGTCAGGTGTCCCTCGCCGTCGGCGAACGGGTAGCGGACGTAGACCAGCTCGTCGTCGGCCTCCACGCGGTCGAGCTCGAGGTCGGAGAGCGACGAGGCGTGGAACGGGCACCAGTTCACGATCCGGTTGTCGCGGTAGAGCCAGCCGCGCTCCCACAGGTGGACGAAGTGGCGCATCACCGCGCGCTGGTACTCGGGGTCCATGGTCATCCGCTCGCGGCGGTAATCCATGGACGCGCCCACCCGCCGGAACTGGGTCATGATCGTCTGGCCGTAGCGGCGAAGCCAGTCCCAGACGAGCTCCACGAACGCCTCCCGACCGATCTCCTGCCGCGTCTTGCCCTCGCGCTCGAGCGCTTTCTCGACCACCGCCTGGGTGGAGATGCCCGCATGGTCGTAGCCCGGCTGGAAGAGGCAGTTGTAGCCCTGCATCCGCTTCCAGCGGATGAGCGAGTCGGCGAGCGTCAGCCCCATCGCGTGGCCGATGTGCAGATCACCCGTCACGTTGGGCGGCGGGTGCGCGTCGACGTAGGTGGGCCGGTCGTCGTCCGGGTCCGCCGCGTAGAGCCCCTCCGCCTCCCAGGTCTGCTGCCAGCGCTCCTCGACGCCCTGCGGGTTGTAGCGGGTCTCCATCAGCCGATCCTAGTCAGGAGGAGGCCGCCGACCCTCCGGTCGAATTCGCCGGGCCGCGGAGGCCCGCAGATCAGGTCAGGCAGCGACTATGCCCGGATTATGCCGATTTCTCGGCGGGTGCTTCGTGCTCGTCGCCGACCTCGGCGCCGGCGCTCGTGACGAGCGTCGGGCGCAGGTCGTTGGCGATCGTCTCCTTCGTGATCACGCACTTGGAGACGTCGCGGCGCGAGGGCAGCTCGAACATCACGTCGAGCAGCGCGTGCTCGATGATCGAGCGCAGGCCGCGGGCCCCGGTCTCGCGCTCGAGCGCCTTGTCGGCGATCTCCCAGAGCGCGTCATCGGTGAAGACGAGCTCGATCGTGTCGTAGTTGAAGAAGCGCTGGTACTGCTTGACGAGCGCATTTTTCGGCTCGACGAGGATCTGGACGAGATCCTCGCGCTGGAGCTGGTGCACCGCGGAGATCACCGGCAGTCGACCGATGAACTCTGGGATCAGGCCGTACGACAGGAGATCCTCGGGCATGACGTCCGAGAGCAGCTCGGAGCTCGCGGACGAGTGCCGCGAGTGCACGTCGGCGCCGAATCCGACCGCGTTCTTGCCGATCCGCTTGCCGATGATCTTCTCCAGCCCGGCGAACGCGCCGCCGCAGATGAAGAGGATGTTCGTCGTGTCGATGGAGAGGAACTCCTGGTGCGGGTGCTTGCGGCCGCCCTGCGGGGGCACCGAGGCGACGGTGCCCTCGAGAATCTTCAAGAGCGCCTGCTGGACGCCCTCGCCCGACACGTCGCGCGTGATCGACGGGTTGTCCGCCTTGCGCGCGATCTTGTCGACCTCGTCGATGTAGATGATTCCGGTCTCGGCCTTCTTGATGTCGAAGTCGGCCGCCTGGATCAGCTTGAGCAGGATGTTCTCGACGTCCTCGCCGACGTAGCCGGCCTCGGTGAGAGCAGTGGCGTCGGCGATCGCGAAGGGCACGTTGAGGATCCGCGCGAGCGTCTGCGCCAGGAGCGTCTTCCCGCAGCCCGTCGGCCCGAGCAGGAGGATGTTCGACTTCTGCAGCTCGACATCGCCGTCGTCGAGGCCCATCTGGACGCGCTTGTAGTGGTTGTAGACCGCCACCGACAGCGTGCGCTTGGCCTCCTCCTGGGAGACGACGTAGTCGTTCAGGACGTCGTAGATGTCCTTGGGGCGCGGGAGATTGTCGAGGTCGAGCTGCGCGGGAGCGGTCAGCTCCTCGTCGATGATCTCGTTGCAGAGATCGATGCACTCGTCGCAGATGTAGACCCCGGGACCGGCGATCAGCTTCTTGACCTGCCGTTGGGATTTCCCACAGAAGCTGCAGAGCAGCTGCTCGTTGCCGTCGCTTGCCCTCGCCACTTCTCTCCTTTTACCCCGTTTTCAGCGCCGACTAGTGCCGCGTCCAGTGACACTGCCGCGTTTCTCGGTCGCGAGCACCAAGCCAGGGGCCGCACTCGCCCGCCGTCAAAGGCTCTCTGCAGCCTTTGCAAGGGCGAGGGTGGTTCCTGGCGCCGCGTGATCGCGGACGGAGACCGGCGTGTGTTGCTGGATGTGGCACTAATCCTGGCGCGTCTTTCTATGCTCGATCACGCTGTCGATGATCCCGTACTCCTTGGCCTCCTCGGCGGTCATGAAGTAGTCCCGCTCCATGTCCTTCGAGACCTTCTCCAGATCCGTACCGGTGTGCTTGGACATGATCTCCTCGAGCCGGCGCTTCAGGGCGATCGTCTCACGCGCGTGAATCTCGATGTCGGTGGCCTGCCCCTGGAAGCCGCCCCACACCTGGTGGATCAGGATCTTGGCGTTCGGCAGGGCCATCCGCTTTCCTTTCGCGCCGCCGCCGAGCAGGAGCGCACCCATGCTCATCGCGATTCCGACGCAGATCGTCTGCACGTCCGGCTTGATGAACTGCATCGTGTCGTAGATCGCGAGCCCGTGGTACACCGAACCGCCCGGCGAGTTGATGTAGAGGAAGATGTCCTTGTCCGGGTCCTCGGACTCCAGGTGGAGCAGCTGGGCGACGATCAAGTTCGCGATCTGGTCGTCGATGGGCGTGCCGAGGAAGATGATCCGCTCGTTGAGCAGGCGCGAGTAGATGTCGAACGCTCGCTCCCCGCGCGAGGTCTGCTCGATCACCATCGGGATCATCGGGCTCATTCGGGGCTCATACGGCTGTCTCATGCAGGCTCCTTCTCGCCGGGGGTCCACAATTTCGGAGCGCCTTCGGGCTTCTCCTGCCCGGGCGTCCACAGCTTCTCTCGCGCCTGTGCGAGCTCGACGGGAATCCGCTTCACCTCGGCGGCCACCCGGTCGAGCGCGGCGCGCAGGCGCAGGTCCGTGCGCAGGGTCTCGTGGCGCCCGCTGTGCCAGAGCTGCTCGATCAGCTCGTCGGGATCCTCCTCGTCCGTGAGCTCCGCCTGCTCGCGGATGAATGCGCGCAGCTCGTCGTCCGAGACCTCGATCCCGAGCTGCTCGGCCACGGCCTCGAGCACGAGCTCGCGCGCCAGCGAGCGCCGCGCGTCGGCGAGCATGCGCTCCTGGATCTGCTCGGCGGTCTCCCCCGTCAGGGCGAGGTAGGTCTCGACCGAGATCCCCCGGCGCTCGAGCCCGTCGACGAAGGCGCGGATCAGGTTGCCGGCGCGGCTCTCGACCAGCGCGTCGGAGACCTCGATGCCCGAGGCCTCGACGAGCGCGTCGACGGCGGCGCCGCGAAACTCGCCCTCGAGCTCCTCCTCGATCTGCTCGCGCAGGCGGCCCTCGATGTCGCCGCTCAGCTCCTCGAGCGTGGCGAACTCGCTGGCGGCCTTGGCGAGCTCGTCGTCGAGCGGAGGCAGCACGGGCTCCTTGATCTCTTTCACCGTCACGTCGACGGTGCGGCGCTCGCCGTCGCTGCCGTACTCGATCGCCCTGGTGTCGCCCATGCTCATGCCGCCGAGTCCGGCCTCCAGCTCGGGCAGTAGCCGACCGGCGCCGAGCGTGACGACGAGGTCGCGCTGGGCCTCGCCCTCACTCCCGTCGACGTCGATCACGAGCGCGTCGCCCTCCTGGGCGCCGCGGCCCTCGACCGGCACGAGCTCCGCGACGGAGCTGCGCAGCGCCTCGAGCTCGTGCTCGACCAGCTCCTCCGGAACGTCCGGCTCGGGAGCAGGCACCTCGAGCTGCGTCCAGTCGGCCGGGACGGCCTTCGGCTGCACGCCGACCTCGGCGGTGAAAGCGAACGGGGCCTCGCTCGAGCTCGGCAGGTCGTAGTCGTAGCTCGGCTGCGTCACCGGCCGGATGCGCGAGTCGGCGGCCGCGTTCCAGAACCAGCCGCCGATGTGGCTGTCCACGGCCTCGCTCATCAGGCGCTCCTTGCCGACCCGGGAGATCAGCACCGGCATCGGCACCTTGCCCTTGCGGAACCCGGGAATCTTGAGGCTTCCGGCCAGGTCCGACGCCGCATGCTCGACGGCGTGCTTGACGTCCGCGCTCGGTACCTCGACGGTGAGGCGAACGCGGTCTCCGCCCAGCTCCTCGACCTGCGTCTGCACCCAGACCATTCAACCAGAACCCTTTCGGGCCACGGGTTTCCTCGAACGGGTGGAGTGCCCGCACGCCTCTCGGGAAACGAGGCGTCGGACTCGAATACGGGCAGCGCGTACAGTGCGGCACAGACAGACGACAAGGAGCCCCTTTGCAGCGGGTTGTTGAGTACGGCGGCTACGTCAACCTGGTGCTGTTCACCGTGGTGGCGCTGGTCGCGCTACGGCAGTGGCGACTGGGCCGCGGGAGAGCCGGGCTCTGGGCCGCACTCACGTTCGGGACGCTCGCGCTCGTCGTCGACCTGGCCCCACTGGTCGACGAGACGCCCGACGCGCCGCTGGAGACATTCCTCCAACGGACGCTGATCGCCGCGCTCGTCCTCTTCCCCTACCTGCTCTATCGCTTCAGCACCGCCTTCGAGCCACCGCCGCGCCGCTTGGAGCAGGGGCTCGGGCTGATGACGATCGTCGTTCTCGCCTGGACGTACGCGCTCCCCGAGATCCCGGCCGATGGCGAGCCGCGCTCGGCCGGCTTCACGGCCTTCGTCATCGCCTTCCTGCTGCACTGGACGATCCTCGCCGTCGTCGTCGCCGTCCGACTCTGGCGTGGGGCTCGCGCTGCCCCCAGCGTCGCCCGCCGCCGGCTCCAGCTCCTGGCCGCGGCCGCGGTAACGATCACTGCCGCGGTCGTCCTGGCCGGCGCGGGCGGCGAGAGCGGCTCTGCGCTCTCGCTCGCCGTCACGCTGCTCGCCACGCTCAGCGCGCTCGGGTTCCTCGTCGGCGTGGCGCCTCCGCCCCTGCTCCGGCTGGCCTGGCGACGCCCCGAGAACCAACGGCTGCAGGCGGCGATCTCCGGCCTGATGGGCGCGGCCACCGAGGAGGAGGTCGCCGCCCAGGTGGCGCAGCCGATGGCTGCGATCGTGGGCGCCCGGGCGCATCGCGCTGCTCGACCCGGAGGGTCGCCTGATCGGCGCGCACGGGGCGTCCGAGGAGATGCTCGAGCTCCGCGACGAGGACGCCGAGGAGATCGTCGACGTCGACGTGGCCTTCGGCAGCCTGGTCGTCTGGACGAGCCGCTACTCCCCCTACTTCGGCGGCGAGGAGCTGCGGCTGCTCCGCACCCTCGGCGCGCTGACGGGCCTCGCCCTCGACCGCTCCCGCCTCTATGCGCAGGAGCGGGAGGCACGGCTGGCGCTCGAGCGCGCGGACGAGCTGAAGTCGAACTTCATTGCACTCGCCGCCCACGAGCTGCGCACGCCCGTCACGAGCATCAACGGCGTGATCCAAACCCTCCACTCGCGAGGCGACCTGTTGGAACCCAGCCAGCGGAGCGTGCTCCGCGAGACGCTGCGCGACCAGGGCCGCCGGCTCGGCGTGCTCGTCGAGCAGCTGCTCGACCTGTCACGGCTCGACGCCGAGGCGATCTCGATCGACCCGCAGCTGCTCCAGGTGCGGGAGCGCGTCGAGGAGCTCGTCCGCTCGACGGCCGGCGAGCGCGCCCGCGACGTGCAGGTCGAGGTACCCGAGGATCTGGAGGCCAGCGTCGACCCCGCCGCCTTCGACCGCATCCTCGGCAATCTCGTCGCGAACGCGCTGCGCTACGGCGAGCCGCCCGTGATCGTCCGGGCCGAGCAGCGCGACCGCCACTTCCGCCTCGCGGTCGAGGACCGCGGCCCCGGGGTGCCGCCCGAGTTCGTGCCCGACCTGTTCGAGCGCTTCACGCGCAGCACGCATCGCGCACGAGCGCGGCGTGGGCACCGGCCTCGGCCTGGCGATCGCGCGCTCGTACGCGAACGCCCACAGCGGCGAGCTGGTCTACGAGCCGGCGTCCCCGACGGGAGCGTGCTTCGAGCTCGTGCTCCCGGGCGCCAACGGCCACGGCGACGACGTGAGGGCTCACCGGCTCCGCTCGTATCGGCGTTCAGTAAGGCTCGGTCTCGAGCGGCTGAGGTGCGGGCGAGAGGACTCGAACCTCCAAGGGCCAGTGGCCCAACGGGACCTAAACCCGCCGCGTCTGCCAGTTCCGCCACGCCCGCGAACGCACAGGATATTCGCCGCTGCGGGCTAGGCGTTTCTCGGCAAGCTCGCGCCGAGAAGGCGGCTTCCTAAGGGCGTCGACGGTTCCGGCGTTTCACCCGGGAACGTTCGGGTAGCCGAGGGGTTCGTCCAACTATCAAAGGGGGATCGGATGGCTACGACAGACATCTGGACATACCGTGAGCAGACGTGGGGCACGACCGACCTCACCGGCTATTCGGTCGAGGCGACCGACGGCGGCATCGGCAAGGTCGACGAGGCCACCAACGAGATCGGCGGGAGCTTCATCGTCGTCGACACCGGCCCGTGGATCTTCGGCAAGAAAGTGATGCTGCCGGCCGGAGTGATCGACCGCATCGACGCCGACAGCGAGACGATCTTCGTCAGCCTGACGAAGGACGAGATCAAGAACGCGCCCGAGTTCGACGAGGACCGGTACACCGACGAGGCGTATCGCTCGGAGCTCGGCGGGTACTACGGCCGCGGCGCGTAACGCCGAGGCCGCTGCGGTAGCTGAGGGCCGGGCATTCGCCCGGCCCTCTTCTCTAGGAGAAGAGCGGGAGGTAGCGGGCACGCCACTCGTCGTCCGGAATCGAGCGGCGGAAGAAGGTCTCCAGCACGTCGCGCGGCGAGCAGCCCTCGAGGCGGGCGACCAGGCAGGTCACGGCCGCCAGCAGGTACGACAGCAGCTCCGGGTCCAGGCGGGCGACGCGGAGGCCCTCCTCGAAGGCCCAGATCATCCGCTCGGCGTCGGGGCCACCGCCTTGGGCGCGGACGGCCGCGGCGAGGCCCTCGAGGTCGAACGACTCCCAGTCCACCGATTCCATTGGTTCAGTATCGGCAGGAGCCCGGACATGGACAAGAGAGCGGCGACGAGTGAGAGCTCCTAGGCGCAGCCTTCGTCCAGGAGAACCGCGCCCCTCGTACCGAAGACGATCTGCGTGACGCGCTTGCCCGGGCTCACGTCGAAGCGAAGCTCCCAGTGCGGTGCCCGCGCGCGGCGCAGGAAGTACTGGCGCCCGCCGTGGACGTAGCGGTCGGGTCGCGAGCGGAGCGTGGAGTGGGCGGCCCGCAGCTGCGCCAGCGTCGACCCGATCCGGATCCCCTTCCCGGTGACCGCTCCGCGGCGGAGGAAGAGCGCTCCGAAACGGTCACGCGGCATGAAGAGGGCGTATCCCTCCAGGCCGGATCGGCCGAGGAAGGCCTGACCGCAATCCGGCCGCACCTCGTAGGTCGGGCGCAGCCGCGTCCCCCAACGCTCGGAAAGGGCTGCTGCGCTCAACCCGGGCTGCGCGCCCGCGACGCCGTCCAGCGTGACGCGCAGCGGAGCCCCGATCGCGGCCGCGGCGGCGCTCGCGACGGCGAACGCGATTGCAAGCGCGAGAACGCTTACGAGTGTTTCGAGAGGAATCGAAGTCAGGTGCGTCGATCGTCGGTGGGCAGAAGAGCGCACGAGGCGATCATGCCCCGCCTTCGCTCTCCGTAGGCGTGCTCGATCACCAGGGCCGTGCTCGTGGTCGCATCAGTACAGTCACCGCGATGTTCACCGGCTTCCAAGTCAACCTGTATGCCGATGAGGTCGAACCGGGCGTGGCCTTCTACGCTGCGTTGGGTTTCGAGGAGACCTACCGGTACGCCCCGGCGGGTGAGCCGCTGCACGTCGAGCTCAGGAACGGTGGGCTGACGATCGGTATCGCCTCGGTGCGGGCCTCCCGCGACGAGCACGGCCTGGAGGTGTCGCAGGAGGGCGGGGCGATGGAGATCGTGCTCTGGTGCGAGGACGTGGACGTGGCGTACGCTCAGGCACTCGCCGCGGGAGCCACGGCGATGCGCGAGCCGCACGACTTCCAGGAGGGCCGGCTCCGCGTGGGCTGGGTGATGGACCCGCTCGGCAACCCGCTCGAGCTCGTGCAGGCCCGTGAGCGGTAGAGCAGGTCGCAGTGGCCCCGGGAGGACTCCAAGCAGCCTGCTAATCGGCCCTTTTTCGGCCTCGGGGACAGCACCGGGGACAGCACCGGACGGCACGTTCAGCACGCGCGAACCGTGCTGTCGAGAGGACGCTCTCGACAGCTTCGGCGGACGGCGGCTTAGCCCAGCGCGAGGAGCGCTGGGTAGTCGATCTCGCGCTCGTCGGTCAGGACGTGCGCGTACGTGTCGGCGGTGACGGAGAGGCGGGCAGAGTGGCAACGAAAGTGGCAACAGGCGTGGCGACGGCCTGCGCTCAGGCGGGCTCGACGACCTTCGTCATCACGCAGTGGTTCAGGCCCTTGGGGCGCACGTAGGTGAAGTCGGCCTCCTCGTAGGAGTGCCGGGTGAGGTTGTAGAGGAACGACGGGTTCATCTTCGTGCGTTCGGGGGTGTCCTGCGGGTAGCCCTCGACCACGCCTCCGCCCGCCCTCGCGATCAGGTCGACCGCCCCGCGCAGGGCGGCGAGGCCCAGGCCGGCCTTGCGCTGTTTCTGGTCTACGTAGATGCAGGTGATCCGGTAGTCCGGGGGCGTCACGGTCTCCGCGTCGTACTGCTTGCGGTGGTGGATGTCGGGAAGCTCCTCGGGGGTGCCGTACTCCGCCCAGGCGACGGCGAGCCCGTCGACGTACACCAACGCGGCGTGCGCGACACCCTCGGCGACCATCCGCTCCTTGAAGTCCCTGTTGCTCTCCCCGGGCCGCTCGGCGTCCGGGTGGAACTTGCAGCACCAGCACCCGCTGAACAGGCCTGACTTGCGCTCCCAGATGGCCGCGAAGTCGGGCCAGGTGTCGGGCGTGAGCGCCCTGATCACGTGGTCGGCCACCGGGCCACTCTAGTAATCCCGCAGCTCCGCCGGAACTGCCACCCACCGCGCTGCCTCCCGATCGATGATCGCTCAGCTCTGCGGGGCGAGCCTTCTCGGCCTAGGAGGGTTTGGGCAGACGAATCGAGCAGTCGTCCCCGCGCAAGGTCACGACAACGTGCGTGGTTCGACCAGCGCGAACCGTGGCATTGCGTGGGCACCCGGTCCCGCCAACGGTGAGCCTGTACGACCCGGCGGGAATCTCGAACCTAGTCGGTAAGCCGTGGTGGCCGAGCAGGAGGTCCAACGCTGGCTCTCCGGCTCCGTTGAAGGCGGTGAACTGGACTGGCATCGACCACTGGACCTCACCGACGGTCCGAAAGTCCACGTCTAGAGATCCCGGCTCCTGCTCGCCACCACACCCGACGACCGCGAGCGCCAAGACTAAGACCGACAGGGCGCGAACAACGATCACCGCCCGGAACTATGGCGTACACGGGAACCTTCACCGCAGCGCCCAGCGCTCGGGGTGCCTGCGTTCGAGCCACCACGCCGACGCCCGCCAATCGGTCGCTCGGAGGAGCAGCGCTACGGCGCGAGCCTCAGGGGGCACGGACGCGCCCTCCGGCGCAGCCACTCGCGCCTGCCGGACGCGCTCGCGGAAGCCGTCCTGCCGAAGCCAGCGGTCGAGCGTGCGGCGGGAGACGTTGACCGACCTCGCCGCGACCTCGACCGGCACGCCAGCGGCGAGCAGAACCGCGAGGTCGTCTGCCCGCTCCTCCGTGAGCTTCGACGGCCTGCCCGCCACCGGCCCATTTTGTCCACGGAGCGCACGCGCCGACTTTTTCTCCCAGAGACCGCTCTGCTGTCCAGCCCTCGAAGCGACCCGCGAGGTCCTACCCCTACCTCTCCGGCTGACCTGCTCCGAGTGCCGTTGCAGCGCAGCGAACGTGTCGTGTGCGCGCCGCCTGTCGTTTCCAGGCGTACGCGCATGCCGCCTTCAGGGCTTGGCCGTCGTAGAACTTCACCAGCCAGACCTTGCGCCCGTCGAAGGTGGACCTTCGCGTGTCGATGTCCCAGAGGTTTCGGCTGAACCGGCTGGCGTCCCCGCGATAGTCCGACCGGATCGCCTCCTCCTTGGCAGCGTCGATGGCTTGCGCCTTTGTGAGTCCGGCCCACTGCGTAGCCCCGGCGCATCCAGCGATCGCCACCGCCAGCGAACTAATCATGATCACGCTCGGCATGCGCATCACGCCGGAGGCTAACGCGGGCGGGTCGCCCTCGTAGAGCATGCAGCCGTCTACCGTCAGACCGAATGGCGCGACGTGCGCTCACCGTCTGCTCGGTGCCCGGGGTGCGCGAACGCTCAGCCCTGCCCGCAGCCTGTCCAGGTCTCCGAGGCGCTTTACGGCTGCCCCCCTCGTGGCGCTCGGCACTATGCGGACATGGCACCGTTCGTTGGCCTCCTTGGCGTAGTGGTTCTCCTTGGCGTTGTGGTCGTCGGCTTCGCTCGCCCACGGCGTCTGCTCGAAAGCCGTCGAGCTTTGATCGCGCTCGCCGCTGTCGTCCTCGGAGGCTTGGTGTGGGCGATTCTCGGTCTGTCCATGGAGGACGACTACTACGGAGATGGCACGACGGTGTGGGAGCACAGCCGCCAGTCCGGAGCATGGGTAATGGTCATCGTTGGAGTGGCTGCAACAGCCGTAAGCATTGTGGGGTTGGTTTGGGCGGCGGCCTCGAACAGTGGTCGCCTTAGATCGGCAGTCCTTCCGCTGACGGCCGGCGCGTGCCTGTTGTTGCTCTTCGGGACCTTCTCCGCTGGCGTCGGACACTGACGCGCCGCGCCGACGCGTCTACCGTCCGACCGATGGGACGACGAGCCGCGACCGTCTGCTCGGTGCCGGGTTGCCCGAACCCCGAGCCTTGCCGCGAGCACCCGGCCCGATCCGGATCGACGCGGGCGTGGCGGAGGCTGCGCCTCGCGGTGCTCCGGCGTGATCACTTCCGCTGCCCGTGCGGAGCGCTCGCGGTCGAGGTCGATCACGTCCTCGCGCGCGAGCTAGGCGGGCGAGACGAGCCGGGGAACCTGCGCTCGCTTTGCGCCGACTGCCACGCCGCGCGGCACGGGCGCTCCTCGCCTCAGCGCCGCCGCTCGTTGAACGGATAATCCGCCGATGCGTCTGTCGATCATCGGCGCCCTCGCGGGCCTCGCGTGCCTCGCCTTCGCCGCCGCGATAACCGGGGCAAGTGGTGAGTCCGAGCAGGCCGCGAACCCGCCTCGACCCGCATGCTTTGCCCGCCCGGCAGGTCGCCCGACGGCGCAGCAAGCGATCCGTGCCGCGATCCGTGCGGCCATAAAAGCCGATCCCGTGATCGAGGTGCAGGGGCGGCGGTATCGACGGACGACCGAGTTGATGGAGCGAGATCTCTTCGGCGTTGTGAGAGTAGGTACGCGGCTCTGGCCGGGGGTGTCGCGCTTCCATAACGAGGCCGTACGCCGCTGTGGGCGTGAAACAGATGCCACGTCGGCCGCGTGGGCCGTTGTGTTCGGTGAGTCGCACTCGGTGTTGTGCTGCGAGACCTGGACGATCTTCGTGGTCCGCACTCGACGCGGTTGGCTGTCCTTCTAAGACGGCCAGCCGGGGAACCTGCGCTCGCCTTGCTCCGACTGCCACGGCAAGCGGCACGGGCGCGGGGGATCGCCCTCCGCCCGACCGGCGCGGCCCCACTCGATGAGCTAATCCGGTCCGAGGAGCGCTGTGACCTCGGCATCGGTGAGGCCGGTCATGGCCGCGATCTCGTCCGGCGAGAACCCCGCCGCGTGCATCTCGCGGATCGCGTCCCCCCAGTTCCGCTCCGCAGCAGGCACCGCAGACTGGACCGCCCACCTGTGGGCCGCGCTGGCCTCGCGTAGGCGGCGCATGGCTTCGAGGCGACGGGGCGTCATCGTTGGGTCGCTCTCCACGGCGTCGTTCCACGTCCGCTCCATGGCCCTTGCCTGCGACCACGAGTAGAACGCCCGGACGACCTCGTTCGTCTCGGTGTCCACGATTTCGAACGGCTCGTCCATCTCCTCGTACTCGTTACTGCGGAGGTCGCGGAAGACGTAACGCCTGCCGGGGTCCAGCGTTTCGTGCGGCCGGAAGCAGTATCCACACGGCTTGAGTCCAAGGGCGACGATCTTCTCGTAAGCCTCGAATGTCGTTGTCGCCTCGATCGCGAGCGGCTTGAGGGTTGCGCGTCCCTCGTAGCGGCACCCGGGGCGGTGCACCTTGTCCGATCGAGGGTTGTGCAGGAACGGGGCACTCACGGCAGTCGCCGCTCGTCCCGCGGGAACTCTCGCTCGGCGCAGTCTCGGCAGTAGTGCACGGCCCCCTCTGGATCGCCCTCCGCGTGCACGGTCAGGAGCGAGCGCCAGCCGCGCTCGCCGTCCGGCTGCTCTCGTCCGCACTCCTCGCAGGTGAGCGGGGTCGGACGCGCAGGCATCGGAGCCGAGCCTACGCCGTTCAGGAGGGTGAACGCACCCGTCATGGCTGCTCAACCGGGGACTGTCCAGGGAGGCGAACAGCTATGGCCCGAGGCCGAGTTTCGAGGACCGCACCAGGGACCGCACGGGACCGCATTTCCGGGCCTACTTCGCACGTTTCGGCACGAGCGCTTTGGCTCAACCACGCCGATTCGGCATGGCGAGCCGATGTCGAATGGCCCCGGGAGGAGTCGAACCTCCGCACGCAGATTCGAAGTCTGCCGCTCTATCCACTGAGCTACGGGGCCGTGCCCCGGACAGCGTATCCGCGCTAGGTCACGACGTTCGGGGGCGTTTCGCCGCGCTCGAAGGCGAGGAGGTTGTCGACCAGGACCCGCGTCATCGCCTCGCGCGCGCTCGCGAGCGCCGTGCCGAGATGAGGCGCCAGGACGACGTTCGGCAGCTCGAACAGCTCCTGCGGTACGCGGGGCTCGTGGACGAAGACGTCCAGCCCGGCGCGGAGGCGGCCCGAGACGAGCTCGCGCACGAGCGCGGCCTCGTCGACGACGGCGCCTCGCGCGGTGTTCACGAGGCAGGCGCCGTCGCGCATGAGCGCCAGCCGCCGTTCGTCGATCAGGCCCTCCGTCCCGGGCGTGTGCGGGACGTGCAGGGTGACCACGTCGGCCTCCCTCAGCAAGTCGTCCAGCTCGCGGTACTCGACCTCGAGCGCGAGCTCGTCCGCGGCGGAAAGGCGAGTCGCGCTTCGCGTAGAGGACGCGCATGTCGAACGCGCGGGCCCGCCGCGCGACGGCCCGGCCGACGCCGCCGAGGCCGACGATGCCGAGGGTCGCGCCGCTCACGTCCTGGCCCATCAGCTCCTCCTCGGCCCAGCCGCTCTCCCAGCGGCCCGCGCGCACGTACCGGTCTCCCTCCACGATCCGCCTGCGCACCGCGAGCAGCAGCGCGAACGCAAGCTCCGCGGTCGGCGCGTCGACCGCGCCCGGCGTGTTCGTGACGACCACTCCACGCTCCCGGCACGCCTCGACGTCGACGAGCTCGTAGCCGGCGCCGTAGTTCGCTACCAGCTTCAGGTCCGGGAGCAGGTCGAGCAGGCCCGGGCCGACGGCCCGCCCCACCACGACGAGCGCCTCGGCACCGGGCGTCGGCTCGGCCAGGGGCCAGTCGAAGTAGGCGACGTCGTGAAGCTCATCCCAGGCGGGCCCGGGATACCGCCGGGAGGACAGGACGCGCACCGGTTCAAGGCTATTCTGTCCCGGCCGCGGTGGCGGTAGCTCAGCTGGTAGAGCCCCGGGTTGTGGTCCCGGTGGTCGCGGGTTCGAGTCCCGTCCGCCACCTATACGTGCCTCGAGCGAACTGAGATCCGCGCGAAGATCAGCCGTCGCGAGCGGCGCAGGGACGCGGAAGAGTCAACCGGCCCGGAGTAATCCCGGAATCGACATTCGTCGACTTCGCCGACACTCGCCGGCTCCTGCGAGAAAAAAGGATCGCGGCTACTTTCAATCTGGTCCCTCATCTGCTGAGGATGGTGTATGCGTCCGCGAATCGTGATCGTCGACGACGACCCGGCGTTCCTGGAAATGGTGCGCCTCCTGCTCGAATCCGAAGGCTTCGTCGTGGTGGGCGAGGCGCTGAACGGTCTCGAGGGCGTGGCCGCCGCGGCCGAGCTCCAGCCAGACCTCGTCCTCGTCGACGTGAACCTGCCGGACATCGACGGGTTCCAGGTCGTCGAGCGCCTGCTAGGCGAAGGCTCGCCGCCCGTCGTGCTCACCTCGAGCCGCGGAGCGGGGGACTTCGGCAGCCTGATCGAGACGAGTCGGGCGCGCGCGTTCATCACGAAGGCAGACATCACCGGGGAGGCGCTGGCCCGATTCCTCGACGAACGGACCACGACAGCGTGAGCATGCCGCTCGCCAGCGCGAGCGTTCCGACGGTCGACCTGCCGGCCGCGCGGCGGCGAGCAGCAGGCGCGAGAGCCCGACGCACTCTGTGGCCACTTGGAGCAGTCGCCGGCGTCGCCGCCTTCCTCCTCGTCGTCAGCGACGGCGATGTGGCCGACCCGTGGCTGAACGCCACGCTGACGTTGGCGATCGGCTGGTGCTTCGTCGCGAGCGGTCTCGTGGTCTGGGCACGCGAGGAGGAGAACCCGCTCGGCCTGCTCATGGCGGCTCTCGGGCTCGTCTGGCTGACCGGCGCGGCGGTCGGCGAGGTCGGTTCGTCGTTCGGGTCCTGGCTCGGCTTCGTCGCGGTCAACGGGGCCGTGGCCATGTTCGTGCACGTCCTCGTCGCCTTCCCGAACGGGCGGCTCGCCTCGCGCCGCGAGCGCCTCCTCGTCGGAGCTGCGTACGCGGATCTCGTGCTGTTCGCGCCGCTCTGGATGGCTGCGCGTGGAGACGCTCCGCCCCAGGACGGTACCGCAGGGCTGCTCCGTCCAGAGCCCTTCGGTGCCTCGCTCGGCGGCCCTCAGGCCGCAATCGCCCTGGCGGTCGGCGCGGTGCTCGGCTGGCTCCTCTGGCGGCGCTGGTACTGGGCGACGCGACACACGAGGCGCACGCTCGCCCTCGTGCTCCTCACCGGTGGCACGAGCCTCGCCCTCCTGCTCGTCGCGGCCGTCGTCGACCGTTCCTCCGCCGCGGCCGGGCGCGCGCTCGGCTGGGCCGCGTTCGTCGCCTTCGGCGTCGTTCCCCTCGCCGTCCTCGCCGGCAGCCTCCGCAGCCGGCTGGCGAGGGCGAGCGTCGCCGAGCTCCTTCGCGAGCTCGAGACGGCCCGGACGCCCGGAGCGCTCCGCGATGCCCTCTCCCGCGCGCTCGGCGATCCCACGTTGCGCATCGCGTACTGGGTCTCCGAGACACGCGGTTTCGTCGACCTGAGAGGTCGGCCGTTCGAGCTTCCGTGGGAGGGAAGCAGCCAGGTGATCACGAGGGTAGAGCGGGACGGGCGCCAGGTCGCCGCGCTCGTGCACGATGCGTCGCTCCGCGACGAGCCGGAGCTCCTCGACGCTGTGACCTCGGCGGCCGGCCTGGCCCTCGAGAACGAGCGGCTCCACGCCGAGCTGCGTTCCCACGTCGACGAGCTGCGCGAGTCGCGCGCGCGCATCGTCGAGGCCGGCGACGCCGAGCGGAGGCGGCTCGAGCGAAACCTCCACGACGGCGCCCAGCAGCGGCTCGTCACGATGGCGCTGCAGCTCCGGCTCGTCGAGGCGAAGCTTTCGGCCGACCCGGACGAAGCCGCGCCGATCGTGGCGCAGGTGCGCGAGGAGCTCACGGAAGCACTCGCGGAGCTGCGCGAGCTCGCACGCGGGATTCACCCCGCGATCCTGAGCGACCACGGGCTCGGCCCGGCACTGGAGGCGGTGGCGGCGAGAAGTCCCGTGCCGGTGAAGCTGTCGACGCCGACCGCGCGGATGCCGACGTCGGTCGAGGCGGCGATCTACTACGTCGTCTCCGAGGCGCTGGCGAACGTCGCAAAGTACGCGCAAGCCTCGCGCGTCACCGTGGAGGTAGCCCGGACGGAGCAACGCGCCGTCGCCGCCATCGCGGACGACGGCGTCGGAGGCGCCGATCCCGACGGCGGCTCCGGGCTGCGCGGGCTCGCCGACCGCGTCGCGGCGCTGGGCGGCAGCCTCCACGTCGACAGCCCGCCCTCGCGCGGGACACGAATCCACGCCGAGATTCCGTGCGGCTAGACGGGCCCAACACGACGGTCGACGGCGGGAAGGGCGTCGCGAGGGACTATGCGCTCCACCTGGCCGAGGAGGCCTCCGCCGGTCGGCTCTCGCGGGCGGAACTGCTTCGCCGTGCAGCGGTCGTGGGGCTCTCGGCGTCGACGGTGCAACTGCTGGCGGCCGCCTGTTCCGGAGGGGACGAGGAAGGCGCCGAGGACGCCGAGGGGCGCCCGCGCCGCGGCGGAACGCTCGTGCTCGGCACGCCCGTCTCGGGGCGCGAGCCCGACCCGTGGTTCGCGATCGACTCCGGCGGCGTCGTGACGGGTCAGCTCGCATGCGAGTACCTCGTCCGCCCGGGAGAGGGGAACGTGCTTCAGCCGGCTCTCGCGACGAGGTGGAGCCCCGGCACGACGACGCAGGAGTGGACGTTCGACCTTCGGCGCGGCGTCCGCTTCCACGACGGCTCTTTCTTGACCGCGGACGACGTCGTCGCCACGTTCCAGGTGATCGCCGACCCGAAACGCGGCTCGTCGGCTCTGTCGGCCTTCGGCGGAGTTCTCTCGCCGAGCGGCGTCGAGAAGGCGGGCGAGCACCTGGTCCGGTTCCACCTCGACCGGCCGTACGCCGACTTCCCGTACCTCGTCTCGAACTACACCTACAGCGCCGTGATCCTGCCGCGGACGTACGAACCGGGGACGTTCGCGCAGGGTGGCGTGGGGACCGGCCCGTTCATCCTGCGCGACTACGTGCCGAACGAGCAAGCGCGCTACGTTCGCAACACCCGCTACTGGCGACGAGGGCTTCCATACCTCGAGGGCGTGACGCTCCGGTACTACGCCGACTACGCGGCGATCGTCCTCGCGCTGCAGTCGGGCGAGGCCGACGTGACCCTCGAGGCGCGCTACCAGGGCTCACAGGCGCTGTTCGACAACCCGCAAATACGGATGCAACGGGAACCGTCCAGCGCCTACCGCGCGCTCCACCTCCGCGTCGACCGGCCACCCCTGGACTCGCCACTCGTCCGCCAGGCGATCGCGCTCTCCCTCGACCGGCCCGCGCTCGTCCAGGGCCTCTACAGCGGCCGCGCTGACATCGGCAACGACCACGCATTCGCGCCGGTGTATCCGACACACCCGGGAACGCCGGCGCAGCGGCGCCAGGATCATGCCGAGGCGCGGCGCCTCCTCGAGCAGGCCGGTCATCCTCGAGGCCTCGCCCTCCAGCTCACGATCGAGCAGTTCGAGGACGTGCCGCAGTACGGCATCTTCGCCAAGGAGATGTGCAAGCCCGCCGGTATCGACTTGCAGCTGGTGATCCTCTCCCAAGCGGAGTACTACGGATCCGGCGACAACCAGCCGTGGCTGACCGTGCCGGCGGGAATCACCGATTGGGCGTCGCGCGGAACGGCCAGCCAGACGATCGGGCCGGCCTACCGCTGCGATGCGGTCTGGAACTCGGCTCACTGGTGCGACGAGCGCTTCGAGCACCTGATGCGCGACTTCGACGGCGAGCTCGACGTTCAGCGGCGCAGGCAGCTAGCAGCCGACGCGGCCCAGATCCAGCATGACGCCGTCCCGGCCGTGATCGCCTACTGGATCGACGACCTGCGGGCCTCGCGCGTGAACGTCGGCGGCCTCGCTACCGGGCCGCGCCCCGACATGGCGACGATGTGGCGGGCGGCGTGACCGGGACGCGGGGAGACGAGGGCAGCCGGTGGGGCCTTCCACGGCGCATCCTCCGCCGCCTAAGCCTCGCGCTCCTGACGCTCCTCCTCGTCTCGATGCTGGTTTTCGCGACCGCCGAGCTGCTGCCCGGCGACCTCGGTCGCACGATTCTCGGCCCGTACGCGAGCGAGGAGCAGGTCGCCGCGCTCAACGAGCGACTCGGTGCGGACGATCCGGCCCCCGTCCGCTACGCGGACTGGCTCGCACGATTCGCTCAAGGAGATTGGGGTACGTCGGCGGCGCTGCGCCAGCCCGTGAGACCGCTCGTGCTCGACCGGCTCGGCAACTCGCTCGTGCTTGCTCTCTATGCGCTCGTGCTCGCGGTGCCGTTCGCCGTCGCGCTCGGCATGGTTGCCGCGCGGCACCGAGGTCGGCCGCTCGATGCCACGGTCTCCGCGACGGCAGTCTCGCTCCTGGCGATGCCGGAGTTCGTCATCGGCACGATCCTCAGCATCGTCCTGGCCGTCGAGCTGGGCTGGTTTCCCGTCTCCTCGGCGGTTCCGGACGACGCCGTCTCGCTCGTCCACGAGCTCACCCTTCCTGCGGCCGTGCTCGCGCTCGCGCTGTTCGGCTCGCTCGCACGCGTTGCGCGCGCCGCCTCCTTGACTGCGCTCGATGCCGACTACACCCGGACGGCGACGCTGAAGGGGCTGCCCCCGCGTCGCGTCCTCGCCTGGCACGTGCTGCCGAATGTGCTCCCGCCGACGGTCGCGGCGATCGGGGCACACATCGGGTACCTCATCGGCGGACTCGTGGTCGTGGAGACGCTCTTCTCGTACCCGGGCCTCGGCAAGCTGCTCCTCGACTCGGCAACGGCGCGTGACCTCGCACCGCTGGAGGCTTGCGTCCTGGCGACTGCGATCGCCGTGATGGCCGCCAACTTGGTTGCCGACGCCGCAGCGTCGGCCCTCGACCCGCGCCTCCGCAGGGCGGCATCCTGATGGCAGCCGGGCGCTGGCAGCCGGTCGCGGCGCCGCCAGGCGGCGACGACAGCTGGTCGAGCGACACGGGGACAGGTAAGGCCTGGGCACGCGCATGGCCGGCTCGGTCGAGGGCCGGGGGCCTGCTCCGCTCTCCGGCCTTTCTGGCCGGCCTTGCCGTGCTGCTGTTCTGGATCGTCGACGCGGTCGCGTGGCGCTTCTTCGTTCCCCACGACCCGCAGGCGATCTCTGCCGGAGGAACGCTCGAGTCGCCGTCGGCCGAGCACTGGTTCGGCACTGACGACCTGGGCCGGGACGTCTTCTCTCGCGTGCTCGCCGGAGCGTCGTCGGTCTTGATCGTGGCGCCGGTCGCAGCGCTCCTCGCAGTCACGGCCGGTGTCGCCATCGGCCTCGTCGCCGGCTACGTCGGGGGAAGGACCGACGAGTTGCTCATGCGCCTCGTCGATGTGCTGCTCTCGTTCCCGCTGGTCGTGGGCGCTGTGCTCGCCCTCGCCGTCACCGGCGTCTCGCGACTGCATCTGATCGTCGTCATCGCCGTCGTGCTCGCGCCGCTGACGGCGCGAACCATTCGCGCCGCGGTGCGCAGCGAGCGCGGACGCGAGTACGTGGAGGCCGCCCGCCTGCGCGGCGACTCCGCTCCGTACATCATGTTTGCGGAGATCCTGCCGAACCTCTCCGCGCTCGTCGTCGCGGAGGCGACGGCCCGGCTCGGCAACGCAATCTTCGCAGCCGCGACCCTGTCCTTCCTCGGACTCGGCATCCAGCAGCCGTCGCCCGACTGGGGTCTTTCCGTCGCGCTCGGCAGGGTGTTCCTACAGACCGCGCC
The DNA here is from genome assembly GCA_963733845.1 of uncultured Actinomycetes bacterium. GTDB lineage: Bacteria > Actinomycetota > Thermoleophilia > Gaiellales > Gaiellaceae > DATFQE01. The sequence goes on from CAVTEM010000012.1 coordinate 340,504, forward strand.
GTGGATCGTCCTGTTCCCGGCGCTCGCGCTGGCGACGCTCGTGGTCGCCACGACCGCGGTCGCCGACGGGCTGCGCGAGCGGATCGAGCAGTGATGGCGCCCGACGAGCGGCCCGTTGCACTCGACGTCGCCGGGTTGACCGTGACCTATGCCCGTCAAGGCAGGCGGCGCAGGGCTCTCTCCGATGTGACGCTCCGAATCGAGCGCGGCGAGACCTACGGGCTCGTCGGCGAGTCGGGGTCGGGGAAGACGACGCTCGCTTTGACGCTGATGCGCCACCTGCCTCGCGCCGCCCGGGTCGACGCCGGGCGCGTCTTGCTCGGCGGCGACGACCTCCTCCGTGCGCGGGAGCGCACGCTCCGGCGCTGGCGGGCGCGACGGATCGCACTCGTCCCCCAGGGGGCCGGCACCGCGCTCAACCCGTCGCTCCAGGTGGGAACCCAGATCGGCGAGGTCTACCGCGTGCACGCCGGCCTGCTTCCGGCCGAGGCCGCCGAAGCATCGGCGCGCCTGCTCACCGAGATACGCGTAGGCGACCCCGCCCGCATCCTGGGCCGCTACCCGCACGAGCTCTCGGCCGGGCAGCAGCAACGCGTTCTGATCGCGATGGCGCTCGCCGCGAATCCGGAGGTGCTCCTCCTGGACGAACCGACGACCGCGCTGGACGCGACCGTCGAGGCCGAGGTGCTCGACCTGATCGAGGTGCTGCAGAGCGAGATCGACGCGGCCATCCTGCTGATCAGCCACGACGTCCGTGTGGTCGCCCGGCTCTGCGACCGCGTCGGGATGCTCTACGCCGGGCGGCTGCTGGAGGAAGGGCCCGCAGAAGAGGTCGTGGGCACTCCGCGTCATCCGTACACGCTCGCGCTCCTCCGGTGCGTGCCGCGCTTCGATTCGGCAGGCGTGCCCGAGCATCTCGAGCCTATTCCGGGCCGCGCACCGGAGCTGGGGTTCCAGCTCGCGGGCTGCGCGTTCGCCGATCGGTGTCCCATCGTCCGACCCCGTTGCCATGAAGAGGCGCCGCCCGCTTTGCCCGTCGCCGACGGCTGGACGAGCCGCTGTCACTACCACGCCGAGGTTCCGGCCATTCGCGCGTCGTCCGCGTCGGCGAACGGCAGCCGGCCAGCGCTCGACGGTGCGCCGCTGCTTCGGGTCGCCGGCGTCTCGAAGACCTACCGCGCAGGCGAGGCGCGCATCGAGGCTCTCGCCGATGTCTCGTTGGATCTTCACCACGGCGAGGTCCTCGGGCTCGTGGGTGAGTCCGGCAGCGGGAAGACGTCGCTTGCGCGGTGTATCGCGGGCCTCGCCGAGCCGTCCGCCGGCTCGCTCGAGCTCGACGGGCACGACATCGCGTGGTCGCACCGCGAGCGCCCGCGGGAGGCGCGCAGAGCAGTGCAGATGGTTTTCCAGAATCCGGACGGAGCGCTCAACCGCGCAGTGACCGTCGGCGGCATCCTCCGGCGCTCGCTCCGCGGGCCGGGGACGAACGGCAACGGAGGCGACGCCGCGCTACACGACCTGGCGGCCCTCGTTCGCCTCTCGCCGGCCGACCTGCAACTCCGACCGTCGGCCCTGTCGGGCGGCATGAAGCAGCGCGTGGCGATCGCGCGCTCGTTCGCGGGGTCGCCGCGGCTCGTCATCTGCGACGAGCCGGTTTCCGACCTCGACGTCTCCGTCCAGGCGGCACTCCTGAACCTCGTCCGAGACCTCCGCGAGCGCGAAGGCGTCTCGTACCTCTTCATCTCGCACGATCTGGCCGTCGTTCGCTACGTCGCCGACCGGATCGGCGTGATGTACCTCGGCACGCTCGTCGAGCTCGGCCCCGCGACGACGCTCTTCGAACCCCCCAACCACCCGTACACGGAGGCGCTGATCTCGGCGGTTCCTACCCTGCCGTCCGACGAGCAGCGGCCGCGCATCACGCTCTACGGTCCGCTGCCGAGCCCGAGCCGACCGCCACCTGGCTGCCGGTTTCACACGCGTTGCCCCCGCTTCCTCGGCGATGTCTGCCGGACGCTCGAGCCTCCCTGGCAGGACGACGGCAGCGGTCATCGCTACCGCTGCCACATCCCGCCTAACGATCTCGGCGGCCTGCAGCGCGCCGACCGCGTGGCGGGCCGACCGCCGACGCGGGCCGAGGCGTGAAGCCTCGAGGGCCGGCCTCTACCCTCGCCGCGATGTCGCTCAGCCGCTCGACGTAGCGCCTGCCTTCACCCTCTGGCCCGCGTGCCTGCCCTCGGCGAACTCCTCGACGACCTTTGCGCAGAACGCGGGCAGATCGTCGGGCGAGCGGCTCGTGACCAGGCCGTCGTCGACGACGACCTCACGGTCGACCCAGTTGCCGCCCGCGTTCTTCAGGTCGGTCTTGACGCTCGCGAACGAAGTCAGCTCACGACCGCGGGCTACGTCCGCCTCGACGAGCATCCAGGGCGCGTGGCAGATCGCGGCGACGGGCTTCCCCTGCTCGAAGAACGCACGGACGAAGCGAACCGCGTCCTCGTCCATCCTCAGCGTGTCCGGGTTGCCGACGCCGCCGGGCAGGAGCAGCGCGTCGTAGTCGTCGGCCGAGACGTCCGCGACCGCGCGGTCGACGTGGAAGATGTCCGCCTTGTCGTAGTGGTTGAAGCCCTGGATCTCGCCGGTCTCGAGCGAGACGAGCTCGACGTCGGCTCCCGCCTGCTCGACCGCCTTGCGCGGCTCGACGAGCTCCACCTGCTCGAACATGTCGGTCGCGAGGATCGCGACGCGCGTGCCGTTCAGCTCGGCCATAGCTGCCTCCTTCGGTCGTTTCGTTCCGCCTACCCGCGCACTCCGGCGGGTTAAACAGGTAGGAATGCTCGGTCGTGGCCGCCCCGCAGACCGTTCCGGATCCGAACCGCTGGAAGGCGCTCGCGCTCGTCTGCGTCGCCTACTTCATCGTCGTGCTCGACGTCTCGATCGTGAACGTGGCGCTGCCCTCGATCGCGATCGACCTCGAGTTCTCGGCGGACACGCTGCAGTGGGTGATCACCGCCTACTCACTCGCGTTCGGCGGCTTCCTGCTTCTGGGTGGGCGCGCCGCCGACCTCTTCGGCCGCCGCAAGGTCTTCATGCTCGGCATGGCGCTCTTCACGATCGGCTCGCTCGCCTGCGGGCTCTCGAGCGGCGCGGCCGGCCTGATCGCTTTCCGCGCCCTGCAGGGCTTCGGCGGCGCGATCATCTCGCCCGCAACCCTCGCGATCATCAACGACGCGTTCGCGGCGGACGGCGCCGAGCGCAACAAGGCCTTCGGGATCTGGGGAGCCGTTGCCGGGAGCGGCGCGGCCGCCGGCGTGCTCCTCGGCGGCGTCCTGACCGAGTACCTCGGCTGGGAGTGGATCTTCTTCGTCAACGTCCCGATCGGGATCGCGATCATCGCGATCGCGCCGAAGCTGATCCACGACGGCCGCGTCGAGGGCATCGAACGCAAGGTCGACCCCCTGGCCGCCGTGCTCGTGACGGCGGGGCTCGTGATCTTCGTCTTTGCCATGAGCGAGGCGCCGGACGCGGGCTGGCTCTCCGCACAGACGATCGTGCTCACCCTCGTGGCCGCCGTGCTGATCGCGCTCTTCTTCGTCAAGGAGACGAGGACGGATGCGCCCCTTGTGCCGCTCAGGCTCTTCCGGGTGCGGCCGATTGCCGTGGCGAACGGGGTCGGCGCGCTGCTCGGCGCCTCTCTCTTCAGCGGGTTCTTCCTGCTCACGCTCTACATGCAGCAGGTGCTGGGGTATTCGCCGCTCGAGGCCGGATTCGCGTTCCTCGCCACGGCGGGAACCGTTGTGGTCGCGGCCGGCGTCTCCCAGGCGCTCGTCACGCGGGTCGGCGTCAAACCCGTGCTCACGACGGGCATGGCCCTGCTCGCGCTCTCCTACTACTGGTACACGCGCATGCCCCCGGACGGGAGCTACTGGGTCGACCTCTTCCCGGCCTACTTCGCCAGCGGGGTCGGGCTCGCGTTCGTGTTCATTCCGCTGTCCCTGGCCGCGCTGTCGGGCGTGGACGAGAAGATCGCGGGCGTCGCGTCCGGCCTGCTCAACACCTCACAGCAGATCGGCGGCGCGCTGGGCGTCGCGATCATCTCGACGATCTCGACGACCCACGCCGAGAACTTGATCGCCGACGGCGTCTCCCGGGGCGAAGCGCTCACCGAGGGCTTCCACTGGGCTTTCGGGGTGATCGCGGTGTTCGCCGCGACGGGCGCGCTGATCAGCGGCCTGGTCCTGAAGCGGGACGACGTCCCGAGGGTCGCCGAGGGCCCGGCCGCCGCCGCTTAGGCGGCCGGCGCCCGGCTCGGCTCTACTTCTCCGTGTCCACGCGGATGAACGGGGCGGGCCGCGTCGGGTGGTCGGCCTCGCCGGTCGACGAGAACGTCGCCGTCGAAGGTCACCTGACCGCTCGCGGTCGCCTCGCGCTCCTTCCTCTTGCTTCCCGCCACGTTCACCGTCGTCTCCACCGGCCCGACTCCGGTCCACGTCACGTCGAAGGAAACCGTGTGCGTCCCGCCGAGGTTGTCCCTGGCGATGCCCGAGCCGACGGCAGTGACGCTCTTGAGGTTCTGATCGCTCGTGATGGTCGCCGGAGCGGTCGGCGCCGCCCAACTGAACGAGATGCCGCCCGGACAGACGGCGAGGAACTGCACGCGGGCCGTGGGATCCGCGTCCTCGGTGTCGGGCGCCTCGAAGTCGCGCGTGCTCCGCACCAACAGCGTTCCCTCCACAGTCGAGCCGTCGGCACACTCGTGCGGCACCGCCCAGAACGCCTCCGCCGTCTCCTCGAAGAAGAGCGATCTCTCCGCGGACGCGGGCGTAGAGAACGCCAGCCCTGCACTCAGTGCGACCAGCGTCGCGACGATCCGCCGTCGCGTCCCGAACGTGGACTCGAACATTGTGGCCCCCTGGCTCGTAGGTCCCGATGTGCCGCTTCCCGTGAGTCACTACCCGCCCGCGGGCGTGCCGGATTCGTCGATTCCGCCACAACAGAAGGACAACACCGTATGAACACGCGCCCGTTTACCCTCCGGCCGTGAGGTACCGCGTGGGCATCAGGACGGTGCTCTACGAGGGCGAAGTCATCGTGGAAGCCGAGGGCATGATGCAGGCCGAGCGGACCGCCCGCGAGCAAGGCCTGGAGCCCGAGGGCGGCCTCTCGCTGTCCGAGCGCGAGTACATCGCCCTGGAGCCCGTCTCAGAGCAGGATCTCGAGAGCTAGCCCGGGCTCGCCCGATCAAAGCCGCACACCGGCCATAGCGACGCGCGGCCCGGATCGGTGGCGATGCGCCTGGCAGGATTCGAACCTGCGACCCGCGGCTTAGAAGGCCGCCGCTCTTCCACTGAGCTACAGGCGCCTAGCCGGAGAGGGTACCGCCGTGCGAAGCGGTCAGCCGCGGCGCACGCCGAGATCGAGCGTCACCAGCGTGACCGGATCACCCTCGAACTCGCCGGGAGCCGTGGACGCGTGCGTGACGGCGAGGCCGGCCTCGCGCCACTGGGCAGACAGCACGCTTCGCCGGTGGGTCGGGCTGGCGAGCCACTCGCGCAGGGCCTCCTCGGGCTCCAGGCTCGGCTGGCCGTAGGCCAGGTTCTCGCCGACGGCCCAGTATTCGTAGCCACGCGACGGATAGAACCGCTCGATTCGCCGCCAGAAGTTCGGCTCCCCGGGCGCCTCGTGCTCGAAGAACCCGCGACGGATCATGCGCTCGGTGTGCAGCTCGGCGGCGGCGGTCAGGCCGCGCGACGCGACGACCCGGTGCCGGCCGTGCCGGGCACGCCTCTCGTTGACCAGCTCGAGCAGCTCCTGCTCGTATGGGCTGAGCAGCCCGGACGTTTCGCCTGGCCGCTGCTGGAGCGGCGCGGCCGTGGACGGCGCCAGGAGCCCGATGAGCAGAGCGAGGCCGACGATCGAGGCAAATCGCCTTCCGAGTGCCGCAGCCGCGTGCCGCCTCCACCGGCGACTCGACACGGCTTGCTCCCTGACTGGTGATGGCGGCTTTTCAGCCGGCCGCTGAGGGCAGTGTCCCTCCGGCCACGCCGGCCGTCAACCCGGAACGGGCGTCAGCGGGTGCGCGCGCCGAAGTCGGCCGTGATGACCGTGACCGCTCCGCCGCGGAAATCGCCGTGCGCAGAGGCGTCGTGCAGGGCCCCGAGCCCGATCTCGCGCCAGCCCCGCGAGAGCAGGTTCTCGCGGTGGCGGGGACTGTTCATCCACATGCGCACGGTCGCGGCGGCGCCAAGGTCGGGCGAGCCGTACGCCAGATTCTCGCCGACGTCCCAGGAGCGGAAGCCGCGCGAGGAGTAGAAGCGCTGGACGCGCTTCCAGAAGGATCCACCGTTGCGCGACTCGTGCTCGAAGAAGCCGTGCTGGACCATCTGGCGCGAGTGGTACTCGGCGGCGGCGGTGAGGCCGCCCGAGACCGTGAGGGCCCGCAAGCCGCGAGAGCGTCGCACGGCGTTGACGCGCGCGAGCAGGCTCGTCTCGAGCGCACTCAGGCTGATGTGGGAGCGCCTGGAGGTCTGCGGGCGAGCTGTGCCGGCCTCGCTGAGCGGAGTGCGCCGCAGCGCCCGGACAGCCGGCCCGAGACGACGCGCGACGCCGCGCTTGACCGTGCGCGGCTTGCCGGCGAGCGCCCGGCCCGCGCGGTTCAGCTCCTGCTTGCTCGGGATCGACGCGTTGCTGCGCGGTGAGACGGCCGCTGCGCTCGAGGTGAGCAGCACGAAGACGGCGATGGTGACGACGATGCCAACCCCATGGGCCACCCGACTGACATCGGCTCAGGGGGAAAACTCCCATCCCCCAAAAGGGGTATTCCACCGCGCCGAAAGAACGCGGTCAGCGGACGCGAAGGCCCAGGTCGAGCGTGACGATCGTCACCGCGCGGCGGCCGAAGGCGCCGCGAGCTCGCGGGACCCGGACCGCGCCGACGCCGAAGTCGCGCCAGGTCGCCGAGAGCAGGTTGGCGCGATGGGCCGCACTCCCCATCCATTGCCGCACCACCTGGGCTGCGTTGGCCCGGGGAGCGCTCCAGGCGATGTTCTCGCCCACCTCCCAACGGCTGAAGCCGCGCGAGACGTACCTGCGCTCGATTCGCTGCCAGAAAGCATCGCCCCCGGCGGAGTCGTGCTCGAAGTAGCCGCGGGCACCCATGTCGCGCGAATGGCTCCGCGCCGACGCTGTGAGTCCGGCCGAGAAGCGCAGCCCCGGCAAGCCATGCCAGCGCCGGACCAGATTCACGCGCGCGCCGACCTGGCCCTCGAGCCGGGCCGCGGTGATCAGCGGTTGGGCCGCCGGAGACGCGGCTTCTGGCCCTGCGGCCACAGCGGTGGCCGCGAGAGCCAGTCGTCAGACCGAGGTGGCGGAGCCTCGGGGCAGGCACGGCGGAACTATGTGCACACCTTGAAAAGTCGGTCAACCTGCCTGACTCGCCGTATTCGCCTCCGCGACCTCGCGCCGAGCCCGCAGCCACTCGAGCATCAGCACCTGGATCGTGCCCGCGACGGGGATCGCGCCGAGCGCGCCCAGCACCCCGGCCAGCTTCGCGCCGATCAGCACGGCGATCAGGATCGCCAGCGGCGAGAGCTGCACCGTGCGGCTGTAGACGAGGGGTTGTAGGACGTGGTTCTCGACCTGCTGGTAGACGACGAAGAAGGCGAGCACGATCAGGCCGATCACCACGCCTTGGTCGATGAACGCGACCGTGGTCACCAGGATGGCGGCGAGGGTGGCGCCCGCCAGCGGGACCAGGTCGAGGATGGCGACGAGCAGGCCCAGGGCGACCGCGTAGGAGACCCCGCAGAGAAGCAACACCACGGTCGAGACGACGCCTGCGACCACGCTGATCAAGAGGTTGCCGGTCACGTAGCCGCCGATCGTGCGGTAGATCTCCATTCCGACCCGCCTCGCACGCTCCTCAGAGTGCTCGGGCATCAGCGCGAAGAAGCGATCGAGCCAGCGCGGTCCCTCGAGGAGCATGAAGAAGGTCATGAACGCGATCGTGACCGCGGCGACGATTGCGGTGACGATCTTCGACGTGATCGAGATGGCCGTGTCCGACAGCCCCAGGACGCCGGCGGCCCCGCCGCCTTCGGCCGCGGCGCGCACTCGCTCGACGATGTCGTAGCGCTCGGCGAGGTCGCCGAGCGGGCCGCGGCCCTCGCTCACGTCCTCGACGTAGTCGGGAACAGCCCGCACGAAGTCGTTCGCCTCGCCCACGAGCGTCGGGACGAACAGCGACGCGAGACCGAAGATCACGCCGAGGGTCAGAAACGACGTGATCGCGGCGGCGTAGCCGCGGCGCAAGCCGCGGTTCTCGAAGAACTGCACAGCCGGGTTGAGCGCCAGCGCAAGGAAGAGCGCCACGAAGATCCACGTCAGCACCTGCCTCGACAGCCAGATGACCTCGAGCAGGATCGCGAACGCGAGGAGGATCAGGAGGACGTTGACGACGGTCCGCGCTTCGACCCGGACGACGCGCACTTCCACCGGGGAAGCATTGCCGCCGCGTCGGACAGCGGGCGCCGGAACCGACCTACGAGCGCTCCTGAAGCCGCGCTACAGCATCGTCGCCCAATGCGGACGCTCGAAACCTCCGAGCTCCTGGATGGCGCCGTAGAGAGCCTGCACGATTCGCGTTCGATACACGGCCAGCCGGCACGTCCCGTACGGGAGCGTGTTCTTCCTGTACCGGCGGCTGCGCTTCGAGTACGCGTTCACCGTCGACTTCCCCAACGAACTCCCCGGCAGTTCGAGAGTGCGAAGCCAGAAGTGCTCGATCCTGCTACGGCTCTCAGCCTCGTCTGCGAAGAGATTGCACCACACCGTCACCATGTCGTCCGTGACCGCGAAGTAACAACGCAGGAAACGCAAGAAGAACACCATCATCTCGGGATCCGAGTTCGTGAACCTGACGGCATTTCGATCTCGAGATCCTTCCGCCCAGAACAGCATGCAGCCGGCCACGAATCCCTGATCGCCGCCCCGTGCGAGCACGCGGCCCTCGGCCTGATAACGCAGACGGCGAGTATGGGCTTCTTGTGCTTTGGCCTTACTCCTATTGATTCTCGCGCTCGGAACCGCGTTTCGTGCCGCCAGGCCCTGGAGTTGCAACGGTGTCAGTTCGATGTCGCGAACCCAGCGACTCGTCGAGCTCCTCGAAACATGCAGGAGGGCCGAGATCTCCTTGATCGACACCCCTGCTTCGCCCGGAGCTCGCGGGCTTGGAGCCGCTCGGCTGTTTTCATTTCTGAGAACTACCCGATCCGGCGGACGAACCGAGAGCGGGTGGCGGGAATCGAACCCGCGTTGCCAGGTTGGAAGCCTGGGGCTCTACCACTGAGCTACACCCGCGAGGCGTTTAGCGTAGCGGCGTGAGACCCGATCCGTACGCCTGGTCCGTGCACGGCGAGGCGCTGCTCGCGGTGGCGGTCCTCGCCGCCGGCTACCTCTACGGCACGCGCCGGGAGCGCGTCTCCCGGCTGCGCCTCGCATCGTTCTGGACGGGCATCGTGCTGCTGGCCGCGACGGCGGTGACGCCGCTCGACGCGCTCTCGTACCACCTGCTCTCGGCGCACCTGCTGCAGAACGTGGTGCTCGCCGAGTGGGCCCCCGCCCTCGTCGTCTTCGGGATCCCACCCGGGCTGGCCGAGCGCATTGCTCGCGTGAGGCCCGTGCGAACGCTGACCTGGCCGCCCGTCGCGCTTGCCCTGTGGCTGCTCACCTACTTCGTCTGGCACCTGCCCTGGCTGTACGACAGCGCGTTGCGGCATCCCTGGACGCTGCTGCACCTCGAGCATGCGCTCTACTTCGCCGCAGGCTGCCTGCTCTGGTGGCCGGTCGCGCACGACCGACCGCACGCACTCGACGACGGCGCTCGCGCGCTCTACCTGTTCGCCGCGTTCGCGTTGGCGAGCCCACTCGGGCTGCTGCTCGCGCTCGTGCCGACGACCGTCTACGACTACTACGAGGAGGGCGACCCGCTCTGGGGCCTCTCTACCCTGACCGACCAGCAGATCGCCGGCGTGACGATGGCGGCCGAGCAGGCGGTCGTCTTCTTCGCGGTCTTCGCCTACTTCCTCGCGCGCTTCCTCAGGCAGCAGGAGGTCGAGGCCGGCACCGATCCCCCGAGCGAGGGAGGTATCGGCGGGGACCGTCCAGCGATGTAAGGCGCGAGCATGCCTGCGGCCACCTCGCACAGGCGCCTCGCGATCGTCCTCGCCGGTACGCTGCGATCGTCCGGGGTGTAGCTCAGCCTGGTTAGAGCGCTGGCTTTGGGAGCCAGAGGCCGGCGGTTCGAATCCGCCCGCCCCGACTGGGAGGGTCTGGGGGAACGTCGCTCAGCGTCGTTTCGCCGAGCCCTCCCGAGCTACTCGTCGATCAGCTCGCGGAGCTCGGCGATCTTCTCGTTGCGTAGATCGGCGCGCTCGCCGGCCTCGACCCGTGCCAACAGGCCGCGCACGAGCGAGGCGAGCTCGACGGGGTTGAACGGCTTGGTGACGTAGTCGATGCCGCCCAGCTCGAGCCCGCGCGCGCGGTCGCGCAGCTCCGCCCGGGCGGTCAGGAAGACGATCGGGATCTCGCGGGTCGCCGCGTCGTCGAACAGCTCCTCAGCGACCGCCCACCCGTCGAGGCCGGGCATCATCACGTCCAGCAGGATCACGTCGGGCCGGGTGGTGCGCGCCTGCTCGAGCCCGCTGGGGCCGTCGCCCGCCTCCACCACCTCCATCCCCTCGGCCTCGAGGTTGACGCGGCACAACAGCCGGATCGGGGCCTCGTCGTCGATCACGAGCACCCGCGTCATATCGTCCTTATTCACGCCGTCCCGACCCAATCAAACCACCGCCTCGGCAGGCTCACCGGCGAGTGGCAGCTCGAACGCGAAGCTCGACCCTTCGCCCTCCTCCGAGTCGACCCAGATGCGCCCGCCCATCGCGCGCACGAGCCCCTCCGCGATGAACAGCCCGAGGCCGGTGCTTCCGGGGCGGTCGCGCGCGAAGTCGCCCCGGTAGAACTTGCGGAAGATCCGCGCTCGCTCGGCGGCGGGGATCCCCGGGCCGCTGTCGACGATGCGCACCTCCACGGCTCCGCTCTTCCGCTTCGCGGCGACGGTCACGGTCCCGCCGTCCGGCGAGAACTTGACCGCGTTGTCGAGGAGGTTCGCGAGGATCTGCCGGAGCTTGTCGCGATCGGCGGCGGCGTCGAGCGGCTCGGTCGGCAGGTCGACGACGATGTGTCCGTTGCCGGCGCCCGATTCCCTGACGCCCGCGACCACCTCGGCCACGACGGTGCGCACGTCGATCGACGCCAGCTCCATCTGCAGGTCGCCCGCGTCGAGCCGGGCGACGTTCAGGAGCGCGTCCACGATCCCCGTGAGGCGCTGCGCCTCCGAAGCGATGAAGCTCAGGAACGTGCGCCGCTCGTCCTCCTCGAACAGGACGTCCTGGCGCAGCAGCGTCTCGGCGAAGCCGTAGATCGAGGTCAGCGGCGTCCGCAGCTCGTGTGAGACCGCTGCGACGAACTCGGACTTCATCTCCTCGACCACGCGCTCCGACGACACGTCGCGGAAGGCGAAGATCCGGCCTGCAACCGCACCCAGGGGGTCGCGCATGACTGCCTCGGTCACGGACAGCCAGACGTCCTCACCCCCGCGCCGGATCGCGACGAGCCGGTCGCGGGTTGCACCCGGCTGCCCGGACTCGAGCGTCCGCTGCAGCACCTGCGCCGGCGTCCGGCCGATCGCCTCGCCGGCCGGGACGCCCGTGATCTCCTCGGCGGCGGCGTTCCACAGCACAACCGAGCCCTCTCGGTCGACGGCGACGATGCCGTCGGCGATGTTCTCGATGATTGCCGAGTTGCGGTCCTGCTCGTCCTTGACCTTCTGATAGAGGTCGGCGTTCGCGAGCACTGCGGACGCGTTCCCGGCCAGGGCTGCGAGGGCCTCGATCTCCTCCTGCAACCAGGGCCGGGGCCGACGCCCGTAGACCGCCAGGACGCCGTAGAGCTCGCCCTCCGCGCCGAAGAGCGGCACGCCCAGGTAGGACGCGTACCCCTCGGCCAGGATCGGGTCGGCGTCGAGCAGCCGCCGGTCGCCGGCGACGTCGGCGACCGCCTTCGGGCCTCTCGACTGCACGATGTCGCCGACCAGCCACGCGCTCGCGGGAGCGTGCGTGCCGATCGCGGACTCCGCCCCCTCCCCGCTCGCGGCGCTCACCACCAGGCTGTCATCCTCGAGGCGGCGCACCGACGCGGCGTCGGCACCGAGCAGGGCCGGCGCCTGCTCCACCACCTCGCCGAGAATCGCGCCGGGGTCGAGCTCGGTGGCAAGCAGGCCGCCCATCCGGGCCAGCTGCTGGGAGAGCGCCCGCGAGCTGCGCTCGGTCTCGAAGAGCTCGCTGCGCTCGAGCGCGCCGCGGGCTGCTCCCGCCAGGTGTTGCGCGAGCTCGAGCTCGTCGTCCGTGAACGTTCGCTCCTCGGCGAAGAAGACGAGCGCGAGCCCGCCCTGCTCGCGTCTCGGGGCCTCGATCGGGATCGCCAACAACGAGCGGTAGCCGACCTCCTGGGCGAGGTCGCGCCAGCCGGGCTCGAAGCGATCGTCGCCCAGCACGTCCGAAGCGGCCAGCGTTCGCCGCTCCCGCGCGCACGAGACGAGCGCCGCCGACGACTCCGGCAGCCCTTCACTCAAGCGGTCGGCCAGCGGCTGCGGCAGCTCGTGGCCGGCGGCCAGCAGGAGCCCGCCCGCGGCCGGCATCAGCAGGGCCGCGAAGGAGCCGCCGAGCGCCGCGTTCGCGGCCTGGGCGACCGCGGCGAGCGTCTCCTCGAGGGACAGCGGCTCCGCGAGGGCGGAGGCGATGCCGTAGAACCCGCGTTGGATCCGCGCCTGCCGGGCGCTCTGCTCGAAGCTCGAGGCGTGGCGCAGCGCCACCGACGCGAGCCCGGCGAAGGTCTCCAGCACCGCGACGTCGTCCAGGTCGAAGCGGCGCTCCTCGTCCCGGCTGCCGACGCCGAGCACGCCGCGCTTCTCGCCGGACCAGGTCATCGGCGCGACGAGCGCGCTCCGGAAGCTGGTGTAGGCGGCGTGCGGGATCGGTTCGTCGATCGTCTTGTAGTCCGCCGAGAGCAAGCCGCGCCCCTGGCGGAGAGCCTCGCCGGCCAGGCCGCGGTCCGCCGGAAACTCGAGCGAGACGACGTCGGGGTCGAGACCGTGAACCGCCGCACACCTGAGCACGTTGCGGCGGGTGTCGTAGAGGTAGCAGTCGGCTGCATCGGCGCGGAGCAGGCGTGTGACCTCGACCACGAGGCGCTGCAGCACTGTCTCGAGCCGCAGCTCGCCCGTGACGTACTGCGAGGCCTTGAGCAACGCGGTCGACTGCTCCAGCCGCTGCGCGTTCTCCTCGAGCAGCTGGGCCGTGTGGATCGCGAGCCCGACCTCGCGCGCGACCGACTCCAGGAGCGTCTGCTCGGAAACCGTCCATTGGTGCAGGTCGCTGCGATGGAGCCCGAAGACGCCGATCAAGCGTTCGAAGACGAGGATCGGGGTCCCGATCGTCGCCCTGGTGCCGAGCGCGCGCAGGCTGTCGATGGTGCCGAGGGTCGGGTCGGCGAGCTCGGGCGCGTCCTCGATGTCCGCGACCGCGACGGTGCGCCGCTCCCGCGCGGCCAGGTTCAGGACCGGCAGGTTGGGCGCTTCGCCCCCGACCGGCGCGGTTCCGGGCGCGACCCACTCGGCGAGCACCGGCATCGGCTCTCCGGGCTCGCCCAGGCGGATGAAGGCGCGGCTCGCGGCCGTCGCGTGCGCCGTCTCCTCGACCGCCACGCGCAGGACGTCGTCCAGGTCGAGCTCCGAGCGGATCTTGCGCGCGATCTCGCCGACGATCCGCTCGCGTTGGAGCGCCTCCGCGAGCGAGGTCGAGGACTGGGCCCGCTCGACCGCCAGCGCCGCCTCGCCCGCGAGCGCCTCGAGCGCCGCGATCTCCTCCTTGGCGAACAGTCGCGGTCCCTTCGTCGTGGCCGCAGACGAGTACCGCGTGCACGCGCCCCGACGAGATCAGCGGCACGAACACGGCGCTCTCGGCGCCGACGCGCTCGGCCAGACGGCGACTCACGCGCGCGGAGGCGGCGACGTCGTAGACGAAGATCGGCGCGGCCTCGAACGCGGCCGTCGCGATCGGCGGAGGGCTCCCGCTCGAGGTCGATGGTCACCTCGGGCCACCAGTCGGCCTCGACACCGTCCTGCAGAGCGACGAGGCCGCTCGCACGCCGGCGGTCATCGCTGATCAGCGCGACCGCGGCCAAGTCGACCCCGAGCCGGGCAACCACCTCCTCGACGAGGAGCAGGCCGGCGGCCCGGACGTCGGGCGCGCGCAGCAGGGCGTCGGCGAGCGTCTTGTTCGCCTCGTGGTCGGGTGCCGCGTCTCGCTCGTCCCCACTCTTGGGCCGGCCGCGGCGAAACAGTGAGCTAATGAGGGACACCGGGCATGAAAGATCGTACTTCCGCGCCGTACCCAGCACACGCCTGAGGTTGAGAAAACAGGAAAGCCCGCCGCTCGGGGGGTCTGTGCGGCGGGCCTTCCAGATTGCTCACCGCGGCCATTGTGGCCAGGTACGCGCACCGCGGTTCGCATCGCCCAGTGCGAGTGAAGCTACGGGACCCGAGCTGGTTTTCCAATAGGCCGAACGGCCCATCTTTCACAGCGGGCCTCAGGCGGTTTGCGATTGTAAAGGCGGAATTGCGCCCGATCTATCATGGGTCGACCATGGTCGAACGCGTCCTGCTCGCCTCTCCGCGCGGCTATTGCGCCGGCGTCGAACGTGCCGTGGAGACGGTCGAGCTGGCACTCGAGCACTACGGCGCGCCGATCTACGTCCGCAAGCAGATCGTCCACAACGCGCACGTCGTGCGGGAGCTCGAGGCGCGCGGTGCGGTCTTCGTCGAGAGCGAGGACGAGGCGCCCGAGGGCGCGACGATCGTCTTTTCCGCGCACGGCGTGGCCCCGTCGGTGTACGCGCGGGCGGGCGAGCTGGGCCTGAACACGATCGACGCGACCTGTCCGCTCGTGACGAAGGTGCACGTGCAGGCGAGGCGCTACGCGGCCGCCGGCTACACCGTGCTGCTGATCGGCCACGAAGGCCACGAGGAGGTCGTGGGAACGATGGGCGAGGCGCCCGAGTCCACGGTGCTGGTGCAGTCGGTCGAGGACGCCGAGGCGCTCGCGCCGCCGCCCGAAGCGAAGCTCGCCTACATCACGCAGACGACGCTCTCCGTGGACGAGACCGCCGACATCATCGCCGCGCTGAGGCGCCGCTTCCCGGACATCTACGCGCCCAAGAAGGAGGACATCTGCTACGCGACCTCCAACCGCCAATGGGCCGTCAAGGAGCTCATCGGCGAGATCGACCTCCTGCTCGTGATCGGGTCGCGCAACTCGTCCAACTCGAACCGGCTCGTCGAGGTCGCGCGGGCCGACGGCGTGCCGGCGTACCTGATCGACGACGAGAGCGAGATCGATCAGGCCTGGCTCGAAGGCATCCGGGTGGTCGGGGTCACCTCGGGGGCTTCCGCTCCCGAGTCGCTCGTCGAGCGCGTCTGTGACTGGTTCCGGGCGCGCGGCGTCGACCGCATCGAGCCGTTCCGCATGGTGGACGAGGACGTCACCTTCAGGCTTCCGATCGAACTCCGGCGCGAGCTCGCGATCGCGGAGGCGCAGGGCTGAAGCTCGCCCTCGCCCTGGCCGCACTCGTGGTCGTGGGCGCGGCCGCCGCGGCCGGCGGCTACCTGCTGGGCGAACGTGATGAGGCAGACCGGCGACGCAGCGACCACCGCGGCGACCCGCACCGAACCGGGCGTCCCGGCGGGCTGGCGTCTGTGCTCGAACGAGCGGGTCGGCTACGCGGTCGCCTATCCCGCCGACTGGTCGGCCCCGGCCCTGACCGCCGAGAGCGAGTGCACCTTCTTCGACCCGGAGCCGATCCAGTTGCCCGAGTCGAGCGACGTCTTCGGCGCGACGCTGGAGGTGGCGCCCGCACAGGAGTCGTTCGCCGCGGTCGTGGAGAGTCTCGTGGCTCGTCGAGAGGTACTCCAGCGACGCGAGCTGACCCTCGGCGGCCGCCCGGCCGTACTCGTCCTCTCGCGCGCGAACGAGCCCGGCGTGGCACCCGAAGGCAGCGACGTGGCGACCTACGTGGTCGACCGCGGTGCCGAGCCGCCGCTCATGCTCCGGACAGTCAACGAGCCCAACTCCAACTGGGAGGAGCGCCTGCGGATTCTCGACGAGGCCGCACGGACGCTCGTGCTGTTCGAGCCCCGGCGTTCCCGTCGGAGAGAGGAGACGGCGCCGCCGGACGTGGTGCTGCGTAAGCGCGCGGCCATGCTCGCCGCCGCCACCGAGAGCGACTACGACGCGCTCGCCCAGCTCGCCGACCCCACCGAGTTCGAGTACACGTTCGGCGAGCAGGTCGACGGAGGCCCGGCTGCGTACTGGCGCCAGGCGGTCTCACGGGGCGAGGAGCCGCCCGCCGCCGCGCTCGAGGCGATCCTCCGCCTGCCGTACACGCTCAGCCACGGTATCTACGTCTGGCCGTTCGCCTACGACAAGACCGAGGACCAGCTGACCTCGTACGAGCGCGCGCTGCTGCGCCCGCTGGGCTCTGCCGGCGCGTTCTCCGACGGTTACCTCGGCTGGCGCGCGGGCATCCGGCCGGACGGCCGCTGGGTCTTCTTCGTCGCGGGCGACTAGCTCGGCCACGGCCAGTCGAGACGTGTCTAGGGGTCAGACCCCTGGACCCGTCTCGAACGGAGATGTCCGTTCGGCTAGACCTTGGCGATGGTTGGCTCGGCGCCGGCGCCGTCGGTCTCGATCGCCACTGCGAGCACCTCGCTCTTGATCCACTCCTCGTGGGCGAGCAGGTGCGCGAGGTCCTCCGGCAGCGAGACCGTGATCCGGTCGGTCAGCTCGAGGCCCGCTTCCTTGCGCTTCGTGTTCAGGAGGTGGATCAGGTCGAGCACCTGACCCTCGACGCGGAGCTCGTCGTCGAGTGCCGTGTCCAGCGCGACCGTGATGCCGGCGTCCGCCGCGACGGCCCAGCCTTCGCGCCCACGTCGCTCGACCAGCACCTCCTCGGGCTCGAGCTCGTGCCCGGCCGACCGGAAGCGCCCGTCGCCGAGCTCCTCGAACTCCCCTGCGGCCAGCGCCGACCGCACGTCACCGAGCCCCTTCCCGAGCTTCGGGCCCAGCACTGGCAGGTTCGGCTTCACAACGAGCTCCTGGGCCTCGACCTCCCCGAACTCGACCTCCTTCACGCGCAGCTCCTCGCCGATCTCGTCCGCGTGGCCGGCGGCGAGCGGGCCGCCCTGGACGACGAGCCGGCGCAGCGGCTGGCGCAGCTTGAGCCCCGACGAAGAGCGGGCCTGCCGCCCGAGCTCGACGACGCGCCGGACCTCGGCCACTTCGTCCAGGAGCGCTGCGTCGGGTTCCGCGACCTCCGGCCAGCCGGCCAGGAAGACCGACTCGGGCGCCCCCTCACAGGCCCCGCGCACGAGGTTCTGCCAGAGGTGCTCGCTCAGGAACGGCATCACGGGCGCGACCACGCGCAGCGCCTGGACGATCCCGTACCAGAGCACGCGCAGGGCTGCCTCGTCCCCGTCCCAGAAGCGCCTGCGCGAGCGGCGGATGTACCAGTTCGAAAGATCGTCGACGTAGCGCTCGAAGGCGTCGATCAGGCGGAAGGTCAGCTGCTCGTCGAGAGCAGCGCTCGCCTCCTGCACGAGCCGGTCGGTGCGGGCGACGAGCCAGCGGTCGAGCGGCCGCTCCACCGACGGGCCGCCGGTCGAGGTCCTCGTAGCGCGGCCGGAAGTCCTCGATCGTCCCGTAGTCGACGAGGAACTTGACCGAGTTCCAGAGCGTCAGCAGCTTGCGCTTGATCTCGTGCGCCGGCCCGAAGCCGAAGAGCAGGTTGCGGTCGGGCGGCTGGGCGCAGTACTGCCAGCGCATCACGTCGGCGCCCATCTGCGCGAACGCGTCCTCGGCCTGGATCATGTTCCCCCAGGAGCCGTGCATCTCGCGCCCGTGCTCGTCGAGCATCTTCTCGTAGCCGAGCACCTTGCGAAACGGCGCCCGCCCCACGAGCGCGACCGACATGAACAGCTGCGAGTAGAACCACAGCCGGATCTGCTCGCGCATCTCGGAGACCCAGTCGGCCGGGAACCACTGCTCCCAGTAGGCGTGGTCGGGCAGGTCGGCCGTCGTCAGGCCGCGGGCCGCCCCTGTCGCGTACCCGCGCTCCACCCACTCTGAGCTCTGCCAGCCGAGCGTGGAGAGCGGGACGATCCCCGCGTCGAGCCAGACGTCGCCGACCTCCGGGATGCGCCGCACGGTGTCGCCGCAGGCCTCGCAGCGGATCGGAACCTCGTCGACCCAGGGCCTGCGCAGCTCCTCGAGCTGCTCCAGCCCGGCGACGGCCCGCTCGGCGAGCTCAGCCTTCGAGCCGACGACGGTCACGTGGCCGCACGAGCACTCGTACAACGGCAGCGGCAGCCCGTAGTAGCGGCGGCGCGAGATGTTCCAGTCGCCCATGTTGCGGAGCCAGTCGTCCATGCGCTTGCCCATGTACGCGGGCGTCCACTCGACCGTGGCGTTCGCGTCGAGGAGCGGCTGGCGCAGCTCGTCGACTGCGATCAGCCAGTCGTCGGTGACGCGCCAGATCAGCGGCGTGTCGCAGCGCCAGCAGTGCGGGTAGCGGTGCAGGTAGACGCCGGCCTCGATCAGGAACCCGTTCTCGGCCAGCCGGCCGACGATCTGGTCGGCGGCATCGGCCGTGGAGAGGCCGTGCAGCCAGCCGTAGGAGTCGTAGAAGCGGCCGGCCTCGTCGACCGGCGAGAGCACCGGCAGGCCGTGGACGCGCCCGAGCTCGAAGTCCTCCTGCCCCGCGCCCGGCGCGATGTGGACGATGCCGCTGCCCTCCTCCAGAGAGACCTCGTCCCACGGGATCACGCGGTGCTCGACCTCGCTCCCCGGCCCGAGGTCGTCGAACGGCCCCTGGTAGCGCAGCCCCACGAGCTCGCTGCCGGGCACGACACGAGTGAAGGTCTCGTCCGGGTAGCGCGCGACCGCGACCCACTCCCCGTTCTCGCGCAGGCCGTACTCGGCGTCCGGTTTGACCGCCGCGGCGACGTTCGCGGGCAACGTCCACGGCGTGGTCGTCCAGATCACGATCGCCTCGCCCCGCCGCTCCAGCAACGGGAAGCGCACGAAGAGCGACGGGTCGCTGCGCTCCTGGTAGACGCCGGCCTGGGTGAGCTCGTGCTGCGAGATCGACGTCCCGCAGCGCGGACACCACTCGGTCGAGCGGTGGCCCTTGTACAGGCGCCCCTGCTCGTGCTGGAGCTTCAGGAAGCGCCAGATGTACTCGATGTTCGTGTCCGAGAAGGTGAAGTAGTCCGCGCCCCAGTCCATCCACTGCCCGAGCCGCTTGGAGCCGCGCGTGAGCTCCGTCGCCGACCAGATCACCTTCTCGCGGCACTTGCGCGCGAACTCGGCGAGCCCGTACTCCTCGATCTCGCGCTTCGAGTTCAGCCCCAGCTCACGCTCGACACCGACCTCGATCCACAGGCCCTGGCAGTCGAACCCGTTCTGGTAGCGCTGGTCGAAGCCGCGCAGCGCCATGTAGCGCTGGAAGACGTCCTTCAGCGTGCGCCCCCACGCCGTGTGGACGCCGAGCGTCTTGTTCGCCGTCACCGGTCCGTCGACGAAGCTCCACCGCGGGCCGCCGCGATTCTGCTCCCGAAGCCGCTCGAACGTGCCCTCCCGCTCCCAGAGCTCGAGGATCTCCTCCTCGAGCCCGGGGTGGTCCGGCATGGCGGGAAGCGGCTTGAAGACAGGCCTGGCCATCTGGCGATTGTAGAGCCGGGAATCCGACCGCCGACCCGCGCGTTATTCCTTACGACCGGCGGGGAACATCCCCCGGCAACCTCTGCAGAAAAACGAAAGGATTCCGAGAATGGAGAGCGTGACCGAAGTGACCTTCGAGCAGGAGGTTCTTGAGAGCGAGACCCCGGTGCTCGTCGACTTCTGGGCAGAGTGGTGCGGTCCGTGCCACGCAGTCGCACCGGTGCTCGAGAAGATCGCATCGGAGCGCGAGGGCGAGCTGCGGATCGTCAAGGTGAACATCGACGAGGAGCAGGGCATCGCGCAGCGCTACGGGATCGCCTCGATCCCGACGATAGTCCTGTTCAAGGACGGTCAGCCGGCAGCCGCCGCCATCGGCGCGCAGCCGAAGGGCGCCCTCGAGCGCCAGCTGGGCCTGGTCGCAGTCGAGGCCTAAGCGGCCTCGACCGCCGTCCAGCAAGCGCCAGTTCCCGCGTAGCGCGGCCTCGGCCGCCGACACGAGACGTTCGACGTCGGCCTCGGCCACCCCGGTGGCAAGGGCCGCTCGGCCCTCGTCGGCGTGCTCGAGGTCGCGCTCCGCGTGCAGCACGAAGTACGAGCGCGCCCGGGCTTTCCGCGCCGTCCGGCGCGGCCTGCGGCATAGTGCTTCGTCATGAGGAGCTCTAGTGGCCGGACTTCTGCTGGTCAACCCGCGGTCCGGCGACGACCGGCCGTCCCCCGACGACCTGCGCGAGGAGGCCGAGAAGCGCGGGATCCGCGTGCACTTCCTCGAGGACACCGACGATGCCGCCGAGCTGGCGCGCGACGCCGACGCCGACTCAATCGGGATGGCAGGCGGCGACGGCTCGCTCGCCCAGGTCGCCGCGGTCGCGCTCGAGCGCGACCTGCCGTTCGTCGTGATCCCGTTCGGGACGCGCAACCACTTCGCCCGTGACGTCGGGCTCGACCGCGACGACCCGATCGCGGCGCTGGCCGCGTTCACGGACGGACGCGAGCAGCGGGTAGACGTCGGACGGGTGAACGGCGACGTGTTCCTGAACAACGTCTCGCTCGGGCTCTACGCGCAGCTCGTCCACCGACGCGAGGGGCACAGGCGACGGCGCGAGGCCCTCGCCCGCCTGCGCGCGCTCGCCCTGCTCGCACGCGACCACTCGCCGCTCGGCCTGACAGTCGACGGGCAAGAGGTCGAGACGCACGTCGCGCTCGTCGCCAACAACGACTACCAGCTCGACCTCTTCTCGCTCGGCGAGCGCGAGCGGGTCGACGAGGGGCGTCTGTACCTCTACCTCGCGCACGGATGGCTCCCGGGCACCTGGGAGGAGCGCGCCTGCGAGCAGATGGTGGTCGACTCGCACCGCGGGGAGCTGCGCGCCGCCGTCGACGGCGAGCCCGCCTCGCTGAAGACGCCGCTGGAGTTCTCGCTCGAGCCGAAGGCGCTACGCGTGCTGCTGCCGCCACGCCTCTAGGACGTCGGCGATGTGGAACGCAAGCTCCTCCCGCGGAGGCAGCTCCTCGGGTCGGAACCAGCCGAGCTCGGAGACGTCGTCGGCCGCCTGCGCGTCGCCCGCGAGGACGCGCGCCGTCCAGTACAGGTTCAACGTCGCGTGGGCGTCCTCGGCCTCGCCGTAGCGGTCCATCCAGCTGCCGAGGAAGTCCTGCGGCTCGATCTCGAGACTCGTCTCCTCGCGGAGCTCCCGCCGGAGAGCGTCGAGCGGATGCTCCCCCTCGTCCAGGAAGCCGCCGGGCAGATCCCAGTAGCCGCGGAACGGCTCACCGGCCCGACGTGCGAGCAGGACTCGGCCCTCGTGGACGACGACCGCGCACGCGGTCGGCTTCGAGCTCGCCCAGGCGCGAAAGCCGCACTCCGGGCACTCGGCCTGTGTCCCGCCCTCGACGCGGATCTCCGCGCTGCAGACGGGACAGAACCTCCATCGACTCAACTCGGGCACGGCGTGCAACGATAGAGCCGTGAGCGAGCAGTCCGCGCCCACCGAGGACTTCTGAAATGCCGCGCTTCGACCCCGCGACCGTCACCGAGCTGAATCGTGTCGGCCTGCTCGCCGAGCTGCCAGGCGAGACCCTGACCAAGCTCGCCGGCAAGATGCAGAGGCAGGACATCGCGCCGGGAAGCCCGGTCGTGCTCGAGGGCGAGGAGGGCAACCACTTCTACTGCGTGATCTCCGGCGTCCTGGCCGTCTCGAATCAGGGCGGGCTCGGTCCGAGACGGGTGCTGCGCCCCGGGGACTACTTCGGCGAGGTCGCCCTCACGATGGACGTCCCCCGGACGGCGTCGGTGACCGCGCTGACGGCCGTGACGGTCGCCAGCTGCGACCGCGCGGCCTTCGACGAGTTCGTCAAGCCGCTCTTCGCCGACGCGGACTAGCGCCCGTGCGCGAGCAGGAGGACGCGTTCGGGCAGACGGTGCTCGACCACCTCGAAGGCCGCCGGGCGCACGAGGTGATCGAGCGGAGCGACGGCTACGTCGACGTCTCGGGCGGGCCCGCCTCGTACTTCGAGCCGTTCCGCCGCTGGCTGCCCGTCGAGCGCCGAGCCATGCGCTACGTCCGCGGACGCGTGCTCGACGTCGGCGTCGGCGCCGGCCGGGTCGCGCTCCACCTGCAGGAGCGGGGCCACGAGGTCGTGGGCATCGACAACTCGCCGCTGGCCGTCGAGGTCTCCAGGCGGCGCGGCGTGAAGGACGCGAGGCTGGTCCCGTTCGCCCGGATCGGCCCCGACCTGGGCGTCTTCGACACGGTCGTGATGATGTGCAACAACTTCGGGCTCTTCGGCAGCGCCGCCCGTGCGACGCGCATGCTCCGTGCGGCTGCAGAGGCTCACCTCGCCCGAGGCGGCGATCGTCGCCGGCAGCCGAGACCCGTACGGGACCGACAACCCGGACCACCTCGCCTACCAGCAGCAGAACCGCGAGCGAGGGCGGATGCCGGGCCAGCTCCGCCTGCGGACGCTGCACGGCCACTACCGGGGGCGCTGGTTCGACTACCTGCTCGCCTCACCCGACGAGATGCGCGCGCTCGCCGAGTCGGGCGGCTGGAAGCTCGAGCGTGTGCTCGAGGACGACGGCGACGACTACTACGTCGGAATCCTCCGGAAGGGTTAAAGTGCTGCCGCGGCGAAGCCGACGCGTGTCGGAGGGGTTCAAATGCGTGCCGCCGCCCGCATACCGGTCTACAAGGGGCCGTTCGGCCCGGAACAAGCCGAGCGGCTGCTCTGGCGTGCCGGCTTCGGCCCGCGCAAGGGCCAGGCCGAGGCGCTCGCGAGGAAGGGCCTCGACGCTGCCGTCCACTCGCTGACCCACCCCAAGAAGGAGAGGCTGCGCGGTCCGAAGCCCCACGACGGGGAGGGCCGCCCCCTCGCACCGGGCGACGCCTGGGGCCACGACCACGTCTGGTGGCTCGACCGCATGGTGCGCACCAACCGGCCCCTGGCCGAGCGCATGACGCTCGTCTGGCACGACTGGTTCGCCACCTCGAACAGCGGTGTCGGCTCGCAGAGCCTGATGCTCCGCCAGAACCGCCTCTTCCGCCGCTACGGCCTCGACTCGTTCGAGAAGCTGCTGCTGGCGGTCACGCGCGACCCGGCGATGCTGCTCTGGCTCAACGGCACCGACAACCGCAAGGGCTCGCCGAACGAGAACTACGCGCGCGAGCTGATGGAGCTGTTCACGCTCGGCGCCGGCCGCGGCTACACCGAGAGGGACGTTCGCGAGCAGGCGCGCGCCCTGACCGGGTTCGAGAACGACTGGAAGCGCGGAATCGGCCCGACGAACTTCCGCTTCGAGCGCGAGCGCCACGACGAAGGCATGAAGCGCGTCTTCGGCAAGCGCGGGCGCTTCGACTGGGCGGATGCATGCCACCTCTGCCTGAAGAACCGCTCGCACCCCACCTTCTTCGTGCGCAAGCTCTGGAGCTACTTCATCCCGACCCCGCCGTCGGGCGCGACCCGCGCCGCCCTCGAGCGGCTCTACATGCGGAACGACTACGCCGTCCGGCCCGTCGTCGAGGCGATCCTGCGCCACCCGCACCTCTACAACGGCCAGCGCATGACGAAGCCGCCGGTCGTCTACACGGCCGGCCTCCTCCGTGCCACAGGTAGCGGCATCGACAACGACGGCTGGGCCTGGTTGAACGGGCTCGCCGGGCAGCAGCTCTTCTACCCGCCGAACGTGTCCGGCTGGAACGACGAGCGCTGGCTCGACACGGCGACCTACCTCGCGCGCTGGCAGATCGCCGGCCGGGTGCTGCGGCCGCTCGTGCTCGACACGCGCAAGGACAAGGCGCCCCTCGACGCCGACAAGCTCGTAGCGCGCGCGCTCGCGTTCTGGGGCAATCCGACCGTGAGCGCCGCGACCCGCCGCTCGCTGAACCGCTTCGCGAAGTCGGCGCTCGGCACGCGCGAAGTCGAGCTGGAAGCAGCAGCAGTACCCCGTCCTGACCGAGAACGCTCTAAGGCACCTGATCGCCGCCTCCCCCGACCTCCAGACCAGCTGATGGCCGACTGCTGCAACGAGTTCTCGCGCTCCTCACTCCTGCGCCGCGCGGCCGAGGCCGGTGCGGGCCTCCCCGCGATCGAGCCTGGGATGCCGCTCCCGGCCGGGACCGGGCTCTCGCGCCGCTCGTTCGTCGCCCGCTCCGTCGGGCTCGCGCTCGCCGTCTACGGCGCCGGAGCGCTCCGCCTGCCCGCGCTCGAGGACGGGATCCTGCAGGCGGCCTCGGCGGCACCGCCCGCCTCCCCGGTGCTCGTCTCGGTCTTCCTGGACGGCGGGGTCGACACGCTCTCCTTGCTGGCGCCGGTCGGCGACCCCGACTACCGCAAGCTTCGGCCCAAGCTCGCCCTGCCCGACTCCGCCCTGAGGGTCGGCGGCGACGACCGCCTGCGCTGGCACCCGTCGGCGCCGTCGTTCAAGACGCTGCACGACGAGGGGAAGCTGACGCTCGTGCCGGCAGTCGGCTACCGCGACGCCGACCAGTCGCACTTCACGTCGCGCCACTACTGGGAGGTCGGCGCGACCAACCCGGGGTCTGAGGACCGGCTGGCTGGGCCGCTACCTCGACCGGGTCGGGCTCGCCCGACAACCCGCTGCAGGGCCTCTCCCTGGACGGGGAGCTCGCCCCGTCGCTCGCCACCGGCAAAGCGCCGGTCGCCGCGCTGCGCGGCGCCGACGAGTACTCGTTCGGGTCGCCCGGCGTCTGGGGCGAGGTCAACGACAGGATGCTCAACGCGCTCGGCTCGCTGGGGGCGACGAGGAAGAGCGGCGACCGCGCGCTCCGGAAGGCGGGCGAGGTCGCCTACCAGTCCGACCGGCTGCGACGGCAACTGGCGCCGTTCAAGAGCGGGGGCCTGGTCAGCCCCGTCGCGTATCCGAAGCACTCGAGCGACTTCCCCGAGCGGCTCGCCGGCCTCGCCGCGATGCTGGCCGCCGGCCTCCCGCTGCGCGTCGTCGCCCTCAACGCGTTCGGCATGTACGACACCCATTCCGAGCAGCCCGAGCAGCTTGCGGAGTCGCTGAAGGTGACGAGCGAGAGCCTGCTCGCCTTCCAGCGCGATCTCGAGTTCAGGGGCCTCGCCGACCGCGTGCTCGTGCTCGTCTGGTCGGAGTTCGGCCGCCGCGCCGAGGAGAACGGCTCGGACGGCACCGACCACGGCGCAGCCGGCACCGCCATGCTGATCGGCTCGCGCGTCCGCGGCGGCCTCGTCGGCGAGCTCCCGGCGCTCCGCGGCGGCCTCGACCGACACGGCAACCTCCGGGCCACCGTCGACTACCGCAGCCTCTACTGCTCGCTGCTCGAGCAGTGGCTCGCCACCGACGCGGGCGGCGTGATCCCGAACGCGCGCGCCTACCAGCGGGTGGGCCTGGTCCGATGAGGCACCTCGTCGTCTTCGTCGGCGCCACGATCGCGCTCGTCGCGGTGATCGGCCTGATGGTGTCGACCGGCCCGGCCACGGGAGCGCGCGGCCCCGCGCGCGTCCAGGTGACGGCGCTGGAGTTCGAGTACCGCCTCTCGCGACAGCGCGTCCCCGAGGGAAGACTCCTCGTCGAGCTCGCGAACTTCGGCGAGGACGAGCACGACCTCGCGTTGCAGCGGTTCGGCGGAACGCGCACGTACGCGCTGCCGAAGACGCTTCCCGGCCAGCGCCGCACGGCCGCCTTGAAGCTCAGGCCCGGGCGCTACCGCCTGTGGTGCCGCCTCGGCGACCACGCGCTGCGCGGCATGTACGCCGGCCTGCGCGTCACGAAGCGTGCGAGCTAGAGCTCCCAAGAACGGCGTCGGACAGGCGCGGCCACGCCTCGAGCGCCCAGTCGTCGAACTCGCGGTCGCTCAGCGCCACGCACGCGAGGTCGACCTCGGGATCGACCCAGAGGAAGGTGCCGCTGCCGCCGAAGTGGCCGAACGTGCGCGGCGAGTTGTGCGTCCCGGTCCAGTGCGGGCTCTTCCCGTCGCGCAGCTCCAGGCCCAGCCCCCAGTCGTTCGGCTCGAAGCGGCCCAGGCCGGGGATCACACCCGAGAGGCCCGGGAACTGGACGGTCGCCGCCTCGGCGAGCGTCTCGGGCGCGACGAGCGTCGGCCGCATCAGCTCGCGCGCGAGCGCGAGCGCGTCCTCGAGCGTCCCGAAGACGTGCGAGCCGGCCGAGCCGCGCAGCTCGGCTCCCGTTCCGAGCGGCTCGAAGACCGCCGCCGCCAGGTAGCCCGCGAACGGCATCTCGGCCGCCGCCTCGACGTGCGCGGCCAGCTGCTCGAAGCCGGTGTTCGAGTAGATCCGTCGCTTGCCGGGCTCGGCGATCGGCGTCGCGCCCTCGAAGGGGAGCCCCGAGGCGTGCGCGAGCAGGTGGCGAACCGTTGCACCCGGAGGACCGGCCGGCTCGTCGAGGTCGACCACGCCCTCCTCCGCGGCGACGAGCGTCGCGAGCGCCGTCGCGAGCTTCGTCACCGACGCCCAGCGGAACTCGTGCGCGGTCGGGCCGTGGACGGCGCGCACTCCCTCCGGCCCGGCCACTCCGGCCGCCACGTTGGCCGCTCCCCACTGGTCGACCTGCCTCAGAGCGTCCAAGGCGCGCGATACTAGCCGGGTGGAGCGCCGCCGCATCGCCGGCCACGCGCCGATGGAGCCCGTCGTCGGCTACTCGCGCGCGGTCGTGGCCGGGCAGCACGTGTACGTCTCGGGGACCGCCCCGATCCCGGCGGATGGAAGCGACCCACCCGAGAGCGTCTACGAGCAAGCGCGCCTCTGCCTCCAGATCGTGCTGGGCGCGCTCGAGCAGGCGGGAGCGAAGGCCGAGGACGTCGTGAGGACGCGGCTCTACGTCGTGGACGCCGACGAGTTCGAGGAGGTCGGGCGCGCCCACGGCGAGGTCTTCGGCGACGTCCGGCCCGCGACCGCCGGCATCGTGGTCAAGGGCCTGCTCGATCCGCGCTGGCGCGTCGAGATCGAGGCCGACGCCGTTGTAGGTACAGCGTGAAGCAGATCTACCCCGCCTCGATCACCGGCAAGGGCTTCGCAACCGGCGGCAGCGTGCTCGACCACAAGTTCGGAGCCGGCGACCCCTACACGCTCGGCGTCGAGGAGGAGTACATGCTCCTGGACGGCGAGACGTTCGACCTCGTGCAGCACGTCGACACGGTGCTCGCTGCGGCGGTCGGCCACGAGCTCGAGGCGCGCATCAACCCCGAGCTGATGCAGTCCACGCTCGAGATCGCGACCCCCATCTGCCGCAACGCCGGCGACGTCGACACGTGGCTGCGCAAGCTCCGGTCGTACGTCTGCGAGCTCGCCGGCGACAAGGGCCTGCGGGTCGGCTCGGCCGGAACGCACCCGTTCAGCCTGTTCGAGCGCCAGCGGATCACCGCCCGCGACCGCTACCGCAACCTCGTCGACCAGATGCAGTACGTCGCCCGCCGCGAGCTGATCTTCGGCTTACACGTCCACATCGCGGTCGACGACCCGGAGAAGGCGATCCGGGTGATGAACGGGCTCGCGCTGGACATCCCCGTGCTGCTCGGCCTCTCGGGCAGCTCGCCGTTCTGGCGCGGTGAGCCGACCGGCTTCAGCTCGATCCGGCAGATGGTCTTCGCGGCCTTCCCACGCTCGGGGATGCCGCCCGCGTTCGCCGACTACGGCGAGTACGCCGAGGTGGTCGGCCAGCTGGAGAAGACCGGCTGCATCGCCGACTACACGCACATCTGGTGGGATGTCCGGCCGCACCCCAAGTGGGGCACGGTCGAGGTGCGGATCTGCGACGCGGTCACGCGCGTCGAGGACGCCGTGGCGCTCTCCGCCTACTGCCAGGCGCTCGTGAAGCTCTACGCCGAGCGCTTCGAGCGCGGCGAGGAGATCCCGCTCGTCCACCGCGTGCTGGTGAGCGAGAACAAGTGGCTGGCCGCGCGGTACGGCCTCGAGGCGCCGCTGATGGACTTGGTCACGGGGCGACGCAACCGGATCGCCCTGGCCCAGCTCGTGCGGCGGCGGCTGAAGGAGTTGGAGCCGCACGCCCGTGAGCTCGGCTCGGAGCGAGAGCTGGAGGGCATCGAGGAGATCCTGGGGCGCGGGAACGGCGCCGACCGGCAGCTGCGGATCTTCAACGCGAACCGCGACATCGTCGAGGTCGTCCAGGAGATCGCGACAGCGACCGAAGACGCCGCGGTCCCGGCCTAGCGCGAGCAAGTAACAGTCTGTTACTTGGCGGTCAGCGCCGGTCTGGCGCAGGGAAACGGACCTTGTAACAGTCTGTTACTAGGCTCGGGTTGGACCCCGCGCCGGCGCTCGCGCGTATCTGTGGCGATGGACCTGAAGGCGAAGCACGCTCGTATAGTCGGTGCGTGGGCGTCGGCCGCGACGAGCGCGCCTGGGTGCGGGGCGCTCAGGCCGGATCCGTCTCGGATCTCGAGGCGCTCTTCAAGCTGCACTGGCCCCGGGCCTACCGTGCCGCGTATCTCGTCTGCCACGACGCGGCCGCCGCCGAGGACATCGCGCAGGAGGCCTTCCTCGCCGCCGTTCGCTCGCTCGACCGCTTCGACCGGCGGCGGCCGTTCGGGCCCTGGCTGCACCGGATCGTCGTCAACCGCGCGATCGACTGGAGTCGCGCGAAGACGCTGCGGGCCGAGGTCGAGCTGCACGAGACCGCCGCGGCCGTGGGGGATGCGCTGCCTTCGGGCAACTCGCACACCGTGGCCTCGGCGCTCGCTTCGCTGTCGCCGGAGCACCGAGCCGTGATCGTCCTGCGCTACCTGCTCGACTACACCCCGGGCGAGATCGCCGAGCTGCTCGAGCTCCCACGCGGGACGGTCAACTCCCGCCTGCGCCGCGGCCTGGACGAGCTCGGCGGGCGACTCCGCGAGGAGGTGCGGTGACCGACGACCGCCTGCGCCGCGCGCTCCTCTCCGAACCCCCGCCTGACGAGGAAGCAGCAGGTGAGCGCACGTGGGAGACCGTGCGCGCCGCGTTCGAGGCGAGAGAGCCGGTCGCGCAGCCGTTCCGGTACCGGCGGGCGCTGCTGGCGCTCGCGGTCGCCGCCGCGCTCGTAGCGGCGGCGTTCACGCCGCCGGGACGCGCGCTCGCCGACGACGTGCGCGACGCCTTCGTCGGCGTCGAGGAGGCCGATTCGGAGCTGTTCTCCGTGCGCGGCGGCGGGCGGCTCGTCGTGGAGTCGGACGCCGGCGCCTGGGTCGTGCGACGCGGACGGCTCGAGGCGCCTGCTCGGGCCCTACCGCGAGGCGTCGTGGTCGCCGTTCGCCCGCTTCGTCGTCGCCGCGCGCGCGAACGAGCTGGCCGCGCTCGAGCCCGATGGGACGGTCCGGTGGAAGCTCGCTCGGCCACGCGTGCGCTTCCCGCGCTGGGGAGGAAGCGCCACCGACACGCGGATCGCCTACCTCAGCGGCGGACGGCTGCACATCGTCGCCGGCGACGGCAGCGACGACGTCGACGCCGGCGGCCTGCCGACGGCGGCGCGTGTCGCCCCGGCCTGGCGACCTGGCCCCCGCCACGTGGTCGCGTACGCGACGACGACCGGTCGCGTGATCGCCTACGACGACCGCGGCTCCGTGCTCTGGCGGTCGGCGCCGAACCCGAAGCCTCGGCTCCTGGCGTGGTCGAGCGACGGCGCCCGGCTCGCGGTCGTCACCGCGGACAAGCTGGTCGTGCTGGACGGCTCGACGGGGCGCCCGCTCTCGACACGCTCGCTGCGCGGCATCGCAGACGCCTCGTTCGCCCCGGGCACGCACCGGCTTGCGCTCGTCCGCCCGCGCGAGGTCCTCGTCCTCGACGGGGACGGCCGCGCGCAGCGCGTCTTCGCAGGCGCCGGAGTCTTCGACGACGTGGCGTGGTCGCCGGACCGGCGCTGGGTCCTCGTAGGCTGGCGGGACGCAGACCAGTGGGTATTCGTTCGCGTCGTGGGCAAGCGCAGGATCGAGGCCGTCTCGCGCGTCTCGGAGCAGTTCGAGTCGGCCCGGTTCCCGCGCGTCAGTGGCTGGTGCTGCGCGCCGGCGCGCTGACGCTCGTTCTCGCCGCCGCGCTCGCGTCCCAGGCCGGCGCCCAGACGCGTGACTCGTACGCGCTCGGGCACCCGTGGGACGGCCGGCTCTCGAACGGCCAGCAGCTGACGCGCGAGGGTCTCGACCACTTCACCTGGGACCCGATCCTGAAGCAGGCGCCGAACCGGCTCTGGGAGGCGTTGGGGCACGTCGCGCCTCGTACGCACGGTGCTGCGCGTGCTGGCGGCGCACCACGCCGCCCACCCGGACGCGCCGCGGGTCGGGATCGGCGACCTGAGCCGGCCGCGCGGCGGCGACTTCGGGGCCCGCTTCGGCGGGCTCGGTCACGCGTCGCACCAGAACGGGCTCGACGTCGACGTCTACTACCCACGCCGCGACGGGCAGGAACTGGCGCCGACTCGCGTCGGCCAGATCGACGTCGCGCTGGCGCAGGACCTCGTCGAGCGCTTCGTGCGCGCGGGCGCGACCAAGGTCTTCGTCGGGCCGCACACGCCGCTCCGCGGCCCGCGGCGGATCGTGCGCAAGCTCGTCCACCACGACGACCACATGCACGTGCGGCTCGCCGACGACAGGCCGCGCCGGCTCCTGCTCGGCAGCTCCCGGCGGGGCCGCCCGATCTACGCCTACCGGCTCGGCAACCCGGCCGCCCGCAGGCTGCTCGTCGTCGGCACGGTGCACGGCGACGAGCCGGCCGGAAGGGCGGTCACCCGGCGGCTCCTGCGCCTCGCTCCGCCGCTCCACAGCGAGCTGTGGATCGTTCCCGACCTGAACCCGGACGGCCGGGCCGCCGGCACGCGCGGCAACGCGGCCGGCGTCGACCTCAACCGTGACTTCGGCCGTTTCTCGCAACCGGAGACGCGGATCGCGCGCGCCCTGATCCGGCGGCTACGGCCGTGGCTCAGCGTCTGGTTCCACCAGCCGCAGGGGCTCGTGCGCGCGTACGGGCCGAGCATCGCCGCCGGGCGCCGCTACGCCGCGCTCGCCCGGGCCCGGTATCGGACGCTGGCCTGGCCGCCCGGGACGGCTGCGCGCTGGCAGAACTCACTCGGGCAGCGCTCGTTCGTGGTCGAGCTCCCGCCAGGCCGGCTGCGTCCGCGAGCGGCGGCGCGTCACGTGCGGGCGATCTCCGCGTTCGCCGGGTAGGGTCAGGCTGTGCTCGAGGAAGGCGGTCAGATCCCGGAGGCGCGCGTCTGGCTGGGGCCGCGCGAGGTGGTGACGATCGGCGAGATCGTCGAGGACGGCCCGGCGCTGTTCTTCTTCTACCTCTTCGACTGGTCTTCGACCTGAACTGACGAGATGCAGCTCCTGCGTGACAGGAGCCCGGAGCTCGAGCAGGCAGGAGTGAGGCCCTTCGGGATCTCGCGCGACTCGCCCTGGACGCACATCTCGTGGATGCAGGCGCTCGACCTGACCGTGCCGCTTCTCTCCGACTGGAACGCCGAGGCCGTCCGCGGCTTCGGCCTGGCGCGCTCGTACCGCGGGATGGAGGACGTGCCGGTGCGGTCGGCGTTCCTCGTCGACCAGGGCGGTACGGTGCGGCGCTCATGGCGCTACGACGACGCCGAGGTACCGGACCTGGACCCGATCGTGGGCGCCGCGCAGGCGTTGTAGCGCTCGTCCTCGGCGTCTACCTGCTTGCCGGGGTCGCCGCGACCTGGCCGGCGCTGCGCGAGGCCGACAACAGCTTCCTCGCCCAGGGCCTGCCCGCCCGCGGGGAGACCGCGCCGGGCGATCACCTGCAGACGCTCTGGCAGCTGTGGCTGCCGGGCCACCAGGTCGAACGTGGCGCAGCGCCATGGCTCGACCCGTACAGCTTCCAGCCCGAGGTCGAGCCGCGGCCCAACTTCGCCGGCTGGCCGTTCGGGCTCGTCTTCTGGCCCCTTTTCGCCCTGCTCGGGGCCGTGCTCGCCTGGAACGCGTTCGTGCTCCTGTCCTTCGTCGGCGCCGGTGTGTTCACCTTCCTCTGGCTGCGCGAGCTGCGGCTGGAGCCGGGGGGCGCGCTCGCGGGCGGGCTCGCCTTCGCGCTCGCCCCGTACCTGGTCACGCAGGGCGCGATGGGCCATCTGATCGCCCCGGTCTCGATGCTGCTGCCGCTCGCGCTGTACGCGTTCGAGCGCTCGCGTGAAACTGGGACGCATAGCGTATGGGTCGTGGTCGCCGCCGCCGCGCTGGCGTCGATCCCGCTCTCCGGCCAGGTACACCTCGCACTCGGCGCCGTGCCGTTCTTCGTCGCGTACGCCCTGCTGCGCCCGCCCGTACGGATCGCGTCGCTGGCGGGCACGGCGCTGACGGCCTGCTTCGCCGCCCTCGCCGTCTACGTCGCAGCTATCCGCGGCTCCGTCGGCTCGGGCGGTCGCTCGTTCGAGCAGGTCGAGCGCTACTCGGCCGAGCTGCTCGACTTCCTCGCCCGCGACCCGCGCCACGGCCTCGAGAGCGCCGTCCTCGTCGGCTGGCTTCTCCCTCTGGTCGCGCTGGTGGGGCTCGTCGCGCTGGTCCTCCAGGGCCGGAACCGCCTGGCCATCGCGCTGACGGGAGGCGTATTGGTGCCGTGTCTGCTCGCACTCGGCGCCACCTTGCCCCGCTACCGGGAGGTGTGGGAGCACCTGCCCGGCCTCGGCGAGACCCGCGTGCCCGGGCGGCTGATGCCGATCGCGTGCCTCTGCCTCGCCGCGCTCGCGGGGGTCGCCGCCGACCGGCTCCGGCGGCCGGCGCTGGTCGGCGTGCTGCTCGTCCTGCTGGTCCTCGACCTCCGTCTCGGCGTCACGCGCTACCGGCCGAGCGCGGCCGATCCGGACAACGCCGCGTACGCCGCGCTCCGCGAGCAGGGGCCTGGGCGCCTGCTCGAGCTGCCGGTGCACCTGCCCGACCGGCAGGAGGCGAGCGTCTACCTCCAGTACGCGCTGCAGGCCCCGAGGGAGCGCCCGGCCGGTTACTCGACGACGGCCCCGCTCGAGGCGGACGCGGTGGTCAGGCGCCTGCGCGACGACCCGTGCTCGGCCCGCGAGCTGGGGGTGCGCTACCTGGCGGTCTTCGCGCCCGCCGGGCGGCCGTGCTCAGGCACCCTGGTCGGCGAGGACGGCGGCGTCCGCGTCTTCCGGCTCAGGCAGCTCGCGCAGCCGGGGAATCGGCGACGGTAGGAGCCAGAGCACGCCTGCCAGCGCGCCGACGGAGGCGATCCAGAGCGTCGGCCGCAGCCCGATCGTGCTCCCGAGCGCGCCGCCGACGAGCGAGCCGAGCGGCCGGACGCCGTAGTTGACCGTCGAGTAGGCGCCCGACACGCGGGCTCGCAGTCGGTGCGGGATCAGCGCCGCGAACATCGCGCCCGCGCTGATGTCGATCATCATCACGCCGATTCCGGAGCCGAACTCCGCCAGAAACAGGCACGTGACGATCACCCAGTCCGGGCCCTCGGCGAGCGGCACGAGGACGAGCGGCGCCGGGAAGCCGATGCAGCCGACGACGAACGCAGGCCCGATCCCGATCCGCCGCCCGATCGGGCCGGTGATCACCGAGCCGATCAGCCCGCCGACCGCGCCGGCGCCGAGGACGAGGCCGAGCGTCCCGGGCGAGATCCCGAGCTCCTGCGTGACGTAGAGGACGAAGAGCGCCCAGAACACGAAGTTGAAGAAGTTCACGGTCGCCGTCGCCAGGAGCGAGGCGCGCACGACCTCCGAGTCCCGGATGAAGCGCAGCCCCGCGACGACATGGCCGCGCTTGGCCTCCTCCTTCGGCGGCTCGACCGGATCGATCCGACCCAGGAAGAACGCCGAGAACACGTACGAGCCAGGCATTGAGCACGAGGGTGGCCGGGGCGGTCAACGCCTGCACGAGCAGCCCGCCCAGCGTCGGTCCCGCGACGTAGGAGAACGCCCGCGAGCCGTTCAGGAGCGACTGGCCCTCGACATAGCGCTCGCGCGGCACGACGGCGATGAACAGCACCGTGTCCGCGACCGAGAAGAGCACGGCCATCGAGCCGATCAGGAACTCGGTGACGAGCAGCTGCTCGATCGTCAGGACGTCGAGCCAGTACGCGACGCGGGACGGTCGCGACCACGAGCGCGCGTCCGATGTCCGCGGCGATCATCGTGCGGCGGCGCTTGCTGCTGCGGTCGACCCAGGCTCCGGCGTGGAGGGAGAACAGGAGGTAGGGAACGAGGCCGGCCGCGGTCAGATAGCCCATCTGGGCCGCGTTCGCATCGAGGACGAGCACCGCGGTCAGCGGCAGCGCGATCAGCGCGATCTGGTCGCCGATGAGCGAGATCGAGTGCGCGGCGAAGACGTTGCGGAACTCGCGGTTCTCCCGCAGCAGCGTGGGCACGTGCCACATGTCAGCTCTCGTCGGGCTGCGGAAACGCGGCGCGGATGAGCGTCACGAGGCGCGCGCCCTCGGGTCGGAGCTCTCGCGACGCCGTCCGCTCGACGTAGGGCTCGAGCAGGCTCTCGAGCTCGCGGTCGAGCCGTGCCAGCTCGTCGCTGGTCAGGTAGAGCATGCGGTCGCCGAACATCGCCGCCTCTTGCCACTCCGCGGAGTCCTCGGCCCTCACCTCGAGCCAGCGCAGCAGCTGCTCGAAGTAGCGCTCGGCCACCACCCTGCCCAGAAGCTCGGTCGCGGCAGCCAGCTCCGGATCGCGGGCGACTCCGGGCCAGGAGGTGAAGAGCGCCGTCGCTCGCCACGGACGCTCACGCCCCCGCCCGCCTCCGGCCTCTTCGACCAGGCCGTACTTGGCCAGCTGGCGGAGGTGGAAGGAGCAGCTCGCTGGGCTCTCCCCCAGCCGTTCCCCCGCCTGGGTCGCGGTGAGTGGGCCCTCGCGGCGCAGAAGGCCGACCAGCCGCAACCGGACCGGGTGGGCGACCGCCCGCAGCGCCTTCGGGTCGGTCAGCTCGATCGTGCGGTTCGGGTCTGTCATGGTGTCGCAAGCTATCTTTCGAAAGAGTTCTTGTCAAACGCCTGGTAGCTTCGGGTCGATGCGTCTGGAGACCCTCCGCCCGGGGCTGCATCGCTGGACGGCCGACCATCCGGACGCCGTGCCCTCCCCGAAGCCGGCCAGCCCGGCCGACTGGGGCCCAGAGGTCGGCTCGGTCGCCTACGAGGCGGACGATGCGCTGCTGCTCGTCGATCCGCTCGTGCCGGACGACGGCTGGGAGCAGCTCGACGCGCTCGTCGAGCGGCACGGACAGCGCGTCGCCGTGATCACGACGCTCGGCTTCCACCGCCGCAGCCGGGACGCCGTCGCCGAGCGCTACGGAGCCTCCACCTCACGCGCCAGGCCGACCCTGCCCGAGGGCGTCGAGACGATCCGGATCCGTCGGTGCGGGCGAGACGATGGTCTGGCTCCCCGAGCCCCGGGCGCTCGTGCCGGGGGACCGCATCCTGGGCGACGACGCCGGCGGCCTGCGCCTTTGCCCGGAGTCGTGGCTGGGCTACCTGCCGAGCAAGATGAAGCGGATGCAGCTCGCCGAGGAGCTGCGCCCGCTGCTGGACTTGCCGATCGAGCTCGTGCTCGTCTCACACGGCGAGCCGGTGCTCGACCGCGGCCGCGAGGCGCTGGCCCGCGCTCTCGACTCCGCTTGAGCAGCCAGGACGGGGCGCGCCGCCGGCAGCGGCGCGCCCCGGTTGGTTGCGTCAGTCGACCGGCAGCGGCAGACCCGACGACCTTCAGGCGCTGGTCGAGGCAAGAGACCTTGCCGACGACCGCGCTCCCCGGTCGGGCCTCCCCGGCGGTGTTCGGCGCGTTATCACGCCGGTTGCCGTCCGAGCTCGTCGTGCAGAACCGCCGGCCCGCCAGCACCGGGCTGGTCGGGAACTCGAGCGGACCTCCGTTCCGCAGGTTCGCAGCGTCGACCGCGTTGTGGAAGAGCTCGTCGACGTCGCCATGGCGATCGACGGTCACGATCGCGTTTCGCTCGTTCGGGTCGACCCAGATCGTGCCCGCGCGGTCGAGAGCGATCCCGTCGGCGCCGTCGAGCGCCGGATGCTGGACGAACAACGCATCCAGGCAGAGCGTGTCCGCCGTGTACGTCACGTCGCACCCCGTCGGCGTGCGTAGCTCGCCTCGTCTGCTCAGCTCGACTTTCCACAGCGCACCGCGAGCCGTGTCCGACACGAACAGGTTCCCATGCTTGTCGAACGCGAGCCCGTTCGCGACGATGCCCTGCGTCGCGGGCGGGGCGCCGGGCTGGACGGCCTGATTCTGACGGCCGACGCCGACTCCGTTCGCCATCGGCGGGACGCGGAACAGCACCGTCGCCGCGCCGCCGGAAGGCCCGACGCGGGAGACGCGGCCCTGAGCAGTGCCCCCGTCCGAGACGTAGAGGTTGCCGTCCTCGTCGAACGCGACGCCGTTCGCGCCGGGTACGCCCGTTGCGAAGCCCGTCGCCACGGGCGGGTTCGCCGGATCGGCGTCGCTCGGACGCACGACCCCGATCTCGTCCCCGGCCGCGCCGAAGCCGGTCAGGTAGAGCCGGCCGTCGCGACCGAACGCCAGGCCCAACGGATTGCACGGCGGGTTCATCCGCGCCACCGTGACCCCCGGCTGGTCGGCGCCGCCCTCCGCGTCGATGCGGACGATCGAGCAACCCGCCGCGCCGCCGCGCTGCGGGACGTAGAGGTTGCCCTCCTCGTCGAGCGTCAGGCCCTCGATCGAGATCGGGCTCTTGTACACGGTCGTCCAGGTCTTCTCCGTCGAGCGCGGTTTCCCATGGCCCAGAGCCGTCCCGATCGCCAGCCCGGCCGCCACGATCACCGCGGCGATCGGCACCGCGATTCTCAGCTTCCTCATGCCCCCTCCTTTGTCGAGTTCGCCGCTGGTCCGACTACGGCGAGTCGCTCGCAGCAGATTCGCGAGCGGTAGCTTCAACCCCGTGAGGATGACCGAGCTGCGCCGCGGCCTGCGGCGGCGGACGGCATGACAAGGGCGCAGCTCCAGGAGCTGCGCCCTTTGCTCGACCTACCGATCGAGCCTCCTTCTCGCCCGGTCGTCGCTGCGGGCCGGGAGGCGATAGCCCGGGCTATCGAGCGCGCCTGAGCAGCCAGCGGTCGAAGAAGCCGACCACGCGCTGCTCGTACGCCTTGGGCTGCGCGTCGATGCCGCCGATGTGCCCGGAGCCGGGGACCTCCCAGATCTCCTTCGGGCCCCTCGCCTCGGCGTAGAACGCCCCGATTGGCCGGCCGCTCGACGTACTGGCCCTTCCCGCCGTAGACGAAGAAGGCCGGGGTCGTGCTGTCGCCGACGAGGCTCTTGAGGTCTTTCGGCGGCATGTTGCTGGTGGCGAGGGCCGTGCCGACGGTCGCGATCGCGTCGCCGAGCCTGTCCTGCCACTTGACGCCCCCGTTCGCACGGTCGTCGCGAGCGGACCGGCCGCTGGCGCCCTCGGAGACATAGGCGGCGAGCGCGTCCGATTCGGCGGCGGCCTCGATCATCATCTCGCCGCCGACCGACAGGCCGATCCCGCCGATCCGCTCGGGGTCGACGTCGGGCCGGGCCTGCAGGAACCTCACGGCCGCGTGGACGTCGCGCTCGCCTTGCCAGCCGAACGTATTGGGATCGCCCTCGCTCTCACCCTCGCCGCGACGGTCGAAGAGCAGGACGCCGTAGCCGTGGTCGGCGAGCATCTTCGCCCGCTTCTGCGATGACGCGCGGCCGGGGAAAGAAATGACAGCCGCGCCGTTCTTCGACTCGATGTACCAGCCCTTGAGCGTCAAGCCGTCGCTCGTCTCGAACGCGACGTTCTCGTACGGGGCGCCAAGGTCGGCGGCCGGCACTTCCGCGCGGCCGACATGGGTGACGACGTAGGAGAGCGCCAGCGGAATCGCGACGACTGACGCGGCGAACAGCGCGCCTGCGGTGATCAGGAGCCGACGTGGATACCGCCACCAGAGCGGGTCGTCCGTGCGGCGGGACTTCCACAGCGCCGCGACGCCGACGCCGATCAGCACGAAGCCGGCCGGGGCGGCCAGCAGGCTGGTGTAGTCGTCGCCCGAGGGACCGACCTTGCTCGCGTAATAGAAGCCCTCGATGCTCGAGAGGAAGGCGAAGAAGGCGAACACGAAGGAGAGCGTGGCCCGCAGGCCGGCGCGGAGCCGCGGGTAGAACCACGCCGTCCCGAGCAGAGCCGCGGTGGGGATCAGCCCGCCCGCGAGGTGGTCGGCAGCAGATGTGCCGGGATTGGGCTGCAGGAACGCGTCGTCGATTGTGTGCAGGGCCACGGCGCCGAGGGCGAGTCGGGCCAGGCCGGTCTCGGTCCGCAGCGCAGCGGCGGCGCGCGTGGCCACCAGGCGACCGCGCTCAACTGGGGTTGGGTGGGCAACGGTCGTGCTCATGTGAGGCCTCCAGACGAGGGTGCGTGCATGCGGCTCACGTTCGCAGGGCACCGGCGCGGGCGAAATGGGGCGAGCAGGCGTCTCGCGGGTGCGGTTTCCCGCACCCGCGAGAGCGAGCGCCTACGCGACCGGCGCCGGCACAGGAGGTGCCTCGACCTTGGGCCGGTCCTCGACCGAGCCTCCGTGCTCGAAGTGCGGCAGCCACTCGAGCCAGCTCGGCAGGTACCAGTTCCACTCGCCGAGCAGCTTCATCGAAGCCGGCAGGAGAATCGCCCGGATGATCGTCGCGTCGATCAGGATCGCCGCAGCGAGCCCGACGCCGAACTGCTTGAAGATCATCGCCTGCAGGGTCCCGAAGATCGCGAACACCCCGACCATGACGATCGCGGCGCTCGTGACGACCCCCGCTGTGCTCTTGATCCCGAAAGAGATCGCCTCGTCGGTGCTCATCCCGGCGTCGTGGGCCTCTCGGATCCGGCTGAGGATGAAGACGTGGTAGTCCATCGACAGCCCGAAGAGGATCACGAACAGCAGAATCGGCAGGAACGGGTCGATCCCGCCCGTGAACTCGAAGCCGAGGATCCCCTTCCCCCAGCCCTGCTGGAAGACCAGGACGAGGATGCCGTAGGCCGCCCCGACCGAGAGCAGGTTGAGGACGACCGCCTTCGCAGCGATCACGATCGAGCGGAAGGACACGAGCATCAGCCCGAACGCGAACAGCAGGACGAAGACGAAGACGCGTGGCGCGACGGTCTTCATCTTGTCGTTGAAGTCCTTGGACTTCGCCGTCTCGCCCGTCACGGCGACCTCGGTGCCCGCCAGGCCGTCGAACTGCCACGGGATGATGTCTTCGCGAAGCGTCGCCAGGGCCGCATTCGAGGCCGAGTCGGTTCCGTTGCCATCCACCGGGATCGAGACGACCGCGACCGTCTTCGCGGCGTTGACGTCGACGTCGATCGGGTGGTTCATGCCGGCGTCGAGCGCTTGCGCGCCGAGCTGGCCGATCGCCTCCTGGACGTCCCTCGACTCCACGTTCGCCGACTTGACCACGACGCTCGCCGCCACCTCGGTGCCGGGGAAAGCCTCCTTGAGCCGGTTGTAGGTGCCCAGGTACTTCTGCGGATACGTGTCGATGGTGGGATTTGCCGTGTGCAACTGCAGCGCGGGCACCGCGATCGCCACGAGCAGGCCGGCGGCGAGGCCGCCGTACAGCAGCGGCCGCCGGAGCACGCGGTCGATGATCGCGCCC
Organism: uncultured Actinomycetes bacterium; assembly: GCA_963733845.1. Lineage (GTDB taxonomy): Bacteria > Actinomycetota > Thermoleophilia > Gaiellales > Gaiellaceae > DATFQE01. The sequence continues at coordinate 380,464 of CAVTEM010000012.1, forward strand.
CAGATCCTGCCCCCACCGTCGTCGCGGCGAAGGCGATGGACGAAGGGCACGCGCAGGCGGTCGACGTTGTCGCCGAGCTTCGACAGCAGAGCCGGCAGCACCGTCAGCGAGCCGAGCATTGCGACGGCGACCACGGTCATCGTCGCGACGCCGAATGAGGCGAAGCCCGCGTCGGCCGTGAGGAACATGCCGGACATCGCGACCAGAACGGTCAGTCCCGAGATCAGGACCGAACGACCGGACGTGGCCGCCGCTGCCTCGAGCGCCGCCTCTTCGCTACGGCCGGCAGCGCGTTCCTCACGCTCGCGCTTCAAGTAGAACATCGTGTAGTCGACGCCCACGGCGAGCCCGATCAGCAGGATGATCGCCGACACCGCGTCGGACATCGGCAGCACCTGGCTGATGAGCGCGACGATTCCCAGCGTCCCGAGCACAGCGGTGAGCCCAAGAAGCAAGGGGATACCGGCCGCCACGAGCGCGCCGAAGGCGACCAGGAGAATGGCGAGCGTCAGCGGTACGGAGTAGAGCCCCGCCTTCTTGAGGTCGTCGAAGAACGCCGTCTGGAGCTGCTTGTCGGTGCTCTCGCCGAAGGACCCGATGTAGACCTCGGGATGGGCCTTCTGCACCTCGGCCACCCGGGCGACGACGGGGTCGATCTTGTCGGCGGCCTTGTCCGAGTCACCGCGGATCTCGAGCGGCACGAGCACGGAGTGCTTGTCGTCCGAGATCAGTCCCGCGTCGCCTTCGTACGGCGACTCCACCTTCGCCACCGCGTCGAGGCTCGAGACGCCGGCGACGACCGCCTTCACGGCCGCCTCGAAGGCCGGGTCGGTGTCGACCAGGGTCGCGCTCTCGATGAGCACGTTCTCGCCCGCCGGCTGCTCGAAGTCGTTGTAGAGGATCGTGTCGGCGCGGCCGGACTCACCCGGGCCAGACGTCTCGAACACGATGCTCTTCATCGGGATCACGAAGGTGCCGATCGCAAAGACCAGCACGACGCACGCGAGCCAGCCGAAGATCGCCGTCTTGCGATGGTGTGCGCTCCAGCGCGCCATGCGCGCGGCGAGGTTCATCGGCGGCGCGGGTTGAGCCGGGTCGGTCGAGCGCTCCTGCCTCGGCCTGCCGTTCGGGTCGTCCTGGATGACGCGCGTCTTCATCGCTCTCCTCTCGGCGTACGGACACGCGCGAACGTCTCACGCATGCGCCGAGCGCGTAAGGCGGGAGACTTGCCGCTCGGGGGCCGGGTTTCTGGGGTCAGTAACGGAGGTAGAGCAGGACGGCCAGGACCCGGCGGGACTCCGAGCCGGTCGACGGCAGGCCGAGCTTGCCGAAGATGCTCGAGACGTACTTCTCGACGCCGCGCAGCGAGATGACGAGCTTGTCGGCGATGCCCTGATTGGAGCTACCGGAAGCCATCAGCTCGAGCACCTCGCGCTCGCGAGGGGTCAGCCCGGCGAGGGGATCGTCGCTACGCCGCCTGCCGAGCAGCGTCGACACGATGATCGGGTCGAGCGCCGTGCCGCCCTCGGCGACGCGCTTCACCGCGGCGACGAACTCCGTGACGTCCCCGATGCGGTCCTTGAGCAGGTAGCCCGCCCCCTCGGCGGACTCGGAGAGGAGCTGCATCGCCAGCCCGAGCTCCATGTACTGCGAGAGCACGAGCACCGCCACGGAGGGATGCTCGGCGCGGATCTCGAGCGCGGCGCGCAGACCTTCGTCCTTGTGGGTCGGCGGCAGCCGGATGTCGACGATTGCGACGTCCGGAGGCCAGCTGCGCACCTTCAGCAGGAGCTCGTCGGCGTCGCCGCACTGGCCGACGACGTCGAAGCCCGCGTCGCCGAGGATGCGCGCCAGCCCTTCCCGAAGGAGGACGCTGTCCTCCGCGATCATCACGCGCACGGGAGCTCCGCCCTGACGCGCGTCCCGCCGCCGCGAGGGGTCCAGACCCGGAGCCGGCCGCCAAGCGCCTCGACGCGGTCGGCCAGACCCCGGAGGCCCGAGCCGCGCTCGGTGTCCGCTCCGCCGATCCCGTCGTCGACCACCTCGACGATGACGCGGCCGTTGGCCGTCCCGATGTCGACGGTGGCCGACGTGGCCTGCGCGTGCTTGCCGACGTTGGTCAGGCTCTCGGCGACGACGTAGTACGCGGCCACCTCCAGCTGTTCGCCCAGACGGCCTTCGAGCTCGACCGTCAACCGGACGGGCACGGGCGCATGCGCGGCGAGCGACTCGAGGGCGACCGCCAACCCGTGCCCGCTGACGACCGCCGGGTGCAGGCCTTGCGCGACGTCGCGCAGCTCCGAGAGCGACAGGGCGATCTCCCGCCTTGCCCCGTCGAGGCTAGTCCTCGCCACCGGGTCGTCGCGCAACCGTTCTCCGAGCAGGCCGAGGTCGAGTGAGAGGGCGATGAGACGCTGCTGTGCGCCGTCGTGAAGGTTGCGCTCCAGCCGCTGCCGCTCCTTCTGGCCGGCCTCGATCACCCGCGCGCGTGAGCCCCTCAGCTCGCCGAGGCGCGCTCTGAGCTCGGCGTGCAGGCGGCCCTGCTCCAGCGCGATGGCGGCTCCTGCGCTGACCGCGGCGAGCAGCTCGGGCTCGTCGTCCAGGGACGGGTCGTGCACCAGCACGGCCACCCGCGTTCCCTCCCGGTCGATCTGGGTCCTCGCTCTCCCTGAGCCCGCACCGGGCAGCTGCACGGGCCGACCGTCGCGATCGGCCCAGCTCTCGAATTCAGGCAGCCAGTACGCGAGTGTCAAGGACGGATCGCGGAGCGCGCGTGCGAGAGCGTCGCGGAGATCGGCCGGCGCCGGATCGTCACGCAGCTCGACGAGGAGCTCGCCCACGCCGATGCGCGCCAGCCGCGACTTGAGAAGGCCGATCAGCAAGACGACCGGCGCAAGGCCGAGCGCGGCGAAAGTCGCCCACCGGATCTGCGCCACCGCAGGGCCGTCGAAGGCGGCCGACACGAAGAGGAAGGCGATCATCACGAGCGCGAGGGCGAAGGAGTCCGTCAGGAGGTCGAGCGACCGGCGCAGGGGCCGACCCGAGCGCCGTCGCCGCAGCGCAAGCACGCCTACCCCCGCCAGGCACAAACCGCTCACGAGCAGCAGCTGAACGTGCAGCACGGTCTCGCCGGAGCCCGGGCTCGACGTGACCTCCAGCAGGTTGTGCGGACCGAAGCCGCCGAACACCATCCGGACGAGCTCGAGCCCGATCGCCGCCACGTACGCAACCGCGACGAGCGACCGTTCGAACGGGCTCCGGAGCCTTCCGCTCGGGTAGGCGAGAAACACGTGCAGGAAGAGCACGGGCGGCAACAGATCGAGCGCCTGGCCGAACGTGAAGGTGACGTCGCTCGTCGTCCAGGAGAGCGTCGAAGCGAAGTTGACGAAGCCTGCGACGATCATCAGCGGGCCGAAGCGACTGGAGGGCCGACGCCACCAGGCGATCAGTCCGCAGAGAACGTAGGAGGCGGTGACCCAGGCGGCGAGGCTCGCGATCACCAAGGGCTCGCCGATCTCGGCTTCCACGCCGCCGCTCCGCAGGGCGAAGGTCAAGGAAGCTCCGGCCGCAGCCAGGCCCGCAAGGCCTACGGCCGCGATGATCATCGGCTTCGGCACGGCAAGCCCAGTCCGCGCGCTCGCACGCACTGCGACTGCGGGCACGACCATCCTCGCTGCTCCTTCCCGACCCGCCGGTTGCCGACGGGTCTGGAGGCCACCTTTCAGGCGCGACCGCTCGAACGGTGCCGCGCGCGCAAACGGGCAAGGATGAAAGCTGGCGTCTGCATCCAGGATACGCCTACGACCTCGAACGCGCCACTCTGCCCCGGTGGCGCGGACGTTCCCGGCCCCTCACTCGGGCCGGCGCGGACGCCTCGCCGTCGACCCGCGCGCCGACTTCAGGCGGGAGCGAGGGCGGCTTGCCCCTCGCGGGCGAGCTTCGCGAACTGCCGCAGGGCGGACCGGGTCTTCGTCTCCTGCTTCCCCGAGAGATCGACGCCCTGCGCGACGAGAAATGCGCGCGCCTGGGCGGCGACCTGGAACAGCTCGGAGGGCGCGCACTTCGTCGAGAGCTCGAGGATGCGCGAGCCGTCGGGGTAGAGCCACATCTCTGCGACGAGCTTGCGCTTGAAGCCCTTGGGGACGAAGTTCAGCTTGAGGACGAAGATCGGCCCGAGGGGTACGAGGTTCTCGAGCGTGATCCCTTCGGGAGCGTGGTCGGCGAAGAACGCCCGCTGCGACTTGGAGAACAGCTTGCGGATCGGGACCTCTCCGCGGACGGCGTCCCTGACGTCCACCTTGGCGAAGCGGCGCTTGACCGAGGCCGAGCACACGTAGCCGCCGGGCATCGTGTCCAGCTCGACCACGAGGTCCGGAGACGTCCGCAACTTCGCCGGAAGCTCCTCGGGGACGACCGGGCGCAGCTTGACGACCGAGTCGGGGTCGCGGCCCTGGACGCGGCGGGCGCGCATGATCAGCCCGGCCTTGTCGAGCTCGAGCTCGGGTGTGTCGAGGAAGAACACCTGCCGGATCTGCCCCTGCAGCGGGTCGAGCCCCAGCGCGGCCACCGTCGAGCGGTGGTCGGCCTCGGGGACAGTCAGCTTCAGCTCCGCGCTGTCGGCGCCCGCCGCGAGTGCGAGCGCCTCCTGGAGCTGGTCGTCTGTGAGCGTCCTCCTGTTCCGACTCGCCATGCCGGTAACCGTACACCTGTCCGGACAGCGGCGCCTCGTTCCTTCAGGATGAGCGCCGATGACCGTTGAGGCGCCGACGGGGGTCGCGCCGCCCGGCAGCCGCGCACGGTCGGCCGCGCCGCCGCCAGGTTCCTCCCGTCCGCACAACTGACGACGCGGGCCGCCGGATAGCGCCCCAGTAGGATGCGCGCCGGTGACGACTCCCGACGTCGACGCCGCCGCCCGGTTTCTCGCCGGCAACGCCCGGGTCCTCGACCGTCGTCGCTTCGAGCGGCTCTTCTCCGGCGGAGACGCTCGATCCGTCCGCGACGCGGTCGCCGCCTTCCGCAACTCCGACGGTGGATTCGGTCACGCGCTCGAGCCGGACGGGCGCATGCCGGCCAGCCAGCCGGCTGCAGTCGCGATGGCTCTGGACACGCTCGACGAGGCCGACGCATGGGACGAGGAGCTTGTCGCGGGCGCATGTGAGTGGCTCGCGGCCAACGCGCCCGCCGAGGGCGGCGCCTCGTTCGTGGAGCCGACGGTCGAGGGGTGGCCGCGTGCTCCGTGGTGGGAGGCGGAGGAAGGGCGGCCGGCATCACTCTTCACGACCGGGAAGATCGCGGCGACGCTGCATGCGCGCCGGGTCGAGCATCGGTGGCTCGACCCCGCCACGGACCTGCTCTGGCGGCGGATCGACGAGCTCGACGACCCGGGGCCGTACGCGTTCCGCGGCCTGCTGAAGTTCCTCCAGCACGTGCCCGATCGCGGCCGGGCGGAGCAGGCCCTGGAGCGCGTCGGGAGGCTGCTGTTCGAGTGGGACATGGTCGCGCTCGACCCCGACGCCGAGGGCGAGGTTCACACGCCGCTCGACTTCGCGCCGAACCCCGACTCGATCGCCCGTCGTCTCTTCGACGAGGCCACGATCGAGGCGCACCTCGACCACCTCGCCGGGAGTCAGGCAGACGACGGAGGCTGGACGTTCAACTGGCCGGCGTGGTCGCCGGTCGCCGCGAGCGAGTGGCGCGGGTCGCGCACCGTGGACGCTCTCCGCACCCTCCGGGCCAACGGTCGTCTCTGAGCCGGGCGGTCGCCCGGCGGGCTCTACATGCCCATCGCGTGGAAGCCGGCGTCGACGTAGAGCGTCGTCGCCGTCACGTTGCGGGCGGCGTCGGAGAGCAGGTAGGCCGCCGCGCCGCCGACGTCGTCGGCGTCGATCGGGCGGTGGAGGGGCGCCCGCTCCTCCACGATCGCCTCCATCGTCGGAAAGCCGGCGATCGAACGGGCCGCCAGCGTCCGCACCGGCCCTGCCGAGATCGCGTTCACGCGGATGTTCTTCTGCCCCAGGTCCCAGGCCAGGTACTGCACCGACGAGTCCAGCGTGGCCTTCGCGACGCCCATCACGTTGTAGTGCGGCACGGCCCGCTCTCCGCCTAGGTAGGTCATCGTCACGATCGAGCCGCCGCCCGCCTTCTCCATCAGCGGCTCGGCCGCGCGGGCGCAGGCCACGAGCGAGTAAGCGGAGATGTCCAGCGCCATCCAGAAGCGGTCGCGGGGCGTGTCAGTGAAGCGGCCCTCGAGGTCCTCGGCGGCGGCGAAGGCCACGGAGTGAACGAGCAGGTCGAGCGAGCCGCCGAAGGCCTCGGCGACCTCCGAGAAGACGCGCTCGATGTCGGCGTCCTCGCGGACGTCGCACGCGGTGATCAGCGGGCTGTCGACCGACTCCGCCAGCTCGCGCACGTTCTTCTCGATCCGCTCGCCCTGGAAGGTGAACGCCAGCTCGGCGCCTCCTTCCGCGAGTTGCTTGGCGATCGCCCACGCGATCGAGCGCCGGTTGGCGACGCCCAGAATCAGGCCGCGCTTTCCCCCAAATTGAGCAGACAACCGGGCGAGTCTACGGCTACCCTGGGCGACCTTGCGCCGGCTTCTCCTCCTCCTTGCGGCCGCGATGCTCACCGCAGTGCCGGCCGCAGCGGCCGGACTGACTCCGGTGCGCCGCGACGCCGACCACCCGCGCGTGCGGGCGGGGACGATCACGATTCCGCCCCAGCACCGCCGGGGTCGCGTCCGCGTGGTCGTCCGCCTCGCCCAACCGCCGCTGGCAGCCGCGCTCGGCTCGAGCTACACGGGAGTCGTCGCGCAGCGCCGGCTGAACACGGCGAGCTCGTCCTCGCGGGCGTATCTGTCGAACCTCGCGCAGGCGCAGGCGGCGGCGAGCGCGTCGCTGCGGCGGGCGATCCCGGAGGCGAAGGTCTCGCACAGCTTCCGCGTGCTGGTGAACGGCCTCACGGTCGATCTGCCCGCGACGCGTCTGCCCGCGCTGGCCCGCCTCGGCTTCGTCACGAAGGTGTATCCAAGCGTCCGCTACACGCTTTCGCTCAACCGCAGCCCTGCCGTGATGGGCGCGACCGCGTACTGGGCGGCGACCGGGGCACGCGGGAACGGGGTCAAGATCGGCGTCGTCGACGACGGCATCGACCAGACGAATCCGTTCTTCGCGCCGGGCGGGCTCCAGTACCCGGCAGGCTTCCCCAAGGGCGCCCGTCGCTGGACGAGCCCGAAGGTGATCGTTGCGCGCACGTTCCCCGGCCCCGGCTCGGGCCGGCGCGGACGTCTCGCGGTCGACCCGCGCGCGAGCTTCCACGGGACGCACGTCGCGGGGATCGCCGCAGGCACCGCCGGCACCGTCTCCACCGGCGGCCGCGACCACCCGCCCGTCACCGGCCTTTCCGGGGTGGCCCCGAACGCGTACGTCGGCAACTACCGCGTCTTCAACGTGCCGACGGCGATCGGGAACACGGCGCAGACCCCGGAGATCATCGCTGCCTTCGAGGCTGCGGTGCGCGACGGGATGAACGTGATCAACTTCTCCGGAGGCGGCCCGATGACCGACCCCGCCAACGATGCGCTCGTCGAGGCCGTCTCGAACGTCGCCGCCGCGGGCGTGGTGCCCGTGATCTCGGCCGGGAACGACCGCGAGGAGTTCGGGCTCGGCTCGGCCGGAGCTCCCGGCGTCGCACCTGACTCGATCGCGGTGGCCGCGCTGTCGAACACACACGTCTTCGGGCCTGCGCTCAGCGTCGGCGGGCGCCAGTTCAACTTCGTGCCGGCAGCAGGCATGCTGTTGCCCGCCGCCTTCGGCACGAGCGACCGAAACCTCGTCGACATCGGAACGGTCGTCGGTCGCGACGGCAAGCCGGTGGACCGCCTCCTGTGCGCCTCCGGATCCGACCCCAATGCGGCGACGAACAACCTCCCGCGCGGCTCGCTGACCGGCGCGATCGCGCTCGTCTCCCGCGGCCGCTGCGCGATCATCACCAAGGCCGCGCGCGCGCAGGAGGCCGGTGCCGTCGCCATGGTGATGGTCGACAACCGGTCGAGCGAGGCGAACGCGATCCCGATCCAGCTGCCGATCCCGTCGGGCACGGTCTCGGACCTCGACGGCGCGGAGCTGCGCGCCTACCTGGCCGGGCGCAGCGGCCGGGCGCCGGCCCGCATCGGCCGCGAGTCGCTACAGCACGACAACGGGCGCAGCGGTGTCGTCACGAGCTTCTCGTCGGGCGGCCCGACCGCCTTCGGGCACACCCTGAAGCCGGACGTCGGCGCGCCGGGCGGCGCGATCCTCTCCTCGACCATGCCCGCTTTCGGCGGACCGTTCGCGGTCTTCGACGGGACGAGCATGGCTGCTCCGCACGTCGCCGGGGCCGCCGCGCTCCTGCTGCAGCGCCACCCGACCTGGTCCCCCCGGACGGTCAAGTCGGCGCTCGTGAGCACGGCCGGGACCGCCTGGGCCGACACCGCGCGGACGCAGCCGGCGTCGGTGCTGCTCTCGGGCAGCGGGCTCGTGAACGTGGCGGCCGCCGACACGCCGCTCGTCGTCACCGACCCCGTGTCCCTCTCGTTCGGCGACCTCAACGTTCGCGGCGGAGCGCGTCGGACGGCCCGGCTGCTCGCGATCTCGGACGCGGGCGGCGGGTCGGGCACGTGGACCCTGCAGGTGCAGCCGCAGTCGGCGAGCGCCGGCGCCGGGCTCGAACTGCCGGCGAGCGTCACCGTCGCGCCGGGCGGCACGACCCAGATCGGCGTCGCCGCCACTGCTGCGAGCACAGCCGCCGCCGGCGACGACTACGGCTTCATCCTGCTCAGGCGCGGCGCCACCGTCCGCAAGATCGCGTACGCGTTCTTCGTCACCCGGCCGGGCCTCGCCGCGATCACGCCCATCCAGCTGCGGCGCTTCCAGGTCGGCAACACGGCTCGGGGATTCTCGAATGCGAGCGTCTACCGTTTCCCGTCCTTCCCCTTCGGGCCGCCCCCCGACTACGTCGGCAAGCCGATGGACGAGAAGGGCGCCGAGACCGTGTACACGCTGCGCGTCAACAACGCCGTGGCGAACGCGGGCGTCGCCGTCGTGGCTGCGGGGCAGGGCGCGCTCATCCACCCGTGGTTGCTCGGTACCCCGGACGAGAACGACGTCCAGGGCTACCCGGGGACGCCCGTGAACGTGAACTCGCTCACGTTCGGCTACCGGGCCGACGTGGGCGCTGCCGGCCTCCTTTTCCCGCGCCGGGGCCGCTACTTCGTGGCGCTCGACTCCGGCTCCGACGAGTACACCGGCCGCTCGTTCGCAGGCCCCTTCCTGCTCCGCGCCTGGCAGAACGACGTGCGGCCGCCGCGGATCCGCCTGCTCACCACTCGGGTCGCCGCCGGCCGGTCGCTGATCGCCGCGCGCGTCACCGACGCAGGCGCAGGCGTCGACCCGATCTCGCTCGTGATCGCGTACCGGCAGGCGCTCGTGGGCGCCGCCGCCTACGACCCGGCCTCCGGGCTCGCCATCTTCCCCATCCCGGGTGCCGCGCCGCCGTTCCGGGCCGGACGGACGCCGGCGATCCTGCTCGCCTCGGACTACCAGGAGTCGAAGAACGTCGACCAGGCCGGGGAGAACGTGCTGCCGAACACCCGCTTCCAGCCGACCCGCGTGCGGGTCGTGCGCGGCCCGGCGCTGACCTGGCTCTCGCCGACGCCCCAGAACTGCGCCGGGCGCAGGCAGCCGCTCCTCGTCGCGGCGAGCTCGAATGCGCGCATCCGCTCGGTGCGCTTCTACGACGGAGCGCGTGGGATCGCCACCGTGCGACAGGGCGTCGCCGGCCTCTACTCCGCGACGTGGCGCACCGCCCGCGCGCACAAGGGCAGCCACGCGATCCGTGCGGTCGTGCTCGACCGTAGCGGCCGCACCTTCACGGCGCGGCTCCAAGTGCGCGTCTGCCGCTAGGCGGCGAGCTCGAGCGTCGCGGGGAAGCGCTCGAGGATCCAGGCAGCGTCGAGCGGCTCCAGACTGTACGGCCGGCCGTTGACGAGCGCGTAGTCGCGCGTCGCGGGATCCATCGGTAGGCGCGCCTCGGCGGGGTAATAGCGGTTGTGGCGCTCGATCAGCTCGTTGACGGCGTCGAAGCGCCACCGCCGCGCCAGCCGCTCCCAGCGGACAGCGAAGTCGTCGGTCCCCTCCTCCAGGAGCGCCGTCCGAGCCTCGGCCAGCTGGCGCTCGTGCTCGGCCGACTCCTCGGCGATCTGGCTGAGCCTCCGCATCCAGGGCAGCGGACCGCCCAGCGACGCGATGTAGCTCTCCGCGGTCGGCCGGAAGTTCCGGGCTCGGAAGCGCTGCGGCCTGCCGACGAGCGGGCTGCCCTCGAGATCGCGGGCGACGGCGTCCCCGAAGGCCTGGTCGCGCGGGTCGTCGTCGATCCGGGCCCCGCCCCACTGCCCGAGGATCCGCTCGCGCTCGCGCTTGTCCACGCACGTCATTCTGCCGAGCGCGAGACTGCTCGTGCGTGAGCGTTGCCGTTCTGACCGGTGGCTCGAGCGGCATCGGCGCCGCGACTGCGCGCCTGCTTACGGCACGCGGCTGGAACTGCGTCTTGCTGGCACGCGGCGAGGAGCGCCTGCGCGCTGCGGCCGACGAGCTGGGCGCCGAGTGGGAGGTCTGCGACGTCGCCGACCGCGAGGCCGTCGACGCGGTCGCCGCGCGGGTCGTCGGCCGGCATCCGGCGATCGGCTTGCTCGTCAACGGGGCGGGCGTCCCCGGCCGGTCGAGCTTCCTGCGCTCCGAGCCCGAGGTGATCGAGCGGACCGTCCGGATCAACTACCTGGGCTCGGTCTGGGCGACGCGCGCGTTCCTGCCCGCGCTCGAGGCCGGGCGGCCGTCACACGTCGTCAACATCGTCTCGGTGGCGGGAACGGTCGCCCACCAGGTTGGGGGCCCGTACTCCGCGTCGAAGCACGCCCAGCTCGCCTTCTCGCGCGCGCTGACGCTGGAGCTCGCGCCGCGCGGAGTCGACGTGCACACGGTCAACCCGGGCTTCATCGAGACGGAAGGCTTCCCGCAGGAGAGGCTGCGGAAGCATCCGCTGCTCCGCCACACGGTCCGCGAGCCCGAGCTCGTCGCCGAGCGCGTCCTCTCGATGATCGAACGCGGAACGGTCGAGAGCTTCGTTCCGCGCTGGTACCGCCCGGCGGCCGTGCTCCAGGCAGTCGCACCCGGCACGCTCGTACGCCTCCAGGCGGCCCGCCGGCGGCGACGGGCTCGTGGCTAGTGTCCCGGCAGTGGATGTCGAGCTTCTGTACTGGGACGGCTGTCCGTCGTACCCGGAGGCGAAGGCGCTCCTGGCCGACGTGCTGGCCGAACGCGGGGTCGAGACCGAGATCCGCATGCGGCACGTGACGACGGACGCCGAGGCCCGTAGAGCTCCGCTTCCCCGGCTCGCCCACGATCCGGATCGACGGCCGCGACGTGGACGCCCGAGGCGCCGACGCGCCGCCGTCGCTCACCTGCCGCGTCTACTACCTGCCCGACGGGCGGGTCTCCCCGATCCCGAGCCGTGACGACCTGGAGGCTGCGCTGACATGACGCTCGCACTTGCAACCGACGCACCGCCCTTCAACCTGCCCGGAGTGGACGGCGCCGACCACTCGCTCGACGACTACGCGGACGCGCCGGTCCTCGCCGTGGTGTGGTCGTGCAACCACTGCCCCTACGTCCTCGCGTGGGAAGGACGGATGAGCGCGATCCAGCGGGACTACGCCGACCGCGGCTTCCAGCTGGTCGCCATCAGCTCCAACGACGCCGAGCGGTATCCGGCCGACTCCTTCGAGGCCATGAAGGAGCACGCGGCCGAGCAGGGCTTTCCGTTCGACTACCTCTACGACGAGGATCAGTCCGTTGCGCGCGCCTACGGGCCGGAGCGGACGCCCGAGGTGTTCCTCTTCGACGCCGACCGTCGGCTCGTGTACCACGGCGCGATCGACGACTCACGCGACGAGGACAGCGTCTCCGAGCAGTACTTGCGCGACGCGATCGACGCCGTCCTCGACGGGCGCGACCCGGCGACGAGCGACACTCCGCCGGTCGGGTGCTCGATCAAGTGGCGGGAGGCTTGACGAGCAGGTACCAGCCGATCGTGACCTCGTAGGAGGCTCCGCCGGCCAGCGCACGCGCGCGGTTACGCGCGCCGCCCTCGCAGCCGGCGAGGTCGAGGTACGGCTCGACCTCGCGCCGCTGGCTCTGGAACTCCGCCCGCCGCAGCACGAGATCGTTCGCGTCGAAGAGGCCGCGGAAGTCGGTGTCGGGGAGCACGCGGGTGTGGCTGGGGTCGCGCGCCCGTTCGAAACGGTCGAGCGCGACCGCGGCGATCGGATCGATCGGAGCGACCTGGTCGACGACGAGCAGCAGGCCGCCGGGACGGGTCACGCGGGCGAGCTCGGCGACCGCCAGCTCGGGTCGCGGGAGGTGGTGCAGGGTCTTGAGCGACCCGGCGAGGTCGAACTCGGCCTCGCCGAAGGGGAGCGCCATCGCGTCGCCCTCGACGAACTCGACGTTCGCCGCGTCCGCGGAGGCTCGCTTGCGCCCCTCCTCGAGGAAGTCCGGCGCGATGTCGACCGCGACCACCTCGCGCACCAGCGGCGCCAGGGCGAAGGCGAGCGCGCCGGTGCCTGCGCCCGAGTCGAGCGCCCGCTCCGTACCGGTCAGCGGGACGAAGCGGCGCACGCGCTCGCGCAGCTCGGCGCTGCGCTCGTCGGTCAGCCGCGCGAGCCGCTCCGCGGAAACCGCGAAACGCCCCTGAGCACCGCCGCTTTCGGCCATGTCCACTCCTCGCCCTGTGGTCCGGTTCGCCCGGCCTCCTCCCCGCCGTGACCTTAGCGCGGAAATCCGCGCAGATGTGTCACGCCCGCGTGCCGAAAGCGTTACGGCGACGCAGTCGGCGGGTCCGGCGTCCGCTCCCGCTCGACGAGCGCGAGCGCGTCCTCGCGCGTCGCGATCGTGCCCGCGGCCCGCTCCTCCGCCACGCGTTCGAGCAGGCGGCCGACCTCGGGGCCGGGCGGCACGCCGAGCTCGTCGCCGCGGAGCAGCGGCTCCGTCGGGTCGCGTTGTCGCGCCTGCTCCACGGCCGCGCTCAGCTCGGGCGCACCCACGAACTCCAGCGCCTCGAGCGCCCACGGCTCGGTCTCGCGCCGGAAGCGGTAGAGCTCGCGAGGCGAGTCGTCCGCCGGGCGTCGCGCCCGCAGCAGCGCCCGCAGCCGGCGCCGCTCGTCGTTGGAGAGCGGGTAGCGCTCCAGCTGCCGCCCGAAGACCCTGGCGAGCAGGATCGCCGGCGAATCCCCCGCCGCGAGCCGGTCGAGCGAGCCGCCGAGCGGCTCGAGCAGGCCGAGGTCGTCGAGCAGCCGTAGCCCGTCGGCCGACAGCTGCCGCAGCTCGGCGAGGATGCGCTCGCCCGCGGGGCGGCCGACGAGCTCGGCCCGCTCGCGCACGAGCGCCGCGGTCTCGTCATCCAGCTCGAACCCGAACTGGTCGACGAACCGGGCCGCGCGGAGCAGCCGCAGCGGGTCGTCGTCGAATGCCGTCGGCGAGACGTGGCGTACGCGTTTCCGCTCGAGGTCGTCGCGCCCGCCGAAGGGGTCGACCGCCTCCCCGCCGGCCAGCGGGACGGCGATTGCGTTGAACGTGAAGTCGCGCGTGGCGAGGTCGTCGCCGATCGTGCCCCTGAGCGGCGTGAAGTCGACCGTCCGCTCGTCGTCCAGGGCGACACGCCAGGCGCCGTGCCGCTCCGAGAGCGGGAACGGAGCCCCTCCGGAGCGGCGCGCATAGGCGACGGCTGCGCCGCGCGGGTCGCGGCAGGCGATGTCGAGATCGAGGACGGGCCGCCCGAGCAGCTCGTCGCGTACAGCGCCGCCGACGACCCAGGCGTCCTCGCCGGCGAGCAACTCGCGTGCCAGCTCACGCACCGAGCACCTTCCGCGCCGTTCGTGTCGGCCGCGCCGCGCCGCCGATCCCGCACGCGAGCTCGTAGTTGATCGTGTCCGCGACGCGAGCGTGCTCCTCGAGCAACAGCCCGTCGCCGACGAGCGTAACCGGGGTCCCGACCGGCAGCTCGCCGGGAAGCTCGACCGCGACTGCGTCCATCGACACCGTGCCCACGACGCGGCGCCGCTCGCCGGCGACGAGCAGCTCGGTTCCGGTCAGGTCGCGCCGGAAGCCGTCCGCGTAACCGATGGGGACGATCCCGACCCAGGTCGGGCTCTGGGCGATGAAGCGCCGGCCGTAACCGGTGGACTCGCCTGCCCGCAAGTGCCGGACCTGGCCGAGCGAGCTACGCCAGCTCAGCACCGGCTCGAGCCCGTCGTCGGCCGGGTCCGCTCCGAACGGGGACAGCCCGTACAGAGCCACACCGCACCGCGCCGCGTCGAACCGCGCCTCCGGAAAGCGCAGCGCGCCCGCGCTGTTGGCCGCGTGACGCGGCAGGTCGAGCGAGTCGGTCGCCGCGCGGAAGCGGTCGAGCTGCTCCCGCGTGAACTCCGAGTCGCAATCGGCGCTCGCGAGATGGGTCATCAGTCCCACCACGTCCCTGGTCGGCGCGGGCAGCTCGCTCAGCCCCCAGCGGCCCATGCCCGTGTCGAGCTTCAGATGGACGGGAACGCCCTCCGGGATCTCGCCGCCGCTCACCGTCAGCTCGAGCCGGGCCGTGCGCGCCTCGCGGACCTCGGCGGCCGGGCCGAGCACGACGATCCGGGCGGCCGGGATGGCGGCCCGCAGTGCCACTCCCTCCGCCACGGTGGCGACACAGAGCGCCTTGGCCCCACCCCCGAGCGCTGCCTCGCCCACCTCGGGCGCGCCGTGGCCGTAGCCGTCTGCCTTCACGACGGCCCACAGCTCCGCGCCCTCGAGCACGCGGACGAGTTGCTCGGCGTTGCTGCGCACCGCGCCGAGGTCGATCGTCAACTCGGAGCGGGGCGTCACGGCTCGTCCTCCGGGAGCTCGTACGAGCGCTCGCCCGACTGCGTGTCGCGCACCCACGCCTCCAGCAGGGGGTCGACGAACCCGACCCGACCGTCGCGATCCTCCAGCTCCGCCCGGGCGAGCAGCGTGCCGGTGGCGTAGTTCGCGCTCGACTTTTTCAGCCCGACGGCGGACAGCGCCCCGGCACCGTACGGCGCCCGAGGGAAGAGCGCGATCGCGCGCAGCGCGCGCTGCTCGTTCGAGTCCAGGCCCTTCCAGCGCGCTTCGAACTCCGCGGCCGTCTGCTCACGCGTGCGGGCGAGCGCGCGGATCCACGCCTCGTCGTCCGCGGTCGCGCCGGTGGGCGTCTCCTCCCAGAGCCGGTAGGCGAGCAGCATCGAGCGCTGCGGGTGCCCTCGCGCGAAACCGATCAGGGCGCTGAGAACGTCGCCGGCGGAGCGACCCGTCAACCGGAAGCGCTCCTCGACGTAGCTCGCGACGTCCGCGTCGGCGAGGGGCCCGAGCCGGAGCGGCTCCGCCTGCCCGTAGAGCGGACGGGTGCTCGTGTCGAACAGCTCGCGCATCATCCCCGGCTCCGAGCCGCTGAACACGTAGGACGCCACCTCGCCGTGATGCTGGATGTGGCTGCGCAGGAGGCCGTCGAAGTCGTCCACCTTGAGCACGTCCTGGAACTCGTCGAGTGCGACCAGGACGCGCGTCTTCCCGCGCTCGGCGACCCGCACCGGCAGGTCGAGCAACGCGTGGATCGCCGGCAGCGGGCTCGTGCGCGGCTCGATCTGGAAGGTGACGCCGATCCCGTGCGTGCCCAGCGAGAGTCCGAGGCCCGTGGTCTGCAGAATCGCCTCGACGGTCCGGCGAACCGGCCCTTGCAGGCGGGCGTACGCGCGCTCGAAGCGGATCGTGATGTCCGCGAGGCTGAGCACGCCGTACAGATCGACGAGCACGGTGACCATGCCGCGGGCCTCGGCCTCTGCGAGCGCCTTGCGGAGCAGGCTCGTCTTGCCGTACCGCCGCGGCGCATACAGGCTCGCGTAGTGGCCGCCCGCAGCCATCGACACGAGGCGGCGAGCCTCGTCCTCGCGGTCCACGACGTCGTGCGGCGGCACGGGCCGCGAGTACACGAAGGGGTTGGTGTCGTTCTGGCGGTTCAGTGAGACTGAACCATATCGTTCGGACCCGCTGAACTAGTCGGCGAGCGCGGCAGGCAACGCCTCGACGACGTCCGAGGCGATCAGTCCGGCGGGTTTCCCTGCGAGACGGGCGGCGCGGCGTTGGGCCACCGCCCCCGCTGCTGCCGCCGTGCGCGCGTCCAGACCCTTGGCGAGGAAGGCCGCAACGATGCCGGTGAGCACGTCGCCCGTCCCCGCGGTCGCCAGGCCCGGCTCGTTACCGCCGACGACCAGCACACCCGCTCCGGGAGCGCCGACCAGCGTGTCCGGGCCCTTGAGCAGGACGACGCAGCCGAACCGCTCGACCGCACGGGCGAGGGCCTCGAGCCGATGCGCGTCGACCCAGGCGGACTCCTCACCGAGGAGCCGACCGAGCTCGCCCGAGTGCGGAGTCAGCACGGTCTCGGCGTCCCGCTCGAAGGGCTCGAGCCCGTCGAGCCCGTCGGCGTCCACAACGGCGGGCAGATCGACTTCGTGCAGGAGCCGCCGCACGAGCTCACGCTCCGCGGCACCGCGGCCCAGGCCGGGCCCGACCGCCAGCGCCCGCGCCCGGCCCGCAGCCTCGACGGCGTCGTCGAGCGGCCGCTTGACCGCTTCCAGCACGAGCTGCTCGAGGACCGGAACCGACTCCTCGGGCGCCGCGATCGCGACGTAGCCCGCGTCCGCGCGGAACGCAGCCCGCGCCGCCAGCGCGGCTGCACCCGTCATGCCGCGGCTTCCGCCGACCACGAGCACCGACCCCGCCGTGTACTTGTTGTCGCCGTCCCGCTTGCGCGGGATGCGGGCGAGCAGCTCGGGCCCGACCAGCACGTGGCGCGTCGGCGCGTGCTCGAGGCCGATGTCGGCAACGCGGACCTCGCCGGCGCGAAAGCGCCCCGGCCCGACGGCCAGCCCGACCTTCAGGCCGTGCATCGTGACGGTGTGCTCCGCCTCGACCGCCTGCCCGGGCACCTCACCCGTCGAGGCGTCGACGCCGGAAGGGATGTCGACCGCGACCACGGATGCGTCCGCCTCGTTGATGCGGCGGATCAGGTCTGCGGCTTCGGGGCGGGGCGCTCCGGAGAAGCCCGTTCCGAAGAGCGCGTCGACGACGACGTCGGCACCGCCGACGTCCGTGGACTCCTCCGCCTCGAGGCCCGCCTCGCGCAGCAGCCGCACGGCGATGCGCCCGTCGCCGCCGTTGGCACCCTTGCCGCAGACCGCTCGAATGCGGCGGGCGTCGGGGAAGCGCTCCAGGACGGCGTCGGCGACCGCTCGGGCCGCGCGCTCCATCAGGGTGTCGACGTCGTGCCCTGCCTCGGCTGCCTTCATCTCGGCGGCGGTGTAGAGCGGCTCCATCGCTCAGGCCGCGTCGACGACGCAGATCGCTGCGGCGAGCTCCCGTGAGTGCGTCATGGACAGGTCGATCCGCCCGGCGCCGACCCGCTCGGCGAACGCCTTCGTCCGCCCCGAGAGCACCACGCCGGGCTTCGGCCGCCCGCGGATCTCGATCTCTCGCCAGGTGAAGTACACGCCCGAGCCGAGCGCCTTGCCGACCGCCTCCTTGCCCGCGAAGCGTGCGGCGTAGTGCTGGGCGGGATTCGCCTTCGAGTCGCAGTACTCGCGCTCGGCTGCGGTGAAGCACCGCTCACGGAAGCCGGGACGCTCCAGGGCACGTCGAATCCGCTCGATCTCGATCACGTCCAACCCGACCCTCATGCTCACTCGGCTTCCTGGGACGTCGCTTGGGGAGCCGGGCTCCGCCCGGCGGGAGGCGCAGCCGGCCAGGGAGTCGAGGGCTTCACGCCAGCTCGCGCTCCAGCCAGTCGGGAAGGTCGGCGATCGAGCTCACGATCCCGTCGGGCTGGGCCTTGGCGAGCTCGACGTCGTCCGGGCGGAACTTGCCGGTGCGGACGAGCACGGCCCGCATGCCGACGCCCTTGGCGCCCGCCACGTCCGCCTCGACGTCGTCGCCGACCATCCACGCCAGCTCGGGATCGGCGTCGATCGCCTCGAGCGCAGCGGAGAAATAGGACGGGCTCGGCTTGCCGAGTAGCGTCGCCTGCACGCCCGCCGCGTACTCGAGGCCGGCGACGAAGGCGCCTGCGTCGAGCAGCGGACCTCGCGACGTCTGCCACCAGCGGTTCCGGTGCAGGCAGTACAGGTCGGCGCCGGTGTCGAGCTCGGCGAACGCGCGGGCGAGGTTCATGTAGCTGAAGACGCGGTTGGTCTCGGGCGTCTCGTCCGCGCCGCCGAGGAGCACCGCCTCCGCCTCCTCGCCGACGAGCTCCACCCCCTCGAGGTCCTCGAGGATCGCAGCCATCGTCATCGCGAGCACACGGCGGCCCTTGAGGGCGTGGGCCGCGGCCCGCGGGGTCGTCTGGAGCTCGTCGTCCTCGAGCTCGATGCCGAGCGTACGCAGGTCGCCTGCGAGCTTCGAGCGGGTGTGCGTGGTGTTGTTCGTGACGAATCGCAGCCGGTGGCCGGCCTCGCGGAGCCGGGCCACGGCCTCGGCGCCGCCGGGGATCGGCTCGCCGGAAACGTGGAGGACGCCGTCGACGTCCAGCAGAATCGCAGCCATGGAGCGCGAGTCTATTCGGGTGACCCGCTCGGTCGTCCTGCCCCGTTCGGAGATCGAGCTGCGCTACTCGCGCTCGAGCGGGCCCGGCGGCCAGCACGCGCAGAAGTCCGAGACGCGCGCCGAGGCCGTCTTCGACGTGGAGGCGTCGGCGGCGCTGACGGAGGCGCAGAAGCGCCGGGTCGTGACGAAGGCAGGCCCGGTGCTTCGAGCTGTCGCGCAGGACGAACGTAGCCAGGCGCGCAACCGCGAGCTCGCCACCGAGCGGCTCGTCGAGCAGCTGCGCGAGGCGTTGCGCGTGCCACGCCGCCGGCGACCGACGAAGCCGACCGCAGCGTCGCGCGAGCGGCGCCTCGAGGGCAAGCGTCGGCGCTCGCAGACCAAGCGGCTGCGACGCCCGCCCTCGGACCCGTAGCCTGGCCCCGTGGAGTTCCACGACCGGGAACTGCTGCAGCTGCTGGGGATCCTGATCGGCGTGGGCGCGCTGCTCGTGCTGGCGCCGCTCTCTCGGGTTCCGTATCCGATCTTCATGGTCCTGGGCGGGCTCGTGCTCAGCTTCACGCCCGGGCTGCCCGACTTCGACCTCCCTCCCGAGCTCGTCCTGATCGCGTTCCTGCCGCCGCTGCTCTACTCGGCCGCGTTCTTCACCTCGCTCCGCGACCTGCGGGCGAACTGGCAGCCGATCGGCCTGCTGGCGCTCGGGCTCGTCGGAGTGACGACGGTGGGGGTGGCGGCGGTCGCCCACTACACGGTCGACCTACCGTGGCCGGCGGCGTTCGTGCTAGGTGCCGTCGTCTCGCCGACCGACCCGCTTGCCGCCACCTCGATCGCCAGGCGGCTGGGCGCACCGCGGCGCGTCGTCGCGATCGTCGAAGGCGAGAGCCTCGTCAACGACGCGACCGCGCTCGTGCTCTACCGCGTCGCCGTCGTCGCGGTGACGACCGGGGCCTTCTCGCTATGGGAGACCAGCGGGAGGCTGATCCTGAACGCGGTCGCGGGCATCGCGATCGGGCTCGCGGTGGGGTACGTGGTGCGGAAGATCCGCAAGCGCATGACCGACCCGCCCAGCGAGATCGCCATCTCGCTGCTTACCGGCTATCTCGCCTATCTCCCGGCCGAGGCGGCCGGCGTCTCGGCGGTCCTGGCCGCGGTCACGGCAGGCATCTACCTCGGCTGGCACACCCCCGAGCTGACGAATGCGGAGACGCGCCTGCAGGGCTTCGCGTTCTGGACGATCCTCATCTTCATCCTCAACGCGGCGCTGTTCACGCTCGTCGGCCTGCAGCTCCCGTCCGTGCTGGACGGGCTCGACGCCTGGTCGACCGGCGAGCTGATCGCCGCAGCGGTCTCCGTCTGCGCCGTCGTCGTGCTCGTTCGCATGGTCTGGGTGCTCGGCTTCGTCTACCTGCGCCGCCGCACGCTCCGGATGCGCAACGCGACCGTGGTCGCCTGGGCCGGCATGCGAGGAGCGGTCTCGCTCGCGGCCGCACTCGCCATCCCGCTCGAGACCGACACGGGCGCCCCGTTCCCCGGGCGCGAGCTGATCATCTTCCTCGCCTTCTGCGTGATCCTGGTCACGCTGGTCGGCCAGGGAATGACGCTCCCGACACTGATCCGTGCCCTCGGGATCGAGGACGACGGAGGCGATGCCCAGGAGGAGGCGAAGGCCCGCAAGCGGGCGGCGATGGCGGCGCTCGCGCGGCTGGAGGAGCTCACGGGCGAGGACTGGGTGCAGGAGGACACCGCGGGCCGCCTGCGCGGGCTCTACGACTTCCGCGTCCGCCGCTTCGGCGAGCGCTTCGACGACGGCGCCGACGGCTCGAACGAGGAGCGGTCGCTGTCGTACCAGCGCCTTCGCCGCGAGCTCCTGGACGCCGAGCGCGCCGCTGTCCTCGGGCTCCGGCGCGAGGGGGTGGTCTCGGACGACGTGATGAATCGCGTCCTGCGCGACATCGCCCTCGAGGATGTTCGGCTGGACTTCGAGCGTTAGCGTGTAGAGCCGTGCGGAGCGCCGACCCCTACCGCGACACCGACGTGATCGACTCGCGCGCGCCGCGCTTCAACCAGGCCGTGATCGGGTCGCTCGCGCTGCTGGCTTTCCTGGTCGACTTCTGGCCTCTGCTCGCCCTGCTCGCGCTCCAGCTCGCGCTCGGCCTGACGCTGGGCCGCCGCTGGTGCCTGCCGTGCCTGGCGTACTTCGAGCTCGTCCAGCCGCGCTTCGGCGAGGGGCCGGTCGAGGACTCGCGACCGCCGCGCTTCGCCAACATGATCGGCGTGGCGGTGCTGGGCGCGGCCTCGCTGCTACTCGTACTCGGGTTCGAGACGGCCGGCTGGGCGCTCGGGCTGCTCGTCGCGGTGCTGGCCTTGCTCGCCGCGGCGACGGGGTTGTGCGCCGGCTGCGAGCTCTACCGCCTGGGTGCCCGCCTGCGCGGGATCAAGGAGCGTCACATCGACCGCGTCGACCTGGGCGACCTGGGCGAGGTCACGGCCCACGGCGGCGGCCTCATCGTCCAGTTCACCCATCCGCTCTGCAGTGACTGCCGAGTGGTCGAGGAGCGCCTTCGGTCGGAGGGCCGACATGTGGTGACCGTGGACGTCCGTGCCCGCCCCGAGCTCGCGCGCAAGTACGGCGTCGCGCTCGTCCCGACCGCGGTAGCCGTCGGCCCCGACGGCGTCGTCACCGGTCGCCTGGCGTGATGCGACGGGGCCGGCCGTAGCCGGCCCCGTCGACCAGCTCGAAGCAGCGTTCAGAAGTGCTTCGAGCAGCGGAAGTTGTCCGCGTCGTCCGTGCTGCCGCGGCCCTTGTAGCGCGCCACCAGCGGGTACTGGCAGAGCGGCCGGGAGCGCAGGACGTTGCCGCCCGCGCCGACGCTGATCGCGTCGAGCGTGTCCGGTGCATCACCCTTCTCGACCCAACGGACGAGCGCCTCGAAGTGGCCGCTCGGCGGCGGGCCTGCGCCGCCGCCGCAGTGCGCGACGCCGGGCGCCATGAACAACCTCAGGAACTGCTTCGTCCTCGACGTGCCCAGCTCGTCCTGAACACGCTCGAAGTAGTCGATCGTGCCCTGCGGGTAGATCAGCTGGTCCGCGAAGCCGTGCCACATGACGATCTTCCCGCCGTGCTTGCGGAACGCGGACAGGTCGGGATTGTCGGTGCCGATCACGGCGCCCCACTGCTCCAGCGACTGGTCCCAGTACAGCTCGTAGAGGTCGGGCGTGATCGTCCGCCAGTCGAGCGTGGTGTTCTGCGACAGCCAGTAGCGGAACCACTCGATCGTGATGAAGAACGGCGCCCCCGCCGGCGGTGTGCCGATGGTGTTGTTCAGCCCGGCGAAGCTCGTTCCCCGCGTGAGGCCGTACCACATGAACTCACCGCTCTGCCGGCGCGGCCCCTGCCAGATCTTCCTGATGATCTCGGCGTCGGCGGCGGTGATCGTTCCGCATGCGGTGACCGTTCCGACGAGCGCGGCCGGGTCGTACCGGCAGCGGAGCGGGTCCTCGAGCACCCCGTCGGCGACCCCGTCGATCGAGTCGCAGGCGGCGACCGCGGCCGTCGTGGCGGCGGCGAACTTGCACTGCGCGACGAAGTTGCCCGCAGCGTTCATGCTCAGCTGACCCCACAGCTGCGCGACGTGGAGCTTCTGCCAGTTGATCGCGGGCGCCCCCGCCAGGATCCCGTCGTAGTCGGCCGGGTAGCGCTGCGCCTCGGACAGGCCCTGACGCCCGCCGGTCGAGCAGCCGTTGAAGTACGAGTAGCGCGGCCCCTTGCCGTAGTACGCAGCCGTGAGGGCCTTGCCGACGACCGTCATCTCGTGGATGCCCAGGTAGGCGTTGTCGCGGATCAGGATCCACTGGAAGCGGTTGTTCGCGTCGATGGCGAAGCTGCCGCTCCCACCGACGTGGCCCGTATCTGTAGAGCCCGTCGCGTACCCGTCGCGAAGCGGACCGGGCAGTGAGGCCGGGCTACCGCCCGAGAAGCCGCCGCCGCCCGTGCCCTGGAAGCGGCCGTTCCAGTTGTCGACCGGCAGCCAGATGTCGATCGTGACCCGGTCGCCCATCGGTGGATGGGTGGACGTAGCGTTCACGCGGCACGACCGGGGTGTGGTCGCGTTGCCGGGATCGAGGACCGCGCTGTTGATGGTCACGTTGGGCAGCGAGACCGTGGTCAGGCTCTCGCACGAACGGATTGGGGTGCGAGGGCCGCCGTGGGCCACCAGCGCGGCCCTGGCCGGCACGGCCGGGACCGCGTGCGCCGCTTTCGAGCTCGATCCCGACGTCCCCGCAACGCTGACCGCGGCCGCCACGCCGGCGGCGACCGTCCCGATCGCGATCGCCAGCACGGCTGCCCGGAGCCGATTCTTCGGCTCGCGCGCCGATCTCCTGGACATTCGTCCTCCCTTCGCTTGTGTTCGCATAGCGAACAGATGGGCGGTGTGCGAATTGAGGCGACTATCGCAGCCCACCCGCTGGAGGTCAAAATCCCGTTCGAACCTGGTAGAAACCCGCTCAGACGGCGGGGCGAATCGTCTGCTGGAGCGCGCCGCCGTCTACGAGCACGCTCACTCCCGTCATGTAGCGGGCCTCGTTGGAGAGCAGGAACGCGACCACGGAAGCGACCTCCTCCGGCTCACCCGGCCGCCCAAGCGGAATCTCGGCCTCGAACGACTCGGCCTCCTCGTTCCGCTCGGTCGCGATCGCACCGGGCGCCACCGCGTTCACGCGGATCGCCGGCGCCAACTCCAGGGCGAGGCTCCGCGTGAGCATCCCGAGCGCCGCCTTCGCCGAGGCGTACAGCGCGAAGCCGGCGCGGGGCGCGTGCTCGTGGATGCTCGTGACGTTCACGATCGATCCGCCACTCTCGCCCATCCGCCTCGCAGCGTGCTGCGAGAGCAGGAAGGCGGCTCGCACGTCGATGGCGAAGATCGAGTCGAAGTCGTCGGTGCTCAGCTCGAGCGCCGGCTTCGCCACCGTCACGCCCGCGTTGTTGACGAGCGCGTCGATGCCGCCAAGTGCTTCCGCGACCTCCGCGACGAGCCTCTCGGGCACGGCCGGGTCGGAGAGGTCGCCGTCGACCCATACGCAACGCGTCCCAGTTTCACGCAGCCGTTCGAACGAGCGAGCCGAGTCGTCGTCGCGCTCATGCGTGGCGAAGCCAAGCGCCCAGCCGTCCGAGACCAGCCGCTCCGAGATCGCGAGCCCGATTCCGGTGCCCGCGCCAGTTACAAGCGCAACGCCCGTTACTCGACGGTAACGGTCTTGGCCAGGTTCCGCGGCTGATCGACGTTCAGTCCGCGCAGGCGCGCGATCCGGTAGGCCAGCAGCTGCAGCGGCAGCGACGCGAGCACGGCCTGGAGGAAGTTCGGCGACTTGGGCACGTAGATGACGTCGTTCGCGTGGTGCTGGATGTCCTCGTTGCCGTCGGTCGCGATCGCGATCACATGCGCCCCGCGGGCCCGCGTCTCCTGGATGTTCGAGACGATCTTCTCGTAGACGTGCAGGTCGGTCGCCACGACGACGACCGGCGTGTCCGTCTCCAGCAGCGCGATCGGGCCGTGCTTCATCTCGCCCGCCGAGTACGCCTCGGTCGGGATGTACGAGATCTCCTTCAGCTTGAGCGCGCCCTCGAGGGCGACGGGAAGTCCGATGTGCCGGCCCAGGTAGAGGAAGAACGGCTTGTCGTAGAAGCGCTGCGCGATCTCCTCGATCGGGTGGTCGCCGTCGAGGAACGCCTCCATCTGCTCGGGCAGGTCGTAGACGGCGTCGACGATGAAGCGGATCTCCTCGGGTGGCAGCGTCTCGCGCACCTGCGCCAGCTTCATCCCGATCAGGAAGAGGAGCGCGACCTGGGCGGTGAACGTCTTCGAGGCGGCGACGCCGACCTCGAGGCCGCAGCGCGTGTAGAGCACCGAGTCCACCTCGCGCGTGATCTGCGAGCCCATCATGTTGGTGATCGCCAGCGTGTGCGCGCCGAGCTCGCGGGCGAGCTTCATCGCGTTGACCGTGTCGCGGGTCTCGCCCGACTGGGAGATGCCGATCACGAGCGTGTCCTCGCCGATCACCGGGTTGCGATAGATCCACTCGCTCGCGATGTCGGGCTCGACGGGGATCCGCGCCCACTCCTCGAGCACGTACCGGCCGACGACGCCCGCGTGGTAGGCGGTACCGCAGGCCAGGATCACGATCCGGCGCAGCTGCCGCAGCTCCTCGTCGGAGAGCCCGAGACCCTCGAGCGCGAGCTTGCCGTGGCGAAGCCGGTCGCCGATCGTCTCGGCGACGGCTTCCGGCTGCTCGTAGATCTCCTTGAGCATGAAGGTCTCGTACCCGCCCTTCTCGGCGTCCTCGTCGTCCCAGTCGAGCTCGAGCTCCTCGTGCTCGACCGGCGAGCCGTCCAGCGCGATGAAGCGCACGCCCGCGGCGTGATCGAGACGAGCTGGTGGTCGTCCGGGAACATCACGCGCCGCGTCTCCTTCAGGAATGCGGCCGCGTTCGAGGCGACGAAGTTCTCGCCGTCGCCCAGCCCGACCACGAGCGGCGTCTGGAAGCGGGCGCCGACGAGCTCGTCGGGGTGGTTTGCGTGGATGACCACGAACGAGAAATGGCCCTCCATATCGCCGAGCGCACGCCGCGCGGCCTCGAGCAGGTCGCCCTCGTAGTGGCGCTCGATCAGGTGCGCGACCGTCTCGGCGTCCGTCTCCGTGCTGAACGCGTGCCCGTCGGCCTCGAGACCCGCCTTGAGCTCGCGGTAGTTCTCGACGATCCCGTTCAGCACGATCGACAGCGCGCCGTCGTCGCAGCCCGTCAGCGGATGCGCGTTGCGCTCGGTGACGGCGCCGTGGGTCGCCCAGCGCGTGTGGCCGAGCCCGGTCGTCGCGCTCGAGCGCCCGTTCGAGGACGCGGCCTGCTTGAGGTTGCTCAGGTTGCCGACCGCCCGGGTGTAGTGCAGGCCGTCAGGCTCGAGCAGTGCGACGCCGGCCGAGTCGTAGCCGCGGTACTCGAGACGCTGCAGACCGTGCAACAGCAGCGGCTGAACCTTCTTCGGTCCGACGTATCCAATGATCCCGCACACGCTGGGCTCCCCCTCCCTAGCCGCTGCCTCAAAAAACGCAGAAAGCCCGGCTTGCCGCGCCCTCCGTCAGGCTGTGGTGGCTAGCCGAGCTCTCGTGAAACGAGAGTTGAGATGGTACCACAGAGGCGCCGAGCTTCAAGCTCGTTTTCGGCCTCGACGAGCACCCGCACGAGCGGCTCGGTGCCCGAAGCGCGCACGAGCACACGGCCGGATCCGTCCAGCTCGCCGTTGATCTCGTCGATCCTCGAACGCAGCTCCTCGGGGAGCTCCTTGGCCCTCACACGGACGTTCTCCTTCGCCTGCGGGTACGTCCTCATGACGGCGGCCGCCTCGGCCAGCGTGCGGCCCTCGAGCGCGGCGCAGAGAAGCAGCGCGCCCGCGAGGCCGTCGCCCGTGACGTGGTCGCGCAGGTAGATCACGTGACCCGACTGCTCGCCGCCGAGCACGCCGCCGTTCGGCCCGCAGCGCCTCGAGCACGTAGCGGTCGCCGACGGCGGTCGTCACCACGCGGATCCCCCGCTCCTCCATCAGCCGGTGGAAGCCGAGGTTCGTCATCTGGGTCACCGCGACCAGGTCGACGTCGAGGTGGAGCGCGAGGACGGCGAGGATCCGGTCGCCGTCGACTGTCTCCCCGGCTGCGTCGACCGCGAGCATGCGGTCGCCGTCGCCGTCGAACGCCACGCCGAGGTCGGCGCCGCGCTCGCGGACCGTCTGCGCGAGCAGCGAGAGGTCGGTGGCGCCGCAGCCGACGTTGATGTTGGTCCCGTCCGGCTCGTCCGCGATCGCGGTCACGTCCGCGCCCAGGCGCGAGAAAGCCTTCGGGGCGAGCCCGGAGTAGGCGCCGTTGGCGCAGTCGACCACGATTCTGAGACCGTCGAGCTCGCTGCCGAAGCGCTCGACGACGTGCTCGAGGTAGCTCTCCGTGGCGACGTCGACGCGGTCGATCCGACCGCCGCCCGGCGAGTCCGCGTCGAGGAGCGCCTCGATCTCCTCCTCGGCGGCGTCGGTCAGCTTCTGCCCGTCGGCGTGGAAGAACTTGACGCCGTTGTATTCCGGCGGGTTGTGCGAGGCCGTGATCACGACGCCGAGGTCGAGCGCGAGCAACGCTACGGCCGGGGTGGGCAGGACACCGGCCAGGACGGCATTCCCGCCGGCCGCGACGACACCGCGTGCGAACGCCTCCTCGAGCTCCTCGCCGGAGCCGCGCGTGTCACGGCCGACGAAGACGCGCCCGCGTCCGCTCCACAGCGTGGCGGCCTTGCCGAGCCGCTCGACGAGCTCGACCGTCAGGTCCTCGCCCACGACGCCGCGCACACCGTCGGTGCCGAAGTAGCGCCTCAACGCGGGGACGCTAGCGCTTGGAGAACTGCGGCGCCTTGCGCGCCTTGTGCAGGCCGGCCTTCTTGCGCTCGACCTTGCGGGCGTCCCGGGTCAGGAAGCCCTCACGCTTCAGCGAGACGCGCAGGTTGGGGTCGGCCTCGACGAGCGCCCGGGCAATTCCGTGACGCACCGCGCCTGCCTGGCCGCTAGGCCCGCCGCCGGTGACGCGGACGCGCAGGTCGAACGTCCCCTCGACGTCCGCGACCTTCAACGGCGACATCACCGCGATCCGGTGCGACGCACGCGGGAAGTACTCGTCGATCGTGCGCCCGTTGATCCAGGTCGCGCCGTCGCCCGGGCGCAGGATCACGCGCGCGACCGAGGTCTTGCGCTTGCCCGTGCCGCGGTACTGCGCGGGCGTGGTGGTCGTGTCAGCCATTCGAATCCTCCAGCGGCAGCGGCTCGGGCGCCTGCGCCTCGTGCGGGTGCTTCGGGCCGGCGTAGACCTTCAGCTTGACGAGCTGGGCGCGCGCGAGCCGGTTGCGGGGCATCATCCCCTTGACGGCCTTGCGGATCACCTCGGTCGGCCTGCGCTCGAGCATCTCGCCGAGCGTCCTGCTGCGTAGGCCGCCCGGGTAGCCCGAGTGGCGGTAGTACATCTTCTCGTCGCGCTTCTTGCCGGTCGCGTGGATCTTCTCTGCGTTGACGACCACGACAAAATCGCCGGTGTCCACGTGCGGCGTGTACTCGGGCTTGCGCTTGCCGCGAAGCGTGTCGGCGATCTGCGTGGCGAGCCGACCCAGGGTTTGACCCTCGGCATCGACGACGTACCACTTGCGGGCGACCTCGCCCTGTTTCGCGTTCCAGGTCTTCATGACAAAGAGGGGCACGCCCCTCAGGAGGACGCGCGGGGCCGGATGTTAGCGAAACCGGCTCAGGATCGCTCCTTCCGGGTCCCTAGCCAGGCCGCCAGACCGAGCGCTGCGATTCCGATCGCCGCGGAGAGCTCGACGACCAGCCCGACCGTTCCGCCGTGCGCGAGCGGGACTAGCCCTGCGAGAGCAACCACAGCCCTCCCACGGTATAGAGCACCATCAGCAGCAGGAACGCGTACTGCGTCCTCACCGCCGTCCGCGCCGACGAGAAGAGGGCGATCGCGCGGTCGTGGGCAAGGACGAGGCCGGCGACGTGCCCGGAGATGAGCACCGCCACCTGCGTGTACCAGATCATGTTCGGGGTCAGCGCGGTCAGGTTGGGCGAGAAGTCGGAGGTTCCGAGCAGGTCCCAGCCCCGGCCGAACGGGTCGGAGGCGAGCGGAATCGCGAACTGGCCCTGGTTCACGAGCAACGAGAAGTAGTGGGCGAGCGCGTACGCGAGCGCGATCGGAACGAGGCTGTAGACGAAGGCGTTGACGAGCGGGCGCTCCGAGTGGGCGACGGCCCGGGCCCCGGCGACGGCGAGCAGGTAGAAGCCCGCGACCAGCAGCACGAAGACGGTCAGGCCCGCCACGTTCACGAGCGTGACCACCAGGTCCGACAGCCGCGGTGACGAGATCAGGTCGGCCTCGATCTCGAAGAGCCGGTTCTGCCACGTGGCCGTGCGGCTGAAGCCGTCGAAGGCGACCGAGCCGAGCATGACCGAGACCACGGCGAGGGTGCCGGGCACCTCGTCCCACCTGGCCAGGGCCGCGAACGGCGGCCTCAGGACGAGCGCCCGCGGCCCCTCCCGCTGACTGACGCCGAAGGGGGCGATGCGCGACAGGAAGCCGAAGTAGAGCGTGAATCCGTCGCAGTTCTCGAACCACGTGTCGCGCCCGAAGACCGCCGCGCCGACCCAGGTGATCCAGCTGTAGACCAGGATCGCGAGCGCGAGCGAGCGCGGCTCGGACGCGTCGAGGTAGGCCAGCTCGTAAGCGGTGAAGGCGAACAGCAGGAGCGCCCCCGGCCAACGCCCGAGCCGCTCGGGGTACCGCGCGAGCGGCTCCCAGCTCACGCCGAGGCGGCTCGACAGCCACGCCACGCCGTCGGCCGCGGCACGCCACGGGTTGAGCACACGCCAGACGTTCCCGAGCACGACGACCAGCGGGACCATCCCGACCCAGAAGATGACGAAGACGAAGGTCGGGGCGAGGTTCGCGCCCTGCGACGGCTCGCCGATCAGGGCGGCGAGGAAGACGAGCACCAGCAGGCCGAAGGCGAATCCGCTGACCACGACGCGCAGGGCGGTCGAGAGCAGGATCCGCTGCAGCCAGCCCGGCAGCGGCCGCTCCCAGTGATTGTCCTCCAGCCGGGGCTTCGTCCAGAGCACGCCGAGCGCGACGAACGAGACGACGAGCACGATCGCGCCCGTGTAGTAGAAGAGCCACAGCGGCAGCGGCAGGTCCTTGACGACGCCGATGCCGTGCGCGAGCGGCAGGGCGGCGATCACGGCTTGACGGTGATGTCGGCGATCTGCAGGCCCGCGTCCTCCAGCTCGGCCTCGAAGCGGCCGGGGATCGTGGCCTTGAACGCCAGGCGGGCGGGGCTGCCCGGGGCGACGTCGCGCATGATGTCGTAGCCGTGCAGGTGGACGTGGTCGGCGACGTCCGAGCTCACGACCAGCACGACCTGACGGTTTTTCGCCACCGTGACGCGGCGGATTCCGCCGACCGGGGTGCCGCCGCGAACGGCGATCGGGACCCGGGCGACCGCCGGCGGCTTCGGGGTCGTGGGCGGCGGGGGAGGTTGGGTCACCACCGTCGTCGGCGTCGTCGGCGTCGTGGGCGGCGGTGGCGGGGGCGGAGTGCTGCTCGAGCTGTCGTCGTCGTCGGGCCGCAGGACGACGAAGAAAACGGCGGCGATGGCGATCCCTATCGCGATGATCACAGCCCTGCTCATGGTGGTCCTCCTTCGGTTCGTGGGCAGTCGCGGTTCAGGCGACCGCCGGCGGAGCGCGAGGAGAGCTCGGGCCGGTGAGAAGCGGCGGGCGAAGCAGATCGGAGGCCGGCGCGAACGCGGGCGCCGACCGCCGCCGAGCGACGGGAGGCCGCCCGGCCAGCGCCTGCAGCACGAGGTCCGCAACGCCGACGAAGGCGCGCGCCGCCACGAGAGCCGCGAGCGCGAACGGCAGCTGGAGCGCAAGCCCGAGTGCGAAGGCGGGCTCGGTCACGACGAGCTCGAGCCGCTCGGCGTGCTCCTGCACGACGAAAGCGAGCGGCGGCAGGAGCGCGCAGGCGAGCGGTGACACCGCCCGGCCGCGCCGGAAGAGCCCGACGAGCGCCAGTGCGCCCAGCAAGCCCAGGAACAGCGGCGCGAAGGCGAGGTAGCCGTGTCGTTCCTCGCGGGCCGCCGCGAGGTGGTAGGCGAGCGAGTGGGCGGCGAGGCAGCCGGCCACCATGAACGGCAGCGAGACGAGCCACGGCGTCCCGACCTTCCTCACCGGCTCGATCATGCCAACTCCGGTTCGGCGGTCGTGTGGCGCCGCCTGCCGAGCAACCACGCGATCGGCAGAGCGACGAGCGCCGTCGCGCCGATCGCGAGCGCGCCGACCCCGAGCGTCTCGAGCGCGAACCCGCCGGTGAGCGCGAGTGCCGCGCCCAGCAGCGCCGCGAGCAGGTCGTTCGTGCCGAGCAGCTTCCCGCGCTCGGACGGCGCCGTCCGGTCGGCGAGCTCGGCCGTGGCCGCGACGAACGAGAGGTTCCAGCCCAGGCCGAGCCCGAAGAGGAGCACGGCGACGCCGAGGATGGTCTCGACCCAGAGCAGGCCGATGCACGACAGGCCCATCACCGCCAGCCCGCTGACGAGCGACGGACTGCGCCCGATCCGGTCGATCAGCGGGCCGACGAAGAGCACGAGCGCGTACATGCCGAAGACGTGCGCGCCGACGATCGGGAAGACGTCGCTCTGGGAGTGATGGTGGTGGTCGACGACCATGTAGCCGGTCAGGTTCATCACGGAGACCATCACGCTGAAGCTGGCGAGCGCGGCGACCATCGCCGGAATCACGCCCGGCCTTCTCACGATCTCGCGGAGCGGGGCCGCGGGCTGGGGCGGCGCCTCGCTTGCGGCCGCCCCGAGCTGCTCGGCGATCTCCTTGGGATCGGGCCGCACGTTCAGAACGAGGGCGAGCGCCACGATCGCCAGGCCTCCGGCCGCGAGCCACGGCACGGTCAACGCGTCGGCCTCGAGGTGCTTCCCGGCGAAGAGCGGGCTGAAGACCGCCGGCCCGAGAATGGCGCCGAAGACCGAGCCGAACAGGACGTACGAGATCCCGCGCGCACGGCGCTCCGGCGGGTACATGTCGCCGGCGGCGGTCCGGATCAGGAGCGCGATCGCCCCGGCGGCGCCCATCAGGGTGAAGCCGACGATCACGGCGATCGTCGACTCGATCTGCGTGGCGAGCGCGGTCAACGAGCAGCCGAAGGCGGCGAGCACGAAGCCGAGTGCCATCACCGGCTTGCGTCCGACGCGGTCCATCGCGCGGCCGGCGGGCAGTGCAGTCAGCGCCGAGGCGGTCAGGAAGATCGCGGGGCCGAGCCCGAGCAAGCCCTCCACGCCGGTGACGAGCACGAACGTGAGCGACGACACCGCCGCGACGAGCTGAACGACGGCCGAGAACACCGCCATCGTCGCGGCCAGCAGGATCGTGTTGCGCTTGATCGGGAGCGACTCGACGGTCACGCAAGCAATTGAACCAGTGTGGCCCGGAAGTGCCGAGCCCCGCCGTGCGACGGATGGCGGACATAGGGGCCGCCGAGCTCGGCGTGCGCGAGGCGGCCGACCGGCACGATCCGGCGGCCGCGGGCGAGCCGCTGCAGGAACGGGCGTGCGGACTCGACCTCGTCGCGGGTGGGCCTGCGGTTCGAGCTCGGGTTCCCCGGCTCGTGCGGATGTGTCGGCACCAGGTTCCAGAGCAGGACGTCCTCCTGCAGGCCGAGCTCCTCCAGGACGGCGTGCACGACGGTGGCGCTCGACTCGGCCGGAGGCCGCCCGCTCAGCTGCCGTTCGCTCGTGAACGGGATCCCCGAGACGCGCGCGCCACGGTAGCCCGCGGCCTCCCCGACGAGCAGGATCCGGGCCGTCGCGCGCAGAGCGAGGTACGCAGCGAGACGAGCACGCAGGAGCGGGCTCGCCTCGTACTGGTTGAACGTCGCACCGATCTCGGCGCGTGCGAGGTCGTCGACGAAGCTCGTCATGCGACCCGTTCTACCGGCCTAGGTGAGCGCGGCCGCCAGGGCGGAGGCGTTGAGGTGCGCGATCGCCTCGATCGTGACCATCGGGTTGACCCCGGATGCGCTCGGGAACGTCGACGCGTCCGCGACGACCAGGCGCCTCGTGCCGAGGAGCACGCCCACGTCGTCGCACACCGACCCCATCGCGGCCGTGCCCATCTGGTGGAACGAGTAGAGCGCGACGCGCCCCGGACCCCAGCCACAGGTGTCCGCGTCGCGCATGAACGTCCCGACGTCGCCCGAGCGGCCGGGCTCGTAGCGGACGTCGGCCGCGTGGCCGGACACGATCCGCTTCGCGCCCGCTGCTTCGAGGATCCGCGCCGCGGCCTCGGTGCCCTCGCGCAAGCGCGTCGTGTCGCGCCCCGAGAGGCGATAGCGGACGAGGGGACGCCCGTCGCGGCCGACGCGCACCTCTCCTGCATCCAGGTCGCGCAGCAGCACCCCGACCAGCGTGCTGTGGCGAAGCCAGGACATCACCTCGGCGTGCTGCACCGCCCCGCGCCACGGGGCCGCGCCGACGAGCAGGGCCGGATGGATCGCGGTCGTCTCGAGCTTGACGCCCTCCACGTGGTCGGAGTGGATCGCCTGCAGCGTCCCCTCCCAGGGGCGGATCTCCTCGTCGAAGACGCCGAAGGCGCCGCCGACCGGATGCAGGTGGAGGTTGCGCCCGACCCCGGGCAGGCTCAGCCCGGAGCGGACGAGCAGCGCGGGCGTCTCGAGCGAGCCGCAGGCTGCGACGACCGCGCGCGAGCGGACGGTCACGGCGTGCCCGATGTCCGTGCGGGCCTGGACACCGGCAGCGGCGCCCCGCTCGACCAGGACGCGCTCCGCGCGCGTGCGCACGAGGATGCGCGCGCCGGCCTCCTGGGCGTCGACGAGCCACGTGCGCGCCGTCGACTGCTTCGCCCCCAGCGGGCAGCCGTAGCCGCAGTAGCCACACACGCGGCCCTGGTCGCAGCCGCGGACGTTGCGCGGCATCGGCGCCACGTGCCAGCCGAGCGCCTGCAGGCCGCGGCACACGACCTGCTCCCGGGTGGACGGCGTGCTGTGGTCGGTGTTGACGCCGATCCGCTCGCAGACCCTGTCCAGCGCGGCCGTGAACGCGTCGGTCGCGAAGGCACCTCCCCACTCCTCCCGCACGTCGTCGGGCGTCCGGAACGACGTCGTGTAGTTGACGACCGTGCCGCCGCCGAGGCAGGCCCCGGCGAGGATGCCGATGCCCTGGTCGTCCGTGGCCGTCGTGCCGCGCGCGTGGTAGAGGCGGCGGAAGCCGTCCAGTTCGGCGCCGTCGAAGTCGGCCGCCTCGTAGTGCCCGCCGGCCTCGAGCACGAGCACGTCGAGCCCCGCCGCCGCCAGCACGGCCGCAGCCACACCGCCGCCGGCGCCCGAGCCCACCACGCAGACGTCGCAGTCGAGGGTCAGGTCGCGCGCGACGGGCAGAGTCGCGAGCTGGGGGCTCGTCGTCCGCATGTGCCCGAGCGGCCCGGGGTAGCCGATGCGGTCCCAGGCCGGCGTCCCGGGCAGCGTGTAGGCGATCGTCAGCAGGCCTTTGCGCAGCGCCTGGAAACCCGCGCGCCGAAGTGGGAGACGGCTGTCGCACCAGCCGAGAAGCGCACGCTCCCGCTTCTCGCCGCCCAGACGTGTGAAGCCGGAAGCGGCGAGCGCGGCGAGCAGCGCGCGCAGCCGCACCCGCTCTGCGCTCGTGAGTGCGGGAAGGAACGTCTCGAGGAACGCATCGGTGAAGCCGAGCCGCACCGCGCCCGGGAAGAACGTCTCGGCGACGGCGTCGAGCGCACGACGCTCGGCGTAGGTCATCGGCCGGCCCCGCGGTTGACAACCGGCACAAGCGGGCGGAGAGTAGGCGGCGATGGCACGACCACGGAATGTGAAGCGCATTCTCAACGTCCTGCCCTCGCCGAACCAGGAGCAGGACTGGTCGTTCGAGCAGGCCCGGGGCGCCGGCGTCGCCGAGGCCGCCCCGCCCGTCCCCGCCCAGAAGGACCTGCGCGCGGCGTGGTGGAAGGTCGGCGACCAGGGCTCGAGCGGGTCGTGCGTGGGCTGGGCGACAGCCGACGCCGTGCTCCGCTGGCATTTCGTCAAGGCCAAGCGCCTGGCCGAGGCCGACCGCCTCTCGCCGCGCTTCCAGTGGATGGCCGCCAAGGAGACCGACCAGTTCGACAACCGCCCGACGACGTTCCTGGAGCGCGACGGCACCAGCCTGAAGGCCGCGCTCGACGTCGGCCGCAAGTTCGGCGCCGTCCGGGACAAGCTGCTCCCGTTCGCGTCCGGCGCCCTCTACGCCGGCGACCCGAAGACGTTCTATGCGACCGCCGCCCAGCTCAAGATCAGCTCGTACTACAACCTGGGGACGAACCTGGCGCTCTGGCGCCAGTGGCTGGCGGCCAACGGCCCGATCCTCACGCGCCTCGACGTCGACGACACCTGGGACAAGGCGAAGGCGAACAAGGGCAACCTGGACGCGTACCTGCCGAAGACCAAACGCGGCGGCCACGCGGTGGCGCTCGTCGGCTACACGCCGGACCGCTTCATCGTGCGCAACAGCTGGGGCACGGGCTGGGGCGACGCGGGTTTCGGCTACGCGTCGCTCGGCTACGCGCAGGCGGCCTTCACGGAGGCCTACGGCATCTCGCTGTGACGGCCGCGGTCCCAGGCTGAGGGGCCCGTCCGGCGCCCTGTGGCGGCCGCTCGAACCCGTCTGTGACAATGAGTAGCGATGTCACAGGTCGCCGACTCGTTGGAGAGCGCCCGGGAGGCGGTCGAGCGCCTCGCCTGGAGAGAGGCGTACGACGCGTACTCCGCTGTCGAGGCGGAGCGGCTGGCCCCTGAGGATCTCGAACGCTTCGCCGAGGCCGCCTGGTGGCGGGGCAGGCTCGACGAGTCGATCGATCTGAGGGAGCGCGCCTACGCCGGATACTCCGCGGCAGAAGACGACCTCGGAGCGGCGCGAATCGCGCTCGTCCTGTCCCAGGATCACGCAGGCCGAGGCGCCTTCGCCGTCGCGGGCGGCTGGTTCGGGACCGCGGAACGGCTGCTCGAAACCCAGCCCGAGGGCGTCGTGCACGCGCGACTGGCGCTGACCAGGGCGCTCAACGCCATGTTCGCGGCGGGCGACCTTCCCGAGGCGATCACGCTCTTCGACCGTGCCTACGAGCTGGGTCGGCAGTTTCGCGACCGGGACACCCAGATGCTCGCCGTCGTCGGCAAGGGGCGCGCACTGGTCAAGCAGGGCGAGCTCGAGGCCGGGCTCGCTCTCCTCGACGAGGCGACGGCGTCCGCCGTGTGCGGCGAGCTGCGGGCCTTCTCGACCGCGATCGTCTACTGCGTGACCATCTCGTCCTGTCAGGACGTCGGGGACTACCGACGGGCGGCCGAGTGGACCGAGGAGGCGAACCGCTGGTGCGACCGGCTCGACGTGTCCGGCTTTCCCGGAGCCTGCCGCATCCACCGCGCCGAGATGCTCCGGCTCCGCGGCGACTGGGAGGGAGCCGAGAAGCAGGCGGTCGAGGCCTGTGAGGAGTTGCAGGACTATGAGCGCTCGATCACGGCCGGCGGCTTCTACGAGATCGGCGAGATCCGGCGTCGTCGCGGCGACTTCGCCGCCGCGGAGGAGGCGTACCGGCGCGCGAACGAGTTCGGGCGCGACCCGCATCCGGGCCTGGCGCTCCTCCGCCTGGCCGAAGGGCGTGTGGACGCCGCTGCAGCCGGGATCGCGCGCTCGCTCGACGGGATCGAGGACCCGCTCTCACGGCTCCGTCGGCTGCCGGCGAGGGTCGAGATCGCGATCGCTGCGTCGGACGTGCCCACAGCGCGCGCCAGTGCCGCGGAGATCGAGCGCATCGTCGACACGTACAAGCTCGGCGGCGAGCGCGCGGTCGCGTTCGACGCCACCGTCCACATGGCCTGGGGGCGAATCCAGCTCGCCGAGGGCGACGTCGAGGAAGCCGCTCGATCGCTGCGACGGGTGCGCGACGAGTGGCAGCAGATCGGGGCTCCGCACGAGACGGCGGAGGCGCGGATGTTGCTCGCGGTCGCCTTCCGCCGGCTGGGAGACGAGCACGCGGCGACCGCGGAGCTCGAGGCAGCGCTCGCGACGTTCGAGCGGCTGGGAGCCAAGCTCGACCAGGCTCGGGCGAGCGAGCTGCTCGGCCGGCTCCAGACGCGCCGCACGTTCCTCTTCACCGACATCGTCGACTCCACGAGGCTGCTGGAGACGCTCGGCAACGAGAAGTGGAAGAAGCTGCTCGCCCGCCACGACGAGCTGCTGCGCGAGCGCATCCTCGACAGCGGCGGCGAGGTGATCAAGCAGACGGGCGACGGCTTCTTCGCCGCCTTCGACAACCCGAGGCGCGCGATCGAGGCCGCCGTGGGCATCCAGCGGGCGCTCGACGCCGAGATCGTCGCCCCGGACGTGAGGATCGGCGCGCACACGGGCGGCGCGTTCCGCACCGGCGCGAGCTCGTCGGACTACGGAGGCGAGGGCGTGCACATGGCGGCCCGCATCGGCGCGGCAGCGCAGGCGGCAGAGGTGCTGGTCAGCCGCGAGACCCTCGACGGCGTCGACGTCGGGTTCCGCTTCTCGGAGCCGCGCACCGCTTCGGTGCAGGGCTTCGACCGGCCGGTCGAGCTCGTCTCGGTCGAGTGGCGCTAGCTGCGCAGCCCGAGCGTTGCTCCAGGTCGACACGCACACCGACGGCGGCCAGACCGCCCTCGGCGTAGCGGAGCGAATCGCCTCCTTCGTCGCGGCTGCGCGCCGTTCCCTCGACTTCGCGCAGTACGACTTCCATCTCGACGGGGAGACCTCCGCCGTCGTTGCCGGCGCGATCACGGACGCTGCCGCCCGCGGGGTCGCGGTGCGCTTCCTCTACAACGTCGACCACCGCAACCCGATCCCGGTTCCGCCACCACCGGAGCCGGACGCGCAGCTGATCGCCTCGCTCGGCGTACCGGCGCGTGCGATCGCGGGCGTGCCCGACCTGATGCACCACAAGTACGTCGTGCGCGACGGCGAGGCGGTGTGGACCGGCTCGATGAACTGGACCGAGGACTCGTTCTCCCACCAGGAGAACGTGGTCGTGACCGCCTCCTCGCCCGAGCTCGCGGCCAGGTTCAGCACCAACTTCGACGAGCTCTGGACGCATGGGCAGGTCGAGCGGAGCGGGCGCGTCCACACGACCCCGGTCCCGGTCGGCGAGCAGCAGGTGCGGACCTGGTTCACGCCCGGCCACGGCGAAGGCCTCTCGCACCGCATCGCCAAGGCGATTGCGAAGGCCCGCCGCCGCGTTCGAATCTGCTCGCCCGTGATCACGGCCGCGCCGGTGCTCGGCTCGCTGGCCCAGGTGATCGCCGGCGGAACGGTGGACGTCGCCGGCTGCGTCGACCGGCCGCAGATCGGGGGCGTCATCTACCAGTGGGGAGTGAACGGCAACGCGTCCTGGAAGCTGCCGCTGCTCGAGCAGGTGCTCGAGGCGCCGTTCTCGGCCAAGCCGTCGACGCCGTGGGAGCCCGGCGGGTCGCTGCACAACTTCATGCACGCGAAGCTGACCGTCGCCGACGACACCGTGTTCGCCGGAAGCTTCAACCTCTCCCGGTCGGGCGAGCTGAACGCCGAGAACGTGCTCGAGGTGAACGATCCCCCGCTCGCGGAGCGGCTGGCGACCTACGTCGACGACGTGCGCGGCCGCTACCCGCTCTTCTCGCGCTGATCACGATCCATCGTCGGCTCTTGGTTGCCTGCCGCGTACCGCCAGAAGGACGGCCACCGCGAAGACCACGAGCGCCGGCAGTACGAACAGGCCGCCGGTCGAGGGCTGATGGCCTCCCCGAGCAGGCTCAGCACGAGGAACGCGGCAGCGCTGATCGCGAAGCCGACCCTGAGGTCGAGCCAGCGCGGCCACGGGCTGATGGCGAGCAACGGAGCGATGACCGCGACGCCGCCGAGACCGAGGTGCAAGACCCAGGCAGGACCAGAGCACAGCAGGTCTCCCGCCGATCCCTCGGGCGGGGGCTCCGAGACGTCCGAGCCACCGCATCCGTACACGGCCGTGATGAGGATCAGGAGTGCGGTCGCGACGAAGGCGGCGGCCGAGACCACCAACGCGACGAGCAGCCTGACGGCGAGCGAGCCTCTACTCCCACTCGATCGTCGACGGCGGCTTCGAGCTGATGTCGAGCGCGACCCGGTTCACGGCCGGGATCTCGTTGATGATCCGGCTCGAGATCGTCTCGAGCAGGTCGTAGGGGAGCCGCGCCCAGTCCGCGGTCATCGCGTCCTCGGACGTGACCGCGCGGAGAACGATCGGGTACGCGTACGTGCGCTCGTCTCCCTGGACGCCGACCGAGCGGATCGCCGGAAGCACCGCGAAGGACTGCCAGAGGTCGCGGTAGAGGCCGGCGCGCCGGATCTCCTCCTGCAGGATCGCGTCGGCCTGGCGCAGGGTCTCGAGCCGCTCGCGGGTGACCTCGCCGATGATGCGGATCGCGAGCCCGGGGCCGGGGAAGGGCTGGCGCCAGACGAGCCGTTCGGGCATGCCCAGCTCCTCGCCCACCCGCCGGACCTCGTCCTTGAAGAGCAGGCGCAGCGGCTCGACGAGCTCCATCTCCATGTCCTCGGGCAGCCCGCCGACGTTGTGGTGCGACTTGATCTTGGCCGCGACGCCGTCGTCCGCCCCGCCGGACTCGATCACGTCCGAGTACAGCGTCCCCTGGACGAGGTAGCGGATCGCGCCCAGGCGAGCCGCTTCCTCCTCGAAGACGCGGATGAACTCGTCGCCGATGATCCTGCGCTTCTCCTCGGGCTCGGTCACCCCGGCCAGCCGGGTCAGGAACCGGTCGGCGGCGTCCACGTGCACGAGCGGGACGCGGAAGTGACCCTCGAAGGCCTCCACCACCTGCGTCGCCTCGTCCTTGCGCAGCAGCCCGTGGTCGACGAACACGCACGTGAGCCGGTCGCCGACCGCCTTGTGCACGAGCAGTGCGGCGACCGCAGAGTCGACGCCGCCGGAGAGCGCGCAGAGCACGCGCTCGTCGCCGACCTGCGCGCGGATCCGCTCGACCTGCTCCTCGATCACGGCTGCGGGCGTCCAGGTCGGGCTCGCACCCGCGACCTCGTAGAGGAAGTTCTTCAGCACGTCCTGCCCGTAGGGCGTGTGCACGACCTCCGGGTGGAACTGGACGCCGTACAGCCGCTTGCCGGGATCCTCGAAGGCTGCGATCGGCGTGGACGCCGAGCCCGCGGTCACCGTTGCGCCTGCGGGCGGCGCGGTCACGGAGTCGCGGTGGCTCATCCAGACGGTCTGCTCCTGCGGGAGGCCGGCGAGGAGGGCGCCTCCGTCGGCGCGGAGGTCGGTCTTGCCGAACTCGGACACGCCCGTGCGCTCGACCCGGCCGCCGAGGTCCCGCGCCATCAGCTGCATGCCGTAGCAGATGCCCAGCGTCGGGATGCCCAGCTCGAACAGCTCAGGGTCGACCTCTGGCGCCCCCTCGGCGTAGACGGAGGCCGGTCCGCCGCTGAGGACGATCGCCACCGGCTGCCGTTCGCGCGCCTGCGCCGGGGTGATCCGGTGGCCGACGAGCTCCGAGTACACGCGCGCCTCGCGCACGCGGCGCGCGATCAGCTGCGAGTACTGGCCGCCGAGGTCGACGACGAGGACCGGACGCTCTTCGGGAGCGGGCTCGCGCTCGGGGAACGCGAGGACCTCAGCCACCGCGCCGGTAGTTGGGCGCGTCCTTGGTCACGGCGACGCCGTGCGGGTGGCTCTCGCGCAGGCCCGCGCCGGTGATCCGAACGAACCTCGTCGCCGTCCGCATCTGCTCGATCGTCTCCGCCCCGCAGTAGCCCATCGACTGCCGCAGCCCGCCCACGAGCTGATGGATCACGTTCCGCACCGGCCCCTTGTAGGGGACGTGCGCCTCGACGCCTTCCGGGACGAGCTTGTCGACATCCTCGACGTCGCCCTGGAAGTAGCGGTCCTTGGAGAAGCCGCGCGCCTTCATCGCCCCGAGCGAGCCCATCCCGCGGTACTGCTTGAGCCGCTCGCCCTGGACGACGACCACGTCGCCGGGCGACTCGTCGGTGCCGGCGAAGATCGAGCCGAGCATGACCGTCTCGGCGCCGGCCGCGATCGCCTTGGCCACGTCGCCCGACGAGGTCATGCCGCCGTCGGCGATCACCGGGATCTCGTGCTTCGAGGCCACCTGCGCGCAGTCGAAGATGGCGGTCACCTGGGGCACGCCCACGCCCGCCACGACCCGGGTGGTGCAGATCGAGCCAGGTCCTACGCCGGCCTTGATCGCGTCCGCGCCGATCTCGACGAGCTCCTCGGCCGCCTCCGCTGTCGCGACGTTTCCGACGACGAGCTCGACGTCGAGCTTCGACTTCAGCTTCCGCGCCATCTCGAGCACCCCGGCCGAATGGCCGTGCGCGGTGTCGAGCACGAGGACGTCCACTTCGGCGGCGACCAGGGCCTCCGCGCGCTCGACCGCGTCGGGCCCGACACCGACCGCGGCGCCGACGCGCAGGCGTCCACGCTCGTCCTTCGTCGCCAGCGGGAACTCGATCCGCTTCTGGATGTCCTTCACCGTGATCAGGCCGCGCAGGCGCCCGTCCTCGTCCACGACCGGGAGCTTCTCGATCTTGTGGCGATGCAGGATCGCGCGCGCCTCCTCGAGCGTCGTCCCGACCGGCGCGGTCACGAGGTCCTGGGCGGTCATCAGGTCCGAGACGCGCTGGCCCGTGTCGCCCTCGAAGCGCAGGTCGCGATTGGTCAGGATCCCGACCAGGACGCCCGCCTCGTCGACGACCGGGACGCCCGAGATGTGGTAGCGGCCCATCAGCTCCAGCGCCGCCGTCACCGGCTCGTCCGGGCGGAGCGTCACGGGCTCGACGATCATCCCGGACTCGGAGCGCTTCACCTTGTCGAGCTCGTCCACCTGGGCCTCGATCGAGAGGTTGCGGTGGAGGATCCCGATGCCGCCCTCGCGGGCGAGCGCGATTGCGAGCCGCGCCTCGGTGACCGTGTCCATCGCGGCCGAGACCAGCGGGATCGAGAGCGAGAGCGACCTGGTCAGGCGCGTCGCCGTCGAGACGTCGTTCGGCAGCACCTCGGAGCGCTGCGGTACGAGCAGGACGTCGTCGAAGGTCAGCCCCTCACGGGCAAAGCGCCGGTCGAGCTCGACCAGCCGCTCCAGCTCGATTTCGCCCTAGCTCCAACCCTTCCAAGGGGTCAGCGTACCAACGTGCCCCGACGGCCTAGCCCGCGGGCACGGGCTCGAGCTCGACGACCTCGACGCCGGCGATGAGGCGACCGGCCTCACGGGGCTCGAAGCGGCCGGCTCCGATCTCGAGCGTCGAGGCCGCTCCTGCAGCCACCGCCGCGCGCAGCGCCTCCTCCGGGGTGCGCTCCTCGAACAGCGCCGCGAGGAAGCCGGCCAGCAGCACGTCGCCCGCACCCACGGTCGAGAGCGCCTCGACGCGTGGGGCCGTGGCCCGGTAGCGCTTGGCTATCCCGCGCTCCTCGCGCAGCAGCGCGAACGAGCCCGTCTCCTCGGTGATCAGCACGTTCCGCGGGCCTAGCTCGGCGATGTCCTCGAGCGCCTGCACGACCTCCTGCTCCTCCGTCAGCTCCTGTCCGACCAGACCCTCCGCCTCGGCCTGGTTCGGCGACACGAGGTAGGGCTCCGCGGCCGCGCCGAGCCGGAGCGGCTCGCCCTCGCTGTCGAGCACGGTCCGCACGCCCCGCCGGTTCAGCTCTCGGATCGCCTCGGCGTAGAAAGCCTCCGCCACGCCGCGAGGAAGCGTCCCGGCGAACACGACGATGTCCGCGCCGCGGGCGAGGTAGAGGAGCTTCTCGGTCAAGAGCACCAGCTCGGACTCCTGTACCTCCGGGCCCCACTCGTTGATCTCGGTGTACGTGTTCGCGGTCGGATCGACGACCGCGGTCGAGGTCCTCGACTCGTCGCCGATGCGAACGAAGTCGTTGAGGATCGCCTCGGCGGTCAGCTCCTCGATGATGCGCACGCCCGTCCGGCCGCCTGCGAGCCCGGTGGCAACGACGGGCACGTCGAGCCGCTTGAGGGCACGGGCGATGTTGATCCCCTTGCCGCCGGCCAGCGTCAGGGCCTGGCTCGCTCGGTGCCGCTGGCCG
Organism: uncultured Actinomycetes bacterium; assembly: GCA_963733845.1. GTDB lineage: Bacteria > Actinomycetota > Thermoleophilia > Gaiellales > Gaiellaceae > DATFQE01. The sequence goes on from CAVTEM010000012.1 coordinate 422,902, forward strand.
ATCAGGAAGTTGGGCACGGTCACGGTCCGGTCGACGGCGGCATTCATCGTCACGGTGACGATCACGAGAAGAAGCCTCCCAGATGGTGGAGCGTCCGCTTCGCGTACCAGCCGACCTTGCCTGCGGTTCCCGGCTGGGCGACCGAGCGCGAAGCCACGAGCGGCGAGCTGGCGACCAGGCGCCCCTGGTCGTAGACGTGCACCTCGCCCAGCCGCTGGCCCTCGCGGACCGGCAGCGAGACGGCCGTCGGGGCGACGACCTGCTCCGTGAGCGGGCGCGCGAGCCGGGCGGGGCGCCGCACGGGGCGCATGGCGACGAGGCGGAGCGGGTCGCGCCCGTACGGAAGCTCGGCCGTGGCGTAGGTCCGCTCGGCCGAGATGACGGGGACGAGCCTGTATTGCGAGAGCCCGAAGGCGAGCAGCTCCATGAGATCGGCGTTCCGGACGCCGCGGCTGGGCGAGCCCAGGATCGTGGCGTAGATCGTGAAGCCGGGCCCGCGTGCGGCAGCCACCTGGCACCAGCCCGCGCCCGAGGTGTGGCCGGTCTTCACTCCGACCAGACCGGGGAACCGGCCGAGCAGGTCGTTCCACGTGTGCAGCGACCGCCCTCCCGAGATGCGGGTGTCGCGGGTCAGCGCGAGCTCGCGGATGACCGGCTGCCGCATCGCGATCTGGGCGAGCCGGTTGACGTCGTGGGCGCTGGACACGTGGCCGGCTACGTCGAGGCCGTCGGCGCGCTCGAAGTGGGTGGAGCGCAGGCCGAGCTGCTGCGCCTTGCGGTTCATCAGCGCGACGAAGGCGTCCTCGTCGCCGCGGCCGACGTGGGCCGCGAGCGCGATCGCCGCGTCGTTGGCGCTCTGGACCATGGCCGCCGCCATCAGGTCGCGGACCGTGATCCGCTCGCCGGCCCGCAGGCGGACGCCAGAGCCGGTGACCCCGACCGCGTCGCGGTCCACGGTGACGACGTCGTCCAGCTTCGTGCGCTCCAGCGCGACGAGCACGGTCATCAGCTTGGTGATGCTCGCCGGCGGCACCCGCTGCTGCGCGTTGCGCGTCAGCAGGACCTCCCCGGTGGCCGCGTTCACCACCTCGTAGGCACGCGCGTCGACGCTGGGCGTCGCGGCGGCTGCGGAGGAGTGGACGGCGGCTGCGAGGACCGCGGCGAGGACTACTACGCGAATCCTCACGGCCACCAGCCTACCCGGGCACGACGATGCGCTGTCCGACCTGGAGCGAGGTCGGGTCGATGGTGGGGTTCAGCTCCAGCAGCCGCTCGACCGTCGTGTCGTGCTCGAACGCGACCTCGTCGAGCGTGTCTCCCTCCTGGATGGCGTACGTGCGCCGAACCGGAGCCGGCGGGCGCGGACGCGTGGTCGTGCCGGCCGTGGTCGTGCGACGCGTGACCGCGGGAGTGCTCGCGGTGGGCTCGGAATTGGAGTCGAGACCCGCCCGGATCAGCAGCACCGCGACCGTCGCGGCGGCGAGGAAGGCAGCCGGCGCGAGCAGACGAGCACCCCAGAGCGCGCCGCGGCGGCCGCGCGCCGACACCGCCTACCAGCCCGAGGCCGCCCAGACCTCGCTCTTCAACCTCGCGGCCTCCGAGCCTGCGGCGGTACGCCAGTCGGCAGCCGAGTTGCGGGACGCGTACATGACGGCGCGCGAGACGGTCACGAGCGCGCTCGCGGGCCCACTCGTGAACGCACGGGCGACATCGGCGGGCGTCGCGCCCTGCGCTCCCACGCCGGGCAGGAGCAGGATCGCGCGCGGCAGGAGTCGGCGCGCCTCCCCCACCGCCCGCGGATGCGTGGCCCCGACGACGGCTCCCACGCTGGAGAGGCCGCGCTCGCCGACGAGGTCCTCGCCCCACTCGCCGACGAGGCGGGCCACGTGCTGCCAGAGCAGCTGCCCGTCGCGCAGCGAGAGGTCCTGCACGTCCGCACCGCCCTCGTTCGAGGTCTTCACGAGGCAGAAGATCCCGGCCCCCTCGCGCCGGCAGGCGGCGAGGAACGGCTCCAGCGAGTCGCGGCCCAGGTACGGGTTGACCGTGAGCGCGTCCGCGAGCGGGTCCGCCCCTGCGCGCGGCTCCAGGTAGGCGGCCGCGTACGCACGCGCGGTCGAGCCGATGTCTCCGCGCTTGCCGTCCGCGAGCACGAGCAGGCCGGCGGAGCGCGCGTAGACGCAGATCTCCTCGAACGAGCGCAGCCCTTCCGAGCCGTGCGCCTCGAAGAACGCGAGCTGCGGCTTGATCGCGACCGCGTGCGGCGCGACGGCGTCCACGATCCCGAGGCTGAAGCGGGCGATCGCCTGCGCGGGGGGATCTCCGCGGAGCTCGACGGGCAACAGGTCGAGGCGGGGATCGAGCCCCACGACGAGCTGGCTCCGCTTGCGCTCGATCGCCTCGGCCAGCCGGTCCCCGAAGGTGGCGACGGCGGTTCTGGGCGCGGCCTGCACGTCCTGAGCCATCACGCTGAGGTTACGTCACAACGAAGACGGGGGTCCCTGGCGGGACCCCCGTCGAAGCCTGCGAAGCCTCGGAGCCTAGCCGCGCACTGCCGACTTCAGCCCGCTGCCCGCCGAGAACTTCGGCACGTTGGCGGCGGGGATCTGAACCTTCTGGCTCGGGTTGCGCGGGTTCACGCCCGTCCGGGCGGCGCGCCTCTGGACCGAGAACTTGCCGAAGCCCGTGAACACGACGTCTTCGCCCCGTGTCAGAGCCTCCTGGATCGACGACAGGACGGCGTCGACGGCAGAGCCGGCCTCTCTCTTGCTGATGCCCGCCTTATCGGCCACCTTGTCGACGAACTCACTTTTAGTCACGAACTCTCCTCCCCTCGATGGGTTCTCGAATCGGTCGGAAGACCCTACCAGGGAAGACCTTTCGGCTCAACCATGCGGATTAGCGGCACTTTTTGCCGCTTCGAGCAGTTCAGAGGCCCGAAAGAGGGGCCGTAACCGCACCGCCTGGCGGGCGAGAGCGTCCGCTCCGCCCTCCTCCCGATCGACCACGCAGACGGCCATTCCGCACTCGAGTCCGGCCGCACGGAGCGCCTCGACCGCCTCCAGCGCGGCCCCTCCTGACGTGATCACATCCTCGACGAGACAGACGCGCTCGCCGGGCTCGAAGGCACCCTCGAGCCGGTTCTCGGTCCCGTAGTCCTTCGCCTGCTTGCGCACGATCAGGAAGGGCAGGCCCGAGGCGAGCGAGGCGGCGGCGGCGAGCGCGACGGCGCCGAGCTCCGGGCCGGCCAGTCGGGCCGACTCGGGCTCGTGCTCGGCGACGGCCGCGGCAATCCGCTCGCCCAGGGCCTCGAGCAGGTCGGGGCGGGTCTCGAAGCGGTACTTGTCCAGGTAGTACGAGGAACGGCGCCCGGAGCGGAGCACGAAGTCGCCGTGCAGCAGCGCGTGGTCGCCGAGCGCCTGCGCGAGCTCGTCGTGCGTCACGGCCGGCCGGCCGCGCGGAGCGCCTCGGTCGCACGTGCGAGCGCGGCCGTCGCCGCCGGCGTCGTGGGGGCGAGCGAGACCATCGCGCCGTCGTCGTAGTAGACGTCCAGGCGCAGGCGGTGCTCACCTCGGCGGCGGCGTGCCCGGACGGCGCCGCTCACTCCGAGGGCGAGGAGGGCGCCGACGGCAAGCCTCTTCACGCGGCCTCCTCCAAGCGGCGCAGGCAGACGCGCAGGTCGTGGAGGACGAGGCCGGCGGGCTCGTCCGGAGCGGTCGTGGCCGCGAGCACGTGCCCGTCGCCGGCGGCCACGAAGAGACTGCCGCCGGGAACGGCAGCCTCGAGCGCGCTCACCCGCGGCCCGCTCTCGCGCACACGAGCCGCCGCCTCGAGCGCGGCGGCGGCGGCCGCTCCGACCTCGCGCGCACGCTCGTCGTCGCCGTCGAAGGTCGAGGCGAGCACGTCACCGTCGCGTCCGAGCAGCACCGCTTCTCGAACCTGGTTCGAGAGGTCCGTCAACTCCGACAGGGCCTCGCCCGGGCTCATGGCTCGACGCTAACACAGGGATACTCCGGGGCCGTGAGGGCGGTCTTCGCCAAGTTCTTCGCCGACCGAGGCACCCACCTGGCGGCGATGATCGCGTACTTCGCGCTGCTCTCGTTCGTGCCGCTGCTCTTCCTGGCGCTGGCGCTGCTGGGATTCGCGCACCGGCCCGACGAGTCGAGCGTCCTGGTCGAGGAGCTCAGCAAGCTCTTCCCGCGGACGTCGATCGACACGATCGTCCGCTTCGTCACCGAGATCCAGAAGAACGCGAGGACCCTCGGCATCCTCGGCGCCGTGTTCGTCTTCTGGACGTCGCTCTCGCTCTTCAGCGTGCTCGAGTCGGCGTTCAACATCGTCTACGGACGCCCGAACAGGTCGTTTCTGCGCGGGAAGGCGCTGGCGCTCGCGATGCTGATCGCCTCGCTGATCACGCTGTTCGTCGGCCTCTTCGCGGGCAGCTTCGGGTACGAGGTGCTGAAGCGGTGGGCTCCGGGCTTCGTCAGCAACGAGGTCGTCGCGTACGTCATCTCGGTGCTGATCTCGAGCATCGCCGTCTTCGTCTTCCTCGTCGCGGTCTACACGCTGCTCACCAACGTCTCCCTGCACCCGCGGGACGTGCTGCCCGGCGCACTCATCTCGACGGTCGCGCTCGAGGCGAGTTTCCAGGTGCTGCCGGTCTACCTGCGCGTGTCGAAGGACGTGATCGCGCTGCAGGCGCTGGGCGGCACGGCGCTCTTGCTGGTCTGGCTGTACGTGATGGCCAACGTGGTCGTGTTCGGCGCCGAGGTCAACTGGTTCTGGCACAGGCGCCCGGACGAGGAGGAGCTGGAGGAAGCGGCCGGGCTGGCCTGACCGCACACGTCCCGCAAGGCCATGTCCAGGGGTCTGACCCCTGGACATGGCCCTGTGGATGGATTGTCACAGTGACGGCACGCAAGCCGCTATCCCGGACGCGGCCTAACGGGACATGTCGAGCTGCTGCGCCAGCGCCTGCGCGGCTTGCGCGCGGTGGGAGTGCTCGGACTTCCAGGCGTCGCCGAGCTCCGCGACCGTGCGCTCCTCGCCCTCCGGGACGAAGATCGGGTCGTAGCCGAAGCCCTCCGAGCCACGACGCTCGTAAGCGATGTGGCCATCGAGGCGCCCGGTCGCGTGAAGCTCCTTGCCGTCCGGGGCCGACGGCGACGAGCTCGCAGACGTAGTGCGCGTGCCGGTCCTCGACGCCCTCGAGCTCCGCCAGGAGGCGGTCGAGCGGATCGTCGTCTCCGGCCCAGCGCGCGGAGTGCAGGCCGGGACGGCCGCCGAGCGCGTCGACGGCGAGCCCGGAGTCCTCGCCCAGCACCCACTCGCCGGCCGGCGCCGCCGACCGGCCGAACCGGGCCTTCACCCGCGCGTTCTCGTAGTGCGTCGCCCCGTCCTCCGGCGGGTAGTCCAGGGCGCCGAGCAGCTCGATGGTCCAGCCCGGCAGCGCCGTCCTCAGCTCGCCGAGCTTGTGCGGGTTGGCCGAGGCCAGCCGCGCTACGAGCTCCAACGCACCGCCCGGACGTCCTCGAGGTCGGCCAGCCGCGCGAGCGTCGTGCGAGCGCCCTCGGGGAACGCCGCGCGCAGCACGACCAGCAGCCCGTCGCGGGAGCGCTCGAGCTGGAGCGACTCGACCTCGATCCCGAGCTCCTCGACCGCGGCCAGCACCGGCTGGGCGCTCGCACCGCTCGGCAGCTCGATCTCGAGCGGTCGCTCCTCCGGCCGGGCGCGCAGGAACAGGTGATAGGCGAGCACCCGCAGCGGCCAGAGGCTGATCAGCACCGCGGCCGTCGTGAGCACGGCCGCCTAGTAGTAGCCGGCTCCGACGGCCATCCCGATCGCGGCCACCGCCCAGAGCGTCGCGGCGGTGGTCAGCCCGCGGACCGTGAGGCCCTGGCGGATGATCGCGCCGGCGCCGAGGAAACCGACCCCGGTGACGATCTGCGCGGCGATCCGGGTCGGGTCGAAGACGATGCCCTCGGCGTTCGAGAAATGCCAGTCGCTCCACCCGTAGGCGGAGACGAGCGTGAACAGCGCGGCGCCGAGCGAGACCAGCAGGTGCGTGCGGAGCCCCGCCTCGCGCTCCCGCAGCTCGCGCTCGAGCCCGATCGCAGCCCCGAGTCCCGCGGCCAGTGCGATCCGCAGGGTCAGCTCGGCGAGCGAGAGCTCAGGCATGGACGGCCTCGGCCGCCGCCCGCTGAGCCGCCGAGATCTCGTCGATGCCGAGCGCGCCGACGGCCAGCATCTCGTCCAGCTCCTCGCGCGAGAACGGCGCGCCTTCCGCGGTCGCCTGCACCTCGACGAGCCGGCCGTCGCCGGTCATGACGACGTTCAGGTCGACCTCCGCGCCGGAGTCCTCGACGTAGTCGAGGTCGAGCAGGACCTGCCCGTCGACGATCCCGACCGAGACCGCGGCGACGGAGTCCACCAGCGCGCGGCCGAGGCCCATGCGGTCGAGAGCTCGCCGCGCCGCGACGTAGACGCCAGAGATCGCCGCGCAGCGCGTGCCGCCGTCAGCCTGGAGCACGTCGCAGTCGAGCCACAGCGTGCGCTCGCCGAGCGCCTCCATGTCAGCGACCGCCCGCAGCGCCCGACCTATCAACCGCTGAATTTCCACGGTCCGGCCCTTCTGCTTGCCCTGGCTCGCCTCGCGCGGCGTGCGCTGGCCCGTCGAGGCCGGCAGCATCGAGTACTCGGCGGTCAGCCAGCCCTTGCCGCGGCCCATCATCCAGCGCGGGACGCCCTCGTCGAGCGTCGCGGTGCAGAGGACGCGCGTCCGCCCGAACGAGATCAACGCCGAGCCGTGAGCCTGCTCGAGGTAGTCCGGCTCGATCGTCAGCGGCCGCAGCTCGTCCGTTCGACGGCCGGCTTCGCGGGTCACGCCGCGCGCTCCAGCTCGGCCACGTCCACGTGCTCGACCTCGCCCAGCGGCAGCTGGAGGAACCGCTCACCCAGGTCGCGGAAGGCGCCGGGCTCGCCGGTCGTCAGGAACCGGTAGCTGCCCTCGCGGCCGGCGTCGTTCTCGATTCCCTTGCGCGCGAGGGTCTCGGCCACCTCGCGGGCGGTCTCCTCCGCCGAGAAGATCAGCGTCACCCCCCGCCCGAAGACGCGCTGGAAGATCGGCCGGATCAGCGGGTAGTGCGTGCAGCCGAGGATGACGGTGTCGACCTCGGCGGCCTTGAGCGGCTCGGCGTACTCGCGCACGGCCTGGGTCGTCGCAGCCGCGAACGGCTCGTCGCCCTCGATCAGCGGCACCAGCTGCGGACAGGCGACCGGGAAGAGCTGCACGCCGGCGTCGAGCGTGCGCACGAGCTCGGCGTAGCGGCCCGCCTCGACGGTGGCCTGTGTCGCCATCAGGCCGACGCGGCGGTTGCGGGTCGCCTGGACGGCGGCGTGCGCCTCGGGCGTGATCACGCCGACGACCGGCACCTCGAGCTCCTCCTGGAGCTGCGGCAGCGCGGCCGAGGTGGCGGCGTTGCAGGCGGCGAGGATCAGCTTCACGTCCTGACCCTCGAGGAAGCGGCCCAGCTCGCGCGCGTAGCGCCGGATCTCGGGCAGCGGCCGCGGCCCGTAGGGCAGGCGCGCGTGGTCGCCCAGGTACACGAAGTCCTCGTGCGGCATCGTGACGAGGCACTCGTGCAGGACGGTCAGGCCGCCCATGCCCGAGTCGAAGACGCCGACCGGTCTCGCGTCCATCGGGCGATTGTAGAGAGGCCGCTGGCTTGCGAGCGCTCGCCGCCGGGCGGTGCCCTCGCTCTATCCTGGCCGCATGGGCCGGGTCCGGGTCGGCACGTGCAGCTTCGCCGACGAGGCGCTCACGAAGTGGTGGTATCCCAAGGGCCTGCCCGCGCGCGAGCGCCTGCCGTACTACGCGGAGCACTTCGACACCGTCGAGATCGACTCGACCTACTACCGCCTGCCCGAGGAGGCGATGACCGGCGGCTGGGCCGACCGCACGCCCGACGACTTCGTCTTCCACATCAAGGCGTTCGGCGTGATGACGCGCCACCCGGTCAAGGTGCAGCAGCTTCCGCCGGACCTCCGGGACGAGGCCCCGGTCGACGACCGGGCCGCGTCGACCGTCCCCCGCGCGAGTTCCGCGCGGAGATCTTCAAGCGCTTCCGCGAGGGCGTCTCGCCACTCCGTCGCGACGGGAAGCTCGGCGGGATCCTGCTGCAGTTCCCCTCCTACGTCGTGCGCAAGCCCGTCTCGTTCGACTACCTCGCCTGGGCCGCGCGAGCAACTCGACGGACCACGAGGTGCTGGTCGAGTTCCGCCACGTCAGCTGGTTCGAGGAGGACGCGCGCGCCGACACGCTCCGCTTCCTCGAGGAGCACGGGCTGACGCACGTGATCACCGACTCGCCGCGGATCGACGCGAAGACGCTCGTGCCGACCGTCCCGGCTGTCACCGGACGGGACGCGTACGTGCGCCTGCACGGGCGAAACGGCGACACCTGGAGCAAGCGCGGCGGCGGTGCCAGCGAGCGCTTCGACTACCTCTACTCCGACGACGAGCTGGGCGAATGGGTCGAGCCCCTGCGCGAGCTGGCCGGGCAGACCGAGAACGCCTACGTCTTCTTCAACAACAACAACCGCAGCCCGGGCGACCCGGGCGACGGCCGCGACTTCGTCGCCCAGGCGGCGGCGAACGCGGACAGCCTGCGCCGGATCCTGCGCGAGGCGGACGTCCCGGTCAGCTGAGAACGGCCGTCAGCGCGCGGTTGAACTCGTCGGGCCGCTCGAGGCTCGGCAGATGGCCGCTGCGGTAGATCGCGATGCGGCCGTCGCGCGCGCTCGCCGCGAGGGCCCCGGCGACCTCGAGCGGCACGTACGGGTCGGTGTCGCCGACCGCCACGAGCACCGGCGCCTCCAGCGTCTCGACGAGCTCGGTCGAGTCGGGGCGGTCGCGGATGGCGCCCAGCGCACGCTTGAGACCCTCCGGATCACGGTCAAGCGCGAGCTCGCGCGCGCGGGCCACGACGTCCGGGTCGGAGTCCTCCGTGAACAGCCGCGGCCGCATCTCCTCCCACAGCGCCGCAGGCCCGCCCGCCTCGATCTCCGCGATCGTCACCGCCCGCGCCTCCCGCCGCTCCGGTGTATCCGGATCCGCGCGCGACCCGACGAGGACGAGCGCCCGCACTCGCTCGGGCGCGAGCTTCGCCAGCGCGAGCGCCGCGTAACCGCCCATGGAGGCGCCGGCCACGGCGAAATCGCCCTCGATCTGCGGCAGGATCGCGCTAGCCCATTCCTCCATCGAGGAGCCGAGGTCGTAGAGGTCGGGCGCGAGCACGTCGTGGCCCGCGAGCGCCTCGAGCTGCGGCTCCCACATCCGCGAGTCGAGCGGGAACGCATGTAGGAGGACGACGTTCACGCGGGCAGCATGACGCGTAGCCCGCTCAGGAGGTAGTGGGCACTGAGGTTCTCGAACGGCGCGAACCGCCCGCCGAAGGCGCGCACGTCGTCGACGTCGCCGTAGAACGCGGCGACCGCCTTGCGCAGCCCGAGGTCGCCGGCCGGCCAGGCGCGCGGCCGCGCCAGGTGGCGGGCGAGGAACCAGTCGACCGTCCACTCGCCGATCCCGGGGAGCGCGGTCAGCAGCGGCCTGACCTCGTCGTCGGGCAGGCCGCCGAGCGCCTCGAAGTCGAGGTCGGCGCGGGCAACGCCGAGCACGTACTCGGCCTTGCGCCTGGAGAAGCCGAGCCCGCGCAGCTCCTCCGGCGAGGACGACGCCACGCGCTCGCGGCGGGGGAACGCGAACGCCTCCTCGCCCTGCTCGCCGAAGCGCTCGATGAAGCGGTTGCGCACGGCGAACGCCGCGAACAGCGAGACCTGCTGAGCGCTGATCGAGGTGACGAGCGACTCGAAGGGATCGGGCGCCAGCGGCGGCCTGAAGCCCGCGAGTCCCACCGTCAGCCGGGCCAGCACCGGCTCCGACGCGGCGAAGCCGTAGAACTCGTCCAGGTCGAAGGGGAGCCCGAGGACGCTGCGAACGACCGGCTCGGTGACCGGGTCGAGCGGATCGACCTCGACGCCACCAGGTGCGGCCTCGATCCTCACCTCGCGGCCGTCGACGACGCGCTGCAGGCCCCCTTCGTGCCAGAGGTTGGCGAGGTCGGGGCCGAAGACGCGGAAGCGGTCCGTCGAGAGCTCGAAGTCGTACGGCTCGGGAACGGCGAGCGTCGTCATCGGCGGACATCGCCCGCGGCGCTGTACAGGAGGTCGATCGTCCGAGCCTGGCCGACGGCGTCCTCGCGGCCGAGGAGCGGGTTGGCCCGGCCGCGGATCGCGTCGCCGAAGTTCTCGAGCTGCAGCTGGTAGCGGTCCGCCTGCTCGACCTCGATCCGCTCGACGCCGTCTTCGGTACGCAGCTCGATCACGAGCTCGGTGCCGTACGGGTCCTGCACGAGCAGGGTGCCGTCGGAGCCGACTACCTCGAGCACGCTGCGGCGGGGCAGGTCGAAGCCGCAGTCGAAGTGCCCGATCACTCCGCCCGGGAAGGCGAGCGTGCCCGCGAAGCGCACGTCGACTCCCGTGGAGCCGACCACCTGGGTCGCGGTCACGGCCTCGGGCTCGCCCGCCAGGAGGCGAGCGAGCGAGACGCAGTAGCAACCGACGTCCATCAGGGCGCCTCCGTCCAGCTCGGGCCGCATGCGAACGTCGCCGAGCTCGGTGAGGGAGAAGCTGAACGCCGACCGGATCAGCCTCAGCTCGCCGATCGCGCCCTCCTGCACGAGCTCGGCGAGGCGCTTCGTCCGGGGATGGTGGCGGTACATGAAGGCCTCCATCAGGAACCGATCCGCCCGCTCTGCCGCGTCGAACGCCTCCTCGACCCGCTCGGGCCGCCGGTCGAACGGCTTCTCGCAGAGCACGTGCTTGCCTGCCTCGAGCGCGCGGATCGACCACTCCACGTGCAGCGAGTTCGGCAGCGAGATGTAGACGGCCTCGACGTTCGGGTCCTCGAGCAGCGCCTCGTAGCTCCCGTAGGCACGCTCGATCCCGCGCTCGCTCGCATAGGCCTGAGCGCGGCCGAGGTCGCGGCTCGCGACGGCCGCGACGTGGACGCGGTCGGACAGGCGGGCTCCCTCGAGCAGATGGTCGTTGATGCGCGCCGTCGAGAGGAAGCCCCACGTGACCACGCCGCTAGTCTCGCCAAGGTGAGGATCCGGCGCGAGAACGAAGCGGACCACGCCGCGATCGCGGAGGTGACGGCGGCCGCCTTCGGGCAGGAGGACGAGGCGCGCCTGGTCGAGGCAATCCGCGCCGCCGAGCAGTTCGTGCCCGAGTTGACGCTGGTCGCCGAGGAGGACGGGCGGATCGTCGGGCACGTCATGTTCAGCTACTCGGCGCTCGAGGGCTCGGAGGCCGGACTGCTCCAGCTCTCGCCGTTGAGCGTCGCTCCGGACCGCCAGGGCGCGGGCGTCGGCTCGGCGCTCACACGGGAGGCGCTCCGGCGCGCGGACGAGCGCGGCGAGCCGCTCGTGCTCGTGCTCGGACACCCGACCTACTACCCTCGTTTCGGCTTCCGGCCGGCGTCGGACCCTGGGGCTGCTGGCGCCGAACCCGGAGTGGCCCGACGAGGCGTTCATGGCCGGCCCGTTGTCCGCCTACGACCCGTCGCTGCGCGGGCGCGTCAGCGTTCGCGCCTGCGTTCGGCTGAGCGGCTTCATGCGCCGCCGGGCTCATCGTCGTCGCCTTGCTCGCCGCCGTAGCGGTCGTCGCGGCAGCGGTCGTCGCCGCCACACGCGACGACCGCGATCCCGATGCTCAGCGGGCCTCCGAGACGCGATCGGCGACGGCCCCGTGCTGCACGCGATCGTGCGCGAGCAGATCACGGGCGGCCAGCGCTACGACGTCGCGACCGGGCGGACCCGCCCCGTGACCAGCGAGTACGAGAGCTGGATCGACCCCGAGCGCGACCGCCTCCACGCGGTCCAGCGGAGCGGCGGCGAGGTCGTCAGCGACGAGCTCACTGGCCTCGACGACTTCGGGCCGTCGCGACGACGACCGCCACGCTGGTCGCCGATTACCGACGGCGGCTCGAGGAGGGCGAGCTGCGTGTCGCGCGAACGGGCACGATCGGCGGCCGGAGGGTGCGACTGGCTCGCCTCGACTGACCGAGGACGGAGGGCATCCCGCCCTTCGAGGCCGCCGTCGACGCCGAGACGCGGCCGCCTCCTCCGTCTGCGGACGATCGCGCGCTACTTCCAGACGAGCCGCGACTTCGAGCAGCTCGAATCCGTCGACCGCGAGGACGCCGACTTCGCCGTCCGCTTCGGGCCCCGACCGCCCGTCCGCCAGACCCGACCCGAAGGCCGCCGCGTGACCCCGGCGCGAGGCCGCCCGCGAAGCTCCGCGGAGCGCAGTGGGCGGGCGAGCGGGCCGGCGGCCTACCGCTTCGCGAGATGCGAGCCGCCGACTGGAGGGCTCGCTCCAACCGGGCGGTGAGGCCGACGGAGAGATCGTCACCGTCGCCTACGGCGACCGGCTCGGCCCGGTCATCGATCCCGCCGTCGGCACCCCGAACGGGATCGAAGTCGTCCAGGCCGCCGACGACAGCGAGGCCCGCTGGTTCCTCCGGCCGACGCCGTCGCCGGCTGCGCCGCCGCCGCTCGGGGACGTTCGACCTGAGCGGCGAGTCCAGCCAGTCGGGTCAGTTCTTCGTCGCGTCGCTCCGCAAGCCCGGCGTCTGGATCCTCGTCCGCGCGCCCAGCCGGGAGCAACTGGTGGAGACGGTCCGCGCGCTGCGACCGATCAGCTGAGGCCGGCCAGGACGTCCGTCGAGGTCTGTCGAAGCGCGTGTAGCGCACGCCGCTGCTCGTCGAGGTACGTCGGCGAGCGCGTCGCGGGCGAAGACCCGCGAGGCCGCCAGCGCCGCGCAGCGGTCGGAGTAGCCGTCGCCGACGTAGACGACCTCGCCGTCAGGAAGTGCCGCACGCTTGCAGCCCTCGCCGCACGTGTCGCAGACGGCGCCGTCGCGGAGCGACACCCGCCAGCCTTCGGGCCGCGGCTCGACGCGGTTGGCCAGCAGCTCCACGGACACGCCCTCGCGCTCGAGCACCGGCTCGATCAGCTCGTGGAAGGTGCCCGAGATGACGAGCGGCTCGTACCGCTCGACCAGCTCGTGGAAGCCCGGCCGAAGACGCGCTTCCGCCAGCACGAACTCGCGCACCTCCTCGTACGGCGCGGTCACGGTCGCGAACTCGAGCGCGAGCAGCTCGTCGTGCGTGATCCCGTCGCCGACCGCCGGCACGCGGTCGTAGAGCGTCAGATCCCCGAATCGCTCCATCACCATCACACCGACGTCGCGCTCGGTGCACGTCCCGTCCCAGTCCAGGACGAGCTTCAGGGCTAGAAGTGTGAGGTCGCGCCGGCCGGGTCCTCGTCGTACGTGTGCGGAGCGCCGGGCTCCTCGTACCACGAGTACGCGTACTTGCCGTCGTCGGTGTCCTTGGCCAGCTTCGACAGCTTGAGCGGGTGGAACGTGTCGCACATGACGGCGAGCTCGTGCGTCTCGGTCACGCCGAGCGACTTCTCCGCGAGGCCCGGCTGCGGCCCGTGCGGGAGCCCGGACGGGTGCAGGGTGATCGACCCGATCTCGATCCCCTTGCGCGAGGAGAAGTTGCCCTCGACGTAATAGATCATCTCCTCGCTCTGCAGATTCGAGTGGTGGTAGGGGATCGGCACCGCCATCGGGTCGAAATCGAGCTTGCGCGGGCAGAACGAGCAGATGACGAAGTTGGGGCCGGCGAAGGTCTGGTGCGAGGGCGGGGGCATGTGGATGCGCCCGGTGATCGGCTCGAAGTCGTGGATCGAGAACGTCCACGGGTACAGGTAGCCGTCCCAGCCGACCACGTCGAACGGGTGGTAGTCGACGACGTAGTCCTGGTAGCCGTCCCGCACGCGCACCTTGACGAGGAACTCGCCGCGCTCGCGGATCGTCTGCAGCTCGGTCGGCGGGTGGATGTCGCGGTGGTAGAAGGGCGCGTGCTCCATCAGCTGGCCGTACTCGTTGCGGTAGCGCTTCGGGATCTCGATCAGCCCCGGCGTCTCGAAGAGCAGGTAGCGCTGCGGGCCTGAGGGCTCGAACTTGTACGTCGTCCCGCGCGGGATGACGACGTAGTCGCCCTCCTTGTAGGGCACGTCCCCGAAGGTCGTGTGCAGCGTGCCCGACCCCTCGTGGACGAAGTAGACCTCGTCTCCCTCGCCGTTGCGGAAGAAGTAGTCCATCGTCTCCGCGGGCCGCACGAAGGAGATCTCGACATCGTTGTTCCACATCAGCAGCCGGCGGCCCGAGATCTCGTCACCTTCGGGCTCGAGCCCCCAGGTGGCGAAGTGCCGGTGCGCGTGGGCGTCCGGAACCCATTCCTCGCGCTCGATCGCCTCGAAGTCGCCCAGCTCCTTGACGCGGCAGGGCGAGGTGAGGTGGTACAGGATCGACTCGTTCCCGGTGAAGCCCTCGAGGCCCATGACCTCCTCGGTCAGGAGCGTCCCGTTCTCGCGGAACTGGACGTGGCGCTTGCGCGGAAGGTCGCCGAGGCGCTGGTAGAAGGGCACGGCCGAGAGGATATCCGCGCCTACGCGGCGCGCGAGCTCGTCGTCAGCAGGCGGCAGCGGGCAGGCGTAGAAGACGACGTAGGCCCCGAGCAGGAAGCCGCTGAAGAAGGGTCGTGGCCGACGAGCGTGCGGATAGTCGATGCGGGTTCGTGAGCCCGTCGGCGAGCGTCCTGCCAGACGGGCCCGGGTCGGTGAAGACGTCCCAGGAGTTGAAGCGCTGGACGCGGCCGAGGAAGATGCCGAACGAGCCGAGCCCGAGCACCAGCCCAGACCGCCGAGCCAGGCGGCCAGAGCGCCCCGAAGTGACGGCGCGCGACGGAGTGCACGAGGACGAGCGAGATCAGCCGAGGGCGAGCCCCGTGAACGCGGCCGTCGCGGCCAGGACACGTCGAACCAGAACGGGCGTCCGCGTGGAACTCCTGCACGTATTTCAGGTCGGTCACCAGGTAGGGCGCGTTCGGGAGGAAGAGCAGCCAGAGCGCGCACCGAGCGCGCGAGCGGCAAAGCGGCCGGCATCCGCGCCGGGCCCCGTCGTAGACCGCAGGGCGCAAGCAGGAGCGGGATCCACGCCAGGAACAGGTTCCAGATCAGCGTGCCGTAGCCTGGGCTGCCGGTCACGCTCATGCGGACGCAACCATCGCGGCGACCAGGAGCGAAAGGCCGCCAGCGACGGCGAGCACGGCCAGGCGCCGGCCGCTGGGCGAGCGAGGCGTACGGACATCGCTGCGAGATTAGCGGTCGACATGAGATTTCGCAGAGAGCCGAGTCTCGTCGACGGAGAGCTCGACGGCGCCGTCGGCGGAGCCGGTCTCCAGCGGGTCGGCCGCGATCACGTCGCCGGGCAGAGCCGCGTGTTGCGGGCGGCGTGCTCGACCAGCTCGTCCCAGTCGACGGTCGCCGACGCGCGCCGATGCGCTCGTCGGGCGTGACGACGATCGGGCCCGAGGCACGAGCGCGAAGTCGCGCGCCTTCGTGCCCTCCAGCTCCGGCGCCGTGAGGGCGTTCAGCAGCGTGAAGCCGCCGATCTCGCCCTCGCCGCCGACGATCGCCGCGGGCCGGAGCTCGTACCGCAGCGACCGTGCTCGCGCCGGGCTGACGAATCTCGTCCTCGGGCCCGTGGATCGCGGCCGGGTTCGCGAAGGCGAAGTCGCCACCGTCGAAGAGCCGCACGGAGGGCGGGTGCAGGACCGGCGCGCGAAAGTCGACCTCGTCGAGCGGGTATTCGGCGTGCTCGCGGGCCTGACCGCCGCCGCTGAAGAACGACTGGAGGGTCTGCGCGGCGAGCTGGATCACGCGCTCGCCCTCGATCCGTGCCGGCCAACCGCGCTCGAGGTGGCGGTCCTTCGGGCTGAACATGCAGAGCTTCACGGCTCGGTGTGCACCACGACGTCGGCGACCGTCACGGCCGCGCGGATCCGCTCCTCGATCTGGCTCGCGCGGGCGTGCGCCTCCGCGAGGGACGACGACGCGTCGAGCGCGAGCGCGACGTAGACGACGAGCCCTTCGGGTGTCTCGACGAAGCGCAGCTCGCGGGGCGGCTTGCCCGTCGCCTCGAGCACGAGCCCGCGCACTGCGTCCGCCTCCTCGTCCGCGGCCGTGTGGCTGCCTTCCTCGGCGTCGCGGAGCGGCTCCAGATGCGTGAGCACCGACACGACCTCGGGGAGCTCGTCGGCGATCGCCCGCTCGACCTGCGAGGCGACGTCGTGCGCCTGTTCGAGGGTGAGGTCGCCCGGGAGCTTGAGGTGAAGCGAGACCTCGTTCGCGTCGCCGAGGTTGACGACGCGCACGTTGTGCACCTCTCGCACGCGCGGCACGGTGAGCGCCGCCACGGACGCCCGCTCCCCGAGCGCCTCCTCCCGGGTCTCGGGCTCGACGTGGACGACCACGTCGCTCTCGGGCAGCGCCCGCTGGACCGCGTCCTCGACCGCGTCGGCAGCCGCGTGGCCCTGGCCGACCGCCGCTCCCGCGGGCACGCCGATCACGACGTCCATGAAGTGACGTCCGCCGGCCTGGCGCATCCGCAGCCGCTTCAGGTTCACCGGCGGCTCGAGCTCCTCGATCACGGCGCGGGCGGCAGCTGCGGCGTCCGCAGGGGCTCGATCCATCAGCACGTCGACGTTGCGCCGCATCAGGCGCGCGGCGGCGACGAGGACGAGCGCCGCCACGAAGAGCGCCGCGGCGGAGTCGGCCTTGGGGTAGCCCGCCGCCGCGAAGAGCAGGCCGACCAGGACTGCGAAAGAACCCGCCAGATCGCCTGCGAAGTGCAGCGCGTTCGCCTGGAAGGCAGCGCTGCGGTAGCGGCTCGCCGCACGCTGCGAGACGAGCGCCCGGCTGGCGTCGACCGCGATCACGATCGCGATCACCACGAACGCGTACCAGGTCGCGTCGACGGCGGGCTGGCCGCCGCCGACGAGGTGCCTGAGCGCGAGCCCGGCGATCACGAGGCTGACCCCGGCGAGGATCGCCGCCTCGGCCAGCGCCGCGAGATGCTCCGCCTTGCCGTGCCCGTACGGGTGCGCGCGGTCGGCGGGCCGCACCGCCACGCCCACGGCGAACAGCGTCAGCAGCGCGGCGACGAGGTCGGTCCCGGAGTGCGCAGCCTCCGAGACGAGCCCGAGACTGCCGCTCGCCAGGCCCGCGGCCAGCTTGAGCACGACGAGCGCGACCGCAGCCGCGACCGAGACGAGCGCGATGCGCCGCTGAGGAGTCACAGCGCCCCGGAGCTAGAGGTTGCCGCGGAGGGCCTGCTCGCGCTCGATCGACTCGAAGAGCGCCTTGAAGTTGCCCTCGCCGAAGGTGGTGGCGCCGTGGCGCTCGATCACCTCGAAGAACA
Source organism: uncultured Actinomycetes bacterium (assembly GCA_963733845.1). GTDB lineage: Bacteria > Actinomycetota > Thermoleophilia > Gaiellales > Gaiellaceae > DATFQE01. The sequence goes on from CAVTEM010000012.1 coordinate 440,290, forward strand.
CCGTCGGCCGGTCCTGCGCGGTCTTCGTGAAGATCTGCAGCAGGTAGCCGTCCTCGTCGCGGTCGGCCAGGATCCGCAGCCGCTTGAGGTCGTCGTAGTCCTCGCCGATCTCGCCGACACGACCCTCGACCTCGTCGTAGTAGGCCTCGGGGGTGTCGAGGAAGAGCACACCGCGCTCCTTCAGGGCCGTCACGGTGCCGACGATGTCCTCGCTCTGCAGCGCGATGTGCTGCACGCCCGGGCCTGCGTTGAACTCCAGGTACTCCTCGATCTGGCTCTTCCGCTTTCCCTCCGCCGGCTCGTTGATCGGGAACTTGATCTTGCCGCTGCCGTCCGACATCACCTTCGACATCAGGGCCGAGTACTCGGTCTGAATCTGGTCGTCGCCGAAGTGGATGATGTTCGTCATCCCGAAGACGCGCTCGTAGAAGCCGACCCAGTGGTCCATGCGGCCCAGCTCGACGTTGCCGACGACGTGGTCGAGCGCCTTCAGGCCGACCCCCGTAGCCGGCTGGCCGTTCTCGACCGTCGACCGGTAGCCGGGCATGAACGCGCCGGCATAGGCGGCACGGTTGACGAACGTGTGGATCACGTCGCCATAGGTGCCGATCGAGGCGAGCTCGATCCGTCCGAACTCGTCCTCCACCCAGTGCGGCTCGCGGATGCCGCGCGCGCCGCGCTGAACCGCCTGGCGATAGGCCTCGCTCGCGCTCGGAACCTGCAGCGCGATGTCCCTGGCGCCGTCCCCGTGCCGGGCGACGAAGTGGGTGATCTCGCTGTCGACGCGTACGCCGCTCGTGAGCACAAGGCGGATCTCGCCCTGCTCGAGCACGTAGGACGCACGGTCGCGAACACCGGTTTCGGGACCCGCGTAGGCGGTCCGCGTGAAGCCGAACGCGTGCTCGTAGAAGTACGCGGCCTGCTTGGCGTTCCCGACCCAGAGCTCGAGGTGATCCCAGCCCTGGAGCGGCATGTAGTCCTGCGCGCTCACGTTCTCATCCTAACCCCGGTTCCGGGCTCCGGTTCGACCGGGACGGGGGTGCTTGCGTCATCGAACCCTCGCCGCAGCGGGACTTCCCGGATGCCCACGATCACGACGACGAGGAGGATCACGCAGACGCCCGCGGCGGCGAGAAACGCCGGTTGCAGCGCAGCTGCGAGGTCGGCGCGCAACGCCGGCGAGAGCCCGTCGACGGTCTCGCCTTCGAGTTGCACACCCGTAGGCAGCCCCTGGTTCACGATCAAGCCCATGAAGGTCACGCCGAGCGTCGTCCCGATCGAGCGGCAGAACTGGGTCAAGGCGGTCGCGGATCCCATCGAGTCCACGGGCACCGAGTTCTGCACGCCGACGACGAAGGCCTGCATCATCAGCCCCTGCCCGATGCCGGCGATCACCGAGTAGAGCGTCACCTGGCCGATCGACGTGGACGTGTCCATCGTGGAGAGCAGCACGAGCCCGATCCCGAGCACGACCGGGCCGACCACCGCGTTCGGCTTGTAGCGCCCGCTCCAGGAGATCCACTGCCCGGTGAGCATGGCCGTGGCGGCGATCGAGACCATGAACGGCGTCAGGACCGCGCCCGAGGACGTGGCCGACTCGCCCAGAACTCCCTGGACGAAGAGCGGCACGAACGCCACGACGCCGAACATCGCCATCGCGGTGAGGCCGACGCCGACGACGCCCGCGGCGACCGTGGGCCGGCGCAGGAGCTCGAACGGAATGATCGTCTCCCGGACACGACGCTCCACGACGGCGAACGCTGCGAGCAGCACCGCCGAGATGGCGAAGGTGCCGAGGACCTGCGGCGAGCCCCACGCGTACTCGTGGCCGCCCCAGCTGAGCGCCAGCAGCAGCGCGCCCGTGCCGCCGGCCAGCAGGGCTGCGCCGCGATAGTCGACGGAGTGCTGCCGCCGTTGCGCGCGGCGCGGCATCGTCAGCCAGATCAGCAGGAGCGCCACCAGCCCGACGGGGACGTTCACGAAGAAGATCCAGCGCCAGCTGGAGTTGTCCACGATCACGCCGCCGAGCGCCGGGCCGGCGATCGAGCCGACCGCGAAGGTGGCCGCGACGAGCCCCTGCCAGCGACCGCGTGACCGCGGCGGCACGATGCGGCCGATCGTCGCGTGCGTGAGCGCGAAGAGCCCGCCCGCGCCGACGCCCTGCACCGCCCGGAACGCGATCAGCTCGGGCATCCCCCACGCCAGCCCGCAGAGCACCGAGCCGACCAGGAAGATCACGATCGCGAAGACGAACAGCGGCTTCGAGCCGTAGATGTCGCCGAGCTTCCCGTACAAGCGGCACCGTGACCGTCATCGCGAGCACGTACGCGGTGAAGGCCCACGAGTAGAGACCGAGACCGCCGAGGTCGGAGACGATCTGCGGCAGCGCGGTCGCGACGATCGTCTGGTCGAGCGAGGCGAGCAGCAGAGCTGCCATCAGGCCGGAGTAGATGGCGAGGATCCGCCCGAAGGTCAGGCGGTAGCCAGGCGGTTGGCGCCGCAGCCAGGCGCGGATCGCTGTCACCGTCTGAGCCTAGCGACGCTCTCCCGTCGTTCCGGGCGGACCGGTCTCGCTACACGGCCGTGACCACGCCCGGCTTAGTTGTTCTGCCACCCCCGCGTTCCTAGACTCGGCGTGTGCCCGCTTGTGCTGTTTGCGGCTACCGGGCCGCCGAGGCCTTCAAGTTCTGCCCCGAGTGCGGGGCAGCGGCGGTCACAAGCACGTCGGAGCAGCGCAAGGTCGTGACCATCCTGTTCTGCGACGTCGTCGGCTCGACGGCGCTGGGCGAGTCGACCGACCCGGAGGCGGTCAGGATGCTGCTTGCCCGCTACTTCGAGCGGATGAAGGCGATCGTCGATTCGCACGGCGGCGTGGTGGAGAAGTTCATCGGCGACGCCGTGATGGCGGTGTTCGGGATCCCCGCGGCGCACGAGGACGACGCGCTGCGGGCGTGCCGGGCGGCGGTCGAGATGCGGGATGCGCTGCCGGAGCTCGGCATCGGCGGCCGGATCGGCGTCAACACCGGCGAGGTGGTCACGGGCACGTCGGAGCGGCTGGCGACCGGCGACGCAGTCAACGTCGCCGCACGGCTCGAGCAGGCAGCGACGCCGGGCGAGGTGTTGATCGGCGAGGCGACCCATGCTCTCGTCCACGAGGCTGCGGTCGCAGAGCCGGTTGAGCCGCTGCCGCTGAAGGGGAAGTCCGAGTCGGTGCCGACGTACCGGCTCCTCTCGGTGCTGGATGCGCCGGAGCGCAGCCATGGCTCGCGGTTCGTCGGGCGCGAGCGGGAGGTCGCGCAGATCGTGGGCGCGTGGGAGCGCGCGCACGCGCAGGCGCGCTGCGAGCTGATGACCATCGTGGGCGACGCAGGCGTGGGCAAGTCTCGGCTGGTGGCGGAGGCGCTCGGTGCGGTCGAGGCTCGCGTCCTCCGGGGCCGGTGCCTGCCCTACGGGGAGGGGATCACCTACTGGCCGGTGGTGGAGGTGGTGAAACAGCTGGAGGCGCTGCCGTCGGATCCGGTCGCCGAGGCGGCGATGCGCTCGCTCTTGGGCGAGTCGGATGTCGCGACGAGCGGGGACGAGATCGCCTGGGCGTTCCGGAAGCTGCTGGAGGAGCAGGCGCCGCTGGTGGTCGTCTTCGACGACATCCAGTGGGGCGATGAGACGTTTCTGGATCTGGTCGAGTCGACGGCGCTGCTCTCGGCCGGGGCGCCGCTTCTGCTCGCTGTGCATGGCCAGGCCGGACTTGGTGGAGCGGCGTCCCGGCTGGCCGGGAACGCTGCGGCTGGACCCGCTGCCCCCGGAGCAGGCGGACGCGCTGATCGGGGACGCCGTCTCGGGGGAGCTGCGAGCGCGGATCGCCCACGCTGCGGGTGGGAACCCGTTGTTCATCTCGGAGATGCTCGCGATGGCAGCCGGGAACGCGGAGGCCGATGTGCCGCCCACGCTGAAGGCGCTGTTGGCGACCCGCCTTGACCAGCTCGACGAGGCCGAGCGCAAGGTGCTCGAGCGAGGCTCCGTCGAGGGCGAGATCTTCCATCGCGGAGCCGTGCAGGCGCTCGCCCCCGAGGAGACGCAGGTGACTACCCGGCTGGCTGGACTCGTGCGCCGCGAGTTGATCCGCCCCGATCGCACACAGCTAGCGGGCGACGACGGCTACCGCTTCCGCCACCTGCTGATCCGCGACGCCGCCTACGACGCCCTCCCCAAGGCGGTCCGCGCCGACCTGCACGCGCGCTTCGCCGCCTGGCTCGACGAGCACGGCCACGCCCTCGTCGAGCGCGACGAGATCGTCGGCTACCACCTCGAGCAGTCCGCCCGCTACCAGGCAGAGCTCGGACAACCCGACCCCGCCCTCGCCGAGCGCGCCGCCGTGCGACTCGCCACGTCTGGCAGGCGCGCGAGTGACCGCCAGGACCTCGGCACGGCGTCTGCGCTCCTCAACCGGGCGGCCGAGCTCCTGCGACCGCATCGGATCGACGTCACGCTCGAGCTCGAGGCCGCATGGGTCGACTCCGACATCGACCCACACGCTGCCGCACAGGCGGCGGAGGCGGTCAGCGAACGCGCCGAGGCCACGGGCGACCGCTCCGGGGCGATGCTCGGGCGTGCGCTGGCGCTCTTGAACCGGATGGTCGGCGGCGAGGTCGTCGGGGTCGACGAGCAGGTCGAGCTCTGCCGTGCAGCGCTCCCCCTCGAGGAGGAGCGAGGCGATCCGCGGCGGCTCGCGCTGCTCTGGGAGATGCTCGGCATTGCCGCGAACTTCCGGATGCAAAACGACGACAACGTCCACGCCTCCCAGCAGGCTCTTCGCTACCGCCGCCTCGCCGGCGACTCCCCCTCCGACACGGGGATCGAGTGGGCGCTGATCCTCGGCCCCCGCCCGGCGGACGAGGCGATGCGGATGCTCGACGAGCTCGCCGCCTGGCGGCCCCCGGGATCCCAGGACCTGCCCCGGGCGGCGCTGCTCGCGATGCTCGGCCGCAGCGACGAGGCGTGGCCGCTCGCCGAGGCCCGGTCGAGCCACCTCCAGGAGGTCACGGGCAATACCGCGCAGGAAGGCCACCTCTACCTCTGGCTGATCGCGACGATCGAGGGGGATCGGGAACGCGCGTGCCGGCACAACGCCGACATGATCGAGGTGATCTCCAGTGAGCGTCAGCGTCGCCGCCGCGTTCCAGTCGTTTCAGGCGCGCGACCTCTGTTATCTCGGTCGCTTCGAGGAGTCAGAGTCGTTCCTTCGGCAGGCGCAGGCCGTCCCGCCCCGCGCCTCCGTCCGAGTGATGGCCCCCTCCGCCGAGGCGCTCCTCCTGGCTGCGCGCGGCGAGCTCGAGCAGGCGGAGGCGCTGGCGCGCACGGCAGTCGCCAGGGCGGAGACCGAGACGGACAACGTCTGGTTCCAGGCCTTGACGTACGAAGACCTCGCCACCGTGCTCGAGCGCGGAGGCCGGATCGACGAGGCGCGCAAGGCACTCGAGCGATCGCGCTCGCGCTCTGGGAGCGGAAACGCTGCCTGCCCTACGCGGGCCGTCTCCGTGAGCAGATCGACTCGCTGTCACGATGAGCAGCTCACCGGTTCGACGGCCGTGTGCTCTACCTCGGTGTCTATGTTCGGTCCGAGGGCACCTGCGTCCGCACGACGCGCGCTCGCGCGCTTGCTGGACGGCATGCACATCGCAGCGCGCTGAGCTAATCGATTGGCGGTAAGTCCAGCTCGTACGCCGCCCAGGGCAGCGCGACCCGGAGCTGGGCGAGCTGAAACTCACGCACGCTCGGTGCGGTCACGGGGGCCGGGAGGCCGGCGCGGCAGCCGAAGAACCCGGCCAGGAGTGCGGCGAAGCCAGGCGCGCCCGGCAGGATCTCCTCCGGCTTGGGCCCGCCCTCCAGGCGCAGCGACGGCAGCCAGGCAGCGAGGTCGAGGTCGGCGTTGCCGACGCACGCGTGATTCCAGTCCACGAGCACAGCGCCGCGCTCGGCGATGCAAAGGTTGTCGCTGCGCACGTCGAGGTGCAGCAGGGCGTCGCCGTCGATCGGGGCCGTCTCGCTCGCCTCGCGCAACGTCGCGAGCGTGCTTGGCGAGCCAGTCGGACGAGCAGACGCCGAACGAGAGGAAGGGGCCCGGGTCGGCCTCGATCTCCGCCCAGCCGGAGACGAGCTGGTCGCGATGCGACCGCCACGGGTGGGATGACGTGGCCGGCGGCTTCGTCGCGGCCACGGCCGCGAGGGTCTCGCGGACGGCATCGATCATCACCGTCGTCCCACGGCGGCGGCCAGTGCGCGCCGCTGCAGATCCTCGAGCACGAGCAGCGGCGGATCGTCCTCGTCCAGCGCGAGCAACTCGGGCATGAACGGGCCGCCGAGCGCGCCGAAGACGCGCTGCTCGTCGCGGATGAAGCCGGCCGTCACGGGCTCCGTCGCGGCCTTCACGAAGGCTGTCCTGCCGTCGGCGAGCTCGACGATGCCGTGGTAGGCGACCGTGTAGCCGCTGCTCTCGACGCGCGTGAGCGTCCGGACTTCGGTGCCGAGGAGTTTCGAGAGGCGCTCGATCACGTCGGCTCCGCCACGGGCGGCCGACCCCTGGCCAGGAGCAGGCTCAGCGCAATCGCCGCGCCGCCGGCGAACTGCACGGTCGTGATCGTCTCGGAGAGCAGGACGACGGCGAAGACCGCGGCCAGGAACGGCTGCAGGTTGGTCACCAGGGTCGCCCGCGACGGCCCGACCCTGTCGATCGCCGTGAACCAGAGAACGTTCGTCAGCACGAGCGGCCCGAGCACCGCGAAGACGAACGCGGCCCAGACGAGGGGCGGCAGGTGCCAGTCCTGCTCGATCAGCTGCGGGAGGGCGGTGAGGACGAGCGGCACCGACCCGGCCAGCAGGGCGATTGCGCTGATGCGGTAGGGCGAGTAATGGCGCATCAACGGAGCGATCGCCACGGAGTAGATCCCCCAGGTCACGGCCCCGATGAAGGCCAGCAGGTCGCCGACGAGGTCGGAGGAGACGCCGCCGCCACCGCCGAGCGCGACGAGGATGACGCCCGCGAACGAGAAGGCAGCGGCACCCAGGAACCGCCGCGAGAGCCGCTCGACCCCGACCGCGAACGCGAACAGGGCGGTGACGACCGGGAGCGTCCCGAAGATCAGGGCGGTCGTGGAGGCGTTGGTCAGGTCGATCGCGTAGACGAACGCGATCTGGTTCAGGTAGATCCCCGCGACCGCCGCGCCCAGCAGCAGCCACAGGTGGCGGCGCTCCATGGCGAAGCTGCGCTCCCGCCCGTAGGTCAGCAGCGCGAACAGCGTTCCCGCCACGGCGAAGCGGGCCGAGCTGAACGCGAGCGGCTCGAAGCCGTTGTCGAGCACGTACTTCGTGACCGTGAACCCGAAGGCCCAGATCGTCACGGTCACGAGCAGCATCACCTCGGCTGCCGACGGGCGACGCACCGTAAGGAGGGCCTGGCGAAACGCTGCTGAGCCGCCGGGCCGCGCTGCTCGCCCCGAGGCCGCGTCCTCAGTCGCGCCCGTATCGCTCCGCATACGACCCCTCCTTGCGTCCTTGCCTCGGAACGAGCATCGCACCCCGACGACGAGCACCGTTCCACCAGACCCTCCTAGTACTCTCCTTTCCGCAATGGCGCGCGACCCTATCTGCGAGGCGATCGACGAGGTCGTCGGGCCCGCCACTCCACACTTCGCCTACCAGCTGCGGGCACGGGTACGGGAGCTGATCGAGGACCTGCCGCCCGACCACCCGGCCCGCCGCTACGGGGAGGAGAAGATGGCCTACCTCGACCAACTCGGCCATGCCTCCTCGAAGGCCGAGGAGGGCGAGCGCGAGGCGCGCGATCGGCCGGGCTGGGACACGATCCCGAGCTCCGCGCCCGCGGACGCGCCGCTTCCCCGCCGGTCGTGAGCTTCGAGGGGAAGTCGGTCCTCGTGACCGGCGGCTCGCGCGGGATCGGGCGCGAGACTGCACTGCGCTTCGCCGACGAAGGAGCGGCCAAGGTCGCGATCGGCTACCTGCGCAACGACCGAGCCGCCGAGGAGACGGCGGCCGAGCTGCAGAAGCGAGGCGCCGAGGCGGTGCTCGTGCGCGGGAACGTGTCGTCCGAGCGGGTGATCCGCGAGGTCGCAGAGCTCGGGCCGCTCGACGTCCTCGTCCACAACGCGGCAACGGGCGTGATCCGTGCGGCGCTCGAGACCGAGGACAAGCACTGGGACTGGACGTTCAACGCGAACGCGAAAGCGCTGCTCTCGCTGGCGCGCGTGACGGCGCCGTCCATGCCGGCGGGCTCTGCGATCGTCGCGGTGTCGAGCCTGGGCGCGCAGCGCGTGCTCGAGAACTACGTCCTCGTCGGGACCTCGAAGGCCGCGCTCGAGTCGCTCGTCCGCTACCTCGGCGTCGAGCTCGCACCCCGCGGGATCCGGGTAAACGCCGTCTCCGGCGGGGTGGTCGAGACCGGCGCCCTCCAGCACTTCCCCAACCGCGAGGAGATGCTGAGGGCGGGCCGCGAGCGAACGCCCGCCGGCCGCATGGTCGAGGCCGCGGACATCGCCGACGCCGTGCTCTTCCTGGCCTCCCCGCAGGCGTCGATGATCGTCGGCCAGACGCTGATCGTGGACGGCGGCTTCTCGCTGCCGGCCTGAGCGCCGCTCTAGGCCCGGCCGTTTCGGCCGGGGATCAGGCGGCCGAGCGTGTCGCCGGCGATGTAGCCCGCGATCTTCGGGTTCTCCTGCAGGCGCCTCAGCGAGTACGCGTACCAGTGCTCGCCGAAGGGGACGTAGATGCGCAGGCGCCGCCCGTCCGCGACGAGCGACTCGCCGAGCCGCTCGCGCACGCCGAGGAGCATCTGGAACTCGTACTGCGTCGCCTCGAGACCGTGCTCGGCGACCAGGCGCTTCCCCTCCTCGACCAGCCACTCGTCATGGGTGGCGATGCCGACGTAGGAGCCGCCTTCGAGCAGCTCCGCGAGCGCGGCGACGTAGTTCTCGCGCACCTCCTCGAAGCCCTGGAACGCCACCTCCTCGGGCTCGACGTAGATCCCCTTGCAGATCCTGACGTTCGGGGTCAGCTCGGCAAGTTCGCGGATATCGTCGAGCGTGCGGCGCATGTACGCCTGGAGAACGACGCCCACGTTGTCGAAGCCGGCCTCACGGAGCTCGCGGTAGAGGCGCAAGGTGTCGTCGGTCGTGCTCGAGTCCTCCATGTCGATGCGGACGAAGTTGCCCAGCTCGGCCGCGTGGGCGACGACGTGCTCGAGGTTCCGGCGGCAGAGGCTGTAACCGAGCTTCAGGCCCAGCCCGGTGGGCTTCACGCTGACGTTCGAGTCCAGGCCGTCGCGCTCGACCGTCTCGAGAACGTAGCGGTACTCGCGCGCGATCCCGCCGGCCTCGTCGACGCTCGTGATCTCCTCGCCGAGCACGTCGATCGTCGCCAGCTTCCCGCCCGCGTTGAGGCGGGAGACGACCCGACTCGCGTCCGCGATCTCGATGCCGGCGATGTAGCGGGAGGAGATCCGGCGGACGACGCCTTTCGGCACGGCCGGCAGCACGCCTACGATCGCGCGGTCGATCAGGGTCACGCGGCGGGAAGTCTAAGAGCTTCTAACGTGACGGGGGACTCAGTGCCTCGTTGCGTTAGGAGCTCTGCTAAGGCGTCTCGCGCATGAAGCCCTGGCGGGCTGCGGAGACCAGCGCGACCGCCTCGGGGAAGAGCACGCGCATGGCGTCGCGTAGCGCGATCGCCTGCTCGTCCGGACCGCCCTGGACGTTCATCTGCTGCAACGCGGCGGCCGACAGCGACACGGCCGTGTTGAGCGTGAGCGTCGCGAACTGCTCCCGCTGCGCCTCGTGCACCGACTCGGCCTGGCGTGCGGCGAACTCCTGCAGGCCCTTGATCAGGTCGTCGGGGTCGCCCCCGAACGGAAAGCCCATGCCTTCACTCATGCGCTCAGCCTAGCGGCCGCGACCCTCACTGCAGCGGCCGCTTGTAGTTCGCCTCCACGTCGGCCGCGAGCTGCTGGACCGCGCCGGCCGCGCTCTTCATCGCCGCTGCGAACGGAGAGCCGGGGCCCGACCCGAGCGCATCCTCGAGCTTGCGCACGGCAGCTCCGACCCGTTCCAGATGCTCTGTCGAGGCCACGCGCGGAGGGGTGCCGATCGTCCGCTCGAGCTCGTCGACGGCGGCGATCGCCTCATCGAGGCCGGCGGGGTTCTCGGTCAGGCGGAGACCCACGAGCCTGGAGCGGAGCTCGTCCAGCTCGCCGCCGCCGGCGCTGTCCTCGGCGACCTCGTTCAGCGCGATCAGGGACGCCGCCTCGCGCACGGTCTCTCGGTCGTCGACCGGCGCACCCTTCGCGTCGAGCAACAGCCAGCCGGTCGCGGCGTCGCCCTCGCGGTAGGCCGCGAGGTAGACACGCCCGGACCCCGACTCGGCGGCCATCACGCCGGCCAGGTCCTCACCCGCACTCGCGTGCTCCGCGGCGGCCCCGGCAATCTGCTCGAGCTCTTCGCGGAGCTCCATCGAGCCAGCTTAGATTGCGTGCGTGGCCGTCACCGCACGGGAGCTGTTCGCCCCCCTCGGGCCCACCTACGACCGTTACGCCGCCCTGCTCTCGTTCGGCCAGGACCCGCGCTGGCGGCGCTTCCTGGTCTCACGCGTCGAAGCCGGGCCCGAAGACCGGGTGCTGGACGTCGCCACCGGAACCGCCGCGGTCGCGATCGAGCTCACGCGCAGGCACGGCTGCACCGTCGTCGGCGTCGATCAGAGCCCCGAGATGCTCGCGGAGGGCCGCGAGCGCGTCGAGCGCGCCGGGCTGGGAACCCGAATCGAGCTCCTCGAGGGCAGGGCGGAAGCGCTGCCGTTCTCCGACGCCGAGTTCGACGCTCTCACCTTCACGTACCTGTTGCGCTACGTCGAGGATCCGGCGGCCACGCTCGCGGAGCTCGCACGCGTCGTCCGTCCCGGCGGGACGATCGCGTCGCTCGAGTTCGGCGTTCCTGCGGGCGCCCTGCCGCGCGCCGCCTGGAACCTCTACGTCGACGTCGGCCTCCCGCTCGCCGGCGGGATCGTCTCGTCGGCCTGGCGCGAGGTCGGGAGCTTCCTGGGCCCGAGCATCCGCGGGTTCTACGAGCGCCATCCGGTTCCCGAGCTGCTCGAGCTCTGGCGCAGGGCCGGGATCGAGGACGTCCGCGGCCGCAGGCTGAGCTTCGGCGGCGGGATCGTGATCTGGGGCCGCCGTGGCCGGTGAGGCGCGGCCGGCCTTCTACGCGCTCGAGCGCGGGGGCTGGCGCGACTACGTCACGCTCCTGCATCTCCCGTACACGGCGTGGCACCTGAGCTACGTGGCGATCGGCTGCGCGCTTGCCCCGACGCTCCACGTCGACCGGCTCGCCGCCGCGCTCGCAGCGTTCTTCCTGGCGCTCGGCGTGGCCGCCCACGCGCTCGACGAGCTCCGCGGGCCGGCCGCTGGGCACGACGATCCCGAGAGGCGTGCTGACCGGGCTCGCCGCTGCCTCGCTCGCCGGCGCGATCGCGATCGGCGTGGCCTCGGCCCTGGTCTGGTGGCCGTGGCTGCTCGTGTTCGTCGCCGTGGGAGGGTTCCTCGTTCCGGCCTACAACCTCGAGCTCTTCGGCGGCCGCTTCCACTCCGACCTCTGGTTCGGCCTTGCCTGGGGGGCCTTCCCGGTCCTGACGGGCTACGCGATCACAGCCGAGCGCATCGACGCCGAGGCGGTGCTCGCCGCGCTCGCCGCGCTCTTCCTCAGCCTCGCGCAGCGCCGACTGTCCACGCAGGTGCGGACCGTGCGCAGACGCGTCACCTCCGTCGACGGAACGATCGTCCACGCCGACGGGACGGTCGAGGAGATCGGGCCGGACACGCTCCTGCGGGCGCCCGAGCTGGCACTGCGGGCGCTGGCGCTGGCGACCGTGTGCCTTGGCGGCAGCCTTGCTCGCCGTCCACGTCTGAGTACCATCCTCCCGCGATGGAGCTCGCTGTCGCCGGTGCGATCCTCCTCGGCGGACTCGTCCTCGCGGTCGTCGGCTGGATCGCGCTGCGCAAGGGCACCGAGCGCGCGAAGAACGTCGACCGCGCGATCGCCGAGGCCCGGGTCCGCCTCGACGAGCTGGTCGCCGCCGAGGTCGAGCTCCGGGCGACGGAGCTCGAGCGTCTGCTGAGCCGCGCGCGCGCCGATTCGCTCTCGGCCCTGGCCGAGGAGGAGAGACGGGTCGCGGCCGACCGCAGAGCCCTCGTGATCGAGCGCGAGCGGGAGGCGGGCACGCACCTCGCCGAGGTGCTCGCCACCGTCCAGCGCCAGGTGGAGCAGCGGATCCGCGACTGGCGGGACGACCTCGACCGCACGCAGGCCGCGCTGACCGCTCAGGTGACGCGGCTCGGGGAGCGCCAACGGGAGCTGGTCACGAAGCTCGAAGCGAGGCTCGCGACCGAGAGCCAGCGCCTCGCCTCGACGAGCGACGAGCAGCGCACCCTGGTCGCGCGGCTCCGGTCCGACTTCGAGCAGGCGGTGTCCGAGTCGGCCGCGGCGGTAAGCGGCGAGCTCGAGGCTCATTCGGCCGAGCGCCGGCGCGCGCTGCGCGAGGTGGCGGAGTCGCTCGCCAAGCGCGAGCAGGCCCTCGGCGAGCGGATCTCGCGCGAGGAGAGCGAGGCGTCGGGCCGCATCCAATCCGCCTTCTCGGACATCGAGCGACGCCAGATCGAGAAGCTCGAGCGCGTGGTGTCGCGAGCGGCCGAGCGCTTCTCGGAAGCCGCCTCGGTCCAGTTCGAGCCCGCGGTGAAGGCGGCCCGCGAGGACGCGGCCCGACGGCTCGGCCGCGAGCTCGACCGCGCCGTCCAGCAATTCGCCCGCGAAGCCGAGACGGTGCTCGCCGAGCAGCTTGCGCACGCAGGGGACACCGGCGCGGCCAGGCTCGAGAAGAAGCTCTCGCGCGTGACCGCCAGCATGGAACGGCAGCGCGACGAGTTCCTGGCGGCGCTCGAACGCCGCCTGCTCGAGATCGAGGACGACATCAAGCAGCGCCTTGCGGCCCTTTCCGAGGAGGGCGAGGCGGAGCGCGAGGTGCTCGGGGCCCGTCTCGCAGAGCTGAGCAGACGCGTCGAGGAGACCGCGTCCGCACTGGAGAGCCGGCTGACGCGTCGATAGCCGAGGCGGGGTGTAGGCCCCTCCGCAGTGCTGCGAGGTTCGGTAGCGTCCCGCGGTCGGCTCGAAGGAGGCTTCCCGTGCGCACGTTCTGCCGGTCCGCTCTGCTCGCCCTCGCCGTCGTCCTCGTCCTCCCCGCAGGCGCGTTTGCCTGGGGTGGCGGCGTCGAGGCCGGCCAGCCCTTCCCCACGAACCTCTACACCGTTCGCGACCGTACGCAGGCGACCGGCCTGCGCGTCGACCTGCCCACGCCGGATTGCGTGGTGAGGCCGAACGACTGTGCGGACGTCGCCGTCCTCGACACGCTGGACGGCTTCAACATCCAGCCTCGCATCTCGATCCCGTTCGACGGCCCGATCGACGTGAGCACGGTGACGAAGAAGACCGTGTTCCTGGTCGGTCCGCGCGGACGAGTGATCGGCCCGAACCAGCTCGTCTGGGAGCCCGCAGCCAACACCCTCCATTTCGAGAGCGACCGGCAGCTGAAAGAGGCCACGACCTACCTACTCGTGGTCACCCGCGGAGTTCGCGGCACCGACGGAAAGCCGCTCGCGCGCGCGGACTTCGGCCACGGCAAGGGATATGCCGACGACCTGCGCCGCGCGCTGCCGATGGCGATGTGCGGCGGAGCGAACAAGCACGAGATCGCTGCGGCGAGCCTGTTCACGACCCAGTCGATCCGCGCGATCTCGCGCAAGATCCGCAGGCAGCTCCGCGGCGGCGAGGCCACGTTCACGCTCGGCACGAGCGGCGAGCGCACGGTCTTCCCGCTGTCGTCCGTGAGCGCGATCACCTGGCGGCGCCAGATCACCACCGTGCCCACCTTCTCCACCGGCGGCCTCTTCCTGCCGCTGCTGGCCGGGGTCGGGACGGTCGGCTTCGGCTCGTACACCTCGCCTGACTACGAGACGCCCGGGAAGGTGATCCCGCCGGTCGGGACGAGGACCGGCAAGCCGGTCGCGCAGGGCACGAACCAGGTGCAGTTCTCCGTCTTCCTGCCCGCGGGCACCCCGCCGTCCGGCGGCTGGCCGGTCGCGATCTTCGGCCACGGCTTCACCGACTGGAAGAACGGCGCACCGCCCGCGGTGGCCGGCACGTTCGCGCGGAACGGCATCGCGATGGTCGCGATCAACGTCGTCGGTCACGGCGGCGGCTCGCTCGGGACGTACACCGTCGAGCGCGCCGGTCTCGCGCCGGTCACCCTGCCGCTCGGCGGTCGCGGGATCGACCAGGACGGCAACGGCTCGATCGACTCGACCGAGGGCGTGAACGCAGCCCCGCCGAACAACCTGTTGGGCAACCGGGACGGGCTGCGCCAGACGACGATCGACCTGATGCAGCTGGTGAAGGTGCTGCGGGGCGGAGTCGACGTGGACGGGGACGGCGGTCGCGACCTGAGCAGGTCACGCATCTACTACGCCGGCCAGTCCTTCGGCGGCATCTACGGGACGCCGCTGCTCGGGCTCGAGCGGAACATCCGCGCGGGCGTCCCGAACGTGCCGGGCGGCCCGATCATCGAGATCGCGCGGCTCTCGCCGAGCTTCCGCATCCTCGTCGGCCTCTCGTTGCTGCAGCGGATGCCTCCGCTCTACAACGCGATCCCGAATGCCGGTCTGAACAACTTCCACGAGAACATCCCGCTCCGCGGCCTGCCCCCGGTGACCGCCACGCCCGACGAGACGGCGATCCAGCAGTCCTGATCGACCGCACCGAATGGGCCCAGCAGGCGGCGAACCCGGCCGCATACGCCCCGTACGTCTCCGCGCCCGTGATCTACCAGTTCGCGCGTGGCGACCAGACGGTGCCCAACCCGACGACCTCGGCGATTCTGCGCGCGTGCGACTGCGCCGACCGGGCGACGCTGTACCGCCACGACCTCGTCGTCGCGGCCAACCCGACGATCGGCCGGAATCCGCACTCGTTCCTGACCGGCGTCGCCAGTCCGCTGACCGCGCCGTACGCGCTGGCCGCACAGCAGCAGATGGCGACGTTCTTCACGAGCGACGGCGAGACGACGATCGACCCCGACGGCGCCGGCCCGTTCTTCGAGACCCCGACCTCGATGGTTCCGGAGGACCTCGCGTTCATTCCGTGACACTCACGCCGTAGGGCTATGCCTTCCGAGCTGCGCAGATAGGCCGTTCGGCCCATGCGCAGCTCGCACCGTTGCGCTCAAACTTCGAGAGGGAGGGAACGTCTAGGGAAAGACGAACCTTGGCCCACATGGCTGCGGAGATGACAGAACTTGCGGAGACCTGGCAGACCGAACGCGACAAGGTCGCGAGCTGGAGACTGCACGTTCTGATCGAGGCCGGTTACCCGCTCCCGCTGGCCGAGCGCATCGCCCAGAGCGAGGCCGACCTGCACCGCGCGGTCGAGCTCGTCGACCAGGGCTGCAACCACAAGACCGCCGCCGAGATCCTGCTCTAGAGCCTCCCTGAACCCGGCGCTACGCTGAGCGCTGTGAAGGTCGAGGCGCTCCAGTACGGCGACCGCAAGGTCTACACGGTTTCCGCCTTCAACCGCGGGGTCGCTGACTGGCTCTCGAGACTGCCGACGCTCTGGATCGAGGGCGAGGTGACCGAGCTGAAGCGGCAGGCCCGCTGGCAGAGCGTCTTCTTCACGCTCAAGGACCCGAGCGACGGTGCCTGCCTGCGCGTGACGATGGGCCGCGGCCGCTTCGACGCGCTGAAGCTCGAGCTCGAGAACGGCCGGCGCGTGCACGTCTTCGGCCGGCCCGAGCTGTTCGAGGCCAAGGGCGACTTCAGCCTCCGCGCGCTCTCGATCGAGCCCGTCGGGCTCGGCGACCACCTCGCGGCGCTCGAGCGCCTCAAGGTGAAGCTCGCCGGAGAAGGGCTCTTCGCACCCGAGCGCAAGCGACCGCTTCCTCGCTTCCCTCGCCGCGTCGGAGTCGTGACCGGCAACGACGCCGCCGCGAAGCGCGACATCCTCACCGCGATCCAGACGCGCTTCCCGCCCGCCCGGGTGCTCGTCGCCGAGACCTACGTGCAGGGCCCGTACGCGGCCGGAGCGATGATCGACGCGCTGGCGGAGCTCTGCGCGGCGGACGGCCTCGACGTGATCGTGCTCGCCCGCGGCGGCGGGAGCTTCGAGGACCTCCTGCCCTTCAGCGACGAGCGGCTCGTGCGTGCGGTGGCGTCGTGCCCCGTGCCGGTCGTCTCGGCGGTCGGCCACGAGCAGGACACGCCCCTGTGCGACCTCGCCGCCGACGCCCGCGCGTCCACTCCGAGCGTGGCCGCCCGCTTCGTCGTGCCCGACGCGGACGAGCTCGTCGAGCGGCTCGACCGGATGCGCGAACGGCTCGGTCGAGCTCCGGGCCTCACCGTCCAGCGCGGGCGCGAGCGGCTGGAACGAACGCACGAGCGCCTCCGGCGGGCACCGAGGCTCACGCTCGAGCGTCAGGGCGCGAGGCTGGAGCACGCGGCCGGACGCCTGCGAGCGCTGGCGCCGCACGCGACCCTCGAGCGCGGCTACGCAATCGTCCGCTCCGGCGAGACGATCCTCCGCGACACCAGCGGCCTCGAAGCCGGCGCGCGCGTCGAGGTCGAGCTGGCCGAGGGCGGCTTCGGTGCGCGCGTCGAGGACCTGGCGTGAACGAGCTCACCTTCGAGGCCGCTCAGAAGGAGCTCGAGCAGATCGTGGAGCGGCTCGAGACCGGCCAGGCTCCGCTCGACGAGACGATCAAGCTCTGGGAGCGCGGCGAGGAGCTCTATGGGTTCTGCCGCGGGCAACTCGACGCCGCGCACGGCAGGATCGAGGAGCTAGCGCAGCGCCGGCAACCTGCCTAGAATCCTCGTCCGCATGAGCGCACCGACGGAACTGGTCCAGGGCGTCCCCCTCTTCGCCGACCTCGACAAGCGCGAGCTGCAGGGCGTCGCGAACTCGATGAAAGAGCGGATGTTCAGGGCCGGCCAGAAGATCGCGACCGAGGGTCAGACCGGCATCGGGTTCTTCTTGATCGCCGAGGGAACGGCCACGGTCATGAAGGGCGAGGACGAGCTCGCCTCGCTCGGCCCCGGGGACTACTTCGGCGAGATCGCCCTGATCGACGACGGCCTCCGCACCGCATCCGTCGTCGCCGATTCCGAGCTGAAGGCGTACGGGCTCACCTCGTGGGAGTTCCGCCCCCTGGTGGAGTCGAACGCCACCATCGCCTGGAAGCTCCTGAGGACGATGGCCGCCCGCCTCCGCGACGCCGAAGCGCGCTAGTCCTCGAGGCTCGAAGGCAGAGCGACCGAGAGGCCCGCCTGTTCGCTGGCCCCTCGATCACGCTGTCCTGACGTCGCCGCGTATTAGGGCAGATCCGGGATCGGCTCGAGTTGCATTCGCTGGGCCGAAGCTCTCGCCACGAACGTTGCGACGGACAGTTCCCCGGCGGGTCGGAACGTCGTCACCGCGCGACGGTCGCATACGACTGGCCGTCCGGAGCGACCTCGATGGTTCGATTGATCTTCCGCGTGCCCTGCGAACGCGCCGTCTGGGGTTGAAAATGAAGGCCCGCCCGTGGTCCGCGTAAAGCCGACGGCCGAGGTGCTTCCAGGATCCGAGAGCATCGGCGACCGCGTTGCCGGAGGCTCGCTCGACGTTTCGACGGCGGTGCCGCCGCCGGTTGAACGACTCGGATCGAGCGCAGAGGGGGCAGCGGTGCCGGAAGATGCGAACGTCGCGTCCATGCTCCGACGAGCCCGTTTGGCGGATGCGTGTCCGCTCGAGGCCTTACCTGAGGGCGTCATCGCCGCACCGACGGCGACCATGACGATCAGGGCGGCCACCACGAGGGTTGCGACTACTGGCTTTCGGGTCATCTCGTACTCCTTCCGTGTCGTGTTCATGGCCAGAGGACGGCGGCGGCCGTGACCGCATAGCGGCCGGAAGCAACCGGCACCATCTCGATCGGAACGACCGTGCGTGTCCAGGTCAGTCGGTCGACGAGGGCTCGTTGCTCCGCGCCGGCGTAGCCCGGATCTGCAGTGAACTGCCCGCGCAGCGGCGCCCCGACTTCGGCGAAGAGATCATCCCGCTCGAAGACGATCCAGGTAGGGAATCTCGTCGGCAGCGCCACGACGACAAGGTCGACGGCAGTCCGGGAGAACGTCCGGACCGCGAGCTCGAGCGCCATGCGCCGCGGCCGGAAAGCGCGGTCGGGCCACGCGGCCGTCCGAGCCGGGTAGGGGCACTTCGCCCGCACCGAGCAGAGCTGGAAGTAGATCCCGTTATCTGTCGGGACGACACGGTCCGGCTCGAGCGGATCCTCCATGATCCTGAGGGACTCGATGACTCCCATGGTCGTGACGTCCGTAACGCGGAGCTTGCGACCGGCCAACCGCCGATAGCGGGCGTTCACTTCAGTTCGAATCGCCTTTGCCCGCACCAGCGTCTGCGGCTCGAGCTCGGGGAGCCGACTCCGCTGCCGACGCAGGGATCGCGGCAGCGGTGCCGGCCGCGGCGACGGCGAACGCGAACAGCAGTCTGCGGGCGAGGCGTGTCCGGCGATTGATTGGGCTCGACATGGCCCATCGACCGTGGACGAGATGCCTTAAACGCCGCCAAAGAATCGCCAAATGCGGCGTAAACTCGGCTGGTGGACGCGGCTCGGAGGCTGCACGCGGTGCCGAGCAGCCCCGTCGGGCTGAGCTTCCACGTGCTCGGACGACTCGAGGCGTACTCGGACGGCGTCGAGGTCGACCTCGGTCCGCGCAAGCAGCGCGCGCTGCTCGCGCTGCTGCTGCTGAACGCGAACCGCGTCGTGTCGACGGAGCGGCTGATCGACGACCTCTGGGGCGACTCGCCGCCGAGCACCGCCCGCGCGGCGCTCCAGGTCTACGTCGCCGGGCTACGCAAGGCACTGGGTGGCGACGGAGCGACGCTGCGCACGAAGGCACCCGGGTACGTGCTCGAGGTCGAGGCGGGCTCGCTGGACCTGGATCGCTTCACGCAGCTACGCGCGGAGGCGCACGAGGCTCCCGACCCCGGGCACCGCGCCACCTTGCTGCACGAAGCCCTCACGCTCTGGCGGGACGACCCGCTCCCGGAGCTGCGGACCGAGCCGTTCTCGACCGCCGCCGTCGCACAGCTGGAGCAGCTCCGCCTGGGAGCGCTCGAAGAACGAATCGACGCGGATCTCGCACTCGGACGCGATGCCGCACTCGTGACCGAGCTCGAAGCGCTGGTCGCGGAACACCCGTATCGCGAGCGACATCCGCGGCCAGCTGATGCTCGCCCTCTATCGCTCGGGCCGGCAGGCCGACGCACTCGACACGTACCAGGCCGGCCGCCGCGTGCTCCAGGAGGAGCTCGGGCTCGAGCCCGGCAAGGAGCTGCGCGACCTCGAGGCCGCGATCCTGCGGCAGGACGAGGCACTCTCGCCTGCTCGTTCTCTCCCCGAGGAGCCTGTACCGCCCCCTGTGACGCGGCGCCTGTCGCGGCGGGCGTTGATCGCTGCGGGCGTTGCGGCCTTTGCGGCGGTTGCGTTGGGTGCGGGCGCGGTCGTCCTGCGCTCCGACGAGGCGAGCGGGCAGATCAGCCCCGGCTCCGTGGGCGTCGTCGATCCCGTCGCACGCCAGGTCGTCGACGAGGTCCCGGTCGGGTTCCGCTCACCTCTCATCGCCTCCGGCGAAGGCTCGGTCTGGGTGGTCGATCCGACGGGGAAGACCCTGACGAGGATCGATCCCGAGACGAACGCGGCGGTCTCGGCGCCGCAGGCGATCCGGGGTGCCGGGATTCCGATCGGGCTGGCCGTCGGCGAGGGGTCGGTCTGGATCGCCATGAACGAAGGACGCTTTCTGAGTGTGCTCGAGGTCGGGCCTGACCTCGGGGACACGCGCCGACGGATCCCTCTGGCAGAGAGAGACTCGTTGTTCTCGGTCGCGCTCGATCGGGTGAAGCTCGCAGTCGGCAGCGGCGCTGTCTGGGCTCTCGAGCAAGGGCAGGGCGAGCTCACGCGGATCAATCCGGTGACGGGCAAGCCGAAGCTGCTCAGGGACGACCTCGGGGCCTCGTCGTCGATCGCCGTCGACCGCGACGCGGTCTGGCTCGGAGGCCCCGACGGCGTCAGAAAGCTCGATGCGCGCACGGGATTCGAGCTCGAAGAGCCGTCGGGACTACCGGAGGAGGTGCACTCGTCGCCGACCACCTCGATCGCCGTCGGCCGCGACGCCGTGTGGTTCGTCGGCGAATCGAGCGCACGGCTGTGGCGCATCCGTCCCGCCACCGTGACGATCCACGACTCCATCGAGATCGGGAAGAGCCCGAGCGCAGTAGCCGTCGGGGACGACGGGGCCGTGTGGGTCGCGAGCAGCGCCCTCGACTCGCTCTCGCGCTACGACCCCGAGACGGGCGGCGTCGACGAGGTCGAGCTCGGCACGACCTCGCGCGGCCTCGTGGCCCGCTTCGGCCGGATCTGGACGAGCCCCGGAACAACCGGCGGCTAGCCCGCCATTCTGTTTTCCGGACAGCTGATCTAGGATCTGCCGGTGAGTCGGAGACTCGGCGTCTTGCTGCTCGCACTCGTCGCGGGTGTCGCCTTGCTCGTCTCGGCTGCCTTCGCCGACCCGGACGGCGAATCGAGGCGCGGCGGCACGCTCCGGCTCATGTGGGGCGCAGAACCCGAGCTCGACCCAGCCCTTGCCAGCGGCCCCATCGGCTCGTGGATGCTCCTGCGCGCGACCTGCGCGACGCTGTTCACGATCGTTGCGGACCCCAAGACCGGCAGGACGCGCGTCGTTCCCGAGGTCGTGCGGAGCTACGAGGTCTCCGGCGACGGCCGGACGTACACCTTCGAGCTGGAGCGGACGTTCCGCTTCGACAACCGCGAGCCGGTGACCGCTCGGAGCTTCGCGGATGCATTCAACCGCACCGCGAGCCCGGCGATGGACTCTGCCGGCATGGCGGCGCGGGTTCTTCAAGGAGATCATCGGTGCGGACGCGTTCAGGAAAGGGAAGTCGGCGTCGATCTCGGGCGTGCAGGTGCTCGGCCCCGATCGCCTGCGCATCCGACTGGAGCGAAGGGCGGGCGACTTCCTCACTCGTCTGGCGATGCCGTTCTTCTGTCCGATCTTGCCGAGGACGCCGATCAGTTCTGCCGGGATCGATGACCCGCCGGGATCGGGGCCGTACCACATTGCAGAGCGCGTCCGGGAGCGCCGCATGGTGCTGGAGCGGAATCCCTACTACAGCGGGGATCGCACGGCGAACCCGGACCGCATCGTCTGGACGATCGAGACCGACGCCGCAGAGCGAATCAGGGCGACCGAGCGGAACCAGAACGACTTCACACCGGTGTTCGGCTTCTACTCGGACGCGGTCGTGCGTGACCTCGAGGAGAAGTACGGCATCAACCGGCCGGGAGGTCAGTTCCACCGCCTGCCCACACTCTCGAACCACATGTTCGCGTTCAACACCAAGTGGTCGCCGGCGTTCAAAGGCGCCGGCACGGCTCCGCTCCGGAAAGCGATCAACTACGTCCTCGACAGACCTGCCCTCAACAGTGCACATGGCTACCTGTCGGGCAGACGTACTGATCGCCTGCTCCCGGCGGCTTTGAGCGAGAGCCGGCGCTTCTACCCGATCAGCGGGCCGGATCCCATCACGGCGCGGAAGTGGCTCGCGAAGGCACCGCAGCGGCCGAAGACGCTCACGCTCTACACCGCGAGCTTCCCCTTCAGTGTCGCGACCGCCGTGGTGTTCAGGTCGAACCTGAGGCAGCTCGACATCGACGTCGACGTGAAGGTCTTCTCCTTCCCGACGCTCCTGGACAAGCTCGTGACGGAGGGGGAACCGTGGGACGTCGTCTGGCTCCCCTGGGGCGCCTTCTATCCCGGTCCCGCCGGCTTCCTCCTCCCGCTCCTCAACGACACGAGGTACGAGCCACGGATCGAGAAGGCAAACCGATTGATGGGTGAGGCACGAGCCAAGTCGTGGGCGAAGCTCGAAGCGGACCTGATGCGAAACGACCCGCCCGCCGCGGTGTACGCCGACTCGATGGGGCTCGTTCTCACGTCGCGGAGCTTCGGTTGCTTCCACTGGGTTCCGGGCTTCGAGCTCGACCTCGGGGCCGTCTGCCTGAAGTAGTCGGTCTTCAGCGCGCGCCACCGGCCGAGGCGGCTAGCTCTCGGCCGAGTGCCCGCAGATCCTCCGCTGCGCGCGTCGGATCGCCGCTCAGCGCATGCGTGTCGGGCGAGTCGAGCTCGACGCGACCGCCGAAGAGCGCGCAGCGCACGCCTTCCTCCTCGGCCATCCGCCTCGCCTCCCACGGCGCCTTGCCCTCGAGCGTCGTCGCGTCCAGCTTCCCCTCCCCGCTGACCGCGAGGTCGGCGTCGCGCAGGTACGCGCGCAAGTCGATGCGCTCGAGGATCCAGCGCGCGCCGGGCACGAGCCTTGCCCCGAGGGCGGCGAACGCCGCGCCGAGACCTCCGGCCGCGCCCGAGCCGGGCAGGTCGGCGAACGGGGTCAGGTCTTGCATTGCCGCAAGCCGCCGCTCCAGCTCGACGACGTCGGCTCGGCGACGCGCCCTTCTGCGGCCCATAAAGCCGAGCCGCGTCACCCAGAGGCGTCCGGACGTCCCACAGAGCCACGGTCGGCACGGACAGCGCAGCGAGGACTTCACGCATCCCGGCGCCGCCGTCCACGGTCGCGACACCGCCGAGGCCGACGAGGAGCGCGCGCGGCTGCTCGGCGAGCGCGGCGGCGATCAGCTCGCCAAGCCCCCGGCTCGAGGCGCGCAACGGCTCGCGCTCCTCGAGCACGCCGAGCCCGACCGCCTCGGCCGACTCCACGACCGCCGTCCCGTCGGGAAGCACCAGCCAGCGAGCAGCGATTGAGCGACCGAGCGGATCCGAGACCGCGGCCTCCCGCCACGTCCCGCCGAGCGCTGCGTGCAGAACCTCCGCGGTGCCCTCGCCGCCGTCGGCGATCGGGCACTCGTCCACCTCCGCCCCCGCCTCGCGGAAGCCGGTGGCCAGCGCGGCGGCCGCCTCGACGGCCGAGAGCGAGCCTTTGAGGCTAGCCGGGCACGCGAGCGCGCGCACGTGTCTCTAGAGCGGCTTCCATGTCCGCCTCGGCCTGCGCCTCGTCCTCGGCTTCCTCGCCGGGACCCGGCATCCGCTTGAGCATCGCGAAGGTCACGCCCTCGCGGCCGAGCGCGATCAGACCGAGTCCCACGCCGACGGCGACGTCGATCGCCTGGAGCCCGATCCCGAATGCGAATCCACGCGCCTTGGCCACCCCGTAGGACACGAGCGGCAGCGCGACCGCGGCCTGCACGAGCCCGACGTTGCCCGGCCAGAGCGGGAAGATCGTCGCCACGTTCATCAGAGCGAGCACGAGCGCGGCCGCGGGGAGCGACTCGTGGATGCCGAAGGCGCGCATGGCCACGTAGATCGCGGCGAGCTGGAACCCCCAGCCGAGCGTCTGCAGGAGCGCGGCGCCGACCGCGGGAAGCGGGGCACGCAGGACGCCGAGCCCGGTCCGCACCATGGTGATCACCTGGTGCACCTTCTTGTCCGCGTCGGCGAGCCGGGTGCCTTGGTGTGTCTTCGCACCGGCCATCGCGACGGCGAAGAGCGTGGCGCCGATCCCGACGAACAGGTACAGGCTCGTGGCGGCCCAGTGCGGGATCTTCGCCGTCTGCAGGACGTAGACCAGCAGCAGCGCGGCCGGGAAGAGGTCGAACAGACGGTGTGCGAAGACCGTGCCGGTCAGCGTCGCCCAGATCCCCGTCCCGCCCGGCAGGTGGCGGGCCAGGACGCCGACGCGCGCCAGCTCCCCGATCCGACCCGGCAGCACCGAGTTCGCGAGCAGCCCGACCGAGAAGGCGGAGAACGTCTGGCGGAAACGCGGATGTGGCGGTGGCATCGCCTGCTCGATCACGACGTGCCACGACAGGCAGCGGGCCAGCACGGAGAAGACGTTGAGCGCGATGGCCGCCGCGATCCACCACCACTCGACGATGGTGAAGGCGTCGAAGACCTCCTCCCAGTCCGGGCCCCGCCACACGAGCAGCACGACGACGATCCCGAGCAGGACGGGCGACAGCACCAGGCCCCAGGCGTGCCGCTTCACCGCGCCGCCACCAGCGGCCCCCGCATCGCACCGAGAGCCTGCTCGTACACGCCGAGGAGGCGGCGCGCGATGTCGTCCCAGCCGTAGTTCGCCTGGACGACGCGTCGCGCCTCGCGCCCGAGCTCGACGCGCCGCGGCTCGTCCTCGAGCAGCTCGATCAGCCCCCGCGCGAGCGCGTCCGGGTCACCCGGCGGCACCGCGATGCCGGTTCCGGGCGCCATCACCTCGCGGTAGCCGTCGATGTCCGAGGCGACGGCGGGGGTGGCGCACGCGAACGCACGCGTGAGCACCATTCCGAAGCTCTCGCCGCCGAGCGAGGGAGCGGCGAGCGCCTTCGCCGTCTTCAGCTCCTGCGAGAGCGAGTCGTCGTCGATCGGCCCGAGCGAGTCGATTCCGTCCCCGGGCAAGCGGAGTCGCGCCAGCGCGAGCCGCACCCGAAGCGGATCCGCACCGACGATGCGCAGCCGCGCGCCCGTGCGGGCATGCACCTGCGGCCAGGCCTTGAGCGCAATCTCCATCCCCTTGCGCGGATCGTGCCTGCCGATGAAGACGACACGGTTCTCCCGCCCGCCCGGGTCGGCTAGCTCGGGGATCAGCACGCCGTTCGGAATGATCTCGTACTCGCCGGGGAAGTACCGCATCGCCGTGTCCCGCGCCCGCGGCGAGACCGCAATCCGTTTCACCACGCGGTCCATCAGGAAGCCCCAGACCGGCTTCGCGATCTTGAGCCAGCTGAGCTCACCCGAGGCGTGATGGGTCGTCACGCACGGGGCCTCGGCGAGCGCGAGCGTCGCGGTGCACGGGATCGGCGTCATCGGCTCGTGCAGATGGATGACGTCGAACCGCTCGCGCTCGAGTGCTTGCTTGACGCGGAGGAACGAGCGCGGGCTGAGGATGATGTTCGGCAGCGACCCGTTCGCCGGGACGATCACCGACCGGCCGATCGGAATCACGTCGGGCGGCGGTTCGCCGTGGCGGCCCGAGCGCGGGTGGAGAACGCGGGTGAACTGGCCGGGCGGGTCGTTGCCCATCAGCGTGCGCGTCTCGACGCCGAGCTTGCGCAGGGCGAGCGCCTGGTGATGGGCGTGCTCGGGCACTCCGCCCCAGAACGACCACGAGTACGGCACGACGATTCCTACCTTCACCTCGGGGGTGAACCCTAGAGTGCTTGGGGTGGAGTTCGTGATCGCTCTCCTCTCCGTGCTGTTCGCGCCGTTCCTGCAGTCGCCGGAGCCGGCCGGACACCTGGTCGCCCGCGTGCCCGCGGGCGAGACCGTGGTCCTCCGCGACCGGCCGCAAGGGCGGGCCGTGGCGCGGCTCGGCGCTCGAACGGAGTTCGGCACCCCGCAGGCGCTCGCCGTGCTCGACCGTGAGGACGGCTGGCTCGGCGTCTCCAACACTGCGCTCCCGAACGAGCGCCTGGGCTGGATCGATCCCCTCGCGGTGAGGCTCCGCTACGAGCGGACGCCGATCGAGCTCCGGGCCGACCTTTCCGCCCGGACCCTTTCGGCCGTGTCCGGGGGTCAGGTCTTGCGTCGCATCAAGGTGACGATCGGCAGCCCCGTGTCACCGACGCCCATCGGCCGTTTCGCCGTCACGGACAAGCTGCGCGGCGCCGACTTCGGCTCGTACTACGGCTGCTGCATCCTCGCCATCTCGGGCAGGCAGACGAGACTCCCTCCGGGCTGGCAGGGCGGCGACCTGCTCGCAATCCACGGCGGCCCCAGCTCCTCGCTCGGCGGACGGCTCTCGGCAGGCTGCCTGCACGCGGGCGAGGCCGACTTGCGCTGGCTGATGCGGCGGGTCCCGCTCGGTACGCCGGTCACCATTCACCCCTAGTGGAGCTCACGATCCGTCCCCGCGTTGCCCTGCTCGGGCTGACGGTCGGCATCGTGCTCGCCGACTCGTCGATCGTCACGCTCGCGCTGCCGAAGATCCTGGCGCAGTTCGACGTGAAGATCGAGACGCTGGCCTGGGTGCTGACGTCGTTCAACCTGGCGCTCGCGCTGGCGGCCGTCCCAGCCGCCTTCGCCGCCCGCCGCCGGCCGGTGCTCGTCTTCGGCGCCGGCGCGATCACCTTCGCCGCCGCCTCGCTCGCCTGCGGGTTCGCACCGTCGATCGAGGTTCTGATCGGCGGCCGGGCCGTCCAGGGCGTGGCCGGTGCGGCGGTCGTCTGCGCTGCGCTCGACCTGCTCTCCGACGCGACCGGCGGCGACGCGCCCGCCGCCCGCGTCTGGGCACTCAGCGGAATCCTCGGAGCTGCGTTCGGGCCGGCGGCAGGCGGGTTTCTGACCCAGCTGCTCGGCTGGGAGTCGGTCTTCCTCGTGCAGGCGCCCGCCGTCCTGGTCGCCCTGCTCGCGCTGCGCGGCGCCCGAGCGGTCCGGATCCCGAAGCCCGCGGGGCGGCCGCACATCGCGGCCAACCTGGCGCTGCTGCTCGTCTCCGGTGCGCTCGTCGGTGCGACGTTCCTGCTCGTGCTGCTGCTGATCAACGGCTGGCGGCTCGACCCGCTCGCTGCAGGCCTCGTCGTGACGGTGATGCCGCTGGCGGCGATCGTCGCCGCGCGCACCGGCGCACGCATCTCCCCGCAGTGGGCGCGTGCCGCCTCAGGAGCGATCCTGATCGCCGGCGGGTCGGCCGCCCTGGGGCTGCTACCGCACGCCGGAGCGATCTGGACCCTGGCACCCCAGCTCGCGATCGGCGCAGGTCTCGGCCTCGCCCTCTCAGCCCTGATCGAGCGGGCTCTTGCCGGCCGTTCGGAGCAGGCGGTCCACGGCGGCTGGACGATCGCGGCCCGGCACGCGGGGATCGTCCTCGCCCTGCTCCTGCTGACGCCGATCTTCACGGCCGACCTCGTGCGTAACGAGGAGGATGCCCTCGCGGCCGGTACGGCCGTCGTCCTCGACAGCGACATCCCGCCGCTGGAGAAGATCGGCGTCGCGCGGGACATCCTCGTCGCCGTCGACGAGGCTCAAGAGGACGTCACGGTTCCCGACGTCACCGAGGTCGTGGACGAGGACGACTCGGCCTTTCGCGAGCTCGCGTCGGAGCTCCAGGAGCAGCTCGACAGCGCGGTGACGAATGCGTTCTCGCGCTCGTTCCTGGTCGCCGCCGCGCTGGGCTTGCTCGCGCTCCTCCCGATCCTCGTCCGCCGCCGGGAGGTCAGCGTCTGATGCGGGCGCTCGCCTGGTCAACGGCCGCCTCCGTCCTTCTCGTCGTCGTCTACCTGGCGCTCGGCGGAGCGTCGTACGCGCCGGCGAAGGTCGCCGACCCGTGCGCCCCGCGCGACTGGACGGAGCCCGACGGTCTCGCCGAGGTCGGCGAGCAGATCGTCCTGTCGGCTCTCGACGGAGCCGCTTGCGAGCTGGGCGTCTCGCGCGAGGAGATCGTGCTGGCGTTCGAGAGCGGAGCCACGCTCGAGGAGTTCGGCCGCGAGCACGACGTCTCCGAGGAGGACCTCGAGCAGCTCGTCCGCGCCGGTCTCGACCGCGCGATCACAGACGCAGAGGAGGCCGATGCGCTCAGCCCGCGGATCGCGGGCCTGATCCGGTCGGTCGTCGACAACATCCCGCCCGGGCTGCTGATCGACCTCCTCGACCGCGCGCCGGGCCTGCTCTTCCCCTCCGACTAGACTCACTCGATGTTCGAGGGGGGACTTGCCGAGCTCCACACCCACCTGGGCGGCTCGGTCGCGTCGGACATCATGTGGAGCCTCGCGCACGAGCAGGGGATCGCCCTGCCCGTCAAGGATTACTGGGAGTTCGACCGTCTCGTCACCGTCTCCGACCCGCGGGGCGTGGACGGGCTCGATGCCCTCAACCAGATCTACCACTGGGCGGAGCTGATCCAGTCGAGCCCGATCGCCGTCGAGCGCTCCGTGCACGGCGCGATCGGCGGCGCGTACCGCTCGCAGGGGATCACGACGCTCGAGCTCCGCTTCAACCCGATGAAGCGAAACCGCGGCGGCGAGCGCGACCTCGACCACATCATCCTCGCTGCGATCCGTGGGCTCGACCGGGCGTCGATCGAGTACCCCCAGGTGCGCTGCGGCCTGATCCTGATGATGGACCGCACCTTCACCCAGGAGCAGAACGGGATCATCGTCGAGAAGGCGATCGGCTGGGCCTCGCGAGGCGTGGTCGGGATCGACATCGCCGGCCCGCGGCCCGGCGGGGCGCGCTACCCCTACCGCGACCTGGCGCCGCTCGTCGAGGAGGCCCGCGTCGCCGGGCTGGGCGTGACCATCCACGTGGGAGAAGAAGGAGACGAGCACGGCCTGGCCGAGGTCGGCGAGGTCGTCGAGACGCTCCGACCCGGACCGGATCGGCCACGGCATCCTGGCCGCGCAGGACCCGGACCTGATGGCCGCGATCCGGGAGCAGGAGATCGTGCTGGAGGTCTGCCCGACCTCGAATCTGCTGACCGGCGCGCTGGCCGGCGAGGAGGACGTGCGCTTCACCTTCCGCCGGTTCCTGGAGCACGACGTGCCGTTCACCGTGGCCACCGACGGCCCGGAGATGATGCAGACGCACCTGCGCGACGAGCTCGAGCTCCTGCTGCGGATAGGCGCGGCGGACGAGGACGACCTGCGCGCCGCCAACGCACGCGGGCACGAGGCGAGCTTCATCGGGGCGCCCGCAGCGCGTCGGCTGAGCCCGGAAACATCGCCGGGTGTAATTCCACGCAAATACATCGGTGGATGTATGGCGGCACGGCACCGCGCTCGTGAGCATCGAGGCAGCCGTCACTCGAGGAAGGAGCTCACATGCGAGGTACTCGTGCCTGGCCCGCTCTGATCGCGCTGCTGGTGCTCCTTGCGTTACCTCAACCCGCGCTCGCCGGAGACAACGTCGACACGCATGGGGTCTACCGCAACGGAATGTGGTACCTGAGCAACAGCTTCGGCAGCTCAGTCGACTACGCCTTCGGCTTCGGGAACCCCGGTGACCGCGCGGTCGCCGGCGACTGGAACGGCGACGGCAACGACACGATCGGGGTCTACCGGGGCGACACCTGGTATCTCTCGAACGGCTACAACGGTTCGGTCGATGCCGCATTCGCCTTCGGATTGTCCGGTGACAAGCCGGTCTCTGGGGACTGGAACGGCGACGGGATCGACACACCCGGCGTCGTGCGCGGGACCACCTGGTTCCTGTCGAACAGCTTCGGCGGGACGGGGGATTACATCTTCAGCTACGGCCTGTCGAGCGATGTTCCGGTCGTCGGCGACTGGGACGGCAACGGCACCGACACGCCCGGCGTCCTCCGGGGCTCCACCTGGTACCTCCGCAACAGCAACAGCGGCGGCGGCCACGACATCACCTTCGTCTACGGCGTGAGCGGCGATGTTCCCGTGATCGGAGACTGGAACGCCAATGGGATCGACACGATCGGCGTCTTCCGGAGCTCGATCGCGACCTGGTACCTGAAGAACAGCAACTCGGGCGGTGGCCACGACATCTCGTTCGTGTACGGGAGCCCGGGCGACACGCCCGTCGCCGGCGACTGGGCCGGCGGCTCGCCACCTCCTCCGCCGCCGCCGCCGCCACCGCCACCTCCTCCGCCGCCACCGCCGCCGCCGCCGCCGCCACCGCCCCCGGCGGGCGGCGTGACGCGTACCGGCGACGCGAACGTCACGATCTACACCAACAATCAAGGCAGCTGGTACATCGCCCGGCGCTGCATCCCCCGCATCTCGGGCGACCCGAACGGAAGCGGAGGGTCGGTGGGGCCTGGCTACATCTACCGGGTCGATTACCTCGGCCGCGAGATCGTCACGCCGTCCGAGCCGGATCGCCCTCACACGGGGCTGGGCGTTTTCCAGGCCGACATCTGGAGACCGGAGAACGGCTACGGCGCAGTTCTCGGCAGCCTCTGCATCGGTGAGACGAACCCGATCTTCGGCTCCGAAGGTCGCGGAGTCTCGAGCACCGGCGACACGCAAGTGGCGGCTGGAACGGACGTACAGACGACCACGGGCTACCTCTGGTCTCACTACAACGTCCGGCTCGCCGACAGCCACGGGACGCTCTTCGAACTGCAGTATCGGTATCGCGTGTACGCGAACCTCGTGCAGGTGTGGGTGAACGTGATCCAGTGCCCGACTGGGTCCTGCGGAACGTCCAATCGGCCTTACATCAAGATGCCTCGCCTCACGATGCTCGCCTCGGGGCCGCAGGTCGACTACACGAGAGTCGCCTGCTACAACGCAGGCGGCGTCCCGGTGAAGGAGGCTGAACAGCTGACCAATCCGCGTGGCGGCACCGCGGGGAACCATTGCGACCCGCCCAGCCGGGACTGGGTGACGGTGTTCGGTAGTGGCACGATCAGCCGGAACCTGAGGATCATCGGCCGCTCCTATCCGAGTGCCTTCTCGGTCGGAGGCAGTGGGAGTCAGTGGGAGGCGGCCGCCAATACCACTCCGACCCAGGGCTTCGACCGCTGGGCGTACATGCCGCTGATCGACAACCGACCGACGCGGCCGCCGGGCGGAGGAGCCTGTCCGGGCTATGCCGGCCCGAACGCCGCCGTGAACTCGTGGCAGCCGGCCGCCCGCAACTGGGAGATGGTCGGCGACGACGGGACACACCTCGTGTATCCCGACGGGAACAAGGGATACCGGTGGCCGACCAAGGGCGTCTTCCTCAAGGGTTGGGAGGACGGTTCCAACCACGACGGTTGCCAGTCGCTCTTCGACCGGATGGGCGCTCCCACCGAGAACTTCGCGACGTACCTCGGGATTCGCGCCGAATAGTCGCCTTCGTCGAGCGTGGGGAGAGCAACCGCTCTCCCCACGCTCAGTAGCCAGCAGGGACGGTTCCGCTCTACCCTGACCACGGCCGAGATGGAAACCGATCAGCTGACCCAGAGCCACGTGATCGAGCGCACGCGACTGCTCGAGCAGATGGAGCGGAGCGGCGCCCGGATCATCGTGCTGCACGCACCTGCCGGCTACGGGAAGACCACGCTCGCACGGCAGTGGTCGCAACGGCGTGAGCGTCCGCCGATCTGGCACCGCTGTACGTCTGCCTCTTCGGACGTCGCCGTACTCGCCGCGGGAGTCGCGTCCACGCTCGCACCGATCGCGCCCGATGCCGGCCCCGAACTGGTCAAGGCCCTGCGCGCATCGTCGAATCCCTCTGCCGACGTCGACAAGCTCGTGGAGCTGCTCGTACCGCGACTCGCAGGCTGGCCGGCGGATGCGTGGTTGGTCGTCGACGACTACCAGCACGTCACGATGAGCGAGGCGGCCGAAGCCGTCATCGAGGGGGTCGCCCTGGACAGTCCCGTCCAGTTGGTAGTGCTCTCGCGGCTCCGCCCAGCCTGGGCTTCCACGAGGCGCGTGCTTTACGGCGAGGTGCTCGACCTCGACCAGCACGCGCTCTCCTTCACGGAGGCCGAAAGCAACCGCGTCCTCGGCGGTGACGTCCGCCCACTCGCCGACATGGCTCAGGGGTGGCCCGCGATCGTCGGTCTCGCTGCCCGAGCGGGCCAGGCCTCGCCGCCGCCGCGCGGTCTGCCGAAGGAGCTCTACGACTTTCTGGCCGACGAGCTGTACGAGGGCTCGCCGCCGGAGGTCCAGGACTCCTGTCTGCGCCTGGCCGTCTGCCCGACGCTGGACCGCGACTCGGTCGAGGTCGTCCTGGGCACCGCGGACTCGGCCGGAACGGTCGAGCTTTGCGTCCGGCTCGACTTTCTCCAGCGCGACCGAGACGGATCGCTCGAGATGCACCCGCTTCTGCGGTCGTTCCTGATCGAGAAGGCCCGTCGCTCGGCGCGGGAAGACCTCGAAACGCAGGTCCCGCGGGAGCTCGGGCTCGCGCTGCTGCGACGAGGCCGCTGGGCCGACGTGTTCGCTCTCCACGAGCTGTATCCGGGAGCCGAGCTCTTCATCGCCCTGCTGGAGGTGTCGCTCGACGACCTGATCGAGCACGGACGCCTCGAAACCATCGCCCGCTGGCTCGACCACGCAGCCGACGAGGGCATTCGACATCCGCTCGTTGACCTTGCGGCCGCGAAGCTCGCGCTTCGTCGCGGTGAGCACGCGCGAGCCGAGATCCTGGCGACGACGGCCGCCGAAGCGCTCGAGCCGGCACATCCTGCGTTGCCGAACGCACTCGTCACAGCCGGTCGGGCCGCGCTGCTGGGCGACCACGCGGCTGCCGCCAGAAATCTGTTCAAGCGCGCACGCACGACCGCGACGTCACCCCGCGACCGACGCGAGGCGCTGCTCGGGGACTTCATGGCCGCCCTGGAGCTCGAGCACGAGGATGCACCCGAGCTGATCGCCGAGCTCGAGGACTTCGGACAGCTCGATGCTCAGACAAAGCTCCGACTGGCGAGCGCCCGCCTCGTCCTTTCTGCGCTCGGCGACGACGTCTCCGCGGCCCTCGACGACGCCGCTCCCCTCATCCACTTGCTCGAGCGCGTCGACGATGCGTACACCCAGTCGTCCTTCCTCATCGCCGTGGCGTCGATGTCGACTCTCGCGGGACGCTACGGAGAAGCTCTGTCGGCCGCCCACCGAGCTCTCGCCGTCGCGCGCGAGCTCGGCATCTCGTTCGCCGTGCCCCACGCCAAGACCCATCTGGCCGCGGCGGAGATGGGTCTGCGGCGATTCTCCGCGGCCGCGCGCGTGTTGCGCGAGGTGGAAGCCCAGGCGCGTTCGCTCTCCGACGCCTTTCTCGTGGCCAACTCCCGCTGCTTCCAGGCGCGGCTCCTGCTGATGCGCGGCAAGTCGGCGGAAGCACTCGAGCTGCTGTCGGCAACCCCGCCCGGCCTCCTTCACCCGGGTCTACATGCGGAGCATCACACGACGCGGGCGCTGATCCTGGCCACGCAAGGAGCATTGGCGGAGGCGCTCGGAGAGGCGGAGATCCTCCCGTCGCGGCGAGCCGAGGTCAGGACGCTCAGAGCCTGGAGCGGCGCGATCGTCCATCTTCAGGATCGGGCGCTCAGTCCCACCTCGCCGCACGATGCGTTCGCCCTTGCCTCGAGCTGCGGCGCGTTCGACACCTTCGTCTGCGCGTATCGCGCCTACCCACAGCTCCTGACCGAGCTGGCGCTCGACGCATCGCTTCGGCCGAGACTCGTCTATGTGCTCTCGCAGGCGAACGACGATGCTCTCGCCACTCGGGTTGGCTTGAAACCGACAGAAGGGGAGAGAGGGGCCGCGCCGTTGTCACGGCGCGAGCTCGAGGTGTTGCAGCTGCTCCACGAAGGTCTCACGAACCGCGAGATCGCCCAGGCGCTGTACATCAGCCTCGCCACGGTCAAGGTCCACGTGCACCACATCTACGGGAAGCTCGGCGTTCGCAATCGCGCCGAGGCGATCTCCCGGCTTCCGGAGCCCGAGCGCGCCGATTGATCGGTGCACCTGCGGGAGTACCCGCACAAATACGCCTTCCGGTCGATTTCCACCCCGAGGACACGGCGATAGCGTGGCCCCATGCACGAGCTACTTCATCGGGAGCTACCCGACATCACCAGTCGACAGCGCGAGGTGGTCGCGCTGATCGCGGCGGGATGCTCCAACGAGGAGGTCGGTGACCGCCTCGGCATCTCGCCAAGGACGGCGAAGGCGCACGCAGACGTTCTGCGCCAGAAGCTCGGCGTCGCGCGACGTCGCCAGATCCCAGCCGCTTACCGGCTGCTCACAGGCGACGACCCGCTCGACGGAGGCCTCGGCTCGGCTCCGTCCGATCCGGGGGACTGACGGCACCGTGCCTGCGGTTCACGCCGCAGGCACGGCCCCTTATTTGCTCTGGTTCCCGCAGTCTTCAGGCGCGTCCGAACGGTTTACCCTTCTACCGCGGCGTCAGATGGAGAGGGAGCAGAAGACCCCAAGCCGCGACCCGGTCGCGGCCCCAAGTCACATCATCGAGCGCCCGCGCCTGATCAAGCTCATGGAAGAGAGCGGGGCGCGCGTGATCGTGCTGCACGCCCCGGCGGGGTATGGCAAGACCACGCTTGCCCGGCAATGGCTTTCACGTCAAGAGGAGCCGGTTGCTTGGTACCGGTGTTCGCCATCATCCTCGGACGTCGCCGTCGTCGTGCACGGGCTCGCCGATGCGATGCGAGGCGTCCTTCCGATAGCCGGCGCCCGAGCCCTCGAGCGACTACGAGATTCAGCAAAGCCCGATGAAGAGACTTCGCTGCTTGCTGAACTCCTGGCCAGTGACCTAGCTGACTGGCCATCGGGCGCATGGCTGGTCATCGATGACTACCACTACCTTGAGGAAGCCCCCGCAGTCGCAAGCTTTTCCGAGCAGGTACTCCGCGCAGAGGGGCCGAGAATTCTCGTCACCTCGAGACGCCGTCCTACCTGGGCGACTGCGCGCCGGATCGTTTACGGAGAGATCCTTGAGATCGACCGCCAATCTCTGACGATGTCCGAAACCGAGGCGGTGCAGGTTCTGGGCGGCCGCGCGCAGACGCTGCGGGTCCTCATGGAGCAGGCGCGAGGATGGCCTGCGGTGATCGGGCTTGCAGCCTTGGCCCCCGAGGTTGCTATTCCGCAGGCGGATCTTCCAACGACGCTCTATGACTACTTCGCCGAGGAGCTGTACCAGGCTTCAACCAGCGCGGAGCAGCTTTCTGAACTCGCGCTTCTTCCGGTGCTCAACGAGCACCTTGCCCGTGCCGTTCTAGGAGCGGACGCAGAGAGGGTCGTGAACGAGGCGTTCCGACTCGGGATCATTGCCGACTCTCCGGAGGGGGAGCCTGAGATACATCCGCTCCTTCTCACCTTTCTTAGGCGGAGACTTGCATCGTCTCCTGAAGGTCGCGAGGCAGCTCGCCGAGTAGCCGATCTCCTGGTGGACTCCGGTGAGTGGGAAGGCGCGTTCTCGATCGTTGAGAGCTTCACCCTCCCAGAGCTGATTCCAAAGATCGTTGCGGGTGGTCTTGATGCGTCTCTTGCTGAGGGTCGCTTGGCATCGCTCATCCGGTGGTTGACCTATGCCGAAGACCACCTCGTCCATCATCCGGTTCTCGACCTGGCAGCCGCGGAGATCGCATTCAGAGAAGGCCTCTATCGCCGATCCGAAGCGCTTGCTACCCGAGCTGCAGAGGAGCTATCAGACGATCCTTCTCTTCGAACGGCGGCGTTGATCCGCGCATCCCAAGCCGCACTCCAGGCAAATCGCCTCGAGGCGAGTTACGAACTGGCGAACGCTGCGGTGACATCCGCAGTCACGCCGTACGAGCTTCGGGAGGCACGAATCGGCCAGCTCTTTGCGGCGCTTGAACTAGAACGAGACGAGACCCTGGAACTCGCCGGTCGCTTGGATCAGCGCCTCGATACAAGCTCGGATGGCGAGCTTAGGACGGCGAATGCAAGGCTTGTCGTAGCTTCACGGATAGGCGGCCTGGAATCGGCCGTCGCCCAGGGCGAGGCCGTCATGCACCTGGCGTCAGCGTCTGCAAGCCCGATAGCACGCGGATCCTTCCTCAGTTCGCTGGCTCACGTCCTCGCGCTCACCTCTCGCTATCGGCAGGCGCTTGATGTCGCTGCGAAGGAGATCGAGGTTGCGACCACGTACCGGCTCGACTTCGCTCGTTATCACGGACTCACGGCGCAGGCAATCGCACAGCTGGGCATGGGCGAGACTGCTAAGGCATCACGAACAATCCGACAGATCCGAGCGTACGGCGAGGAGCTCGAGGACCCTTACTTTCACTTCTACGCGATTGCTCTAGAGGCCCGCCGACTCGTGATCTGCGGAGACGCAGAGGCCGCTGTGAGCCTCACACGAGCTAGCCCTGATCCGGACGTATCTCCGAGCCTACGCGGTGAGTACTTGGGGTACCGCGCGTTGTCTTTCGCGTGCGTTGGCAACCACGAGGCGGCAGACGACGCAGCCGCGGCTGCCGAATCCGCTAGTCGATGGGGAATCGAAGCAAGAGTCCTAGCGGCTGGGGCGCGATCGATAGGACGACTCGATCAGCCCACGAACGAAGCGATTACCAAACTGATGCAACTCGTCGAGGTCACGGGAAACTCCGACAGCTTCGTGAGCATTTGTCTTGGCCACCCACGCTTCGCGGAGATCGCCCTTGAAACACCTTCGCGACACCGCATGACCATGATCTTTGCGCGGAGTCGGAACCCGCGACTCGTTCGACACGTCCCTGCCGAGGAACGAATTGTGGCCATCGATCAAAAGAGGCTGCTCACGCCTCGCGAGCGGGACGTGCACGCGCTGCTAATCACTGGCCTGACGAACCGGCAAATCGCGGAGGCACTCTTCTTGAGCGAGAAGACCGTCAAGGTTCATGTCCGCCACATCTATGACAAGCTCGGTGTCCGTTCTCGCATCGCGGTTGCGTTGCAAGACCGCACGGACGAAATCTAGGCTGCCTGAGCGGCCGGCTCGGCTAGCGAGAACTCCTCATGAGTGTGAATGGTGAAGTGCTCACCGGTACCGGTTCGGTACTCCTCCGAAGCACCCGCAAGAATCGCCTCAAACGCAGCCACCACGGAGGTGTCGAACTGGCTGTCCACCGCCTGAGCTAGACGCAGGCGAGCCACACGGCTTGGCATCGCGTCACGATACGGACGGTTCGAAGTCATCGCGTTGTAGGCGTCTGCGACCGAGATGATCCGGGAAATCAATGGAGTCTCCCTTTGCGTGAGCCCGTCCGGGTATCCCTCACCGTCAACCCTCTCGTGGTGGTGCCGAACGATCTTTGAGATTTCAGTGTGACGATCCCACTTCGAAAGGATGCGCTCGCCGATCTCGGAGTGAAGCTGCATCTGCCGGCGCTCCTCGAGCGTTAGGGCACCCGGCTTCTCCAGGAGGCCAGGTGGCAGACCGATCTTTCCGATGTCGTGCACCAGCCCGCACAGATAGGAGAGGCGCTGGTCATCCGGGCTGAGATCCATCCGGGCTGCGATGTCTCGTGCGTAGATGGCCACCGCGGCCGAGTGGCCGGCCGTGTACTGATCTCTCGCGTCAAGCGCGGCCACGAGCGCGGCTGCAAATGAGAGATTTGCCCTCTCCAATTCAGTGTTCGTCGCCGTGACATCCTCGGCGAGTTGACGTTGCTGCTCATAGAGAACGAAGAGTCGCTGCGCGGCCATGGCTGGGACAAAGAAGAGAGGCAGAGTCCATGCGGACAGCTGTTCGTAGGCGATTACAAGAAGCGCTACGAGGGGCGCGTAGAGGGGAACAGACGCCACTGAAGCTGGCGCGAGCATCGTGATGACGCTTGCAACACTGGCCTTGCCACGCAGCCGCATGGTCACGGCGGTGAGCGCGATGTCGAG
Source organism: uncultured Actinomycetes bacterium (assembly GCA_963733845.1). Lineage (GTDB taxonomy): Bacteria > Actinomycetota > Thermoleophilia > Gaiellales > Gaiellaceae > DATFQE01. The sequence goes on from CAVTEM010000012.1 coordinate 477,790, forward strand.
AGTAGTGGCGACTAGGGCTCCCGCCACGGCGGCCAGTGCCGTCGCAGCGACGTCATTGATGTGAGACACCAAGGACTGCCTGTGCAACAACGCCTGTAGCCCCGCCCGTAAGAGCGCGGCCCGACGTGTAGACCCCCCACCGCATGAATGGTGGCCTGAAGTCTCCAGCCGTGGAAGCAGCCGCGACGAGCAGCGACTCGACGGGGCCGAGCAGTACAGCGGCGAAGACCATTGCCACCAAAGACACCGAAGCCTCGAGGTTGTCGCCGAGTCGGGCCGTCCAGCGCTCGGCTACCGCCGCAATCAACGCTAGCGCGGCAACCGCGTAGGCACTACCGCTGGTTCCATAAATCGCCGCAGTGAGCCAAAAAAGCGTGGTCGCGGTTGTCGCCAGGAGGCCGAGGAAGCACACCATGGGCCAGTCGATCTCTGACGTTCGGCCAACCGGCCTAACCCTGCCCAAAACTTGCGAAAATGCTTGCATAGTCACCCGAAAGGGGTATAGGCTCCCATGTTGCCGTCAGTTCCCCCGTTGAGGAGGAGTGTTTGTTATGCGCCGCCTAGTGATTAGGGCTGCCCTACCGGGCTTTACAAAGGGCTGGTAGAGCCGACGTAGCATCCGTTTTCCACGCCCTGTGGACATCCCCCTGTTGAGTGATATCCACAGAGATGGGGAAAGCGAGTAAGCAAAAGGGGTCGCGCCGGTGGCCCAACCTGAGTGCCCGGGGTCGCCGGCGAAGACCAGCCCACAGACGCGTTGGAGCTCCGTCAGGCGATGATTCCGCGGCGGAAGCCGACCGCTACCGCGTGCGCACGCGAGCGGGCTTGAAGCTTCGCCAGCAGATGGCGGACGTGAGACTTGACCGTCTCCTCGCTGAGGAAGAGCCGCACACCGATCTCGCGGTTCACGAGGCCGTCCGAGATCAGTTGAAGGACTTCGATCTCGCGGGCGGTGGGCTCCTGCTCGAGCTCCTTGAGCGGTGCCGTAAACGGAATGACCTCGGCGCTACCGTTGCCACGCCGCGCCGCGACCGCTTCGAAGCGACGCGAGTGGTCCATGTACCGGCTCAGGATCTCCTTACGCTCAGCTGCGTCCACGGGGGGGCTATCGGCGCATCCGACAGGCACCTTGACTACCTCTTTCTAGGGATCGGCCCGCCCGTAGGGGTTCAATCGTCGCCACTGCTAGCTTTCCGCGACCCGTGCGCCCCCTCGACAGCGCTTCCCAGCTCCGCCTAAGAGGGCTCGCAGCGGCTCTCGCGCTCGCTTTCGCCGCGATCGCGCCGGCAACGGCCATCGCGGCGACGGAACTGACGTTCTCGCGTCCCGAGGCGTTCGGCGGCGGCGTCTTCACGGCGGCGGCCAAGCGAGTTGTGGCGAAGGGAACCCAGGCCGCCTGGAGCCCGAGCGGCCGCCAGCTCGCAGTGGTCGCAGGCGACGGCGCCGTACTGCACGTGGTCGACGCCGACGGACGCAACCGGGTGCTGCTCGCTTTCGGCCCGGTCTCGTCGCCCGACTGGTCTCCCGACGGGCGCGCGCTCGTCTTCGAGCGCTTCGGCTGGATCCACCGGATCGACGCCGACGGCACCGACGAGCGCAGGCTTGCTCGCGGCCGCAGCCCGGCGTGGTCCCCGGGAGGGCAGCGCATCGCCTTCGTCAGCGACCGCGGCGGCACGGACGACCTGTTCGCAATCCGCGCTACGGGCGGCGGGCTCGTACGACTGACCTCGGGCGTCGGCGGCGAGACGGACCCGGCCTGGTCGCCGAACGGCAAGCGCCTCGCTTTCGTCACCGACGACACCGGCGCACCCGAGGTCGCGCTCCTCGACGTCTCGTCGCGCCGGGCCGCCCTGCTGACGCGGGACGGCGCCATCGCCGCGGGACCCGGCTGGTCGCCCGACGGCCGCAGGGTCGCCTACGTGAGCAGCAAGGGCGGCACGGAGAACGTCTGGTCATCGGCGGCCGTGGGCGGGCCTGCGCGCCTGGTCGCGGCCGGTCCGGCCGAGCGGCCGCGCTGGCGACCGCAACCCGACGCGGTGGAGCTCCTGCCGGACCTCGACCAGCAGCCGCCGACCGACCTCGCCGTCCGCAACGAGCACGGCCGGCACAGGCTCTGGTTCACCGCGGCGACGGACAATGTCGGCATCGGCCCGCTGATCGTCTCGGGCCGGCGTGTCGGCATCACGATGCGGGGGCTTCAGCGGGTGCGCCTGAGCGACGGGGGCACGCGCGCCTACCCCCGCGTCGGCTTCTGGCGCTACAACCACTCGTCCGACCATTCCCACTGGCACCTCCTCCACTACCAGCGCTACGAGCTGCGCGAGCAGAACGGCGACGTGGTCGTCCGCGACCGTAAGAGCGGCTTCTGCCTGGGCGACCGCTACGGGATCGCCCGGCGCCGCGTCGTCAATCGCGTGAGCAGCCCCGTCTACACGGCGTTCTGCGGTCTGCACGAACCGAATGCGCAGTCGGTCGACGGCGGAACGTCGGTCGGCTTCTCCGACCGCTACCACTCGTTCCTCGACGGCCAGAACGTGGACATCACGAACGTCCCCGCGGGCGACTACACGCTCGTCCACAAGACGAACACGCAGCTCCTGATCCGCGAGCTGCGCTACACGAACAACGCGGCCTCGGTCGCGATCCGCTTGACGAGGCCGAACGGCGTGCCGGCCGTCCGGGTGCTCAGGGTTTGTCCGGACTCCGATCAGTGCTCGGCGACGCGCCCGGGCTGAGCATCTTCCCCACGTTTCCGATTGCCTCGGCGAACTCGCTCGGAATGATCCAGAGCTTGTTCGAGTCGCCCTGCGCGATCTGCGGCAGCATCTGCAGGTACTGGTAGGCGAGCAGCTGCGGGTCGGCACGGCCCTCGTGGATCGCCTGGAAGACCGTCTCGATCGCCTGCGCCTGTCCGGCCGCCTCGAGCACCTGAGCCTCCTTGCGGCCCTCGGCCTTGAGGATGGCGCTCTGCTTCTCGCCCTCCGCGGTGAGGATCTGCGACTGCTTGACGCCCTCGGCGGTCAGGATCGCTGCGCGGCGGTCGCGCTCGGCGCGCATCTGCTTCTCCATCGCCTCCTGGATCGTCCCGGGCGGATCGATCGCCTTCAGCTCGACTCGGTTGACGCGGATCCCCCACTTCCCCGTGGCCTCGTCGAGGACGCCCCGCAGCTGGGCATTGATGTGGTCGCGCGAGGTGAGCGTGTCCTCGAGCGTGATCCCGCCGATCACGTTGCGCAGGGTCGTCACCGTGAGCTGCTCGATCGCATGGATGTAGTCGTTGATCTCGTAGGTGGCCGCCTTCGGCTCGGTGACCTGGAAGTAGATGACCGAGTCGATGTTCACGACCAGGTTGTCCTCGGTGATCACGGGTTGCGGCGGGAAGGAGACGACCTGCTCGCGCATGTCGATCAGCGGCCGCAGGCGGTCGACGAACGGAATCACGAGCGTCAGGCCGGCGTCGAGCGTGCGGTTGTAGCGACCCAACCGCTCGACGATCCCGGCTTTCGACTGCGGCACGATCCGGATCGTCCGCGCGAGCACGATCAGCACGACCACCGCGATCACGAGCAAAGCGATCAGGGCTTCCACGGTCCCTCCCTCATTCGAAGACGAGCGCGGTAGCGCCCTCGATCCGTGCCACCTCGACCCGCGCGCCCGGCTCGAGCACCTGGCCCTCCATGAACGCCCGGGCCGACCAGACCTCGCCGCCGATCTTCACCTGGCCGCTGAGGTCGTCCACACGTTCGGTCACCACGGCCTTGGCGCCGACGAGCGCGGCCGTTCCCGTGCGGAGGCGGGCCGGAGTGCGCAGGTGCCGCTTGGCGACCGGCCGGATCAACGCGACGGACGCCAGCGAGGCGACGATGAAGACGACGAGCTGGATCACCAGTCCGCCGCCGAGCGCGGCGACGACGCCCGCCAGCACCGCCGCGAGCGCGAACAGGCCGAGCAGGAAGCTGAGCGTCAGGACCTCGCCGACGGCGAGGACAGCTGCCAGGATCACCCACAGGACCCAGTCGGGCACCGCGAGTGATCCTAATGCGCGCGGCTCCTAGGCTTGTCATGTGAGAGGCGAGGGAACGCGACGTTCGCGCCAGAAACCTCGAAGCTAGAGTCCTACGAACGGCCCTGTACGTTCGGCCCGACGCGATCGCGACCGAGCGAGGAGGCGCATGCCCCCGCAACCCGGTTCCACAGCCTTCGAGACCCTGCCTAGCGCGGCAAGAGTGCACGTGGTCGGCGCAGGACCGGTTGGTCTTCTGCTCACGGCATTGCTGCAGTCGATGGAGGGGTTCTCCGTGCACCTCTATGAGAAGCGGCCCGAGTACACGCGCACCCGGATGGTCCAGCTCGCGTCGTACCTCGTGGCGAATTCGGTTGAGAGCTACCGAACCGATTCCATCGATGGGGATAGCGTCGAGGCCGTCTTCGATCCACCAGAGCTCGACGACGGCCTTGCGTTCAGACAATCCATTCCTTCGGACCTGACGGCCCTTCTGAACAACTGGGCCTTGGGGTTCTGCCCGCTCAACTCCATCGAGCGCTCCGTCAGCGATCTGATCGATGCGCGCAGGTCGAATTCGGTGCAGCGCACCGAGGCCGTCGTGACGATGGAGGACGCGATGGCGATGCTCGAGCCGGGAGACGTTCTGGTCGACTGCACGGGCGCCAGGTCTCTGCTTCGAGATCATCTGGTTCCCGGCTCAGGCGAGGCGGATGGAGGCACGAACACGCTCAAGATCCGGCTCGAATACGCGCTCGTCATCACCTTCCTGTACGGCCAGAAATATGACTGCAACGAGCACTGCAAGTACCACAAGAACATCGAGAACGCCCAGTACAAGTTCATTCCGATGGTCCACCGCACGCACTACGACGGCAGCGTCAGCCACGTGTCGGGCATCGTCAACATCAGCGCCGAGGAGTACGAGGCGATGCCGTCCCGATTCGACGGTGAGTGGCTTCGCAGCAACTTTCCAGGCGTCGCCCAGTCGATGGACCGTTTCATCGACGAGGTCAAGCAGGAAACGCACGGAGAGCTGCTCGGCGATCTCGAGATCGTCCGGATCCCGCTTGATCTGTACCGGGCTCGCAATGCGACCAGCCGGCAGTGGCTCAAAGCCGGTCCCGCCGACCACCCGTTCACCAGCTCGCCGGTGTTCCTTGCAGGCGACTCGGCGATCGGCTCTCCGTACTTCCAGTCGATCTCGCTCGGCTTCGAGTGTGCGATGTTCCTGGCGGGACTCCTCGCGCAGCGGGATCTACCACTCGGAGACATGCTCGATCGCTACGAGCTGTACACCTACAAGCAGTGGCTTCGCGTCTACATGCGCAGCAAGATGATCAAGCACAACAAGGATCTGTTCGAGTCCCTCGATGACCCGTTGGCGCTCCTGGACAAGCTGCACATCTATTAGCGGGACGCGTGTTGGTCTCTGCTCCCGCTACTCGGTGGACTGATCCTGGAGTCCCAACGCGGCCGGCAGCTCGCGCAGGTCGGTCAGGCGACCCTCGTGATCGGGATACCTGTTCTCGCGGTCGAGCAGGAAGGCGGTCATCCCGATCGCGCGGGCGCCCTCGATGTCGTCCTCGGGTGAGTCACCGACCATGGCTGCCTTCTCGGGCCGCACGGCCAGCTGCTGCAGCACCGCGCGGAAGATCGACGGGTGCGGCTTCGTCCAGCCGTGGCCCCGCGCGCCGAGAGCGGCATCGACCTCGAGGCGGTGGTCGGCCACGAACTCGTCCAGGTCCCGGGCGCCGTTGGACACAAGGCCGATCTTCAGGCCGTGGCGGCGCAGCAACTCCAGGGTCGGGAGCGCGTCATCGTAGAGGTCGAAGTTGTGCGACCGCTCCCAGCGGCTCTCGATCGCGACCGCGCACTCGCGGGCGCGGGGATGATCGCCCCCGCCCATCCCACGCACGATTCGCTCCGTGAACGCGACCCAGATCTCCTCGTCGTGCACGAGCTCCGGATGACGCTGTAGCCCTTCGAGCGCCGCGGCACGGGCCTCCTCGTACAGCGCCGGGTCGAGGTCGAGGCCCAGCCGCTCGCCCTCGCGCTTGTAGGCGTCCGGTCCGAGCTCGGGACCTGGCCGCGCGAGCGTGAAGTCGACGTCGAAGAGGACTGCTCGCAGCGTCAAACGGCTCCGAGGATAGCCTGGCGCGTCGTGGCCACCCTCGTCGACGCACTCTCCGGCGCCCGCACCCTGCAGGCGTTTCGCAGCCGGGATTTCCGCCTGGTCTGGGCCGGCCAGACGGTCTCGCTGATCGGCAATGCCGCCTTCCTCGTCGCGGTCGGCTGGAAGACCCTCGAGATCACGGGGTCGGCCGGCTCGCTCGGGATCGTGCTCGCGGCCGAGGGCCTGGCGATGCTCGCCACGCTGCTGATCGGCGGCGCGCTGGCCGACCGCTACGAGCGCAGGAAGCTGATGATCGTCTCCGACGCCGCGCGCCTGGGAGTCGTCGGCGCGCTCGCGGTCACCGACGCGACGGGGAACCTGACGTTCCCGCTGCTGATCGCCTTCGCCGTCGGCGTCGGCCTCGGCGACGGCTTCTTCCACCCCGCGTTCGGCGGGATCGTCCCACTGGTGGTCGAGAAGCCGTACCTCGCCTCCGCGAACGCGATGATCGGGATCTCGAGGCAGATGAGCTTCATGGTCGGGCCGGCGTTGGCAGCCGGCCTGTACGGCCTGACGGGCTCGGCGACGGTGTTCGCGTTCGACGCGGCGAGCTTCGCGGTCTCGCTCGGCCTGCTCTGGCTCGCCCGCCCGCGCGCGATCCAGCCGGAGCCCGGGGAAGGGACCCTCCGGGAGATCGTCGCCGGCGCGCGTTACGTCGCGAGCATCCCGTGGCTGTGGGTGACCATCCTGCTCGCGGCGCTCGTCCTGATGCTCGTGATGGCGCCCTACCAGGCCTTGCTCCCGCAACTGGTGAAGGAGAACTTCGGCCTTGGCGTCGGCGCGTACGGGCTCATCTTCACGTTCCAGGCGGCCGGGATGGTGCTCGGCACGATCGTGTTCGGGCAGACGAACCCGAGGCGTCATCGCGTGGTACTCACCTATGTGGCCTGGGCGATCAACGACGTCTGCACGATCCTGTTCGCGCTCTCGCATCAGTACGAGGTCGCGATCGCACTCGTCTTCGTGCGGGGCGCCCTGATCGCCTACGGCATCGGAATCTGGGAGACGGTTTTGATGGAGCTCGTGCCGGAAAACAGGCTCTCACGCGTGATCAGCCTCGACTTCTTCGGCTCGCTCGGCCTGACTCCGATCGGCTACGCGCTGGCGGCTGTCCTCGCCGGCATGTTCTCGCCCTCGGCGATCATCGTCGCGGGCGCGTCGATCGCGTTCGTGTTGTGGCTGGCTCCGCTGAGCTTGCGTAGCGTTCGCGAGGCGGCATGAGTCGCTCGCCTGCCGAGATCCTCGCCTCAGCCAGGACGATCGCGATGGTCGGCGCCTCGCCGAACCCCGACCGGCCCGCCCACGACGTCATGCGCTACCTCCTGCGCGTCGGCTATCGCGTGATCCCGGTGCGGCCGCTCGACTGCGACGACGTACTCGGGATCCCGTGCGTCGCCACGCTGACCGAGATCGAAGAGCCGATCGACCTGGTCGATGTCTTCCGAAACGTCGACGCGTGCCCGGGTCACGCACGTGAGGCGGTCGAGGTCGGGGCGGGCGCCCTTTGGCTGCAGCTCGGGCTCGTCTCGCCCGAGTCGAGGGAAATCGCCGCCGAGGGGGGGCTCGACTACGTCGAGGACGCCTGCACGGCGGTCGTCCACCGAACCTTGTAGCTCCTTCCGAAAATCGACTAGAGGGTCCCCATGAGTTGATTGTGATTCCGGCCGCATGGGTCTAGCCTCGATTCGTGCCGACCTGCTCGAGTTGCGGCCGTGAGAGCGAGGGCGATTTCCGTTATTGCCCCTACTGCGCTGCTCCGCTGCGCTCCGTGCCTGCGTCGCGCGAGCAGCGGAAAACGGTGACGGTGCTGTTCTGCGACGTCACCGGCTCGACGGCGCTTGGGGAGTCGGTTGACCCCGAGGCTGTGCGTGCCTTGCTCGCTCGCTACTTCGAGCAGATGAAAGCGATCGTTCAGTCACATGGTGGGACGGTGGAGAAGTTCATCGGCGATGCGGTGATGGCTGTATTCGGAGTGCCCGTGGTCCATGAGGACGACGCGCTGCGGGCGGTGCGGGCGGCGGCCGAGATGCAGGAGGCGCTGCCGGACCTGGGTGTGGACGCGCGGATCGGTGTGAATACCGGTGAGGTGGTGACCGGAACGGAGGAGCGTCTGGCGACCGGTGACGCGTTGAATGTGGCAGCGCGACTGCAGCAGGCGGCATCGCCGGGCGAGATCCTGCTCGGCGAGCCGACGCTTGGGTTCGTCCGCGAAGCGGTCGAGGTGGAGTCGATCGAGCCACTCGCGCTGAAGGGCAAAGCCCAGCCCGTACTGGCGTACCGGTTGGTCTCCGTGCACGAGCTTCCCGAGCGACGGCTCCAGGCGCCGATGGTCGGACGCGAGACCGAGCTGGCGCAGCTTCGGGCCGCGTTCGAGCGGGCGGTCGCGGACCGCTCCTGCGAGCTGTTCACGGTCGTGGGTGAGGCGGGCGTGGGGAAGTCGAGGCTGGTGAGCGAGTTCCTTGCCGGCCTCGAGGCGACGGTCGTGGTCGGCCGTTGTCCGCCCTACGGCAAGGGCATCACTTATTTGGCGGTGGTGGAGGTTGTGAAGAACCTCCATGTGCGGCCTTCGGACGAGGCGGCTGCGGCGGCGATCGGCTCGCTGCTGGGCGAGAACGAGGCGGGTGCGTCGGCGGAGGAGATCGCCTGGGCGTTCCGCAAGACGCTGGAGGAGGCTGCGGCCGCACGTCCGCTGGTGGTGGTCTTCGACGACATCCAGTGGGGCGAGCAGACCTTCCTGGACCTGGTCGAGCACGTCGGGCTGCTGTCCTCGGGCGCGCCGATCCTGCTGCTGTGCATGGCTCGGCCGGAGCTGACGGAGCGCCGGACGGGCTGGCCGCTGGCGCTCAGGCTCGAGCCCCTGCCCGACGAGGCAGCGCGGAAGCTCATCCCCGAGGCGATCGCCACCGTGCTCCGCGAGCGGATCGCGCGTGCGGCCGGCGGGAACCCGCTGTTCGTGGAGGAGATGGTGGCAATGGCCGTGGAGGCAGACGCCGAGGTAGCTCTCCCGGCGACGCTCCGGGCGTTGCTGACTGCCCGGCTCGACCAGCTGGATCCCGGCGAGCGGCAGGTGCTGGAGTGCGCCGCCGTCGAGGGGGAGGTCTTCCACCGCGGCGCCGTGCAGGCGCTTGCGGACGGCGAGGACCAGGTGACACCGCGGCTGGCCGCACTGGTGCGCAGGGAGCTGATCAGCCCCTACAGAGCCCAGCTCGCGGGCGAGGACGGGTTTCGCTTCCATCACCTGCTGATCCGCGACGCCGCCTACGAGGCACTGACCAAGACCAGCCGCGCCGAGCTCCACCAGCGCCTGGCCGGCTGGTTCGGGCACCAAGGCAAAGATCTCGTCGAGCTAGACGAGATCTTGGGCTACCACCTGGAGCAGGCCGCCCGCTACAAGGCCGAGTTGGGACAGCACGACCCGACGCTTGCCGAGCGCGCCGGCGACCATCTCGCCGCGGCAGGGCGGCGCGCGCTCTGGCGTGTCGACGAGCCCGCTGCCGCCTCCCTGTTCGAGCGCGCGCTCGAGCTGACCCGGCCGCTGCGGCTCGACGTCCATCTCGAGCTCGATCTCGCCAGCGTGTTTTGGGCGGCTGACCCCCATCGAGCTGCCGCGCTGGCCGAGGCGGCAGCCGAACATGCACAGGCGGCCGGCGACGAAGCGGGCGAGGCGCTTGCGCGAGTCGTGGCCGCTCAGCGCCGGTTGATTGTGACTGCCGACGCTGACCTGGACGAGCTCGAGGCGCTCGCGAGCGCGGCGCTGCCGCTGCTCGAGCAGGCGGGCGACGATGACGGCCTCGCGGACGTCTCGCAGGCACTCGCCGCGGTCGCCCTTCACCGTGGCCGCTTCGAGGACATGGTGCGCGCTTCCGAGCAGGCGATGCGGCACGCCCGGCTCGCGGGGCAGACTCGGACGAACCAACTCGGCCTTTCGCTGGCGCTGCTCTCGGGGCCGAGGCCGGCCGGCGAGGCGCTGCGCGCGCTCGACGCGGCCGTCCCCGAGACCAACCCTCTGCTGCGCGCAGTCCTGCTGGCGATGCTCGGCCGCTTCGATGAGGCCTGGACGCTCGCGCGCGAGGCAACTGAGCGGCTGCGCGCACTGAGAGGCAGCCTCGAAGAGTATTGGCTGGCAGAAATCGCCATGCTCGCGGGCGACTACGAGGCCGCCGTCCCTTACCTCCGGCGGTCGTGCGAATCGATGGAGACCCATGGCGTGCGCAACGTCCTCTCGGGTATTGCGCCGCAGCTCGGCCGTGTGCTCTGCGCCCTGGGTCGCTACGACGAGGCCAGGCCGCTGGCGCAACTCGGGCGCCAGCTTGCTGAAGGGAACGACGTCTGGGCTCAGGCGAGATGGCGCCAGGCCCAGGCCCTCGTCGATGCCGCCGCGGGGAAGCATGTCGAGTCCGAAAGCCTCGCCCGCGAAGCGGTCGCGATCACCGAGCGGACCGACAGCCCCAGCTCGCAGGGTGACGCGCTTTGCGACCTGGCCGAGGTGCTGCACGCCGCCGGCCGCACCAGCGAAGCCGCCGCCACGCTCGAGCAGGCGCTCGACCGCTACCAACGCAAGCACAACTTCGCCATGGCGGCACAAGTGCGCGAGCGGCTGGCGCGGCTGCGAGGAGAAGTGCTGCCGATCGGTCGTTCGTAGGATCGCCGACCTGGAAGGAGGGGCTCGTGGGGGAACCAGAAGTTCCCCCGCGCTTATCGGGGTGCCCAGATTTGAACTGGGGACCTCTCCGACCCGAACGGAGCGCGCTACCAGGCTGCGCCACACCCCGAGAGCGCCTAAGGGTATCCGAAGGAACTTAGAATCGCCCGATGGCGAAACGGGACGAGATCCTTCAGTACGCCGCCGAGTTGCTCGACCTCGACGCGTACCCCGACTACGGCCCGATGGGCCTCCAGGTCGAGGGCGCCGAGGAGGTGACGAAGATCGCGTGCGGCGTCTCGGCGTCCCTCGCGCTCTTCGAGCGGGCGACTGCGCAGAAGGCGCAGCTCCTGCTCGTGCACCACGGGCTCTTCTGGGACAACGAGTCACGCCGGATCGACGGCCCCATGCGCCTCCGACTGCAGGCGCTCTTCGACGCGGACCTCACGCTCGCCGCCTACCACCTCGCGCTCGACGCCCACCCGGAGTTGGGCAACAACGCGCTGCTCGCCAAGGCGCTCGGGATCGAGCCGAAAGAGCGCTTCGCGGGCATCGGCTTCGGCGGCCCCTTGCGCCCGCCCACGGAGGCGCAGCGCTTCGCGCGCCGGGTCAGCGAGAAGCTCGGGCGCGAGCCGCTCGTCTTCCCGCACGGGCCGGACACCGTCAAGCGGGCGGCGGTCGTCACCGGCCGAGGCGGCCGGTACTTCAAGGACGCGGCCGCGGCCGGCTACGACCTGTTCCTGACCGGAGAGGCCGAGGAGCCCGCCCTGCATCTCGCACGCGAGCTCGGCGTCCACTACGTCGCCGCCGGGCACTACGCGACCGAACGCCTCGGCGTCCAGGCGCTGGCGAAGAAGCTCGCCGAGCAATTCGGCATCGAGGCCGACTACATCGAGCTAGGCAACCCGGTCTAGGCCTCCCGCGCTGGCCGGGACGGCTCCCGCCGGGCGGAGCCCGGCTCCGCCGCCCCTCGCCTCGGTGACGGCACGATGCTCTCCGGGTCTGTGCCGAGCACTATCCCCTCCGGCCTCGCACCGCCACCGAGTCGCCATCGCACGAGGCCAGGAACGCCCGGATCGCGTCCAGGCAGGCTTCGGGCCGCTCCGCGACCACGAGGTGCCCGGCCCCGGCGACGACCCTGAGAGGCGCGCCCAGCCGCCTCGCGTACTCGAACGCGTCGTCCACGCGCACCTGAGGGTCGCGGGCGCCCCACACGAGCAGGCTCGGGCAGCGGATTCGCTCCAGGTCGAGCCGCGGATCCTCGGACGCCAGGGCTATGGCGGCGCTCCCGGTGTCGGTGTGAAGCGCCGGCCCCGCGAGCAGGCCCTCCGTCGCCAGCGGGGAGATCGCGGTGCCGTCCGGTGTCGCCCAGCTCCCCCAGACGAGCGCCCGTAGCCGCTCCGAGCGGGCGATCCGTGCGCGGTGCGGCGCGAGGAACCGCCCGGGCCGCACGAGGGAGCTGAGCCAGAGCGCCTGTTTCGCGCGTCGTGAGCTGGAGCCGATCCCGGCCGCCGAGAACAGCACGAGGCCGCGAACGCGGCCGGGCTCCCTTAGACGCCAGGCGCAGCGCGACGACGCAGCCGAGCGAGTGGCCGACGACGACCGCCGGGCCGACCGCCTCTCGCTCGAGCACGAGGCCGAGGCGGTCGGCGAAAGGGTCGAGGTTCGGCAGGGCCGCCAACGGCGCGGAGCCTCCGTGCCCGGGCAGGTCTGGGACGATCACTCGGTTGTCGTGCGCGAGCTCGGGCGCGAGCTCGATCCAGTTCGAGGCCGCGCCGCCCAGCCCGTGGACGAGCACGACCGCCGGGCCGGCTCCACCGGCGAACCAGCGGAGGTGCACGCCCTTCACGGGCGCCCGGCGCTCCGAGAAGCCATGTGCCGAAAGGTCCGTTGCGGTTCGCACGGGGCGTCATTATTCTGTGAGGCGATGGTTTTGGTGGGGGGCCGGGCCCAGTGATTCCCGGAGACAACACAATCGATCCGGTAGACGAAGCCCGTCAGCCCCGTGCGACGGGCTTTTTCATTGCCGAAAGGAGGACGATATGGCGAACCACCTGACGCCTGAGGAGCTCTCGAAGGAGCTGGGCATCGATCGCCAGGAGGTCATCAAGGTGTGCGTCGAGGAAGGCGTGCCGATCTACCAGGGCAAGATCGACAAGACTCTGTTCCAGGCACAGCTCCAGGCGTTGGGCGCCATGGAGCCGCGGCACTGAGCGCTTAACGGCTAGCTCGCGACTTTCTTCCGCGACCGGGGCTTCGCCGCGGCCTTCTTCTTGGCCGAGCCGTCCTCGGTGTCCTTGATCTCCGCCACGCTGCGCCTGAGCGCCTCCATCAGGTCGACCACGGGGGCATCGGGCTCCGGCTCGGGCACGGAGATCTCCTCGCCCGCGAGCTTCGCCTCGAGCATCGCCCGCAGGTCGCGGCGGTACTCGCTCGTCAGCTGGTCAGGATCGAACTCGCCCACGAGGCTGTCGATCACCTGGCGCGCCAGGACGAGCTCCGGCTCCTTGACCTCGGTCTCCCCGACTGCCTCGTCGATCTCGGCCTGCGAATGGACGTCCTCGCCGACGAACATCGTCTCGAGCACGAGCGCGTCGCCCTTGGGGCGGATCAGGCCGATGTGCTCGCTCCCGCGGAGGACGAAGCGGCCGAGCGCAGCCGTCCCCGTCTCGCGCATCGCCTCCAGCAGCAGCACGTAGGGCCGGCGCTGAGCCGTCGCGCCCGCAGGCACGAGGAAGTACGTGCGGTCGAACCAGACCGGGTCGACCTCGTCTACCGGCACGAAGCGCGTGATCTCGATCGAACGCGATTCGTCATGGCGCATGATCGCCTCGAGGTCGGCGTCCTCGACCATCACGAATTGGCCCTTCGCGACCTCCCAGCCCTTGACGAGCTCGTCGTTGGGAACCTCGCGGTCGTGCTGCGGGCACCAGCGCTTCTGCTTGATCGGGCGTCCCGCACTCCCGGTGCAGGGTGCGGAAGCTCACGTCCGAGGACCTCGCCGCCGGCTTCGTGGCCAGCGCGAGGCCGATCGGGATGTTGACCAGGCCGAAGCTGATCGAGCCGTTCCAGATCGTCCGCATAGCTCTCCTAGAAGTCTAGTGGGACATGTGCTCCGTGAGGCAACACACGCCTGTCTCTGGCCCGCGATCACGCGGCGCCGGGAACCACCCTCGACCTTGCCAAGGCTGGTCGCCTTGACTGCGGCCGAGTGCGGCCCCCGGCTTGGTGCTCGCGCTCCAGAGCCTGGGCCTGCATTACCTCACGAAGCATGGGTTTTCGCCTTCCCGACCCGTATCCCTTCGCATAGGCTTGAAGCGGATGGCGACGCAGGAGGCGACTCTCGACACGGCTCCGCGCGACGACGGTCCCGGCGAGCGGACGATCCCTGCGCTGTGGCGCAAGGCGGTTGCCGCGGGGCGAACGAATCCCGCCTACCTCGTCGAGCACGGAGACCACTGGCACGAGATCTCCTGGGCCGAGGCGGCGACCGCGGTCGAGGAGCTCGCCAACGGACTGCTCTCGCTGGGGCTCAAACAGGGCGACTCGTTCGGGATCCTCGCGCGGACGACTGCCGAGTGGTGCCTGTTCGACTTCGCCCTCGGCTCGATCGGCGTCGTCCCGGCTCCGGTCTACCCGTCGAGCTCGGTGAAAGACACTCATTACGTCCTCGACCACTCCGAGGCCGTCGGCGTACTGGTCGAGGACGACGAGCAGCTGGCCAAAGTGCGCGAGGGCGGCGAGATCCCGCGGCTGCAGCACGTCTACCGCTTCGCCGACCTCGACGAGCTGCGCGCGAAGGGCCGCGAGTTCGCGGCCGCGAACCCCAGCGCGCTCGCGAACGCGAGCGCCGCGATCGGTGACGACGACCTCTTCACCTACATCTACACGTCCGGGACGACCGGGCCGCCCAAGGCCTGCATGATCCTGAACCGCAACTACTACGACATGGTCGCCAAGGTGGACATGGTGCCGCGGTTCATCGGCGCCGAGGACATCCTGCTGCTGTACCTGCCGCTGGCGCACAACTTCGGGCGCTGCCTGCACCTCCTCGCCGCCTACGAGGGCTTCACGACCGCCTTCTGCCCCGACCCGCTGCGGGTCGGCGAGGTGGCTGCCTCCGTCCGGCCCACGGTGCTGCCGAGCGTCCCGCGCGTGTACGAGAAGGTGCACACCGCGGTGCTCGCGAGCTTCGACGAGGCGACCGGCGTCAAGAGGAAGCTGGTCGACTGGGCGCTCGGGGTCGGAAAGCGGGTGAGCGTGCTGCGGCAGGAAGGACGCCCCGTCCCGGCCGGGCTCGCCGCGCAGCACAAGCTCGCGGACAGGCTCGTCTTCTCGAAGGTGAAGAAGAAGCTCGGCGGCCGGCTCCGCTTCGGGATCTCGGGCGGCGCGCCGCTCGCCAAGGAGATCGCAGAGTTCTTCCACATGCTCGACATCCCCATCCTCGAGGGCTACGGCACGACCGAGTGCACGACGGCCTCCAACGTGAACATGCTGGAGCGCTACCGCTTCGGCACGGTCGGGCCGGCGCTTCCCGGGATCGAGCTCAAGCTGGCCGACGACGGGGAGCTGCTCGTCCGCAGCACGACGGTCTTCGCGGGCTACTACAAGGATCCCGAGGCGACGAAGGCCGTGCTCGGCGAGGACGGCTGGCTCAGCACCGGCGACATCGCCTCCATCGACGCGGACGGGTTCGTGACGATCACCGACCGCAAGAAGGACATTCTCGTCACGGCGGGCGGCAAGAACGTCGCTCCACAGAACATCGAGAACGATCTGAAGGCTTCGAGGTTCATCTCCCAGGCCGTTGTCCTCGGCGACCGGAAGCCCTACGTGTCCGCGCTGATCACCCTCGACGAGGCCGAGGTGCAGAAGTGGGCCGGCAACGACGCGCCGATCGAGGAGCTCGCCCGGGACGAGCGCGTGCGAGAGCTGATCCAGGGAGTCGTGGACGACGTCAACCGCGAGCGCTCACGCTTCGAGCAGATCAAGCGCTTCGCGATCCCGTCGCGCGACTTCAGTGCCGAGCACGACGAGATCACCCCCACGCTCAAGCTTCGTCGCCGCGTCGTGCAGGAGCACTTCGCGCAGGAGATCGCAGACCTGTACGCCTAGAGCTCGGTTTCGAAGCGAGTCTTCTTAGAGGCGGCGGGCGCCGACGTACGACGAGGCGTACCAGCCCGACATCGACGAGATCTTGACCACGTCGCCGGTGTGCGGCGAGTGGATGAAGCTCCCTCCGCCGACGTAGATGCCGGCATGCCCGAGGCCGTCGAAGAAGACGAGGTCGCCGGCCTGGAGCTGGCTGCGGTCGACGGGCGTCCCGTACCCGTACTGGGCGGCCGCGTTGTGCGGCAGCGAGACACCGAGCTGGCCGTAGACGTACATGATGAAGCCGGAACAGTCGAAGCCACCCGGGCCGGCGCCGCCGTAGACGTACGGCGTGCCGAGATACTGCATCGCGATCCCGACCGCGCCTCCGTAGCGGGCGGCGGGCACGGGGAGTGCGGAAGCGCTCTCCTCCATGGATGTGCTCAGCGTGGTCGCGAGCACGGGAGCGGCCGCCGTCGCCGCGACCGCCGCGGCGCGCGCCTGCCGTTGGAGCTCGGCCTGGCGAGCGCGCTCGGCCGCCTGCATGCGGGCGATCTCGCCGCGAATCGAGTTCAGCAGCGACCGTCGCGTCGCGAGCTGGCTCTCGATCGACGCCTTCTGGCGCGAGCGCTCCGCGACGAGCTCAGCGGCGCGCACCTTCGCACGCTTGAGCCGGGCGCGGCGGGCGCGGACGTCGTTCCGGAACACGACCACCTCACCCAGCACCCGTGTGCCCTGGTCGGAGACCCGGCCGACGGTGTCGACGCGACTGAGGAAGTCGTCCAGGCTCGTGGCGCCGATCAGCACCTCGAGCGTCGAGTCCCCGCTCTCGGAGGTGTAGATGGCGACCGCGTGCTCCGCCAGCACGCTACGCGCACGCTTCAGGTTCGCGCGCGCGATCCCGAGCTCTCTCCGGTTCTCGGCAAGGTCGGCCTTGACGTCCTTCAGCCGCTCGTTCGCAAGGTTGTACGCCTCGATGGCGTGCGAGAGGTTCGAATCCAGGTTCTGGATCTGGGCCAGGACGTCCTGCGCCTGCGCCTGCTTGGAGCCGATCGACCCTGTTTGCGGGGTTGCAGAACTGGTCACCGCCAGAGCCGCGACAAAAGCGAGAATCAGTGGCGCCGCCAGTCGCTTCACTCGTGCCGGAATCCTGTCTCCGGCTGCGACCGGCGCACCGGGTGGGGAGCCCGGTACGTCACGAGTGCGGCACCCTAGCAACCCGCTCGGACAACCGCAACACTTGTGCAAAACCGCGCAATTCCGCATGCGGTGTCGCATGTGTCACGGCCGGGCTCGCGCACTCTGCTAGGGTGCCGCCCCGTGCGAGCGCCAGGTCCCGGTCTCCGGGCTCTCATCTTCGTGTGCTTGGCGGCCCTCGCGAGCTCTCTTCCCGCGGCCGGGGCGGAGCCTGCCGACAAACTCCGCGCCCAGGCGGAGGAGCTGCGCGGCGAGAACAGGGCCCTCTCGAGCGAGGCAGCCTCGGCGCAGGCCGAGCTGGGCTCCCTCGACGCCCAGCTCGCGGGATCCCGCGCCCGCCTGGCCAAGTTGCGCGCGAAGGGTGAGCGCCTGGCGCGCAGGCAGACCGAGGCGCGCCTGCAGCTGAAGGTCGCGCGCGCAGGACTGCGCATCTCGCAACGACGTCTCGCCGACCGGGTACGCGCGCTCTACGAGCAGGGCAAGCCCGAGCCGCTCGCCGTGATCCTCGGTGCCCAGTCCCTCGACGACGCGGTCACGGGAGTCGACCATCTCACCCGGATCGCCGACGACGACCGCCGCTACATCCTCCGGGCGCGAGGCGCTCGGAAGAAGCTGATCGCCGTGACGGCCAGGCTCGCGCAGCGCGAGGCGGAGAACGAGAGCCTGCGCGCGGCCGCCTCCGAAGCCACCGCCACGCTCATCCGCGTCCGCTCGGAGAAACTGGCCCGGATCGCCTCGCTGGCCGCGCTTCGCGACGGCAACGGCCAGAGGATCTCGGCGCTCGAGGCGAACGCCCGCTCGCTCGCCTCGCTGGCGAGCGCACCTGCGCCGGGCACGACGGTTCTGGATGCTCCCGCCACGGGTGGGGCACGGCTCCTGACCGTCCTGGCGACCGGGTACTCGCTTCCCGGCAGCACCGCGAGTGGCATTCCCGTCGGCCCGGGAGTCGTGGCGGTCGACCCAGCGGTGATCCCGCTCGGGACGCCGTTGACGATTCCCGGCTACGGCCAGGGAGTCGCGGCGGACACTGGCGGCTCGATCCAGGGCGCTCGGATCGACCTCTGGTTCTCGTCGCATGCCGAGGCACGCGCCTGGGGACGACGGTCGGTGACGATCGCGGTCGGCGGGTAGGCTTCCGCCCTACTCGCCTAAGTGATCGAGAAGCCGGATCCCGCACCTCCCCGCACGGCAGAGAACCTCCGGGTCCTGCTGGTGGACGACCACGACCTCTTTCGGACCGGCCTTCGCAACCTGCTGGAGGAACAGGCCGTCCAGGTCATCGGCGAAGCGGCCGACGGAGCCCAGGCCATCCGCATGGTGCGCGAGCTCGCGCCCGACGTGGTCGTGATGGACCTGAACATGCCGGGGATGACGGGCGTCGAGGCCACCCGCCAGGTGACGAGCCAGGCGCCGTTGACCCGCGTGGTCGTGCTCACCATCTCCGACCAGGACGAGGACGTGATGAACGCGATCCTCGCGGGTGCGTGCGGCTACCTGATGAAGGACTCGTCGATCCAGGACCTGATGCAGGGCATCCGGGCGGCCGCAGTCGGCGAGTCGCTGATCTCACCGCACATCGCCGCCAAAGTGCTCCAGCGCATGCGCGCCACCGGTACGAGCGAGCAGGATGCGGCCACGATCCGCGCCGAGCTCTCGGACCGGGAGATCCAGGTCCTGAAGCTGATCGCCAACGGCAAGGACAACGCCCAGATCGCCGGCGAGCTCCACATCAGCCCGAAGACCGTCAAGAACCACATCTCCAACATCCTGATGAAGCTGCAGATCGACAACCGCATCCAGGCGGCGGTCTACGCCGTCCGCAGCGGGATCGTCTAACTAGGGGCCGTAGGCCTCAGGCCGCGCAGTTCGTGAGCGCGATGCGCTCGCGGAGGGAGACCAGGGTGTCCCGAAGCGACCGTAGCTCCTTCTCGACCAGCGCGAGCCGCCTCGCAAGCGGGGCGAGCTCCTTCGTGCGCGGCCGGCCGCGCCCTTCCGCGAGATCGGCCGCGATCGCGCCGATCTGCCGCTGGAGGCGCCAGTGCTCGGCCTCGAGAGCCAGCGCTCTCGCGTAACCGTCCGTGAGCGTCGTCTCCATGTGCGCTCGAACCTCAGAGTCGTCCGACTCCGGAGGTGCTTGCAGGAGCACGTCGATGCGATTGATGAGGGTCGAAAGGTCGTCCATGGGCGCGCCGCTCCTGGTGGTTCGATTATCGAAGCTTCCGCGCCCTCTGCCTATGGGCCGCGCGGCCTATTTTGCGGTCGCAGAGGCCCATTCGGGGCTGATCACTAGAATCCCGCACGTGCCGGCCCGCCTCCGCCTGACTGCGGTCGTCCTCGCCTGCGCGTTTGCGTTTGCCGGCAACGCGGAGGCCGCGCCTCGAGGCCCGGACGCGCTCGCGGCCAAGCTCGCACGTGCGTTGAACGCGCCGGGCATCTCGCGTTCGTCGGCGATCGCGGTCGAGTTGGCGACGGGACGCGTGGTCTACGCGCGCAATCCGTCCTTGCCGCTCATCCCGGCGTCGAACGAGAAGCTCGCCGTCACGTATGCGGCCCTCGTGTCGTTCGGATCCGCCTACCGAATCGAGACACAGGTGCTCGGCATCGGGGAGCAGGACGGGGCCGAGTGGCACGGCGACCTCGTGCTGAAGGGCTTCGGCGATCCGACGCTGTCGTCGCTCGGGCTGCGGAGGCTCGCCGCGGAGGTCCGTGGTGCAGGCGTCCGCCTCGTCACGGGCCGGATCGTCGGAGACGAGTCGTACTTCGACACGTTCCGGATCGGTCCGGGCTGGAAGCCGCACTTCTTCATCAACGAGTCTCCCCCGCTCTCGGCGCTGACCGTCGACCGGGGGCGCTACCTCGGACGCGTCTCGCGCGCACCGGCTCACGCGGCCGCCCTTCTGTTCCGCAAGGCTCTCGCCGAGGCCGGCGTGCGCGTCGTCGGGCCCGCCCGCGCCGGCGCGCCTCGCGTCGACGCGGAGGCGTTTCCGATCGCGTCCCTGCTCTCGCCGCCCCTCACGAGCATCCTGCGCTACATGGACTACGAGAGCGACAACTTCACGGCCGAGATCCTGCTCAAGCATCTCGGAACGCTCGAGTCCGGCCGTGGGACGACGGCTGCCGGAGCGCTCGTCGTCCGCAACGTCCTGGCCGAGTACGGGGTGCCGCTGGACGGAGTCCGGATCGCCGACGGCTCCGGGCTCTCGCGCCTGAACAGGCTGACCGCGGCCTCGCTCGTGCAGCTGCTCCGGTCCGCGTGGACGAGCCCGCGATTTCAGGGACGGCTTCTTCTCGTCGTTGCCCGTCGCCGCTCGGAGCGGCACGCTTTCGCGGCGGATGGTGCGCACGGCAGCGGCCGGCCGGGTGCGGGCGAAGACCGGCACGACTCGCGAGTCCTCGGCGCTCTCCGGGATCGTCAGGGAGCGCTACGCGTTCTCGATCCTCCAGAACGGCTCTCCCGTCGCGCACTGGTCGGCGCGACGGGCGCAGGATCGCTTCGCGGCGATCCTCGCGGCGAACTAGGCCATGCCCTCCTAACTAGCGACCGAAGCGGGTCGGGGGGCCCAGCGACTCCGCGGGCGCGCGCGCCGGCGGGTTCTCGTCGAGCAGCTTCGCGAGCGCCTGCTCGTCCAGGATCGGGACGCCCACTTCGCGCGCCTTGTTCAGCTTCGTCGCGCCCGGCTCCTCGCCGACCACGACGCCGCTCGTCTTCTTCGAGACCGAGCCGGCGACCTTCGCGCCCCGGGCCTCCAGCTCGGAGGCGGCCTGCTCGCGCGTCCAGCGCTCGAGCGTGCCAGTGATGACGTAGGTGTTGCCGGTCAGCGCCCCCTCCACGGGCTTCAGCTCCTCGCCCGTCTCCAGCC
The DNA here is from genome assembly GCA_963733845.1 of uncultured Actinomycetes bacterium. Lineage (GTDB taxonomy): Bacteria > Actinomycetota > Thermoleophilia > Gaiellales > Gaiellaceae > DATFQE01. Next base: position 498,759 of record CAVTEM010000012.1, read on the forward strand.
GGATGCCGAGCTCCCGCAACTCCTCGATCAGCTTGAGGTTCGCCTCGTCTGCGAACCACTCTGCGATCGCAGTCGCACGCTCCGGCCCGATGCCCTCGACCTCCTCGATCTCCTCCTGGGAGGCGTTGGCGAGCGCGTCGACGTTGCCGAAATGGCGCGCCAGGTTTTGACCGGTGACCCAGCCGACATCCGGGATGTTGAGGCCGAACAGGACGCGATGGAACGGGGTCGCGCACGAGGCCGCGATCGCCTCGATGGCGTTGGTCGCCGACTTCTCCTGGAAGCCGTCGAGCTCGACCAGCTGCTCCTTCGTCAGGCGGTACAGCTCGGGGACCGAGCGGACGAGGCCGAGCGACCACAGGCGACGGATGAGCTGCTCGCCCACGCCCTCGATGTCGGCCGCAGCCATCACCCAGTTGATCAGCGACTCGAGCCCGCGGGACTCGCATGCGGGGTTCGGGCAGCGGTGCATGACCTCGCCCTCGGGCCTGACGATCTCGACGCCACAAAGGGGGCACTTTGCAGGCATTTTGAACCGCTTGGTGCCCTTCTGATGCGGAAGGACCGGGCCGACGACCTGCGGGATCACGTCCCCGGCGCGCTGGACGATCACGACGTCGCCCTCGCGGATGTCCTTCCGGTTGATGTCCTCCTCGTTGTGCAGCGTCGCCTGCGAGACGGTGACGCCGCCGACCTCGACCGGCTCCAGCTGCGCCCACGGGTTGAGCGCGCCCGTCCGGCCGACGCGGATGTGGATCTTGTTCAGCTTCGTCGTCGCGGTCATCGGCGCCCACTTGTAGGCCCGGGCCCAGCGGGGGCGTCCGTGCAGCGCGCTGAGCTGCTGCTGCTGCTCGACGGCATCGACCTTGCTGACCATCCCGTCGATCTCGTAGTCGAGCTCGATACGCCGGGACTCCCACTCCGCGCAGACGCGCGCGACGTCCTCGATCGACTCGTGCCGCTCCGCGAACGGATTCGTGCGAAAGCCGCGCTCGCGCAGCCAGTCGAGTGTCTCCCACTGGCTCGCGAACTCGATGCCCTCGTGGGCGCCGAGGCCGTAGACCCAGATCGCCAGGTCGCGCTCGGCCGTGATCTGCGGGTTGAGTTGCCGGAGCGAGCCGGCGGCCGCATTGCGGGGGTTGGGCGCCGTCTTCTTGCCCTCGGCGGCCAGGCGCTCGTTCAGGCGTTGGAAGGCGGAGAGCGGGAAGTAGACCTCGCCGCGCACCTCGAGCAGCGGGGGCGGTGCTTCGCCGTTCGGGCTCCGCATCTGCAAGGGGATCGACTTGATCGTGCGCAGGTTCGGCGTGACATCCTCGCCGCGAGAGCCGTCGCCGCGCGTGGCGCCCCGGACGAAGACGCCATTTTCGTAGGTCAACGAGACCGCGGAGCCGTCGATCTTCGGCTCGGTGACGTAGGCGACGGGCTCGTCGCCACCGAGGCGTTTGCGGACGTCGTCGGCCCACTTGCGCAGCGTCTCCTCGCTCGTGACCTTCTCGAGTGAGCCCATCGGGCGCAGGTGCTCGACCTTCGTGAACTTGTCGCTCGGCGTGGCGCCGACGCGGGTCGTGATCGAGTTGGGGTCGCGGAGCTCGGGATGGTCGCTCTCGATCCGGACCAGCTCGTCGTAGAGGCGGTCGTACTCGGCGTCCGAGAGCTTGGGGTCGTCGAGGACGTGGTAGGCGTAGTTCGCTTCCTCGAGCCGCTCCCGCAGCTCGCCGACGCGCTTCTCAACGGAGGACGGCACGCAGCTCCTCCGCGGTGTCGACGATGTGGTCGGGCTCCTCCTGCTCGAGCCGTTCGCGGGTGTGGATCCGGCCCCAGGTGACGCCGATCGCGGCCAGCCCGCCGGCCTTCGCCGCCTGCATGTCGAACGGCGAGTCGCCGACGTACGCTGCCGTCGCTGTCCCAGCCCGGAGCGCCTCCAGGGCGCGCAGGAGCGGCTCGGGATGCGGCTTGTGCCGCTCGGTCTCGTCGCCGGCCACGACCACGTCGAACAGGTGCGCGATCGGGACGGTGTCGAAGGCGAGCTGTACGGTTGCGCGGCGCTTCGCGGTCACGATGCCGAGGCGGCGCCCGTCGGCCTGGAGCTCCTCGAGCAGCTCGATCATCCCGTCGCAGGCCGCGAGCTCGGAGTGGAGGGGCTTGTTGTGCTCCGTGTAGACGCGCACGAGCTCGTCAACGCGCTCCGGATCGAAATCGCGCATCTGCGACGCGAGTCCCGAGCCGCCGACCGTGGCGAGCAGCCGCTCGTCCGGGATGGTCTCGCCGAGCACGGTCTGTGTCGCGTGCCGGAGCGAGGCCAGGATGATCGCGCCCGAGTCCACGACGGTCCCGTCGAGGTCGAACAGAATCGGGTCGTAGCCCACGACGGCGATGCTAGCGGCGCAGCGGTTTTTCTCTGGTGCCAGGCATGCGCGCGAGAACGTCACGTTTCATCCCCAGGCGAAGTCGGTAGCACCGCGGCTCTCTAGGCCAGAGGCATGTCTCAAGGTCGAACGTGGACGTAGCCCGACCGGTCGTCTCGTGGTGCCAGGCACCGTCAAGAAAGGCGCACGGACTGATCACGAATAGGTCACGCGCTCGAGGTACAGGCCCCACGGCGGCGCCGTGCGGCCCGCCTCGCTGCGATCGGCGCCTTCGAGCAGCGGTCCGAGTCGCGCCGGCGGGAGGTCGACCATGGTGCCGACCAGCGTCCGCACCATGTGGCGCAGAAAGCTGTCCGCCTCGATCTCGAGCTCGAGGTGCTCGCCGCGTTCCGCCCACTCGGCCCGCAAGACGCGGCGGTGAAAGACCTCGTGCCGCGTCTCCGTCGGTGTGAACGCCCGGAAGTCGTGCTCGCCGACGACGTGCGCCGCGGCCTCGTTCAGCGCCTCGACGTCCAGTGGCCCGGGCACCCACCAACTCCGTCGGGCCTCGAATGGCGAGCGCTCCGCTCGGCGGTGGATGCGGTACCGATACGAACGCGAGCGCGCGGAGTGTCGCGCGTGGAAGTCCGCGGGCGCCTCGGCACCGGCAACCACCGCCACGTCGTCGGGCAGCTCGGGGTTCAGAGCGGCGGCAGCGCGATCCGCGGGCGGGCCGCCCGCGACGTCGACGCTGACGACCTGGCCGAGCGCGTGCACGCCCGCGTCCGTCCGCCCGGCGACTGCGAGCGACTCGACGGAGTCGTAAAGCGTGCCCAGCGCCCCGCGCAATTCGCCCTCGACCGTGCGCAGTCCAGGCTGGGCTGCCCAGCCGCGGAAGGCGGTTCCGTCGTACTCGAGCGTCAACCTCAGTCGCACGAGGGCACTATCATCGCCGCGTGACCGGGGACGAGTGGCGCGTCGAGATCGACCTCAAGGACGAGGGGCACGGCTACTCCCTCGGCGAGCGCCTGCGCGCCCACGACCTCGACGACGAGGCCCGCAAGCGGCTCGGCCGACGCGTCATCGTCACCAGGGACGGGCCGAAGTTGTTCCTGTACACGACGACCGAGGAGGCTGCGCACGAGGCCGAGCGAGTGGCGACCGAACTGCTGGAGGCCGACCGGCTGACGGCGAGCGTCCGCGTCGTGCACTGGCAGTCCGCGGACGAGCAGTGGGTCGCCGAGGGCTCGCTGGCGACGGCCGAGCAGCGCCCGTACGAGTGGGAAGTGCAGGTCCACCTGCGCGGCCGGGATGAGGCACGCGCGCTGGCTGGACGTCTCGCAGGCGAAGGGCTGCCCGTCCATCACCTGTGGCGGACGGTAACGATCGACACGCAGACCGCGGATGAAGCGAACGAGCTCGCCGACCGGATCCGCGCGGAGACCCCGGACGCGGAGGTCACTGTCCAGGCGAACCCCGAGGGGATACCGGGCCCCGCGTTCGTCTGGCTCGAGAGCCTGGTCTAGGTTTCGGAGTCGGCAGCCGCGGCCGCCGGGGCCGCGGCAGGCACGACCGCGCGAGGCGGCACGTAGTCCACGAGCTCGAGGTAGACCATCTCGGCGGAGTCGCCGTAGCGCGGGCCGATCTTGACGATCCGCGAGTAGCCGCCCGGCCGGTCGGCGAAGCGCGGTGCAACCTCGGAGAACAGCTGGTGGACGACCTCCTGGGAACGCAGGTACGCCAGGGCCTGGCGGCGAGCGGCGAGGTCACCCCGACGCCCGAGCGTGATCATCTTCTCGGCGATCGGCTTGACCGCCTTGGCCTTCGCCTGCGTGGTCTTGATCCGCCCGTGCTCGATCAGCGCGCCGGTGAGGTTGGAGTAGAGCGCCTTGCGGTGCGCCGAGTCGCGCCCGAGCTTCTTGCCTTTGCGCTGATGGCGCACCGGAAGCTCCCCTAGCCCTCGTCGCCGCGCAGGTTGAGCCCGTGCGTGGCGAGGGTCTCCTTGACCTCTTCGATCGACTTCTTGCCGAAGTTCGGGATCGCGGCCAGCTCGTTCTCGCTCTTCATCACGAGGTCGCCGATCGTCTCGATCCCGACGCGCTTGAGACAGTTGTACGAGCGCACGCCGAGCTCCAGCTCCTCGATCGGGAAGTTCTCCATCCCGTGGGCCAGCGAGACCTCGGGCGCTGCCTCTGCGGCGGCCGCCTCGCCGAAGCCCTCGATCTTGTCGATGTCCGTGAAGATCGCCAGCTGGCGGATGAGGATCTCGGCCGCCTGCGCGATCGACTCGCGCGGGTCGATCGAGCCGTCGGTGGTGATGTCGATGTTGAGCTTGTCGTAGTCGGTGCGCTGCCCGACGCGGGCGGCCTCGACGTCGTAGGCGACGCGGCGGACCGGCGAGAAGATCGAGTCGATCGGGATCACGCCGATCGTGTGCTGCGGCCCGCGGTTCATCTCCGCAGGGACGTAGCCGCGACCGCGGCCGATCGTGAGCGTCAGCTCCAGGCGGCCCTTGTCCGAGAGGTTCGCGATCACGAGATCCGGGTTGAGGATCTCGAGGTCGGCGGGCGCCTCGATGTCGCCGGCGGTGACCGCGCCGCTGCCCTTCTTCGTCAGCCGGACCTCGATCTCCGGCGACTCGCCGTGCAGCCGGCAGGTCAGGTTCTTGAGCTGGAGGATGATGTCGGTCACGTCCTCCTTGACGCCGGGCAGCGTCGTGAACTCGTGCGCGACGCCCTCGAACTTCACCGAGGTCACGGCAGCGCCCTCGAGCGACGAGAGCAGCACGCGGCGCAGCGAGTTGCCGAACGTGTAGCCGAAGCCGCGGTCGAGCGGCTCGATCACGAACACGCCACGCTGCTCGTCGACCTCTTCGTGGACGATGCGCGGCACCTGGAACTCCATCAAGCTGGTGCGAACGGCCAAAACGATTCCCTTCTTTCTTCTTGTCTAGGCGCCCGACGGCGCCGGCGTGGCGTTACTTGGAGTAGAGCTCGACGATCAGCTGTTCTTGCACGGGCGTGTCGATCTCGGCCCGTTCCGGCAGCTTCAGGATCTTGCCGGTCAGGCCTTCGTGGTCGGCCTGCAGCCACGGCGCCACCGACGCGGTCAGGTCGGTTGCGTCGCGGATCACCTGCTCGGCCGAGCTGCCCGGCGCCATCGTGACGATGTCGTCGGGCTTGACCTGGTAACTCGGGATGTTCACGCGCCGGCCGTTCACATGGAAGTGGCCGTGGCGCACCAGCTGGCGGGCCTGCGCGCGCGAGGCGGCGAAGCCGAGCCGGTAGACGACGTTGTCCAGCCGCGTCTCGAGCATGCGGAGCAGGGTCTCACCCGTGATGCCCGAGCCCTTGGCGGCCTTGGCGTAGTAGGTCCGGAACTGGTTCTCCAGCAGGCCGTAGTACCGGCGCGCCTTCTGCTTCTCCCGCAGCTGGAGCAGGTACTCGGACTGCTTGATGCGGCCGCGGCCGTGCTCGCCCGGCGGATACGAGCGGCGCTCGATCGCGCACTTCTCGGTCAGGCAGCGCTCGCCCTTGAGGAAGAGCTTCATGCCCTCACGGCGGCAGTTGCGGCACTTGGGGCCAAGCGAGCGGGCCACTAGACGCGCCTCCGCTTTTTCGGCCGCACGCCGTTGTGCGCCTGCGGAGAGACGTCCTTGACGCCCAGGATCTCGAGGCCTGCGGCCTGGAGCGAGCGAATCGCCGTCTCGCGACCGGAGCCCGGCCCCTTGACGAAGACCTCGACCTTCTGCAGGCCGTGCTCCATGCCCTTGCGAGCGCAAGCGTCGGCGGTGACCTGGGCGGCGAAGGGTGTCGACTTGCGCGAGCCCTTGAAGCCCGCCGAGCCTGCCGACTCCCACACGATCACGTTCCCGTCCTTGTCGGTGAGGGTGACGATCGTGTTGTTGAACGACGTCTTGATGTGCGCCTGTCCGATCGCGATGTTCTTGCGCGCACGGCGACGCGTGCGGCCGCGCTGGGCCTGCCTGCGAGGAGGTGCCACTACTTGGCCTTCTTTCCTCTACCGACGGTCTTCTTCGGGCCCTTGCGGGTGCGTGCGTTCGTCTTCGTGCGCTGCCCGTTGACCGGGAGCCCGCGCCGGTGGCGGATCCCACGGTAGGCGCTGATCTCGCCGAGGCGCTTGATCGACTGCGAGCGGTCGCGGCGCAGGTCGCCTTCGACCTCGAGGTTGGTGTCGATGTACTCGCGCAGCTTCGTGACCTCTTCGTCTGTGAGGTCCTTGACCTTGGTGTCGAGCGAAAGCCCGAGCTCGGCGAGCACCTTCTGCGAGGTCGAGCGGCCGATGCCGAAGATGTAGGTGAGGCCGATCTCGAGCCGCTTCTGGTTGGGCAGGTTGACTCCCGCGATGCGTGCCATCTAGCCCTGCCTCTGCTTGTGCCGGGGATTGGTGCAGATGACCATGGTGCGCCCGTGCCGCTTGATCACGCGGCAGCGCTCACACATGGGCTTCACGGACGGACGTACTTTCACCTGGCTCCTCGTAGAAACCGCGCTCGAGGCGCGGCGGCGGACACGACACGAAAACAGACGCACCCCTGGTGCGCGAACCGGCATGGTAGCAAAACCCGGCGCTCAAACCGCCTGGCGAACGGGTTCGCGGTCGAGCGTCGTGAGGATCCTCGGGCCGCTCTCCGTGACCGCGACGGTGTGCTCGAAATGGCACGAGAGCGAGCCGTCCTCGGTCGAGATCGACCAGTTGTCGTCGTGCAGTACGACGTCGGCGCCGCCGGCATTGATCATCGGCTCGATCGCCAGCGTCATCCCGGGCTGCAGCACGGGCCCGTGGCCCGGCGCGCCGAAGTTGGGAATCTGCGGATCCTCGTGCATCGAGCGGCCCACTCCGTGGCCGACCAGGCTGCGGATGACCGAGTAGCCAGCGGCCTCGGTCACGGACTGCACCGCGTGGCCGATATCGGACAGGTGATTCCCCGGCCGCGCCTGCGCGACGGCGGCCGCCAGGGCCTGCTGTCCCACCTCGAGCAGGCGCGTGGCGTCGGCGGAGACCCGGCCGACGGCGTGCGTGTAGGCAGCGTCGGCGACGAAGCCGTCGAGCGTGACGCCGACGTCGACCGAGAGGATGTCGCCCTCGTCCAGGCGATAGGCGCCCGGGATGCCGTGCACGACCATGTCGTTCGGCGAGAGGCAGAGCGAGGCCGGGAAGCCCTTGTAGCCCAGGAAGGTCGGTACGCCGCCCTGCGAGCGGATGAACTCCTCGGCCAGCTCGTCGAGCTCGCCCGTGGTGACGCCCGGCCGGACGTGGTCGCCGACCAACTCATGGGTCTCGGCGACGACGCGCCCTGCGCGCGCCATGCGCTCGATCTCCTGGGCGGACTTGCGAATGATCACGAGCGGGTCGCCACCGTCTGCAGGGTCTCCTGGATCTCGGAGAAGACCTCGTCGATCGGACGGTCGCCGTGCACGCCTACCAGGTTGCCACGCAGACGGTAGTAGCCGACGAGCGGTTTCGTCTTGTCGTGGTATTCCGCGAGCCTTCTCGCGATCGCGTCGGGCGTGTCGTCGGTCCGGCCCTCCTCGAGGGCGCGGGCGGCGAGCCGCTCGACCGCGGTCACGTCGTCGACCTGGAGCTCGAACACGACGTCGAGCTCGCGGCCGATCTCGGCGAGCATCGAGTCGAGCGCCTGTGCCTGGGCCATCGTGCGGGGGAAGCCGTCGAGGACGAAGCCCTCGCGGGCGTCGTCGGCGAGCCGCTCGCGGATCAGGTTGATCATCAGCTCGTCGGGGACGAGCGAGCCGCTCTCGACGATCGGCTTCACCTCGAGGCCGAGCGGGGTCTTCGCGGCGATCGCGGTGCGCAGGATCTCGCCCGTCGCGATGTGCGCGAGCCCGAACTCGTCGGCGATCCGGTTCGCCTGGGTCCCCTTACCCGACCCCTGCGGGCCTAGGAGCAAGATATTCACGCGCGCGCGAGCAGCTCCGCTATTTCAGGAAGCCTTCGTAGGAGCGCATCATCATCTGCGACTCCATCTGTCTCATCGTGTCGAGCGCGACACCCACGGCGATCAGGACCGAGGTCCCGCCGATCGCCCCCGCGGTGGCCTGCGAGAAGCCGAAGTAGGCGATCGCGATGCTCGGCAGCGACGCGACGAGCGCCAGGTAGATCGCACCGGGCAGGGTCAGCCTCGTCAGCACGCGGTCGAGGTAGACCGCGGTGGGCGGGCCCGGGCGGATACCCGGAATGTAGCCGCCGTACTTGCGCAGGTTGTCGGCCTGGTCGACCGGGTTGAACTGCACCGCGGTGTAGAAGTACGTGAAGATGATGATCAGGAAGGCCTGGAAGAAGATGTAGGTCAGGTCGCTCGGCGTGAAGTGCTGGTTGACGAAGCCCTGCGTCTGCGGGAAGTACTGGCCGATCGTGGGCGGGAACGCCATCACCGCGGCCGCGAAGATGACCGGGATGACGCCGGCCATGTTCACGCGCAGCGGCATGTAGGTCGAGCCGCCCGCGGTCATACGCCGGCCGACCATTCGCTTCGCGTACTGGATCGGAATCCGCCGCTGGCCCTCCTGGATGAAGACGACGGCGACGACGATCGAGAGCGCCATCAGCGGCAGGAACAGCCGCTCCATGACGCCGCCGTTGTACCAGGCGCTGATCCCGAGCGGCAGGCCGGTGAGGATCGAGGCGAAGATCAGCAGCGAGATCCCGTTGCCGATCCCGCGCTTCGTGATCAGCTCGCCCATCCACATCAGCAGCGTGGTACCGGCGGTGAGCGTGAGGATGATCAGCACCAACCGGCCCGCGTTCGCCTCCAGGACGCCCTGGCGCTCGAACAGGAACGCGTAGCCCGTCGCCTGCGCGGCCGCGAGCACGACGGTCAGGTACCGCGTGTACTGGTTGATCTTGGCGTAGCCGGCCTCGCCCTCCTTCTGGAGCTGCTCCAGCTTCGGGACGACGACCGTCATCAGCTGCAGGATGATCGACGCCGTGACGTACGGCATGATCCCGAGCGCGAAGACGGCGAACTGCGAGAGCGCTCCGCCGGAGAAGACGTTGAGCAGGCCGAGAACGGTGCCGCTCCGTCCGGAGAAGTAGTCCTCGATCGTCTGCGAGTCGACGCCGGGGGCGGGAACCCACGAGCCGAAGCGGTAGACGAGCAGAATCGCCGCGGTGAAGAGGACGCGCTTCCGGAGCTCCGGAACGCGCCAGGCGTTAGCCAGCCACGCGAACAACTAGTCCTCCGTTTGCTCAGACTCGGCGGCCGGCGTCTCGGCGCTGGGCGCCTCGGTCTCCGCCGGCTGCGAAGCGGGCTTCTTCGACCGCTTCTTCTTCTTGCGCGGGTCGGCGGGCTCGCGGAGAGCCGTGGCCGTGCCGCCCGCGGCGGTGATCTTCTCGCGCGCGGTCCCGGAGAACGCGTGCGCGGTGACGGACAGCTTCTTCGTGAGCTCGCCCTGGCCGAGGATCTTCACGTCGGCGCGCGTGTTCTTGAGCAGGCCTTTCTCGACGAGCGCCTCGACGTTGACGGTGTCGCCGTCGGCGAACACGCGCTCGAGCTCGCGGAGGTTGACGGGCTGCGTGTAGGTGCGGAACGGGCCGATCGGCATCGCGTCCTTCGACGTCGCGCCGCGCTGCTTGCCGACGCGCATGTAGAGCGGCATCTGCCCGCCCTCGAAGCCGGCGCGCATCTTGTGCGAGCCCGAGCGTGACTTCTGGCCCTTGATCCCGCGGCCGGAGTAGCGACCCTTGCCCGAGCCGAGGCCGCGGCCGACGCGTTTGCGGTCGACGCGCTTCTGCACGGGCTTCAGGTTGGAGAGGTTCAGGTCCTCAGGCATCTTCGACCTTCACGAGGTGACGGACCTTCCTCAGCATACCGGCGAGCTGCGGGCTCTCCTGGTGCTCGGCGGAGCGCCCGATCCGGCCCAGTCCGAGCGCGCGCAGCGTGCCGCGATGCCGCTCGCTCTGGCCGATCTGGCTGCGGACCTGGGTGATCTTGAGCTTGGTCTTGGCGGCCATCAGCTCGTCTTCTTCGCCTTCGGCTTCTGCTCGCCCTCGCCGTCGCTCGCGGCGGCGGTTTCCTCGGCGCTACGCGCGCTGGTTTCCACGGGCTCAGGAGTCTCCTCGGCCGGCCTCGGCGGTCTCTTCGACCGGCTCGGCGGTCTCCACGGCCTCGGGTGCCTCGACCGCGGCGGTCGCGACGGCCTCGGGCTCGGGCGCTGCTTCCTCTTCCTCGACCTTGCGCGGAGGGAGCACGTCCTTGATGCGCAGGCCGCGCATCTTGGCGACCTCCTCGGGCCGGCGCAGGTTCTGCAGGCCGTTCACCGTGGCGCGGAGCATGTTGATCGGGTTGGTCGTGCCGAGGCTCTTCGCGAGGATGTCGCGGATCCCGGCGAGCTCGAGCACCGCACGGACGCCGCCGCCGGCGATGACGCCCGTTCCCTCGCTCGCGGGGCGCAGGAGCACCCGCGCCGCATCGGAGCGCCCGATGATCTCGTGCGTGATCGTCGTGCCGTGCCTCGGGACGGTGAAGAGATTCTTCTTGGCGTCGTCGACGGCCTTGGAGATCGCGAGCGGGACCTCGCGCGCCTTGCCGTAGCCGACGCCGACGCGGTCGACCTCGTCGCCGATCACGACGAGCGCGGTGAACGAGAACCTGCGTCCGCCCTTGACCACCTTGGCGACGCGGTTGATCTCGACCACGCGCTCCTTGAGCTCCCTGCTTTCAGCGACGTTTACAGCCATCTAGAAGTTCAGCCCTCCCTCGCGCGCGCCCTCGGCGAGCGCCTTGACGCGTCCGTGGTAGAGGTAGCCGGCCCGGTCGAAGACGACGGTCTCGACCCCGGCCTTCTTCGCGTTCGCGGCCAGCAACTTGCCGACCTCCTTGGCCTGGTCGGTCTTGTTCCCCTTGAAGCCCTTCTTCAGGTTCAGCCAGGTCGCGGCCGCGAGGGTCTTCGCCTCGAGGTCGTCGATCAGCTGGGCCTCGATGCCCCGGTTCGAGCGGAACACGCACAGGCGCGGCCGCTCCGCGGTCCCGGAAACCTGTCGGCGCACGCGCTTGTGGCGGCGCTCGCGAGCCTGTCTGGTGGTCAGCTGTGGCATGCCTACGCTCTCTTTCCGACCTTGCGGCGGACGTACTCGCCCTCGTAGCGGATCCCCTTGCCCTTGTAGGGCTCGGGCGGGCGGACCTTGCGGATCTCCGCCGCGATCTGGCCGACCTGTTGCTTGTCGATGCCTTTGACCACGATCTGGGTCGGTACCGGCACCTCGAACGTGATCCCCGCGGGCGCGTCCTTCACGACCGAGTGCGAGTAACCGACGTTGAGCTCGAGCGACGTGCCACGCAGCGAGGCGCGGTAGCCGACGCCCTGGATCTCGAGGCGCTTCTCGAAGCCCTTGGTGACGCCCTCGACCATGTTGGCGACGAGCGTTCGCGTGAGGCCGTGCAGCGCCCGGTCGTCGCCGCGCTCGGTCGGGCGCGTGACGACGATGGAGTCGCCGTCGCGCTCGATCTTCATGCGTTGCGGAACCTGCTGCTGCAACTCGCCCAGGGGCCCGTTGACCATCACTCGGCCTGGGTCGAGGGCGACGTTCACGCCGCTCGGGATCTCGATGGGCTTGCGTCCGATCCGGCTCATCTCGTCACCAGACGAAGCAGACGACCTCGCCACCGATGCCCTCCTCGGCGGCGGCCCTGCTCGTCAGCACTCCCTTCGAGGTGGACAGGATCGAAATGCCCATCCCGCCGAGCACGCGCGGCAGGCGGTCCTTGCGCGCGTAGACGCGGCGGCCCGGCTTGGAGACGCGCTTCAGGTCGGAGATGACGCGCTCGCGGTTCTTGCCGAACTTGAGCTCGACCACGAGGGAGTCGAAGCTCTCGCCCTTCTCGACTTTGTAGTCGGTGATGTAGCCCTCTTCCTTCAGGATGCGGGCGATCTCCTCCTTGAGGCGGGAGGTCGGCATGACGGCGCTCTCGTGCATCGCCTTGTTGGCGTTGCGGATGCGCGTGAGCATGTCGGCGATCGGATCGGTCTGCATCGTCTCTCCTTACCAGCTGCTCTTGGTCATGCCGGGGATCGCGCCCTGGTGGGCTAGTTGGCGCAGGCAGATCCGGCAGAGCCCGAACTTGCGGTAGACCGCGCGCGGGCGTCCGCAGCGGTTGCAGCGCGTGTACTTGCGCACTTTGTACCGCGGCTCGCGGGCTGCCTTCGCGATCAGGGACTTCTTGGCCATTACTGGTCTTCGCTCCTTTGCTCGCCGGCGAACGGCAGGCCGAGCGACCGCAGGAGCGCCAGCCCCTGCTCGTCGTCCTCGGCGGTGGTCGTGATGGCGACGTCGAGGCCGCGCACGGCGGGAATCGCGTCGTAATCGATCTCCGGGAAGATGATCTGCTCGCGGATGCCGAGCGAGTAGTTCCCTCGGCCGTCGAACGAGCGCGGGTTGAGCCCGCGGAAGTCGCGGATGCGCGGGAGCGCGATCGAGACGAGCCGGTCGAGGAACTCCCACATGCGGGCGCCGCGCAGTGTCACACGCGCGCCGATCGGCATGCCGGTGCGAATCTTGAAGCCGGCGATCGACGTCCTGGCGCGGCGCAACTGCGCCCGCTGGCCGGCGATGGTGGAGAGCTCCTCGATCGCGCTGTCGAGCGCCTTCGCGTCGGTCTTGCCCTCGCCGACGCCCATGTTCAGCGTGATCTTCGTGATCTGCGGAACCTGCATCACGGTCGAGAGGCCGAGCTGCTCCTTGAGCTCGCCGCGGAGCTCCTCGTCGAAGCGCTGCTTGAGACGCGGCACGTACGTCGTTTTCTCTGCGGTCTTGGTGGCCATTACCTGTCGATCTCCTGGCGACAGTCGTCGCGCCGGCAGACGCGGACCGCCTGGTGTTTGTCCTTGAAGTCCTTGATCTGGATCCCGACGCGGGTCGGGCGGTTGCAGACGGGGCAGACGACCATGACCTTGTCGACCGGGACGGGAGCGGCCTTCTCGATCACTCCGCCCGGCTGGATCTGGGCCTGGCCCATCCGGCTCGGGCTCGAGATCGGGCGCGGCTTCGTGTGCCGCTTGACCATGTTGAGGTTCTCGACGATCACGCGGCGCTCGCCGGGCCGCGCCTCGAGGACGCGTCCCTGCTTGCCGCGGTCCTTCCCGCTCAGCATCTGAACGAGATCGCCCTTCTTCACTTTCATCTTGGTCGTCATTTCAGAGCACCTCTGGAGCCAGGCTCACGATCTTCATGAAGTTCTTGTCACGCAACTCGCGGGCGACAGGCCCGAAAATGCGCGTCCCACGAGGGTTGCGGGCAGCGTCGATGATCACCGCCGCGTTCTCGTCGAACGAGATCAGGGTACCGTCATCGCGGCCGTACGGTTTCTTCGTCCTGACGACGACCGCGCGAACGACCTCGCCCTTCTTGATCGCGCCCTGCGGCGTCGCCGTCTTGACGGTGCCGACGATCACATCACCCACCCGCGCGTAGCGGCGCTTGGAGCCGCCGAGCACGCGGATGCAGAGCAGCTCGCGGGCGCCCGTGTTGTCGGCGACCTTGAGGCGGCTTTCCTGCTGGATCACTTGGCCTCCTCGACGACCTCGGCGAGGCGCCAGTTCTTGGTCTTCGACAGCGGCCGCGTCTCGACGATGCGGACGATGTCGCCCTGCTTTGCCACGTTCTGCTCGTCGTGCGCGTGGAACTTCTGCGTCCGGCGGACGACCTTCTTGTACCTGCGGTGCGCCTTGATCGTCTGCACCTGCACGACGATCGTCTTGTCCATCGCGCTCGAGACGACGACGCCCCGCCGCTCCTGGCGGCGGCCGCGGTCGGCCTCGGGCTTCGGCGTCCGTGTGATCGCCTTGCGCTCGGCCGGGCGCTCGCGCTTTGCCTTGGTGCGCTGACGGCGCAACGGGCGCGGCAGGCGCTTCTTCTTGCGCTTCGCAGGGGCCTCCTCGGCGGCGGTGGGGGCTTCGGCCGCAGGTGCCGGTGCGGCTGCCGGCTCCGGGGCGGCAGGAGCTTCTTCGGCCACGGGCTCTTCGGCCGGAGCTTCCTCGGCCACAGGCTCCTCGGCCACGGGCTCCTCGGCACGGCTCCTCGGCCGCGGGCTCCTCAGCAGGCGCCTCCTCGGCCACAGGCTCTTCGGCCGGAGCTTCCTCGGCCACGGGCTCCTCGACCCGGGCTCCTCAGCAGGCGCCTCCTCGGCCACAGGCTCTTCGGCCGGAGCTTCCTCGGCCACGGGCTCCTCGGCCGCGGGCTCCTCAGCAGGCGCTTCTTCGGCCACGGGCTCTTCGGCCGGAGCTTCCTCGGCCACAGGCTCCTCACCGCGGCTCCTCAGCAGGCGCCTCCTCGGCCACAGGCTCCTCGGCCACGGGCTCCTCGGCGGGCGCCTCCTCCGCCACAGCTTTCTCGGCCTTCGGCTTCGCCTTCGCGCGCGTGCGCTTCGGCTTCTCCTCGGCCGCGGGCGCCTCCGGTTGAGTCTCCTCGCCGGCTGTCTCGTTGGTGGTCTCTTCGACCTGGTTCTTGTCGTCTTTCTTCGCCATTACCTCGTTCCCAGCGTGTTGGCCTCGCGTTCGGTGCGAACGGTCAGGATGCGTGCGATCTCGCGCTTGGCGAGCTTCAGGCGCGCGGGGTTTTCGAGCGCGCCGGTCGCCGACTGGAAGCGCAGGTTGAACAGCTCCTGCCTGCGCTCGGCCAGCGCCCGCTCCAGCTCGTCGTCGGACATGTCCCTCAGCTGCTTAGCCTTCAAAGAGATCAGCCTCTCTCTTCACGAACTTCGTCTTCACGGGCAGCTTCTGGCCGGCGAGGCGGAGCGCCTCCTTGGCCAGCGGCTCCGGCACGCCTGCGAGCTCGAACATCACGCGGCCCGGCTTGATCACGGCGACCCAGTGCTCCGGAGCGCCCTTGCCCGAACCCATGCGCGTCTCGGCCGGCTTCTGGGAGACGGGCTTGTCGGGGAAGACGTTGATCCAGACCTTGCCACCGCGCTTGATCTTGCGCGTCATCGCGATCCGGGCTGCCTCGATCTGGCGGTTGGTCACCCAGCCGTTGTCGAGCGCCTTGATCCCGTAGTCGCCGAACTGCACGGTCGTCTGGCCCTTCGCGTAGCCGCGACGGCGGCCGCGCTGCTGCTTGCGGTACTTCGTCTTGCGAGGCAGCAGCACTACGACTCACTCCCGGACTCGGGCTTCGCGGTCTCCTCGACGCTCGGCGTCTTGGCCTCCGCGGTCGTGTCGGGTGCCTCAACCACGGCGTCTCGGCGTGGGCTCGACCGTCGGCTCGACAGGCGGCTGCTCGCGGGTCTCGGCGGGCTTGGCCTGCTCGTCGGTGCGCGGACGCCGGTCGCGTCCTCCGGGACGGCCGCCGCCGCCACCGCCGCCACCACCGGGCCGGCGCGGACGGCGCTGGCGCACGGGGCCGAGGCCCTCGCGGTCGCCTCCGCGGCCACGGCCGCTCTCGCGCGAGGCCGAGAGACCCTCGGTGACGCCGCCGCGGCGGCGCGCCGTGTCCTGGTCGCCGAGCCGCTGGTCGCGCTGGGTCATGCCCTCGTAGCCCTCCGGCATGATCTCGCCCTTGTTGATCCAGACCTTGACGCCGATCCGGCCGGTCTTGGTCTTGGCCTCGGTGAAGCCGTAGTCGATGTCGGCGCGGATCGTGTGCAGCGGTACGCGACCCTCCGAGTAGCTCTCGACGCGGCTCATCTCGCTGCCGCCCAGGCGGCCGCCGCACTGGATCTTCACGCCCTGCGCCCCGGAGCGGATCGCCGACGCGAGCGAGCGCTTCATCGCCCGCCGGAAGCTGACCCGGTTCTCGAGCTGCTCCGCGATCGACTGCGCGACGAGCTTGGCGTCGAGCTCGGGCCGCTTGATCTCGTTGATGTTGATGTGGACGTTCTTCTGAGTCCGGGCGTGCAGCTCCTTACGGAGCGCATCCACCTCGGCGCCCGACTTCCCGATCACGATGCCGGGACGGGCGGTGAAGATGTCGACTGTGATTCGCTGCTTGTCCTTGCGGATCAGGATGTCGGACAGGCCCGCGTGCGAGAGCTTGTTGTAGATGTGCTCGCGGATCTTGATGTCCTCCAGCAGCGCGGCCGGGAACTCCTTCGTGCGACGCGTACCAGTTCGACTTCCAATCGTGGATGACGCCGACGCGCATTCCACCGGGATGAATCTTCTGACCCATTAGGCCTCCGTCTCTTCCTTCTTCTTGCGCGTGCGCGCGGTCGTCTTCTTGGGCTTGCGGCCTTCGGCGCTGCCGCTAGCGGTTCACTGGCCTCGGCCTGCTTCGGCTCGGCGGCCTCTCGCTCGGCCTTCGGGGCCGCCTTGCGGCGCGGAGCGCGCTTCGGCTTCTCCTCGGCCGGCGGCTCAGCGGCAGCGCTACGCGCCCTAGCTCAGCCTGCTCCGGGACCGGCGCGAGCTTGATCGTGATGTGGCAGGTCCGCTTGTGGATCCGGGCCGCGCGGCCGCGCGCACGGGGGCGCCAGCGCTTGATCGTCGGGCCCTCGTCCACGTAGGCAGCCGAGACGCGCAGGTCGTCGCCGAACAGGCCGTGATTGGCCTCCGCGTTGGCGACGGCCGAGCGCAGCACCTTCTCGATCTCGCGCGCCGCAGCACGCGTCGTGAAGGCGAGCACGGTCCGGGCCTCGGGCACGCTGCGCCCGCGGATGTGATCCGTGACCAGCCGTGCCTTGCGGGGCGAGATCCGCACCCACTTGGCCTCGGCGCGCACCTCCTGGCGCTCCTCTGTCGCGGCCGTGCTCAGCGCTTCACCTCGGTCTTGCGGTCGCCGGAGTGGCCGCGGAACGTCCGCGTCGGCGCGAACTCGCCCAGCTTGTGGCCGACCATCTGCTCGGTGACGAACACGGGCACGTGCTTGCGGCCGTCGTGGACGGCGATCGTGTGCCCGACCATCTCCGGGAAGATCGTCGAGGACCGGGACCAGGTCCGGATCATCCGCTTCTCGTTCGTGGCGTTCATCGCCTCGATGCGGCCCATCAGCCGCTCCTCGACGAACGGCCCCTTCTTGGAGCTACGACTCATCTCTTCTCCTTGCCGCGGCGCCGGCCGCGGATGATCAGCTTGTCCGATTCCTTGTGCTTGCGGCGCGTGCGCTTGCCGAGCGTGGGCACGCCCCACGGGGTGACCGGATGGCGGCCGCCCTTGGACTTGCCCTCGCCGCCGCCGTGCGGGTGGTCGACCGGGTTCATGGCCGAGCCGCGGACGGCGGGGCGCTTGCCGAGCCAGCGGCTGCGACCGGCCTTGCCGCCCGTGATGTTGCCGTGATCCACGTTACCGACCTGGCCGATCGTGGCGCGACAGGTGAGCAGGACGCGCCGCATCTCGCCGGACGGCATGCGCAGCGCGCCGTAGCCCTCGTCCTTCGCGACCAGCTGGATGCCCGCGCCGGCGCTCCGCGCGAGCTGGCCGCCCCTGCCGGGCTTGAGCTCGACGTTGTGGACGAGCGTGCCGGTGGGGATGTTCGCGAGCGGCAGCGCGTTGCCGGGCCGGATGTCGGCGGTCGGGCCGGACTCCAGAGTGGCGCCGACCTTCAGACCCGCCGGAGCGATGATGTAGGCCTTGGCGCCGTCGGCGTAGTGCAGGAGCGCGATGCGGGCCGACCGGTTGGGGTCGTACTCGATCGCGGCGACCTTGGCCGGCACGCCGTCCTTCGTCCGCTTGAAGTCGATGCGGCGGTAGCGCCGCTTGTGGCCCCCACCCTGGTGGCGTGTGGTCAGGCGGCCCTTGTTGTTGCGGCCGCCCCTCCGCTTGACGGGCTCGAGCAGCGACTTCTCGGGCTCCTTCTTCGTGACCTCGGCGAAGTCCGAGACCGTCATGAAGCGGCGGCCCGGGCTCGTCGGCTTGAACCTGCGTACAGGCATGACTAGACCTGAGCCCCCTCGAAGATCTCGATCGTCTCGCCCTCGCGCACCTGCACGATGGCCTTCTTCCAGCCCGGCCGGCGGCCGCGGGTCATCCCGCGCCGCTTCGGCTTCGACTTCACGCGCGAGATGTTGACGCTCTCCACGTGGACCTCGAACAGCTGCTCGACGGCCTGGCGGACCTGGGTCTTGTGCGCGTCGGGGTGGACGCGGAACGAGTACTTGCGGTCCTCGATCAGGCTGTAGCTCTTCTCCGACACCACCGGCGCCAGAAGGACTTCGTTCGGATGCAGGCTCACGAGGAGGCCCTCCTCTCGACGAGCTCGCGCGCGGCCTCGGTCACGAGCAGCGAGCGCGCCCAGACGACGGCGGCCACCTCGAGCTCCGACGGGACGGTGATGAGCACGCGCTCGAGGTTGCGGAACGACTTGATCAGCGTCTCCTCGTCCTCTTGCGCGACGATGACCACGGGCAGCTGCTGGTCCCAGGCGGAGAGCAGCGCGACCGCCTGCTTCGTCGAGGGCTCAGCGAACGCGCCTCCGTCGACGAAAGCGAGCGTGCCGGCCGCGGCGTGGGCCGAGAGCGCGGAGCGCATGGCGGCCTTGTGCGCCTTCTTGTTGACCTTGACCGAGAAATCTCGGGGCGTCGGCGGGAAGGCGACGCCGCCGCCCGTGAACTGCGGAGCGCGGATCGTCCCGGCGCGGGCGCGCCCGGTGCCCTTCTGGCGCCAGGGCTTGGCGCGGCCGCCGGCCACGAGCCCGCGGCTCTTGGCGGCGCGCGTACCCGCGCGATTGGCGTTCAGCTCGGCCCGCACGGCTTCGTGAACGAGGTGAGGCTTCACCTCGGCGCCGTAGACCGCGGCCTCGAGGGTGACCTGCTTGCCCGCCTTGCCGGCGGCATCGAGAAGCGGAGCCTTAGGCGCGGCCACGGTTCGTGTCCTCCCTGATCTCGACGAAGCCGTTCTTCGGGCCGGGCACGGCGCCCTTGAGCACGAGCAGGTTTTGCTCCGGCTCGACGCTGTGCACCACGAGGCCCACCTGCGTGACGCGCTTGCCGCCCATGCGACCGGCCATCTTCATCCCCTTGAACACGCGCGAGGGCGTGGCCGATGCGCCGATCGAGCCGCGCTGGCGGATGTTGTGCGAGCCGTGGCTCATCGGGCCGCGCGAGAAGTTGTGCCGCTTGATCGTGCCCGCGAAGCCCTTGCCGATCCCGGTGCCCGCGACCTTCACGCGGTCGCCGGGCGTGAACGCCTCGACCGTGACGGTCTCGCCGGGGGTGAGCTCGCTCCGGCCGCGCAGCTCGACGAGCCGGCGATGCGCGCCGACGTCGTTCTTCTTCAGATGGCCGAGCTCGCCCTTGCTGAGCTTGCGGTCGGCCACCTCGTCGAACGCGAGCTGGACGGCGTCGTAGCCGTCCTCGGCCTCGGTCCGCACGGTGACGACCGGGCAGGGGCCTGCCTGGATCACGGTCACGGGCGTCATCGAGCCCGTCTCCGGGTCGAAGATCTGGGTCATGCCCAGCTTCTTTCCGAGGATGCCTTTCACGTCAGTCCTAGAGCTTGATCTCGATGTCGACCCCGGCCGGGAGGTCGAGCCGCATCAGCGAGTCGACCGTCTTCGGCGTCGGGCTGTGGATGTCGATCAGCCGCTTGTGCGTCCGGATCTCGAAGTGCTCACGCGAGTCCTTGTCCTTGAACGGACTCCGGATCACGGTGTAGACGTTCTTCTCCGTCGGCAGCGGCACGGGACCGGTGATGGTCGCGCCGGTGCGCTGAGCAGTCTCGACGATCTGCGAGGCAGACCGGTCGAGCTGGGTGTGGTCGTACCCCTTGAGGCGGATACGGATTTTCTGCTGTGCCACGGCGGCCTACGGCCCCCAGCTAGACGTGCACGAGGTTGTTGTCTGCTCAAGCGCACCGGCACTCCCACTACTTGAGGATCTCGGTGACGACGCCGGCGCCGACGGTGCGGCCGCCCTCGCGGATCGCGAAGCGGAGCCCGTCGTCCATGGCGATCGGCTGGATCAGCTCGATCTCCATGTTCGTGTTGTCGCCGGGCATGACCATCTCCTGGCCCTCGGGCAGCTTGATCGAGCCGGTCACGTCCGTCGTCCGGAAGTAGAACTGCGGCCGGTAGCCGTTGAAGAACGGCGTGTGGCGACCGCCCTCGTCCTTCGAGAGCACGTACACCTCGGCCTTGAAGTGCGTGTGCGGGGTGATCGAGCCCGGCTTGGCGAGCACCTGGCCGCGCTCGACGTCCTCGCGCTTGATGCCGCGAAGCAGCGCGCCCGCGTTGTCGCCGGCCTGGGCGTAGTCGAGCGTCTTCTGGAACATCTCGAGCCCGGTCACGACCGTCTTCTCCACCTTCTCGTGGATGCCGACGATCTCGACCTCGTTGCCCGACTCGATCTTGCCCTGCTCGATCCGGCCGGTCACGACGGTGCCGCGGCCCGTGATCGTGAAGACGTCCTCGATCGGCATCAGGAAGGGCTTGTCGACGTCGCGCTCCGGCTCGGGGATGTACGAGTCGACGGCCTCCATCAGCTCGAGGATCTTGGGCGTCCACTCCTCGTCGCCCTCGAGCGCCTTCAGCGCCGAGACCTGGATGACGGGAATGTCGTCGCCCGGGAACTCGTACTTCGACAGCAGCTCGCGGACCTCCATCTCGACGAGCTCCATCAGCTCGGGGTCGTCGACCATGTCGGCCTTGTTGAGCGCGACGACGATCGCCGGCACCTCGACCTGGCGGGCGAGCAGGATGTGCTCGCGGGTCTGCGGCATCGGGCCGTCGGCCGCGGAGACCACGAGGATCGCGCCGTCCATCTGGGCGGCGCCCGTGATCATGTTCTTGATGTAGTCGGCGTGACCGGGGCAGTCCACGTGCGCGTAGTGCCGGTTCGCGGTCTCGTACTCGACGTGCGCGGTGTTGATGGTGATGCCGCGCTGGCGCTCCTCGGGAGCGTTGTCGATCGACGCGAAGTCGCGAATGGACGTGTTCGTGCCCTGCTCCGCGAGCACCTTCGTGATCGCTGCGGTCAGGGTCGTCTTGCCGTGGTCGATGTGACCGATCGTGCCGACGTTGACGTGCGGCTTGCTGCGCTCGAACTTCTGCTTGGCCATTCTCTCCTCCGGGTCTCCTTACGTGTTCTCGGCGTCGACGAGCTCGCCGGCGATCGTCTGAGGGACTTCCTCGTAGCGATCGAATTGCATGGTGAACGTGGCCCGGCCCTGCGTCGTCGAACGCAGGTCGGTTGCGTATCCGAACATCTCTGCGAGCGGGACGTGCGCGCGGATCGTCTGGGCGTTGCCGCGCGGCTCGAGGTTCTCGATCCGGCCGCGGCGCGAGTTGAGGTCGCCCATGACGTCGCCGAGGTACTCCTCGGGCGTCACGACCTCGACCGCCATCACGGGCTCGAGCAGCTTCGGCTTGGCCCGCTTCATCGCCTCTTTCCAGGCCATCGAGCCGGCGACCTTGAAGGCCATCTCGCTCGAGTCGACGTCGTGGTACGAGCCGTCGACGAGCGACGACGCGGACGTCGACGACCGGGTAGCCGGCGAGGATGCCCGACTCCATCGCCTCCTGGATGCCCAGGTCGACGGCCGGGATGTACTCGCGCGGGACCTTGCCGCCGACGATCTTGTCGAGGAACTCGTAGCCCTCGCCGGGCTCGGCGGCTCGACGTCGATCACGGCGTGGCCGTACTGGCCGCGGCCGCCGGTCTGGCGCACGAAGCGGCCCTCGATCTTCTGGACGGGCTTGCGAGATCGTCTCGCGGTAGGCGACCTGCGGCCGGCCGACGTTCGCGTCGACGCTGAACTCGCGCTTGAGGCGGTCGACGATGATCTCGAGGTGCAGCTCGCCCATCCCCGAGATGAGCGTCTGCCCGGTCTCGTCGTCCGTGCGGACGCGGAAGGTCGGATCCTCCTCGGACAGACGCTGGAGGCCGCTGCCGAGCTTGTCCTGGTCGCCCTTCGTCTTCGGCTCGACCGCGACCGAGATCACCGGGTCCGGGAAGGTCATCGACTCGAGCACGATCGGCGCCGTGTCGATCGCGAGCGTGTCGCCGGTCGTCGTCTGCTTGAGCCCGACGCCCGCGGCGATCTCGCCGGCGCCGATGCTCTCGCGCTCCTCCCGGTGGTTCGCGTGCATCTGGAGGATGCGGCCGATCCGCTCGGTCTTGCCGGTCGTCGTGTTGAGGACGCGGTCCCCGGCCTTGATCTGGCCCGAGTAGACGCGGAAGTACGTGAGCTTGCCGACGTACGGATCGGACATGACCTTGAAGGCGAGCGCGCTGAAGGGCTCGTCGAGCGCAGGGCGGCGCGAGAGCTCGTGCTCGGTGCGCGGGTCGATCCCGTGCACGGCCGGGACGTCGAGCGGGCTCGGCAGGAAGTCGATCACGGCGTCGAGCAGCGGCTGCACGCCCTTGTTCTTGAAGGCGGAGCCGAGCAGGACCGGCGTGACCGAGATGTCGAGCGTCGCGGCGCGGAGCGCGCGCTTCAGCATCTCGGGCGTGACCTTGCGTCTCGTCCTCGAGGTAGGTCTCCATCAGCTCGTCGTCGTGGTCGGCGACCGCGTCGATCAGCTGGTGGTGGTACTCCTGGGCCTGCTCGACCAGCTCGGCCGGGATCTCGCCGACCTCGAAGCTCTGCCCGAGGTCGTCGGTGTACTCGATCGCATTCATCTCGATCAGGTCGACGACGCCGCGGAACTTGTCCTCGCGGCCGATCGGCAGCTGCACCGGCACCGGGCGCGCGCCGAGGCGGTCGACCATCGTCTGGACGGAGGCGAAGAAGTCGGCGCCGACGCGGTCCATCTTGTTCATGAACGCGATGCGCGGCACGGAGTAGTGGTCGGCCTGGCGCCAGACCGTCTCGGACTGCGGCTCGACGCCGGCGACCGAGTCGAAGACGGCGATCGCGCCGTCGAGGACGCGGAGGCTGCGCTCCACCTCGACCGTAAAGTCCACGTGCCCGGGCGTATCGATGATGTTGATGCGGAAGTCGCGCCAGAACGCCGTCGTGGCAGCAGACGTGATCGTGATGCCGCGCTCCTGCTCCTGCTCCATCCAGTCCATCGTCGCGGCGCCCTCGTGAACCTCGCCCATCTTGTGAGTGCGGCCGGTGTAGTAGAGGATCCGCTCGGTCGTCGTGGTCTTGCCCGCGTCGATGTGGGCCATGATCCCGATGTTCCGGACGCGGTCGAGTGCCTGCTCGGTCTTGGTTGCTGTCGTCGACACGGCGGCTACCACCTGTAGTGCGCGAAGGCCTTGTTGGCCTGCGCCATCCGGTAGATGTCGTCCTTCTTCTTGAACGCGCCGCCCTGCTGGTTGAGCGCGTCGAGGAGCTCGTTCGCCAGCTTCTCCTCCATGTGCTTCTCGCGGCGGTCGCGCGCGAACTGGACGAGCCAGCGCACGGCGAGCGTGCGCGCGCGGCGCTGCGGGACCTCGACGGGTACCTGGTAGTTCGCGCCGCCGACGCGGCGGGAGCGCACCTCGAGGACCGGCGTCACGGTCTTGACCGCCTGCTCGAGCACCTCGAGCGGCGGCTTGCCCGTCTTGGCGCCGACGCGGTCGAGGGCGTCGTAGACGATCTTCTCGGCGGTGGACTTCTTGCCGTCCAGCATCACCTTGTTGATCACCTGCGTGACCAGGCGCGAGTTGTACACGGGGTCCGGAGCGAGCTCGCGGACCTGGATCTCTGCACGGCGTGGCATCAGGAGCGGCCTTCTTGGCGCCGTACTTGGAGCGGCCCTGGCGGCGGTCGCCGACGCCGGCGGTGTCGAGCGCGGCGCGGATCACCTTGTAGCGCACGCCCGGAAGGTCCTTGACGCGGCCGCCGCGGACGAGCACGACCGAGTGCTCCTGCAGGTTGTGGCCCTCGCCCGGGATGTAGGTCGTGACCTCCATGCCGTTGGTGAGCCGGACGCGCGCGACCTTGCGCAGCGCGGAGTTCGGCTTCTTGGGCGTATGCGTGTACACGCGCGTGCACACACCCCGCTTCTGCGGGGCGCCGCGGAGGGCAGGCGTCTTCGTCTTCGCCTTGGGCGAGACGCGGCCTTTCCTCACAAGTTGATTGACAGTCGGCATGGACTCCCGTGGTCGTGCGTGGGCACAAGAAAGGTTGGCGGGCCGTCCGGCCCAGCCAACCGGACGACGAAGGGTAGCAAAGGCTGACAGGGCGTCAAATGGCTGTGCGCGCGGGTTTCCGGCCCTTTTCCCGCTTTCAAGGTATATACAGCGCTCACCAGAGCATCTACAGTGAGGGCCTGGCGGCCTGGCGACCCAGGCGATGCGGCAGCCTAGGGTGAGCTCCATGTTTCGACCGACCGATCACGAACGCGGAATGCGGCGGTGACCACCGCGCTCGTCGCGCTGGGCGCGGTCCTCGTCACGCTCGGAGTCGTGCTGGTGATCCTGCTCGTGGCGCGGCGCGGCGCGCCGGCCTCCGAGCCCGAGGGCACCGGTGAGCTGGCGCTCGCCGTCCGCGAGCTCAACACGCGGATGGACGGCCTGTTCCGCGAGCTGACCCAGGCGCTCGAGCGCTCGCAGGAGAGCGAGCGACGCGGAAAGAACTTCGGCGAGCTGGCAGGCTCGATCGACCTCGACGAGGTCCTCACGCGCGTGCTCGAAGCGGCCGGGGCCACCCCCGGCGCCGACGCCGCGCTCGTGACGGTCGCCGGGGGCGGCGGTGCGGGGAAGCCGATCGTCGCTACGCTCGGCCTGTCGACCGAGGAGGCCGAGCGCCAGGCGCTCGCGGGCCCGCCCGACGGTAGGCAGATCCGCTCCGTCGCGATCTCCTACGAATACCCCGAAGCGACGAACGGCGACGTCGAGTCGCACACGGGCGAGCCGGTCCGGGCCGGTCTCGCGGTGCCGCTGCCGGGCGGAGGCCGGGACGATCGGGATGCTCACGGTCTTCACGCGCTCGACTGGACGGACCTTCAGCGCGGAGGACCGGATGGAGCTCGAGCAGCTCGCCGAGCGGGCAGGACCGGCAATCGAGAACGCGCGCCGTTTCCGGGAGGCGCGCCAGCTCGCCGACCTCGACGCGTTGACAGCCCTGCACAACCGGCGCTACTTCCATGACACGCTCGCGCGCGAGGTCGCGCGCGCCCATCGGTATGGCCGCCAGCTGTCGCTGATCGTCTTCGACCTCGACGACTTCAAGGCGATCAACGACCGCATCGGCCACCTCGCGGGCGACGCGGTACTCGCGGACGTGGCCGACGTCGTCCGCTCCGTCGTCCGCACGGCCGACATCGCCTGCCGGGTCGGGGGCGACGAGTTCGCGGTCATCCTCCCCGAGTCGGGGATGCCGGAGGCCGAGCAGCTCTACACCCGCCTGCAGCAGGCGCTCGAGCAGCGCCCGATCGGCGACGCCAGTCGGATCCGCCTCTCGGCGGGAGTGGCCGAGCTCGCGCAGGGCGACGACTCGCGCGCGTTCTTCGAGCGTGCGGACGACGCCCTCTACGGCGCCAAGGAAGCGGGCAAGGGCCGCGCCGTGGCGGCCGGCGACAGCCTCCGCCTGACAGACGGATCCCGCTCCTATCCTGCGCGCTGGAGTGTGTAAGGTCAGCCTTACACGCTCTGTAAGGAACACCGAAAGAGGGGGATCCCGTCTTGCCCGTACGTCTCGTCGTCATGACCTGCGCCTTGGCAGTCGCGCTCCCGTTCGCGACGCCCGCCGCCGCGGCACCCCCGGAGGGGCTCCAACTGGCGCCGGTCAAGCAATACCTGCTCAAGCACACAGCGCGGCTCACCGGGTTCACGAAGAGCTTCGCAGCGGAAGCGCGGCGCTACGACGCGCTCGCGGCCTCGGCGGGCTACGACTACGCCGAGCTGTGGCGCACGAAGCGCGCCGAGGTCAGGCGCACCCTCTCGCAGGCCAAGTCCGCGTGGATCCGCGGCAACCCCTACTACGAGCGGGTCGAGGGCATCGTCGCCGGCACGCCCTCGCTGGCGCGCTACGACGTGATCCTCGACGCGGGCTCGAGCGCGCGGGAGGATCCCGCGAGCGCCGTCCCGTTCGACATCCGCCTGTCCGACGGCCGCGTGCTGCGCAAGCCCGGCAACTTCTTCAACCTGACCGAGGGCATGCTGTGGGGGACGCGTCCCGCGTTCCGCAAGGCCAAGGTCGACCTGGACGGGGACGGGCGCGTCGAGTTCGGCGAGCTGCTCCCGGACGCGATCGCGTTCGAGGGCACCGCGGAGGCGTTCGACCTGTACGCGCGCCGGCTGAACACCGCGTCGAAGCGCTGGACGCCGAGCGCCTCGGACACCTTCACCTCGGTCGTGGTGATGGTGCCGACGATGAACGAGTACTTCGGGCAGTGGAAGGTCTCGCGCTTCGTGCTCGGCTCGCGGGCCCAGGGCGACGCCTTCAACGTCGTCTCGAGGCTCTCGGACATCCACGACATCCTCACCGGCCTGCAGGTGATCTACCGCGGCATCGCGCCCGCGATCTCCAGAGTCGACCGCGCGCAGAGCACGCAGACCGCCCAGGAGCTGAACAGCCTCACCGCCTTCGTCGGGAAGCTGCAGCGGCAGGAGCGGTCGGGCCGGCGGTTCAAGCCCGAGCAGGCCGACATCCTCGGGCGCCAGGCGCAGGAGCGCGCGGCCGCCATCGCCGGCCAGGTCACTCAGTCGGCGGCGAGGCTGAAGGTGAAGATCGTCCAGTAGCGGTGGCGCGGCTCGCGGCAACCCTGGCTGTCGCCGTGCTCGCGTGGGCGGGCGCGGCGCAAGCGGCGAGCCCGTCGTCCTCTGCCGACCGGCTGAGGCTCGCGCTCGCCGACGCCGAATCGGCGCTCGTGCTCGGCGACCGCGCCGAAGCCGCCGGCCTGGTCGACTCCGCACGCGCCGGCGCTCCGGCTGCCGCAACGGGTCCACTCGCGCGCGCGAGGCGCGCGGCAGCAGCGGGGGACGATCGAGCTTTCGCGGCCGCCAAGGCCGCGGCGTGGACGGCGGTCCTGCGGGCGTCGTTCGCGGAGACGCTGAAGGCGGTTCGAGCCGGCGACGTCAAGGGCGCACGTGCGTGGCTGCTCGTCCGCGAGTTCCGGCCACCCACACGCTTCTCGCGCGCGGGCGTCGACGCGACCGTCGCCCTCGACGACTTGGCCGCCGGCCGCACGCCCCCCGCTCAGGCTGTCGCGGTCGTTCGGCGCGACCTGCTCGACACGTACGACGCGCGCCTGCGCGACTGCGCTCGACGAGACGCTCGAGGCGCACCAGGTGGGCTACGCCGTCCGGCGCGCCGCGATGGCCGCGCGCGCCGAGGGCCTGTGGCGCCTCGTCGAGGGCCCGTTCCGCGCTCAGCGCGGCAGGGCCGGGGCCACAGCGGTCTCGCGGGCAGCCGCGGCGCTCTCGGCCGCCGCGCTCGGCGGCAGCGACCGGCAGGCGGCCCTCCGTCTCGCGCGTCTGCGGGAGCTGCTTTCGGGCTACCGCGCGGTGCCGCTGGCGGAGGAGGAGCAGCTGCACCGGGCCGGACAGCTGCTGCGCTTCCTCGAGCTGGTGCCGATCGAATACGACCGCGGCGTCGAGGGCGACCGGGTCACGCTCGGCTTCGAGATCCAGGAGGCGATCACGTTCAGGGACGGGGCCGAGTCCGCGTTCCGCGACCTCGAGCCCGCCTTGCGTCGAGCGCGACGAGGCTGCCACGACGCAGGATCGGAGTGCTGCTGACGCAGCTCGGCCGCGACCTCGGGCGTGCCGGCCGCGGCGCCGAGCGCGTCGCGCCCGCCGGAGAATCGAGAGCGCGGCCGACGAGTCCCTCGCGCTCGTCGACCGAGTCTTCCCGAAGCGCTGGAAGGAGGCGGCCGAGAGCGCGGACTTCGACGTGATCGCGGCCGCGCTCGACCGGCTCGAGGCCGCGGCCGGCGCGGGCGAGTGGGGCCGCGCGGAGTCCGCGCGCCTGGAGGCGTACGGCGTCTTCGAGCTCGGTCCCGAGCAGCGGCTTCGCGGGCTCGCGCCGGGTCTCTTCCAGGACGTCGAAGGGCTGTTCTGGTACGGCGCGGACGGCAGTCCCGGGCTCGTGCAGGCGCTCAAACGCAAGGCGACGGCCGAGGAGCTCGGCGCCATTCGCGGCCGGCTCGACGCGCGGCTCGAGGAGTCCCAGGCGACGCATCGGCGAAGGCGCGGGCTCGCGCTTCGCCGTCGTCTCGAACAGCGCCGTGATCGTCTTCCGCGAGGGCCTCGAGGCCGTCCTGATCCTCGCCGCGCTGATGGCGGGCATGGTCGGCGTCCAGCGCCGCCAGCGCCGACCCCTGTGGGCCGGGGTGGTTCTCGCACTCGCTGCCAGCGCGATCACGTGGGTGATCGCGGAGACCGTGCTCACGTCGCTCGCCCGCTACGGCGAACGGCTCGAGGCGGTGGTCTCGCTCGTCGCGATCGGGGTGCTGCTGCTGATCCTCAACTGGTTCTACCACCGGGTCTACTGGCAGGAGCACCTGCAGGAGCTCCACGGCCGAAAGCGCCGCGTCCTCGCCGGAGGGGCGGTCGGGGCCCTCACCTTCGCTCAGGTCGCCGGCCTCGCTCTGCTCGGGTTCACCAGCGTCTATCGAGAGGGCTTCGAGACCGTGCTCTTCCTGCAGGCGCTGACGCTCGAGGCGGGCGTGGCCACCGTGATGGAAGGCGTGGCGATAGGACTCGCCGCGACTCTCGCCGTCGGCGTCCTCGTCGTCGCGCTCGAGCGGAAGCTGCCGCACAAGAAAATGCTGATCGCGACCGGTGTGCTGATCACGGCCGTCCTCGCCGTGCTCGTCGGCAAGACCGTGCAGACGATGCAGGTCGTCGGCTGGGCGCCGGTCTCTCCCGTCGAGGGCCTGACCGTCCCCTACTGGGCCGGCCTCTGGTTCGGCGTCCATCCGACCTGGGAGGGTCTCGGCGCGCAGGCGTTCGCGGCCGTCTTCGTCGTCGGCAGCTATTTCGCGGCCGAGGCGCTGAGGCGAACGGCGCCGGGCCCGGATCCTGAACGCCCCGGTGACCGCGCCGCGAGCCGGCGGCGGAGCTGCTCGACGAGCGGCTCCACGCCAACCTCCCGCGGCGAGAACCGGAGCCCGTCGCGGCACGGGAGACCGTCCGAAGCTAGCCCTGAACGGCGCGGGGCCGGCTTTTGCCCGAATAGCGCGCCGCGAGCCGGTCCGGGGGTCAGGGCTTGCGTTGCTTCATGCAGGTGTAGTCGGCGTGCACGCCCACCGATCCGTAGTCGGCCGCAACGATCTCGAACCCGGCTTGCTCGATCATCGGTTCGAGCAGCCAAGTGAAGGTGCTGTATTCGTCTCGCAAGTGGGTCTCGAGCTCGGGCCGGGTCCAGCCGTCCTCCGGGCGTTCGGCGGCTGAGGCGTCCAGCCAGTTTGCGATACCGGCCTCCGCCTCGGACAGCGGAAACGAAAAGACGAGGTCCCGCAGGCGCAGTATCCCGCCGGGGTTGAGCAGGGCAGCTATCCGAGTGAGCGCAATGCCCTTGCAGAAGTCCGGCAGGTGATGGAGCGCGTTCCTCGTGTAGACGAGATCCACAACGGCACCGTCGTGCTGGTAGCTCAGGAACCCAGCCTGCACGCACTCGACGTTCGTGATCCCGAGCGCGGCCACCTTGGCGCGTATCGACTCCAGCATCGGCTCTGAGACGTCGACTGCGATGACGCGCTTACAGACTGCGGCGGCAGCGACCGCGAAGGTGCCCGTTCCGGCGCCGAAGTCGATCAGCGTGCTCGAAGGGCCGAGTCCACGCTCCCGAAGCTCGTCGAGATCTCCGCCTGGATCGAGGCCAGCTTTCCGGTCGTAGCCTGCTACGTACGCGGGATCCAGGTGCTCAAGGCCTGCGAGCGCGATCTCCTCGAGGAGCCCATTGGCCATCGTGCAATGAGGCTACGCGATCGGCTTGGGGTTGAAACGCGCGAGGCCGGGCGCATCGCCCGGCCTCGCGAGTCACGCTTTTGCGCTAGTCGGTTACGACTCGTCGGACGGCGAGTCGACCTCGGGGGTCTCGGTCGCCTCGGTCGACTCGTGGCCGTTGCCGCCGTCGGTCGTGCCCGGCTGGCCGCCGAAGTCGAGCGAGATGCCGGCGATGGATGCGCCGTCGCCGCCGTCCGCTCCGATCTCCTGCAGCGCCGCCAGCAGCGTCTCGCGCTCGTAGCTCTCGCGCGGGACCTTGTCCGACGGCTTGATCTCGATCCCGCGGTAGCGCTTCAGGCCCGTGGCCGCCGGGATCAGCTTCCCGATGATCACGTTCTCCTTCAGCCCCAGCAGGTTGTCGACCTTGCCCTCGATCGAGGCGTCGGTGAGCACCTTCGTCGTCTCCTGGAAGGAAGCCGCCGACAGGAACGACTCCGTCGCCAGCGAGGCCTTCGTGATCCCGAGGATCACCGGCTCGAACGTGGCGGGCTCGCCCTTCTTCTGGCTCGTGACCCGCGCGTTCTCGCGCTCGAGCATGAAGCGGTCGACCAGCTGGCCGGGCAGAAGCTCGGTGTCACCCGCGTTGTCGACGCGGACCTTTTTGAGCATCTGGCGCACGATCAGCTCGATGTGCTTGTCGTGGATGTCGACGCCCTGCGACTTGTAGACGCGCTGCACCTCGGCGACGAGGTAGAGCTCCGTCGGGGTCGAGCCCTTGCCGCCCTGGTGATGGAGCTCCAGAAGCTCGGCCGGGGCCAGCGAGCCCTCGTGCAGAGGATCTCCGGATTCGACCGTGCCGCCCTTCTCGACCAGCAGCCGTGTCCGCCGCGGGAGCTGGTACTCCTTCTCGGGCAGCGGCTCGCCCTCCTCGTCGACGCCCTCCGGGAACACCGTCACCTTCGGGCCGCGCTCGGTGTGCTCGACGTGCACCTTGCCGCCGACCGCAGCCAGCTGCGCCGCGCCCTTCGGGTTCCGTGCCTCGAAGATCTCGACCACACGCGGAAGACCGTGCGTGATGTCTGCGCCGGCGACGCCGCCGGTGTGGAACGTACGCATCGTCAGCTGGGTGCCCGGCTCGCCGATCGACTGCGCGGCGATGATCCCGACCGCATCGCCGATCTCGCACACCTCGCCGGTGGCGAGGAAGACGCCGTAACACGCCCGGCACACGCCATAGTCGCTGCGGCACTTGAGCACCGAGCGGACCGGCACCGTGGCGGTGTCGATCGTCTCCTCCAGCCCGCTGACGAGCTCGGCGAGCACCGCCTTCGTGACCAGAGCGCCCTTGTCCCCCACCTTCGTCTTGCCCGGCTTGCCGGACGAGAGCGGCTTGTAGACGTCCGCCGCCAGCCGGCGCCCGAGGACGCTCGTGTTGACGCCGTCAGCCAGCTGGAGCTTGAGCTCGATCGAGGCGTCGGTTCCGCAATCCTCCTCACGGATGATCACGTCCTGCGCGACGTCGACCAGACGGCGCGTCAGGTAGCCCGAGTCGGCGGTGCGCAGCGCCGTGTCGGCGAGGCCCTTGCGGGCGCCGTGGGTCGAGATGAAGTACTCGAGCACCGACAGGCCTTCCATGAAGTTGGCCTGGATGGGGCGCTCGATGATCTCGCCCTTC